>JAGYIT010000017.1 GCA_018402445.1 Akkermansiaceae bacterium | reverse complement strand
TGCAAACAGTCTTTTGATAGTAGGAACCAATGATTGTAAATAAACAACAACTCGCAAGCATTCTCGGAAAGTCGGAGGAATGGCTCACGCAGATGCAAAAAGATCAAACCTTTCCGGTGCTCGAGCGGGGCCGTGGGCGGGCTGGCAGTAAGTACGAGACGCAAGACGTCATCACTTGGATGCAGACTCGGCAGGTTGAAAACCTTATTGGCGACAAGATTGACATTGAGGAAGCGAAGCGGCGCAAGATTGCGGCAGAGGCCGCGCTTGCGGAGGTCGAGCTTGAGACGGTCCAACGCAAACTGATCCCTGCCGATCAGTTAGAGAAAGAGTGGTCCGAGCTCATCATGAATTGTCGTGCCAAACTGTTAAGCATTCCGTCGAAAGTCTCTCCCGAAATCTTTGCGGCTGACGATCTCACTACTGTTAAGGTTTTACTTAAGCAAGCACTTCAAGAGGCACTCAATGAGTTATCAGTCGGCGGCTCGTCTTTTAGCGAAGATTCGGACGCTCTTTCTACCACCGCCGGACATTAAGGTTTCGGACTGGGCTGACGAGGAAAGGCGACTTTCTCCCGAAGCCTCTGCCGAGCCCGGTCAATGGCTGACGAGCAGGGCCGAGTATCAACGCGGGATTATGGACGCATTCTCGGACCCCAACATCGAGACCGTCGTCATCATGAGCTCGGCTCAAGTCGGCAAGACGGAGATCCTCAACAACGTGATCGGCTACCACGTCAGTCAAGACCCGAGCCCGATGTTGGTCGTGCAACCCACGCTTGATATGGCTCAGACGTGGTCGAAGGACCGTCTCGCACCTATGCTGAGAGACACGCCGATCTTGCAGGGCTTAGTCAAAGACCCGAGAGCTCGAGACTCCGGCAACACGACGCTTCACAAGATCTTTCCCGGTGGGCATATTACCGCTTGCGGTGCAAACTCTCCGAGCTCGCTTGCGTCTCGACCGGTTCGGCTGGTGCTATGCGATGAGGTGGACCGCTATCCCGTCTCGGCTGGCTCAGAGGGTGACCCAGTCAGTCTCGCAAGAAAGAGGGCAACAACCTTTTGGAACCGCAAGATCGGACTGTTTTCGACCCCGACGAATAAGGCCAACTCCCGCATCGAGACCGCATTCGAGGAATCCGACAAGCGGTTTTTCTATGTGCCGTGTCTCCATTGTGGTCACAAGCAGGTGCTCAAGTGGGCGCAAGTGCGCTGGGAGCCCGAGCAACCCGAGACTGCGGCTTATGCTTGTGCTGAATGCGGGACGCTTTGGACGGATGCGGAGCGGGTGCGGTCGATCCGGCAGGGCGAATGGGTTGCGACTTCGACCTCCCGACGGGTTGCGGGTTTCCACCTATCGGCTCTTTATTCACCGTGGGGAAACTTAGAGGCTGGCGTCATCGAGTTTCTCGAGGCCAAAAAACAACCGGCTACCCTTCGCGTTTGGGTCAACACCTTCTTGGGCGAACCGTGGGAGGAGCAGGGAGACGCGGTGGACGACTACGCTGTTGCGGAGCACCGCGAGGACTGGGGCGAAATGGTCCCGAAAGAAGTCTTGATGCTGACCGCAGGGGTTGACGTGCAAGACGACCGGCTCGAGGTTGAGATCGTCGGCTGGGGCCGAGACGAGGAATCGTGGTCGCATTGACTACCGCACGATCTACGGCGACCCGAGCTCACCGGCGGTTTGGTCTGATTTGGACTCGATTCTTGCCCAACGGTTTGAGCGGGAAGACGAGCGCGAGCTTATGGTTCGTGCGGCCTGTATCGACTCGGGCGGTCACCACACGAGCTCAGTTTATAACTATGTCCGGCCCAGAGAGGGCAAACGGTTTTTCGCGATCAAAGGCGTCGGTGGTGAGGGCAAGCCTCTAGTCGGCAAACCCACTCGTAACAACATTGGCAAGATCAGACTCTTTCCGGTCGGGGTGGACTCAGCGAAGGATCTGCTTTTCTCTCGGATGCGGATCAAAGAGGTCGGTCCCGGCTATATGCATTTCCCACTTAGTCGATCTGACGAATACTTTCGGCAATTGACTGCGGAGAAACTCGTGACCCGATACCACAAAGGCTTTGCTCGGCGGGAATGGGTGAAGATTCGACCGCGAAATGAGGCGTTGGACGTGCGGGTTTATGCGATGGCGGCGTTGGGAATCCTCAACTTGAACCTAAACACGCTTGCCAATCGGGAGTTTATGGCCCGCGAGAACCCTCCGGATAAACCTATTCCGCAAGAAAATGTCAGAAACAGTCGAAGAATGCCGCAGAAAAATGGTGGTTTTATCAACGGTTGGCGTTAAAATGATGGAACTCATGAGGGCAGAATGGCGAATTTATTTGATCCCGCACAATCTCCGACAGTAGAACCCGAGAAAGTCGTTGTCGGCGACTTCATTCAATGGCGTCGAGTCGACCTCGGCTCGGACTATCCGAACGACTTATTCACGATGACTTACGTCGCTCGGATCACCGCCGGCGGCGCAAGCGAGATTCAAATCACCGGTACGGCCTACGAAGGCGGGTATCTGTTCACCGTTCCGTCTGCGACCTCTGCCGACTTCAACGCTGGTTTTTATCACTACCAACTCGAGGCGGTTCGTAATTCCGACTCAAATCGAATTGTCATTGATCGTGGATTCTTTACCGCCATTGTCGATCTTGATGTTAACAACTCGGACCCTCGGACCCACGCTGAGATCATGCTGGCGAAGATTAAGAGTCTGCTTGAGGGTAAGGCCGACGCGGATGTCGCGAACTATTCTATTGCGGGGCGGTCACTCACTAAGCTCTCGTTTGATGAGCTCATTAAGGCTCGCGACTACTATCAAGAAGAATACAATAAAGAGGTGCGAGCTCAACGCATTTCCAAAGGACAACCTACGGGTGCAACTGTTAAGGTGCGATTCCTATGAAATTTAGCGACCGGCTGAAACGGTTTTTTCAAACTAAGAAGCGGGTCGTCAAGCGCGAATATGCGGGAGCGTCTAACTCGCGACTGTTTGCTGACTTTCTGACAAGCACTCGCTCACCCGATAGCGAGATCCGATACGCTCTGAAGGTCTTGCGGAACCGCTGTCGAGACCTTTCCCGCAATAATGAATACGCTCGACGCTACCTCAATTTGCTGAAGACCAACGTCATCGGCGAAAAGGGTATCGGTCTGCAAGTCAAAGCGAAGAACGAAGACGGGTCTTTTGACCGCATCGGCAACACGATAGTCGAGAATGCGTGGCTAAAGTGGACGCGGCTGGGCAACTGTACGGTTGACCGTCGGATGAACTTTGTAGACGCTCAAAACCTATTCATCGAGAGTCTTGCGCGGGATGGTGAGGTCATCATTCGGATGGTGAACTACAACAACCCCGACAAGTTTGCGATTGAGTTTATCGAGCCGGACCTGCTTGACGACGAAAAGAACGACGTTCTCAAAGATGGCAAGCGCATTCGGATGGGCGTGGAGCTCGATGAGTATCGCGCCCCGTTAGCATATTGGATGCTGACCGAGCACCCCGGCGATATGGAATACTCCGCAAGATATACTCGCACCCACATTCGAGTACCGTCCGAAAAGATTCTCCACGTTTATATGCCCGACCGCGCTCAACAGACTCGTGGCGTTCCGTGGATGGCCTCCGCAATTCAGAGCTTAAAGATGCTTCACGGATACCGCGAGGCCGAGCTTGTTGCGGCCCGAACCGGTGCTTCCAAAATGGGCTTTTTCACGTCTCCGAGCGGCGACGGGTTCACCGCTGATGACACGGAAGAACAGTTTCGTTCCGATGATGAATGCCGAGCCCGGCACGTTCCACCAACTTCCGGCAGGGCGTTGACTTTAAGGCATTCGACCCGACTCACCCAACGACCGCATTTGGCGACTTTGAAAGGTCGATCCTCAGGGGAATCGCTTCGGGTCTCGGGGTCTCGTACTACGCGCTGGCGAACGATCTGACTGCGGTTTCCTATTCAAGTCGATTCGTGCGGGAGAGCTTGCGGATCGAGACTTTTACAAAACGCTTCAGCAGGTAACAATCCGGCACTTTGTGGAGCCGGTCTTTAGGGCGTGGCTTTTGCAGTCGATGACTGCGGGAACCGTTATTTTGCCGATCAACAAGTACAACAAATTCGCAGATAACGCGAATTTCCGAGCTCGTGGCTTTGCGTGGGTCGACCCGCAACGCGAGATCACCGCAAACGTGCTGGCTCTCAACAATGGCATTCTCAGTCTGCAAGACATTGCAAACAACTACGGGCGCGACGTTGAGGAAACCTTCGAGCAGATCGCGATGGAGAAAGAGCTTGCGGGAGCCTACGGTATCGAAATGGCCTTCCAACCGTTTGGGCAGAAGCTACCGGTGCAACCGACTATTATTGGCGATCAAGAAGAAGATCCACCCGAGACTGAGGGCCGGATGGAGCAGACGATCAACATTCACCCAGTCTTACACGGTAACTTCGAGGTTAAGTCGGCTCCGATGGAACTAAACCTAAAGGTTGAGACTGAGGTCAAGAAAGAGACGAAGAAGATCAAACTCGTGCGGGACGCTAAAGGCGTCGTGACTGGAGCGGTGGAGGAATAATGGCAATTACAAGCGCAATTTGTAACAGTTACAAGCAAGAGATTCTCGAGGGCGTCCACGCTTCCACCGACACCTTTAAGATTGCTCTGTTTGAATCCAATGCCAATCTAAGTGCGGCAACAACGGCCTACTCTACTTCCGGAGAGGTCTCGGGAACCGGCTACGTTGCCGGCGGCGAAACGCTTGACCGGATTCTCGTCGGGTCTCTCCGGCTCGACCGCATTTCTCACGTTCACCGATCCTTCGTGGGCAGACTCTACGATCACCGCTCGCGGTTGCATGATCTACAACTCAAGCAAGAGCAACAAAGCGGTTGCGGTCTTCAACTTCGGGCAAAACGTCTCGTCGGTAAACGGCACGTTCACGGTGGACTTTCCCGGCTCGGGCGCATCCAGTCTTATTAGGATCGCATGATCTTATTTGACTCCGGTTTCGGTCTTTTTGACGACGCCGCAGGTGATTTCGATGATGGCGGTGTAGTTAACTCGACCGCAGTCGTCACCGGCATCGAAGCAACCTCCGCGTTTCAAACCGTCACAGCAAGCGGCATTCAGTCACCGACCGCAACAGTATCGGGAATTGAGCTTACTTCGTCATTCGGAACCGTCTCGGGGTTTGCGGGATCAAAAATTGAGCTTGCGGGATTAGAAGCAACCGCTTCGGTTTCGGAGGTTATTGCACTCGGGACCGGCTCCGGCATTGGAACGGTTGAGGGTATAGCACTTAGTGCTACGGTTTCAACAGTCACCGCAGTCGGTGAAGCGGTCAAAAAGGGGAGAAAGTCTAATGCTAAATTCCTTCCGTTCACGGCAAGACCCGTTACGATACAACGCGATGGTCGAGCGACGCTTACAACGCAAACTCTCACGAGCGGGTTTACTGAACTCACCGCCGCTGGAGCCCACAACGCTCGACGAGCAAATGTCAGAGGCTTGCAACTCAAAACAGTATGTAGGGTTCCGAGCGTTGATGCGATAATCAATCCATCTGACGACGAACTCATTTGGCTATTGGCGGCTTGATATGGCAACTTACAAAGGCGAAGACATTGACACACGACCGACGGCGGCAATGGCTGAGGAGGCGCAACGGGGACTTGACTGGCGCGCCGAGTTTGGGCGTGGTGGCACTTCGGTTGGTGTCGCTCGTGCGAACCAATTGCGCCGGCGCGAGGAGCTTAGTCCCGATACCGTTCGACGTATGGCTTCATTCTTCGCGAGGCATGAAGTAGACAAAGAGGCCGAGGGCTTTCGAGTTGGTGAGCAGGGCTACCCATCTGCCGGACGTATTGCGTGGGCTTTATGGGGCGGCGATGCTGGACAAAGCTGGGCAAACGAAAGGGTGAGCAGAATGAATACTATCGACAACCGAGCCGCACCGGACGCGCTATCAATCGGCGACTTTGTTCGCTGGGATTCTTCGGGCGGTCTCGCTCGGGGCCGGATTGAAAGAATCGTGCGGGATGGCGAAATCAACGTCCCCAACTCCGACTTTACGGTGACCGGCACTCCCGAAGATCCCGCCGCTCTGATCCGGATTTTCCGAGAGAATGAGGAAGGTTGGTCACCGACTTCGGTCCGAGTGGGTCACAAATTCTCTACGCTCACCAAAATTGACGCTCTGCGGGGCTACACCGAGAAACGACCGTATCCGAACGAACACGCCGCACGTTTGACGTGATCCCGATGAATACGATAGTTTCCGCAGGAAAACGACGCCGGCGGTGCGGGAATTGACTTTATTTACGGCATCAAAGAGGGCGAGAGCGAGCTTCAAGCGATCCGATTCGACAAAGACCAATATTCCGTCGCTCAAGCGCAAGAATGGCTTGCGGAAAACGACTTTTCTCCGATATTATTCGAGGAAGCTATCGAAGAACGGAATCAATCAATGGAAGCTATGGACCAACGACATATAAAGAACATCGTCGAAACTGAGGACGAGGTCATTATTTCGTTTGCCAAAATGCACGACGAGCCGGCAGAGGAAGCTCCCGAGGAAGTCGTGGAGGAAATGCTTGAGGAAATGACCGAGATGGAGCTCGCTGGGATGCGGAAGGGCGAGAAACTCGTTCACCGCGCCGCAGATATGGAGGCCGTTGTCGGTGAGGACCGTCGCGTCAACATGTCTATTAGTAGCGAAATGCCCGTTGAAAGAATGGGCGGTATGGAAATTCTTGAGCATTCTGAGGGGTCGGTGGACTTGAGTTTCTTAAACTCGGGTCGCGCTCCCTTACTGCTCGACCACGATCCCACGCAACAAATTGGGGTCGTTGAAAGTGTATCCCTCGACGGTGCGGCTCGTAAGTTACGAGCTCAAGTGCGATTCGGTAAGAATGGCAGGGCCGCAGAGGTTTACGAGGACATTGTGGACAGCATTCGCGGAAACGTGAGCATTGGCTACTATGTCAAGAAAGTGTCTAAGATGGAGGGCGGCTACCGCGCAACGTCTTGGCAACCTTTGGAGGTTTCAATCGTTTCTATCCCCGCTGACTCGTCCGTCGGCGTGGGTCGGTCGGCTGAGGCTCCGCAACCCGTTCGTATCGAAACCATTTCTCAAAAGGAAACAAACATGTCTGAGCAAAACACGGGCGCGGTCACCGCAGAGGCCGCAGTCGCAAAGCGCAATTCTGAACTCAAGCAGATTTCAGAGCTTGCCGCACGTCACAACAAATCCAACCTCGTCGGCGACGCCATCGAGCGCGGTATGTCCTACCCAGAGTTTCAGGGCTACCTGCTTGAGCGTGGTCTTGACAAGCCTCTCCACGCCCCTGACGTTGATCTTAACAAGTCAGAGCGTAAATCCTATTCACTTCTCCGCGCTATTGACTCGGTCGCCAAACACGGTCGCGTGATGGGCTTTGAGGGTGAAATTTCGGCTGAGATTGCTCGCAAATCCGGCAAAGAGGCTCGCGGCTTTTATGTCCCGCAAGCCCTTTTCAGCAAGCGCGACGTTCTGACGACGTCACCCACTAACGGCTCCAACATCATCGCCGAAGATTATATGGCTGGTGAGTTTGTTGATGCTCTTCGCGCTAACCTCGTGATGGGTGCTCTCGGTGCTCGCATGATGACTGGCCTCAAAGGTGATGTTGCAATTCCCAAAATGGGAACCACCGCAACCGTCGCTTTCGTTGCTGAGAATAGTGCGCCTTCCGAGTCGGCTCAAACCTTCGCGCAGATCACGATGGTTCCCCGTACCCTCGCTTCGTTTGTGGACATTTCCCGCAAGCTGGCGATCCAGTCGGACCCGTCGCGTTGAGCAGATTCTTCGCGAAGATATGCTCCAGTCGTTTGCTCGCAAGATCGACGAGGTTGCTATTGAGGGCGGCGGTTCTAACGAGCCTACCGGTATTCTTCAGACCAACGGGATCGGCTCAGCGGCTATGGGTACCAACGGCGGCGCGGTAACTTACGCAAAGCTCGTTGAGTTAGAGCGAGAGGTTGCTATCGACAACGCTCTTAACGGTCGTCTCGGTTATCTGACGAACGCTAAAGTGGTGGCGGCGATGCGATCGATTCCCGTCAAGCTTCCGGCGTTGAGGGCAACTTCATTCTGAACGACACCAACGTTCTGCTCGGCTATAACGTCACGAGCACGAATTTGGTTCCCTCGGACCTCACCAAAGGCACGACGTCCAACACCTGCTCGGCAGTTATCTTCGGTAACTTCGCTGACGTGCTTATCGGTATGTGGAATAGCCCTGATGTGTTGGTCGACCCCTATACTGGGTCTTCGGCTGGTACGATCCGCATTTCGGTGTTCCAAGAGGTTGACGTTAAGCTCCGTCACGCTGAGTGCTTTCGCGGCGATCAAAGACATCACCACGGTCTAAGTCTCCGTCACAGGGACGAAGGGGGTCGGCTCAAAGGCTGACTCCCTTTTTTATGCAGATCAATAAGACAATTCCGAGGCATTCCACAAAGGCGAGACGTGCGCGGTTCTCGGCGGTGCGGTGACTTTGCCGGCTGATCTGAGGGCTATCCCGCAAGTGGACATTTTGATCGGGGTGAATCAGCACTCGCTCATTCTGCCGCTTGACTATGTTTGCTTTCTCGACCGCCATATGTGGGATTACGTTGAGGGTTTCCGAGACATTCTTAAGGTCACGCCGCTGCAACAAATTCGCAAGTCGAGACGACGTTATCCACGCGGGTGAGAGCTCCACCTATAGGCTTTTCGGGAGGCTCTTGCGGTATGGGTGGCTGGGAGTTATGGGGTTTGATCGCATTTATGTGTGCGGGATGGATCAGTACGAGGACCGAGGTGACGGGCGAGAATATTGGTGGGAAGGACCGCAGACGAAACGGTCGGTCACCCACACGACCGCGAGAGACAGTTTGCAAAGGTGGAAAGAATTTCATAAACAGTTTAGAATGTAAGGACCGAGTCGAATTTGTCTCGGGCCGACTTAAGGAGCAAATCAAATGAAGGTAGAGATTATTTCCGCAGTGCATTGGGACGGTCATCACCGCGATGCTGGCGACGTGATCGACGTTAAGGAATGGGATGCGAATTGGCTGATCTCCCGCAAGAAGGCCAAACCCTACACCGGCAAAAATCCGGTTGATGATCCACCGATGAATCGTGTCGTGGGTTTAGAGACCTCAAGTGAACCAAAGCTCACCAAACGGACGTGGAAAAAGTCGTCGCAGTCTTAAGATCGGGCGGGATTTACAAGCCCGAGCACGTTTACAAACTGCGGGATGGCGTTGAAAAGCATTTAGGGTGGGACTTTGTTTGTCTGAGCGATGTTGAGCTCGATTGCGATACGATCCCGCTATGTCACAACTGGCCCGGTTGGTGGAGCAAGTTTGAGATCTTCAGTCTGACCGGCCCGACGCTTTACTTTGATCTCGACACGATCTTAGTCGGCGACTGTCGGGGCTGGGCTGAGAAAGCGGTAAACGAAGATTTCTGTATCTTGCGGGACCGATACAGAGGCCGCAAGAATCCGCAAGCAATGGGCTCGGGCATTATGGCGTGGCGGGACGACGTCTTTTACATTTACGAGCATTTCTTACAGTATCGGAATATGAGCCATCCGCTCGGCGATCAGGGCATAGTCGAGCAAGCAGTCAAAAAAGCGACATTTCTTCAAGACTTGACTGATTCGGTTGTCAGTTATAAGGCTGACATTTTGGAGGGTTATCCTCTCGAAAAGGCGTCCGTCGTTTACTTTCACGGAGAACCGCGACCGTGGTCTCAAAACAGTATCCCTTACTGATCTCTTTTTATACGAAGGATTGGTGCTATCCGGACCACGCGCGGCGGCTTGAGGCAGAGTGTCAAGAGCTCGGGCTGGATTATCGGATCGCTCAACTTCCCAGCACAAAAAGCTATTTGCGGAACACTTGCCTAAAACCGCAGTTTATTCTCGACTGTTTTGCTGATCGCCCGCTTTTGTGGGTCGATGTTGATGCGAGCATTTATCGCCGGCCCGACTTCTTTTTGGAGACCGGCTGGGACTTTCAAGCGAAGCGGATTACGAAGGGAAACAGAATCCGAACGTGGCACGTTGGCACAATGTATTTCGAGCCCAATGAGACAATGAGGGCTTTCATGCTGGATTGGATCAACAACCTCAAAGTCACGGACGAATCCGCGCTTGAGCAGACGTGGCGGCATTGGCAAAACCGCCTAAAAACTCGAGACATTCCCGCAAGCTATTTCGAGATTGAGCCGGACAAGCGAACGGACGAATGCGTCATTTACCACCGTTTGAGTCGTGGGGAGGCCAAAGGCCGAGAGCTTGAGATTGCGATTCAAGATGAGATAAGGAACGGATAATGCCCCGATCAAGCCCAGAGGGAAAGCAACAAATCTTGCAATGGCTCGCCCACCTACCTATTGAGCGGGTTTGTGATGTGGGTGCTGGATGCGGAACTTATCGAGACCTTTGCGGTCTTCACGGGGTCCTTCCCAATGCTCATTGGACCGCGCTCGAGGTTTGGGAGCCCTACGTCCAAGAATTCCAGCTACGCACTAAATATGACGAGGTCGTCATCAAAGACGTGCGGCAAGCAGACTTGAGCTCATATGACCTCTTGATTTTTGGGGATGTTTTGGAGCATATGACACGGGAAGAAGCGAAGAAATGTGTTGCTTCCGCGCCGAATGCGTGGAAAATACTAAGTATTCCGACAAGTCACTACCCACAAGCGGAGGTTTATGGGAATCCGTTTGAGGTCCACGTTGAGGAAGATTGGGAGCCTCATTGGGTTTTTGAAGACTTCGCAACCGTAGCAGACAGTCAGATTGGCGACATTTCTGTTTATCTTTTAAGGCCCGACGATGCCCGTTGAATCCGCAGATGACCGAGCAATATTTATTTCAATTGATGACTTTGGGGTTTCCGCAACGTATAAGGCCGGCACGATTTCCGGCATTTTCGACAACGATTTCGTTGAGGTTGATGCCGGCGGCGGGGTTCCATTTGCGATGCAACAACCACGTTTTGTCTGCCGGACCTCTGACGTCTCCACCGCAGTCGAGGATGATACGCTTGTGATCTCCGCAGTCACCTACAAAATAAAGGTGCGGCAAGACGACGGGACCGGCATGACGACTCTAATACTTGAGAAACAATAATGGCGCACGTTCGCAAACAGATTCGCGACAATGTGGTCACCACGCTGACCGGCCTGACGACCACCACCACCAACGTCTACCGCACCCGCATTTACCCGCTGGCGACCGGCAAATTGCCGGGGTTGGCTATCTACACCAACTCGGAGAGCTCGAGCTATGAGACGCTTACCATACCCCGTACACGCTCCCGCACTCTTGAGCTTATGGTGGAGGGCTATGTTTCGGGGACGGCTAATTTGGACAATACTCTTGACCAAATTGCGGTCGAAGTGGAGGAAGCAATGGAAACCGACCCTACTAGAAACGGTCTCGCGAAGGATACGCAACTGACTGCAACGGAAGTGGAGCTCGTCGGGGAAGGCGAAAAGGTTGCGGGAGTGATCCGGATGACGTTTGAAATTATGTATTTCACCCGCGAAGATGATGCCGAAATCGCAGTTTAGGCTTAAAATAGAAGTTATTTCTCACCACCAAAGGAGTTTTTAAGATGGCAACGACCAAAGGAAGCGAAGGAACGGTAAAAAGCGGCGCAAACGCTATCGCTGAAATCCGAAGTTATACAATCACCGAGACCGCTGACGTTCTCGAAGACACGAGTATGGGCGATTCTAGTCGCACTTATTTGTCTTCGCTGAAAACTTTTAGCGGCTCCATCGACTGTTTTTGGGACGAGACCGACACAAACGGACAACTTACGCTTGACCCCGGAAGCTCGGTCACGATCAATGTTTTCCCTGAGGGATCTGGGAGCGGCGATACCTTTTACACAGGTACGGTTCTAATCACCGAGAGATCCATTACCGCAAGTTTCGACGGAATGGTCGAGGCGTCGTTTAGCTTTCAGGGAACTGGCGCACTTTCTGAGACCACGGTCTAATGGGTATTGGTGCGAGGATCGCCGCAAACCGTCAATCGTCACGAAGAAAAGTTTCGATTGCCGAGTGGGGCGAAGACGGAAAGCCGCTCGAAATCTTTGCGGGGGTGCTGACTTGTCACGATGTATCCCGTTTGCAAAACAAGCACAAAGATTTCTTAAGCAATATGTCGGTCGAGGCGATGGTGGACCTCATCATACTGAAGGCCGAGAACGAGGCGGGTGAGCGTCTCTTTACGCTGGAAGATAAGCCGGTGTTGATGCGGGAACCCGTTTTGCTGGTCACTCGCATTGCGGGCGAGGTCTTCGGCTCGGTGCTCTCGGTGGAGGACGCCGAAAAAAACTAATGTCCGATTCGTTAAGGCTGAATATGTTTGCTTTAGCGGATCGGTGGCAGACAACTGTGGAAGAAGTCGAGGCGATTTCTTTCTCTGAACTAAACGAATGGGCGGCTTACTTTAGGATTCAACAAAATGGCGGCAAACGAAACCCAAATCCGAATCGCCGCCGTTGATGCGACGAAGCAAGCCTTTCAGTCGGTCCACAAAAACGTCAATGGTCTGAGCTCGGGTCTTAAGAAACTTGCGGCTCCGCTTGCGGCTGTCTTTGCCGGTTTTACTGCGGTTGGGGTAATCAAAGAAACAGCGGCCTATGCCAAAGAGATTGAGCGTCTATCTCAAGTCGCTGGTATCGGGGTCGAGCGGTTTCAAGAGCTCGCATTTGCCGCAAACCGAGTCGGAATTTCGCAAGAAAAACTCGGGGACATATTCAAAGACGTAAGTGACAAAGTCGGTGATTTCATTCAGACCGGCGGCGGGGGAATGGCTGACTTCTTTGAAAATATTGCGCCTCAAGTTGGAGTCACCGCAGAGCAATTCCGCAAGTTAAACGGTGCGGATGCTCTCCAACTGTATGTCTCAAGTTTAGAAAAAGCCAACGTCAGTCAAAACGAGATGACCTTCCATCTCGAGGCCATTGCGTCGGATGCGTCTTTTCTGCTTCCGCTTTTACAACAGAACGGCAAAGCGATGGGCTTGTTGGGCGAAGAAGCTCACAGTCTCGGGGCCGTACTGAGCACGGAGGCGATTGTTCAAGCAAGAAGCCTTTCTGACAATATGGACCGAATGAATGCAATCTTTACGTCGGTCGGTCGAGTGCTCGGGAACTTAGTTATTCCACACCTGAATGCGGCGGCTGAAAATTTCCTCGCATTAAATCGAGTCATTGGAGATCGTGGCGGGATTGTCAATACGCTGGGCGATTTTTTCAATGTAATGGATGACCTCAAACTAAGAAAAGTCAATGAAGAACTTGCAAAGGTAAATAGTTTCTTAGAAATGGGATCGTTCAAGCGTAAAGCTGGACTTCTCAACTTTATGAGCGATGAGGAATTGCTTGCGGAGAAAAAGCGACTTGAAGAAGCAAAGTCGGCTTTTGAGAACACAATAACTCCGTCTAAACAATTAGCAATAGACTTCGATGCGAATCTTAAAGCGTTGCGAACGCGGCATCAAGAATTGAGTGAGGCGATGCTTAAGGGGCAGACCGCAAACGCACCAATGACAAGCTCGATGACAGAGCTCAATAAGGTCATTGAGATTCAAAAAGCGAAGGCCGCAGAACTCAGAAAGATTTACGAACAAACTCTTTCTCCGGTTGATCGACTAAACGATGAGTTATTTATTGCCGAAGACGCTTATAATCGTCTAGGAATTTCGTTTGCGCAATTCCAGACAATGCAGATGCAAGCAAATGATAAATACGAGTCAAGCATTGAAAAGACTGCGCGAGCTAAGACCGGCCTCCAACAGTACGCAGACGCCGCACGAAATCTCGGGAATCAACTCGACAATGTTGCGGTCCGTAGTTTGCAGGGCTTAGAAGATGCGCTGACGGGCGTCTTTATGGGAACGATGACGGTCAAAGATGCATTCAAGTCGATGGCGGCAAGCATAATTTCTGACCTCATTCGGATCTACATTCAGAGGACGATCACCGGCCCGCATTGCTAACGCTCTGTTTGGGCCTATGCAAAGTGCTGGGACTATGGCTCACCCAGATTTTCGTGCGATGGGCGGTCCCGTATCGGTCAACCGACCTTATGTGGTTGGCGAACGCGGTCCGGAGTTATTTGTTCCGCACTCTAGCGGATCAATCGTCGCAAACAATAGGCTCTCGGGCGGTGGAGGTGATACCGTAGTGGTTAACCAAACGATCAACCTCTCCGCAGGGGTTTCGCAGACTGTAAGAGCCGAAGTCATGAATATGATGCCTAAGATTATGGAAGCTACAAAAGGTGCGGTCGCAGATGCGAAGCGACGCGGTGGGACATTTGCGAAGGCGTTTGCATAATGCCGATCAGCTATCCCCTCTCCCTCCCAACGACCTCGAGCATTGCTCGGATCAGACTCACCGCAAACGATATTGTCGGGATCTCGCAGTCACCTTTTACTGCGGCCCAGCAAGTCTATAAGTACCCCGGTCAATTTTGGGAGGCTGACGTAACCCTCCCACCTATGAAGCGAGCAGATGCCGAATATTGGGTGGCTTTCTTACTTAAGCTAAACGGTCCTTTCGGCACGTTTCTTTTGGGCGATCCTCTCGGGGCTACCGCTCGGGGCGTGGCGACCGGCACTCCGCTGGTTAACGGTGGCTCTCAAGTCGGCAACGAGCTCGTCACGGACGGGTGGACGGTCTCACAAACCGGCATTTTGCGGGCTGGCGATTACATTCAACTCGGCTCGGGTGCTACCGCTCAACTGTATAAAATTTTAGACGACGCAAACTCGGACGGTTCCGGCAATGCGACGTTCACCATTTGGCCTTCTTTGCGGAGCTCTCCGGCTAACAATGCGGCGATCACGGTCACAAGCACCGCAGGGCAACTTCAGACTCACCTCACCTGCGGCGTGGGACATTGACGAAGCGAGCATATACGGAATGACCTTCGGGGCGCGGGAGGCTCTCTAATGTCGCGCTCGCTCCCTGCCGCACTCGCGACCGAGTTTGGCAAAGATCAACTTGAGCTTTTCTATGCGGTCGAGCTGGCCTTCAGTAGTGGGACGCTTCGGTTTTGGACCGGCTACGGCGAGCTGACTGCCGACGGTGAGGATTGGACCGGAACAGGTTTGGTAATGGGGATCTCAAACTCGCAAGAAAACACCGACCTCTCTGCTAACGGTTTGAGTCTGACTTTCTCGGGGCTGAACACTACGGTTGTCAGTTTCGTCTTAGGTGAGAACTACCGAGGCCGAATCGCAAAGGTCTATGTTGGCGCACTTGTGAGCAATGTCCCGACCGACCTTTATCAAATTTGGTCGGGTCGAATGGACACAATGACCATCGTGGAAGACGGGCAGACCGCAACCGTTCAAATCACCATTGAAAACATTCTCATTGACTTAGAGCGACCACGTCTCCGACTTTATACAGACGAAGAACAAAAGGGTCGGTTTCCCGGCGATGAGTCGCTCTCTAAAGTTGCTGGACTGCAAGATCAGCAGATCGTTTGGGGACGATGCGACTCGCGACAAGCGTGAACTACTGAAGGCCGCAGACTAATGTCATTCTTCAGCAATCTTTTTAAGGCGGTTGTTGTTGCGGCGGCGGTTGCGACCGGAGTTTACTATTTAGCACCGGCTTTAATTCCCGCTGGCGTTTCCGCTTCGCTTTATATCACTTCTGCCGCAGTTATGGCTGGCGCGACCTATGCGGTTTCAACATTGCTTGCGGGAACACCACCGAAGTTTGACCTCTCTCGACAGATTCGAGGGCAACTTGTCACGACTCGAAGCCCCAACGAAGCAACGCGGGTGGTCTATGGTGAGACCCGTCTCGGTGGGCCTATTCTGTTTATGGAGACTGCCGGCGAAAAAAACGAAACAATGTATATGGTCATCGGGATTGCGGGTCACGCTTGCTGGCCCACCGACTATGCTCTTGAAACTATTTTCGTTGACGACGAACCTTTCCAAATCGAATACGTTGACAATGTCGGGACGATTGATTTTAAGGGCTCAACGACTGCGATCACGTTACAAACAACATTCCCCGCAAGTATTTTGGCTGAGACTGAGGCGGCAAGTTATACATTCTCCGGACTTCAAGCCGTTGCGGTGAAACTTGATTTACGATCAAGACAAATTTCCGAACGGCCTCCCCAATATTACTTTTGAGGTTTATGGCAATACGCTTTATGACCCGCGCACAGATACGACCTCATACTCGAACAATGCCGCGCTTGCGATTCGGGACTATCTGCTCGAATACCGATTACGGGCTGGGCGTCACCGCAGACGAGCTTGACGAAACTTCTTTTGAAGATGCCGCAGACGTTTGTGACGAGCAAGTCGCGGTCAAGCCCTACCCGATCGAGTAGCAGTCTTCGGTTATTCAGCGATAATCACGATTCAATTTGATGACGACTTACATTTCCGGTCCCAACGGGACGATTGCGGTCACCGGCACACTTACCGGAACGGCAACGGGAATCTCTGCGGGGACGTATTACATTCGGAATGTTCGCACACTTTATAAGCGTTACAGATCTTGGCGCGGGAGTCGGACCGTACCCGTCGGCTCAACTTTCCAAATTTCTGCGACTGAAGATGGTGCGATTATCACGCTCGGTGCTGGAACGACCACCGGCCTCTCGTTTGAATACTCAAGCCTCACGCAACCACGATATATGCTTAACGGGGCTTTTCAGACTTCCGAGCAACCGCAAGACATTCTGCGCAAGATGCTCACCGCTTGCGGCGGCAAACTGACCTATCAGGGCGGCAAGTGGACTCTGAAAGTCGCGAAGTTTTATTCCCCGACGATTACGCTCACAGAGGACGACGTGGTCGGGCAGATCTCGGTGCAAGCCTCCCAGTCACGCAGAGACATTTTCAACGCGGTCAAAGGGTCTCTACTCCGAGCCCGGCTGAGGCTTATCAACCGTTTTCATTCCCTGCGGTCACGAACGCAACCTATGAGGCCGAAGACGGGGAACAGATTTGGAAGGATGTTCAGTTTCCTTTCACAACCTCGTCGGCAACTTGCCAACGGCTTTCCCGCATTGATCTTGAGAGAGCTCGGCAACAGATTGCGGTCAATCTATCGTGCAACATTAAGAACGCATTCGCGCTGGCTCCCGGCGACGTGGTTAATTTGACCTTTGAGCGGTATGGGTGGAGCGCGAAACCGTTTGAGGTGCTGACGTGGGAGTTTAGTTTCGCAGATGGCGACTCGGGACTCACGCCAATCGTCAATCTGACTCTGCGGGAAACGGCCTCAACAATCTACACGTGGTCGCTACTATGAGACGCAGATCGACCTCGCGCCAAACACCAATTTACCAAACCCGTTTATTGTCAACCCTCCCGGCCTCGCTATCTCTGACACGCTCATTGTGAATGCCGAGCAAGTGGTCACGAAGCTGGTCGTCGAGGTGACGGGCGAAAATACGTTTCAAAACTTTTACGAGGTGCAAGCGAAGTTATCCACAGACACGACTTACATCAATCTCGGTGAGGCGACCGGCAACATATTCGAGCTCGTGGGTGCGCGGGATGGTCTTGTTTACAACGTAAGAGCGCGGTCTTATAACGCAATAGGGGTGCGGTCGGCCTTCGTGGAGGGCTCGCATCAAGTCGTGGGTAAAACCGCACCACCGCAGAATGTGAGCGGTTTCTCGGTCAACGTCGTCGGAACGGAGGCGCATTTGTCGTGGATTCCGGTGACCGATCTTGACCTCAGTCACTACCGGATACGGCATTCAAGCCTCACCACCGGCGCGACGTACTCCAATGCGGTCGATATTGTGGCAAAGGTTCCGAGGCCGGCCCAGTCGGTCGTGGTTCCCGCAATGACCGGAACGTACTTTATTAAGGCGGTGGACAAGCTCGGCATCCAGTCAATCGCTTCCACGTCTTCGGTCGTCTTGATCGACTCGATCCCGAACTTGAATCTCGTCGAGACTATTACAGAAAGCCCGAGCTTTGCGGGAGCTAAAACAGAGTGCTTCGTGAACGACTCCGGTCTTGCTGGTGCTGGATACCGCAACAGACTTTGACGACATAAGCGGCCTTTTCGATGACGTGGACGGTGACTTTGACGGTGGCGGCGGTACGGTCTCCACAGAAGGGACTTATTTCTTTGCCAATGCGGTGAATTTGGGTGCGGTCTACACGAGTCGGGTGACTGCCGTTTTGGAGACGCAACGGGTCGATTATGTGGACACCTTCGACTCTGCGGAAGACTTATTCGACAACCGCGAAGGACTGTTTGACGGTGACGCAAACGAGCAGGGCGACGTGAATGTGGCTCTTTACGTCAGACGGACGAACGACGATCCCACCGGCTCACCTACCTTTACCGATTGGCGTGAGTTTGTGGTGGGCGACTATAAGGGCTGGGGGCTTGAGTTTAAGGCTGAATTGACCTCCAACGATGGCAATTCCAGCCCCGGCATTCAGTTATTGCGGGTCACGGTTGATATGCCGGAAAGAAGCCTATCTGACGAAGATTTGGCTTCGGGAACGGACGCCGGAGGCTATGTCGTGGCGTTCTCAAACCCGTTCAAAGAGTCTCCCGCGCTGGGGATCACCGCACAGAATTTAGCGTCGGGTGACTTTTACGAAATACTCTCAAAATCGGCTTCAGGCTTTACAATAAGGTTTAAGAATTCGGGCGGTACGGTCGTGAGTAGAACCTTTGACTGGGTGGCCCGAGGTTATGGCGAACTAATCACTTAGGAGTAAAACAGATGGCTCAGCATGATTATTCGATAGCAAATCAGGGTTTTCCTGCTTTCCGATCCGACCTGAACGATGCGCTTGCGGCGATTGTCTCGAACAACTCGGGCGCAACCGAGCCGACCACAATGTTTGCTCATCAAATTTGGGTGGATACTGCGGCAAATCCGAGCATTCTAAAAATCCGCAATGCGGACAATGATGCGTGGATCACGATTGGTGCAATTGACCAAACGGGCGATACATTTATTTTGCGCCCTGCGGCTGGCTCGGCAAGTGCTCCCGCTTACTCTACAAGTGGCGACACAGATACCGGACTGTTCTTCCCGTCTGCGAATGTTCTAGCATTTGCGGAGGGTGGTGTTAATAGAGGTAATCTGAATATTCTGGGCCGGGGTTTATTCCGCAAAGCAGACCCGACTATCGTGGCTTGGACTAAAACAGGGACATTTACCGCAACTACTTCGACAACAATTTATGTTGAGGTGAACGGTACTGTTCACACAATCGCCTCGGGCGCAACCATTACTATGCCGGGATCTGCTACAGCCGGAACTGACTATGCTATTTGGGCCAAGACGGACGGAACACTAGAGGCCACGACCAATCACACCTCGCCACCGACTGCAAATGCTCGTAAAGTGGGCGGCTTTCACTATGCTCCGGGCGGCAACGCCACAGGTGTAAGTGGCGGCGATACAACGGCGGCAATTAACGCCCTTTCAATGTACGACTTGAAGTTTCGCCCTGCTTGCCCAGACCCTCGCGGCATGACGCTGGTGGCTGGTGGATTTTGGGCCGACATTTATTTGTGCGGCGTCGATCACTACACAAACGGAACCTCTAAATACAACGTCACCATTGCAGACGGGTCTAGCTTGCCTAAAATCTCAGCGGCATTCGGGGGCAATGGCTCCACGACTTACGCCGGTGGAACGTGGTTTGCCTTCAATGAAATTATGATGGGCGTCGGCAAAAAACTTCCGACCTACTTAGAGTATTGTGCGTTGGCTTACGGAACAACGGAAGCGTCATCTGGAGGCACAGACCCCGGAAGCACTATTTTGCGGGCCGCATACACATCCAAATGGGGCGTGATGTTGGCTTCTGGGAATATGTGGCAATGGTCAAGAGACTTTATTGCAAGCGGCAAAGATGATTCTGACGGCGCGTGGCAAACTGGGCTTACAGAAACCCGAGGAAATATTTTTACCTATGGCGCCTCTGCCCGCGCCGGCGATGCTTGGCGGCAGCTGGAACGACAGGTCGGACTCCGGTTCTCGTTGCTCGGTTTGGAACTTCGCCCCGTCGGACTCGTTCGGCAGCATCGGTGGTCGTGGCGTCTGTGACCACCTGTTACTTGATTAAGGGAGCGAAAGCGACCTTTGGAACCAACCGGAGAGCTAACTAAGTGCTACGACCAAATGGCGATTGTGGAGAAATACGAGAGGGTGATCTCGTATCTGTACCCCATCGCCCAGTCGATGCCGAGAAAGCATGGCGTGGCTCGGGAGATGTTTTTGGAGTGCCTGATGGGTCAGCCCGACCTTTTCTTTCAAGCGGGCAAAAGCAATCAAGTGTCAAAGATTTACGCCGCAGATGCGGGATTAGCACAACTGCGGTTTTGGATGCGTTTCCTTCTTTCGATTCGTTGCATGACTCCACACCAACTTCAAACCGCACAAGTTTTAATAGCGGAGGTTGGTCGAATGCTTTATGGATGGGTCAAAAGAAGAAAATTGCAGGGGCAATCCGGGTAAATGCGCCGGCATTCTTGGCGGCAACTGGAACAACGGGTCAAACTCCGGTTCTCGAAGCTCGAATTGGAACAACGACCCGTCGAACTCGAACAACAACATCGGTGGTCGTGGCGTCTGTGTCTGCACAAGTTTATCGCTCCGCAAACGCTAAGGCTTTGCGGGCAGGCCAATCAAAGTGTGGTCAGCCGGTATTGTCCCCCCTCGGGAAACACGCTCAGGGTTCGGGCATAACGCAGAGTAGTGAAATATCGAAAGGCGTGGTCGACTTTTCTATGGGCGCAAAACACCGAAATTTAATTCAGCCAATTACCACCATTGAGAACTTGCGGGATGCCTACCGCAAAACCTCTAACGGCAAAAAAATGAGCTGGGGTTATCTCGAGTTTAAGGAATACGCCGAGGCCAATTTGCTTTTAATTCAAGAAGAACTAAGAGACGGATCGTATTCGATTGGGCCATACCGAGAATTTACAATTTACGAACCAAAACCCCGCTTGATCTCTGCGCTTGATTTCAAAGATCGGCTTGTGCAACACGCTCTTTGCAATGTCATTAGCCCCATTTTTGAGAATGGATTATTGCCATATACCTTTGCTTGCAGGGTTGGTCTTGGAAGTCATGCTGGGGTGCGACATGTGCAAGCTAGGCTACGCTCGACCCAGCACAAACACTTTCTAAAAACAGATTTCTCCAAGTTTTTTCCAAGCGTCAATCGCGCTCGGTTACACGAAATGATCTACAAAAAAATCCGGTGTGAAAAAACCTTACAGATATTGCGGGAGATTATTCCGACTGAGGGCGTAGGAATCCCAATCGGCAGTTTGACAAGCCAACTATTTGCGAATGTGTACGGGAACGCCGCCGACAGGTTCATCCACTTTGATCTGGGGCACAAGCATTGGGCGAGATATATGGACGACATTGTTATTTTGGACTGCGATCCAAACAGACTGCGGAACTCTTTCGAGCGAATAAGCGAATTTAGTGAGCGTGATCTTGGCTTGCGGATCAGCAAGTGGCAGGCAAGCCCAATCTCTCGTGGTGTAAACTTTCTTGGATACCGTATCTGGCCCACTCATAAACTGTTGAGGAAAGACTCGGTAACGAGGGCCAAGCGTAAAATTCAAAAATTTATTTCGCACAAAGATGGAGAATCTTTGCAAAAATTTATAGCATCTTGGTCTGGTCACGCAAAATGGGCAGACACCCACAATCTTTTTAACTGGATGGAGAATCGACATGGCATCACTTTCTAACATTGTAATCAACACCCGAGAGGACTTAGACGCTATTCGGGGGACGACACAACACGCTGAATTTATGGCGTCGCTCAAAGGTTCTATGACTCGCAAGCAAGATATTCAAGTTTATCCTGATGGCTATAACCAGCCCGGATACGAGGGTGAGGTTCTTGAGCCTATTTGGAGTGACGTTGAAGACCTTACAACAATTGAGCGATTTGGTTTTACTAAGTCTGATTTCAAGTAAACATATTCTGTTTTCTGCGGAACTCTGAGAACATATAGGTATGCAAGAAGTCACCCACAAGCAGATCTACGACCGGCTGATTGAGGTCGAAAAGAAGGTCGATGAATTGGACCGCAACACCGTGAAGGTGGTAGAGGCGTTCGATTCTGTAAAGGGTGCGTTTACGGTGCTCGGATGGATCGCCTCTGCCGCAAAGCCGATTTTGTGGATTGTTGCGGGATGCACCGCTCTTTATGCCGTGTTTGAAAACTTTGTGCGGAAATGAAGCGTGGACCCAATAACTCTCTTTGCAACGGTTTCAACCTTATGGGCCGGAGTCAAAAAGCCGTTGAGTTTGGACGGGAAGCGCAAGACATACTCGGACAACTCTCGCAATGGGCGCAAGCGGTCGATGACCTCGATCAAGCGATCCACAAAGAGAAAAAGAAGCCGAAGCTATTCCAAAAGCTCAAGCTGGGCAATGCGACCGCAGAGGCTTTCGACGAATACACCGCACGAGTCAAGCTAAGAGAATACGAGGCCGAAATCCGGCATATGTTTTTATACGGCTCCCTTCAGCATTTAGGGATGGATGGCCTCAGAGAGTTTTACGAGATACGCCGCAAGATCCGAGAGAAATCCATCCGTGAGCGGCAAGAACTACAGCACCGCCGCAAAGAGCTCGTTGAGTACTTGATGACTGGGGGCTTGATCGTGCTCATTTTGGGTGCGGGCGGGTTTGCTTTGTGGGTGATGATTTCTCTCGTGATAGGGGGTTGATATGTTTCTTGCGGTCACTTTTATGTGCTTAGTCTCCGGCGATTGTCAATTCTTCCACGATCATTCTCTGACGACCCAACGAGAGTGCGAGCTCCGCAATGAAATGGTGGCGAAGCGGTTCGAGGCCGACGATAATGTGAGTGCGTACAAGATGGTTTGCATAAAGATACCGGAACCGATAAATGCTCGACATACTTTCTAAACTCGCTCCAACTGCGGCAACTCTGCTGACCGGTCCCCTCGGAGGGATGGCGGTCGATGCTATCGGGAAAGCTCTCGGTCTTGAGGGCGCAACACAAGACAAAATCAAAGAGGTGATGAGCTCCGGCAACATGACTCCCGAGCAGGTCGCGGCGATCAAGAAGGCCGAGGCCGATCTGCAACTCAAGCTCAAAGAGCTCGACATTAAGCTCGAGGAAGTGCAAGCGGCTGACCGCAACTCCGCACGAAATATGCTCAAAGAGTCGGGTTCGTGGGTTCCGGCGGCATTGTCGGTCGTGACCATTGCGGGATTCTTTTTCTTGCTAATTGGTGCGGCGGGTGGCTTTTTTGAGCTCACCGGCTCCGACGTGATGATGCTTTTGCTGGGCGTACTCGCCCGAGAAACCGCTTCCGTGTATCAGTTTTGGCTCGGGTCTAGCTCCGGCTCCCGCCAAAAGACAAACATGATGGACAAGAAATGAAACTCGCACCACACTTTTCGCTTGCTGAGATGACCGCGTCCGAGACTGCGGCCCGTAATGGCTGGGATAACACGCCGAACGATGACGAGATCCGCAACCTTACCCGCACCGCACAATTGCTGGAAATGGTGCGGGACGTGGTCGGCAAACCCGTACTCGTGAACTCTGCTTTCCGGTCTAAGCAGGTGAACGACGCCGTGGGCTCGTCAGATCGGTCCCAGCACCGCTTAGGATGTGCGGCTGACATTCGCGTCCCACAGATGACTCCGAGGGCGGTTGTGGAGGCTTGTATCGCCGCAGAGCTACCCTATGACCAAATCATCGTCGAATTTGATGCGTGGACCCATATTTCGGTCCCGAACGACCCTGCTTCAGCCCCGAGGCGGCAAGCTCTCATTATTGACCGCAACGGCGCAAGACCGTTTGCCTAAGACTATTACAGTCTAAACCCGATAGAAACAAAATAACGCTAGTCTGCTCGATACTGTTTGACTTTTCCAAACAGTCTGATTTATACTTTCTCCACGGTCGAGAATTTCTCCCAGACCGGTTAAAAGGAGATAGTCAAATGAACAAGCAACATCTTTCAAGCAACTCACAGCATGCGAAAAGCCATTCGCCGATTTCGACACCACGTGCACCTACGACGGCGCAATTGCACCGACGAACTATGAACGGCTGCAGTATTCAAGCCTACGTTACTGAGCAACGCAAGCTCGGAACTGGTCGAATCGATCACCTGAACGCTCGATGCGTTTCAGTTGGCGACTTAACAAGCAAATGGCAATGGTTTGCGCTCGATAGGCTTCAGCCATCATCTATAACACAACGGGGCTCCGGCCCCATCGGAGGATCTATGAAGAAAATACTTTTACTCTGCTTGCTGGCGTCCGGTTGCGCTTCCGCACCAATCGTGGACCCTAAGAGCTCTAAAACTCCCGCAAACTATTACGCCGACCGAACAGAATGTGAGGCGATCTCGTCCGAGGTTTCCTATGGCTGGGAGATGTTCAAAGGTGCGGCGATACAGGGCTTCGTCGGTGCTCTCGTGGGTGCGGCGGGTGGTGGTCACGGCTCACAGATCGGGGCCGCTAGCGGCGCGATTGTGGGGGCTGGGAAGGGAGCTTACGACACGAACCACTCTCGGGCTGGGATCGTGCGGAAGTGTCTCGAGGGTCGCGGCTACACTGTTTTGAAATAGGAGGATCAAATGTCACCACTACTGAAAGAAGCACTCAAGCGCGAAAACGCATTCAAGCAGATCCAATCGCGCAGAAACGATTTCACTAACGACGAGCTCAAGCTCAACTGGCTTGATGGCCTCGGGGTGGTTTTTGTTTTAGTCTCGCTTTTCTTAATGCTTAACTTCATTTAACGGAGGATGTATGGACGGAATAGTCAAAATCGGCGGGAAGGATTACCAAACAGTCGCTTACCGCATCAAACGCATGAGGGCCGATCATCCCGATTGGCAGATTCACACCGACCTTTTGGTACACGACGCCGAGCGCGTGGTATTTCGTGCGGAGGTTGCTGACGCTTCGGGTGTCACTATTGCAATTGGTCACGCAGAGGAATTCAGATCGCAGGGCCGGATCAACGCGACGAGCGCACTCGAGAATGCGGAGAGCTCCGCAATAGGCCGAGCATTGGCTCACGCCGGCTGGCTGGGGTCTGACATTGCAAGCGCAGACGAAATGCTCTCGCCTAAGATGACCGCACCCAAACCCACGCCAAAGGCCGACAACCTTAAGGTCAAGTTTGATGAGGTCAAGACCGAAGACGAGCTCAAAAGCCTTTGGGAGTCGATCCCTAAAAACTTGAGGCTTGCCGTCACCGAGTACAAAGATGCGGCGAAAGAGAGGGTGATGAAATGAACTGGATATTCGGATTCGTGACCGGCGTTCTTATTGTCGTGGGCTACAACCGAATCTATTCGGAGCCGGTTGTTGTGGCTGACGCTACAAACCCCGAGGACATCATTGCGGCCTACAATCGCGGCACAAAGGACATTCTCAAACTCAATCCTATTGACGCTCGACTTGAGTCAACGTGCGTACAGTTATGGGGAAAAAACCAATGATTACCCTTTCATTTGAGTGCAATACCGCCGAAGAAGCAAAAAACTACATAAACGCTCCCGAGGCCAAATGCGCCGCACAAGAATTTCGCGAGCGACTGCGGTCGAAGATCAAACACGGCGAGCATAGTCCCGAGGTGCTTGCGGAGCTCTTATCGGTGCAAGAATACTTTTATGACGTTATGGGGGAGTACCTATGATTACTTGCCCAAACTGCGGATACAAAGAAGCACCGATTCCAATCCCGAAGAAGCTCACAAAGACGCATGAGGCGATCATCGCTTACTGCCGCACCCAACGGACCTCGAAAGCCATTGCAGATCATTTGGGTTGCACTCTGTCGGCGGTCTACCACCATTTGCGGTTATTGCAACGGCTCGACCAATTGGAAAAGATTCAAGAAGCTGACGCTGGCGGTCACAACTGGGGATGCACGTTTAAGTCAACCGGCAAGAAGATCGCTTTCGACCCGACGTGGATGCGATACACGACCGACGTGATGGGGGTGCGGATATGAAATGTCACAACTGTGAGTCAAAAACCGAAGTCGAAGAAACTAGAGTTTTGTGCGAAAACCCTCGGTGGACCAAACGACGCCGAGCTTGCAAGAACTGTGGTTTGCGTTTGTGGACGGTAGAAATGCCGGCTGAGGATGTTGTTGTTGAGGAGGTAGAGCTATGAGCACATTGAAATATTTGCAGAAACTTACATATGAGATGAACTATCGCAAATTAAAGGGGACGGCATGAGTCTCCAACGCGGTGAACACTTCGGCAACTGGATGAATGACCGGTGCGGGAAACTGACCGGCTCGCGTATGGCCTCCGCAATGGCCTACCTCAAACCTAAGAAGGAGGGGGGAGAACGGACCGACAAAGCCGAGCGCAAGAATCTCAAAATCGAGATACTCGCAGAGCGGATGACCGGCGACATTGTCACCAAATACACGACCGGCGCGATGCAATGGGGGACCGATACCGAACCGCTTGCGAAGTCGGCTTATGAGGCGGCTACGGGCCGGCTCGTGCGGGAGGTGGGCTTCGTGCACCATCCGAGCATCGAGAATCTCGGCGCGTCTCCCGATGGCCTTGTGGGGTCCGATGGGTTGATCGAGATCAAATGCCCAACGACCTCCACACACTTGCAGACCATTCTCGACGGAGTGGTCCCGACCCAACATTACCCGCAGATGATTCTGCAAGCGGCTTGTGCGGCGCGGGAATGGGTTGATTTTGTCTCGTTTGACCCTCGGGTCGATGAGCCTCATCAACTTTTTGTGCGGCGTTTTTATCCAACGAAGGAGCAGATTGCGGAGGTTGAGTCTGAGGCGATACAGTTTCTTGCGGAGGTGGACGCTATGTTTGAAGTCTTATCACGAATGGAGATGATCGAATGAGTATTTTTAAGAGGGTTCTAGCGGCCCACGAGTATGAGACCCGAGAGGGCAAGAAAACAAGCTGGAAGGAGGTCGGAATTATCACGCAGAACGATAAGGGCAATATGTTTTTGAGCCTTCACCATCTGCCCAATCAGAAATTCAACCTATTTGACCCCGACCCACCACGGGAGGCCACACAAACACAAAGGAAACCCGCGAAATCCTTTGACGATTTGGATGATGATGTGCCAGCATTCTGACTCACCTACAAGTGAGATTCAGTTGTTTCAACAGTTCAGAGACCCGCTTCGGCGGGTCTTTTCTATTGTTTGTCATCATTTTATGCTTCACTCTTAAAGATGAAGCTCGTAACTGGCAAACAACATTCGAGTGGTCTACGAGACCCTCATACAACTGCCGCCAATGGACCGCTGGCGGCTTCCACCGAGCAAAGACGTAGAGTTTAAGGCGCGAGCTCTGAAAGACGTCTATGGGCTTTATGAGGCCGATCCGCACGTCATCACAATCTCAACGCTTAAAGTCGGTCACCTCGACACGCTGGTGAAGACCGTCGCGCACGAAATGGTTCACTTAAAGCGGTTTCTCGATAAAGACCCCGACTGGACCCAACACGACGAGCGGTTTCTCGAGCTCGGGAATCAAATTAGTGCGGTGATGGGCTTCGATCCCAAAGAGTTTTAATGGCGTACAAAAACCCCGAAGACCAACGTCGAAACACAAACTCGTGGTATCAACGCAACAGAGAGCAACATATGGCGGCGACCGCTCGGAACAAAGAGCGTTACCGGCAAATGTGGATAGCCTACAAAAGCACGAAAGAATGCGTCCATTGCGGCGCGGCCCACCCAGCGATCATTGACTTTCACCACGTCTTGCGGAAGAACGTCAAGAAGGTCCATAAACTTGCGGCGAATGGAGCCTACAAACAAGCGGTGAAAGAGGCAGAAGACAAGTGCATTGCGCTCTGCTCAAACTGTCACCGAATCCTCCATTGGAATGAGGTTCTTGCGAGGCAAGACGAAAGACGCTTGCAAAAGGAAGCAGAAACAGATTAGAATTGACTTGTCAGCGGCGTGGCAACCGTTGGAATCAAAAGCGTCAGGATCATGCAAGCCCATATAAGTCTAGGGCGTGTGTAAAGTGGTAACTGATGAGTTTCGGCTTGACGCCTCATTTGTTCCTATTTTGCTCATGCCAAGAGCCACGCTCTAGTCTTATGTGGGCTTTTTCTTTTGCTGACCGCACTCCGAGCGAGATTGAGAGCCTAACCCGGCGGCGCGGAACAAAAGGGTATCGGTAAGGCGCGAAGTCTGCGACCCGGTGCAAATCCGAAAGAAACCGACGACCGGCAGACAAACTCGTGGTCGAGGGCTAAACGTAACCAATCGTTTGCAGACGAGTTTCCCTTTTGGGGGGTGGAGCCTACCTGTCTCATACTCTGAATGGGGTAGGGGGCAGTTTGGGTGGAAGTTATTAAGGACAAAGTATAAGAATGGATATAAACACACCCAAAGGACGCCAAACGCTCGAAGACGAAAAACGAGCGGCACAACTGTTTTCCACAAGTTATCCACAGTTTAGATATTGCGAGACACCGAAGGATCAACCCGCAAACGTGGACGCCGTACTGGTTGATGGCGATCAGATTCGTGCGGTAGTCGAGACGAAATGTCGCTATGACATGACGTTCGTCCAGCTACTAATCGAGCGAGAGGCTCAGTATTTGATCTCGTTTCATAAGATATTGCGGGGAAAGGTGGTCTCTGAGCATTTGGGTGTTCCCTTCTTAATCTTCGTCTATCTCGTGCCGCAAGACATTTTGATCGTGCATAAGATCACCGACGAGACGGGTGAAATAGTATGTAAAATGCAGGTCACGGAAAGACTCACTCAACGAACCGTAAACGGAGGCACAATCCGTAAAACAGTCGCATTGATCGATCTCGAAAACGCAAAAGTCTTAAGGAGGACTAAAACATGAACGACTTCGAGCTTTTTTGGCAAGCGTACCCAAAGAAGAAGGCCAAACGGGACGCTTTTAAGGCGTGGCAACAGACTGAAGGCGAGCGGCCCAGCACCGACGAGCTCTTGAAAATCGTGCGGCTTACTTGCAAAACAGAGGAATGGATGAAGGCCGGAGGTCAATTTATCCCTTTGCCGGCGACTTACCTGCGGGGCTGGCGGTGGGAAGACGAGCTCGAGGTCAAGATTGCCGGGGTGGTCAATGAGAAACCGTGGCATGAGACCGCGACCGGCATCGAGGCTAAAGGTGCGGAGTATGGCCTTCACCCGCAAGACTTCGAGGGTTTCCCAGCATTTCGGCAAGCGGTGATGCACAAAGCAATGCGGGAGGCCGCATGATGGACAACTCATTACGAAAAGCGGCAGAGCAAGCATTAGAGGCTTTGCAAGACACTTGTGATCATCTGCCATCAAGAAGTGGAGTGGAGCGAGAAGTCGATGAGGCAATCACGGCGTTACAGGTAGCACTAGCGCATCCGGAACAAAAGTATGTGATCGACTGCCCCAGATGCGGTCATTGCTGTCCTGAGCGTCAATGGGTCGCGTTGACTGATGAGGATATTGATCTATATGCGTTAGACATTGGAGTGACCGCCAATAAAGCACCATCGTGGCTTATCAAATACGCCAGAGACATCGAGTCCAAATTACGGGAGAAAAACTCATGAAGCACGAAAAGCAGGAAGGCGGCGACCACTACCGCAATTTGGACGTGCAACCGTGGGAGGCTCTCGAAAGCTGGATGACGAAGGAGCAGTTTCACGGGTTTTTGCTGGGCTCTGCGGTTGCCTATCTCGCGAGATTCAACGTGCGGGTTGCGGGAAAGGGTGGAATCACGGACATTAAGAAGGCGCGACACTATTTGGAGGCATTGGAAGAATGTTTGACAAAGACGAAATGAACTACCTTATCGAGCAAGCCGAGATTGATCTCGAGACCGGCTGGGACGACGACAACGCTTTCCAGATCGCAGAGGCGGCGTTTTTACACGGTGCTCATGTTGCTCGTTCTGAAAGCCATATTCTGATGAACCGCAAGCAAGAGAGCATTAAGAAGTTTCTCGACCGTTTGCTCGACCCCGAAGGGCTGGGTCATGCGGTCACGCTTGAGGTGCGGGAAAACGCTCGGGAGCTCCGCAAGTGGCTGAACTGAACTGTAACGAGTGCTCCACCCGCACGAAGCTGGGCGGCGTCTTCAACATAACCTGCTCGGCCTGTCGTGCGGCTCTCGCTATCTCAGAGGACTGCAAGATCGCCCGTAAGGAAATGGTAGAGGCGATGATTGCCAAATTCGGGCCGGTAGACGATTGGCTCGTGCCGAACTGCGGGTGCGATAAGGTGTGCAAGCGCAAGCAAGCGCAACGGGAAGCGTACAAATAGAACTGAGGAGGCAAAGCGATTCGTATGTATAGAAGTAAAAAGCTACTCTCGCTGGCCCAGTTTGCTCCCTGTATGCATTGCGGGATAGAGGACGGGACCATCGTCGCGGCTCACTCCAATCAACTGCGGGATGGGAAAGGTCGAGGGCTGAAGGCTCATGACTACCGCATCGCATTTTTGTGCGGGAAGGATCACGCCGAGCTCGATCAGGGTTACGCGATGACTAGATTCGAGCGGGTGCAAATGTGGGAAGACGCTCACCGCAAGACCGTTGGATGGTTATTTGAGAACAATCACATTGAGGTTAGATGGCGTTAAGCCCAACCCAACTCACTCTAAGACTATTGCGGGAGGAAGGCTGGCTCGTGGAGGTCACAGAGAAATGGGTTCCCGGCGCGAACATTCGGAAGGATCTATTCGGCTGGATTGACCTGCTCGCTTTGCGGGATGGCGAAACGCTTGCGGTCCAAACAACCTCGTGGAGCAACATAAGCTCGAGAGTAAACAAGATCACAGAGAGTGACACTATTAACGCGGTGCGTCATGCCGGTTGGACCATTCACGTCATCGGGTGGAAGAAGGAGAAAAACAGATGGATTCACAAAGTGGTGGACGTTTCCTAAGCTACTGCTTGCATTGCCAAACGTGGCGGCGGTCGGTGAGGCAAATGAAGTGTTCAAACTGTTTGCGGGGTGCTATACTGTTTTGTGGGCGTTCGGTGTAAGATTGAGGCTTATCCTCCAACTGGACGCAATGTCCGTTACGCCGGACTTAGTGCCGGCATTTTTTTGCGGGGAGATCATGAGCAACATCAAAGCAATACTCGAAGCACTTCAAGCTGGCCCAGCTACCTCAACCGAACTGGCTGACCGTTTACAGATGGACCGAGCTTCCGCAAAGGTCGCTTGTCTCGCACTAATCAAAAAACAATTGGTCAAAGCGCGAGATGATCGATAGGATGGGCAAAGGACCAAAGACCGCATACCGCTATGAACTTATCAGTACAAGCTGACTTCACGCAACTCACGAAGAACTTGACCCGCAGTACAAAGGGAGCAAGTGCCGTTTGCTATTGCTATGACGCTCAACGCATTGGCAGACGACACCGCCAACGCTATTACCGTTCAAATGGATCGCTACCTCGACCGGCCCACTCCGTTTACGAAGAAGGCTTATCTCGGCGGCAGAGGGTTCAAAGGTAAGCGGGCGAACAAGCGGAGCTTTGAGGCGATACTGATTCCCGGTGACATTCAAGCGAAGTACTTGAAGTTTCAGATCGAGGGTGGGGTACGACGACCGGATCAGAAAGCGATTCTTGTTCCCACGAAGCTCGCACCTAAAAACAAATACGGCAACCTCACCCGAGGCAACCGCAAGCGGATGGTTGCTGGTGGCGGCAAGTTTTTTAGTGCGGGCGACCGCGAGGGTAAGACCCCCGGCATCTATAAGAAGGTTGGCAATAAGATTCAGCCCTTCGCGTTCTATGTGGACGAGGCCCGCTATGAGGCGATCTTTCCCATCGACAAGATTGCCAACGGAGTAGTGACTAACAACCTACCACGTCGCTTCAGAGAGGCTCTAGCGAAGGCTGTGGCGGGTGCTAGATGACCCCCCCGTCCCGACATCCGACTGATCCCCGGCGAAGGGAAAGGCCTTGTTTCGCGTAAAAGATCCGCGTGCTTGCGACAAGGCGCGCCTTGTGGGAAGATCCGCCACGCCAGCCCGTAACGGCATCTCCCATTACAAGGAAACCCTTTATGAAACCGACTCCCCGCACAGGCATTGCCCTGATCCTGCTCGCCGCCCTCTCGGCTTTTCCCGCCGCCGCCCAGGTGATCCCCGTCGATCTCCCGCCCGCCGATGCAAAGCCGCCGGCCACTGACAAGCCGGTGAAAATCTACATCCAGTCCGGCCAGTCGAACTCGCTCGGCTTCGGCGCGGTGAACCCCGGTGCCCCGCAATACTCGAAGATTTTCCTCTCCGCCGATCCCACCGCCCAGCCCGTCGCGCTGCCGGTCGCTAACTCCGCGCTGCTGAAATTCGGCGTGCATGACGCCACCGCCTCCGTCTTCGCCGGTGCCTTCGATCCCAAGGCGGATTACGCGAAAATGAAGCCCGCGAAAAAGGAAAGCGTCGCCCTCGGCGACACCTCCGCGACGCTCCCCTCCATCGACGGCCCGCACACCGTGGTCGTGGATGCGTTCATCGAAGTCCCTTTCGACGGCAACTACGAGCTCCACGCCGGTTTCGAATCCAGCGCACAGGCCATCGCGGAACTCGACGGCAAGGAAGCCTACCGCAAGAATGGCGACGGCCCGGCCACCATCACCAAGATCGCTTTGAAAAAAGGCCAGCGCACACCCCTTCGCATCACCTACCTGAAGGGCGGCTCGGCGGCCTTGTGGCTGGAGCAGGTGGATCTCCGGGGCTTCGGCGATCTCGGACATGTGGTCGATGAGTTGGGCCGCTTCCGCCATCTCCGCGCGGAGGACGGCTCATGGGTGAAGCGCCCCGACGTATTCCTCAACGACGCCTACATGGGCAAGGGCAGCAGCGCCCCGCACGGCGTCGAGGCCTGCGGTCCCACCTTCGGCCCGGAGCTGGGCTTCGGTTTCGTGATGGGCACCTTCCACGACGAGCCGGTCATCGTGATGAAAGCCGACATCGGCAACCGCAGCCTCGGCTGGGACATCCTCCCGCCCGGCAGCGAACGCTATACCTTCGAGGGCAAGGAATACCCCGGCTACGGCGAAACGATGGACGCCGACGGCACGATCCGGAAACCGAAGGAGGGCGAATGGTATGCCGGCAAGCAATACGACGACTACACCGCCGCGATCCGCGCCGTGCTCGACAACTTCGGCGAGCGCTACCCGCCATTCAAGGATCAGGGATATGAGGTCGCGGGCTTCCTCTGGTGGCAGGGCCACAAGGACGGCGGCAGCGCGGCGCACATCGCCCGTTACGAGGAAAATATGGTCAACCTCATCAAGGCCTGGCGCAAGGAGTTCAACGCGCCGAAAGCCCCGTGGACCATCGCCACGGTCGGTTTCCACGGTAAGGACATGCCGGAGAACTACGTGAAGATCGCCGAGGCGCAGCTCAACGCCGCCGATCCGGAGCGCCATCCGGAACTCGCAGGTACGGTGAAGACCGTAGATGCCCGCCCCTTCTGGCGCGACTCCGCCATTTCCCCCAAGAACCAGGACTACCACTACAACCACAACGCCGAGACCTACATGCTCGTCGGCGACGCCCTCGGCCGCGCCATGGTCGAGCTCAAAGGCGGCAAGGCGGAATACCCCGAACCCGGCATGGTCAAGGCCGTGGACGCCCCGCCGAAAATGCAGCTCACCACCGCCGCCGAGGTGAAAACCCTGATCCCCGCGATCAAGCCCATCATCATGGACGGGCTGCTGCCGGAGTTCGCGGAAAGCGCCGCCAACGTCCCCTCCTACCTGCGCCGCGGTATTCCTTTGGAAAACATCCTCAGCGGTAAAAAGCCCGACAAAGCCCTCCCCGCTCATCGAGTCCCAGCTCGACCCCATGATCTCTTTCTACGAACTCGTCGGCATCGATGAGTTCGGCTGGAGACCTTTCGGCCCTGAAATGAAGGCCGCCGAGTGGTCCTACCTGACCTTCGATCCCTCCGAGAAAAAGACCGAGCCGGAAGGCGATCGCTACCGCCCCGTCACTCTGCCCGCCGGTTCGGAAAACTGGTTCGCCGTCGATTTCGACGCCGCGACGGCCGGTTGGAAAACCGCCAAGGCACCCTTCGGCCAGAAGGACGGCAAGCTTGAGGCGCTGATCCCGAGCTGCAAGGTTTCCCACTGCGGCTGCGAGGTCACACCCGCCACCCTCTGGGACAAGGAAGTCCTGCTGATGCGCCAGACCTTCGAGGTGCCGAAGCTCGACGCGGATCACCGCTACCGCATCGTGGTCGGCGGCGCGGGCCACGCGTGGTCGGGCGAAGGCTTCGCCCTCTACGTGAACGGCAAGCTCGTCAGCGAAGCCAACGGCGGCTACTACAAGGGCGGCGGGCAGGCGCGCGGTGTCCTCATTCTCAACGATCTCATGCCCGAGTTCGAATCCGGCAAGGTCACCCTCGCCGTGAAAAGTTTCCTCCGCCAAAACGGCCACCGCAACAAGGCCGCCGCGCCATCGGGCCACCTGAGCGTCTGGCTTGAGTCCGCGAAGCTCTCACCCATCGCCGCAGGAATGGCCGCGAAAATGGAGGAGTGATTCACACCCGCACCCGCTCCACATCCGCGCCCAGCGTGATGAGTTTCTCATCGATGTGCTCGTAGCCGCGGTCGATGTGGTAGAGGCGGGAGATTTCCGTGGAACCCTTCGCGCGGAGAGCGGCTAGGACGAGGGCGGCGGAGGCGCGGAGGTCGGAGGCCATGACAGGGGCGGCGGAAAGCTGTTGGACGCCGCGGATGATGGCGCTGCCGTTATCGACCTTGATGTCCGCGCCCATCCGTTTCAGCTCCGCGCAGTGCATGAAGCGCTGCGGGAAAATGGTGTCCTTGACCACGCTGAGGCCGGGCGTGGTGGCGAGCAGGGCGGTCATTTGCGCCTGCATGTCCGTCGGATAACCGGGATAGGGCGCGGTTTTCAGATCCACGCCGACCGGATTTTCCCCGCGCTCGATGAAACAGGAATCGCCCGCTTCGTTAAAAGTGACCTTGTGGCCGGATTTTACGATGGCCTCGGTGATCGCCCGGAGGTGCTCGCGGTTCACGCGGCGGAGGGTGACTCCCTCCCCGGCGAGCGCCGCGGCGGCCATAAAAGTGCCCGCCTCGATGCGATCCGGGATCACGGTGTGCTCGACGCCTTTCAGCTCCTTCACGCCCTCAATTACGATGCGCCTAGTACCTGCGCCGGTGATCTTAGCGCCCATGGCGTTGAGGAAATTCGCGAGGTCGAGCACCTCCGGCTCGGCGGCGGCGGATTCGATGACGGTGATGCCCTCGGCCAGGGTGGCGGCCATCATCACGTTGTCGGTGCCGAGCACGGTGGGGCCGCTTTCGCCGCGCAGATCCATTTCCGCACCTTTCAATCCGTCGGGGGCGGTGAGGATGATGTTGCCGCCCTCGAACTCGATCTTCGCGCCGAGCGCGGCCATGCCTTTGAGGTGGAGATCGACGGGCCTGTCGCCGATCACGCAGCCGCCCGGCAGCGAGACGACGGCCCGCCCTTTCCGCGCGAGCAGCGGGCCCATCACACAGATCGAGGCCCTCATGCGGCGGACGAGTTCGTAGGGAGCCTCGTCGGAAATGTCGGCGCAGCTGATGCGGACGGTGCCGGAGGAACGCTCCACATCCGCGCCGAGGGCGCTGAGAATCTGGATCATGTAGTTCGTGTCCGAGACGTCTGGCACGCGGCGGATGATGCAGTCCTCGCCGGTGAGGATGGCGGCGGCGAGGATGGGCAGGGAGGCGTTCTTGGAGCCGGAGATGTTGATGGCTCCCTTGATGACGGAGCCGCCGTGGACGACGAGTTTATCCATTGGTTGATTTTTTTACGGGTGTCTGGCGAAGGGGAAACGGGCAATGCCGGACAGATCCCGGCGGATTTCCGTTTCCGCGAAGCCGCAGGATTCCAAACCGACGAGGAGCTGGGAAGCCTGATCGTGGCCGATTTCGAGGGCGAGCAGGCCGCCGGGTTTCAGGAAGCCGAAGGACTCCGGCATGAAACGCCTCAGCAGATCCAGCCCGTCCGCCCCGGAAAACAGCGCCATCGCCGGGTCGTGGTGGAGCTCGCGCGCCATTACCGCCGCCTCGCCTTCCGGGACGTAGGGCAGGTTCGCGGCGATGAAATCGAAAGAGCCTTGAATGGATGAGAAGAGGTCACTGCGGACAAGGGTGATGTTCTTGATGCCCAGCTTTTCTGCGTTCTCCCCGGTTAATGAGAGAGCGTCCTCGGAAATGTCCGCGAGGGTCACATGGCAGTCCGGGCGCTCCGCCGCAAGGGTAAGGCCGAGCACACCGGAGCCGCAGCCCATGTCCAGGATTTCTAGCGGACTGTCAGGCAGGAGCTTGAGGATCATTTCCACAAGCTCCTCGGTCTCGGGGCGCGGGATCAGGGCGCGAGTGTCGCAGATAAAATCCCGGCCGTGGAATCCGACACTGCCGAGCAGGTGTTGGAGCGGAATACCTTCGCCGCGCTTTTTTAGCGACTCGCGCAACGGGGCGAGAATTTCCTCCTCCAGCGGTCGGTCAAACTGCGTGTAAAGCTGCATCCGCGTGCAACCGAGGCGGTGGGCGAGGAGGTGCTCCATGTTGCGCCGCGCTTCCCCGATACCCCGCTTGTCGAGATATTCCGCGCCGCCATTGATTGTTTCCAGAACGGACTTCATCGCCGCCCGCTTATGAGGCACGCGCGGCGGAAGAGCAAAGGCCGAAAACCAAGCGAGAGCCTGTTTTGGGGTTGCCGTCCGCGCTGGGCTTGCTACCGGAGGGCATCACTTCACACCCGTCCATCGTCGGCCTCGGCGCGCTCTCCTCCCTAGGGCACGATGTCGAATCCCATTTCCAGGCGATCTCCGGCGGAAAATCGGCGATCCGCCCGCTCGGCGAGCTCTTGGGAAACGACAGCCACCATGCCGACCTACCGGGCGCGTGGATCGAGCCAAGGCGATTGCTGACCCACAGGAAATGGAGCCCCACCTCGATGGCTGCGCTGCATGTCGCACGGCAGGCGGTTGCCGCCGCAGGATGGGATGCCGAAAAACTCGCGGACGCGGCGTTCATCCTCGGCACCAGCCGCGGCAACGCGGCGGGCTGGCTCGGACCATGGCCGGGGCGTCGCCCCTTCAAGCTGATGGCTGCCAGCAACACGATCCACAGCGAGCCCGCCACCGCGATCTCCATCGAGCTCGGCATGTTCGGCCCGAACCATCTCGTCGCCAGCGGCTGCTCGGCCGGACTCGATGCTCTGGGCCTCGCGAAAATCCTGCTCGACGCTGGCCACGCGCAGCGCGCCCTAGTTGTCGCCGTCGATCTTCCGCTCGTGCCGCTCCTGTTAGATAACTATGCGGATTCCGGCCTGCTCGGAACCTCCACGAGGCTGAATCCGTTTTCCCCGACCAGCGACGGCTTCATTCCCGCCGAGGGAGCCGCCGCCGTCGCGCTTTCCGTTTCAGAAAAAGGAAGATCCACCATCACCCATTTCTCAAACAACTCGGATGGCGCGGATCCGATAGGTGTTCCGAAAGGCGGCGGACGGACAGCTTCCCTGATATCTAAAGCCATCGCTCAATGCGGCGAATCCACCGCGATCTGCCCCCACGCCACCGGCACGAAAGTCCAGGCCGCCGCCGAGCGGGCTTTCCTTTCAGGCAGCGCTACCTTGCATCTGCTCAAACCATTCATAGGGCATACAGTTGGCGCGAGCGGTTTGCTGGAAAGCGTGATCCTGCTGCGTTTCATGGAGGACGCCATGCTGCCACCCAACCTTCCCGGAACCATCGGCGCAGGCGGGATGGAGGCACCGGAAATCTCCACGCCATGCCTCGGCCCGGTTTACAAACTTGCGCATGGCATGGGCGGCCATAACTCTCTCGCCGTTTTCGAAACACAGCTATGACCCGTATTGAAATCTCCCTGGATCGTCAGGAGCTCGACCTCTTGCAGAACGATGAACTTGTCCGCACCTACCGCATCTCCAGCGGCGAGAAAGGCATGGGCTTTAAGGAAGGCAGCTTCCGCACCCCCACCGGCCGCTTCGCCATCGCTGGGAAAATCGGCGATGGCGAGCCGATCCACACCCGCTTCAATGCGCGCGTGCCCGTCGGGATATGGAATCCGGAGGACGGCAACGACGGCGACCTGATCCTTTCCCGCATCCTACGCCTCGATGGCCTCGATGAGGAAAACGCGAACACCATGGAACGCTATATCTACATCCATGGCACGAACCGCGAAGACCTGATCGGGATCCCCTCCAGCCATGGCTGCATCCGCCTGGCGAACGCGGATATGATCGAACTCTTCGATAAAGTCGCGGAAGGGACGGAGGTGATAATCCAGCCCCTGACTGTTCCCAAAGCGAAGCTATTGTTCGTGGATTGCGATTCCACATTGTCCGCCATCGAGGGCATCGACGAACTCGCACGTTTATCTAATCCTGCAATATTTGCAGAAGTTGTCGCTTTGACCCATGCCGCGATGAATGGTGATGTGCCATTACACGAGGTGTTCGGAAAGAGGATGGAGATCATCCGGCCCAACAAATCCATGGCCGATGAGGTCGCTCGGCTTTACGTCGAACACATCGTTCCCGGAGCGCGGGAGTTCATCGAAATGGCTCAATCGAAGGGTTGGCTGCCGGTGATCCTTTCGGGTGGTTTCGAGCCTCTGATCAGGCCGCTCGCCGATCTTCTTGGCATCCGCTATGTGGAGGCGGTGCCGCTTTTCATCAATGAAAACGGGGCTTACTCGGGCTATGGCACGGATTATCCGACCACCCGTAACCTCGGGAAGAACGAGATTATCAACGAGTGGAAACGGGGCACCCAGCCCGCGCGGACTGTGATGATTGGTGATGGCATATCTGATCTTGAGACCCGACCCGATGTCGATTTGATGGTCGGATTCGGAGGGGTTGTCGCCAGAGAAAAGGTGAAACTCGGGGCGGACGTATGGTGGGAGAATTACTCGGATTCCTGTAAAATCCTAGATGTGCTGGAATGATGAGAATGGGGCATTAACTTATTATCATTTTATCTTGCTTGTCGCAGGCCGCGTTGTAGTTTGCCCCCGCAATGAGCACTACAAACAAAAAAGATATCGTCCGCGGCAAGCGTTATACCGCAGATGAGAAAAACAAAATCATCGCCTTCGTCGAAAGCCATAACACGGCCAACGGCCGTGGCGGTCAGAGCGCGGCGGCGAAGAAGTTCGGCGTATCGCAACTCACCGTTTCCGGCTGGCTGAAAGGTGCTGGCGTTTCGGGTCGCGGCAAGTCTGGCGGCAAAGGCAGCATGCAGAGCAAACTCGCAACCTTGCTTACCCTCGGCCAAGAAATCGCCAAGCTCGACAAGGAGCTCTCCTCCAAGCGCGCCAAGTTCGAGTCCATCAAGGCTTCCCTCTGATTTGCCAACGACACAACCCACCAGCCGCTTCTCCTCTCGGGGAAGCGGTTTTTTCGTGCCCGCCAAGAAAATGGAGAAATCCCTTGAAATATTAAATTTTCGGTAAATAATGAAAATATGAAGGTTGCGACGGATCATAAGCTAGAGCAAGCACGCGACGAGTTCGTCGCGCAGTGGGGCGCGCTCGGAACCCAGTGGGGGATCAACCGGACGATGGCACAGATCCACGCGTTGTTGATGACCGCCCCACAGGCGATGTGCACCGACGAGGTGATGGAGTCACTGAAAATCAGCCGCGGCAACGCCCACACCAACCTCAAGGAACTGGTGAACTGGGGCCTTGTGCGGATGATCGTGATCAAGGGCGACCGCCGCGACTTCTACGAGGCGGAAAAGGACGTATGGCAGATCTTCACGATCATCGCCCGCGAGAGGAAACGGCGGGAGATCGACCCGGCGTTGGCGCTTCTTAACAAATGCGCCGAGGAGACGAAGGGACTCAAAGGCGCGGAAGCGAAGGCATTCCATAACCAGATGAAGCAGTTGGAAGATTTCGTCGGCTTCGCCTCCAAGATGTCGGATCGCATTTCCTCGATGCGGCATGGCCTTGCGATCCAGCTCGCCAGCAAGATCCTAGGATAAACATTTCGCCCCCACCCTAATGAACACAACCACAGTCATCATCGGCGCGAACGGCTTTTTGGGCCGCTACCTGTGCCGCCATTTCGCAAGGAACGGCCGTGAGGTCGTCGCCATTGCCCGCAACAAGAAAGGTTGGAGCGGCGACGGCATGTTCCTCCAGTGGGATGGGAAAACGCCGGGGCCGTGGGCCTACGCGCTGGAAGGCGCGGAGTTGGTCATCAATCTCAGCGGCAGCACCGTGAACTGCCGATACACTCCGGAGAATCGTGAATGGATTATGGCCAGCCGTGTGGAATCCACCGAGGCGGTTGGCCAGGCGATCTCCGAATGCCGGGTGCCTCCGAAGCTATGGCTCAACGCAAGTACGGCGACATGGTATCGCCACGCCGAGGACAAGCCGCAGGACGAATGGCATGGCGAGGCCGGCGAGGGCTTCTCGCACGGCGTCGCGGAGGCATGGGAAAACGCATTCTTCGGAGCGAAAGTCCCGGCGGAAACCCGCAAGGTCGCACTGCGCATCGGCATGGTTCTCGCGAACGAGCCGGACACGGTTTACGACGTTCTCACCGGTCTCACGAACCGCGCCCTCGGCGGCGCGATGGGCAGTGGCAAGCAGCGGGTGAGCTGGATCCACATGGACGATTTCCTGCGCGCCGTGGAGTTCATCGCCCGCGATCCTTTTATGGATGGCATCGTGAACGTAACCGCCCCCGATTTCCCGACGAATCGTGAACTCATGCGCTATTTCCGCGAAACCATCGGCATGCCGCTCGGTGTCCCGGCCGCCAAGTGGATGCTGGAGATCGGCGCCGCGTTTATGGATACGGAAACGGAACTCGTCCTGAAAAGCCGCTGGGCGGATCCGCTGCGTTTGCGCGAAGCAGGCTTCCGCTGGCGCTATCCCAAGGCGGCGGATGCCATCGAGGATCTCGAACGCAGGCGCGGCCTCTCCGGGTTTTTCCGCGAAACGGAACGCCGCAGCACGGGCGCGAGGGCATGGCTGCCCGCCGCTACGCGGTGAAACGAAAACGCCCGGCCACCTTGCGATGGACGGGCGTTGAAATCCTAACGGGAGATTACTTCGAGGAGGAAACGTAGCTCGCCTGGCTTGCGCCTTTCTTGAGCTTGGTCTGCTTGATCCAGCTCATCGTGGAGCGGAGTTTTGCGCCGACCTTCTCGATGGGGTGCTCGGCGCCTTCCTTGCGGAGGGCGTTGAAAACCTTGTAGCCGCCCTCGTATTCGGCGATCCACTCCTTTGCGAACTTGCCGCTCTCGATTTCCTTGAGCTGCTTGACCATGCGCTTCTTGACGGAGGCATCGATGATCTTCGGCCCCACGGAAACGTCGCCCCACTCGGCGGTTTCGGAGATGGAGAAACGCATGCCGGCGATGCCCGCCTCGTTCATGAGATCGACGATGAGCTTGAGTTCATGGAGGCACTCGAAGTAGGCCATCTCGGGCTGGAAGCCGGCTTCGACGAGAACCTCGAAGCCCGCCTTGACGAGGGCGGTGGCGCCGCCGCAAAGCACGACCTGCTCACCGAAGAGATCGGTGACGGTTTCTTCGCGGAAGTTCGTCTCGAACACACCGGCACGGGTGCAGCCGATGCCGCGCGCCCAAGCGAGCGCGGTAGCCTTGGCTTTTCCGGAAACGTCCTGATGGATCGCGATAAGGCCGGGAACGCCCTTGCCATCGACGAACTGCGAGCGGACGGTGTGCCCTGGGCCCTTCGGCGCGACGAGGATCACATCCACATCGGCGGGGACGGTGATCGTCTTGAAATGGACGGCGAAGCCATGCGAGAAAAGAAGGGTCTTGCCCTTGGTGAGGCTCGGCGCAATGTCCTTGTTGTAAACGGCGGGAATCACGGTGTCGGGTGTTGCGACGAAAATCACATCGGCGGCTTTCACGGCGTCCGCGGTGTCCATGACCTCGAAGCCGAGCTTCTTGGCGACCTCGCGGGATTTCGACTTCTTATAGAGGCCGATGATGACCTTGAGTCCGCTGTCCTTGAGGTTCAGCGCGTGGGCGTGGCCCTGAGAGCCGAAGCCGATCACGGCGAGGGTTTTTTTCTTCAGCGTCGCGAGGTTCGCGTCCTTGTTGGTGTAGATCTTAGCGGCCATACCTAGTCGATTTCTTATTTCGTTGTTTCCGGAAAACCGCCTCCGTGGCAGCGACCGGGCGCACAAGCTGCCCAGCCGACCGCACCGGGTCAAGCCTCCTCTTGGAACGAAAAATTCCCGGCTCGGCTCATAGGCCCTCGGCGCTGCCCCTCTCCGCCGCGTTCCAAAGGCTGTCGGCCAGGCGCCATGCGTGATAATAGGCACCGTCGAGCCAGCGCATGGTTTCCAGGGAAGCCATCGTTTCCTCTCCCATGGATCTCCCCGAAGTTAGCATCGGCGAGTTCGCTGGTATTCTCGCAATAGCAGGAAACGGCGGTACGGTTAATCTCGCTGAATCCGAGGCACTTGCCACCCAGCGAGGCGAGGGCGCGGTGGAATCCCCCGATACCGGAAAAGAGGTCGATGAATGTGAATCCGTTGCCAGCCATGGTGCCTTGCCGCCTATCTGAGGACATCGTCTTTGAATGGCTCCGGGATGGCGGGGGTAAGGTTCGCCGCCTTGACACGGGGGGCGTGGGATGGTTTGGTGATGGGGTTCCATGGAATCGGAATTTGTCAGCTTTGAAGAACTGGATCGCGAGCACCGTGAGGAGCGCGCCCGCGATGCGGAACGCCTGCGCACCGGCGAAATCACGCCAGAGGCGCTTCAGGAGGAGAACTCGATTTTCCCGAAGGATACGGTGATCACTTGGGATGCGGTCGCATGGGCGCGGAAGGCCTACTTGCCCGAATGAGCATTCCGAACCGGCAGTCCAGCGAAGTCCATGATTTCAGGGAAATCCTCAGTCATGAGGTCGACGGTGAACTGCCACTTCTGGTGGGTGGGCACGCGGTGAATCTTTGGGCGTTTGTTTACCGTGATAAAATAGGAAGCAGCTTGGAGCAATGGCTACCTCTCACGAGCAAGGACTTGGATCTTGTCGGGACCAATGCCCTGCTGGAATCATTGAAAAAACATTTTGGAGGCGAATACCGCCTCTCGGGCCCACGCGGACCGGTTGTCGGGCGTCTGGTCGTACATCTGGAGGGGGGGACCCGTGAAATTGACGTGCTGCGCGAGGTATTTGGAATGCGAAGGCAGGAGCTGAAGAAGGACTCCGTGATTCTCCATCTGGGAACGGAGGGCGAATCGAATGCAGTCCGCGTGTTGCCGATCCTTGCACTGCTCAAAGCGAAAGCAGCCAACCTTTCCTCTCTGGATCAAGCCAATCGAAACGATTTCAAACATGTCCAAATGATGCTGCTTGTCGCCAACGAATATCTCGCCGAACTCGTGAGATCTGCGGAAAGCGGTATTCTTGAATCACGGGCAACGATTATCGCATTGGAAGAGAGCAGGAAGATAGTGCTTTCCAAAGAGGCGATCAGATGTGAAAGAGATCATGGGGTCGATTTCGGATCGATGTGGCCGCGGGAGCTGCTGAAGTTGGCGAATGATCCACGGATCGTCAACTTCGTGAAGTATCGGCTGCCCGGCTAGCCCTTTTCCCCGAGGATGACGGAGACGGTTGGTTTCGCTGCGAAGATCCTTCTCGCCACCGCGCACACTTCCTCCGGGGTGAGTTTTTCGTAGATTTCCGGGAGCAGGCGGTGGGTGTCGGCGGGGTGGCCGAAGAGGAGGTCGAGGGCGGCGTGGCGGGCGTTGGAGGAAAGGGATTGTTGCTGGATGGCGGCTCCGCTGAGGACGGTGGAGCGGACGCGTTCGAAGGTGTCGGCCGGGATGCCTTCGGCGGCGATTTTCGCGATCTCCTTGAGCAGCTCCGTGCGGGCGAGGTCGAGCTGCTCGGGCGAGGTGGCGAGGTAGAAGGTGAAGAGGCCGCTGTCGTAGCCAAGGAACTGGGTGGCACCGACGCGGTAGGCGAGGCCGAGCTCCTCGCGGATGCGCCCGAAGAGCGGCCCGGCCATGTCGGAGGCGTGCTCCTGTATGAAGGCGAGCGCGTGGCGCTCCGCCCCGCTGACGTGGGTGCCGGGGTAGCCGATGGCGAGCATGGCTTGCTTCTTGGGGAGGGTGAGGTCGGCGCTTGCTCCTAGATTCGTAGTAGATGCGGGCGGCGTCCACATTTCCCCGGCGGGGAGGTCTTCGAAAAAGGTTTCGAGGAGGCCGATGAGGTGATCGGGGTCGAAATCTCCGGAGATGGCGAGGGTGAGGTTGGTGGCGTTGAAATGGCGGGCGTGGTGGGCGGCGAGATCGGCGCGTGCGATTTTTCCCAACGTATCCAGGGTGCCGAGCGAATCGAGGCCGTAGCCGGTGCCAGCGTAATGGGTGGCGCGAAGCTGCGTGAAGCAGCGGTGCAGCGGATCGGCGAGGGCTTCTTCCAACGACGCGAGCTGCGACGCCTTTTCACGGGCGATGGCCTCCGCGGGGAAGGTGGGATTGAGGATCACATCGGCGAAGATCTCCATGATGGGCAGGGCGTCGGCGGAAAGGCCGGAGGCTTGAACGAGCAGGGCGTTGTTGCCCGCCGAGGCGGAAATGGATGCGCCGAGCGATTCGAGGGCGTTGGCGATCTCATCGGCGCTGCGGGTAGCCGTGCCTTTCGGCAAAGTGGAGGCGAGGAGCTGGTTGAGGCCGTTGTTCTGGGAATTTTCCGAAGGCAAGCCCGCGCGGGCGGCGGCCTGGAAATGGATCAGTGGCACGCGGCGATCCGGTAGCAGCGCGAGGCGGAGGCCGTTGGAAAGGGTGTGCGTGGTGATCGCGTGGGAGATGGCGGCGGCCTTGCTGCGCATGGCGGCGGGGATGTGATCCTTCGGATCGACGGAAGTGTAGGTCAGGCGGTTTTCGGAAAGCTTCGCGGCGACGCGGCGGATGTCGTCGGCGCAGACGGCGTTGATCGCGGCGAGGTGGCTGCGGGTGAAATCGAGATCGCGCGCCTCATGCCAGTTCGATGCGAGATCGGAAGCGCGACCCGAGGCGGTGGTCAGCGAGCGGAACTGGCTGGCGGCCGTTTGGCGTTTTGCCTTGGCGAGTTCCTCATCGAGCGCGCTGGCGGAGATGTCCTCGATCTCGGCGAGGATGGCGGCCTTGAGTTCGTCGCGTTTCTCGGGAGCGGATTCGGCGGAGACGGCGATGAGGCCTTCCGATCCGGGGCCGATCCATGTCCATGCGGAGATCTCGATGGCGAGTTCGCGCTGGTCGCGGAGGCGGCGGTGGAGGCGGGATGCCTTGCCGCGCCCGAGGATGGCGGCGAGCAGGTCGTAGGCGGGCGCGTCGGGATGGGCAACGTCCGGGGCTTTCCAGGAAAGGCACAGGCGGCTCGTCGGCACATCGAAGGTGTCGAAGCCCTCGCGCGGCCCGAGCTGCGCCGGGTCCGCCTGAATGTGCGGCTCGGGGCCGGGGACGATTTTACAATCCGCCGTCAGCTCCATGACGAGCTCGCGGGCTTTCGCCGGATCGAAATCACCCGAGATCACGATGTGCGTGCGGTCGGGCGTGTAGCGGGCGCGGTGGTAGGCGGTGAGATCGGTGTATTCAATTTCATCGAAGAGATGGCGGTGGCCGATGACCGGATGGCGGCGGGCATCTACGGTGAACGCCGTAGAAAGTAGGAGGCGAATCGAGGCGTTGTCGGGATCGTCGAGGCCCATGTCGATCTCGCGGCGGATCACATCCTTTTCCGACTCGAACTCCGACTCCGGGATGACGGGGAAAAACACCAGGCCGGTGAGGCATTTCAGGAAGGTTTCCAGCGAGCGCGATGGGCCGTCGATGTAATAGACCGTGCGCTCGAAGGTAGTGTAGGCGTTCCAGTGGCCGCCGGCCGCCTGCACGGCCTGGGCGAGTTCCTCGGAGGAAAAATCGCGGGTGCCCTTGAAGACCATGTGCTCCAGGAAATGGGAAAGGCCGGAGCCGAGCTTTTCGCCCTCATGGATGCTGCCGGTGGCCACCCATGCCTGCACGCTGATGACCGGCGCGGCGGGATCGGGATCGAGGATCAGGGTGAGTCCGTTCGGGAGGGTGTGGCGGGTGGCGTGGGTGGGAGGGTATTCCATGGGGCTGATTTCCGGCTTGGCTGGAGGATGAATGGGGTATAAATGATGCGCATGCAACGGCGGATGTTATGGGCGGTGCTGGCTATCTTTGGTCTGGTGGTGTTGTTTTTTGGCGCAAAATACGCCAAAAAAGAATACCGCCTTCGCCAGCCCGACAGGATTTGGGTGCCGATTACATTGCGACAAGATCTTTCCATGGAGGATCAGAAAAAACTCGCGGAACAGATCGAGGAGAAACTCCGCGCCAATGAGATCCTTAAGGCGATCGTGATGGATGTGGGTCTCCAAGCGAAATTCAAGCAGTCCAGCGAGGATGCCGCCATGGAAGAGCTGGATCGCCGCCTGTTCGTGGATGTCGGCAGCGCCGATACTCCGAATGGTTCCGTGCCCTCGATAAATATCGGCGTGTCCGGAACCGGACGAGAAAAGAAAATTCTGGAAGAAACCTCTATGCGCATTATTCGCGACGTATGGCGGATGATCGGGATCGACCCGGAAACTGGCCAGCCCATCAACCCCGGCAATGCGCCGCCAGCAGGGGAGTTTTAAAGCATCCGCACAACGCAGAGGCTCACGGCGGCGAGCGCGGCTTGCTTTTCCGAGAAACGCGCCGCGCGTAGCAGCAATGCGCGCGAAGCCAAGCCGAGGATCATCGGCGATGCGATGACGAGAATCCCACGAGAAGGCGACCCGAAGGCCAACCACGCGTCAAACAATCCCGGGGTCAGGGCGAGATCACCATCCCCGCCGTCGCGCACGGCAAGTCCAGCGGAAAGGCGGCCGCCATGAGGAGCATCGACGGCGGGATGCAGTTGCACGCCCTCGGCGGCTTCACGGCCGAGTATGAGGTCGCCGTCCCAATCGAAGGAAAATACACCCTCACCGCCCGCGTGGCGACCGTGCAGACTGGCCAGAAAATCGTGGTTTCCGCGAACGGTTCCGACCAACCAAACCCCATCGACGTGCCCTATACCCTCGGCATGTGGGAGCCGACCGAAGCGGTCGAGATCGATCTCGTTCAGGGTAAGAACACGGTCCGCTTTGAACTCGTCGTGGGCAGCCGCAGTGTGATGGTCAAGGATATCACCCTCAAGGCAGTGAACTGAGTCTCCGGTGAATGATCTTGTGGTTCCTTGGAATCGTGAGACATTTCCTCTTGTCAGGGAATGGATCCTGACCCAACCAAATAGGTATGAAAAAAACCATCGCCATCGCCACCCTACTGCTCGTCTGCGCTTCCACGGCCTTCGCCGGTTTCTCTGAGCGCAAGCTGGAATCCGCCCAGAAGAAAGCCGCCACGTCAGGCAAGAAGATCGCATTCGTGTTCTATCAGGATTACTACCTGCCGAACTGCCCGAAGTGCATCCAGACGGTCAACGCCAACAACAACGCGATCAAGAAGGCGATCCCCCGCTCCTCCGTCGTGGTCGTGGAGGTTGAGAAAGGCGACAGGGATCTCGACAAGCTGCCCTCCGTGGTCGGCTCCGGCGGCTTGCCGCGCATCGTCGTCACCGACGCCGCCTGCGAAAAGGTCGTCGCACAACTCAATGGCGCGCCTGACCGCGACAAGGCCAAGGCCTTCGAGGAGGAAGTGAAGTCCTTGGACTGACACCTTCCGCCAGATTGACACGTCCGCCGCCCTCTGATAGCCAGATGCGATGAAGAAAATGGAGCCGGTTAAGGAAACCGCGTTCACGGAATTCAAGCCGGAGATCAGCGAGCAGAAGCGGTGATCCAGACCTCCAAGGAAACCGATGAACGCCGCGACGCCCAGAAGCGCGCGGCACAGCCGGGTGATGTATCCGGGATCCCCGCCGAATGCTGGTGCCTGCACGGCGCGGTCGGCGCGGTGGCGGATTGGCGGGATCTGGCGGGCCGTCTCGCCACGCGGGGCATCGCCACCCGCGCGGTGGATCTCTGGCGTTTTCTCGAATGCGAAAGCGTGCTCATGCCCGAGTTCGGCAAGCGCCTGAACGCGGATGCGGAGGGAGAGGTCGCGCGCGGGAAGAAAAGGATCCTCGTCGGCTACTCGATGGGCGGGCGACTCGCGCTGCATGCGCTGCTAGAAGGTGGGCCGTGGGAGGCGGCGGTGATCATTTCCGCAAACCCGGGTCTCCGTGATGCGGCTGAGGCCTCGGCGCGGCGCGGCGCGGACACGGTTTGGGCGACTCAGGCGCTGACCATGCCATGGCCGGATTTCCTCACGAAATGGAACGCCCAAACCATCCTCGGCGGCGCGATCCGCGATCACCGCGAAGACCGCAAGCTCATGCAGAGGCGGCGGGAAATCGCGCGCAGCTTCGTCGATTGGTCGCTGGGAAACCAGGAGCCGCTCTGGGAAAAACTCTCCGCGATCCAAATCCCCACGCTGTGGATCGCGGGGGAAAACGATCCGAAATTCCGCGCGATCACCGAGGAAGCCGCCGGGCTTTCGGAGAAGTTCACCCTGGAGATCGCGCCGGACTCCGGCCACCGCGTCCCGTGGGAAAACGAGGCGTGGCTGGCGGAGAAGATCGCGGCATTTATTTCCTAACCTAACGTAGTTCTTGGACAAGATCGTCATCAACGTCTGCGATCACCTACCCTCTGCCCGTGACGTGATCCGTGCCAGTGGAGCGTAGCAGAACCAGCACGGAGCATGAAGCGGGTAGGAATTAGGTGGATCGAGGTGGATCGAGGTGGATCGAGGTTGGATCGCATTGTCAGGTTTTTTGATTCTGTGGCTCTTGCTGTCCCGCTACTTCCTACCTGCACTCTCTGGTAAAAGCCTAAAGTAGCCGGTTTTCACTTCCTAGTTTGATCGCCCTAACAACTTTGGCCAATCCGGGGATTGACAGGTGGAGTGCGAACGCGTATGCACTCGCCTCCCGTTGCAGGACAACGGCGGAGTAGCCAAGTGGTAAGGCAATGGTTTGCAAAACCGTCATTCGTGGGTTCGATTCCCACCTCCGCCTCCACTCCAACTGGTCGTCGCGTCTCCGGCGGCTAGACCAGACTGCGCTTCGCGATAGAGGTTTAATTCGGCAAGCCAGAAACGGCGTTCCCACCTCCTCTACAAGTATTTTCAGCCTCAATCCCTTGTAAATGGTGGTTTTGGGGCTTTTTTCTTGGGCTGGCGGCGACAGTGTAAAATGCACGAAAATGCGCCCGATTGTGCCTAATATTGGCAACTAACTGGCAACTCGGGCTTTGAATCCGGCGCTTAGGTGGCCTCTTTTTCGTTTCATGATCGCAGTTGATTTTTCGGGGTTGAGTCCGCTCACGACGAGCACGTTTCCTTAACAAGGAGCTGGCACCGTTGGCAGGAGGCCACTTCACTTTGTTTCCAGGAAGCAAGGTGAAAGGAAGATTCTCTTTCGAGCACCAGAAACGCGGTTTGACAAAAACGCTAGGTTGGACATGATACTGTCCAGATGAAAGCGATAACCTATACCGCTGCCCGCGAAAACCTCGCAGCCACCATGGATGGCGTTTGCGCGGATCACGATCCGGTGATCATCACCCGCAACCGCGATCAAGCCGTGGTGATGTTGTCGCTGGCGGACTACGAATCGCTCCAGGAAACCTCCTATCTATTACGCTCGCCCGCCAACGCCCGGCGCTTGCTTGAATCCATTTCCGAACTGGAAGGCGAAGCAGGCGTTACAAAGTCCCTTGCCGAACTCACGGAATGAAGATCCAGTATTCCTTGCGGGGCTGGGACGACTACCGCCATTGGCAGCATACCGATATGAGGATGCTGCAGCGAATCAACGACTTGCTCACAGACATTAGCCTCTTGCCCCACGAAGGGATCGGAAAACCCGAGCTGCTGAGGCATGCTCTGAGCGGCTATTGGTCGCGCCGCATCAATGATGAGCACCGCCTTGTTTATCGGTTCGAAGGGGATACTGTAAAGGTCGCGCAGGCGAGATACCATTATGAATGAGCCGCTGAAATTCGCTGTCCTCGGCTCCGGATCCGCAGGGAATTCTACCGTCCTCGTATGCGGCGGCGTGCGTTTGCTCATCGATGCTGGCCTGAGCGCGAAGCAACTGTGCACCCGCCTGACACAGCTCGGTGTTGATCCCGCTTCGTTGCATGGCATCCTGCTCACCCATGAGCACGGAGATCATGTGCGCGGACTGAAAAATTTTCTCAAAACCCGTCCGATGCCCGTATTCGCTACGCGGGACACCGCCCACGTCGTCCGTGAGCAAGGCATCTCGGGCGCAACTTGGAAAACTTTCGAGGCCGGGCAGACATTTCCTATCGCACACCTCAATATCGAAACCTTCGCGATCCAGCATGACGCGGTCGATCCTGTCGGCTTCGTGATCGGCAACGCCGCGAACCGTCTCGGCCTGGTTTCCGACGCGGGCTTCGTCACCCGCAGTATGACCGAGCGCCTGCGGAACCTCTCCGCCCTTTTCGTGGAGGCGAATTACGATGATGAACTTCTCGAACTCGACACCAAGCGCCCGTGGTCGATCAAGCAACGCATTTCCTCGAAGCACGGCCATCTGTCCAACGTCCAGGTCGGCGAGTTACTCCGCGAGATCGCCCACGCGGGACTCTCACAAATTGTGTTTGGCCATCTCAGTTCGGATTGCAACTGCCCGAAAAAGGTTACCGAAGTTTTCGGAAAGTGCCTGCGCGAGACTGGGTCACGCCCACACCGCTCTGCACTGCGCCACTCAATCCGAGCCGACCCCATGGTTCGAGGTCGCCGAGCCGTTTCGGCTGGCGTGAGTAAGAATTTCTGATTCGTGGCGGCGGATTGCATCCGCCATGCCTCACTCCAGTCATCTCTGGGCATGGCGGATGCAATCCGCCGCCACGGTTTCAATCCTGAGTTGCGGGAATTTTTCCCACAATCCGCTTGAGACACGACCTACTTGGCACCAAGCTCCCGCCGTCCCGCCCAGCGCCATGGAAACCATCGACACTACCTCCACCCACGCCGCTTACGATTCGAAGATTGAGGGCAACATCATTTTCACTCAGGTGGACGCCGCGATCAACTGGATGCGGAAAAACTCCCTGTGGCCGATGCCGATGGGGCTTGCCTGCTGCGCGATCGAGCTGATGGCCACCGCTTCCTCGCGCTTCGATATCTCCCGCTTCGGCATGGAGGTGATGCGCTTTTCTCCCCGCCAATCCGATGTGATGATCGTAGCCGGCACGGTTACCTACAAGATGGCGCTGGCGGTGAAACGCGTCTGGGATCAGATGCCGGAGCCAAAATGGTGCATCGCCATGGGTGCCTGCGCGTCGTCCGGCGGGATGTACCGCTCCTACGCCGTGTTGCAGGGAATCGACCGCCTGATCCCCGTGGATGTTTACATTTCCGGTTGCCCGCCGCGTCCCGAAGCCCTCATCGAGGGGCTGATGAAGCTCCAGGAGAAGATCGAGAAGGAGCACTCGACGGAAGACCAGAAGCGCGTGTTCTTCGAGGAAAACGCGTAACTTTCAAAATTCAAAATTCAAAATTTAAGTTCCAGAAAGCCGAATTTCGCAGGGGAAATCTCCGTCTTCCACTGATCACCGATCTGTCCGTCATAGCTTCAGCAACGACGGATCACCCGGCACCATTCACTTCATCACCATGTCCGCCGTTCTTGCCAATGATCTCCCCGCACTGCACGAAACGCTTGGTGCAGGCATCCTTTCCGAAACCGAATTCCGTGGTGAGACCACGCTCTCGCTTTCCCTCGAAGCGCTGCCGAAAGCTCTCGCTCTTTGCAAGGACAAGCTCGGCTACGAGCTGCTGCTCGACATCTCCTCGCTCGACCACTTCGGCGACGATCCGCGTTTCGAGGTGGTTTATGAGCTGGCCTCGCTGGACGACACGCGCCACCTGCGACTGAAGGCCAAGGTTTCCGAGGACGAATCCGTGCCAACGGCCATTCATCTCTGGAAAGCGAGCGGACTGGCATGAGCGCGAGGTCTGGGACATGATGGGCATCCCGTTTTCCGGCCACCCGAACCTCAAGCGCATCCTGATGTGGGAGGGCTACCCGTTTTTCCCGCTGCGCAAGGATTTCCCGCTCGCCGGGCGCCCCACCGACATGCCGGACGTGGCCTTCACCGGCGTCGCACCGCTGGAAGGCGGCCCGTTCGTTACTGCGCCCGGCGGCGAAACCGTCGCTAAGCGCGAGCCGAGAGCCAGGCACCAAGAGTGAATTTTCAAATTTTAAATTTCAAGATTCAATGAAGAGTGCTGCGCTTGTCTCGATCATTGGAAATTGAAACTTAAAACTTGAAGCTTAGATGGTTCCTCCCGCCTCTCCAGAAACGATCGTGCAAATGGGGGGGCCGGGCGGGCGGTTTACGCGCGGGTTCCGGCAGTTGCGCGATGCGCGGGCGACGTGGCAGATCCTGCGTATCCTGATCATTGTCCAGGCGGCACCGTGGGTTTGGGAGCTGGTTTTTCCTCCGGATCATGGTGCGCCCGGAAAGCTCTCCCAGGCGCACGCCCTTCTCGGGCTGACGAAACCCTATTTCCTCGCCGGGGATTTCTGGCAGCCATTCACCTATGCGCTGATCCACGCGGATTGGGCGCACCTGATCCTTAACGGTGCGGCGATCTTGCTGCTCGGATCGCGGATCGAGCACATCGCGGGGAAAAGGACGGTGCGGATCGTCGCGCTGGTCGCGGCACTCACTGGCGGGTTGGTATTCCTGCCGTTTTCGCCGGGCGGCGTGGGAGCGCCTTCACTCGTCGGCTCCTCGGCAGTTTGCTTCGGATTCCTTGTTTTGCTAACCACCCTTTCCCCGGAATCGAGGTTCCTCCCCATTTTCGTCAGCGGCCGTTCGCTGGGGATCGGCGTGATCTTGGCGAACCTGATTCTCGCTCTTCTCAGCCCGGATCTGCCCACGGGTGCGTTGGCCCGCTTCGGCTCCGAACTTTCCGAGACCCTTTCGCCCGACATTTTCCGCATCAGCCACGCCTGCCACCTCGGCGGCTCGCTGGCGGGTTTTGTGGCGGGGAGGTTCCTGCTGCGGCCGCGGGTAACGATCGAGTCTCTCCGCAAGGCGCGGAAAAAACGGGAAGGCAAAGGTTCGGCGGCCAGCTGAAACGAAAAACGGGACACCCCGCGAAGGGTGTCCCGTTTCCGAAAAGATCGGCGCTAGGGCCTAATACTCGTAGTTCAGGTAGAAGTTGAACTGGCCGCCCTTGTCCGCCGCCTTGTCGGGGGAGCTGACGGGAACCGCGTAGTCGAGCGCAAGCGGGACGGGGCTAATCGGCAGCTTGAGGCGGATGCCGAATCCGACATCGCTGTAAACGTCATCGGGGCTGATGTCCCATGAGCCGGTGTTAACGTAGCCCACATCGTAGAACACCGCGCCGCGGACGGTCTCGATGATTGGCACAGTGTATTCCACGCTCATGAAGGCGAGTGACTGGCCACCGAGCACCTCGCCGGACGCCGCGTCGCGCGGGCCGCCGATATCGCGGAACTCGAAGCCGCGGAGAGTCCTGCCGCCGCCGAGGAACATGCGCTCGAAGATCGGCACGTCGCCGTTGATGGCGTCCACGAAGGCGATCTCACCGTTGACGGAGAGGATGGAGTCCCACTTGAGGTTCCAGTATTTCGCGCCCTGGGCGGAGAAGGTGAGGGTGTCCACATCACCGCCGAAGATGCCGCCGGCCATGGTGAGCGAGACATCGAAGCGCTCGCCCCGGCGCGGGGTAATCGTGCTGTCGCGGTTGTCGTAAAGGTAGTTCAAGGAAACCGCGCTGCGGAGGAACTCGCCGTCTTCGGCTCGGAATGCCGGGCTTGCTCCGGCGTTGACGTCGATGCCGATCTCTTCCAGTCGGTATTCCACCTTGAGCGAGGATTTCTCGGTCAGTGGCTTGCGGATGTAGATCGCGCCGCCGACGTTGGTTTGTTCATAGACATCGCTGAAGTAGCTGGACTGGCGGTAGAACAGCTCGCCGCCGAGCGCGAGGCGCTGGTCTAGGAACCATGGCTCGACGAGGGAGACGCTGAACTCGCTGCGCTCCGAACCGGCGCGGAGGCTCATCGAGAAGCGCTGGCCGCCGCCGGTGAAGTTCCAAGGGTTCATGATGTCGAAGTTGCTCTGTTCCAGGGTGAGGAAACCGACGACGTTATCGACGGAGCTGAAGCCGAGTCCGACCCCGATCGAGCCGGTGTTGCGCTCTTCGACGAGGATATCGACATCGCGGTATCCGGAGCCGCCGGGGCTGCCGCTGGCCTGCACATCGCTGAAATACTGGAGGTTATCGAGGCGGGCTTTCGTGGTCTCCAGCTCGACGGTGTTGAACCAGTCGCCCGGCTTGAGCGGCACCTCGCGGCGGATCACCTTGTCCTTGGTCTTGGTATTGCCCTGGATATTGACGCGGCCGACCCTGAAGCGCGTGCCTTCGGTGATCTGGTATTTCACAGTGACCCGGTTCGGGCCGGCGTCCTTGATGTCAGGGGAAACGACCGCGTCCGCATATCCGCGCGAGCCGTAGAAGCTGCGGATTGTCTTGATGTCGTCGCGCATTTTCGCGGAGGAATAGGCATCGCCTCCGTTGAGGGTCATGGACGGGTAGAGTTCCTCGGGTTTGAAAACCGTCATGCGCCCGAAGCTCACTCCGGCGACCGTGAATTTCTCCCCTTCGTTGATCGGGATGATGAGATCGACCCTGCCGTCGCCAACGGGATCACGGCGCATCCCCGGGCTGCTAGCGCGGAGGTAGCCCCTGCTGCGGTAATAATCGAGAACGGCGTCGAGATCTTCGTCGAGCTGATAGGATTCGAAGCGGCCGGACTTGGTGAGCCACGAGAACCAGCCCTTTTCCTTGGTTTTCATCTCCTTTTTCAGCTCGGGCGTGGTGAACACCGTGTTGCCTTCGAAGCGGATTCTGCGGACTTCGTTTTTCGATCCCTCGTCGATCACGAAAATGAGGTCGGAAAGCCCGGCTTGGCCGGTGTCCTGGGTGCGATGGGAGACGAGCACGTCGGGATAGCCGTAGCCTTGGTAATACTTCTCGATGTTGCGGCGGGCTTCGAGGATTTCGGAATCGCTCATCGTTCCGCCAGCCTTGAGCTTGGTTTCCTTGGCGAGTTTCTGGTCGGAAAAGACCGTGTTGCCGACGAAGCCGACACCGCTGATGGCGGGGCGGGTGAGGACATCTGCAATCACACGCACACCAGTGCCGACGGGCTCGGCGAGGAAGCGCACGTCATCGATGAGGCCGGATTCGAAGAGGGTTTTGATGTCGTTGTCGAGGCGCTCGGCGCGGTATTGGGTGCCCGCCTTGGTGGCCATCAGGTTGCGGATCCTGGCCTCATCGACCGTTTTCGCACCCCGGAAGCGGAGGGAGACCTCTGTGATATTTTTCCCCTCGAAGTCCTGCGCGTGGAGATGGTCGGCAAAAGTCGCGGCGAGAACCATGGCGAGAAGGGCGAAGCGGGCTGATAGCCGGCCAAGGCCCGCAAATGGGTGTTTGGAGGAGGTCATAATGGTTTGTATGTCGCGCTGATCAAGGACGGGAGGCCTCGGAGCGTCAAGGCAATAGCTCGCGGTAATCGTTTCGGTGACACGACAATCGACCGGTGTGGCTACGCCCACCTTGCAACCCTCCCGCATCCTGCGCTTGGATATCTGTGGAGCGGGCGGACGGATAGAACATAACCTTGGGAAAAACTGCGCCGTGCACGCGAGGCTGCCGGCCTTACGGTTGATGACGCGGTCTATCGCGCCAAAATGCCGCGACCAATGGCTCGGAGCCTCCAAGGCGGGTGATCGTCGTCCGCGAGGAATGAGCTATTTCATCGCGCGGTAGGTGCGGATCATCTCTAGGAAAGGCGGCAGGTAGGTCTGCGCCTTGCCCTCGCCGATACCGGGGATGGCCAGAGCCTCGGCGGCGCTGGCGGGCATGAAGCGGGTGAGCGCCTCGATCACCTTGTTGGAAAAAATGACGTAAGGAGGCACATTGTCCTTTTTCGCCATCCGAAACCGCAAATCCTTGAGCATGGCGAAGAGCTGCGGGTCGAAATCCTTTTCCGAAAGCCCTTCGGGCTTGGCAACCTCATCGGGCCAGCGGAGTTCGAAAGGTTCCTTGCCGAGCATCACCGCCTCGCCGCGCGGGGAGAGGGTCATGAGCGGGTATTCGCCGGTCTGCGTGATGACTAGCCCCTCCTCGGCCAGCGAGCGGAACAGGGCGTTGAGGTAGCCGGTCGTCTTGTCGGCGAGGATGCCGTAGGTGGTGAGTCGGTCGAGGCCGGATCCGAGGATTTCTTGGGACTTGCTGCCGGAAAGCATCTGGATGATGCGGCCCTTGCCGAATTTCCCGTCCCATCCGTCTGCCCCGCGCCGCGACATGCGGGCCACGCCGGCCAGGGCCTTCCTGACCATCTGTTCCTCCTCCGCGGTCGGCTTGCGGAAATCCCCCGCGCTGCGTTCCCGGCAGACATCGCAGTTCCCGCAGGTCGAGGCGTTGGCTTCGCCGAAATATCCTAGGATCCACTTCTGTCGGCATGTCCGCGCATAGCACATCTCGACCATCGCCTTGAGCTTCTCGCGGTCGCGGGCGTCCTTTTCCTCCATCGCCTTCTCATCGATGGCGAGATCGCGGGCCAAGATATCCGGCTTCAACAAACGCGTGCCGCGCATCCGTTTCCCCTTCACATCGAACCGCTCGATGAAACGCCCCCGCGCCAAAATGGTCAGTGCGCTGCCCACCGCCATCGAGTTCTTCACATCCGCGTGCTCCGCGATGTCTTCCAGCGTCCGGAACACTTCGTGGTTCTTGTCCGCTTCGTTGAGCAGGTATTGGTAAATCTGCCGCACGGTCGTCGCGGAGGGGTTCGCGCCGTCGATGAAAAATTCCTGCGTGCGCGTGTCGGCGTAATTGAAAAGCAGCTCGCAGACCGCCGCCTCACCATCCCGCCCCGCGCGGCCTGCCTCTTGGTAGTAAGCCTCCACGCTGCCGGGGATTTCGTAGTGGATCACGAAGCGCACATCGCCGCGGTCGATGCCCATCCCGAACGCGTTCGTCGCCACCGCGACATCGACCTTTTTGGAAATGAAAATCTCCTGCGCCTTGACCCGCTCGGCGTCGCCCATGCCGCCGTGGTAGGCCACGCATTTCAGGCCCCAGCTTGCGAGTGTTTCGGAAACGAGATCCACCTTTTTCCGCGTCGCGCAGTAGATGATCCCGGTCTTGTGGGCGGCGATGACCGCCCGGATCCGCTCGTCCTTCTGCGCCGCCTTTTCCACTGGCGTGATCGCTAGCGAAAGGTTGGGCCGCGAGAAACCGCTGACGCGCTCGAACGGTTCGCGCAGGCCGAGGGTTTTCAGGATGTCCTCGCGAACTACGGGAGTCGCAGTAGCTGTTAGAGCCACGCACTGCGGGCGGCCAATCTTGTCCAGCGCCTTCCCCAGCCGCATGTAGTCCGGCCGGAAATCATGCCCCCACTGAGAGAGGCAGTGCGCCTCGTCGATCGCGAACAGCGAGATCTCCACCCCCTCGAGCGCCCGCAAAAAGCTCTCCGCCCGGAACCGCTCCGGCGCGACATAGACGAGCTTGAATTCGCCGCTGCGCATCCCGTCGAGCCGCTCCTTCTGTTCCGGCCACGACAGCGTGGAATTGATCAGCGTCGCCGCGATGCCGCGTGCCTGCAGCGCATCCACCTGGTCTTTCATCAGCGCGATGAGCGGGGAAATCACCAAGGTCACGCCCGGGAAACACAGCGCCGGGATCTGGAAGCACAGGGATTTTCCCCCGCCCGTCGGCATCACCACCAGCCCGTCGCGCCCGGAGACGATCTCGGAAATCACCTCCTCCTGCCCGTCGAGGAAAGCGGAAAAGCCGAAGTGCTCCTTCAACGCCGCGCCGGGAGCTTTCAACAATCCTCTTTTCGTCTCATTTTTCGCCGCCACGCCGCAGAGCATGGGCGCAACCCGCCCGCGGCGCAACCATGGAGGGATTATGAAAGTCATGCTATTTTCAAGGCAACCAATCCGGCACCTTATCTAGGGAAACCGAACGAACCCTCGGACTCATCCCGACCGACTCCCCGCCCATCCCAACCAGCCAACCCTCGGAGGCTCCGATGTCGTCCAGTATCGCTTCAAGCTTCCTCGCATCATGCGGATTTCCCGCGCTGTTCGCCTTCACCTCGATGGCGATTCTACGGTCGCCCCGATCCAAGACCAGATCCACCTCCTGTCCCGTCGCCGTGCGCCAGAAATAGCATTGGGTGAACGGATGCTCCAGCAACTCCCGGCGGATGATGTCCTCGATCACAAAACCCTCCCAGCTCGCCCCGCGCCATGGCTGGTTGTCTAGCTCACCGGCGTTCGAAACGTGCAGCAAATGGTGCAACAGTCCGGTATCTCGAATATATATGCGGGGTGCTTTGACCAATCGCTTGCGAATATTTCGGAAGTAAGGGGGCAACCGCCGGATCAGGAACACCCCCTCCAGAAGATCCAGCCCATGCTGCACCGTGTGGTAGCTGACACCGAGTGAGTTTCCCAGCGCGGACATGTTTAGTAGCCCGCCCTGTTGCGCCGCGAGCATCGCCAACAGTCGCCTCAGGAAAATCGCATCCGGACGGAAACCGTAGGCAGCGAGATCGCGCTGCAGAATCGTGCTCAGATAAGGCTCCCACCAGTTCCTGAAATTCCCGCGCAGAGCCTCCGGAAATCCGCCAGCCAGCCAATGCCTCTCAGCAGGTAGCCCGGTCTCCGCCGCTGACAGCGGGTCGAGCTCCAGCAACCCGATCCTCCCGGCCAATGATTCGGAAACCGACTGTATCAATGCGGGTTGCGCAGACCCGAGGATACAAAAATGACACCGCCCGTCGGCACGCCGCGCATCGATCGCCCCGCGCAGTGCGGGAAATAGTTCCGGAACCGCCTGCGCCTCATCTAGGATGGTCATCGCCCCGAGCTGCCCGAGTTCGAATGCCGGATCTTCCGCAAACCTCTGCCGTATTAGCGGCGACTCCAGATCTCTATAAGCAGCCTCCGAAAACGCCGACCGCGCCAACGTCGTCTTTCCCACCTGCCGCGCTCCCACCACCACCACCGCCGGAAATTCCCTCGATAACTCCAGCAACCGCTTTCTCGCCATGCGTTCCCAATCCATTTCTGCAATTTAGAGTTCTATCTTCTAAATTACAAGAGTATTTTCGAGCTGTTTTTGGAGATACCGGCTGCGAAGGCACTTGGGGGATCGCGGATCGCCGAATCATTGGTCAGCGAATATCCGTCATCGAATAGGAATCTAGCCATTCGGGAGTAAAATCCGAGTGAGCCGCTTAGCAAAACTCTTTCCGAACGGAGACAAAGCTGAACCCGATTCATCCCATCTATTACCAAAACCCATCCGGTCGGCATCACCACCAGCCCGTCGCGCCCGGAGACGATCTCGGAAATCACCTCCTCCTGCCCGTCGAGGAAAGCGGAAAAGCCGAAGTGCTCCTTCAACGCCGCGCCGGGAGCTTTCAGTAATGCTTTTTTGTCCGTCAATTCCGCCACAGCGCGGATCTTCGGTTGATCCACGCGATCATGCAAGCAAGGGAAGCGAAGCTATTGACTGCGTGCGATCATTCGCCGCTTTTGTTCACGCATGGGTCGTTCAGCGAGTGCGCTACGGACTTTCCGAACACAAGCCGTTTCCGGCGTAAGCCTACAAAAGCAGCGATTCTCTCCGCACTCAAAAGGCTTTGCCTATTTCCACCGCGAATCCCAACTTGCCGGTAAGCCAGAATGACGCACCATTGCGGCGAAATTCGACATCGTCATGGGTTTCACGCCCGGCGATATGTGAGCGGATGAAACCTTTCCACGGGCGCGGTTCCGTGCTTCATTCCCGCATCACCCGATGAGAAACCTCCTCCGCCTACTGTTCGCCTTGCTTACCATGTTTCCCGGCGTTCTCCCGGCGCAGGAAGAATCCGCGCCTGCGAAGAAGCACAAGGTGGTCATCATCCCCATCCGCGAGCAGATCGCGCCGCCGGAGCTCCATGTCCTCCGCCGCGGCCTTAAAATGGCCATCGAACAGGGCGCGGACACGGTCATCCTCGATATGGAAACTCCCGGCGGCCGCCTCGACGTGACCTTCGACATGCTCAAAGCCATCGAGAAATTCCCCGGAAAAGTCATCACCTACGTGAACAGTGAGGCGATCTCGGCGGGCGCCCTCATTTCCGCCGGGACGGATGAAATTTATTTCTCGCCGTCCGGCATCATCGGCGCGGCGGCTCCCGTTTCCGGCGGCGGGCAGGACATCGATGAGACGATGAAAATGAAGATCGTCTCTTATCTAAAGGCACGCGTCCGCTCCATTTCCGACGGCAAGGGCTACCGCGGCGAAGTTCTTTCTGCGATGATCGATTCGGATTTCGAACTCAAGATCGGAGAGGACATCATCAAGCCCGAGGGTGAACTGCTCACCCTCACCGCCACCGAGGCGATGAAGGAATACGGTGACCCCGCCCAGCCGCTGCTCGGCGCGGGCATCTCGCCCGACATCGGCAGCCTGATGGACGGAACTTTCGGGAAAGGAAACTACTCCGTCACCCGGCTGGAAGTCACCTGGTCGGAAAAGGTCGCGCAGTTCATCACCGCCATCGCCCCGCTGTTGCTCGCCGCCGGGCTGGTGCTGATTTTCATCGAGTTCAAGACGCCCGGCTTCGGCGTGTTCGGGGTCGGCGGGGGGATCCTGCTGGCCATCGTGTTCTTCGGCCACCACGCGGCCGGCCTTTCCGGCCAAGAGGCTGCGCTGTTCTTCTTCCTCGGTTTCGCGCTGGTGATGATCGATGTGTTTTTCCTTCCCGGCTTCTTCCTGCTGGCCATCCCCGGCGCCTTGCTGATGCTTGGCTCCCTGCTCTGGGGCATGTCGGACATCTGGCCCGACCAACCCATCGAGTGGGATTCGGATTTCCTTTTCAAACCCCTGATGAACCTCATCACCGGCACCGGCGGCGCGATCGTGATCTTCTTCCTTCTGCTCCGTTTCATGCCGCGCGGTGGACTGTGGGGCCACATGGTTCTGGAATCCGCCATCGGCGGCGAGACCACCCTATCGTCCGTCGCCCGCCACGAACCCTCGCTCATCGGAGCCACCGGCCAGGCCGTCACCGCCCTTTTCCCCTCCGGCCAGATCGAGATCGGCGGCAAACGTTACGACGCCCGCCTCGCCCTCGGCACCGTCCCGCCCGGAACCAAGGTGAAAGTCCTCTCCGTAGGCGAGTTCGAGCTGACCGTGGAGGCGGTGTAGTAAAAAAACCTTTGCAAAGCGCACGCTTTTACGCACGCTAACCCTATGAAAACAATTACCGCTACTTCCGCAAGATCCGAAATCTACGGACTCATCGACGCGGCGCTCGAAAGCCATGAACCCATCCAGATCACCGGCAAACGCGGCAATGCCGTCCTGTTGGGCGAAAGCGATTGGCGTGCCCTTCAGGAAACCCTCCACCTCGTCTCCATACCCGGCATGCGCGATTCCATCCTCAAGGGCATGTCCGAACCGATTGGGAAATGCAGTAAGGAGATCGACTTGTGAGCTACGAACTGGTTTACACCAACCAGGCGAAAAAGGATGCTAGGAAGCTCAAAACCACCCCGCTGGCCGAGAAAGCCAGGCTTCTTCTGGAAATCATACGTGAAAACCCGTTTGCCGATCCCCCGCCCTTCGAAGCCCTCATCGGCGATCTCAAAGGCTCCTACTCCCGCCGCATCAACATCCAGCACCGCCTCGTTTACCAAGTCATCGAAGACCAAAAAACCATCAAGGTTATTCGCCTCTGGACGCACTACGAATAACCTCTTCTTAAGGTTTAAAGTTTAAAATTTAAAGTTTCCCCCAGTGACCCTCATCATCCTCCTTTTCACCATCGGCCTAATTCTCCTCGCGGCGGAAGTCCTCGTGCCCGGCGGCATCCTCGGCATCGCCGGCGGGGTGGCGCTTTTCGCGGGCTGCGTCGTTTCTTTCATAAGGCTCGGAGCGTCCGGCGGGCTGATCGCCGTGGTCATCGCGATGCTCGCCGCGTTCGTCGTTTTCTATATCCAGTTTAGGGTTCTGCCGAAAACCCGTATCGGGAAACGCTTCTTCCTGAAACGCGAAATCACCGCCACATCCACCGCCCTGCAGGACAGCGCGCGGGATTTGATTGGCAAAGCCGCGCTTTCCGCCACAGTCCTCTCGCCCAGCGGCTATGTGACCATCGATGGGAAACGCTATGAAGCCGTTTCCCAATCCGGCCAGATCGCCTCGGGCACCGAACTCGAAGTCATTGACGCAAACCATTTCCAACTCACAGTAAGAACCAAAACATAACACCATGGACATAACTACCATCCTCTTCATCGCCCTCGGCATCGCCGGACTTGTCATTCTCGGCATTGTCTTCTCCTTTTTCTCCGTCTGGCTGCGCGCTTGGCTCGCGGGGGCCTATGTCGGCTTCTCCGACCTTATCGCCATGCGCCTCCGCCAGGTGCCCTACGGCCCCATCGTCGATAGCCGCATCACCGCCAAGAAGGCCGGCATCGAAATTAACATCGACGAGATCGAGGCGCATTTCCTCGCTGGTGGCAACGTCCTACCCACCATCCAGGCGCTCATTGCCGCCCGCAAGGCCGGCATCGAGCTCGACTGGGATCGCGCTTGCGCCATCGACCTCGCCACCAAGGGTTCCGAGAAATCCGTGGTCGAGGCAGTCCGCACCTCCGTTGACCCCAAAGTCATCGACTGCCCTGCCCCTTCTTCCGGGCGCCTCACCATCGACGGCGTGGCCAAGGACGGCATCCAGGTAAAAGTCCGCGCCCGCGTTACCGTCCGCACCAATCTCGACCGCTTCGTCGGCGGCGCGAAGGAGGAAACCATCATCGCCCGCGTCGGCGAGGGCATCGTCACCACCATCGGCTCCGCGGAGACCTACAAGATCGTGCTTGAAAGCCCGGACTCCATTTCCAAGGTCGTCCTCGCCCGCGGCCTCGATGTCGGCACCGCCTTCGAGATCCTCTCCATCGACATCGCGGACGTGGATGTCGGCGAGAACGTCGGAGCACAGCTCCAGGTCGCCCAGGCCGAGGCCAACAAAAATATGGCTCAGGCCGAGGCGGAAATCCGTCGCGCTGCCGCCGTTGCCTACGAGCAGGAGATGATCGCCCGCGTCGCGGAAATGAAAGCCAAGGTCGTCGAGGCCGAGGCTCAAGTCCCCCTCGCTCTCGCCGAAGCCTTCCGCTCCGGCAACCTCGGCGTCATGGACTATTATCGCATGGAAAACGTCAAAGCCGACACCACCATGCGCGATTCCATCTCAAAAACGCAGTAGCCGAACATCGCGTAATCTGGGTCCGCAGCTGGTTGGCCGGGCTGGCATATCGGCTCTTCTAGCCGCGGGAAATCCAGCTCCGGCAGAAGGGACGTCTTGCTCAGGGCAGGAGTTTCACCAGCTCCGCCTCGATGATTTTCTCGCACTCGGCGATCTGTAGGGAGCGGCGCGCGCGGGCTTCGTCGGCGAGCTGCTCCAGGGCGTCGATGTCGTAGAGATAGACCTCCTCGATCTCGCCGACGGCGTGCTCGATGTCACGCGGGACGGCGATGTCGATGAGGAACAGCGGGCGGAATTTCCTGGCGCGGCGGACGGACTCGATGTCCTTCGCGTGGATCACCGTGTGCGGCGCGCCGGTGGAGGAGATGACCACGTCCACGTCCTTAAGGACGGGCAGCCAATCGTCGAAGCGCACGGCGCGGCCGTTCATTTCGGCGGCGAGTTCCAGGGCGCGCTCGTGGGTTCGGTTCGCGACGATGACGGATTTCGCGCCGCGTGAAACGAGGGCTTTCGCCGTCAGGCGGCTCATTTCTCCCGCCCCGAGCACCATCACCTCGCTGTTCTTCAGGTGGCCGAAGATTTTCTCCGCGAGCTCGACGGCGACGTTGCCGATGGAGGTGGAGCCCTCCTGGATTGTGGTCTGTGTGCGGACTTTTTTCCCGACACCGAAGACTTTCTGGAAAAGCCTGTTAAGGATGGGGCCGGTGGTTCCGGCCTCGTGGGCGGCGTGGTAAGCCTGCTTCACCTGGCCGAAGATTTCCGTCTCGCCGAGCAGCATGGAGTCCAGCCCGCTGACGACCTTGCAGAGATGCCGCACGGCTTGCGCGCTTTCATGGTGGTAATACAACCCGTCGTGGCCGCACACCTTGTCGGCAAGGCCTTGCTCGAGCCGCCGCACCGCCTCCCCGGCGTGCTCGGCCGCGAGGTAGAACTCGGTGCGGTTGCAAGTGGAGACTACCACGCCCTCTGCCGCGCCCGCCGTTTCCAACAGGTTCCGCGCGGCCTCGCCGAGGCGGGTGCTGCCCACGGCGAAACGCTCGCGCACTTCGACGGGTGCCGTTTTGTGGTTCAGTCCTAGGCAGGCGATTTCCATCAGATGAATGCGAAAACCCCCAGTGAAAGAACAAACAGCGCGACAGCCCCCAGCGCAAACCTCCGCCCGGTGATGCCGCGGATCCGTTTGACCGCCATCATCGCGACGTATCCCGCCCACACTGACACCGCCGCGATCAGGTGCGCCCACGCGCCATCCCCATGCGGCATCAGCAAGCCGGCCAGCAGCCCGAAGGTCAGCAGGATCATCCCGATCCAGAGCAGCCGCTCCAGCGAAACGAGCAGCTCGCGCACCGGCGGCAGGTTCCGGAACAGGCCGCTTTTCAGATGGTGCTCTTTGAGCTGGCGGTCGAGCACGAGGAACATCACCCCAGCCACCGCCGCGAGCGCCAGCGCGCCGTAGGCCAGCACGGACATCGCGGAATGCGTCTCGCCCCACGGATTCGTGTTCAGGATGCGCTCGGGATTCGCGGCGAGCCGGCCAGGCAGCAGCGCGAAGCCTTGGAAAAGGACGACCAGTGGCGCGGTGAACACCCCGAGAAGGGAAATCCGGTACATGGGCCCGACGAGCAGGTAGAAAAGGGTAAGCGACCACGCCAGATACACGGAGATCTCACCGATGCTCCGTAGCGGACAAGCCCCACGCATTTCCCCCCGGATCACGAGGTAGCCCATTTGGCAGACCAGCGCCGCGATCATCCACCACACTGTCCACCGGCTCTTGTCCCCGTGCCTCAGGATCAGCAAGCCGCGCACCCCCGCCACGGCGGCGAGGGCGGTTGCGGCAATTAGGAACCAGCGATCCACGCCCTTTCCATCGCCGCAAAGCGGCGGTGATGCAAGCCCCGAGACCGGACTAAGTGCCGAGCCGCCAATCCGTCCAAATCGGATTGCCCGCTTTAGTGGAGAAGTATCCACACCTACGTAACCAATGCAAAACTCCACGACCGGAATCTCAAAAACACCTGACTAAGATCCGGATCCTTTCCTTTAAAAATAACGATCAAGATGCATATTCAGACCAAACCTTACAAACAGAATACGGAATGCACATGAAATACGAAAGCCTGTTGGCATCGGCGCGCATCGCTTGGCGCAACAACTCACGCTGCATCGGCAGGCTATTTTGGCCATCACTGGAAATCCTCGACGCCCGCGATGCAATCACGGCGGAAGATGTATTTGAAGCTTGTGTCGAGCACCTGCGCGTCTCGACAAACTCTGGCCGCATCCGCCCGCTGATCACGGTTTTTCCGCCTGCCTGCCCTGTTAAGGGAATCTTCCGGATTCACAACCGCCAGCTCATCCGTTATGCGGGGCATGAGCTGCCTGACGGTCGCGTCCTAGGCGATCCGGAACAACTGGCTTTCACAAAACGGGTTCTATCGATTGGCTGGAAGCCTCCGGAAACGCTTTCCGCGTTCGATCTTCTGCCATTGCTCATCGAGGTTCCCGGTGAACGCCCGCGGCTCTTTGATCTGCCTCCGGATGCCGTGCTGGAGGTCGAGATTAGGCACCCTTTCCTGCCGTGGTTTGCTGATCTCGGCCTGAAATGGCACGCCCTACCGGCGGTGTGCGACATGGCGCTCGAAGCAGACGGCTTGCGATACACCGCAGCGCCCTTCAGCGGATTCTATATGGTGACGGAGATCGGTTCGCGCAATCTGGGCGATAGCTGTCGCTATAACCAGATGCCTGTCGTGGCGGAGCGCATGGGGCTGGATCTGGGCACGAATACCTCGTTCTGGAAGGACCGCGCTCTCATCGAACTCAACGCGGCGGTGCTACATTCTTTCCGTGAGGACGGGGTCACTATTGTCGATCACCACACCGCCTCGGAGCAGTTCATGAAGCATCTTGAAAACGAGAAGGCCTGCGGACGCAAGGTTCCGGGGGACTGGTCTTGGATCGTGCCCCCGCTTTCGGGCTCCGCTTGCCCGGTGTTTCATCGCTATTACGACGGGGAAGTTTCCGGGCCTCGCTTCGTGCGGATGAAGGGGTGAGCGCGGAGGCAGGACGCATCAAAACCCTCAATGCGCCCAACTCCATGACTTGCGGCGCGTCCGTTTTTGTAGTGCACGCCTCACCAAAAGGTTCCGCATACTGCCGAGAATCCCGTCAGTTGTCGATGGTGTCGGATTTGCCGCCGCTCTGTCCGAAGCGGAATGTGAAGCCCCTGCCGTTCGCGGAGCCGACATTCACTCGGTCGATCCTTTGGCGGACATCCTGCGGGGCGGCCTCCTTGTCGGTTTCCGAGTTCCACGGCCCTTGCCAGACGATCTTGTTGTCTCCGTCGCGGACGGTCACCCGGGTGTCACCGTCGGAAGAACGGATTTCCACGGAACCTTGGTTGTCCATGAGCCGGACGGTGGAGTTCTGCTGGAAACGGATGCCGCCGTCCTCGCCTTGGATGATGGGCGGAATGTCCTCTTCGAAGGCGCGATTCATGCGCTCGCGCATCATGCGGAAGGTGTTTTCGAAACGCTGGTCGGGAAGTATGCCGAGGTGTTCCGTCCCGAAGCCTTGAAGGTTCTGCTCGATGAGGCCGCGCAGGCGATCCGCTTGCGGCAGGGGAATCCCTTCGAGGAAAGGCTCGCCGCCGAGGTGCGAGTTGAGTTCCGCAGGGCGCTCGGTGAGAGTGACCTCCGCTTTGCCCGGCTTGCCCTTGCGGATGAGCCCGAGTTCTAGGCTGTCGCCCGCCTTGCGCGCGCGGAGCCTTTCGCTGAAATCGTCGGGATCGGCGACAGGCGCGCCGTCGAGGGAGAGGATGATATCATTGACGGCAAGGCCGGCCTTTTCGGCGGGGCTTTCGGGGCAGACGGTGCGGATGATGACTCCCGCTTTTTCCCCGATGCCGAGATGATCGGCCACCATGTCCGGCACCCTTGCGGTGGAAAGGCCTAGGAATGGGAGGCGCGGGGCTGCCACACGATCCGCCTGTGCCCCGTCGAGCAGCGCGGCGGGCGGCTTTGCGTTTTCCGGCGGCGGCTCGATCGCGCCTAAGGGGGCGAGGGGGCAGACGGCGAATCCGCCGATGAGGCTCGCAGCGGGGACGATTCTTAATTTCATTCTCATGCTTTTTTCAATTACTATGAGCGTAGTAGATCGCGCGGGTTGTTTGGAAAATTCAAATCAGTCGATCTTTTCGGGGATGATCACGTATTCCACGCGGGGGCGCTGCTCGGTGGCGGGATTGCCTTCGGCATCCATCACCGTCACCTGATCCATGTAGGTGAGGCGAAGCACACGGTGGGGTTGGTTTTTGCCGCGCCAGACCACGCCCTCGTCGCGGGTGTCGCTGAGGTTGCGGCTGATCGGGGCGAGAAGGGAGGGAGCAGGGGACAGCGGTGCGGAGAAAGAACCGGCTGCGGCTCCGGTGTCCGCGCTGCGGTCCTTGTCGTTTTCCGTGGGCACCATGAACGCCGCGATGGAGCCGAGCAGGGCGACGGCAGCTGCGGCGGCGAGATTGAAACGGAAGGTGTTCCGGCTCTTGTCCGTGCCGACGCTGCCGACAGCTGACTTGTGGAACAGCACGATTTTCTCATCCACTGCGAACGGCGACCCGTCGAGTGTAGCGAGCAGCGTAGTGTGCAGGTTCGAGGGGATCGTCCGCGGTCGGATCGCACGGAGCCGGTTTTCGAAGGCCGCCTCATCCTCCGAAAGGTTCGCGTTGGTGCCCTCCGCACAGGCGGTGAGACGCGCGAGGAAATCCCCGTCGAGTCCCGCAGGATTGAGGTTGCTGAGACGCTGCTCGGTGATGGTGGGTATCCTGGACATGGTTTTGTGGATCGATCTCGTGGGGGGAAATTCAGATGGAGAGGTCGCCCCTGCGGCGGGCGGAGCCGAGTTCGCGCTTCAATGCCTCCAGACCATAGCGATACCGGGAAGCCGCCGTGTTTTGGGAAATTCCGAGAGCCTCCCCGATTTCCGCGAATGTGCGCTCGCCCCAGATCTTCATGATGATGACCTCCGAGAATTTTTCCGGCAGGGTCTTGAGTGCGTTCTCAAGTTGCGATCGGGTTTCGTCGTCGCCGCCGTCGGGGTCGAACCATGGATGGAAGGCCTCGAGTTGCAGCGCTTCTGAGTCGGCGGAAACGTTGTCCTCGCGGCGCTTGCGGCGGTCGTCCTTGCGCGAGAGGTCGATGGCGAGCCTGCGTATCGTCGCGTAGAGGTAGGGCTGCCAGGCGTCCTGCCCGCCCACGAATTCGCCGGCGCGGATTTTCTCCACGAGTTTGACGATGGCGTCCTGCAGCACATCCTGGGCGTCCTCATGCGTCCGGGTTTGGTTTCTGGCGAAAAGGAAAAGTTTGGGGGCGTGCTCCTCGAGCCACTCGCGCCAAGCGGCTGCGGCGGGGGAACTCTTTGCGGGAGCTTCTATCGCGGACATTTTCTCAGGAGGATAATGCAACAGCGGCGCGTTGACGGTGATTTGTTCAGATTTCCGTCGTCGCGAATTGGGGATTGAATCATTAAGGTTTCTGAAGTAGTCAAGCGCTATGGTTTTCGTGAGATTTCTTTTTGCCTGCGCCTTAGTGTTTGGTTTGTCGGGCTGCCGGAAGAAATCGGACACCGCCGCGAAGGAGGTGGGGGAGGCAGGGTATTCGATGACGGCGGAGGGATGGTTCTCCGCAGTGCGCGGCAATGATGTGTCGGTGATGCGGAAGATGTTGGAAAGCGGATTCGATGGGAAAACCAAGGATGTGGAGGGCAGTGTTGCGCTGCACGTGGCGGCGGCTTCCGGCAGCAAAGAGGCGGGCGAGTATCTGCTCAACCGCGGGTTTTCCACGGACGAAAAAGATGCGGTCGGGAGGACTCCGCTCATGACCGCCGTGACGGCCGACAAGCCGGAGATGGTGAAATGGCTGTTGCGGCAGGGCGCGGATCCGAAGCAGAAGGACGAAAACGGTTTCATAGCACTGATGCTGGCGGTGAACGAGGGAAGCAAAGCATCCGTCGAGGAACTGGCGCCCTACCACCGGGAGAATCTCGATGACGCGTTGCTGGTTGCCTCGCTGGTGGGCAAGGCGGAGGTGATTGATGCGCTGACGAATTACGGCGCGTCGGTTTACGCCCGGATGGAGGACGGACGTACGCCGCTGATGCTTGCCGCGCAGCACGGGCACATGGAGGCGGCGGAGATGCTCATTGATATCGGCGCGAGCCGCTTCGCGACGTTGGAGAACGGCGACACAGCGCAGAGCATGGCCGTCGCGGCGGGGCATTCGGAAATTGCGGAGCTGATCGAGAAAGGGTTTTCCGGAGACACGCTCGCACTGGAGTCGGACGAACAGGTGGCGGAGGCGATGGATGAATATCTTGACGAATTCGAGGCCGCGCCGGAGGGCGAGGAGCTGGCAGCCAACGATGCCGCGGAGGGCGGGTTGCCATGGAATAAGCCATTGCCGGGTCAGGGACAGGGCGAATTTGGGATATTGCCGGGAGAGCCGGTCGCCGAAGGGACGCCCCGGGATTTCGCGCCGGTCGGTGAAGCTCTCTCGGGTAATCGGAGAGCGGCATTAGCCATCGAGGGCGCGCGCATCGGGAAAATCGAGCGCAGGGCGGCGCAAGGGGCACGGACGGATGAGACCGATGATGACCTGCCGCTGGTGATGCGGCATTACCGCCAGCGCGAGTTGCCGGTGGAGGTGCAAAGGGTTTCCGGCGGGGTGGCTTCCCTGCGCATCGCGGGAGCGCCCGCGAAAGAGGTGGACGTCAAGGCGGGGGAAACGATCCCCGGATCCAGCCTTTCCGTGATCCGGGTTTTCAGCCGCACCGAACAGGGCAAGCTCAACGAAGGTGCGCCCATCGAGGTAGGGATCGTCGAGGTCGAGGATTCGCGCAGCGGGCGGAAAATGGAGTGGACGGAAGGCCATCCGGCCGCGGGGCATGATCCCGTGGCACTCGTCGAGGACGCGGCTACTGGACAGCGATACGTCGCGAAGCCGGGACAGAAATTCACTTCGGAGGACGGGCGCGAGTTCATCGTGAACGACGTGCGACCCGGGCAGCTCGTCATTGAGGAAACCGCCAGCGGCGAGGTGCGGACGCTGCGCCTACGCGGGCCGAAGGGATAAGGAACAACACCATGGATCAGGAATACGAAAGCGCGGGCGGGCTGGTGGCGGACAACGGGACACCTGTGCGGCAGTTTTCCGTGATGTTGCCGAACCGTGTGGGCGCGCTCGCCTCGCTGGTGAAACTGCTGCGCTCCTCCGCGATCGAGGTGATCGGACTCAGCGTCCAGGATTCCCGCGACGCTACCATCGCGAGGCTGGTGCTTTCCGACCCAGATCTCGCGGAGGCCATCTTTTGCGAAAAGGGAATCCCGCATACCACCTGCGAGCTGGTGGTCATCGCCCTGAAAGAGGCGGGGCCGGATCTGCTCAAGTGCCTCGACATCCTCGATGACCGCGGAGACGAATGTTGATTTCGCCTACGCCATGCTGCCCGGCCCCGGCGGCAAGGCACTGCTCGCGATGCATGTGGAGGATTATGATTTCGCGACAAGCATCCTCAACCGCAGCGGTTTCCGCCTGATGTATGAGGAGGATCTACTGAGGTGAAAGTCACTTCCTGAACACGGAAACGAGGCAGAAGAGGCTGAAGAAAAAGATCCCGGCGAAGAGCCAGAGGGGTGCGCCGAGGGAGGGTTTCATGTCCTCGTATTTCGAGGGCTTCGCGGCGCCGGATGTTTCGGTATCGGCTTTCGGGGCGGGTGGTTCCGGCTGGATGAGTTCCGCGGCAGTGAGCGGCGGCTGGCCGACCTCGCTGCGGAAGGCGGCGACTTCAGTTGCCGAAACGGCGGGGGCGCTGTTGCCGAAACTGGAGCGGACATGGGTGAGGACGGCGGCGATCTGTTCATCGGTCTGGAAGGCCATCGCCATCATGCCTGCGGGGAAATTGTATTCCTTGCCCTTCACCTTGATCGGGCCGACCAGGCCGCGGAGCTGGATGCGAATCATGTTCTCGGCGGGGCCTGTGACCCACTCGGAACCGGCCAGCGGCGGCCCGGCGGCGGTGCCTTCGCCTTGCTGGCCGTGGCACGCTCCGCAGAGCATGTATTGCTGCGCGCCGAGCTTCGCGAACTCTGGAGATGGGGGCGCGGCTTCGGCGGCAGGTGCAGGGACGGGTTCTACGGCGACCGTTTTGCTTTCCGCGGCAACTGGGATTGGCATCTCGGCGGCGGAGTCCACGGAGGATTGCGATTTCGCGCCGGGGAGTTTCGAGGGATCGACGATCTCCGCTTTCCTTGCGGGCGCTTTTTCCGGCTCCTTGGTGAGTGAGGCGAGCCACGCGACGAGATCGCGGAGTTCATCCGGCTTGATGAGGTCTCCGACCGGCGGCATGGCGGAAACGGGTGGGGTGAAGGACTCGATGTCGGCGCGTTTCGCGCGGAGCAGCTTGTCGGGGGTGGCGATGTCGAGGTGATCGGGGGTTTCCTCGACGAGGCTTCCGCCGAGGTTGGCTCCGTTTTTGAAAGTGACCGAGGTGATACCGTATCCGGGGGCGACCACGGCGGCGGGATCTACGATAGACTCCATGAGATAACGGAGATCATGGATTTTCCCGATGCCCGCAAGGTTCGGGCCGGCGTCGCCGCCGCCGGAGTGTGCCTTGTCCTCCGCCTTGTGGCAGCGCATGCATTGGCCGGCGGGATGAGAGCCGAACAGCGAGGCTCCCCGGGTGGGATCACCGCCCTTGAGAGAGATGTTGTGTTTCGCGAGCGGATCAGAGCTTTCCGCCATGGCCTTGTCGAAGGTGGCGAGGGCGGCGGCCACCGAGGGTTCGGTGCGGGATTTCGCGGCGGCGATGAGTTCGATGGCGGAGGGGGAAATGCCGTTCGCTTGCTTCAGTTTTTCAAGGCGCGAGGCGATGGCAGAGGCCGCTTGCTCGCCGGGAATGGTGGCGAGCACGCCCCATGCTTTCTGGGCGCGGGGGACGCTGGGGGAATCCACTGCGGCCTCTAGTGCCGTTAAAGCCATTTTTGGATCGCGGCTGGCGAGGGCTTGGAGCGCGGTGACGGCGAGTTCGTCGGAGGGATCGGTGGAGTATTTCGCGAGCAGCGGGTTCAGATCCGCGATGTCGCGCCCGAGGATGAGGCTTAGGGCGCGCGCGCGGGCATCGCCGGGGAGGGCTGTGTTCGCCACGATGGCCAGCAGGGACGCGTCGTCGAGGGGAGCGACGTCGAGGTCGTATTGGTCGATGAGGTCGAGCGCGCCGGTGAGCACGAAGCCATCCGTCTTGAGCAGCGCGGGCAGGGCTTCTTCGAGGGCGGGCTTGAGCGTCGCTAGCGGGCGGGCGTCGAGGGGCCGCCAGTGGCCGTCGAGTTGGTCGGCGGGGAAAGGTTTTTCCCAAAGTGTGATGAGGCGCAGCGACTCTTTGCGGACGTCTTCCGGCAGCGAGCCGTCGGCGATGACGTTGAGCAGGCGGCGGGCGTCGTCCGCGGTGCCGACGCGGTAGGAATTGTGAACCAGGCGGCGGAGCATGAAAGGCGTCCATTTGCGTTTCGCCAAATCATCGAGCAGCGCGGCGGCGAGCGGGCGCATGTTGTTCATGTCGAGGTCGTGGATCGCGCGGATCACCTCGTCCTGCACCTTGGGTTCGGGATCGTTGATGAAGCGGGCGACCTCGATGCTCTTGAGGCGGCGCAGGGCGACCACGGCGGCGAGGCGCAGGGCGGGAGATTCGTCCGAGGCCAGCGCGCTGATCTGGCGGGGGTTGGTGGAGATGTGCTCCAGCGCGTAGATCCCCGCGTGGCGCAGGAAAAGGTCGCGGTCGTTGTTCTTTTGAGGAAATCGAGGATGGCGGAGTAGTGGCCGATGGCTTTCATCTTGCCGATCGCGATGCCCGCCGCGAAGCGGACGCGCGGGGAATCATCGGAGAGCATGCCGCCGAGGGGAAGTTCGTTGCCGACGAGCGGGCTGTCGGCGATGGCACGCGCGGCCTGGGTGCGGATCTCGGGATCGGGGTCTTTGAGGAGGGGCACGATGGCGTTGGCCGCGTCCTCGCGGAGGCCTTTTTTCGGCAACATCGCGAATTCTCCCCATGGTGAGGGCACGGCACCGCGGCGGGCGACGATGCCCAGCCCCCAGATGCCGTGGATGCGCTCGATCTGGTTTTCCGAAGCTACGGCTTTTTTGAAAACCTCGATGGCGTCGGGCTTGCGGGTCAACGCGATCTGGGCGCGGAGCCGGACGCGGGAATCGGGGTGTGTGAGGAGCTGCGCTAGCTCGGCGGATTCACGCTGGTTGAAGCCATCGGAAATGAGCTTCGCGGCGTCCTTGGTTTCAGCCGCGAGATAGGTGTTTTCACCGGCGCTGACCGAGAGCAGGCGACCCGCGTCGTGGGATTGCCAGCCGGTGACGAAATCGGTGATGAACACGCGGCCGTCGAAGGAATATTCGACGTCGGTGGCCGCGACGCCCCAGAGGAACTGACGGGCGTCGGCCATTTTCATGCCGGCGCCATCGGGTTCCATCTTGAAAGACCAGATGCCGGAGTTCGCGGCGCCGCCCTTGTAGTCACAGATTAGGAAGCGGCCTTTCTCGCTTTCCAGGAAACCGCTGCCGGGATGGTAGGTGAGGCCGGAGGGGCCGGAGGTGAGGATGGCGGAGGGCGGGAGGATGTAGGCGGGCTGCGTGTCGTTGCGCATCTCCCACATTTTCTCGTCCATCCAGCGGTTCGGCGGGCGATTTTCAAGCCCGATGGAGCGGTGGAAGGTGTGCATCGTCTGGTGCTCCATCTGCCAGCCGGTTTCGCCGCCCTCGACGAGATAGACGATGCGCGCCGCATCGCCTTGGTCGGAATTGTTATCGACGCTGAAGGCATCCCCGAACTCGTCGAAGGCGATCTCCTTTGGGTTGCGCAGTCCGGTGTGGAAAACCTCGAAGCCGGTGCCATCCGGCTCGAAACGGAACGCCGCGCCTTCGTTCGGGTAATGGTATTCCTTGCCCTCTTTCGTGACGAGCGAGTAGCCGCGGTCACCGATTGTGCCGTAGATGCGCCCGTCCGGGCCGAGGGTGAAGCCGTTCAGGTCGTGCCCAGAAAGCGAGACCCGCACGCCGAAGCCTTCTTCGACGACCTTTTTCTCATCGGCAACACCGTCGTTGTTGGTGTCGCGAAGCATGTAGATCTTGGGGATGCAGGCGAAATACAGCGCGCCGTCGTGGAAAAAGACGCCCGCCGCGGTGCCGTCGAGGACATCGTTGTAGCCGTCGGAAAAGACGCTCATCTTGTCGAGGGTGCCGTCGCCGTTGGTGTCGGAGAAACGGCGGATCACCTCGCTCTTGGAGGTCATGTGCTCCATGGTGACTTTTCCTTTCCATTTCTCATGGAGCTTCGCGCGGTCATCGACGGTTTGCGCCGCGAGGTCGTCGAGATACCAGAAAAGGTTGTTGCGGTTGTCCTCGATGCCGAAGCGGAAGCGGTGGGTTTCGGAAACGTAGATGTTGCCCTGCTCGTCGAAGGTGAGCGCGGTGGGGGATGTAATTTGCTGGCCTTCGAAGTCCGCTTCGACCTTGAGCGAGCTTCCTACCGGGATCGTCGCGCCCGGCAGCCCGGGAGCGGCGATGAGTCCTGCGACGTGGGGTTTCCCACCCTTGGTGGAAGGTGGGAATTTCGTGTTCGCGTAGCCGGTGAAAACGATGTGATCCACCGCGATGATGCCCCAGTCGCCCTGCTCATCGTCGATGACGCGGATGCGGGCTTTCTTCCCTTTCAGGGCGGCGACATCGAACTGCGCCGGCTCGAAGCGCAGACTGCGTTTCCCGGTGGCCTCCATGGCGACTTTGTCATCGACGAGGAGCTGCACGGCGGTTTTGCCCGCGTGGTCGCCTCCCGCCACGAGGAAAGCGATGTAGGATTCCTTGATCGTGAACTCGGGGGAAAGCAGGGTGCCGACAGCTTCAGCCCCCCCATGCGCGGATAGCGCGAAGGCCTCGTCTGCGTGGCCGGTAAGCGGGGCGTTCATACCGTCGAGCTTGCCATGGACGGGCGAGAGACCGAAGGCGGTGCCGGTGGTCTGCCATTCGCCGAAGCCATCCCCCTCGAAGGCCTCGAAAGTGGCGGCTGCGGCGGTGGGGAGTGAGGTCGCGAGGATAAGAGCGGCGGCGAGAGTGGGGCGCGAAGGTTTCATGGTATTACCTAATAACCGGGAGGAAACCTCTCCGGCGTGAAATTCTATAGGCTCGGTGGTGTTGCTTGCCAACCGGAAATCCGGAGACGGGTCAACGCGGAATCGTCAGCGACTGACCAGGGCGGATTAGGTCGCCTGAAATCCCGTTCGCGCGGCGCAGGGCGGCGAGGGAAACCCCGTGTCGTGAGGCGATGCGGCTTAGGTTATCGCCTTTCCTGACGGTGTATTTCACCAATTTAGGCTTGGGCTTCACGACCACCGGCTTGGGCTTGGGTTTCGGCGCGGAGCCGACCGGGGAAGATGTCGTAGGCGACACTGGGCGGGTTTCCACCACGGCGATCTGCGGCTGCGGCTCCGAGCGGCGCTGGGATTCCCTTTTGGCAATTAAGTGGGTGGGTCTTGGTCTCGTGGCAGGAGTGGACGGGCGGTGCCACTTTTCCGGGGTGTTAACCCAGGCCTCTATGTAATTTCCGCGGCTGTCGAAGGGGCCGGTGACCACGTTTGTAGTGGGTGCGGTTACTGTGCCGCACTGGGTGAGCAGTGGCAGAAGCAGGAGTAAAGCAGTAATCCGGGTGCGGGATAACATTTGCGCGAATCATGGCGGATTAGTACGGATATGCAAAGGAATGTTGGAGATCAGTGGAAATTTTTCCATGACGCGCCCATCCCGGGGGGGTAGAAGCAGGCATGATTGGAATTGTATTGGGATCGGGCTTGGGGGTTTTGGCGGATGATGTGGAAGTTACCCGTGAGGCCTGCTTTGCAGAGGCGGGGCTGGCCGTTTCCACCGTGCCTGGGCATGCGGGAAAATTTCTGTTCGGAACGCTTGGCGGCGCGGAGGTCATTTTGATGAAAGGCCGGGTGCACCTTTACGAAGGCCACGGCGCGGAGACCGTGACGGCGGGTGTGCGTTGGATGGCGGCGCAGGGAATCGACTCCCTCATCCTCACTAACGCGGCGGGCACCGTGAACCGGGATTTCTCGCCGGGCGGTTGGATGATGCTTTCCGACCACCTCAACCTCACAGGCACCAGCCCGCTTTCCGGCGCGGATTTCATCGACCTGAGCGGGGTTTATGATGCGGCCTGGCGGGAGGATTTCCTGAAAGCGGCACGGGAGGCCGGCATGAAGCTCAACGAGGGGGTTTACGCCGGTTTGCGCGGCCCGCAATATGAGACCCCCGCGGAGGTGCGGATGTTGCGCACGCTCGGCGCGGACGCCGTGGGCATGAGCACCGTGCTGGAGGCGATCCAGGCGCGCGCCCTCGGGTTGCGCGTCGCCGGCTTTTCCTGCCTCACCAACTGGGCCGCCGGGATGCAGGAAAACCTCAACCATGCGGAAGTCCTCGAAACGGGAAAAGCCGCCGGGAGCGTGATGGCCGGGCTACTCAAAACGGTGATCTCCGCAGGGCGCGGAGAGGTATGAACTATGCTCTGGCGTTCCGGGGATTTTCATCCTATTTTTAGACACTATGAAAACCCTCATTGTCCTCGCCGCGCTCGCGATCACGGCTCCGGCCGTCCTCGCCGAAACCGCCGCCCAAAAAGCGGAGCAGTATTACCTCCAAGGTCTCGTCGCCGAGAAGGCGGGCGATCCCGCCGCCGCGATCGCCGCCTACCAGTCGGCCCTCAAGCTGCACCCAGGTCACGCCAACGCCCGTTTCCGAGCCGGCCAGGTCAAAATCCAAGCTTCCACGATCAAATCCTCCGCGACCGAAGCGAGGATTGAGGGGTCGTGATTCCCGCTTACCAGATCGAGGGAGCCACCGTGGCCGAAGCCATCTCCGCGCTCGGTCTCGCCATCGAGAAAGCCTCCGGAGATGAAATCGCGCCGAATTTCGTGATCCAGGATCCGCAGGGAAAACTCGCCGAAACCCGGATCACGTTGCAGCTCAAGAAAGTGCCCGCGAAGGCGATCCTCGACTACATCCACAGCCAGGCCAACACGCGGGCGCGCTTTGACGAGCACGCCGTGGTGATCATGGCGCGCTGAAGGGTGGACAGGAAAAAGCCGCCCGACCGCGCAGGGTGGGGCGGCTGCAATCAACGGTTCGGCTCATTTCGCCTTCACCGTCATCACGCCCTGCATGATGGCGAAGTGACCGGGGAAAGAGCAGATGAACGGATAATCGCCGGGCGCTGGCGCGGTGAAAGTGATCTCATCGGATTCGCCGCCGCCGAGCATTTTCGTGTAGGCGACGATCTGCGCCTTCGATTCCTCGTCCTGCGGGATGTATTCCGTGTCCTTGGCGGGGGCGCACTTCGTTGCGAAGGCGGGCACGGCGGTGCCGGGTTTGAGGATCACCACATTGTGGCCCATGGCGACGGCGGGTAGCTGTCCGATGTGTTTGAATGAGAGGACGACCTTCTGGCCTTCCTTCACTTCGAACGCCTTGACGTTAAACTGCATCTGGTCATTTCCGGTGATCTCGATCTTGGCATCCTGGGCGGTAGCGAGTTGGACAAAGGCGGCGGAGAGTAGTGCGATGGCGAATTTCTTCATGTCGGTTTGGTTTACAGCGCAAAAGTGGAGCACATTTCACAGAACCGCAACCCCATCGCTCGAAAATTTTTTCCGGTTCCCAAAGGATTTCCTCTCGCAAGCCCGGTCGACAGCGGCTATCACTACCACCAGCAAGTTACAAGTGCTCGTGAACTTGGCACGCAGCTTGCTTTTGTTTCTTCACCAATCCGCCGCAACCATGAAAAAAATCGAAGCCATCATCAAACCATTCAAACTTGAAGAAGTTAAGGAAGCCCTCGCAGAGGTAGGAGTCCAAGGCATGACCGTCACCGAAGTGAAAGGTTTCGGACGCCAGAAAGGCCACACCGAAATCTACCGCGGTTCGGAATACACCGTTGATTTCCTCCCCAAGGTGAAAATCGAGATTGTCGTCGATGACGCGCAGTCCGAGGGAGTCGCCCAAGCCATCGTAAAGAGCGCGAACACCGGCAAGATCGGTGACGGCAAGGTCTTCATCTCCAACGTTGAGGAAGCGATCCGTATCCGCACCGGCGAGACCGGCACCTCCGCAGTGGCCGTGAACTGATTTCATCACCTTTTAACACCGCCCTCTCCGGAAACGGGTAGGGCGGTTTTTTTGCGGCCTGCGCCAGTCCTGAGCCGACATGATGAAACCTCGAATGAGACGGATCTCACGAATGAGGAAAGAGAAAGGTCAGTCGCGGGCGGAACCTGAGGGCTGCCGCTGTAGAGATGAAAACCCCGTTCAGTGACCCCTGCGGAACTTCTGGACGCCATCCGCGATTCCGCGGGCGATGGCATCGCGGAACCAGGCGGTCTTCATGCGGTTACGCTCATTCGAGTTACTGACAAAGCCGCCCTCCACTAGGATGGACGGGATGCTACAGTTGCGGATCACGTAATAGCGGGCGTATTTGACCCCGCGATCCACTACTTTCACCCGGCTTATCATCCCACGGTGCACATCCTGAGCGAGCTTCTTACTCTGCTGGCTGTGGTAGAAGGTCTCGATCCCACTAACGTGCTGCTTCCAAGTGTAGTTGTAGTGGATGCTGATGAAAATGGCGTTTTTGTGTTTATTCGCGATCGACATCCGGCCGGGCAGGGAGACGAAATAGTCGCTGCGGCGCGTCATCACCGTGTTGAAACCCTTTTTCTTGAGGTGGGATTCCAGCCGGACGGAGGTGTCAAGAGCCAGATGCTTTTCATACACCCGCCCCCACTGGCCGCCCTTGTCGTGGCCACCATGGCCGGGATCGATGATTACCGTGCGGAAATTATATGCGTCAGCCACCACGGATAGCGCCAGGCCGAGGAGCAGATTGAGAAAAAACGTCTTCATGGTTGGTTTGGCTTCAAAGATTATTAGGACTCGTTAATGATTTTTTAAAATATGTAAAGCGCAATCGTGTTTTTCCGCCGCGCGGTGGGGGAGTCGTCTCATTCGAGTGGAATCTGCGGTCGGTCGGTGGCCTTGCGGATCTGCGCCCTTTCGGCTTCGGCGGCTCTGGGATCGTAAAGAATGCTGTTGACGACCCGCACCGACCCGTCGCCGTAGGCCATGAGCACGGGATCCCCCTGCGCGGCGCGCTGATGCATGTCCCGGGCAACAAGCTTGCCGTCCGCGCTGATCTGGCAATGCACCCACATCGAAGGCGTGGCGAGATACATCACGTGCATTCGTTGCTTTCCGTCGAGGGTTACCATGGGTCGGCGGAGCATGAGCGCGTCGCCCAAGGGAAAGGTTTGTAACGGAGACCCGGTGTGGCCGTCGATTACCTGGGCGTAAAGTTGGGTTTTTTGTCCGTTGGAAAAGGTAAGCAGTTTGAGTTCGCGGGTTTGGTTTCCGGAACCCTGGCCAACCCCGACCTTCTGCGACCAGTATGTCCTGCCCGGATTCAGGTTGAAAAGCATCCGGTTTGTTGAGGAACCCTCCACCCCGCCGTTGGGATCCCTGACCACAGCCGAGATCGCGAAGTTTCCCTGGCTGTCCAAGATGAAAAATTCGGTGAGATCGACACGCTTTGCCAGCGACTCCCCGGCCTTGATTTTCATGGCTCCGAACGCGTTGAGTTTGCGGGTGGGCACGGGGTTTCCCCTGGTGTTTGTGACCACGAAAGCGAGCCAAGGCAGGGCGCGGGTGGAGGCCAGGGTGAGTTCCCGGCCGCTGTGGTTGGTGATGATGATCTCGGCGATCACCGGCTCGCCCGCCACGTAGGTTTTCTTGTTCAGGCTCAGCGAGGTAGCGAGCTGGGCGCGTGTCTCGGCGAGAGGGCAGAGAAAAATGGCGGCTAACAACAAGAATCGGTTCATGGAAAAGGCTACGGTAGCCTTCCCGGACGGACAGTCAACCTAACGGAACGGATTTTCCCGGATCGCGGATCATCACTCCGCCTCATCGCGCACGCCGAGCGGGCGCACCCAGATATTGCGGAATTCCACGGGATCGCCGTGGAACTGGAGGCGGAGGGGGCCGGTCGTGGGGTGCTTGGGCGGATAGGCGGCGAGCTTCTTGTGGGTGGTCGGGCCGATGAAAGGCTCGTTGTTCTGCACAACTACACCGTTATGGATGACGGTCACCTTGGCGGGCGTGACCACCTTTTCCCCTTCGTAAACGGGCGGGGTGAAGGTGATCCCATAGCTGTTCCACTCGCCCTGCGGCGAGGTCGCGTTCACGAGGGGCGAGAGCTGGCCGTAGAGGGCGGTGGCCTGGCCGTCGGGATAGGTCTTGTTGTTGTGGCTCTGGAGTATCTGGATTTCGTAGAGACCCATCAGGAAAACGCCGCTGTTGCCGCCGCCTTGGCCGCTGACCTTGCGGTCGGCAGGGAGTCTCCATTCAAAGTGGAGCTGCAAGGCGCCGAATTCCTCTTTTGAGCGGATGTCGGTTTCCTTGGCGATCATGGCGCCGTCCCGCACTTCCCAAGGGGCTTGGCCGCCCTTGGCGGAGGTCCAGGCATCTACGTTTTTCCCGTCGAAGAGGACGAGCGCGTCGGAGGGTGGCTTCACCTCCACCGCGCCGCTCGCCTGAACGACCCGCGGTTGGGGACGTTCGTTGTCGTGGACGTGATAGGGTGTTCCCGGGATGATCGGCGTGTTCTTGTATCCGGAAATTTGCGAGAAGAGGATTCCAGCTCCAAGGATCGAGCTGCCCACGATGAGAGAAAGAGGTTGCTTCATACCGGTATGGAGACGCCGCCGCCCGCCCCGTCTTTCAAACCATTTCATAAACCTTTGCGGAATGCGGGTTGCCGCCGCCCACCATCCGTGGATATCCTCACACGCCATGGCCACTTTCACCGCCACCTCGCCGAATAACAGCCAATTCCCCTTCGAACTCGTTCGGCCCGATCTGGAGAAGGTCGAGATCGCCATCCGCGGCCAGGTGCGGGATTTCGATTCCGCAGTGGAGCCCTACATCTCCTACATTTGCAACACTTCCGGAAAAAGGATACGCCCCGCGCTGGCCATCCTCATCGGCGGCGCGGCGGGCGGCGCGAACGAAGACCACCGCAAGATCGGCGTGATCCTTGAGCTGATCCACATGGCCACGCTCGTTCATGACGACATCATCGACGGCGCGACCGCCCGCCGCTCGATGCCGACGGCAAACGCGAAATGGGGCAATGCCCTAGCCGTTCTGTTAGGGGACGCGCTTTTCTCCCACGCCCTCACGCTCGCCACCGATTTCAACTCCATCGAAATTTGCCGCAAGGTGGGCAACGCCGCTCGCGAGGTTTGCCAGGGGGAGATCCTGCAAACGCAGCGGCGCTTCGACCTGACGCTTTCGAAGGAGGATTATTTCCGCGTGATCGAGATGAAGACCGGCGCGCTCTTCGCCGCCGCGACAGGACTGGCGGCCGCCGTTTCGGGACTCAGCGAAATCGAGCAAGCATCCCTGGCAGCCTACGGGATGAAGCTCGGCACCGCTTACCAGATCTACGACGATTGCCTCGATATTGTTGGCTCGGAAAAGGTGGTTGGAAAAACTCTGGGCACGGATCTTGCCAAGGGCAAGCTCACCCTGCCTATCCTCAACCTTTTGGAATCCGCTTCGGAAAGCCAGCGCGAACTGATCAACAAGCGCATCCTTGAGCAGGAGGAAATCGATCTTCCGGCACTCGTCGGTAACGCCGAATACGAAGCCGCCTTGGAAAGCGCCGTGGGCACCGCGTTGGATCTCCTCGAAGGCTGCCGCGCGGATCTCGGCGTGCTCCCATCCTCGGAATACAAGGACGCGCTCGTGCAGATCACCCGTTTCCTGGAGACGCTGCTCGGGAAATGCCGCAACTGATCAGGCGGATTTCAGCGCGTCCTTTTTCTCGTGGTGCAGGAAATGATCCCAGCTGTCGTCGCCGAGGCCGTTTTCCTGCAAGCCGTAAAGCGGGCGCCAACGCGGCGCGTAGGGCTTCGCGGCGGGATGCATGTTCGCCTCGTGCGGGAGCTTGTTCGATTTCCGCGTGTTGCACCTGACGCATGAGGTCACGATGTTTTCCCATGTCGTTTTCCCGCCCTTGTCACGCGGGATCACGTGGTCGAGGTTCAGTTTTAGTTCAGGCAAAACCTTCTCGCAATACTGGCAGGTGAACTTGTCGCGCAAGAAAACATTACGTCGCGTGAACTTCACCTCAAGGCGGGGCAGGCGGTCGTAGATCGCCAGCACGATGATCTTCGGCACTCCTAAAGCGACGCGAACGCTATGGATCATTTCCAAACCAGAGATGCGGCTCGAATAGCCGATCCAGGAGCCGAGATCGTGAGTTGTGAACCGCTGCTCGCCCTCCACCTGCACGACCTGCGCATGGCCGAGGCAGAGAAGATGCACCGCCCGCCGAGCCGAGCAGGTGTGAACCGGCTGCCAATAGCGGTTTAAAACAAGCACGGGCATGTCAAGAGGGACGCTCATATCCTTACGCAGCAAACGGATGGAAACTAGCAAACCTCCGCGCCCCGGCAATCGAAAAGGTGGGGAATGACAATATGCAAAAAAAACAGCCGATGCCCTTGCGGACATCGGCTGTTGGATGGGGTTTGGCATGGCGGATGAAATCCGCCGCCACGTCAGACAAGCGGAGTAGTCACTTCCTCGACGGCGCCGTTGGCCTGCGCCTCGGCAGCCTTCTGGTCGCGGAGCCAGGCGCGGCGTGACATTTTCACGCGGCCTTTTTCATCGACTCCGAGGCACTTTGCGGTGAGGAGATCGCCTTTCTTGACGACGTCCTCGACGTTCTCCACGCGGCCTTCGGCCAGTTCGGAGACGTGGACGAGGCCGTCCTTGCCGGGCAGCACTTCCATGAACGCGCCGAACTGGGTGATCGAAACGACGCGGCCCGTGTAGGTCTTGCCGACTTCGATTTCCTGGAACATGCGGTCGATCATCTCCTTCGCGCGGTCGAGACCAGCCTGCTTGGAAGCGTAGATGTGGACGGTGCCGTCATCCTCGATGTTGATCTCCGCACCGGACTCGGCTTGGATCGCTTTGATGTTCTTGCCGCCTGGCCCGATGAGCTCGCCGATGCGATCCGCAGGGATCTTGACGGAAACGATGCGTGGCGCGTGGGGGCTGAGCTCCTTGGGATCGGCGATGCACTCGGCCATTTTCGCGATGATCTTGGTGCGGCCTGCCTTGGCGATGTGGATGGCTTCTTCAAGCATCGCGAGCGGGAGACCGGGGAGCTTGAGGTCGAGCTGGTAGCCGGTGACACCTTCGTCGGTGCCGCAGAGCTTGAAGTCCATATCGCCGTAGAAATCCTCGGAGCCGATGATGTCGAGGAGCATCTTGTGCGCCTTGAGCGAGCCGTCCTCGTTGAGGTCGGTGACGAGTCCGACGGAGATGCCGCCGACTGGGCGGATCAGCGGGACACCGGCGTCGAGAAGAGCCATGGTGCCGGCGCAAACCGATGCCATCGAGGTGGAGCCGTTCGACTCCATGACCTCAGAGGAAACGCGGATCGCGTAGGGGAACACTGATTCCTCGGGGATCACCGGCTCGATCGATCGCTCGGCGAGGGAGCCGTGGCCGATCTCGCGGCGGTTGATGCCGCCCATGCGTCCGCACTCACCGACGGAGAACGGAGGGAAGTTGTAGTGGAGGATGAAACGCTTCTCGTCCTCGCCGCCCGCGTAGTTGTCGAAATGTTGTTTTTCGTCAGCCGGAGCGAGGGTGGTGATCGCGAGAGCCTGTGTTTCGCCGCGGGCGAAAATGGCGGAGCCGTGGACGCGCGGCAGGGTGCCAACTTCGCCGTAGAGCGGGCGGAGATCGCCGATGGAACGGCCGTCCGCGCGGACGCCTTTCTCCATGATGGAGATGCGGAACGCCTTTTTCTGGAGGTATTCGAAGGCTTGCTCGACGTCGAAATCGTTGGCTTCGGGAGCGCGCTCCTTGATCGCTTTTTCGACCTCATCGCGGAGGGCACCGACTTTCTTGGAGCGCTCGGTTTTCGAAGGTGCGTAGATGGCGGCTTCGATGCGGTCGCCGGCGATTTCGTAGGCGATCTCAAGCAGGTTTTCCTTCGCGAGCGTGAGTTCGTATTCGCGCTTGGTCTTGCCGCATTTCGCGACGAGTTCCTCCTGGGCTTCTACAAGTTTGGTCACAGCCGCTTGGGCGAAATGGAGGGACTTGATGAAGTCCTCCTCGGGAAGCTCGTCGGCTTGGCCTTCGATCATGATGACGTCGGTCTTGTTGCCAACGTAGATGAGGTCGAGGTCGCTCTCGGCGCGCTCGTCATGGGTCGGGTTGATGACAAATTCACCATCGACGCGGCCGACGCGCACTGCACCGATCGGGCCGGCGAAGGGAATGTCGGAAATCGCAAGCGCGGCGGAGGCGCCGTTCATCGATAGGATATCGGAATCGTTGATGCCGTCCGCGCTGAGCAGGATGGCGACGATCTGCGTTTCATAGAGGTAGCCTTTCGGAAACAGCGGGCGCAGCGGCCGGTCTGTCATGCGGCAGGTGAGGATTTCCTTCTCGGTGGGGCGGCCTTCGCGCTTGAAGTAGCCTCCGGGGAAGACACCGGCGGCGGTGGCCTTCTCCTTGTATTCTACGGAAAGGGGGAACCAAGTCTGGCCTGATTTCACCTTGGTGGCGGATACGGCGGTGACCAGAATGATCGTTTCTCCGCAGCGGACGGTTACTGCGCCATCGGCGAGTTTGGCGAGTTTGCCGGTTTCGATTGTGATCGGGTTCGTCCCAACGTCGATCGTGGTGGAATGGATGTTCATTTTCGTTTGTTTTCTTCTTGTTGCTTTGCGTCAAAGCCGGGCCGCCGTGTGCGATCCGGGCTATCAGTTTTCCGGGACTTTCCCGAGGGGGCGGTGGTGAAGCGCGCACCCTTTTTGCGAGACAGCCACGGGAGAGGCTCCCGTGGCTGCTTTTGCGAAATTCGTTGGTTATTAGCGGCGGAGGCCGAGATCTCCGATGAGCTTCTGGTATTTCTCCTCGTCCTTGGCCTTGACGTAATCAAGGAGCTTGCGGCGCTGGGAAACCATTTTCAGGAGTCCACGGCGGGAGGCGAAATCCTTCTTGTGAATCAGGAGATGCTCGGTGAGCTCAAGGATCCGCTTGGTAAGCAAGGCCACCTGGTAAGGGGCGCTGCCGGTGTCATTCTCGTTGATTTTGTACGACGCGAGGTCGATTGCCTGTTGTTCTGCTTTTACGCTCATTTTGGTAAGGGATGGAGCCAGCGTTCATCGCCAGCCCGTCCTAGGTGGGCGGAATGAAGCGGGGAAACGTGCGGAAAGCAAGGATTTTCCTCCTCCTTCTCTGCGGTGTAGAAAACGCGTGGATTGATAGCTTCGCCATTCGCGATGGCCGGTGCTAGATGGCCTTCGATGGTAACCGGCGAGAGGCCGCGCTCGGCGGCGATCTCGTCGATGGTTCTCCCGGCGCGCCACATCTCCAGGCTGAGCTGAGCGGTGGAGTTCACGCCGGGGTTGGGAAGCTTGGGCGGTGATGTGAAAGTGAAACTAACTAGCGGGGCGAAGGGGCGGCACTCTTTGGTTTCGAGAAAAGTAGCAATACCACTCATGAAAACCGAGCCGTAATCCGCGAGCTTGCGTTCTCCCACGCCGGGGATTCCCAGAAACGCGGCGTTTTTCTCGCAGGAACGCTATGCCCTCGGCGATGGTGGTGACAGTGGGAAACGCGCCGCTCTCAATCTCGATCAGGCCTTTCCGCGCGAACTGCCGGGCGAGCTCCGCCCACTTCGCGGCGGAGTGTTTCTTGCCGATGCCTTCGGTGCTGAGCTGATCGTGGCGCTTCGCGAGGACTTTCTCTGAGCGCGATCCGGCGAGGATGCCGGAATTGCGGAGGGTGGCGGCGAGCACATCGCGGCTCGCCAGCGCAGCGTCCATGATTTTCCGCTGGAGCGGACGGGAGGTATCTTATCTGAAATGGGTCTTTAGCAGCTTGTTGTGAGGAGTGTGCGTTTCCATGAAACGCCGCCCGGATACATGTTCAAAAGATTACTTCAAGGGGAAATTTCACCCCACGAACAGCCCGACGATGGCCGCACTGGTGAGGTTGGAGAAAGTCCCGGCGATGACTGCCAGGAAACCTAAGCGGGCGATCTCCGACCTGCGGTTCGGGGCCATGCCGCCGAGGCCGCCGAGGAGGATGGCGATGGAGGAAAGGTTCGCGAAGCCGCACAGCGCCACCGCCGCGATGGCCTCCGACTTGGGGGAGAAACCCGGACGCCACTCGATGTATTGCACGTAGGCGACGAACTCATTGAGAATCAGCTTCTGGCCGATCAGGCTGCCGCCGTTCACCGCATCGCCCCACGGCATCCCGATCAGCCACGCGATGGGTGCGAAGCACCAGCCGAGGATGACCTGGAGGCTGAGGTCGTCGTTTCCGAACCATCCGCCGATGCCGCCGAGCATCAGGTTCAGGAGCGCGATGAGGCCGATGAACGCCAGCAGCATCGCCCCGACGTTGAGCGCGAGCTTGAGGCCGGTGGACGCGCCGAGCGCGGCGGCGTCCACCACGTTCGCGGGCTTCTCATCGCCCTCCGAGAAATCCAGCCGACCCTCCACGGGTGTCTCCGTTTCCGGTTTCATCAGCTTCGCGAAAAGCAGCCCGCCCGGCGCGGCCATGAATGACGCGGCGATCAGGTATTTGATATCCACCCCCAGCGCCACGTAACCGGCGAGAATCGATCCCGCCACGCTCGCCAGCCCGCCGACCATCACCGCGAACAGCTCCGAGCGGGTCATTCGGGAAATATAAGGTTTCACCACCAGCGGGGCCTCCGTCTGCCCCACGAAAATGTTCGCCGCCGCGGAGAGCGACTCCGCCCGGCTCGTCCCCAGAAGTTTCTTGAGCCCGCCGCCGAGGAAACGGATCACCAGCCCCATGATTTTCAGGTGATAGAGCACGGCGATGAGGGAGGAGAAGAAAATGATCATCGGCAGCACCCGCAGCGCGAACACGAAGCCGATGGAGCCGCCCCCGTCTCGCGTCAGTCCGCCGAAAAGGAAATCCACCCCCTCCTGCCCTGCTCCGATCGCGTTCGTCACCCCCGTGCTCAGCGCCGCCAAGGCATCCCGCCCCGCCGGCACCGCGAACACCACCCACCCGATCAGTACCTGCAAAGCCAGCGCCGTCCCCACCGTCCGCCAGCGAATCACCTTCCGGTTGTCGCACAGCGCATACGCCGCCAATAGCAGCGCAAAGATCCCGAGAAGTCCTATCATCGGCCTAGCAACTAGCCGTTCCCGTGCCGGGTGGGAAGGGGAAACGCGGGAAGGGTGCGTGCATCTGAAGAATGGGCTTCATGGATGGGGCGGGCATCAGCGGCGGCTGGCGGAGTGCCATGGGATCATTCCAATCCGCGCTCAGCGACCTCGTCCTCGTCCCAACCCAGGTAATGGCCGAGTTCGTGGAGATAGGTCGTGCCCACCTCATCGCGGAAATCCTGCTCGTCGCGCTCCGTGTATTCCCAGAGGTTCCCGACGAAAATGCGGATGATGGGCATGGCGTCCGGGCCGGGTTCCTCGATGAGGGAGGCACCCTCGAAAAGCCCGAGGATGTCCTCCTCGAGGTCGTCGTCCGGCGCGGGCTTGCTCTCGTAGGAAACGGGGCAGTTTAGCGCCTGTTCCTTCACGCCGTCGGGCAAGACCTTCACGATCATGGCCACCTCCTCACCGGCGATTTCACAAAGCGCGTTCAAATCCATGCCGTTCACTCTCCTCGGGTTTTCCTCTTCTGCCTATTCTTCGGCCTATTCTTCGGGAATCTCGGGTGCAGCGTCGGGTTCGGCAGGCGCGAGATCGGGGATGGGATTTACGGTGAGAGGGGCGGTCGGCAAGGGGGCGGGGGCGTCGGGATCGATGATCGTCGGGATCGCGCCTTCGGGCGGGAGACCGCCGAGATCGATGACGGGCAGAGGCTCCAGCGATCCGGTGTCGGGAAGGGGCGGATAAATCTGGTAGGCCCCGTCGATGGGCGAGAGTTCCGGGTTGGAGGTGGCGACCATTACGGAAGGCACCCAGCCGACCTCGCCGCTGTCGAGTTCCACTTTCACATAAGGGCCGTCGTTGGAGACGATCCTCATGTTGGTGCCGAGGTTTAGCAGCTTGTCGGCGTCCTCGGTGCCCTTGGGTTTATTCTTGTAGAAAGCGGTGTTTGGGATGCTCGCCGTCACGAACTGGCCTGGCTGGATCAATGAGCCGTAGCTGGTGTCGATATTCCTCATGCCGCCGCCGGGCGGGCCGAGCGGATCGAAGCTGCCATCACTGCTGAGGGGCGCGTTCATCATCTCGCAGGCGACAAGCGCGAAGCCGACGGGAATGATTCCTAAGGGAAGAAATTTCATACACCGACAGTTTGACACGCCCCCCGCCAACGGTCAACGATTCAATGGCCGCGATTCAGCCCCTTTCCACCTCCACCTCCACCCGGCAGCCCGCGCCGCCATATAAGAGCCGTCAACCTACCCCCACCCGCAGATCCCGCATCTTCAATAATCAGCTCCGCGCCGCTTATGTATTGAGAAGACTCTAACGCCTGCACCCCGCTTAAGCGGGATTTTTAGCGCCTGTGGTTCGCTCAGGAACAAAGATTTTTCCTCATCGGAGGCAGCGCCCTCGGCCTCTTCTATCTGGATCACCGCCGTTCTTACGCTCTCGACCTGTTTACCAGCGACGAGGTGGAGGGAAAGGAGTTGCAGAATCTGGTCTTGCGCGTCGCGGCGGGAATCGGCGCCGATTGCCAGGTTTTGCGGATAGCGCCGGACTTACACCGGGACATTATGATGATTGATTCTACGCCAGCTCGCACGCCAAGCAAATCGCCGCGATCATCGAGGACGGATTCGCGAGGCCTTTGCCGGCGATCGGATACGCGGTGCCGTGGTCGGGGCTGGTGCGCGGCTTCGGCAGGCCGAGCGTGACGTTCACTGCCTCATCGAAGTCCAGTAGTTTGAGCGGGATCAATCCTTGGTCGTGATACATCGCCAGCACGGCATCATATTTTCCCTGCGCCGCATCGCGGAAAATGGCATCAGGCACATGCGGGCCGGTGAAATCGGCTAGTCCGGTTTCGTTGAGGATCTGGATCGCCGGGAAAATCACCGTGCTCTCTTCCTTTCCAAACGCACCGTTCTCTCCCGCATGAGGATTGAGCCCGCACACCGCGATGCGCGGCTCGGCGACCCCCCTTTTCCTTAGAAAATCCGCCGTCAGCCTCCCGATGGAAACGATGCACTCCACTGTCAGTAGCTGCGGCACATCGGCCAGTGCCTCATGGATCGTCGCCAGCCCGACCGTTAGCGTTGGCCCTGTCAGCAGCATCCCATGCTGCGCCGCACCGAGCTCGTGCGCGAAAAATTCCGTCTGCCCCGGAAACGCAAAGCCGACGGACTGCAGCGCCTCCTTCGACACTGGCCCGGTCACCACCGCCGCCGCGTCCGTCTCCCGCAATAAGCGCGCCGACTCCCGCAACGCATCCAACGCGGACTCGGCGGATTTCTCATCGGGCTTCCCCGGCACACCCGCCAGGCGGTCGCCGATCACACGGAAAGAAAAACCCTCCGGAAGTTTCCCAGAAGCGAGCGCTGCGGCGATGATCTCCGGGCCGATGCCCGCCGGATCGCCGAGGGTGATGAGGATTTCCGACATGGGGGGATGATGAACGTTGGAACGCGCGAGCGCAAGCGGCTGCCCTGCGGGAAGTTTTACTGCCAGCCAGCCTTCCAGAGCGAAAACTCATCGGGCCGTAGGCGGTAACTGGCGATATTTCCTTCGTGGAGGCTCGCCGGCAGTTCGGAAAATATAATCCATGCCGCGGATTGACTTGGATTACCGACATGAAAACCAGCTTGGGAAGCGGTTACACCGTGCAGCATGGAGGTGGGGATCACGTTTCCGTGCGGACTTTTCCGAGGAGTTTCCGGAGGATGGGCAGGGAGATGAAATAGAGGAGTGGGATCAGGAAAAGCGCGGCGATGGCCCAGGCCTCGATGCCATGGAGGGCAGCGACGCCGAAATCGCGGGCGAACTGGGCGGGGTCGTCCTTGAAGCGGCTGAGGAGCTGGGGGATGGAGAAGCGGATGGGCGGGACGCCGTTGAGATGCTGTCCGAGGCGGATGAAGACGAGGATCAGCGCGAGGTGGATCGGGTAGGTGAAGGTCTTGAAAAGGTGCAGGACGGGCTGGTTTAGACGGAACAGGTGGCCGACGGCGAAGCACACCAGGGAGGTGCTGCCCATGATGGGGAAGATCCCGAGCGTGAGGCCGAGGGAAACGCTCCAGGAGAGTTTCTCCGGGCTGGTGCCCTGCCGGAGCTGGTTCGCGATGGGGCGGATGACCCAGCGGTGGAAACTGGATGGCGGGGTTTGGGTCATCGGGCAATTATTTGTATCGTGCTGGAAAAAACCTCAATCGAAAGATCCAAATTGCAGCGCAGGATAGAAGCGGAAATCCAGGATGCCAATACCGGAAAAAGCTGAAGCCTGCAAGGAGGGGCTGCATTCTGCTGCCCGGCAACCCAGCGATTCCCTTGCCCCTCTCTGGCAGCGGAACGCAGCCCCTCCTTGCGCCAACAGCCATCCCTCAACCGATCAATAGTACGACATTTACCCAGGAGCCTTCTCTTCACGCCTTACCATTCGCGTATTGGAAAATGTGAAATAGAGCGACCCCACTGATGAGCGGCTCCCGTTTGCCCCCGAATGCAATTCTAGCAATCAATGGATTGATTTCCTGGCCATTCTTTGTTTATTCGAAGAATGACTAAGCGATTCCCTCTCCTTCCCGCGCTGACGGCCATGGCATTCATCATCGGCGGCACCTCGCTGCGCGCGCGGACATGGACGGACGCAGAGAGCGGCAAGACACTGGAAGCAGAGCTCATCGGTCTCAAGGACGGCAAGGTGACTTTGAAGCGCAAGGACGGCAAAACCTTTGAGCTGGAGCTGGAGCGTTTTTCCCAAGACGATCAAGTATTTGCTGAAAAGGCCGCGGCGGCGATGCCACAGGGCGCCACCGATTGGCCGACCTGGCGCGGTGCGGCGCGGGACGGAAAGTCACCGGACACCGGCTTGTTGAAAGAGTGGCCGCAGGAAGGGCCGAAGCTGCTTTGGACATTTGAAAACGCTGGCAAGGGTTACAGCTCGCCGGCGCTGGTGGGTGGCAAAATTTACCTGACCGGGAGCCGCGATGGAAAGGCAGAGATCATTTGCCTCGATGCCGGTGGTAAGGAACTCTGGTCGGCTCCGATCGGTGAGGATCCGGAAAAGGGTTACAGCACGGGATGGGGCGCGGGGACGCGCGGCGCGCCGACGGTGAGTGACGGAATGGTCTTTGCAATGAGCGCGAACGGCGGGCTGGCATGCTTCGACGCGGATGACGGGAAAAAGCTTTGGAGTAAGGATTTGGTAAAGGATTTCGGCGGCGCCATACCGGGCTGGGGCTATTCGGAATCGCCGTTGGTGGATGGTGATAAGGTCGTTGTCACTCCCGGTGGTGATCAAGGGGCGATCGTCGCGCTGGACAAGAAAACTGGCAAAGAATTGTGGCGCAGCAAAGACCTCAAGGACGGCGCGCAGTATTCCTCGCTGGTCGCCGCCGATGTGAAAGGCAAGCGGCAATACATCCAGCTTTTCATGAACACGCTGGCCGGAGTGGATGCGGAAAACGGAGATGTCCTGTGGACATCTCCCTGGCGTGAAGGACGGACCGCGGTGATCCCGACGCCGGTCTATCATGAGGGCACGGTTTACATGACCTCGGGTTATGGCTCGGGATGCAAGCTGGTGAAAATCGACGGCGAGAAAGCCGAGGATGTTTGGGAAAATAAGGTGATGAAAAACCATCACGGCGGCGTGGTGCTGGTGGACGGCCACATCTACGGATTTTCCGATGGCGGCGGCCTCGTTTGCCAGGAGCTTGCGACCGGCAAGCAGAAGTGGAGCCAGCGTGGCGAGGGCAGCCAGAAGGGTGCCGTTCATTACGCGGACGGAATGCTCTACTGCATGGACGAAGAGGCGGGATCGGTCTTTTTAGCCGAGGCGAATCCCAACAAATACGTGGAGCACGGTCGCTTCGAAATTCCCCGCCAGACCAAATTGCGCGAAGGCACCAACGGCAAAATCTGGGCGCATCCGGTGGTCATCGGCGGCAAACTTTATCTGCGCGATCAGGATCTGCTGTTTTGCTATGACGTGAAGCCCTGAGCGCCCCCGCGATCAATTCTCGCCGAAGCAGAACAGGGATTTGTCGGTGCGCAGGAATAGACGACCACCCACGGAGATGGGAGAAGCGATGACTCCCTCCTCAAGAGCGTGGGTCTTGATATCCGATAGGCCGTCATCTGTGATTTTCCCGCTGAAGATCATCCCGTCTTCCCTCGCGCAATAGATTTGATCTCCTACGAGAAGCGGAGATGCGTAATAGACCTGTGGCCCTTTCGGTAGGGTCGATTCCCAGAGTTGCTCGCCGGTTTTGGCGTCCAGGCAGGTCAAGCGTCCGCGTTCTGGACCGCCATCCTTGAGCACGAAAACCTTGCCATCGTGGAGCACTGGAGAAGCGGCGTCGGTGCCGAGTTTGTCGTTGCGCCATGCCCAATGAGTCTCCGTTACATCGCCACTAGCATCTATACGGATCGCGCCGAGCGAGCCACCCCGGTTGAAGGGGACTACCGCGAGACCATCGGCGACCACTGCGGAAGCGATGACTCGCTGCATACCCGCGCGTTTCGGGTTGAAGCCGCCGCATTGCCACAGAAGCTTGCCGGTCTCCGCGTCGTGGCCGGTGAGGTGATCCGCGCCCCAAGTGACGATCTGCTCTTTCCCGTCACGCTTGACCACATGGGGTGTAGTGTAGGCATCGCCGGATTCCTCACCGGTTTCGTATTTCCGGGAGGTTTTCCAAACTTCTCCGCCCGTCTTCGGATCCAGCGCGACCAGATAGGAATCGCCGCCCGTTTGCATCACCGCCACGACAACGTTCCCACCGGCGAAAACGGGGGAAGTTCCCTGATCCCACCAGAGCGTATCCTTGCCGTATTTCTCCTGTAGGTTGACCTTCCACAGCGCCTTGCCGTCGAGATCGACACACGCAACCGTCCCCGATTTGAAATAGGCCACGACGACCTTCCCATCGGTGATCGGCGAGGAATTCGTGGAGCTGCCGACGCGTTGACCGCGCCCGGGAGTGCCCGTGCCGAAGGTTATGCGCCAGAGTTCCTTGCCCTTGGCATCCAAGGCCAGCAAGCCGTCCTCATCACCGATCGGGCTGGTAACGAAGAGCTTATCACCCCACACGATCGGGGTCGAGCAACCGCGCCCTGGGAGCTCGGCCTTCCATAGTAATTTTTCCGCCAGATCGACTGGAGGCTGCTTGCCGGTGGTTGCGCCGTTACTGCCTTCACCGCGCCATGCGGGCCAGTTCCCGGCACTGAGAAAACCCGTCAGCAATAAGCTCGTTGCAAAAATTTCTGCTTTCATCACAAACCCATACGAAACCCGGAATCGATGGCTGTCAAAAAAAAGTAAGAGCCACTTCATCACGATCAAGCCGGGAAGCATCGGGTTTGGGCGGGGCAAAGCCTTTTGAGTGCGGGGAGAATCGCCGCTTTTGTATGCTTAGGCTGAAAACAGCTATGGCATGGAAAGTTCGCAGCGTCCCGTCAAAACAGCCTCGGGGTGAATGAAAGCGGCGAATGATCGCACGCACTCAAAAGGCTGCGCACGCGCTGTCCCCTGTTCACGAGCGCTTTCCATTGCTTGATTGCCCCGGGGCTTATTTCACCTCTAGGCAGACCGCCTCGCCCTTGTTGGAACGCGCGAAGATCCTGCCATGGGCGAATGCGACGGGAGCCCAACTGACCGATGGCAGCGCTTTGACACGGCCATGTTCCGTCCATCCGGACTTGGCGGGCTCGCCGCAAATGATGTCGCCAGTTTCCGAGAGGATCACCATCTGGTCGCCGACCATCAGCGAACTGCCGCGGGTGCCGGGCATTTTTGCGCGCCAGCGAGCCTTACCGGTTTTCATGTCCATGCGGATGAGTTCGGCGGCGATGTTTTTATCTCCGAAAACGCCGAGGATGTCGCCGTCCTGCAGGATGCTGTTTTGGAAAATCATGCGGATGTCCTCATCCTTGTGGAGCACCTTCGGCTTGCCATACGAAACATCGATGACCACGTAGCCCATGCCGTAACCGGAGGCGAGGAACATCATGCCGTCATGGTATTGGGGGTTGCTGGCGTTCACGTCGTAGGATGTCCGCCAGCCGAAATCGAAGACCGGCTTGCCCTTGCCGTCCAAGCTGTAAGTGACCAGCTCGCGGCCATGAAACGCGGCCACCACATCGCGGCCCTTGTGGTTAAAAAATACCGGAGCCGCGTAGCCCGGCTTGGTGTCGTCGCCCGATTTCCAGCTCACTTTGCCGGTCGCCTTTTCCAGCGCGAACAATCCTCCGTCGTCCGCGCAAGGCAGGCAGTAGAGCAGGTCACCTTTCACCACCGGTGAGGCGGAATAACCCCAGCTCGGGGCGGTTCCCTCGAAGTCCTTCTGGAAATGTTTGTGCCATTTCGGTTTGCCATCGGCCATGGAAAGGCAGAACAGGTTTCCAGTGCGGCTGAGGGTGTAAACGACGTCACCGTCAATCGTCGGCGTGGCGTTCGGACCGCCATCGTAGAGTTTCGGGTCGAGTTTCTGCGAGTATTTGTGGGTCCAGATTTCCTTTCCGGTCGCGGCGTCGAGGCACCAGACGATGTCGGTGTTGTCCTTGTTGCCCATAACCACCACTTTGTCGCCGGCGATGGCGAAGCTGGTGCAGCCTTTGCCGAGATCCTTGCGCCAGAGTTCCTTCGGCTTCTCCTCCTTCCAGTTCGTCCGGATGTTTCCTTCCACCTTTCCCGATCCGTCCGGGCCAAGGTAACGCGGCCAGTCTTGGGCGAGAGCAAGGCCGGGAAGCAGTGCGATAAACAGAAAAGGAAGTTTCATGATTTCGGATCTTAGGTCAATTCAGGTGGCGTGCAAGGGATCAGTCAGTTGATCCCATTCCACGTCTGGAACGGATAAAGTCTCCGGGAACTTACCCGTCCGAGCGGAGCTTTTTCGCTTTCGCCTGATCGACCCCAGTACACCATATCGCCACACGCTTAACGATGAACCCACCCATGCTGCACCGCTTCCGTCGCCTTCGCCTTGAGTTCCACCCTCCATGCACAGGATCCATTCCTGCTTGCTCCGACCATTGTGGAAGCGGAGCGTATTGAGGATGAGCCATCCGCCGTCAGTGTGATTTCGAGCCAATCACTCGAGCTTTTCCAGGCCCGCTCGTTTTCCGACCTGTCGGGGATCGTTCCGGGGTTCAATGTGGTCTCGGCGGATTCGCGCGGATACGGCCAGGTGGTCGCGATGCGGGGATCCACCAACACGCTTTTCTTCAGTCCGCCCGCGCTCGGACTCACCATTGATGACGTCCCGCTGGGTGATGCCTATAGTTATCCGTCCGAGCTGCTAGAACTCTCGGAAATACGCGTTTACCGGGGGCCGCAAGGCCCGAATTTTGGCCGCAACGGTCCCGCCGGAATGGTGGAAATGTTCACCTCACGACCGTGCGAAAAGATGGAGGGGAGTTTCTCCGCCGAATACGGTTCGTATAATCATGTGGGCCTCGGCTTGCAGACCTCGGGGCCGCTCGGTGGGGATTTGTTCTACACCCTCCAGCTTTTCCATGACCAGCGCGATGGCTACGTCCGCAACACCTTCCTGAACGACGAGACCGACGACCGTGAGGCCACCGGCGGCCTTCTCAACCTGTTCTGGAATCCCAGCGATGATTTCGAGCTCCGGCTGCGCTTTTACGCCGAGCACATCAACGACGGCTCCCAACGGCTCAGCTCGCTGTTCAGCCCCGATCCGTTCAATGACTCGTCCGATTTCCGTGGGGTCACGGATCTGGAGCGCTACCAGTTTTCGATCCACTCGCGGAAGGCTTTCGCTTGGGGGAAAATGGAAACCATCACGAGCTACCAAACTTGGGATCTCAACCCATCAACGGTGGATCTGGATCTCATGGCCGGGGTCGGTGACAACCGCTCGCGCATCGACCAGAACCAAGATCTCATTTCCAACGAGATTCGCTTCTCTTCGGCGGATGAGGCCCGCCTTCGTTGGAGAGCCGGATTTTTCCAGATGATGATCGATAACGACGGCTTCACCACCCGACGCTTCCTCGTTCCCAGCCCGCCGTTTTTTCCCACGGCGAACGAGGACACCCGATTTTCCATCGACCAGCTCAACCTCGCCACCTTCGGCAACGTCACCTGGCAGGCCAGCGAGCGGCTTGCTGTGGATGCCGGGCTGCGGCTGGACTACTACGAATCGGAAATCGATCGGCTGAAAACCACAAATCTGGGCGCGCCACCCGCCTCCGTCCGCGACTCCCAGGATGAGATGTTTGTCTCGCCCGTCCTCGGCCTCACCTATTCCGTCACGCCCACCGTGGATTGGTTCGTCCGCAGCAGCATCGGCAACAAACCCGGCGGATTCACAGCCTTTGTGGATCAGGCAAACGGCCCGGCCTACGACCGCGAGACGAACTGGTCGAACGAAATCGGTATCCAATACGATAACCCTGACCAGAATCTCCGCATCGGGCTGCGCGGCTTCTGGGATCAGATCGACGACTACCAGCTCAACCAGCCCGTGCCCGGGAGCACCGACTTCGCCATCGTCAACGCGGATGAGGTCACTTCCCGCGGCGTCGAGCTGGATCTCGCCTGGACACCTGTCGAGCGCCTCACCGTCCGCGGCAGCCTCGGTTACGTGAACGCCGAGTTCGACTCTTACGCCGATCCCTTCACTCTCGGAGCGAACTTCAATGGTAGGGAGGTTCCCTTCGTGCCGGAGTACACCGGCAGCGCCGGCGTCCGCTATGATTTCGAAAACGGCTTTTACACCCAGACCTCGGTGCGCGTCTCCGGCCTGACCCGTTTCGATGCCGCGAACACCGGCCTATTCACCCAGGACGCCTATATGCTCTGGGATGCGGAAATCGGCTATGCGACGGAGCGTTTCAGCATCGCCTTTTTCGGGCGCAATCTGCTCGATGAGAATTACTACTCCTTCATCAATCCACAGATCACCGCAGGCTCGCCGGGGGATCCGCAGCTCTTCGGACTGCGCCTCCGCACAATATTCTGAACGAAATTAGCGGAGCTTGTTGCCATGTATGCTCCTGAGCGTCATATGCCCGGATCCAAATGTTGGGCGGCAGTATTTCACACCCCCACCCGCAGATCCCGAATACTCCATAGCAAACCCTTCGCCGCCGCGCCGCTGCCGCGCATCCGTCGCGCCCCGTCCTTCCTCCTCTTGGAAAACCTTTCCCGCGCTCCCGCAAACGCCTCGTTCACGAACTCCTTGCTGCCGATCACTGCTCCGTCCGTAAAATACCTCACCCGCATCCTCAATATCTTCGCCGCAGTCAGGTCGGGCAGGCCTATCGTCTGGCCTGTTTTCTCTAGATGCTCGATGATTTCCTCCATGTTCATGTTCCGCATCTCCGCTGCTTTCCCAGGGGCTTTCCCTTTCCCCATCACCTCTTCCAGCTTCGCCTTCCCGCGCTTCCTCGCCACCGCCATTCCCAATAGAATCCGGTAACTCTTCGCCACTTCCAGCCATTGCGTGGCATCAAATCCCACCCCTTTGTCGCATCGGTTCGCCCGCACCAATCCTTCCCGCGCCTTCTTCCCATTTCCCTTTTTCCCCCCTCCCACCGCCTCGCCATAGCTGCTCCAGCGATACTCCGCCGGGTCTTCCACCATCCCCGCACGGACCGGATTCAGGTCGATGTATGCCGCCATAGTTCGCGCCGCCAAACCGCTTTCCACAATCACGCTCTTGAAGCGATCTTCCCACAAGGTTCCGGTGCGCTGGTGCGTGCGGTTAAACCAACGGGTGAAACGGATCAGCAGAGCTTTCATGAACTCGCTGAGGTCGTGCATGCGCCGCGTGTGGCGCAGACGGATTTCCCTCAGCAAATCCTCCGCTCCCTCCGCCCTAGCATCCTCCATTTCACGGGCGATCGCGGCCACCGCCGCCTCGCTGTAAATCGCCCCCAAGCGCCGCAGGATTTCCCCATCGGAAACGCCCTCGGCAGGCGCGGGCGGCACTTCGAGGAGAATGTGGAAGTGGTTGGACATCAGGCAGTAGGAAAGAACCCGGCAACCGCTGAAATTCTCAACCATCCGCATGAACATGCGGAACTTCTCCCTCTCCTCCTCCTTCAACACAAACCGCCGATCCACCACCCGCGAAACGCAGTGATAAATCACCGGCTTCTCCAACGAATTTTTCCAAGGACTCAGGAATCGCTTACTGCTCATTCCCCCGATCCTACCCGCAAAACTCCCCATAGCAAAAGAAAAGTCTTACTGTTTTTCTGGGAAATAGATGTCAGAAAGCCGGAGAGATCAGCTTCCTGGGTCGCCGCTGGGAGATCACGCCCGCAGAAAGCAAGCAGGTTACCATCGTCCAGCAACCGGGGAGCTTCCGGGTCATCGCCCACCCGCCCACGCCTCAATCACCTCAATGGCCGGACATCCTCGCTGAATACCGCCTTTGATCCGCAACGCCCATCAAGCAATCTTGAATATCAGGAATGACTGTCCACTTTTGCTCAGATAATTAAATCCACTTTTGCTCAGTCGCCGACACGTGTGAAAAAATATCTTGACAAAGCGGACGGGAAAGCTGTGTTGGTGCGGTGCGAGTAAAATTGTTTGGCAAAACCAGCAACAGCGTCAGCCACACGGCCGTTTGGTCGCGTTTTTTTCCGCTGCTTTCTGCTCACTCGGCACTTTTCACTACATCTTCCCCCCTTTTCCCCCGCCTCCGGCACGGCCAACGGCTCTTCCAACGGCCTTCACCCCAAAAGCAATTCCCTAGTCACGCAACCTTCCCGATTTTCTTCACCAGCTTTGCCTTGTTGGCGACGCCGATGCTGCCCGCCCAAAACGTGATCACCCTGAATGGCACCAGCGGGTCGAATGCGATCAGCACCGCATATTCCACCAACGGTGGTTTGACGTTGGATTTGGGATTCTCTGTGCAGTATTTGCTTGTCGGCGGTGGTGGTGGTGGTGGCGGCGCTGGTGGCGTGCACTCTTTCTCCTTCTTTTCTGCGGGCGGCGGTGGCGGCGGACAAGTTCTACAGGGAACAATTTCAAAAGCCTCAGGCTCCAGCTACACAGTGAATGTTGGTGCGGGTGGCGCGGGTTCTACTAGCTACACGGTGGCGAGTGGATTAGGTGGAGAAAGCCAATTTGGCGTTGTGACCGCTCAGGGCGGTGGCGCTGGCGCCACGGGTGACGTCAGCGGATTGTCCGACAGTAAACCGGCCACGGCCGGATTTACGGGTGGTGGTGGTGGTGGCCATCTCAGTGATGAAGCCCTACAGAAAGGCGCCACTGGAACGGGGGGGGCGAACCATCGGGGCGCAGATGGCTTAAGCAACGGCTCATTCAGTAACAACCAGCGCGGTGGTGGTGGCGGTGGTGCAGGTGGCCCCGGTCAGCCCGGGTTCATTACTAGTGACGCTAATGGCGCAGAGCACGCGAAAGGCGGTATCGGCATTTCTTCCAGCATCACGGGCTCCACCATCGCCTATGGCGGCGGCGGTGGTGGAGGAAAGAGAGTGCCTGTCGCCTTGGGGAGCAACATTGCGGGTGCAGGCATGGATGGCGGTGGAAACGGTGGGGCGGATGCAGCGGGCTCCAACGCCGTGGCCAATCGTGGTGGCGGTGGTGGCGGTGCAGGAAGCGCCTCCGGCGTTACCAAAAAAGGCGGTGACGGCGGCTCCGGTCTCGTGGTGGTGCGCTATCAAGGAACCCGAGCCGCCACAGGCGGATCGGTGACGGTTGATTTTGACAGCGCTGGTGCCTACACACTGCATACCTTTTCCACCGTTGGCACCAGTGCTTTCGATCTCAGCGGGGTGAACATGAATCAGAGGCTGGGTGTGGTGCACAACGGCATCATCTCTGGCAGTGGTGATTTGTCTTTTGCGGGGCCTGGACGGTTGACCCTTAACGCGGCCAACACCTATTCGGGAGTCACCCGCGTCAATGCCGGAACCCTCGCTCTTGGCAGCAGTGGCTCGATCGGCTCTTCATCGGGGGTAAGCATCGCCAATGGTGCCAACTTCAATGTCTCCACCGTGACTGGCGGATTCACCTTGGGTTCTAATAAGACACTCTCCGGTGGCGGAACCATCGCCGGGGATGTCACCATCTCTGGCACCCACAGCCCGGGCTTCAGCCCCGGGATTCAGACGATTGACGGTGATTTGGCTTACACGGTGGGCTCCAATGTTGTCTGGGAATTGATTGACAATACCGTTTCCGGCCGCGGCACCGATTACGATGGCGTGGACGTTAGCGGTAACCTCACGTTCACAGGCTCCACGACCATCACACTCGATTTCGCGCTTCTTGGCAGCTTGGCTGATTGGACAAACGCATTCTGGAACAGCGACTACACCGAAACGAACGGTTGGAAAATTTTCGATGTTAACGGAGCAATTACGGGCTTCGAAAACCTCACCCTTGCGGGTTCCACGATAGATAAAGACGGAACATCTCTGACCGACGAACGCAGTGGAGCCTCGTTTTCCTTGTTTGAAGGAGCCGACGGCGTCTATCTCAACTACGCAGCCGTGCCAGAACCCTCCGTCGCATTGCTCGGTGGCATCGGCCTACTCGCCCTGCTATGCCGCCGCCGCTAAACCTCAAGACTGGGGTCGGGTCTGAATGGCGAGTGTTTGGTGTTTGGAGTCCCCGCTATTTCACATTTTTCCCGATAAGGGAGCTCAGTGATTGAGGTGAGGCGAATCCAGTTAGAGATCGGCCTAGTTTTTGGAGGCGGTGCCTTTTGAGTGCGCTGAGAATCACCGCTTTTGTATCCTTAGGCGGGATACAGCTTTGGTTTGGAAAGTTCGAGAGCCTCCCGCCAAAACGGCTCGCTGGTGAACAAAAGCGGCGAAGGATCGCACGCACTCAAAATGTCTGGGGTCAGGCGCTCAGATTTTGTCCGCCGAGTATTCCCAGCCATCGCGGTATTGGGCGCGTTTGATGAGCTTGTTGGCGGCGTCGTTGCCGATGGCTTGGTATTTTTCCTGATCCCATTTGATGGCGGTGCCGGTGCGGATGGCGAGGGCGCCAAGCAGGCAGAGCTCGGTGAGCGGGACGGCGTAATCGAACTGCGACATGAAGGGGAAATGCTTGCCCTGCTTGATGGCGAGCGACCATTCGCGCTGCGGATCTCCGGGCGTGGGGCTGCGGTCGAGAGTTTTTTCCGGAGGGCTGGTGAGAAACGCCGCCGAGCGCGCCGCTGGCAGGATCGTGAGGTTTTTCGCCTGGTCGCCCTGGTTGTAGAGGATGCCTTCCGAGCCGATCACATAGAATCCGGTATTGCTGATCGGCGCATCCAGACCCGCGGGCGGGGGCGGGAGGCAGGGCGAACCGTCGGTGTTGATGCCCTCATACCAAGTGAGCTTGATTTCCCCGTGGCCGGGCACCTTTTCCCAGTGATACAACACCTTGGCACCTGCGGGCCATGCGATGCCGGTGAGGCCGTCCGCCACGGCTTCGATGCGATCCGGCACACCCAAGCCAAGCGCCCAGACGAGAGGGTCGAGATTGTGGCAGCCCATGTCGCCGAGGGCACCGGCACCATACTCGAAGAGGCCACGCCATTTGAAAGGATGGATATCGGGGCGGTAATCGGTGTCCGGGGATTGGGCCAGCCAAAGTTTCCAATCGAGCGTGTCGGGAGCGGGTTGGGCGGGTTTCGCGTCGGCGGCCATGCCCTGCGGCCAGATCGGGCGGTTCGTCCAGACGTGGATTTCCTTCACGGTGCCCACCACCCCGGCGTCGAACCATTCCTTGAGCAGGCGGTTTTCCTCGAAGGTGTGGCCTTGGTTGCCCATCTGGGTGATGATGCCTTTTTGGCGGCGGCCTTGTGGAGTTCGTGGGCTTCCCAGAGGGTGTTCACGAGAGGTTTCTGGACGCAGATGTGCTTGCCGAGGGAAATGGCGTGCATGGCGGCCGGGTAGTGGGAGTGATCCGGGGTGGAGATGGTCACGCCGTCGATGCCCTTCTCTTTCTCCAGCATCTCGCGGAAGTCGCGGTATTGCTTCGCGTTGGGAAATTTCGCGGCGGCCTTGGCTAGGTTGTTGGAATCCACATCGCAGATCGCGACGATCTCATTCTGCCAGGAGGCGTTCACCATGTCTGAAAACCCTTTCCCGCCGACCCCGATGCAGCCGATCCCGAGTTTCTTCCCGGCAGGCGTATCCTGGGCGCGGAGCAGGAGATTTGGCATCGCGATGCCCGCCGCGGTGGTGGCGGTAAGGCCTTTGAGAAAGGAGCGGCGGCTGGAAGGTCGGAGGTGTAAGTTCATGCGTTAGATGGATACCCGCCTACTCTGCGGGTTTTTTCAAGTGGGTGCTTGTGTCGCGAAGCACGTAGGTGTCCGCTGAGCGCGGATGAACGGAAATGGGGTGAAAAACAGGCTGAGGCTGGAGCTTTTTCCCAGAGCGGAAACAGCGGTGAGATCCGGGCATCCTTGGGTCTATGCAGACAGCGTGAAAAGCCAGAACCGCGAGGGTGAGACCGGCGAACTGGCGGTGATGTATGACCGGAAGAATCGCTTCCTCGCCATCGGGCTATATGAGGCGGAATCGCCGATCCGCGTGCGCATCTTGCATTGCGGGAAACCGGCGACGATCCAGCGCGAATGGTGGCTGGAAAAGGCGCGGGCGTGTCTCGCGCTGCGTGAAGGAAACGTCCTGAACGAAAACACCGACGGCGCGCGCCTCATCAACGGTGAGAGCGAGGGATTTCCCGGACTCGTCGCGGACATCTATGCCGGGACGCTGGTGGTGAAAATTTACGCCGCCTCATGGCTGGCGCGTTGGGAGGAAATCGAGGACGTGTTCCGCGAAGCCTTCCGCCCGCAACATCTCATCCTCCGCCTGAGCCGGAACATCACGGCTTACGCGGCGGACATGGGTTTCACGGAAGGCTTCCGCGGCGAGGCTGGAGAGGAAACCGTGGTGTTTTCCGAAAACGGCCTTCGCTTCGAGGCGGCGGTGCTCAAAGGCCAGAAAACCGGGTTTTTCCTCGATCAGCGCGACAACCGCTCCCGCGTCGAACAACTCGCCGCAGGCCGCGATGTGCTCAATGTTTTCAGCTTCACCGGCGGGTTCTCGCTCTACGCCGCGAGGGGCGGGGCACGATCCGTGACCGACCTCGACATCAGCCACCATGCCCTCGATAGCGCGGCGCGGAATGTTTCGCTGAACCCCTCGCTGGCCGCCGTGCAGCGCCACGCGGTGCAGGCGGACGCCTTCCGTTGGCTGGAGGAAAGCGTGGGAAGCTACGATCTCATCATCACCGATCCGCCCAGCCTCGCGAAACGGGAGTCCGAGCGCGAAGGCGCGGCGCGGGCTTACTCGCGGCTCAACCTCGCGGCGCTGCGGCGGCTCCGGCCAGGCGGGATTCTGGTCGCGGCCTCATGCTCCGCGCACGTCTCGGCGGAGGAGTTCTATTTCGCGGTGGAAGAGGCATTGCGGGAAAACGGCAGGCCGTTTCCGCGAACTCTGGCGCCACGGCCACGCGCCCGATCATCCCGCCCGTTTCCGCGAGGCGGAATATCTCAAGGCGATTTATGTGGAGGTCGGGTAGCCGGGTCGATGGTTCCCTAAAGGTGCTGGCAGCCAAAAAGAAACCGATGACATCCGCCGGCTAGTTGCATAATAACCCACCTTAGTCGCGAGCTGTTTGCATAAAATCAGAATCCTATCCAAATTATTTATTGGATACGTTTCGTTGCCTGTGGCGGATTGGGGTCTGACTGCTACGATTCCTTCCACTCTTTTTTCCATCCGCACTTCTCGCCCATCTGTTTATTTGCCAATCCAGTATCCAAGAGGTGCTGGATTTCAAAAAAGCTGAGCTCAGGGCTAGGCTTTGAATTCGATTTGGGAAATCTCCCTCATCGGAAGGGCGGTGATTTTTTTGGTCATGGGGTAGCGCCGGGTTCCGGGATAGACCACCCAGAGATGTTCGAGCTTGAGGTCGTCCAATGCAATGTGCATGGACTTCGTAGTCTTTGGCGCGTCGGTGCCTTTGAACTCGAAACCCCACTTGCCTCCGCGCCGGAGCAGCATCAAGTCCAGCTCCGCGCCACGCTGTGTCGCGTAAAAATAGGCATCGCGCTGCCCGTGGGCAATCAGAGTCTGCTCGAGGGCGAAGCCTTCCCAACTCGCTCCGTAAGCCGGATGTCTTGGAAGATCCATGGGATCCTCCATTCCCAGCAACTGATGAAGGACACCGCTATCACGCAGATAAAGCTTGGGCGATTTTACCAGCCGCTTGCCGAGATTTTCAAACCACGGCGGCAAGAGCCTCACCATGAATGTGCCTATCAGAATGTCCCGATAACGCTCCGCCGTCGCTCGATTCACGCCCAACGCTTCTGCGAGGCGGCTGGCGTTCCAAGTCTGGCCATGATAATGGGCTAGCATCGTCCAGAACCGCCGCAGCGCCTCGGGAGCCGCCATAAATCCAAGGTTGGAAATATCCCGCTCTAAAAAAGTCCGCCCAAAAGCCCCATGCCACTCCATCGCCTCCGCATCGTTCACGGACAGAAAAGCCGGAGGAAATCCACCCCGGAACCAGAGCTGATGGAGACTTTCGGCGCCTGCTTCCGCCAGCGAGAAACCCGAGACATCCACAAACTGTATGCGTCCCGCCAAGGATTCCGACACTCCTTTGACCATTTCCCATGAAGCGCTGCCCAGAAGCAGAAACCGAGTGGATCGATCCGGCCGATCACAGAGGGGACGCAGCAAGGTGAATAATTCCGGCAATCGCTGCACTTCATCGAGAATGACCAGCCCTTCACACTGTCCGAGCACCGTTTGCGCGCTTTGCGAAAGTGCGTCCCGATCCGCCGGTAACTCGAGGTCAAAACGTGTCACTGTTCCAACCCACTCCGCCTCCACCTGTCGCGAAAGCGTCGTCTTCCCCACTTGGCGAGGACCCAGCACCCCAACAACAGGCGAATGCTTCAAGCGATTGAGGATGTCCGCGGTGATCGATTTCCTCTGGATTTGTTGTTTTTCGCTCAATTGAGTAAATAAAATACAACAAAAAATTGTCCCGTCAATCAATAATTGTAGTAAATTGTATTTCTAAACAGTGATTTTGCGATAATTTTGGCTTTTGAAATGCCATACAGCTCTGTCCCTTAGTCCCAAGCGCGGCCTTATTTCGAGAGCAACTCGACCATGGCCTTGCCCATCCCTTCGCCCACATACATGTAGGTATCGGCATCGCCACCGTAGTGACCTCCGCTACCTCCCTTGGAGCCGGGCTTCGAATAGAACACCGCAGCCTGATTCTTGAACTCCGGCAGAGCAGCGAAGTCGAACATCTTCTGGGAAAGGGTCGCAGTCTTATCGTGTTCACCCAATGTGGCGCAAACAAACTTGGCGTTTGGTGCATTGAAGTCTTTTTTCAGGTCATTGAAGAGAAAGGCTAGGTTCTTGTCGTAAGCCTCCACGTTCCCCTTGCCTGGCTCTGCATTTCCCTGCCACCAGAAGAACCCGGCCACTTCGTATCCCGTGGCACCAGGATAATAGTCGGACAAGTTTCTCAGGACTTCCTGTGCAGCGCCTACGTCCTGGTCATACTGTAAGCCCGCATACCAGCCACCATGGTTTTCCTTAACTTTCCGATTCGAGCTCTCCGAGTCCCCTTGGTATGATTGCCCATCCTTTCCCGTGCCTACCGCACTGGGTGGAAGCAAGTCCCAGCCCAAGGCACGGTTGCCCACACAGGATTTCAAGATCAGCACAGGCGCATCAATCGCATGGCCTAGATAATTCCCAATGCCGATTTCCGGACCAAATTTGCCACCACCATTTCCGTTTTCGGCAGTCAGCCAATCATTGTATCGCTGTTTTGCCATACAGTAAAAGACATTGCGCACATCCTTGCGCACGTTCCAGTTCCCTCCGTCATCGACAAGGTATGGATATTTCTCAGCGGCAACCCCCTTGAGTTGGCCTGCATTCCCGAAGCCCAGCATGTTGGACTGCCCCATCAGGATGAAAACTTGCACCGGCTTGGTCATATCCGCTTCCTTGCCATCGGGATCGGGGAGGACTTCGGGCAAAGCTGACGCTTTCAGCGGAGACGCCGCCGCGGCGGGTGCCTCGGGTGCGACGTTTCCCTTTTCCTTGAGGAAGGCGATGTCGTCCTCGGAAAGCTTGTCCTGCATGAAAGCCATCTCCTTGCCGTTCGCCAGCTTCACGGTGACCTTGCCGGTGTCCTCATCATACGCGTGCAGCTCGCCCTCGAAGGTTTTGGAGCCATCGGAACTCGTCCAAGTCCGGGCTGGAGCGGCGGGGAGGGAAAGGAAAAGCGCGGTCAGCGCGGCGGCGATCAGTCGGGGTTTCATGGCGATTGTGTTTGTGGAGCGGCACTTCACAGAACGGGCATCATGCCAAGATACTTTCCGCAACGCACCGCTTTTTACCAGCCGTTACGCGGCATTCAAACGCCTTTTCGCGTAAAATAGGGTGCGAAATATGCCCGCGGGAGAAGCGTTCCCATCTTTTTGTTGAAACCTTATGCCTCCAGAATTTCCCACTTTAAGCTGCGACATGATCGCGTTTTATATATGGAACTCACCAACATTCCTCACAGCTCCAGAAGGAGCCTGTGCGGGGCTTCCAGCGCGTCTTTAATGCGGATGAGGAAGGTGACGGCCTCTTTGCCATCGACGAGGCGGTGATCGTAGCTGAGGGCGAGGTACATCATGGGGCGGATGACGACCTGGCCGTTGAGGGCGATGGGGCGCTGCTGGATGGTGTGCATGCCGAGGATGCCGCTTTGGGGCGGGTTGAGGATGGGCGTGCTGAGGAGCGAGCCGTAGGTGCCGCCGTTGGAGATGGTGAAGACGCCACCCTGGAGATCCTCGATGGCGATCTTGCCGTCCTTGCCCTTTTTCGCGTAGTCGAGGATGTCCTGCTCGATACGGGCGAAGGATTTCCCGTCGCAATCGCGCAGCACGGGGACGATGAGGCCTTTCTCGGTGCCGATGGCGACGCCGATGTCGTAGAAGTGGTTCTCGATGACGTCGGTGCCGTCGATGCGACCGTTGATGGACGGCACATCTTTAAGCGCCTGGGTGACGGCTTTCACGAAAAAGGACATGAAGCCGAGCTTCACGCCGTGCTTTTTGAGGAAATCCTCCTGCACGCTTTTGCGGAGCTCCATGACGGCGGTCATATCGACCTCGTTGAAGGTGGTGAGGATCGCTGCGGTCTGCTGGGCGTTGACGAGATGGGTCGCGATCTTGCGGCGCAGCATCGACATTTTTTTCCGTGTGGTGCGGCCTTCGATGACGGGCGCGGAGGGTTTTTCCGGCGCGGCGGGGGCGGAAACGACAGTGAGATCGGGTACGGGGCGCGGGGCAGGGGAGGGGACGACAGCAGGAGCGGGTGCTGCAGCTTGCGGAGCGGCGGAGGGCGCTGCGGTGGCGCCTGGGGTGATTTTCGCGATCACCTTGCCGATGGCGACTTCCTCGCCTTCGGGGACGAGGATCCGGAGAGTGCCGGAAACCGGGGCTTCGAGGTCGTTGGAAACCTTGTCGGTTTCGAGGGAAACAAGGATTTCACCTTTTTCGACGCGGTCGCCGTCCTTCTTGCGCCACGCGGCGATATTCGCGGAGGTGATGGACTCGCCGGCGGCGGGCACCTTGATCTCGACGGGTTCGCCGGAAGTGGCTTGTGGGGCGGGTGCAGCGGGAGTTTCAACGACGGGTGCGGGAGTTTCTGCGGAGGGTTGCGCGGCACCGGTTTCAAGTTTCCCGATCACCGTGCCAATGGCGACTTCCTCGCCCTCGCCGACGGTGATGGTGAGGATGCCGTCGGCCTCGGCCTCCAGCTCGTTGGAAACCTTATCGGTCTCAAGGCTGACGAGCGGCTCGCCTTTTTTGACGGAGTCGCCGTTGCTCTTGTACCATTTCGCGATGTTCGCGGAGGTGATGGATTCGCCGGCGGCGGGCACTTTGATGTCGATGGCCATGGTGGGAAGGGGTGAGAATGATTAGATTTCGAAGGCTTTGGTGAGCAGGGCTTTCTGCTCGCGGTAATGCATGGCCTTGGAGCCGGCGGCAGGGCTGGAGCCGGGCTTGCGTCCGGCGTAGAGCGGGCGGACGCCGAGCGCGCCTTCGATGCGCGGCTCGATGTAAGTCCATGCGCCCATGTTGCGCGGCTCTTCCTGGCACCATACGAAGCTTGAGGCCTGCGGGAACTGCGCGGAGAGGGCGGCGACCATTTCCCCATGGAAGGGGTAGAGCTGCTCGATGCGTATGAGCGCGGTGTCGGTGATGCCCGCTTCCTTGCGGTGCGCGGCGAGATCGTAGAAGACCTTGCCGGTGCAGAAAACGATGCGCCGCACATCCGCCGGGTTCGCGAACTCCATCGGATCCGGCAGGACTTCCTGGAAGCAAGTGCCTTCGAGGAAATCGGCCTCCGAGGAAACCGCCTCCGGGCGGCCGAGCAGGCTTTTCGGGGTCATCAGGATCAGCGGCTTGCGGAAGCCGCGGCGTTTCTGGCGGCGGAGAGCGTGGAAGTATTGGGCGGGCGTGGAGAAGTTTCCGACGATCATGTTTTCCTCCGCGCAGAGTTGGAGGAAACGCTCGAGGCGCGCGCTGGAGTGCTCGGGCCCCATGCCCTCGTAGCCGTGCGGCAGCAGCATCACGAGGTCGCTGGGTGTCTGCCACTTCGACTCCGCCGAGGAGATAAACTGATCGATGATGACCTGCGCGCCGTTCGAGAAATCGCCGAACTGCGCCTCCCAGAGTATGAGCATTTCCGGGTAGCTCAGCGAGTAGCCGTAGTCGAAACCAAGCACCGCGAACTCTGAGAGCAGCGAGTTATAGACACAGAATTTCGCCTGCTGCGGGGAAAGGTGCTGCAGGGGGATGTGGCGCTCGCGTGTTTCGAAATCGTAGAACACCGCGTGGCGCTGGGAGAAGGTTCCGCGGCGGCAATCCTGGCCGGAAAGACGGACGGGCGAGCCTTCCAGAAGCAGCGCGCCGAAGGCCAGGGATTCCGCGAAAGCCCAGTCGAAGGGGCCGCCGTTTGCCAGGGCTTCGGTGCGGCGGGGCAGGAAACGCTTCTCCAGCGTGGGATTGAGGGTGAAACCTTCGGGCACCGAAGTGAGCGTTCTTCCGATGCCCTGGAGCATGTCGCGGGAAATGCCGGTGGGCACGGGGGCGTGCGAGTAGGGCGGCTGGATGATCGCGGTCGATCCGCTGAATACTGTGCGGTCGCCCGCTTCGGACAGCTCGACCATTTTCAGGTAACCCGCCTCAAGCCGATCCCAGATGGCCTTCTCCAGCGCGTCGGCATCGGCCTGGGAGAGAACATTGTCGGTGACAAGTTGGCGTTTGTAAACCTGGCCGAAGGTCTCTCGCGCGGCGATCTGTTTGGAAACGAGCGGCTGGGTGAACGCCGCCTGATCCGCCTCGTTGTGGCCTTGGCGGCGGTAGCAATACATGTCGATCACGATGTCGCGCCCGAACTTCTGGCGGAACTCGAGGGCGAACTGCGCCGCCCAGTAAAGCTCCATCGGTTCCTCGCCGTTCACGTGGAGGATGGGAGCCTCGATCATTTTCGCGACGTCCGTAGCGTAGGCCGAGGAGCGGGCGTCGGCGGGCATCGTGGTGAAGCCGATCTGGTTGTTGATGATGAGGTGGATGGTGCCGCCGGTGCGATATCCGGGGAGCTGGGAAAGGTTCAGAACCTCCGCGACGGAGCCCTGGCCCGCGAAAGCGGCGTCGCCGTGGATCAGGATAGGCAGCACGCGCTTGCGGTCAGTGGCGACGCCGTCATCGCCGATTACTCGCTGGCGGGCGCGGGCCTTACCCTCGACGACCGGATTCACGGCCTCAAGGTGGCTCGGATTCGCGGCGAGGCTAACGCGGACATTTCCATCAGGGAACTCGCGGATGCTCTCGTAACCAAGGTGGTATTTCACATCCCCGTCACCGGCGACGAGGCCGGGCTCGTAATCAGGCGTGAACTCGTAAAGCAGGGTGGTGAGGGATTTCCGGACGAAATTCGCAAGGATGTTTAGGCGGCCTCGGTGCGCCATACCCATCTCGATTTCCAGCACGCCCTGCTTCGGGCAGCTTTCCAAAAGCGAGTTGAGGACAACCATCGCGCCCTCGCCGCCCTCTAGCGAGAAGCGCTTTTCGCCGAGGAATTTTTTCGCCAGGAAATTCTCGAAGGTCTCCGCCTCAAGGAGCCAGCGCAGAGATTTCACCTGCATCTCCATGGTTTTCTCCACCCCGCTCGACCCGTGATGTTCGATCCGCTCGCGCATCCAGTGGCGCACGGTGGTGTTGTGGATGTGCATGAACTCGAAGCCGATTTTCCCGGAGTAGGTGGTCTTGAGCGCCGCCACCATGTTGCGCAGCTTCATCTTCGCGCCGCGCAGGAAAAACGGGTTCGAGGCCTCGCGCTCCATCTCCGCCTCGGTGAAATTGTATTCGCTCAGGCTCAGGCGCGGGTTGACCTCCGGATTCTCATCGAGCGGATTGATCTGCGCCTGCGTGTGCCCAAGCGTGCGGTAGTTGTAAATGAGGCCGACGACCTTGCCGTTGAACTCAAGATCAAGGGCGGGAACCGCCTCCGCTCCGGCTTCCGCAGATGGCGTGCTCTTGGTTTTCGCCTGCGAAACGCCCAGCTCAAAGCCTTCGAAAAAAGCCGACCACGTGCCTTCCACCGAGCGCGGATCCTCGCACCAGAGGGCGTATTTTTCTTCCAATAGATCCGAATTGAGGCGCGCCGAAACCGAGGAGTTCATGGGAATCTTGTGTTGCGGCCTGCACGGGGAGGGAAAATCAGCCTCTCCGGCGGCGCGCGGGGAGTTAGTTAAAGGGCGAGCGGGCTTGCGTCAACCTCCGCCGCCTGAAATTATCCGCCCGCCCCGCCCCCGATGATCGAAGTCAACAACCTCTCCAAACGCTACGGACGCCATCTCGCCGTCCAGGATGTGACCTTTTCCGTCGCGAAGGGCGAGATCATCGGTTTCCTGGGGCCGAACGGCGCGGGCAAGACCACCACCCTGCGCATGCTCACCGGCTACCTGCCGCCCTCCTCCGGCTCTGCCACCGTCGCCGGTTTCGACATTTTCCGGCAGTCCATCGAGGCGCGGAAACGCATCGGCTACATGCCGGAGAACGTCCCGCTCTACGACGACATGCGCGTCCGCGAATACCTTTCCTTCCGCGCCCGCATCAAAGGACTCTCGAACTCCGACGCCCGCCGCCGCGTCTCCCATGTCATCGACACCTGCGGCCTCGACGGGGTCAAGCGGAAAATGATCAAGACCCTCTCCAAAGGCTATCGCCAGCGCGTCGGCCTCGCGGACGCCCTTGTCCACCAGCCGGATCTGCTTATCCTCGACGAGCCGACGAACGGACTCGACCCCGTCCAGATCCGCCAGATCCGGGAGCTCATCAAGCACCTTGCCCTCAACCACACCGTCATGATCTCCACCCACATCCTCAGTGAGGTGGAAATGATCGCCAGCCGCGTGATCATCATCGACGCGGGGAAAATCAAGGCCGCCGACACCCCGCAGAACCTGATCTCCGAAATGCGCGCCGCCGGGCGCGTGCAGGTCGAACTCCAGGCACCTGCCGAAGCCGTCACCCCCATCCTCGCCGCGCTGCCGCATGTGAAAAAGGTCTCCTCCGAGGCGCTGGAGGACGGCTGGAACCGTTTCATGGTATGGGTCGATTCCGGCACCGACACCCGCCAATCCCTCTCCAACATCGCCTCGGGCAACAACTGGCCGCTGCGCTCCCTTTTCCGCCACGAGGCCACGCTCGAGGATGTTTTCGTGGAGCTGACGCGGAAGGATTGAGGGGGAGCATACGTGCCCTCGCGGTCCGTCGGTTGGAAAGATGATGTGCGCCGCCAAACAAGAAAAAAGCCTGCCCTATCTCGAGCCGAGTTTCCGGCGAGGGTATCGGAAACAGCACGCGGGGCGCGTGCGCTCCCCGAAAATACCCGCTGGCGCGTGTCTATTGCGGCTGCTAGATGTTTCACCAACACCATGAAAATCCGCGCCATCGCCATCGCCACACTCGCCGCCATCCTCTCCATACCCTCCGCCCTTTATGCCGAGGAAGCCCCCCAACCCCTGAAAAAAGCCGCCCGCATCGTGTTCCTCGGGGACTCCATCACCCAGGCCGGTGTGAAACCGCAGGGCTACGTCACGGTGCTCACCGCAGCCATCAAGGCCGCGAACCCCGACCTCGGCGTCGAGACCTTCGGCGCGGGCATCAGCGGCAACAAGGTGCCGAACCTCCAGGCGCGCCTCGAAAAGGACGTGATCACCAAGAAGCCGACCCTCGTTTTCATCTACATCGGCATCAACGACGTCTGGCACTGGAAAATGGACAAGGAAGGCAAACTCCTCGGCGGTGGCACCACCAAGGAAATCTTCGAGGAGGGACTCAAGGACATCATCGCCAAGATCAACGCCGTCGGCGCTCGCGTGATCCTCTGCACCCCTTCCGTCATCGGTGAGAAACACGACGGCAGCAACGAGCGCGACGCCATGCTTGAAGAATATTCCGCGATCAGCCGCAAGGTCGCCTCCGATACCAACAGCCAACTCGTCGATCTCCGCAAGGCTTTCATCGACCACCTCAAAGCCAACAACCCCGATAACAATCCCAAAGGCATCCTCACCGGCGACGGCGTCCACCTGAACCCGGCCGGCAACGCCTTCGTCGCCACGGAAATGGGCAAGGCCATCGGCGTGAAGATAGAGTGACCGGCTCCCGTAATTCAGATTCAACCGCGAATCCGACTTCGCCGCCTACTTCGCTGAAGCTACGAAGGCCGGGAAGGCTACGACGGACAAGTGGACGCGAATTTTCGCGAATGATAAGGGTGATTTCCATACAGGTGCCGCCTAGCGTTCTCACCTTTTGTAATTCTTATTTTTCTTCATTCGCGTCCATTCGCGGTTAACTCTTCAAGAATGAAGTAGAGCCGGTTCATAGGAAATAGGGTCAGTCCTCGCATTTTAACATATTTTCCAATTCCTCCAACCTCTGCGCCAGCTCAGGATTCTTCGCTATCCCTCCCACCAGACGACTCACCGAGCCCGGATGCCCCATCACCAGTTTTTCCGATATCCACCCCAATCCCACCGATGTCCTCCGTCTTAGCAGGGCGGCGAGCAGAACTTTTCTCTCATCTCCCTTCCGCAATCCCTCCATCGACCGTCTTCCCGTCGGCAATTCCAAGACCTTTTCCGCTTTCCGAACCAACCTCCCGGCCTCGGCTTCCCCGTGATCCTTCTTGGCTCCACCCGTTGTGTTGCGCGGATTCCTGCCGCCCCGCACCCGATCCAGCATCGCCAGCAGCTTGTTCTTGAAACTCTCTTCCCCCAGATACCAGCCCCGCCGCAACGCGGCCTGCGCCTCATCGTTGATCTTGCCACCGTCTTCCCTTGCCCTCGCCTCCAGCCACGCCACATACGCCCGCCGCCCGCGCCCGTCCTCCGCCAGTTCGAACGCCCGCAACACCCGCTCCATCACCAGCCAATCCGGCCCCACGCCCTTCGCATACGCTCCCAGGCTGCTCCACCGGTAATCCGCCAGCTTCCCGCGCTCCCCTCCCGCAAGACCGGCCCGCGCGGGATTGAGGTGGATGTAATCCGCCACGATCCGGAAATAATACGCACCCGTCTCCTCCCCGTTCACCGGCACCGATTTGTATCGCCCTTGGAAAACATGCCCGCGCCGCCGCCTCACCCGGTTCCATCCCTGGGAAAACGTCCCGAGCAGCCACTTCATTCCATCCACGAGATTCGCTTCCGGAGTCTCCAGCAGCAGGTGGAAATGGTTGCCCATCAGCACCCACGCATGAACCTTCCACCCGCAACGCCCGCAAACCTCCCCCAGCCGCGCGATGAAAACCTTCCTGTCCTCGTCGTCCTCGAAAATCGTCTTCCCTCCATCGCCGCGTGCCATGACGTGGTAGCAGGCACCCGCATATTGGAATCGTAACGGCCTAGCCATCAACTCTTCTACCCAACCCGGAAGGGAATACCAAGGAAAATGTTAAAATGCGAGGACTGACCCTATTTACTATTTACGGGGAGCTATTTGAAGGAGACACCTAAAGAATCAATTTCGGCGGCGGAGGAGCAGGCCGAGCAGGCCGAGACCACCGAGGAGGGCGGCGGAGGGTTCGGGGATGACGATGACGGCAAGGCTGCCGTTGGTGAAGTAGGCCTCGCGTCCGAGCGAACCGACTGCCACCCGGTTGTCGAAGCCGAAGTTGGCGATGTCCGTTTCCCCGAAGGTCTGGCTGGTGGAAAGCACGGTGTAAGGCGTGTCGAAATTCAGATCGTCCCAATTTATGCCAAGCAGGTTGGCGATGCCGAAGCCGCTGCCGAAAGTGATGGTCCCGGTGACGGCGAGCGCATCACTGAGATTCACAACTTCGAGGAATGAATCTCCTGCGAACGAAAGGCTGTTAACCAGCGCGCCGGTGCCGCCGAGGGTGCCGTTGGTTTCGACGGTGACGGCGCTGCCGGAGGCAAGCGAGCCATTGACCAGAAGGGTGCCGGCGGAGACGGTGGTGGTGCCGGTGTAGGTATTCGTGCCGGAGAGCGTCTGGGTGCGGCCGCTGCTGTCCATCACCAGCGAGGTTGTTCTGCCGCCACTGCCGTCGGTGATGACACCGCTAAAGCTCCGGTCGGCGGTGAGCCCGGCGAGGGTGAGGGTGGAGTCGGCGGTGGTGGAGTCGTTCTTGATTTGCGCGCTGGTGCTGGTGCCGATCAAACCCGCGACTGTCTGGTTGTAACCGTTGAGATCAACGGAACTGGTGCTGTTCAGTTGGACCGACGCGCCGGTGGCCAGGGCATCGTTGGCTCCGAGACTGATCCGGCTGTTGGCGGAACTCAGGGTCGTGGCCGCCCAGGTGTTGGCGGTCGAGTTGATCGTCCAGAAACCATCGTTGTTGATATTGAAGGTTGCATTGGGCGCGTCGATCCGGCTGTTGAGCACACCCAGGGCGGTTGTGTTGCCGGTGTTTGCGCGAAATGAGAGGGTATTTGCGTAGTCCGCAGCGGTGATGGTGGTGCTGTCGGGTGTGGCTCCACCAATGGTGAAGGTGGTCCCATTTCCGGCTCTATTTTGGAAAGCAACCGCGTTGGATGAGGTGTTGTTGATGGTGATGTTGCCGCTGAGGGTGTTGTTTCCCACCAAGCTGTTGATGGTATTGCGCCCGGTCGATGAATCCATGACGATGTCGTTGGCGACATTGATGTCGCCGCTGAGCGTGAAGGTGGCGTTGGTGCCGGACTGGGTGGAGGCAAACTCGATCGTGCCGGTTCCCGCCGCGTTGCTGTGGGCCAAGGCCAGCGCGCCGGTGCCGGAAGAGGTAGTGCCGCCGGTGTAGGTGTTGGAACCATTCAGTGCCAGCGTACCTGCCCCGGATTTTTCAAGATCAAAGCCGCCGCTAATGGGCATCGTGAGCGTGAGAGTCCTATCGGCATCCACGCCGATGCGAGAGTTGGCGGCCAGGACGATTCCCGTGCCGCTGCCGGAGCTGATAGTCGTGTTGGCGGAGGCATGCAATGCTCCGACTCCGCCGACTCCCGTGCCACGCAAGGTCAGGGTCTCCAGCCGTTGCACTCCAGGCGGTGGCATGGGATAGTTTCAAGGTCGCGCCGCTGGAAACGCTAAACTTGTTAGATGAGTTGCCAGCGGCTCTGTGGGCTGCCAAGTCCAGCGTCCCTGCAGAAACCGTGAAGGTGCCAGCACTCCAGGAACCGGAGCCGCCGTTGTCGCGAGTCAACGCCAGGGTCCCATCGCCGGTCTTGAATAAGCCCGAGCCGCTAAGCCTGGCATTGAGACTGAGGGTGGAATCGGCCGCGACGGCGATCGTGGAACCACTGCTAAAGGTGAGTTCGGCAGTGGTGCCGGAACCGAGGATTGTGTGGTTCCCCGCCGCCACCGTCATGTTCCCCACGGTAAGCTTGCGGGAGGTGGAGACCGCCGATGATTCCCTCAGGTAGATTGTGTAAGGTGTCGCCGTTGTGGTGTTGTTGAAGGTGATGGTGCTGACCGTACGGGCAGCGGTCCCCAAATAGACGCTGCCAGCGCCGTTGCTCGTGAAGATTAGATTGCCAGAGGTCGCAGGAACGCCGGAGGGGTCCCAGTTTCCAGCCGTTCCCCAGTCGCTGGTGCCGCCTACCCATGTCTGGGCGTGGACGGTGGCGGTGGAGACGGCGGCGAATAAGGTGCTAGCGAGGAGGAAGGAGCGGAGGAGTTTGGTGGGTTTCATGATGCTGGTTGGTTGCACTTGCCGGTAGTGAGTGTTTTGGAGGCATGGACGACGTGTTCTCTGATAAGACGTCATGGATATCAGCCCGAGGCGGGTGATTTTCGCGGGATTTTTTCTCCGATGCGGAAAATAATGATCCGGCAGGGTGAAAGCCGCGCCAAATGCCGGAAATCGGAGCGTTCTCAGCGATCCAGAGCATCCGCATGGCTGCGGATTTCCTCGGGATCCAGGACGCGGTTGTAGATCGCCACTTCATCGATGCCGCCGTGCCACTGGCGGATATTACGCAGCTCCGGATGGGGATGCAGGCGGGCGATGATGGGACGGAGCGCGGCATTCCGGAACAGGAACTCCGAATCCACCTCGTCGGAGAGATGGCCATCGATATAGAGGCGCTGGGTTTTGCCGTCATGCGTAATCACGACGTGGATCCAGCGGTGCAGCAGGTGGTTTTCGGAAGAATAGGCGTTAGTGCCGCCTTCGTAGCCGGCGGGCGAGCGCATCATCCCTCTCATGGCATAGTCCGGGTGCATGTGGCCGATATTCTTGCCGCGGAGTCCCATGCGCTCAATCGAAAGGCGGGTAGGAGGATGTTTCAGGTGGGCAAGCGGCCCCGTGGCGGGGGGCGCCAGGGCGGGTTCGTCGAGTGCGAGCGCGGTCCCCATACGTTCGGAAAGCGGAAAGAGGAGGCACTCGACGGTGATTCCGGCGGGGGTGTCGAGGCCCGTAAGCGGCTGATCGGTGAGGGCGAAGCCTGCATGGGTGACCGGATTGGTGAAAAGGAAGCGCCTGCCCGCCAACCCGGTGAGCAGCGGGTTGCCATGGAGTTGCAGGGCTTGGCTCCCGGCGGCGGGACGGATGGAGGTTTCCCCCTCACCGGCTTCGAAGTTCCACCAGGCGGCCGGCGCGGAACGCATGACGGCATCCTCATAGTCCTTCCCGGCGGGCGATGGCTGGCTCATTTCCGACGGCAGCGGACGTAGGAAATCGGAAGGGGCGGCCGGGCTGGTTTCGAGGGTCTTTGAAATCCGGACGGATTGTCCCTCATTCAGAAGCCGTTCCTCGCGGGTGCGGTCGCCGGTGCCGATGATGGAGGCGCTGACCAACCCCTCGAAGACATGGACATCGGAGGTGCCCTCCGGCGAGACATTGACGGAAAACTCGGTGCCGAGATCGACGACCGCGCCGCCGGGCACGCGCATGATGTAGGGGTCGCCCTTGTCATCCATGCGGAAGGATGCGTCCCCCACCGAAAGCTTCATTTCCCGCGCGTCGATCAGTTCGAAACGGGCGGGGCCGCGCAGGGTGAGGGTCTGGCCGCCGATCAGGTTGAGCGAGATGATGCCGGAGCTGAGTGTGACCGGTGTGGAGCGCAGTTTCATCCCTCCAGCGGCGGCTTCAGGAAGATCCCAGCGGGCGTTTTCGGCAAGAGCCACGACGGCGAGAACGGGTGTTTCCGGCACATTTCGGACGGAGACGGGCGGGATGCTCTCGACGGGGCGTGATGGCCAAAGGGCGATTGCGAATGCCAGCAAGGCGATGGCTGCTGCGGCGACGCTAACGATGGGCAGAAACGGGCGCTGTTTGATCGGGATGGAGTGATCCGCCAAGGATTCGACATGGCCGGAAGCCAGCATGAGGTGGGTCGCGGAAAACACCCGGTAGCGCTCGCGTGCCTCGGGGGATGTCCGCAGGATTTGGTCGAGCTCGGCGGCTTCGGCTTCCACGAGCAGGCCATCGGCCAAGCGGCCGAGCAGATCGTCGAGACGGGCTGGAGAGAATTCGGACATGGGGCGGGAGATCAATGGGATGGGTGCGGTTTCGGCGACTCGCCCTCAAGGGTCAGTTGCCTGCGGATGCAGGTGGTGAGCTGGGTGCGCGCTTGGTTGAGCAAGCGGTAAAGAGCGTGGACGCTTTGCCGGCGCCCTTTTGCCAGATCGGCGATGCTGGAATCCTGGGCGTAGCGGGCGAGCAGGGTCTCGCGCGCCCGCGGGGTGAGTTTTCCGAGGCACTCGTCAAGGGCGTGGCGCAGGGCTTGGGCCTGGCTGTCGGCGGGAGTCTCGGTGACAAGCAGCTCCAGAAGTTCGTCGGAAAATACCAGGCGGTCGCGGCTGCGGGTCTTGCGGAAGCGCAGAACCTGGAAATACCCGATGCGCATCGCCCACGGGAGGAAAGGACGGGTGGAATCGTAGTCTTCGAACTCCTGCCAGAGTTTCAGGCAGGTTTCCTGCATGAGGTCGTCCAGATCCTGCGCGTGCGGATGGAGGTGATGGAGATAGTTCCGCAAGTCCTGCTGGCAATGCAGGATCTGGCCGAGGAACGCGCTGGAGCGGTCATCTGGATTTGCGGGGCTCATGGGTGAAAATTTGCCGGGAAGCGTCACCGTGCGAGATTAATCAGCGGAAGGCCGGGGATTCTCGCGGGAAATCTCATTTTTTTGATCCCGAGAAGGGAAACCTTGGCTTCAAGAACGAAGTGCCGTTGGCTTGCTTTTCCGGGATTCCGGCGTGAACTCAATTCATGCGCGCAACACTCTGCCTTTCAGCGTTCCAGCTTCTCAGCGTTTCGGCCATTGCCGCCGAAACCTTCCCCGCCGCGAACGGCCTGGAGCGCTCCCTCGTCGCCGAGCAGCCGTTGCTGAAAAACCCGGTTTCCGTCTCGGTCGATGTGGACGGCACGATCTACGTGACCGAGACCGCCCGCCGCAAGACCGCCGACCTCGATATCCGCGAGTTCGTGAAATTCGGCTGGGTGCCGCGCGATGTGGCTCTGACTTCGATTGCCGAGAAACGCGCGTTTTTCGAGGCGCAGCTCGACGGGAAGAATGATTTCAAAGGCACATCGCTGAAGGATCAAAACAAGGACGGCAAGACCGACATCCGCGACCTCACAGCGCTCTCCGAAAAGATCATCCGCCTCACCGACAAGGACGGCGACGGGGTTTACGACACCTCGAACGTGTTCGCCGAGGGCTTCAACACCGAGGTCACCGGCATCGCGGCGGGAACGCTGGCATGGCGCGGCGATGTTTACGCGACCATCGCCCCGGATGTCTGGAAACTCCGCGACACCGACGGCGACGGCAAGGCCGACAAGCGCGAGGCCATCGCCCACGGCTTCGGAGTCCACATCGCCTACGCCGGCCACGACATGCACGGCCTGATCCCCGGCCCCGACGGAAAGCTCTACTGGTCGATCGGCGACAAAGGCGTCAACGTCACCGACAAGGACGGGAAAAACCACTACGCGCCCCACGAGGGAGCCGTGCTGCGCTGCAATCCCGACGGCTCCGGCTTCGAGATCTTCGCCCGCGGCCTGCGCAACCCGCAGGAGATCGCCTTCGACAAATACGGCAACCTTTTCTCTGTGGACAACGACGCCGACTTCAAGGGCGAGCGCGAGCGTTTCCTCCACATCACCGAAGGCTCGGACACCGGCTGGCGGAACTACTACCAATACCGTGGATCCGCCTACAACCCATGGATGGCGGAGAGCATCTGGGAACCCTCCGGCAAGCACCAGCCCGCCTACATCACGCCCACCAGCAGCAACTACTCCGACGGCCCCTCCGGCTTCGCCTACAACCCCGGCACCGCCCTCAACGCGAAATACGCCGACGCGTTTTTCGTCACCGAGTTCCCGAAAGGCAACCTCCGCTCCTTCAAGGTCAAACCCAAAGGCGCGACCTTCGAGATGACAGACGAACACGTCGTTTACAGCGGCCCCATGAACGTCGGCATCAACTTCGGCCCCGACGGCGCGCTCTACTCCGCCGACTGGGCGGGTAGCTACCCGCTCAATGAAAAAGGCGCGGTCTGGAAACTCGACGATCCCAAGGAAGCCGCTTCGGAGCTGCGCAAGGAGGTCGCCGCGATGCTGAGGGCGGGCACCAAGGATATTTCTACTACGGATCTAGTAAAACGCCTGTCCCACGCCGACATGCGCGTCCGTCTCGACGCGCAGTGGGCGCTAGCGGAGAAAAAAGCCATCGCCGAGCTCCACCAGGTCGTCGCCTCCGAAAAATCCGGCCAGCTCGCCCGCATCCACGCGGCCTGGGCGCTCACCCAGGACGGCAGGTTTTTCGAGAAAGCCTTCCACAGCCTCGCCGCCTCCGACGATCCCGAACTCCGCGCCCAGGCCGCCAAGCACGCCGGCGAAACCATGAAAGGCCCCAACCCGATTCTCACCAAAATGCTCGCCGACGAAAGCCCGCGCGTCCGTTTCATGGCCGCCACCGCGATGGGGAAAACCGGCGACGCCACCGCCATCGACGCGGTGATCACGATGCTCGCCGAAAACGATAACAAGGACGCCTACCTTCGCCACGCAGGAGTCCTCGCCCTGACCGCCTCGCCCGCCGAGGCAATCGCCGCCAAAACCCTCACCCACGAAAGCCCTGCCGTCCGCCTCGCCGCCGCCGTTGCCTTCCGCCGAATTTCCTCACCGCTCGCCGCGAAACTGCTCTCCGACGCGGATCCCAAGGTGTTCGCCGAAGCCGCCCACGCGATCTTCGACGATCCGGCCATCACCGCCGCCTACCCCGCGCTTGCCGAGCTGATCCGCACAAACCCGAAGGCCACGACCCCCGCCGCCCGCCGCTCCATCGCTGCGAATCGAACCCTCGCCGATGCGGAATCCGCCGCCCGCCTAGCTGAATTCGCGGCTGATGAACTCGCGGAAACCTCCCTCCGCATCGCCGCCCTCGAAGCCCTCGCTTCCTGGCCGGAAGCCTCGGAACTGAACCCCGTCGATGGCCGCCACGATCCGCTCAAGCCCGCCGACAAGGAGGTGGCGAAAGCCGCCTACCAGCCCTTTGCCGTCGCCCTGCAGAGCGACCGCAAGCCGGAAGTCTCGGCGGCGGCGGCTCTCGTCTCGAAAAAACTCGGCATCGTCGCCGACCGCAAGGAGATGGAAAAGCAGGCGCTCGATCCCGCGGCCGAAACCAGATCACGGCTCCAGGCGCTCGAAGCCTTGGAAAGGGCGGATCGCCCGGTGTTCCGCAACACGCTCCCCAAACTTCTAGCAGACTCCAACCCGAAGCTCCGCGCCCGCGCCGCCTCTCTTCTCGCCGAGTTTGATCCCGCCGCCGTGATCGCCTACGCCGAAGCCGCCCTCACCGGAACCGATGACATCCAGGAGAAACAGGAAGCCGTCCGCCTCTTGGGAAAACTCAAGCCTACCGCTCTCGAAAAAATCCTGACCAAGCCCGACCCCTTTCTCCTCATCGAGCTCAGCGAAGCCCTCCCTGATGCAAAAATGAAACTCGACCCGAACATCGCCTCCCTCCACGGCGGCGATGCGGAACTCGGCGAGATCGTTTTCAACGAGCACCTCGCCGCCCAATGCGTCGCCTGCCACCGGGTGGAGAAAGAGGGCAGTGAGGTCGGCCCGCCTCTCACGGAGGTCGGGAAAAAAGGCCGCGAATACATCCTGGAATCCCTCATTGATCCCCAGGCGGAGATCACGCCCGGCTACGGCATCGTGAGCGTGAAAATGAAGGACGGCACCACGCACGCCGGTGCACTAAAAGAGGAAAAGGGGCGGTTTCTCTCCCTCATCCTGCCAGATAAAAAAGAGCTGGTGCTGAACCTTGAGGCGGTGGAATCCCGCACCGACCCCATCTCCACCATGCCGCCGATGGGAGACATCCTCACCCCGCGCCAGCTCCGCGATCTCGTGGAATACCTCTCGGGCCTGAAGTGATGAAACTTCTCGTCACCGCCTTCGGCCCCTTCGGCGGGCGCGAGCAGAACGCCTCCTCGCTGGCCTTGGCGGGTTTGCGGAAATCATTTCCCGGCATCCATTCCCGCATCCTGCCGGTGGATGCGGTGATCGCTCCCTCACGTTTGATCTCGGCGATCCGCAAGATCAAACCTCACGCCCTTCTCATGCTCGGCGAGGCGGGCGGCAGCCAGGAAATCCGTTTGGAGACCACCGCCTGGAACGAACTTGATTTCCGCATCCCCGACATCGCCGGACGGCAATACGCTCCGCGCCCGATCCGCCGCGCCGCGCCCCCGTCCCTGCCCTCGACCCTGCCGCTCGCGGAAATCCACGACCGCCTCCTTTCCCTCAACCACCCCGTCGCGTTTTCCGACGACCCCGGCCGCTACCTCTGCAACCAGATTTTCTTCCGCGCGATGGATTATCTCTTGGAAAACGGCATATACATTCCCGCTGGATTCATCCATCTCCCGCTGGAGTGCGATTATCCCACCGACCGGGCGGTGGCGGCGCTTTCCGAAGCAATCGGAAGCTCCCGGCGTGACCCGGAAGAAGTAGCCATCACCCTGCGATACGCAAAGCCGCCCAGTAAAGCCCCGACAAGGCGATGAGCGCCGAAGCCGACCGCGCGATCATGCGCCGGTATTTTTCCCGCTTCCACCACACTGCCACCAGCGATAGGCGATGCCGATCACCACGAGCTGCCCCGCCTCGAACGAGCCTGCTCAACATCATGCCGTGCAAACGACCGCCGACCTTTGCCTGCCGTTTCGGGTGTGCCGAACTTCCTCTTGATTTCCGGGGATGGTCGGGCTTTTCTCGAAACTAAGCGTGAGAGGGGCATTAGCTCAGTTGGTAGAGCGTTTCGTTCGCAATGAAAAGGTCAGCGGTTCGATTCCGCTATGCTCCACGCGCTCTCCCTTGAATTTTTAACCGCGAATGAACGCCAATGAACGCGAATCTTGGCTGGTGCTCCGGATGAAGGGAGCTTCCCGGGAAATGGCGGTGGGGGTGGCGCTGGTGCTGCTGATGGCGGCGCTGGGGGTGTTCGCGCCGAACTTTTTCGACGGACAGCCGTTCGTTTCGCGGCTGGCCTCGCAGATGCCCGCGCTGGTGGCGGCGGTGGCGGTGGCGCTGGTGATCATCACCCGGCAGATCGATATCTCGATCGGGGCGCAGTTCAGCGTGTGCGCGGTGGTGGCGGGGCTGGTGGCTTCGTCCGGGTTGCCGGTGGGGGCGGCGGTGCTTGCCGGGATTTTAACGGGCGCGCTGATGGGGGCTTTGAACGGGGCTCTGGTGGCGTTCCTAGGGCTGCCGAGCATCGTGGTGACGCTGGCGACGATGGTGACCTGGCAGGAGGCGCTGCGGCTGTGGCGGAAGGGGCGGCTGTTGGATTTGCCGGAGGGCGTACAATGGTTCGGACTGGGTCAGGGGGCGGGGCAGGCGGTGGTGATCGCGGTGGCGCTGGCGGTGCTGCTGGCGGCGGCTTGGGCCATGAAACACAGCGCGGCCGGGAGGTTCCTCTACGCCACAGGCAGCGACGCGGAGGCGGCGCGGCTCGCCGGGATCAGACCTAAGGTGGTAACTTTCCGGGCCTTCGCGTTGATGGGCGGGATGGTGGGTCTGGCGGCGGCGCTGAACCTCGCGCAATCCCCGCAGGTGCAGCCGAACGGCGGCGACGGCCTAGAGCTGAAGGCGATCGCGGCGGCGGTGGTCGGCGGCGTGGCGATCGGCGGCGGGCGAGGGACGGTGTGGGGCGTTTTGTTGGGAATGATGCTGCTGGCGAACGTGAACCCGGCGCTGACCCATTTCCACCAGCCGCCGTATTGGGAGAAAGCGATCCAGGGCATGGTGATCCTGCTAGCCGTCGCGGCGGATGGCTGGGGAAAAAGAAGAGGAAAACTTAACCTCGAATGATTCCCGCCCGCCCAACGGCTTCCTTGAATTGCCGTTTCCCGGGGCAGGATGCAGGCATGTGTTGCGACATGCCACATCTTCCGCTTCCACTTCCGCATGACTGGCAATTTCGCGAAACAAGCTCCTGATTTTCATGCGGAAATACCCGCCCGCCCTTTGGAAAGATAAACCCGGGGCTGCGAGCCTGCTCAGGCAATGCGAGCGCGCCGCAGAACTCTGGTATGCCGCCGCGGAGTCGAACGGCCTGTGGCAGGGCGAGGCAAAAGACGAATTCCTGCGCTACACACAAGGCCTCGAAATCGAAACGGAGGACTGATCCTCACCTCGCCGAAGCCCGCCGCAACCGATCCATGATCGCGACCCCGAGGCCGGTTTCGGTGACGGGTTCCGCGATGATCTCGTCGAGTTCCATCTCGTCCATCTCTCGCATCGCATAAAACAGGCGGATCGCGGCCTCGGCGAGTTTCCCGCTGCCGGGGCTGAGCGCGACGACGTTGTCCCAGCGGTGCGCGCGGACGAACTCGCCGCCCTCCTCGCCGGTGTAACTGAGCAGGCCGTAGGTCTTGCCGATCTCCGGCGTGAAATCGGATGGCTTCTCGATGAGGCGGAAAGGTGTGAGCGGCGCGTAATGGCTTTCCAGTTCGCCGGGAGCCTGGAGCTTGTCGGCGGGTTTGGCCTTCTCCACTTTCCCGAATTTCTGAAGCTGCTCCTTGGTGATCGGGCCGGCGCGGTGGAGGTAAAAAATCGGCTTCTTGCCCTCGCGCGGCTCGATGCGGATGATCGTGCTTTCCAAGCCCTCGTTACAAGCGCCCGCATCGACAATCAGCGGGATGCGCCCGCCGAGTTCCTTCATCACAGCGGAGGCGGAGGTCGGGGAAATGCGCCCGAAGCGGTTCGCGCTCGGCGCGGCGATGGGGTTGCCCAGCGCTTTGTTGATCGCCCTGAAAATTGGATGCCCGCTCTGCCTCACGCCCACCGTCGGCAGACCGCTGGTCACGATGTCCGGCACTTCTGGAGTCTTGGGCAAAATGATCGTGAGCGGCCCGGGCCAGAACTCGTTGGCGAGCTGGTTCACCGTCGCCCGGATCTCCTCCGACACCACCGCCACGCGCTCCAGATCCCGGAACGAGGCGATGTGAACGATCAGAGGATCGAAGCTCGGACGCTCCTTCGCTGCGAAAATTTTCGCCACCGCATCCGGATTGAAAGCATCTGCCGCCAGCCCATAAACCGTTTCCGTCGGCAGCGCGACGACCTCGCCCTTCTGCAAAAGAGCGACCGCTTCGTTCTGCGCCTTCTTCATCCCATCGTCGGTCGCCTCAATGATCTTTGTCTCGAACACGTGGTGATGCTTCCGCATGGAACGCCGCATTGCAAGCCGCAGGCTGTGACTTGGACTGCTACAGCCTGCTGTAGCTTTCGGCAATGCAGCCCTGCTGCGAGCCGGACGGCATTGGTATCTTGCAGCGCTACCACTCCCGATCCTCCGCCGCTGACAGCAGGCTGTCTCGCGGAAAGCTACAGCAGGCTGTAGCAGTCCAAGGCATCTCCAAGCTCGACAAATGCACCCACCCCGTCATAACCACTCCATGGATTTTCTGCCCAATGTCGAGCAGACCGCCAAAGGAACTAGGGATTGGCCACACGCCCCGCCACATCGGTTGGGCACGGCGGGGGTCTACTTCCTGACCGCTAGGGCGGCGGAAGAGCGACACTTGCTGGCGGACGACGCCATGAAGGATTGGTTCGAGGAAACACTTTTTATCATCGCCGCAAACCACGGTTGGAAGCTGGAGGCTTGGGCGGTGCTGTCGAACCACTATCATTTCGTCGCCCACATTCCTCAGAATACGAACGGCGCGGAATCACTCCGCGAGGCGGTGAGGAAACTCCACAGCCTCACCACCAAGGAGCTCAACCGCAGGGAAAACGTCCCAGGCAGAACCCGGCTCTGGCAGAATTTCCGGGAAACCCATCTCACCCATCAGGCGAGCTATCTGGCGCGACTTCATTATGTCCATCAGAATGCCGTTCATCACGGACTGGTGGCTAAGGGTTCGGATTGGAAATGGTGCAGCGCCCTGCGTTTCACGAAGGAAGTATCCCCAGCTTGGGTGAAAACCATCGCCAGCCACCGATACGACGAAATCGCCCGCAAAGACGGCGAGTGAAAACCTTGGAGTGAAAACCTTGGAGTGAAAACCTTGGAGTGGAACCTTGGACTGCTACAGCCTGCTGTAGCTTTCGGCAATGCAGCCCTGCTGCGAGCCGGACGGCATTGGTATCTTGCAGCGCTACCACTCCCAGTCCTCCGCCGCTGACAGCAGGCTGTCTCGCGGAAAGCTACAGCAGGCTGTAGCAGTCCAAATTCCTTAGTAGGAAAAGATCTCGCCGTCCTTGAAGAAGCGCTTGATCTCGGCGGCGGCGGCTTCCGGGGAATCGGAGGCGTGGCAGACGTTGCGCATCTTCGCGTCGGCATCCTTGAAGCCGAAATCACCGCGGATCGTGCCGGGAGCAGCGACCATGGAGTCGGTGGGGCCGAGCAGGTGGCGAACGCGGGCGATGACGTCCTCGCCTTCGAGCGCGAGCGCGATCACGGGCGTTTCCTGCATGAAGCCGCGAACCGAGGGGAAAAACGGCTTATCCGCTATGTGTGAGTAATGCTCGGCGAGGATTTCGTCGCTGAGGGACATCATCTTGATGCCGCGGACTAGAAAGCCTTCCTTCTGGAAACGGGCAAGCACCTCGCCGGTGAGGTTTTTCGCAAGGGCGTCGGGTTTAAAGAGAATCAATGTAGTTTCAAGAGCCATGGGCATGGGTTAGGTCGCGGGTTCCCCCGGTGCAAGACTTTTCACGGGGAACGCTTGATCCGGAAATTTCGAGACCGGTCAGATTTTGTGCGCGCCCGGCTTCGGAACCGGCGCGACGGGATGCGCGTCGGAAAGCTTCAGCGTGTCCGGCGCGTGATCCTGCTCGGATTTCCAGAGCTGCTCCCAAGTCACCCGCTGGCCGGTGTGCGCGGCCTCCCGGCCGAGGATGCCGAGCATCGTGCTGCGGACCATGAGGTCGCCGGTGTTGAGCTCCTCGCCCTTGCGGATCGCGGCGAACCACTCGTTGTGGCAGACCTGATACATGTTTGATCCCTGCCCGCGGAACGCCCAAGTCATCTTGCCGGAAGGATCCTTGATCAACACGCGGCCCGGAGCTTCCAGAGTGCCTTTCTCGCAGAACACCCGGTCCACCACCTCGTTGAAACAGCCCGCGTGCTGCCGCTGGCCGACGTGGCAGAAAACCCCACCCGGATACTCGTAGGTGACATCGTAATGATCCCAGACATTGCCGTCGTCCTCGCGCTGCCCGCGTCCGCCGCCGCCACGCGCCGCGATCGGATCCGCGTCGCCCATCGCCCAGGAAACCTTGTCCACCGTGTGGATCGCCTGCTCCAGCAGCGGCCCGCCGGCCAGCCACTCGTGGCCCATCCAGTTGCGGATCTGCCATTCCACATCGCTCCACGTGGGGTCGCGCTGGTCGATGGAAGTCGAGGGTTTCGGCACATTGCCAAGGTAGGTGCCGTAAACGGAAACCACGCGCCCCAGCTCCCCGGCCAAGAGCTTGCCGTAGCCTTCGCGCACGGCCGTGTCGAAGCGCCAGCAATAGCCGTGCTGGAGCGTGAGGCCTTTCTCCTTCGCGAGCCGCGCCGTCTCCACCACGGATTTCACACCGGCCACATCCACCGCCATCGGCTTCTCCGCGAACACATGTTTCCCCGCCTCTACCGCCGCGCGCATGTGCTCCGGGCGGAAGCCGGGAGGGCTGGCCAAAAGGATCACATCCACCCCGCTCTCGATCACTTTCTGGAAAGCGTCCAGCCCGGAAAACTGCCGTTCCTTCGGAGCCTCCAGCCTGCCCTCGAAGCGTTTCAGGTTGTTCAGCGCCTTCGGGATCTGCGTTTCGAACACATCGCCGATCGCCCAGAGCACCGTGTTGTCATCCGCGGAGAGCGCCTGTTGCGCCGCCCCCGTGCCCCGCCCGCCGCAGCCGACCAGGCCGATCTTGAGCTTCGCGTTGTTGGCCTGCGCGCCGAGAAGAATGTTCGGAAAAGCGGAAAAGGCGGCGGTGGCTCCGGCAGCCTTGATGAATGTGCGGCGGTGGGTGAATTCCATGATGCCTGTATTACAGCGTAATCCATGCTCGGCTTACAGAGAAAAATCGCGGCCTGTTCCTTCTTTACAGCCAACGCAGGCATCACTTGCCCCCTGACGCGCGCTCCCCCCGGGCACAACGATCCTTTCTGTTCAGGCGTATTCCCATCCCTCGCGCGGTTTGCGGGTCGTGAGGGCGTTGGCTTCGGCGTCGCCAGGAAATTCCTCCTTGGCGGGATCCCATGTGAGTTTCCGGCGTAGCTTATAGCCAATGTTCGCGAGGTGGCAGACAGTCGCGGTGCGGTGGCCGGTTTCCGCGGAGCAGATCGGCTCCTCACGCGTCTTGATGCAATCGAGCCAGTCACGGAGGTGATCCTTGGGCCAGGCACCGCCGCCGGCGAGCGGCGTGGCGAGGATCTCCGCCGGATCGCTTTCGAGCTTGTTCCGATCCACCCGGATCGTGCCTTTCGTGCCCTCGAAGGTGCAGCCGCTCGGCCCGCCGTGGAACATCTCCACGCCGTTCGCGTAGGTGAATTTCAGGCCCGTATCTCCCGCCGCCGGAGGCTCCACGCTCACCGGGCCGCTGGCGTCCATGCCCATCGCCCATTGCGCGATGTCGAAATGGTGCGCGCCCATGTCCGCCAGCATGCCGCCGGTGTATTCCTCGTATCTGCGGAAGGCGGGGAAATGGTTGTGGATGCCTTTCGGACAGAGTTCCTCATGGTATCCGCGTTGCGGCGCGGGCCCGAGCCAGAGATCCCAGTTCACGTTTTCCGGAGTCTCCTGCTCGGGAAGATCGCAGGGCTTTGGCGACGCGCCGACACCGATGCGGATCGTCTTTATGTCGCCGATGCCGCCCGCGCGGATCAACTCCACCGCCTTGCGGAAATTGTGGCCGAACTCGCAGCGCTGCTGGCTGCCGGTTTGGAAAATGATCTTGTGATCCCGCACGCTGTTCACCAGCAGGCGTCCCTCGGCGATGTTCTGGGTGAGCGGCTTCTCGCAATAGATATCTAGTTTCCTCTTCGCCGCCGCGAGCGCCGGGTGGACGTGCATGTGGTCGGGCGTCATGATCACCACCGCGTCGAGATCGTCACGCTCCAGCATTTCCCGGTAATCCACGTAGGTCGCGCAGCCCTTGTAGGCACCGGATTTCATGTCCTCGGCGTAACGTTTCTCGACCTCCTCCTTCGCCTTCGCGAGCCGGGTGCCCTCCACCTCGCATACCGCAACGATGCGCACATCCGCCTGCCGCAGCGCGTGTCCCATCACCCCGTAAGTCCGCTTGCCGTAGCCGATGAAAGCGATGTTGAGCTGTGCGTTAACGGGCGCGGCGCGGAGGATCATGGGGCCGAGGGCGGTGGTGGCGGCGGCTCCGGTCAGGAAACGGCGGCGGGAGAAGACGATGGGATTTTGCATGGTGAAAAAACTACGCGGCGGGGGAAGTGTTCCTTTCCGACAGTTATGTTGCGGACTTTGTTTTGACCTGAGGAATGGCGCGGCGTATGCATCGCGCTCTCCCGCCCCGCATGAAGCTCGCCATCCTTTCCTGTTCGCCGAAATGCTACTCCACCCGCCGCCTCATCGAGGCGGGCCGCAAACGGGGACACAAGATTGAGGTGCTCAACACCCTGCGCCTCACCATCGCGCTCGATCAGGGCGATCCGGCGCTCTATTACCACGGGAAAGCCCTCCGCACGCCCGATGCGGTGCTGCCGCGGATCGGCACTTCGATCACGCGCTACGGCACGGCGGTCGTCCGGCAGTTCGAGCAGATGGATGTCTTCACGCCGAACACCGCCGCTGGTATCAGCAACTCCCGCGACAAGCTCCGCTCGCTCCAGATCCTTTCCCGCCACGACGTCGGCATCCCCACCTCGGCCTACGTCGATGACAAGCGCGACCTCGAGGACGCCCTGATCCGCGTCGGTGGCGCGCCCGTCATCATCAAACTCCTCGAGGGCACCCAGGGTGTGGGCGTCATCCTCGCCGACAAGATCGAGATCGCACGTGCCATCGTCGAGACCCTACACTCGACCAAACAGCAAGTCCTTCTCCAGAAATTCGTGGCGGAAAGCAAAGGCAAGGATGTCCGCGCGTTCGTGATCGGTGACCGCGTCGTCGCAGCGATCCGGCGCGTGGCGCAGGGCCAGGAGTTCCGCTCCAACGTCCACCGCGGCGGCAAGGCCGAGGCCATCACCCTCGATCCCGCCTACGAGGAAGCCGCCGTCCGCGCCGCGCAGATCATGGGCCTGCGCATTTGCGGCGTCGATATGCTGGAGGGCAAGGACGGCCCGCAGATCATGGAGGTGAACTCCTCGCCCGGCCTCGAGGGCATCGAGGGAGCCAGCGGGCTCGACATCGCCGGCGAGATCATCGACTACATCGAGGATCAGGTGAAATTTCCCGAGATCGACATCCGCCAGCGGCTCACCGTCTCCCGCGGCTACTCGGTGGCGGACATCCACATCCCCATCGGCAGCACCTACGTGGGCATGACCATCGAGCAAACCGGCTTGCGCGAGCAGGACGTGGTGGTGCTCACCCTCCGCCGCAAAGGCTCGGTCATCTCCAATCCCAAGGGCTGCCGCATCCTCGATGCCGATGACACGCTCCTCTGCTACGGGAAATCCGAGCACATGAAAGGCCTGATCCCGGCCAAGAAAAAGAAACGCAGGAAGGTGAAAAAACTGCCCGCGAAACCGGAGGGCGGCGAGCCGTGAGCATGACCATCGGATGGCGCGAGTGGGTCGAACTCCCCGAATGGGGCTTCCGACTCAAGGCCAAGGCCGACACCGGCGCGCGCAGCAGCGCCATCGACTGCGCGGAGATCACCGAGCTGCCCGGCGACCGCGTGCGTTTCACCGTCCGCCTCGACCGGAAGGACAAAAAGCTCATCACGCTTGAGGCGGACATCGTCGCGCGGAAAAGGGTCCGCTCCTCTACCGGACTACCCACGGATCGCGTCTTTGTGGGAACGAAACTCCGCCTCGCCGGGGTGGAGAAACGCATCGTGGTATCGCTCGTTTCCCGCAAGCGCATGATCCACCGCCTGCTCCTTGGCCGCGAGGCGCTGTCCAACGACTTCATCGTGGATTCCTCCGTCGATCACTGGGCAACCCCGAAAAAGCCCGTGCGGAAAAGCACCCCTCCCTGATCCGCTCACCTTCCCGCATCCGCGACCATTTCCTTCAGCTTCCGGTTGAAACCTGCCGCTCCGGCGAGTTTCCCGATGGGGATTTCCATGCGCCACCTCCAGTAAAACGGTGTGATGGCGGGGACGTTGATGCGCTCGCCCCCGATGTCGTCGCTGCGCAATTCCGCGTCCATGGCGAGGAGATCCTGAAGCGGGAAAACGGCCCACATCGCGGGGGAGTGGAGATGCTGCCCGAGGATGTGGCGAGCCGTTTCCGGAGCCAGATCCTCCTCGGGAAACGCCTTGCCGAACATTTCCCAGGCGTAGCGGGCGCGCGCCTTGTCGTCCTCGCACCACCAGCCGCGTAGGGTGGACATGTCATGGGTGCCGGTGGTCACAACGCTCATGTAGGGCGTGTGCGCAGGGTGGCCGAACTCCGCGCCGCCGTCCTTGGGCCAGCGCTGAATCTCGAGCGAAAGGATGCCGAGCGTGCGCATCACGCCGGGCACGCAGGCGGGCACCATGCCGAGATCCTCGCCGCAAAGCAACATGTCGCTCGCACCGCGCATGGCCGGAAGTTTCTCCAAGGCCTGCGCTTCCCAGAAACCCTCCTGGCGGCGGAAAAAATAATCCACATATAGCTCGCGCAGGCGGCCTTGCGTGTCCCCGTCGAGCGCCTTGAACGAATCCGTTTCCTCCATCGACATGCGCGGGTGAAACTCCCCTTCCCCGCCCTCCATGAAAAGCACCTCGGCCACCAGATCCATCAGAATCTCCCGCTGTGCGCAATCTCCGGCGCCGAACTTCGCGAAGTGATCCGAGATCTCGCGCTGCGTGGCGAACCCGTCCTTCAGGGCGTAGCGGCCAGCTCCCTTTTCAATCAGGAAATCCCGCACCACCTCATCTGGTAGATCGACGTTCTCCCGGCGGATGTAAGGCATACAGAAGCGCTCGCGGTCGAACGCGATCCCGCGCTCCGCGAACTCCGACTCCCTCACCGGCAGCGCGGGATCGAACCAACCCATGATCCCCTCGATGTGCTCCTGCGGCACCTGCCAGATGCGGAAGAAGCCGAGGATGTGGTCGATGCGGTAGGCGTCGAAGTAGCGGCTGAGTTTCGTGAAACGGGCGCGCCACCATGCGTAGCCGTCCTTTTTCATTTCGTCCCAATCATAAGTGGGGAAGCCCCAGTTCTGGCCCTTCGTGGCGAAGGCATCGGGCGGCGCGCCGGCCTGCGTGTCCATCCTGAAAAGGTGCGGCGAAACCCACGCGTCCACCGAATCGCGATCCACCCCGATGGGCAGATCGCCCTTGAGCGCGACACCGGCGGAGCGCAGGTGAGCCACCGCGTCCGCGAGCTGGCGGTCGAGTTCGTATTGCAGCCAGATGAAATACATCGCGTCGGTGCTGATCGCCAGCGACTCGACTTTCTGCGGCTCGTAGGCCGCCCACTCGCCCCATTCGGAAAAAACCGCCGTGCCATGCTCGTCGCGTTTCACGGAAAACACCGCGTAGTCGAGCACCCAATCGCGGTTGCGTTCCAGGAAATCCAAGAAAGCCTTGTCGCGCAGGATCGCGTCGTGGTGCTTGTCGAAAACTTCCCGGGTCACCCGCCATTTCACCGCCATCACCGCCTCGTAATCGACGTCCTTGGGCGCATTGAGGCGTTTCCGGTCTGCCGCTAGTGCGGCGGCATCCACCAGCGGATAGCTCATGGCATCAAGCCGCAGGTAAAGCGGATGCAGGGCGAAAACGCTGATTGCGGAATACGGGTAGCTATCCGTCCACGTCCGCGAGGAGGTCGTGTCGTTGACCGGCAGGATCTGGAGCATTTTCAAACCCACCGCCGCCGCCCAATCGCCCATCGCCTTGAGATCCGCGAACTCGCCGACCCCGCAGCCCATGCCGCTGCGGAGCGAAAACACCGGGATCGCCACCCCCGCGCCGCGGAACCGCAGATCCGCGCTACGCCGGAAATTCTCGTCGGAGACGACCACGTGATCCGCACGTCCGCGCGGAAACAGGATGCGGTTCGCTCCGTCCTCCAGCTTCACGACCCGTGGCTGGAACTTGCAGTCCCAGTCCGTCGTGGGGACATCCTGTCCCCATATTTCCCTACTACAAATCCCATATTTGTATTCCACCCTCTCCCCCACCGGTAGCTCCATCTCCGCTTTCCAGAAATTTTCCGCAAGCTCCACCATCGGCACCGCACCGGAATAATTCCATGCCCCCAGTGCCTCCGCACTCCCGATCACGCAAGGCACGAGCCCCTCCGGCAGCAGCGCCATCTGGAGCCGGAACTCATGGTTTTTCCCCTTGGAAACGAATTCCCCCAAATCCCTTGCGCCACCGCCCACCACCGCGAAAACCTTCGCCTCATACACCCGGTCTTCCGTCCCCGCCGACCGCCAATCGTCCTGGAAAAGCACCCGTGCCGGAGGGGGCGCGCCGCCCGGCAGAACCCACTCCCGCCCGGCCTCCTCACGCAAAGTGATCCTATCGCGTTTGTAAATGTAAGCGTAGCGCAGCGTCCCCGGCGCACATTCCATCTCCACCTCCCAATGCTCGGAATCCGCCCAATACATCGGCACTTCCCGCTTCACGCCGCCGGACTCGATTTCTAACCACAGCGATTCGCCCAGCACCGTCCTGTAAGCAACCCGGAAAATCCCTGTCATGGGGGGATACCTAAGCCACCGACGGGCGATTCCACCACCGAAAACTGGATTTTTCAGCGCAAAGAGCGATTTCAGAAAAACCAGGCGACCGCATGGAACACCCCGGCGAAGAGCACCAGCTCCAGCGCTCCGAGGGCGAGCAGGCGGTTCATCCGCTCGTCGGGCGGCAGGGTGAGCACGCCCCAGATGATGCGCATGCCGATCACCAGAACCGGCATGCTGGCGAGACCGAAGAGCGGATAGCCCATCACCAGCCATGCGACGCCGAGGAAAGCCGCGCCCTTGATCTCCAGCCAGATCACCGCTGCCGCCACCTTCGGCCCGAGCCGCACGGCAAGCGTGCGTTTCCCGACGAGCGCATCTCCCTCGCGGTCGCGGAAATTGTTCACGGAAATCAATACCGCGGAGAGCAGCCCGATCTGGCCGCCTAACAGGATTGCCTCGCGCGGCCAGCCGCCGGTCTGTACGAACACCGTGCCCATCACCGCCACGAATCCGAAAAACCCGATCACGAAAATCTCCCCCAAGCCCCGGTAGGCCAGCGGAAACGGCCCGCCGGTGTAGCCGTAGGCGAGGAACAGCGATGGCAGCCCGATCGCCAGCATCGGCCAGCCCCGCTCCATCACGAGGAACGCGCCGAAGAAGGCCGCGCCTACTAGGAATATCGTACCAAGACCCATCACCTGCGCGAAGGACATCTCTCCGGTTCCCGTCAGCCGCCTCGGCCCCGTGCGCCCCTCGCCGTCCGCGCCCTTTTTACCGTCCACCGCGTCGTTGAAAAAATTCGTAGCGATCTGCACACACAGCGCCCCGAGCAGGGTACAAGTCCACAGCCACGCGTCGAACGCGCCGGAGAGTTTCCAGGCCAGCACCCCGCCCACCCAAACCGGCACCACCCCCGCCGCTAGGGTCTTGGGCCTGGCGCCGGATGTGACGGCTTTCAGAAAGGTTCCGGATGTCATCGTGCGGGAGGCTCAATGCGTATTCGCCTTGTTGCGAGCCAATGGCTGGCCGCCCAGATGATAGCCATTCGCAAGTGGATTTAGCGATGCGCGTAGCTGCTCCGTGGTGAGGCCGATGGACGGATCGTTATCCATCTCGGCATCGCGGCGGTGGGCTTCCGCAAGACCTTCGTCGTCATCGTATAGCAAAGTGGGAAGGGATTCGAGCAGGCTAGCCGCAAGCTTTGCCCGCTGGCTGGCCGTGAGTTCCATCGCTTGGGCTTCGATTTCCGCTAAGGTTGGCATGGCATGTATCTACCCCTTTCCCTGATCCGATTCAACGCGGATTTAAAAATGGAAGGTGACCGGATTGATCGGATCATGATCTGTCACGCGCTTCCAGAAACTCCTCAGCCGTCAGACCGATATCCTTGATGATTTGGCGGAGCAGGACGGGAGATAAGTCTTTTCCCGGGTGATTCGGAACCGTGGTGCACCGACCGTCCGCATGCCGGAATTGCATGTGCGAACCACGCTGCCTTGCCAGCGCGAATCCCAGGGTTTCCAACACCCGGCGGACTTCGCGCGGTTTCAGGATGGGAATTTTGGCCATGGCTCAGGCCGCTACCGTGATGCTGTGGGTTCCCACGAACTCGGCCTGCAAGTCCGGGTCGCCGTCCTCCAACAGCATTTCGATAACCTCCCTGAGGTTTTCGTGGAGTTCATCCAAAGTTGATCCCTGTGAGTGCGCTCCGATGAAACCAGGCACGTGACCGACATAGAGTCCCGTCTCCGGACATTTTTCGATCACAGCGGTGTATGCTTTCATAAATTTCAGCGTAGCCGCAAACCCGGCTCTATCAAGAACAACCGCCGCCACCTCACGGCACCCTAGGGAACTTCGAGAAATCCGGCGCGCGTTTTTCGAGGAACGCCTCTTTGCCTTCCCTCCCCTCCTCGGACATGTAGTAGAGCAAAGTCGCGTTGCCGGCGAGGTCGAGCAGGCCCATCTGGCCGTCGCAATCGGCGTTGAGGGCGGACTTGAGGCAACGCAGGGCGAGAGGGGAGTGGGCGAGCATTTCCCGGCACCACTTGATCGTTTCTGTCTCCAGCTCGGCGAGGGGGACGACGGTGTTGACCAAGCCCATGTCGAGCGCCTGCTGGGCGTCGTATTGGCGGCAGAGATACCAGATTTCCCGCGCCTTTTTCTGGCCGACGATGCGGGCGAGGTAGCTGGAGCCTAGGCCGCCATCGAAGCTGCCAACCTTGGGGCCGGTCTGGCCGAAGCGGGCGTTGTCTGCCGCGATGGTGAGATCGCAGACGACGTGGAGCACATGCCCGCCGCCGATCGCGAAGCCCGCGACCATTGCCACGACCGGCTTCGGCAGGGAGCGGATCTTTTTCTGGAGATCGAGCACGTTGAGGCGCGGCACTCCGTCGCCGCCCACGTAACCCGCATGGCCGCGCACCTTCTGGTCGCCGCCGGAGCAGAACGCGAGATCGCCCTCGCCGGTCAAAATGATGACCCCGACCTGCGGATCCTCGTGCGCCATATCGAAGGCGCGCAGCATTTCCGTGACCGTCAGCGGGCGGAAGGCGTTGCGCACCTCCGGGCGGTTGATCGTCACCTTGGCGATGGCGCCGTCCTCCGTCGTCTCGTAACGGATGTCTTCGAAGTCATGTTTGGAAATCCACATCGCCACGGAATTTGCCCCGCGCCGCGCTGGCTAGCAACCGCGAAACGCGTCCCCGCTATTTCACATTTTTCCCGATAAGGGGGTCAGTGATTGAGGTGAGGCGAATCCAGTTAGAGATCGGCCTAGTTTTTGGAGGAGATGCCTTTTGAGTGCGGTGAGAATCACCGCTTTTGTATCCTTAGGCGGGATACAGCTTTGGTTTGGAAAGTTCGAGAGCCTCCCGCCAAAACGGCTCGCTGGTGAACAAAAGCGGCGAAGGATCGCACGCACTCAAAATATCTGGGGTCGGGTGTCGCATTTCAACAATACCCACCTCGCTCAGAACGGGCGGCGGATAAACCTAGGGCGGAGACAAAGCTACCCAGTAAACGGATGGATGACCCGGACACCCGCGTAGGTCTGGCCGTGGTTGGGGTCTTCGGAATAGACGGTGTGGCGGCCGGGTTCGAGAGCGGCGGCGAGGATTGCGGGTGTGGTTGGATGTGGTTTCATTGTGACGCCCTGAAATTCCCTTTGTCATGCCTCTGCGACCCTCCCCGGCCTTTGCGACTCTGCGTTGAAATTCGATTCGTGCGGAGGAAGGTGCGAACGGTCATCCATCCGAAATAATTACATCCCCCGCTGTCGTGGGGCGGGGGTGAAATCACGGAACATATAGCCCGCCTCAGCGTGGTTTCACTACCTTTCCGTGATTGCGGCTTTTGCGTTTTTTTGATCAGGGCTGACCGGGCCGGATCAGCCCTACCGGGATGGGTCTTACCGGCTGGATTCTTCGGGCCAATGACTTAGGAGCGTTTGCCACGCCTTTTCCCATTTCTGCTCATCGCCGTGGATGCGGGCGATCCAGCCGCGGTGGAAGGCGGAGCCGGCGAGGGGGAGCTTGCGGTCGGCGGGGCTGTGGTTGGCGAGGAGCGGGTCTTGGGCGGGCGGGGTGCGGGTCTGGAGCTTGTCCACGAGATCGGCGAAGCGGGTTTCGAGGAACTGGGGGCGGGCGGCTCCCTTGGGCTGGTGCAGGGAGCGGGGCGTGCCGAACTCGATGACGGGCCGGTCGTCGGTGTTGAGCGGGTATTTCGCGAAAAGGTCGGCGGCGCGGGTGAGGTTGCCGCCGTAGAAAAGCAGGACGGTGCGCGGGCTAATCGAGACCATGAATTCTTGCATGTCGGGCGAGGGGGGCGGCAGCGGTTCCCCGATGGCGGCAACCGGTAGCGGGGTCGGGTCGGCGTGACCGACGAGCGCTGCGATTTCCGCGCCGGGCAGGAAATTCCCGCGCCAGAGGCTGACCTGCGGAAATACGGCAAGCATCGTATTTGCGATGACGCCGAATTCCTTTTCCGAGACCTGATAGAGCGGCAGCCACTGGACGAACACGCCGCCGGGCTTGAGCCGTGCGCGGACGGTTTCGAAATGCTCGCGGCTGTAGAGGTTCCCGGTGCCGCGGCGGTAGGGGAGGAAGAGGTCGGCGTTGATCATCGAGTATGTTTCGCGATCCGCCATGAGGCGGTTGCGGCCGTCGCCGACGAGCACGGAGGCGCGCGGGTCGGTGTAGAGGCCGTTGGTGAGGTCGAAGCCCTCCGCCGTCTCGGTGAAATATTTCCGCGACGCCTCGACGACGCCGGGCGAAAGCTCGCTGGCGACGACCTTGCGGACGAGGGGGAAATCCTCGCGGTTCAGCGCCTCCCCGGCGGTGATGCCGGTGCCCATGCCGAGGAAAAACACGCTGTCGGTCTCCGGCCAGGCGAGCAGCGGGATGCGTGCCTGATAGGTCTGCGGGCCGTAGGCGTCGGTGGAGCCGAGGCTGTAGTTCGAGTTGATGCGGATGCTGTAACGGCCACGGGCGGTCTCGTTCACCGTGACCGTGCAATCGCTGCCTTCCCATGTATCGACCACCGGCCCGTTCCCTTCGGAGCCTTTCGGAGCGGGAAGCTTGGAGGGGTCGAGTCCGGTGAAAAGCAGCACGAGCATGGCGACCGCCGCCAGTCTAACAGCATGGGTGGCGCGGCTCCCGGAGGCGGGCGTGATGATCGCTAGCAGCAGGTAGATGGCGGCGATGAGCTGGACGGTGGGCCACACGCCGAGTCCGCCCAGCAGCAGGAAACCCGCGGCCAGCGAGCCGAGGATCGCCCCGACGGTGTTGACGGCGGAGAGCGTGCCGATGCTTTTCCCGGCGTGGGTGATGAAAGCCTCCTCGCCTTTCATCAGCAGCGGAAACACCGCGCCGAGCGGCAGGCAGGCCGGGGCGATGGCGGCGGCGGCCGTCACCAAAAGCCTCAGCACGTAGCCCACGAAGGTGGAATCGGTGTCGAGCAATTCCATCCCCCGGTGACCGCCATGGAAACGAACGGAGTCAGCGCGAGGGCGGCGCCGCCGAGCGCGAACAGCCACAGCAGGATCCGGGCGGGCGGCATTCCGCCGCGAGCCAGGCGGGAGGCGAGCCACGCCCCCAGCGAGAGGCAGGCCAGAACTACTATGAGCACCGTAGCGAAACCATAAACCGAGTTCACATGGATCTGCGCCATCATCCGCGTCCACACGACCTCCAGCGCGAGGAGGTTGAAGCCGGAAAGGAACGCGAAGCCGACGATGAGCGGGCGGGGCATGCCCGAAGTTTCACCGGCCGGTTTCGTCACCGGAGCTTGCGGACGATTCTGGAAATGCTCGCGGCGCGAAAGCCGGAGCGCGATCAGGCCGGTGGCCACGGAGGCCAGCATGGCGGTCGCGCAGGTCATGCGGATTCCCGACCAGCCAGATCAGCACGAAGGCCGTGGCGAAGGCACCGCAGGCTGCGCCGAGCGTGTTCACGGCATACATCCGCGCCGTGGTCGCGCCGAAATTTTCTTTCCTGCGGATCACCGCCTGGCCAAGCACCGGCAGCGTGCCGCCCATCAGGAACGAGGCGGGAAACACCATCAGCAAGGTCAGGCCGAGCCGGAACAGCATCAGCCCGAAGCCTTCGCCGAGCATCGGATAGACACGCGGGATAAGGACGGGAGCGATGAGCAAAACGATCCCCGAGGCCGCGATGCCCAGCTCCAGCCACGCGTAGGTTCGCAGCGGGCGCGCGATGTTTCCGCAGCGTTTGCCCCATTGCCAGCCGCCCAGCGAGAGGCCGCCGAAAAACACCGCGAGCGTGAGCGCGGCGGCCTGCGAGGTGTTTCCCAACAGCAACCCCGCTTGCCGCATCCAGAGGATCTGATAGATCAGGCAGGCGAAGCCGGAAAGCCCGGCCATCAGCCAGAACATCGCGCCGGGCGGCGGGGAGGGTTGCTCCGGTTCGGGCCCGGCGGGCTTTGGAACGGGCTTTCCGGGGAGATTCTTTTTCTTCATTGGGTGAAATTCAAAGTTTCCGCCTGACCGCTTCGATAACGGCTTCGCTGACGTGGAAGCCGCACCCTTGAATGCGTGTTATGGCCTCGTCAAAATCCAGCCATCCGCGCAGGGCGGCTTCACCGATGATGCCGATGACTCCGATCAAGGGTAGGCCGAGCATCTGGGCAACACGCCTGCCTCGCTTTTCGTCGAGAATCAGTTTCGAGGTATTCCCGCATTCCCAAGCCAGCGAGATGGCGGCGGCTTCACCGGTTCCGAGTCCCCGCGTTTCCATCAGGAAAGTGACGGGATCCGCTGCGATTTGAAGCCACCCGGGTTCTTCGTTGATCCAGTCCCGCAAGACTTGGGGCGCATGTGGGTGGGAGCATTCGCGTCGGACAGCTTCCGGAATAATCACAAAGCCGAACAATCGCGGCAGAAGATCCAGGAGTTCGACTTCGGCCAACGCGGACAAGGCCGAGTTGTCGCAGATGACAGTCATGCACTGACGGGACGCATGGTCTCCAGTGTTTTCATGTCACCCAAAACATCCTCCACCGAGGTGCCGGGCCACACGCCATGCTTCGAGAGCATCGCCCTCGCCTCCCAGCAGGATTCGAGGCGGAGCATGCGGCGCACCTGCTCTTCGGAAAACACGCCTTCCTCGTATGCCTTCGCGGCCAGAGCCTCCAAGGCGATTTGGGAGGGATCGCCGAAGGTCGCCGATGACAGCTCATCGGGTATTTCCAAGGTGATTTGCATGGGTGCAAGCTACTTGGAAATACGGGTGCAAACAACCCGAAAGATGGGATCGCGTTACCGCAGCAGGCTGGGACTGCAAGTCCCAGCCACGCTCACTTCTGTCTCACGTAAACATGGTATCCGCAATGCCAGTCGGCGGGGAGCGTGGCGGTGGCGTCCTCCTCGGTCTTCGGAACGGCGTTGAAGCCGCCGCGCTCGACGATGAGGAAATCGACCCCCTCGACGGTGCGGACTTCCATTTTCAGCGCCTGGTCGTCGTTGACGCCGATCAGCATGTTGCCCGTCCAAAAGTAGCCGCCGTAGAATCTCGATTTGCCGGTCTTTCCTCCGTCCATGAGCTGGAGAAAGTCCTTAGGCTTATCGACCACGGTCGGATCCTTGCCTTTCCTGCCCTTCAGGTAGTTCGCGATGGTGGTGTCGATTTCCGACGGCTTGTTGGGCGCGGGCCAGACCGCCCATGCCCAGTTGCCGATCATGGCCGGGTTCGCTTCGAACTTTCCGCTGTAGGAATACATGTCGGAATCCTTGCCGCTGATGTGCGAGGCCAGAGTGGTGCGGGGGAGCTTTCTCACGTAGTCGTCGCCGCCCGGTAGCTCTAGGAGGATGCTGCCGATGCGGGATCGGATTGTTTTCGCACCTCCGCCGAAGATCGCGCCGGTGTTGGGTTCCTTCACCACCGAGGGGAATTCCTGGTAGGTTTTTTTCAGGAGTGGATCGGCGAAACTCTTCACCTCGGGGCTGGCTGTCTTCATCGCGTCGGCGATGGCCTTCGTGGTCTTGTAAGTGGCCGCGTCCACCCGGAGCGCTGAGGATTTCGCGATGATCGCGGGCAGCACGGTCTTGTAGTGCGCGGGTTCGGTAGAAATTTTCGCGAGGGAGACCACCGCCGAGGTCTGGAGCCAGGTGCAGTCGTATTCGAGGAACTCCAGCAAGCGGTCGCGGTGCGGCGCGATGACCGCCGGGCCGCCGCGGGCGAGGCTATCGATGGCGTGCATGGCAACCCACCAAGATTCCTCGCGGTTATCGATCATGCGGCCTGCGAGCTCGAACATCTCCGGCGTGACCTTGTCGAGCGGCAGCGGGCTGCCCTTGAACATGCCGGTCAGCGCCAGGAGTCCGGCCTGCCTGAGCCGCGGATCTTCCGATTTCAGCAGCGGGACGATGAGCTCCACCTTGCTGCGTTTCACGACCTGATCCATCGCGAGGCTGCGGAGGTCGTATTCCGGGTGCTGGATGTAGCGGAGCATGGTTTCATCCGTGAGGCCGGGATCGTTCATTTTCGCGATGACCGCGAGCGAGGCGTCGGTCTCCACTTTCTCGTTCATCAAATCCTCAAGGGTCAGCCCGTCGCCGCCGGGGATGGGTTCGATGGAGTGGAAGGCGTCGTCCGCCGCATTTCCCCAGGGGCGTGGGATGGGCAAGGACTTCGCCCACTTGCTGCGGGGCGCACCGAGGAGCTGGAGGTGCTTGCGCGGATAGGTGTAGGTGAGGGCGAAAAAGGTGCCCCAGTCCTTGTCGTCTTCGGTGACGGAGCGGTCGTAGCGGTCGTCCATGCCCGCGATGCCGATGCCGCCGTCGAAGCGGCGCGAGAGATCCATCACCCAGCGGCGGGTGTCCATGTAGGAACGGTAGGGCGTGGGGCGTTTCTCGCGCATCTGGCTGACGGCCGCGTGGTGCCAGATCTCGCCCATGCCGCCGCCGGTGTGCGCGGCGTGGAACCAGTTCGTGGCGTAGAATGCTTTCATGGAGGAGTTGTCGCGCGCCTTGGCATAGACCGATTTCTCTCCCTCGGGATCGACCATCGCCGCCGCCGCGAGGCTCATCGCGAGGCCGCTGGTCTTGCCGTTGTCGCGGAAGCCGCCCTCGGGATAGGTGTTGCCGTAGGCGACGTTGCCGTGCCCGGCGAAGCGGTAGAACTGCGACCACGCCTCATCGAACATGTATTGATCCACCTCCACGCCGCAGAGCTTGGCCAGGACGAGAAAAGTCATGCAGTTCACACCCGAAGCATGGACCTGGCCGGAACCCACCGAGTAGGTGAAGGCCGCCGGCGCGCCGCGTCCGCTCCAGCCGCCGCTATACATGTGTTTTTTCAGCTCCTCGGTCTCCTGCTTGATGATGGGCAGCACGCTCTGATCGCCGGTGCGGAGATAATACTCGCAAAGCCCCCAACCCATGTAACCCCTCGACCAATTCAGCCCGCCGAGATCCTTGATGTCCTTCATCCAGCGCTTCACCACCTCGAGATCCTTTTCCTCACCCGTGGAGAGCAGGAAAATGACGGAGCCCCACCTCGGCTTGTCCTGTTTGGCGATGAGATCCGCGAGGTTGCGGACGATCTTGTCGGACTTCGCGCAATTCATCGGCCACGTGGGGCTGTAGCTTCCCATTACCGGGATGTTCACCGTGACATCGCCGGCGTCCTTGATTTTCAGAACGACCTTCCCGTCCTTCGCCTCCGCCTCGGTGATGATGTCGCCGAGGATGATGCGCGGGTCGGTGTCCTTGAGGGTCACGCCGTTGATGCTCTCGATGATCTGGCCTTTCTGGAGCTTGCCGGTCTTTTCGGCGGGCGAGCCCGGCTCCACGTTGTGGATCTGCATGGTCATGCCGGGGCGGGTGAGTTGAATGCCGATGCCGACCGTTCCGAGGTTCCTCACCAGCCACGGGCCCCTGTCGGTGATGTTGGGAAAGGGATTGAAAATGGGGGCGTATCCCGGCGCGTAGTAGGGGGCGGCATTGGCGTTTTGCGAAAATGCCTGCGGCGCGAGCGCAAGGTGCATGACCGCGGTGCCGACGGCGGCGAGTTTCGTAAGGTTACGGGTGCCTGTTTTCATGTCTTGGGTCTTCCTGACGGAGGGTTGCGGTTTTCAGCGGGTACAGTTGAGAAAACCGTTGTGGCTCGAACCATTCACACGCTTCCCGAAAATTTAGCCAGCAAGACCTTAAAGGAAAGGTAAAAAGGAGGATGTATGTCGCAAGAAGACGCGACAGAAGCTCAAGAATGTCTCGGAGCCGAGGCCGCTCGCGCCTCCGCGCTTGCCACAGCCCGCCATGCCGCCTATCACCTCCCAACGGCGGCGGTTCACACCGCCCCGCACACCGAACCGGGGCCTGTAGCTCAGCGGTTAGAGCAGGGGACTCATAATCCTTTGGTCGTGGGTTCAAACCCCACCGGGCCCACCCGTTCTATAAGGGATTGCGGGGATTCCCTCAGGCCGGTAAAACCGCCTAGGGCAATCATAGGCCACTTTTTAAAGCACCATTCCGTAGGTCGTGTGGGCGTGAAGGATGCAAGCCGCGAGGTTGTCATCTGGGTCAAATGATGGCGGCAGGAGATTACGACCTGCTCCGACCCCGGAAAAAATGCTAGATTGCACGTTTACTCCAAGGAAGCTTCATGGTCGTATCAAGAGACCTTGATTGAGGTTCCGTTTGAAAGTTCTCCTGTCATTTGCCGGCTTCCATGATCCCTTCGCGCCTTCCCCTGCGACGGGCGAAATGCGTGCGGGGCCGATCCTGACCGTATTGGCGGAGCGGCCGTTTGACCGGATCTATCTTTTCTCCACACCGAAGGCTGCGGAGATCAGCGAAAAGACTGCCTCAGCCATCACTGGGCGGCATCCCGGCGCAGCTGTCGAGATTCTGGAGGTTCCGCTCAAGGATCCCACAAACTACCTCGGCATCCTCCGCCAGCTCCGGAGCCATTTCAAAAAGCTCAACGTCTCCCATCCCGATGCGGAGTATTCGATTTCCGTCTCTTCCGGCACGCCGCACATGCACGCCTGCTGGCTACTGTTGGCCGCAAGCGGGGAAATCCCGGCAATCATCCTACAGTCCACCCCGCCTGAATTTGTTCCCGAAGGGAAACCCCTCGTCCGGGAAATCGACATTCACCAAAAAGACTTTCCCACCATCACCCGGCCCGTGGACGGCCCCGAGCCAACGGAAGATGACGAATCCTCAGTAGCCACGGCTTGCCGCGAGCTTGGCATCGTCGGCGAGGATCCCGCCTTCAGGAAGGCGCTACACGAAGCCTTCATCTATTCGCAATACGATGACTTCCACGTCCTCCTGCTCGGGGAGACGGGTAGCGGCAAAGAGCATTTCGCTCAGTTCATTCATCATCTTGGCCCGCGAGCTGGTCGCCCGATAGTCACGGTGAACTGCGGTAGCATCCCGGAGAACCTTGTCGAGAGCCAGTTGTTCGGTCACAAGAAAGGCTCGTTCACGGGTGCGGCCACCGACCACGAAGGCAAATTCAAATCCGCCGACCGGGGCGTGTTGTTCCTCGATGAGATCGGCGAACTTCCGCTTCCCGCCCAAGCGAAGCTGCTCCGTGCCCTCGACCAAGGCGAAATAGAACCCGTCGGCTCCTCCAAACACGTCAAAGTCAACGTGCGCGTCATTGCCGCCACGCATCGCAATCTTCGGGAAATGGTGCAGGCCGGCACGTTCCGCGAAGACCTTTACCAGCGCTTCGGATCCAGCATTTCGATCCCCCCACTCCGCTCCCGGAAAGTGGACATCCCGTTGCTCGCATCCCATCTTCTCGGCTCATGGAACGCTCGCCATGAGCATCAGAAGCGCCTGGCTCCCGCCGCCATCAACGAACTCATCCGCTATCCATGGCCAGGCAACGTCCGGGAGCTTCGGCGTGTGATCCAGCAATCTGCCATGTTTGCTCCCGGCAAACTCATCCAACCCACGGAACTCCGCTTCGAAACCCCGCTTCGCACCAATCCGATCTCCGCCCTGCCCGATCCCGCCGAAGGCTTTAAGATCAACGAGTTCCTGGATGAGATCAAACTTCACCTGATCCAGCGTGCCATGGAACTTTCCGGTGGAGTTCAAGCTCGTGCCGCCCGCCTCCTCGGAATCACTCCCCAAGCGATCAACCAGTTTCTCAAAGGCAGAAATCTCCAGTGAATCGCACCCAAAATTCCCTTTCTTTTCGTCAGAAACTGTTGCAATATTTCTGACGAAAGGATAACCGCCATGAACAAACACGCCGACTCCATCGACGCCGCCATACTCGACCGCATCCGGTCGGGGCAGAAGGATCGCGTCTGGACGCCCCAGGATTTCCTCGATCTGGGTTCCCGGGTGGCGGTGGACAAGGCGCTTTCCCGCAACTGCAAGAAAGACTTCATCCGCCGTGCGGGCCGCGGCCTCTACCATCAACCCAGAAACCATCCGGCGCTAGGTTCCATTGGTCCCAGCTACGACGCCATGCAGGATCTCGTCCAACGCAAGGCGGGCGGCGACGTGTTCCCCACCGGTGCCCACGCGGCCAATGTCCTTGGCCTTAGCGACCAGGTGCCGATGCGGAGCTGGCATCTCACCACCGGCCCCAGCCGCCGCATCTGCAGCGGAAAATCGGAAATCGTCCTGCGCCACGTTTCCCCGCGTTTTGTTTCCACCAAGAACCCGAAGAGTGCCCAGGTCATCCTCGCCCTGCGCTGGATCGGGAAACGCGGTGTGGATGACGACGTCATTTCGAAGCTGCGCCGGAACCTGTCCCCCGCCGACCGCGCGGCTCTTCCCGCTGATGCCGCCAACGCTCCCGCCTGGATCGCTGACATCTTCCACCGCATTGCAAAAGACACGACTGCCGCCTGACCATGGATGCCCTCCTGAAGCTCACCCCCGCCGACCAGCTCGACGCCTACGTTGAGGTGAACCGGGCAATGGGGCTTGATGCCGCCAGCGTGGAAAAGGACTTCTGGGTGTGCTGGACGCTGCGCGAAATCTTCTCGGATCCGGACATCGGCGGGCACATCACATTCAAGGGCGGCACTTCGCTATCGAAGGCTTGGAAACTCATCGAACGGTTCTCTGAGGACATCGATCTCATCGTGGACAAGGAGGTTCTCGGCTTCGGTGGCGATGCCGCACCCGACAAGGCACCCTCGAACAAACAGCGCAAGGCGCGTCTCGAAGCGCTCATGGACGCCTGCCGCGATTGGGTTCAGGGAACACTCCAGCCCGCCCTCGCATCGCGAATTCGAAACGCACTCGGCGAATCCGGCTGGCAACTCGAAGTCGATCCCGACATGCCCGACGGCCAATGCCTGCTCTTCCACTATCCCACCGTCTTCCCGGCCAGCGCGGCGGCCTACGTCCGCCCTGTTGTGAAAATCGAACTCGGCGCACGCTCGGACGATTGGCCTCACGAGGAGAAATCCATCCAGCCCTATGTGACCGAGCACTTTCCCATTCTCGACCCATCACCATCCTGCGTCGTCCGGGTGCTCGCCGCCGAACGCACGTTCTGGGAAAAGGCCTGCCTGCTCCATGAGGAAACGTTTCGTCCACCGGGTAAACCGCGGAAATTTCGCATAGCTCGCCATTACTACGATCTCTGGTGCCTCCTTCGCGCTGGCGTCGGCGAAAAAGCCCTCACACAAACCGCCCTCTTCGAGCGCGTCGCCGAGCATCGCGAACTCTTCTTCCGCTTCTCCTGGGTGGACTACACCACCCACAAACCCGGCACCTTCCGTCTCACGCCACCCTCGGAACACCTCAGCGATTGGAAATCCGACTACGCCGCCATGCTCGGCCCCATGTTCTTCGGCGAGACTCCTTCCTTCGAGGAAATCATCACCCTCGCCGCCGACTTCGAGAAAACCTTCAACGCCACCGCGAAACCAGAACCCCCTTCAGGATCTTCAACAAAATGAGATCAAATCATCAATACAGATTGATTTCCGGGGCGCGGGGAGATGATCTATCTCACCTGTTATCCATTGGTTTCCAATCGTTTAAGCCACGATTAACCGCTTGGCACACCCTGTGCCATATCCAACGGCACGGATATGAGTGCCAAACTTCCCCCAGACGAACCCACCGCCGAGGCAGCAATGCCTCCGTCGGTTCTTCGTTTTCCGGCGGCACCCGTACTCCTCATGAAATCGCGTAACTTCGAATTCCTGCGGGATAATCACCGCGAACTCGCCGATCTCGGTGGCTTCGCCGAAACCTACGTCCACAGCGATCCGGGCTCCTGCCTGGTAAAGCTCCGCACCTTCGCCGAGTTTCTGGTCAAGGCGCTCTTCTCCCATCATCGGCTGGAGCTCACCTACCAGAGCAACCTCAACGACCTGCTCGCCGACCACTCGTTCAAATCGATCACCCCTCCGGTGATCCAGGACAAGCTCCACCTGATCCGGATCAAGGGAAATCACGCCGCCCACGGCACTCTGCATCCCACCACCCCGGTGCAGATGACCGGCATCCTCAAGGAAGCGTTCGATCTCGCCCGCTGGTTCTCCCTTTCTACCGGCCTCTTGGGCCGCGACGAACTGCCGTCATGGCAGGAGCCCCTCGCGCTAGATGGTGATTCGAAATCCCAGATCCAGAGGGAAAAGAAGGCCGCCCTCCAAAAGCTCGCCGAGCAGGAAGCCCTCCTCACGAAACTGCTCGCCGATCTCGAAGAAGCCCGCTCCCAAGCCGAAGCCGCCAGCACCACCGAGGCCGAGAAAACCGCCTTGCTTAACAAGGCGCAGCAAGCCGCCTCCGCCCTCGACTTCAGTGAGGAGGAAACCCGTTTCAAGCTCATCGACGAGCTTCTCGCCAAAGCCGGTTGGAAAGTCGGTGCGCGCGGTCAAAACACCGATGAAGTGACCCAGGAACATCCCGTCCTACACCAGCCGGTTCCCAGTGGCCAAGGCCGCGCCGATTATGTCGTCTGGGATCCTGACAACGGCCTGCCGCTCGGGGTTGTGGAAAGCAAGAAAACCGCCGAGGACGCCGCCAAGGGCAAGATGCAGGCGAAATACTACGCCGACGGCCTCGAAAAGGAACACGGTCAGCGCCCGGTCATCTTCTACACCAACGGCTACGAGATCTTCATCTGGGACGATGCCAAGGGCGAGCCTCCCCGCTCCATCTTCGGCTTCTACTCCCTGGACAGCCTGCGGTATTGCATCTTCCAGCGCAACCAGCGCGAAGCCGCTCTTGGCGCGCTTTTCCCGAAGGAAGCCATCATCGACCGCCTCTATCAGATCGAGTGCGTCAAGCGCACCTGCGAGAACTTCGACAAGCGCCGCCGCCACGCCCTCCTGATCCAGGCCACTGGCACCGGCAAGACCCGCGTCGCCGTCGCCCTCTCTGAACTCATGATCCGCGCGAAGTGGGGGAAACGCATCCTCTTCCTCTGCGACCGCCGCGAACTGCGCAAACAGGCGGGCAACACATTCGACGAATTCCTGCCTTCCGAACCCCGCGTCATCGTCACCCGCAACACCGCGAACGATAAGGAAAAGCGCATCTACCTCGCCACTTACCCGGCGATGATGAAGTGCTTCCAGAACTTCGATGTCGGCTTCTTCGACCTGATCATCGCGGACGAGAGCCACCGCAGCATTTACAACCGCTTCCGCGACATCTTCCGCTACTTCGACTGTTATCAGGTCGGCCTCACCGCCACCCCCGTGAAGTTCATCTTCCGTAACACCTACCAGCTCTTCGGCTGCGAGAACGAGGATCCCACCGCGAACTACACCTACGAGGAGGCGATCAATCACAAGCCGCTCTATCTCTGCCCCTTCACCGTGGTGAAACACACCACCAAATTCTTGCGGGACGGCATCAGATACAAGGATCTCAGCCCGGAGCAGCGCGAGCAACTCGCAGAACAAACAGCCGATTCCGAGAGCGTCGATTACGACAAGGAACAGGTCAGCAAGGCCGTCTTCAACAAGGACACCGACCGCGCCATCCTCCGCAACCTGATGGAAAAAGGCATCCGCAACGCCGACGGCACCCGTCTGGGGAAGACCATCGTCTTCGCCCGCAACCACCGCCACGCGAAACTCCTCGTCGAGCTCTTCGATGAAATGTATCCGCAATACGGCGGGGACTTCTGCCTGCGCATCGACAACTACGAACCCCGCGCCGAACAGCTCATAGACGATTTCAAAACCGCCGACGGCAGCAAGAACCTGACCATCGCCGTTTCCGTTGACATGCTCGATACCGGCATTGATGTCCCGCAGATCGTCAACCTCGTCTTCGCCAAGCCCGTGAAATCCTACGCCAAATTCTGGCAGATGATCGGCCGCGGCACCCGCCTTTGCGAAAACCTCTTCGGCCCCGGCAAGGACAAGACCACCTTCCAGATCTTCGATCACTGGGGTAACTTCGAATACTTCGATGAGCTGAAAAAGGAAGTCGCCCCCACCCGCACCAAGTCCCTCCCCGAGCAACTCTTCGAAGCCCGCATTGCTCTCGCCGAGGCCGCACTGACCGCCCAGGATCTTGATGCGTTCAAGCTCTCGATCAGCCTGATCGCCGCGGACATTTCCGCTCTGCCATCCGAGTGCCTTTCCATCCGCGAGAAGTGGAAGGACATCCAGTCGATGAAAAAGGAAGGCGTGCTGGAGGCGTTCACCGCCGCCACCCGCGCCACTCTGAAAAAGGTCATCGCACCTCTCATGGTGTGGCGGGATGTTTATGGCAAGGAAGCCGCCCTGAAGTTCGATCTTCTCGCCGCGCGACTCTCCATCGCCACCTTGGCCAAGTCATCCGATGCTGCGGATCTGCGTGACCAGGTCATCGACCACGTCTCGCGCCTGCCCATCAATCTCCAGCCTGTTCAGGAAAGACTGCCCGCCATTCAGAAGGCCAAACAGAAATCCACATACGAAGGCGCAACCACAGCCGACTTCGACTCCCTTCGCACCGACTTGCGGGGCCTCATGCGCTATCAGGTAAACCCCACCGTAGGTGCGGTGGAACCCCGCTACATCGACCTGAAGGAAGATGACGGCGAATACACATCCACCCCCCACCACGTCAAACTCGCCGGCCTCGACCTCGCCGCCTACCGCAGCCGCGTCGAATCCATCCTCCGGGATCTCTTCGAACAAAGCGCCGCGCTCAAGAACATCCGCGCCGGACTCCCAGTCGCCGAGGGAGATCTCGACCAACTCGTTCAGGACGTTCTGCTACAGGATCCGGATCTCCACCTCGAAGAACTCCTCAATCACTACCCGAACAAAGCCCAGAACCTCGCCCTCGCGATCCGCCGGGTCATTGGTCTCGACGCGGAGAAGGTCAACGACCAGTTCAAAGCTTTCGTCCAGCAATACCCGGCGCTCAACGCCAACCAGATCCGCTTCCTCGAACTGCTCAAATCCCACATCGCCACCTACGGAGCCATCGAGATCGACCGCCTCTGGGAGTCCCCCTTCACCACCCTGCACGCAGAGGGCATCGACGGCATCTTCCCCGACTCCGCCCAGGTCGATTCCCTGCTCGATCTGTTGCAAAACCTCAACCTCACAGCCGCATGAACACTCGCCCAAATTCCTCAGGTCCGGTCGTGATCACCGAAGTAGCAAATTACTTTCTAGTTCGGATTCCTTCCGATCAAGGAGAGAGAGCTCGACAGATACCCGGTCGCCAGTGGGACGGAAATCGCAAGATGTGGGTCTTTCCCAAAGATCTTCAAACCTATAAAGCCTTGGAGGCTGAGTTTAAAGCGGGAGCCGATGTCTTCGCAATTCGCAGACCAGACAGTAGTGGTGTGGTGCAGCCAACTCAATCCTCCCAAGTCTTCAAGGAAACACCGACTGATCCTCCGAACACAGAGGAGGAATTCGAGGAGCAACTGACGGTAGTTGCCCAGAAGGAATCGGTACAGAATCGGGAGCTTGAATCAATGTATGGCCTATTACTCGGAGTGCAGGAGGGAATGACTGTGCAACGGAGATTGCTAGACGCAATTTTGCAAAAGCACGATGACTTCTCCGAACGACTCGACGCTGTGGAACACAAACCAAAAGCAGTGTCGAAAGAGATCCAAATCGTGAAGGAGCTTCCGGACCTTCTCAATCTCTCACAGACGACGGATCTTAAACTGCTGGAAAAAGCACTGATCGGAATCGCCTTTGTTACCTGTGGCCGTGATCAGGCATTTATGAATTGGGTGGTGAAACAGAAACCTCTGCTTACACCATTCGACTTTATCTGCACAACCCATGAGCTACTGAAACAACAACTGGAAAAAATTGCAGGTTGGGGACACGAACGAAACTTCTGGGAACTTGTGGATCACATTCGCAAGGAGGAGCTGATTTTCTGCGATAGATCCGATCCAATTCAGGTCTTTTATGTCCTAGGTGCGATGAACTCAATCCGAAGACAATTTGGTCATCCCCGTAGCGCAATCGGTGAAGCGGAGAAAATGGCACGTTCGATCCTCTATCTAATGAATCTGGCACTTGTCTGGCCTCGCGTAATGGTCGATGAGGAATCTCAAGAAATGGAAGCTAAGAATAATGAACCAAACCCGTCATGACTAAACCTGAAGAATTCACAGTATCCGAGGCCCGACCTTTGCCTGTTATTTTACTGCTGGATTCCAGCGGCAGCATGGAAGGAGATAAGATCAGCATCCTCAATGCGGCAGTCCGTGAAATGCTGCAAAGCTTCGCCGGCGAGGATGACATCTCCGCCTCCATCCACGTGGGCGTCATCCAGTTCGGCAGAACGGTTGGATGGCACCAGCCTCTGCTTCCCGTCGAGGAAGTGATCGATGAATGGAACGACCTTGAAGCCAGCGGTAAAACTCCGCTCGGACAGGCTCTCACCCTGCTTCAGGAATCGCTTGATGATCGAAGCGTCATCTCTTCACGCGCCTATAGGCCGACAATCGTTCTCGTTTCGGACGGCAAACCCACTGACGACTGGGGAGGCCCCATGGCGGAGCTTCTGGCCTCCCCCCGGGCATCCAAGGCAGCAAGATTTGCGATGGGAATCGGTGCCGATGCCGACTCTGTCGTGCTATCGCAATTCATCGACACGGCGAGCGGCTCAAGAGTCTTCGAAGCTCACGAGGCCGGTCGCATCCAGAAATTTTTCCGATTCGTGACGATGTCCGTGACGACGCGAACGAGAAGTGGAAACCCAAACGAGATAGTTCCCGCAAATCCTGACGACTATGATTTCGAATACTGAGTCTCCTGGATGCGGCACCATGACATCTTTCGGGTGCTCGGTGACCGGTCCAGGAAATATTAAACGCTCCTTCGACTGCCAAGATGCGTGGGGTCGCAGGAGTTGGCGCGTGGCGGCAGGTATTGCTAGCGCCATCGCAATCGCGGACGGAATGGGATCCAAGTCCAAATCAAGGGTCGGCGCACATGCCGCGAAGAATTGTGCTTTGAAAGCAGCTAGGCGCTGGACAGAACATCCCACTGTGGGAACTGACTGGCTCATTCGTTGGCTAGAGGCGGAGTGGCGATACTCGCTTGCCACGCATGACCCCAAGGAATGCTGTACGACTTGTTGGCTCATCGTTAGCGCGCCGGACTTAGGCATCCTCGTCATGGGGCTGGGAGATGGGCTCGCAATTCTTGCAGAGGATAACGGTACATTGGAATGCGTGTTCGGCCGCGATCCAGAGAATTACGCCAATGAAACTGTCGCTTTGGGAACTCCACACAAGGCAAGCGATTGGAAAGTCAGGCTATTTCCCGAGAATGGACGGAACCGGACTGCGATTCTAGCTACCGACGGAGTCGCTGACGACCTATTGGACGACAAACTAAGCTCTTTCGTGGCTTGGATTAGGTCAACGGGAGAGCTGAAGAATCCAGGACGGGGACTGCGTCGTGCCTTGGGGCGCTGGCCGGTGGAGGCGCATTCCGACGATAAGACGATCGCGGCAATGCTTTGGAAGAAACACTAAATGATTCTCAGGATGGCCGAATTCAAGGAAAACGATCAAGTACAGGACGAAAAGGGCAACCTTCACACTTTAAAGCGGCTTATTGGCAAAGGTGGGCAAGGTGTTGTCTGGGAGGCGAATGAGGGTAATTTTGCTATCAAGTTGTGCCGCCCAGGGGGAACTAATCGGCAGCAACTGACACGAAAACTGATGGCACTGAGGACACTGGACCTAGGTTCCCTGCCAATATCCACGCCGCTGGCTGTATTGAAGGATCCGGTTGTTGGATATGTGATGCACCTCGTTAGAGGTTTGCAACCGATTAGCGCTTTGATGAGGTATTCGTCGAAAGACGGTCTATCACCTACTGAATGGTATCGGACTTCAGGTGGTTTGCGGTGGAGGCTCCATGTTCTTTCGGCGGTTGCCGAGGTTCTTGCTAGACTTCATGGCAAAGGCCTTGCCTATGGGGATCCGTCCCCAGCAAATATACTTATACCTCTAGTTTCTGCAGACGAACCAAACGTCTTTTTGATCGATGCCGACAACCTTCGTTCATTCGCACAAGCCGGTTCTCACTTCATCTTTACCCCCGGATACGGAGCGCCAGAAGTTGTGACAGGACAACACGGAATCTCGACTCTTTCGGACGCCCATGCATTCGCAGTAATCGCTTATCAGGTACTCACAACCAATCACCCCTTCGTCGGAGACGTTGTCCATGATGGCGATCCTGACGGGGAGGAAGATGCTTTTGCGGGTCGCCTACCGTGGATCGAGCACTCCACGGATGATGCAAACCGCTGCTCACGGGGTATTCAATCCGACAAAGTAATATCACCTCGCCTCAAAGATCTCTTTCACCAGACGTTCGAGGCGGGTCTGTCCGATCCCAAGAGGAGACCGGGCATGGGCACTTGGGCCGAGGCCTTGATGCGGGCTGCGGATGCCACGATCGTATGCCCAAAGTGTAAATCCGGTTTTTACTTTAGACCTGAAGCCTGCACTTGGTGTGGAACGTCCTCACCGGTGAGAAGAATGGCGCGGTTTCAGTTGTGGGATCCGAATGGGTGTCCATCCGGGGAGAATGGAGTTTTTGTTAAAGGATCTGATAATAAGGTCAAAACAACCTGGGGAGTAGCGCTTCAGGAGGGAGTGCCGGTAAAACTCCGCAAACGACATTTTTTCAATGATGCGGACGAATCGCCAGATCAAGTGCTCTGCGAAGTTGTTCTGACCCGAAAAGGGGCTGAGATCCGTAACTTTTCGACGAATCCGCTTTTCGCCAGATGCTTACCGCCAGATGGACGCCACACGGAGAAGGTGGTTCAGCCAGACATGCCGATCACACTGCCGGCAGAAGAGGAGAAAACCGTCTGGTATCTTCAGGCAAGAGGGATCGGCGAACTTCAACAATCGGTTCGGTTCTGAACCTGAATATCTCATCATTTAATGAAAGAATCATTCGCCAGAGCATCCGAATTCAGACATGGAGAGAGCCTGCTGTTCCGCTTGGAGCCTCTGGATCTTCGCAATTTCGGGACGACTCCACCAAGGGACGCCGAGATCTTTCTCAAAGCGACAGATGACGGAGAGTTGCTCGCTGCCTGGCCAGGTGCTGATGCACCGCAACCCGTCCGATGCAAGAGTCCTAAGGATCACGAGAAGCTTGTTTCAGCTCTGGATCAGGGTTTTCAATTTTTTGCCTGGGTCATTGATGTCGAGCGGTTCCGTGATGAGGAAACACTCTTGATTGAGATCCGGTTGATGACAGTAGGCCTAGCTGGTGCTGACTTCATTCTGGCAGTGGATGACAAAATTCACGAACAGTTGTCCAGAAGTCTGAAGGAGCCCAATCTTTCGTTTGAAGACGCCTGCCGCTACCTCTGCGGCGATTTCAATTTCAAGATTCCCGAGGGTCTGCCGAAGGGCATGGCAGCAACCGTTCCTGCACGATGGGTTGCTAGGCGGGATCACTCTGGGGCAGTCGGAAAATCGTCCAATTTCAGGCTTCTTGGCGCAAGCCACGCCATCGATATTCAGAGGCAAGAGGACAAGGGCAGTGTGTGTTTTTTCGTGGAAAGGTTGATATGGAATCCCAAAGCCGTCCAAGGTGGAGGTGAGGATCCGTTGATCCTCTTTCAAGGAGATTTGAAGTTCGAGGATGCGACTGTTGCTGCCAAATTAGCATCTGCTTACCCGGACTTAGACGTAATTTTCTCCAACTCTGATTCTTACCTCAATCTCTGGGACCAATTCCAGGATTTGGAGATTTCCAAATTGAAAGACCGGATGGCAGCAACGGGTGCGTTTCCCTTCAAGAACCGAAGGTTCGACGAAATCAGGGATTGCTGGGTGTTTGAGCTGAGTAATCCCGGTGGTGAGCTTGGCAAGGAATTGGATTCACTTTGGAACAATGGTGAGGTGGAAGCCAACAAATCGGCGCCCGACGTGGAGAACTGGACGCCGGTCAGGCAGAGAGCATTTGAGCCACAAGCACCCATCATTCGTGATAAGGACAAGTCATTTTATGGCCGATTCATCCGTGTGGACTACATTCGTGGTGAAATTCATCTGGAGAAGCCCGAAAGTGATTCCAACGCAAGCAGTCAGGCTCCCCCCGAAAGAGGTTGGCTTTTTCTTCGTTGGCGGGGCAGTCAGGTCCAAATCAAAAGGCGCAAACAAGCGATGGAGCGCCTCATGGATCCTCTACGAGGGATTCCTTCTCTAATTCACTTGCTTGAGGGACTGCCAGTTCCTCACCGGCGCTTGTATGCCGCACCGGCACTATCCACTTCTGCTAGAGAATGCTTCCGTGGCGGGAATCCCACGGAGAAGCAAATCGAGGGAATTCAAATCGCGCTCAATACTCCAGACATCGCAATCATCCAGGGCCCTCCCGGGACAGGGAAGACAAGAACAATAGCGGCTCTGGTCCAAAGATTGAATGAGCTCGCGACAAAGCAAAACGCCCTATCAAAACGCTTCCTACTGACAAGTTTCCAGCACGATGCAGTCGAGACTGTTGCGAATGCTACTTCCCTGATGGATCTGCCGGCCATCAAGTTTGGTCGCCGCGGCAGACAATCCGATCAATCCTATGAGAAGAACCAACTCGACCACTGGATCGAGGGACTTGGAGGGCAAATTGAAGCCGATTTGGCGAATGTGGCAGAACGCCCCGTGTCTTCAGTCTTGAGAAAAATCAGGGACATACGAACCGCATATACCCAGTCACCGGGTGACGATCAATCGACACTGCTATTGCTCAGAGACGTAAAGGATTCAGTTCAAGGAATAGTCCGGGAAGAGACTCTCACAGAACTTAAAAAGCTGATCTTGGATTTGGGCAACAAGCGTTTGCCCACCCAACATGAGGACTCCAAGATGAGGGAAGCATTGGCAGGTCTCCGCTTGACTCCGGAGGCCTTTGGCGATGACGGCCCTCGCGGATGCTTCCGCCTGCTGAACTGCGTTGATGCCTCAAAATTACTCCCCGAGGAAAAGGAAGCACTCGATGCAGCCGTGAGCTGGGATAGCGAGGAAATACCACCATTTCTTGGAATTCTCTCCCTGCTGCATGAGCGGTTATTGCATGAGATAACAGCCCCGAAAGTCGAACACAGGGCTTTGTTGCCGAATGCAGGGGTCTGCAATGCACTGGACGGAATCGAAAATGAATTGGAGTCTGTGATCAGCCTTTCTCCGACGGAGGGGCCAGCTGCTGCACTGGAATCTTTTCTCGAAGATTTGAAGCAAGATCCGGCATCGGGAAGGCGTGCGGTTGAGCGCTATTCGGCTCTTCTGGCCGCCACATGTCAGGGTGCTGGTGCAGAGTCTGTAATGCTGGTGCTTGAGAATGAGGAATCCCAGTTCGACACCGTGATTGTCGATGAAGCCGCGCGAGCCAATCCGCTTGATCTAATGATCCCCATGTCACTGGCCGGCAGGCGCGTCGTCCTAGTTGGAGACCACCGCCAGTTGCCGCACTTATTGGAACCTGATGTGGAGAAGGAACTGACGGCCTCCGCAAGCGAGGAGACCGAAAAGGCGATTCGCCAAAGCCTATTTGAAAGGCTTTTCAAGCACGTTCGTGAACTGGAACGAAGAGATGGAGTAAGGCGTTGCGTCACGCTTGACCGCCAGTACCGAATGCATCCTGTTCTCGCGGATCTCGTCAACACGACCTTTTACAAGCCGCACGGAGAATCATTCGGATCGCCCGATGACGCTTCGTTTGCAGCTTCCTTCCAGCATAATGTTGGAGATGCAGAAGGAAGGCTGGTTCTGTGGAAGTCCGTGCCGCTGGCACATGGTCGGGAATGGCGACCGCCGCACGGTTTCAGTTGGATGCGACGGGTGGAGGCAGCCGAAGCTGCAGCCACGGCAAGGAAGATACTTCAAGAGCAACCGGATCTTAGCGTCGGGATCATCACCTTTTATTCGGCACAGGTAGTCGCCATCATGGAAGAATTGTCCACAATGGGGATTGCAGTTCGCTCGGAAGACTCAGATCGACCAGTCATCGCTCCCAATTACTCCCAGTTTCCTCCAGGAGTTACAAACCGATTTAGCGATAACGAACGGCTCCGTGTCGGCACGGTGGACGCATTCCAGGGCAAGGAGTTCGATGTTGTGATTCTCTCACCAGTCCGTTCAAACGACGTTAAAATCCCCGAAAATTGCAACGGCAAAGATAACCCTCTAAACCGCAAATACGGACATCTTCTGCTTCCCAATCGTATGTGCGTAGCGCTCAGCCGCCAAAGACGACTTCTAATTGTCGTCGGGGACGACGCAATGTTCAGCCAACCTGAAATTCGTAATGGGATGTCGGAATCGACGATTTTCAGCCACCCAGTCCCTGGCCTTCCGGAGGTCTTGCGCATGTGTGGGGGAGATCACGGAACTCTTACATCAGTAACAGATAACAATAAGTGATGAAGAACCTCCCTATCCTGAATTGTGCGCCACAAGCACCTTACGGAAATGCAGACGAGACGTGGGTGCTTCTTCCCGCGCTGGCATGGCAGGTGATTATTGTGGAATCGGCGATCGACCGTCTTGATGCATTCGAAAAGGTCATCTTTGACCTGATGCGGTCGGGAGATTACGACGGGGAGCAACTCACGGCCTTCACTCATTTGCACCCAGATCTGGTGATGATCCTACTCGAAAGTCTTCGCGGATATGGCCTCTTGGGAAAATCGGACGATGGTAAGTATCGCGCATTTAAGTCGAAGGACGATGTCAAAGCCGCTTCCGAGAACTCCGGAAAACAAACTGTCGGTTGGATCTTCCAGCAACCCTGGACTGGGCGATTGTATCCAGCGTTTTTCCCAAGACTTCCCATTCAGCCGATATCCGAAAATGGGCATACGATTGGAATGAAAAAGCTGCTATTTGGTGACGAGTCGAATCCGCTCGTACGCCAGGCGCCTGCCCTGGAATTTCCTCACCAACGTGGAATCAATCCCACTGCTAGGGATGTGATCCGCTTGTTTGAGTTGCGGAAATCTGGGGAGTTTCAGGAAAGGATCTCCGGCTTACGACCTATCCCGTTCAAGGATAAAACTGTAAATCAATTCGATTACAGAAAGACTGTGAGAAGAGTGAAATTTCTCTCCCCTGAACCCTTGCCCGTCTATCTTGCGTCCGCCGGTTTGGTCTTCAATGATACCCCCTCCGACTGGCACGTCTGTTGCCCGGTCGGCACCGGACTTTCACTGGAGTTACGCGATCAGATTCTGAGTTGTTCCAACGACGGAGATTTCAATGCCGATGCCGTTGTTAAGCGGCTCTGCGAGAAGACTAGGCATGGCAACATCTACGAATGGGCGCAGGCTCAGCATGATTTCCTGGTTCATGCCCGGAAGGAGACATTTTCGACATTCGGATCAGCCATTGAGGAATATCCGGAATTGTTTGAACAACTGAACGCATTCCACGATGTCTGGGCTCGCCTTAGGGGAACAGAAGGGGACGCTCCAAGGCATTTTATTGAATTTGTCTGCTCCGCTGCGCGAAAAACAATCGAGGCGCTGGTCAAGGTTTTCGCCAATCTCCGTCCGATAGCGGATTTACACATTTATCTCGTGAGCAAAAACGAGGACGAGAATACGAAATCTGCATTGGAATGGTTGAGTGAGATTGGATACGCCACCGCCGGCGTTGATGGATTGTTTAGTGTGAGTAAGAGCTGGCTCGTAAAATCTGCCGATGACAGCGCCAACTACTACAGTTTGAAATTCGTGATTGGCGCGATCGTAATCCAAGGAAAGGAACAGGAAGATCATCCGCTTCGCGTTGCTGCGGCCAGTAATCCGGACTTCTTCATCCAATTAAAACGGGTTCTCGAATTGGGAAATTCCTCATCGCACGACAACTCACACAAATCTGGTCACGACGACAAACTGACCAAGGAGGTTGCCCTCTCCATTCGCGGGCCTCTGACCCAAATTATCCGGCATCTGTTGGATCCGGATGGAACCATTTTCAAACAAGATTGATTAACGCCATGGCCAAAAAGAATAGGAAACAACAGAATGCGCCTCAGGCGCAGAACAAACCACAATCACCGAGCCAACCTTCACTCACCGAGTTCGCGGCAAAGCTGGAATCTGCATTGACCGAGAATACTAAGGCTGGATCCGAGATTCCGGAGGAAATCCCCCAGCCGAGAGTCGAGGAGAGAGCTTCTTCTGTAACGGATGATGCTTCAACTTTGCCGTCCACAATCCAGTCCTCGGCTCGCTCATCACCGACTTTGGCAGCCGATCTTGGTAAAATGGAGAGAGAATGGGTCAAGGCTATTGAAGAGGCCAAACGGATCAATGAACGGGCGAAGAATTGGAGCGCGCGTGCGATTGCCTTGGAAGAGTCATGGAAACAGAAAACCAAGGAGATCACGGCACATGAGAGTGAGCTAAAAACGCGCAAAGAGGCCTTTCTCGTTGAAGAAAAGGAACTGCAAACGAAGAAGGAAGACTTGATGAAGCTACAGGCTGACGCCGAAGCGGGCTTCATTGCTAGGCGCACCGAATTGCTTGCCAACCTTGAGGAGGAAATCCGAAAATATTCCGCCCGCTTTCTGGAACATGATCGGAAAATTCAGGAAGAGCTCCAGACTTCGGAAGAAGCCTTGGACAAAAAGCGTGACGCTATCTTGGAAGAAAAGCGACAGGCGGAAGAAGAACTGCGGGAATTGCGTAAAAGTGTTGAGGCCGAATCACGGAAGGCTCAGTGGCTGCGTGAAGATCTTGAGGGCGAAAAGGAAGCCTGGAGCGAACGCGTTGAACTGGAGGTGAAGAACGGCATTGCTGAATATGAAGTCGAACTTGAGGCATTAAGAAAAACGAACACCGAACTGCGTGCAAAGATGCTGTCGCTGGAGGCATCGCAAAAGTCGGTTGGCAACCGTTCGGCCTCCGATCTGGCAAATGAAATCGAGAATCATAAGAAAACGATCGATAGCCTGAGCGCCCAACTTGCGAAAGCCCCCGGTGTTGAGGAGCAGAATCGAGCGAAGAAACTACAGTCCGATAACGACCGTCTTTTCCAAGAGATGGAGCGAATCCAGCAGGAGAATCAGGTTCTCCACCTACGGGCAGGCAAGGCCAGCATTGGCATTGCCGAGCTGGAAAGCCTGCGTGATCAACGTGAGGCTTGGAAAACCCGTGAACTTGGTTACCGGGCGAGATTGGATGAACTTAAATCCGACATAGAGGAATATACGGCCAAGGTAAACGACAGGGAGGTGTTCCCTGCCTGCTCTGACATGGATAGGAATGAGTTCCTGCAAAAGGCTCCGGCCATTCGTAGAATCGGCGAACTTGATCTCAAATCGTTCACTGCCGACGTTCGGAATCTCATCGGTGACACAGGTCTATTTTACCGCCCTGAGGACATTAGATCCTTCATCGGAGGCTTGGCGGCATGTCGCCTGCATATCCTTCAGGGTATCAGCGGAACGGGAAAGACCAGTCTCCCCCTCGCGTTCGCCAAGGTCATGCAATGGGGTAGCGATCTTTCCGAAGTTCAGTCTGGCTGGCGTGACCGGAACGACCTGCTCGGATACTTTAATACGTTTGAGAAAAAATTCTACGAATCGAGTGTCCTCAAGGCGCTCTACAAGGCGAACTGTCCGGGATACGAAAATCTTCCGTTTTTCATCATTCTCGACGAGATGAACCTTTCCCATCCGGAGCACTATTTTGCGGACTTCCTATCGGCACTGGAACAACGGACAGAAGAGAAGACGGTCTCCCTCCTCACCTCGCCATTGGCCGCGGGAGATGGCCCTGTTCGATTAATTGATAGAGGGCAACGACTTCGTGTGCCCCCTAACGTCTGGTTCATCGGGACAGCAAACCAGGACGAAACCACCAAGGATTTCGCCGACAAAACCTACGACAGGGCGCACATCATGGAGTTTCCTCGCCATCGGGAGCAATTCAATCCGGAGCGTCCGAACATTCCTGCCGGGAAAATTAGTTTTGAACAAATGCAGGATGCTTTTAGTCATGCAATCCAACGGCACTCGGCGTCAGGTGAGGAAACAATTAAAATTCTTAATGGGAAGCTCAGGACGGCGCTTGAAGACTTGGAGATAGGATGGGGCAACCGACTTGAAGCACAGCTTCGATCTTACGTGCCTGTCCTTGTGGCTTGTGGAGGTAGTGTTTCAGAGGGACTTGATACGATTCTCGCCCACAAGTTGCTTCGGAAACTGAAAGGTCGTTTTGATCTAACAGCTGACGAATTGTCGAAACTTAAATCACGGATTTATTCCGTATGGAGCGAACATCCCAGTCTGAAAAACGCGCTGCCGGAACGATCGGATACTCTGATAGATGCTGAAATGCGGCGTCTCGGTAATAAGGGTTGAAATAAACATGTCAAATTGGACCAATAGAATCACCGGAATCAACCGCAGTAGTCCACCTGACGATCAACCCGTCGGATTGTGGTGCAATGCTGATGGTTCTGCGTGGTGCGGAGAGGGAGCCGAAGGTCACGGCGTGCCTGATGCCTTGCTGCCAAATCCTCACATGGAGAATGCTCTTGTGGGAATCTCCAAGGCAATCGATGGACTTGATTGCCGCAACTGGCGGGATTGGTGCATCCTACTTCCTGTCGACTCCAGTGTTGGTGACTCACTGGTGGAGAAGCGGGAGGAGACAGCCTTGGGTCAGTCAATTCCCCATCTTCAGGAAATATGCAGGAATCCAAGATCCCACCTGAAAGTCAGCGAATTCCGGGAGCCGGTTTCAAGGGCGCGCCGTATTCCTCCACGCGCTATCAGCATCCTCTCTGCACATTCTGAGGACTGGCATTCCCGGACATTTCGTTCCGTCCGGCCAAAAATGGTTCTATCAGAAGTCACCGAAGACGAGTGGGCTATTTACGAAAACCGTGCGCTGAGAACCCTTCGCGAGCGTATTCTTGAAACGCTCACTCCAAGACTACTTGCATTGAGAGAGCTTCTGACTGCAATCGAACTTTCGAGTCAGGGAGACGTGGGTGGGTATCGCTTCAGGATTGATCGGCTGTGCCGGTTGCTCGATCAACTTTTTAGCAACGAACAGGACAGGCATCAGCTCGGAATGTTGGTCGAGAGGCTCACTTCGATGCACAAGTCGCTTCTAGGCTTGGGAGGAACGCCTCTTTTCAAGGAGATTCGACAAAGTCCGCCAGTATCAAGCCCCTTGCACGGCACCAACATTCTGCGGGACGATAGGCGATACAGAAACGTTTTCACACTATGGCACCTGTGGGAGAGAAGGGATGAGGAAAAGATCCCTCGGGCGGAACGGCTGCGGAGACTGTCTTCGGGCATGGATCGTTACTCGGCGATTCTGTGCGCACGTGCCTTCGGGCTTTTGAGTATGGTCTCTGATGGAGACGAAGAGCGCCAGCCGGATGATGTTTTCGAACCTGGGGGCGCACCCATCGAATTGAAGCGTGGATGGTCCTTTGGATGGAATTCGGACGGCACTTTTGTTCTGCGCAATCCCGGCTTTGAACCAGTCCTCAGGATTGTGGCTATGGCGGCACAGCTGAATCGGCTGCCTGTCGGACTTGTCGCAGATCTTGTCGCTATTTCGGAAGATGCGGAGGCTGGCGCTCCGCCTATTCTGCTTCTGTCCCTGGGTCAGACAGAGGCGTCACCAGAAGCATGGCCTCCAGAGTTCGCTGAGTGGCGAGAACGGCAATGTCACTCACTCGTCAGCATTCCCAGAATGCTTCTTCTGGAGGTATCACCATCGCGCCTCGATCCCGTTGAGCATGTCGCAAGGGTCATCCGGCGTGTGATTGCGGAATCTGAGTGGCCGGAACTTCCAATACAAATTAACCTACCCGGAGGTTTCGCTTCTATTTCCCACAACCTGTCCCAGCCCATCAGCGATTCTTTCGCGCAAGCACCATCAATAAAACTCATCTCCGAGGTAACCCGGTTCCAGAAAAGCAGCGACGAGGCCGTTATCCGCATCACCGATAATCTGGACGAACTCAATCGCCAGATTCAACGCGGCAAGGCAGGGCACAATGCGAGGGAATTGGTTCAAGAGAAAAACAGACTCCAAAGCGATCTGAGAACCAGCAGGGCGAATCTTGAGATCTGGAAAGAACTCCTTGCTGAGTTGGACAGGGTGCGGAAGATCATTATCCCTGCCATGATCTGTCCTTGTTGCGGGAATGAATCAGAATATGCGCCTGAGGCATCCATGTTTTCCTGTTCCTCAGATTCCTGCAGCACCCGATGGGGAAAGCGTCAGGACGCAAAGGGAGTCATGCACGTGTTCCTCATGCCGAACGGAGAAGACCCATTCAATGCGCCCCAAGACCAGAACCCGTTGGATCGATATGGTGCTGATTTCATCTAAATACTCACAATCTCAATAACTCCGCAGCGTGAATCCTAAATTATGAGCTACTCTGATCCATACACCTCTAGCCCCTTCGACCAAGACCTTGCAAACTCTCCCGGACTAACCTGGGTTCCTTGGGTCGGAAAAAACTACGCCAATCTTCCGAAATCGCGGAAAGTCCTGATCGTCGCGGAGTCCCATTACACTAACGAGCAAGACGCCGAAAAAGTGACCTTAACTGTAGAGCAAATTATGGGTGATAAAACATACACCCGTGCCGTTGTCACTGAAAGCCTCGTTAACGCCGAATGGTCCACACGGACTCTTTCGACGATGCACCAGCTCTTTTATAGCCCGAAGGATCGAGAGGCATTCTGGAATGATGTCGCCTTCTTCAATCTTATTCAGCGTCCTATGTGGTATCGTGACGGTAACCCCGAGCGCCCTGCATGGCAGGATTTCTGGGCTGGTTGGGAAGCCTTTCTCAAAGTTGCGGAAATCTTGAAGCCTGATCACATTCTTTTTATTGGTGTCGAAGCCGCAAATCACTTCAACGGTTTCATGGCTCACCACGGGCGCGATCATGTCTCTATCCACTGGGCCGAAAAGGTCGGATCGGCTTACGCCCGCACTGCGAGCCTGTCGGTTGACGAAAAACAGATTCCGCTCCACTTCATCAAGCACTGCGGGAGTTATTTTAGTACGGATCGCTGGTCTGACTACCTGCATCGCAATGCTCGCGATCTAATGGCATCGTTGGCATTTTCGGCAGGCGCGGAAATTTCCTCCGCACCAACTCAACGGCTACATGTTCTTGGCATGGCTAAATCATCCTTGAATCTGAAAGGAGCCAAGGAACAAAAACTAGAACTGGATTTTCTCCGCCTTGCCTACGCAGTCCGAGAGCTTCGTGAAGCAGGAGAAGAGGCGATAGGTTACCTATTGGTTCTTGTTCCTGACATTGCCAGAACAGCAGCAGGATGGTGCGAAAAATACACAACGGGGGAGGGAGTGGTCATCCTGTGTGAGCCAATCGAAGGAGAAACCCTCGAAGCGCTCCTAAAGGAGAAAGCCGATAATGCGTTGGGACTTCTTCGACCACTTGACTTTGACGAGGCGTATCGCGCGCTTTCACTTGCCAATATCGGAAGGGAACTCGGCGAAAGGGCACTCCAAAAATTTATCGACAGCCGGCATAGCGGGATCTCACCCCTTCACGAGAATACTCCCCGCGAACAGCTTCCTCTACAAGTAAAGTGGGACTTCTACGGTACCATCGACCTCGAAAACTGATCACTGCTCACTCGGCACTTCCCACTTTCTTCCCATGACCCTCGCCACCGCATACCGCAATAAAATCGACGCCCTCTGGCTGGACTTCCACTCCGGTGGGATCACCAATCCCATCACCGTCATCGAGCAGATCTCCTACCTGATGTTCGCCCGGTTGCTGGACATCTCCGAGTCTCGTGAGGAAAAACGCGCCGCCCGGCTCAAGAAGGACTTCAAGCGCACCTTCCCGGCCGACAAGCAGCACATCCGCTGGTCCCACTTCCGCAACGAAGGCGGCGACCGCATGCTCGCCATCGTCCGCGACGAGTTCTTCCCCTTCATGCGGGGGAATCTCCAGCAGCACCCGCTCGGACGCTACCTCAAGGACGCCAACTGCCTCATCCCCTCCGGAAACCTCCTCTCCCGCGCCGTCGCCGCCATCGAGGAACTCCCGCTCACCGAAGGCGATGCCAAGGGCGACATCTACGAGCACCTGCTCGGCAAGCTCTCCACCGCCGGCATCGCCGGGCAATTCCGCTCCCCGCGCCACATCATCCGCGCCATGGTGGAAATGCTCGATCCCAAACCCACCGACACCGTCTGCGATCCCGCCTGCGGCACCGGCGGCTTCCTCATCTCCGTGATGCTCTACCTCTACGAGAAATACTCCACCGCCGCCCTCGTGGAGACCGACGCGGAGGGAAACAAGCACTACCCCGGCGACCTGCTGGAGCCCTACCTCGACCACATACGGGGCGGCATGTTCCATGGCTTCGATTTCGACATCACCATGCTACGCACCGCGGCCATGAACCTGCTGCTCCACAACGTCGAGGCTCCCAGCATCCACTATCAGGACACACTCGGCTCGAACTTCTCGGAAAAGTTCCCCAAGGAGTCCGCGAACTTTTTCGATGTCATGCTCGCCAACCCGCCCTTCAAGGGCACCATCGACCTCGAAAACGTCGATCCCGCGCTCAAGAGCAAGGTCAAGACCAAGAAGACCGAGCTGCTCTTCCTCGTCCTCATCCTCCACATGCTCAAGATGGGCGGACGCGCCGCCGTCATCGTTCCGGACGGCGTGCTCTTCGGCTCCAGCCAGGCCCACGTCGGCGTGCGCCAGATCATCGTCGATGACAACCAGCTCGAAGCCGTCATCTCCTTGCCCGCCGGAGTCTTCAAACCCTACGCCGGTGTCTCCACCGCCATCCTCATCTTCGCCAAGGGCGGCCGCACCGACGATGTCTGGTTCTACGACGTCCAGGCCGATGGCTACAGCCTCGACGACAAACGCACCCCACAGCCCGACAAGGATGACCTCCCGGATCTTGTGAAACAGTGGAAAGCCCGCAACTCGAAGAAAGAGAGCGACCGTTCCGCCAAACACTTCTTCGTCCCCGTCGCCGACATCCGGGAAAACAAATACGACCTCTCGCTCAACCGCTACAAGGTGACCCATCACGAGGAAACCACCTACGAACCGCCCGCGATCCTCCTCAAGCGCATGAACCAGCTCGGACAGGAAGTACTCAAGGACATTGCAGATTTGGAGGGGATGCTGAAATGAGTTGGGGAGCAGTTCAGATCGGCACCGTCTGTGAGATTGTCTCAGGGGCAACACCACGAACCAGTAAACCCGAATATTGGAACGGTGACGTGAAGTGGGTCACGCCAAAGGATCTTAGTAACCTCCGCGAAAAGCACATCAGCGACACTCCACGTAAAATCACCAAACAAGGACTCAACAGCTGCGCAGCGAAAATGTTGCCTCCGCAGTCAGTTCTCCTTTCCTGCCGTGCCCCTATTGGCCTCGTTGCCATCAACACAGAACCGGTTTGCACAAATCAAGGTTTCAAAAGCCTCGTGCCGAAAGCCAACCAAGTTGATCCCAACTTTCTTTATTGGTGGCTTTTGGCCAATCGTGAATACTTGGATGGCCTTGGCCGTGGAGCCACCTTCAAGGAAATATCCAAGTCCATCATTGAGGAAATCGAAATCCCGCTCCCACACAAAAACGGCAAGCCCGACTTGGACGAGCAAAAGCGGATCGCCGCAATCCTCGACAAAGCCGACGCCATCCGCCGCAAGCTCCAACAATCCCTCCGCCTCTCCGACGACTTCCTCCGCTCCGTCTTCCTCGACATGTTCGGCGACCCCGAGGGAAATGGTTGGGAGATAAAAACGATTGAGGACGTTCTAGCACCCAGGAAAGGAGCGATCAGGACAGGCCCATTTGGAAGCAACCTCTTGCATTCAGAGTTCGTGGATGAAGGGATTGCCGTCCTCGGGATCGACAATGCGGTGCAGAACAAATTCGCTCCCGGAAAACCCCGTTTCATCACCGAAGAGAAGTATCAATCGCTCAAGCACTACACCGTCCATCCTGGCGACGTCCTGATCACGATTATGGGAACCTGCGGCCGTTGCGCGATTGTGCCGGATGACATCCCCAGAGCGATCAACACCAAGCACCTCTGCTGCATTAGCCTCGACAGGAAGAAGTGCCTCCCCGAATTCCTGCACTCTTATTTCCTCCTCCATCCGATGGCCAAGTCCTATCTCGGCCAAACCGCCAAGGGCGCAATCATGGATGGTCTCAGCGGAGGCGTCATCAAACTGATGCCAATCCCGGAGGTTCCCATGTCACTGCAGAAGCAATACGCCAAGCTGGTGAAGAACCGAACAGCACTTGTTGATCGCCTCACTAATCAAATCGCCGAAAGCGAAAACCTCTTCTCCTCCCTCCAACAACGCGCCTTCCGGGGCGAACTTTAGGCCATGAACTACCCAGAAGACTTTTCCTCAGCCCCACTGGATCTCGAAATCGATTTCGGAGACAAGGGTGGCATCCAGCGGTTCAGGAATGTAGGTGAAATCCAAACATGGCTGAATGAGGAACAGGAATTCTGGAGCTGGCTCAATCGCCCGCCAGCGAACCAGCATCACGGCCAACTTGGGAACATGGTTTCCCATTTTGAGCAATACTACCATCAATGCCGCAGCCAACTGGATCAGAGCAACCAGCGTTGGAACCAAATTTATCCGAAGATCCATCAACTGCTGGAGCGGCTCAATACCGGCGGCCTATCGGATGCGGATACGCAAACGATAAGATCCCAGATCGATCAACACCGTAGCGAATTGAAGGGGATTCTTGAACAGCTTAGTGGTCAGATTGGCTCGTTCCTTAAAGCCGAGATCATCAATGGGCGAAATCATATCACCCAGTTGGAACCCTGCGCGCAGTTTATTCGCGAACTGGCCGAGAGTAATCCGGAGGAAGCGGTTTATGCGCTGGATCAAATCATCCTCGAAGAAAAGAAAAGCGGTGATCGGCGGCGTGTCGAACACAGCGGTCGGATGATGGCGAGTCTTTACAGCAAGAATCTGAACCGAAAGGTGCGGCCTGATCAAAATGCATTCAAGCGTGCGATTATCAACTGGTCCAAGGAACTCGCGGACTTCAAATCGCGCTACGAAGATCAGGAGCGGGAGTTTGCAGAAATCAGCGGTCGCCACAGTTCCGCCGACGAATCCTGGCATGAGAGATCCGCAAGGATGGCGGAGGAGTTCGCCGACATGCGCGAGCGTAGCGAGAAAGACCTGAAGAATCTCACGGATACCTATGAAGCTCACATGCAGCTCAAGGGGCCACTGGTTTACTGGCGGGGAAAGCGCCGCGAACATCGGGATCAGATCAAGAAGCTCACAAACTGGTCGATTTTCACGGGCATCGCAGGGCTGATTGCGCTCGTCCTTGCCGCCTCGCTTCTTCTCCCGGATCACTACCCCGCCGAAACGGTTCCATGGCGTCAGATCGGATTTTTCGTACTGACCTCTACCTTCGTTCTGTGGATCATCCGTCTCATGGTGAAACTCCTTTTGAGCCACATCCACCTCTATGCGGATGCCAAAGAGCGGGAGGTGATGATCTCCACCTTCATGGCGCTGGTTCGCAGGCAGGAGAGCCGCGAAGGGATCGGCAAGACGGAGATTTCCCTGGTGCTCGCTCCCATCTTCAAACCCTCAACCACTGGTGTCATCAAGGACGATGGCGGCCCGGCCACACTCGGCGATTTCATCGGCCGTCTTGCTGGAAAATAAATCAGCATCATGAACTCCCTCCTTCCGTTCTCCGACAACCTCTTCTCCTCCCTCCAACAACGCGCCTTCCGGGGCGAACTCTGAGCCATGCCATCGGACGCGACAGACAAGTGCTTCCTTTGCGGATCTACGGAAAACCTCACCCGAGATCACATCCCACCGAAAGGTCTCTTCCCGAAGCCGCGACCATCGAATCTCTACACCGTCCCATGCTGCGAACCCTGCAACAACGGTGCCTCCAAGGAGGACGAATACTTCCGCGTCGCCGCAAGCTGCCTGATCAACGCTCACCCAACAGGCAAAGCCAGCTTCGAACGGGTAGTCGAGAGCACCCTGCCATCCCGGAGGATCGCCAAGCAAATCGCCAAACTTCGCGACAATGTGGAACCGGTAACGCTACGAACCCCGGACGGCGACATTGAGGCGCGGCGACATCTTTTCGATGCTTCCATGATTTGCAGGGTCTTGGTCCGGATCACGAAAGGCTTCCTCGCCGCGTCCCACCCCGAACTGGATACCTCAAACCTCGATTTTGAGATTACCCATATTGACCAGTTCCGCACCAATTCTCTCGCGGAGTCAGGCATACCCGAGCACTTCACTCAGTGGGGCGCAGGAAACGGCGTCTACGAACAATACCGCGCTGCCTCAGCCGAGGATTACGGAAGAGGCATGATGGTTCACGTTTTCTACGGCGCAGCGGTCTGGATGGTCCGATACCAGTCCGGCACAGGCCTGATGACGAGCAGCCAACACCCAGGTTGGAGTGAGTCCGCTCCCGGCTCTCCAGCAGACATCAAGAATTCGCTGAATAAATGCAAATCGTGAGTGCCATCCCTCCATTTCCAGAAGGTCAAATCGAGTCGCTCGCGCGGATGCTCGGGGAATGCGGCACGGGCGACCAGATCACACGTGCCTTGCACGACCGAGGGTTGGAAGATCACTCCGGCCAATCCACGAAGTGGCGGCGTCTCCACTGGGTCTTCTCCGACAGCCAGAGGCAACACGGCTGCGCCAACCGCATCATAGACTTCATCCAAGCCTTCCTCGCCCCCGGGCGCTTCGTCGGTAACTCCGGCGAGTTCGAAGATCATCGCACAAGGCTCAACGCCATCCTCTCGCTTTCCGGTTTGGATTTTGGCAAGGATGGCAAGTTCCGCATGGTCAAGATGGCCACCACGCTCGATGAAGCCGAGGCTCGCCTCAAAACCATCCAGCACAAACTCCGCGGTCGATCCATACATCCAGAAGTCACCAAATACTGCCGCGCCGAACTCCTCGAAGATAACTACTTCCATGCCGTCTTCGAAGCGTCCAAAGGCCTCGCCCAGCGAATCCGCGATCTATCCGGCATCGAGGGCGACGGTGCCGCGTTGGTGGACAAGGTTTTCTCCATCGAGAACCCCATCCTCGCGCTCAATTTCCTCAAAACCGACACCGAAAAGTCCGAGCACAAAGGTTTCGCCCAGCTACTCAAAGGCTGCTTCGCCGCCGTCCGCAACCCACTCGCCCATGAGCCTAAAATTCTCTGGGACGGAGAAGAAGACGCCGCCGATTACTTCACACTGATCTCATTGCTCCACCGCAGGCTGGACCGGTGCTTTCGCGTCCACAAATCACCTCCCCATAATCCTGTGGTTGAAACGCAATGAGATTCTTTCCGGTAACAATACCATGCGCAAATGCCACATCAGCTCGAAAGAAACATGGGGGTATTTCACTCCTCTGTTCGTCAAGCTCATTACCGCACTCGGGTCGGAGCAAAGTCCCAGCAAGGATAAACTCATCAATGCACCGCAATCCACAAATCAATCCACATTGATATTTCCAGAGTCGCCACACGACGACAAACAACGCAACACATTGAATATCAATGCTATACCGGTTCGTGTTGAGCTGGCACATTTTGAGCAAAGTGTATGTGTCACCTGATTTTCCACTTTGATACCCGCCTACGATGACTGATTCGAACAAACCTTCAAGCCCAACGGCAGATTACGATGAGTTTCTATCGGAAGCTGTCGAAAAGCATGGCGCACAAATCCTGACACTCAACCAGATCGCTGATATTTGGACAGGCGCGACATACAAGCCCGGACAGATCCTTACTGGCGAAGCCTTTGAGCAGGAGAAATCAGCCAACGATGTGTTGGTGCTCAGGGGCTTGAATCATCGTGGGAAGTCGAAAGAGGAAATCACTACTTGCAGCCTGAAAGCAAGACTGACAGCCGAAGTTGCCACTGCTACGAAGCAGGAAGATCTTTTGCGACTGGGTGACATTCTCGTTCTGACAAAAGGAGAGTTGGGAAAGGTCGCAAGATTTGGCGATTTGCTCTCTAGCCTTCTCGGTCTGGAAATTTACAAGCGCACGGTCGCTACCGATAAACATGCCGTGATTCGGCTTCGTTCCGAGTTCAAGGAGGCCTTCGGAAAACATGGCCTGTCGAGGATCCTTGCTTCCGAACCGTATCAGATCCATCTCCGAGCGCTCTCAGTTGGAAGCAAGATGCGGAAGCTGTCCATCCAGCAAATAGGGGGGATCAGGGTTCCGCTCTTCCCTCGGGACAAGGCTCTCCTTCTTAATCTCTTACTCAGCGTCCAACCTCACGCACCTCTGGATCGAATCTTCAAGGTGCTAGATCGCCGTCAGGCTTCCAGGCAAGCGATCCTCTTCTTTTCCGAGACGCCCGCACGGCGCAAGTTTTCGGATCTCGTCGACAATTCACCGACTGCGAAGGTCAGGTCATCCCTAGCGCTACTGGTAAAGGCTCACGGAGAGGTGTTCTTGAATGCGAATCACGATTCAAAGGATCCTTTTGTTGATTGGCTGAAACAGTTCGTGATGGCAGCCAAGCACCTGGAGAAAATCCTGGAAGCCCCTCCCGGCGCTGAACAAATCGTAACCCTGCAAGCTTGGCGAAGTGCGTTATCCGATCATGGGCAACCACTCCGGTTGGCTTGGGAGCGCTTCCAGCTGGAGATCAAAGAAGATTTAGCGGAGATCAAAGACGAGGCAATCGGCCTCTGTAGCAGCCTCTTCGATGGAATGCGGACTCTGGCTCTACGTTGTGAGCAAGAGGCAACTGATAACCTTAAAGAGAGCTTGCCCCTCCATCCTACATCGTTGGAGGGCGCTGCCAAAAGGGAGGCTCATTCGAGACGACTGGCTGCTTTGTGGGATTATTCCAGAGGCCTCAAAATCCACGGCACGGAACTTTACGTGATTCCCTTCTTTCTCATTCTTACTAACGAGCCGGAGTTTCGTAACGCACTGAGTCACCAGAACAGAAGTGCCTTTGATTCCGCTCTTTCAAGCTTTTCCTCACAATCGGAAATTCATCGCAGCGCAGTCCAATGGTTCGAGTCACTACTCCCCAGGATGCAAGAGCGGGAATTCTGGGATATTCTCTCGCACACACGGGATTGCGTGGCGGACTTGGGGGCTTCGTCTTCTAGAGAGCTGAGTCGAGAGTTTCTGGAACAAATTTCGCAGAGGAACAGTAAACTCTCCGGGGAAACATCACTCCCTAAAGAGTTGATGAGCTTCATGGTGCGAGCGGCAAAACTTTCCTCGGCGAGCCGCGTTTACATTCCCTACATTCCCGGATTCGAATTCTCGGACTTCCTGCCTGAATCTACAGAGGGCTGCTTCCAGTTCAGAAGTGTACACGATGCTGGAATTTTCGCATTGCACGAACTGATCATGGAGCGCCAATCAGCATTCCGTATTTCAGATCCGATGACTGATTGGAATCCTTACGGAGACGGAATCAATTCGGTCATCGCTGCTCCTCCATTTGGCCAAAAGTTCAGAAATCACCCCGAGTTCCGAGATGCTGATGCCCATTGCATCATTGAATCTGCACGTCTCATCAAGGATGACGGCAGAGCCGTTATCTGTGTGACCCCTAGCTTCCTATTCCGCGGTGGTCGCGTTTCTGAAGATCGCAGGAACCTGATCCAGCAGAATATCATCGAGGCAGCCATTTACCTCCCTCCTGGACTTTTGGAAAGCAGTGGGATTAGAACCGTATTGTTGATCCTACGTCCTCCTAGCGCTGAGCCAAAGCCGGTGGTTCTCGTAGATGCATCCGAATGTCTTCAGAAGTTGGAGACTTCTCGGCGCTCCATTCTCGATCTGGAAATGCTCCAAAGTCTTCTTGGGGCCGATGAACATCCAAATAAGCGGAGTGTCCCCCAAGCTGAGCTGGAGAAGAACGGTTATGATTTATCTCCTGGGCGCTACTTGCTTCAAGAGCTTGAAGAGATTCCTGAAAACCATTCGGTATACCCTCTTGGAGAGCTCATCAAGAGGTCGACTCACTATCCCCGTTGTCAAGCGGGTGATCGAGGAGTTCAAATTAGCCAGCGATTGTTCCCGGCATCCGGCAACCTAGAACCTGTTAGTTTCGATGATTTGGAAACGATTACCTATGAAGAACTCGGCTCTCAAGCAGGGTGGAGGCGGGTAAATGGGGATGCTCTTATTCTTAATTCCATATTGATGAAAGACGGGATTAGGGCGTGCCTATTCGAGCATAAGGGAAAGGATCTTTTCCTCCGAACGGATATGCTCACATTTGAGGTTCGTTCCGAGATCGTCGATCCACAATGGCTGTTGTTGTCTCTCAGTTCGGAATTCGTGCAAAGCCAACTGCAGACCCTGACTCTTGGAGCTGGAATACCAAGAATCAGAACCGAACTACTGCTGGATCTCAAGTTGGCGGTTCCCAACCAGCGTGACCAACAGCAGACACTGGTCGCCTATCACAAGGAATCACTTCTGAGAAGCCGTGCGAAGGAGCTCGGACTTGAGGAGCATATTCAGTCGATCAAGAAGGAATTCCTGGATGATCTCCGTTTGAAAAAGCATTCGATCTCACAGATTGCCAACGACATCAAATCCGCGATTGCGGTGATCACAGATGAACTGGAGAAAAAAGGTTCGATCTCCGCAGGTCAGATTATCAGTCGCAGGCGATCAATTAATTTCGACGAGTATCTTCAGGGGATGTCGCAAAAGTGCGCAAAACTAGGTGAAATGATCGAATTGCTGACGGAAGAGAAAAGATTCGAGCCTCTAGCACCGTTGGATTTGAACAAGGCGATGAAAAAGCTTTTGAGGGAGTATCAGGGCGAAGATTTCAAACTGACATTCGGTCTCGATGAACGTTCATTCGTCGATCAAACCACAGGGCGTGCGATCAAGCCTATCATCAGGATAGGAGAAAATGATTTTCTGAGTCTCTGCCGTAATATCATCGATAATGCCAAAAGGCACGGATTCAAAGGAAGCTTCGACGGAGCTCACATCATGGCCGTCGCACTCTTGATAGAGGAGGGGCAGACAATCGATCTCGCATTCAGGAACAATGGCGCTCCTTTTCCGAAGGGGATGACCCTTGCGCGATTTGTCATCAGGGGGGAGAAGGCCGGGGTAGGCGGAAACACCGGAACAGGCGGGTATCATATCAAATCGATCATGGATCACGTGGGTGGACGCTTGGACATTTGCTCCCCACCTTTCGAAGACTATCCAGTTGAAATCAGATTACACTTCCCACTCAGCCATGACTAATCGCTATAAAATCATTTGGATCGACGATCAATACGATGAGCAGGAGAGCTTCATCGATCAGGCGGATCGTGAGGGCTTCGACATCCAGCCGTTCAAAACATCCCGCGAAGGAATGGAATATCTTCGAAAAAACCTGCACGACGTGGATGCAGTGATTCTGGATGCCAAAGTTTTCAAGGACAGCACCGAAGAGGTTCCTACGACAAAGGGGCTCAGAGCATCTCTTGCTGAACTTGCAAAGATGAGCGGCATGAACAATCTACGTGACATACCACATGTGATCTTCACCGGGCAGCCTGATCTGATCGGGGATTCCAACTTCGAAGATATGGTCGATGGAGTCGCGATTTTCAGCAAGTTGCAAAGCAATAATGAGCTTTTCCAGGGCCTTCGACAGCTGATCAGCGGAAGCCGCAGCATGACGATTAGAAACCGTTACCCGGCTGCACACGCGGCTTGCGAATGGATGGGCGGGGATGGTTGGCGCATGCTTTTTCCCATTCTGGATAGCTTCCGCACCGGATCGGAACTTTTATCGGAGCCTTACAACGATCTCCGAAAGGTGTTGGAGTTCGCATTTAGAAAACTCCATGCGGTTGGAATCCTTCATGAACGGCTGATCGAGAATGGCATCGTGAACCTGCAAGGAAGCAGCCTCTTCCTAGCCGGAATGGAAGCGAGATTTGGTAGGGAGGGAGGGAGCTTGCAAGCGAAAGCGGGAGTGATACCGAAACTGGTTGGCGAGCAACTCAAGTTCGTTCTCAATGTCTGCCAAGTCGGTTCGCATTCGGAGGGTGACGGTGAAACCCCAGAGAATAAGCCAAGCATTTCGGAAATTGAGAAGTGGAATCCGGATCACCAACTTCTTGAAATCGCGACATTGATGACCATGGATTTCATCATTTGGACTAAGGCCTACATGGAAGTTCATTCCGATCCTTTGGTGAATATGAAAAACTGGGATTCTATTTCCCAATCTGGAATTGGTTCGCTTCTCGAAGTGGAGGGTGAGGTGATTTCTGTAAACCGAGGGGGCAATGCTTTCGTCAAGACCGACCATCTTGAAGAGACCGGCCGTAAGAATATTTGTATCGGTAGCTGGTTGGTGAAGAATAATGAGCTTGGGAGAGGCATCCGCGTTCGTGTCGCCACATCCGGCAAGATTTTAGACAATGGGGCCTTAGCTGCCGATCACTACACTTGTCTGTAACCCAACCTTCGTATCACCAATATCATGCAGATTTAGTATCAGGATTTGAATCGCGCTCCAGAAGTCCACCCATCATGAAAGTCCCCGAAGAAGCCAATCAAATCGTCCTGCAGCACTTGTTGGCAGCGGAGGGACCGATTACACTCGGCCTGCTGCCGCTCACGGCTTCGGAGGAGGAGAAGTGCATCCAGCAAGTTGTGGATTACTGTAACGGCAGTATCCGCAAGCTCTTCGACCTGATCGGTGTCCTGGCACCCGGCGCGGCGACCTACGCCATTGCGGCGGGGGCATCCCAAGCGGTTAGCAAGGGGAAATCATTCTGGGATCCACTTTCGGATCGTCTTAAAATCCCGTTCACGGTTCCGCAAGAGCGTGAACGTCTGGCCAACCTATTTTCAACTGCTTGCCGTCGGCTGGGGGTGATTGACCCGGATGTATCGAGCATGGCTTGGTCACACATTGCCCCCATGATGGCTCAGGCTTCGATACTGCACGCGTGGGCGGAGGCGCTGGGGCTCGGAGTGCAAACCGCCATCAATCACCACCCGCTGCCCGACCTTGAGGATCCCATCGCTCTCGGCAACTTCGCCATCGCCCTGAATCACCACATCCACAATCAACCGAACCTGAAGAAGATCCTGCAAACAGAAGTCGGCGGCGTGGTGGTTCACCGTCTGATTTCAAGCTGTGTATACGGGCGCTTTGAAATTCTCCCCACGCACCTGATTCCGCCGATGAAAGCGGCGTTCGAGTCCGGTGGTCGGCAGGTTTCCTTGAAATCCCCATACGTTTCATTTTCAACGACTCACGCCGGCTTTGAGCTGATACTTCCCAAGCAACCGGGATCGCTGACTTCCCACTCGACGTATTGGCAGGTGAATGGGGTGCAATACTCACCACAAAGCGAGCGGCGGCTATCGGAGTTCGAGATCGGACGAGGGAAACACGAAATTCGGCTTAGAAATTTGCCTGGGGGGTATCCAGACCAGTCATTCGCCGTGGACTTGTCGCTGGAGCAGCCGTTCAGGGTTTTCGATGCCGCCACGCTTCGGGAGAAGAATGTGCGTGTGGGAAGCAATACCGACCTACTTCCGGGTGAGTATCTCGTGGTGATGAAATCCGATGCCAGCTCCGACGAACCTGACGCGGAGGAACTGAGAGGGGATTACCGGATCCTTCACGAAATCACGCTCCGTCCAGGGATAGAACCGCTTCACATTCTTCACGATCATACCGAGTCGATCCTAAGCCCCGCATTGAAGGCTGGAATTTACCATGCAGCAGAAGATGCTCAGTCGGTTCTCTTGGAAGATGGCCTTCGTTTGCACTACGGGAACAGGTTTGATTTCCTTGCCTACATTCCAAAAGACCAGCATTCCGGAAGCCTGAAGATTACGATCACCAGCGGTGGGTCGGGACTACACGAAAGCGAAAACCAGCTGCAGCAAAGTGACCAGGGGGTTTACGATTACAGCTCCGTGCTGGAAAGCGCGCTGGGGGAGGTAGTCGAATCCCTTCCTCCGGGCATCCATCCTTTGAGGGTGAAAATTTCAACCCAAGCGACCGCGGTTGTCCGGGAGCTCTGGTATTGGAAAGGACTCGCTCATATCAGCAGGCATTCGGGATTCCACTGCGCATCGAGTCCTGAGAATATTGACTTCAACCGCTCCAAAGGGATTGCGCCGTCAAAGACTGGCATTGGGTTCGCGAAAGGATATGGAGCACCCCGAATCACAATCGCTCTGAGAAGCGACGAAGCGATCTCCCTTTTGCGACCTGGGGTATCGGCTGCTTGCTTGGATCCTGACGACGGCAACCTGACGGAACTCAAAAATTCCGAAACCCTGACGGTCAGTGACAAGGATTCCCGCGTGATCGTTTTCGAATCAGGCGGTTTCGAGGACTGGTCTCTGCTATGCAACGGAAGCGAGTTCGCAACTTTGGGTAAAGTCCGGGTTCGGCTCCAGATTGGACTGCGATCCCTCATGGCGCAGTTCGGGAAATCCGGCCTCGTCGAAGCGCGCAACTCCGAAGGCGAGACCATCCGGATCTTTGGTTTCAACTCCAGCTTGATTGCCAAGCGACTCGAACTGAACCTGGATCACGGACAGGGAATCGAGAGATGGAAAACAACCATACCGTGCGAAGATCTGGGGAGGCTTGCCATTCAAGTTCTCGACTACAGCGAATCGCCCACTCCAATCTTAGGCGAGGTTACGGTGCTCTTCGAGGAGGGGGAGACTGTTGAGGATTTCGATGAGACCAAGATGATCGCCGAAGGAATTGAGACAGCCGTCCGCCTCCTCAAAGCAGACGGAACAAACCCGGATCGACTGAAAGTCAGCGTCGATGTTTCCCCAAGCAAGTGCGCAAGCAAACTGCTATTCGTGGATTTGCTCAGAGCACCGAAAGGAACGGAGGATTGGCAACCAATGCAATGTGCAGATGGCATACAGGCTTCGCACGTTAGAATTCTGGTTTCGGGTGAAGAGCCATTCGACGAAGAAAAGTTCAGTTGGTGGCACCACTTATGGAGGGTTAGCAATTTCCACTCACAGAAGGAAGACGTCTCCCTTTACGCTGGTTTGAAAGAAGAGGAAGTCGGACAAGCCCTCAATCAGATAAGTCGGCTATTGACGGTGAAATACCCATCGAGCGTTTACGGCCACAGCGCCAAATACCTGACGTCGCTTTCCCACAAGCTTTCAACCCGGAGGGAGTCATCGGGCAACAGGGACACGAATATCTGGTGGCGCGAAGGTGCCTTGGAACTTGAGACACATGCGGCGGCGACAGTCGCCCCGGTAGTCAGGCAGTTTCTCTTTTCCTGCAACCCTCATACCCTTCGCAGGCGGTGGGAAGACTTCGCTTGCTCAGATGAGGTTGAAGACACAGGGATTTTCTCGTGCCTAGCGCTAGGAGCGTCAGTCAAGAGGGCAGGGGGGCGACTACAATATGCCCGCGCGGTCTTCCATGAAAAGAGGCACCCCCACGAGCTGTTCATGTCCTTTGAGAATTCTCCTTTGGTTCTTCAAGGGAAAGCTGCTGATTTCCGTGGTTTTGATTTCCAACGTTTTTTCAAACCCGTCTTTATCCGCGTCCTCCAACACGATGAGTCCGCGAGCGAATTGGACGAGCCCGCGTTGCTGTCCGCCAAACACCTTCTGCATTGCATCAAGAATCTCGACCGCCGTGCCCGTATTCTCGCCAAGGCATCCAACTCCGATGATCCAGAGCACCCGCTGAGAAGCGCACTCCATGGACTCTCCAATACAAGCCTTCACTGTCATAAGCTTCTGCCGTCCCTGAAAACCGTGATCGGTTATCGACCCTGGGTGGACAATGCGAACCTCGATCGTCCAGACCACTTCGAAGTGCCGGACGCTCCATGCCTGCCACTTCTCACCAGCGAGCAGTCCAGTCAGCTAAACACCGCCACTTGGACTCTTTGCGCCCTAAGCCGAGCTGCTGCCAACGGACTCATATCCAGCAAAGAGTTCACCCAGAAAATGGAGGGGTTCTCTGGATCCAACATCCAGTCCCACCCCATCAATCTGATCCTTTCTTTCGCCCCTGAATTATTCGCCTACTACATGGCGCTTCTCGACTTCGCCCTTTTTAATCCAGAAACACCCAGCTCTCCATGAAAACCCAGTTCCCAATCGAGGTTGATCCAATCGCACTTCAGGAAGACCTCCAAAGCCGGATCAAGCGCTATCTGCTCACAGCGCTACCGATCAGCCGCCGCTTCCCGAAGCTCAGGGAAAACGCCTTGGAGAAGCTCAGTGAGGACGGAGCCCTGATCAAAGGTCCCTATCTGGAAGCGCTGCCTGATTTCCCCAAAGGCCGATCACTCAAGGATCTGGTGGAGAAGGGGATTCTTCATCAGGCGTTCAGTGAACTTAATCCGTCTGTCTATTCGCGGCCCCTCCATGAGCATCAGGACAAGGCGATTCAGAAAATTGTCACTGAAGACAAAAACATCGTTGTAGCCACCGGCACTGGATCGGGGAAGACGGAGTGCTTCATGTTCCCGATGCTCGATGCTTTGCTCAAAGCGAATATCGCAGGGCAACCGGGAGTGCGGGCGATCCTGGTGTATCCGCTCAACGCCCTTGCCAATGACCAGCTCTATTCCAGGCTTGTCCCCGTAATCGCCGGCGAGTTGGCTAGGCAAGGAATCACCATCGGGCGCTTCACCGGCCAGACGTCCAGCCGGGATAGCAGGGACACGATAGAACGGGATCTACTGGACAGCCCCAATAGCCAGATGCGGGCACTCTTCGGTAACAAAATCCCGTCCAACTGGCTTCTCTCCAGAGATGAGATGCTGGACACTCCACCCCACGTTCTTGTCACGAACTATGCGATGCTGGAGCACCTTTTGCTGCTTCCGAGAAACGCCGGGCTGTTCGCCAACGCTGATCTGAAATTCATCGTTCTGGATGAAGTCCACGTTTACTCGGGTGCGCAGGCGACAGAAGTCGCTCTCTTGCTTCGGAAGCTCAAAAACCGATACGCCCCGAACAAGGACGTCCGCTCGATCGGGACGAGCGCAAGCCTCGGCAAAAGCGAGGATGCCAAGCGCAAAGTGCTGAGCTTTGCTGGCAGGCTTTTCGGAACCAAGTTCTCGGAAGTGGTAACGTCGGATCGTCTTCATCACCATCGTTTGAGAAGCACCACCCCGACCGTGAGGAAGACCGCTGGAGAGTGGATCGGCCTGCATGACTCGTTGGCCGCGGTTCGAGGATTGGAGGAATCGAAACAGCTGAAACCTTGGTTGGATGCAGTTCGCGAATTGAGCATCTATGCTATTGAACCCGAAGGTGATGAGACACTGCAACACTACCTATGCCGCTATCTGTCCGATGACGAGACGATCCATCAAACAGCCGAATATCTCTCGAAACACGAAATGCGGCCGCTTTCTGAAGTGGCAACAGACCTGTTCCCAGGCGAGCAACTCGACCCAGCCCAACAGGCACTTAGAGGCCTCGTGGCACTTGCTGCATACGCCAGGGAGGATCGCAACGCGTTCCCGTTATTGCCGGCACGCTATCATCTGCTCACCCGTGGAATCGAAGAGGCGACGATTCGCATCCAGAATAAGAACGATAATCCGGAACAAGCAACCGACTTGCGGTTTCAAAGGGAATTTAAGGATCACAAAACGGGATCCCCACGATTCCGTCTCCTGACCTGTCGCAAATGTGGGGAACTCTATTTCGAGGGCTTCGAACTGGCTGGAATTCTGAGCCCGGAAAGGGCGTCAAAATTCAGCCAACGTACCGTTCTCTGGTGCAAGCCCAAGGTAGGAACGGTATTGCCCGGTGATCTGGATGATCAAGATGCCGATGATGCGAGTCGTCCGGATGAGGTTTTCATCCACCTCATGACTGGACAGACCAAGATCCAGCTTTCCGACCAGGATGAAGCGAGCGAATGGCTCTTCACCCACAGAGCCAAGATGTCGGCTCAAACAACGAATGGTGGGGTGCCGACACCAGCTACCTTTGTTCTAACCTGCCATTCCTGCGGGAGCCGTGACTCGTCCGAAATCATCACCGGTTTTCACCCAGGAGATCAGGCGCTCGCCAGCACGATCTGCGAAGTGCTATACAGCCACCTACCCACGGTTCAGGACACTACTAAAAGAAACAAACTGCCGGGCAACGGTCGGAATCTTCTGGTCTTCAGTGATAACCGGCAAGATGCAGCGTTCTTTGCCCCGAACTTCCAGCGCACCCATGAGGACATTCTGGTCAAACGTGAAGTTGTCGATTACTTGCGGAAAGAGGAGAGTGCCGTCTCATTAAACAATATCGCCATAAGACTTGCCGAGAGGCAGATTCTCAAATGTGGGCTAACAGATGAGAATGGAGAAAACCCCAAGCTTGGCGAACTCAATGAGTTCGAGAGAATTATACGGGGCAGACTATTCAGAGAGTTCGCCGCACCGGGTGGCAGCCGTCAGTCGCTTGAGGATCTAGGACTGATCGAGATCAATTACACCGGTATTCCGTATGACGAAATTTCAGAAAGTCTGGGGCTTGCGGAAGAACTGGGTAGCTCCCTAGTTCGTTGGGTGATCGATTCAATGCGGATGAATCGTGCGATCGACATGCCTGAAGGTCTCACCCAAGTTTCCGATTTTATCTGGGGGGCTTACAATCAGACTGACAGATCGTATGTTCTTGAAGGCGATCATCCTGATGCAAAATTCAAGCTCATTTCCAGAAGACCTACCGGAGGATTCTACCTGAACCGATACGTTGAGGTTTTTAGGGATAAGCTCAATATTCAGGACTGGGAGGCGATTATCGCACAGCTATGGGAGCATTTGATTGATGAGGAAATCGGAATTCTGAAGCCGATGATAGAAGGTGAGCGCGCAATGGTAGTTAATCATAAACGTATTACGGCAAGATTGCGTGACCAAAGCAAGCCGGTTCACCAATGCAATAAATGCGGAAAAGTTACCGCTTGTTCCGTCGCCAACATTTGCACCCAATGGAGATGCGATGGAACGGTTGAGCCGCTTGATGCCACTATCTGGAAGAAGGCAATGGAGGGGAATCATTACCACTTCCTTTATAATGGCGGGCAGTGTTTTCCATCGGCTTTGATTCGAGAGCACACGGCGGCAATCACTTCGGACTTGAGGGAAGAAATCGAGAAGGCATTCAAAGCAAGAAGGCTCAACATTCTATCGTCATCCACCACAATGGAAGTGGGTATCGACCTTGGCGATCTTGAAGGCGTCTTTCTCAGGAATACTCCTCCGGATATTTCGAACTACCAGCAGCGAGCGGGGCGGGCAGGACGCAGGGCACAGGCTGCCCCCGTGGCCATCACTTATGCGAGAAACAGGAGATATGATCAGGACGTCTTCGATCACGCCGGAGACTTCCTGAACCGGAATCCGAAGACGCCATCCGTTCACTTGGCGAATCCGCGGCTTTTCCAACGACACCAGTTCTCGATACTGGTGAGCCAATATCTGGCGCATCGAGGATTGGCTGGAACTGGACTTCAAATCGGACAACTATTCGGACTGCCTAAGTTCGTCACATCCGGGTCGGACTTGGTGCCTGAGAACCCAGGTGACTCGATAGTTTTCACCAGTGAAAATGAGAAACAATTCATAGAGAACCTGCGTGAGTGGGTTCAATCACTGGATTCCCAGCCTGCCCGTGATTTGGCCGAAGAACTTCTGACATGCCTCAAAGGCGAACTCCAGGATTCTGAAAAGGAGACCCTAGCTCGTGTGAGTGCGGCGATGACTTCGAGCTTCATCGATGCGATGGATCAACTGGTTCAGGCTTTCGGGTCTCGCTACCAGCACTACATGTCGGCTGCGGTGGAACTTAGGAACGGACACAATTCCGCCAAAGCCGCCGGGATGGAAAACGACGGGAAGCGATGGGCGAACTCACCGATCGTGAACTTCCTTTCGAAATACGGCATTATCCCTTCTTATTCATTCCCGATAGATAACATCGAACTCCAAGTGATGGACGGAACCTTCCGACGCAATGGCTTCGGAGGAAACAGTGCGAACATTGAGCTGAACAGGGATGCTAAAATGGGAATCCGTGAGTATGCTCCCGGTGCGGAGGTAATTGCAAACGGGCGGGTATGGACGTCGGCGGGAATCGCGCATCAACCTCGCCAGTTCATGCCGACCTTTGCCTATAAGACCTGCACCAGTTGCCTGCACATCGAAAGCCACGAAGATCGCAGTTTGATTCCTGCCACCTGCTCAAGCTGCTCGCAGCCGTTGCTGAGCGAGGTCTGCTACCATAAAGAACCAAAAGGCTTTATCACGTCGGCGCACGAACCTAACGGAAAAGAGCCCGGATTCAGGCGCAATCTCAGCCCTCCTTCTACAGAGAGCCAGCTGATCGGAAACGCTCCGGCCTACCGATTCGAAGGGACGGATCTGCTCCGCGCCCAGTGGGTGTATCAATCGGCACAAGAGGGTCGGATGATCATCATCAATAAGGGATCTGGCCGAGGATTTCGCTCTTGCAAGTGTGGCTGGGCTTTTCCAGTCCCAAATACCCCAAGCCAAAATACCGATCACCATAACCCTTACACGGGAATCAGGTGCACGGAAACCCCTTCGACATTCTCATTTGATCTTTCCCATACCTTTCACACCGATGTGCTCCAAATCCGGTTGGAAACCGATTTGCCGCGCCCTCGCGACGTTCCGCAAAGCGCATCCCCCGAAGAGGTCGAAAAAGCAAGGGAAGGCGTGGCACGGTCTATTGCTGAGAGTATCCGTTTGGCCGCTTGCAAGCTTTTGGATCTTCCTGAGATGGAGCTGGCATCATCCTATCGATGGAAAGCCAACGGGATCGAAATCATTCTCTATGATGCGGTTTCCGGTGGTGCGGGCTATTGCAAGAAGGTTCATGAACTCCACCTGTCCAAGCTGTTGATGTTTGCGAAAGACGAGATCGCAACTTGTTCAGGAAATTGCACCCGTAGTTGCTCCAAATGCCTCAGGAGCTATTCAAACCAAACCTATTGGGAGGAATTCCGGAGGGTTGACGCGCTAGACTGGTTGAGCCGCGTCTGCTCGCTCAGACGGGATGATCCCAGAGTGAAGTCTGGAGCGGTCGATGTTCAAATCAAACGAGTGGAGGAGATTTGCTCCAACGCCTCCAAGATCATCCTATTGCGGAGATCTCTCGGCGATCTAGTAGGTAGCTTGCCTACCAATGACGCGACAGGAGCAGAGTGCGCGCTCACCGAAATTTATCCTGGATGGAAGGCCATCCAGCAATGGCTCGTCAGCGGAAAAAAAGTTCATGTGCTCTCTGCCGCCTCACTTGATTTTCATGACCCTACAAACGGTCGTGCGATTCGTATTGCCGCTGCTTTCCTGCCCCACGTGCAGGATCAGACCCTCGAATTGAGCGTTGGAGTGGACTCCTTCACCGGGACAGAACCCCATGCAATAGCGGTAAATGAGATTGATAAGAAGGCGACAGTGCTTTACTCGCCGGAATTCATCGGGTCTTCACTCGAAAGGCTCTGGCCGGAGACAGTGCTGGCGAAGGAAATACCACTTTCCGAAATCACTGAATTTTTCTGCCCGGGTAATCCAGTTTCCGTCGCAGAGCTTCAACCCCCTTCTGGGGTGAATCACTCCCACTACCGTATGAATCAACCTCGTGATCTGGCAAAGGACTTCCAATTCATTGTAACCGAGGAAATCAAGAGTATCGAGATTGTGGATCGCTACTTGTTTGCGATGGATCACAATGCGGATGCTCTGATCCGTCTACTTGAATCCTTCGCAGGCATGTGGAAATCCAAGCCAGAGCGAATCACTCTCACATACGGCCCCTCAGGAAACCCTCAGGAAGATCAAGCCTGGAGAAATGCCGCATTCAATTTTGTTATAGCTCTTCAAAAGAAGCCGGAATTCTCAGGAATCATAATCCAGCCGATGCCACGTTCCTACCGTGAGCCGAGAGGCGATAAGCATGATCGTAGGATCAGGATTCAATCCAGGCCGGTTGATGCGCCTGTGATTTCAAGTTCGAGGAGTGGACGTCAGCGCGCAGGAAAAACCAATCAGCCGAGGCAGGTGAGTAAGACTTTCACCGCCGAACTCACCGGTGGTGTATCGCATCTCATGGATGTTGGATTTGAAACCAACGTATTTACTTGGGTCAAGTGAGAGCTCTGTGCGATGAAAACGTTATCTGGTGAACTTTTTTCCTTCCCTGTATCAATGGGGATGACTTCATTTCCTGCTCCATACCTGAGCCGGGAATTGTTTGCTGAGATCAGTTTTCAAATCTGAACCCTCATGAAAATCGCATGCCCGAATCCATCCTGCCAACTCAACCTTGAAGGCGCAAAGTCCCACATCGGCAGGCAGGTTGTCTGCCCGGGCTGCGGATATGGATTCATCTGGGCCGACCGATTTCACCACGATGCGTCGTTCGTGATCTATGACCTGGAGACAACGGGCCTTTATCCTGACGATGACGAGTTCATCCAGATTGCGGCGGTGCGTTATCATGATGGCCGCCTGATCGCGGAGGATTCGTTCTTCAGCTTCGCGCGGCCGCACAGGTCGATCTCATCGTTCATCGAGAGCTATACCGGCATCGGCAACCGTGATGTCGTCGGAGCCCCGCGCCCGGAGGAGGTGCTGTGTCGGTTTTCCGAATGGGCGGGCGAGGCCACGCTGATCGCCCATAACGCCAAGCGCTTCGACTCCAAGTTCCTCGCCGCCACCTGCCACCGCCATTCGCTGCCGGTGCGGGAGGTGGACTGCATCGATTCCATCCACATTTCCAAGATGCTCTTCGGGAAAACACGCGGCACCGGGCACTCGCTGGATCATGTGAAATCACGCCTCGGCCTGCGCGACACCAGCCTCCGCCGCCACGACGCGCGGGGTGATGTCGATCTTCTGGGACGAGCCGTGGTTTCCATGTGCCAACGCCTGAATCTGGACGCCTCCCTGAACGGCGTGCCCCGACACCAGACTTTCCTGCCGAAATCCTGAGCGTTGGTGCACGCCTTAGCAAAAAAAGATCGATTCCCCGGAACCCCATCGAGGAGTTCCGGGAAATCGATTCCTTATCGCGTTTTGGTTTTGGATGCTTCCGATCCGAGCGCCACATGGTTCAGATGCCTCTCGCGCAGTGTGCGCAAGTCGGACTCCCAGCCGGGGCGGATTCCATCGAGCAGGCACCGGATCACGTCCTCGCCGAAGAAGGCGATGAGGTCTCCGGCGATGCGGCGTTTCAAGTTCAGGGCGGCGCTGTCCTTGAGGCCGCAGCGTTGTCCGGCCTCGCGCATGGTGCCGCCTGACACCAGCACGATAATGGCCATGCGGTGACGGGCCGAGTGGCTGGCGAGGAAGCTCTCCCAGTCGAGGTTGCGGGCGGCTTCCTCGGAGGGATCGGATTCCCCTCCCTGGTAGTCGGGGCGGGCGATGACCTCGTGGAGGGTGCCGGATTCACCGCCCTCGAACTCGATCTCCTCATCCATGCAGTCATGCCGCGCCTTGCCGTCGATCTGACAACCGGGGGACATGGCATCGCTACGACCAGTGTAGTAGCTGCGGCGTCCGCTTCGTGCGGCTTTCACAGCATAATACGAGGCGTTCCCGGCGGTGATCGGATGGCCGGCTTTCTCAGCAGAATCCATCATTCGGGCAGCCATCAATGTGGCGTCCTGAACAATTTCTTCGTCATCTTCGTGGCCGATTTTCGGTATCGAGTGTGCCGCCTTACGCAGGCGCGGCACTACCTCATGCACTAACATTTCATCCATCATGGGGCTCATGGTGTTGGTTTCCTTTCGGTTGGTTGTGGAAAGGCAACGACACGACGACCCCCACAGTGGGAGCCATCCGTGGCGATTGCCAGTTGGGCTCCCGTGCCCGCCAGACGGCGGATGCGGGGAGAGGGGAAAAGAATACGCCCGCCACGTTCGTTGATACCGGGCGGGCGTTGGGGGTGTAGGTTCGGGCTAAGGCCGCAGCCTCCTGACATGTAGCCAGGTGAGCCCGACGATGCAGATCAGCAGGATCCACCAAGTGTGGAAGTAAACGAGCTCCAGCAGGAGCCCGGTCGTCCCGAGGACGAGCGCCGCTTCAACGACGATGCGGGTCGTATTTATCGTCGTCTTCTTCGTAGGGATCCTGACGCTCGATCACGCGTGTCCTTTCGTGCGGAATCCGGGTATTGGGTTCCGGGATGTTGGTTTGGTTTCCGCCGCCCTTGTCGGTCACCAGCCAGAGCAGCACGCCTCCGGCCAGCGTGCATAGCGCTACGATCTTGGCGGTGTGCCAGCGTTTCTCCGAAACCTTCATCTCGGTGCGGATCTTGGCTACCCTCTGATCGACCTCACGCTGGATCCGGGCTTCCTCGCGCTGGCGGGCTTGGTCACTGGAATGCCCGCCTCCTCCGCACGAAAAGAGGAGCAAAGCAGGAAGCAGGAACATAATGCGGAGTGCCGCATTCATGCCGCCCTCCTTCCATGGTGAACGCCTCCATTGCTGGAGCCGTCACATTGGTTGCTCTTACGGTTGCCGCCATCGTAGGTGTCGAGCTGTTCGACGATGAGTCGCGAAGCACTTCGAATAATTTGGGAGATCAGTTTGATAGCCATGGGGATAGTGGGGGTTGTTGTTTGGTTTGGGGTGTATTCCGGACGCAGTAACGCCCGGCTTGGGAAGGCCGGGCGTCTGCGGGGATGTTGGGAACAGGGCGAGAGACCCCTTCATTATTATATAACACGAAACGACCCGTTATTTCACCGGGCTCTCACTCAACGCGAGATCTCTCCTGCCGTCACATTCAGGCATTGCTCCAGCTCGGAGATCAGGCCTTCCAGCACCTCAGCGGAAAGATTTTTCCTCACCGCTGACCGCAGGCCACTCAGCAAACTGATGATCTTGTTCCTACGGCTCGGCGACGTCCTGGAAGGGGGCGCTTCATCCGACATCAATTCAGCCACGACCTCGCTGATAAGCCGGGCGGTCGGTTGGCCTTTGGCGCGCTCCGCAGCACAGATCCACGCTTGGTTCTGCTGTTCAGGTTGCAACTTGCATAGCGCACGCACCTGCGACTCGGTGGTGGGGGTGACACCAAATGGTGCCACCGGCACGAGGCGCTCGGCGATTTCGGCCGAATTGATGAGGCGGTTGGCGTGGGTTTTGGTGAGTCCACCCACCCTCTGGCAGTATGCCGCCCAGTTCGGGTGGTCACCGATGCGCCAAAGTTCCCGCCCGCGGATTACCGCAAGGGCACGCCCGACATCCACGAATGTGGCGAGTCCCTGGCGCACGACGCCATCAAGGCGGGTAAAGTCCGCTTCATCGGACTCGCTCACGCCCGTGGACTGGGGCTTGCCCATGCCAATCTCCGCGATGGAGGGCTCCAGTGTGACGACTTCGAAATCGAGGAGTTCGGCAGGTGGTTCCAGCACAGGTTCCGGGTTGCCGGATTTGGACGGGGGCGGGGCGGGATCGGTCAGCCCGGATGTATCGCTCCGTTCGTTGACGGGCGGCAGTTCGAGATCGCGGAGGGTTGGCTTGCGGAGATCGATCTTCTCCCCGAAAGGGTGCGGCGGAGGGCTCGCGGACTCGTCACCTTGAGGTTCTGAAGTGCGATCTCCGACATGGCCATGGAAGAGGAAAGCCACACCGGCCGCGCGACACAATGCTTCCATAGCGGAGGCCATCGGGGCATCAGCCGCCGTCCCTGCGAGGACGAGCCAGTCCAACCCGTCAAGCTGATCGCGGAGATCGACGGCCGCGCTGGACGGGTCGAGGAAGATCGCGCGGTAACGCACGGGCGCACTTCTCAGAGCTTGGAGCTTTTCGGAGAATGAGTCGGGGTAGTCCGCCACGAGACCAACGCATACATTTGGGAATCCCCTGCCAATCCAGGTGGGAGGAAGCGAGCGGGAGATGAGCGAGGGATTGCGGGTGGGTATCACCCAGCGGAGACGCGGGGTGGTGCGGATGGTTTCCCAGATCAGGTTTCTCGCCTTGGCCATGGCGGGCGCGGAATCGAAGAAATCCGGATTCTCGGGAAGGAAGGCCACTTCCACACGACCCGCGAGCGCAAGCGCTCCATGGATGCGCTCGGTGGATTTGCAGGCCTCCTTGACATAGGCAAGAGCGGCTTTGCCGCCCAAGCCGCCCGCTGTCCCGGAGTGGGGAAGCAGGGGCATGAGGTGATGGCCGAAGTTGACGAACATCGAATCAGGCACGGCTGAATGTTTCCAATAGCTCACGGCGGTGTTTGATTTTAGGTTTGTGATTGCTTAAAACAGGATTCGGAGGCTTCGAGGGCATCCTTCGCATCGCCGAGGCTGGATTGCCCCCAAATCCAATTCGGGGGCATTGCGAGCTGGGCAGAATCCAGCGGTGGCTTGATGATGAGTGAGGGATCGGGCCAACCGTGTGGCCGCAGAACCTCCAACTCGGCAAGAAGCCACCGCAGGTCTCGTGATGACGCATTCAGTGGGTTCACGGAGGTTGCCAGTTGGGGTGGAGAGTTGGCTCACGCCGAGGCCACAAGGCCGGCGAGCTCGTTAAGACAGGCGGTGATGCGCAGACGTTCCTGCGGCGTCGTACCAGCCAGAGCTTTCAGCACTGGCTGGCGTAGGCTGGGTATTGCCGGATTTTTACCACCGCCTTTGCCACGACGCCGCCGGCGACGCCGCTTGTTGCCATTCCCCGCATCATGGCCGGTTGGCTCTGGCTTAGGATCGGGAACATGAGCGGACGGACTGTGGTCAACCGCTTCGCTCTCCGGTTTGGCCGAGCCCGCCACAACCGGTGGGTGTGCGTGGATAGGTTGCGCGACTGACGCCTCGGTTACCGATGACTTGTCGTCGGAAGTCACTTCGGGCTTTGCTGGTTCAATGCCACCGGAAACAGCTGTCTTGCCAGTCATGGCTCCAGCCGGTTTTTCGGCAGCCGGATGAAAAATGCTGGCGATGCCAGGTGTCTCGCGGAGGAAGCGCTCGACATCGGAAAGACGCACTAGGTATGCGGCTTTCTCGCCAGATTGAGTCGCGGGCAGCTTGCCGGACTTGATGTTGTTTTTCAAACTGCTCGCGGCGCAGCAATACTTGGAGGCCGATTGTTTGAGCGTGACGTTATCGTGGTTGGTGTCGTTCATGGTGATGTTGGATTCGGGTTTGGAGTTGATTTTCGTGGTTGCCGCGGCGGTGCCGCACGACTGGTTGCTGATGGAGGTTTCCATATTTTTGTGAGAAAGGCGGAGGCTGCACGGCGCCTCCGCAGGTTAATCAATCCCCGGGCGGGAGCTCCTTTTGGAAATGCGGGGAGGGAGCGATCCCCGACTTTTGATGACGCATCGCGTAGCCCTCGCGGACTACGGTCTGCAGAAACCCATCGGGCACGTTTCCGCGCGATAGGCTTACTCGGGACACCCGGTGACGAGTCCGCAATGTAACTCGAAGCATCGGGAGCCGATGGTGGTGTTGAACAGTTCTGGTGGCCGATGACCTGGATGCGACCCTGTTGGCTTACTGCAAGCCGCTCACCCATGAGGATGAGCTTGGCGCAGACGGCGCAGTCACCTTTCTGCCGGCGGAAGGCCGCGATGGAAACCATCGGTGGAGTGCCGGGGTAGCGCGTCTTCATCCGCAGCTGCCAATAAGTCCAGTCGCCGTCGTAGAACCGTTTTTCGGGTTTTACGAGGATATGGTCACGGATCGGCGTGTCAGCCAGTTTGAGCAGTGTGACGTGAGGTGCTTCCTTGGGGACGAAGGGGCTCTTGAAGGCCCACTTCCGCTCGCGGGGATTCCCATCCCGGCGCAGAAGCGGTTTCCCGTCCCTGTCAAGTTCGACCCCGGAGAACAGGTGATCGATGATCCACTGAACCCTCTTGCGGTCGAAGCGGCGAACCGCCCACTTCCACAATTTCTCGTGGAGCAGGTGATCCATCCGGCTGAAGCTTGCCTTCGCGTTGCATACGCGGAAGTAGTTAGTCCATCCCTGGATTCTGCGGTTGATGTCGCGGATCATCACGGTCACGGGATCGCTCATGCCTCTTGCCTGCCGGTCTCGGCGCGCGCCCCGCTGTTTCCTCGACAGCTTGAGCTTGTCGATGCGGTCGGCGCAGTCGCGGTAGAACCTCTCCACCGAGCGCTTGCTCGGGGTGACCATGATGTAGGGGACTCGCTTGCCGTCGGCCTTCTTCGTCCAGACGTGCTGAACGTGAAATCCGAGGAAGTCGAAGCCCGCACCTTCACCCGGTCGGGTGGGCTGCTGGGTATGGGAGATGCGCGTCTTGCTCTCACTGAGACTCAGGCCCAGTGGGTCGAGATAGCATTGGATCACTGCCCGGCTCCACTCGACTACGCTGCGGTCGCGGTGCAGGACGACGGCGTCGTCCGCGTAAACGACCAGCGTGGGCATCCCCAGGGCGGTGATGCGCCCGGCGTAGTCCCGACGGAACTCGCGCTCAAGGTGAGCCTCCAGACCCGCTAAGGCGACATTCGCCAGCAGCGGGGAGAGGGGGCCTCCTTGGGGAGTTCCAATTTCTGGGCTGGCGTGGTCGACGGAGTCGAGCACGCCAGCCTTGAGGCAGCGACGGACAGCAGCGTCGATGGCGGGCGGCGCGTTGAGGCGGCGGAGAAGCTCCTCGTGATCCAGACAGTCAAAGAAACTCTTGATGTCGATCTCGAGAACCCACTTCGGGCCGGCCTGGCGAAGATGGCGCTGGATGAAGTCTATGGCGTCATGGGGGCCGCGACCTTTCCTGAAACCATACTGATGGTTAGAAAAGTGGGCTTCCCATTGGGGATCCAAGATCAGGATCAGCAGCGCCTGGTGGGCGCGGTCAATCAGGTTGGGGATTCCAAGGGGACGCATTTCATCCTTGCCCGGCTTCGGGATCCATTCCCGCCGGACCGCAGAGGGTCGGTGGTGGATCGAGAGGCCGGAGGCCATGCGCATCGTAACAGCGGACGTGGGAGACTTGACGCCGTCGATGCCGGCGGTCCTCCTTCCCTTGCTGATCTGCGCGACCTGTCGCACTGCGAGCGCTATGGCGTAGAAGCTGTTGGCGATCTTGTTCTGGTATTTTCCTACTGCTCGTAGGTCACCACGTTGTTCGGCATCGAAGACCCGCTGCTGCAACTTGGACACGTGCTTGGCGGCAGTGCGCCAGTTGATGTCCTCCCATCGTTTCGGTACGCTTTTCATGGGTGTTGTCTGTTAGTGGGTCTCGATGTCCCTATGCCGAATTTGGCGTATCCCGGGCGTAACCACGGGCTTTTGCTTGGTCGGCTACCTACCCGCCGCGCGCATGCGGCCAAAGTCCTGCTCGGTTCTTGCGATCCGAGAGCGCGCGACTGTGTCCACGTTTCCTTGCGGCATTGTTGTGTCCGGGGAGGAGCGGAGCATCCCGCCGGGGCTTCCGCTGATGATCCGGAAGTCGTTCCGAACTTCCGGTGCGGTTTCCACCCGGTTTCCCGGGTTTCGTGTGCCCAAATTAACCAGCTTACGACGGCCTGTTACTAAAGTAACAGTCGCCCGTGCCGGACTGAGGGACACGGCCACCGGAAAAATCCCGGTGGCGGTGCTTTTCACCCCGCTACGGCGGATCCGGATCTTTGGTGCCGGATACGTCCAGGGTGCCCCTGCATCGATCATCGCGATGGTGGGAATGGGATGTCGAAGTTCGTCATCCGCACCCACATGCCGCACTAACATCGCCGAGGGACTTGGACCCACAGGCGCTACCCATCCCCCGTGCCGGAGCGCGGTTTCAGGTTGTCGTGTCGATAATGAGAAATGGTGCATGGTAAGAATGTGTGGATATCAGTGGTGGTGCTTTGTTATTGGGCATTGTTGTTGGGGTTGGTCGGGAGAGCTAATCTCTCCCTTGACGATGCCGAACTCGGGAAGGTTGATCCCGAGTGCGGCGGCGACCGCCGGAGGACTGAAGCGCACCACTTTCCCGCAGCGCAGGGCTGTAGGGATGGTTCCCGCAGAGGCCCACAAGTGGACGGTTCTGCTAGAAACCTGGATGGCTTCGGCGATCTGTTCGGCGGTCGCTAGCGACGGCAGCACACGCTTTCCGTCCTCAACACCGGAGACCGGCGTTGAAGATTTTGAGGAGTGGCGGTAGCGGCGGCGCATGGCGAAAGCACTCAACGGAAATCCACCCTTCGTCAACAGGGAAAAATCCCTGCAAACCCTTATAGATAAAGGGATTTCTAAGCATTGATTGAACCATTTCTGAACGTGAAATCACCGATTTTTTGCATTCCTTGAAGTCGTTTTGCAACTGATTCTTGGCTTTGGTGATCGGATTAAAGCCCATTTGAATGTTCGACGTTCTGAGGCGGAAATTTCTCTCAAAAATGGACTGAAACGGTTGATGTGTGGTTAGGCACCACTGAACGGCATTTGAATACGATTTCGCACGCGGGCAGACGCATTTGAAAGCGTTGCGAAACCAGAATGACCAATCGGGGAGTGGAAATGAAACGGTTCTGAAATTGATCCTACCTTAGGATCATCCGGTCGAAAATCTTCGGAAGACACTTGGTTAAGGGTCATGAAAAAAAATGCAGAACCCCCCTTATTTTTCGCAAAGTCGGTTCCCAGTTGACCCCTCAGCGGGAAATTCCATGCTGGAGAAGGCCATGACAACGAAGAAGAAGGATGTTTCCACGGAGAAAGCGACGGCTAAGAAAGCCGCCAAGAAAGCCGCGACCAAACGGGTCACAAGGATTCAATCCGATAATAATTCGACCTCAAGAGGTATCAAGCCCGGCAACAACGATTCATTCCCTCCGGAAGTTCTGGCTGACCTCGCCGTAAAACTTGTCAGGTCGAAAAGAGATGCCCCAACGAACAATCCTCATTCGTCCCCTCCCCTTTCATCCCCGGCCTTCGATGCGGAATACGCAGACGCTTTGAAGCGGGCAGAGATGCTTCTTCTGGCGGCAAGCGGCAAGTCCGATGAGGATATTCACGCCTACCAACTGTTCACCGAAAGCGACGGATTGATGTCGTTCGAAGAAGTCGCGGCGCGATTCAAGGAGGTGGGATGGAAAAAAATGGTGTCAGGAAATACCGTGACGCCAGTAATCGAGAAATTGGTGATCAAGGCCGAATTCGAAGTCCAGAAAGAGCGGGAAAGAAATGATAAGCTCATTTCCGTCCGACGTAGGTATCCCGGAGGCTTGTATTCCGTCGTTGATCGAGTGAGGAGACATATCCGCAACATGATCAGACGCACGGATCTCCGTGATCTTTTCGATCACCCGGAGCAGGTCGCGGATGCAATGGGCAACAATTTCCTCCGTTTGATGGAAAACAAAATCCTCTGCGACTGGGAAAGAGATCTAAGCGAGGAATTTGCGACAGCAATGGCGTTTGAATCGTTCATCGAATACGTGTGCGGCGGGTTGAACTACGAAAGCTTCATCAAAGATCCACCGATTATTTGGATGGATTTGGAACGTCTAGGCAGCCTGATATTCTTTCTTGAATGTTTGGGAGAAAAGGGAACTTCCCAACCTCAAATCACCGAGGAAAAGCTACGATCCCTGATGCGACTTATTTTGGGTCGTAGTGACGTCCCGACCGAAGCGATAAGTGACATCAATGCTTGCCTGGGAGAACTCAAGAAAGCGAACTGGAGTGCCGAACGTTTCAAGGAACTGGCCAGCGGCGCCGGCCTGATGCTCCGCAAAATGTGGGAGCACTGGTATTTGATCAGACTTGGTTCCGCACAGGGGCTTTCGGATCTCATTGGAGAACTCAAAGACAGCAAAAGCGCCCTTAATAGCGCCGACAGATTTTCCACCACCAAGGTCGCTCAAATCCTTGAGTTGCTGGTGCGAGCAAATGAATTGGGCAAGGCCGAAGGTGCGTCCATGGAAGCGGGTGAGATTCGCCAGTTGCTCGACGACTTGAAGCAACGCCTGGAGGATTCCGACCTTATCGCGGCTGCAAAGGTTCAGGCTCAGCGCTTCGAAGGAACAATCGCCGATGAGATGAAAAAGGTGGCCGGAGGGTTTGCGAAAGGTCTTCAGATGAAGCCACCTGCAAAACGACATGCACAGCGAGCTCTGGACGATCTCTTGCTCGAACTGAAACCTTACAGCGGCGAGCGTAAGTGCCGACCCTATGAGCTATTTTTATTCGCAGCTCAGAAGCACCTTCTGGAAGACAAGCTTGTCCGCAAGCGGAACGCACTAAATGCTGAATTCCGTCCCTATCCTCCATATCCCTACCGGTCGCTCTCGATTCTGGAAAGCCACAGAGGAGCGGAAATTGCGATGGGGATCGAGTAACTTGGACAACTTTTTCGTCCGGTTCCGGCAGCATTCCGGCAGTGCCACCATTTTCTGTTAGATCGAAATCTCCATAACTCATTGAGAGTAAATGGAGCCGGCTAACGGACTCGAACCGTTGACCTACTGATTACAAATCAGTTGCTCTACCAACTGAGCTAAGCCGGCCTTGCCTTTCGGGAAGGACGGGGGAGGGTGTATCCGGGTTACGGGGGAAGGCAACGGTAAATCCGGTGGGTCATTTTCCGCCGGTGCCGGGGAGGAAGCGGTAGTATACCTCAAGCATCAGAGTGGATAGGCAGGTGGCCATGTGGACGTTGACCGGGCCGTGCTTGATACCGCCTTGCGTCCAGGAACCGTCGGCGTTCTGGGCTTTCAGGAGGGTGTCGCGGAAACGGAGGTTGTAATCCTGCCATTCCTTGCCGCCGTGGTTGATCATGGCCTGCGCGTGGTAGTAGTGGTAGTAGAGGTTGGAACTTTCCTGTCCCCACTCGAACTCAGTGTTCTCAGCGATCCATTTGATGCCTTTCCTGGCTTGGTTGGAGCTGCCGCGATCCCACATCTGGAAGGCGAGGACGCCGCCGCCGGTGAGGCCAGGGCTGCGGCTCGGGTCGTTGCGGTAGCCGATGGCCCCGTCATTGCCCTGTACCTTTTCCAGCCACTTGAGGGCACCGCGGGAGGGCTTGGTGAATTTGCTGTTGGGCCACAGCCCGGTGTGCTTACCGGCTTTCATCGCCTGGATCTGCCAGAAGCCGACCGAGTTGTCTCCTCCTCCGCCGGATGCGAACTTGTAAACCCAGCCGCCATCGTCCGTCTGGCCTTGCATGATCATGTCGATGGACTGTTTGGTGACGGTATCGAGGTTGGGGATATTGATCTTGAGCCGGCTGCAGAAGGTGTAGGCCTCGGCGAGGGCGTAGGCGGCGATGCCGTGGTCATACACCCACTGGATGCTGGTGGAATCCTTGTTGGAGAGGCGGCCGTCGTTTTTCATGCCGATATCGATGAGGTAGATGATGCCTTTGAGGACGGTCTCACCGTATTTCACAGATTGGGGGGTTTCGCAGTGACCCAGGTAGGCGAGGAGGGCGAGGCCGGTCATGGCGACGGGGTGGTCGCCCGTCCAGCTTCCGTCGGGCTTTTGGGTGGTCTGGAGCCAGTCGAGGGCTTTGACGACGGCGTCCTCGCATTGTGCGGTTCCGCCTTCGGAAAGCAGGCGCGCCATGCGGTCGGCGGGGGAGCAGCGTTTCCGCATGTCGTCGGGAATACCCTCGAAGCCCGGACCACCGATGCCATCGCCGATGCCGCCGGGGCCGAAGTCATAGCCATCGCCGAAATCAAGGCTTGGCGCGGTCACCACCTCATCGGGCACCGGAATGGATACGGGGGAAAGGGTGTGTGCAGCGAGCGCTTTCAGCTGCGCGGAGCTAGGGGCGGGCGGGGTCGGCTTGCGCTTTAACGAATGATCGACAACCGGCGGCTTGTCATTGGGATCGTCTTTTTTCGCGGGCACGTAGGTAGCCTCGATGCCATCCATGGGTTTAAGGATCTCCGGCAAAAGAAAGATACTTAGAACCAGGGCGATCACCACGACCGACAGGAGCGCGATGATGGCGGAGGAAATCGTGGAGTTCCGTTGCTGGGCGTTCAGGCGCTCTTGCGCCTCCGGGCTGAGGGTTGCGTGGATGCTCATGGTGTTGGTGAAACGCCCGGCGATCCGTTTTCCTTGGGGGAAATTTCATAGGATCAGAAGGTCGCGCCGATGGCGAAGTGCCATGTGCCAGTGGGTTCGCCGGGGTCATGAGTGAGGTTATGGCCGTATTCGAGGCGCACCGGGCCGATGGGCAGGTCGAGGCGCAGGCCGAAGCCGGCCGCGAGTTCGAGGCCGCCCTGGCGGATGCCGGTGTAATTCCCCGTGACCGCGCCGGCATCGACGAAGGCGACCGCCCGGAGCGAGCCCGTGATCGTGCGGGTGAGTTCCGTGTTCACCGCCCAGCTGAAATCGCCGCCGTAGGGATCGCCGCCGAAGCCGGGGCCGAGTTCCCTTTCCGGAAAGCTGCGGACACTGCGCGGCCCGCCGTTGAAAACCCGCAAGCCCACCGGCAGGTCGAGGATGTCACCCGAGGGGAAAACCCAGTTCGCGAATCCACCGATGCCGAGGAGGTAGGTATCGTTGAGCGGATGGAAGAAACCGCCGTCCAGGCCCACCTTCGCGTAAGGTTCCACGTCATCGCCGATGGAAGCACCGAGTTGGACGGGGATGCCGAAGTGCCAGCCGGATCTGGGCAGGATCTTGCTGTCGCGGTGATCCCAGGTGTGAGTGAACGCGACGCGGAGATGGTTGTAGTCGGCATCACCGAGAAGGTTCTGGGGCAGCCCTTCCGCCGAAACGGACACGTAGGAGTAACCGAGCACCAGCTCCATGCTGCGGCGGGTTGAGGGTTCCCATTTCCATCCGCTCTCCAGCCCGCCTTCCAGTGAGGTGAAGCCCTCGTAGGCTTTCACCAGCGAATACAGCCTCAGCGTGTGTGCGGTCTCGGTGCCGCGCCACCAAGGATCGGTCAGCTTCACTTCACCGAGCGCGCCGCGTCCGCTGAGTTCCACCCCGGCGGAAAATCCCCGCAGGCTACCGCGGAAATTCCGGTCGATGTAACCAGCGCGCAGCAGCGGTCCGTAGAACGAGCCGAAGCCGCCGGCAAGGGTCAGCTCCTTCGCCCTCGCTTCCTGGAAATGGAGGGTCGCGTCGATGCGTTTGTTCGCGACCTCCTGTGTCTCCACGCGCACCGAATCGAACGCGCCGGTGGCGAGAAGGCGCCGGATCTTTCCGTTCATCGCCGCTTGGTCGTACCACTCGCCCTCCAGCGGCTCCATGATGCGTTGCACTCGCTTCGGATTCGTTTTGTCGAGGCCTTCCGCATGTACCTCCAGCAGCCTCACGCGGATGCCGAGATCGATGAAGAACGCGGGTTGGTAAGTGGCGTTGCCGAGGCTCGTTTCCATCCGGATCTGCGCGTCGGGATAACCGCGGCTGATGAAAGCCTCCTCCATCGCGGCGCGGAGACCGTTGATTTGCTCGGTGGTCGCCCAACTTCCGACGAAGGGTTCCCAGGTCGTCGCTGCGCGTTTCACACCGCGCCCGTCGGGGCTGTGGACGGTGGGTTTCCGGATCGTGAAACGCTCGCCGCGATCCACCGCGACGGTTAGGTGGACTTTACCGGTTTCCCGGTCGATGTCCCGTTCGCTCAGGATCGCCCGCGCGTTCCAATAGCCCTCGGACTGGAGTTGCTGGACGATGTAGCCGAGGCCGGTTTCCACATCCTCCTCGCGGAAAGGGGAAGAGCCGGCACCGAAGGGCGTGTCCTTCCCCGCGGGCAGCGCATAAAGCTTGGCGAGCTGCTTGGCGTTACCTTCGCCGGTGATCGTGACATTTCCGAGGGCGAGCCGCGTTCCCTCCTCGACGATCAGCACGATGCGATCCGGAGCCTCGATCCGGGGCGTGACCCGCACGTCGTTATAGCCGTCGTTGCGGAGGATTTCTGTGACGAGAAAAGCGGCATCCGCAGCGCTCCAAGAGCTGGCGGGCTTCTGCCTAACATAGACGAACCGATCCCCGACGAGCCGCAAGACCTCGTGCTCGCTTTTGCTCGCCATGCCACGGATCTTGATCCGCGTTTCCGCCCGCGCACCGCCGGAAATGGCGAGCGCCGCGACAAGAGCAAGGATATGGAGACGGGATTTCATCGGAACCGGAACCTCCATATCGCCATAAATCTCTGCTCGCCCTGCGCGCCGAGACCGGCGGAAAGATACCACCTCCGGCTCAGCTTCAGCGTGGCGGAGCTATAAGAATCGGAATCGTAGGGATCCGTTTCCGCGAGGCTCAAGTCGACATCGTCCAGAAGGCCGAGCACCGGACGGAGGCGGTCGCCGAAGAGGAAACGGCCGCGCCGCAATTCTTCGATGAGGAGTTGCATCGCGCGGGAGGAGGCGGCCTGCGAGTTCTCAATGCCGGCGGCGGTGGTGCCGGTGGCGAGAAGGGTCATGATCTCGTTGTCGGGAAGCGGCGGCTCGGAGGTGAGCACGAGCTGGGGATCGGAGAGACGACCGTAGGCATAGACCTGCACGCGGTAGGGACGCGGCTCGGCAGAACCGCGGATCTCCAGCGTGGGATCGAACCCGTTCGCGGGTGTGAAAGTGAGGTATCCATCCGGGATCTCCAGAGTGCTGAAAGGCAGGCGCGCCACGGCCTCCGAAATGCGCACCCTGCCCTCCGGCCTCGGGTCGCCGAGTTTTCCGGAAACCCTCAGCCCCACATCCACACTGCCCCGCCCCAGGTTCCCGCGGATCAAGATGGGGTCGATGGTTTTCACCGCGATGTCCGCCGTCCACTCATTGAAAGGGGTGGGCACAACGCCACCGATCCGCGCCGGGGCATCGACCTTCGGCAATGAGGCGGCGGCGGGACCAAGGAAGGGCATGCCGATGGGGAGCAGCTCGATGTCCTTGTAAAACACGCTGTCGATGATGCCCACCTCGCCGCTCACGCGGGCGTTTGCCATGGTGCCGGTGACGCGCAGATCGGCGTTCGCGCGGAGGATCAGGAACTCGTTCCGCACTAGCGGCAGTCCCACGCCCTTCACGCTCACGTCCAATGAACCGAGGCCGTTGCCCGCCGCGTTGGTAACCTGCATCGTGCCGTCGATCCGGACGCTACCGCCCACCAGGTCGCCCACCGTGCCTTTGATCGCGACCGTTTTCATGTTGGCATTCAGATCGAAGGCGATGCCATCGAGCGCAGGGATGGTATTGCCTTTCATCCGCAATTTCCCGCCGCTCAGATTCAACCCGCCGTCGATCTTCGGGTCGCCGATCGTTCCGGCGACCTCCATTTTTCCCGTCGTGACGCCGCCCAGCTCCAGCGCGCCGGGGATGAGGGATTGGAAACGGGAAAGTTCGATACGCGGCAGATCGAGCGTGCCCTTGATCTCCTCCGCCAGCAGCGATGCGGGATCACGCCCCCATTTTTTCGGCAGAAAAGCCATCTCCGCCTTGAACGTCGCCGGGGCGTAATCCGCAGCCACCGCCTCGGCGGAAATATCCGCGCGTCCGTCCTGCGCCGTGAGTTTCACGGTCACATCTGTCTTCGGGATTTCGCTGCGGCCGGGCACGCTCACATCGCGGATCTCGACGAGGGCATCGACCTCCGGTTTCGCGAGACTGCCAGCGATTTTCAGGCCGATTTTGCCGGTCGCCTTATCGTCGATTTGTTCGAGTCCCAGTATCCATGGCCGCAGCTTTGCGAGCGGCAGGGTCTTCGTGTCCAGAGTCAGATCGAGCCAGCGGGTGTCGTTGGCGAGGAAGTCCTCGAGCTTCGAGAAATCCTCCGGCATGGGCAGCGTCCCGCGTCCCTTGGCGAGTTCCACATCGCCCTCGAGCCAGCTGAATTTCTCCAGCGTCAGGAGGGTCTCGGCCAGCTTCGCGTCGAGCTTCACGGCCTGTCCCTGTGTTTCCACCACTAGGCCGCTGATGTCGGCCTTGCCCGGCCAGTCGTAGGTGATCCTCGCCGCCTTCGCGGAAACGGGGGGGCGCGGCGTGCCGTCGGCACCTGTTAGAACCCATGTCCCGTCCAGATCCGTGATCTCGCCGCGCATCTTCATTTCTGTTAGAGTGCCCTTGCCTTCCCATTTCATCGAGACCACCCCGCCGCCCGACAAGGCGATGCCCGCGCCCTCCAGCCACGGCGCGATCCTTGTGCTGTCGAACTGATCCAGCGTCTGCCGCGCCTCATAGGCCTGCGTTGCCACCGTGTATTTCCCCGAAAGTTCCAACCCATCTGCGGCGAGCCGCTTCACGCCGACTACTCCATCCTTGAACGAGGCGTCGAGCCGTATCGAGCTGGCGTCCGCTTCTCGCGCGTCTATCATCAGATCTGCGGTGACCCCGCCGAATCCGTCCTCATCGAAATCCACCAACCATTTCCCCGAGACCTCGCTGTCGGGGAATTTCGTGAAATCCTGTGGCATGTTCAGCTTCGCATCCAGCGCCCGCAGCACCCGCCCGGCGTGCGCGATACGGAGATTCCCGGCGATGCGCCCCAGCCCGAAATTCCCTGTCTCGATCCCCGCGCGGTCGAACTCCCCTCCGCCCTCCACCATGACATCCGAATCGAACGACCGGCCAGCCACCTTCGTAGAAAACTTCCCCTCCTCGATCACGACGCCCACCGAGGCCTCGGGCACGTCCCAGCCATCGTAGGAAAATCCCTCGACGAACGCCTCTCCTGTCCCGACCGCCAACCGCCAATCCGGCAACACATCCCTGACCTCGACCGCCAGCGAGGTAAGCCGCCCTTTCAGAGGCATACCCACGCCCAGCCCGGCGAGCGGATTGCCGAAGTCCAGCTCGCCCTCCATTAGATCCACCCGCACCTCGCGGATCCCCTCGCTGACATCCAGTTTGAAAACCGCGCCGCGCACCCGGACTAATCCGTTCGCGGAAACCTCGCCGTCCTCCGGCAGCAGCAGTTCCAAATTCCGCACGCCCACCGTCGGCAGCAGGTCGAGCTTGCCCAGCGCCAGCTTTTCCTTTTCCCAACGGATCGCCACTTTCTGGGAAAGCAAAGTCCGCCCGGAGGCATCGGTGATCGTGCCCACCGCCAGCTCGATAAGCTCGTCGCCGGGCTTGTGGGAAAGCGATGCTCCGGTGATTTCCACCAGGCGCTTTCCCTCGTTTTCCGCGGAAACGCTCATGTCCGAAAGATTCAGAGCCAGAGGCATGAATGTTTCCCGTGCGGTGCCCAGAGTCTCCGCCAGCGCCGCGAAATCCAAGGGTTTCTTCTCCTCTTCCACCGACTCCACGATGCGCAGATCCACATGGATGCCTTTGCCGGAAATCCCGCGCACCTTGCCCATGATCACTTCACGGAAACGGTAATCCGTCACCAGTTTGTCCACCGTCACCCGCTCCAGTGCGCCCTCCGCCGAAGTGATCTCCAGATCATAGACCTCCACCCCGCCCAGCAGTGTCCCGCCCAGGCGCATGTCGCCGCTCATCCCCGCCTTTTCCAAAAAATGCGCCGCCACCTTCGGCCCTAGCCAGCGCATCCCCGGCCCGTTCAGCCAAACCAATGTGATGGCGAGGAACAGCAGCCCGAACAGCGTGATACATCCAAGCCAGCGGAGGCATCCCGCGCGTTTCCGGGGGGGCTGTTTCACATCGGCTTCCTCATCGCTCACCGCGCGATACTAGACCACCAACCCGCAAATGCCAAAGGAAGATGCGTGGGTAGAAGTAGGTGAATATCTACCTATCGCGAAGTGGCTTCGGTGAAAAATTCGGGCATGATTTGAAGCCTACTCATGAGAATCTTCTACGGTCGTATAGGTTCCGGGGGAGGAGTTCATCACCGCGCGCGCAATACTCTCCCTTAACCGTTCCAACAACGGCCACCGGTTTGTCGGAAGCTCTATGATCGCAATGGTTCGGCCTGCCAGGTTCTGCTGATACCTCAGGTTCTTGTCGCAGAGAACAAAGATCTCGAAGTTGCCATCCAGCAGACTGAGCAGCTCGCCGTTTTCAGACCCTCCGAAACCTTCGCGTTGAACGCTTGTCACCTCGTGTTCCGCCAGGAACCGGCGCAGCGGCCATGGCACGTTCTCATCGAGAATGATTTTCATCCGGACGACCGTTCTAGCATCCGGAGAAACTCCTCGGCGTCCGTCAGGGCTACGGATGGAAAAAACTCGATGAACTCCCCAAGGCTAAAGCCGTCGTTGAGGTAGTCGAGCAAGGTCTGCACAGGCACCCTCGTTCCGGTGAAAACCAGCGCGCCACCCAAGACCTTGGGGGACGAGCTAATCGGAGAGTGTTCAAGGACAATCACGTTCAGAATATAAACGATTCACCCCATGGGCGAAAGCCTGATTTTCGAACGGTTCCAGGAAAAACTACTCCACAGCCTTCTTCTTGTAGGTGCTCTGCACGTAAACCTCGCGCAGTTCCTTCATGCCGATCTCGCAGGGGCTTTGCGCCATGAGGTCGGCTCCCTTGTTGTTTTTCGGAAACGCGATGACCTCGCGGATGCTGTCCTCGCCAGCCACGAGCATCGCGATGCGGTCGAGGCCGAGCGCAAGGCCTCCATGCGGAGGCGCGCCGAAGCGGAAGGCATCGAGGATGTGCGCGAACTTGATCTGCTGCTCCTCCGGAGTGACGCCGAGCACCTCGAACATCTTCGCCTGGAGATCCTTTTCATGAATCCGGATCGAGCCGCCGCCGAGTTCGTAGCCGTTGAGAACGACGTCATACGCCACGGCGCGGACATTCGCGTAATCGCCCTTTTCCAACAGCCCGATATCATCCGGATGCGGGCGGGTGAAGGGGTGGTGCACGGCGACCCAATGGCCGCTTTCCTCGTCCTGGGCGAGCAGCGGGAAATCGACGACCCAGAGGAAATTGAATTTTCCCGGGTCGTTGTTGAGCTCCTGCATCACCGCGCATTCGGAGCGCACGCGGCCAAGGATGGTGGAAACGCTTTCGCGCGAACCGGCGGCGAAGAAGACGATGTCGCCCTCCGCGAGATCCATCTTCGAGGTGACGTTCGCCTTCTCCTCTTCGGTGAAAATTTTCCACAGCGGGCTCTTGTATTCGCCGCCTTCGAGTTTGATGAACGCGAGATTTTTCACCGGCAAGCCCGCCTGTACGGCGATCTCGTTGAGACGGTTCATCTGGCCCGTCGTGATGCTCGCGAAGCCCTTCGCGTTAATCGCGCGGACGACGCCACCGCCATCTAGGATGCTGCGGAAAATCTTGAATTCCGTCGCGCCGAACACGTCGGCGAGGTCGGTAATTTTCATATCGAAGCGCGTGTCCGGCTTGTCGGAGCCGTAGATGTCCATCGCCTCGCGATAGGTCATGCGCGGGAATTCCGCAGGGATGTCGATGCCGAGGCCGGCTTTGAACATCGCGCCGAGTAGGCCTTGCACGAGTTTGATAATATCTTCCTGCCCGATGAAGCTCGCTTCGAGGTCAATCTGGGTGAACTCCGGTTGGCGGTCTGCGCGGAGATCCTCATCGCGGAAGCAGCGGGCGATCTGATAGTATTTTTCCAAGCCGGCCACCATCATCAGCTGCTTGTATTGCTGCGGTGCTTGTGGAAGGGCGTAGAATTTCCCTGGATTCAGGCGGGACGGCACGAGGAAATCGCGCGCGCCTTCGGGGGTCGGGTTGGAAAGGATGGGCGTCTCGATCTCGAAGAACCCGGAATCGTCGAGGAAACGGCGCGCGGCCGAGGTGATCTTGCTGCGCTGGCGGATATTCTTCGCCATGCGCGGGCGGCGCAGGTCGAGGTAGCGGTATTTCATCCGCATGTCCTCGTTGGAAAGCTCCTTATCGAGTTGGAAGGGCAGCACATCCGCCTTGTTCACGATCTCCAGTTTACTCGCCACGATCTCGACCGTGCCTGTGGCCATCTTGTCGTTCTCCGCACCCTCAAGGCGCCTCGCGACTTTTCCCGTGACGCGCACCACATCCTCCTCGCGCAGCGTAGTGCGAAAGCTCGGCAACAGTCGCATCCTCCTCCGGACGGAACACGCATTGTGTCAGCCCCTCGCGGTCGCGCAGGTCGATGAAAATGACGCCGCCGTGGTCGCGCGCGGAATTCACCCAACCGATCAGGCTGACGGTTTCGCCGATGTGGGATTCGCTAAGTTCGTTGCAATGATGTGTGCGCATGTTTTTGAAGGGAAAATATTCCAACCGCAGATGGACGCAGATGGACGTGAATGAAGACTTGGATTAATCCTGCTTGCGGTGAATGAAATTTTGGGTCGAGGCGATGACCCGACGGAATTCGAGTTTGGAATTTTTGAAATTGAGGATGAGGCCGACAGGCAATCCGGTTGTCTTGAGATAATTCAGCATTTGGCCGATTTCGTGATCGGTGATGCGCTCGATGACTTTCGTGTCAATGATCACCTTGCCAAAGGCGATCAGGTCGGGAATGTATTCCGCTACCTGCTTGTCACGGTACATGATCGGGTAGCGGGGTTGCTGAAGATACGGGATACCACGATACTCAAACTCCACGACCATGGAATTTTCGTAGGGCTTTTCGTGATAACCATGGCCTATATCATTCAAAACGGCAAACGCGCAACCGATGATGGTGTCGGTTTCCTCCTTGCATGGGTAATCTGCGTTCATCTGCGTCCATCTGCGGTTAATTTCCTCTTCATGCCAGAAGCGGTCCGTCGGGTTCGGTGAGGCGTTGTTTGATCCATTCCACGAGCGAGGCGGCGTCGCATTCCTCCTCGGTGCGGCTGGAGAGGGTCTTGATTTTCACCTGCGGAAATTCCTGGCCGATGACGACAGCGAACCTCGCGCCGCATTTCTCGGCGGCCTGGAATTGCTTGGGGACCTTCGCATCGGAGAGCGGGAGATCCACGGAGACCCCGGCGCGGCGCAGGTCGGTGACGAGTTTGAGCGCGTCGTCGCGGCGCGCCGCATCGGGCACGACCATATAAACCTCGCAGCCTGCGGCGTTGCGCTGGAGCCACACCTCCATCTGCATCGCGGCATGGGTGGTTTCCTCGATGAGGTTGCGGATCACGTAATCGCCCATCGCGAAACCCGTGGCGGGCATGTCCACCGCGCCGTCGGAAATCGTTTTCACCAAGGTGTCGTAGCGCCCGCCGCCCGCGACGGCGCGCATCGATTTTTTCGAATCGAACACCTCGAAAACAACACCCGTGTAGTAGGCGAGTCCGCGGACGATGGAGAGATCCAGCTCCACGAAAGCGCCGAAGCCGCGGGCGGTGAGATCCGCGCGGATCGCGTCGTAGGCCTCAGAGGCGTTCGCTGGATTCGCGACAAAAGCTTTCACCTCCTCCAAGGTCATCCCGAAAGCCGCGAGCTTTGCGGTGAGGACTTCCGGTTTCTCGCGCTCCAGCTTGTCCACGAGGCCGAGGAATTCCGCCATCCGCGCGTCATCGACATCCTTGCTTTCCGCGAATTTCAGCCATGCATTGCGGTCGGAGACGCGCACCACGAAATCACCTGCCACGAAACCGAAGGAGAGCATCGTCTCGATCGCCAGCGCGATCAGCTCCGCATCGGCTCCCGGGCCGGCCTCACCGAGGATATCCACATTGAACTGGTGAAACTCGCGGCCACGGCCTTTCTGCGGCTTTTCATAGCGGAAGCACTGGCCGATCTCAAACCACTTGAGCGGTTTTGGATACTGGCGCTGCTCCACCGCCGCGATCCGGGCGAGCGAGGCAGTCACTTCCGGCCGCAAGGTCACATCGCGCCCACCCTGATCCTCGAAACGGAATAGCTGCGAGGAAAGCTCGCCGCCGGATTTTTTCAGATAAAGCGCGGTGTCCTCCAGGATGGGCGTTTCATACTCCACAAACCCGCAGCGACGCGCGACCCCACGCCAGGTCTCGAACAGGTAATTTCGCACCGCGCATTCACGGGGAGTGAAGTCCCGGAAGCCTGGGAGTGCTTGGAAAACGTTGGATGCCATGGTTCGCGGGGCGCGACAATGCACGGCGATCCCCACATATCAAGCCAAACTCTCGTAGAGACGGAAGACTGGGAGACACAAGACACAAGAGAAGAGGGGGCTTTGCGGGCATTGGAAAATTTTTCCGGCACTGGCAGAAAATCCTTGCAAGCCCTCCGGTGCTCCGCTTTCTTGCCCCCCGCACCGCGACCAACGACCCGTTCGTCTATCGGTTAGGACTCCAGGTTTTCATCCTGGCAAGAAGGGTTCGACTCCCTTACGGGTCGCCATCGTTTTCCAAAGAAACGCAGGCATTTCATGGCAAAACCAGCCTCCGATCAGAGCACCGCTCCCCGGAGGCTTTTTCATTTCACCAAGAAAAACCCATCCCTTGAGCCCCCAGGAAAAAGCCGCCGCCATCGCGGGATGCAAAGGCAGCCGCCCCATCGCCGCGCTCACCTGCTACGATTATCCCACCGCGAGGCTGTTGGATGAGACGGGCACGGATATCCTGCTGGTCGGCGATTCGCTGGGCATGGTAGTCCTCGGGTTTCCGGACACCACGCACGTTACGCTCGCGCACATCCTCCATCATCTTGAGGCCGTCGTCCGTGCGCAGCCGAAGGCGCTGGTCATCGCCGATCTTCCCATCCACACCTACGACACGCCGCAGCAGGCCTTGGAAACCGCGCGCAAGCTCGCCGCCGCCGGAGCGGATGCCGTGAAGCTGGAGGGCGGCATCCGCCAAGCGGAGAAAGTCCGCGCGATCACTGCTGCCGGCATCCCCGTCTGCGGCCACCTCGGGATGCTGCCCCAGCGCGTGCTTGAGGAGGGCGGATATCACAAAAAAGGCAAGACCCCCGAGCAAACCCGCGCCCTTCTCGAAGGCGCGGAAGCCCTCATCGCGGCGGGGGTTTTTGCGATCATCCTGGAGTCGGTCACTCCCTCCGCCTCGCGGGAAATCACCGCCGCCATCCGCATACCCACCATCGGGATTGGTTGCGGCGAGGGCACCTGCGATGGAGAAATCGCCGTCCTCACCGATCTCCTCGGTTCTTTCCCCTGGTTTGTGCCGCCCTTCGCAAAACCGGAAGCTGACCTCGCCGGAGCCACCATTGCCGCCGCGATGAAGTATGCTTCCCGTGTGCGTGGCCGGATCCTTTGAGCCATTCACAAGCGCTATCGACACCCCATGCCGCCGATGCTATCCGTAAAGCCATGAAAGTAGGTATCACGCATTGGATCGAAAAGGACGGCATGTATCTCGGCTACCTCAACGATTACCCCGATCATTGGACGCAGGGTGAAAGCCTTACCGAACTGAGGGAAAATCTCGCGGATCTCTACGGAATGTTTGCGGACAAAACGATCCCCGGAATCCGGCAGGTGGCCGAACTTGAAGTGGAAACCGCATGAAGCGTCGCGATCTGGTGAAGCGGCTGGAAATCGGCGGCTGCGAGCTGCTACGGCATGGAGGTCGCCATGACATTTATCACAACCCCGTCACCGGACGTTCCGAACCCGTCCCCAGACACCGCGAGATCAACGAAATCCTCGCCAAGAAAATCCTCAGAAGCCTGACCGAGGCAAACTAGACGAAGATTCCTTTGTTGTTAGATTCGAGGTTAAACCGCGCGCCAGCCCTCCTCCTTGAGTTTTGAAATTTGAATTTTGCTCCTCTACCTCCACATCCCTTTCTGTCACCGCGTCTGCCCCTACTGCTCGTTCTACAAGCACACGCCCGGCGGCACGCCCATCGGCGGATTCATCGATGCGCTCAACGTCGAGGCCTCGCGCCGCGTTCCTTCTTCCGGGAAACCCGGAACCCTCTACCTAGGCGGCGGCACACCCTCGATGCTTTCCGCCACGCACCTCAGCCGCCTTTTCGGGCACCTGCACTCGCTCATCGATTTCACGACGCTCTCCGAGGTCACCCTTGAGGCAAACCCCGCCACCTTCGATCTGGAGAAAGCCAGCCTCTTCACATCTCTCGGCGTGACCCGCGTCTCGCTCGGCATCCAGTCGTTTTCGCCGCATGTTTTGGACACGCTGGGCCGTGAGCACTCGCCGGAGGAGGCCAGCGAATCCGTCGCCATCCTGCGCGCCGCCGGAATCCCTTCGGTGAACATCGACCTCATGTTCTCCATCCCCGGCCAGTCGCTGGCGGATTGGGAAAGCACGCTGCGCCACGCCGTCTCACTCAAGCCCGACCACATCTCCGCCTACAACCTCACCTACGAAGAGGATACCGCATTTTTCGAATCCCTGAAAAACGGCACCTATGCCGAAAATGAGGATCACGACGCCGACCACTATCACCTCGCGGAGGAAATCCTCACCACCGCCGGTTTCGACCATTACGAGACCTCGAACTACGCCCGACCCGGCCACCACTCGCGCCATAACCAGGGTTATTGGGAAGGCGCGGATTACCTCGGTCTCGGCCCCTCCGCCGTTTCCACGATCCATGGTATCCGGGAAAAAAACGTGCCGGACACCGCCGCTTACATCCGGCAGATGAACTCGATCGGAAACGCGATCCACGAAACGGAAACCCTCACGCCCGCCCAGCGCCGCATCGAACTCATCGCCCTCGGACTGCGCACGTCACGGGGGATTCCGCTCGAACTGTTAGATGGGGAGGCGCTTGGGAAAGCGAAAAACCTCGCCTCCGAGAACCTCGTCCATCTCGAAGAAGAACGCCTACGCCTCACCCAGCTCGGACGGCCTCTTGTCGATCCCATCGCTGCGGAGCTGATCTGATCCGCGAAATGGAAACCACGAATTTCAGGAATCACACGAATGTTTGTGAGTGGGAAGCGAATCGACTCATTCGTCGAGCAAGGGGATGCCTAGTTTCAGGAACGATTCTGGATCGAGTATGAAAGGCGAGGGATCGGATGAGATTTTCCCGTAGATCAGAGTGGTAGAAGGATCGGCGGCGAGGGTGATGATTTCCTGTTTCTCGCCGACGTGATCGCCGAAGTCATCGACGGTATTCTCGGTTAGGCTGAAGGTGAGGAAGGGCTTCGCGAGTGCGGCGGCGGCGGACTCGTCGGCGGGAGCCAGCCAGCGTGTGACTTGGAGGTTCTCCAGCGCCGCGAGGACGAAGTTGGCACGGGCGGGATCGAGATCGGCAGTGACATCGTCGCCGTTTCGGCGGGCTTTCCATGTCTCGGCGAGATCGTTGTAGGAAAGCTCAAGCGGCGGCGAGCCTTCCTCCGTCCGGACGAGCGAGGTGAGATCGACCTTCGAAAGAGACCAGAGGCGAGAGTGCCGCCAGTCCTGGGGTTTCACGGCGATTTTTTCGAGAAAGGAATTCTCGATGCGCATAACCGTGGGGCTGGTCTTGCGCTTGGCGAAAAGGCCGCCGCGCTGGTCGATGCCGAAGGAGATGGCGAGCGCCTGGTTGTTTTCCGCAAGGAATGTGAGGGTTAGGATGGGGCGATGCAGACCCCATGGCGAGAGATCTTCGGGTGCGGCGTCGGTCTCGAAAGAGAGGGCACGGGTCTCCGTCACTGCTTTAAGGAGATCGAAGAGCCGCTGCTCGTTGGCGGGCTGCTCGTTTCCGCCTATCGTGGCCGTCCATGGCATGGGGGGCTGGCGGGAAACGAGGATGGTCGGAGTGGTAGCGGTCTCAATGGCGATGCCGCGGATGGAGGCGATGTTGAGGTTGGTGAGGGTGGGATCGCGGAGGTCGTTGACGGTGAGGGGTAGGTCGGGGATGGATACGATCTCCGGCTCGGACTTGAGCGGCAGGGTGAAAACGGCGGCCGGCCGGTCGCTGACGGTGGCGAGGGTCTCGCGGGCTTGGGGCGTTTCGGCGGGCAGGATGTCGAGGACGGTTTCTGTTTCCTCGCCGAAGGGTGTGAGAGCGATCTGGCTGTTGAGGAAGGAGTCGGACTGGGAGGGCAGGGTCACGTCCGCGCGGTCGGCGAGCTTGGTGGCCGTAAGTTCGAAAAGACCTTCGAGCAGGGTTTTCACCGCGGTGGGATCGGTGGAGAGATCGAGCGGTTTGGTGATGCGCCATGGCGCGGTGGGATTGGCGCGACCAAGGGTCAGTTCTCCCTCCGCAGTGCGGATGCGAATTTTCCCGAGGGCGATGGGATTGAAGTAGAACGGGCGGTGATCGCGGAGGTGGCGGAAGCCGTCCTTGAAGAGCGGCGAGAGATCCCCGGTGGCGGCATAGACATGGGATTTCCTGCCTCGCTCCAACGGGAGCAGGTAGGTGGTGGGGATGGCCTGCGGAGGGTCGCCGTCGATCAGATCGAGCCATGGGGTACGGCGGCCAAGGCGGATCCGCGCCATGCTTTCCCCTCTCGGGTCGGCGAAATTCATCTCGGTGTTGCCGCCGTTGAGGCCGGCTGCTGTGGGGTCGAGCTTGTCGCGGGGGACGAGATCGACGGCTGTGGTGGTGTTCGCGAAAGTGAGAATGGCAAGCGCGGCGCGCGGATCCATACGGTCTTCCCATGGAGAGGTGGCGTGCCAGCCACGCGGGGTGTTCACGAAAACGGCCTCGATTTCCCCGGAGCGGAGGCTGATCCGCGCGACGCCCTCCGGCTGGAAATCGGGATAGATTTTCCCACCCACCGCGACGGGCGGGGCGCCCAGCAGGCGGTCGAGGCTGCCTTCACGCATCTGCCAGAAGGCCAGGACGCCAAGGACGGCGGTGGCGGTGGCGAGAACGGTGGTGAAGGCGAGCGAGCGCAAAATCTCAAATTTCAAATTTCAAATTTCAAGGAAGAGCGATGGCGCGAGACACGGGGGTCTTTTTGAAGGTTGAGATTTGGAGGTTGGAGGTTGGAGGTTAGCTGCGGCGGGATGAGAAGACGATGCCACCGAGGATGAGGAAGGCGAGGGGCATGAATACGAGGTTGAGGCGGTTGATGAAGGAGACCTGGGCGTCGAGCAGCGGCAGCATGTAGATGCCGAGCGGGCGCGGGCTGAGGCCAGCGAGGGATTCGCGGCGGACGAGCCAGTTCGCGGCGGAGGCAAGGAAGTCGATATTCTCGGCGCGCTGGCGGTCGGGGCTCAGGAAATCGGTGTTGGCGATGACGATCATGCGGGAGGTCTCGGCGGCGAAGCGGTCGTCGTTGGCCGCCCCCCGGGTGACGGAGGCGGCGAGGTGGAGCGGCGGGGCTGTGTCGCGGATGGGATCAAAGGTCTCGCCGACCTTGTCCTCGGCAGTGCTTTTCCCGAAATCCGCCTCGCCCCAGAAACCCTCCGCGATGCGGATGAGCGGCATCGGGGCGATTTTTTTCACGGAGAGGTCTTCGGCGTTCTCGCGAACCTCAAGCGATGAGGAAGCGCCCTCGAATACGGCGGATTGGCCGGCCAGATCTTCTAGGAAAGGAATGCCGCCGGAGAAATTCCCGCGCGCTGTGGTGATGATGCGGTTCTCGCTTTTCGTGATGATGCGGTCGCGGCGCGGAGTGACACCCTTCGCGCGGAGGAAAGTGCGGAGGCCGGGAGGGCATTGGCCGGCCTCAAGGAGGATGAGGAAAGCGGCGCGCGGGGTGTTCCAGTATGCCTCAAGCGCGGCGATCTCCTCCTCGGTAAAATCGTACTTCGGGGCGATGATGGCAACGCCTTCCACCCCCTCCGGAATGGCGGTGAGGCCGGAGATGTTCGCAGGCGCGAGGCGGATGTTGCGGTAGCGAAGGGTGGTCGCGAGGTTGTTCCAGGGGGAGTTTTCGCCCTCGGCATCGACGCGGGACTTGTCCGCCAGGAAAAGGAAGGTGCGGGGCTTGCCCTCGATCGCCTCGATGAGCCGGGCCGTTAGGAGATCCTCGGCTCGGAAGGCGTCCGGACGGCGCTGGCCTTTCGAGTCCATCGCATAGGTCAGCATTTCCTCGGCGAGCGCGAGGGTGATGTGCGGATTGAGGACGGAGCCGCCAGCGTCGGCTTCTGTCACGATGGGAACGGTTGCGTCCGGGCGGGCGTCGATCACGATCAGGTCGCGGACGAGGGTGAGGTTGTATTCCGCGGCGAACTGCGAGGTGCGGTCGGGGGAGCGGATGGGATCGATGATCTCCAGTTCGATCTTCCCGCCGGATTTGCGGGCGTATTCCTCGGCGAGGGCGCGGACACGCTCGTAAAACGGCGATGAGCGGCGGAAAGCCATGACCCATTTTACCGGGCGCTCCCGGGTGACGATGGTCTCGCCGCCGAGGTAGTTCAGGGACGATGTGGAAAGGGAATAATCCGCGCCGCGCGAGAGATCGGCGCGGACATGGTTACCCGAGGAAAGATAGTTCGCGAAGATAACGGCGGCGAGGAGCAGGCCGATCTGCGTGATGGATAGGAAACCGATGCCGAATCGGTTCGGGCGGGAAGGGCGTTTGGAATTCGGGGCGGACATCGGAAGGGATATTTTCACCGCGGAGGCGCAGAGGTCGCGGAGGGACGCAAAGGAAGAGGATATTGGATATTGGATGTTGGGGAGAGATTCACGTGTTTATCAAATTTCAAATTTCCCAATCTCTTTTCTTGTGTCTTGTGTCTTCAAGTCTTGTGTCTTTCACGGGCGCCAGCGGCGGAGGTCGATGACCTGGTGGGTGAGGAAAAGAAAGAAGGCGGCGAGCGAGAGGTAATAGACGGCGGCACGGGAATCGAGGAGGCCGTTGGCGAAGTAGTGGAGGTGCCGCTGGGAGGAGATGTAGTGGAAAAAGCCCGCGCCCGCGAAGGACTCGCCCCAGATCACGGTGACGAAGCCTAGGAAGTAATGGATCACCAAGATCGTGATGGTGACGATGCCCGCGATGATCTGGCTGGAAGTGAGCGCGGAGGCGAGGCAACCGATCGCGGTGAAGGCGGCGCCCATCAGGAACACGATCACGAAGCTGCCGAGCAACGCGCCCTCCGAGTAGGCGGGCGGGATGTCGGTGAACAAGGAGAAGGCCTTGAACTGGAGGTAAGCCGGGATCCACAGCAGGCTGTAGAACACCATCGCGGCGATGTATTTCGAGAGGACGACCTGCCACGTCCGCACCGGGGCGGTGAGAAGCGTTTCGAGCGTGCCCGTCCTTTCCTCATCCGCGAAGAGCCGCATCGTGATCAGCGGGAAGATGAACAGAAAATAGAACCAGAACAGCGGCGTGTGGAAGGTGACGTAAACCAGGCTGTCCTTCACCGGCGTGTCGCGGAAACCCTTCATCGCCGAGGACAGGGAAAGCCCCTGCATCAGCGCGACAAACGCCAGAACCACCCAGCCGAAGGGGCTGAGGAAGTAAGTGCTGAGTTCCTTTCCGGCAAGGATACGTAAAACGCGCATGAGCGGAGACGTTCGGACAATAGGAGCGGAACGTCCAGCGGAGAGTGTCTTATCGTTCAAGCCTCTCCACCGCCAATCCGCGCGAACTTCGCGTCGATGAAGGCGAGGACGAGAGCTTCGGTGTCCGCGTCGCCGATGCGCTCGACGGCCTCGACGGAGAAGCCGCGGGCGATGAGCTGGCGGGCCTGGACGGGATCGATGCCGCGGGCCTGGAGGTAGAAAATTTCTTCATCGGCGATCTGGGAGGAGGTGGAGCCGTGGGAGCATTTCACCTGGTCGGCGTTGATCTCAAGGCCAGGCATGGAGTTTGCCTCGCAATCGTCGGTCATCAGGAGGTTGCGGCAGGTCTGGTAGGCGTCGGTATGGTGCGCGCCCTCATCCACGGAAATAAGGCCGGAGAAGACGGTTTTGGAGTGGCCGTAGAGGATGTTCTTGTAGAGCAGATCCGAGTAGGCTCCTTCGGAAACGTGGTGCTGGAAGGTGCGCTGGTCGTATTCCTGCTCGAGGTGCGGGATGGAGACGGACAGCATGTCGGAGCGAGAACCCGCGCCGTCGAGGCGGGACAGGGATTCGTTGCGCGCCCATGACGCGCCGGTGTTGAGGATGAAGGCCTTGGCTCTGGCATCGCGGGCGGTGGAGGTTTCGTTGACGGAAATGAGGCGGGTGGTCTCGTTGAGATCTTGGATCGCGATGTAATCGAGCCTCGAGTTCGGGCCGGCGCATAGGTCGTTGAACGCGATGGCGAGACCGGGCGTTGTTTCGTCGGCGGAGCGGAACATTTCCACGACGCGGACGGCCGAGGATTTCCCCGTGACGATGAGCGTGTGCGGGAAAACGGTGCTCTGGCCGGAGATCCAGTGGTGGATCTCGATGGTGCCCTCGGCTTCGGTGTTGTCCGGGACATGAATGAAGAGCCCATTTTTCACGGAGGCTTCGTGCAGGGCGGCGAATTTCGCGGAGCCAAGGCGGGTTTCCTGCTGCATGAAATGCTTCTCCACAAGATCGGGATGGGAAACGAGCGCAACGGCAAGCGGCAGGCAGATCGCGTTTTCCGGGAGCGAGGACTCGGAGTGGATGACCTCGTCGTTGAGGAATACGAACTTGGCGGCGGGCTTTGCGAGGCCGGTGGAGCGGGCGATGATCTCGGCGTGGCCAGCGTGTGTCGCCTCGCCGGAGAGGTTGGTGAAATCGAGCTGCTTGATGTTCGAGAAGCGCCAGAGGATATCGTTGCGCTTCGGGGCGGGGATGGATTCGTAACGGGCTTTGGCGGCCTCTTGGCGGGCGTTGAACCAGGCGGGGATCGTGGTGGTCATGAAAAAAATTCAGGAGAGCTTTTTGATAATGGATTTGGCTAGATTTTCCTTAATCTCGCGGTGTCTTGGAATAGGCTGGCAGACTTTAGTGGCTGTATTTTGATACCAGTCGTGATTACCTCCATGTCGGATCAGTTCGCAACCCAAGGCGGACAGCTTGCGGAGAAGATCGGTTCGTTTCATGCGATCTCGAGTTCAGCGCGGTGGCGGACTCCGGGAATCGCATCCGAGGACAGATCTTTGTAGAGGTCGAGGAGGTTTTCTTGAAGTTCTAAGAAGGTGGCTCCCTGGGTATCGTAATCCGGATATTCATCAAGGTGGCCGATGAAGTAATCATCCTCTTTCCAGTAGGTGAAGGTGGTTTTCATTGCCTGTGTATCTATTAACCCACCGATCCTTCCATTTCAAGGTCGATGAGGCGTTTCAGCTCGACGGAATATTCCATGGGGAACTCGCGGACGAGGTCGTTGATGAAGCCGTTGACAGCGAGGGACATGGCCTGGCCTTCGTCGAGTCCGCGCTGGCGCATGTAGAAGAGCATTTCCTCGGAGACCTGCGAGACGCTGGCCTCGTGCTGGGTGGCGTGGCGGTTGCCCTTCACCGTGATGGCCGGGTAGGTGTCGGTGCGGGAGTTGCTGTTGATGAGCAGGGCGTCGCACTCGGTGTTGTTCTTGCAGCCCTTGAGGTGCTTAGGGATGAACACCTGGCCGCGGTAGGTGGAGCGGCCTTCGCCGACGGAGATCGACTTTGATACTACGTTACTAGTAGTATTATCGGCGGCGTGGATCATTTTCGCGCCGGTGTCTTGGTGCTGGCCGGTGTTGGCGAGGGCGATGGAGATTACCTCGCCGCGGGCGCGCTCGCCCTTCATGATCACGCCGGGGTATTTCATGGTGAGGCGGGAGCCGATGTTGCAGTCGATCCAACGCACCTCCGCGTCCTCCATCGCGAGGCCGCGCTTGGTGACGAGGTTGAAAACGTTGCTGCTCCAATTCTGGACGGTGATGTATTGGATCTTCGCGCCTTTCAGGGCGACCAGCTCCACGACCGCGGAGTGCAGCGTGGCGGTCTCGAATTTCGGGGCGGTGCAGCCTTCCATATACATCACCTCGGAGCCTTCGTCGGCGATGATCAGGGTGCGCTCGAACTGGCCGAAGGATTCCGAGTTGATGCGGAAATAGGCCTGGAGGGGCTGCTTGAGCTTCACGCCCTTGGGGATGTAGATGAAGGAGCCGCCGGAAAACACCGCGCTGTTGAGCGCGGAATACTTGTTGTCGCCGGTGGGGATGACTTTTCCGAACCATGGGCGGAAGATTTCCTCATACTCCTTGAGCCCCTCGGCGGAGGTCACGAAGATCACGCCTTGTTTGGAGAGTTCCTCTTTCACGTTGGAGTAGGCGGCTTCGGAATCGAACTGTGCTTCGACACCTGCGAGGAAAGCGCGCTCCTGCTGGGGGATGCCGAGGCGCTCGAAGGTTTCGAGGACATCGGCGGGGACATCATCCCATGAGCGTTTCGGTTTTTCCCCGTCGGAGAGGTAGAAGCGAATCTTGTCGTAGTCGATGTTTTCGAGATCCTTGGTCGCCCAGTTCGTGGGGGTGGGCTTGCTTTCGAAAACGGCAAGCGCCCTGTGGCGGAACTCGCGCACCCAGTCGGGATCCTGCTTCACGTCGCAGATGTAATCGACCGTGGCGGAGGAAAGCCCCCAGCCGGCGTCGAACTTATTGCGCTCGGGGAACGTGAAATCGCCCTTCGTGCGGTCGATGTTGATCGCGTCGTGCGTTTCCTCGTCGAGGAGGGCGGTGGCTGTGTCTTCGTTGAACATGGGGTAAGTCTGGTTGGGGAATTTAAGAATTTTTACCACAGAGGCACGGAGGTCACAGAGGAAGAGCTTGCATCTACGGCTCTGTGTTCTCTGTGTCTCTGTGGTTAATTGTTTATGCTAAAGCGGGTTCTTTTAGGAAATCGTAGCCGTTTTCCTCGAGTTCGAGGGCGAGTTCGGGGCCGCCGGATTTCACGATACGGCCCTCGGCCATGACGTGGACGTGGTCGGGCTTGATGTAATCGAGCAGGCGCTGGTAGTGGGTGATGAGGAGCATGCCGCGGTTGGCGGAACGCATGGCGTTGACGCCCTTGGCGACGATCTTGAGCGCGTCGATGTCGAGGCCGGAATCCGTCTCGTCGAGGATGCAGTATTTCGGATCGAGCATGATCATCTGGAGGATCTCGTTGCGCTTTTTCTCGCCGCCGGAGAAGCCCTCGTTGACGGCGCGGGCGGTGAACTTGCGGTCGATCTCCAGCAAATCCATCTGGGCGTAGAGGCGCTTGTAATAGGCGACCGCGTCGATCTCCTCGCCCTTCGGCAGGCGCGCCTGCAGGGCGGCGCGGATGAAGTTCGCGTTGGAAACGCCGGGGACTTCGTTGGGGTATTGGAAAGCGAGAAAAATCCCGGCGCGCGAACGCTCGTCGATGGACATTTCGGAAATGTCCTTGCCGTCCATGGTGATGGTTCCGGCGGTCGGGAGGTAGCTCTCGTGGCCGGCGATGACCTTGGAAAGAGTTGATTTGCCGGAGCCGTTCGGGCCCATGATGGCGTGGATCTCGCCGGCGGGGATCTCAAGGTTCACACCCTTGAGGATTTCGGTGCCGTTTTCTAGTGTGGCGTGGAGGTTGTCGATTTTCAGGCTCATGTTTGGAAGTGGTGTAAATTTTCACCGCAGAGGCGCAGAGTTCGCGGAGGGACGCGGAGCCGGGCTACGGGGTTCTTGTTTGAAAGTTGAAATTTGAGGTTTGAAGTTTGAGGTTTGAGGTTTGAAATTTCAGGTGAGCTGGCCGCGGAGGGTGATCTCAACGTCCTTGATGACGGTGTTGGGCGGGAGGTCGAGGACATCGGCGAGGCTGATGCCGGGCTTGAATTTCACGTCGTGGATCGTGCCGGTCGTTTCGTCGTGGAAGTGGCCGTGCTCGGCGAGGTTCGGGCAGTAGCGGGAGGGTTCGCGGTCGAAGTTGACCTTGCGGATCGCATTGTGCTGCACGAGTGCCTCCAGGCAGTTGTAAACCGTGGCGAGTGAGACGTGGGGCAATGCCTCCTTGATACGCATGAAAACCTCGTTGGCGGTGGGGTGGGAGCGCTCGCCCAACAGAAAACGATAGACTTCCTGCCGCTGCCGGGTCATGCGCAGGCCGTTGATCTCCTCCGGCACGTCAGGGTGATGTGGGTGGGGCAGGTGGGTTGTCATCTCGGCAGGAAATTAGAATCATTCCGGATTGGATCAAGAACTATTCTAATTTAAATTCTTTCCCGATTTCGTCCAAAAAATCCTTGCAAGGCAGATGGTAACGTGGTGGATTCCCCGCCCGCCCGCTGGCGGACAAACATTTCCCCATACGGCCATGGCCTACGCAGTAATCAAAACAGGCGGTAAACAATACCGCGTCCAAGAAGGCGACACGCTCGACGTCGAGAAACTCGATGCCGAAGTCGATTCCGAAATTGAATTCACCGAGGTTCTGCTTCGTGGTGAAGGCGAAAGTGTCACGATCGGCGCTCCCTTCATCGAAGGTGCCGGAGTGCGGGCCAAGGTGATTGATCAATTCCGCGGTCCGAAAGGCGTGGCCTTCAAGTTCAAGCGCCGCAAGGGCTTCCACAAGACCAAAGGTTTCCGCCGCCACATGACCAAGCTGGAAATCACCTCCATCGCATAATCCCCCAACCACCCCAATTCCATGGCCCATAAAAAAGGACAAGGCTCCGTCAAGAACGGACGCGACTCGCGCAGCAACCGCCTCGGCGTGAAAAAATTCGGCGGTCAGGTCGTCATTGCTGGCAACATCATCATCCGCCAGCGCGGCACCAAGGTGCATCCCGGTGTCAATGTCGGCTGCGGCAAGGATCACACCCTTTTCGCGCTCACCGATGGCACTGTAAAATTTGACCGCGAAGGCGGACGGGTGAACGTGGTCGCCATTGCGAACTAAGTTTCGCGCCCAGCCATTATTTCTGAAAAGCCTCCGGATCACTCCGGCGGTTTTTTTATTGGAAAGGGCTGCCGAACATTTCGCGCGGATCGATGTCAGAGGAGGTTTCCTCCATTTTCCATTGGCGATCCACGTTGAGGCGCACGGTGGCGAGGTGCTTGTGGCTCCATTCCTTGGGGCCGATCATGGAGAGCAGCTTCCGGCCGCGCACCTCGTAGAGGTGATAGACCTGGCCGACAATGGGTTCGAAGTTGATGTCGGCCTCGTAGATCAGCTTGTTCCAGTTGAAATGGTCGATGGCCGCGAGGTATTCCTCGCGGATCTCGGTGAGTTTCTGCTGGAGTTCCCGTTCCACCTCGGAGATGCCCCGCGATTTGAAGGAGCTGAGGTCGTTGGGGATGATCTTGGGACTGAGGGTCGAGACCGGGTAGGGCATGAAAGCCCGGGAGATGGTTGTTCCTTCTGACATGGTTTCGGATTGGCTGGCAGTGCCTTCGCCGAGGAAGCCTCCGCCCGCAAACAAAAAAACCGGGCGACCCGAAGGTCGCCCGGTTGGGATAGGATTTGGATCGCGTTTATTTCTGCGGGGCTGACATGGTGGGTTGGACGCCATCCGTTGCGTCACCCCAGATACCGCCGGCATCAAGTAGTAACACAGGGGATGAGCCTGGCACCAAAATCGCTTTGTTCTGATTGTTGATCCTGAGGGATGCGACGCTGTTGTCGATACGCAGCACAACGGCATTTTTATCATAAGGGTCCGGATCAAAGTCATCACTGGCCATGAGTATCGGCGCTGCAGCAATGACGCGCGCCGGGTTGCCGGCTGTCGATTGCCCGTTCACGCCATCGAGGATGTAGCCGAAGCCGACTTCCCCTACTTTCAGGGCCTCGGCACCCTCGATGTTGCCATCAGGCTTTCGCGGGCTGCGCTTGGATTTCGCGAAGAACATCGCTTCCGATTGGGTGATGTCCGCAGCAAGAAGTTGCCTGAAATAAGCGTTGCTGGAACCCGTACCCAGGGTGTAACCGTCTTCGTTGGTAATAAGCGGCTCGGTGCGTGCATCGGGGAACGAACCGTATTCCGTTTCAAACTCGAACATGGCGAGGCCGATCTGGCGGGCGTTGGAAGTCGCCTCGGTTTGGTCGGCTTTCTTCCGTTGGCGGATGACCATGGGAGCCGTGAGGCCCGCCAGGGAGGCGATGATGACGATGACGACGAGAAGCTCCACCAGGGTGAAGCCGCGCCTTGTTTGTTTTACGTTAGTTTTCATATTTTTTGTATTATCTATGTTTGGTGTTTTTGTTTTTGCGGGCGATCGCCCGTCTGGAATCCCAAGGGCGGTTTAACCCGTCCGAGATTCTGGAAAGGTAGAATTCGGGATGCTGCTTGCAAGGGATTTCTTCCGAACCTGGAAAAATTCCGCGCGCCCCGGAGCTACGGTGCTGCGCTGCGATCGCGTAGGGCGCTCAAAGTGCGCACCTCGCCATCGGTGATGGGATAGGGGCCGGAGAACTCGACCTGGCGAGAGGAACCCTCGCCGGTGCGGCAGGCGTATGCTTTCCTTGATTTCGTATAATAGAGGATCAGGTATCGGTTGCCGCTTTTGTTGGTTTCCGCGAGGAAATCGGGATCGCCCGTCTGCCTGAGGAAAATCCCGAGATCCGGGTATGCGGTGGCGAGGGCGGCAAGGCGCTGGAAGCCGAAAGTGGGCGGCGCGCGGCGCACCAGCATGATGTGGTCGTTGGCGGCGGCGGCGGTGCGGCTCAGGTAGAAGGAGTTCGTAGCGGGCAAACAGCCGCCGCAGAGCAGGGTGATCGCGGCGAGCTGGGAAATGGCGGGAAATCTCATCATCGCGGCGCTTCAGGGGGAGTTCCGGCTCTTCCTGTCCCGGTTGATGATCCCCGCGATTTTCCGGGTGTTGGGCCGGTTTCCCTCGGAATCGATGAAAATCGCGGTTTCGAGAGGAATGAGGAATTCGACCGCAGAGTTGATCCCGACAAGGTTGCCGAAGGCGTCAACGACTGGGCCGCCGCTGTCGCCGGGTTCTAGGGGGATGTCGATTTTGAAAGGGCGGTTGCGCGTGAACACCCCTTCCGGGGCGAGGGGCGTGCGGAGCTTCCCGGGCTGGCTGCGGTGACCGGTCGCCATGCCGCCGTGGATGATGCCATGGCCGGCTGGCAGCCATTGCTTGGGCGGGGTCCAGTGGTAAAAATAGGGGGTCTTGAGGGGGATGTGGAGCAGGGCGAGATCGTCAGAGTAGGATCTCCAGACGATGCGGGCCTTGCCGGTGACGATGCGCCCGCCGCTACCATAGATGATGAAGATGTTCCTGCTTTCGGCGTGGCTGAGGACGTGGTCGGCGGTCAGAAAATAACCGTCCGGCGTGATGGGGGCGGCAGAACCGCCATCCGCGTCGCTGGGTGCTTCGGAGGCGCTGAAACGCTTCCGAAGCCAGCCGCCAATCTCGCCGCGCGAGGTAACCACCACCGCCGAAAGCCGTTCCCTAACGATCTGTCGCGCGACCTCTCCGGGGATCGCGGCGTTGGCGGGCGGAGGCGGGGCTACGGGCGAACAGGCGGCCGCAAGCAGGCAGAGGAAAGGGACGCCCGTTAGCAGGAAAATATGAGGCATTCGTGAGGATTGAAACATATCTACGCCGCTTCGTCACATCCGATTTCAAAAATCCGCCATCAATCGGATGACAGCTCTGCGGAAAGGCGCGGCCATCGGTAAGGACGCCAGCTGATCCGGGGATACCCACCTGTCCCCTTCCTCGTCAAGATGACCCGTCCCATCATGGATGATCAGGTTCACTTTGTAGCGGGTGATCGTGTAGATGTCTGTGAAAATGACTCTCGAAGCGGCGCATCCGGGTGCCGGGCGCAGGGGGAGCTTCCAAAGGCCCTTGCGGCGGCTGCCGGACTCATGGTGCAGGAGGACGCGGCCTTCGGCATCGCGCGTCCAGATGGCGTGCTCGGTGATTTCCGTGGTTTCAGCGCGCTTTTTTTTCACGGGAAGCTCATGCGGTTCCCTCGCCGCGCAGAATTTCGCCACAGGGCAGGCCTCGCAGCGCGGCGCTCCGGGACGGCAGAGTGTTTGCCCCAGCTCCATCATCGCGTAGTTATGGCGGCGCGGGTTTTCCGGATCGCAGAGAAGGCGCGCCCACGCGGTATGGCGCTTGCGGGTAGCGGTGGAATCGATGGGCGCGGCATCGTCCATCAGCCGCGAGAGCACGCGGTGGACATTGCCATCCACCAAGGCGGAAGGCTTCCCGAACGCGAAGGATAGCAACGCCGCCGCCGTGTAGGGGCCGATCCCGGGCAGGGCGAGCAGCTCGTCCTCATTTTTGGGGATGATCCCGCCGTGCAACCTCACCACCGCCGCCGCCGCCTCGCGCAGCATCCGCGCGCGCCGGTAGTAGCCCAGCCCCTCCCACGCTTTCAGCAACCCGCTGTCATCCGCCGCGGCCAACGCATGGACATCGGGAAACGTTTCGAGAAAACGCGTGTAGTAACCCTTGCCCAGCACATGTGCCACCCGCGTCTGCTGGAGCATCATTTCGGAAACGAGTATGGCGTAGGGATCGCGCGTCCGCCGCCAAGGGAAATCCTTGCCCTCCTCGGAAAACCAATCGCCCAGGGCTTTCGCGGAAAGCCTCCGGTGCATCCAGCGGAGAGGCTCCGCATCTCGGTTTCAGGACAGCCATCAGCGTTTGCGGCGCAGGCGTTTCCCGGAAAGGCGGGTGGCGATCAGGTTCGGGCAGCGGCCCTTCAGGCGGAGCTGCTCGCAGCTCGCCTCGATCTTGATCGACCTTCTCACGGCGCGAAAGCCGAGCCGCCGAGTCACGCAATCCGTCTGGATATCGACGTGCTCGTCCTCGAACTCCACCACCCGCCCGCAATCGTTGCAGACGAGGTGGTTGTGTGAGGGCTTGTCGAGGAAGTTGGGGTCGTAGGTGACCTGGCTGTCGCCGAGGTCGATCTGGCGCAGCAGATCCGCCTCCACCAGCAGACTTAGCGTCCGGTAAACGGTGGCGCGCGAGGTTTCCCCCTGCACTTTCCTCACCCGGTCGAAAAGCTCGTCCGCCGTGAAGTGCTCGTCTCGCGCGAAAACCTCCGCCACGATCTGCTCGCGCTGCGTCGTGCGCCGCAGCCCCTTGCGCCGGATGAAATCATCGAGCCGTTCCTTGATCCCGTCTTCCATTTCCCCCGGAGGCTAATGGGCTGGACGGAAATGGCAAAGCAATCCGCCGCCCGAAAACCGCCGACAAGAACCGCGGCGGATTAGTGACGCTGGCCTATCCGCCGGGCGCCCCGCTCAAAAAGCGAAAAGCAAGCCCTGCGAATCGTCTCCCGGCTTGTCCGCCGCAGACGTGCCGAGGCCACGGACTCCGAAGGCGACCCAGCGATCCATCAGGGCGGCGATGTTTTTGGAGTTAGCCTCCGCCACCAATGATTGCGCGAGGGCGGCTTCGAAGAAAGCCCAGTCCGCCGCGAGTTCCTTCGCAAGGGGAGCCATGAAACGCCGTGCGACCTCCCGCCGCGCATGTTCCATCGCCTCGGGCAGTGCCTCGTCCGGCAGGCAAAGGATACGCCCGGCGAGCCGAAAAAACAACGGCTCGTCCATCCCGATCCGCGCGGCGGCGGGTGCCAGCGCGTTGATGTAAGCGGCGACCGCGTCCTCCACGGAAGGCTGTTTCCCGGCCGCCTCCAGCAGTGCGATGCGCTCGGCGCAGAGCGGTTCGAGGATGTGCGTCATCACCAGCGCCAGCAGACCTTCGCGGCTGCCGAAGTGGTAGTTCACGGCCGCAACGTTGGCCTTCGCGGCTCCCGTCACATCGCGGATCGACACGGAATCGAAGCCTTTCACGGCAACCAGCCTCTCGGCGGCATCCAGCATCGTCCGTTTTATTCCGGTTTTGGGCAATTTCGTCGCTCGCACAAACACAAGCCAAGCGTCCCCGCTCCCTTTGTCAATCACCGCTGTCAATCACCGCTTGCCGACCTGTAAAATGGAAGTAACCTACAGCTATGCCTCTTCGAATCGTCATCCCCGCGATCGTCCTTTGCTCCAGCGCCTTCGCTGCTGATATTACTAAGATTGCTTTCGCGACAACCGACGGTAAAAGGGCGACCCTCGCCGATTACAAGGGCAAGGCGGTGCTGTTGGTGAACGTCGCCTCCAAATGCGGTTTCACGAGGCAATACGAAGGCCTCCAGAAACTCTACGAGGAAAGGAAATCCGACGGCCTCGTGATCCTCGCATTTCCCTGCAACGACTTCGGCGGGCAGGAGCCGGGCACCATCGAGGAGATCCAGGAGTTCTGCAAAACAAAGTATAACATTACCTTCCCGATCATGGGCAAGCTCTCCGTGAAAGGGGACACCCAACACGAACTCTACAAGGCGCTCACCGGCCCGGACGGCGCGTTTCCTGGAAACGTGAAATGGAACTTCGGCAAGATCCTCATCGATAAAAATGGCAAGCCCGTCGCCCGCTTCGAATCCACTACCAAGCCGGAAAGCGACGAGCTGAAAAAGGCTATCGATGGCGCCCTAGCCGATTGAGATGAGAGGAAAACGGACAACCCCATCATGGCGCCGCGCGGCGATTGCCGCGCTGGCAGGGCTTCTTTGCCTTTCCTCCGCCTCATGCGTCCCCTTGGCGGTGGGAGCGGTCGTGGGATACATCGCGCACGAGGAAGGCTTCATGAAAGCGCCGCCACTCGAGGAGGAATACCGCTCCAGGGGACAGCCGGACGCATACGGGGAACCTGCATATTGACGACACAAGGGCGTGATTTTTTTCCTGTGGATTCCCGGGCTCATCCTGACTCTTGGTTTTTCAAACTCGCCGGCGAAGCCTAAGGCTCCGCCGCCCTTTTACGCGGGATGATGTCCATGATGGGCGCAATGCCCAAACGGCCGGTTTGCGGGTTCTGGTAGAAAATCACGAGCGAGCGGACATCCTTGTTGGCGGACCAGCGAGTATCGTAGAAGCGCTTGAATTTATCATCCCGCAGGTAAGACAGCGTGACCTGGCAGATGTCGCCTTCGAAATCCGGCTTCGGGGTCAGCACGCCGAGCTTCCCAGGACTGATATCCAGGTTCAGGTTCCCGATGGTGCCCTTGATCCGGAGATCGGAGGCGTTTACGAACAGGAAGCTGCCGCCGCCGAACGAGTTCACATCGGCTCCGATGGGCAGCACCACGAAGCCATCGGCGCTTTCCCTGCCCTTGCGCAGAAGCAGGATGATCTGCTCACGTGCGGGGATGCCCTTGGCCTGCCCGTAAATTTTGAAGGAAGGCTTGCCTTCGCTGTCGGTCACCGTTTTTCCCACGATGATCGAACCCAACGGGGCAACCAAGTGACCCTGCGAAATTTCATGTCCCGGCGTATCGACCTCGATGGTGATCCCTTCGCCGACGAGGAGTTCAACGGGTTCCGGGGGGGTCTGCGCCGGGAAGGCGAGGAACCGCAGCTTCACCTTCTGCTCCTGGGCGGGGGCGACGGGTGCCAGCACGAAGAGGGCAAGCGCGGCCGCGGGAAGGAATTTCGAATACATGGGAATCAGGGTTGGAGGGGGTCAGATTTCCGAAGGGTTCAGCCAGCGGAAGGCGATGATCTGGATCTCACGGCCGAAGGCACGGTTGGCGTCGGAAGTCAGCTCGGATTGCTTGGTTTCCGGCGTGTCGCCGATGCCGGAGGTGTCGTTGTGGCTCCGGGGATCCACATAATCCGGCACGCGCTGCACGACGGCCTCGCACCATGCGCGACTGAGGACGTTGCCTTTCACATCCAGGGAATCCCCGTAGGCGCGGATCACGAAGGTGTCCCCGCGCGCGGTCAACTGCGTGCCTAGATTCCGGAGGATATCCGCCTGATCGACGTAGGCCGCGCTGCCGTAGGCGATGGGGCCTTCCGCGGCTTCGGGGAAAACGGCGCCCACGTAGGCGCTTTCCCTATTGGAAAACCTACGCAGATCGTTGCGGAAGCCGGCGTTGATCGTGCAATCCTCGTCATCGATGGCGGCTTGCAGAGCGCCCCTGAGGGAAAGCTCCGCGCTGTTCGGATCGAGCCTACGGTTGATGAACTCGGAAAGCGAAAGGAACGGGCCGCGGAGCCTGACCTGTCCGACCATGGCCTGAGCTAATTCATCGATTTCCTTGTCGGTGATTTCACGGGAGCCTCTCCACTGTTCCACATCGCTGGGGTCGGAGGAGCTTCCGGTGTGTGGCTTGTCGTTGGGCAGGGAACCCATGCTCACCGGCACACCTTCCGGGGTATGCTCGCTGATCTTGATCCGATTGCTGACGGAGTCCTGCGTGTCGAGGTAGCTGACCGGCTTCCCTTTCAGGCTGGAGAAAAGGGTTTTCCACGCGCGCACCGAGGTGGAGTTCACGTTGAAGGGTCCCTCGACCATGAGGTTGGCGGCGATCTTGTCCGCGAATCCGCCCTTGAAGGTCTCATACTCGCCGACGAGTTCGGCGAGGCGATCCCTGTCGAGGTTTCCGGCGTAGGGAAGCATCCGTCGGTTGGGCAAAGGCTCGTCCGAAAAAAAGAAGCCGTTAGCTACATCGGCCACCGACTTGGGGGATGAGCCGTAGATCGGATTGTCAGCGGGGACAGGAGTGATCGACGAGAAGAAGAAGTCATCCCAGAGGGCTTTGTTGGCGAGGTAGGAATGATCCGCGAAGGGAACCGGCGTCGGCACAGGAGTCGCGGTGCTTTGGAAGAAAACCCGGTTCCAAGTCGTGATCGCCTTGTCCTTGGGTATGTTGGGATGTGCGTAGGAGTTGCCGATCGCCTGGAGGGTGCGGGGCGCGAGTCCGCCGAATCCAAGCGCGGTGTTTCGGCGGAAGGCTTCGCTCGCATTCAGGTTCTGCAAGCCGTTGTATCCCGCGGCTGCCCCTTCGGAGGAGAGGCTGTAACCGCTCAGATGGGCGTGGCTGAGGGATGCGATCGAAATGGGAGCGGTCACGGGCAGTTCCTGCTGAACGACATGGGTTGTGCCGTTTTCCGCCGTGTAGCCGCCTCCATAGTAGCCGTGGTTGTCCCGGGAAATGGGTATTTCGACGTCCAGCAAATTGTTCAGCGGGGTGAAGTACCAGTTCCAACCGATGTTGTAGAGCGACCCTCCTGCGACGGTGTCGATGAACTCGGGCTTCATGACGGTGGAATGCGTGAATGGACGCGAGGGGAAACGCCGTCCTGATCCGATCCCGGCGGCGGGCGTCGCGTGGTTGGACTCGTGGACTTCGGTCGCCGCTTTCATTCCATAGTAAAAGAAAGCCTGAGGGAGATCATCGCTCGGATTCATGGGATCACGCATCGAATCGACAAGGATCTGCCCCCGGCGCGGCGGGATGACGATGTTGTTGAACGCCGTATTGGCGAGGTTGTTTCCCAAGGGCGGGATACCGGCGGAGATGAAGGAAGTCCTGTAGGGACTGAAGACCATGAAGTTCGGGTTACCCCCCGGAAACATGCGGCTTCGAATCTCGTAGGATCGGTAATGCCACATAACCCCTGGAGCGTTGCGACCGTGCCTGGATTTCTGGGTGAAGTCGGTGGCGAACTCGCGGCCCGTCCCAATGCCGATCGACGTGGATATGTAGTCGGTTTCCTTAAAGGTCAGCACGGTGGTATCCCTGCGCGTGTTCGCAGAAACCGTCACGTTCGGACGGGTGAATTTATCGGGGTTCCAACCCGGCACGATTTCAAGGAAAGGCTGGAAAGCCTCGCTGAACGTGTAGCTACCGCGGCCTCCGCGCAACTGGTAGTCAACATAGCTGGAACCCATCTCTGCGTCGGTGCCGGAGGTGTGCCTCATGGAAAAGACCTTGGTCTCGCCGGGCTGGAACACGGTGGGATTGTTCCCAGATATGAACAGCGTGTAGAGTTCACTCTGTTGGTTCGCCGTAATCCTATTCAGCTGCACGGTGACCGGATCTCCCACCGCAGAGCCGTTGTATCCGGCGGACTTGGTGAAAGTCAGCTGCAAGGGGGCGGGGTGTTCGCGGAACATGATGGACGCGCGGTCAGGGTTGCCCTTGTTCATGACAACAGGCACGTTGTTGGGGTTCCAGAACGTCACCGCGGGGGTGAAGCCGATGCGCAGCCTGTATTTGTCGGCGTTGGGATCGGTGGGGACAGGTAGGATGGGCTCGGTGATGTAGCTCGCGATGAACTCGATTTTTACCGGATACACGCTGCGGTAGATGGCGCTGTGCTGGCGAAGGTAGTTATCGTAATCCGATTTGGTCTCGCCGTAATCCGGATTGCTGACCATAACGCCGCTGCCAAGTAGGTTATTGGGCGGTGAGGAGTCCTGCGAACTGAATTGGATGCCGCCTTTCCAGCCGTCCCGTTGATGGTCGTAGAGCTGGTAATAGGCGGCGAGATCCTGGATCGGGACGCCGGCCTCGCCCGTGGGGCTGAAGCTTCTCGACATGTCATCGAAGCGATAGAGCATGAATTCATCCCCTCCGGGCGAGTCCGAGGAAGCCGGCTTGATGGATGCAGCCCTGCGAAACTGGCTTTCAAGGCCCGGTACGGACTGGATGTTGTAAACCTCGCTCGGATCGATGACCCGCTCCAGGATGGCGGAGAGGTCGCGTTTCATGCCGCCCTCGCGGACATCGGCGAGAACCTTGTGTGAGAAAAGGGTGATGTCATGGAAATTGCCCTGGGATGCGCGGACTCCACCCGCGCCGACGGGCACCTGGCTGATGCCCGGGACGAGATCCACCGAGCCGAGCGAAGGTAGCAGGTCGAGCTTCACCTGCTGGGAGGGAAGCATGTTGCCGAAGCCGGGGAGCGTGCTGGTGCCGGTGGAACCGGGCACCTGGGAGCGGAATATTTTCTGGGCGTTGGTCAGCTGCTGCCCATGGTAGGAATCGTTCGTGATGCGCGCCTTCTGGCTTTCATCGCCCACCCACCAGCCATAGCGCCCACCGGGAGCGGATCCCCGCATGACGGGCAGGAGCCTAGCGCTGACAGAGTCCCTCCCGACGGCGGAGGTGCCCAAGGAACCCGGACCGACAAGAAGGACGGCCTCGGAAGATTTGCCCGGCATTGGCTCGCCGGTGAGCGAGAGGGTTTCGGGTGTGGCCGGGTCGATGGCCTCTGAGGGTTTCAAGGAGACCAGCCATGAGCGGAAATGGTCGTTCTTGCGCGCGTAGGCGGGGCGCATGGAATCGTCCGGTTGGCTGCCGATGGTTTGCTGATGGCTCGGCGCGCTGGGATAGTTGGGATTCCGCGTTTCGGGCAGCGGCCCAGCGATCCACGAGTCCCATACACCCGCCCAATGCGGGTGATTCACGTCGGATCCGGAGAGGATATCCGCGTTTGCGGAAATACGCTGGTCCGGCCCCATCTGTTTCTGCAACTCGCCGATGGCGACCATCAGCGCCATGCGGGCGTTGGCGCGTGCCTCCGCCTGGGCAGCTCCCTGGCCGGAGCTGCGCAGGGTGACCGCCGACAGGCTCAGCAGACCCACCGCTAGGATCGCCAGCAGCACCATCAGCGAAAGTGTGGCGACAAGCGCGAAACCCCGGTGCGCCGGGAATTGGGAGGTTTTTGACATTACGGGCAAGCTAGAAAGATTTTGTGATTACTCAGTGACTACACATATAGAACTACCCGCGAATTCGACACAGACAACCGTTTTACCCGTGCGTTTTGCGAAAATAGTTCGCTGATTTGCGTAAAATTCAAAGAGCCCTGCGGTGAGATCCACCCCTGACCGCTTTTCCCCGTCACCTGAAATCCCGGAAAAAGAATATCTTCGGGAGTATGCCGTGCGTATCCACGATGAACCCGAGGTGCCTGCTGTTGGCGTCATGCCACCATTGTTGTTCCTTGATCGGCTAGAAGGCTTCCTCCGGTTGCGGCTGGTAGGTGAACTGCGGCTTGTAATATCATGAAAATTTAATTCCCGGCTTCAGTTTCACTTAGAGTGTTACCAGTCGGCGCCGGATTCCGGAAGTCCCTGAAAAAATATATTCCAGGCAGCTTAAAACCCCGATCTACAATGAAACCCACATATCTACAATCCGCATCAAACCACCATTGCTGCTCAGTGATTTTGCGAAAGTCCCCGGTGGAATTCTGCTGAAAAATGAACTCAGCTCGGTAATAACCATTTTCGGATAGGGGTTCCTTAGAAATCGTTGATTTACGCGCGCCAACAGTCATTTTACTTTCCCCGAGCTTTGCGGCGATGCGATGGTTGGTGAAATTATACCACAAAGTGTTGCCCAGTTGGAATTTCCCGGTGTCAAGATTCAATAAGTTCATGGATATTGGCATCACCTGATTTTTTTGATCGGACGCCAAAAAAACGTAGAAGTTTCTGACCTGTTCCGGTATCTGTATCCTCGGATATTCGGGCGGAATGTTTTCTGGATCGCTTATGGCTTCAGGAGCCATGATAAGTGAAACATCCCCGGATTTGATCTCCACCACATCTGAGAAATTCACTGCTGAAAGATACACCCTGTGGCTCTGCTCCCCATCATATAGATAGACAAATTTGGGAGAGTCAGCCGGTTTTTCGGGAAAGACCAAACGACATGTGCGATCATTTTTTTTGATCTCTTGAGACAATCCAAGCCCTGACGAGATGGCAACCAAACCGAGAACTATAATTTTTACTAACATGGTTTGATGTTATTAGATTTCATCTTTATGCAACCATCGAAATGATACAAAATGATACTTTCTGCCAAATTTTTTATTCATTTGGCTATTTGGAGCATCCGTGATGTCCGCAGCATCGGTATTGTCAACGAAATCCCGCTGTCTTCGCACAGTTGCTTCACACCAGGCTTTCGCGATCACATTTCCAGCGCTGTCTAGTGCATCGCCGTATGCACGAATCGTGAATGTGTCATCACGAACGCTGATCACCGGAGCGATCGGCCGCAAGATATCGGCCTGCCGGATCCAACCTGGTACACCATACAAGCTGCCGCCAAGTGCCGCATCTTCAAACTCGTAATCAACCCCGTCGAGTCGTTTATCATCGGGCTACGCTCCCTGCTTCCGCCTTGGAAGCCATCGTCTGGTCGAAATGGTCGGGATCACGAAGAACACGCATCGGATCGTTGCCGAGGTTATTAAGGGCACTTTGAACTGCGCCAGCCAATGCGAGATCCTTATTATCACTAAGCTGCCTGTTCACGAACTCGCCCAAGGACAGGAACGGTCCCCTGCTGCGCACCTGCTCGACTATTTTCTCGGCTAGTTCGGTAATTTGGTCATCCGTGAGTCGCCTAAATCCGGTCACCTCTGAATTCGCATTGTCGCCAGCCTCGATGTCAGGAGCCAGTGCGGTGCGGATAACGGGGTGCGGGCGATCATCGTTATCGGGCAAGGTATCAATTCCATTCTGCCCGTGGTAGGGTATCTCACCAAGGCTTTTGGCATGACCGAGAAGCGCCTTCCAGGCATCGACGGAAGTGGAATTCACGTTGAACATTCCATCCACCTCGAGGCGGGAAGCGATTTTCTCCCAACCATCACCTTGCGGACTGTTGACGATTTCATCCACCCGTGCCGTGACTTCGGCATCTGCTAAATGGGCATCAAGGCCAACCGGTCTGTATGCGCGATTGGTAAGCGGGGAGTCCCCCCTCAAGAAATCGCGATAGACCGTATCGATGTCATTTGCAATCTGCCCACCAAAGTACTCAGGGCGGGGAGCGATGGAAGAGAAGAAGAAGTCATCGAACAGCAGATGGTTCGCACAATACGCATCATCATGCTGGAGATTCAACGCAGAATCGCTTGAGATCGGCGTAGTAGGGGCGATGTCATCACGGGGAATCATGGGTGTAGCGTCGCTATTGCCAATCAGATGTGACTGGAAGGGGGGCATGGGATTCTTGCCTCTGGGATTCCATGCCTGCAATTCAACCAGCGACGCCATCGGACGGAGCGGCAGCTCGTGGGTGATCATCCTCGACAAGCCGTCTCCACTCTGGAAGCCGGTGACGATAAAACCTTCCCGATCACTCAAGTTCGGTGTGAGGGAGGAGCCGAATGTGAGGGTATTATAACTCATCTCAAAATTTCCATTCGCCGGGTGACTGTTCGCATTATCGACTCCAGGATCGGCCAATGATATGCCCGCCATTGGATCTGACTGAAGAAAGCCCTTGGTGGGCCTGCCATGGGCTGATCCCGCGCCAGTTCCGATGGTGAAACGTGGACCGATGGTGATCGAGTAGATCGGCATGGCAGGCACAGATGCAATCTCCGCCACCGTAAAACCGTGCGGCTCGAAATCATCGTCAGGCCAATAGACATCGGCTTGCTCTGCGTTGGTGAGTGCCGTGGAACTCATCATCTCCTGCCCCACACCGGAGTAAAGCAAACCACCCGTATAGGATTTTCCCACACTCATTCCGAGTGCGGCATGAAAGCCCCTTCCAGGGCTACGGAAGCGGAAAGGCTGAGTATAGACCGCGCCCTTGAGTGAATACCAGAAATAATCGTTGGGCCCCACATTACCTCCGCGTAGTGTAATGGGAATACCGGAGGGAGCACCTGGTTGATAGCCGCTGTTCGACGCAAAAGCAGCCGTTCCAAATCTGCCTTCCGTCTCACCATTGGGGGAAAACATGCGCACTTCACCGGGCTCAAAACTTAATTCTCCAGTCGGCAGGTTGACTGCCCATGGTAGTGTAAAGATTCGTCTGTAAAAGCCCGCTACACTGCAAAGGCTCGCCGCACTGGCAGCCGATGGAGCGTAGCGGAATCGGCTGCCAGTGCGGCGGCGCTCCGACCTCCCCACCACAACCGGGGTTGTTGGCGTCCGTCCAAGGCCTGACACTGAAGGTGCAAACCAAAACAGCACCAGCCATGGACGAACACAAACAGACTACCCACCAGGATCCGCTCATCAATCTCCTTTTCGACGACGGCCTTCAGAACGCCCTCCCCAGAATCGCCGAAATCCTCATGAACGCCGCCATGCTACTCGAACGCGAAAGGCACATCGGAGCCGCCCCCTACCAGCGCGGAACCGAACGCAACGGCTACGCCAACGGCTTCAAGCCCCGTGGTTTCCAAACCGGCATCGGAGCCTTGGAGCTTTCCGTCCCGCAGGTTCGTGAAAGCGACAGCCCCTTCCGCACATCGTTGCTGGAGAAGGGTTCACGCAGCGACCGCGCCCTCAAATCCGCCATCGCCACCATGTATGTCGAGGGGGTGAGCACACGCCGAGTCACCCGCATCATGGAGCAAATGTGCGGCTTCGAGGTCTCCTCCGGCCAAGTCTCCAACCTCAACAAGCAGCTCGATTCCGAATTTGAAAAATGGCGCACCCGCCCCCTTCCCCCGATCTCGCACATGACCCTCGACGCCACCTACTACAAAGTCCGCATCGACGGGGTTGTCCGCGACTGCGCCACGCTCATCGCCCACGGCATCCGCCGCGACGATGGCAAGCGCATGATCCTTGGAGTCAGTTGCGCCCTCTCCGAGGCCGAAGTCCACTGGCGTGGGTTCCTCAACGGACTCAAGGGGCGCGGCATCGGCATCCCGGATCTCGTCACCTCCGACGCCCACAGCGGCCTGAAAGCGGCACTCAAAGCCTCCTTGAACGGCACCCCGTGGCAGCGTTGCCAGTTCCACCTCCAGAAAAACGCCCAGGAATACGTCACCAAACAGCACCTCAAAGGCAAGGTAGCCTCGGACATCAAAGTCATATTCAACGCCGACGACCGCGCACACGCCGAGGAACGCCTCAAGGATTTCGTGAAAATCTATGGTGAAAGCCAACCCAGGCTCGCCGCCTGGGCCGAGGAGAACCTACCCGAAGGCTTTGCCGTCTTCGCCTTTCCGGAAGCCCACAGGAAGCGCCTGCGAACATCCAATGCCTGCGAGAATGTTAACGGCCAGATCAAGAAGCGCACCAGGGTCGTAGGACTCTTCCCGAGCGAAGAGTCGCTCCTGAGGCTCGTCACCGGCGTCCTCATCGAGATCTCCGAGACATGGGAAACCGGCAAAACCTACCTCACTCCCAGCTAACAGAAACCAAACCAAAACAACGAAACTAACCACCTTCAGAAAAAGTCATCAGCCACTTTTACAGAAAAAAATTTGCGCGGCCCTGCCCATGTTCGCAGATCTCTCAATGTGTTAACTCTGATCTGACCCGGGTTATATAAATCGATATTCTGCCGTAATTCATTATCTCGCCCGCCGTTGAAATTACCATTTGTGTCGGCGTATTGGAAATTCCCGTTGGTCAGCATTCGATGCTTGTTGAACGGAATGGTTTCAGGACCATTGGGATACCACTGTCGTGGCTCCGCCGCGAAAGCTCCCGGGAAAGACCGTTGCCCTCCGATTACCACACCATATCCGTCATCCCCCGGGCCCGGATTGTCGATGCTGAGGCGTACATTGTATGGGTTCCACAAGGTAACGACCGGGGAGTAGAGCATTTGAAGACCGTAGCGTCCGGGTCTTGCGGGATCCGGAAACGCCCTGAGGTAAACGAGAAACTGGAATCGGGCAATGATCGGATGAAGCCGCGGTTTGTGATTGAAATCAAAAAACTCCTGGTTGGTTGCATCGTTGGGGTTTCCCTGCCACCTCCACTTCATGACGGGAGACCAGACAAACGGACTCTCCACCACGCCACTATTGTAAGTGAAGTTCTTATACGAGGTCGCAAAATTGACCAACGACTGCCACGATGACGATGCGGCATGCCATGTATTGGGCCATCTCTGGGTGCCCAAGAGTGAATAGCTGCTCCATGGATAGAATGTCGCGTCGTTCGGGGTGTGATTGGCCACCGTGGGCTTTGGAACCATCGTGGTTGCGTCGGTTTCAGGACTCAGGCGGAAAAGGGGAAGTCGTCCTCCGGGATATCGATTATAAATTCCGTTGTTGCCATTTGGGTCATGCCATTTCTCACTCAGGATGGACAGATCCTTGCGCCAGCCGCCGGTGGCAGTGTTCGTCAGCAGTCCGATGGAATAAGATGATAGGTCATGGAATTTTTTCTGGGGTTCGGTCGCATTGCCGGTGTTGATGAGCGCCATCGTTTGGCGGCTGATCGCCTTGCGGCCCGGCTTTGCTGCCGTTTCGCTTGGATTATGGGGTTCAGGATCGGCAAGCAGGGCGGGTAGTCCGAAGACCTCGGGATTCGGCACTGAGTGCGATTGGCCGAGCTCGGCCAGGCCGGCGGCGTCGTTTGTCCTTGGCTTGTAAGGCTGAGACAACGCGGCTTTCTGGTTTTCCCCGGAGATCCACCACGCGTAACGCCCGCTGTCCTCGATCTTGCTGGGAACCACGTGGATTTGACGGGGATCATTGGATGCCAGCGATCCGCCCGCGAGAAGGGCGACAGTTCCTCCATTTTCGTCCGCTTTGTTGAATGTTAAGCTCGGGGCATGTTCGGTTTTGGGTATTCCGTCGGGATCTAGGTTGGCAACCGCTTCCGGGCTGGAGACCAGCCAGTCGATGAAACGACCGCCTTTGGATTCGGATTTATCCTTGGAACCGTAGTCGGGAGCAATGGGGCGGCCGTTGGATTCGTGATTCGTTCCCTCCCAGCTGCGCCACACGCCCAACACCTGGGGATAACTTGAATCGACGATATTCGCCGGGGCGGTGACCCGGGTGTCCGAGCCGGTGTGACGCTGCAACTCGCCGATGGCGACCATCAACGCCATGCGGGCGTTGGCACGTGCCTCTGCCTGGGCAGCTCCCTGGCCGGAGCTGCGCAGGGTGACCGCCGACAGGCTCAAAAGACCCACCGCGAGGATCGCCAGCAGCACCATCAGCGAAAGTGTGGCGACAAGCGCGAAACCGCTTCGCCTCCGCTTGGGTCTCGGGGCTTTCTCGATAAGTTGGATTTTCCGGAATTTATTCATCGCTGCGTATTTACTTCGTAAAGATAACGCCGTGAAGGCAAGTCCACAAATCCATTTGTTATTCTATTTACGTCATTCAAACTCCCTTTTGCGTCGAGATGGTGCCGGCTTTCAGGGCGCAAACCTCTTTCGATACGTCGGTCAATCCGCGCGGAAGTCCGGGAAAACCAGGACGCGCGGGGTGCGTTTGCCGTCCTTGGCGGTGATGAAGCCGAGGTTGCGGGCGCGGGGATCGTGAATCCAGCGGGTTTCGCAGATCGGGTAGGTGTGCTCCTTGCCCTCCATGCGGTAGGCCATGCTCACGGGGTAATCGCCGCCATCGCTGCGGGGCGCGTTCATCAGGGCGCGCGAGGCCGGTTTGACGACAAGCCGCTCGGAGCCGAGCTGGCCGCCGATGGTGAGTTCCGTGAGGTTGAACCAAAGGGTCTGTCCGCGCCGCAGATTCGCCGCGACGACATCGACGACCTGGAGGCGCACCGGCGCCACCTTGTTGGCCGGATCGGTCATCACCAGCAGGTAGATGTCGGAGGCGGTTTTGGATACTGTGGCGGAGGGAGCGCCGGGGGGGAGTTGCTCCGGATCGCCCAAAGGCGAGGGCAGCAGGGCGAGGGAAAGTGTCCCCGGCGGCAGATCATAGACCATAGACAGGTTCATGCCTGGCAGATCGACCTCGCGCGAGGCTTTCCCGTCGAAAAGGTGCATTGTAATCGGTGCATCGGCGGGGCGGTTCAGGAAAAGGACGCGGCAGGTGCGGTTCGGCGCCTGCTGGGCGGGCGCCATGGAGGACAGGAAAACGAGGGCAAGGAGCTGGAGGGCATATCGTTTCATGTATCTCAAGGGCAACATCACACCACGCCGGGGAAAAGCCAGCGGAAAGAGATGAGGGCGAAGCGCCGCGCAGAGAGGACGTTGCTCGCGGCACCGGAAAAGGAATTCCCCGGCCCATGCGGCGCGGAAATCCTCATCCACGGGGCGGAAGTCCGGGAAAACCCCGAATTGCCTGTTGCAACGGGTCGGAGCCGCGACAAGCTTCTGAGATGCGCAAGAGGGGAATCACGGGCAAATCAAAAGGCGGGATATGGTGGTGCGGCGCGGCGCTTTGTCCCATTCTAGCGGCCTTCTGCCTTCCGACGCTTGCTGCGGAAGAGAAAGCTCCCGACGGAGGACAGGATAAGGCTCTCGCCGAGAAGATCCGCGCGATTTTCCCCCACATCAGCATCGATGCCAAGGATCGCCGGGTGGATGTCGAGGCCGTGGTCTGCCTTGAGGAGGGTTTCCTGGAGCTCATCGCCTGCGGGAAAGACAGCAAGGAGCACGAATCCGTGATCATGGTCGAAGCGAAGCCCAGCCACATCCACGCCGCCCTGCTGCTGATCGGCGCCCAGGCCGGGAACCCCGCCATGAGGAAGCCCCTCGACGAAGAAGGCACCCGCTGGGCGCACCTCCCGCCGCGCGGACAGCCGGTGAAGGTCTCCCTCGTTTTCACAAAAGAGGGCGAGAAGCCGGTGGAGCGCCCGGTCAGCGATTTCATTGCGCCTTCCGAAGACCCGTCCGGCCTGCGCGAAGCCTCCGGAGAGGCGGACAAGTTCCCCGACACCCTGCTGTTCACCGGCTCCCAGTTCCACGGCGAGGGCGAGGACAGGAAATACATCGCCGACATGAGCGGACACGTGATCTCCATCGCCACCTTCGGCGACGAAGTGTTCTCCCTCTCCGAAATCCACGGCCAGGAGAACAGCTCGCTCTCCTGGCGGATCAAGCCCGATTCCCTCCCCCAACTCGGCACGAAGGTGATCCTGCGCCTGCGCCCGCAGTGGGCGGAGGAGCCGGTAAACGAATAGGAGTGAGAATCGAAGCGCAACGCATAACCGCGTTTTATTGTCGCAATAAGATAGAAATATCTCTCGGCAAAGCGGGTGTATCGTTTTCGAATCTTAACCTTCATGAGAAATCCAACCCGACTACTGATCCTCACCTCCGCGCTTTTCCCGCTCGGCATGGCGGGCGCCCAGCAAGCCCCCACCGCCTTTTACAAGGAGCCCACCCTTTTCTCCACCGCCCCGGCTCCCGAAAAAACGGTGAACACGATCGAGCGTTTCGGGCCGGTGGGCATGGCGATGGAGCTGCACCAACCCGCCTTCACCATGGTGGCCGGCACCATCGAGCCGGGTTCTCCCGCCGAGGCGGCGGGTTTGAAAAAAGACCAGGTCATCGAGTCGATCAACGGGCAGACGCTCAAGGACATCGATCCGCGCATCCAGCTCGGACAGATCCTCGAAGCCGCCGAGGCGACCGACGGTATCCTGAAATTCGCGATCAAGGGCGAGGCGGCGCCGGTGGAGGTGAAAATCCCCGTAATCGGCGCTTACAGCAAGACCTGGCCGCTCGATTGCCCGAAGTCGGATAAAATCGTGCGCGGCTTCGCCGATTACATTTCCAAGCCCGAATCGAACAAGGGCTTCGCCAGCGCGGGCATGCTTTTCCTGCTATCCACCGGGGAGGAAAAAGACCTCGCGCCCGTCAAGGCATGGGTGCACTCGCTCGATCCGAAAAAGACTAGCGGCTACGCCTGGCACCTCGGCTTCGGCGGACTCGCGCTCTGCGAATACTACCTCCGCACCGGCGATCCCGTCGCCCTCCCGGTCATCGAAAGCTGGGTCGCGGCCGCGAAAAAAGGCGAATACTTGGATGGCTGGGCCGGCCGGGGCGGCGTCACCCATCTCGGCTACGGCAACGGCCATCTCAATGCCGGGGGAACCGCCGTGGTCACTTTCCTCCTGCTCGCGAAACAGTGCGGCGTGGAAGTCGATGAAAGCCTGCTCAACCGCACCCTCGTCCATTTCTTCCGCTACGCCGGGCGCGGCATCAACCCCTACGGCGACGACCGCCCGGAAACCTCCTTCGTGGACAACGGCAAGCACGGCAACCTCGCCTTCACCATGGCCGCCGCCGCCTTGCTCACGCCCGAAGGCGAGAAATCGATCTACGCGAGGGCGCGCGATAACTCCGCCAAGACCAGTTTCTACACCACCACCTTCATGCTCCACGGCCACACCGGCGGCGGCATCGGCGAGATCTGGCGCAGCGGCTCCATGCAGTTGCTCGCGGAGAAAAACCGCCTCCAGCACCGCGAGTTCATGGATCACCGCAAGTGGCACTACGATCTCTCCCGCCGCTTCGACGGATCCTTCGGCATCCTCGGCGGCGCGGGTTATGACAAGGAGGAATGGGGCTCCCTCTTCCCCTGGGCCTACACCTTCCCGCGCGAAACCCTGCGCATCACCGGCGCACCGCCCACGAAATTTTGCAAAACCCACCCGCTCCCCGCGCGCCCATGGGGCACCGAGGCCGACGATATCTTCGTCTCCATGGAATCCGTCCCCGACAAGGACGGGAAAACCCTCGATCTCTCCGGTGAAATCCTGACCAAGCACTCCGCCAAGCCGTTCATCATCGGGCTGAACGCGAAGGAACTCAGCGACGACGATTTCCGGCTGCACATCCGCCATCCGCAGTTCCTGATCCGCAACATGATCGCCAACATGGCCACCGGCCTGACCGCCGATTACATGTTCCCGAAACCCGGGCCCAAGCCGCGCCTGCATCTCCTCGAGGAATTCGCCCGCCACCCCGATCCCCGCGTCCGCTACGCCGGCCTGCGCGCCTCCGTCCAGGTCATGAAACCCGAGGATGAATTTTCCCAGCGCATGTTCGCCTATGCCGTCGAGCGGCTCAAAGACGACGCCGAATCATGGTTCGTGAAGGATGCCTGCCTCGCCATCGTCGGGAAAGGCAGCGTGGACATGATCGTGCCCCACGCGGATCTGCTCATTTCCTACCTCGCCCACCCCGAGCAATGGCTCCAGAACGGCGCGCTCGCCGCCCTCGCCCTGATCGCCATCGATGAACGCTGCCATGCGAAGGCGCTGCCCGCCTTCGGCGAATTCGTCCAGAAAACCCCGCGCCAAAGCACCACCATGGGGCCGCTTTACGTGCTCCGCGGCAATCTCCCCAAGGCCACCCCCGCCGTCCGCGATGTCGCCCTCAAGGCGCTCGGCATGAGCTACGCCGACTACCAGGGGCCTAGTACTTGGCAGGGCGGCCAGAACATGGCGGGCCATCGCCAGCAGACCATCGATGTCCTTGCAGAAACCCTCGCCAGCATCCCCGGTGGCTACGACGTCCTCTTCGAGCTCGCGAGGAAACAGCACCCGGATGAGCCGCTCCCGCATGACAAGGTCTTCCTCGCGGCGAACACCGATAGCTTCGGGCCCAAGCTCCAGGAAACCATCAAGCCCATCATCCGCGAGAAGCTGATCTACCAATACATCGCCGAGAACCGGCACAGGCTTTTCAGCGAGCTCGAAAAACCCAACCAGAACGGCGTCGTCACGAACTCCCTCGACGGACTGATCAGCCTCTATCAGAAAATCGGCGTCCACGACTACGATTGGAACGAGTTCGGCAAGCTCTCCGAAGCCACGTGGCACTACCACTCCTTCGATCCCGCCGAGAAACAGGCCTACGACAAATCGCCTTGGCGCTACCGCCCCGTCACCATCCCTGCAGGCATGGAAAACTGGTACGCGCCCGGTTTCGATCCCGCCAAGGCCGGTTGGAAAACCGGCCCGATGCCCATCGGCCAATTTCAGGGCAAGCTCGACACCAACCACCGCGGCAGCACCCGCGATGACAATTTCTGGACCGGCAAGCCGAAAACCCTCTGGGAAAACGAAGTCCTGCTCGTCGCGCAAAAATTCGAACTGCCCGCCCTCAAGCCCGGCCACATTTACCGCCTCCGCGTCGATCGCGGCCAAGGCGTCGGCGCGGGGGACGGCTTCAAGCTTTACCTGAACGGCAAAGACCTTGCGGAAAGCAAGGAAGGCCTCGGCCGCCGCGCCGGCAACACGATCCGCGGCGCATGGATCACCAAGGATTTCACCGAAGACTTCGCCAAAGGCCCGGTGACCATCTCCGCGATCACCTTCCTCCGCTACGGCGACCGCGCCATCGTCCAGATGCCGCCCGTCCCGCAGGGCATCTTCAGCCTGTGGCTGGAGGAACGGAAACTCCCGCCGCTCGACGAAGCCGTCCTGCGCAAGTCCGCGCTCTACACCCCGCTCCTGAACGCAGAATGGCAGAGCCGCCACGACCCCGCACCCGTCGGCGACGACGTCCCGGAAAACCCGCCTTACTTCTACGACGGCAAGTTCGTCGCCAACCCCGCCATCCCCGGCAAGTGGACGCTCGGCGATGTCGTGAAATCCATCGATGAGTTCCAACCCGCCGGGAAAAAGGTCAACGCCGGCCGCCCCTCCTTCCAATCCCTGAACCTCACCGCCGACGGAGGCTCCGACTCCCCGCTGCTGCTCTGGTCCGGCGACACCCTGATGGATATCAACCAGCGCGCCGCGCTTAAGATGACACCGAAAACCATCGACGGAATCGATTACCTCTTCGTCGAATCCGGTGGCTTTGGCCCGAAAAATCCCGTCGGCTGGAAGTCCACCCTCACGGTGTTCAAGCGGGATTAAGGACCGTGCTCGTGCTGGGGATAGGACTCCCGCCCCAGTGAGCAATCCGTTTGTCATTGGCTCCCGCAATCCCCGCCGCCGCCTTCAAACCCGGCTGCCACACCGTCCATTCCGAAGACCTCAACCACGACCAGACCTACGCGGGTGTTCGGGTCATCCATCCGTTTACTGGGTTGCTTTGTCTCCGCCCTAGGTTCATCCGCCGCCCGTTCTGAGCGAGGTGGGGATTGCTGAAATGCGACACCCGACCCCAGACATTTTGAGTGCGTGCGATCCTTCGCCGCTTTTGTTCACCAGCGAGCCGTTTTGGCGGGAGGCTCTCGAACTTTCCAAACCAAAGCTATATCCCGCCCAAGGATACAAAAGCGGTGATTCTCACCGCACTCAAAAGGCACTTATGGGGCTTTTGGGGTCAGGTTCCTCATCGCAACATTTGCTTTTGGGGTCAGGTTCCTCATCGCAACATTTTGTTGTGATGTTTGAGATTTGGGATATCACGAACCCATGCCTAGAGCGTTGAGACATCAGTATCCCGGAGCGATTTACCATGTGATGGCACGTGGGGACGGAGGAAAGGTGATTTTTGAGAATGACGGGGATTGCAAGGGTTTCCTGTTCCGGCTCGGGCAGGTTTGCGGGAGCTACGGGTGGCGGGTGCACGCTTGGGTTTTGATGAACAATCACTTCCATCTCTTGCTCGAAACTCCGGAACCCAATCTGGCGACGGGGATGAAATACCTTCTTGGGACCTTCAGCCAGGGCTGGAACGCGCGGCGCGCGCGGCGCGGGCATGTATTCCAAGGCCGTTACAAATCGGTACCGGTCAGCGCGGCGTCTGACAGCCCGTATTATTTCCGCATCGCGGCCGATTATATCCATCTCAATCCCGCGCGCGCCAAACTGGCAGGCGGGAAACGCGGAAAGCTTGTTTCCTACAAATGGAGCAGTCTCGCGGATTACGCGCGAGGTAAAGGTGCCGGATGGCTGGTCCGGGAGCGGGTGCTTGATGCGTTCGAGTTGTCAAAGGACGGCCGGGGGTGTCGGGCCTACGTGGAGTGGTTGGAGAAGCGCGCGGCCAATGACGGGGGGAAAGTGGATGAGGAGGCAATGAAGGCGTTGAGGCGAGGCTGGTATTTCGGTGAATCGTCGTTTGTGGACAAGCTGCGGGAGTTTGTCTCCAAAGGCACGAAGAAGAAACCGGGATGTGATCAGGTCGCGCGCTCACACGATGAAGCAGAGGCTGAAGCCTTGGCCAAGCGGGCGTTGGACGCCCAAAATTTACCACCCGATGAGAAGAGTCTGCTGAAACTGCGCAAAGGAGATCCCCACAAAGTCCTCGTCGCGGTGTTACTGCGGAAGCACACCAGCGTCAGCAACCGGTGGCTTGTGGAACGTCTGGCCATGGGCCACCCGAGCGCGCTGAGCCGTTTGATGGGAGATTTCAGAAAGAAGCCGGAGAACCTGAAGGCGCTCAGGAGAATCGAAAAAATGTTGTGATGAGGAACCTGACCCGAATGGTATTAGTAACGACCACATCACTCAGTGGGGGAATGACGCACGTCGGATTTGCAGCCAACGGTGGTAGCACAGCCGTGCAATCCTTCGAGGTCGTGAACATCCCCGAACCCACCGCAGCCGTCCTCGGCAGCCTCGGCCTCCTTGCCCTCCTGCGCCGCCGCCGCTGATCGCCCGGCGATTGATTTGGCGGTTTGCCAGAGATACTTTCTCCCCGGTGAAGGCTTCGCAGCTTTCCCCGGGGATTTTTTCATCCTCCATCCCCCAATTTCCATCCCACCCATGCCCGAACCCGACCCCGCCATTCATCAGCGATCTCACCGATTGGCAGAACCGCCTCTTCGGTTACCTCGTGACGCTGCTGGGCAACGTCCACGACGCGCGTGACGTTTTGCAGGAAACGAACCTCGTGATGTGGCGGCGGATGGATACCTTCACACCCGGCACGGATTTCGGCGCGTGGGCCAGGAAATGCGCGTATTTCCAGGCCATGGCCTTCCTCCGCGACCGCAAGCGCGGGCCCAGCCTGCTCGGCGAGGAACTGATCGCCCTGATCGCCGAAGAAGAGGGGCAAAGCCATGCGGATGAGAACGAGCGGAAGCTCGCGCTGCGCGATTGCCTCAGCGGGTTGAGCGACGAACACCGCGCCCTGGTCAAGCGCCGCTACCACGATGCCACGCCCCTGGGAAAACTCGCCACGGACTGCGGAAAAAGCGAAAGCGCCATGAAGATGACCCTGCTCCGCATCCGCGAACTCCTCCACGTCTGCATCGACTCCAAACTCAAGGAAACCGCATCATGAAGACACCGGATTTTGATGAAAAGCGATTCCGTCCACTCCTCGCCGAGGCCTTGGACGGGGAACTCGATGAGTCGGGTCGCCGCGAGTTCAACCGGATTCTAACAGACAGCGCGGAAGCGCGCCGCGAATACCGCGCGCTGATGGATCTGCACGCCCGGCTTCATCTGGAATACAATGGCGGGAGTGGCGCGGATGACATGCCGCAGACCACGCCGGCCCACGCCGCTAAGCCAGTCCCTTTCCGGCGCACGCGGTGGATCGCGGCGGCAGCGGTCATCGCGCTGCTGGCGGTGCTGGTATCGGGAAAAAACAAGCCACCGAAATCCTTCGCCACGCTCCAAACCGCCTCTTCCGCCCGCTGGGGTGGCGGCGATTTGCCCACCCGCGAAGGCTCCCGCCTCGGACAAGGCACCTTGCAACTGCAGGAAGGCCTCGCCGTCATCCGCTTCGATTCCGGTGCCGAGGTTTCCCTCGAAGCCCCGGCGGAACTACGGATCATCGACGCCATGAACTGCCACATCACCCACGGCACCGCCGTCGCGCAGGTGCCGGAATCAGCCACCGGTTTCCGCATCGGCACCCCCTCGGCCATGGTTATCGACTACGGAACGCGCTTCTCCGTCTGCGTGGATCCCGAATCCGGCGACACCCGCACCCAGGTCTTCGACGGACTCGTCGAGATGGAAAATCCGGCGACCGGGCAGGTGGTCGCGCTCCGCACCGGCCAGCGCGCCTCCGTCGAGGGCAGCAAGACCGGCCCGGTCACCGATGGTTTCGACGAACGCTTTCCCTCTGGCAAACCCGAGTTCCTGCCCAGCGGCCCCGATTGGATGATGCTCGAAGCATCCAAGGACGCCTACATCGGCTACACACTCCACACCGATTCCGAACACCTCCTCTACGTGAAACACGGACAGGACGGTTTCCACCGCAAAACCTACCTTGGTTTTGATCTCTCCGGCGTCGATCCCGCCCGCATCGGATCCGCGAGGCTGATGCTGAATTTCGCACCTACCGGCCTCGGCTTGGCCTCTCATGTGCCCGATGCGACCTTTTCGGTTTACGGGCTGACGGGTGCCGACCAGCCATGGGATGAGGCCGAGCTGTCCCGTGGAAACGCCCCGGCCAACGTCAAAAATACGGGAGCTGGCCTCGTCGCCCATGAAGTCCGCAGGCTCGGCACCTTCGTCGTCCCGCAAGGAGTCCAAAGCGGTCTCTTCGGCATTGAGGCGGACACTCTCGCGGAATACCTGCGTGAGCGCTCGGGATCAACCATCACCCTGATCGTCGTCCGCGAAACCGCCGAAACGGACAGCACCGGGCTAATCCACGGCATCGCCAGCCACCGCCATCCCACGCTCCCGGCACCCACCCTCGCGATCCGCCTGCGGCAGGAATAGCTGAGGCTCCCTATGTCATCACAATGAAATTTCTCGCCCTTCTCCTCTGCTCCCTCCCGCTCCTCGCCTCCGAAAAACCGATCAAGCTCTTCCTCCTCGCGGGCGACGAGCTGATCCTGGAGCAAGCCCCCATCGAGGGCCGCACCGACGGCGTGTTCGAGACGTTTTACCCGAACGCGGAGAAAACGGCGGGCGAGCCCATGAAACACGCGTCCGCCTCGGTCTATGCGGGCGCTTATTCACCGGATGCGGATTACGAAAAAATGAAACCGCTCGCCACCGCGACGGTCGAGCTGGGCGAGCAACGCACCCGCCAGATCGAGCGCGGCAAGCGCGGCCGCGAGCCGGTGCCTTTCACGCCCTTTCCCGAGGCCGCCATGAAAGACGGCCACACCACCGTCGTGCGCGGCTGGGTGGAGGTGCCCTACGAAGGCCGCTACGAGTTCCGCGCCGGGGAAGGGGACTCGTCGTTCAACGTGACCGAGGTCAACGGCACCGAAACCTACCGCCGCGCCCCCGGCCAAGCGGAGCCGACGATCACCCCGGTGAAACTCACACCCGGCACCCGCCACGCCTTCCGCACCGTTTTTTTCGGAAAGCCCGGCCACGCCTTCCGCATCCCGCTGCTCGACAAGCCCGGCGCCCTTAGCACGGTTCTGTTAGATAAGCCGCGATACGCGTCCCTCAACGCCACCCGCGACGACGTCGTGCTCTTCGACGCCCACCCGATCCACAACAACACGGAAACCGCCGGCACCTTCCTCAAGGTCGCCGATCCCGCCTACGGAGGCCGCAAGCCGCGCGGCATGATCGGCATCGAGCAGACGCTCGGATGCACGCTCGGCGACCATTTCGAGGAACCCGTCATGCTGCTGCGCTTCGGCACCCATCCCTCCGGTTTCGCACGCGGCTCCCGTTCGCTCGCGCAGGATTACCTGCCTCCCTCCGGCGGCGGCGGCGCGGCGGCGGATGCGAAGTGGGACGTGATCCATTTCAACTGGGGCGTCTGGGACATGGCCTACCGCGACCCCAAGCCCGGCGACAAATGGCACAGCAACAAGTTCACCGGCAAGCTCACCACCCCGCTCGATGTCTTCGAGAAGAACCTCCGCGAGCTCGTCGCGAAAATGAAAGCCACCGGCGCGACCCTCGTCTGGGGTTCCATCACGCCGATGCACAAGGACATCATCAGCCGCTTCGCCGAGGATCCGCCGCGCTACAACGCCGTCGCGGAAAAGATCATGAAGGAGAACGGCGTCCTCATCAACGACCTCTACGCCGAGTCCCTCCGCCAAGGTTTTCCCAAAGCGCCCGACGTCCACAGCGTGGGCAACCTTTCCGCCAAAGCCATCGAGGCCATCGAAGCCGCGCTCGCCTCCCGCCCCAACAAAAGCAAACCGTTGCCGCGCGTGCTGCTCATCGGCGACTCCATCACCGGCAGCTACCAGAACGCGGTGATGAAACATTTCGAGGGCAAGGCGAACGTTTACAAGAACCCCGGCAACGCCGAACACACCGGCACCGGCCTCAAGCACATCGACGCATGGCTCGATCCGGAAAACTACCTGATGAGCGGCCAGGAATACATGGAGCTGATCAACGGCGTGAAAAAAACGCTCGCCGACATGGATCGCTACTATCCCGGTTACAAGGGCCAGCCCGTCGAACTGGGCGGCCTCGTCTGGTTCCAGGGCATCGCCGACGCCGCCTCGCCGCGCATGGCCGCGGAATACGAAAAGCACCTGAACAGCCTCATCCGCGACCTGCGCAAGGATCTCGGCAAACCGGAGCTGCCGGTCGTCATCGCCGCCATCGGCTGGGACGGCACCCACGCCGCCAAGGTGCGCGACGCCCAGCTCGCCGCCTCCGATCCGTCCAATAAAATCATCGCCATCGACACCCGCCCTTTCCTCCGCCCCGCCGCCGTTTCACCCGCATCCGCGGAAACGACCTACCACGCCAACGCCGAATCCTATCTCGAAATCGGCGAAGCCATGGGCAAGGCCATGCTCGAACTCCAAAAGAAATGAACCGTCGTCCACATCCCTGATTCTTGCATGAGCGAGATAACCTGCCTAAATGAAAAGAAGAACCGCGGATGAACGCTGATGCACACGGATAAGATGAGGTTATGAATCGCTTAGGGGAAATTTTGATACATAATGGAAGCACCGGATTGGCTGCCGGATGCTTATTGCCCTCTTTTCATCCGTGTTTATCCGCGTTCATCCGTGGTTCGAATTCTTTCCTTACCGTGGCGTTCAGGCCGTCGTTGTTGCTAGCCTGCGCCTGCGCGTCCCTCCATGCCGCGCCGCTGCCCGACATCTCCACCGTCCCCGCCGACCTCAGCATCCCGCAACTCAGCGATGGCCCGCCGGCTGCGGGGAAACGCGTGAGCCTGGAGCTTTTCGAAGGCACCCCGCCCGTCATCCTCTATCTGCCCACCGATTGGGCGCAGGGGAAAAAGTTTCCCGTCATCATCGAACTCGCCGGCAACGGGAATTTCAAAAACAGCTACGGCGACACCAGCAGCGGCCTGCCGGAAGGCAGCAAGCTCGGCTACGGGCTGAGCGGCGGGAAGGGTTACATCTGGGCCTGCGTGCCTTTCCTCAATGAAGCCGGAGACAAACCCGCCATCAGCTGGTGGGGGACGCCCCGGATTACCGACCCGACAGCACCGTCGCCTTCCTCAAGCGCGCCGTCCCCGCCCTCTGCGAACGCTTTTTCGGCGACCCCGAACGCGTGATCCTCAGCGGCTTCTCGCGCGGCGCGATCGCCGCGAACGCCATCGGCCTGCATGACGATGAGATCGCCAAACTCTGGCGCGGCTTCGTCTGCTACAGCCACTACGACGGCGTCATTACGCGCTGGCCCTTCGCCGGAGCCGACGCCGCATCCGCCCGCCAGCGCCTCGCCCGGCTCAAGGGCAGACCGCAACTCATCTGCAGCGAAGTCCCGCTCGCAGGCACCCGCACGCATTTGGAAAACGCAGGCGTCACCGGCCATTTCACCTTCCTCAAAACCGGATTCCGAAACCACAACGATGCCTGGATTCTGCGTCCATCCCCAGCGCGCGACACCTCCCGCGCATGGCTGGCGAAGGTCATCGGGAATTAGGCAATCCTAGGTTCTATTTGGGAAACACGGGCTTAATCGCTCGACATAGGCCAGCGTTATCACGGACGATCATCGACATGGCTGAGGAAAAATCCGGCGCCCTCGAGGTGAAAATGCCGCCGAAGATGAGCCGCCAGTTGCTGGTGCTTTTCATGCGGGTCTCGCTGATGCTGGCGATCCTGCTGGTGGGCGGCTGCTATCTCGTGGCCCAGCCGAGCATCCGAAAAAACGAGCCATCCGTATCCTCTCCCGATAAAAGGTAGGGCGCGCACGCGGTGGACTCCGCAGATTTCCTACACAAGGGAACGGCTCATCACGGATGAACCTATGTGGAAAATTGGGTGCTTATCGGGCATTTTCTCCGAACAAAACCGTTGTTGTGTCTCCGGCCTGTTTGATGGAGTCTTCGCCTCGTGGAAACAGCCGGAGAATCGCTCACGCCCGCCGCACATACCAACGACGGATTTTTCAAGGCGGTTTTCTCCCAGCCGGAGCACGCGACCGCGTTTTTCAAGAGTCACCTGCCGCCAGCCATCACGGCGAAAATCGACTGGAACTCGCTGGTGGTGATTCCGGGTTCGTTCGTGAAGTCCAGCCTCCAGCAGGTGCATTCGGATCTGCTTTTCTCCGTCCGTATGGGTCAGCGGGAAACTTTGCTCTATCTTCTTTTCGAGCACCAAAGCACGCCAGACCCGGCCATGCCGCTGCGCCTGCTGGGCTACATGACGGAGATTTTCACCAAGCACCATAAAGCCCACGGCTACCCCCTCCCACCCGTGCTACCCTTCGTTTTCCACCAAGGCCCGGATGCCTGGAACATCTCCACCTCCTTCGAGGATTTGTTTGATCTGTCTGAAGAAATCGCGCCCGCCCTGCTCCCGTTTTTGCCGAAGTTTCAGCACTCGCTGCTCGATCTCACTCGCTTCGACCCCTCCACCGAAGAAGGCGACACCCGGATGCAGGTCGTCCTCCAGCTCATGAAACTCGCCCGGCAGAAGGAATTGCTGCGATTTTTCCAGTGGCTGGCCCGTTTTTCACCGCATGAACTTCCTGATACGCTTTTGGGTCTGATGCTGCTCTACGCGCTTCACGCCGACAGCGACCTTGACGTGGGGAAAATTTATTCTAGCCTATCAACTAACCCTGAACTCGAAAGAAGCACGATGTCAGTCGCAGAAAAATTAATCGCTCAAGGCCGTGTCGAAGGCATCTCCCAAGGCATCTCCCAAGGCATCTCCCAAGGCATCTCCCAAGGCATCTCCCAAGGTATTTCCCAAGGCCGCGCGGAAGGCTTATGGATCGGGAAAATCCAAGCGTATGAGGAATTTCTCGAAAAGCCCCAAACCTCCCGCGAGTTTCTGGAGGCCATGCCCCTCGCGGAGCTCGAAACGCTTCATCAGAAGCTTCACCAGGAATACGAGTTGCGTTTCAAGCGCAGTTGAACCGCAGAAGTTGCGACCCGGGACGCTGAAATGCCCCATCTCCTACGCCGAGTGCCATCCATCATTTTGGGTTTAAAGGAAAACTAGAAAGAACCCTGGTGGCATCCGGAAAATTTTGGGAGTGAATCCGCAGCTCTAGCGGGTAGGCTCCGCAAAACCCCACGCACCTCCATGAACCGCTGGCTCCCTCTCATTGTCTTGCTTTTCCCGCTCCACTCACCGGCTTCCGGCCAGGGGGAGGAGGGCGCGGCGCCGCAGGATTTCATGAAACTCGCGAACCGGTGGATGGTTTCCCCCGAGGCGGACAAACGCAAGGCGGCCTACCTTTCCTGGAAGCAGATGGGAGCCGAGGCGATGCCGGATTACCAAAAGGCGCTCGAGGCCGCGCTAAAATACCATTCCAAGGCGCTGGAAGAGCTGGTTAGGGGTCGGTCCAGGGCCGCCAACCCCTATGCGGCCCACCACGAACTCGCGGAGGAACTCGACGGCGAGCGCGAGCGCGTCATGGGCCTGATCATGACGGATTGGAAAAAGGACGAGAAAAAGGTGCAGATGCTGCGCAAGGAACTGAAGGATTTGGAAAGGCTCACGGAACGCTTGAACCGGCTGGCCGGGGCGGACACGGCGAGATTCGACGCCATGGTGGATGTCTCCGTGGAAGGTCTCGCGGAAGTGACGCGCGAGCTGGAGCGCTTCGACGACGTGCTGGAAAGCGCTTCGGTGGACGACGCGGATCTCCGCACCTTTCTCCTAGAGGAAAGCACCGAGGGCAAGGATCTGCTGATCCAGCGCAAGCGGCTGGCGGCCACACGCAACGGGCTGGCGGCCCACGCCGCCGCGGAAAAAGCCCACGACGCACTGGGCCGCTGGGCAACATCGTCGATGAAGGACTTCGCCAACCTCCTCAACCGGGAACGCGCGCTCCTCGGGCTGCCTCCGAGAACCCTCGAGGAAAAACTCTCCGACGCCTGCCGGGGACACAGCGCGGACATGGCCAAGCTCGGGTTCTTCGCCCACGAATCGCCGGTGCCGGACAAAAAGACGCCATGGGATCGGGCGCGGCTGGCGGGCTTCGCGGGAAATGGATCCGGCGAGAACATTTTCATGGGATCCACGGATCACAACGCCGCGTATGGCGGTTGGTTCGCATCGGACGGCCACCGCTTCATCATGTTCGGCGGCGGCGATACCCTGGGTGTCGGCATCTCCGGCATCCACTGGACGATGATGACAGGTAATGCCAGGAAATGAGATTCGAAATGAGAAGTTTGAGATTAACGGAGCCATCGTGGCTGGGACTTGCAGTCCCAGTCCGTCGTGGGGACATCCTGTCCCCACTCCTAACCCCTAATTTCCCATAACCTCATGACATCCCGCCTCGCCGCACTCCTCCTAGCCGCCGTCTCCTCCGCCTTGGGGGATACACGCCCGCCCAACGTCATCCTCATCATGGCCGATGACCTCGGCTACCACGATCTGGGCTGCTACGGCCACCCCTCGATCAAGACTCCTGTCCTCGACAAACTCGCGGCGGGCGGCACACGCCTGACCGGCTTCCATGCAGGAGCCTCTGTCTGCACACCCTCGCGCATGGCTCTTCTAACAGGTGCCTATCCCGTGCGGCTCGGCTGGACGCAAGGCGTCGCGGGATACCTGATGGGCATGCGCGACGGCATGTCCCCCGAAGCACTCACCCTCGCGGAAATTTTCCAATCCGAAGGCTACGCCACCGCCCTCTCCGGGAAATGGCACATCGGCGACCAAGCGGAGACCCGCCCCTCTGCCCAAGGCTTCGCTAACACCTACTACCTCACTCACAGCAACAACCAAGTGAAGGACATCTGGCGCGGCGATGAGGTCGTGGAAAAACCCTTCGACAACCGCCTTCTAACAGAAAAATTCACCACCGAGGCAATCCGCTTCGTGAAGCAAAATCGCGATAAGCCCTTCTTTCTCTATCTACCCTACACCGCGCCCCATTTCCCCGTCGAAGCGCATCCGGATTGGAAAGGAAAATCCACCTTCGGAGCCTACGGTGATGTTGTCGAGGAAATGGACGCCCGCATCGGCGAGCTGTTAGAAGTGGTGCGCGAACTCGGCCTCGAAAAGGACACCCTCGTCGTCTTCACCTCCGACAACGGCCCCCAGAAAGGCGAGCAGGCCAGCGCCCACCCCTTGCGCGGCATGAAGTGGAGCCCCCTCGAAGGCGGCACCCGCGTGCCCTGTATCGTCTCATGGCCCAGCAGGATCCCGCCCGGATCGGAAAGCGACATGCTCATCGCCGCCATCGATCTCCTTCCCACCCTATCCAGAGCCTGCGGCATCGACTGGAAATCGAAATCCACCAGCAAGCCTCCCATCGACGGACTCGATCTCTGGGACGCCCTGCTAGGAAAGGAAAACGCCCCCCATCGCACCGAACTCCTCCACTGGCACGGCATGAACCCCGACCCGCAGGCGCTCCGCTCCGGCGATTGGAAACTCGTCCTCCGCGAAGACCCCAAAAAGGAAACCCCACCCGCTCTTTATAACCTCCGCGAAGACCCCTCCGAATCCAAAGACCTCTCCGCCGCGAAACCCGAACTCACCTCCACCCTCACCGCCCGCCTACGGGAACTCCACGCGGAAATCAAAGCCGCGCCCATCCTCCCGATTTCGAAACCCAAGTCGAACCGCTGATGGGCGCCCCTCCTTGCGATGGTAAAGAATTTCAACCACGAATCTCACGAATCACACGAATGGAAGAGGGTTTTTGAAAAGCGGCGAATCGGACTTGGCTTCTCAACCGCAGCCATCACCTAGCCGCCGGCCCCACCGAGCCACCCTCGATGAACTCCGCCTTCGTCAATGTCTGCTTCTGATCCTCCTTGCCCCGCGCCACGTTTCCCGCCCACCGCACGATCCTCCTCACCACCCTGCCGCTGTCCCAAGCGATGTGCGATACGGTGGGGCGAAACCACGCAAAGGCCGGATCCCCGTCCGTGCAGACCAGCGAGACATCATCCGGCACACGCAACCCCCGGAACGCCAGAAACTGCAACGCTGCGAAGTAGAATTGAGCCTCATCGATGATCAAGGCCGTCGGCGGTGTGATTTGGAAAAGATTCTCCAAACGCTCATGGAAATCTTCTGCCGTTTCCTCCCAATCCGGCAAATGATAGTTCCCCGTGGCGACCCCCTGCGCCTCCAGTTCTTGGAGAAACATCCGCTCAGGCAAGCCCGGCTCGGGCAACCGCCGCGCGCGCCTCGCCAGCAGTACAATGCGCCGGTGCCCAAGTTCTAACAGACGCCGTGTCATCACAGAATACGCCGCAGCCTTGTCCGGCCCCACCCCTGCCATCGCCAGACTCCGTCGCCTTCCAAACAACGCCATCGCGGGAACTCCGCTTTCCATAAACCACTTCAAAACCTCCAAAGAACCCGCGGTTACCACCCAAGCATCTGCCTCCGTTTCACCGACATGCTCGGCTACCTGCCGCTTGTCCATGCTCAGTTGTAAGAGCGATTTCTCCGAAAAAAACGCATCGTGCCCCGCATTCAGTAGCGCATGTCGAAGCTCGATCACAAACCGCTCAACCGCTTCCAGTGGCTCATAGTTCAGAATCGCGATCCGTAGCGCCTTTTTCTTCCTCTTGCCCTGGGGCACCAGAATCCGCCGCCGCCGACCCGTCCCCTGCCGCTCCAAAAAACCCTCATTCTCCAAAATCACCAGCGCCGCCTCCACCGTCTTGTGGTTCACCACCACGTCCCCCGCTAACCGTTGGATCCCCGGCATCTCACCGGAAAGATCTCCCTTCACGATCATATCCCGCAGATACCCGGCCACCTGCTCAGCGGCGGAAAAAAGACGGATCGGCTTCATACTCACGAAGCCTTACCCCAAAAGGGTATGGTGTGGGAAGCCGGAAATGGTTGGAAAAGGGTTCGGGGATGCGAGTTTGTCTCTCAACCCGGCAGTCGCAATCCCCACGCGTTAGCCATAACAATAAAAAACATGAAGCTTACAGGACTCCTCCTCGCCGCCCCGCTCGCGGCCATCGCGCTCCATCAAGCGGCCACCGCCGCCACCGTGATTCCCGTCACCATCGCTTATGGGCACAACAACAGGGACAACTTCGGCGGTAACATCACGGATGTTTATAACGGCTCGGGGATGAACGGATACGACTGGACGAACGGGCAGGCGAACAATTATGTGGCCGCCCCTCCAACATGGCCCGCCGGGGAGGGTGATCCATCCACTTGGACCATCACAAGCAGTCAGTATAGAGACGAGTGGCAGTCCGATGCGATTCTGGATGCGACCACTTCCATCAATTCCAAGATAGGTTGGATCATTTTCAACCTGGGTTCCCCCACGGTAGGATTAGATGAAATGTATCTTTGGAATGGCCGCCAGATTGGGACGAATACGATGAAGGATTTCAATCTCTATTACAGCACTTCACCTGTCGTGCCCGCAAACCAAGGGCCTACGAACACCACATCGGTGGATTACGATTTTGGTGTGGCCGCATGGACGAAAGTGAACAGCTCCAGCGTCTTGACGCTAGCTGATAATAACAACGCTACGCCGCAAGGGGTGTATTCCCTGGGAGGGGTTACGGCGCAATATGTCGCGATTGAAATCCTGAACAAACATGCCGCCGGCCCATATGCCACCAACACCCGCGTCGGATTCGGCGAAGTCGGCTTCACCGCCATCCCCGAGCCCTCCGCCGCCCTCCTCGGTGGGATCGGCGCGCTCATACTGCTACGCCGCCGCAGGTAAGTGTCGGCGAGTTTCCCTCCACATCCCTAAAATCCCATGAAACCAGCAAGATTCATTCTCACTGCCATAGCATTCTCCACTTCCGTCCAAGCCGCAACGATCACACTCGACTTCGAAAGTCAGACCGCCGGGAGTTCAACCGTCCCCGTTGGCTGGGGGTATGTCCACTCCGGCGTTGGTGCCCCTGCCACCAACGGGACTTACACCACATCCGCAGCCGATGGCGGTAGCACCGGCACAGGTCTGGGCGGCGTCTTGGTAGGCAACAACCCGACCCATGGCACCAATCTCCCCTATTCCTTCCTGGTAAACAGCGGATCAACAGCTGGCTTCGATGTCCGTCAATCGATCACCGGCAGCTACGACTTCCTGATCACAAACGGCGCCCAGTATGACACCGCAGGTTTCCTCTTCGGGGACATCAAGGCGGGGACGATCAGCGGCAGCAACGCCGGCCAGTTCCTTTCCATACAGCACGCCAACGGCGGCTTCGGCTAGGCGAACGCCGAATCCCGCTTTGTGAATGGCGCCAACGTCGCGACCTACGCACCAACAGGTAACGCAGGCTTCGCCGACAACACGTGGTATAGATCCTCATTCACCTGGACTCCGACAAGCGGCACGACGGGTGACGCGTCTTACACGGCGCTGCGCTGGAATGGCAGCGCCTGGGTCGCCCATTCGACCTTCTCCATCACCGGTCACACCTTCTCGGATCCTGAAGCTTACATCGGCGTTGCCGACCTTTATGGCACGAGCACGACCTTCGACAACATCAGCGTGACGGGAACGCTTATCCCCGAGCCATCCGCCGCCCTCCTCGGCGGGATCGGCGCGCTCATGCTCCTCCGCCGCCGGAAATAGATTCCGCCCTAGAGATTTCACCAAGACCCCTTCCCGCCCACCGGGAAGGGGTTTTTCCTTTCCGCGCGCGGGCATCAGTCCAATTCTCTTTCGTGTGCTTCGTGTTTTTCGTGGTTCACCTCTTCACCTCTCCACCCGCCCGCCGATCACCGATCACTTCCTGAAAGACCAGCCACCATTTTCCAGTAAACGCCACCCCATACCCACCATGAAATTTCCAAGCCTCCTAGCCGCCTTCCTCACACTGATCACCTCCGCTTCCGCTCTAGAACTCGGTGCGCCTTTCGCGGACAACGCCGTCCTCCAGCGCGACATGGCTGTGCCGGTCTGGGGCTGGAGTAAGCCGGGCACCGAGGTCGCCGTGAAATTCGCCGGACAGGAGAAAAAGGCGAAGGCCGGAGCCGATGGCAAATGGACGGTCGAACTCGCTCCCCTGAAAGCCAGCGCCGAACCCGCCGAGATGGTGATCCAGGAATCAGGGGACGGGGGACAGGGGGCAGGAAAGACAGTCGCCATCAAAAACCTCCTCGTCGGCGAGGTATGGATGGCTTCCGGGCAGTCGAACATGCAGTGGATCGCCTCGAAAAGCTCCGTCTCCACCCTCATCGCGCAACTCACGGAAAAGGGCGAGACGCCGCCGATCCGGGAGTTCGAGGTGAAAAGCGTTTACGCCGCCCTGCACCCCATCGAGCGCGCCACCGGCGAGTGGAAGAACGGCGAGTTTAACGATTACAGCGCCGTCGCCTTCGCTTTCGCGCTCAAGATCCATCAGGCAACCGGCGTGCCCGTTGGCATTCTCAACTGCTCCTTCAGCCAGACCGCCATCGAGGCATGGGTGCCCCGCGAGGGCTTCGCCGGAGGCACCGACGATTACACGAAATCCCTCCACAGGAAAATCCTAGAGACCGACCCCACCACGCCCGAGCACAAGGCGGCCTGGGACGCGTTCTACACCGAGCTGGAGTCGGGCAACGTTTCCGCCAAGCCCCCCGGCAACCTCAACGGCAATCGCGACGCCTCATGGATGTTCAACGGCCGCCTCAGCCCCGTCGTCCCCTACGCGATCAAGGGTGCGATCTGGAACCAAGGCTACGCGAACATGGGAGCGGGTCTCCAATACTACCCGAACCTCCACAGTCTCATCCGCGGCTGGCGCATGAAGTGGGACAACCCGGAACTTCCCGTCTATTTCCACCAGTTCTACTGCCCCGGAAACCTCAGCACCTCCAAGGACACCTTCCCCGACATCGGCCCCACCGCCGAGATGCGCCTCGGCACCTTCATGGCCCGCGACATCCCGCACACCGGCATGGCCAGCCAGATCGACATTGAGGGCTCGATCCACTATTACCAGAAAGCCCTCCCCGGCCAGCGCCTCGCCCTCCACGCCCTGAAAAACCAATACGGCAAGGACGTCGCCGCCGACGGCCCGATGTTCAAGGCCTACTCCGTGAAAGGCGCGGAACTCACCATCGAGTTCGACCACGCGGAGGGCGGCCTCGTCGTCGCGGAAACGCTCAGCAACTCCGGGAAACCCTCGGAAACCTCCGACGGCCTCGCCACCCCGAAGCCCATCCCCGACGGCGCGGTGCAGGTGAAACATTTCTGGCTCGCCGGCGAAGACCGCGTCTGGCACCCGGCCTCGGTGAAAATCGATGGCGCGAAGGCCGTCGTCACCTCTCCCGCCGTGCAAGCCCCGCGCGGCGTCTCCTACGGCACCGGCGGCATCGGTTTCCGCCCCGCCCTCTACAACAAGGCGCTTCTGCCGATGACCCCTTTCATCCACTACGACAACAAACCCGTCACCTCCGAAACCTGGCCCGACAAGCCGATGAAAATCGCGGGCGTCACCCCCGATCCCAACGCGGGCGGAATCAAGGAGAACTACCGCAAGATGCCGCTGCTCAGCACCCAGTTCCGCGACAACGCTGTCCTCCAAGCCGACATGCCGATCACCTTCTGGGGCGCCGCCGCCCCGATCTGGAGCGAACCGGAAACCGAAGGCGAAAAGGTCATCCATTTCAGCTTCGCTGGGATTGAGGAAAAAATCCCCGTCACCGAAGGAATGAAAGAGTGGAGCTTCACCGTCCCCGCCATGCCCGCCAGCGCCGACCCGAAAACCCTCAAAGCCGTTTTCACCATCAACGGCGAAACCGCCTTCGAACACATCGCGGAAAACATCATCATCGGCGATGTCTGGTATGTCGCCGCGCCCGCCAACTTGCCGAAAACGGAGGTCACGGAAAAATCCGCCCAACCCGTCCGCATGATGAAACGCATGGCAAAAGGCAACAGGTCGGACAGGCCGCGCCGCTTCTCCGTCGCCACTTCCACCACCCCCGAAAACCGCTTCGCCTCTTTCTGGGAAGACGCCGACGGTTTCGCCGCCGCCCTTGGAAACAAGCTCGCCGCCAAATCCGGCCGTCCCGTCGGGATCATCCTGATGCAAACAGTCAAAGGCAAAGGCGAATCCGACGCCGCGATCAAGGAATGGATCGCCCCCGAGCACCTCGGCCTCGCCCCGAGCCTGAAATCCGACTTTGAGGAACTCGCCGCCATCCGCCCCGGCAACCCGTTCTTCGACGCCAACGTCCGCCGCCACATCGCGGATTGGAAAAATCTATGGGGCGAATACGTCCCGGAAATGATGGCCACGAAGCGCGTCCCCGATGGCGTGCCATGGGGCAGCTACCCGACCATGGGCAACTCGGTGAAGACCAAGGCTTCGCAGACCTACAACGTCCTCACCGTCTCCTTCACTCCCGCCGCGCTCAAGGGCATCGTGTTCATCGCCAACGAGGACATGGTCGCGGAAGACCAGGGTGCCCTCTACGGCGAGCAGCTCGCCGCGCTGGCGACCTCCTGGAATAAACGCTTCGGCGGCGATCCCGCCTTTTTCCACACCACCCCTTCCAAGGAACTCGCCCCGAAAATCACCGAACCCACCGGCATTTCCGGCAAACACACCGCGATCCCGGTGAACGCGTGGGATGATTTCGAGTCCGTTCTCCAAGCCCTCGAATCCGCCCCGAAATAAATTTCCGCTCTGCCTGCTCCTCTGCTGAGTCACTGTCCTGTAGCGGCGGAGACCGGCTCGCACGTCGGGCTGGTGAAAAGCATCGATATTTGAATCTTGGCAGAATCGCCGGGCGGGCTAAACCATGGCCATGCCCACCCTTGGAATTCTCGGCTCCGGCACCGGATCGAACATGCAGGCGATCCTGGACGCCATCGAAGCCGGTGAGCTGGAGGCGCGGATCGCGCTGGTGCTTTCCGACAACCCGAACGCCGCCATCCTGGAGCGGGCGCGGGAGAAGGGCATCCGCGCGGAGGTGATCGATTGCCGGGGACACCTCATGAAATTTCCCGAGGAGGCGCAGCAAGAGATGGCGCGGCGGCTGAGGGACGCGGGGGTGGATCTGGTGTGCCTCGCGGGGTTCATGCGGCTGGTGAAACGGCCGCTGCTCGACGCCTTTCCCTCCCGCATCCTCAACATCCACCCCTCCCTACTCCCGGCGTTCCCCGGGCTTGAGGCGTGGCGGCAGGCGCTGGAGGCGGGCGTTTTGGAAAGCGGCGCGACCGTCCATCTTGTCGATGCGGGAATGGACACCGGACCCATCCTCGGGCAGGAAAGGGTTTCCGTTTTCCCCGATGACACCCCGCAAACCCTTCATGCCCGGATCCAGCTTGCCGAGCACCGGCTTTACCCGGAGATGATCGGCAGATACGCGGCCCAGCTCAACCCATGACACCGAACTCCCTCGCCCCCTTGCTCCGGCATCTCAGCGAAACCGTGATCGGTTCCGAAGAGGCGTCGCGCCTGCTGCTCACCGCCTTGCTGGGAAATGGCCACGTCCTGATCGAGGGCGCGCCCGGCATCGGCAAGACCATGCTCGCCCACACCCTTGCCAGCTCCATGAGCGGCGTCTTCAAGCGCGTGCAGTTCACCCCCGATCTCCTCCCCTCCGACCTCCTCGGCTACAACCTCTACCGCTCTGCCACGGGCGGCTTCGAGTTCATCCCCGGGCCGGTGTTTTCCAACTGCCTGCTCGCGGACGAGATCAACCGCACCTCGCCGCGCGTGCAATCGGCCCTGCTGGAGAGCATGAACGAAGGCCGCGTCACCATCGACGGCATCACCCGCGACCTGCCGCGGCCCTTCATCGTCATCGCCACCCAGAACGACACCCACGCCACCGGCACATTTCCGCTTCCCGAGCCACAGCTCGACCGCTTCCTGCTCTCCCTCCAGATGAGCCTGCCGGACGCCGGGAAACAGACGGAGATCCTCCTCTCCCATGCCTCCCGCGGGGCGGAACCGGAAGCCGCGCCGGACTTCGATCTCGATGGCGAGACCATCCTCGCGCTCCAGAAGCAGGCGGCGGAGCTGCCCGTCTCGCTGGCGGTCGCGCAATACATCACCGCCCTTTGCGAGTCGCTTCGGCAGCTCGCCGGATCGGACGAAAGCGTATCCGTCCGCGCCTCCCTCGCGATCCTCCGCGCCGCGCGGGCGAACGCCTACCTGGAGTCTGCGCCCGCCGTCTATCCGGACCATGTGCAGGCCGTCTTCCCCGCCGTCATGCGCCACCGCATCCTTTCCGAGCAGGATTTCGATCCACTGGAATTGATCGGCATGGCGCTCTCGAAAACGCCGGTGCGTTAGGAAAGACCACCCCGGTGAGACATCGGTTCCGCAAGAAAAGCCCAGGAATAATCGCGGACGTACATTGCGATTGTATGACGAAGCGAAGCGGTTAGGGTTCCCCGAAAACCAGCTCCCAACCGCCGAGAAATTGAAACGTTTCCTCTCCATCCTCCTGCTCGCCACCCCCGCGCTTTGCGCCCAGGGTGCCGCTCAGGACGCCAGGAAAAACCCGGTTTCCCTCCTTCCGGACGGCAGCGTGCTCAAGGGCGTGCTGCTACCCAGATACGACGAGAACCGCAACCTCATCGGCGACCTCAAGGCGGAGACGATGACCCTGATCGACTCCGACCGGGTGCAGGGCGAGAATGTCCTGATCCGCTTCTTCAATGCCGACCGCAGCCTGCGAGGAAAGGTGAAGATGGATCATGCGCTCTTCGACCAAGCGAAGACCCGGCTTTTCGCGGACGAGCCGGTGGAAATCACCACCGACAGGCTGGTTGCCCTCGGCGGCGGCCTCGTGTATGCCTTGCGGGAAGGCGAGGGCTTCCTGATCGGCCCCGCGACCACCTGGATTTCCGCCCCTCCCACCGCCACCTCCATGCACACCAAACCCCTCTCTGCCGCGGCGCTCCTCGCCCTTTGCCTCGCGCCATTACCCCTTGTCGCCCTCCCTCCCGCTTTCGTCACCGAGGAGGAGGTCGCCTCGATGAAGGCAGACTCCGCACCCGCGAAACCGGAAGCAGACAAACGCTCCGCCGCCATGGAGGCGAGCCTTTCCGAATCCGTCGATCTGGGGGAAAAAGCCTCCGCCGCAGCGCTCACTTTCATCAACACCAGCGGGATCGAAACTGCCTCCACCGGGGAGGCCGCCGAACCGGAGGCCCAGCCGTTAGAGGTGAATCCCGGCCCCGACGACACCCTCATCACCTGCGAAGGCGGCATGTATTTCGACGCGGACGAGGGCGTGCTCGTCTATCTGAAAAACGTCAAGGTCACCGATCCGCGCTTCAACCTCAACGGCGCACAACAGCTCAAGGTATTCTTCGAGAAAAAGCCCGCGAAAAAGGAAGCAGACGGGAAAGCCAAGGAACCGGGCGGCATGGGCAACTTCGGAGATGTCCAGAAGCTCGTCGCGGAGGGCGCGGTCTTAATCGACCAAAAGGGTGTCGGCGGGAAAGACGCAGTGCAGGCCAGCGGGCGCATTCTCACCTACAACGTTCCGGCCGGCGAGATCATCATCCACGGCGGCTACCCGTGGGTGAAACAGGGAACCTACTTCGCCCGCGCCAAGGAACCGAACCTCACCCTCCGCCTCCTCAACGACGGCTCCTTCTCCACCCAGGGCAACTGGGAAATGGGCGGAAACCTCAACCTCAAGGGAAACTAAAACAGACTCTTCCTTGTAAGTTGAATTTTGAAATTTGAATCTTAGCCACGTGCACGATCCCGGCTCCACCTGCAAGAACACTGAAACCGCCGTCCTTTCCGCCCAGGGCTTGCGGAAAACCTACGGCGGGCGCGCCGTGGTCGATGGCGTCTGCATCACCGTCCAGCCCAGGGAAATCGTCGGCCTGCTCGGCCCGAACGGCGCTGGGAAAACCACTTCCTTCTACATGATCGCCGGCCTAATCCCCTCGGAGGACGGCACGATCCATCTCAACAGCGAGAACATTTCCAAACTCCCCATGCACCGCCGCGCCCGCCTCGGCCTCGGCTACCTGCCGCAGGAGGAGTCCGTGTTCCGCAAGCTCTCCGTCCTCGATAACCTGCTCGCCATCCTCGAGACCCGCCCCGGCCTCTCCCGCGCCGACCAGAAAGCCCGCGCCCACGACCTGCTCGACCGCTTCGGCATCACGAAACTATCCAAGTCCCTCGCCATCACCCTCTCCGGCGGCGAGAAGCGCCGCCTCGCCATCGCCCGCTCGCTCTGCTCCGACCCCAAGGTGCTGATGCTCGACGAACCCTTCGCCGGCATCGATCCCATCGCCGTCGAGGACATCCAGCGCATCGTCCGCGACCTCCGCGAAAAGGACGGCCTCGCCATTCTCATCACCGACCACTCCGTCCGCGAAACACTCACCATCACCGACCGCGCCTTCCTCATCCACGACGGCAAGGTCATCCTCGAAGGCGCCTCCCAAGAGCTCGTCAACGACCCCATCGCCAAGAAATACTACCTCGGCGAGGATTTCAGGATGTGAGGCGGTGCGCCATGTCCCAAAGGACATACGCGGCAAGGTAAGGGCATGAACGTGACCGGATTTGCGTGCCTTACATGATAGACCGTCTGCCAAAAGTCCTTTCGTATTGAACCATGCCGTAACCGCGGGAGTATTCGCCGAAACCGCGCGTGACCTTCCTGTTTGTCGTAGGCCGGGTGGTAGAACCCAAGAGCCTTCGCGCCTCCCGGCGGCGGAACCTGGGCCGCCAGCCACAACGGAAGCTACGTAGTCTCCATCGAGCCGGACCAGGTGGAGGACACCCTCGGAAACGCGATCCCGGAGGCGGTGCTCGGGAGTTTCACCGTGAACATCAGCATGCTCACGCCCGGAGTGCTGGCGGTCACGCCGCCCGGAGACCTGGTTTCCTCCGGCAACGCGGGCGGCACCTTCACGCCCGCTTCGATCGGATACAACCTCACCAACAACAACGGCAACACCACGCGCGCCGCAAGGATCACGCGGCCCAAGGCTTGATCTACACCGTCCAGTTCAGCGCAGATCTTGCTCCGGGTTGGGCCGTCAGCGAGGCCGTGCCGACCGTAATGGCCACCGGAGCGGAGATCGACGCGGTTCGCGTTCCTTTCCCCACCACGATTCCCGCCCCCCGCTTCTTCCGGGTGGGCGTGTCGCTCGCGCCGTGAGCCCTCCGACGAAAAAAAAACCTCTTCAAGCCGCGCGCGGGCATCTAATTTCCCCCCCGTGGCGAACGAAGCGAAATCCTCCCAAGGCAGCTCCCTCTGGAAAGACGCATGGCACCGGCTGGCCCGGAACAAGCCCGCGCTGGTGAGCCTCGCGGTGCTGCTGATCGTGGTGATCGCGTGTTTCATCGTACCCTTTCTGCCCTTCGTGAAAAACCCGACGGCGATTAACCTCGCCAACCCCGTGGCCGCGCCCGACGGCGAGCATTGGTTCGGCACCGACCAGCTCGGGCGGGATCTCTTCGCGCGGGTGCTCTACGGCGGCCAGGTTTCGCTGCTTGTTGGTTTTGTCGCCACCGGCGTGGCGGTGATCATCGGTGTCATCTACGGCGCGATCTCCGGCTATGTCGGCGGCAAGACCGATGCGGTGATGATGCGCTTCGTCGATATCCTTTTCGCCCTGCCCTTCCTGGTGCTCGTCATTCTTTTCGCACTGGTGGTCGATGAACCGTCCTCGGATTTCACCACCTGGATCATCGAAACAACCGGCTGGGAGCGCGACCGCGTGGCCCCTATCACCACCCTGATCCCGCTATTCATCGCGATCGGCGCGATCGGCTGGCTGACCATCGCACGGATTGTCCGCGCGCAGGTGCTGAGCGTGAAAAATCTGGAGTTCGTGGAGGCCGCGATCTCGCTGGGGCTGAGCCGTTTCCGCATCCTCTTCCGCCACATCCTGCCGAACGTGATCGGCCCCATCATCATCTACACCACCCTCGCCGTGCCCGGGATCATGCTATTGGAAAGCGTGCTGTCCTTCCTCGGCCTCGGGGTAAAACCGCCGAACTCCTCGTGGGGCATCCTCATCAAGGAGGGTGCGGACCGCATGGAGGTCACTCCCTACCCGCTGCTTTTCCCCTCCGTGTTTTTCGCCAGCACCCTCTTTGCCCTGAACTTCCTCGGCGACGGCCTCCGCGACGCCCTCGACCCGAAATCATCGAAGGATTGAGAGTTTGCAGCTTGGAAAAGCCAGCCACTTGTATCAAAACCCAGCTGTGCAGGTTTCGGCGTTCGGTGATGTGATCAAGATCTGGCTCTGGACGTTCGGCTCTTTGGTGATCGGGCGGGGGCTCACGCTGGTCGCATTCAACATCGACAAGGCGCTCTTCGAAATTTTCGCAACCAAGGATTTCAACGGTGAGGTGGAGAAGATCACGGCGTTGAGCGGAGGGCGGCTTCGTGGATTTGATTACCAAGAGCTATGAAAGTATTGAACAAACAGGCGAGTGACGGCCTCGACTGGCTCTACCCGCCGATCTGCGAGATCTGCGGGCTGGGGCTTTCCGGCAGCAAGGCACTCTGCGAACCTTGCGCGGAACGCCTGCCGCGCATCGCGCCGCCGTTCTGCGATGTCTGCGGCGAGCATTTCCAGGGGCTCATCGACGGCCCTTTCGACTGCCCGAACTGTAAGGAGATCTCGTTCCACTTCGAGTTCGCACGAGCCGCGATGGATCGCTCTGACTCGACTCTGGAACTCATCCACCGCCTGAAATACGGCTGCGAAATCCATCTCGGCGCGGAGTTGGGAAGGCTGGCTTGCCGAGCGTTCGCCGACCGTCGGCTGGAGGTGGCGCTGGAGGAGAAATGGCCGCTCGTGCCCGTGCCGCTGCACCGCTCGCGGCAGATGGAGCGGCAGTTCAACCAGGCGGAGGAGATCGCGCGATCCATCGCCATCGAGACCGGGCTGCCGGTATCGCGCCTGCTGAAACGGGTGCGGCGCACGGAAACGCAGACCCGCCTTAGCAGGAAGCAGCGGATGGAAAACCTGCGGGGCGCGTTCACGCTGCGTGAGCCGTTCCCGGAGACACCACCGCCCGGTTATCTCCTGGTGGATGATGTTTTCACCACCGGATCCACCGTGGACGAGTGCGCGAAAGTGTTGCGCAAAGCGGGCGCGGGGAGGATCGCCGTGCTTACGGTGATGCGGGGGTGAGAGATCCTCTTCCTTGTTCAAGTCCAGCTATTTCTCTGGTTGCTTCCGCCTATGATGATCGAAGTGGAAACCGAGGATGACGGTCGGTTCGTCGCGGAAGTGCCCGCCATACCGGGAGCCATGGCTTACGGAAAAACCGCCAAGGAGGCGGTGGCGAAGGTAGAGGCGCTTGTCTTGCGCGTTCTTGCCGACCGTATTGAAGCAGGTGAGGAATCCCCTGAAATCGATGAAGTGTTCTCCAAAAGCACACGGATTTGAAGCCCTCCGATCTCTGATCGTAAGTGTTTACTCTGACTCAACAGCGATCGCGCGGAAATCGATTTTCATCGCCACGCCGGCGTGCATCTGCAGGCCGATGGGACCCTTGTCCTTCGCGGAGTCGGAGGTGTAGGTCATCACTTCCTTGCCGTTCAGCTCGACGGTATAGACTGGGCCTTTCGCGGTGATTTTCATGATATTCCACTCACCTTCTTTGAGCAACTCCGCGACACCCTTCGCCTCCACGGGATAGCCTTTTCCTGGGATGAAAGGCGAGGCGGTCATGTCCCGCTTCAGCGATCCGGAAATGCCGATCTGGATCTGATCCTTTTCATGGCGAAGGAAAACGCCGGAGTCGATCTTGCCTTCGAACCTGAATTCGCAGGAGACAACGAAGTCCGTGTATTCCTTTTCCGTCCAGAGAATGGAACCCTGCTTCTTCTCGTTGCTGGTGCCGGTCAGCACGCCATCGGCCGCCGTCCAGACATCCGCGCCGACCGTTTTCCAACCGGCTAAGGATTTGCCGTCGAAGATCGCTACGGGAGCGGCGTGGGACATGAGGGTGGCGGCGAGGAGGCAAGTGAGGATTTTCATATCAAGTGGTTACGCCTGTTCGGGCGCGGATGTTTCAATATCGGCGGGCGGGAATAGACGAACGACGATCTTACACAGCGCGAAGCAGACCGCGAGGGTCGTGAGGGGAAGAATGCCGGACTTCAAGTCGTTACCGATGAACCATGGGCGCAGCGGTGATTCGGGATCCAAGCTGCGTGCCATAGAAAAGGTCTTCAGCGCAAACACGAGCCCGACGTGAAGGCCAATGGGCAGCCACAGCGAAAAGGTGCGGATGCGGCACCACGCGAGGATCAGGCCGAGCAGGGTGAGCGTGGCGAACTCAGTCACGAAAAACGCGGGGTCGGTGAAATGGCCGAGGGTACCGCCTAGGATTTCGAACCCGGTGTGCCAGGCGCGGGGATCCACGATGACCATCCCATCCGGCGGGCTGAGGAAATGGATGAAGGAAAACATCACTGAACTGCCGATCCACGCCGTCTGCAACGAACATGCTCGCAACCAAAACCCCAGCAGTAGGCCGCGGAACACGAATTCTTCGATCACCCCCGCTCCGACTGCGGGCATGAGGACTTTTGAGGTAAAATTCCCGGCGGAGAGTTCGGTGTCGCGCGGGATGGCTGCGCCAGAGATTTCGAGGATAAGGGTCAATAGACTGACTGATGCCGCGCCGATCACCAATCCACCGCCGAGATGGGCGAGCTGCGTGTCCCACGGCGATTTCCGCAGGGCGTAAACATCGGCGTGCGGATCGCGCGGCAGTTGCTTCACGCGGCGGATCAGCAAGGGCAGCAACGCGAGCCCGGAGATCAGCAGGGAGCGGGAAAAGTAGCGGTCGATCTTCGCACGTCCGGCGGAACCGGCGACCGATTCGATGACGGCCGGGTAGTCGCTTGTCTTTGCGCTTTCGGCGAGATCTTTCCCCGCGTCATACAGATGCGGCGTGAGCAGCGCCGCCACGAAAAGCGAAGCGGCGAGCCACAGGATGATCGCCCCGGCCTCTGACTTCAGGAAACGCATCACTCGGGTTTAGGAGCTGCGAAACGGTAGAGCACTTCCCTGCCGTCGGTCGCCTTGAAGGTCATCGGCACGGGCTCGGCGAAAGTGGTGGCGATGGTGAGGATGGCGGCGAGGGTTTTCATGAGATGCTTTCCGATCCGAAGTAGGGGACGAGCGCGGCGGGGATTTTGATGGTGCCATCGGCTTGTTGGCATTGTTCCAACAACGCCACGTAGAGCCTTGGCAGGGCGGTGCCGGAGCCGTTCAGGGTGTGGGGGAAGCGGTTTTTGCCTTCCTTGTCCTTGAAACGCAGCTTCATCCGCCGCGCCTGGTAATCGCCGAAGCACGAGCAGCTCGACACCTCCAGGTATTTCCCGTGGCCGGGCGCCCAGACCTCGATGTCGTAGGTCTTTGCCGAGGATTGCCCGACATCGCCAGTGCAAAGCTCGATCACCCGGTAATGCAGCCCGAGTTTTTGCAGGATGCTCTCCGCGTGGGCGGTCAGCTCCTCCAGCACCTGGAAGCCCGTTTCCGGATCGACCACTTGCACGAGTTCCACCTTGTCGAACTGGTGCATGCGGATGATGCCCTTGTTGTCGCGGCCCGCCGAGCCGGCCTCGCGGCGGAAGCACGGCGTGTAGGCCACGAGTTTGATCGGAAGGTCGGCTTCGGCGACGATGGTATCGCGGTAAAGGTTCGTCACCGGCACCTCGGCGGTGGGGGCGAGGAAAAGGGTGTTGCGGCCGTCGTTTTCCGAAGGCTCTGTGCCATACATGTCGTCCTCGAATTTCGGCAACTGCCCGGTGCCCTCCATGCACTCGCGCAGCACGAGGTGCGGCACGTTCACCTCCTCGTAGCCGTTCTCCGTCTGCGTATCTAACAGGAATTGGATCAACGCCCGCTCCAGTTTTGCGCCCTTGCCGCGATACACCGCGAAGCCCGATCCGGCGATGCGGATCGCGTCGTCCCAAGAGATCAAGCCGTGTTTCGCGGCGAGTTCCACGTGATCCTTCGGCTCGGCGATTTCCGGTTTCGTGCCCCACTCGCGGACGACGGGGTTCGCCTCCTCGCAGTCGCCCAGCGGGCATTCCGGGTGGGGGAGGTTGGGGATGTTGAGAAGGAGGTCGGTCTGCTGCGCGGAGGCGGCCTCGGCTTCGGTGTCGTGCTTGGAAATCTCGTCGTTGATGCCGCGCACCTCCGCCTCGATGGCCGAGCTGTCCTCGCCCTTCGCCTTCATCATGCCGATCTGCTTCGAGATCGTCTTGCGCTTGTTCTGGAGTTCCTGCTTTGCGGTCTCCGCCGCGCGCCGCCCCTCATCGCAGGCCAGCACCTCGTCGATCAGTTTCCAATGATCCCCGCCGCGCGCCTTGAGCCGCGCCTTCACCTCTTCCGCCTGTTCCCGTATGACCTTGATATCCAGCATTGCGAGCGGAGTTTCGTGGGGTGGCGGGCAGGATGGCAAGGGAAAGCTTCCCGTGGATCATGGCAGTTGCACACTTCCGCGCGCGCCATGCCAAACCCTCAGCACCGCCAGGGTCGAGTTGTTGTCGTCGATCTCATACACGATCCGATAAGGGGTAAGGATGATTTCACGAAGCCGATCCTCGCGAAACTCGGGAACAATCCGACCGATCCGTGGAAACGTGCCGAGGTTCAATATCTTGGAAATGATGAGGTTACCGAATCGTTCCGCCGTTTTCGGATCATCACGGGCGACATACCGGACGATGTCCCGGAGATCCCGCAACGCGATTTCAGACCAGATTATCCTGAAATCCATGATTGGAGAAGGTCGGAGACCTCGGCGTGGGGGACTACTTTGCCGGTTTTCACCTCCTCGCGGGCGGCCTCGATGGCGGCCAGGAAATGGATGCGCTCCTCGATCTGCTCCCACGAGGCGTCTTCGGGAAGGCCGCGTATCGTCTCCATCGCGAGTTCTTTCGTGGACATGGTTTCAACATGGCAGGCCGATGCCGGGATTCAAGCTTACAAGTCCCCCCAGGGGAAAACTACTTGCCCTTTCCCGGCATGTCCCCAAGTCTGCGCGCCTTTTCCCGATTTCACCGCCATGTTTTCCCGTCTGCCCGCCTCCTGGTTCTCCAATGTCCGCGCCGACCTTCTCGCCGGAATCGTCGTCGCCCTCGCCCTGATCCCGGAGGCCATCGCGTTCTCGATCATCGCGGGGTGGATCCCGCCGTCGGCCTCTATGCCTCGTTCTGCATCGCGGTGGTCATCGCCTTCGTGGGCGGCAGGCCGGGCATGATCTCCGCCGCCACCGGAGCCATGGCGCTGCTCATGGTCACGCTCGTCCGCGATCACGGCCTCCAATATCTCCTCGCCGCCACGCTGCTCACCGGCGTGATCCAGTTTCTCTTCGGCGTCTGCAAGGTCGGAGTGGTGATGCGTTTCGTCTCGAAATCCGTGATGACCGGCTTCGTCAACGCCCTGGCGATCCTGATTTTCCTGGCCCAGCTCCCGGAGCTGAACCTCGCGCTCGGCGGGGTGACCTGGATCACCTACGCGATGGTCGCCGCCGGCCTCGGCATCATCTACCTGCTGCCCCGCGTCACCAAGGCCGTCCCCTCTCCGTTGGTCTGCATCATCGGCCTGACGCTCGTCGCGGTTTTCCTCAACCTCGATGTCCGCACCGTGGGCGATCTCGGCAAGCTGCCCACTTCGCTGCCGATGTTCCTCTGGCCCGAGGTGCCGCTCGATTTCAAGACCCTCGCCATCATCCTGCCCTACTCGATCAGCCTCGCGGTCGTCGGCCTGCTGGAGTCCCTGATGACCGCGCAGATCGTCGATGAACTCACCGACACGAAAAGCGACAAGAACAAGGAATGCCGCGGCCAGGGCATCGCGAATTTCATCGCAGGACTCTTCGGTGGCATGGCCGGTTGCGCGATGATCGGCCAGTCCATCATCAACGTGAAATCCGGCGGGCGCACCCGGCTTTCCACGCTCGCGGCGGGCGTTTTCCTGCTGATCATGATCCTGGTTCTCGGAAAATGGGTGAGCCAGATCCCCATGGCGGCGCTCGTCGCGGTGATGTTCATGGTGTCGATCGGCACCTTCTCGTGGGCTTCGCTGAAAAACCTCGCCGTCCACCCGAAGACCACCAGCACGGTGATGCTCGCCACGGTGATCACCGTAGTCGCCACGCACAACCTCGCCATCGGCGTCCTCGTCGGAGTGCTGCTCAGCGCTCTGTTCTTCGCCCGCAAGGTCGCGCAGATCATCCGCGTCACCAGCCGCCTGGAGGGCGAGACCCGCATCTACGAGGTGCGCGGCCAGGTCTTCTTCGCATCCGCCGGGGATTTCACCAACGCCTTCGATTTCAAGGAAGCCCTCGCCAAGGTCGTCATCGATGTTTCCCACGCCCATTTCTGGGATCTCACCTCCGTAGGCGCACTCGACATGGTCATCCTCAAGTTCCGCCGCGAGGGAGCCGAGGTGGAAATCCTTGGCATGAACGAGGCCACGGCTACCATCGTCGATAAGCTCGGCGAGGCCGACAAATCCGGTGCCCTGGAGCGCATGCTCGATCATTAGTCCGCCTCTTCCTTGAGGTTTAGAGTTTAAAACTTAGAATTTCATCCCCATGTCCAAGATCCTTGTCTGCACCGACGGCTCCCTTTATTCCCCCAGCGTCTATCAGCACGCCGCATGGGCCGCCGCTCGCCTCGAAGCGCCCGTCCATGTCCTCCACGTCATCGAGCGCGAGGAAGCCCCGCCCACCAGCGACCTCAGCGGCAGCATCGGCTTCAGCGCCAACGACGAGCTGCTGGAGGAACTCACCCGGCTCGACGCCGCCCATGCCCGCGTCGCCCGCCTCCGCGGAAAGGCGATCCTGGAGGACGCCGAGAAAGCCCTTGGCGGCTCGGAAGTCACCGTCACCCAGCGCCACGGGGCGCTCGTGGACGCCGTCGGCGACTTCGAAGAGGACGCGGAACTCGTCATCCTGGGGAAACGCGGGGAGCACGCGGATTTCGCGAAAGGCCACCTCGGCTCCAACCTCGAGCGCGTCGTCCGCTCCGCGAAAATCCCCGTCCTCGTCGCCGCCCGCGAATTCAGGCCGGTGAAGCGTTTCCTGCTCGCCTTCGATGGCGGCGAGAGTTCGCTCAAGGCCGTCCATTTCCTCGCCACCCGCCCTCTGCTCAAGGACGCCGAATGCCACATCATTTCCGTCGGGAAACCGGATTCCGATCTCTCCCGCGCCCTCGAAGGCGCGGCCACCGCCCTGCGCGGCGCGGGCCACTCCGTCACCGCCGAACTGCTCCAGGGCGATGCCGACGAGCTGATCGCCGCCAAGGTAAAGGACACCGCCAGCGACCTCCTCGTGATGGGCGCCTACGGCCACTCCCGCGTCCGCCACCTCATCCTCGGCAGCACCACAAGCGAACTGATCCGCACCTGCCTCGTGTCCGTCCTACTGTTCCGCTGAGTGGGAAAAAGCACGCAAAACTACATATTTACCCTTCCTTACAGCGGTATTGACGCATCGGATCAACCATGCACAATCCCGCCGCCGCGCCGGAAAAGCCGTTTGCGGCGCAAGCAACTCCCGGTCTCGAACGACCATCACATACAGAAAAATATGACCACCATCGCCATCAACGGTTTCGGCCGCATCGGACGCCTCGTCTTCCGCGCTCTCGTCGAACAAGGCCACCTCGGCACCACATTCAAAGTCGCCGCCGTCGGTGACATCGTCCCGGCCGACAACTTGGCCTACCTCCTCAAGTATGACTCCACGCAGGGCAAGTTTGCCGGCGAGGTTTCCTCGAAGAAATCCTCACCGGATCTCGCCGAGGACGACATTATCGTCGTCAACGGCCACGAGATCAAGGTCGTCTCCGCCCGCACCCCAGAAGGCCTGCCATGGAAAGAGCTGGGCGTTGACATCGTCATCGAGTCCACCGGCCTTTTCGTCGAGGACAAGCTCGCCCAGGGTCACATCACCGCCGGCGCGAAAAAAGTCATCATCTCGGCTCCCGGAAAAGGCGACGACGTCCATACCTTCGTGCAGGGCGTGAACGACGGCGACTACGATCCCGCGAAGCACCACCTCATTTCCAACGCGAGCTGCACCACCAACTGCCTCGCGCCGCTCGTCCACGTGCTGCTCAAAGAAGGCTTCGGCATCAAGGAGGGCCTGATGACCACCATCCACGCCTACACCGCCACCCAGAAAACCGTGGACGCCCCGTCCAAGAAGGATTGGAAAGGCGGCCGCTCCGCCGCAATCAACATCATCCCCTCCACCACGGGAGCCGCGAAGGCCGTCGCCCTCGTCTGTCCAGAAGTAAAAGGCAAGCTCACCGGCATGGCCTTCCGCGTCCCGACGCCGACCGTTTCCTGCGTGGATCTCACCGTGAAGACCGAGAAGGAAACCTCCCTCGCGGAAATCAACGCGGCGCTCAAGAACGCCTCCGAGACCTACCTCAAGGGCATCCTCAACTACACCACCGACGAGGTCGTCTCCACGGACTTCATCCACGATCCGGCCTCCTCCATCTACGACGCCGGCTCCTCCATCGAACTCAACAGCACATTCTTCAAGCTGGTGAGCTGGTATGACAACGAGTGGGGCTACTCGAACCGCGTGATCGACCTCCTCGCAGATGTCGTCAAGAAAGGCATCTAATCCAAAACGTTTGCCAAAGCGGGCCGCCCGGAAGGGTTGGCCCGCTTTTTTTTGCGGCGTGGCGTGCGGGAGGACTTTTCAATCTTCCCAGCCCCGGTCAGCGCGGTCATCGTTCGCCCGTGCTCGCCGCCGCCTACCCCATCGCCCGGAAAATCCTGTTCTCGCTGGATGCCGAGACCGCCCATCACGCCAGCATGGCAGGGCTGCGTTTCGCGGAGAAAACCGGATTGCTAAAAGCCCTCTCCCCGCCGCTTCCCGGGAGCGGAGCGGTCGAGTTAATGGGCTTGAAATTTCCCAACCGCATCGGCCTCGCCGCGGGTCTCGATAAGGAGGGTAACACCATCGACGCGCTCGGGCGGCTCGGCTTCGGCTTCATCGAGATCGGCACGATCACGCCGCGCCCACAGACAGGGAACCCCAAGCCGCGCCTGTTCCGGCTCATCCCCCACGAGGCGATCATCAATCGCATGGGCTTCAACAACCCCGGCATCGACGCGGGTGTCGCCAACGTCCGCGCCCACAAGTCCTTCACCGGCCCCATCGGTTTCAACATCGGCAAAAACAAGGACACGCCCAACGAGAACGCGGCGGACGACTACCTTGCCTGTTTGGAAAAGGCCTACCCGGTGGCGGATTACATCGCCGTGAACCTTTCCTCGCCGAACACCCCCGGCCTCCGCGACCTGCAGGCAGCCGACTCCTCCGCGCGGCTGTTAGAGATGTTGAAAATTTCCCAGGAAAACCTCGCCGCCCGACACGGAAAACAGGTGCCCATCCTTTTCAAAGTGGCGCCGGATCTAAGCGACGAACAGGTCGCGGATCTGGCCACTGCCTTCCTCAGCGGCGGCCTCGAAGGCCTGATCGCCACGAACACCACACTCGACCGCGAGCTTGTGAAGGAGCACCCGTGGGCAAACGAAGCGGGCGGGCTTTCCGGGAAACCCGTTTTCGAGAAATCGAACCACGTCCTCGCCGCGTTCGCATCCGCCTTTTCCGGGAAAATCCCGATCATCGGGGTCGGCGGCGTTTCCTCGAAGGCGGATGCGGAGGCGAAGTTCAAGGCCGGGGCGGATCTGGTGCAGATCTACACTTCCTTCGTCTATCAGGGCCCCGCGTTGGTGAGGGAACTCATTTCCTGATCCGGACGCTCAAGCGATGCGGAAAACCACCTTCTCGCCCTTTCCCGCGAGGCCGAGTTCCTTGAGCCGGCGTTTTAGAAACTCCCATGACACTGAAAACCTCCACCGCCCGCCAACGTAACCCATCCCATGAAAGCTGCCCGCCTCCTCATCACTCTCCTCCTCGCGGCGGGCATTGTCGGTTTTGCGGTATGGCGGAGTTCGCGGACGGCCGCGCCGGAGGAGAAGCTAGTCGGCTTCCAGGATTCCGACGCGCCCTTTGCGATGCCCCAGAGCGACAAGCCCGACATGCGTTTCCATTTCCTCTCCGCCTGGCAGGCGAACCAAGTCCCGACGGCTAACCGCATGGACACGCCCATGGGTTCGGAAAACGGCGCGCTCGTTTACAACGCCCAGAAATTCTGGGAGATGAACGAAAAGCGCGGCGGCCACCACACCGGGGACGATCTCAACGGCATCGGCGGCATGAACACGGATCTCGGCGATCCCGTTTTCGCCGCGGGCGACGGCCTCGTGGTCTATGCGGGCGAACCCTCGCCGGGCTGGGGCAACATCGTCGTCCTCGCCCACCGCGATCCGCAGGGGAAACCCATCCACACGATGTATGCCCACCTCCATGAGATCAAAACCACGCTCAACACCCTCGTCGCGCGCGGTGAGTTGATCGGCACCGTCGGCACGGGCAACGGTTATTATCCCGCCCACCTCCACTTCGAGGCGCGTTCCTCCGACGGAGCGGACATCGGCGGAGGCTACACCGCCCAACCCCTCAACCGCCTCGATCCCGCCGCCGTCGTTGCCGCGCTACATGACTCCTCGGAAAGAGGGATTTTACCATCCCCACTCACCTTCGCCAAAAAAGAAGACGCGCCTTGGACGAAGCTGGAGATCAAGAACGCGGAGATATTCTCCGAGCTGAAGGACTGAGCGCCCCGCGCAGCGCAAGGAGGGGCGGATCAAAAATCCACCCTCGCCCATGAGGCGACGATAGGAAACCTAGCGATCTGCTTGCGGAGGTTTTCCTTCTCGAGCTCGAGAAGCGCCTCAGGATTCTTTTTCTCAAGGCCGCTCACAAAGAGGCCAAAAAATCCGCAGAAGATATCAGATAGTCTGGAGAACATGCGTTTTGATGTTTGAGGTGGAAAGACCATCTAGCATGGCGTGCCAGGGTATTTCGTGATGGGCTTCGTCTCAATGATCCGATAACCTCCTGTGCCAAGAACGTATCCAAGCATTCCCATGAAAACGCCCTTCCTTTTCCTCACTTTAGCCATCCCCCTGCTTGCGCAGGAACGCCCGAATATCCTCTGGATCACCAGCGAGGACAACTCCTCGCATTGGGTCGGCTGCTACGGCAACAAGCAGGCGCAGACACCAAACATCGACGCGCTGGCGAAAGAAGGCGTCCTTTTCGAAAACGCCTACTCGAACGCCCCGGTCTGTGCCGTCGCCCGCGCCACGATCCTGATGGGCGCCTACTCGCCGACCATGGGCACCCAGCACATGCGTTCCCGCCACGCCATCCCGGAAACCTTCCGGCCCAACGTCGAATACCTCCGCGCAGCCGGATACCACTGCACGAACAACGTCAAGACCGACTACAACTTCAAGGGCAACGACAACTCCTACTGGGACGAATCCTCCGGCAAGGCGCACTACAAGGATCGCCCGAAAGGAAAGCCGTTCTTCGCCATCTTCAACATCACTTCCTCCCACGAAAGCTCGCTCTTCGACGACAAACCCGCCGAGCCGAAACGCCTGAAACCCCAGGAAATCGATCTCCCTCCCTATCTGCCCGACCTGCCCGAAATCCGCAAGGACTACGCCCGCTACCACGACCGCGTCACCGATATGGACACGCAGGTCGGCAAGATCCTCGACGATCTCGAAAAGGCCGGACTAGCAGACGACACCATCGTATTTTACTACTCGGATCACGGCGGCGTGCTGCCGCGCGGCAAACGCTACCTGGAGGAAACCGGCGTGAAAGTTCCGATGATCCTCCGCATCCCGGAAAAATTCCGCCATCTCGCCCCTTTTAAGCCCGGCGACCGCACGACCGAGCCGGTCTCCTTCGTCGATCTCTCCCCCACCATCCTCTCCCTCGCCGGACTCGACAAGCCCGTCCAAATGCAAGGTCGCGCCTTCCTCGGCACCAAGCGCGTGGAACCCGCCGCCGATGAGATGGAGTTTCTCTACGCCGACCGCTTCGACGAGCTCTTCGGAATGCGCCGCGGCCTCACCGATGGGAAATGGAAATACATTCGCAACTTCAACCCCGACTTCCCGACCGCCCCCTACTCCTTCTACCAGTTCGGACAACCCGGCTGGCGAGCTTTCCAAAAGGCATGGCAAGACGGCAAGCTGTCCGGTATCCATAAGGCTCTCTGGGAAGCGCCCGGCAGCTCGGAACAGCTCTACGACCTTTCCGCAGATCCATGGGAAATCAACAACCTCGCCTCCGATCCCGCCCATGCGGAAAAGCTCGCCGCCCTCCGCGATCAACTCAACGCGACGATGAAGGAGGCAAAGGATACCGGCCTGGTGCCCGAGCCGCTGTTCGCCGCGCTCGGGAAACCAACCCTCGCCACATATGTCCAAGGTAATGATTTTAATTACAGCAAGATCACCGACCTCGCCTTCAACGCCACCGAGATCGATTTGAAAAACCTACCCCGTCTCAAGGAAGCGATCGCCTCCTCCGATCCGACCGAAAGGTATTGGGGCACAGTCGGACTCCGCCTTCTCGGCGAAAAAGCGGCCTCCGAAGCCGACTCCCTCCTCCCTCTCCTCAAGGACAAACACCCCGGCATCCGCACCGCCACCGCACAGGCACTTTTCGCGATGGGCAAAAAGACATCGCCGCCGCAGCCCTTATCGCCGACGTGACCTCGGACATGGATCCCTCTTCCCTTCTGAACCTACTTAACAGCCTCCGCCGCCTCGATCTCTTAGATAGGCTCCCGAAAAACTGGGCGAAAGGAAAAAACATGAAGGCGGATGGGCAGGATTACATCCGGCGCTTCAACCAAAGGACGAAGGAGTGACAGATCGTGGCGGCGGATTGCATCCGTCATGCCTTGTAAATGTTTGGCATAGCGCACGTGTAAACCGCCGACACACTTACCAGCCTAGGATGCGATCGGTGGCCGTGCGGAGGGCAGTTTCGAGGACGGCCGCTTCGGCATGGGTGATCGGGATGGAGACCTTGCGCAGTGATTTATCCGCCTCTTCCTGGCGGGAAATCATGAGCGCGTAGGGTGCGCGTTCGGGATCCTCACGGAAGGTAAGTTCGAAGGCGCTGCTGGCCTTGTCGGTTTTGTGGAACAGCTTCGCCTGCGGAGTGCGGCCTTGCAGCGTGGCGAGAGCAGCTCCGATATCGGAGAGCCCCCATTTCATGATGATCTTGCTGTCCCAATTGAACTGCTTCTCGCCGCTCTGCGCCGCAGCCTCGACAAAGACCGCACCTTTCTCCGCATTGAGGTTGAATCGGACGACACCGCCGGTGCCGCGCTGGTTGGGTTTGTAGATCGTGTAGCCGTTGGAATAAGTTTTGGTCGTTTCGGGATTCAGTGTGTCGTTCATAGTGAGTTCAAATGAACACTTATTAGGCTTGTTGTGCAAGAATTATTTTTTGGCGCTGATCTTCGGTGTTCGCGGGGTCGTTTCAGATGCCTCTGTGAGAGATGAGGCCGCTTGGGGCGCTGCTCTTAAATGACACTTTCGAGTCATGGACTAGAAGGACGATCTGGCAGCACAATAAGGGTAGCTTGAAGCACAAGAAGCGATTTGCGGCGGCTTCCCTTGAGAACCATGAGAATCCCCATATTCATCACCTTTGCCCTTTGCGCGGCCAACGCTCTCGGCAGCGCCTCCGCCGCATCCCATTACGTGGACTTGAGCGGAAACGACACGAACTCCGGCCTCGAACGCAGCCCGTGGCGCTCGCTCGCCAGAGCTTTCTATATGGTCGAAGCGGACAAGGGGCACACCATCCACGTCGGCGAGGGGACTTTCACGGAAACGGGAATCCAGAAACACCATGACGGGCGATCCCGGAATCACCCTCGCGGAAGGCGATCCCCTGCCGCCTCCCCATTACACCCTCCATCCGGATTCCCCGCTCATCGACAAAGGGGAGATCCTGCCTCCTTGGACCGATGGATTCAGCGGAAACGCGCCTGATTTAGGTGCCGTGGAAAAGCGGTAGCTGCCTCTTAGCCCGATGACTTGGATTTCCGTGACTTGGATTTCCGTTGCGGCTTCGCGGTGTACTTTGTTTCAGGCTCCCGGACATGAAAACCGATCTCCGGTTTTTCCTGCTCCGGCGGAGGCGTGATCAAGGGTTGGAGTTCCTGCCAGATCATGCTCAGCGCCTCGTCATGCCTCAGAAGCGTGGCGTCGATCTGGGCGAGTTTTCTGAGGATCTCAGATTGGCCGGCGATCAGCTCACGCTGTTTGATGAATGCCCGGACAATGTGCACGCTCATGCGCACGGCATCGGGGCTGTTGAGGACATTGGCGGCCATGAGCGCGCCGTGTTCGGTGAAAGCGTAGGGTAGGCTTTTCGAGAATTTGAGGCGGGAAAGGTGGTCGCAATTTGCGACCACCTCAGCCTTCTCCGCGGAATTCAACTGAAACACGAAATCCTCAGGGAAACGCGCGGCATTCCGTTTTACCTGTTCGTTCAGGCGCTTCGTGGGCACGCCGTAAAGAGACGCGAGATCCGCATCCAGCAGCACCTTCTGACCCCGAAGGCTGAGAATGAGGGTTTCAACGGTACGGATCGGAGGCATGGATCGTGTTTTACTCGGCGTTATCCTCCTCCGGAAGAGCTTCGGTTCCATCCGTATCAGGGGCATCCTCCCCATCCGGGATCACCAAGGAAATATCCTGGAGTTTCTCGCCGGGTTTCAGGGTCAGGAGTTTCACGCCCTGGGCGTTGCGACCCGTGGTGCGGACTTCGTTGACGCGGATGCGGATGCTCTGCCCGGTGGAGGTCATGAGCATGAGCTCGTGGGTTTCCTCCACGGAAAGCGCGCCGACCAGCGGGCCGGTCTTGTCCGTGACTTTCATCGTGATGATGCCCTTTCCGCCGCGCGATTGCTGGCGGTATTCCTCGAACGCGGTGCGCTTGCCGAGGCCGTTCTCCGAGGCGACGAGGAGGGTGTGGTTCTCCTCTACGAGCGCGAGGCCGACGACGTAATCGCCCTCGACCGGGCGGATGCCCATGACGCCCTGCGAGGAGCGGCCGAGCGGGCGGGTGTCCTGCTCGGAGAAACGGAGGCTGATGCCATTGTGCGTGACGAGGATCACCTCGTTGTCGCCGGAGGTAAGCGTGCAGCCGATCAGTTCGTTCTGCTCCTCGAGGATGATCGCGATCGTGCCGGCCTTGCGGTAGTTGCGGAATTCGTTGAGGGCGGTCTTCTTGACCTTGCCGGTGCGGGTGGCGAAGAACACGAAGCCTGCGTCCTCGCGGAAGGTGATGTCGTTGCCGTTTTCATCCACCGTGCGCTCAAGACGGAGCATGGCGGCGATCTTCTCGTCGGGCTGCAGGTCGAGGACGTTGCGAATGCTGCGGCCAACGGAGGTGCGGGAGCCTTCCGGGAGTTCATAGACGCGCTCGACATAGAGGCGGCCGGTGTTGGTGAAGAACAGCAGGTAGTCGTGTGCCTGCACGGAGAAGAGGTGCTCGACGAAATCGTCCTCGACGTCCTTCGCGGTGGCCTTTGTCTCCATGCCCTTGAGGCCTTTGCCGCCGCGGCCTTGCAGGCGGTATTCGGTGGCCGGGGTGCGCTTGATGTAACCGCGGTGCGAGAGGGTGACGATCATCGCGTCGTTGGCGATGAGGTCTTCCATGGCGACCTCGCCGACTTCCGCGACGATGGGGCATTTACGGGGAGTGGCGTATTTCGCTTTGATCGCCTGCAGCTCGTCCTTGATGATAGTCAGCACACGTTCCTCGCGGGCGAGGATGTCCATGAGGTCGGTGATCTCGACGAGGATGCCGTCGTATTCGCCCTTGATCTTGTCGCGCTCAAGGCCGGTGAGCTGGTAGAGGCGCAGCTCGAGGATCGCGTTCACTTGGCGCTCTGAGAAAACGTATTGATCGCCCTGCACGGCGGCTTGCGAGCGCAGTAGGATGCCGAGACCTTCGGCGGTGGCGGCGCTGAAAGGATAGGCGGCTAGGCGCTCGCGGGCTTCGTCGCGGTTCTTCGAGTCGCGGATGATCTTTATGAAATCGTCGAGATGACCTAGCGCGAGTAGATACGCTTCTAACAGCTCGGCGCGCTCCTCCGCTTTCCCTAACAGGTAGCGGGTGCGGCGGATGACCACCTCGCGGCGGTGCTCGATGTAGCAGTCAATCGCCTCCTTGAGGGAAAGCTGCTTCGGGCGTTGCTGGTGGATCGCCAGCATGTTGACGCTGAACGAGGTTTCTAGCGCGGTGAGCTTGAAAAGCTGCGCGACGACGACCTGCGGGCGGGCATCGCGTTTCAGCTCGATTTCGATGCGAGTTTCTTCATCGGAAAGGTCGCGCATGCCGGAGATGCCGGTGAGGGTTTTCTCGTTCACGAGTTCCGCGATGCGCGTCTGCAGCACGGCACGGTTCACGCCGTAGGGCACCTCACGGATGATGATCATCGACTTGCCGTTCTCGTTTTCCTCGATCTCGACCTTGCCACGTAGGCGCATGGAGCCCCGACCGGTGCTGAAATAATCTTCGATGCCGCGGATGCCGCGGATTTCGCAGGCGACCGGAAAATCCGGCCCCTTGATGTATTGCATCAAGCCGGGGAGGTCGATTTTCGGGTCGTTGATCATCGCGCAGATGCCATCGATGACCTCGCCAAGATTGTGTGGGGCGAGGTTCGTGGCCATGCCGACGGCAATGCCGGTGCCGCCATTGACGAGGAAGTTCGGGAACGCGGAGGGCAGCACCGAAGGCTCCTGGAGGGTGCCGTCGTAGTTCGGCTGGAAATCGACCGTGTCCTTATCGAGGTCTTCCATCATCGCCATGCCGAGCGGATGGAGGCGCGCCTCGGTGTATCGCATGGAGGCCGCCGCATCGCCCTCGACCGATCCGAAGTTTCCCTGCCCATCGACGATCAGCTCGCGCATCGACCACGGCTGGCCCATGTTGACGAGGGTGGAGTAGATCGAGGAATCGCCGTGCGGGTGGTAGTTACCCATGGTTTCACCGACGATCTTCGCGCATTTCACATGGGACTTCGAAGGGCGTCACGCCGAGCTGGCGCATGGCGAAAAGCACGCGGCGCTGGGAGGGCTTGAGGCCGTCGCGGACATCGGGCAGCGCCCGGGAAATGATGACGGACATCGAATACTCGAGGAACGACTGCGAGAGTTCGTCGGCGACGTTGATAGGCTTGATGGAATCGTTGGACATAGGGAAAATTTAGGAAAGAAGTGGATTCCAGACCTCGGTGAATCCGAAGTTCTGGAAGTGTTTTACGTTGGCCGTGGCAATGCGGGTGACGCCGTGGTGGCGGAGGGTTAGGGCGAGGCGGGCATCGATGATTTCCCGGATGCCGGAGTTGGCGGACGCAGCCCACTTCCAGAGCTTAGGGGAAATGGCGGGATCGTAGTCGATGTGGCGCCAGCCGGTGTCTTCCAGCAAGGAGCGGCAATAATCGGCTGCTTCCCGGGAAGAATATGGCTTCCGCAAAGTGGCGGGATTACGAAGCTGCATATAAATCTCGATCCTGACGAGTTCGCATAAAACGAATTCCTCATCGCCCGCCGCCGCGCCCTCAAAAAAGCGCAGCGCCTCCCCCTGATACGGGGAGTCAGGATCAGCCGCATAAATGAAAAGGTTCGTATCGGCGCTTAGCATTATGTTGGTTCGTCCCATTTGAAGCGCTCCATGATCGCATCGGCCTCAGCGTGCGTCGTTGCCGGATCGACTTTGAAACCTCCGCTGCCGCGTTGCAGGACTGGAAACTTCCATGGCTTCTTGGGCCCTAGGTCTTCGGGAAATGTATCCACGTATCTCTCCATTTCGCGGCGAATGATTTCAGCGAGGGACAAATCCTTCGCTTTCGCGATGCTGCGGAGCCGCTTGAAAAGGGGATCGGGAAGTTGAATCTGCGTTCTTGTCATGACAACAATGTAATGTATCCATCCATCAGATGTCAAACATCCAGGTTCCTGACGTTGAGTGCGTTGTCCTCGATGAAGCGTTTGCGGGGCTCGACGACATCGCCCATGAGGACGTCGAACATCTTGTCGGCTTCGACGGCGTTGTCCTCGTCGAGGCGGACGCGGAGGAACTGGCGGGTTTCCGGATCCATGGTGGTTTCGAAAAGCTGCTTGGCGTTCATTTCGCCGAGACCCTTGAAGCGTTTGATCTGCACGCCCTTGGCGGAGATTTCCAATACCTTGGAGAGGATGTCCGAGACTACGAAGATGGGGGTCTTGGTCTTCTTCTCGCCGTCGCCTTCGGAAAGCTCGAAGAGGGGAGTATCCATGGAATGGAAGACCTTGGTGTCGATGCCCAGTTCGTTGAGGCGGGCGAAGAGCTTAGCAATGGCATTGGACTCGTGGAGCTCGTGGAGCACGGCGCGGCGGGAGGGGCCGGTGATCTGGGCAAGCTCCTCGTCGGAGAGCTGCTCGTCGAACAGGCCTAGGTCGCGGTTCTCGGCGGCGAAGGCGGACAGGGCGGCCTCGTCGGTGAAATAAAGGACGGCCTCGACGTTGCCCTCGCGGATGCGGATCATGTATTCCGGCAGATGTCCGTCGGCGCGGCGGGCATCGAGGTATTCCTGGAAATTGCCGCCGTTGCCCGCGATGGATTTCTGGAAACGGGCGAGGGAGGAAAGGTTTTCCAAAATGCCCTTCAACTCCTCGGCGGTGAACTCACGGGAGTGATCGAAGGTGCGGAGGATCACCTCGCCGGAGCCCAGCTCGATGAGGATCTTGTTGAGCTCGTCGTTGTCCTGGACGTATTCTGAGCGTTTTTTGCGGGTGACGAGGTAGAGGGGCGGCTGGGCGATGTAGAGGTAGCCGCTTTTCACGAGGGCGGGCATGTGGCGGCAGAAAAACGTCAGCAACAAGGTGCGGATGTGGGAGCCGTCCACGTCGGCATCGGTCATGATGACGATCTTGTGATAGCGGCATTTCTCGATGTTGAAGGAGCCGTCCTGCTCGCCATCGCCGATGCCCGCGCCGATGGCGGTGATCATGGACTGGATTTCCTTGTTCTGCAGGGCGCGGTGGAGGCGGGCTTTCTCGACGTTGATGAGCTTTCCGCGCAGCGGCAGGATGGCCTGGGTGCGGCGGTCGCGGCCTTGTTTGGCGGAGCCGCCGGCGGAGTCACCTTCGACAATGTAGAGTTCGGATTTCGCGGGATCGCGCTCCGAGCAATCGGCGAGCTTGCCGGGCAGGCCGCCGCCGGAGAGGGCGGATTTGCGGACGGTCTCGCGGGCCTTGCGCGCGGCCTCGCGGGCGCGGGCGGCGTTGACAGATTTCTCGATGATCTTGCGGGCGAGGGCGGGATTTTCCTCAAAGTAGGTGTTGAGACCTTCATAAACGATGGAGGATACGACTCCCTCGATCTCGGAGTTCACGAGCTTGCCTTTCGTCTGCGACGAGAAGCGCGGGCTGGGCATTTTCACGGAAATGACGCAGACCAGACCTTCGCGGACGTCATCGCCGGAGAGGGCGGGATCCTTGTCTTTGAGGATCTTGTTGGCCTTGGCGTATTGGTTGATCGAGCGGGTCAGCGCGGTGCGAAAGCCGGTGAGGTGGGTGCCGCCGTCGGCGTTGGGGATGCTGTTGGCGAAGCAGAGGATCTGGTCGTTGTAGGAATCGTTATACTGGAAAACGACATCCGCGAAGACATCCTCTTTCGTCTGCTTGCCATCGTAGTCGTAATCGATCTCGCGCTTGCCGTTGATCACGACGGGCGATTCGTGGACGACGTTCTTGTTTTCGCAAAGCTGCGCGACGAATTCGACGATGCCGTCCTTGTAGAAAAACGAGGCCTTTTTCGCAGACTCGGGGCGCTCGTCGTCGAGCTCGATGGTCAGGCCGGGGTTGAGGAAGGCGAGCTCGCGGAGGCGGGTGGCGAGGCGGTCGAACTGGAAGACGATCGTATCGACGAAGATGGTGGCGTCCGGGAAAAAGGTGATCGAGGTGCCAGCTTTCTTGGGATCGGCGTCGCCGACGATGTGGAGCGGCTCGGTGGTCTTGCCGCGCTCGAAGGCGATGCGGTGGACTTTCCCACCGCGGGTGATGTCCGCGCGGAACCAGTCGGATAGGGCGTTCACGCATTTCGCGCCGACTCCGTGGAGGCCGCCGGAGTATTTGTAAGCGCCTTGGCCGAATTTTCCGCCAGCGTGGAGATTGGTGAGCACCAGCTCGACGGCGGGGATGCCGAATTTCGGGTGCATATCGACGGGAATGCCGCGGCCGTTGTCGGAAATGCTGATCGAGCCATCGACGTGGATGGCGACCTTGATCTTCGAGCAGTAGCCGGCGAGGTGCTCGTCGATGGAGTTATCGAGAACCTCGAAAACGCAATGGTGGAGGCCGCGCTCGTCGGGATCGCCGATATACATTCCCGGGCGCTTGCGGACGGCCTCGAGGCCTTCGAGTTTGTCGATCTGTCCTGCGTTGTATTCCTGCTCGGTTCCGACCTTGGTCTGGGCTTGTTCCGGCTCGTTGGGGGTGTCTGACATAGTGCTGGCCAAGGGTCTGAAATTCGGGATGGGGAAACAAGGACTTATTCCGGGAGTGCGGAGTAGGGATTTGGCTGGAGAGGTCGTGGGAACGGGCTGGCTTTGACAACCAAGGCGATGGCCAGCTTGTCCTACAGCGCCTTGGTGACGTAGTGCTTGAGACGACATATCCTGCCTTACGGCAGAGGCTTCCACTTCGCGGAGCAAGTGATCAGGGAGCTCAATGGTCATGCACTCATAACATATGCCTATATTTTCAAGAACACGAAGCGGCGATCAAGCTAGTTAAAATCCAACCCGGGCTCGGCGGTTCACCCTAGTTTACGCCGTGGGAGTCATACCGTGCAGATCCCCACGCCCTGCCTCAAGCTGGCGAGCTTATCAGGGCTTTTCGGAATAAACTCCTGGCCGACGTAGCCCTTGTAGCCCGTTTCCGAGATGGCGCCCATGATGGCCGGGTAGTTGAGTTCCTGAGTCTCATCAATCTCATTCCGGCCGGGGCAGCCGCCGGTGTGGTAGTGGGAGAAATGCGGGTGGTGGGCGCGGATGGTGGCGATGACGTCGCCCTCCATGACCTGCATGTGGTAGATGTCGTAAAGCAGCCGGAAATGCGGGCTGGCGATCCTTTCCGAGAGGGCGACGCCCCACGCGCTGTGGTCGCACATATAGCCGGGGTGATCGACCCGCGAATTGAGCAACTCCATCACCAGCGTGATCCCGAGCTTCTCAGCGAGAGGCAGAATCCGCTTCAGCCCAACCGCACAATTTTCCATTCCCTGCTCGTCGTTCATACCGTCGCGATTCCCGGAAAAGCAGATCAGTTGCCCCGCGCCGACCTCCGCGCAGTCTTTGAGTTTCCTCTCGTAAACCTCCACCAGCGCGTCGTGATGTTCCAAGCGGTTGAAGGCTTTCTCGATCATGCCAACCTTCACGCCATCTTTCGTCGTGGTTACGGGAAAGGTCACCACCGCGCAGTCGAGGCCGTGTCTCCGCAGCGTCGCGAAGTCCGATGTTTCCAGTAGTTCGATGGAACCGATGCCCATTTCCTTCGCCGCCATACAGAAATCCCCGAGCGGGATGTCAGAGTATGGCCAGCGGCAGACGGAGTGGTTGATCGGGTTGGGCGAGTTCATAGTTGGGTTGGTAAACGGCGTTTTCGCTGGGCGTAAGGCTCCCTCATGGCCGCTTGGGGAACTCAAATTTCACGAATCCCACGAATGGCCAGTGTGTGGAGGAATGGATCCGCTTCACCTGTTAGGTGAATGCCAAGTTACTGATTTTTCGTGTGTTTGGTGTGTTTCGTGGTTCCTTCTTCTGTCTTCGGTCTTCGGGTTCAATCAAGGAGGCTGCGGAGTTCGGCGGGTTCGCCCTCTTCCTCGAGTTTTGCGATGAGCTTGCGGAGCGTTTCTGTGTGCGCTGCGAGGTTTCTCGCCTCGGGGTGGGATGTGAGGTCTTTCTCAAGTTGGCGCAGGCGCGGCAGCTCGGTTTTCGCGGCGGTGCCGTAGCTGCCGAGGATCTGGAGGCATTTGGCAATCCGCGCCTGCTTGCCCCAGTTTTGGATCTCCATCACGTCGATGCAAAGCGGGATGCCCTCGCGGATGCGGTGCTTCGCGAACAACTCCAGTCCGGCGAGGCGGACGCCGCTGGCGAACATGATGCCGCTGGGCGCGGGTTTCACGATGGCCTCGTGGATCACGGGCAGCAGGGGCTTGATCTGCTCGTAGGTAAACCGTCCGTAAACCCCGCCGATCGCCCCGCGCGCGCGGCCGTCCTGGTTGTCCAGTCCCGCGGCGATGGCTTTCCTGAGGAGATCTTGGCCAACCCCTTCGATGGAATTTTTCAGCATTGTCCCGAACACGGTGAAACAGAGGTAGCGCTGCTCCATGCCGCGCGGGTCTTTTTCCGAAGGCTCCCTGGCGATCATCTCAAGCATCTTCGGAAGGGAGGACATGGCGGGCTGGCCAATGGCGGCGATGGCTTGCGCGGCCTTCACGCGGAGCCACATGTCGTCGTGGTCGAGGGTTTCCACCAGAGCGGGCAGGGCATCGGCGGATTTTATGTGGGCGAGCGCCTGGCACGCGCCGTAGCGCGCGTTGAGATCCGGCGAGGAAAGCATTTTCAGGACGGGTTCCACCGGCGTGTCCTTGCGGCGGGCGAGCGCCTGCGCGGCGCGGTCGCGGACGATGGGCGACCAGCTCGCGAGCGATTCAAGGAGCTGGTCCGGCGTGAGCGCGTCGTAGGCGCTGTTGCGGTTCTTGTTGTCCCAGCCGCGGCCATCGAGGATGAGGGACTGCGCGTGCGCGGCATCGAGCTGAGGAACGGCGGCGGGTTTTTTCCCGGTGAGATGGATTTTTTTGAGGGGAGCCGCGTAGGCGAGGAGATACGCTCCGGTGGCATCCCAGTTCCGGTAGCTGTCGGGTTTCAACTGCGGCGGGCCGAGGTGGGCGAAAGTGCCGTCCCAGCGCCGCGCGAGATCGAAATACCATGCGCCGAACTCATCCATCCACGCGCCCGTCGCCTGTGGGCCGGAGAGGGCTACGGCGGGCATCGCCCAGGTGAGGTTGAAGAAGTTCCCGGTGTGGCCGGTGTCTCGCTCGTTACCGTGGGAGGCCAAACTCATCCGGGAGAAAAACTCCGCGTGCTCCTCTTCGCCAAGCTGCGAGAAAAGCACGGCCGCCATGCCGCATTTGCCGTTGTCCTCGTGGGTCTGCATCCACTCGACGTGGTCGCCGTAGGGGATCGCACCCTTGCCGGAGTAAAAGCGGAGCAGCTTCGCGCTGCGCTCGATGGCCATCGCCACCTCCGGGTCTTTCACGCCCGCTTCCCGAGCGAGGGCGAGGGCGGTGGTGAGCACGATGCCCGGCGAGTTCATCATACCGTATCCCGGCAGCCGCCCGCTCGGCTCCGCGAACTTGTGGCCCCATGAGCCTACGGCGCTCTGCCCCTCCGCGGCCTCCATCGCGATGCGCCGCAGTCCCGGCAGGAAGGATTCGTCACCGGTGGCCATGGTATATTCGGAAACCAGCAGCATGAGATAGCCGTAGTACCAGGTCGCCATTGCGTCGGTGGTGAAATGGGAAGCCCACTCCACCTCCGCTCTCACGAGCGGCAGGTATTTCGCGTCGCCGGTGGCGAGGAGGCCGAGGGCGTTGAGGGCGCGGGGGATGGGGTTCTGTTTCTTGCCCAAGCCGGAGGCCATGGATTTCGCCAGTGCCGCCGCGCCCCTTTCAAGGATCAGCTTCGACTTCGGGCAATCATGGGGAGCCGTCGGCGAATAGCTTCCGAGCACCGGAAGTTTCAGCGTCACCGCCTCCTCTTTCCCCGCCCGCCAGCGGATCAGGGAAAAGTTACCGTCGCCCGCCTCCGCCGCTGTTAGCGCCTTACCAAACTCGGTGCGCGGATCATGGGAAAATGCTTTCCCGCCGCCCCCCAAGATCACATCGCCCACCGCCAATACGCCCTCCGCCGGTGAACCGGGTTCGACTTTCGTCACGGAGATCTGGCGGGCGTCGGTGGTGACCATCCTGTCGGAATAGATCCAGCCGCGCGCGCCCGTGGCGCCAAGGTTCCAGTCCTGGGTAGCGCCCTCCGGGATGAGATCGCCCTTCGTGAAATCGGGTTTCTCCATCTGACCCTTCGGAGCGGCGGAGGAGAAAGGGGCGGCAAGCAGCACGGCAAGGATGATCGTCCTGCAGGCTCTGAAAGGTTTTGTGAACATGTCTAGGCAAACTGAAGCAGGATTCTCGCCCCGTCCATGCACAAATCCCCTGCCGCTGCCCAGGGCGATCAAGCTAGGGAGTGAAAACCGACTAATTTGAGATTTTACCACAGAGAGCACGGAGAACACAGAGAATCTCCCGACTGATCTACAGGTTTCGAACCAAGACCTCCGTGTTCTGTCCTCCGTGGTTGAAATTCTTCCATCCATGAACCCAGACTCGCTCATTTAGCTGCTCCAAAGGATGGACAGACCTTGATTTCCCCTAGCTTGATCGCCCTGTGCCGCTGCCCCCCGTCAGAGGTCAAACCCCGGTGAGCGGATGGGAATGCGGATCTGCGTTTGCCTTCACAACGGGGCAGCATGCCCGCCGATCGGTCTCGCTGGTGGCATGGGACGGAGACCCGGTATCCGAATACCGGCTACTACTCCAGCGAGGGCAGGTGAGCGACGGCCTCTTGCGGGAGCTGCGCCATGGCTTCCTCGATGCGCGGGTTGATCTTATGCTCCACGGTTTCCACGGCGACGCGGATCGCGTTGCGGACGGCGAGGCCGGTCGATGAACCATGGGCGATGATGACCACCCCGTTCACGCCGAGCAGCGGGCTGCCGCCATAGGTTTCATAGCTGCTTTTCGCCTTGAGCGCCTTGAAAGCACCCTGCGCGAGCAGCGCCCCGGCCATGCGGAGAGGGGTTTCCTTGATCTCCGTCTTGAGCCATTTCGAGACGGCCTTCGCGGTGGCCTCGACGCTCTTGAGGACGATGTTTCCCACGAAACCGTCGCACAGCACGATATCGAGTTTGGTTTCGAAAAGGTCGTGCCCCTCGACATTTCCGATGAAATGAATGCCGGGTGTGGCCTTGAGGCGCTTGAAGGTTTCCTTGGTGAAGGCGGTTCCTTTCTCGTCCTCCTCGCCGTTTGACATCAGGCCGACCCTTGGCTCTTTCACGCCGAGGACGTATTTCGCGTAGGCGCTGCCCATGATCGCGTAGGCGACGAGGTGCTCGGGCTTGGATTCCGGGTTCGCGCCGGCGTCGAGGATGTTGCAGATGCCGTGCTCGTTGGGGAGCGGCGAGGCGATCCCGGCGCGATCCACGCCCTTGAGGCAGCGCAGCTTGAGAGTCGCGGCAGCGACGGCGGCACCGGTATTGCCTGCTGAGACGAAGGCATCCGCCTTGCCGTCTTTCACGAGATCCATGGCCACGCTGATCGAGGAGAGTTTCTTGCGGCGCACGGACTTCGCACCCGGCTCGGCCATGCCAATGACTTCCGGCGCGTGCACGATGCTGACGCGCGGGTCTTTGAGGTTCAGGCCGAGGGCGGGGGCTTCGCGGCGGAGAACCGCCTCATCGCCGACCAGAAAAAGGTGGCCGAGCTTCGGCAGGTTCCGCAGCGCCTCGACGGCTCCTACGATATTGATCTGCGGGGCGTTGTCGCCGCCCATGGCATCAAGTGCGACCTTCATGGAGATTCGGATGGGTTTTCTAAAAGGGGTTGGATCCCGGGTACGAAAGAAAAACCCACGCCAGCTCTCCGGCGGGGGTTCTTGCGTGATTCCCTCGGGAATTCAAATCAGAACGCCTCCACCTCGAGGACTTTGCGTCCGCGATAGGTGCCGCATGACGGGCACGCGATGTGGGAGGGGATCGTGGCTCCGCAATCGGAGCAAGCGCTGAAGATCGGCGCTTTCCAGCGGTTCGCGCCACGGCGCATTTTCTGGCGGCTTTTGGATTGACGGCGTTTTGGTACGGCCATGGTCGTGTTCTATTGAGGTTGATCGTTGAGACCCGTGAGATCGTCGAGGGCAGACCAGCGGTCGTCGCCCCCGTCGCGGGGCGGAGGACTTACCTCATCTTCCGGGGACTTGTCCACCGCTAAATATCGCGGATCGATTTCGCAGGATTCCGGGACGTCCCCTTGGTCGCAGCGGGGGCGGGGGGAACTCGATGAGGACTTCCTCGCGGAGGGCTTCGGTGACGTCTAGGCCGGAGGCGTTGCCGATTTCCACGGAAACGGCTGTCTGCGGGAGATGGATCGTTTTCATGAAGGGTTTCAGGGTCACGACGCAGGTGAATTCGAAGGGCGCCGAGACAGCCCCGGTGAGCAGCAGTTCGGATTCGAAACGCTGCGCCCAGAGATCATAGGCCAGCGGGCCGACGGATCGCACGTCGCCACCCGTGAGGTCAAAGATTGCGCCGTCTAACTCGCCGGAAAAGGCCTTGCCCTCTTCGGGGAGGGTGGGAAGGTCGATGATGAGGGAAGTTTCCATGGATCTGAGGCTAAATTTCAATTTTCAAAATTCAACCTTCAAGAAAGAAGGCACGCGCCGTGATCAGGCGGAAAAAACCTCACTCCGCCCGTGAAAGCCGGTTCAGGCCGCGCTGGAGGAGGGCGCTGTCCACGCCGGTGGAGACGGTCTCGTCGAGATAGACGGTGAAATCCTCTTCCATGAACTCGATGGAGTGGAGGTTGTTTTCGGCGGCCTTGCCGAAGGCTTCGATGAGGGTCTTCATGCTGTCGATCTCTACACCGTTGACCTTTTTCACAATGAGGTTGCGCAGCCGCTCATAGCCTACGGTGGCGGGGGTCGGGATGGCTCCGCTGAGGAAAATGACGCGCTTGGCCTTGTCCTCGAATTTCTCGGGGTTCTCGTAGGCGTCGAGCAGGTTGAGCGGGGCGCGGGTGGCCCAGTCCTTGCCGAAGGCCTCGAGCACGGGGCGGGTGAGCTCCTGGAAAATAAAGCCGCCTTTCACGAGATAGTTGGGCGCACGGTCGAACTGGTAATCGGGCACGAGGCGATCCATCGGTTCCTCGCGGGTGAGGGTGGCGGTGATTTCCAGCGGCTCTCCGTCACGCAGGATGCCGAGGATGATCTCATCGCCGGTGGATTTCTCGCCGCGCACGATGTGTCCCCAGAAAAGGGAACCGTAATGCGGATGCTGGTAATAGCCGCGCTTGTCGATGGCGTGGCCGCCCGCGCTGAGCAGCACGTCGCCGACTTTCACACCCGCCATGTCCGCCGCGCCGCCCTTGCGGACTTTGCCGATGTAGAGTCCGCCCTGCTCGGGCTGGAGCTTGAGGAATTTCCGGAAAGAAGGATCCTCCGTCCGCGAGGCGGAGATACCCATCGAGGGGAAGCCGGCGTATTCCCCGTCCTTCGCGTTCCCGAGGAAACGCGCGACCACATCCACGGAGAGCACATCCGAAATCTGATCCTTGGAATCGTAGCTGAGAAGGATGCCGGAAAGGGCGTCGCCGCGCAGCACGGGCAGCGAGAAGCTGCTCGCCGCGCTCTGCATGGAGGCTTTCACCATGTAGGTCAGGAAACCTTGGCCCGCGAGGAAACTCTCGGCCACGTCCACGGATTGCAGCGTGCCGTTTGTCAGCAGCGTGGTGCCGTTGTCCTCGACCTGAAAAATGCTCAGCTCATCCCCGATCACGGGTGGTTCCGCGAGTGAGAGCGGTTGTGTGCCCTCGAAAAACGCCGCGCGGTCATCGTCGGATTTCACGGTGATCAGGGCGAGGTTCGCCTCGTAATCCACGGCAATGATCTTCGCCTGCGCCGTGCGCGAGCCGTCCGGTGATTCCAGCTCGAGATAGGTGATGTCGGCAACCATTTCGCCGGTGGTCAGCACCTGCTCCGGTGCGACGATGGCTCCCAGCGAACGGAGGTTGGTGGGCGGGGTCTTTTCCCACGGCTGCCCGGGGTTCCATGCCTGGCTGGTGGAGTTGATCCGCATGACCGATGCGGTCAGGTCAGCGGCGGGTTTCTCGGCGGCGGGCTCCCCGGTCGGCGCGGTTTCAGTGATGATGATGGCTTCTTTTTTCAGAGCCGGCCCCTCGCAGGAAAACAGGGCGAGGCAGAGGGATAGCGGAATCAGTCGTTTCATGTAGGGCTGGGGGGAAGATCATTTCAGCTCGAGCACGTCCTGCATGTCGTAGAGGCCGGGCGGCTTGCCCACCAGCCAGAGCGCCGCGCGGACGGCTCCGGACGCAAAGGTCATGCGGGAGGAGGCCTTGTGGGTGAGTTCCACCCGCTCTCCATCGGCCGCGAACATCACCGTGTGGTCGCCGACGACATCGCCGCCGCGCAACGTGTGCATCCCGATCTCGCGCGGCTTGCGCGGGCCGATGTTTCCGAAACGTCCATGGGCGATGTCGTCCGCGTAGGACGTGCCGGTCTCTTCGTTGAGGATTTCCAACAGCCGCCGCGCCGTGCCGGAGGGCGCGTCGATCTTGTGGCGGTGGTGCATTTCCGTGACCTCGATGTCAAACGTGTCCTGCTTCAGAATCCGGGCCGCCTGCCGCGTCAGCCAGAAAAGCGTGTTCACCCCGACGGAGAAATTCGGCGCGTGGACGATGGGGATTTCCTTCGATGCCGCGCGGATCACCTCCAGCTCCGCATCGGTGTGGCCGGTGGTGCCCATCACGATCGGCACGCCATGTCGCAACGCTGCCTCCACCAGGCTCGTCGAAAAGCTGTGCGTCGTGAAATCGATCACGCACTTCGCGGCTTTCAGCGCCGCATCGAGATCCTCGCCCGCGTCGTGGGTCGCGGCGATGACGGTGTCTGGATTCGCCTCAGTGGCCTCGGCGACGGCCAGACCCATACGGCCGGACTTTCCTGTGATGAGAATGGGAAGCATGTCGCCCGGATGTTGGGGTCGCCCGGCGGAAATGGAAATGGGAATTTTTTCTGAGCGTGTATGGAAGATCCGATGCGCTCTCCCCGTAGCGTCCAGATGTTCCGTTTCCCCGCCCTCCTGCTCGGCGCGAGCGCATTGGCTTCCGCGTATGAGGAGACCTCTCCCTTCGGGAAAGCCAAGGCCGTGCTGGAGGTGAACTGCGTGGAATGCCACACGCCCGAGGAAGCAAAGGGCGGCCTGATCATGTCCACCCAAGCCGACCTGCTGGCGGGCGGCGACTCCGGCACGGCGCTCGTCCCCGGAGATCCCGTGAAATCCGGCCTCCTCACCCGCGTCATACTCCCCGCCGACGACGCCGACCGCATGCCCCCGAAAAAGCACGGCGACCCGCTTTCCCCGGACGACATCGCCGCGCTGAAAGGCTGGATCGAAGCCGGAGCCGAGTGGCCCGAGGGCGAAACCCTCCGCCCCCGCGCCAAAACCGCCCTGCCCCGCTGGGACGCGCCGCCCGATCCCGCGATCGTTTCCATCGAGGCCTTTCCGAAAACCATCAGCCTCGAGACCGCCGCCGATTTCCACCGCGTGATCGTCATCGCGCGGATGAAGGACGCCTCCACCCACGACATCACCGCCCAGTCGAAGCTCGCCCTCGAAACCGCCGACATCGCCGCCCTCGACGGAAATCTCCTCACCCCCCGCAAGGACGGCGAAACGAAACTCACCATCGCCTACCGTGGCCTTTCCTCCGAGATCGCGGTAAAAGTGAAGGACGCGGAAAAGGAGCGCCCCGTTTCCTTCCAGCTCGACGTCATGCCGGTGCTCACCGCCGCGGGCTGCAATATGGGTTCCTGCCACGGCTCGGCGCGCGGCCAGGACGGCTTCCTCCTCAGCCTCTACGGCTTCGATCCTAAGGGCGACCACTTCCGCCTCACCTCGGAAATGGCCGGCCGCCGCATCAACCTCGCCATCCCCGAGGATTCCCTGCTCATCACCAAAGCCATCGGCACCGTGCCCCACACCGGCGGGAAACTTTTCGATGCCGACAGCCCTTTCCACGAAACCCTCGTCCGCTGGATCCGCGACGGCGCGAAGTTCGACGAAGGCGAAATCCCCCAACCCACCGGCATCGAGATCCAGCCCGCCGAGGTCGTGATGACCGGCCCCGATATCCGCATTCCTCTCACCGTCCGCGCCAGCTACTCGGACGGCACCGACCGCGATGTCACCACCCTCACCGCCTTCTCCAGCTCGAACGATAACTCCGTATCCATCGACAAGGCCACCGGCCTAGCCGCCTCCGGTGAGCGCGGCGAGGCCTTCCTCCTTGGCCGTTTCCACACCTTCACCGAAGGCTCGCAGGCCATCGTCGTCCCGGCGGAAACGGATTACGTGCGCCCCGAGTTCCCGGCCTTCAATTACATCGATGGCCACGTCGCCGCGAAGCTCGACAAGCTCCGCATCATCCCCTCCGGCCTCGCCAGCGACGAGGCCTTCCTCCGTCGCGCCCACCTCGATATCATCGGCCTCCCCCCCACGCCCGAGGAGCGCCAGAAATTCCTAACAGACACCCGCCCCGACAAGCACGGCCACCTCGTAGATTCCCTGCTCGCCCGCGAGGAATTCACCGAGATGTGGGTCATGAAATGGGCCGAGCTCCTCCAGATCCGCACCGTCCGCCAAGGCAACAACCAGGTCTCCTACAAGGCCGCGCTCAACTACCACCGCTGGCTCCGCGAGCGCATCGCCGGAAACATGCCCGTCAACCAGCTCATCTCCGAACTCCTCTCCGCCCAAGGCGGCACCTTCTCCAGCCCCGCCACCAACTTTTTCCAGATGGAGGCCGATGTCATGAAGCTCACCGAAAACGTCGCCCAGGTCTTCATGGGCACCCGCATCCAGTGCGCCCAGTGCCACAACCACCCCTTCGACCGCTGGACCATGGACGACTACTACGGCTTCACCGCCTTCTTCGCGCAGGTGAAACGCAAGCCCGCCGAGGATCCGCGTGAGCGTGTCGTCTTCGATGGCGGCGGCGAGACCCTGCACCCGGTCACCAAGCAAAACATGCCGCCCAAGTTCCTCGGCGGCCCCAAGCCCGAACTCAAGCCCGGCGAGACCCGCCGCGAAGCCGTCGCTGGCTGGCTCGCCTCACCCGAGAACCCATGGTTCGCCAGCAACGTCGTCAACATCGCCTGGGATCATTACATGGGCATCGGCATCGTCCATCCCGTCGATGACGTCCGCGTCTCCAACCCCCCCTCCAACCCCGAGCTCCTCGACGCGCTCGCCGCGAAGTTCGTCTCCTACAACTACGATTTCAAACGCCTCGTCCGCGACATCTGCACCTCCCGCACTTACCGCCTTTCCACCGAAACGAACGCCACCAACGCCGCCGACACGCGCAACTTTTCCAAAGCCATGATCCGCCGCGTCCGCGCCGAGGTCTTGCTCGACAGCATCTCGCAGGTCACCGCCACCACCGAGAAATACAAGGGTCTGCCCAAGGGCGCCCGCGCCGTCCAGATCGCCGACGGCAACACCTCCAGCTACTTCCTCACCACCTTCGGCCGTTCCACCCGCGCCACCGTCTGCTCCTGCGAGGTGAAAATGGAACCCAACCTCTCCCAAGCCCTCCACCTCATCAACGGCGAAACCGTCCACCAACGCATCCAGCAGGGGAAAATCGTCGCAGAAATGCTCGCAGCGAAAAAACAACCCGCCGAGATCATCCAAACCCTCTACCTCCGCACCCTCACCCGCGAACCCACCCCCAAGGAATCCGAACATCTCCTCGCCGCCGTCCAGCAAGGCATAGACCCCAACGAACAGAAACAGATTCTCGAAGACATCTTCTGGGCTCTGCTCAACTCGAAGGAATTCATCTTCAACCATTGAGCGTTAGAGCGATGGCGCGGCGGCTTGTTGACCAATTCCACGTGAGAAGATAGTCCATCTCATGCAGGATCGCCAAAGCCAAATACACCGCATCAACCACAGCCTTCAGGGGGTAGGGGTAAAAGCGCGATCATCCTAGAATCCGCAGTTGGAAAGAGGATGAGAGGCGCAAGTGGGGTCAAGTAACGGCTGATGAGGTGGTTTGGGTGGGGTCAAACAGCAGCCACGGAGGAGCTTTGCCCATGCTCAAGCTCAACTGCGGCGCAGTTTGGCCCAGCCACTCTTCAAGCCGCTGGTAGGCTTGCTTCAGGAAGCTGGCGAACCTGCTTCCAACCGCCAGTTTGACAATTTTTCGCCGTCCACTCAGCACCATCTTGGCGGGGATGAGCAGCAGCTCGTAGCGGCTTTTGATCGCCTCGGTGTGGCCTCCCTGGTTTTTGAGCACCCGCACGAACAGGCTCCACAGGTTGTAAACGAGCAACAACATGCGCGCCGAACTCTGACTCACCGCCGCCTTTTGCGAACAGAACCCGGAAAAGCCCCATTGGTTCTTGAGTTCGTCAAAGACGTTTTCGGCATCCGCCCGCTGACGGTAGAGTGGCACGATTTGCCCTGCCAGTCGTCCCAGCGAATGGCGGCGATCGCCTTTTTGACGTTGGCGGTGAGCTTGAGTTTGAAGAGGAAGGAGGGACGCTTGCCTTTGCCTTGTTCGTGCCAAGCCATGATGGCTTCCTGGCCGAAGCCGATGTCACCGCGGTTGAGCCGGATGCGGTGCTGGGCGATGGGGCTTCGCCAGACTTTTTCCATCGCTTCGATCCAGCCGCTGGCGCTCACGGTGTTGCCTTTGCGCCATTCCATGTGAAGGCACAGGCGCGTGCCGCCAATCACGCAGGCAAGCGGATGATGGCTGGGGCGGCCGGGTTTTTGCGGGTTGTAGCCAATTGCTGTATCCTCTTGCTTGCCGTAGCGCGGGATCACGGTGGAGTCCCAATCAGCCACGGCATTGGGCGTGATGGATCATTTGCTCGGTGATTGCACCGCAACGTTCCATAAAGTGATCCCACACCACCAATCCGCCATACGGGGTGAGCGCCTCGTCACTGCCGCGCAGGTGAAATTGCCCGCCCGCAGGCAGGAATTTGAAATCCAGTTCTCCTTCACCCGTTGGGTGAACCAGTTGTGCGTTGGTTTTTGTCTTCAAGCGCCGCTACGATAAGCACTTGCGCTTCCCATCCTCAATCTCAACTGCGGATTAGAGGTTGATGGCTCAACGAGCAGGAACTCCGATTGATGATCCGACTTCGCCGCCTACTTCGCTGAAGCTACGAAGGCCAAGAAGGCTACGACGGACTGGGACTGCAAGTCCCAGCCACGGCTTTCACCTCACAGCTCGAAAGACAGCACGCGCAGGATGCCTGCCGTTGAGCGCAGGGTGGCGAGCAGGTCGGCGGTAGGTTCGTTGTCCACCTCGATCACGGTCACGGCGGTCTTGGTCTCCTTGTTTCTGGAGAGAGCCATGTTGGCGATGTTGACCTGCGCGGCTCCGAGCGAGGTGCCGATCACGCCGACGATGCCGGGGCGGTCGTCGTTTTCCACGAAGAGAAAACTCCCGGTGGGGCTGGTCTCCACATAATGGCCGGCGATGTGGACGATGCGTGCCGAACTCCCGAAAAAGGTGCCCGCTACGGTGGTGACCTCGCCGCCTTTTACGGCGGAGACCTCGATGAGTTCCGTGCAGTTCGTGTGGAGGGCGACGGTGGATTCGCTGACCACAATGCCGTGGGCCTTCGCGATGGCGGGGGCGTTGATCAGGTTCACCTGCGCCTCGTGGCTCGCGGAGGCAAGGTATCCGGTGAGGATCTTGCGGGTGACGAGCTCGGTATCCATTTCGGAAACGGGGCCGAGGTAGGAAACGCGGATCGCATCGCACTGCGCGGGCGCGATTTTCGAAAGTAGCTTGCCGAGCGAGTTCGCGAGGTCGAGGTAGGGGCCGACGGATTCGAGGGTCTTCGCGTCGAGATTGGGCATGTTCACCGCGTTGCGGATCTCGCCGGTCATCAGGAAATCCTTGATCTGGATGGCGACCTCGATGCCGACATTTTCCTGGGCCTCCGCCGTGGACGCGCCGAGGTGCGGGGTGAAAACGGTTTTCTTTGCGGAGAACAGCGGGAAATCGGCGGGCGGCGGCTCGATCTCATACACGTCGAGCGCGATGCCGGCGAGATGGCCCGCGTCGATGGAAGCCTTGGCGGCCGCTTCATCGACGAGGCCGCCGCGGGCGCAGTTCACGATCAGCGCGCCCTTGTTCATCAGCGCGATGCGCTCGGCGTTCATGATGTGCTTGGTGTCCGCGGTCATCGGGATGTGCAGGGTGACAACATCCGCGCCTTTCAGCGCCTCATCGGCGGTGGCGGCGAGCTCCACTTTCAGCGACTGGGCGCGGGCGGCGGTGAGGAAGGGATCGAAGGCGACGACGGTCATGCCGAAGGCCTGCGCGCGCTTGGCAAACTCCGTGCCGATGCGGCCCATGCCTAGGATCGCGAGGCGTTTCCCAAACATCTCCACGCCGCCGTAGATTTTGCGATCCCATTTCCCGGAAACCATCGACGCGTGCGCCGGGCCGATGTTGCGGGCGAGGGCGAGCATCAGCGCGAAGGCGTGCTCTGCGGTGGAAATGGTGTTTCCGGAAGGCGTGTTCATCACGACGACGCCGTGGTCGGTCGCCGCGTCACGGTCGATGTTGTCCACGCCCACCCCGGCTCGGCCGATGGCCTTGAGGTTCTTCGCGGCGGCGAAAACGGCGGGCGTCACCTTCGTTTCCGAGCGGATGACCAGTGCGTGGTAATCGCCGATCACCGCCAGCAGCTCGTCGGGGGACATACCTGTCTTCACGTCAACCGTGATGCCTTCGGCGGAGCGCAGGGCTTCCACGCCTTTTTCGGAAATGGGATCGGAAACGAGAACTTGGTAGCTAGTCATTGAGCGGCAGCGGTAAACGGGATGCCGGGGACTTGCAAGAGGAAGTGCAGAAGAACTGGCGGAGCTATCAGGAGCACCTAGCCTGACTCATTAAATACCAGACATATTGGCACATCTGAAAGGGCTCGTTGAAGCCATTTCCAACACCAACTCATGCATTCTGGCAGCTATGTCGCAGGAGAAACCAAGGGCGCACCATCCAAATTAACCGCCCACTGCCATCATGGAAACCATCCGACCATCCGACAGAAAGACGAAAAAGCCATGGACGTGCCCAATCAGACAGGCAGATGAAAGATGCTATGACAACAGCAGGATTCAGTAATCGGGCGAATCCCAAAAGCCCTCATTTTATGGGCTTATACCCATTAATTCTAGGTTGGTGGTCCCGGGTGGAATCGAACCACCACCTACGGCTTCGGAGGCCATCGTCCTATCCATTGGACCACGGGACCCGCATTTCGGCGGGGGAGGGGAAGGATGTAGCGGCGGCGCAAGCACATTGCAAGCACAACCCAAGTCTTCCACTGATCACCGCTCACTGATCACTCGGCACTCCCCCCTTTCTTCGCCCTTGCCGCGTGGCACGGATTCGGCTACCCCGCCCTCGTCATGCCTATCGCAACACCAGCTCAATACGCCGCCATGCTCGATGCCGCCCAGAAAGGCGGATACGCCTACCCGGCCATCAACGTCACTTCCCTCACCACCATCAACGGGGCGCTCAAGGCCTTCTCCGAGTCGAAATCCGACGGGATCATACAGGTTTCCACCGGCGGCGGCGAGTTCGCATCCGGCACCGCTGTGAAGGACGCCGCCTTCGGAGCCATCGTCCTCGCCGAGGCCTGCCACCTGCTCGCCGAGAAACACGATGTCCTCATCGCCCTCCACACCGACCACTGCCACCCAGAAAAGGTCGAGGGTTTCCTCAAGCCTCTCCTCCAGGCCTCCCGCGAGCGCATCGCCGCCGGCAAGGGCCCGCTTTTCCAATCCCATATGTTCGACGGCTCCGTCGTGGACTTGAAGGAAAACCTCACGATCTCCAAGGAGCTGCTCAAGGAATGCGCGGAGCTCGGCATCATCCTCGAGGTCGAGGCCGGCTGCGTCGGCGGCGAGGAGGACGGCCACGACACCTCCGGCCTGCCCATCGAGAAACTCTACACCACCCCCGAGGACATGCTGGAGGTCTATGAGGCGCTCAGCGGCATCGGCCGGTTCATGTTCGCCGCCACCTTCGGCAACGTCCACGGCTCCTACAAGCCCGGCTCGGTGAAGCTCAAGCCCTCCATCCTCAAGGACGGCCAGAAAGCCGTCACCGACAAGCACGGCTCGGGCGCCGAGATGGATCTCGTTTTCCACGGCGGCTCCGGCACCTCCAGCGAGGATCTCCAGGAAACCCTCGACTACGGCGTCGTCAAAATGAACATCGACACCGATACCCAATACGCCTTCACCCGACCGATCGTCACCCACATCTGCGCAGAACATCGAGGGCGTGCTCAAGATCGACGGCGAAGTCGGCAACAAGAAACACTATGACCCGCGCTCCTACCTCAAGAAAGGCGAGCAAGGCCTCTGCGACCGCATGAAGCAGGCTTGCGATGAACTTCGCTCCACCGGCAAGACCATTTTCGGCAAGGCCTGATCCCACAGTTTCCCGTTCCCGCCGACGCCCCCTACCCTTACAGGGAGTGGGGCGTTTGCTTTTGACGGAGACGCACCTAAGGGTTCTCCCCCCCGTGCGTTTCCCTTAAAGTTCTTTCCCTTTCCCCAAAATCTTGCTTGCCGACCTGCGTGTAATTTTCAAACTGAGTCGCATCGCAGAACTTCCGACCATCCCATGATCCAAAAACTCGCCACCCGCCATCGCTTCACCGCGTCCGCCATTGTAACCGCTACCTTGCTGGCAGCTCCACAACTTTTCGCGCAAGCGGGTGGCACCCCAGCCGTGCAGGAATCTCTGCTCGACCGCTGGGTTCTCAACGGCGGCCCCACGATGATCCTGATCGGCTTTGCCGTGGTCGCCTTCATCGCCCTCGCCGTTTACAATTTCATGAACCTCTCCAAAGCGAAGTTTTGCCCTGCGGATCTACAAGTCGCTCTTATGGATCACATGACCCATTGCCGTGTCCGCTCCGCCATCGAGCTCGCCGCCTCCCACCCCTCCTACCTCGGCCGCATGGTCGCCTATTCCTTCCCGAACATCGACGCCACCCAGCCTGAGACCCTCGGACGCGACCAGGTCGAGGACGCCATCGCCGATTTCACCAACAACGAGTCCCGCAAGAGCATGCAGTGGATCAACTACATCTCGGTCATCGCCCAGGCCTCCCCTATGCTCGGACTGACGGGAACGGTGATCGGTATGGTCAGCGCCTTCGGTACCCTGAAAACAGCCGGCGCCGCCGATCCTTCCCAGCTTGCCGGGGATATCTCCGTCGCCCTTCTCACCACCCTCTGGGGCCTGTTCAACGCCATCCCCTGTATCATCTGCTACTTCATCCTGAAGAACAAATACAACGGTCTCGTCGCCGACTCCATCCACATCGCCGAGGAGTTGCTCAACGCCGCCGTCGCCACCGTGAACGCGGATTCGCTTTATGCCAAGATTCCCGAAGGCATCGACGTTTGATCCGTAACAGACGTTGATCCGTAACAGACGTTGAATCGTAACGGACGTTGAATCGTAGCGCCCAACCGGAAAAAGCCCATGGCATCCTCAAAAATCAGAAAAGCCGCCGCCGCCCAGGAGGATGAGGCGAAGGTCGATATGTCGCCCATGATCGACATGGTCTTCCTTCTGCTCATCTTCTTCATCGTCAACGCCACCGCGATCATCGTCCAGACCGATCCGGACGTGTTACCGCCGGTCGCGAAGAACTCGAAGCGCCAGGAGGACGGGCGCGGACGCATCGTCATCAACGTCCGCCAGGACGGCACCTACACCAACGAGGCGCTTGAGTTGATGGAGGACGAGGCCGCCATCGTAGATCTTGTGAAAAAGATGAAAGAGCAGATCATCCCCCTCGGCATCGTGCCCAAGCTCCACCTGCGCGGCGACCAGGACGCGGTCTTCCGGTATTCCCGGGAGGCGATCCGCGCCGCCGCCGAGGCCGGTGTCGATCAGGTCGTCTTCGCCGTCTATCAGACACACAAGGGAATCCGCAAAAAGGACTGAGCTTCCATACCGAAGAAAACCACACCATGGCCCGCCACAAAAGACGCTCAAGGGAAGAGGATTCCGAACCGGAGCTGGACATCTCGTCGCTCATCGACGTCTGCTTCCTGCTCCTCATCTACTTCCTCGTCACCTCCACCATCACCCCGCGCGAGACGGATCTGGGCATGTCCCTACCTGCCGCAAACCCCAGCAACGAGCAGCCCAAGATCGAACCCATGTTCATCCGCGTGGACGCGGCCGGCGTGATCTACAGCGGTGTAGGCGCAGGCCAGCAGCAGCTCGATTCCGACACCAGCGTTCGCGAAGTGCCGCTGCTCGACAGCCAGCTCAATCTCTACTCCGCCGCCGCCGCCAGCGCGGGCAGCAACCCCCTTGTCCAGGTGTATGTCGATCCCGGCGCCACCCAGCAGCGCGTGATCGACGTCCTCAACGCCCTCGCCGGTGCGCCGGCATCTCCTCGGTCACCTTCACCGATCTGATCGAGTGACCGGAATTTCCCCGAGAAATCCCCAAAATTCCCGCGCCGTCGGACGTTCCCTCTTGCAGGACTCCACCGACGGCGCATTATTTTAATAATTAATTCCCCCTGCCGAAGAACAATCCCGACTTTCACGAGTAATCATTCCGAAAAACGCCCATGAAAAAACTTCTTCTTACGATCGCATTCGCCGTCACCGCCATTCCGGTATCCGCGCAGGACAATCTTCCCGAACTCGTCAACAACGCCCTGCAGGCCATGAAAGAGGAGAAATGGGAAGAGGCGCTTGCCCTCAACACCAAGGCCGCAGACTTCGGCAAGAACCCGAAGATGGCGCTCCAGCTCTATGGCGCTCAGTTCGGCGTGATCCTCTACCGCAAGGGCATGTGCGAGCTGAAGCTAAACAAGTTTGAGGATGCGATGAAATCCTTCGAATCCTGCTACAAGGACTTCCCGAACGACAAGGTTGCCGGCGGCGGCAACCTTTTCCACAAGATGGCGCTCCTGAAATGGGGCGACGCGGCCTTCGGCCTTGAGGACTACGAACTCGCCATCACCCAGTGGAAGAAGTTCCTGGAGGAGCGCGACAAGGCCAAAGATAAGTATCCCCAAGGTTCCTTTCACGTGAACATGGCCATCGCCCATTACCGCCTCGCGAAAATCGTCCCCGGCAACGAGCACCTTGAGACCGCGATCCAGAACAAGAACACCTTCCCCACGCCCGACGAGGCCATCGTCGCTGGCTTCCAGGCGCTCGTCACCGCGGCCATCGGCGCCTCCGACGAGCGCGTGCTGCTCGATTTCATCGCCAAGAACCGCGGCGGTCTCACCGTCGCCCCCTACGCGATGCAGCGCTACTCGAAGATCTTCATGAAGCTCGCCAGCGACGCCCTCGGGGCCGATATGACGGAGGCCTGCCTCAACCTCTATCAGTTCGTCCCGGCCACTGAGGTCGCCATCGACGATCTCCGCGCCCGCATCCGCGACATGGGCCACATGCCCCGCATTTCCTCCGGCACGCTCCGCCTGAATAAGGCCAGCCTGGAAACCCAACTCTCCGCCCTGGAGGCCGAGTTCCGCAGCAACAAATCCATCGAGATGATCAAACTCGCCGCGATCGCCTTCATCCACGAGACGAACGGCAACGTCCACGGCTCCCATGCCGCCTACCTCCAGCTTGAGGAGTATTTCCCGAAGGCCGAGAAGCGCGAGGACAACCTCTTCCATCTCGTCCGCACCTCCTCAGTGGTCGGCAGCGTGATGAACACACAGAAATACGGCGAGCGTTTCCTCGCCGCTTTCCCCGAGTCGAAATACAAGCCGGATGTCCAGAAGCTGATGCTCTCCGCCCTTTTCTTCGACGGGAAATACGAAATCTGCATCGAGATCGCCGGCGATATCATCGAGAACGGCAAGGCCACCGAAGGCACTCCGGAGCACGACCTCGCCCTCTTCGTCCTCGGCGGCTCCTATTTCTACACCGGCCAATACGACAAGGCCGCCCCTCTCCTCGACCAGCATGTCGAGAAATACCCCGAGAGCATGTTCGCCATGTCCGCCTCCTATTTCCAGGCGTCCAATGTCTCCCGCCTCCAGTTCTGGTCCAAGGCCGCCAAACTGCTCGACACTTTCCTGGAGAAATACAAGGCCGATCCGAACCAGTCCTACATCCCGCTGGCCCTCTACGACCGCGCCAACGCCCACTTCGCCGAGGAGGAGAACGAACCCGCCCTCGAGAAAACAGACCGCATCATTGGGGAATTCGCAGACTCCCCCGTCACCGACCAGGCCTACAATCTGCGCGGCAACGTCCTCCAGACCCTCGATCGGCGCGACGAGGCGGAAAGCTCCTACCTGAAGGCCATCGAGATCGCCGAGATCCGCGCCAACGACGGCATCATCGGCGAGGCGCTCTACTACCTCACCGCCCTCCTCGGGGAGCACAAAAAAGGCGAGGATTACGGCCCGCGCCTCAAGGACGCCGTCCCCTTCGCAGACAGGTTCTGGGAGGAACACGCGGACGGCTCCCCTTACCGCCCGCAGGTCGCCGTCGCACAGATGCACGCCATGGAATCCGTCAATAGGGGACAAGAGGGGCTGGAGCGCCTTCAGCAAGTCATTTCCGACATGGCCAAGCTGCCGGAGGCCGTCGGCCTTGAGGAGGCGATCAACTCCTACACCGAGTTCTACCTCGAGAAGCACACGCCCGACGAGCTTAAGGATCACTACTACGACTTCCCCGGTATCCGCACCACCGACAGGGCCGCCCGCGCGCTCCTGCGCATCGCCGTCATCGGCGTTTTCGAGACCATCGCCAAGGACAAGGAAAGCCCCGACAAACAGCGCGCCGCCGAGGCCATGATCATCGTCCTTTTCCAGCAGCTCAAGGCGGACTTCGATCTCAAGGATCTTTCCAACTACATCCTTGTGAAGCTCGGCGATTACCTCCGCACCAACACCTCCGCCCCGCGCGAGGCACTCCCCTTCTACGACGAGGCGCTTTCGCGCCAGGATCAGTCCTACCTTTTCCAGGCGCTCATCGGCCGTGCCGACGTTTACGGCCAGTCCCCGCAGCAAGCCGACCTCGACCGCGCCATCGAGGATTTCGAGCGCATCTTTACCGACTCGCAGGAGAAAGCGGACCGCGAGTTCGCCCTCTTCCGCATCGTTGAGATCCTCATGAAGAAAGGCGATTACGCCAAGGCCGCCGAGCGCGCCAACCAATACCTCGACCGCGAGGAGGGCAGCTCGCTCGGCTTCTCGAAATTCTCTCCGGAGGTGGGCCTCATGCTTGCCCAGTCCTTCGAGAAACGGAACATGACCGACGACGCGATCTCGATGTATGTGAAGGTCTGGTCCGCGCACATGGGTTACATCAAGGTCTCCGCTCCCGCCATCGAGGCCTGGATGACCCTTTCCCACAAACGCAACCGGGCTGCCGACGATCCCAATGTCCCCAATGACCGCCAGGGCGCCTACGAGGGCGGCTACCGCTTCCTCGAACTCACCGGCCGCTTCAAGGACAAGATGAGCCCCGAGGATGTGAAACTCTGGGAGCGCGTCCAGAAACTCACCGACCAATATGTGGCCGATCCCAACGTGAAATCCATGGAGCAGATCCTCAAGGAAAAGGAAGCCAAAGGCCGCTGAATCCCCCCCGCTCCCGCAAACCCCACAACCACTTCCCATGAAAACGCTCATCCTCTCGCTGCTTCTCCCCGCCCTCGCCATCCAGGCCTCCGCGCAGGCCTATCAGGCGGAGGCGATCATCTCCAAACCCGACAGCGGCGGTACTTTCCGCGCCTGGATCCTCGCCGCCACCAAGACCCAGATCCGCTACAAGACCACCCCGGTCTCCACGGATTTCATCGATGCCCGCGCATCGGATTTCGCGACGATCTTCCTCGTCGAGCCTCCCGAATACGCGGAAGCCGTCGATCTTTACGAGTCCAGGAAATACCAGGAAGCGCGCGAGAAATTCGCCGAGGTGAAGGAGATCCATAAACCCATCGCCACCCTTCCGGACAACTTCCACACCCTCGCCGCCTTCCATGAGATGGAATGCCTGCGCCAACTCGGCGATTACGAGGGTCTCGCGGAGGTGCTGAAAAATTTCATCAAGGAACCCCTCACCCGCAGCCACCAGCTCCGCCAGCTCGACCTCTACATCATGTGGGACGCGGTCCGCGCCTTGGCCTGGGACCGCGTGCTGCCCATCGCCGCCGAGCGTGATGCCGAGGCGCTCCCCGGCTACCAGCGCGCCCAGGTGGCCTATTGCAAAGGCCTCGCCCTCGACAATCTCGATCGCGGCCGTGAGGCGGTCATTGAATACAGCATCGCGATGACGGCGGATTCCGGCGCCTCGGAGATCCTCGCCCAACAAGCCGCCATCAAGGCGCTTGGTATCTATCACAGGGATCCGGAAGTCCAGGTAGCCATCCAGAACTGGGGCACCGAGGACGAGAACAAGAACTCACCCGGCTTCACCCGCCTCACCGAGGCCGCCGCGCTCGCCAAGTTCTACGGGAAATTCCTCAGCCTTGGCAAAGCCCTCCCCGCCGAACTCAAGGCCTTCGAGAAATACGGCGTCGATCCCTGACCCATCCGGCGTTGCGTTCCCGGCGGGAACCTGAAACAGTCCCGTCCAGCGATGCAACGTCTGCCCCTCATCCTCGCCCTTTGCCTTCCGCTGCTCTCCTGCCAGAAGGAATCCCAGGTCGAGGCGGCGGCGCGCGAGGGCATCCTTCTCATCGGAAACGCCGCCGATCCGAAAAGCCTCGATCTTCAGGTCGTTTCCGGCGTGATCGAGAGCAACGTGATGCGCGCCCTATATGAGGGCCTCGTCCAGTTCCACGCCACCGAAGACCTCGGCACGCCGCCGGGAGCCGCCCTCTCGGTGACTCCCGACGAAACCTACACCGTCTGGACCGTCAAACTGCGCCCGGATGCGAAATGGTCCGACGGTATGCCCGTCACTGCCGAGGATTTCCGCTTCTCCTACGAACGCATCCTCACCCCGGCCTTCGGCGCGAAATACGCGGAGATGCTCTATTTCCTGAAAGGCGCGGAGGACTTCAACAAGCGCGTGACGCCGGATTTCTCCAGCGTCGGCTTTAAGATCACCGGATCGCACGGCTTCGTCCTCACTCTCCGCGGCCCGACGCCATTTCTCCCAGAGATCCTCAAGCACTACACATGGTATCCCGTGCCCAAGCACCAGGTGCTCAAATTCGGGGAGATCGACACGGTCGGAAATGCCTGGTCACGAGCCGAGAACCTCGTCAGCAACGGCCCCTTCCGCATCAAGTCCTACCGCCGCAACCACCACATCGAGGTCGAGCGCAACCCGCACTACTGGAACGCCGGAAACGTCCACCTCGAAGGCATCCGTTTCCTCCCCATCACCAACACCTTCACCGAGGCCCGCATGTTCCGCAACGGCCAGCTCCACATCACCAACACCGCCGCGCCCGAGGTCGTCGATCTCATGAAAAAGGAGGATCCCGCCTCGCTGCGGCAGGAACCCTACCTCGGCACCGTCCTCTACCGCTACAACAACAACGTGGAGCCCCTCGATGATGTCCGCGTGCGAAGGGCTCTCAGCCTCGCCATCGACCGCCAGGCCATCGCCGACAGCGTCTTCCGCGGCTTCGAGCCCGCCTACGGCATGACCCCTCCCATGGGCGATTACGACCCGCCGCGCGGCGTTTCGTTCGATCCCGAAGAGGCGAAAAAACTCCTCGCCGAGGCCGGCTTCCCCGGCGGCGAGGATTTCCCCCGCCTCAAGATCCTCATCGCCTCCCGCGAGACGAACGCCGCCCTCGCCACCGCCATCCAGGCCATGTGGCGCGAGCACCTCGGCGTAGAGATGGAGATCGATAACAAGGAATGGACCGCCTACATGGCCGCCATGCAGGATATGGACTATGAGATCATCGGCGGCGGCTGGATCGGGGATTACATCGATCCCCTCACCTTCCTGGAAATGTGGACGGCCGGAAACGGCAACAACCGCACCGGCTGGGAAAGCGAACCCTTCGGCGCGAAGCTCCGCGAGTCCTTTCAGGCCAACGAACCCACCGAGCGCTTCCGCCTGCTCCACGAGGCGGAGGTGATCCTGCTCGAGGACTCGCCCATGACCCCCATCGCGTGGTGGGGGAAAAACTACCTCATCCATCCCTCCGTGAAAGGCTGGGAGCCTCTGCTGCTCGACAACCATCCGTTCACAAACGTCCGCCTGATCCCGCAGCCTCCGCAACGCTGACCTCTCCCGCCCTCCATGCCGAAGCTCCTCCTCTCCCGTTTCCTCCAGGGCCTGCTCACGCTCTTCGTGCTGGTGACGATCACCTTTTTCCTCGTCCGCGCCATGCCGGGCAGCCCCTACACGGGGGAAAAAGCCATGCCGAAGCACATTGAGGCGGAGAAAATGGCGGTCATGGGCCTCGATCAGCCGTGGCCCGTTCAGTACGGCCGGTATTTCACCAACCTGATCCTCAGACAGGACATGGGCTTCATGTACGGGAAGGAAGGTGTCCAGGTCTCGGAGATCATCTCGGAATCGTTTCCCGTCTCCCTCTCCCTCGGCCTCGCCTCGATGGGCATCGCCCTGCTCGTCGGGATACCCGCCGGAGTCATCGCGGCGGTGAGGAAAAACACGCCCACCGATTTCGCCTGCCTCTCGCTTGCCATGGTCGGCATCTGCCTGCCTAGCTTCGTCATCGGCCCGCTGCTGGCCGTCTTCTTTGGCCTCAAGCTCCAGGCGCTCAATGTCGCAGGCTGGGCATCGCCCACCGACTGGATTCTGCCCGCCGTCACCCTCGGCATGATCAACGCGGCCTACCTGGCTCGCCTTTCGCGTGGTGGCATGCTCGATATCCTCAACCAGGACTACATCCGCACCGCCAAGGCGAAAGGCGTGCCCGGTGCTCGAATCGTCATCCGCCATGCGCTGCGCGGCGGCCTCATCCCCGCCGTCGCATTCATCGGCCCGGCTTTCGCAGGCATGATCTCCGGCTCCTTCGTCATCGAGACCATTTTCCAGATTCCCGGGATGGGCCAGCATTTCATCAACGCCGTCACCGACAAGGAATACTTTCTCATCCAGGGACTCGTCCTCTTTTACGGCTTCCTCATCGTCGCGGTGAACCTCCTCGCCGACCTCGCCCAGATCGCCCTCAACCCGCGGATGCGCTAAAGGCGGCGCGCTTCATCATCCCTGCCCAACATGGCGAGTGTGCGCCCGGCTGTTTCATTTCACCTGAGGTCTCGATCTTCGCCGATTCCCCAGGCTTCAGTGTTTGGTGTTTCGGAAAAGGTAGTGGGAAACGATCCATTCTTGACCCTTGCGGTATCCCCAGAGCTCGGCGCAGGCCATGTAGAAGACGCGCCAGTAGGCCCACCATTTCACGGCCTGATCCGCGCCGTAGGTTTCTGAGATGAGGGGGAAAAGCTCTTCCTTATGGTCGTCCATGTTGCGGAGCCAGGCCTCGGAGGTTTTCTGGTAGTGGCGCCCGCTGACCTGCCAATGGTTCTCGATGCGGAGGTGATCTTGGAAGTAGAGCAATAGGTCGTCGGAAGGCATCTGGCCGCCGGTGAAAAAGTATCTCGCCATCCAGTCGTCCTCGCTCTCCGCGATGTAGTGGTAGGCGTTCTCGCGGTGGGTGAAGATATGGACGAAAAGCTTGCCATCCGGCTTGAGCCATTTCGAGATCCTTTCCAAAAGGATCTGATAGTTCTTCATGTGCTCGAACATCTCGACGGAGACGCAGCGGTCGAAGACGGATTCGCCGACGCCCGCGAATGTGATCATGTTCGCGGTGATGACAGTGACGTTGGACAGGCCACGTTTTTCCGCCTCGGACATGATGTGTTCGCGCTGGGTGCGGGAGTTGGAAACGGCGGTGATCTTCGCGTCGGGATAATGCCTTGCCATCCAGAGAGTGAGCGATCCCCAGCCGCAGCCGAGCTCGAGGATGCTCTGGCCGTTGGCGAGATCCGCGCGGCGGCACGTGATCTCCAGCATACGCGCCTCGGACTCGCCGATGTCAATAACACCCTCCTCCCAGTATCCTGAGGAGTATTTCATGTGCGGGCCGAGGCAGCGCTTGAAGAACGCGGTGGGCAGCTCGTAGTGCTGCTCGTTCGCCTCATCCGTGGCGATGGCGACGGGCATGGTTTTCAGCTCCGCGATGTGCGCCATGAGCTTGGCTTGCCGCTCCTCGGGATCGAGTTTCTCGAAAGGGGCGATGGTGTTAGCGAGGCGGTGCCGGATACCGAGGCGGATGGCGGCGTCGGGGAGCTTGCCGGAGGCGATGAGGTCGTTGGTGGTCATAAAATTCAAAATTCAACTCTCAAGGAAGAGGCGTGGGGCGTGCGGTGATATGGGTGTGGTGGTTTATGGGTTTTGCAGGCTGGAATTACCATGAAGGGAGGAGGAGAAAGGGAGATCACGGAGAAGAATCATTCTGATTGAGAGTTGAATTTTGATAGTTGAATCTTGGGATGAAGGGGGAGGTGGTGCGTTGGTATTCTCGGTAAGCCTCGCCTTTGCGTCTCAGGGCGGAGGCTTCGGTGGGGGGGATGCCGGTGACTTTCAGGAGGAGGTAGGTGATGATCGCGGGCGCGTAGATCGTCGTCCAGCCCCATGGCGAGCCTGCGGTGAAAAGGAAGATACCCGTCCAGATGACGGATTCGAAGAAATAGTTCGGGTGGCGGGAGTATTTCCAGAGGCCGCTTTGGCAGACGGATTTAGGATCGGCATCGGAGGCTTTGAAATCGTCCATCTGCTTGTCCGCGAGCGTCTCGCCGATCAGGCCGCAGGCCGCGATGACCGCGCCGAGGATGTGCAGGAAATGCCATGAAGGAGCGGGATCCAAGGCGATGATGTGGAAGGGCAGCGCGAGCAGGAAAACCGATACCGCCTGCGCCTGGAAGAACCAGAAAAAGGAGGAATTCACCCGGCCTTTCCAAACCTCGCGAAGTTTGATGTAGCGCGAATCCTCCCCGGGATGGTGTTTAGCGATCCGCTTCGCTAGGTGACGCACCGAGTCGCAAAGACCAAGCGGCAATGAGAATCCCTGCGGTGATCCGTTTCCCATCGGCAGGGGTGTCTCCGAATAGGAAAAATAGCGAGGTAATGCCGATCCCGAAGGCCCAGAATGTGTCCACGGGGGAGAAGTTCCGCAGACGCACGCACCACGCCCAGGCGGCGGCGAAGAGCAGGATGTTGGCGATGAAGGCTATGGCAAGCATGGCGTGGGGTTCCCGTACGGAGAAGGGACGCGTGAGAATCCGCCGGATTCCGCCGCCTGCAACCGTCATTTCATCTGCGCTACATGAGCTGCGCTCCGGCCTCGGCGAGTTCAGAGCGCTCACCGCGGTTGAGGGCGACGTGGGCTGTGAAGGGCTGCCCCTTGAGGCGGTTGCGCGTATAGACAAGGCCGTTGCTGCGGCTATCGACGTAGGGATTGTCGATCTGTGCGGGGTCGCCGACGAGCACCAGCTTGGAATCCCGCGACATGCGGGTGACGATGGTTTTCGCCTCCTGCGGGGTGAGCTGCTGCGCCTCATCGAGGATGAAGAAACGGTTCGGGATGGAGCGCCCGCGGATGTAGCAGAGCGCCTCGATCTCGAGGATGCCCTGCTCCATGAGAAGTTCGTAGGGTTTTTTCGCGGCCACCGCTCCGGCGGGCGAGGGTTTCTGCTGCTTGCGTTTCGGCCCGAGCGGGATGTTCGGCCGCATCAGGAGATCGAGCGCGTCGTGGATGGGCTGGAGCCAAGGTCGCATTTTCTCATCGAGCGAGCCGGGCAGGAACCCGAGTTGCTCGCCCATGGCAACGACGGGGCGGCTGACGGTGATGCCGTTGTAGCGGCGGTTGAACATTTCGTGCAGTCCTGCCGCGACGGCGACCAGGGTCTTGCCGGTGCCCGCATGGCCGTAGCAGGTGACGAGGGAAATGTCGGGGTTGAGCAGAGCGTCGATCAGGCAGCGCTGGCCGAGGTTGAGCGGCTTGAGCGTCTGGCCGTCCGGGATTTTCAGAACCTCCGGGATGTTGAGGCGGACGAAGCCGCCGCTGAAATGGAGGCGCGCGGGGATGGTTTGCTTTTCCCCGCAGGCGAGCAGGACGTATTCGTTGACCGCCACTCCCGTGCGGCGCTCCTCTTCGACATCCAGTTCGCCGCTGCTGGCGAAGCGGTGCAGCTCCGCGGAGTCCACCTCGACGCGGCGCACCTCGTAATTGGAGACCTCACGGGCATCGACCTTGTCGTTGAGGTAATCCTGGCACTCGATGCTGACCGCGCGGGCCTTGAGCTGGAGGTTAATGTCCTTAGTGACGAGGGCGACGTGGCCGTCCGGGTTGTGCTGCCGGAGCAGGAAACAGGCGGCGAGGATGCGGTGATCGACGCGCTCGCGGTCGGGGAAAATGCGGTAGAATTGCTTGAGCTGGTCGGAGTTGTCCGGGCAGGCGTCGGGATCATAGATCACCAACCGGATCGTGCCGCCGCCCTCGGTGGGCACGCCGCTTGTCACGGCGGAGGAGCTGGAGAAAATGTCGGTGAGGCGGCGGTGGACGCGGCGGGCGTTGGCGCCGCGCTCGGATTGCTCGCTCTTGAACTTGTCGAGTTCGGCCAAGACATCGACGAGGATGCAGAGATGGTTCTCCTTGAAACGCTCAAGGCAGGCCGGGTCATGCAACAGGACGTTGGTGTCTAGGACGTAGTTTTTACCGTGTTTCGACGGGGCTTTGAGGCCGAATTCCTCAATGGCTTGTGTGGCGGTGCGGCGGTTTTTTTTGGGAAGGGCGACGGCGGGTGATTCTTCGAACAGAGCGGGCTGCATAACCTCGATGGTGGGGTTCATGTGTTTGGGGTTCATGTGTGTAGGCACGGAAAAAAAAGGGTGCGGGGGATGAGGCCGCGCCGCCGGGGGAAGGGCGGGATGGATCTGGGAAGATCCCTGCAGGGCGAGCAAAAGCCGGCCAACTGTCAGCACTTTTAATCAAGATATGCGAACTATCTACTGTTCCCACGGGTTGACAACCGCTAAATGCGCCGCCTCAGGATTTTCAGGGCGGGCGCGGCGTAGGGGGCGGTTCGGATCAATCCGCGAGGGAGCGCTCGGCCTCCAGCCAATCACTGTCATGGCAACCGGGAAGCCCCTCCTCCACGCGGCGGCGGTAGTTCAGGTAGGCGGCCTTGGCCACGGCCTCGATGGAGATGGGGGCTTTCTTGGGAGCTTTCTCCGCCGCGGGTTTGGTCGCTTTCTTGGCGGCGGCTTTCTTGGCAGGAGCGGCTTTCACTGCGGTTTTTTTGGCCGCCGTTTTCTTGGTCATTTTCTTCGCAGGCATATGTTAAGGGGATATGGATCAGATAAGCACGTTCGGTGCCGTATTGCGCATAGCAGGTTTTTTCGGGGATTGCCAGCAAGTTTCCATGGATTATCATACAGGGCATGGAGCAGGAGTATCGCTGGAGCGACACGCGCGACGCGGACGGCTACCGCCTGCCTGGCCCCGAGCATCTCGGGCGTTGGGCGGCGGCGGCGATGTTCGTGTCCATCCTCTTGCACGTGCTGGTGTTTTTCGCGCTCGACCACGTGAAAATCGCGCTGGGACTCCAGATACCCGAGGAGATTTCCACGGGGCAAATCAACGTCCGCCAAGTGGAGGTGAGGCCGTATGAACCCGACCGCGCCTTGCCGCCCGAGGAAACGATCACCCCGCCCAACGAAACCGCCGCCCTGCTGGAGGAAGTGGACTTGCTCGATCTGCTGCCCGAGGACGTGGAAATCGATATCGCGCCGGACGTGACGGTGCCGGAATACGCGCTGAAACTTTCCAACCCACTGGCCGAGGGCGAACTCGACACGCCGGACACCACGGTTTCCTCCAGCCTCGATCTCGCCGCGGACTTGCCGGAGTTCGGGCGCATGGAGTCGGAGCTGAAGCCAGCCGCCGTCGGCCAGATCACGGTCGATCCGGGTGCGGTGCAGGTGGATGACGGGGAGATGACGAAGTTCACCGACGACCTCATCAAGCGCGGCAACAACGGCCTGGTGGACAACGGCAAGCTCGACGGCATCGAATCCCTCGACGAGCTGCTCGACCTCCCCGCCAATCTCCTGCTTTCCAAAAAAACCCTGTTGCCCAGCGACCTACTCTTCGAGTTCAACCAGGCCGAACTCCGCGAGAGCGCGAAGGTAGGGCTGCTGAAGCTCGCCCTGCTCATCGATAAGAATCCGAGCCTGTACTGCTGGATCGAGGGTCACACCGACCTGATTGGCGGCGAGGATTTCAACATCGAGCTTTCCCTCAAGCGCGCGGACTCCGTGAAACAGTATCTGGTGACCTCGATGCGCATGGATCCCAACCGCATCATCACGCGGGGCTTCGGGAAGTCCCAGCCGATGGTGGTGGATGGCGACTCCGACGCGCAGGCTCCCAACCGCCGCGTGGAGATCCGGATGCGGAAAACGCCGCCCACTGACGAGCCGATCAAGGTGACGCCGAAAGCCCGTCCGGTGCCCGAGCCGTCGCCTCCGCCCGCACCCGCTCCTCCGAAAGCAATCCTGATCAAACCGAACATCGTCCCCGATCCGCCGCGTGCGACGCCCGTCCCCGAGGAAGCCCCAATCCTGAAAGCCACGCCCGTCGAGGAGCCGCCCGCTCCCCGCGCCCTTCCCGTAGAGCCGTGAGCGTTTCCGGAAAATCCCTCCTCGGTCTCTCCTTCGCCGAGCTTGAAGACGCGCTTGCGCAGGACGGCGTGCTCGCCCACCACGCGAAACAGCTCTGGCGCATCATCCACCGCCAAGCCGCCGCCGATCCTTCTTCCTTCCCGCTTTCCCCGCCGCTGGCGAAATGGGTCTCGGAAAACATCGGCCCCCGCAAAACACATTTCATCGACCTCCCCGAACAGGCCGAGGAAATCCACAGCTCCGACGGCCTCACCCGCAAGTATCTGCTGCGCCTGGCAGACGGACAGGTCATCGAGACCGTACTCATGGAATACGAGGGCCGCTTTACCGCTTGCGTCAGCTCGCAGGCGGGCTGCGCGATGGGTTGCGTGTTCTGTGCCACGGGGCAGATGGGTTTCGTGCGCCACCTCACCGCCGGGGAAATCGTCGCGCAGGTGCTGCACGTCCGCCGCGCGCTCGCCGCGAGCCATCCGCACCGCCGCCTCCGCAACCTCGTCCTCATGGGCATGGGCGAGCCGCTCCACAACTACGACGCCGTCATGAAAGCCATGGACATTGTTTCCGACACCCGCGGCTGCGCGATCGGGCCCGCGCGCATCGCGATCAGCACCGTCGGATACGTGCCGAACATCCTGCGCATGGCGGCGGAGAAACGCCCCTACCGCCTCGCCGTCAGCCTCCACGGCTCCACCGAGGCGGAGCGCTCCGCCCTCGTCCCCGCCAGCAAAAAATGGGATCTCGAAACGCTCATCGGCACCTGCCGCAGCTACTCCCGCGACACCGGCAAGCGCATCTTTTTCGAGTGGACTCTCATCGCCGGGAAAAACGATTCCGAAGAAACCGCCCGCCGCCTGGTCGCCCTGCTAGAAGGCATCGACAGCCACGTGAACCTGATCCCCCTCAATCCCACCGAAGGCTACGATGGACATAGTAGTTCCTCCGGCCGCGCCTTCCAGGCCGCCCTCCGTGAGGCGGGCATCCCCTGCACCTTCCGCCAGCGCCGCGGCATCGACGTCGCCGCCGGTTGCGGAATGCTCAAGGCGGCGAAGTTGAGGCGTTGATTGCCGCCGCAGGGTTGCCTCATGAGCAGGCGACTAACCTTTCCGTCCGCAGATCCAGCATCGCCACGGTCACTTCATCATGAAATTCAGCAGCTTGCCGATACGGTCGCGCATCTGGTGGCGGGGCACGATGGCGTCGATGAGGCCGTGCTCAAGCATGAACTCGGCGGTCTGGAAGCCGGGAGGGAGGTTCTGGTGCGTCGTTTCCTTCACCACCCGCGGCCCGGCGAATCCGATCATACATTTCGGCTCGGCGATGTTGATGTCGCCGATCGTCGCGAAGGACGCGGTGACGCCGCCGGTGGTCGGATGGGTGAGGACTGAGATGTAGGGAAGCCCCGCCTCGCCGAGCCTTGCCAGCGCACCGCAGGTTTTCGCCATCTGCATCAGAGAGAGCATCCCTTCCTGCATCCGCGCGCCGGAGGAGGCGGAAACGATGATCACGCCCCGCTTCTCCGCGATGGCCGTCTCGATCGCGCGGGTGATTTTTTCGCCCACGACGGAACCCATCGATCCCGCGAAAAACTTGAAATCCATCACCGCGATCATCGCCGGCTTGGCGTGGATGGTGATGCGCCCGGTGATGACCGCATCGTTCATCCGCGTCTTCTCGCGGAGTGCCTGGATCTTTTCCTCATATCCGCTGAAGCCCAGCGGGTTCGCGGAGAAAAGGCCGGCCTCGGTTTCCTCGAAGGTTCCGGGATCGGCCAGCAGAAAGATGCGGTCGGTAGAGTCCAGCAGGAAATGGTGGCCGCAATGCGGGCAGACCTGGAGGTTCTGCTTCAGCTCGAGGGAGTGGATCAGCGCGCCGCATTCTGGGCACTTTGCCCACAGGCCTTCCGGCATGTCGTCGCGTTTCTGTTGCCCGCGCAGGAGTGGTTTCTTGAAAATGCCCATGAAATCGGTTTCCGGTGAGACCCGCGCATCGCGCAGGAAAACGATCCTAAGGTCGAATCAACGCCCCGACAATCCCGATTTCCAACCTTGAACCGGGATCCTTACGGGCATAGTTTGCCGCTATGTTGACACTCAACCACAGCCCGGTTCACTCCGACCCGGAAATCTGCGGAGGTACGCTCGTTTTCAGGGGCACCAGGGTGTTCGCGCAGACGCTGCTGGATTACATGAATGACGGGGATGGACTGGAGAGCTTTCTCAAAGATTTCCCGTCGGTGGAGCGGGAGGATGCGTGTGAATTCCTAAAATTAACCCGTGAAAAAGATCATTCTTGACGAGAATATCCCTATCAGGTTCAGAACTCAGCTTGCGGAATTCGATGTCGTCACTGTCCAATACCAAGGATGGTGCGGCATACTGAATGGAGATCTCCTCAAACTGATCGACGGCGAATTCGACATCCTCATCACAGGGGACAAGAATCTCCGCTACCAGCAGAACAATGCCGATCGTAGGGTCGCAATCATCGAGGTGCCGTCAACCCGTCCTAGGGTGCTTCTCCTAGTTCGTGATGAACTCGTCCTCGCCATTCGTTCCATTTCAGCGGGCGGATACGTGAAGATCCCTCTTCCTTGAAATTTGAGTTTTGAAACTTGAATTTTCCCGATCCTCCCACGGGGTTGACCCCGCGCGGGGCGGTTGCTAGCTTCCGCGCCCGCCATGAGCAACGCCCCGAATTACAAAGACACGCTGACCCTGCCTCAGACGAGCTTCCCCATGCGCGGGGATCTCGTGCAAAACGAGCCGCAGCGCCTCGCGATTTGGGAAAAATCCGGCCTCTACGCGAAAATCACCGCCGCCCGAAAGGCCGCAGGCGCACCCGATTTCATCCTCCACGACGGCCCGCCTTTCGCCAACGGCGACGTCCACATGGGCACCGCCCTCAACAAGCTGCTCAAGGACATGGTGGTGAAATCCAAGACCATGGCCGGTTTCCACGCGCCCTTCGTGCCCGGCTGGGACTGCCACGGGCTGCCCATCGAGTTCAAGGTCGTGAAACAGGCCGCCGGCCTGGAGCCCGCCGAGATCCGCCGCCGCTGCGAGGAGTTCGCCAAGGGTTTCATCGACATCCAGCGCGCCTCCTTCCGCCGCCTGGGGGTCTTCGGGGATTGGGAAAAGCCTTACCTCACCATGGATCCCGCCTACGAGGCGAGCATCCTCCGCGTCTTTGCGAAACTGGTGGAGAACGGCTCGATCTACCAATCCAAGAAGCCCGTGCAGTGGTCATACGGCGCGCAAACCGCTCTCGCCGAGGCCGAGGTGGAATACGCCGACAAGGTTTCGCCGGCGGTGTTCGTGAAATTTCCCATCGTCACCGGCGAACTGGCCGGCAAGGCCTCCATGGTCATCTGGACCACCACGCCGTGGACGCTTCCCGCCAACCTCGGCATCGCTCTGCACCCGGAATTCACCTACGTCGTCGGGAAATTTTCCGATGGCGAAACCTACGTGATCGTCCGAGAACTATTAGAGGCGTTCACGGAAAAAACCGGCCTCGCCTTAGCTGAAACCTACTCCGATATCAAAGGCAAGGAACTCGAAGGCGCCGAGGCGAAACACCCGTTCCTCGACCGCACCTCGAAGGTCATCCTCGCAAATTTCGTCACCACGGAAACCGGAACAGGAGCCGTCCACATCGCCCCGGGTCACGGCGCGGACGACTATCTCGCCGGCCAGCAGAACGGCTTGGGCGTGCTTTCGCCCGTTGATGACGAAGGGCTTTTCACGGCAGAGGTCGGCTTGGACGAGCTTGTGGGCATGCACGTTTTCAAATCGAACGGACGCATCATCGAGATCCTCGCGGAAAGCGGCCACCTGCTCGGGCAGGAGGAATACAAACATTCCTATCCGCATTGCTGGCGCTCCAAAACGCCGATCATCTTCCGTGCCGTCGAGCAGTTCTTCATCTCGCTGGAAACCCTGCGCGGACAAGCACTGGAGGAGATCGACAAAGTGAAATGGATGCCCGCATGGGGCCGGAACCGCATCTACGGAACCGTCGAGTCGCGTCCCAGATTGGTGCATCTCCCGCCAGCGCACATGGGGCGTGCCGCTGCCCGTTTTCTTCGATGCCGACAACAAGGCGATCCTCTCGTCCGAGCTCGCGCCACAAGGTCGCGGATCTTGTCGAAAAGGAAGGCACGAACGTCTGGTTCGAGACTTCCGATGACGAACTCGCCGCCAAGCTCGGCCTCCCTGCCGGCTTGAAAAAGGGCAGGGACACGCTTGATGTCTGGATCGATTCCGGCTGTTCGCACGCCGCCGTGATGGACACGCATCCCGAGCTGCACTGCCCCGCCGATCTCTACCTTGAGGCTACCGACCAGCACCGCGGCTGGTTCCAAAGCTCGCTCATGCTCTCCACCGCCTTCCGCGCCCATGCGCCTTACAAGACCGTGATGACCCATGGCTTCGTCGTCGATAAGGACAAGAAAAAGCTCGCGAAATCCGACGCCGGAAAAGGCGGCAAGCCCACCGACGCCGCCTATTTCTACAACCAATACGGAGCCGACATCGTCCGGCTCTGGGTCTCCAGTGTGGATTGGCAAAACGAGGTTCCCTTCGGCGAGGATCTCTTCAAACAAGTCGCCGAGCCCTACCGCCGCCTCCGCAACACGCTGAGGATTTTGTTAGGAAACCTCGATGGCTTCGATCCGAAATCCAAAATCATCAACCTGTCCGTCGTAGCTTCAGCGAAGTCGGATCATCAATCAACAATCCTGGACAAGTGGATCCTCGAACGCCTCCACGAAGTCACCAAAGAGTGCCTCGCCGCCTACGAATCCTTCGAGTTCCGCAAGGTCTTCAACGCGATCAACCAGTTCTGCACCACCGACCTTTCCGCAATCTACATCGATGCGCTCAAAGACCGCATGTATTGCGACGCGCCGGATTCCCCGCGCCGCCTCGCCTCGCAGGCCGCGATGTATGAGATCTTTAGTAGTATCACGAAACTCCTCGCGCCCATCCTCGCCTTCACGGCGGATGAGGCATGGGAGCACGCCGCTTTCACGGAAGGCAGCGTCCACGAGCAGGATTTCCCGAAAGCCGATCCCGCCTTCGCGCCCAGCCAGGTTTCCAAGGATGTGGATCGCCTTTTCCAAATCAAGGCCGTCATCCAAACGGCCATCGAGGCGCGGATCCAGGCGAAGGAATTCACCCGCAACAACGAGGCTGCGATCGAACTCACCGTCCCGGAGAGCGATGCGCATCTGCTGGAGAAACTCAACGACCGCGACTTCGCCACCGAGTTCTTCATCATCGCGGAACTCACCGTCGCCACCGGCGCGGAACTCGTCGCCACCGCGAAAAAGACCGATCTCCCGCTCTGCCCCCGCTGCCGCAAGCACGAGCCGCTCGTCGCCTCCGGCCTTTGCCAACGCTGCGACGATGTGATCGCAAAGCCTCTTACTTGAAAGTTGAATGACCCACGAGCAAAAGAGAGTATCCCCACCTAGCGAAGCCATTCCTCATGGCCGCGAGGCAATTTTGAAACTTGAATTTTCCCGCCTCCTCCTCTTCCTAACCCTCCCGCTCTACATCCTGGATCAGGCGACGAAAGCGTGGACGGTTTCGCATTTCTCGGAGCCGCCGCCGGGACATTTCAGCTCGTATGATTTGGCGTGGAAGATCATCCCGGACTGGTTCCATTGGATCCGCGTTCACAACCAGGGCGTGGCCTTCGGTCTCGGCAACGGCACCTCGTGGGCGCCGATCGTGTTTCTATGCGTGCCCATCATCGCCCTCGTCCTGATCAGGGTGTTCTGGAAAAAGGGCGTCTTCGATCACATCGTTTCCAAGTTCGCCGTCGCACTGCTGTTGTGTGGGATTTTCGGGAACCTGACCGACCGGCTCGTGCAGGGCTTCCTGCTCGACCATCCAAAGAACGGCTCCTTTTGGGAGCGGCTTTCGGAAGGTTACGTCGTTGATTTCATTTCCGTGAAACTCCCCTTCTACGAAAAAATCGTGCCGCGTAGCGGAGGCTGGTGGCCCACCTTCAATGTCGCGGATTCCTGCATCTGCATCGCCGCCGTGCTCCTGTTCATCGGCGGCATGATGGACGAGAAAGCGAAGGCGAAGGCGGCGTAAGTCGCACCGCGGCCATGCTGCTGCGCTCCAAAGCAGCCCTTCCGGTGAGCTTTGGGGCGCATTCATTTCATGATTCGGAGGGAGATGACCCAGACAAAATCCGGCTAGCATGAACCGCCGGGATAGGAAATCATTCGGCATGAGATGTTTTCCCCCAAACACGTCTTTTGCCGCCCTGAAAGCGCTGGCCGTATCGGTTGCGCTGGGTTCGGGAACCTTGGCGCATGCAGGATGCCTCGAGCCGGGCCTGTGAAGCCGGTTTATGACGCCGCGACGAGGCGCTTCATTTTCACCCCGGTGAGGTTCGCTCCTTATTAGGTCGAGTCTTCGGAAACTCTCGGCGCGGGTTCGTGGGTGCAGCGGCGGCTGGCGACGATACATCAGGCCTCGCAGGACCTCACGGTGGACTTCACCGGCGAGGCGTTTCCGAAAAAGGAGTTTTTCCGGGTGGGGACGGGGTTCTGATTCCCCGGCTCGGAAAAGTCTGCCAAAATAAATCTGTCAAAATAAATCTTGGCAAAGCGGCGCGGAGAGCTAGGATGTCTCCCAATTGGCTCGGAGTTTGGCTAGCTCGAACAACAACCTCCGACAAAACCCTAAAACCCATCAATGATGAAAACTGCTTTTCGAATCAATCAAGCTTTCGCACTGACTGCCATCGGCCTCGTGTTCGGCGGATCCAATACTTACGGCTTTAACCGCACATGGGTCGGCACGACCGACGCGAATTGGGGCACTTCCACCAACTGGGCAAATGCTGCCGTGCCGACGACCAATGACTCAGCTCTTTTCAATGGCAATGGCAATGGCAACACCATCATTGACTTTCAGAACACAAATCGTGTCGCGGACCGCCTCATTTTCCTCACCGACCCCGCCGCTTATACTTTTACAAACGCCCCGCAGTTGACCATCAAAATACCTAGCGCGAACGGCGAATCCATTGGCATCCGCTCCGGGGTCACGACCAGCCAGGACCTGAGCGGCATCGCCCTCCTCCGCCCCACCGGCACCAGTGGTACCTTCTTTGTCAATAACGAGGGTTCCGGAACACTGACTTTAGGGACATGGATGGGACAGGGCAACTCAACTCATACCCTGGACTTCGCTGGCTCAGGGCTGATTGAGGTCAAGGGGGATGGGATTCAGTCCCGGCAGGACAATAGCGCCATCTCGGTGACCAAGAACGACAGCGGCACCTTGGTCATTCATGGTGGTGGCACGGTTGACCCTACTACGAGTGCTGGAGGGCGCTACAACGGCACGACGACGATCAACGCCGGCGTGCTGCGGGTGCGGCACGACTTCGCGCTGGGAACCACCGCCAGCGGCACGACCGTGTTGGGTGGGGCTGCGCTGGAACTTCAGGAAACCACAGCGTCGGCCAATCTCAGCGTCGGGGAATCATTGACCCTCAACGGCAGCGGCATCTCCAATGGCGGCGCGCTCCGCAACCGAAGCGGCAACAACACCTTGACCGGTGCGATCACACTGGCCAGCGACACCCGCATCCACTCCGATGCCGACACCCTGACACTCAATAATGCCATCTCCGGTAACTTCAATCTGACTCTCGGCGGCGCGGGCACGGTCAACCTGGCAGGCACCGGCGCCAGCGCTAGCACCTACACCGGCGCGACCACGGTTTCTGCCGGCACGCTGCTCGTCACCGGCCAACTCGGCGCGACGGACGTGACGGTGGGCGGGACCGCGTCGATCGGGGGCGGTGGCGAGTTTGGCGGCACTCTCCACTTCGACAGCGGCGCGGGCTTGATCTTCAGCCTGACCGACACGCTCACGGTGAACGGCGCTACGGTGAGCTTCGACAGCTTCAGCATCGCGAACCTGTCCGGCTTCGACAACACGGTGCCGGTCGGCACCTATTTCCTGCTCGACGGGACGGCCGTGGTCAGCACCGCGAACCTCGGCAACCTCGGGGTGGGCAACCCCTTCCTTATGGGCGACACCGGCAAGCAGGCGTATTTCGAAACCGGCAGCCTGAACCTGGTGGTCATTCCGGAACCAAGCGCAGCATTGCTCGGTGGGCTCGGCCTGCTCGCCCTGCTGCGCCGCCGCTGCGGGTGATTGGAATCTCACCCCTTATCCCGCCCGCTGGATCGACGAAGGGGATGACGTTGAGGGCGGAAACGAATCCGGCGAGTTTGCCGACGTAGGTGAAGTACTTGAGCAGTTCCAAGGTGAGGCCCGCGGTCGTGGTGGGTCACGGCAGCTGGCCGGGCGATTTGCTCGTGGTGCCGGTAACTTCGCAATTGCAAAACGCTGATTTGATCATCGGCCAGTGGACGGAGGCAGGTCTTAATGTGCCGAGCGGTATTAAGGGGCAAAATCTGCACTGTGGAGATACGCCTGGTGCGGTAGGTGGTCGGTAAAATCACCGCAACCGACCGGACGGCACTCGATGCCTTGCTGCGGAAGTGGCTTGAATTGTGAGGCCGCCTGAATCTTGCGCGCCAACAAGTCTAACCGACGCGGAATGGTCATGAGAGGGTGGGGGATACCGGCATCTCCTACGCGTCCGAAACGTGCTCCGACGCGGCACCCAACGCTAAATCTGGGGCTGGGGATGGAGTCCTCCATCCGTCAATAAAACCGTCACCGAATGGATTCTTGACAAAGCGGCTAGGATGCCTGCTAATGATCTAGTTGACCTTGGTTCTTTCAAGAGCCTGCACGCAAAAAGCAAATTCTAGCAGCAAGCCAATCATCAATTCATGAAATACTTACTTCGTTTTTCCGCCATTGCGCCCTGTGTAGAGCCCGCTCCCGGTGTGGCTACCCCCTTCACCCGGGCATCCAAAGCCACCGCCGCAACGCTGACGATCGTTCTTCTCCTGTCCGGATCCGCGCTGCAGGGCGCAGTCATGCTCAGCAACCTTCCCAATAGCAGTGACGGGGGTTCCACCATTACGGCCACTAACTGGAAAGCTGTAGTCTTCACAACGGGGTCTCAGCCCACCCTACTTTCGACGGTGACTGTGGGCCTCAATCCGAATCCCACATCTGCCTCAGTCCCAATGACTCAGAACGTGACCGTTTCACTCTATTCGGTCTCGGACAACACACCCAGCACGCTGCTCGCAACCACGGGTCTGACCCCGGTGGCTATGCAGACAAGGCAGGAGCTATACTCCTTCAATTCCATTGCAGGAACAGCGATGGAAGCCTCCACCGCTTACGCCCTCGTGCTCAGCTCCGATGCCTCCACAATAAAATGGGGCAGTAATGGTTCAAGTGGTAATACGCCGACCGATAGCGGATACACCTACAACCGCTTTGTTCAGACGACAGACAGCGGCGACAATTGGACGGCCTCCCTCGCTGTGAATAACGCATTCTCGATCGCCGTCGTGCCTGAACCTGGTGCCTTGGGTCTCGCTGCCATAGGCTTCGGGCTTGTGGCTGCCGCCCGCCGCCGCCGTGCCGCCTGAGAGATGCAAACGACTCACATTCTCCCTGCAGGCGTAACCCCCATTTTCCCGCCCTCCAATCTTCGCCAAGGCTACGACCAATCACACATTCCCAGGAAAATGGAACAGCTTTGTTTTGCGGGACGACGGGTTGCTACCGGGCACCTTCGTTTTTCCATCACGAACCCAAAAAGCGGCGGATAAGAACCGCCGCAGCCAAAATTCATCATTTTTTGGGGTCATACGAGTCCTTGCGGATTGATATTTTGATCTCGCAGGATGAGCGCGCTGGAGGCAGGAAACTCGGCCTCCATCATCTTCAACCTAAAATCCGCAGTTCAAACGAAGATTTTCACCGCAAAGGCGCAGAGGTCGCAGAGGGAACGCTGAGAAGAGTTTGTGTTTCGGGATAGTGCAGGGCATTTTTCACGGCAATTCCATTTCACCCATTGGGTGAACCATGCAGTTCCATCGTTTTTCCAAATTTTCTATCTTCCCACATGCAAAGCTCTGCGTTCCTTTGCGACCTCTGCGACTCTGCGGTGAAAAATTGATACCCAACTGCGGTATTTAGGTTCAAGCACTACCGCGAGCTGACCACACCCGAGGTGGCGGAGAAATGGTTCAATATTCTGCCGAAAGAGAGCCAGTAGGAAAACACTCCAGCTTACAGCCGCAAGAAGCGACTGGTGATTCTGAACGGAGTGGAATGTAAGTGAGCCCGTTTAATCCGCGCGCTAACGATGCCTAACGGACGCGGAATGGAGGTGTGAGGGTTGACCATCCTGGCATACCTTGTGCTGGTGAAACGTGCTCCAACGCGGCACTCAACGCTAAATCTGGGGTTGAAAATGAGTGCCATCATTTGTAACAAAACCGTCAAATTTATTTTGTTGAATCCCGCTCATATCCTCAATATTTTTCGTCGAATTAGGCTGGCACAGCTATGCTATGACAGGCAGTGCAATCCCGCCACCGGCTCTTTCAACGACCATCACATCAAAACATCTATTAGGTTCCATGAAACATTCCTTCAGCCTCCTCGCTCTTACGGGTCTCATTACGTTCGCATCGTCTCTTGACGCCTCCGGTGCCCAAGTCCTCGTCTCCGCCGATTTCTCCCGCCCGAGCTACACCGACGGTGCTCTGGCCGGCCAGAACGGCTGGGCGCAATACAACACCCAGACTACCTTGCCGTTGACCGTCACCAATGGCCGTGTGTCCTGGCCCGGCGGTGCCACGGTCAACAACCAGGATGCCTTCCTGCCTTTCCCCGCGCAGATCACCCAGCCGGCCAGCGGTTCCACCGTCCTCAATTTCGACCTCTTCCTCAATGTATCTGCTCCGTCGGCCAGCAATCCTTCCTACTTCGCGGCGCTCAACACAACGACCGCTTCGACCACCAGCGGAAACTTCGCGAGTGCGCGGCTAGTCGTCCTCGCCCAGGATGCGGGATTTGTCTTCGGTGCGCGGGTCAATGGACAAAGCGGTTACCCGTTTGTCTACGGCACCAATGTTTTAACGATCGGGCAGGACTACGCCCTGCGCGCCGAGATCAACATGGTCGCTGGCAACGCCAACGACTTCATCAACCTCTACGTCGGGCCCGATTTCGACAACCTCTCGCTCCACGCCACGGCGGGTTTTGGTTCGGGTTCCGTAAATGATCCTATTTTCGGCGCCATCCTGCTTTCCCAGTTCGGTTCGGCCAGCACGGCGGAAGCCGGTGTCTCCATCGAGAGCATCGGTGTTTCGGTTGTCCCTGAGCCCGGGACGTATGCCATGCTAGCCTTGTCCACAGCCGGCTTTGCGGCTTACCGCAACCGCCGCCGAGCGCGCTGCTGATCCTTTCCGGTAGTGGGAATCCTATCGGATTGATATTTTAGAGGCTGAATTTTGGGACCGGCGTTGACTACTTACAGTTGATTTCACGAAATAATTCTTGCAGAGCGGACTGTAAAGCTAGAATTATGTATCTGAAGTGAAAGATCCAACCACCAGCTCTCCGCTCTCCGGTCTTCGCCGCCTACTTCGCCGAGGCTACAAAGGCCAAGAAGGCTACGACAAGCAGGCTGGTCCGACCCAATGGATTTTCCAACAGCCTCCCGCAGCAAGCAAATTCTTAGCAGCAATCCGCAAGGGAAAAGTTTGGCTAATGCTCGGCGGATTTGGCACGGCCGCGATCCAAGCTCCGCTGGTGGCAGCGACGGTCGTTAGTTTCCCGGCCTACACCAGTCCGACAGAAATGGACGGCACGAATTCCCAGGTGATCACGCTCACGATGAGTACCTCGGGCACGGATACGTTTAACACGCTCGCTTTCGATGCCGTCCTTAACTGGACGGTGTCCGGCATCACATGGAGCGGCAATCCGATCACCCCAGATCTCCTGTCGATTTCAACGTGGGTCGTTACCGGCGTGAACGACCTTTACACGCCGCTCAATACACCGAGTGCACTGACGGCCACGGTTGTTAACAACTCGACACCCTCGGCAGGCGAGGCAAACTTCATGATCCTTTCCAACGGTGACTTGAATGTTGGCGCGCCCTATCAGACCTCGTCGATCGGCACCGTAAATTTCACCGTCGCAGCCGACGTCCGGGCGGCGACATTTTCGCTGGGCTTTAGTTCCAATTCAAATTTTTCTTTTTTTACCGAGCCGACGACCTTCACCGGCGTGCCGTTTTCCAACGGCGGCGGTTCGATCACCGTCGTGCCCGAGCCTGCCGCTGTGGCCCTCGGCTGCTATGCCCTGGCGGCCTCGGTGTGGCGGAGGCGACGCAGGTAACCCCCTTTTACCCACCCACCGTGCCTGTCCAATGGCTCTTTCAGGAGCCTCCCGCAGCAAGCAAATTCCTGCAGCCAACCATGAAAAAACAAATCGCGTTCCTACCACTCGTCGCTCTCGGGCTTTGCCTGGGTTTCTCAGCCGCCTCCGCCGAGACCGTTCTCACCTCGGAAAAACAAAAAGCCCTGAAGCCAGATGAAGTTCTTGCCGACCTCATGGCTGGAAACAAACGCTTCGTGGACGGCGCGACCACCAACCACAAAAACACCAAAGCCGAAGTGGAAGCGACGGCGAAGGGACAGTTCCCGCAAGCCGTCATCCTTTCTTGTCTCGATTCCCGCGTGCCCGTGGAGCTGGTTTTCGATCAGAACATCGGCGATGTCTTCGTCGCTCGCGTCGCGGGCAATATCGAAAACGAAGACATCCTCGGCTCGATGGAATTTGCCACCAAGGCGGCTGGAGCCAAGCTGGTCATGGTCCTCGGTCACGAAGCTTGCGGCGCCGTGAAAGGTGCTTGCGATCATGTGAAAATGGGCAACCTCACCGCTCTGTTGGAAAAATCAAACCCGCAGTGGACGCATCGGCCAAGGATTTTCCCGAAGATGAGCGGAACTCAAAAAATAAGAAATTCGTCGAAGCGGTGATTCTGAAGAACGTGGAAATCACCCTCGCGGACATCCGCAAAAACAGCCCGATCCTAGCAGAAATGGAGAAAAACGGCGAAATCAAACTGGTGGGTGGAATCTACAACCTTCACACCGGTGCTGTGGAGCTCCTGAAATAATCGGCCACGCAGATTTTTTTGTACGACCTGCTCCGTTGCACCGGGGTTCAAGTCGAAGTATTACAGCGCAGCCCTACCCATTCTGTGGCAGTTTCAGCCTATCGGCCAGCCTAGGCATCCCTGCGGAAGTTTTTGGGTACCAGGTGCTTCATCGCAACATTTCTGCTGGAGGATATCTGGAGCAGGCGTAGTAGAAGTTCGTGCGTGAAAATCTGACAACCAAGTAGCGTGCGCCGCAGGCTCTGGACTGCTGTGATTCTTGATTCACAGCTCTCAAGGGCGGCTTTGTTTGGCGGGACGACGGGTTGCTACCGGATACCTTCGTTTTTCCATCACTCACCCAAAAAGCGGCGGATGAGAACCGCCGCAGTCAAAAGCCTCGGGCGGGATGGATCTGCGCACGGACGTTTGGCAAACGGGCAACGTTGCAAAATCATAAGTTTCCAGGAAGATAGAACAGTGGCGCGGCGGGAAGGTAAGCCTCCGAAACCCAAGCCCTCGCCGGCCTCCCCGGCGCCCATACCTTCAGATACTTTTACGACACCGACGGCCAACTCTCGCGCCACCTTCGCCCGGACGGAAGCGTCGTTGACTACGCCTACAACCCGCCTCTTTCACCTGGAACATCCACAACGTAATAGTGTCCGCCACCGCCGCAGGGCGCGCGGCTAGCGCCGCTTCGAGAACTTCCACGCCATAGGGATACTGGATCGCGGGCGGCCTGAGAATCGATGGCCATCCGAACACAGCTCACTGAATGTTCGGGAGAGCCGAAAAAATTCTGGGAAAACAGGGTATTTGAGGCATCATGCCATCAAGGTTCGATTCGATAAAAGCCCCCTATGAAATTCTTTCTGCGCCACGCGGTTTCCAAAGTTTTAAGGATTCCGTGGGCGTGGATCGCGATGATATCATTGACTCATGCGGGCTGTCTTGAGCCGGATAGCGATGATGAGGCATTTGAGCGGAGTTTGGCGGTCGCCAAGCTGCAGGTGGAGGAGAGGGATTCCTATGAGGGGGAGGATGGTTTGGTGCGGACCAAATACGGGCTCAAATTGCTGAAAACATACAAAGGGCGGTTGGAGAGCCGGATCGAGGTAATCACGATGGGTGGGAGTGTCGGCAGGGTTTCCCACTACAGTTCGGAATTTCTGGATCTGGAGGTGGGGAAATCCTACGCGATGATGTTGGATCACGATGCCGAAGGGCGCTGGAAGGCGTCGGGATTGCGGGCGATGCGCGCCCATGAGGGCTGCGGGAAGATGTGCCAGTTTTTCAAAAATGGAGCACAAGGCAAGCGACCCTCTCCGGTGGCGGTGCAGGAGGGCGATGGCGGGATTTTGGTGGATCAGTCGAATAATGGCGTGCCCGGTTCCAAGGTGACGGTTTCAGGATATTCTGAAACGGAGGGCCGCCCCACCCGGTTTACGACCGGCGATGGCGGCCAGCCTATCGGTTACCTGGTGGATGTGGATGCGACCAAGCTGCCGACCGGGATGGATCAGGCGGGGGCTTTGGCCGCTGTTGCGGAAGCGCTGAATGCCTGGGCCGCGGCGTCGTCGCTGAAATTCCGCTTCGACGGCGTGCAGTCTTTCGGGCAAGGCGCGAACCTGATTAACGTCACCGATGGCAAACTGCGCATCCAGCTACACGACAATTTCGCCAGCGTAAACACGAGCGGGGTCCTGGGGATCGGCGGCGGCGGGTTTCTCCTGCCAGACACTGCATTCAGTGGAGGGATCATCGGTTCGACTGGATTCGAGGAGAGGTTGTATGGATACGTAGTGATGGAAAGCGTGACGAACGCCCCCTTGCTCCAGAGTTCCGCAAGGTTCAAGCGGGTGCTGACGCATGAGATCGGGCACGCGCTGGGTTTGGCGCATTCAAGCGAGGATCCGAATGAACCCGAGCCGCTCCTGAAAGACGCCGTCATGTTTTTCCAGTCGAACACCGACGCATTGGCGCTCGGCGCTTATGACATCGATCGGATTCAATTCGGCTATCCCGTTTCCAACACCCCACCATTCGCAATCAATCGGGCGATATCCATCGTGACGACCAGTCCGTCTTTCGGAACCTTTCCGCCGGGTGTGTTGGGTTTGAATCGCTTCCAGCTCAGGGCTTACGATCGGCAAGGGGATCCGCTGACACCCGTGTTGGTGAGCAGCACGTCCGTTTCGGGAACGTTTTCGCTAAATGGCATGGAGCTGGTTTATGCGCCGGCGGGCTTTTTCATTGCTCCGAGATTATCGGACGCCCAGATCGCGGCTGGCTCTTCCTACGATCATGCTCTCATACAATTCAGTGACGGGACGCACACCAGCCGTGCGACCCGCTTCACGGTGGTGGGGCTATCCGCTGACCAAACGCCTTCCGACGGTTTGCCGGATGACTGGATGATCGCCCATTTCGGCAGCAACGCCACGGGCGCGCTTGGCAGCGGGAGGCACCCGAACGACGATCCCGACAAGGACGGCCTGTCAAACCGCTTGGAATTCCAGCTCAATACGAATCCCAACAACGCGGCGAGTGGGCCGGTTTCGCCCGTTTACGATGCCGCAACAAGGCGCTTCACGTTCACACCGGTTCGGTTTGCCCCGTATTGGATCGAGTCGTCAGCGACCCTGGAAGCGGATTCATGGGTGCCACGGCGGCTGGCGACGACCTTTCAGTCCGGCGAAAACATCTCGACGGACTTCGCGGGGGAGGCTTTGCCACAAAAAGAGTTTTACCGCGTAGGGACGGGCTTCTGAGCTCATCCGAAGCGACTTGTGAGGATGCGCGCATTTCCGCATTTACCAGAAGTCTTGCTAGCCGCGCGTTTCCGGCTAGGTGTGGCGCGTGGTGAAACGGATCGAGGCCAAGGGTGTGTTCGTGCGGCTTTGGGCGCTTTCGTTTTTCCATGGTATGGCGCCGGGCTTCTGGGTGCCCTCGCTCACTAACGTCCTCAAGGCCGAGGGGCTGGAGGGCTGGGTCGCCGCCGTGTTCGCCGTCGTGCCGATCTGCTCGCTGTTTTCCCCGCTCATCGGCGGTGCGCTGGCAGACGAGCGCATCGCCGCGCAGAAACTCATGGGCTGGAGCTCCCTGCTCGGCGCGGTCGCCATTTTCCTGGCCTTCGGGGCGCTCGATATCGGGCTGCATCCTTGGTGGTTCATCGCCGGGATCGCGTTTTATGCGACCGTCTCCGGGCCCACCTGGGGGCTGCTCGCCACCATCAGCCTCGCGAACCTCGATGATGGGGAAAAGCGTTACCCGCTGGTGAGGCTGGGCGCGACGCTGGGCTGGATGGCCGCCGGTTTCCTGACGAGCTATGCGCTCGACGCAGACAGCAGCCTCGTCGTCGGATACGCCGCCGCCGGGGCGCGGATCTTCGCGGGAATCATTTCCTTCGGCGTGCCGAACACCCCGCCGCTGGGGCAGGGAAAATCGTGGCGCAGTGCGCTCGGTTTCGGTGCGTTCTCGCTGTTCCGCCACCGCGACCACGCCGTGCTCTTCGCCGTCACCGGGCTGTTTTCCGTGCCGCTCGTCGCGTTCTACATGTATTCCACGGAAATGTTCGCAATGCTTGGAGACAAGACCCCGACCGCCAGTATGACCGTCGGCCAGTGGAGCGAGATCGCTGCGATGCCGCTGCTAGGGTTCCTGATGGTGCGCTTCCGCCTCAAGACCCTGCTGATGTGGGGGCTGGGCCTTTCCGTCCTGCGCTACGGCCTCAGCGGCTACGCGGGGCTCACCGGAATCGTCGCATGGCATGTCGCCGGCGTCGCGCTGCACGGCGTCTGCTACACGATCTATTTCGTCACCGCCCAGGTCTATCTCGACCGTCGCGTCGATCCCGCCATGCGCGGGCAGGCGCAGGGTTTGTTCGGCCTGATGACATCCGGCATCGGCCCCTTGGTCGGCGCGCTGTTCTGTGCCTGGCTGCGCGCCGTCTGCGTCGATGAAACCGGCGCGGGCTGGCAGAATTTCTGGTGGATCCTCACCGCCATCATCGCCGTGTGCTGGATCGCCTTCGGCCTGTTCTACCGGGGGAAAAAGCCGGGGGAGTGAAAAGATCCAACCGCGAATGGACGCGAATTTTCGCAAATGAAATTCAGGGAGCTTCGTGATTTTCCATAATACCCCGCTTGGCGACCTTGGCGTAATAGCGGTTCATTTCCCCTCTTCATTCGTGCCAATTCGCGTCCATTCGCGGTTAACAACACATTTGAGCCGCATTCCCGCCTTGCCATACCGGGAAAAACCCTGCATAGCCCCGCGCCCAAAGCCTCCAACCGCCTTATTTTATGTCACTCAAGATCCGCAACCTCGCCATCATCGCCCACGTTGACCATGGGAAAACCACCCTCGTTGACCAACTCCTCAAGGCCGGGGGCACCTACCGCGAGAACCAAGCCACCCAAGAGCGCGCCATGGACTCTATGGATCTGGAGCGCGAAAAGGGCATCACCATCAAGGCGAAGAACACCGCGATCCTTTACGACGGCTACACGATCAACATCGTCGATACCCCGGGCCACGCCGACTTCGGTGCCGAGGTCGAGCGGGTCATGAAAATGGTGGACGGCGTGCTCCTCGTCGTCGATGCGGCAGGCGGCCCGCAGGCGCAGACCCGTTTCGTGCTCCGTAAAGCGCTCGCGGAAGGCCTCAAGCCCATCGTCGTCGTCAACAAGATTGACCGCCCGCTTTCCAATCCCCTCAAGGTGCACGACCAGGTTCTCGAGCTTTTCCTCGACCTCGACGCCACCGAGGAGCAGTTCAATGCGCCTTTCTCCTACGGCTCCGCCCGCGACGGTTACTTTATGGATCATCCCGATGACGAGCGCGTGGATTGCGTCCCGCTCATCAAGAAGATCATCGAGTTCATTCCCGAGCCCGCCGCCGATCCGGCTGCGCCTTTCCACATGCTCGTCTCGAACATCGAGTGGGACAGCTTCGTCGGCCGCGTGGCGGTCGGGAAAATCCTCGGCGGCGCCGTGAAAAAGGGCGATACGATCTGGCTCCACCGCAAGGACGGCACCAAACAACAGTCTAAGGTGATGAAAACCTTCACCTACTCCGGCCTCGCTACCGAGGACTCGGAAGGTTGCGGCGCGGGCGGCATCGTCGGCATCGCGGCAGGCATCGAGAACATCGATATCGGCGAAACCCTCGCCGCCTCCGCCGATATGCAGGCCTTGCCCTTCGTGGAAATCGACCCGCCGACCGTTTCCATGGAGTTCTCCATCAACGACGGCCCGCTCGGCGGCAAGGAAGGCAAGCACGTCACCTCCCGCGCCATCCGCGAGCGGCTGATGCACGAGATCAAGACCAACGTCTCCCTCCAGGTTGAGGACACCGACCAGGCTGGCGTCTTCAACGTCTCCGCCCGCGGCGCGATGCAGATCGCCGTCCTTGTGGAAACGATGCGCCGCGAGGGCTTCGAGGTTTGCGTTTCCCGGCCCACCGTGATCTATCGCCGCGATGAAAGCGGCAAGCTCCTCGAGCCCTTCGAGACCCTCTACGTCGAGTCCCCCGGCGAATACACCCAGGGCATTCTGAAGCTGCTCATCAACCGCAAGGGCATGATGGAAAACATGGAGACCGAGCCCTCCGGCGAAACGCTCATCACCGCCCTCATCCCCACCCGTGGCCTGATCGGTTTTGAAACGGAAATCGTCAACCTCACCTCCGGCCACGGCATCATGTCGCACCTTTTCCGCGAATACGGCCCGCACGCCGGCGAGATCGTCACACGAACTACGGGAACTCTAGTATCCATGGAATCCGGAGTCGCCACCACCTACTCGCTCCAGGCGCTGGAGGATCGCGGCGTCCTTTTCGTCGGCCCTAACGACGCGATTTACCCCGGCATGTTGGTCGGCGAAAACCCGCGCGTCGGCGACATGCCGGTCAACCCCGTGAAAGAGAAGCACCTCGACAACATGCGCTCCTCCGGAAAGGACAAGACCTCCAAGCTCACCCCGCCCATCCGTTTCTCCCTCGAGCGCGCCATCGAATACATCGACGCCGACGAACTCGTCGAAGCCACCCCGCAGAATATCCGCCTCCGCAAACGCATCCTCGACGAAAACGCCCGCAAGCGCGCCGCCAAGGGCATCAAGGGCGAAGACCGCAGCAACCGGGGCAAGTAACTTTCAACTTCCAAATTTCAATCTTCAAGGAAGAGGAAGAACCCGTTAGCCCGGCTCTGCGTCCCTCTGCGGCCTCTGCGTCTTTGCGGTGAAACTCTTCCACTGATCACTGATCACCGCTCACTGATCACTTCTTCCATGCCCTCCCACTTGATCCGCGTCTCTGAGGTCTTTTCTGGTCTGGTGCCGGAAATCCTCGGCCTGCTTGGTGCGGAGAAGGTGAAGAAACTCGGTTCCGAGTTCTTCGTTTTCCAAACGGAAAGCCCTGACCTCATCACGGACTCTCCAGCGGCGCGGTTCATCCGCTGGCACATTCCGGTGGAGCATTCCTGGCCCTGCAACCCGGAGAAGATGGAGGGCTTCATCGAGAAGGCCGCGCAATCGCTCTACTACAAGTTCGAGAGCCGCCACCCGCAGACCGTCCTCGTCGGGCGGCTCGATCCCGGCTCGCAGAAGCCGTATTACAAATCCCTCGCCTCCAACCTGCGCGGCCGCACCCTCCAGGTTTTCGAACTCCCCGAGCGAGCCCCGAAAACCGCCGAGGAACAAAACTCCTCCAAGCAAACCCTCTTCTGCCTGATCGGCAAGGAAGGCCTCTTCGCCGGCATGGCCAGCCCCAAGGCCGCGAACGGACTGCATCCCGGCGGCTCCAAGTTCATCGCACAGAACGCCGAGGACACCGTCAGCCGCGCCGGGGCGAAGATCGCCGAGGGGCTGCACTACCTCTCCATGTTCCGCCCCGCCCTCCCCGCCGGTTCGCATTGGCTGGAGCTGGGAGCCAGCCCCGGCGGCATGACCTCCGAGCTGTTGAAGCGAGGTTACGAAGTCACCGCCATCGACCGCGCCCCGCTCGATCCCCGCCTCGCCAACCACCGCCACCTCACCTTCATCAAGGACGATACCGCCGCCTTCATCCCCCCGCGCGGCGCCCGCTACGACGCCATCCTCTGCGACCTCAACGGCCCGCCCCTTCAGGCCATCGCCCACCTCACCCGCCTCACCGATTTCCTCAAGCCCCGCGCCCTCGCCGTCTTCACCCTCAAGACCACCGGCGCGGAAACCCTCATGGAAATCGACGCCCTCGAGAAACAAGTCCTGGCCCACGCGGAAAAAGCCGGCCTCTCCCTCATCGCCCGCACCCACCTGACCTACAATCGGCAGGAATTTACGGTGTTTTTTGAGAAGAGCGCGGATTGAGGCTGAAAATCCGCAATGACATTGTCCGGTGGGATGTTATCCTGCCCACATGAAACTACAGGCTGTGATTCACGTTGCGGAAGAAGGCGGCTATTGGGCGGAGGTTCCCGCGCTGCCGGGATGCGTCACCCAAGCGGAAACACGCGGGGAGCTTGAGGCGAATCTTCGCGAGGCGGTGGCAGGATGGCTTGAAGCCGGGGAGAGCCTAGTCGGGGAGTCTGAGGATATACTCGAACTGGCGGTATGAAATCGGTCTCCGGACGCCGCATGGCCAACTGGCCGAGGCGAAGGGATGGAGACTGGCGCGTGTCAACGGCAGCCACCACATCTACACGATGGAGGGCAGGTTCGAGCGGGTTGTGATACCGATCCACTCAAATCAGAATCTCAAAATCGGCTTACAAAAAAGCCTGATGAAAATCATCCCGGTATCCGAGGAGGAGCTATGACATCGAATATTGAACCTTGATTGGTTCAGGACGACGGGCGAGCGTTGAAATCATCGGGACTTGGTATGGCGTACCGCCTGTTTCGCGGAAGAGGCGGACGGGAGAGTGTGGAAGCCAAGTTCTTTAGCCGGAGGGACGGGGGTGGCGATGAGCTGCTTGATGGCCTCGAAGACGAGTTGGAACGGCTGGTCGTGGTCGGCGTATTTTTCTTCCAGGGCTTCGATTTTCTCGGCGAGCAGGGCGTTGGAGTCCATCAGCCGCCGGAGCTGGACGAAGGTGCGCATGATGGCGATGTTCACCTCCACGGCGCGTGGCGAGCGCAGCACGCTGGAAAGCATGGCCACACCTTGCTCGGTGAAGGCGTAGGGGAGGCTGCGCCGACCGCCGCGGTTTGAAATCGCAATTTGCGATCTCAAAGAATCCGGTGCGACGTTTGAAATGCCAATTTGGCATTTCAAACCGGCCTCCTCCTAGTCAGTGAGCTGGAACATGAAATCATCGGGAAAGCGGTCGGTATTTCGCTTCACGGCGCGGTTCAAGGCTCCGGTGTCCACCCCATAAAGCTCCGCCAGATCGGAATCGAGAATGACCTTCTCGCGGCGGAGATAATGGACGAGTTTGGCAAGCTTTTCCGGTACGAGTAGGGCGACGGTTTCGCTGGCAGTGCTTAGTTTCCGCTTGATGGTTGGGATCTTCTTGGCGGGCATGGGAGAATCGGATGGTTCACGCAAAGCTATCCGCCTTGCCCATGAGGTGAAGAAGAAAAGCCGGGGGAAGAAGAGATTGATGATTGTTGATTTTGGATTTCTGATTGGAAGAGGAAAGAGTAGCGACCCATCAGCGATCTATGGTCAGCTCCCATCAAACCTTGCTGTGCCCCGGCTTTTTCGCGGAAGAGGCGGAAGGAAGGGTGTGGAAGCCGAGTTCCTTGGCCGGAGGGACGGGGGTGGCGATGAGCTGCTTGATGGCCTCGAAGACGAGCTGGAACGGCTGGTCGTGGTCGGCGTATTTTTCTTCCAGGGCTTCGATTTTCTCGGCTAGCAGGGCGTTGGAGCCCATCAGCCGCCGGAGCTGGACGAAGTTGATGCACCGCTTCGGGTCATCAATTTCGATCCCCCGCCCCTTGCCTGTTTCACAGCAATGGCGCAGGCTTCGGTGCGAGAACATGCCCAACAACCCCTTCCATCCCTTTTCCGGCGTGCATTACACGACGCTGGCCGTCGGCTTCGCGGTGATCGCGGGGCTGGTCTTTTTCGCAAGAAGATCGACGGGAAACGCGCGGATCGTAGCGGCGCTGCTGGTGTTCCTAAACCTGACCGCCTATCCCTTCGCGCTCTACGCGTGGCGGGATCATCCGAAGTCTCTGGACAATGTGCTGCCCTTCCACCTCTGCGATCTCGCGGCCATCGTGGCCGGCTTCGCGCTTTTCACGCGGCGGCCGATGCTGCTGACGCTCACCTATTTCTGGGGCATCGCGGCGACGACCCAGGCGCTGCTGACTCCGGCGATAGGCATCGGCCCGCCGCACCTGCCGTTCGTGCATTTCTTCGTGCAGCACTTCGCGATTGTCGCCGCCGCGCTCTACATCCCGCTCGTTCTCGGCTGGCAGCCTGAGGCACCGTGGTGGAAGTCCCCGCTGAAAGTGTTCGGGATTTCCGTGGCATACCAAGGGACAGCGGTGCTGATCAATCTGATGCTGAAAACGAATTTCGCCTTTGCCTCGCGCCCGCCGGACAACCCGTCGCTGATCGACCACCTCGGGCCGTGGCCACTTTACCTGTTCGCGATGCAGGGGATCGCCCTCGCGCTCTATCTGCTGCTCGCGCTGCCTTTCCAGAAGGGAAAGGCCGGGAATTTTTAACCGTGCCAGTGGCGGAGTAATGGGCGTAGTGTCGCGCCCATGCCGTTCAGCGAATTCGGGTTAGAGGAAGGGATACTCCGCGCCGTCCGGAAAGCGGGATACGTGCGCCCCACACCCGTGCAGGCCACCGCGATCCCAAAGGTGATGCGCGGCGACGACCTCACCGCCATCGCGCAGACCGGCACCGGCAAGACCGCCGCCTTCGTCCTGCCCATCCTCCACCGGCTTTCCGCCCGGAAGGCGGAGAACAAGCTGCACGGAACCTTGGCGCTGATCCTCGCGCCGACCCGCGAGCTCGCCATCCAGATCACGGAAAGCATCCATTCCTACGGCCGCCATCTCAGCATCCGCGTCGCCGCGATCTACGGCGGGGTGGATGAAAACTCGCAGATCCGCGCCGCGCGGAAAGGGGCGAACATCATCGTCGCCACCCCGGGGCGGCTCATCGACCTCCTGGAGCGGCACAAGCTCGATTTCTCGCGCCTCGAAGTCCTCGTCCTCGACGAGGCGGACCGCATGCTCCACATGGGTTTCCTGCCGGACATCGAGACCATCGTCGCGTCCCTGCCGAAGCGCCGCCAAACCCTGATGTTTTCGGCTACGTTCCCGCGCGAGATCGAGTCCCTCGCGAAGCGTTTCCAATGGGAGCCGAAGCGGGTTCAGGTCGGCGCGAAAAACAACCCTGCGGACACCGTGAAGCAGGCGGTTTACGAAGTGCCGCCGCACCTCAAGGACGCTATGCTGCTGGCGTTGCTGAAGGACGAGGCGTTCGCGCGCGTGCTCGTTTTCGTCCGCATGAAGGACGGCGCCAACCGGCTCACGGAGATCCTGCGGAATGAAAAAATCAGCGTCACCCGGCTACACTCCGGACGGACTCAGGAGAAACGGCAAAAGGCCTTGGCAGATTTCAAGCAGGGCACGGTGCGGGTGCTCGTCGCCACGGATCTCGCCGCGCGTGGCATCGACATCGACGGCGTGAGCCACGTGGTGAACTACGATTTTCCCGTGAACGCCGAGGACTACATCCACCGCATCGGGCGCACCGGCCGCGCCGAGCACGAGGGCGAGGCGATCAGCTTCGTCCCCAAGGGCGACCTCAACCTGCTCGGGATCCTGGAAATGGCCATCGGCCAGCGCCTGCCGAGGAAAAAACTCCGGGGCTTCGACTACTATGCGAAATCCCCCGCGATCGAAGCCCAGCTCGCCAAAAAAGACTGGCGGAAGCGGACGCGGGAAAGGGAGGTGGGCAAACCGCAGAAACCCGCCGAGCGGCCAGCCAAAAAAGCCGCCCCGAAATTTCCGAAATCCCGCTGAATAGGATGCCGGGAGTGCGCGTCATTCCCTCATCATGAAGACATTCCTGTCGCCGGTTCGCCTCACCGCCCTCCTCGCTTGTGCCGCCCTCGGCACGAGCTGCACCACTACCTACGACGCCTACGGCTCCCCGAGGCAATCCGTCGATCCCGGCGTCGCGCTGTTGGGTGTCGCCGCCGCGGGGCTCGTCGGCTACGCGCTCGCGAGCGACAACGATTCTCACAGCCATAACAACTACTATGGCGGTGGAGGTTACCACGGCGGGAGCTATGGTTACGGAGGTGGATACGGCGGCGGGTATTCGCCTTGCTATTGAGCGGGCATCCCTACTGTGGGGATTTAACCGCGAATGAACGCCAATGGACGCGAATCTTGAGTGTTATTCCTGAAAATTCTCTTCCTTCCTCACCTCACTTAACGTTCCTAGCGATTCAGATTTTTTCATCCATTGGAACCGGGTTGCCAATCTCATCGGTTTCGGGAAACATCCCCGCCCGATGAACGACCAAGAACGCCCGTTTTCCAGTTTGATGCTTGATGGCCCCGACCGCGCGCCGAGCCGCGCGATGCTTTATGCGGTCGGTTTCAAGAAAGATGATTTCGCCAAGCCGCAGATCGGCGTCGCATCCACATGGAGCGAGGTCACTCCCTGCAACATCCACATCGACAAGCTCGCCATCGAGTCCAAGAAGGGCGTCGATGCAGCGGGCGGTAAGGGCATCATTTTCAACACGATCACCATTTCCGACGGGATCTCGATGGGCACCGAGGGGATGAAATACTCGCTCGTTTCCCGCGAGGTGATCGCGGATTCCATTGAAACGGTCGTCGGCTGCGAGGGCATGGACGGCTTCGTCGCGATCGGCGGCTGCGACAAGAACATGCCCGCCTGCGTGATGACGATGGGCCGCATGAACCGCCCTTCCGTCTTCGTCTATGGCGGCACCATCCTGCCCGGCTGCGGCAAGATCAAGGGCGAGGAAAAGGATCTCGATATCGTCTCCGTGTTCGAGGCGGTGGGCAAACACGCCAATGGCGAGTTCAGCGACGAGGAGCTGGAGCATGTCGAATCCTGCGCGATCCCCGGCCCGGGTTCCTGCGGCGGGATGTACACCGCGAACACCATGGCCAGCGCGATTGAGGCGCTCGGCATGTCGCTCCCGAACAGCTCCGCCCAGGCCGCCATTTCCGATGACAAGATGCGCGATTGCTTCGACGCCGGCGCGGCGGTGCTGAACCTCATCAAGCTCGGCATCAAGCCGCGCGACATCATGACGAAAGAGGCCTTCGAGAACGCGATCACCGTCCTCATCGCCCTCGGCGGCTCCACCAACGCCTGCCTCCACATCCCCGCCATGGCGCACTCCGCCGGGATCGAGATCACCCTGGACGACTTCGAGCGCATCGGCAAACGCACGCCGGTTCTCGCCGATCTCAAGCCTTCCGGCAAATACGCGATGGCGGATCTCGTCCGTATCGGCGGTACCGTCCCGCTGATGCGCATGCTCCTAGAGGCCGGCCTCCTGCACGGCGATTGCATGACCGTCACCGGCCGCACCATGCGGGAGAACCTGGAGAAATCCCCGATCAAATACCCCGCCGACCAGCAGATCATCCGCCCGCTCGACAACCCGCTCAAAAAGGACAGCCACCTCCGCGTCCTTTACGGAAACCTCGCGGAAGGCGGCTCGGTCGCGAAAATTTCCGGCAAGGAAGGCGAAACATTCAAAGGCAAGGCCCGCGTGTTCAACTCCGAACCGGAGGCCATGGCCGCCATTCTCGACAAGAAGATCGAGAAAGGAAACGTGATCGTGATCCGTTACGAAGGCCCCAAAGGCGGCCCCGGAATGCGCGAGATGCTCGGCCCCACCTCTGCCGTCATGGGCATGGGCCTCGGCAAGGAAGTAGCCCTCATCACCGACGGTCGTTTCTCCGGCGGAAGCCACGGCTTTGTCGTCGGCCACATCACCCCGGAAGCCTTCGAAGGCGGCACGATTGGCATCCTCGAGGACGGCGATGAGATCGAGATCAACGCCGTCGAAAACCGCATTTCAGTGAACCTCCCCGAAGCAGAAATCGCCGCCCGCAAGGCGAAATGGGTGCGCCCGGAACCGCGCTACAAGTTCGGAGTCCTCGCGAAATACGCGAAGCTCGTCACCAGCGCCAGTGAGGGTGCTGTGACGGATAAGAATCTGTGAATCATGGCTTGCCGTCGACCTCGACGAACTCTGCCGCGACCCCAAGGCCGCCGTAAACTCCGTCTTTCCCATCCCCGGAAAACTCGTCGCCCCCGGCAATGAAAGGCTCTCCGTCAGGCTTGCGATTCATTTGAGGCTTCTCATATTTGGGGTCAGATGCGGCATTTCAACATTCTTCTTAATCGCTGTTTGAATCCGCGGATTCTAGCGGCGTGCCTAGGGCGTTGCGACACGAGTATCCGGGGGCGGTCTATCATGTGATGGCGCAGGGCGATGGCGGGAAGGCGATCTTCGACGACGATATTTATGAATGTTCTGCGTTGGGAGGGGGAAACTAGGGGCGGGCGGGCGGCGATGCATTCAACGGGCGGATGTCAATTTCACCAATTCCGGCTTTTCGGTCATCCCGCGGATCTCCCGGATGGTTTTGCGGACGGCCTCCGCCTTCTGGAGGCTCAAGGCTTTCGGGAAATCCGGCTCTTCGTTCTCGAAGTAGTGGATTGCTTTCTCAAGCCGCGGAATGGCGCGCTGCGCGTGGGCGCCGTAGCGCTTCAGCATGGCAAGCACTGTCACGACGGTATTCTGGCTTCCATGTGGCTTCTGCGTGCGCACATAATCGGCGAGTAGCTCGATGCCTTCGCTGACATGGTGCTTACTGAAAAGGTCGAGTCCGGCCATCTGGATCTGGCCATCGAACATTTCGCCGCTTGGAGAGCGATCCAGGATCGCCTGATGGATGACCGGCATCAGCGGCTGCAGTTCCTCGAAGGAGAGGTTCGCATAGACCGAGGAAAATGCGCCCCTCGCGTGGCCGTCCTCGTTTTGCAGGCCGGAGCGGACGACTTCATAAAGGAGTTCCCGATCCACCCCATCGAGCGACTTTCCGAGCAGACCGCCTCGCGTATTGAACAGGATCTTGACGAGATAGCGCTGCTCCATTCCGCGGGGATCCGCCGCCGAGGGTTTTGCGGTGGCCATTTTCAGGATTTCGGGCGCGGCGACCATCGCCGGCTTTCCGATCGCGCTCAGCGCTTCCGCCGCCTTGATCCGCAGCCAGAGATTTTCCGCACGAAGGGCTTCGCTCAGCTTCGGGATGGCGGGCGCGGCACGCACTCCGAAGGCGGCGAGCGCTTCACAGGCACCGAGGCGGGCATCGACGGAAGCGGAATCGAGAAGTTGGATCAGCGGCTCCACCGCCATGCCGCCCCGGCGCGCGATGCTGGCGCTAGCCCGTGTGCGGACAATGGGAGACCAGCTTCCCAGCAGATCGATCAGGATGTCGGGAGAAAGCCCGTCGTAGGCGGTGAACGTGCCGTAGCCCGTGAAGCCGCGCCCATCGCGAACCAACTGCCGGGCGGTTTCCGCGTCCAGGGGAGGGAAGGCGGAGGGCTTGCTGCCGGTGAGCCGCACCTTCTTCAGGGGCATGGCGTAGGCGATGAGATAAGCGCCGGTCGCGTCCCATTTTCCATAGGAGTCCTCGCGGGCTTGGGCCGGGCCTTGATGGGGGAAGCCGCCGTCCCAGCTGCGGGCGAGATCAAAATACCAGGCTCCGAATTCCTCCATCCATGCCCCCGCCGCATGGGTGCCGCCGCGCGACACCCCGGGCATGGCCCAGGTCATGTTGAAGAAGTTTCCGGTATGTCCCATGTCCCGTTCGTTGCCATGTGAGGCGGCGCTCATTTTCGCGAAAAATTCCGTCCCTTCCTTTTCCCCGAGTTGGTCGAACAACACCGCCGCCATTCCGTTTTTTCCGTTGTCCTCATGGCTTTGCATGAACGGGGCGTGATCCCCGTAGGGGACGGAACCCTTGCCGACGAAAAAGCGGAGCAAGTTGCCGCTGCGCCGGATGGCCATGGCCACTTCCGGATCGTCCACTCCCGCCTCACGCGCGAGCACGAGTCCGATGGTGAGCGGCACTCCAGGCGAGTTCATCATGCCGTAGCCGAAAAGGCGGCCATCGGACATGGCGAAGCGGTGCCCCCAGGAACCGACCGCGCTCTGGCCTTTCGCGGACTCTAGCGCAATGCGGCGCAGGCCGGGCAGAACCGATTCGTCACCGGTCGCCAGGACGTATTCCGCGAGAAAGACGGTGACATAGCCATACCACCACGCCTGGTATCCGCCCTCCGCATACGCCGCCGCCCACTCGGCCTCCCTTTTGATGAGCGGAAGGTATTTCGGATCGCCGCCAGCCAGCAGGCCCAGGGCGTTGAGGGAGCGGGAAATTGCGTTCTCCTTGTAATCCGGCCGCTGCATCCGCTCGGCGAGAGCTTCGCCGCTTTTCGCGAGGATGAGCTTTGATTTCGCGCATTCATAAGGGGCGGTGGGGCTGTAGCTGCCGAGCACCGGCAGATTGAGCGTCACCGCATCGGTCTTGCCGGCGCGCCAGCGGGTGAGGGAAAATTTGCCATCGGATCCTTCGGCGGCGGTCAACGCCTCGCCCCATTCCCGGCGGGGATCGTAGGAGAACCGCTTGCCCGCGACACCGAGAATCACATCGCCCGGCGTCAGCATGCCATCGGCCGGTGAGCCCTGCGCCACCTTGGTGATCAGCACCTGCCGGGCTTCGAACGTTCCGCCCCCTTGGGTGTGCATCCAGCCGCGCACGCCGGTCGCGCCGAGGTTCCAGTCCTTCGTCGCGCCCTCGGGAACCGCTTCGCCCTTGGTGAAATCAGGGTTGGGCAGCGGCTTTCGGCGCGGCGGCCAGCGATCCCGCCGGTGACAAGAACTGACAAGAGGATGCGGAGGCTTTTCATTCTGATGTTCATGCTTTCGTGTTTCGGATACGGGGTTCGGGTATCCCATCCATGCATTGGAATGTTCCTGCGCAGGATGCGGACGGGGTTTTCAATGGGTGGGTTGCTCACCGAGGAATTTTCGGATCACCGGCTCCATCTCCCGTCCCCACACACGGTAGCCCTCTTCGTTCGGATGCAATCCGTCGGGCATGAGGGCGCGGTTCAAGTTGCCCTTTTCGTCGAGGAAAACGTGGCCGATATCGAGCCAGTGGACGGTCTTGTCGTCCACGTAGGTGCGGATGATCGCGTTGACCTCGTCGTTGCGGCGGCGGCCTGCGTCACCGGGGGTGTCGCCGCGCGGGAAGATCGGCATGAGGAGGATTTCCGAGTCGGGCATCTTGGCGTGGATTTCCTTGAGGAGGGCGAGCATGCCGTAGGCGGTGTCCTTGCCATGTTGTTCCGGTTCCCCGCGGTTGTTGGTGCCGATCATCATCACCACAAGCTTCGGGTTGCGGCCCTTCATGCCGTCCAGCCCGCCGTTCTGGAAATGCCAGAGCATGTGCTGTGTCTGGTCGCCGCTCGAGCCGATGTTCACCGCCTTGCGCTTGCCGTAGAATTCCTCCCACACCTTTTTCCCGACGCGCGGCCATTCGAAAACGATCGAGTCGCCGACCATCAGCAGATCGACCTCCTTCTCCGTGCACCAGCGCTTGCGATCCTCGTGATGCCTCAGCCATGCGGTCCAGCTGTTCGGCGCCTCGTCCGGCCCGGGCCTGGACTCCGCCATGGTGGCGCGGATGTTGGTCTCATAGGCGGGGTCTTCCCATGGCATCGGCTGTGCCCCGACAGGTGCCATCCAAGCGAAGAGAGCCAACACAGCCGCGACGCGGATGATCGGGAATTTCATGGATTCATCGTGATTCATCAGGGCAGGATAGTCAGGGAAATGAGCCGGGTGCAGTCGCATCATCGGATGACGGCCTTCTCGATCCCCAAGGCATCCAGGATGACCGGAGTCACCACCTCGGCGCATCCCTTTGCCGTGGGGTGGATGGTATCGGGCACATATTCAAGAAACAGCTTCTCGTCCTTTTTCTGCAAATCCTTCCAGTTGGGATAGTGATCGATGAGAAGGAGCCCTTTCTGTTTGGCGACGGATCGGTACATTTCGTAGTGCGCTTCGATGTCCTTCCTGTAAGACCTGTGGCCCTTCGGATGCTTGTCTCCGGGTGTCATTGTCATGAGGATGATCTCGCATCCGGGGTTTCCCTGGAGGATGCTGGCAATCATCGTCTCAAGGTTCGCCTTGGCGATCTCCACGGATCCCTTGAACCGTTCGACGCTGTCGTTGATGGAGAACTCGATGAACACGGTGTCCGGATTGTTTTGGATGACCCTTTGATCGAGGTTTCTCACCCCCCATTCCGACCATTGGCCTGAGCCTCCGCTGTTGATGACGGTCGCCAGCCCCGGGAAACGCTCGTCCAAAACGCCTTTCATCTGTCCGACCCATGCGCCATCGGCCGTCAGGCTCGTCCCATAGGCAACGACAACCTGTTTCCTGCCCGCTTCAAGGTTGGTGACGAGCGCGGAGGGTTCCCCGGCGCGGCAGAACACGGCGGAGAGGACGATGACCGCCGTTGCGAAAGCTTTGGGATGGAGCGTGATCACCTGCTTGGATACATCATTTGGTGAGGAGTTCGACCATGTTGTCCCCCAGTCCCTTGCCGACGCGGAAATAACTGCGGGCGCTGCCGTTCCAGTGAAAGCCCTGGTTTCTCGGGGACGTTTCGGGTGGCTCGAAATATTTCCGGGTGTCATCGCTGAGCACGTTCTCCGGCTTCTCGACACCTGCGACCCAAAGCTGCGCTTTCTCCACCGCATGGTAACCGTCGTTGGGTGGGGGACTCGGGTCGCCGCCGTAACCCATGCCCGTGGTGGCGATCACGAACGGCAGCTCCGGCATTCCGAATTACGAGCGCACGGCGCTGATGAAATCGGGCAGGTTGACTTTGTATTCGTCCGCGACCTTGTCAGGAGCCTTGTCGCTGGTGCCTTGGTGCCAGGCAAAGCCGACGATCTGGTAGCCGCGCCCCTCCCATTCGGGGAACTCCTTGCCGAGATGGAAGAGAACTTCCCGCACGTTCTTGAACATTTCGACGTAGGAAGGCCCGATCGCGCCGCCTCGTTTCGCCACGGCTTTCGGCGAGCGGAATTGGCTGACCAGATTGTGGCCGCCCCATGAGGGCTTGATGAGGAGCACGTCGTCGTCCTTGAAGTGATCGCCGATGACCTGCCCGAAGCCGAATTCGGGGCCGAACCATTGACCGTTGCTGGTCAATGGGCCGAGGTCGCCCTTGAAGATCGCGCCGCCGTATTGGGCATTGGCCCCATTGCGCCACCACAGTTTCACCTTGCTGCGGGTTTTCCACTCGCTGGTGGCAGGTTGCTTAGGATCGACCAACAGCGAGCTGTAATCGAACTCCCGATATTCGGAATCATGGTTTGCGAGGTATCTCAGGCTGCCCGGCGCGCCAACCACGTCGCCGTGACCCTTTTCCGAGTGCCCGTAGCCGACCATGTTCGATTGCCCGGAAAGGATGAAGACCTTGATGCCCTTCGGATCATCGTCCCAGGTGCGCAAGGATGCCTTCGGCTCCACAAGAGGATGGTTGGCGAGGTCGGTCAGGTTGCGGGTGGAAATGGTGTAAGACGTGTCTGGTTTCAGCGCTTCCTTGGTGGTCAGCGTGACCGATCCGTTGTTCGGATCAAAGGCCGCGGATTCGACGGCCACCTGCTGGCCGCCATCCTGCGTGACCGCATAGTTGCCGGCGGATAGCGAGGTGGTCGGGATCATCGGCTCGCTGAAGATCAGGCTGATGGTGGTGCCGCTGCCCCAGACCCGCCCGATGGTCGGCGGGGTCGAATCGGGAAAGCCGATTTCAAACTCCAGTTTGCCGTTGCCTTTGATCGGGTTGGCGAAAGGGCCGAGGGTTGTTGTCGTCTTGTCTTTGGCAGCCTCCACCGCTGCGGCCACACACGGTTTGTAGCCACCCGCATCTTCGGCCGCGTAGATGCCGTAGGTTTCGCCGGGGTTGGAGGCCCACTCCAAATGATAGCGGTCGGTCTTGGGGTCATATAGCCGCTTGGTGATCTTCACCTCCTGGCGCGCAGGGATGCTGCCGCTGATCACGCTTTTGAAATCCGTCCCGATGCGGATCTCATCCATCGCGTTGGTCGGAAGGATCGTGCAGATGGTGAGGACATCGAGCGTGTTCTCGTCGATGTCCGAGCTGCACGACGCGGCGTTCGCGTTGAACGCGGACTCGGTCATCTCCTGATCCTCGGTGAAATACCAAGTGCTCACCTTGTCGGTTTCCCCGAACTCGAACTTGAGGATGACGATGTTGTCCTTCTTTCCATCGATGTTGCTGCCGGGAGCCCCCGCCACCTCCTCGCCTTTTTTCCAAATGACCGGATTCAGGCGCTTCCGTTCCCGGAAATTGCGGCCGTTCCCGGCGCCGATGGCATCGGCTTTCCCGTCCATGGCGATGGCGCGATCCTTGAAACCGCTCTCATCCGAGGCCAGTGCAAGACCCACGGGGGCGAAGAAGGATTGGTTGGGCATGTGCCACACGGCGCTCATCCACAGCACCCCGCCGTTGGCCTTCGCCATCTCCCCGGCGCTGCGGGCGAGCTTGCGGGTGGAATGGGGTGCGCCGGCCCTGTCCCAATCCGAAATGCCGACATATCCGCCCATCGTGGGCAGGTTGTCGACAATCCCGTCCCAGGCGGGCGCGCCTTCACCCCAGTCCCCGGCATAGAGGTCTTCCTGGTTGCCTCGCTGGTCGTAAACGAACGCAAAACCTGCGGCACCGGCGGTGTCCTTCCAGGCTTCCGCGAAACCCAGCCCGCCGTTGCGCCCCTCCAGGCGACCCATGACCTCCTCGTTGTGGGCTTGGTAATCGAAGGGCTCGTAGACCAGCGATTCGCCATGGCAAATGGCGATGGTGCTCATCAGGATGAGAATGGTGTTCCGTGTGCTGCTCATGATCGTTTGCAGTCTACTCCCATGTGGCGCCGGCCTGTTCATTTATAGGGTCATCTTATGGTACTACCTTGGGGTTCGGATCGCTTCTATTTATGGTCGTTGCTGAGAACCTGACCGTCCTTGATCAACTGTTCCTCCAACTTACTGTAATCCACTTCCTGGACGGAGGAGCCTGACTCGATGGCCTGCACGGCGGCCGTCGCGGCGCTCTGCCCCAACACCATGCCGACGGGTTCCATGCGGATCGAGCCGAAGGCGATGTGGCTTGAGGAAAGGCACCATGGCACCAGCAGGTTTTCGCACTCGCCCTCTGCGGGCACGATGGAGCGGTAGGAGATGGGATAGGGTTTCGCGCCCAGGCTCATCTGGATGTCGCCCTCGTTCTTCAGCTTCCCCTTCCAGTTCACGCGCTGCACATGGTGTGAATCCATCGTGTAGGCTCCCATTCCCACGGAATCGGTGACTTGTGGAAAACCGGGATCCTGGCGGCACTGGTGCTCGGTCATGACGAAATCCGAAACCATGCGGCGACCCTCGCGGACGTAGAGGTTGTAGGGCCAGTGGCCGTTGTCGGTGAATTCATCCTTGGGCAGTCCCCAGCCGGAATATTGTTGGCGGACATCCTCAGGCACGCGCGGGTGGTTCTGAAGAGTCCAGACGAGACCCAACTGCCAGTCGCGGTGCTTGGCCGCAAGCTCCTCGCGTTCGCTGTGCGAGAGCGTCGTCCAATCCCAGTAGCCGGGATCGCCCGGAGGCAGCGGGCTGTAGTTCATGCCGATGAAATCCGTCGAAATCCCGCCGTTGTTGTTGGAATCGGTCTTGCGGTTGGGCATTTTGGAAAACTTGTAGAAGCTGCCCCACTGTCCGCGGTGGCCGGCGTCGAGAGCGCGGAACAGGATCTCGTAATCGGCTTCGTCATAGTCTTTCGGCTTGGTGACCGGCACAAGGTTGTCCGGCGCATCCGTGAGGCACATGCGGTAGCAGAACGCCTGCAGGCGGTGGTCGCCTTTCCCGACGTCCGCCTCATCGTAGGGATTCACTCCTGGCAGCAGGCCGCTGGCGGGATCGCCCTTCACCAAATAAGGATCGATCCCGTCCGGCAGGTTGTTGCTGTGCACGGGCAGGGTGATCGCGTTGGATTTCTCATCGTATTTCGAGTTGGCTTCCCGACCCACCGTGAACGTGACCTTCGCCGCCGCCAGCAAATCGCCCTCGTAGGAGGCGTCGATGAACATTTTTCCCCGGATCTCCGTTCCATCCTCAAGACGGATCGCGGTGATCCTCCGCCCCTCCATGGATGTCTCCTGATCCTGATCCAGGCGTCCCTCGACCACCTTGACACCCGCCTCCTCGACGAGCTGGTCAAAAATCATCTCCGCGACCTTGGGCTCGAAGACCGAGCCAAGTTCGGTCTTCCCATCGAAGGCCGGACCGCTCTGTCCGTTCTTGGGGAAATCCTCCCTCTTTTCCTGAACCCATGCGGCCTCCTTCTGATAATGGAGATAGACCCGGTGAAAGAACTCACGGGAAATGCCCCCGAGGATCTTCGAATTTCCGATATCGGTATAGCCCAGCCCGCTGCTGCTCAGCCCGCCAAGATGGCCGTATTGGGAAACCAGAATCACGGATTTCCCCATCCGGGCCGCCTGAACTGCGGCGGCAACTCCAGCTGCGGCGTCTCCGTAAACGACGACATCGGCATCGAGTTCAGGGGCCTTGCTTTCCTTTTTTGGAGCACAGCCGGAAAGGATGACGAGAGATAGGATGGATAGGAGTCGGGGAATCATGGATTGAACAGTTTCAGGGCAAAGAAAACCCGCAAACCCCGGAGAGGAATGCGGGAATGTTTAGAGGCCTTCCCAGTGGGAGAACTTGGCAGGGCTTATTTCCGGCGGCGCACAAACAACAGCGCTCCGATACCGCCAAGCAGGGCTGCGGACGGCTCGGGGACTGCCGTGCCGCCAAAGCGGATTTCCGAAATTCCGATTCGATCACCCCCAAAATTTGTGATGTTTGTCAACCGAATCCTTTCAACGCCGGTTTGGGTCGAGGTGAATGTGCGGGTTTGAGTCGAAGAGGTGCCGGAGCCCACCCCCTGAGTGAAATTGGTGATGCCAAGGGAGGATGCGCTCACGGCGCTGCCAAAGCCCGAACCCGTATCGAAGGCGATGTCGAATGTCTGAATCCCTCGGTTATTCTCAGCGCGGTTGTATGCCCAGAGGTAGATGTTATCGATGTCGTAAGCGGCACCGAAATCCAAGGTGATCGTCTCGTTGACTACATTGGCCGCTGGAACGTATTGGGCAGATAGATAATGGCCTGAATTCCCCGCCGCGGCATGAGTCCAGGTTGAAACGTCTCCGACTGCGGTAAGACCCGAACCATCCAGGGCAGCATCGATCGTGCGGGGCGATCCAATGGTGGTTGTGGTGCTTGTCGAGGAGCCGCTTATTAGGAGCGGCGTGATGACCGCCGCTTGGAGGGCAGGCGCTATAAATGCGAGTGCTGCGACGAGGCAATAGGTGGGAACTTTCAGTTTCATCGGCTGTAGGCGTGGATTTACACCCTTACATGTCCGCAGCTCCGGAGATTTGACACGAAAAATTCCTTTTTCCGCTTTTCCCATTCCGCACACTCCGAAGACCCGATGCCCGGCGGTTTAAGCCTATTTTACCCTGATCTCAAGCGATGGCCCGGCTGCCTCCGCATGCTGGCCGGAGGCAAAGGCATGCACCAGCGACCATTGATCCTGAGGCATGCTGGCGGAGACCAGCAGGAAACCCACCACACCCGTGCTGTCCCCGTTCACGAAGCGGGTGAGCTCCGGGGATTCGAAGGCCACTGGCCCCTGAAGCTGGCTGCGCTCGATTTCGAATGTTCCGAGCAGGCTGAGTTCCGAACCATCAATCTCCGTGGTGTCGCCCAGTGACCCCGGCGCATCCGCCCATTTCAATCCATACGTATCCCAGCGCTCCAGTTCGGGCACATCGCGAATGCCATAGACTTCGATGACGGTGGTTTCAGGCAGCAGCTTCGCATACCCCCTGCCACTGGGAACCATGTTCAGCCGCAGAGTGACCCGGTTTACCGGGCGACGATCGAAACCTTCCAAGTTGAATGCGATCAAGGAACGCCTGTCCTTTGACCATAGCAAGGGGCGGAGCCGTTCCTCGTTCTCGAAGGGCAAATCTTTCTTCACCATCAACAGTTGGGGATCGAGGAACTCGTCGCGCAAGTCACCATGGACAAGTGAGGTTTCGCGGCCATTGGTTGGGAATCTCAGCACCTCGGAATCGGCTACCCGCACGGATGAAGATTCATCAGCGTTTTCCTGACTATCGATGCCCGAGGCGGTCATCCTCACCATGCCGCCGGTTTTCACGTCAGCCGTTGACTCCGATTTCTCGTGATGCACCGAAATCCGCCCGCTGAGCACTCCGAATTCAATCTCTTCTCTGTCCTCCCGCAGCGCCACCGCAAAGCGGGTGCCGTGATCCACGGCGTAGCCATTGGGGGTTTCCACCACGAAGCCAATCGCCGATTCCGGCACCTCGAAGATGGCTTTGCCGCGACTCAGTCGGCAGCGCATCGGATCCAGCAGTTCGATGGTCACCGGAGCCTCAAGGTCGGCGACAGCCCCGGATTTGAAGCGCAGGCTGGCCATGCCGCGTTCCAGCTTCATGGTGCCCGGGACAAGTTCTGCTCCCTCGCCCACCATGGCACCTGCGGACCATGCGGCACCTTCCTGGGATACAATCGTGGCCACGAATCGGGGATTTTCCGAACCGGGAGGGAAGAAAGCAAAGAACATGCCGAACGCGAGCGCCGCCGCGATGCCGGCGAGGACAGGCCACCGGAGGAACCGGCGATGCGGCGGTGCTTGCATCATGGGCGGCAGGATTTCCGCCGGGATCGTTTGGAACTCCGACCGCAAATTGGCCTCAAGGCGCATGCGGGAGCGGAATCTGCGCCGCAGCGCGGGATCCGCGAGCAGACGCTCTTCAAGCTCCGAGAATTCCTCGCGGCGCATGCTGCCGTCGCTGATCCTGTCGATCAGCGGGTCGAGGTAGTTGGTTGGGTCGTTCATTTCGTAAATCCGGTCAAGATGATGGTTCAGAAGCCCATGTCGGCCATGCGCTGGTCGATGCAGCCGCGCAGGGCGGCGCGGGCTCTCTCGAGCGCTTTGTACAGTCCCGCCACGGGACGCTGCATCTCGCGGGCAAGATCCTCCATGCGGATTTTTCCGGTCCTGTAGTAATCGCGAACCACTTTCAGTTGCTGCGGCGGCAGGCGCTCCATGCATTCCCTCAGTGCCTGACGTTCCGCCCTCATCCGCTCCGTTTCCTGCCCGGCCTCCTCCGCGTTCAGTTCGACGAGTTCCTCGGAAAACACCAGCTTGCTGCGTCGCAATGTCCTGAGCCGGTTCAATGCGGTCAGGCGTAAGAAGGTGTAGGCCCAGGGGACGAAGCCCTCCTCGCTGTCGAGGCTGTCGATCCTGCGCCACATGGCGATGCACGCATCCTGCACCACATCCTTGGCGTCATCCACCGACGGGACGAGGCTGATGGCAAAGCCCCTCAGCTCCGCCTCATGCCGCACGAACAGCCTGATGAATGCTTCCTCCTTGATCACTTCAATTACCTATGTCCGCCACGCCCGGATTTCGACAACAATCGAAGTTGGCGCCGATTCGAAACCAAAGAGGTAATCGGCCTGTCGAAGCAACGATGCGCGGCGCGGTCACCGCCCGATGAGATTCACCATGTTATCGCCCAGGGACTTGCCGACCATGAAGTAGCTGTAGCCGCTGTGGTTCCAGTGGTGACCCATGGTGCTGACGGCGTTCTGCGGATCGCGCCCGAAGGGACGGGTGTCGATGGAGAGCACGTTGGCGGGCTTTTCCACGCCGGACACCCAGAGCTGAGCTTTTTCCACTTCGCTGTAGCCGGCATAGGGCGGCTCCTCCTGAGAGCCCTCCTTGTTGCCCATGCCGGTGCTGGCGATGACGAAAGGCAGGTTGGGATTGGCGAACTCCTTGCGGACGTCCGCGATGAAGTCGGGGAGATTGTCCTTGTAGAGGGGGGAATCGGTCTTGCTGACGCGGTCATTGAAACCCTGATGCCAGCCGAAGCCGACGATCCGGTATCCCTTTCCTTTCCACTCGGGAAAATGCTCGCCCAGGTTGTCGAGGCATTCCCGGGTGTATTCGATCATCGCCAGGTAGGACGCGCCGATTTCACCGCCGCGTTTTTCGACCATGGTGGGCGAGCGGAAGTTGCCGTTGAGGGAATGGCCACCCCAGGCGGTCTTGATGATGAGCACGTCGTCATTCTTGTAGTAATCGCCGATCACCTGGCCGAAGGCATACTCGGGGCCGAACCAACTGGGGCTGCCGCCTTGGAACGGCGGGCCGAGGTCGCCCTTGCGGATCTCGCCGCCCAACTTGCCGCTGTGGCCGCTTCGCCACCAGACTTTCACATCCTTGCGGGTCTTCCACGGGCTGGTTTCGGGTTGGCTGGGATCGGCCAGAAGCGAGGCGTAGTCGTATTCGGGATGCTTGTCCTTGTGGATCGCCATGTAGCGCAGGCAGCCGATCCCGCCCTTGATTTCCTTGGGCGTGGTCTTGTCGCCGGCTTTCCAAGCGGGATTCCCGCCGTCCTCGGTCTTGCCGTAGCCGACCATGTTCGACTGCCCGGCGAGGATGAAAACCTTGATGCCCTTGGGGTCGTCGTCCCATTCCGGGGCCGAAAAGGAAGAGAGCGCCGATAGTGCGAGGGCGGCGGTGAGAATGACGGTGTGTTTCATGGATTGGTGAAAGTCGGGCAAAAAGGAACCGCAGCAACGGGAATCCCGTGCTGCGGCCCGGAGTTTCAATGCCGATCCGCTCAGCGGCGGCGGCGGAGAGGCGCAAGCAGTCCGAGGCCGCCGAGGAGGGCGGCGGAGGGTTCGGGGATGGTCGCCAAAGCGAGGGCGTTCGCGAAAGTCGCGTCCGAACCGGTTAAGACCTTGGTGTTCAGGATCGAGGTGTTTCCGGCAGTTCCGGGGGTGAAATTGTTGTCGATCCGTTGTCTGAGGAGATGGAAGTCGGATGAATTCCAAGGATGGCCCGCAACATCGCCGGTGAAACTGGCATTAGCGACAGTTCCAGACCCGTTTTGTTTCACATAACCATCAGGCAAACCGGACCCTTCGGTGTCGGAGACTGTTGGGTTGATCCAGAACGTCGCAATCGTGTCGTCGGAGGCATTGTTTCGACCGTAATCAACACTGTGGTCGGCATCAAAGAGAAACTTGCCAACGATCGTCACAGTTTGTCCCGCAAGACTGGATCCGATGTTGAAACTTTGGGCAGAGCCACCGCCACCATGCACCGTGAATACGCCACCCACGGTGGCTTTGATGCCCAAGCGATCCTGTCCCGCACTGGCCGTAAAGTTCAGATAAATATCGGCACTTGTGCTGGAGCCAAAAGAGAATGTTGTGACATAGAAGGCTACAGGATCAGTGGATTTCACGATCGTACCTCCGTTGGCGGTATTGATGTTTGTCCTCTGATCCTCAAGAACCGTGTTGGCGCTGCTGTTTCCATAATCGGTGCCATTAGGCACCAGAGTGTAGTCGGTGATGCTAATTACTGCCGCCTGCACGGCAGAGCTCGCGATCGCTGTTGCGGTCGCCATTGAGGTGATTCGATTCAATTTCATAGGACGATTTTTGTTGTTGGTTGGGAGTGCCGACTTGCCGGTGTGAGGAGTTGATTGGGAGGCAAGATTCCCAAGATGTTGGGATGCTGTGAAATTCTCCGACTATCCGCCTAGTCGCACGATCGTATGACCCTGTGTATGCCCGCTTTGCTGCTGACAGGGCGGCTGGATCGGGTCAGTTTTGCGGCGGATGGCGAAGTGGATGGTCATGGCTGTGTTGGTGATGTGGGGCTCGGCGGCGGCGCGGGGCGCTGAGGCGCTGGAGAGCCTTGCCCGCGTCCTCAGCCCCGAGATGCGGCGGATCGAGGCGAGGGCGACGGAGATCGGAACGGAGCTGGGGAATCTCCCGCAGTTGCGCCCGGAGCCTTTCGCCTCCCGCTACGGATACCGCAGCGGCAACATCGAGCGGCAGGACGATCCGCAGTGGGTGCAGCTCGACCTGCTGAAAAGCGAGTCCATCGACCGGATCGTGGCGATGCCGGTGCATATCCCCACGATCGGGAAGCGGGGGGCGGGCTACGGTTTTCCCCTGAGGTTCAGGATCGAGATCGCGGATGATCCGGAGATGAGGGATGCGGTGACGGTGGTGGACCGGACGGCGGAGGACTTCGAAAACCCCGGCCGCTACCCCGTCGATTTCAGGCTGGAACCGGTCAAGGGTCGATATGTCCGTTTCACCTCGACGAAACACTTTCCCGCCGAGGAGGGGTTCATGTGGGCGCTGGAGGAGTTGATCGCGCTGTCCGGAAACCGGAATCCGGCCATCGGCAAGCGGGTGCTGACATCCAGCAATTTCGACCGCTTCCCCAACTGGGCGTCCGTCAGGATCCAAGACGGCCAAAGCGCCCTGGGCATGCCCGAAACGACCGAGCCAAGCCCCACTTCCGGCTACCTCAGCGCCGTGGCGGACAACCCGCGCGTCGAGAAGTGGCTCATCCTCGATCTCGGACAGGAGTTTCCCATCGATGAGATCCGTCTGCTCCCCGTCGAGTCCGACCGCTTCGAGCACCACGGTCTCAAAGCCTTTCCCCGGGCGTATGAGGTAGAATGTGCGACGGATCGTGGGTTCGCCGAGATCACGTGGCGTCACAGATCCACCACCAACAACCAGGTCGGCTACCCCGGCGGATGCGCCGTGACGCTGACTCCCGGAAAAATGGCACGCTTCATCAGGTTGAAGGCCACGGAGTTGTGGAGCGAGGGCCTGCGCTACGGCTATGCGCTTTCGGAAATCCAGGTTTATTCGGGGAACGAGAATGTGGCTTCGGGCAAAAGCGTGGTGGCGAGTGATTCGTCGGAGGAGGAGGAGGGTTGGTCCCCGGGCGCGCTGGTGGACGGTTTCACGAGCCGGTACAGGATCATCGAGCTGCCCGACTACCTCGACCTGATCGGCAGGCGGGGCGAGCTGGAGATTGAGGCGGCTGATCTCGCCCGCCGCAAGGAAGGCAAGATCCGCATGGCGGGAGCCGCCCTCGCCTACGGGGGCGGCGGGTTCGGCCTTTTCCTCGTGGTCGGCTGGGGCTGGGCGGTGGCGCGGCAACGGATCTTGCGGGAAAAGGCGGTGGCGCAACTGCGGGACCAAATCGCGCGCGACCTCCACGACGATATCGGCAGCAACCTAGGCGGCATCGTGCTGCTGAGCGAGATCGGCAACGCCCACAGCACCGACCCGCAGGCGCGGGAGGATTTCCGCGTCATCAAGGAAGCGGCCGACCAAGCCTCGGCCTCGATGCGCGACATCGTGTGGCTGATCGGGCGCGGCCAAACGGGACTGCGGGATCAGTTGGCGATGATGCGGCAATCCGTCCAGCTGATCCTTGGGGACAGGGAGGTGTCGGTGTCCGTGGAGCCGGAGCCGATCCGCGACCGCAGCCTCAGCCTGCTGTTCCGCCGCCATGTGCTCTTCGCGTTCAAGGAAACGCTCAACAACATCCGCAAGCATTCCGATGCCGCGAAGGTGGAGGTGGTCATCCGCATCGATGCCTCGTGCCTGACTTTCACAGTCCGCGACAACGGCGCCGGGTTCGATCCGGTTGCCGCCGAACAGTCGGGCCACGGCTTGGCCAACCTCAGGCGGCGGGCGATAAGGCTGGGAGGAACCGTGCGGATCGAAAGTTCGCCAGGCGAAGGTTCCGTGGTGACATTCTCCGCCCCCCTGAAATCATGAACGATATGAAAACGACAAGCGGCAAGCCGGTGTGCGTCTGGCTGGTGGAGGACAACGCGACGTTCGCAAGCGCCGTGCAAAGGGTCGTCGGCGGACTGGAGGGGATGGCATGCCCGGAGAGTTTCCGGGCGGTGGAGGAGGCCTTCGCCGCAATGGAAAAGGGCGGATGCCCGGACGTGATCCTGCTCGACGTGCAGTTGCCCGGCATGGACGGCATCACCGCGCTTTCAACGCTCAAGAAGCTCGCGCCGAAAGCGCAGATCATCATCCTCACGGTCTTCGATGATGCGGATAAGATTTTCCGCGCGGTGTGCGCGGGGGCATCCGGGTATATCCTGAAATCCTCCGGCTCGGGCCAGATCGGCGAGGCGATCCGCCAGGCGGTGGACGGCGGCGCGCCGATGACCCCGGAGGTCGCGCGCAAGGTGCTGGATTCCTTTTCTCGCCTCGCTCCGGACTCGGGCGGCGGCGATTACAATCTCACGACCCGCGAGTGCGACATCCTGAGGCTGATGGCGGACGGGCTGCTGAAAAAGGAGATCGCCGACAACCTCGGCATCAGCGTCCACACCGTGTCCACGCACATCCAACGGGTTTATGAAAAGCTGCACGTGAACACGAACACGGGAGCGGTGGCGAAGGCGTTGCGGGAGCGGCTGATCTGAGGCGCGCGGATTTCTCCTCACATCATCGTGGGATGGCATGCGCTAGGGGAATGATGCTAGATTGCAATATCTTGAGACGATTCACGCAAAATCGCCATGTATTTACGATGTATTTCACGGACTTCATTTTTAGGGCGAGCAGACCGACGCGCAGTCGGAAGTTGCGGAAGGGCTTCGCGCTGGTGGCGACCCTCACACTGATGGTTCTGCTTTCCGTGTTGGCGGTCGGGCTACTGACTCTTTCTTCCGTCTCCCTGCGATCCTCCTCACAAGGCAACGCCCAGTCTGAGGCGCGGGCCAACGCGCGGCTCGCGCTGATGCTGGCGCTCGGGGAACTCCAGAAGGAAATGGGGCCGGACATGCGGATCAGCGCGGAAGCGGCGATTTTCGACAACGACCCGCTGACCGGAACCATCGAGGGCGTGGCGCAGCCCCGATGGCTGGCGAGCTATGATTCCTGGGGAAACTGGCTCAACGCCGAATACACGCCGCCCGGCAAAAGCCCCTTGTCCATCAGCGACACCTACGCGCCGAAGCGCGCAACCATGTTCCGACGCTGGCTGCTCTCCTTGCCGGAAGGCGCGGAGAAAAACGTGGGCGCGGCGGACTCGCTGTCCGGTTGGGACGACACCAACTCCGTGGTGCTGGTCGGCAAGGGCAGCCTCGGCACTCTTGCCGACAGCCAACCCATTCAAGTGACCCGCGCCTATCTCACACCCATCGGCTCGAAAGGCAGGAACGCGTGGTGGATCGGCGCGGAGAATCACAAGGCCAAGGTGAATCTCGCGGCGAAAAAACGTGAGCTGAAACCCGACGAATGGGCTGCTGCCCAAGGCAGCACTGCGCAGGTCTCGGCGGGTGCGATGACCGGCATGCAAGCCATCGACGGCCAGACTCCGCAGATGGATGCCATGGTTTCCAAAGTGATCAGCTTGCAGACCCTTTCCGTTCCGTCCCTTGGACTCGATTCGGACTCGGCGAAATCCCATTTCTTCGACCTGACGGACGTCGGCAAAGGCCTGCTTACAAGCGTCAGAACAGGCGGTCTCAGGAAGGATCTCAGCCTCTTGCTTGACCGTGACAACGACAAGCTTCCGGCACCCTACAAATACAATACGGGTGCGAACGTCGAGCCGTCCATACGCCCCTTGAGCAGCGATATCCTGGCGGCGGGAGCGGCGGTTCCCAACCGCCCCTTCGCGTCATGGACGGCGATGCGGCATTACTACCGGATGTACCGGACGGCGAGTGACACGCAGCTCTGGGGCAGCACCCACACGGGAGGACACGGGTCGTTGTTATGGAACGGTCACATCCCTTACACCAACGTCCTCTCGACGCAGAATTTCCGCACGGAGCGGAGCAACTGGACGGGGGAAAACGCCTACATGAGGGTGCCGATCCTCGCGAAGCTGACTTTTCTGCACAGCATAAAGACGGATCCGAATCCGAATGTCCCGGGCGAACGCCTGGTGCGCCACGTATTCTCCCCCGTCGTCACCATCTGGAACCCATACAATACGGAAATGCGGTTCCCATCGGGCAAGGTGGGATTTCCCGCGGCGATCAACCACACATGGCCGACGGAAGGCCATATCTACAGGGACGGTGTGTTGCGTCCGGGACTCGGCAGTTCGGGACTCGGCAGCCACGGGGTGTATCTCAACAGTAATTCGGGCTCTGACATCATTCTCGCGCCCGGCGAGTTCAAGGTCTTTTCCTATCGCGAACTCTACCTCCAAACCAAACAGAATCCGAAATACAGCATGTATCCGGGCTTCGACCCCTCGGCCATCGGGGGAAATGTGAGTTCCATCAATCGCTCTTATCCCGAGCAGGAGATCAGGGACAAGAGGGTTGGGATCAAGATCGCGTTTCACAACTATTTCGGCTGGAACCGTCAGAACGGCCACACGCCGGGGGGGCTTTCGGCAGGCCTGGTTTGGGGGGAGTGGGATCGTTATCTGCCGAACCTCTATCAGATCGATTGGTTCAACCTTTCCCAGACGCTGACCCCGGTCACCAGCGAAATGACCTATTTCACTACCTCGGGGGATCCCGTGCTTGTGGGATACACCCAGCTCGCCCTCAAAAGCCTGAGCCGCTCCTCCTACGAATCGATCAGCTGGGAAGAGGATTGGCGCGGGCGGAACTGGATCCAGTCCCCGCCCGGATATTTCGGAGGCGGACTCTACATGTCGGAAAACGCCAAGACCGGGCACACCCAGCGCCTTGATTCCGCCTATGTCATCTCATTCGGGCCTGTTTCGGCGCTCGAGCTACCGAAGGTGATCGGCCAGGTGGGCGAAAGGTCTTACCTGGGTTCCGGATCGAATCCCTATGAGAAGGTCACGGCGGTTTCCGCGCTCGAATTGCCGACGGCACCGATCAGCAGCCTGGCGGGTTTTTCCGGCATGCGGATGAGTCCGGGCTGGATCTGGGGCGGAGAGCTGTTCCCGGACCGGGATGGATATGGCGAGGGGATCTGGATGAGGCGCGGCCCGCGGTTCACCGACAACCGGATGTCGATGGTCAACGGGCAATCGAAACGGGTCGCCTACCAAAGCGGGATCACCGGTCCGGGCATCGGCAATTCCTTCGTGCACCCCATGATCCCGCGAACCGGGATTTACCAGTTCCAGGACAACTCCCGCAGCCATGACCAGAGGGACGGGGCTACCAGTCCGGTGATCGTGAGCAACACCCGTGCCTACAGCGACTTCTGGGATCATGTCTTCCTCCTGAACGACTCCTTGTGGGACGACCACTACCTATCCACCCTGTCCAACCAGACACGCCCTGGCGCCCCCAACTCGCTCAGCCTTTCGCAAAACATCGACCGGCTCACTTCGGGAGAACCCATCGGCAACCCGCGCTTCGAATACCACGCCTCGGGGCTGGGTGCGGACAAGGTGAAAGAGGCCCTGTTGTCCGAGGAGGGCTATTTGAAATCGGCGGCGCATCTGATCGTTGACGGTTCGTTCAACGTGAACAGCACATCGGTGGAGGCGTGGCACGCGCTCTTCGCGGGCATCCGCGAGCGGATCATCCATTACCGCACCGGCAACGGCTCCCTCGCTCCTGTCGAAATCCCCGCCGACGCCAGGATCGCGATATCACGGTTCGAAACACCCAATTCCGACAAGGAGGTCGCCAACCCGGCCAACGGCGTGATGCGCGACGATGGCAACGCGACGTGGTCGGGCGTCCGGTTCCTTACGGATGCGCAGATCAGGCTCCTCGCGGAAAAATGCGTGGAACAGGTCAAACGGCGCGGCCCGTTCCTCAGTTTCTCCGAGTTCATCAATCGGCGTCTCTCAAATGACGAACTCGGCGTCATGGGTGCTCTGCAGTCGGCCATCGATTACGACGACGCGAATCCCGACCCGGTCTCCATCAATTACCGATACAAAAGCAGCGACGGCCTCATGATCAAAGGCTCCGATCTCGGGATCCACGAATACCAAACACCGGAGGCGGCCGTGGGATCCCGCCTCGCAGGCACGCCGGGCTATGTCATCCAATCCGATATCCTCAAGCCCATCGCAAGCACGCTTACCGTGCGTGACGACACCTTCCGCATCCGCTCCTACGGCGAATCGCTGGATGCGGGCGGCAAGGTTCAGGCGCGTGCATGGTGTGAGGCGATCGTGCAAAGGATGCCGGAGTATTACGACACATCCAACGGACCCGAGGTTCCGGCCAGGATCCAGGACAGCGGTGGCAATTTCGTCGATAATCCCGTATTGACCGGACAGAACCGTATTTTCGGAAGGAAATTCCAGATCATCGGCTTCCGCTGGCTGAACGCCGCCGAAGTTTGAACGCCTTACCCATGAACCGATTCATATCACTCCTGCTAGCCGGGTTCCTCGGCGTCCCCTTGCTCTCCCATGGCCAGGTCGAATCCACCGCGCCCCGCCCACCCAGGGGAAGGCAGGCCTGGATCATGGCCACCTCCTTGCCCCCGGATGTGCAAAGCCCGCTCAAAATCCTGATGGGTAAGGAGTTGACCGAGGTGGAGATCATGAAAAGGTCTCTGGGTCTTCCCGTGGGAGTCCCCGAAGATGGCATGATGCATGTTGTCAAACCCATCACGGACAGCGAAGGGAAACCGGCTTATGAACGGTTTGTGACCGTCGGGATTCCCGAGGCTGTCAAGAAGGCGCTCGTTATCCTGTTTCCTGATCCGAACCTTCCCGCCCCGCTCAAGTTCCGGGCGAAAGTCATCGACCTGAACAAGTTCCGCGGGGGTGACGGGCTCTTCATCAATCTCACAGGATACGAGGTGGGAGTCACGCTGGGCGAGAAAAAGGCCTCCCTGAAACCCGGCCAGACCGGGATCATCGCCACAGGGGATTTCGAAGGCAGGAGGAATGCCACGGTCAGTTACCACTATCGCGAAGAGGGGAAAAAGGCATGGAACCTGATCAGTTCGTCCACCACCATGCTGTTGTCAGACCGGCGGGAGATACTGGTTTTCAGCTACGACAAACAGATCGGGCAAATCGACTATCATGGGATCTCATTCGCCGACGTGGATTGAACTGCTTCCGGGATAGGGCCGCCCGGCTAGCAGGCCGGACGACGCCCCCCACTGATCCGGACTAGCCCAATTAACGCATTCGGTTCCTCGAGGTTGTGGTTGGTATGACGATGGGTGGAGCGAACCCACTCAGCATTGGCTCCCATGGGCAACGGCGGATTTCCGCTCCACTCCATGCCGTCCAGACTCTTCCTTGATGTTCGCCCGCATGGACATAGGCTTTCCTCATGCGATGCTTTTACTCCGAGTCCCTTGAACTTGATCTGCCAAGCGGACACCCCTTTCCAATGGGGAAATTCCGCGTTTCCAAGGAAATGCTGCTCCAGGAAAACATCCTGCGCCCGGAGGAGATCACCGAGGTGAAGGCTGTCGATTTCCACCATATCCTGCGCGTCCATGACCGCGCTTACATCGAGAAAGTCCAGTCGAACCGCCTCGACCGCAAGGAGCAGATCCTGCTTGGTCTGCCCGCCTCGCCCAACCTTTTCGCTCGCTCCGCCACCGAGGTCGAGGCCACGCGACTCGCCTGCAACGCCGCGCTCACCGATGGCGTGGGCGTCTGCCTCGCAGGCGGCACGCACCACGCCTTTCGCGGCCACGGCGAGGGCTACTGCGTCTTCAACGACATCGCCATCGCCATCCGGGATCTCCAGGACAAGCGCCCGGGCATCAAGGTCATGGTCGTCGATACCGACGCGCACCAAGGCAACGGCACGGCCTCCCTCCTCGGCGATGATCCGCGCGTTTTCACCTACTCCATCCACGTCGGCCGGAACTATCCCACGAAAAAGGTGGCCTCCACCCTGGATGTGGAAACCGTCCGCTACGTGGAGGGCGAGATGTATCTCCAGCAGCTTTTCCGGACTCTGGCGGACTCTCTCGACAAGTTCTCGCCGGATCTCGTGATCTGGATCTCCGGCGCGGACAACCACCGCAACGACCGCTTCGGCCAGATGCACCTTTCCCTCAAGGAAATCCAGCGCCGCGATGAGGTGCTGCTGCGCGCCATGATCAAAAATCGTATCCCGGTAGCCATCCTCTACGGCGGCGGCTACAACCGGCAGCCGGAATTCACCGCCAAACTCCACCGCAACACCATTGCCACCGCGAAACGCCTCGCTGTGGAGTATCGGGGGCTGTGAAGCCCTTCCTTATTCCGGCTTGGTTCACCTCTTCTTCTTCGCCTTCGCGGCGTCCATGCCTTCCTTGACTTTGGTTTCGAGGGATTCGTAGAGCGCGGGGTCGGCCTTGAGGGCGTCTTTGGCGGCGTCGCGGCCTTGAGCGAGCTGGTTGCCGTCGTAGGAGAACCAGGAGCCGCGCTTCTGGATGATCTCCATTTCTAGGGCGAGATCGAGGAGCGAACCGGTCGAGGAGATTCCCTCGTCATACATGATGTCGAACTCGGCTTCCGTGAAGGGCGGGGCGACCTTATTTTTCACGACCTTGATCTTGGTGCGGCTGCCGATGACGGTGCCGTCGGTGGATTTGATTTGGCCGATGCGGCGGATATCGACGCGGACGGAGGAGAAGAATTTGAGCGCGCGGCCGCCGGGGGTAGTTTCCGGGCTGCCGAACATGACGCCGATTTTCTCGCGGATCTGGTTGGTGAAAATGCAGACGGTCTTGGCCTTGGAGATGAAGGAGGTGAGTTTCCGCATCGCGGCGCTCATCAGTCGGGCCTGCGCGCCGACGGTGGAATCGCCGATCTCGCCATCGAGTTCCTGTTTCGTGACCAGGGCGGCGACGGAATCGAGCACGACCACGTCGATGGCATTGGAGCGGACGAGCGCTTCACAGATCTGGAGGGCTTCCTCTCCGGAGGAGGGCTGGGAAACTAGGAGATCGTCGAGGTTCACGCCGAGCTTGCGGGCGTATTGGGGGTCGAGCGCGTGCTCGACATCGATGAATGCGGCGAGGCCGCCGCGCCTCTGAGCCTGCGCGATGGCGGTGAGGGTGAGGGTCGTCTTACCGGACGATTCCGGGCCGAAGATTTCCACGATGCGTCCGCGCGGGAAGCCGCCGACGCCGAGCGCACGGTCGATGAGGAGGTTTCCCGTGGGGATCACATCGACATCCATCCGGTGCTCATCGCCCATCCGCATGATCGCGGATTCGCCGAATTCCTTCTGGATCTGGGAGATCGCGATATCGAGGTTCCTTTTCCGCGCGTCTTGGATTTTCTCCGCCGCCGTAATTTCCGCTGCTGTTTTTGTAGCCATGCGCGGAAGATGAAGAACCGATGAACCGGACGCAAGAAAAAAGATGTTCGCTGGAACAAAAAAGAGAGTTTTCTGGTGTGGCTGCGGATTGCATCCGCCACGCCGTCCTTTTTGAAAGCTGGCTGGGCGGAAGCAATTTGACGGAGGATTTGGAAGATTCTTGTTCGTCTATCTCCGCTGCGCTGCGGTTGCCGCCGCGGCAAAAAAGCGAAGGCGCGGATCCGTTTCCAGATCCGCGCCTTACATTACCTTGCTGTCTCGAAGCGTTTGAGCTTTCCCCCCGGAAGACTCACCCGCATCGGCTCTCGCGAAGGGCGAAAGGAAGTTCGCATTTTCCGCGAAGTTGTAAACGATAAACTTAGGTTTATTTTCAGTTTTTCAGAGGCCGCCTAGGACGGCTTTCAGCGCCTCGAAATCCGGGAGGTCCTTAGGGTGTTCCTTGATGTCGGCAAAGCGGACGACGCCGGCCTTGTCGATTACGAAGGCCGAGCGTTTCGGCACGCCGCCCATGATGAGGTTTGCCTCGGGGAGAAACTGCTGGTAGGCGACGCCGTAGGCTTTGGCGACCTCGTGCTCGTAATCGCTAAGCAGCGGGACGGTGATGCCTTCTTTCTCGGCCCATGCGGCCTGCGCGAAAGGGTTGTCGCCGGAGATTGCGAAGACCTTGGCGTCGAGCGCCTCGTAGGCGCTGATGCCGGAGGAAACGTCGCACAGCTCGGTGGTGCAGACGCCGGTGAAGGCCATGGGCACGAAGAGGAGCACGATGTTGGATTTGCCGATCTCATCGCTGAGTTTCACGAGCGCGGGGCCGTCGGCGGTTTTGGTGACGAGGGTGAAGTCGGGGGCGGTGTCGCCTGCTTGGATGGACATGGGATTGGTGTGGGGTTGGTGTGGGGTTGGTTGTTTTAGAGAACAGGCCCACCCTAGCCGCGAGTCGCGCGGGGTCAATCCTTCGCGAAAATCGTGTCGGCGACGGTTCAAAACCGGATTTGTTGCCTGTTCAAAACCGGACAGCTTGTTAGATGCCGTAAGTGCCCTAGAATAGGGGGTTAGACGTCTTTCGGAGGGTGGTCCACGACCCAGAATTTCAGGTTTGGATGATGTACGATGGTGACCGACTTCCGGGAAGTGGCGGCGATCTCGTAATTCCGCCCTTCAAAATCGATGATTTGGTCGTTGTTCACACGCGAGGTTCGTGGTGCGCATGGCGGCGGAGATGCGGGTGGCGAGGAAATCGGCGGCGCGGGTGAGGGCGTGGGCGCGCTCCGGGGATTTCGTGCCATGGTCGCGGGCGGCGCGCTGGAGGATGGTGCGGGTGTTGTGGAGTTTGGCGGCGATCATGTTCTGCGCGATGGGCAGGGAGGCGCCTTCGTTGTCGCAGCGGCGGTATTGCTCGCGGCGCAGCAGGATGTTTCCGGAAATGCCGCCGTAGGAGCTGGAGATGAATTTCCCGTGCGGAGTGAGGAAAGTGACGGAGACGCCATGCTCATGGCAGCCTGCCATCAGGCTCGCGGAGACGGTGGTATCCCAGCCGAAGGTGACGATGCCTTCCAGATTGTGCAGCGGGACGCGGAGTTTCGTTTCGCCTTCGTGGCGGATCTCGACGGCGGCTCCGTCCTTGCGGAGGTAAGCGCCTTCGAGGGTGACGTAGAGAGTGTTGAGGTGCTGCTTCATGAGAAATCTGAGATTTGAGATTTGAGATTTGAGATTTGAGATTTGAGATTTGAGATTTGAGATTTGAGATTTGAGATTTGAGATTTGAGATTTGAGATCTTCTAGCTGTTAGGTAGATCGTCTGATTTCAAGCGATTGGCGAACCAGGAGGCGGCACCGCGTTTGAGGCGGAGGGCGCGGGGTTGGCATAAGTCGATCAGGGAGCAGGCGTCGCAGCGGCGGGAATCATAATCGGCGCTAGGGGTGAGGCCGGTTGCTTTCATCCTAAAATCCGCAGTTCAAACGAAGATTTTCACCGCAAAGGCGCAGAGGTCGCAGAGGGAACGCTGAGAAGAGTTTGTGTTTCGGGATAGTGCAGGGCATTTTTCACGGCAATTCCATTTCACCCATTGGGTGAACCATGCAGTTCCATCGTTTTTCCAAATTTTCTATCTTCCCACATGCAAGGCTCTGCGTTCCTTTGCGACCTCTGCGACTCTGCGGTGAAAAATTGATACCCAACTGCGGTATTTAGGTTCATTTCCCGGACGGCGGCGATGGTGGACCGCGTGAGGGCGCGGAGGCCGTCATCAAGTGGGACTTCGGTGCGGCGACGGGTGGTGCCGTAGAAGATCAGGGCGGTGGCGATTTGCGTTTGGAACATTTCCTCAAGGCAAAGCGCCTGGGCACAGACCTGCACCTCATCGGCGCGGTGGGATTTGGGTTTGCCTCGCTTGTATTCTACAGGGGTGATTTGAAGGGGCGACCGAAGATCGCCCCTACGTTTCTCCACGATATCGCAGATGCCCGTGATCCCGAGTGTTTCCGAGGAGACGTTCAGGTGGCGAAGGATGGAGCCGGCGGCGCGGTGTTCGTCGGGGGCCTTCGTTGGCTTTCTTGTGGAGGAGTTGGCCCTCCGCCGTGAAGCGGTTCTCCACCCAGACCTGCTCGTTGTGGATCAACGCGCACTGGCGCGAGCAATAGAGCCAATGCTGGACCGCGGAGAGGGGGATGGCATCGGGCGGGGGCATGGGCTTTTCATCCCTCACGGAACGGGTTGATGACCTTTAATCCATCGTAGTCCGCGCCATGAGCGAGATCTTCGCTGTAAAGTACGGTGCATCCCGTCTCCAATGCGGACGCTACGATGAGCGAATCCCAATGGGAGAGGGAATGGTGGGCTTGCAAGCGGAGTGCGAGAAAGACCGTGTCGGCTGTTTGCGATGCGATGGGGAGTTGGAAAAGCTTCTGGAGCCAGGAACGTTCGTCGGTAGGATCGAAGGCGAGTTTTTTGGGATTCCGGCTGTTTGCGATGAATTCGTTGAGCACCTGCACTGATATGCTGATGTGCTCCAGGAGCAGGATTTCGCGTGCGATCCGGGTGTGGCGGCCCGGGTTGATGTTTTGATCCGCCGCGTAGATTAGAACATTGGTGTCAACGAAGGCGCTCGGCATAGATTTCCTCCCGGGTCATGGGTTTGAAGGGTTCGGTGCGGGGAGGCTGGGTCTTGGCTTTGGCGTCCATTTCTGCAAAGAAGGCGGTGAGCCCGGCGACTCGCTTTTCGTGCGCAGTGGCGGATGAAGCGGCTTCGTTCTGGTCTGCCACTTCCTGAGTGCAATCGATCAGGAAATTCCGAACCATCGCGCTGATGGAAGTGCCGCGCTTGGCGGCGAGCACGCGCGCTTTGGAATACGTTTCATCGTCGATTTTGAGAGTGATGTTTTTCATTTTTCCTTTCTGTGCTGCACAGTAACTGTGCGGGTTGGATGCGTCAAGACGGGTGCTTCTCCCGGCTCCTGCCGTCGAGGCAGGCCATCCAGCGATCCATGGGGATGAAAATCTCACTCACTCCTTCCTCTCCGATGGTGTCCGGCCAAACCCACCACCCCCCGGCAAGGATGGACAAGCCCCGGATGATCCCGATTTCCGATGCGTCCAGCGAGGGTCCCCCGAAGGGTGTCTCCTGGGGTTTCCCGTGAAGGTGATCCCACAGAAAGAACTCAAGCCCCTTGACCCAACCGGCCATGAAATGATCTTCCGAATACTCGCTGAACTTGAGCCGCAGGATGCCGCGAGCCATGGAGGCACGGCTGGGCAAGGAGTCTGCGGGATCAGGTTCGAGAGCGAAGGGAGGGTAGAACATGGGTTAAAAAAGAATTTTGATCTCAGTCGAACCACTCGTCGTGGGGATCGAAGGCGGGGATGGGGATGTTGACGATCTTCATTTTCCCGATGGCGCGGTGGCGCACGCCGGGGGGGATGAAGATGGTGGTCATCGGGCGGACGGGGATGAGTTCGCCGTCGAGTTCCATGTGGCCCTCGCCTTCGAGTATGAGGTAGATTTCCGTGAGCTTCTTGTGGTAGTGGGTTTTCGCGTCCACGGAAATGTCCACGAGGTGGATCGTCGCGGTGGTATTCTCCGGCACGGCGAAGGCGCGGCGGGTGGTGCCACAGGGGCATTGCTGCGGCTCGATCTCGTCGAAGTGGGTTACGATAGCTTTTTGCATGGCGGGATGGGGCTCGGCGATGAGGCTGTCTTTCTGTTAGGCTTTAGATTCGGGGTCGATCTCGATGCCCATTTTTTTGGCGCGGTCGTGCCAGAGGTTGCGGGCTTGCTGGCGGAGGTCGGGGACACGGTCGGTTTCGTCGAGGATTTCGAAGCCGAAGATGGTCTCGATGATGTCTTCTAGGGTGACGAGGCCGACGGTGGTGCCGAACTCGTCGGTGACGAGCATGATGTGATGTCGCTCGGCGATGAAGCGCTGGAAAAGGGTGTCCACGGTGACGTATTCCGGGGTTACGGCGATGGGGAGTGTGACGTCGGCGAGGGTGCCGGTGTCGTAATGGTCCTTGAGGTGTGCGATGAGGGCGTCGCCGCGGATAACGAAGCCGGCGAAGTCGTCGCTGCCTTTGTCGGAGACGGGGATGCGAGTGAAGGGTTTGTCCTCGATGAGGGTGGCGAATTCGGTGAGGGGGGTGGTTTTCGGTAGGGAGAAGATGACGGGGCGGGGGGTCATGATGTCGGAGACCCGCATGGCGTTGAGTTGGATGAGGTTGTGGACGAAGCGGCTTTCGCGTTCGCGGAGGGATCCGGATTCCTCGCCGATGCGGGCCATGGCGAGGAGTTCGTCGCGGTGCTCGGAGAGCTTGGTTTCTTGGTTTTTGGCGGTGATGAGGTTGGTGATGCACCGGGAGACAAAGACGATGGGTTTGAGCAGCTTGATGAGGAAGGGGAGGAAAACGCTGGCAAAGGGGGCGATGCCGTTGGCGAAGCGCGCGCCGATAGTTTTGGGGATGATTTCCGAAAATACTAGAATGGCAATGGTGAGGCCGGCGACAAAGAAAGCTTCGCCTGTGTTGTTGCTGATACTGGCATATTGGGCTCCGGCTCCGGCGGCTCCGGTGGTGTTGGCGATGGTGTTAAGGGTGAGGATGGCGGAGAGGGGGCGGTCGATGTCTGCCTTGAGTTTCTCCATTTTAGCCCCCCATGAGAGGCCGTTCTGCTTGGCGCGGGATATGGAGGCGGGAGTGATGCTCAGGAGGGTGGCTTCGAGCAGGGAGCAGATGAATGAGGTTACGATCGCGATGGCGATGTAGATGAAGAGGAGGGTCATTAATTTTCAATTTTCAATTTTCAAGCTCCAAGGAAGAAGCTGGCCGGAGGCGCGGCTTTCGCTACGCTAACGCGAGTAGTGTTTCATCAAAGCTTTGGCGAGGCCTTCGGCGTATTCACGGAAGATGGAGGGGAGTTGCTGGCCGTTGATTTCGCGGAGGCCTTCGTAGTCGCCGGCCTGAATGCGGGCGTAGTCATGAGTGGAGTTCATGACGTAGGGTTCCATGAAGAGGACGGGGGCATCGTAGAGGCGGTTGGCGAGGAGGTTGCGGGCGTAGAGGAAGGGGCTTGAGGGGACGGGGCGGACGTTCTTACCGCCGGGCGGGTAGATGTAAGCGGGAAGTGCGGAGATTTCCGAGAAGATTTCCGCGACGGTTTTCCCGACGAGCGCCTCTTCCTCGTGGGTGCGCTGGAGGAGCTTTTTCAGGAGGGCGAAGCGTTGGTCGGCGAGGCGGACTTCGTCGGGGGTGTAGGCACCGTTGAGGAGGATGTGGAAATGGGTGCGGGGGATTAGGGTGGGGTTGTTGGGGTCGCCCCAGGCCTCGGCGTTGAAGTGGAGGCAGAGGACGAGGTCGGGCTTGATGGTTTGGTTGACGAGCTCGGCGCGTGCGCGAATTTCGGCGGTGCGGTAGAAGAGTCGCTCGGCGAAGCGGCGGAGGGAGTCGGGATCGTCGATGGCGTTTTCGGCGGCGAGGGAGGCGAGGTTTTCCGGGCGCAGGGGGGTGACGGGTTCGGCGGTGCTGCGGACGAGGGTGACGGTGGCTCCGAGTTCCTCGAGGAGGGGTTTGAGGAGTTTCGCGACGTAAAGGGTCATGTCGCCCTCGGTGACCGGCTTTTCGTTTCCGATCTGGAACCAGCGTTCCTCGATCTTCGCCCACTCGCCGCCGATGTGGCCGGGGTCGATGGCGATGTGGAGGTTGGCCAAAGGCTTGCCTTCCGGCGGGATGGGGCGGGTGGCGGTGTCCTTCCAGCCGCGCGGGGTGGGGAGGGTGTTTTCCGGGGTGGCGAAGTGGAGCACGAAGGGTGGCTCGGCGGGATCGGGGTTGGTGATGATCTCGGCGGATTCGTCGCGGATCAGGATAAACTCGCGCCATGTTTCGTCGGTGGTGAAAATTTCGGTGAGAAGTTTCTCGAAATCGCTGCGGGAAATGGTGCGCTGGTAGGCTTCGAGGGTGGTCCAGTCGGGATTTGCGGCGAGGATGGAGAGGGCGGTGGGGTTCGGGGGCGTGGTTTTTTCCGGGATGGCGGGCGTCGTCGGCTCCGGGGGATCGGTTCGGATTAACAGGAACACGACCAGCAGCCCCAAGCAGAGGGTGGCGATGATGGGGGCGGGGTTGCGCATGGGGGAATTTCTAAACTACAAACTTTAAGTTTTAAACCTTAAGTGGAAGGGAAGAGTTGGGACAGGATGTCCCAACGACGATTTGTTGAAAAGATGTGCCGCGGGCGGTTACGTAGGGCGTTGAAAGGCAGGTGAACATTGCGGGATTTGGTGGATTTCGAGTCGTTGGCGGATGATGCGCGGACACCGGACGAGGAGGCCGGCAGGAGGCAGTCAAAGGGCTGGAAGGGGCGGAGGCGCGGCGGGTGGGGATGAAGATGTGGCTAGATGGCGTTCGGCGGGATGGCTGGGCTTTGGGGAGTACCCTGGACTGCTACAGCCTGCTGTAGCTTTTGGGCAACGCAGCCCTGCTGCAAGCCCGGCGGCATTGGCACGGGAAACGCCCGATGAAAACTCGGCTAGCCCCGCTCGCAGCAGGCTGCATGGCGGAAAGCGGCAGCAGGCTGCCGCAGTCCATGGACTTCGTCGGGAAGCCGGTTCAGGTTCGCTTTCGGTTTTGGCCAAGTCCCTGCGACTGGAGGGAGGAAAAGGCTGGGAGGCGATGGGGTGGAACCTTGTGCGGCTGACGCAGGCCGGAGCGGTCATGTTTTCGGCGCGGCTGCTGTTTTGGGGTTACGCAGTTTTCCGGGAACGGCTGCAGCTGGGAGCTTTGGATTTCCAATCGAAACGCCACCGCGAGCTGTGGCGGGAGATCATGGGGACACGGAGAAATCTCTCAACGAGGTGGGGCGTTGAAAGAGGGTTGCGTTCCGCGGGCGGAGCGATTTGACTTTGTCCCCCATCCATACCCGCACGTTTTGAAATCCCACGAAATTTTCTCCGCCGTCGATCCCGCCGTTGTCACCGAAATCCTTGATTGGTTCCGGGCGAACGACCGCAACGTTTACAAAACCGCCGTCTCCACCCTCGCGGGCCGGCGCAAGCTGCGCCCCGTGTTCATCCAGCAGAAATCCCTGGCCGAGCAATACGCGTGGATCCTGAAAACCCTCCAGATCAAGGCCTGCGACGATATCGGCGAGCAGATCCTCCAGGCCTACCTGATGGCCGGCCAGCAATCCATGCTCGGCATGTTCTGCGACGGCATGGGCATCCCCCACGATGGCAAGGGTTCCGTCGTCGGCGACCTGCCCAAAGGCCTCGACAAGGAGCGCCTCGATACGACCGTGGACAAGCTCACCGATGTGTTCGACCCGAAAATTTTCACCCTCTATCTCCACTGCTTCAACATGCAGCTGCCCGGCGGATACCCGACCCTCACGGAGAAACTCGAATCCGACGCTCGCCTGAAACTGGCGTGATCCATTTCCTCTGATGCCGAAAGTTTATCTCAAGACCTACGGCTGCCAGATGAACGAGCGCGACACCGAGCAGGTGGCGCGGATGTTCACCGAGGGCGGCTACACCCTCACGCCGACGGAAAAGGACGCCGACGCGATCCTGATCAACACCTGCTCGGTGCGCGACCAGGCGGAGCAGAAGGCGCTCGGGAAAATGGGCATCATGGGCGCGCAGCGGCAGAAGCGCGCGCACGTGGTCTATGGCTTCATGGGCTGCATGGCGCAATCGCGGGGGCAGGAGCTTTTCGAGCGCATCCCGCACCTCGATGTCGTCGTCGGCACGCAGAAATACCACAAGGTTTTCGAATACGTGGATGGCATCCTGAAAAGCCGCATGGAGGCGCGGATGGACAATCCGGCGCTTTCGCTCAGCGGGACTTCCGTCTGCGACATCGCGGAGGAAACGGATTCCCAGAACACGATCCGCGACCACATGCCCAAGGCGCGCAACGCCTCCGCCTTCGTCTCCATCATGCAGGGCTGCAACATGCGCTGCTCGTTCTGCATCGTGCCCGACACGCGCGGAAAGGAGCGCGGGCGGCCCATTGCGGACATCGTCAAGGAAGTGGAATTCCTCGCCGGTCAGGGCGTGAAGGAAGTCACGCTGCTGGGCCAGATCGTGAATCTCTACGGGCGCACGGAGTTTCCTAAGATCGATGGAAAATCGCCGTTCGTGCAGTTGTTAGAGGCGGTGCACGCCGTGGAGGGCATCGAGCGCATCCGTTTCACCTCCCCGCATCCGATCGGCTACCGCGACGACCTCGTCGCGGCGTTCACCTACCTGCCGAAACTGATGTCCCACATCCATTTCCCGATGCAGAGCGGATCGGACACGATTTTGAAAGCGATGCGGCGCCCCTACAAGAACGCGAAGTTCATCGAGATCTGCGAGAAGATGAAAGCCGCGAGGCCGGATCTCGCGATCACCACGGACATCATCGTCGGCTTCCCCGGCGAGACCGAGGAGGATTTCCTTGCTACTATGGAAACCGTAGAACGGCTATCCTTCGACAATGCTTTCGTGTTCCGCTACTCGAAGCGCAAGGACACGCCCGCCGCGGAAATGGACGACCAGATCCCGGAAACCGTGAAGGAGGAGCGCAACCAGCGCCTGCTCGCGGTGGTGGATCGCCTCGCCAAGGAAAAGAACGCGGCCATCGTCGGCACCGTGCAGAAAGTGCTTTGCGAAGGGCCGTCGAAGAACAACCCGAGCACCCTCTCCGGCCGGACGCCGCAGAACAAGATCGTGATTTTCGAAGGGGATGAGAACAAACTCACCGGCGAGATCCTAGATATCGCCGTGAAGGAATCGACGGGATTCACGACCTACGGCGAGGTGATTTGATCCGGTAGGGCCGATCCGGCCCGGTCGGCCCATTTCAAAAACCATGCGCACCGCTCACCATGGCGGGAGTGAGATCACGAAGAAAAAAGCCCGCCATCCAGAGGTTTCACTACCATTCCGTGATTACGGCTCCACCGTGTTTGATCAGGGCCGACCGGGCCGGATCGGCCCTACCAGGATGGGATCAATCTTGCCGTGCGATCATCCACCGACCTCCGCCACAAGTGGACGGTCGTTACCAACAACACCAAGGACTTCCGCCGCATCGATGACCTTTTCCTAGAGGGCTGACGCTGAAATCCAGACTGGCGGCAATCATTCGGCTGGCGTATCCTCCGGCCATGGACGATCTGATATTGACCCTCCCGGGTGATGCGCTGGCCACGGCGCGTATTCCTCCTGCCGAGATGGAGAGGGAGCTGCGCCGTCGTCTGGCTGCAGCGTTGTTCAGCGATGGCATCGTCGGTGGAGCCGCCGCCTGTCGATTGGCCGCCATGGAAAAAGCAGAGTTCCAGCACTGGCTGGGTGAACGAAAAATCGCCCAACCGCTTGGAGCATCGGACTACGCACAGGAGCGCGAAAATCTCACGACATGGCTCAAGGACGACTGATCATCAGCAACACCACCCCGATCATCAATTTCGCGGAAATGGGCAGGCTTGGTCTGCTGGGTGAACTATTTGGCAACGTGGTAGTGCCGCGCGCCGTGGTGGATGAACTTCTTGCCAAGCGAAGTCTTTTCCCTCTCGCGGCCAACGCGGTCACCTCATTGGATGTGGTTTCCCCACAAGACCGTTTGTTGGTCCGTGGATTTCAATCGGTGGTTCACGCCGGGGAAGCTGAGTGCCTAGCACTGGCCATGGAAAATCCCGGCTCGCTGCTGATACTCGACGATCTCCAAGCCAGGGCCATGGCATCTGCCAACGGGCTGCCGTTCACCGGCACCATGGGCTTGCTTGTCGAGGCGAAAGCCAGAGGACTCGTCGATGCGGTGGCACCACTGAACGAAGAGCTGCGTGCGCGAGCAAGATTTTGGATCTCTGCGGATCTTGAATCGAAGATCCTCAAGGATGCCGATGAGTTCCCTTCTTGAATCCGCAGTGAACCGCTCGTTAAAAATTGCGCCGACTTGCCCCCGCCGCCGCCGAGATGGAAGACCAGATCCCGGAAACCGTGAAGGAGGAGCGCAACCAGCGCCTGCTCGCGGTGGTGGATCGCCTCGCCAAGGAAAAGAACGCCGCCATCGTCGGCACCGTGCAGAAAGTCCTTTGCGAAGGGCCGTCGAAGAACAACCCGAGCACCCTCTCCGGCCGGACGCCGCAGAACAAGATCGTGATTTTCGAAGGGGATGAGAACAAACTCACCGGCGAGATCCTGGACATCGCCGTGAAGGAATCCACGGGGTTCACGACCTACGGCGACGTGATTTGATCCGGTAGGGCCGATCCGGCCCGGTCGGCCCATTTCAAAAACCATGCGCACCGCTCACTCTGGCGGGAGTGAGATCACGAAGAAAAAAGCCCGCCATACAGAGGTTTCACTCCCATTCCGTGATTAGGGCTCCACCGTGTTTGATCAGGGCCGACCGGGCCGGATCGGCCCTACCAGGATGGGATCAATCTTGCCGTGCGATCATCCACTGGCCTCCGCCACAAGTGGACGGTCGTCACCAACAACACCAAGGACTTCCGCCGCATAACCGGTCTTGCGCTTGAAGACTGGCGGTGAAATCACAAATCCGTAGCATGAGAGGCGAGGTCGATCTCGGAAAACCCCGATGGCTGCCCAAGCACTCGGCCGTGAACGGGCAAGGCCTAGCCAGCTTCGATCATCGCAAACCATCACGGCTGGGGTTGATTGCGAGTGATGTTTTTCTCGATGAGTTCATCGAGTTGGAGTTTCAGGGTTTTATCGGTTATTCGCTGAAAGGGGCCTGCGATGGAGTTGCCGGTGATGGGATCTCCAAGGATGTCCCGGCTGGGAGCGGGCAGGCCTTTGCCTGCCATGGCGGCGTGGCTGGTGAGATTGGACACCGTGAGTTCGAGCGTCTGGTGATCCACGGTCACCGCTGCGGTTGAATGGAGGATGCTGCGGTCATCCGGTTCCTTGGAGTGGTGCGACCAGAAAGCCTTCCACTCGGCGAAGGTGAGCTTCGCGACTCCTCGATCCACGAGGGCGGCCGGATCGATCGCGCCAGGTTTCAGCCCGGCCGGAACCAGCGCACGGAACTCGTCATCGCTCCATGACGGATTGAACTTCGAACTGCGGTTGATTAGAAACACGCGGTCGGTTTCGCCGGCGTGATAGACATTCGAGTTCAGCCTCACATCGCCACCCAGTTCGGCGGGGAAGTTGAGGTTGATGACCTTTGCATTGCCGATCAGCAGGTTATTATAAAACGAATGGTTGCGCGTGTTGCAGCGGGGGCCGACCTGTTGTACGTGGATTCCGTGGTTCCGCGAATTGGCGATGAGGTTGTGGCTGACGGTCACGCCGGAGCCGTCGTGGCAGTAGTATCCATTGCGGTTTCCAATGATGATGTTGTTGTCGATGAATCCGGTGTCCGGGCCATAGACGCCCATTTCGATGAATACGCCGTGTTCGCTCTCGGCGTTTCCGAGGACGACATTGCGGGTGAAACGTAGTCCCTTGCCGATCCCTTCGTCGCCCCAAAAGCCATGGGTGAAATTGTCACGGAACAAATTGTCCGCGATCCAGCTATGATCCGGCGTGTGGAGTTTGATGCCGGCGCTTTCGAAGCGTTTCTTGCCTTTGAAGCGCAGGTTGTTGTTGCGCTCGATCACGTTGCCGGTGATGTGCAGGCGCTTGGGTCCCCAGCCGCAGATGCCGCCTGCTCCGTTGTCGGCGATCCGGTTGGAGACGATCACGTGGTCGCCCACGGGTTCTTTTTTCCGCTTCGGCTGAGGCAGGCGTTCGCTGTCGGGACCTTCCCTGCCGACGTCGATTCCGTAGCCGTTGGCGAGACGGATGATGTTGTTCTCGATCCGCCAGTGGTGTCCCGAGCGAGTGCCCAAGGCACCTGCCTGGGCATTTTCGGGGATTGCCCAGAAGTCTTTTGGGTATTGGTTTCCGCAGTGTTCCATCACGAAGCCGATGATATGAATGTGGCCGAGGCTGCGGTGATGTGGCGCGAAAATCCGCCGCCGGGTAGTCAGTTCGACGCTGCGGCTCTGCGGCGGCTCTTCCCCTGATAGATGAATGAATACCTTGCCGGATGCGGACTCGAAAAACCAGGTGTCCGGCTCCGCTTCCATCTCCTTCAGATAGGGAGCCTGGCGCAGTATCGCGCCGTCCACAAATACCTGGCCGAGAGTGAAAGTGAGCTGCCTATCGGCTGAATCCGCAAGCGGCTTGTTCTGGTTTTTTCCCGGGGGGCTGAAGTATTCGTATTCCGCGCGACCTTCGCGGCTCCATGGGGTGGCGGAAACGGCGACGTGCAGGGGATTGGCGCTGTCCTGGTAAACGTCGTCGGTGAACATGGCAGCATCCGGGATGGCGGAGTAGATGCCTTTGCCGCACGGAGTCCATTCGGGTTTCCAAAGATCCGAGCCCTTGATGGTCACCCGGTGGCCACGCTCGGCCTGATAGACGATGGGTTTACCGGGCTTTCCGCTGTTAGCCGGAGCGACGCGTTCGCGGTAGATGCCGGCGCGGACCAGTACGCCTTGGCCGGGTGCAAGAACCATCGCCGCGCGTGAGATGGTGCGGAAAGGAAGTTCAGCGCTGCCGGGATGCTCCGTATCGTTTCCATCGGGAGAGACGAAATAGACCTTCTCGAGGTTTTTCAGCGATGGATAGTCGGAAACCATCGACGCTGGCGGCTCCTCCGCCTGAAGGTGTGGGGAGAACACCAGTGCGAGGAAGACGCAGGTAAGGGAGGCCGGGAGCGACATCATGGGACGAGGGCAGCGGAGCGGGCGGTGTTTTGAGAATTTAAGAGAGCGTGGCATTTAATTTTTCGACGATTTATGGATAATAGGCTGCTCTGTGAACTCCAGCACGATCACCGTGGCGGTCGGGTCGGGTGCCTCGGAGGGCACCGGCAGTTCGACGGCATCGGAAGTGGCTTTTGCTTCGAGAACGCGCTTGTCGCCTAGCAGGAATGCCTTGGCAGGAAAACTTGTGAGGCCGGGAACGGAAAGGCTGCCGCTTGCGAGCCAGTCGAAGACATGGAGAAACAGCTGGGACTTCCCGTCGGGAAGATTGATTAGAGTCCAGGTTCCCCATTCGAAGTCGCGCCGGAAGGGGTTGGCCGTGATACCGTAAATCGCCTCGCCGTTGACCTTCATCCAGTCACCCATGCCGCGCAGTGCGGCGACGCTCTCAGGTGGTACGCTGCCATCGCCTTTCGGGCCGATGTTGAGCAGCAGGTTGCCGCCCTTGCCGACGATATCACATAACTTGCGGATGAGGATTTCAGTGGATTTCCAGGCTTGGTCGTGCTCGCTGTAGCCCCAGGTGGTGTTCATCGTCATACAGCTTTCCTAGTCGAGGTCGAGCATGCCCTCAGCGGGGCCGCGTTGTTCGGGCGTGATTAAATTGCCGTAGCGGGTGTCGAGCAGCGGCAGGAAATTCCTTTCTCCCATGCCTGCCCAGCCCGCTTCCTTGAGGCGGTAGAGGCGGTTGTTCATGATGACGCCCGGTTGCTTCGTGCGCACGAGTTTCACGAGGTCGGTGGCGCGACAGGCCGCGTCGCTCTGGAAATCCAAGGAGCTGTAATCCCACCAGAGGATGGAGCCGGCGTCGAAGGTTCCGGATTCCGACGCGTGCAGGCTAAAGCCGACGTGGTGCATGGTGGTGAAGACGATGTATTTCATGGCAGGACTTTGCTTTCTGCGGGAGGCTCCTGAAAGATTCATTGGGTCGGACCGGAGGTGGGGAAATGGGGGTTGATTCAATCGCCGTAAACCGAGGTATTGTGGCTAGGCTGGTGAGTGGCTGGCCTATTTTTTCAAATTGTCATTCACGGTGAGCTGACTCCGGTTGACGCTTTCGACGTGGAAATCGGCAAAAAGCGCATTGCCGAGACCGTTGTGGCGATCCCCAATTTCTGCGACGTCCCTAAGCCACCCTTTGCCGACGCGGGTGGGGCTCTTCCGGCTGTCGACGATGAGGATTTTTGCCCCTGGGCGGTTGATCACCGAATACGGCACCCGTCGACCACCGCCGGGAAGGAAGCCCATCAGGTGGGCGTTAGCCGTGTAGGTTCGGAAGCTGCTGCGCTCCGACGGACAATTGAAAATGTGTTGGTCACCCGGTTGGTCGAACCAATCGCGCCTGGTCCTGCCCTCGCCAATCTCGGCAAGCACCGCCAGAGGCGAGGCGTGGTGGTCCCAGCCGAATGAATTTGCCCCGGTGCCGGTGTGGTTGTAGCCGGCGGAGTAGGGAAGCAGGCCGTTGTTCTCGGACATGTAGATGCCTATCAGCGAACCCATTTGGCGTAGATTGCCCATGCATTTGGTGTTATCCGACTTCTCCCTGATGCGGGGAATCATGGTGAAAAGGATGGAGGCCAGAACTGCGATGATGGCAATCACCACCAGAATCTCGGTCATGGTGAAGCCGCGCGACTGAAGAGGGTTGGCTGAAACTGAAGATTTCATACGGGTTTATTTGCTGCAGGAATTTGCTTTCTGCGGGATGCCCCTGAAAGAGCCATTGGGCCGGACCGGAGGGCGGGGAAAAGGGGGTTTGTTATTGGGTAAAGGCATTGGATCTTCTATTTAGCTGGCGGTAGCACATCGAGCTTCTGGCTCAGTTCCAATATCTTGGACCGTAGCTCATCGTAGGGCACGTTTTGCACCGCGATTTCATCTGCTACCGCGATGGCCGCGGCGACGCCTGCCGACTCGCCGAGAATCATCCACACAGGTTCCATGCGAATGGAAGTCATGGCGATGTGACTTGCCGAGCAGCAGACTGGCACCAGAAGGTTGGTGCATTCACCCTTCTTCGGGACGATGGCCTCGTAGGGTATGGCGTAACTGCCGTTCTGATTGCCCCCATCGAGGTAAAGGATAGAGAACTCACCGCCCTGCAGAGCCACCTTACCGTCTTGGACGATGGTAGCATAGGACCAGTCGTCGACCCCGTAGGAAGCGAGGCCCACGGTGTTCTTGGGCTTGGTCTTCGCCTCCATGTCGTACTGGGTGACCACGTAGCCGGAGATCATGCGCCGTGCTTCGCGAACATAGAGTTGATGGGGCCACCCGCCGGTTTCATCGAAGTCGCCGCGTTCGAATCGCAGCTTTTCGGCTTGCTCTTTGAGCTCTTTTGGCACCACCGGATCGGTTCTGAGAAAGTGCATGAAGTTCACGAGGAAGTCCTGATGGAATTTCCACACCTTCGCTCGCGTGGCCCAGTCGCCGTCGGGGTAGTCCACGTTGCAGCCATAGATGGTGTGGGTCATCAGCGCGCGGTTGAGGTTGGTGCCAAAAATGTAAGGCCGCAGCTTGGCGGCCCCCTTCGGCTTATAAGTGTCGCGCTCGTGTTGGCCCAGTCGGTTGAAGGAGCGCGAACTGTAAATGTCGACACCGTCGCGCATGGCTCGGCGAAAGAGCTCGAACTCGGTAGGATCGTAGTTCCTCGGTTTGGGAATATCAATGCCTTCGCCTTTCCGATTGAACTTGTAGCGGAAGCAGTAGCCCATGGTCAGCTTGTCTGCGCTGCCTTCCTGGCCGATTTTCCAGTCCTTCACGTGGGTAATGAGACCGCTCTCGGGATTGCCCTCCTCCTTGTATGGGTCAATTTCGTAGAGCCAGAGATTGGGACGAACTCCCGCCAGACTTTCGCCATACTGTTCGCGCGACTCGCGCCCCCAGGTGTAGGAGGTGCCGCTCATGGCCAGCAGGTCGCCCTCGTAGCTGCAGTCGATGAAGACCTTGGCGGTGATCGTGATCGCCCCTTTCTTTTTGGGTATAGACATTGGGCAGCCGGTGGCGTCCACGGGTGCATGATCGAGTGAGATGGCACGGATGGCCTTGCCATCCATCGTGATCCCACCCAGACGATGATCGTAGAGCACTTCAATTCCGGAGTCCTTCACCAAATTGAGGAAGCGCTTACGATAGACTATGTTACTATGCCCAATACGCGTGGTCTGGGCATAGGTGCCTTTTTGCCAGGAGTGCGGTCGTGAAAGTCCTCGAGGCCTTCGGTTAGAAACTTGTATGTGGACCCGCCCACCGCAGCTTCGCGTCCCCAGTCCAAATGGTCGATGCCACCACCCGTCATGCCGCCGAGCCAGCGGCTTGGCTCAACCAGGATGACTGAAGCACCCTGCTTCTTAGCCGCCACCGCGGCCATTACACCACTTGCAGTGCCACCATAGATACAGACGTCAGATTCGTGAACGATTGCTTCGTCTGCAAGACCGCGAGGCAGAGTGAACAGAAGAGCGATGTGAACAGCTATAAGAAGAAGTTTCATGAATTCATAAGCAGGAATTTGCTTTTTGGGTGAAGGCCGTTGAAAGAGCCATTGGATCGGATCGGAGGGCGCTTAAAGCGCAGTCGATGCCGAGATCGACGGGTTCCGCGCCATCGAAGCCACTTCGCCCGGATTTCACCTACCTCCGGAGTGAGCCGTGCCAGATGACCTCAGGCGCGCCGGCGGCGCAGCAGGGCGAGGAGGCCGAGGCCAGCCAGCAGGGCGGAATTTGGCTCGGGGATGACAGTTAGGTCGAGGACGCCGTTGGATTCGGTGAAGGTCCAGGTGTTGTTACCGTCGATTTGCGTCCAGATGTCCTCGAATTCGGTGAAAGCTCCGAGGTTGGAAGCGACGGAAAAGCCCGCCCCATAGACTTCATCTAGGTTGGTGGCATCGAAGAGACGCCATTGGTTGCCGTCGGCGATGTTTGCTCCAGACAGGTCGATGTTGAAGAGGGCGTTGGCGAGGTTGACGCTAACACTATTGCTGCCTGATCCGCCACGGATGAGCGAGAAGGACGAGCCTGCCGATGTGTCCACTCCGTCCACGATGCCGTTTAGGCCGAGGGTCATGGAAACCTGAGCCTGGAATAAGCCGTCGCCGAAATTCATCGTCGTCCCGGAAGCTGTCCGGTCGATTGCAATGGCACCGACATGGTCGGTCATGTTGCTTCGCAAAGTGAATGATTGGTTTCCCGCTCTCACGAGTGTCAGAGTGTTCGAACCGGATATAGCCCCGGTAAAGACCACACCTGAGACACTCGCTAATAGCTTGCCGCCGCCGGAGCCGATCGACAGATTCCGGCTGAAGTCCGTGGAGGCAGTCGCGATGCGCAGCGTTGAATTGTTAGATAGTGCCACGCTGGCACTGGTGTTGCCGATTCCAAAGCGGTTTTCAACACGAAGAGTGCCGTTGGTGACATTCCAAACACCGTTGAATCCGCTGCTGGAAGCGTCCCGCTTCCATAACGTTCCTGCCCCATCCAGCGTGATGGTGGCAGATCCCGAATGGCGACCTTGGTAATTCAGGGTCCGCCCCGACGCAACTGTCCAAGTTTGATCGGTGGCACCCACATCAATGATCAAATTGGGGCCGATGCGGTAATCGCCGGTGCTTCCGGTGGAAAGACCACCGCTACCGAGAGTGATGGTTTTCGTATCGGTTGTTGAATTCCCTTGGTAGGAGCCACCGTAGAGGTTGGTGTCGCTGCCAAGGGTGAGCTTGTTGGCGGAGATGTTTGTGGTGGTCCCGAGCCAGCCGCCGGAGAAGATCGCCTCGGTACTGCTGGTAGGAAGCCCGTTGTTCCAGGAGGCAGCCTGTCCGAAGTCGAGGAAGGTGCCGGAAGTGGAACCTGACGCGAGGGTGCCGTTGGTGAGTGCTGTGGCGGCACCGGCGCTGGCGGTCGTCTGGGCATTCACTTGAGAAGCGAGGACCAGCGAGGAGAAGAGTCCGACCCAGATGAGGCCGCCATGAGTGCGGGTGCTGGAAATCGGGAGATGGGTTACGAATCGGGTTTGTTTGGATTTCATAGGTAACAGAAGGGTATGTGAAAAGGGATGTGATCGGCTACGCCCTGAATGGGGCGTTTTTTCGAACCCATCGTCGGGGATGGGCCGCAGGATCAGACGAGATTCAACTCGTGGGCGCGGGTGGCGGCTTCGGCACGGTTGGCGGCCTGGAGCTTGGGAAACATGTTCTTGAGGTGGCCCTTGACGGTTTGGCCGGAGATACAGAGTACACGTCCGATTTCGTCGTTGGTTAGACCCCTTGCGAGATGCTGGAGGACTTCCAGTTCGCGGGCGCTGAGTCCGCAGTCATCCGCATGGGACGGGGCGTCCACCTCGGGGAAATGGCAGCCGCCGGCAACAATCTTGCCAATGATCCGCGGGAGGATCGAGGGATTCGCGGATTTGCTGAGGAATCCGGCAGCGCCCTGGCGTTTGGCGAGTTTGACAGCGGCCGGGCTGTCATTTCCGGTAAAAACGATGACGCGGATATGCGGCCACTGATGGGTAACAGACTCCAGCACGCTATGCCCGTCCATGCCTGGCATCCGCAAGTCCAGCACGACGACGTGCGGGTCAAATGACAGGCAGAGGTCGAGGGCTTCCGGTCCGGAGGTGGCGGTGAGGATGCTCCCGATCCCGGGGTCCAGCGAGAGCATCGCCTCGAGGCCGCCACGCACGACGGCGTGATCGTCCACAATCAGGAGGCGGATCGTTTGAAGTGGCAGCACTCCTTGTAATGGCTTTTTCCGCGGTTTTCCGCCACGCCCTGAACGGGGGGGATTCAGCGGATCGTGCTTCATGCGGAAACCTCCTCCATTTCTTGAGTCCCCGGACTGGCGGCCTCGATTTTTACCCGTGCGAGGTGCGCGACGATGCGGGTGCCCTCCCCGGGGCGGCTGGTGATTTCGATCACGCCGCCAAGCCAGTGGAGGCGGTGGCGCATGGATTCGAGGCCAAAGTGCCCGCCGGAAGAATCCGGAGCCTGAGCGGGATCGAAGCCGGAGCCATTGTCCTCCACTGACATTTCCAAGCCATCGGTGTGATAGGCTAGGCTGACCCCCACGTGGGTGGCGGCTCCATGTTTCAGGGCGTTGGCGACGGCCTCCTGCATGAAAAGCAGCAGCGTGCCCATGACATGACGGGAAAGAGGAAAAGCCTCGCCTGTAGTGATGATTTCCACGGCGTCCTCCGGCCAATGCTCCATGTTTTCTGCGGCATGATGTAGCAATTCGGAAAACTCGGCGGGGCCCTCCTCTACCGAGCGGAGTCCCAACAGGCACTCACGCAATCCGGTGCGGGTGCGCTCCAAGGCCGCACGGGTGGCGGCGAATTGCTCCTGCACGCCCTCCGGCACCTCGCCGAGCCTCATGAGCGCGGCCTCCAGGCGGTAGGATGCGCCGGTCAGGTGCTGCTGAAGACCGTCGTGCAAATCCCCCGCGAGGCGGTAGCGCTCTTCCCGCGCGCCCTTCATTTCCAGCTCCGAATTCCGGTGGGTGCGGATGGCGCTCTCCAACCGGCCCGATTGCCGGGCGACCATGCGGCGCAGGAGAATGATCCAACTGAAACCGGCGACGATGACCAGCGTAAACATCCCGAGCGTCCAGATCAGCCGCTGCGTGGTCCACCACGAGGCGCGCTGCAAGACCTCGATGTCATCCAGGCCGCGCAGTTGCAGGCCAAGGCGCACCGGCAGGGACAATTCATCCGAGCGCCCCGGCAGGCCGGAATACTCCAGTTCCGCAACGCCGGTCACCCGCACCACGCTTCCCGGGCGCAAAGCAGCCAGGCGCTGTTGGTCCACAGTGGATTTCACCGGCGGCAACATCGCGAAGTCCCCGCTTTCGCCGCTGCTAAGCAGTAAACGTGTTTCGCCGCCGGGCAGTCGGTGGACATCCATCAGCCGCGCCGTCGTGTGGACCAGCCAGCCGTCATAATCATGGCCGGCGACGCCCAGTCCGCTGATCATCGGTTTGACCAGGTTCAGCAAAAGCGGCCAATCCACCGGCAAGGCTGGCGGGGCGGGCTCCTCTCCGAGTTTCCGAATCACGGCGTTGGTCACGCCCGCGACGGACTTCCTGCGATCCACGAATCCGGATGCCTCCACGCGGTCTCCCGGTCTAAGCGTATCCGTTGCCGCGGTGGCCACACGGATGGCAGACTGCCCGTCCTGAAGGTAGAAATGCGAGCCCGGCTTGCAAAACGACACCACCCCCTCGACCTTCCGCCGCTGGAGCTGGCGGCCTTTGGGAGAAAACGCCGCCAGCTCACCGAGACCTACTTTCGGCACATCGAAGGGATCGATTGGCGCGGGCTTGAGGATCCGCACGTTCTCGCAGCCATTGACGAGCATCCGCAGGCTGACGAATTCCGAGCGGGAATTGTAGGTGCTGCCGGCGACGCCCTCGATGCTTACCTCGGCCCCGACCAGTCGCTCCGGTGCCAGCGGCGGCTCCGCCATTACTTCCGCGAGAAACCCGCCATTCGCGGAATCCAAGCGTAGCAGCTGCGTGTGGCCTGCCGTTTCGCAACTAATCACCACGCCCGTGGCACTCATGCGGCGCGAGTCGTGACTGCCGCCGATCAAGGCTTCCGGCGTGATCGGCACCGGCGGTGGCAGCACCCCCAGTCCCAGATTCCTGATGCGGGCGGGGGCAATGACCGGAGCGAAACCGCCGGGGACCACCGTGCCCTCGATTTCGACGATTCCGCCGACCTTCAAGCCGTCCACCCCCGCCTCCCCGCCCTGCCAGAGGTTCCGCTGGAGTGCGGTATCAAAACTCACCCACAAACCCGCCGACTCGTCCTGCACCACCCACGCGCTGCGGCGATGCGTCCAAATCAGGGTGACGACGCCCTTCACCCGGACCTGCGGGAATTTCTCCGCCTCGCTTCGCGCCAAGCTACGGATGTCCACAAGGCGCGTCGTGGCCAACTCGCTGCCAAGAAGGTTTACGAGCCCTGCGGAGAGCAGCCAAAAGGTCATGATCCTGGATTTCATTGTGAATTGAAGCCTTATTAGTATGAAGGTGAATGCTGATGGGCGATGCTGCCACTCCCGATTGCTCCGGCAGCTTATTTTTGTCCGAGAAAACCGACTTCCAGCGGGAACGTAGCGAGAACCGAACCTACTCGGGATGGTGAAATCCAGTCCGAAACACTCCACCCGGTTGAGGTGACGTATTTGTATCTGGTATCTGGGGTCTGGTATCTGGGTCAGATGCGGCATTTCATATTTCTCCAGTTCTCTTAGTTTTCCCCGGTTTGCCTTGTTCTTTCCGTAAGCTACTACGAGCCGACTTACGCTGCCCGTATGTCCCATCGCGAGGTGTTGCGCAAGCCAGCGGTTGCCTGCCGATGTGTGTTTGCGAAGGAGTAGGAGGTGGAAATGGTTTCCCATGAGCACCCAGGCATGGCAACGCCAGCCGTGGCTCCCGCAAACCTGCCCGAGCCGGAAAAGGAAAGCCTTGCGGTCGTCATCGCCCTCGAAGATCGCCTTCCCGCCATCGCCCCGCGCCATCACATGATAGACCGCCCCCGGATACTCGTGCCGCAACGCCCTAGGCATGCCGCTAGAATCCGCGGATTCAAACAGCGATTAAGAAGAATGTTGAAATGCGACACCAAATAATATGACAAGGCCGTGCGGACGCGGCGCTTGGTTTGCGGGGGTAGGGCGCAGAGCCAGTCGGCGACCTGATCAGAGGCCGAAATTTTCATCGTCGAGGTTCAGCGGACGGTATTGGGTTTTGCCGGCCTTGGCGGAGCGGATGGCGGTCATGGCGGCGGGATCGGCGAGGACGTCCATGGTTTCCATGAGGGCTTCGAAATCCTCCACCGGCATGGCGACGACGACAGGTTGGTTGCGGTTGGCGATGACGAAGCGTTTGCCCGAGCGGCAGAGCTTGGTGAGGTTCGCCTGCGCCTCCTTCATGTTGTACGTATCAGGCATGGTTTTTGTAGAGACGAAAAAGGGGGTGGGATCAAGACGCAAGTTCAGGAAGACGGGAGACTGCAAGTCTCGCGAACGGACCCGCCTTCGCTGAAGCTACGGGCGGGCAATCACCCAGGCTTTTGAGGGCGAAGGCGGCGTCGGAGAAAATTCGGATTGCGAGTCCCTGATCCCACATATATGTTCAGTAATCCTGAACATGCGTGCAGTCACTACATCGCCCGACCATGATCATCTCTTCGCGATTGCGGAGAGTCAGGACGGGTATTTCACAATGGCGCAGGCGCTGGAGGCGGGGTTTGCCCGCAGCACCCACAGCTACCATGTGAAGGAGGGCAACTGGCTCCGGGAGCACCGGGGGATTTACCGGCTGCGCCAGTATCCGCAGACTGAGAACGGCCAACTGGTGCTGTGGTCGCTATGGTCGAGGGATCGCCAGGGTGAACCGCAGGGCGTGTATTCGCATACCACGGCGCTTTCGCTCCGCGATCTGTCCGATGCCAATCCCTCCAAACTCCACATGATAGTGCCACCCGGCTTCCGCCGAAACAGCGAGGCTCCGGCGGTGCTGGTGCTGCACAAGTCCAGGCTGGCACCGCACGAGGTGATCTGGGAACGCGGCTACGCGATCACCACGGCGATGCGCGCGATCCTCGACTCGGCCGCATCAGGTGACACCGACATGGACATGCTGCAAGAAGCCGTCGGGCAAGGTCTGCGGCGTGGGCTGATTACGCGGACTGAAATCAAACAGGCGAAATCACGCGTGGATCTTGACCCTGAGCTGAGGCGAATCCTGAATAAATTCTGAAGCATGAAATCCTACTCGACCGCATTCGCATTTCGTCGCGCGTTGGAAGACCGGCTCAATGCCGCGTCCAAGGCCGAGGGAGTGGATCTCCAGCGCATGCGGCGGCAAGTGGCGTTTGATCGACTGCTGGTGCGTTTGTTCGCCGAGGGCAATCCTCCATGGCGGCTCAAAGGTGGCTATGCGCTGGAGCTGAAGCTGTCCGTCGCCCGCACCACCCGCGATCTGGATCTGGGTCTCAGTGCAGGCATGCCGCCGGGTGAGCAGCTTCTGGAATCTCTCCAAACCGCTGCGGCGAAAGGTGCGGGCGACTTCTTTGTCTATGTGATCGGCGAGCCCATGATGGATCTGGACGGAGCGCCCTATGGCGGTTCACGCCATCCGGTGGAGTGCAGCCTGGATGGCAGGTTGTTCGCGCGGTTTCACCTGGATGTGGGGATGGGCGACATCCAGCGCGAGCCTTATGAGTGGACCAAACCACGGGACTGGCTGGGGTTTGCCGGAATCACCGCAGGCCGGTTTCCATCGATTTCGCGTGAGGAGCATTTTGCGCAGAAAATCCATGCCTACACGTTGCCACGCGGCGAGCGGCCAAACACGCGGGTCAAGGATTTGGTCGATCTGGTTCTGCTGATCGATACGTCCGCCATGGATCCGGAGCGGCTCAGGCGGGACATCGTGGACACGTTTCAGCGAAGGCAAACCCATCCGGTGCCGAGTGTGCTGGAGCCGCCGCCCGGGTTCTGGGGGCCGGTATTCACAAAACTTGCGGCAGAGTGCGGTATCGATGGCGACATCGATGCGCAGTTCGACAAGGTGGCTCGCTATTGCAGTGGGATCCTTTGAAATGAGAATCCGCCGCCACGTTAAAGGCTGCGCTCGGTGATTTCCTTCAGCAGATCGTCGATGAACTGCTGGACGGTTTTCGTGATGGGCTGTTCCTCGCCGCGGATGCGGACGGAGACGGTGCCGTCTTCCACTTCCTTCGCTCCGAGGATGGCCATGTTGGGGACGCGTTCCATGCGGGCGTTGCGGATTTTCGCGCCGACCTTGTCGGAAGTGCGATCCACGGAGACGCGGACGCCGAGATCGGCGAGCTTGGCGGCGAGTTCTTCGGCGGCTTCTAGGGATTTTTCGGAAATGGGGAGGACTCGAACCTGTTCCGGGGCGAGCCAGGTCGGGAATTTCCCTTCGAAATGCTCGATGAGCAGGCCGGTGAAACGCTCCAGCGAACCGAAGGGTGCACGGTGGATCATGACGGGGATATGCGGTTTGTTGTCCTCGCCGACGTAGGAGAGCTTGAAGCGGACGGGCAGGTTGTAATCCACCTGCACGGTGCCGAGCTGCCAGTCGCGGCCGATCACGTCTTTTACGACGAAGTCGATCTTCGGCCCGTAGAACGCGGCCTCGCCGAGCTCCTCGGTGTAATCGACGCCGAGATGGATCACGGCCTCGCGGAGGGCGGCCTCGGCCTTGTCCCAGTTTTCCGGGGAGCCGACGTATTTGTCGCTCTCCGGATCGCGGAGGGACAGGCGGACGCGGTAATCGTTCATGCCGAGGGTGGTGAGCACCTTTTTCACGAGGTCGAGGCAGCCTTTCACTTCCTGCGCCACCTGATCCGGGGTGCAGAAAAGGTGGGCGTCGTCCTGGGTGAAACCGCGGACGCGGGTCATGCCGCCGAGCTCGCCGGATTGCTCCCAGCGATAGACCGTGCCGAACTCGGCGAGGCGCACCGGCAGGTCGCGGTAGGAGTGGTGGTCGCTCGCAAAGATCTTGATGTGGTGCGGGCAGTTCATCGGCTTGAGGAGGTAACCTTCGTAGGTTCCGTCCGAGAGGCCGTTGATCAGGGTGGCGCAGGTCGCGTCCTCGTCGGCCAGCTTTTCCAACACGTCGCGCTCGGCGATGGCGGGGTATTGGCTGTCCGCATAGAAGGGGAAATGGCCGGAGGTGCGGTAGAGGTCGAGCTTGCCGATGTGCGGGGTGAAGACCTGCGAGTAGCCCTGCTTGTCGAGCTCGGCGGTGATGAATTCCTGCAACGAACGGCGGACGAGGGCGCCCTTCGGTTTCCACAGGACGAGGCCTTGGCCGACCATTTCGTCGATGTGGAAAAGGCCCAGCTCGCGGCCGAGGCGGCGGTGATCGCGTTTTTTCGCCTCCTCTAGGCGGACGAGGTGGCTTTCCAGCTCCTCCTTGTTCTCGAAGGCCGTGCCGTAAAGCCGCTGGAGCTGGCCCTTCGATTCATCGCCCAGGTAGAACGACGACGAGACCGACATGAGTTTCACGTTCTTGCACTTCGAGGTGTAGCCGACGTGCGGGCCGGCGCAGAGATCGATGAAATCGCCGTTCTGGAAACAGGAGATCTGCTCGCCTTCCGGGATCTTGTCGATGAGGTCGAGCTTGAAGAGGGAAGGGTTTCCCGGGCGCTCGGTGAGCCCGCCGAGGCGGCCGGACTCAGCCATGGCTTTCGCTTCCTCGCGGGAGATCGCCTTGTATTCGAATTTCTGATTCTCCTTCGCGATTTTCTTCATCTCCGCCTCGATTTTCTCGAAATCGTCCGGTGTGATGCGGTGCTCCATGCGGAAATCGTAGTAGAAACCGCTCTCGATGGGCGGGCCGTAGGCGAACTGCGCATCGGGCCAGATGCGGAGGATGGCGGTGGCCATCACGTGCGCGCTGGAGTGGCGCACGCGCTCGAGGTCGGTCATCTGGGCGCGTTCGTCGAGGGTCTTGCGGTCGGACATGGGGCGGCTTTTGAAGCAGGGAACGGGCGGCGAGTCAACCGTGGGGGCGATCCGTGGGGGCGATCTTCGGTCGCCGCCTTGAAGAATTTGACCGCAGAGGAAACGCGAAGCGGGGTTGCACGGTGAGACGGAAGCTGGTATGAGTATCTACATGACCGCCGTGAAAAAGCCGGACTTGCTTTCTGTGGAAGAATATCTTGAGGGAGAGGAACTCTCAGAGACGAAGCACGAATACCTCGGCGGGACGGTTCATGCGATGGCAGGGGCGACGATCCGGCTTAACAATATAGCGGGAAACGCTTTTGGGGTGTTGTTCGGCAAACTGCGCGGCAAGCCGTGCCAGCCGTTCAACAGCGATACGAAGGTGAGGATCGAGCTAGCGGATCATACGCGTTTTTACTATCCGGATGCGATGGTCGTTTGCCAAAGCAACCCGGAGACGGATCATGTCCAGAACCAACCCGTGGTGGTGATCGAGGTGTTGAGCGAATCGACTCGTCGCACGGACATGGGTGAGAAGCGGGATGGTTATCTCGCGATCCCATCCCTGAAAGTTTTGATGTTGGTGGAGACGGATGCTGCCTACCGTGACCGTATACCGCAGGAAGCCGGAAGGGGGATTTTCCTGCGAGCTTTATGAGGGTTTGGAGTCGGTGGTTCCTTTGCCGGAAATCGAGGTGGAGCTGGGGCTGGCGGAGCTTTATGAGCGGGTGGGTTTTGGGGGATGATCCCAGGCAGGATGCCTAGGATCACGGCCTGGGTCAGGATGACCCAGCTACGGTTTCGAGGGTTTTGAAGGCGGCGTAGATTTTGAGGGTTTCGTAGGGGATTTCGCCGTTGAGGGCGGCGTGGATGGGACCTAGGCGGGAGAGGTCGTTTTCTGCGGAGGCCAGGGCGGCGTCGATGCGTTTTTCATCATCGGCGCTGAAGAAATCGCGGGGGTTTGGGCGGATTTTTCCGAGGGTGATGGCGGCGGCGAGGTGTCCGGCGATGGTGCCGGTGACCATGTCACGAGCTTTGGCGATCTGCTCGATCGTTTTACCGGATTGGTATTGGGCGAGGGATTCGAGTTGGGTGCCGGAGAGGCCGTTTTCAGTTTTCATCCGGGGGGCGGGCGGGGAGGAAATCGGATCGAACGTTTGTTTCTCGTGGGAGCTGAGGTGGGATTTGATTTCTGCCATGAAGGCTTGGCCGTAGTCTTCGAGTTTCTGGGAGCCGACACCGGGGATGTTGAGGAAATCGGCTTTGGATTGCGGGTAGCGGCGGGCCATGTGGCGGAGCGGGGTATCGCCGAAAATGACGTAGGGAGGGAGGGATTTTTCGTCGGCGATGGCTTTGCGGAGGTTGCGGAGGGCTTGGAATAGGGGTTCGTCGCAGGGGATGGAGCCGGCGCGGGAGAGTTTCGCGGCGGCATTGGTGCTGTGAGTGAAAGGCAGGCGGGCGAGGAGGATTTTCTCGCGGGATTTCAGGGCTTCGGAGCCTTTGTGAGAAACGTTGAGGGTTTGGTAGTTGTCGGGTGAGACGTCGATGAAACCGAGGGTGATGAGTTGGCGGGCGAGGGCGGCCCATTCCTCGCGGGGTGTGTCAGAGCCGATGCCGTAGGTGGTGATTTTATCGTGGCCGTATTCGCGGACTTTGGTGGTGTTGGCTCCGGCGAGGACTTGGGCGATGTGGTTGGCTCCGGTGGAGAAACCGCAGGCCTGTTTGGCGCGGATGATGCAGGAGAGGAGTTTTTGGACAGGGAGTGTGGCGTCGTATTCCTCGCGGGGGTTCAAGCAGGCATCGCAGCCGCCACAGTTTTCGTCTGGCCATTTCTCTCCGAAGTAGGCGAGGAGGGCGGAACGGCGGCAGCCTGTGGTTTCGGCGAAATCGGCCATTTGGCGCATCTGCATCTCGGTGATTTTTGCGGCTTCCGGGTCGGAGGTGTCCTCCAGGAAGCGGAGGTTACGGATGAGATCGCCGCGGGAGTAAAGAAGGAGGCATTCGGAGGGAAGGCCATCGCGGCCGGCGCGGCCGGTTTCTTGGTAATAGCCCTCGATGTTTTTCGGGAGATCCGCGTGGATGACGTAGCGCACGTCGGGTTTGTTGATGCCCATGCCGAAGGCGACGGTGGCGCAGACGATGCGGGCTTCATCGCGGAGGAAGGCTTCCTGATTTTGTGCGCGGGTGGCGGGGTCGAGGCCGGCGTGGTAGGCGATGGCGCTGATGCCCTCGGCCTTGAGGGTCGCGGCCATGGCTTCGGTGGCTTTGCGAGACTGGAGGTAGATGATGCCGGATTCCTCGCGGCGGGTGTGGACGAACTCGAAAACTTGGCGGGCAGGTTTCGATTTCGGGAGAATGGAGTAGGAAAGGTTGGGGCGGTTGAAGGAGGCGAGGAAATTTTCCGGCTGCTCCATTTGGAGCTGGCGGGCGATGTCTTGGCGGACTTTTGGGGTGGCGGTGGCGGTGAGGGCGAGGAAAGGGATGTTGGGGAGGTGTTTGCGGAGCTCGGCGAGTTGGCGGTATTCTGGGCGGAAGTCGTGGCCCCACTCGGAGATGCAGTGGGCTTCATCGACGGCGATGCGTTTCACGTTCCAGCGCTTAAGGTCGGCGATGAAGCCTGGGGTCATAACGCGCTCGGGGGCGGCGTAGAGGAGTTTGTATTCGCCGCGGGAGAGGGCTTCGGTGCGGTCGCGGGCTTCGGCGGGGTCGAGGGAGGAGTTTAGAAAGGTAGCGGAGATGCCGGAGGCGGTGAGGGAATCGACCTGATCTTTCATCAGCGCAATGAGCGGGGAGATGACGAGGGTGAGGCCGTCCTCGGCGAGGGCGGGGAGTTGGAAGGTAAGGGATTTCCCGGCGCCTGTGGGGAGGATGGCGACGACGTCCTTTCCGGCCATGGTGGCAGACATGATTTCCAACTGGAGAGGGCGGAAGGAATCGTAGCCAAAATATTGCTTTAGGAGGGGGGCGAGCTCGTGATGCATTTTGAGAAGGTGGCCAATTTTTTCACCCCTCGGCAAGCTAAAAGTGTTTTTTTGAACAGTTTTATGTAAATTAGATCTGTCGTTGTGAGTTCCCACATGCTAAAAAAGGCCATCACATGCTTGCTGCCATTGCATTCCTTGTCGTCGGTCTTGTCCTCCTTGTCTATTCCGCCGATTTTCTGGTTAAGGGCGCGGCGAACCTCGCGGCGGCGCTGGGGATCTCGCCGTTGGTGGTCGGGTTAACGGTGGTGGCCTTTGGCACGAGTGCGCCGGAGTTGGCGGTGTCGGTGATGTCGGCTTTCAAGGGTCAGGCGGACCTAGCGGTAGGAAACGTGATCGGCAGCAATATTTTCAATGTCCTCGTGATCTTAGGGATTTCGGCGATGATCATTCCGCTGACCGTTCATGCGCAGCTCGTCCGCTTTGATGTTCCGGTGATGATTTTTCTCTCGCTGCTGCTTTTTCCATTGTCCATGGATGGGGTGCTTTCGCGGCGGGATGGTGTGATTCTTGTCGCGCTTTTGCTGGGTTATCTTTTTATCCTGATCCGAGGTTCGCGGCGAGAAAAGGATGCGGGGGTGTTAGGTGAATTCGGGGAGGAGTATGGCAAGCCAGACGCGGATCCGAAGTGGCTCAAGAATATTGCCTTTGTGGTATTTGGAGTGGCGGGGCTAGTGGTTGGCTCGGATCGGCTGGTTTATGGTGCGGTTTTTATTGCGAAGCATTTCGGCGTTTCCGAGCTGATCATTGGGTTGACGATCATTTCCGCAGGCACCTCTCTTCCGGAGGTGGCCACCTCGGTGGTGGCGGCGTTGAAAGGGCAGCGGGATATTGCGGTGGGGAATGTTGTTGGGAGTAATATTTTCAACATTGTGACGGTGTTAGGTGTTTCCTCGTTGGTAGCACCGGAGGGCGTGGCGGTGGCGAAGGCTGCGCTGGATTTCGATATGTTGTTCATGATCGCGATCGCGGTGGCGGCGCTTCCGGTGTTTTTTCATGGCTACCGGATTGGCCGGGCGAGCGGTTTCTTTTTCTTAGCGTTTTATGTGGCATACATCATTTACCTGATCTTAGATGCGAAAAGCCATTCCGCGTTTTCGACCTATCGAGAGGTGATGCTTTTATACGTCGCTCCTGCGGCGGCGTTGGCTCTTTCGGTGCTTCTGGTGAGCGCTTTCCGTCAGCGGAAAAACCCTGCCTAGACATTTTCGTCGGGACGGCTAGGTTTTCCCACCCGGCGGAACGCGCGCCGGAAAGCAGTAGATCCCATGTCAGACTCCCCGAACGATAAATCGCAACCACCCAGCCCGAACCGCCCTTCCGGCGACAACAACGGCTTCAACTGGCGGGTGCTCGCCCTTTTCAGCCTCGCGCTGGTGATCCTTGGCGTGGCCTTTTTCGGCCCGCAGATGAATCCGCAGGCGGAGGCCATGAGTTACGCCGAGTTCCGAACCGCGCTGGATCAGGATCGTGTTGTTGTGGATAATCCTAAGCAGCCACTGTTTGTGAAAACGAGCGACACGGCCTTTGATGCGACGATCACTGGCTGGGTGACGCCTGCGTTGGAAGTTCCAGAGAATCCCGACACGAAACGTTCGGATTTCCGCGTGCCGGTCAATTTGGAGCTGCAAGGCGATGAGATCCGTAGTCTGCTTGGCGAGAGTATCCGGCTAGAGCGAGTTAGCGGCGATTCCGAGACGCCCATCGAAGGGGATGTGGAAACTCTTTCCCTCGCGCAGTTCCGCAAAGCTCACGCGATGCGCGAGATTAAGGACGACCTTACCAATCCTCTTCGCATCCTCGTCACAGGCGATAGCTCGAATGCGGTGATCGTCGGCTCTCGTGAGATCATCACCAATCTTTCCGTGCCAAAAGGCGAGGATGGCAAGGCGATCCCGGCGATGCCTTTTTCGGTGGGTGTTTCATCCACCATCTTGGGCGGTGAATTGCGCGATCTACTGAAGGACAAGGCGAAATACGAGCGGACTTCGGACTATCTCAGTAAGGCGCTTTTCACCTTCCTGCCCTTCCTGCTGATCATTCTTCTGCTATTCTTTCTATTTCGCCATCAGATGAAATCCGCCGGACGTGGAGCGATGTCTTTCGGAAAATCCAAGGCACGCCTGCTCACGATGGATCGCAATAAGGTCACCTTCAAGGACGTCGCTGGCATTCAAGAGGCCAAGGAGGAGCTCTTCGAGATCGTTGATTTCCTCCGTGATCCGAAAAAATTCCAGAAACTCGGTGGCTCCATTCCGAAAGGCGTGCTGATGGTAGGCTCGCCGGGAACCGGCAAGACCCTTCTCGCACGTGCCATTGCCGGGGAGGCCGATGTGCCGTTCTTCTCCATCTCAGGTTCCGACTTCGTGGAGATGTTCGTTGGAGTCGGTGCTTCCCGCGTGCGCGACATGTTCGAGCAGGGGAAAAAGAACGCACCGTGTTTGATTTTCATCGATGAGATCGACGCTGTCGGTCGCCACCGCGGCCACGGTATGGGCGGCGGCCATGACGAGCGTGAGCAGACGCTCAACCAGCTTCTTGTGGAGATGGACGGCTTCGACACCCAGGAGGGTGTGATTATCATTGCCGCGACCAACCGCCCCGATGTCCTCGACCCCGCGCTGCTGCGCCCCGGCCGTTTCGACCGCCAGGTCACCGTTTCCCTTCCCGATGTGAACGGCCGCGAAGAAATTCTCCGGGTGCACGTGAAAAAGATCAAACTCGCTGCGAATACCGACCTCGCCACCATTGCTCGCGGCACCCCTGGTTTCTCTGGAGCCGAGCTCGCCAACCTCGTCAACGAGGCTGCTCTGCTCGCGGCGCGCAAAGGCCTCACCGCCGTGACTCTCGCGGAAATGGAAGAAGCGCGGGACAAAGTGCGCTGGGGACGTGAGCGTCGCTCGCTGGCGATGTCCGATAAGGAAAAAATCGGCACTGCTTGGCACGAGGCGGGCCACGCCTACCTGAACATGGTGCTGCCGCACACCCACCCGCTCCACAAGGTCACCATCATCCCCCGCGGCCCCTTCCTCGGCGCTACGATGTTCCTGCCCGACGGCGACAAGTATTCCACCCAGAAAAAAGAAGCGCTCGCCAGCCTCATCGTCACCATGGGTGGCCGCATCGCGGAAGGTTTCCACTCGGACGACGTTTCCAACGGAGCCTCCGGCGACATCCGCCAGGCTACCTCACTCGCCCGCAACATGGTCTGCGAATGGGGTATGTCCGATGTCCTCGGCATGGTCGAATATGGCGAGGGTGACAGTCCCGTCTTCCTTGCCCGTGACATGAACAAGAGCCGCAACTATTCCGAGGATACCGCGAAAACCATTGATGCTGAGATCAAAAAATTCATCGACAACGCCTTCAACGAGGCGACCCGTATCCTCACCGATAACCGCGATGTCGTGGAGAAAATCGCCCTCGCGCTCCTCGAATTCGAGACCCTAGACGCGAGCCACCTGCGCGACATCATCGACCATGGCGAGATGCGCAACCCACCCAGCGCTCCCAAGCCGCCGCCCGTCCCCGACTCCCTGTCAAAAAAACCGGCCCCCAAGAAAGCCGAGAACGAAAGACCTGAGGACGACGGCCCGATCCCGGGTGCGGTCGGTGCGCCGGCGTGAGGTATTCACAGGGCGGAATTGACCTCCGCCTGTTTTTTACTACTGTTCGGATATGCCAATGACATCCATTGCGGCACATTACGACGGAAAGCAGGTTCTCTTCGATGAAGAAGTGGATCTCCGCCCACACACCCGCTTGTTGGTGACCATCTTGGAGGATCAGGATTCGGATCGTAAGGAGTTCCTCTCTCTCGCCGCCACCGCATTAGCGGATTCCTACGGAGAGGATGAGGTCGAATACTCTGAAGCCGATTTGAAATCATGAAGCCCGGCGATGTGGTTCTTGCGAGGCTGCAGCAGTCGGATGGCAAGCTCAAAACCCGTCCGGCGCTCGTATTGGCAAACATGCCGCCTTAAGGGGGATCATCTGCTCGTTGGCGTCAGTTCCCAATTGCGCCATGAGGTCAAGGGCTTGGATGAGATCATTTCCCCGACCGATCAGGACTATCCCGCGAGCGGACTGAAAGTCGCATCTCTCATCCGCATGGGCATGATCGCAACGCTTCCCTCAAACGCGATCCTTGGTCGTGTTGGTTCAATTTCCTCATTACGGCTCACAAGACTGATGGGAAATTTCATCGCCGCCATGAAAGTGACGTGAGGTGACGAACTCACCCCAGCCACTCCGCCACCCGCTGCGCCGCGCGGCGGTGCGTGCCGTGCTCGCCGAGTTTCGCGCTGACCTCGCCCAAGCGCCCCACGAGCGCCTGGCGTTTCTCATCGTTCGAAAGGATATCCCGCACCCATGCACTGACCTCCGGCGCGGCGGCATCCGCCTGGATGAATTCCTCCACGACCTTCTCGTCCGCGAGGATGTTCACGATGCCGATGTATTTGATCTTCACCAGCATCTTGCCGAGGAGATAGGTCGTCCATGCCATCTTATAGACCAGGCAATACGGCAGCCCGAAGCATGCCGCCTCTAGGGTGGCCGTGCCGCTGGCGATGACTCCGCAGGCAGCGCGCTGCATGAGTTCGTGGCTGCCGCCATCGGTCAGCGTGATCCAATCCTCCGCGCCCGCCTCCGCGATCATCCCGCGCATGGTGCGGGCGAGTTTCGGCGTTGCGGCCGGAACCGCGAACCGCAGGTCGCCGCGCCATCTCCGTAGAGCGAGAGCACTTTCGAGCATCATCGGGAAAAGTTTCGCGATCTCGCGCTCCCGGCTGCCGGGGAAAAGTCCGATGAGATTCGGATCCCTTCCACCCTCGATCCGTTTTTCCAAAAGCTCGTCCACCAGCGGATGGCCGATGTGGGTGGTCTTGAGCCCGGCGTTTTCGAAAATCGGTTTCTCGAAAGGAAACAGGCAGAGCATCTCGTCGAGGAGATCGACCATCTTCGGGATGCGTTTCTTGTTCCATGCCCAGACCTGGGGACTGATGTAATAGACCTGTTTGGTTTCCGGCAGGGCTTCCTTCACCGCCTTCGCGAAGCGCAGGTTGAAGCCGGGGTAATCGACGAGCAGCAGCACATCCGGCTTCTGGAGCTTGATCTCCTCCAGCATTTCCTCAAACCGCTCCTTGAACCAGCCGTAACGTTTCAACACCTCGATCACGCCCATCACCGCCGCGTCCTCCACCCAGTCCTTCGTCCCGCCACCGCTGACCTCTTTCATTTCCGGCCCGCCCGCGCCGCAGATCTCCAGCGACCCCGCCATCTCGTTGAGTTCGCGCAATAGCCCGGCGGCGTGCGCGTCCCCGCTCATTTCCCCGGCGACAACATAGATCCGCTTCACGGAAAAAAACCTACCCAATCCGCCCGCCGCACTTCAACCTCCAATCCGGCCACGGGAACCGCCCGTGAAAAATCCAGCTAATAAAATCCGAAACCGCCGCGTATCCCCAACATGAAAGCTTTCCTTTTTATCCTGGGTCTGGTTGCCGCGGGTATCCTCGGCTACTCTTTCGAACCCCAGTTTCGCCTGCGCCTCACCGGCAAGACCCCAGGAGGAAAGTCCGCCCCAAACGCTCAAGTCGAGACCCCGCCCGCCATCCCGGCCATCGATCTCGCCACCATCCCCGCCGACCGGCTCCCCGCGAAAGTCTTGCTCAAGACCGAGGCCGAGATCGTTGATGCGGCCTCGGATCTCCGGATGAAAGTGCCAGCCGGAAACAGGATGAACCTGATCCGACTCGAAGGTGCAGACGTAATCATTAGCCCCGGAGCCGGGCCCTTCGAGGGCCGCGTCCCCATTGAGCAAACCGATCTTATGGAGCAGCTCGCCGACATGCCGCAGGCTCCGCCGCCCGATGAACCCGTGCCCATGGCGGAAGAGCCTGTCGGCACACCTCCCGCAGCAGAGCCCTCCCGAAGCCGAACCCGCAACAGAGCCACCCCCCGCACCCGAACCCGCCCCTGAGCCAACTCCCGCAACAACGCCGGAACCCGCCCCCGCAGGCTCCGGCGACCCCGTCGCCATCATGAAATCCAGCATCCAGGCTGGCGAGATCAAGGAATTCACCTTTGACCAGGTTTTCGAATGGCAACCCGGCGAGGGAACAGAAACGATCGACGGGCAGAGCTACCAGACCGGCATCGCGTCCTACAAGGCGGAGACGGTTTTCGGCGTGAAACCGATCCAAGCCAAGGCGCTCATCCAGGGTGACAAGGTCGTCCGCTGGCTCTGGCCCAAGAGCGGTATGGAAATCAAATAAGTAAGTGGCTTGGGCGTCCCGCCCTAGGCCGTTTCGGAGCTGTCTCGCCTCCCCATCTTTCCCCATTCCTTCCCCATGTCCCCCCGCGAAGCCATCCTCGCTCTCAACCTCCTGCCATCCGTTCGGTCCCGTCCGCATCACGCGGCTGCTTGAGGCTTTTGGCGATGCCGAGAGCGTTCTCAACGCCCCGGCGAAAAGCCTGCTGCGCGTGGAAGGTATCGGCCCGGAGACTGCGAAGCTCATCACCTCATGGCAGGATCACGTTGACCCTGCGAAAGAACTCGCCGAGGCGGCGGAGCGCGGCATCGCCATCATCACCCGTGAGGATCCCTCCTACCCGCAGCATCTTCTCCAGGCTTACGACGCGCCCATCCTGCTGTATGTCTGGGGGGAAATTACCGCCCGCGACCGCCACGCCATCAGCGTCGTCGGCTCCCGCCGCACCACCAGCTATGGTATCAACGCCACCCGCAAGCTCACCTACCAGCTCGCCCATGCCGGTTTCACCATCGTCTCCGGCCTCGCCCGCGGCATCGATACCGCGGCGCATGAGGCCGCGCTCGCTGCGAAAGGGCGCACCATCGCGGTCGTCGGCTCCGGTTTGGCGCGGCTCTACCCGCCGGAAAACCTGGCCCTCGCGCAAAAGATCGCCGATGGCAACGGCGCGGTGATTTCCGAGTTTCCCCTGCACCGGGAGCCCGACAAGCAGACCTTCCCCATGCGCAACCGCATCGTCGCCGCGTGGTGCCAGGCGGTGCTCGTCACCGAGTGTCCCGCCTGGTCCGGCTCCCTCATCACCGCGAACCTCGCGTCCGAGTATGGCAAGCCCATCTTCGCCGTCCCCGGCCCCATCGACAAACCCTCCTCCGCTGGCTGCAACCAGCTCATCCGCGACGGCGCCACCCTCGTCTCCGACGCCTCCCACATCATCGACGACATGGGCGAACTGCCCTTCGCCCGCAACGCCGCCGTCCCGGAAAAGGAATCCGCCCAACCCGAACTTCCCCCCGAGGAAGCCGCCGTCCTCGCCGCCATGCCCGCCGGCGATGAAATGGCCGTCAACACCCTCATCGAGTCCACCGGCCTGCCCTCCTCCGCCGTCACCGCCGCCCTTTTCAAGCTGGAGCTCCGCCGCCTCGTCCGCCCGCTGCCGGGGTTCCGGTTTATCAGGAGGTGAAAGCGGCAAAAACGTTTCTTCCTTGCATCCCCGAAATTTCCCTGCCTAGTCCCCTCCCGCCAGCAATCACTTCAAATAGCCAATATCCATGCCTAAAACACTGATCATCGCAGAAAAACCATCCGTCATGAACGACCTAGCCAAGGCGCTTTCCAAAGCCCTCGGCAAGTTCAACAAGGTCGGCGCCGGGCGCGACATCCATTTCGAAAACGACGCGGCGATCATCACCTCCGCCGTCGGCTCCCTCGTGGAGTTGCGCATGCCGATGGGGCCAAACGGCAAGAAACTGGCTTGGAATTTCAACGTTCTTCCCGCAGTCCCTGAGAAATTTGAGCTCGATCCCATCGAGCAATCCGAGCAGCGCCTCAAAAAGGTGCTCAAGCTAGCGAAGCGCAAGGACGTGGATCTCATCGTCAACGCCTGCGACGCCGCCCGTGAGGGTGAACTAATTTTCCGAAACATCATGGAGTTCGGGGGCATCGACAAGCCGATCAAGCGCCTCTGGATGCAGTCGATGACCACGGGAGCGATCGTTTCAGCATGGGAAAACCTCCGCAGCGACGAGCAGATGCGTCCGCTCGCCGACGCCGCGAAGTGCCGCTCCGAGTCGGATTGGCTCGTCGGCCTCAACGCCACCCGCGCGCTGACCTGTTTCAACTCCCGCCACGGCGGCTTCAACATCACCGCCGCCGGCCGCGTGCAGACGCCGACCCTGGCCATCCTCGCCGCCCGCGAGGAGGAGATTCAGGCCTTCAAGCCCGAGGCATACTTCGAAGTCCACGGCACCTTCAATGTATCCGCCGGGGATTACCTCGGGAAATGGACGGATCCGGATTACAGGAAATCGGAGGACAAGCCGCACGGTCGCGCCGACCGCATTTGGAGTCAGGAGCTCGCGCAGGCCATCGTCGAGCGTTGTAAAGGCAAGACCGCGACCATTACCGAGGAGAAAAAGGCGCAGACCCAGATCGCGCCGCAGCTTTACGATCTTACCACGCTCCAACGTGAGTCTCCCTTCTCCGCTAAGGGCACCCTCCAGATCGCACAGACGCTTTATGAAAAACATAAAGTCCTCACCTACCCCGGACGGATTCCCGCTACCTCCCCGAGGATTACGTCCCCAACGTCCGCGACACTCTGAAACAGATCGGCAACAGCGATCTCGACGTCGCGAAATACGCGAAGGCTGTCCTCGCCGGGAAGGACGACAAGGGCCCGCGCCTCCATCAATCCAAGCGTATTTTCAACACCGCCAAGGTGTCGGATCACTTCGCCATCATCCCGACCGGAGCGACCGCGAAACTCTCCGAGACCGAGCAGAAGGTCTATGACATGGTCGTGAAACGCTTCATCGCCGTGTTCTACCCGCAAGCGGAGTTCGAGCAGACCACGCGTCTCTCCACCGTTTCCGAAGGCGGCAACAAGGACATTTTCAAAACGGAGGGACGTATCCTCACGGTGCCCGGCTGGCTGGAAGTCTATGGCCGCAAGCCCGGTGTCGCCGCCGGAAAGGACGGTCTCGTCGGTGTTTCCAAGGGCGAAACCGCCGAGGCCGATCCCGTGGAACTCATCCACGAGCAAACCCGACCACCCGCCCGCTTCACGGAATCCACCCTGCTTTCCGCGATGGAAGGTGCCGGGAAACTCATCAACGACGAGGAACTCCGCGAAGCGATGGCCGAGCGCGGCCTCGGCACACCCGCCACCCGCGCGGCGACCATCGAGGGTCTCATCGGCCAGAAATACATGATCCGCGAGGGGCGCGAGCTGATCGTCACACCCTCCGGCCTGCGCCTCATCCAGCTGGTAAAACAGATGGATATCGAGGGCCTCTACTCGCCCAAGCTCACCGGCGATTGGGAATACAAACTCTGCCAGATGGAGCAGGGCACACTCCGCCGTTCCGATTTTATGAAAGAGATCGTCGGCTACACGAACGACATCTGCGTGAAAGCCCGCGGCCTCGCCGAGGAGGCGAAAAATACGAGCTACCCCGAGGTCGAGGTCGAGCATCCCATCCACGGCAAGCTCATCCTCCGTCAGACCGATGCCACCTACGAGTCCCGCGACCCGGAGATCCCGATCAAGATCAAGAAGCACATCGCCGGCCGCCTGCTCACCGAGGACGAACTCCGCACGCTTTTGAAAAACGGCGTTGTCGGCCCGCTGCAAGGTTTCAAGTCGAAGTTCAACAAGCCCTTCGACGCCTCGCTTCAGATCGACGGGAAATTCAAGACCTCGTTCCTTTTCGAAGGCGATGACGACAAGGCTCCCGAACTCACCGAGGAAATGCTGATCGGCACCGCCGTCACTCCCGATGGTAAATCGCACAAGGTCTTCGCGACCGACAAAGCCTACCATGTCCCGGACATCGTCACGAAAAAGGATCCGCATGGGGTGCGCATCGGGAAATCCATCCTCCAGCGCGAGATCCCGGAAGACCAGGCACTCAAGCTCATTTCCGAAGGCAAGACCGACCTGCTCAAGGGCTTCGTCTCCAACAAGAACTAAGCGCAAGTTCGACGCTTTTCTCACCTTCGATACGGACACCGCGAAAATTGGCTTCGTTTTCCTGCCGCGTCCCGCGAAGAAGGCAGCGAAGGCGAAGGAGTGAGCGGCACGGACCCATGACCGCGTGATGAAACAGGGAGAGGTGATCGACGCTGACGTTTCCGTTAGGCGGACGAGGCTCAAGCGGGAACTGTCACGATACGACGGGGTGATTTTTTCCAAAGCGCTGCGGTGAGGGGGGGATGGGTATCGAGGGCGGTAAGCCCGGATCAGAGAGATATCTCCCGGTGAACCCAAGGATTTCAGTATTTCCTCCAAAGCTGCGGCACGAACAGCACCAGCAGCGCGAACAGCTCCAGCCGCCCCAGGATCATGCCCCAGCCGAGGAAGACCTTGGTGGGTTCGCGCAGTTCCGAGAAATTCATGGCTGGCCCCACCGCGTCAAAGCCCGGCCCGATGCAGCAGAACGTGGCCAGCACGGTGCCCGCGCAGGTTTCCAAGCTGATGCCGGTGCCCGCCTCCAGGAAACCCACCACCGCCGTAGCCGCCACGATGATCATCAGGTAGAGCGTGATGAAAAACATTGTCCGGGCGCGCGCCGCATCATCCATGGTGTTGCCGTTCACCACCACGCGGAACACCTGGTGAGGGCGGAAGGTGCGGATGATCTCGTTGCGCGCCGATTTCGCAAACACGATGAGCCGCCCCACCTTGAAGCCGCCCGAGGTGGAACCCGCGCAGCCGCCCACCAGCATCAGGCAGCCGATGAGCACCTTCGACCACGTCGGCCACTGGTCATAATCCGCCGTGCCGTAGCCTGTGGTCGAGGCGATGCTGACGACAGTGAAGGCCGCCTCGCGCGCGCTGGCGAGCGGCGTGATATCCTCGGTGTAGCAGCGCCCGGCGGCGATCAGGATCATCACCAGCGCGCAGATCCCGAGGAACCAGCGCGCCTCCTCCTCACCCCGTATCCGCTTCCAGTTGTGGCGCAGGATCACGATGAAAAGCAGGAAATTCACGCTGCCCAGGGTCATGAAAACGATCAGCCACAGTTCGATGAGCCACGAGTTCCCCCATTCCGCATAGTGGCCGATGCTGGCCGTATGCGGGCTGAACCCGCCGGTCGCGACCGTGGTGAACGCGTGGCAGGTGGCGTTGAACCACGTGAGGCCCATCGCCCGCAGGCCGAACAGGCATGCGAACATGAGGCCGAGGTAGATGCGCAGCAGCATCAGCGCGGTGTCCTGGATGCGGGCGAGGCCGACGTCGCCGCTGCGGAAGGAGGACTCGTTGTGGAAAAGGGATTTCGAGGAAACGCCGAGGTAGGAAAGCAGCGCCACGAAGAGCACCAGGATCCCGATGCCGCCCAGCAACTGCGTCACGGCGCGCCACAGCAGGATGCCGCGCGGCCATTCCTCGATCACCGCCATCACCGAGGAGCCGGTGGTGGTGAAACCCGAGGAAGACTCGAAAAAAGCCGCAGCGGGAGATAAATACGGTGAACATAGTAGATATGGGAGCCCACCGAAAAGGCTGCACAGGATCCAACCAAGCCCGACAATCACCATTGCCTCGCGTTTCGGAATCATGTCTTTCCTCGTTTTCCGGAAACCTGGGATGATGCCCACCAGCGCGCAGCCTCCGGTGATGGTGGCGGAGAGGAAAAGCATGGCCGCGGCCTCCTGTTCGCCAGGCACCACGTCGAGCTTCGCGAACAGCCCGCACAAGGCCATCGCCACGGCCACGAGTGCGAGGAGCAGGCCGAGGATGCGGGCGATCAGGTAGAAGTTCATGGCTGGTTGAGCGGAATCAGGCGGCCAACAGTTTCAGGAAACGCTTCAGCGCGTCCTTGGAAACCATCGCGTAAAGATGGTCTCCCCCCAGCAGCACCTCGTCGGGGCCGGGAACCTCCGCGTGAAGCCCACGCAGTTTCCCCACCAGGACGGTGCCCGGCGGCCACTCGATCTCCTTCACCATGTGCCCCGCCGCGATGGAACCCTTGCCGACGCGCAGCTCCACGAGGTCGATCCCGTCGAATTTCTTGAGGATATGGTGGGAGTCAGAGGTTATGAAGCGCTGGATCTCGCGCCGCGTCGCCTCCCGCGGGCTGATCGCCGCGCGAATCCCGAGGTGGTGCCCGCTCGCCGAGATCGCCGCCGCGTAATCCGCGCGGTGGATGATGGTGAGGCAGTTCTTGGTGCCGAGCGTGTGCGCCTGAAGGCATGACATCACGTTGTCCTCGTCATCGATGCTGGTGCTGATGAAGAAATCCGCATCGCCCACTTGCTCTTCCTCGAGTTGCGCGGAAACGGTGGCGTCGGCGTTGATGATCGTCGCGTTCGTCAGGCGGTCGGCCAGCCGGGCGCAAACCTCGGGATCCTGCTCGAAAACGCGCACCGTGCAATCCACGCTCTCCAGCATCTGCGCCAGGGAGAAACCATACTCGTTGCCGCCGAAGATCACCACTCGCAGTTTTTCCCCGCCCTTACGTTTTCCTTGCAGCTTCTCCGCGAAGTCGCGCAGCTTCCTAGGCTCACCGAAAATCGTCACCAGATCCCCGTCCTCGATCACCGACGCCGCGGTGGGGACAAGGGATTTCTCGCCGCGGGTGATCATTGCCATCCGCACGCCTTGTGGCGCGCTGATTTCGCGCAGGGTCTTGCCGATCTCATGCGAGTTCCCGCCCACCCGCACCTGTTGCAGCTCGATGCGGCCCCGCGCCAGCTCCTCGACCACCAAAGAATCGGGATTGCGGACGAATTTAGCCAGCTCGATGGCCGTGAGGCGTTCCGAGCTGAAGATATGATCCACGCCGAAGTGTCCGCGGAAATCAAACAGCCATTCCTCGCGCTGAAGCGAGGGGTGCACGCGGCTCACCACCTTCGCCACGCCCATGCTTTTCGCCATCGAGGCGGACATCATGTTGGTGGTGTTCGAGGAGGACATCGCCAGGAAAAGCTCGCACTCGCCCACATCCGCGTCCGCTAGGTCAGTCACGCTGGTGCCGTCGCCGTGAATCACTTTCGCGTCCAGCATGGCATCCAGCTCTTCCGCAAGTGCCTTGTCCGCCTCGATGAGGGAAATGCGGTGCGATTCCTTCGCGAGCGACATGGCCAGATGCCTGCCGATTTCCCCGGCCCCTACGATGATAATGTTCATGAGGAAATGATGGCGGCAGAAGCCGCAGCACCTTTCCTACCCGTAAGCCCCCCCCTCCGCAATCCCAACCTTTCCATTCATCCGCCGTAAAGGAATCCGCTGAGGGCCAAGTAGAGCGGGATGCCGATGACGAGGTTGAAGGGGAAGGTGATGGCAAGGGAAGTGGTGACATAGATGGCCGGATCGGCGTGTGGTAGGGCGGCGCGGACGGCGGCAGGTGCGGCGATGTAGGAGGCGCTGGCGGCGAGCACGGCGAAGGTGACGGCTCCTCCCTGGCTCAGGCCGATGCCCCATGCGAGCAGAAGACCAAGGCAGGCTTGCACGACGGGTGAGAGTATCGCGAAGGCGATCAGGCCTCTCGAAATGCCGCCTGCCTCACGGAGTTTCGCACCGGCGATGAGTCCCATTTCCAGAAGGAAAAGCATCAACACGCCGTAGAAGGGGGTGACGAAAAAGGGCTTGAGGAGCTCGCGTCCGTGGGCACCGGCGGTGACGCCACAGACCAAGCCGCAGAGAAGGAGGATGAAGGTTTTGCCGGTGATGACCTCGTGGATCGAGTCCATCAGCGGAGCTTTGGCGCGGGCGCTGAAACGCTTCGCGAGCAGCATCGCGACAAGGATGGCGGGGATTTCCATCGCGGCCATGACGGCGGGCATGAAGCCCTCGTAGCCGACACCGCGCTGGTCAAGAAAAGCAAGGCAGGCCATGAAGGTGACTGCGGAAACCGACCCGTAATGGGCGCCCAGGGCGGCGGCGTTCGAGGCGCTGAGACCGAGGAATCTCCGGGTGAAAAAGAACACAAGCATCGGAATCAGAGAACCGATCAGCAGGGTCGCGCCAAGAGGGAGAGCGAGTTCAGCGGGTGAGGCGGCTGCCATCGCGGAGCCGCCCTTGAAGCCGATGGCGAGCAGGAGGTAGATCGTCAGCCCTTGGTAAACCTGCTCGGGAAAGCGCAGGTCGCTGCCGACGCGTACGGCAATCACACCGGCGGCGAAGGCGATGACGGGCGGGGAAATTAGATTCGCGAGGAGCAGTGCTAGGGAGTCCATGGTGTTGCCACGCGCTGATAAGCTCCCGTAAAAAATTACGCAATATAATTCACGAAAAAATTATCGTAATATTGGGCTTGGCAGACCTGAAAAAGGAAAGGCGGTTCCGTGAACTGAGCCACCTCGGGTGACTCGATTCGTTGCGTAAGCGGTTGCGCTCAATGGAGCAGCGTGACTTCGCCGTTTTTGAGCGAATAGATCGCGCCGAAAAAAAAGTCGCGCTATGTGCATCGGGGGATTTAACCTAACAGGGCATGGCGGAAACCTCGCAATGGACATTTTTTACGAACCACGCCCACGTGATGGTATGCTTGGCGAAGAGCGGTGATCGGCCTTTGCGCGAGGTCGCGCTGGAAGTAGGTATCACGGAGCGGGCGGTGCAGCGCATCATCGCGGATCTGGAAGAGGGTGGCTATCTCGTGCGTGAAAGGGTCGGACGCCAAAATAGCTACTCTCTGATCATGGACAAGGCGCTGCGGCACCCCATTGAGGCGGATCACACCATCGGCGATGTGCTGCGGGTGCTGGCGGAGGAGTGAGCAAGGGCATCCTTTTCCACCGCGCCCTTCGAGGTGAAATGTCCGGTGGCCTTGTGCCTCGCGCGTTTGGTGATGTCGCGTTTGGTGATTGCTGAAACGCCGCGGATCGCAAGAATCGCACCCGTGAACGACGCGGCTTTGGGATTGTTTGATTCGGGGGTGGGCGGATTGACGGTGGTGCGTGCCGTGCAGGATCTGTTGCCCGGCGAGGATGTGATCTATCTGGGCGATACCGCGCGTCTTCCCTATGGATCGAAAAGTCCGGAAACGATCCGCCAGTTCGCTGCGGAGGATGTGGATTTCCTGCTCTCGAAAGGCGTGAAGGCGATCGTGGTGGCGTGCAACACGGCGACGGCGCACGCGCTGCCCGAGTTTTGGAAAAACTGCCCGGTGCCGATCATGGGGGTGATCGAGCCAGGGGTCGAGGCCGCCCTTGCGAACCCGGACGCCGACCGCATCGGCATCATCGCCACGCGCGGAACGATCGCCTCGCACGCCTACCAGCACGCGCTGGCCACAAAAAAACGAGGCGTCATGATCCATGGCATCGCGACTCCCCTGCTGGTGCCGCTCGTCGAGGAAAACTGGATTTCCGAAGACGTCACCAAGGAGATCCTGCGGAAATACCTGGAGCCGCTGATGGCGAAAGGCATCGATACCCTGATGCTGGCCTGCACCCATTATCCGCTGCTCATCCCGCCGCTGACCGAAATCCTGCCGGTTGATGTGCGGCTGGTCGATTCCGCGACGACCTGCGCGGAGCACCTGAAAAGAATGTTGGTGAAAATGGATCTGCTCAGCGGGAAAACGAGCGAGGGCAGGCTGGAGATTCATCTGACCGACCTTTCCGAGCAATTCGAGGAACTCGCGAAGCGTTTTCTCAAGAGGCCAACAGGGCGGATACGCAGGGCGGTTCTTAATTCCGCACGGTGACTGGCGGGAGGATCCGAGCATGGCCGCAAGTCTGCGTGTGACGGCGCGTAGGGAAGGGGAATTCCATCATCAAAGGCGACGATCCCGGCCGGCTGCCAACCGGAGCGAATGTTCGAATGCGCCCTGCGGGTCGATTACCTTCCAGGCTTCAGGCCGCCCATGCATCTGCCGGGCATCACCTCCACTGAAATTAAGGTTGTGCGGGCTTTGAAAAACAGGACATTCCCGGCACATGAACCCGAACATGATTCCGACCACCTCCCGCATTCTTTTCCTCGGGGACATCGTCGGTGAACCGGGGCGCCAGGCGGTCATCAGCAACCTCGCGGAGATCCGGCGGGAGCACGCCATCGACTTCGTGATCGTGAACGGCGAGAACGCGGCGGCGGGCAGGGGGATCACGCCGAGGATCAGCATCGATCTCCTCCGGGCGGGTGCCGCCGTGGTCACGACCGGCGATCATGTCTGGGACCAGAAGGAGATCGTGGACTATTTCCCCACCGAACCCCGCCTCCTGCGCCCGATCAATTATCCGGAGGGGACTCCGGGCGCGGGCAGTGTCACGCTGGAGACCGCGAAGGGAAAAATCGCCGTGATCCAGGCGCAGGGGCGCAGCTTCATCCAGCCGCCTTTGGAGAACCCGTTCCTTGCCGTCGAGGAGGAAGTGCGGAGACTGACAAACGCGGGGGTGCGGGTGATCGTGCTGGATTTCCACGCCGAGACGACTTCCGAAAAAATCGCCATGGGCAGGATGCTCGACGGCACGGTCTCGCTCGTCGTCGGCACCCATACCCATGTGCAAACCGCCGATGACTCGATTTTCCCCGGAGGCACCGGATACCTTACCGACGCGGGCATGTGCGGCCCGGAAGAATCCGTGTTGGGGCGCTGCGTCGAATCCGTCGTCTGGCGTTTCCGCTCCAGCATGCCCACCCGTTTCCCCATCGCCAAGGGCGCGGTGAAACTCTGCGGCGTCATCATCGAAGCGGATATGGCCTCCGGGCGCTGCCTCCGGATCGACAGGTTCGCGCAAACTTACGGCGATCAGCGCCCAGAAAACGCTTCGGAAACCGGCGCAAGTCCCGCAGAATGAGGGGATTCGGGAAAAGTGACGAATAGACCATATTTTTTTTGACAGGTTGCCGCGAATTGCTAACTTCCCGCCCGCTCTTCCCCACCTGAAGTCAGGGGTGCCGCGCCCAGTCCGGGTAAACGGGACAGGTCGCGGTTCTTTTTGTCGGCAGGAGGTTGGGCTCACAACAATCCATATTGCTCGTGTAGCTCAGGGGTAGAGCGCATCCTTGGTAAGGATGAGGTCGGGGGTTCAATTCCCCCCACGAGCTCCATGAACCACACGAACATCTCCGAAAACGTCTCAGCGAAACCACAACGAAAATGGCCAAAGAACAATTCCAACGCAACAAGCCGCACGTAAACATCGGGACCATCGGTCACGTTGACCACGGCAAAACCACGCTCACCGCAGCGATCACGAACACGCTCGCCGAAAAGGGCTTCGCGCAGAAAAAAAGCTACGCGGACATCGACGCAGCTCCCGAAGAGCGCGAGCGCGGCATCACTATCAACACCGCTCACGTGGAATATGAGACTGAAAAACGCCACTACGCGCACGTCGATTGCCCGGGACACGCTGACTATGTGAAGAACATGATCACCGGTGCCGCCCAGATGGACGGTGCGATTCTCGTGGTTTCCGCCGCAGACGGTCCAATGCCACAAACCCGCGAGCACATCCTTCTCGCCCGCCAAGTCGGTGTTCCCGCACTCGTGGTATTCATGAACAAGGTTGACCTCGTGGACGACGCCGAGCTCCTCGAGCTCGTCGAGATGGAAATCCGCGATCTCCTCTCCTCCTATGATTTCCCGGGCGATGACATCCCGATCGTGAGCGGCTCCGCCACCAAGGCTCTTGCCGGCGACGCAGAGCAGATGGCCAATGTTTACAAGCTCATGGACGCGGTCGATTCCTACATCCCCGAGCCAGAGCGTCCGATCGATAAGACCTTCCTCATGCCCATCGAGGACGTGTTCTCGATCGAAGGTCGCGGAACGGTCTGCACCGGTCGTGTCGAGCGCGGTATCATCAAAAAAATGGAGGAAGTCGAGATCGTCGGCATCCGCGATACTCAGAAGACCACCGTTACGGACATCGAGATGTTCCGCAAGCTGCTCGACGAAGGTCGCGCCGGTGATAACGTCGGCCTCCTCGTTCGCGGTCTCAAGAAAAACGATGTCGAGCGCGGCCAAGTGATGGCTAAGCCGGGCACCGTGAAAGGCCACACAGTCTTTAAATCCGAGATCTACGTCCTTTCCAAGGAAGAGGGCGGACGCCACACCCCGTTCTTCTCGAACTACCGTCCGCAGTTCTACTTCCGCACGACCGATGTCACCGGCAGCATCAAGCTCCCCGAAGGTGTCGAGATGGTCATGCCCGGAGACAACATCGGCCTTGAGGTCGAACTCATCAACCCGATCGCCATGGAGCCGACCATGCGTTTCGCTATCCGCGAAGGCGGCCGCACCGTCGGTGCCGGACGCGTGGGCGAGATCATTAAATAAGTCAAACCAACGGTATCGTCGGTGGCGTTAAACCATCGGCGGATCCAGCGCTTGGGGCACCCCGCCAACGGGGTGCCCTTCAGTCGCCTCAAACCCCTTCATTTTTTACTCACAACGCGTCAGTAGTTCAATTGGTAGAGCGTCGGTCTCCAAAACCGAATGTTGGGGGTTCGAGTCCCTCCTGGCGTGCCACTTTCCGTTAACCTTTCACATCGAATGAATTTCCTCGAATACCTCAAGATCAATGACAGTTGGGTCACCTCGGGGATCATCTATGGTGTCCTGATCATCTCTCTCGTTCTCCTATTCCGGAACCTCGCCAAGGTTTCCAGTTTCATAGGCGAGGTGAAAGGCGAGCTCCGCAAGGCGAGCTGGCCCTGGGATTCCGACCCGAAAGCCAAGGGCTTCAAAAAATACAAGGAACTTATCGACTCTACCATCGTCGTCCTGATCGCCGTCATCCTGCTCGCCGGATTCGTCCAGTTCTGGGATTTCATCCAGCTCCTCACCGTCGGTTTCCTCACGGATATCTTCCGCTGAACCCCACCCCACCCCCTTTCCGCCAACATCCCCATCCCATGCCCGACGCCAAGAATTACAAAGACCAATGGTATGTCGTCCAAGTCCTCTCGGGTATGGAAGGCAAAGTGCGCACCCGCATCGAACGCCAAGTCGAGGCCGATGAAATGCAGGACTACATCCGCGAAGTCCTCGTCCCCACCGAAATCGTCTCCGAAATCAAGCGCGGCAAGAAAACCGAGACCAAGAAAAAATTCTTCCCCGGCTATATCATCGTGAACATGTATCTCTCCACAGAGAGCGGTGATCTCGTCGAGAAAACCTGGTTCTTCATCAAGGAAATCGAGGGCGTGATCGGCTTCGCCGGTACCAAAGACCGCCCGGCTCCTATGCGCCCCCGTGAAGTGGAGGCTATGCTTTCCCAAATCCAAGAACGAGAGGAAACCATCCGCCCGGCGATCTCCTTCGAGGTTGGCGATACCGTCAAGGTGGCCGACGGCCCTTTCCAATCCCAGAACGGAGTCGTCGAGGAAATTGATCCCGAGCGTGGCAAACTTCGTGTTTCTGTCGATATCTTCGGCCGCACAACACCTGTCGAACTCGAATATTGGCAGGTCGAGCGCGAATAAGCACACATTGAAACATTTCATTTTCCCAAATTTCAACATTTACCAAACAACACCATGGCCAAGGAAGTCGTCAAAATCATCAAACTCCAGATCAAGGCTGGAGCCGCCAATCCATCCCCACCGGTCGGTCCGGCCCTCGGGCAGGCGGGTGTCAATATCATGGGCTTCTGCAAGGAGTTCAACGCGGCCACCCAAAGCCAGGCCGGTGACGTCCTTCCCTGCGTGATCTCGGTTTATAAGGACAAGTCTTTCACCTTCATCACCAAGAAGCCACCTGCCGGAAACCTACTCAAGAAGATCGCAGGACTCGCGTCCGGATCGGGTGAGCCGAACAAGAAAAAAGTCGGTAAAATCACCAAAGCCCAGCTTATGGAAGTGGTCGGCATCAAGATGCCCGACCTCAACACCAAGGATCCCGAAGCCGCCGCCCGCATCCTTGCCGGCACCGCCCGCCAAATGGGTCTTGAGGTCGAGGGAATGTAAGAAAATCTCCGCTCCCCGAAAGGGAAGCACACGCAAGAGGGTGGGACACGAGTCCCATCCGTTATCACTGCAAACCAACAAAACACATGTCCAAAACACGCAGCAAACGCTACCGGAATGCCGCCGAACTCGTCGGTGCCGGAAAATCCTACTCCCTCACGGACGCGATCAGCACCGTGAAGAAGCTCCCCGCCCCGAAATTCACGCCCACCGTCACACTTTCCTTCCGCCTCGGGGTTGACCCGCGCAAGAGCGACCAGATGGTTCGCGGATCCGTTTCCCTTCCGCATGGAACGGGCAAGAACGTCCGCGTCGTGGTCTTCGCCCAGGGTGCCGCCGCCGAAGCGGCCATCGCAGCCGGAGCCGAGCACGTCGGTTACGAGGATCTCATCAAGAAGGTGCAGGAAGGCTTCGTCGATTTTGATTCCGCGATCGCCACCCCCGACGCCATGGCGGAAGTCCGCAAGATCGCCCGCGTCCTCGGCCCCCGCGGCCTGATGCCCAACCCCAAGACCGGCACCGTCACCGACGATGTCGCGAAGGCGGTCAAGGAAGTCAAGGCAGGCCGGATCGACTATAAACTCGACAAGAACGGCAACGTTTCCGGTGCGATCGGCAAAGCCAGCTTCGACGAAAAGCAGCTAGAGGACAACGCCCGTGCGTTCCTAGAAAGCGTCGCCCGCGCCAAGCCCGCGTCCGCGAAAGGTAATTTCATCCAAGCCGTTACCCTCGCCGCTTCCATGCTTCCGGGTCTCCCGCTTGAGGCATCGGCCTACGCGAAAGCCACCGCATAACACCAGCAAACCACGACAATGAATCCAGACAAACAAATCATCATCGATAGCCTGCTGGCACGGGTGAACGACTCGCCTTACGTGATCGTCATCGATTACACCGGCCTCACGGTTCCCCAGTTCAGCGAGCTCCGCAACCGCCTCGGCGACAGCGGCGCGAAATGCACCGTCGCGAAGAACAGCTACATGCGCAAGGCGCTCAGCGAAGCGGGCCTCCCCGATGTCGGTGCGGATCTCGTCGGCCAGACGGCCTTCGTCACCGGCAGCTCCGAGGTGTTCTCCGCCGCGAAAGTCCTCAAGAACTTCGAGAAGGAATTCAAGAAGCCCGAAATGAAGATCGGCATCCTCGGACAAGACGTGCTCGACGGTATTAAGCTCAAGGCCATCGCGGAAATCCCTTCGCGCGAAGCCGTGCTCTCCCAGCTTCTCGGCCTCATCAACGAACCCGCCACCCGCATCGCCCGTATCCTGCTCGAGAAATTCGACCCGGAGCGCCAGCATTTCCAATCCGGCGGTGCCCAAGAACCCGCCGAGGCGCCCGCCGCCGAAACACCGGCCGAAGTGTCCACCGAAGCAGCAGCCGAATAAAAACAATCTGAACGGATGGCCTGTAGCGTCTCCACGCAAAGGCCTGATTAACAAATGGTTCCTCGTCGGTCTCCCAGCAGGGAGGCTGAAATCCCCGGAAGCTCCGGGGGCGACGATACCGCAAAAGGAGATAATACATGTCAAACATCGCAAACCTAGTGGAAGAACTCGGCAAGCTTACCGTTCTGGAAGCTGTCGACCTCGTTAAGCAACTCGAAGAAACCTGGGGTGTCTCGGCAGCCGCGGCAGTCGCCGCCGGTCCAGCCGCCGCCGCAGGCCCAGCCGAAGCAGCCGAAGAGCAGACCGAGTTCAGCGTCGTCATCACCGGAGCAGGTGCCAACAAGATCGCCGTCATCAAGGCGGTTCGTGAAGTTGCCCCCGGCCTCGGTCTCGCCGACGCGAAGAAGCTCGTCGAAAGTGCCCCGATCAACGTCCTCGAAGGCGTTTCCAAGGACGCCGCCGAGACAGCCAAGAAGAAACTCGAGGAAGCCGGAGCGACCATCGAGCTCAAGTAACCCGTCAAGGATTTCCCCGGGGCGGAAGCCGCTTCCGCCCCGGGCATTTCCCTCCCCCACCATCATTTCAACTCCCACTCAAATTCGGAACCGACACGTGACACTCACCAAACCAAGGGTGTTACGCGCCGTATCCGCGCTTTTGTCTTCTCCGTCCATTTCCTGATCCCAAGACGCCCGAGCCTACAAAGGCTCCGGGCCTGAACCCGTAACACCACCACCACCGCACCACCATGGCTGAACGTCTCTATTTCGGAAAATTTGAAGAGGTTATCGAACCACCCAACCTCATCGAGGTTCAGAGCAGGTCTTACGACGAATTCCTCCAGAAGGAAGTCTCGCCGGGTGACCGTTCCGACACCGGCCTTCAGGCTGTTTTCCGCGAGGTCTTCCCGATCAAGTCCTACGACGAGGCCATCGAGCTGGATTTCGTCTCCTACGACATCGAGGATCCGAAAATCACTTCCCTCGACTCCCTCCGCAACGGTGAGTCCTTCTCCGCCGCTCTCTACGTCACCTTCAAGCTGAAGGACGAGACTGGCACCAAGAAAGAGCGTGTTTACATGGGCGAGCTGCCAATGATGACCCGTCGCGGCACCTTCATCATCAATGGCGCAGAGCGCGTGATCGTTTCGCAGCTCCACCGCTCGCCGGGCATTTGCTTCGAGACCTCCCAGCACCTCAATGGCAAGATGCTCCACTCCTTCCGCATCATCCCGGACCGCGGCTCCTGGCTCGAGGTACAGTTCGACACGAACGACCTGCTCTACGTCTATCTCGACCGCCGCCGCCGCCGTCGGAAGTTCCTCGCGACCACTTTCCTCCGCGTCCTCGGCTACCCGACCGACCGCGACATCGTCAGCCATTTCTACTCGATCGAAAATCTCGCCCTCAACAGCAAGATCGACGAGGCGGAACTCGGCCACAAGGTGCCCTTCGAGGACATCCTCGACGGCGAGCTGGTCATCGCGAAAGCCTACGAGCCGCTCACCGCAGGCATCGTCAAGCAGCTCGTCGCACTCGGCCAGAAGAAGCTTGAGGTCATCGACGGACGCGAGGACGAAATCCTCCTCAAGTCCCTCCGCAAGGATCCCGCGAAGGACGAGGAATCCGCGCTTAAAGACATCTACCGCAAGCTCCGCCCCGGCGATCCGCCGACGGCTTCCAACGCCCGCGCCCTGCTCAAGCGCCTGTTCTTCGACGCGAAGAAATACGACCTGACCCGCGTCGGCCGTTACAAGATCAACCAGAAGCTCGGCATCGGTGTGGATTCCGACCAGCGCATCATGGTGCCCGAGGATTTCCTCGCCGCTGTCCGTTACATTCTGAAACTCAAAAAGGGCGAAGGCGTCATCGACGACATCGATCACCTTGGTTCCCGCCGCGTCCGCGCCGTGGGTGAGCTTCTCGCCAACCAGTGCCGCGTCGGCCTTGCCCGCACCGAGCGCCTCGTCAAGGAGCGCATGACCCTGTTCGATGTGAACATCGAGGGCATGACCCCACAGAAACTCATCAACCCGAAGGCGCTTTCCGCCGTCGTGCGCGATTTCTTCGGCCGTTCGCAACTGTCCCAGTTCATGGACCAGACCAACCCTCTGGCCGAGTTGACTCACAAGCGCCGCCTTTCCGCGCTCGGGCCGGGCGGTCTGAACCGCGACCGCGCGGGCTTCGAAGTCCGCGACGTCCATCCGTCCCACTACGGCCGCATCTGCCCCATCGAGACCCCGGAAGGCCCGAACATCGGCCTCATCAACTCGATGTGCACCTACGCCCGCATCAATGAGTTCGGTTTCATCGAAACCCCTTACCGCAAGGTCAAGAACGGCAAGGTCACCAACGAGATCGAGTATCTCACCGCCGACCAAGAGGAAAACTACCTAATCGCCCAGGCATCCAACGTGATCGACAAGGCGAACCGTTTCGAAAGCGAGCGTATCGACGCCCGTGAGCGCGGCGAGTTCATCGAGTCAACTCCTGCGGAAGTTCACTACATGGACGTTTCGCCGAAGCAGCTCGTTTCTGTCGCCGCCGGCCTCATCCCGTTCCTTGAGCATGATGACGCCAACCGCGCTCTGATGGGATCGAACATGCAGCGCCAAGGTGTGCCGCTCCTCGTTTCCGAGGCACCGCTCGTCGGCACCGGCCTTGAGGCCAAGGCCGCCCGCGATTCCCGTGCTGTAGTCGTTTCCGAGGCCGACGGCATCGTAGCCGCCGCCACCGCAGAGATCATCATCACTACCGCCGACGGCAAGCTCCCCGTTTCCGAGGAGAAATTCCTCAGCGAGCCGGAGATCGTCAAAACGAACGTGGCCAAGGGCATTTTCGCCTACCCGCTGCGCAAGTTCATGCGCTCCAACGCCGGCACCTGCATCAACCAGAAGCCGATCGTTAAAGCTGGCCAGAAGATCAAGAAAGGCCAAGTCCTCGCCGACGGCCCGAACACCGAGAACGGTGAGCTGGCCATCGGGCGCAACGTCCTCGTGGCCTTCATGCCATGGAACGGCTACAACTTCGAGGATGCCATCGTCATTTCCGAGCGCGTGGTGAAAGACGATGTCTATACCTCGATCCACATCTCCGAATTCGACGTCGCCGCCCGCGACACTAAGCTCGGCCCCGAGGAAATCACCCGCGACATCCCGAACGTTGGTGAGGAAGCCCTACGCAATCTCGACCACGACGGCATCATCCGCATCGGTGCCGAGGTGAAACCCGGCGACATTCTCGTTGGTAAAATCACCCCGAAATCCGAGACCGAACTCGCCCCCGAGGAGCGCCTGCTGCGCGCCATCTTCGGTGAGAAAGCAGCGGACGTGAAGGACACCTCGCTGCGCGTCCCATCCGGCTGCACCGGCATCGTCCAAGACATCCGCGTCTCTTCCCACGGCCTCGCCAAGAAGCGTAACGAGAAGGTCGATCCCGTGGAGCTGAAAAAACACCTCAAGAAGATCAACGACGAGCACAAGAAAAAAGCCGATAAGCTCACCGATGACCTCACGGAAAAACTTTCCGACATCCTGCTTGGTGAGAAAATCCCGCTCGACGTGGTGAACGCCCAAACCGGCGAGATCATCATCCCCGCGAACCGCAAGATCACTAAGACCCTGCTCCGCAAGCTAGCATCCGTCCACGATCACATCGAGATCGACCCCTCCCCGATCCGCAACAAGATCGTCGAAATCATCAATTCCTTCCAAAGCCGCTTTCAGGAGCTGGACACCGACCGCGAGCGCAAGCTCGACCAGCTCGAGTCCGGCGACGACGTCGATCCCGGCGTCATCAAGGAGGTCAAGGTCTTCATCGCCGCGAAGCGCAAGCTCTCTGTGGGTGACAAGATGGCCGGCCGCCACGGAAACAAGGGCGTTGTCGCCACCATCGTTCCCGAGGAGGATATGCCGTATCTTCACGACGGAACGCCGGTTGATATCTGCCTCAACCCCCTCGGCGTGCCTTCCCGTATGAACGTCGGCCAAGTTCTCGAAACCCACCTCGGTGTTGCAGCCAAGGCTCTCGGCTTCACGGTAGCGACGCCGATTTTCGACGGCATCAAAGAAGACATCATCTGGAATTTCATGTCGGAGGCCAAGAAGGTCGATGGCGTGAAAATGATCGGTGGCGGCGAAAAAGCCCGCGAAAGGAAGCCGAACGAAAAGGAAACCGCAGGCTACACCTGGATCGGCGATGGCAAGGACGGCAGCACCGCCGGCAAATCGACCCTCTATGATGGCCGCACCGGCGAGGCTTTCCACAACCCCGTCGTGGTCGGCATGATCTACATGCTCAAGCTGGGCCACCTTGTCGCCGACAAGATCCATGCCCGCGCCGTCGGCCCCTACTCGCTCGTCACCCAGCAGCCGCTCGGTGGTAAGGCGCAATACGGCGGCCAGCGTTTCGGAGAAATGGAGGTCTGGGCGCTCGAAGCCTACGGCGCCGCCTACACCCTCCAGGAAATTCTCACCGTCAAATCCGACGACGTCCAGGGACGCACCCGCATCTACGAGGCGATCGTCAAAGGCGACAACAACCTCGAGGCCGGCACCCCGGAATCGTTCAACGTCCTCATCAAGGAAATGCAATCCCTCGGCCTCGATGTTCGCCCCGGTCGCCAAGGTCAAAGTACCCACGGCTCGCCGCTTGCTGGCGGTGGAGGGGTCGATGACTTCTCCCTCGATGACCTCACTCTGTGATCCAAACGCGAAACCAACCTAACATCCAACATTACTACCTACCATGAGTGTCGATAACAACCTTCGCGAAATCTTCGGCGTGGACGAGCGTCCCGAAGCCTTTGACCAAGTCTCCATCACCGTAGCCTCACCGGAAATCATTCGTTCCTGGTCCAAGGGCGAGGTGAAAAACCCGGAAACCATCAACTACCGCACGTTCAAGCCGGAAAAGGGCGGCCTTTTCTGCGAGCGCATCTTCGGCCCCACCCGGGACTGGGAGTGCGCCTGCGGAAAATACAAGCGCATCAAGCACAAGGGCGTTGTCTGCGACCGCTGCGGCGTCGAGGTGACCCTGTCCCGCGTCCGCCGCGAGCGCATGGGTCACATCGAGCTTGCCGTGCCGGTTTCCCACATCTGGTTCTACAAGTGCATGCCTTCCCGCATCGGCCTCATGCTCGACATGAGCGCCCGCCAGCTTGAGCGCGTCATTTATTACGAGGACTACGTCGTGACCGAACCGGGCAACACCGCGCTCGAGCTCGGCCAGCTCCTCACCGAGATCGAACTCCGCGAAGCGGAGGACACCTACGGCGACGGCGCGTTCAAGGCAATGATGGGCGCTGAGGCGATCATGGAACTTCTCAAGCAGATCGATCTCGCGAAACTCGCGGTCGAACTCGAGGAGGAACTCGGCACCACCAAGTCGAAGCAGAACAAGAAGAAGCTCTCGAAGCGTCTCAAGATCACCCAGGGCTTCGCGGCTTCCAAGACGCGCCCCGAGTGGATGATCCAGCTCGTGCTGCCCGTGATCCCGCCGGATCTGCGCCCGCTCGTGCCCCTCGAAGGCGGCCGTTTCGCTACCTCCGACCTCAACGACCTCTACCGCCGCGTCATCAACCGCAACAACCGCCTCAAGAACCTCCTCCAGCTCAAGACACCGGAGGTCATCATCCGCAACGAGAAGCGGATGCTGCAGGAAGCCGTTGACGCGCTCTTCGACAACGGCCGCCACGGTCGCGCCGTCACTGGAGCAGGCAACCGTCCGCTCAAATCCCTCAGCGATATGCTCAAGGGTAAGGGTGGCCGTTTCCGCCAAAACCTTCTCGGCAAGCGCGTCGATTACTCCGGCCGCTCCGTCATCGTCATCGGCCCCGACCTCAAGCTCGGCCAGTGCGGTCTTCCTAAAAAGATGGCCCTCACCCTGTTCGAGCCTTTCATCATCCGCCGTCTGAAAGAGCTGGGCTACTGCCACACCGTCCGCTCGGCGAAGAAGATGATCGACCGCAAGACCACCGAGGTCTGGGACATTCTCGCGGAGGTCACCAAAGGCCACCCGATCCTGCTGAACCGCGCACCGACGCTCCACCGCCTCTCGATCCAGGCGTTCGAACCGAAGCTCATCGAGGGTTCCGCGATCCGTGTCCATCCGCTCGTCTGCACCGCCTACAACGCGGACTTCGACGGTGACCAGATGGCCGTCCACGTGCCGCTCTCGATCGAGGCTCAGATGGAGTGCCGCCAGCTCATGCTGGCGCCGAACAACATCTTCTCGCCCGCATCCGGCCGCCCGATCACGGTTCCTTCGCAGGACATCATTCTCGGCACCTACTACCTCACTTGGGCGGGCATCCGCACCCAGGTGGACCGCGACAAGCAGGAGCACCTGCCGCTGTTCGAAAACTCCTCGGAGGTCGAGTTCGCGATCGCTTCGCGGAAAATCGACTACCACTCGTGGATCCGCATCCGCAACCCCGACTTCGGCAAGAAGACCCCTTACGGCGACGCCGACCTGAAGATCATCGAGACCACCCCGGGCCGCGTCCGTTTCAACGAGATCTGGCCGGACGAGATCGGTTTCTACAACAAGACCGTCGGCAAGAAGCAGATCGGCGACATCATCTGGCGCTGCACCCAGGTGGCGGGCAAGAAGAAGACCGTCGAGGTTCTCGACGAACTCAAGTCCCTCGGTTTCCGCGAAGCCATGCGCTCCGGCATCTCCATTGGGATCATCGACATGCTCATCCCCGAGGAGAAACCCGAGGTGATCGCCAAGGCTTACGAGGAGGTCGAAAAGGTCTCCAAGCAATACCGCAACGGCGTCATCACCAACGGCGAGCGCTACCAGAAGGTCGTGGACATCTGGACCCAAGCCACCGACACCATCGCCAATGCGCTCTATCGCAAGATCGAATACAATGAAGGTAAGAAGAAGGCATCGCCGCTCTTCATGATGGTCGATTCCGGTGCGCGGGGCAACAAGTCCCAGATCAAGCAGCTCGGCGGCATGCGCGGCCTCATGGCCAAGCCCTCCGGCGAGATCATCGAGCGCCCCATCATCTCGAACTTCCGCGAAGGCCTCTCCGTGCTGGAATATTTCATCTCCACCCACGGCGCCCGCAAGGGTCTATCCGATACCGCCCTGAAAACGGCAGACTCCGGATACATGACCCGCAAGCTCGTCGATGTCGCCCAGGACGTGATCGTTTTCCAACAGGATTGCGGCACCGCCAACGGCATCAGCGTAGAGGCGATCTACGACGGCGACGAGGAAGTGGCATCGCTTTCCACTCGCGTCTATGGCCGCGTCTCGTGCGAGAAGGTCACCGATCCGATCACTGGCGATGTCCTCGTGAAAGTGGACGACGTCATTTCAGAGTCCCAAGCGAACGCGCTTGAGAAAATCGGCCACGAGAAGCTCAAGATTCGCTCCGTTCTCACCTGCGAGGCGGATCGCGGCTGCTGCGCGAACTGCTACGGCCTCAACCTCGCGACCGGCCTTCCAGTCAAGATCGGCGAGGCGGTCGGCATCATCGCCGCCCAGTCCATCGGCGAGCCGGGCACCCAGCTCACCATGCGGACGTTCCACGTCGGCGGTGTGGCTTCGGCGACCTTCAAGCAGCCCACGATCAAGGCGAAGAACAGCGGCCGCCTCATCTACAAGGATTTGCGCACCGTCCAGGATTCCGATGGCAACTGGGTCGTCCTTAACAAGAACGGTTCCATCTCCATCCGCGACAAGGGCGGCCTCGAACTCGAGAGCCACAACATCATCATCGGTTCCGTGATCAAGGTGAAGGACGGCGAGGAAGCGAAGAAGAACGACACCATCGTCGAATGGGATCCCTATAACGTGCCGATCCTCACCGAGAAGGCGGGCAAGGTCGAGTTCCGGGACATGATCTTGGGCATCACGGTCGCCGCCGAAGTGGACAAGGAAACCGGCAAGAAGGGAACCATGGTCACAGAGCACAAGGAGGATCTCCATCCCCAGGTCTGCATCACCGATCCCAAGACAGGCGAGGTCATCATCAGCTACTCCATCCCGGTCGGCGCCCACCTTTCCGTCAAGGAAGGCGAAAAAGTCACCGGCGGCACGCAGCTTGCCAAGACCCCGCGGAAAGTGGCCCGCACCAAGGACATCACCGGCGGTCTGCCCCGCGTGGCCGAGCTTTTCGAAGCCCGCAAACCCAAGGAATCCTGCGTCATCTCCAAGATCGAGGGCGAGGTTTCCTTCGGCGGCAACGTCCGCGGGAAGAAGAAGGTCATCGTCACCGATCCCGTCACCGGCGAGCAAATCGATCACCTCGTCCCGATGGGCAAGCACATTATCGTCACCGAAGGCGACAAGGTGAAGCGCGGCGACCAGATCACGGAAGGCCCCGTTTCCCCCGAGGATCTCCTCGAGGCTTGCGGCGCCACCGAACTCCAGGAGCACCTGGTCAACGAGGTGCAGTCCGTCTATCGCGTCCAGGGCGTGGAGATCAACGACAAGCACATCGAGGTCATCGTCCGCCAGATGCTCCGCAAGGTGAAGATCACCGAGCCGGGCGATGCGGATCAGTTCCTCTGGGGAGACCAGGTCGAGCGCACCACCTTCAAGAAGGTCAACGCCGAGATCATCGCCAACGGCGGCAAGCCCGCCGAGGGCGAGCCCGTCCTTCTCGGCATCACCAAGGCTTCGCTGGAGACCGATTCGTTCATCTCCGCCGCCTCCTTCCAGGACACCACCCGCGTCCTCACGGAAGCCGCGACCCTCGGACGGATCGACTACCTCACCGGCTTCAAGGAAAACGTCATCATGGGTCACCTCATCCCCGCCGGCACCGGATTCCACCATCACCGTGACTCGGAATTCGAGTTCACAGTCGAGGAACCCGAGCCGATCATCGAGACCCCCGAAATCCTCGAGGATGAGGAAGACGTTGTCTCCGCGTAATTCAAAAACATCTCACAAAAACCCGGCTCATCGCGAGGTGGCCGGGTTTTTTTGTTTTTGGGAAAGAAGACAAAATTGTTGATCTCGGGTGTAATTTTTTCGGTGTTTTTGGCCGCGAAATACACCCCATCTGGTCGGCAACCTCACCTATCTGAAGCAGGGAGATACCGCCGCTCAATACTCTACAAACCAACGGCTACGGGGACAATCTCTGAAAAAGACTAGCGGTATAAAAAACACCTAAAAAATTACACTCCACAAGCGGGGATTTCTTTCCACCCTCACTTCAGCGAGGACAAGAATGCGACGAGATCGCGGATTTCCGTTTTCGAAAGGATCAAGCCCATGGGCGGCATGGTCGATATGGCGGGGGGGCGGGTCTTGATGTCGGATTTCAGGCAGACGGTTTCCTCCTTCGTCTCGATGTTGCGGATCACAATTTCGGTGTCCGTTTCCTTCATCAGCATCCCGGCGATGATGCGGCCATCGTTCATGGTGAGCGCGATGGCGGAGTAGCCGGGGGTGAGTTTCGCGTTGGGATCGACGATGGATTCGAGGATGTAGGCGGCGTCCTGGCGCTGGCCGAGGCCGTCGAGAACAGGGCCGGCCTCGCCGCCCGCGCGCGCGCCGACCTTGTGGCACTGCACACAGTTTGCCGCGCCGTGGTTGTAGAAAATGCGCCTGCCGTTGTCCACGTTGCCTCCTTCAAGGGTCACGTTGAAAGCGGCTAGGGGATCGCTTTTGTCGATGCCGGCCTCGTATTTCGCGAGGGCGTCCTTGAGTTCGGCTTCGGGGCGTTTCGCGGCGGCTTCGAGGATATCGAGGCGGACGGCGGCGGGTTGGACGGAGAGGTTTTCGAGCCGTTCCAGTATGATTCCCGCCGCTTGCGGATGATCGAGTTTCGCCAGAAGTCCGTAGGCGCGCTGCTGGTCATCGGGTTTGCCGGAGGAAAGGATTTCCGCAGCGACCCCGAAGGCGCGGTTCGGTGAGAGCCTGCCGAGCGATTCGAGCGCCGCGCCGCGCACGCCGGCATCCGGGTCTTTCGTGAGTTTCGCCAGCGTTTCCGGGAAATCCTCTGCGGCTTCCTTTTCCAAACGCTTGAGCGCGGCGAGTCGCACGTCGGCGCGGATCTTCGTCCCGGTGAGCTGGGCGATCAACGCCTCCCTCGGGATCTCCACTCCGAATTTTCCCGCCGCGCCGATGACTTCCACGAGCAGGTTGTCCGTGGCGGATGTCAGCAAGGGTTTCAGCGCCGCGCGGATCTCGGGGAGCAATTTCTCGATGCTCCGTTCCTCCGTGATCGGGCGATACATGCCCGTGGTGGGATCGGTGGGCGGGTGCTTGTCGAAGCGTCCGACGAGCCAGAGCGCTTCCGTGCGGGCGTCGTCGGAAAGGGATTCGTCGGCGGCCACGGCGAGCAGGCGGCGGACGTTTTCGTCGCCCCCGGCGCGGATCATCGCGTTGAGGATACGCTGATCAACGGCCCATGTGGATTTCCCCAATAGGTGGGTGGCGGCGGCGAGCGCGGGGCGGGCTCCTTCGATCATTTCGTCGTTGATGGCTTGGACGGCTTCCACTGCGATGGAGAGATCGGCGTCCTTGAGGAAATGGCCGATGCGGGCGTCTTGCATGCGGCGGAAGGCGAGCACGGCGGCGCGGCGCACGGCGGGGGATTCGTGCTTCGCGAAGGCGTAAATCGCATCCGCATCGCCGAGGGTGACCATGCCTTGAACCGCGCCGTGGCGGACGTATTCGTCGGTGTCGTTGTTCGCATCCACCAGTGCCATTAGAGCGGGCACTTGTTCCTTGGTTCCTAGTTTTCCGAGCGCGATGGCCGCCAACATGCGGGCGCGGGGAGCGGGGTCTTTCAGGAGCGCAATGGCGGCTGCCGAGGCCGCCTTGGATTGGGCATCGCCGAGGGCTTGCACCGCCTGACCGCGGACTTTTCCATCGGTATCGGAGCAAAGTTTCACGAGCGCTTCCGCCGCTTCGCCGTCGTTTTTCAGGCGGGCGAGATTTCCAAGTCCCCAGACGCCGTGGAGGCGGGTGGCGATGGCTTCGCCGGAACCCGTCGCGGAAAGCAGGATCTCGCGGTTCGCGGTGTTCTCCGCGAGGGCAAGCTGCGCCCGGAGCCTCACGCGCATATCGGGATGGCGCAGGAGTTTTGCGAGTTCCGCAGGCGGCAGCTTGTTGATTCCTTTGGCGAAAAGCTCACGCACCTCCTTGGTCTCCGGCTTGGCGGTTTCCTTGGGATCCTCGAAGGTGAAGACATTCCCGAAACCATGGGTGGGCCAGCTCCCGACGTAATCCGTGACGTAGGCCTTGCCGTCGTAGCCGAACTCGATGTCGGTGGGGAGCATTCCGGAAACAAAGTTTTCCTTTCGCTCGACCTTGAAGCCCGCGCCATCCGGTTCCATGCGGAAACCGATCACCGCGCTGTTCGCGCCGACGAAATCGCAGACGAAGAAATGGTTGTCCCATTTCTCCGAAAGGCCAGTGCCGGGATTGTAGGCGAGGCCGGAGGGACCTTTGCTGAAACCCAACCGGCGGGGGCGAGGATCGCAGCCGGGCGCAACAGGCTGTCCATGTCCCAATGGCGCTCCCGCATCCAGTTCGTGTCGTTACGGCGGGTGCCGTAGATGAGGTTCGTGAATTTCTGGAACGCCTGGTGGCCTCGCTGCCAACCGGAGTGGGCGCCCTCCACCACATGCACCACGCGGGCCATGTCCTGCATATCCGCTTCGTTATCGACGGAAAACAAATTCCCGTAACGGTCGAACGCGATTTCCTTGGGATTCCGCAAGCCCGTGTGCACCACCTCAAGCTCGCTGCCGTCGCGCTCCATGCGGAACACCGCGCCCTCGTATTGGCTATAGAGGTGGCGGCCTTCCCTTGTCTTCAGGTTGTAGCCGCGGTCGCCGATGGTGAACCAGATCCGGTTGTCGGGGCCGAGGACGAAGCCGTTGAGATCGTGCCCGCTGAGACTCACGGAAATGCCGTAGCCGTCCTGGAGGGATTCGCGCTTGTCGGCCTTCAAGTCGCCGTCCGTATCTTCCAACAGCCAGACATGCGGGATGCAGGCGAAATAGATTTTCCCATCCAGTGCCAGGATCCCGGCGGCCGTGCCATCGAGCGGATCGTTGAAGCCGTCCGCGAAAACGGTGGCGTGGTCGGCTTTGCCGTCGCCATCGCGATCCTCGATCACGCGGATTTTTTCCGAATACTTGGTGTAGTAGGAAAGCGGCTTCTTGTCCGCATATTTCTTATACATCTCCAGCCGCTCGGCGGTGGTGGTGAGCTTGTAATCATCCGCCACCCAGGGATTGCGGCGATTATCTTCCACGCCCCGCTCGAAGCGGTGCGTCTCCGCGATGTAGAGGCGGTTCTGATCGTCGAAGGTGATCGCCGTGGGGTCTTGCACGTCCGGCTCGCGTGCGAAAAGCTTCGCCACTATGCCCTCGGGATATTGGATCGTGGAGAGGATGGCCTTCTCGTCTTCCAGCGACGGGATCGGCACCGGGTTCGCTGTGCCCTCGGTCTTCTCATCGGTGAGCGCGGAGGAAATGGGTGCGCAAGCAAACAGGGCGGCGAGGGTTGACCATTTCCGGAAGGAGTTGGCTGTGCGGAAGGGTGTCATGCGGCCAATATCGTGGCGAATGTTACCCGATAAAAGCGCGAACTCAATTGTCCGCCGATTTCCCCATCCCACGCCCTGTCTCCCTACAAATCATACCGCTGCGAAGAAATCTCTTTACAAACGCGTCCGATTTCCTAGTTTCCCCGCCCCGCCGCCGAGATTGGCGGTTCACTTCCAACCAATTTCCTCCCATGAGAGTCCTTTCTTCCCTTGCCTCCGCCAAACGCCGCCATGCTGACTGCCAGGTTGTCAGCCGCAAAGGCACCAAATACGTGATCTGCAAGACCAACCCCAAGTTCAAAGCTCGCCAGGGCGCGACGAAGGGCACACGCCTCTCCAAGAAGGGCGTGAAATAATTTTCCGGCTTAGTTTTCATAGTTTCATTCAGGTTGAAAGGGACGATCCATCAGGATCGTCCCTTTTTTCCTACCGTTCTCTCAACGCTGGAAGCCCGGGATACCTTCGCGGATTTTCTCCGAAAATCCCTCCGCGCCGGGGTGTGTGCGGGCTTGCGGGTTGATCAGGGCTCGCCGATGGAAATCAGCCTGAAGAGCTAAACGGTGAGCGCCCATTTCGCGAACTGTGTGCTGCGGAGGGCGAGCTTGGTGATGGCGGCGCGGTTCATTCTTCCGGTGCCTCGCCCGCAAGCAGGGCGGCCACGGTCAGCTCCGCGAACGAACCCGGCAGGCCGGTGTATTCGATCTTCCCGCCCGGGCCGATGACGAATGCGGCAGGCCGTGCAGCGATCCTGTATTCCTTGGCGAGCTTGTCCGCCGGGTCGATGAGGTTGTTCCAGCGGATCGCGCCCTGCGCCTGGAGTTCGCGGATGCGGTCGAGCGCTTCCGGCGTGACGCCGAGGATCGCGACAGGCTTGTCGGCGTATTTCAAGGCCATCTGGTTGGTCAGGCCGATGAACTTGTCGGTCTCCGGGGATTTCGCGTCCCAGAAAAGAAGAACCACGATTTTTCCGCGCAGCTCGGAAAGCCGGATCACTCGCCCGGAGACATCCGCGCCGCTAAGGTCGGGCGCGGTGCGGCCTTTGGCGAGGTGGTTGATCACGTAAAGCTCGTCGCCCACGATTTCCGCCACGCTCGTGCCGCCGATTGCCTGATCAGCAGCAAGGATGATGGCTTGGCGCAGGTAGGTGAGGCGTTTTTGCATCACTTCGGGCGCATCGCCGAGGTTTTTGAGCAACATCGCGGCTCCCAGCGCGGCGATGCCCTTGGTGGGTTCGTCGGGATTTTCCGCGAAGATTTTTTCCAGAAGGGGCAGGCTCTTGGCATCGCCGCTTTCCGCGAGGGCGATGCAGAATGGAGCGATGCCCGATTTTGCCGTATGGTTCGCGGCGAAGGTTTCGAGGGCGCGTTTCCGCTCCTCGGCGAAGGCGCTGCCGGTGTTGCCATCGGTTCCGGCGACGGTGAGATTGCGGGTGAGATCGAGGAAAAAGGCGGCGTAGGGGATCGTCCAGTCCTCCTTGAGCGAAGGCGCGATCTGCCGCCAAAGCTCGTCGGCGGCGGCCGCGGGATCGGGCTGGTTTGCCATGAGTTTCTCGCGCTCCGCGGGATCAGTGGCGATTTTCATCTTCAGTCCCCAGGTTTCCGCGGCGAGTTCGAAGCCGCGTTTGATTCGCTCCGCCTCGGCGGGAGAGGCCTCGGCGTGGAGGGCGAAAAGCAGGAGAAACAGGAGCGCGGTTTTTGACATGGGCGTGCGCAAGTATCACCAGCGCGGGGATTTCTTCAATGGCGGATGTGGGGCGGGAGCGTGCCTGATGCTGAAGCCAAAATTTTACTCTTGCCGTGCAACAAACTAACTATATGGTTGGTATGTGAAAACAATGGGCATTTTCGAGGCAAAAACGCGTTTTACCGCACTGTGCGATGAAGTCATCCGCACGGGACAGCCGACGATGGTAAGCAAGCGGGGCAAGCCTTTGGTGCTGGTGACACCCGTGCCATCGGAAACCATCGCCGACCGCGAGGATATTCTCTGCGCGTGGAGCCGATGGGAGAAATCCCACCCCGGCGACGAGGATGAACCGGACTTTCCGGATGTGATTTCGCTGCGGTCGCTGCCGAAACCCAATCCGCTGGGCGAATCATGAAAACGGGTTATCTGCTCGACACCTCGGTTTATTCGCAGCCCTTGCGCCGCCGCCCGGTGATGACCGCTCTCAGCCGTTGGCGTGAAGCGGGGGATGAACGTTGCGGAATTTCCGTGGTGAGCGTGGCCGAGGTGGAGTTCGGGCTTCATCTGGAAGGCCGCGAGGAACGGCACGAAAGATACCGCGAGCTGCTCGTCGGCCGTCTTGAAATGATACCGACCGATGAGCGGGTATGGCAGGACTTCGCAAAGCGGAAAGCGCGGCAGCAAATCCTGGGGCTGCCCGTTTCCGATCTCGATCTCCTGATCGCTTGTTGCGCGGTCTGCCATGGTCTCACCGTCGCGACTCTCAACGCGCGCGATTTCTCGCGGATCGAGGGATGCGCTTGGGAGGACTGGTCGGAATAAAGGCGGGCTGCATTCCCGACCGCCACGAAACAAATTGACCCTAACCCGGAATCCGTCTGGACTGGCCGCGATGTCAAACGACTCCACCCACGCTAGTTCCGCCGGCTCCGCGATGGCGGCTCGCCTTTCGGTGATGATGTTCCTCCAGTTCTTTGTGTGGGGGGCGTGGTTCGTCACCCTCTGGCTCGTCCTAGGCACGAACAACCTCGCTTCCATCATCGGCGATTCCTACACCACTGCGCCGCTTGCGGCGATCATCGCGCCGCTGTTCCTCGGGCTGGTTGCGGATCGTTTTTTCCCTTCGGAAAAGGTCATGGGCGTGCTGCTGCTGATCGGCGGCGGGTTGATGTTGCTGGTGCCGGGCGCGGTGGCGGCGGGGAACGGCACGCTGGTCTTCTGGCTCTTCCTCGGCCACATGCTCTGCTACATGCCCACGCTCGGACTGGGAAATACCATCGTTTTCAGCAACCTCCCCAGCGAGGTGTTCCCGAAAGTCCGCGTCTGGGGCACGATCGGCTGGATCGCGGCCGGGCTTGTCGCGGGCTTCCTCGGATGGTCCGGCAGCGTGAACCTTTTCTGGATGGCCGGCGGGGCCTCGCTACTTCTCGGCGCTTACTGCTTCACCCTGCCGCATACTCCTCCACCCTTGGCGGGCAAGCCGCTCGACATCCGCTCCGTGCTCATGCTCGACGCTTTCAAAATGCTGACGAAACCGGCTTTCCTCGTCTTCATTATCTGCTCCACGCTGGTCTGTATCCCGCTCGCCTACTACTTCGCGAATACCTCCGGTTTCCTCTACAACATGGGCTTTGAGCAGCCTGCCTCCGCCATGACCATCGGCCAGATGTCGGAAATTTTCTTCATGCTGCTGATCCCCTTCTTCTTCCGGAAGCTTGGCGTGAAATGGATGATCCTCATCGGCATGGCCGCGTGGGTGCTGCGCTACCTGCTATTCTCCTACGGTGCTTCCGAGCAGATTGTATGGATGCTCTTTGCGGGCATCGCGCTGCACGGGATCTGCTACGATTTCTTTTTCGTCACCGGCTTCATGTATGCCGACCGCGCCGCACCGAAGGAAATCCGCGGCCAGGTGCAGAGCATGTTGGTGTTTTTCACGCAGGGCGTGGGGATGCTCATCGGCTTTAAGTTTGCCGACCGCCAGCTCTCCGAGGTGCGTGAACCAGCAGCCGCCCTCGCCACCGCCATCGGCGCGGAACGCGGCGAGCAGACGCTCACTTTCGGCCAGCAGCTCGGGAAAATGTTCGCCGTGAACATGCCGGAGGGAGTCGATTCCGCGCTGATCTCGAAAGCGGCAGATCTCTGGAAAAGCTACTGGATGCTGCCTGCCCTGATGGCCGTGGCGGTCGCCATCCTGTTCTTCCTCGCCTTCTGGGATCGCAGCCGCGACCAAGCCGAAGACGCCCCCTGATCCATCTACCCAAATCATCACATGTCATCACCCGTCCGCATCCTATGCGTCGGAGCCGGCCACATGGGCCGCTCCCACGCCCTCGCCTATCACCAACTCCCCGCCTTCGAGATCTGTGGCCTCGTCACCCGCTCGCCGGAAGGCCGCGACAAGCTAAACAAGGAGTTCGGCTCCGATTACCCTGGCTTCTCCGATTTTCACGAAGCCCTCGCCGCCACGAAACCCGACGCCGTTTCCATCTCCACCTACATCGAGACCCACGCGCCCTATGCCCTCGCGGCCATCGCGGCGGGTTGCCACGTGTTCATCGAGAAACCCCTCGCCGAAACCGTCGCGAAGGCTCGCGAGGTCGTCGAGGCCGCCAAGGCTGCGAACCGCAAGCTCGTGATCGGCTACATCCTGCGCCATCACCCAAGCTGGAACCGCTTCACCGAGATCGCCCGCGGCCTCGGCAAGCCGCTGGTCATGCGCATGAACCTCAACCAGCAATCCTCCGGCTCCGAGTGGAAAACCCACCTCGCACTGATGTCCTCTGTTTCCCCCATCGTCGATTGCGGCGTGCATTACGTCGATGTCATGTGCCGCATGACCGGCGCGAAACCCGTCCGCGTCTCCGGCATCGGCGCGCGGCTCAGCGACGAGCTGCCCGAGGGGAAAATCAACTACGGCCACCTCCAGGTCACCTTCGACGACGGCTCGGTCGGCTGGTACGAGGCTGGTTGGGGCCCGATGATGAGCGAGACCGCGTTCTTCGTGAAAGATGTCGTCGGCCCGAAAGGCAGCGCCTCGATCATCGCCGGGGAATCCGCCGCGCGCGGCCAGAGCGCGAACGTCGATGCCCACACCGGCACGCAGAACATCCTCATCCACCACGCCCAGCTCGGGGCCGACGGGAAATTCATCCACAATGATGAGGAGATCGCCCTCGTCGGCGAGCCGGATCATGACGGCCTCTGCCGCCTTGAGCAGGAATTTTTCCTCAACGCCATCCTCCACGGCCACGACCTCACCGCCCACATGGAGGACGCCATCACCTCCATGCGCATCGTCGAAGCCGCCGACGAAAGTTTCCGCACCGGCAAAACCGTAGAACTCTGAACCACCCATGAAAACACCCATCATCATTTCTCTTCTCGCCCTCGCTACCCTCTCCCCAGCGCAGGAAAAGGAAAGCTTCCGCCTCCTTTTCAATGGCAAGGATCTCACCGGCTGGAAAGGCGAGGGATATGCCGTTGAGAACGGAGCCATTGTCTGCTTACCAAACAAGGGCAGGAACCTCATGACCGAGGCTACCTTCTCCTCTTACATCCTTGATTTCGATTTCAAGCTAGAGCCCGGCACCAATAACGGCCTCGGCATCCATTACCCCGGCCATGGCGACGGCGCTTACACCGGCATGGAACTCCAAATTTTGGATAACTCTGCGGAAAAATACAAAAACCTCAAAGATTACCAATTCCATGGATCTATGTACACCCTCGCCGCCGCGAAAAAGGAAGGACTCAAACCGCAGGGCGAGTGGAACAATCAGCGCGTTTCTGTCCTCGGATCCGAAATGAAAGTCGTTCTCAACGGCACGGAAATCCTCACAGCCAACCTCGATGAGCTTGCCGCTAAACATCCAAAACACGAAGGCGTGAGGCGCCGCTCTGGTCACATCGCCTTCCTCGGCCACGGCGACAAGGCCTCCTTCCGCAACATCAACATCCTCGAGGTGCCACCCGCCGCCAACGAAGCGGGCGTCAAAGCTGCCGGTTTCAAACAACTCTTCAATGGTCGTGATCTCACCGGCTGGAAATACGAATCCGACGGCGCGGACAACTGGTTCGTAGCCAACCGCATCCTTAAGCACACCGGCGCCAAAGGCAAAACCAACGACCTGTGGACAGAACAAACCTTTAAGGATTTCACCATGGTCTTCGACTGGCGCTGGAGCGGACGCGGCCAGATGAAAAACCAGCCGGTCATCCTTCCCGACGGCACCCAAGAAACTGCTCCCGACGGCACCAAGGTCACCGCCAAAATTGAAGAACTCGACAGCGGCGTTTACCTGCGCGGCAATACCAAGAGCCAGATCAACCTCTGGAACTGGACCTGCGGCTCCGGCGAAATCTACGGCTACCGCATTGATCCGAAACAAAGCCCCGAGGTCAAAGCCGCCTGCACCCCCAAGCGCAAGGCGGACCGCCCTGTCGGCGAGTGGAACCGCATGATGATCAGCGTCAAAGGTCAGACCGTGAACATCTCCCTCAATGGTGAAACCGTCATCGAAAACGCCACCCTCAATGAGATGCCCGCCGAAGGCCCCATCGGCCTCCAGCACCACGGCCAGGCCATCGACTTCGCCAACATCTGGGTCAAACGCGATTAACCCGGGGGCGGAGGAAACCCTCCGCCGTATCCCTCTGCCTGCGGGGAATCGAACGGCGGGCTTGGAGCCGGGAGGGAAAATGGAGCCGCCAATCAACCTAAAATCCGCAGTTCAAACGAAGATTTTCACCGCAAAGGCGCAGAGGTCGCAGAGGGAACGCTGAGAAGAGTTTGTGTTTCGGGATAGTGCAGGGCATTTTTCACGGCAATTCCATTTCACCCATTGGGTGAACCATGCAGTTCCATCGTTTTTCCAAATTTTCTATCTTCCCACATGCAAGGCTCTGCGTTCCTTTGCGACCTCTGCGACTCTGCGGTGAAAAATTGATACCCAACTGCGGTATTTAGGATCAACGGGCCGCGCTAAATTCCCCGCGTTCATTCCTGCCACTCCCCCTACGGAAATCCTCCAAGACCGGGTGACGGTTTGACAGCCCGATGTGGATTTTCGATATGCGTTGGTGTAAAGGGGGCGCTTGCGCGGCGGAGGTGTGAGCCTAGGGTCTTGGCAACATGATACGACATTTCGGAGTCTTCCAGTTTCACCCCGACATCACCCAGGCCAAAATTTCCGAGTGCTTCGCAGCGCTCGCGGGCATGGTCGGGAAAATCCCCGGCCTGCTCTCCGTGGAGCATGGCTCCTACCAGAGCGACGAAGGCCTCAACGAGGGCTTCACTCACGGTTTCATCATGACCTTTGACAGCGCGGAGAGCCGCGACGCGTATCTTCCCCACCCCGTCCACGAGGCCGTCAAGGATATCGTCGTCCCCTGCCTCGCCCGCGTCGTCGTGTTCGATTTCGAAGTCCCATCCCACTGAGCCATAGCCATGAGAAATCCTCTCCCGCTGATCCTCGGCCTTTGCTGCGCCGCGCACGCCGCCCCTGTCCCGCTTTTCGATGGGAAAACCCTCGACGGCTGGGAAGTCCCTGAATCCGAGAAAAAATGGTGGAAGGTCGAGGACGGGAAAATTGTCGGCGGCTCGATGGAGGAGAAGGTTCCGAAAAACACCTTCCTTTCCCTGCCCAAGTCCTACGCGGATTTCGATTTCCGTTTCCAGGTGAAGATGACGAAGAAGGAAGGCTTCGCCAACTCCGGCATCCAGGTGCGCAGCATCCGCAAGCCGGACGACCACATGTCCGGCTACCAGGTCGATGCCGGCATCGGCTACTGGGGCACGATCTGGGACGAACACCGCAGGAACAAGAAGATCGCCGTCCCCATCGATGAAGCCGCCCTCAAGGCCGTCATCAAGGACTGGGACTGGAACGAATATCGCATCCTCTGCGAGGGGCCACGCATCCGCACATGGATCAACGGCGTGCTCGCCATCGACTTCACCGAGACCGATCCGGCCATCCCCCTGGATGGTCTGATCGGCTTCCAGGCCCACTCCGGCGGGAAATTTCTCGTCGAGTTCAAGGACATCACCATCGAGGAAATGGAAGCCAAGCCCGCCTTCCAGGGCGCGCCGGAACCGGACAGGCAACCCATCGAGGGAGCCAAGCCGCGCACCCCGCAGGAACAGCAGGCCGCCTTCCATCTCCCTCCCGGTTTCGAGATCGAACTCGTCGCCGCCGAAGACCCCACCGTCCCCGCAGGGAAATTCATCTCCGTCTATTTCGACCAGCGCGGCCGCATGTGGACGCATACCGCGCTGGAGTATCCCGTCGATGCGAACGAGAACGCCAGCGTCGCCGACGCTCTCTACGCCAGCAAGGCGAAGGACAAGATTCTCATCTACAACCGCGATGCCGTCTTCGGAAAACCCCTCCCCGCAGACGGCCTGAAGCCCGACCACGTTTTCGCCGACGGCCTCGCGATCCCACTGGGCATCCTCCCATGGGGCGACGGCTCGAAATGCTACGCCCAGCACGGCCGCGACATCGTGCTTCTAACAGACACTGACGGCGACCATGTCTCCGACAAGCGTGAGGTCATCCTTGAGGGCTTCGGCGTGCAGGACTCGCACCTTTTCCCCCACCAATTCACCCGAGCCCCCGGCGGTTGGATCTGGATGGCGCAGGGCGCTTTCAACTACAGCAAGGTGAAACGCCCGCAAGATCCGCCGGAAAGCGCCATCCAGTTCGACCAAACCCGCATGGCCCGCTTCCGCCCGGATGGCGGCGAGTTCGAGATCACATCCAACGGCCCCTGCAACATCTGGGGGCTCGCCATGGATCGCAACGGCGAAACCTTCATCCAGGAAGCCAACGACTTCGGCTACGGCGTCATGCCCTTCCACGAATACGGAAACTATCCCGGCTGCTCGAACGGCCAGTGGAAAAGCTACGCGCCCGAATTCCCCGGGACTTTCGTGAAACAGCGCTTCGGCGGCACCGGCCTCAGCGGCCTCGCCCTCACCGATGCCGAGGGCGCCTATCCCGCCCCCTACGGAAACCTCATGCTCGTCGCCAACCCCATCACCGGCCGCCTCAACACTGTCACCATGCAGCGCGACCAACCCTCGCCCGATCACTATCTCACCGACTGGCAGTTCGACAAAATCGCGGACTTCCTCACCTGCGACGATCCGTGGTTCCGCCCCGTCGCTCTAACCCTCGGCCCGGACGGATGCGTGTATATCGTGGATTGGTATAACAAGATCATCAGCCACAACGAGGTGCCGCGCGCACACCCGGATCGCGACAAGCTCCGCGGCCGTATCTGGCGCATCAAACACAAGGAGCAGAAAAAGTTCGAGGTGCCGGACTTCACCAAGCTCGACGATGCCGCCCTGGAAAAGCTGCTGAAATCTCCCTCGCTCGCGCAGACCCACATCGCCGCGCAAACCCTCGCCGACCGCAAGGTCACCGCCAAGGATCTCACCCACGTTCCGGCGCTGATGACCCACACACCGGATTTGGCGCGGCTCGGAACATCCGCCGCCTCACCCGATAAAAACGTCCGCCGAGAAACCGCGCGCGCTCTAACAGAAGCGCAGGCCTTTTCCCCCATCCTCGTTCGCCTCCGCAAGGATCCCGACAAAAACGTCCGCCGCGAGGCCATCACCAGCATCGGCTACTGGCTCGGGAAAACGAAGGACAAGAACCCGCTTTTCCTCGCCCTGCTCGACCACGAGCTCACCCCCCTCGACTCGCCGACCGGTCCCAGCACCCGCAAAGGCACCATCCTCGTCCGCGAGGCCTACGACCGCGAATTCGAGCGCTACGTCGTGCGCCTGCTTCTCGAGCGCCATCCCGCAGAACTCGGCGCCTTCCTCGCTACAGACGCGCGCGAAGCCGCTGCCCGCCGAAAGCTTACTGTTAGGTGCGCTCGCCCTGCCGCCGCGCGCAAGCCGCGCCACTCGTCGCCTCGGCTATCGGAAAACTGAACCGCGTGCCGAATCCGCAGGAAATCCTGTTGCTCGTGCAAGCCATCGACCAACCCGGCGTTGCGGAAATGCTGCGCGCCAAGCTCAAGGATCCTGCCACCGGCCAGGCCATCATCGACGCCCTGCTCGCCAACAAAAGCCGCATCGCCCCGAAGCGCATCGAGTCGCTCATCGCCGATTCGGTCGATCAGCTCCTCCAAGGCAACGCCGAAGATCTGAAGCGCGGCGTCGGACTCAGCGCCGCCTTCGGTTTGAAAAAGACGGCGGACCGCCTCCACAAGATCGCCCTCGATTCCCCGGACAACGCACTTCGCATCGCCGCGCTCGACGCCCTCGGCGCGCAGCAGAACGCCAACCCGGTTGCCCTTTCCGCACTGCTCGGGAAATATCAGGAGCTCAGCCTCGCCACCCTCCGCGCCCTCGCGAACTCCCGTGTGAAGGATGCCGAAACCGTAACCATCGCCGGCCTTCCGGAAGTCCCCGCCCAGTTCCGCGCCCAGGTCATCGAGATCCTCAGCTCGCACAAGAGCGGAGCCTCCGCCCTCGTCGCCGCCAGCCTCGCGCAAAAGCTCAAGCCCGACGACCTCGGTGCCATCGCGCTCAACCGCTTGCAAACCGTCCTCGGCAACGACCCGGAACTCGGAAAGCTCCTCGACCAGCTCGGCGACAAATTTCGCCCCGTCCTCCAACTCAACGGCAAGAATAACGCCTTGATCCCCACCAACATCACCCTCAAGGGGGCTTTCACTATCGAGGCATGGGTGAAACTCAACCCCGGCATCGACCAGAACGACAGCCTCGGCGGATCGCCCGGATTGCTCGACATCAACTTCTTCGGCGAAACGCCCCGCATCTACGGCGGCAGCTCGTTGGGCGACGTGATCATCGCCAAAAAGAAAATCACCGCCGACCTCTGGACCCACGTCGCCGTCACCCGCGACGCCTCCGGTGCCTGCAAAATCTATCTCAACGGTGAACTCGACAACGTCGGCTCAAAACCCATTCCCCACGACATCCCGGATTTTCAAATCGGCTGGAGCACGACGAATCAAGGCACCCACGGCCAGTTCGCCGAATACCGCATCTGGAGCCGCGAGCGCAGTGGCGATGAAATCCGCGCCCACTTCGACCGCAGCATCCCCGCTGGCGAAAGCGCCCTCCTCTTCAACGGCACCAACGACCAAGGCTGGGGCAAAACCACACCCGCCGCCGCATTGGTCCGCACCCTCGACCTGCCGCCCGTCATGAGCGAGGAGGAGGCAAAAGCCTTCGACGAGAAATACCAACACTACCTCGCCCTCGCCAAATCCCCCGGCGATCCCGTGGCCGGCCAAGCCCTCTCCGCCCTCTGCACGTCCTGCCACCTGATCGGCAGCAGCGGCGGAACCATGGGGCCGAACCTCAGCTCCGTCGGCTCCATGGGCCCGGAGGCCATCATCCGCAACATCCTCACCCCCAACGCCGCCATCGAACCCGGCTACCGCATCTTCCGCGTCACCCTCAAGGACGGCTCGCTCCTCGACGCCTTCTTCGTCAGCGAGGACAAGAACGCGGTCGTCGTCCGCCAGATGGGAGCGTCCGACCGCCGCATCGAGCGCAAGGACATCGCCTCCACCCAATTCCTCCGCCAAAGCCTCATGCCCGAAGGCCTCATCGACGCCCTCAGCGACCAGCAGCGCAAGGATCTGCTCTCGTACTTGATGTCGCTGAAGTAGGTCTGCCGGGGGGGGGCTTTTGACTGCGGCGATCTTACGCCGCTTTCCTTCACCCTGCCAGCCGTTTGTTCGCGAACTTCCCGAGATTTCCGGCAAAAGCATACAAAAGCGGGGAAATATCCCCGCAGTCAAAAGCTTGCGCCTCCGCCCTTGGGTAGCGGATTCAAGCATTCATTTACACCCCGGCTCAGAATCTCGCCACCTTGCTTGAAAAGTAGGCGTAAATGCGGCGCTGCGAGGAATTCCCGGCAAATTCCTAATTTCTCCTAAATTAGGAATTGGAGTCGCCGTCCCGGGGCTGACCTCTGATTCCGGCCCCCCCCAGTTCTTTCTTGACTCGCGGCGCAAGAACTTCTATATATGCGTCTTAGACAAGTGGGAAGAGCTTCATACAGCCGGGTCGCCTTGGCACCTGTTCGGCGGCAATACGCTTTATGAAAAACGCAATCATCACTGGAGTTATGGCAGCCACTATTTTGATAGCAGGCTGTGATAAGAAGTCATCGCGCGTTGCCGCCACGCCCGAATCAGTAGCCAAGCGAGTGGAGCAGTTGAGCCTCCAGCAAGAGCGCATTGAGCAGCTTGCCATTCGTTCGCCTCACAGTTCTCCTGATTTCCTCATTTCGATTCGTGCCGGACGAGCAGCGTGGTCGGAGCATCTCCGCGCAGAGAAGCAGCAGCGCGCCAATTTCACTGCATCTGGGATTGCGCTTGATGCAGAGTATTACCGATCGCAGGAGCAGTTGCTTGAAGCATTCTCTCGTCAGTGGCAGCAGATTGAGGACATACTCGCCAAGACACCATGAAACGGCCGCCTAACAATTTGGTTCGCGCAATCAGATCCCGGTTCCTAGGTTTTCCGCATGGCAAAAATAGGCACCCCTTTCACTGACGGCGCTACGCGCGTGATGCTTTGCGGCTCGGGCGAGCTGGGGAAGGAGGTGGTGATCGAGTTGCAGCGCTACGGCGCCGAGGTCATCGCGGTGGACAGCTACGCAAACGCCCCTGCCATGCAGGTGGCGGATCGCTCCCATGTCGTTTCCATGCTCGACGGGGCGGCGCTGCGGGCGGTGATCGAGGCGGAGCGACCGCACCTGATTGTGCCCGAGGTGGAGGCGATCGCGACGGACACTCTCGCGGAAATCGAGGCGGCGGGCACCGCCACCGTCATCCCCACGGCACGTGCCACGCAACTCACAATGAACCGCGAGGGCATACGCCGGCTCGCCGCCGAGGAGCTGGGTTTGAAAACCTCGCCTTACCGTTTTGCCGCCACCGAGGAGGAATTCCATGCCGCCGTTGCGGAGATCGGGCTGCCCTGTGTGGTGAAACCGATCATGAGTTCCTCGGGAAAAGGCCAGAGCACTGTGAAGCGCGCCGAGGACATCAAGGCGGCGTGGGATTACGCGCAGGAAGGCGGCCGGGCAGGGAAGGGGAAGGTGATCATCGAAGGCTTCGTGGATTTCGACTACGAGATCACCCAGCTCACCGTGCGCCACGCGGGCGGCACGTCGTTTTGCGAACCCATCGGGCACATCCAGGTCGATGGCGATTACCGGGAAAGCTGGCAGCCGCAGCCGATGAGCGACCTTGCCCGCGGGAGGGCAATGGAATGCGCGAAGGCAGTCACCGATGCGCTCGGTGGGTGCGGGATTTTCGGGGTGGAGCTGTTTGTAAAAGGCGATGAGATCATCTTTTCGGAGGTCTCACCCCGCCCCCACGATACCGGCATGGTGACGATGATCTCGCAGGATCTTTCGCAGTTCGCCCTGCATGCCCGCGCCGTCCTCGGATTGCCCATCCCGGAGATCCGCCTTCATGGCCCCTCGGCCTCGGCGGTGCTTCTCGTCGAGGGGGAATCTCGATCCATTTCCTACGGTGGCCTCGAAAACGCCCTCGCCGAACCCGATACCCAGCTCCGCCTTTTCGGAAAGCCCAATGTCTCGGGCAAGCGCCGAATGGGCGTCGCCCTCGCAAGGGACAGCGATGTCCAAATGGCACGCGAGAAAGCCCGGAATGCCATCGCCGCAATCAAGGTGGGTTTCTGTGACCATAAACTTGCGCCTTAAACACCGCTTCGGAACGAGTGGTCTGGACGCATGTGGGTCTAGAGTCCACTTAGGACACAAAAACCACAGCCTGCCGGCCGCGCTTATGGAATACTTACCGCGGCCGCCCGATGCAGGCGAGAAACCTTTCCTCAAGATCCATCTTCCTCCATGTGCCGGAGTTATGCGTTGGATCCGGATAGTTTCCGATTTCAGTCCGGATCAGGCGTAGGGTTGGGTGTCCAATGGCGGCGGTCATGCGCCGCACCTGGCGGTTTTTGCCCTCTGTGAGCCTGATCCGAATCCACGTGTCAGGGATCTCCCTGCGCACGCGGATCGGGGGATCGCGAGGAGGAACGTTTGGGCGGGGGGTGGGAATCGACACTTCGCATGGCAGGCAGCGGTGGCCGCGGATCACAAGGGAGCCATCGCTGAGTTTGAGGATGGCCGCGGGATCGGGTATTCCCTCCACCTGCACCAGATAGGTGCGCGGATGGGCATTGCGTGGATGTAGAAGTTGATCATTGAGACCAGGCTCGTCGGAAAGGAGAAGCAGCCCTTCCGAATCCATATCTAGCCTGCCGAGCGGATAGACGTTTTTCGGGAAGCCGAAGTCAGCGAGCGTGCGCTGGCCGGGCTGGTCAGGGGTGAACTGGCAAAGAACGCCGTAAGGCTTGTGGAAGGCGATGAGCATGGGAGCCGGATCATAAGGAAAAGGCCCCGCCGGATATCCGGAGGAGCCTTTTCGGGAAACGGAAACTCAAGCGAGCGCGAGAAGCTTCGCCTTGAGTTGCTCCTTGGTGACGTTCGCTCCAACGATCTGATCTTTTACCTCGCCGTTCTTGAAGAACAGAAGCAAGGGGATGGAGCGAACGTTGTATTTCACCGCGAGGTCACGGGCGTTGTCCACATTGACCTTCGCGATCTTCGCCTGGCCTTCGATCTCGCCGGAGAGCTGGTCGAGGATCGGGCCGATCATCTTGCAAGGGCCGCACCACTCCGCCCAGAAATCGACGAGCACGGGTTTGTCGGAGTCGATGACTTCGGATTGGAAATTCTCTTCGGTTACGTTGGTTGCCATGCCGCAAAGTTGAAACCCGACCGCGTCCGCGTCAAGGACGAGCCTCAAAAAACCTCCTTCGCCATGATTCATGGCAGCAAGATGCATTTCGCGGACTGAAATCACCCTATCAGAGCACGGCCAGCGCCTCCCCGAAGACGGTGAGCGTGTCGTCGAGATCCGCCTCGGTGTGGGCGAGGGAGAGGAAGCCGGTTTCGTAGGGCGAGGGGGCGATGTAAACGCCCCTTTCCAGGCAGCCCCAGAAAAACTTTTTGAAGAGGGCGAGATCCTGTTTCATCACGTCATCGACATTGACGATCTCGCGGTCGGTGAAGAATAGGCAGAACATGGAGCCTACGCGGTTGATGGAGTGGGGGATGCCTTTTTCTGTCATCAGCGCACGGAGGCCGGTCTCGAAATGGAGGCCTAGCTGGTCGAGCCGGGCGAAGCCATCGGGCGTGCCGCTGGAAAGCTCGCGGAGCTGGGCGAGTCCTGCTGCCATGGCCAGCGGGTTCCCGGAAAGCGTGCCCGCCTGATAGACCGGACCGATGGGTGCGACCATGTCCATCACATCCGCGCGCCCGCCGAACGCACCGACGGGCAGGCCTCCGCCGATCACTTTCCCGAAGCAGGAAAGATCCGGCGTAAAGTTTTCCAAGCCCTGCACGCCCGCCTTGCCGAGGCGGAAGCCGGTCATCACCTCGTCGAAAATCAGCAGCGCGCCGTATTGCTTCGTGATCGAGGAAAGCAGATCGAGATAGCCGGGTTTCGGGAAAACGAGGCCGGCGTTGGCGGGATAGGACTCGACGATGATCGCGGCGATCTGATCGCCCATTTTTTCGAAAAGCTGGGTGAGCGCCTCGGGATCGTTGTAGGAAAGGACGATGGTTTTTTCCGCGAAGGCTTTCGGCACACCCGCGGAATCCGGCTCGCCGTGGGTGAGCGCACCGGAGCCCGCCGCGACCAGTAGCGAATCACTATGTCCATGGTAGCAGCCATCGAATTTCACGATGTAATCCCGTTTCGTGAAACCGCGCGCCACGCGGATCGCGGACATGGTCGCCTCGGTGCCGGAGGAGGTCATGCGCACCTTTTCTACCGAGGGCACCCAGCCGCAGATCGTCTGCGCCATCTCGACCTCGTAGGGATTCGGGATGCCGAAGGAAATGCCGTCCTTGGCGACCTGGTGGATCGTGTTGGTGATGACGACCGGGGCGTGGCCGAGGATGTTCGGCCCCCAGGATCCGATGTAGTCGATGTAGGTTTTGCCATCGATGTCGGTGATGCGGCAGCCCTTCGCGCGGCGGACGAAGAAGGGCTCGCCATCGACGTTTTTGAAGGCGCGGACGGGCGAGTTCACGCCTCCCGGGATGTGTTGCTTGGCGACGGCGAAAAGTTTGCTGGAGAGAGTGGACACGTGCGGATTATCCGCATCGATGCGGCGATTCTCAAGGGCGGAGATTTCCGCTCATTTTTTCTCCGCGCCCAGGGCCGCGCCGTATTGGCAGGAAACTTCCGTTTCAGTGAGCGGGCGATCCCAGAGCGCGATCGAATCCACCCAGCCGCGGTAGGGCTTGGATGTTTTGATCTGGTCTTCGCTCGGCTTGCCGAAGCGCACATGACGCCCGCTGAGGATGGTTTCCGCGGGCTCGCTTGGCAGTGAGCGGCGTTCGGCGAGGACTCCGTCGATGTAGAGATCCACCGAAGACGGCCCCCAGCTCGCCGCCAGATGGTGCCAGCGCCCGTCGGCGATGTTTTGCGGTGAGCGGAGGCGGATGTTTCTATCCCCATTTTTCACTTCGAAACGGACGCGGCCGGATGTTTCGAGGCGCGTGTGGATCGCCGCCCGGAGAGGTATGATGGAAGCATCATCGCCGTAACCCGCAAGCCAGAGGATCTCGTCCTTCGCCATCGTTCCAGGTTCGCGGCGTATCCAGAAGGAGACGGCTCCCTCTCTTTGCCTCACGCCGTGCCGGCCATGAATCCCGTGCAGCAGCGAGCGTTGGTAATCACCACCCAGAAACAGCGAGCGGTTGCTTTCGGAAAACCCGTGGAAGCCGTCCTTGGGGGCGGGGCCGGGTTCGCCGCCTCGCACATCCTGTCCGATCATGCCGGGTGGGCTTCCCGGAATGATGTTGGTGAGGGGGAACACCGTTGGCGCATCCAGTGACCAGAAGCCGACCGGAGCCTGGCCGAGCACCGTCGTCCGGTAGTTCGATGTTTGCCTGAGCAATTCCGGTAGCGTGGGGAAAGGATCGGGGGCCATCGGGATCTCATCCCCACGGCCTGCGGCGGAGAATTCGTGCGCCTTATGCGCCTCGGTCATTGCTCCGAGACGTTTCCCGCTCAGGGAATCAATGGCCTCAATTTTTCCCGAGGCCAGATGAACCTCAATGGGGCCGTCCCCGGATGCGCGGACTCCGAAGCGCGTCCCGATATCGCGGATGATTAGCGCGCCGGTTTCCACTTGGAACGGCTCCTCCGATTTCTCCGCATCGATCCAAAGCCAGCCGCGTCGGAGTTGCGGGCGAAGGGTATTCGGGAAAGCCACCTCGGCGGGGCCTTGGATCACAAGCAGGTCGCCGGATTCCGTTTCCAGCCGCACTGTGCCGGACGTCACGCGCACCGTGGAGCCCTCCTCCACGGCAAGCGGCGTGCCTCCCGCCGCCCGCGCACCGCCGTCCACGCTCCAGCGGGTGTCCGCGGAGACGGTCGCCGCGAGGCGCGAGGGCTTCGGCCTCGAAACCGCGATGAGGGCGGCGATCACGCCCATGAATAACACGAGCGCCGCTGCGGCGAGAATCGACCGCTGGAAAGACCAGGAGCGGGGCAGAGCCCAGTCCATCGTCGGAAGCAGCCCCATCTCGCGGAGTTTCGCCGCCTCCATGCGGAGCACCGCCGTCTGCTGGAAATACTCCAGATACTCGCGCCGCGCGGCGGGGGAATCGGCGAGCAACGCCGCGAGTTTCTCTCCCTCGGCTGGTCCAAGCGAGCTGTCCTCCAGTTTCTCCAGCAAGCGCCACAGCTCCGGCACATCGATGCGTCCGCCCGTCCGGCTCATGACAGAGCCTCCTTCATTCCGATTTTCCGTTTCACGCAGGAGCGCAGCGCTAGGCGGATCCGGTGCACGCTGCCCTTCAGGTTCTCGGCCTTGCGCCCCAGTTCCCCGGCGGCGCGTTGCAGGCCGTGATCCTCGGCATAACAGCGGAGGATCAGGCTGCGGTCATCAGGACGCAGTTGCTCGATGCACTGCCGCAGCGCCGCGTGCCGCGGATCCTCAGGGCCGTCGTGGCAGATTTCCTGCGCCTCATCGGCCAGCAGCAGCAGCGTCTCCTCTGGCACCGCCCAGACCTTGCGCCGTTTCTCATCCCGCCACAGCGCCATGACCTTGAACCTCGCCACCGAGAACATCCATGCCTTGAAATTCGTCCCTATCTCAAATTCGCCCCGCTTTTTCCAGAGCGCGGCGTTGACCTCCTGCACCACATCGTTCGCATCTGGGTGCCCCGGCAGCAGCGCCAGCACGAAGGCGTGCAGAGCCGACTGGTGGTTCACCAGCAGCTGCACAAGCTTCTCTTCGTTCTCCTCCGCCTCTTCCATGGATTTGTGTGTCTCCCTTTCGGATACCGCGGGAACGCCCTAGGTTGTGCGGTTTCCTGAAAAAGTTCAGCAGGCTGCTGGCAAGGAAAACGAAAAAATGAAAAAAGCGCACAACCGGGACCCGTCGCTGCGGAATACCCTATCAGTAGGAATCGTTTTCGGAACCGAACGCGATCTCCAAATCCTTAAAAACCCATGAAAACCAGATCCATACTCATTGCCGCCGCAGGCCTGGCAGTCACCCATGTCCAAGCCGCTCTCGTCACCGGATGGGCCGATGCCAATACAAGCAACAGCGTTGTATTGACCAACACGGGCACCGCTTCTCCCACGGTCGGAACGGGTGACGAAGGCAGTGCCGATACCGCATGGCTCTTCGCCTCGTTCTCCACGATCTCCCTGAACACGGTGGGAAGCACCATCACCCTCAGCGGTAGCGCCACATTCACTGGCATCTCGGGAACGTCAGGTCTCCGCGACGCTTTCCGCATGGGACTCTATAATGTGAATGGCAGTGCTGACGACTTAGGATGGCTCGGCTACATTGCAACCAATGGAGATACCACCAATGGCGGACGTATCTTCGAGCATGTTGATCCGAACACCACGGGCTTTGCATCCATAACGGGTGGTTCAACACTCCTCACAGACTCAGCGCCGGCTCCCGGCGCGCCTTTCGAAAGCGGTGTTGCCAGCACCTACAATCTCAGCATGATGCTCACACGGGTTGCAAACGGCATGCAGATCGACACATCGATCATCCGCACTTCGGATTCGCTACAAATGGGAGCGGGCAGTTTTACGGATACATCGATTTCCGTCACCGAATTCAACCGAGTGGGCTTCTTGCTTGCGGGGGTCTTGGATGTGGACTTGGTCCAATTCAACAACATCACCGTGATCCCCGAGCCATCCGTCGTCGTGCTCGGTGGTCTCGGCGTTCTCTGCCTGCTCCGCCGCCGCCGTTGATCGGTAGGTGCCGTTCACTTGCCCTGGGGCGTATCGTGGGAACGATGCGCCCCTTTTCTTAGCTGTTTTGAAACGCAATCCCGTCATCCTGATCCATGTCCTGTTGACGCTTTTGGCCGCACCGCTGCACAACAGCGCCGCCTTTCACGATGACTAGCAACCTCAACGCCACACGCGCCGAGTTTTCCGCCATCGAAATCACGACCGGGAAAACACTTGCGGAAATCGCAGAAACCGTATCCGGCGCGATTACTTATGTGGACGTCACGCATGGAGCAACGGGCAACACCTATGCCACCGGAGGCTCTCCGGAAAACACCGCTTGGCTCGATCCCGTTCCTGGTTCCATTGCCGCGAACAACACGCAGTGGGCGCTGCGCGAAAATCTCGGTACGAACGGGACGGTTTACCAGTCCATCCATAGCGGAAACCAGATGCCCGAGCTGACCACCGACGATCACCGGCCTCGCGGTCGGAGACTACGATATCTGGGCCTTCTTTTGGGATGGGCCGAACACCAACACTTGGACGATTTCCGCCGGGTTGGAGTCCGGCGCGCTCACCACCTACAGCGTGGATGGACCCGGAAACAGAACCGCACCCGTCGCCGCGTCCACCTTGACCTTCGCCGGTGCGCCGCCGCTCCTCACCGAGGATGTCCGAATCCTCCACGGCGTCAAAATCGGCCGAGCCACGGTGGGGCAGGGGGGCACTGTGCCTGTTTTCGTCAACAACCTTAGCGGCGGCGGCAGCACCACTCGCACCTGGTTCGACGGCGTCGGTTACGCCCTGGCTGCGGATGTTCCGCCGCCGCCTCTCACTCCCGGCGCACTCGTCCTCGGGATCGACTTCAACCGCAGCGACGCCCTCAGCTCACCCGGCCAATCCCTGTTCCGCGCCGTCTCCGGCTCCGCAACGCAGGCGGCCAACGCCCCAACTTACTTAAAAAATTTCGGCTCCCGGCAGGTCAGCGTTTCACAGCCGGATGGGGAAAAGCTCGAGTTCCGCGGCGGCAATGGGGATGGCACCCGCGCGATCCCCGGCGGCGAAACCTCGCTCTCGTTCCTTGTGTCCGATTTCATCGCCACCCGGAAAGGGGCGATCGACATCTCCATTACCAACCTCGCGGCGGGCGTTTACGTCTTCCGTTCTTGGCACCTAGACACCTTCACCGGTGCAACGCACGGCTTCGCCCAGGGAGCGGACAGCTCCTCACCGAACACCATCGAGGCGCGCCTCGGCGGCGCGGTCATGGGTTCCGTGCAGGGCACATCGCTGGGTTCCGCGGGGCTCAACACGACCTACATCGGGGATGCGCAGATCCCGCAGATTTCCTTCGGATTCAGCCACGATGGCGCCTCGCCGCTCATCATCAACCTGCGCTCAACGATTCCCAACGGCGCGGAAAATTTCCTCCTCCTCAACGGTTTCGCCATCAACGCCGCCAATCCATGAAAACCGCGCTCATCCTCACCTGTGCGGCCATGACAGCCGCCGCGCAGCCGCCCAATGTTTTGTTCGTCGCCTTCGATGACCTCCGCCCGGATCTCGGCTGCTACGGGGAAAGCCACATGGTCACGCCGCACATGGATTCCCTCGCCGCCCAAGGCCGCATGTTCCGCAACCACTACGTCGCGGTGCCCACCTGCGGAGCCTCCCGCTACGCCCTCCTGAGCGGGCGCCGGCCCACCTCCGCCACCGACGACAACGATGCTTTCAACGCCATGCCTGCCACGCTGCCCGCACAGCCGGAAAGCTGGGTCGATCTCCTGCGCCGCAACGGCTGGCACACCGTTTCCATGGGGAAAGTCACCCACGAGCCGGACGGCTACCGCTGGAACTTCCCGGTCAACAACGATAGTGGTCGTACTTCCGCCACCTTTCCGGACATGCGCCATTCATGGAATGAGATCGTCCACGACCACGACCGCTGGGGCGCGCAGAACTACCCGGTTTTCGCCTATGCCGACGGCACCTCGCGGGTGAGCGGCGTGTCGCCCGCGTGGGAGATCGGCGTGGATGAAAATGGCAACAGCCTGCCGGATGATGCGTATCCTGATGGACAGATGGCACAGGCCGCCATCGCGAAACTCCGCGAGTTCGCGGACGATGGCACCCGCTTCTGCCTCGCCGTCGGCTTCTACAAGCCCCATCTCCCGTTCAATGCCCCCAAGGCCTACTGGGATCTCTACGACCCTGCCACCCTACCCGCACCCTACCCGCTTTCCACGCCCGCTGGCGCGAACCCTGCCACCACCACCAACTCCAGCGAGGTCGGTTCCTACAGCGGCGGCAACGACCGCGCGAAACTCCGCCACGCCTATTACGCCAGCGTTTCTTACGTCGATGTGCAGCTCGGCAAAATCCTCGCGGAACTCGACGCCCTCGGACTCACCGAAAATACCGTCGTCATCCTGTGGGGCGACCACGGCTGGTGCCTCGACGACTACGGCCTCATCGGCAAACACAAGCTGCTGGAGCGCTCGCTCGAATCCCCGCTCATCATCCGCCCGCCCGCCTCCGTGAACCCCGAAGCCTTCGCTGGAGTCCCTGCGGAGGGAGTCGTCGAATCCATCGATATCTACCCCACCATCGCGGAACTCTGCGGCCTCACCCCGCCCGCCACCGCTGTCGGCTCATCGCTCGTCCCGATGCTGCGCAACCCTTTCGCGCCCGGAAAAAACCACGCTTATTCCCGCTACGGATCGCTCACCACCCTCCGCACCCCGGAATGGCGGCTCACGCCCGGATGAATCCTTCTCTTTCGAGAATCTCACTTCCATGGGATTTGGCGAAAACGACGCCGTATTCTCCTTCTCCGCGGCGACGGATCGCGATGATTTTACCCTGCTCCCCTACACCTCCACGGATTTACAAAACTGGTTTCAACATCCCCTGAAGCTCCTCGACGCGACCGACATGGGCGGCTCGAAGATGCGCTTGCGTTTTCGCCTCACGGACGACACCGCTCCCTATCGCTTTTTCCGGATCGGCGCACCATGAAGGTGCTTCCTGGTTTCAAGGGTCGCTGATAGCGTGCGCCCCATGAAGCGCATCTTCCTCCTCTTCGCCGCGTCACATTCGCCGGCCCCGGTTATCCGTGGACGGTGCTGACCTACTCCGGCGGTCGCGCGGGCCGCATCGCCGCGACGCAGGATTACCAGCGCTGCCTGCGCACATACAAGCCGGAGCGCGACGGCATGTTCCTCAGCAATACCTGGGGCGACCGCTCGCGCAATTCGCGGGTGAGCGCGGAGTTCCTCATGGAGGAGGTCGAGGCCGGGGCGCGGCTCGGGGTGGATGTCGTGCAGGTCGAGCACGTGAAGATCGACGCCGTGCAAATGAAAAGCCCCGCGGCCGAGGCGAACCTGAGCCGGTTCTACGACATGGTTCTGGAAAAAACCGACGGGCGCGTGGTCTTCGATGCGGACGCGACCGCCGGCCTGCGTCCCGGCTATTACGGCACCGTGCGGGTCGGCCCCCGTTTTCCTGGAAAACCGCTACACGGACTGGGGCAACTACTGGCCGCACACACCCTGCGCAACCTCTGGACGCTCACCCCCTACGTCGATCCGGTGAGGCTGCGCATGGAGTTCCTCAACCAGCTCCGCAACCCCGGCCAATACGGCGGCGACCCGCTCTCCCCCGCCGCCTATCCGCCCGACACACTTTTCGCCACGGTCATGTTCGCCAGCCCGCTGGGTTGGTTCGAGACCTCGAATCTCCCCGGGAAATACTTCGAGACCATCCCGCCGCTGGTCGCCGCATGGAAAAAGGAACGCGAGGCCATTTTCTCCGGCCACATCATCCCCATCGGCGCCGCGCCGGACGGGGTCGCCTGGACGGGATTTTCCTCCGTCGCCAAAGACCGCCGCAGCGCCCGGCGCGTCGTTTTCCGCGAACTCAACGCGGAGAACTCCTGGAAAACGGAAATCCCGCTCCTGAAAGCAAACAACGCCACCGTCACCGTCCTCGGCGGGAAAGGCTCCGCGGACTTCGCGGACGGCGTCCTCACCACCACGATCCCGGACACCCTGCAATATCTCTTCCTCCCCATCAAAAATCCGAAGCCGCAAAAAACCGCTTGAAATGTTCTTTTGAACACAATAACGAATTCATCCATGCCCAATTCGTCCCAGCAAAAGCCGGATGATCTTTCTCCTTCCCCCGCCCGCTTGGAATTCAGCCAGCGTCTCAAAACAATCCCCATCAAACCCGCCGCCCACGATTATTATATCCGCTGGGCGGAATCATGGACCAAAGCCTGCGGCCACCACTCCGCCCGGCGCACCCAGGAATGGTTCGATGCCCTCGGCCGCTCCTCCTCCATCGCCGATTGGCAAATGCGCCAAGCCATCGATGCCGCCCGCATCCTCGCCCGTGACATCCTGAAAATCGGTTGGGCTCTATCCTTCGATTGGCAATCCCTCTCCGACCAAGCGAAATCCCTCGAACCCGCCCACCGCACCCGCGCCCGTGAAATCATCACCGTCCGCGCCGACCTCCCCGCACCGTGCGACCCCGCATCCCTGCCGGACACCCAAGAGGAAGTGGCGCGGATCACCGACGCCCTCCGCCGTGCGATCCGCCTGAAAAACATGGCGATGGCCACCGAGGAAACCTATGTCCACTGGGCCGCCCGCTTCACCCGCTTCTGCCTGATCAAACTCAAAAACCCACCTCAAACCGCCGTTCCCGCCGCCATCACCAACTACCTCGATTATCTCGCACTCGAACGCCACGTCGCACCCGCCACCCAGAAACAAGCCCTCAACGCCCTAGCGTTCCTGACAAAAAACATCCTCGGCCATCCGGAGTTCACCCTTGATCATTACACCCCGGCCGGAGGCCGGCGCCGTCCTCCCGTCGTCATGACCCGTGAGGAAGTCCGCGCTGTCTTCGCCAGCCTGGAAGATCCTTGGAAATTATGCGCCCAAATCATGTATGGCAGCGGCTTGCGCCTCATGGAGGCCATGCGCCTCCGCGTCAAGGATCTCGATTTCGGACAGGGCACCATCACCATTCACGATGGGAAAGGCGGCAGACACCGCATCGTAACCTTACCCAAAGCCCTTGAGACACGACTCCAGGCCCATCTCGCCCTACTGCATGAAAAACATCTCCAGGATCTCGACGTCGGTGCGGGCGATGTCCACATGCCGGAAGCACTCCAGCGGAAATGGCCTAGCGCTTGCCGGGAGTGGTGCTGGCAATACATCTTTCCTTCCGCCACCCTCTGCCCGCACCCACGCACCGGAATAGTCGCCAGATACCACCTCCATGACGACTCCATGGCCCGTCAATTGCGCGGAGCCGTACGCAAATCAGGAATTCCCAAGCGCATCACCTCGCATACCCTCCGCCACAGCTTTGCAACTCACCTGCTGGAATCCGGCACGGACATCAGAACCGTCCAAACCCTCCTCGGCCATGCCGATGTCTCCACAACCATGATCTACCTCCACGTCATGAAACGTCCCGGCGCCGGCTCGCCCAGCCCCCTCGACAACCTTTAATTCACACCTCCCCCTTTATTGCTTGCCGCGCAGCGTGCCGTCGTCTAAAAACGTAAAACGAACGAAATCACCAAAGTCCGTACCAACGGGTCGGGTTTGGGGGGTGTTACACGACCGGTCGGAAACATCCCCCAAACCCGACCGGTCGTTCAATAACACTGTTAGCGAAGAAAACGAAGAACATCATGCAATCTACAACACGATCCATAGCAATTCCATGCCTCATGATCATCGGTCTATGCTCAAATGTCGGCGCGGAAGAGAAGAAGTATGAAAAGCTTCTAGATTACGAAGGCGTAACTGTCCGAGAAGTTGATAAGGATAGTATTAGAATTATGCACAATGGCGGTATTGCTTCAATTCCGATTGAAGATCTTCCAGCAGAGATTCGTGAAGAACTGGGCATGTCGCTCGAGGGAGTAGCTGAACACAGAGAAGTAGCAGCAGAAGAGAAAGCAGCAGCAATCCACAAGGCTCGACTAATTGCAGCCAACCAAAAACTTCTCAAAGCATCTTACATGCAGATTGTACATGCATCAGTTTTTCAGGTGGTAGATGGCGGAATTTTAGCACATGTCTCCAGCACATCAGATGGAACCTTTAGGGAGGTTCCAACTTACAAGACTGAAACCAATCGCGTGGGTACCGCTCTTAGTGGATATCGTAACGTAAAGCGCAAGGTTTTCACAGGGAATAAGAAGGAGAAGAATATTGAATTTCATGATAGATGGTTGATTTTTGTCAGTTGCGATAACAATGGTTTGGTTGATGGGAAGGGCTTTGCGGGCGATGTGTGGGCTGATGGCACCTATTCGTACGCCACCGCAATTGGAGGCGGCAAGACGATCCCTAAATACACCGCAAATCCCGAGGATATAATCAAACGCTAACAAGGCGGAGATGGCGACGCCGAGGAAGCCGTCTGATCATTTTGGAAGTTGACCCCGGCGCCGCCATTCCTTAGACGTTATGCAAAGAAAATGAAGATCCTTATCACAGCATTACTGGCGACGATCTCACTTTTCGCTCTTGCGTCGGCCGAACTTGTTTGGACTCACCAATCGGAGGAAGGCGAAGACGCGACAAGCCACCATTACTACTTCTACAAGTCCAACGGGGAGTCAATTTCGCACGTTAGATCTGTCTGGAATGGGGGCGCTCAGAATCCCCCACTCGTTACAGACTATTTCATTGATGGAAGCACAATTCAAATTCGGCATTCCAAGGGGACTCGGGAGGTGGTCACAGAGCTAACTAAAGGGCAGGATGCGAAGCTCGACCTCGTGAACGAATACAAGATCAAAGGTGAACACGCGGGTGCAATGCTCCTTGCGCCGACGCCCGAAAAAGAGCTCAACGCTGATCAAAGGCGCGACTTGGCGAATCTGATTTACCTCTTAGCAAAGCATCGCAAACCAATAAAATAGAAGAAGCATAACAAGGCGGAGATGGACGACGCCGAGGAAGCCGTCTGATTAATTTTGAGCTTCTCCCCGGCGCGCCATTCCTTCAACGTTGGGCAGAAAAATTGAAGAAACACAATATGGCAGAACCGACCGATGGGCAGCGAAGCGGACGAGGATGCCTTGGATGGGGTTGTCTCATCACGATCCTGCTGCCGTTCATTCTCTTCTTTATTCCATTCCCTGAGACGCCGATTAAGGCCTATCCAGTCGTCGGAAAGTCGAGTTTTGACGTTCTACAGCACAAGGTGATATTGTCACTGGGCGCATTCGAACAGAGTGAGCAGAGTCAATACGGGATGAAGCGACGTTTCCGTGTGTGGGTGGATGTGCCAAACGAACGTTGGGGCGAGGAGAAGGTTACGCTCATGTGCAGCAAGGTGGAATACATGACCGATGGGGGTGAATGGCGAGAGGGAGATAGAACACCAGAGGGCGACTACAAGGGAGGCGGATCGGCTCGAATCTGGTATTGGTCGCCGCTCATTCAGGATCTTGAGCCAATTGACGCCGGAAGTAAGAGCTACAAGATGCGTCCCGGGCGCTATGATTTGAGGGTTACATTCGTAGCAGCAGACGGCACCAAGGAGACGATTGAGACCACATTGCAGCTGAGTGAGGAGACAGTTCGACACTGGACTTCTGTTCGGGAGATTCTGGAGGAGTTGTCGGGCATCAATTGAAAATCAGATTGCCCAACAAGTCGCGGCTGGACAACCGGCCATAAGCTTTTCAATCTCCTACCCCCTCCTTTCAATTGCTGGCCGGTGCCAGCGCTAGACGTTCTGCCAAGAAATCCCATGCGAATCATTACCACACATGACGACGATGATCGTTTTATCGAGATCGTTGACGCAGTGATCGAGTCGGTCGTGCATCGTGACACACCAAGGTCGCTGAGGGTGATCCGGGTCGATAATTGGTTCGGTGAGAAGTGGCGAGGATTTGCTGGTAAGGTGCTCGGTGCCTTCGGGGTTGGTCGTGGGAGATTGGTAATTCCTCCATTCGTGCCATCAAGAGTCGATTCAGAGTATTCCTGGAGCAAGGGGGAATCTGGATACGTCGTAGATTCAGATTTTGACGTTCTTCACAAGCGGATGCGGAGTGAAGCGAATCTGAGACGGTATTTCGATCAGCTTTGCCCTGATACAATCGCTGTATGGTTTAGTTCGAAGTCCGCATCGAATGGCCGAGGATCTATCATGGTTTATTCCGATGTTGGCATGGAGCGAACTTCCTCTTGGTATGTGGAGCTTTCTGAGACCAAGGCGTGGCAGCCATCTGTAGCCAATGGGATCACAATATCAGAGTTTATCAAGCTCCTCACCCATAACAATGAAGAGGCAGAACAAGCCGCGTCGTGACAACCCCTACCAGCCGTTCTGTTTCGATGATATTCCGTAACTACAACCCTAACTCCGTGATCGACGTGCGCCGCCGCTGGTAGGGGTGCACGCGCTTTACGTTCGGCTCCGAAACACGTATGAAAGAATTCACGAGATTAATAAAACAATGAATAAAACAAGATCACTCTACTTAGCGTTCATCATAGGAGGCGTTATGTCGCAATATTCGTCGGCCGCAGACAAATCACCTCAAACCGATTGGCTCAAAGATGCGCGCATCGGCGCGTTCATGCACTACTTGCCGCGCAACGCTGAGCAGTTTGCCAAAGTCAACGACTTTGATGTCGAGGCATTGGCAAAGCAACTCGAGAGTATGGGTGCCAAATATTTCGTGCTAACCCTAGGCCAGAACTGTGGCTTCTATAACGCGCCCAACGCCACCTATGATCGCATCACCGGCTACCAACCCGGCGAGCGTTGCGCGACTCGCGATCTACCACTTGATCTTTATCGCGCGCTTCACCCAAAAGGTATCCGCTTGATGCTCTACTTGCCATGCCAAACACCGTACCGCGACATCCGCGCGCAGAAAGCCTTCGGGCTGCCAGAAGGCCCAAGGGACCAGCCCATTGACCTCGCCTTCGCCAAACAGTGGGCCGAGGTTATCCACGAATGGTCTGCGCGATATGGCGACAAGGTTTCCGGTTGGTGGTTCGATGGGGGCTATCAGCGCATCCACTTCAACGAAGAGATTGCCACCGTCTATGCCGATGCGGTCAAGCGAGGGAATACGAATGCAATCGTCACCTTCAATCGCGGCGTCCCACCCAGCCGCTACACGCAGGCCGAGGACTACACCGCAGGCGAAGTGGTCAACCCGTTTGGCATTGTGCCCACTTCGCGCTGGGTCAAGGGTTCGCAGTGGCACGCGCTCACGTTTCTTGGCTCAGGCTGGGGGAAGCGTGATGTCCGGCACCCTACCGAACAGTGGCGGTCATGGTTCCAGACAGTTGTGGCCAACGGTGGTGCTGTGACACTGGATATAGGGCCTAACATGGATCCCAAACTGGGGCCTATTGGTGCCATTGCGAAGGAACAGATGGAGCAGTTCCGAGCCATTGTTCAACAAGATGACCGCCAGATTGAATCTTGTAGAACCCAAAAACAGCCGAACAAGCCGGATGCAGTCGACGGCAAATAGCCGCGCCTGATCCGCGACGTTATCCAAGAAAAATCAGATCTTGACGCGGTATCGTTTGGTGATACTATATCTGCGTGAATAGCCGTCAACGCAAGACACTTGAATCGATCTTCAAGGATCCCGTCTCAGCGAATATCGTTTGGAAGGACATTGAGTCCCTGCTGAACGCGTTGGGATGTGAGATCACCGAAGGGAGTGGTTCGCGAGTTCGTCTCGCTCTCAACGGTATTCGCGCTGTGTTTCATCGTCCCCATCCCGATCCGAAGACTGATCGAGGCGCAGTGAAGTCGATGAGGCGATTTTTAACCGAAGCAGGAATACAACCATGATGACTTACAAAGGATACCACGGCACCGTCACTTTCGACGAAGACGCAGAGACTTTTCACGGAGAGGTCACGGATCTCAGGGATGTTGTTACGTTCCAAGGGAGGAGCGTGGATGAACTCAAGGCCGCCTTTCACGAATCGATTGACGACTATTTAGAATTTTGTGCCGAGCGTGGCGAAGAGCCGGATCGCCCATACTCAGGGAATTTTGTTCTTCGCATTGATCCACAACTTCACCGGAAGCTAGCAGCTCTCAGTCAGGAAGAGGGTTCGAGCCTCAATCGTTGGGTCGAATCGAAACTGGCAACACTAACAAACCAAAGAGGATAACAAGTCGGATATGGCGACGCCGTGTAAGCCGTCTGATCAAATCGGAGTCCATCCCAGCACGCCATTCCTCTTTCGTTAGGGGAAGAAATTGCTCTTCTTTACAGAGGCGCAAATTGGTGTGATGCTTTCCCGCGATGCAATCCGTTTACATCGAGACCACGATCCCGAGCTACCTTACTTCTCGCAAGAGCAAGCAGGCTACATTGGCTGCTGATCAGGAAGCGACACGGGATTGGTGGGAGGAGCAGAGATTTCATTTCCGGGTTTTCACCTCGTTCTACACTATCGACGAGTGCAGCAGAGGTAATCCTGATTTGGCAGCTAAACGGCTTTCAAAGTTGAAGGGTATCCCGGAGCTGGAACTCGTAGATACACTTCCAGATTTGGAAGAAGATTTGATCCGGCTGTTCCATTTGCCTCCAAAGGCCGTCACTGACGCATCCCATTTGGGGTTGGCGATCCTGCATCGAATGGACTATCTTCTAACGTGGAATTGCACCCATTTGGCCAACGCGGTTCTTCAGAAGGAGCTTTTGGATTACTGTTCCTACTACGGCCTTCATGTCCCCATCATTTGCACGCCTCGAACCCTTATTGAACTTAATCATGACTAATCACATTATCCAGGAAGTCAGAGATGCCCGCGCAGCACTTGCCGCTGAACACGGGTATGATCATCGCAAGATATTCGCATGGGCGAAGGCCGAACACGCAGCAAGGCAGCAAGGCTCAAGTAAAAATCAAGACCCTAACAAGGCACGGATGGCGACGGCGAGGAAGCCGTCTGATAAAGTCGGGCAACAAGCCGCCGCGCCATCGCTCTAACGTTGGGCAAAATAATCATGAGCAAAGCACAAAGAGTAAAATTACTTTGCTCCGAAACACGTATGAAAGAATTCACGAGATTAATAAAACAATGAATAAAACAAGATCACTCTACTTAGCGTTCATCATAGGAGGCGTTATGTCGCAATATTCGTCGGCCGCAGACAAATCACCTCAAACCGATTGGCTCAAAGATGCGCGCATCGGCGCGTTCATGCACTACTTGCCGCGCAACGCTGAGCAGTTTGCCAAAGTCAACGACTTTGATGTCGAGGCATTGGCAAAGCAACTCGAGAGTATGGGTGCCAAATATTTCGTGCTAACCCTAGGCCAGAACTGTGGCTTCTATAACGCGCCCAACGCCACCTATGATCGCATCACCGGCTACCAACCCGGCGAGCGTTGCGCGACTCGCGATCTACCACTTGATCTTTATCGCGCGCTTCACCCAAAAGGTATCCGCTTGATGCTCTACTTGCCATGCCAAACACCGTACCGCGACATCCGCGCGCAGAAAGCCTTCGGGCTGCCAGAAGGCCCAAGGGACCAGCCCATTGACCTCGCCTTCGCCAAACAGTGGGCCGAGGTTATCCACGAATGGTCTGCGCGATATGGCGACAAGGTTTCCGGTTGGTGGTTCGATGGGGGCTATCAGCGCATCCACTTCAACGAAGAGATTGCCACCGTCTATGCCGATGCGGTCAAGCGAGGGAATACGAATGCAATCGTCACCTTCAATCGCGGCGTCCCACCCAGCCGCTACACGCAGGCCGAGGACTACACCGCAGGCGAAGTGGTCAACCCGTTTGGCATTGTGCCCACTTCGCGCTGGGTCAAGGGTTCGCAGTGGCACGCGCTCACGTTTCTTGGCTCAGGCTGGGGGAAGCGTGATGTCCGGCACCCTACCGAACAGTGGCGGTCATGGTTCCAGACAGTTGTGGCCAACGGTGGTGCTGTGACACTGGATATAGGGCCTAACATGGATCCCAAACTGGGGCCTATTGGTGCCATTGCGAAGGAACAGATGGAGCAGTTCCGAGCCATTGTTCAACAAGATGACCGCCAGATTGAATCTTGTAGAACCCAAAAACAGCCGAACAAGCCGGATGCAGTCGACGGCAAATAGCCGCGCCTGATCCGCGACGTTCGACAGAAAATTATCTCTTGCGGTAAACGAACGTTCCGGTATATTTTCCATATCGCATGGACTTCGAGTATGATCCAATCAAGAGCCAGACCAACAAGGAGAAGCACGGCATCGATTTTGACGAAGCTCAAGTCCTCTGGCTGGACGAGGATCGGGTCGAGTTTCCAGCTCGGAGCGACACCGAAGAGCGCCATGCACTGATTGCGAAAAACAATGAGAAGATATGGGTTGCCTTTTACACGATGCGTGAACCTGCAATCCGGATCATTTCCGTGAGGCGAGCCCGAGAGAACGAAGAAAAGACATATTATGACAGCTGAACAACTGGACGAGATTTTTGACAAAGGGGAAGAAGATATTCTGCCTTACTTGGATCTAGCCAAGGCCGTTCGACCTGGTCACCAAGCCAAGCGGGTCAATGTAGATTTTCCTTCTTGGATGATTTCCCGTTTGGATTTTGAAGCGGATCGTCTTGGCGTTCCGCGACAATCTTTAATTAAGGTCTGGATTGCGGAGCGATTAGCCACTGCAAAAAAATAAAGTCGAACAATGCGATCCACCGAATGGCTACCCGCGTCATGCCTCCTGCTTGGGTTCGTTCCTCACCCGGCAGGAGTCACGCCACGGGCAGCCATCGGTGATCGCGGACGTTATCCAAGAAAAATCAGATCTTGACGCGGTATCGTTTGGTGATACTATATCTGCGTGAATAGCCGTCAACGCAAGACACTTGAATCGATCTTCAAGGATCCCGTCTCAGCGAATATCGTTTGGAAGGACATTGAGTCCCTGCTGAACGCGTTGGGATGTGAGATCACCGAAGGGAGTGGTTCGCGAGTTCGTCTCGCTCTCAACGGTATTCGCGCTGTGTTTCATCGTCCCCATCCCGATCCGAAGACTGATCGAGGCGCAGTGAAGTCGATGAGGCGATTTTTAACCGAAGCAGGAATACAACCATGATGACTTACAAAGGATACCACGGCACCGTCACTTTCGACGAAGACGCAGAGACTTTTCACGGAGAGGTCACGGATCTCAGGGATGTTGTTACGTTCCAAGGGAGGAGCGTGGATGAACTCAAGGCCGCCTTTCACGAATCGATTGACGACTATTTAGAATTTTGTGCCGAGCGTGGCGAAGAGCCGGATCGCCCATACTCAGGGAATTTTGTTCTTCGCATTGATCCACAACTTCACCGGAAGCTAGCAGCTCTCAGTCAGGAAGAGGGTTCGAGCCTCAATCGTTGGGTCGAATCGAAACTGGCAACACTAACAAACCAAAGAGGATAACAAGTCGGATATGGCGACGCCGTGTAAGCCGTCTGATCAAATCGGAGTCCATCCCAGCACGCCATTCCTCTTTCGTTAGGGGAAGAAATTGCTCTTCTTTACAGAGGCGCAAATTGGTGTGATGCTTTCCCGCGATGCAATCCGTTTACATCGAGACCACGATCCCGAGCTACCTTACTTCTCGCAAGAGCAAGCAGGCTACATTGGCTGCTGATCAGGAAGCGACACGGGATTGGTGGGAGGAGCAGAGATTTCATTTCCGGGTTTTCACCTCGTTCTACACTATCGACGAGTGCAGCAGAGGTAATCCTGATTTGGCAGCTAAACGGCTTTCAAAGTTGAAGGGTATCCCGGAGCTGGAACTCGTAGATACACTTCCAGATTTGGAAGAAGATTTGATCCGGCTGTTCCATTTGCCTCCAAAGGCCGTCACTGACGCATCCCATTTGGGGTTGGCGATCCTGCATCGAATGGACTATCTTCTAACGTGGAATTGCACCCATTTGGCCAACGCGGTTCTTCAGAAGGAGCTTTTGGATTACTGTTCCTACTACGGCCTTCATGTCCCCATCATTTGCACGCCTCGAACCCTTATTGAACTTAATCATGACTAATCACATTATCCAGGAAGTCAGAGATGCCCGCGCAGCACTTGCCGCTGAACACGGGTATGATCATCGCAAGATATTCGCATGGGCGAAGGCCGAACACGCAGCAAGGCAGCAAGGCTCAAGTAAAAATCAAGACCCTAACAAGGCACGGATGGCGACGGCGAGGAAGCCGTCTGATAAAGTCGGGCAACAAGCCGCCGCGCCATCGCTCTAACGTTGGGCAAAATAATCATGAGCAAAGCACAAAGAGTAAAATTAGTGAAGCCTGTAGATAAAGATCTTTGGGCTCCTCAACCCCCTGATCTACGCTCACACCCGTTGATAGGGTTGCGTGCTCTTTGACGTTCCGACATAAGCCAGCGCATGGACGGTGCGGGGCGAATACCGCATACGCCCCGCTTTAAAGCGCTGGAACTCCCCGTCCAACCCGGTAGCATAGCGGGCATCATGAAGCTGATCCGATTCGGGGAAGAGGGCAGGGAGGAACCCGGCGTGTTGCTGGAGGATGGGCGCATGATCGATGCGAGCGGGGAGTTCTTCGATTACGATGAGGGGTTTTTCGCGATGGGGGGATTGGAAAGTCTGGCGGAGTGGGTGGGGCAGGGTTGTCCGGGCGGGTTCGAGATCGATGCGGGGATGCGGCTGGGGCCGCCGGTGGCGCGGCCCTCGAAGATCGTGTGTGTGGGGCAGAACTACCTAGAGCACGCGCGGGAGATGGGCGGTGAGATTCCCACGGAGCCAGTGCTTTTCATGAAGGCGAGCTCGGCGTGGAGCGGCCCGCATGATGATGTGGTGATGCCGAAGGGGGCGAGGAAGCTGGACTACGAGGTGGAGCTGGCGGTGGTGATCGGGAGGACGGCGAGTAACGTTTCCGAGGCGGAGGCGATGGAATGCGTGGCGGGCTACGCGGTGTTCTGCGATTACTCGGAGCGGGCTTTCCAGAAGGAGCACGGCGGGCAGTGGACGAAGGGGAAGAGCGCGGACACCTTCGCGCCGATGGGGCCGTGGCTGGTGACGGCGGACGAGGTTCCCGATCCGCAGGGTCTGCGGCTGTGGACGAAGGTGAATGGCGAGATCCGGCAGAACAGCTGGACGAAGGACATGCTGTTCGGGGTGCGGGACGTGGTGAGCTACATCAGCCGTTTCATGACGCTGCTGCCCGGTGATGTGATCGCGACGGGGACGCCAAGCGGGGTGGCGATGGGGATGGACCCGCCGCGCTACCTACAGGCGGGGGATCTGGTGGAATGCGGGGTGGAGGGGCTGGGGGAGTTGACACAGAGGGTCGTGGCTGCGAGATAGGAAGATAGCACAACCTTGAGAACCCGACTATCCATCCTCACGTGGCCGAAGCCGAAGGGCGGGCCGCACCATGCGATCTGCCACTACTGCGATACAGTACATGTGGCAGAGCCGATCCCGGAGGGTTCGCGGGCGAACTGCATCCTCTGCGGCGCGACGCTTTTCCAGAACCGCCCGGCTTCGCTGGCGCGGGTGACTTCCTTTTCCCTGACCGCGTTGCTGCTGATGTTGGTGGTGCATACCGCTCCCTTTGTAAGCATGGATGCGGGCGGGATGTGGACGGAGTTAACACTGCCCGGCGCAGCGAAAGCGCTGATCGACGACGGCACGCCGCTGGTCGGATTCGGCGTGGCACTTTTCACCATCGTCACGCCGCTGATTCTGGCGGGGGGGCTGGTGTATGTGTGCGGGCCGCTGATGTTAGGCCGGTTGGCTCCGGGGGCGATGTTCGTGACGCGCTGGATGAGCCGCTCGGAGCCTTGGAACATGATCGAGGTGTTCCTGCTCGGCGTGCTGGTGAGCCTGCTGAAACTGGGCAAGGTGGCGGAGCTGCATTTCGGGATCGGCTTCTGGGCGTTCGCGGGGCTGATGTTCTGCATGGCCGGCGCGGTGGCGGCCATCGACAAGAGGGAACTCTGGGATCGCCTGGAGGTGGCGCGGGGGGGATGAGCCAGTTCAACGGAAAGGAGGTCGTGAGGGGCCTGGAAACGGGGCTGGCGGGCTGCCATGTCTGCGAGAAAGTGGCGCCGATCAGCGCTGTGAACTGCCCCCGCTGCGGCAGCCATCTGCACCTTAGGAAGCGGGACAGCATTGCGCGGACGATGGCGCTGGTGGCGGCGGCGGCGGTGATGTATGTGCCCGCAAACCTGCTGCCGATCCTGACCACGCGGGAACTCGGCATCTCCACGGAGAGCACGATCGTGGCCGGGCTGGTGCAGTTCTGGAACGCGGGTTCCTACCCGATCGCGATCGTGATTTTCACCGCGTCCATCCTGATCCCGCTACTTAAGATCGTGGCACTGCTGTGGCTGTGCGCGGCGGCAAAAGGGATACTTTCCCACTCCGCGAAGCTGCTGGGTCGGGTGTATTGGGTTACGGAATTGCTTGGTCGGTGGTCGATGGTGGATATTTTTGTGGTCGCGGTTCTCGTGACGATGGTACAATTAGGAAACTACATGAGCATTACCCCAGGGCCGGGCGCGCTAGCTTTTGCAGGGGTGGTGATGCTGACGATGTTCGCAGCGATGAGCTTTGACCCGAAGCTGCTTTGGGATCAACTTCTGAGTGAGGAAATCGAAACGCCCACCTCCCAACCCCCTTCTAAAAGTGAGTGAAGAACCGCCAACCGCCGCCACTCCCGAACTCCGCGCCGCCCAGCGCTGGAACGTCGTGTGGGTCGTACCTATTATTGCGCTACTAATTGGCGGATGGATGCTTTATCGCAACGTTAGCTCGAAAGGGCCGGAGGTGCGGATCCGCTTCGAGACGGCGGATGGCATTTTTGCGGGAAAAACAGAGCTGCGCTGCCGCTCGGTGGTCGTCGGCAGCGTTTCCCGGGTAGAGCTGACGGAGGATCTGCAGTCGGTTTTCGTTTATTGCACGCTGGACAGCACCTACGCAGATCTGCTGCGCAAAGGCTCGCGGTTCTGGGTGGTGCGGCCGCGGGTTTCAGCGGCAGACATTTCCGGCCTCGGGACACTGCTGACCGGCGTCTATATCGAGATGGAGCCGGGCACCGGGCCGAAGGGGCCAACGAAATGGAAGGGCCGCGAGACGCCGCCCGCCACCAGCCGCAGCGTCCCCGGGCTGCGACTCACGCTCCTTTCCGATGAGGCCGGTTCGCTTTCGGTTGGCTCGCCGCTCTATTACCGGGGCTTTGAGGTCGGCAGGATTGAGAGCCGTAGGCTCGATGCGGACGGACGCCGCATCATCTACGAGGCCTTCATCCAGGACGAATACCGCACGCTGGTGAGAGAAAATACGAAGTTCTGGAACACCAGCGGGATCGATGTTTCGGCGGGGGTGGACGGTTTTAAGGTCAGGACACCCTCGTTCCAGGCGATGGTCACGGGCGGGGTTTCCTTCGCACTCCAGGAAGGAGCGCAACCCGGCGAGCTGGCGCAGGACGGGACGAGCTTCGAACTGCACGAAGATATCGACGCCGCCGCGTCCTCCACCTTCGAGCCGACCTTGCAGCTTCTGCTGCTCTTCGACCAGAGCGTGCGGGGTCTTTCGAAAACGGCTCCCGTGGAATACCGGGGGATCGTGATCGGGCGGGTGACGAACATTTCCTTCGAATACGTCCCGGATCCCGAGAACCAGAAGGTGCCGGTGCTCGTCGAGGTCGATCCGCGCCTGCTGCGGGCGATCGGCACGGTGACCTCGCCGGAGGATGAGATCCTGCTGCTGGGTGATGCGGTCAGGAAAGGCCTGCGCGCCGCGCTGAAAACCGGCAGCCTGCTGACCGGCGCGATGTTTGTGGATTTCGACTACTATCCGGCGGATGAAGCGGAGGAACTGGGCTACAAAGGGGATTTCCCGGTGGTGCCGACCGTGCCGTCCGGATTCGCACAGCTTGAGGTAAAGCTGGCCTCGGTGCTCGACAAGATCGACTCCCTGCCGCTCGACAACGCGGTCATAGAGATCACGGCCGCCGCCAAGGAGACCGCGACGACCGTGGCCGAGGCGAGGAAGGCACTGGAGGAGATCGAGAAGGTGGCCTCCGCCGCGAAGGTAACCTTGGAGGACGAGGATTTCAAAAATCTGCCCGGCGATCTCCGCCGCACGCTCGCGGAGCTGGAGAAATCCTTAGCCAGCGTGGGGCCGGACGGGAACGTGCAGGGCGATCTTTTGCGGACGCTCGACGAGCTTCGTGGCGCTCTGCGCTCCATCGACGGGTTGGCGGACTCGATCAAGGAAAAGCCGAACTCGCTGCTGTTCGGGAAAGACGACTCCGGCAACCCGAGGCCCAAGGCAGCCGGAAAACGCTGAGAACCTTCCGCATCATGATGAAATTTCCCGCCATTCTCCTCGCCGCCGCGCTCCTCGCCGGTTGCGGAAACCCGACGCCCACCTTCTACACGCTCAGCGCGGAGGGCGGGCTGCCGTCCGGCGGCGGGACATCCATCGGGGTCGGCCCCGTCGCGCTGGCCGGGCATGTGAACCGCCGCAACCTAGTGATCCAGACCAGCCCGAACCGGATCGAGGTCGCGCAAAGCCATCTGTGGGCGGGGGATCTCGACAACGGCGTCGCCCGCGTGCTCGCGACGAACCTCGGCCGCCGCCTGGGCACGGGAAATGTGCGCACCTATCCGTGGCAGCGCGACAGCGAGATCGACTATCAGGTTGCGGTGGACGTCCGCGAGTTCATCGCCGGGGACGATGGCCACGCCCGCATCGAGGCGACCTGGCGGGTGTATTCGCTGCCGGGATCGAGGCTGGTGCGGACGCGGACTTTCATCGGGAAAGAGCCGGTTGCGGAGGAGGATTACGAATCGGTCGTGGCCGCGCAGTCGAGGTTGCTGGGGAAACTTTCTGCCGACATCGCGGCGGGCATCCGGGGCAGGTGAATCATGGAATTTGCCCTGAACGAAAGGCTGGCGGCCGTTGGCCTTGAGGTGGCGCGCATCCACGGCTGCCGCGTTCTGCTAAAAGATGAGGAACATTTTCCGTGGTTCATCGTCGTCCCGGAGGTGCCGCCCGGGACCGAGGATCTGCACCAGCTTGATGAGGAGACTTTCGCGGAGGTGATGCGCGCGGTGAGGAAGGTCTCGCGTTTTGTGGAAGCCCATTTCCGCCCAGAGAAACTCAACGTCGCCTGCATCGGCAACATCGTCCGGCAGATGCACATCCACGTGGTCGGGCGTTTCCAAGATGATCCGGCGTGGCCCCAGGTGGTCTGGGGTTTCGATGGAAAAATGAGCTACCCGCAGGGTGAGGCGGAGAGGATAGCCGACGCGGCGCGGGAGTTCCTGGGGCAATGCTGATCGTGCGAAGGCTGCAAGATCGCATTGATTTCCGCCGCGCCATGCGGCACAAACTTCCGGCGTGTTCGGCAAGCTGAATGAGACGTTGGCGAAGGCTTCGGTGCGGGCGCGGCTGAAGGGCCGCGGGTTGTCCTGTCCCGACTGCGGGGAAAAGGGCGGGAAGCTGCCGAGTAGCTGGGAGGAACTAATGGTTTGCGGGAGTTGTGGAACGCGTGCCTCGCTGGGCGAGTGGGCCGCGGCTTCTGGGCAGGGCGCGGCGCCGGGCAGGGCGGGGGAGCCTCCGGCGGGCACAAAAATTCGCGTTTCGGTGGGGGCGCGGCGGCAAGGTCTGGGAGATCCCCGCGAGCGGGAAGTTTGGGTTTTTCATGCTCTTCTCACTCTTCTGGCTGGCGATCACGGCGCTGCTGAGCGGCATGTTTCTCATCACATTCCTTTCCGGCGGTAAGATCGAGGGAAACATGCCGGAATGGGCGATGATCCCGTTCTTCGGGATCTTTTGGGCGGTGGGGCTGGGCACGCTTTACGTCGGCCTGCGCAACATGCTCGCGCGGCACACCGTCACGGTGGAAGGTGGGCGGCTCACGTGGCGGAGGGTGATGCTGGGTCGCGTGTCGGAGAAATCACTGGCCTGCGCTGGGATCACCACGCTTGCGCAGCGGGAGTTTTACCAGCAGAACTACCAGCCGGTCTATGGCATCGAGATCAAGGGGGCGGAGGGGAAAATCCGTTTCGGCACCACGCTTGAGGAGGTAGAGAAGGCTTGGCTGGTGGCGGATCTGCGGGAGGCGGCGTTGCCCAAGCCGGAGCCGAAACGAAACGTTGGCGTCGGCGGTGTGATCGGCGGTGTGCTCGCCCCGATGAAGGTGGGCGGAGTGATGCGGACGGAGCCGTTTTCCGCAGTGATCCCCGGTATGGGTAGCCAGGGATTCTGGGTGGGGCTGGTTTTCGCGCTGGTCGGCGGCGGTTTCGCAGCGCTCGCCTTCACGGTCATGCAACAGGAAAGCTGGATCGGCTTCCGGGGGATCTGGGCGCTATTTTCCTCGTTCTTCGCGCTCATAGGGCTGGGGATGGCAGGGGCATCCCTGCTCGACCGCGGCAAGGAGCGCCGCATCGAGGGCAACGCCACCGAGATTTCCATTCGCACCTACCGCCGCGGCCTCATCCTCAAGGACAAATCCTTTCCCCGCAGCGATGTCACCGACATCCGCGCCCACCTCAGCGGAAACTCCGGATCCACCCCCATGAAACGCGTGGAACTCATCGTCGGTGCACGCGCACAGAAAATCGCGACCTGGATCGACGGCGACAAGGCGGATGTGCTGGTAAGGACAGTGCGTGAGGCGTTGGGGCGTTAGGAAACAGGCAGTCGCTCCTTCCCGGCCCCAACAACCCCGGCTGGCTGCAGGAATTTGCTTTTGGGGTGAAGGCTTTGGAATCGCCGCAACCGCATCAAGCTCCTCTACTTCGATGTTCGTCCTTGGTATGAGCGCCCGGAATAATCTTCGTAAAAAAACCGCCGCACCAAGGCTGAGCGTTTCCCCAAAAACCTTATGATCCTCATCGAAAAGGAAATCATCCCCGATGTAGTCCAAGCCATCAAATACACCCTCAACCAGTGGCACAAAATCCTCGTCTGCTTCGGGGACGAAGCGCTTGAACTCGACACCAACCTCGTCGAAAACATGATCCGCCCTACCAAGCTGGGCATGAAAAACTGGATGTTCTTCGGCAGCCTCGAAGCCGGGAAGTACAACGCCCTCATCTACACCCTGCTGGCCAACTGCCGCGCCCAGGGACTCGATCCTGAGGATTACCTGGTCGAAGTCCTCAAGCGGCTACCGCACAATGCCACCCCGGGCAAGCCGCCGGACTGCCGCCCGCCCGAATCGCCGCTGAGCGCAAAGCCAAGGCCGAAGAGGTGGCCGGCGCGGAAGCCGAGCAAGTCGCCTGACCGCCCGGCCCCACCTAACGCTTCACCGGAGCAACGCCAGGGGGAGGAATTTAGGACGCTTACCCTTATTCTATCTGAAATTCTTAGATCTCCCATTTCGAGTTCCCCGATAGATTTCCGGATCATGAGATGCTTCTCATGGACTGCAACCATGACACAGCAAGGATTCTGGGAGATTCAAGATGGATGGAGAATCGGTGTCATTCCAAGGGATTTTCACGAAGATACGATCACTGATCCCGTCTTTTGAAATACCCAAGCAAACCTGACGGAGAACCACAAAAATCCCAGCCAGCAGGCTGGGATTTTCAATGCGATAAACTCCATTCCGGAGGAGGGAGCTCATTGTCTATGGGTGGTGGGACTAGCGTCTGCGGCGAAGCAGGGCGAGGAGGCCAAGGCCGCCTAGGAGCGCGGCGGAAGGCTCGGGGATGGCAGTAAGCTGGAAGCCGTTCACGAAGGAAACCGCACCACCTGCTCCACCGGTGTGATCCATCACGATCGTAGCGGCACCCGTGCCATCGGAAGTCAGATTGGAGATGGAAAATGCGGCGTTGTTGTTAGACGTATTGCTTGTAGTGATGGATACCGTTCCACCATTGGTTGTAAAATCAATATTCTTACCAGAATTACCCGACTCAGAATCGAAAACCCAGCCCAGAACGGTGTATTCCGTGTTTAATTGCAGTCCGGAAAACGTGAACGTGATTGGATCCGTTGTGCTCCAGAAAGCGAGATCACGCAATACGGCTGCGTCAGCATGCCCTGTGATGGGTGTCGTAACTCCTCGGTCGCGAAAACCACTTGGGCTGACATCAACGGTCATGGTCACCGTGCCATCGGACGCAGGGAAAGAAGTGACCGCCGTGAAGCCCGACTGGGTATTGGCTCCGGATTGGATATCAAATGAGGTCGTCGCGGCTGGAGCGGTCGCAACGAGTAGCGAGGTTAGAATGATCGAGAAGACTGTGGTTTTTGGTTTCATCTATGGATTGGGGAGTTGAGGCATGGTTTGGTTTGGATGTTATTTTCCGAACGCGTAGCATCAGTTATCAACACTTTAAGCACCCATACTCCGGTCTCCAGCAAAAAGAAGCCTGGCGGTTTGTACACTTGAGAACATGTTTATGGCGTTTGAACCTAAAATCCGCAGTTCAAACGAAGATTTTCACCGCAAAGGCGCAGAGGTCGCAGAGGGAACGCTGAGAAGAGTTTGTGTTTCGGGATAGTGCAGGGCATTTTTCACGGCAATTCCATTTCACCCATTGGGTGAACCATGCAGTTCCATCGTTTTTCCAAATTTTCTATCTTCCCACATGCAAGGCTCTGCGTTCCTTTGCGACCTCTGCGACTCTGCGGTGAAAAATTGATACCCAACTGCGGTATTTAGGTTGAAAGCGGAATGTCTCGAAACAGACGGTCTCGTCACCACGTGGAACCCCGATGCCGGCGAATACGAAAGGAATTCTGGCTTTGAAGATCCCATTGCTTGACGGTACCATTAACCAGCCGCCATTCGCGAAGGTGGTTGTCCCGTTTTCGAATTCGGTGACGGCATCGAACACGCCGATGCGGAAGCCTTCCCGCCGAAGATCATCACCACCGGTCAACACGACGGTGCCGGACACGGTCAATGTTTCTCCGACCGCGAGGGTGACGGACGCGGGAGTGGCGACGGTTCCAAGGCGCGCCGCCAGCCAGACGTTGTCGGCATTATTCGTCGTGCCGTTGCCGATGGTCGGGCTGTTGGTGTCCATCCCCGAATTCGTGGCGGTTCCACTCAGCATTTTCCAGTTGGCGATCACGGCGGAATGAGCCGGTAGCGCGAGGATAAACTGTGTGCCCCCCGACGCTAGCAAGGCGAGTATAAGGTTGGTGTGAAGTTTCATAGTTGTTGGATCGTTTGATATGGTGAAACCGGACAGGCGTTTCAGAATACGAACATCTCTCCGATGTCCACTCGGATTGCTCCAGCGAAATTCAACTTGAAAGCACGTACGCTTGAGAACATGTTACACTATGCTGGAAAAACAGAGCGTCTCCGAGCAAGCAGCTTCCTATCTACGCGCGGAGCTAAAACGCAAACGCTGGGTGGGACAGATGCCTGGGCGCGACAAGTTGGCGCTGGAATTGGGAGTCCATGGCAGCACCGTCGAGCGGGCGCTACAACAGTTGGAAAAGGAAGGGCTGGTCAAAAATCGGGGCAGGGCAAGCCGAGGCTTATTGCTCAGTCGGCTGCTCGTCGCAACACGGCCATCTCGGTCTGTGTCCTGCTCTATGACCCGGGGGATCAAACGGACGACTACATCCTTAGCTTACAGCATCATTTGGATGCAGCGGGACATACATTGGTTTTTGCCCCTCGATCCATGAGCGAACTCAAATTTTGAACAGACTTTCATCGATGCATTGGAAGAGAACAACATCCCGCATGGTTCTTATAACCTAGCCGGGTGGGACAACACCCCGCATGGACTTAGGCAATGTCTAGACAAGCTGTTTCAAGTGACACCGCCAACGGCGATTTTCGTGGATGACTGGATGATCTACAACGCAGTCCAAAATTATTTACTTCAAGAGCGTGGTGCGGAGCGACGTAAGGTTTGCTGTATCTCTATGGACTACCATCCGAGTTTCTCTTGGTATGAGCCCCCAGTGCCCCATTTTTATTGGGATCCTGATACCGTAGTTCGGTGTGCCGCCGCATGGCTGAAAGAAGTTGGTCGTGGTAATCATCATGTCATACAACAAAAACTGATCAAAGCCGAGTTCCGTGGAAGCCTAGCTGGTTGAGATTGCTGCAGGAATTTGCTTTTGGGGTGAAGGCCGTTGAATGTGCCGGTGGCCAGACCGGAGAGCGGGGAAAAGGGGGTTGATGAGATTCCAATTGCCGTCCTTCCAGGCGATGCCCTGGTCCCTGCGCGGGCCGGTGTTGGTTTTCAGTTGTCGAGTTTCTCAGCAATTTCAACATTACTCATGCCTTGTGCCGCTAGCAGCAAGGCTCTGCATCTTCTTGCGATACGGACTTCCAAGGTGTTGCGACGTAGCAACGATTCCAGCTGAAGAACTTCATCTGGTTGAAGCAAAAGAGGTTGTGCGATCCGGGCCATGAAAGAATCATAGCACACCTTGTACCAAACGCACAGTTATTTACAGAACGATGCACTAGGCTCCACATTCTCTGGAGCAAACAGCAATGTAATTGCGAGGACAATGGCCCGGAACGTTCGTCGTTTGTCCGGCTAAGGGTCAATAGTTACGGCCAACCTCACAAACAGACGCGGGGCGATGGCGGGAAGGGTGAAGACAACTTGCGCTGGATCGCTCAGGTCGATGGCAGGGTCGGGTGCCGTGATGGTTGTCCATTCGCCGACGGCGAGGGTGGTGGAGGTTTCGACTGCGAATGAGGCACTGGCTGTCGGGTCGCGCGGCCAAGTGATGGTGCGGGTGGTACCGACTGTGACGATTTGGGGATTCGGGGTGAACGACTGGCCGGTTTCGCCCATGAAGTATTCGACGCCGTTGGGTATGCCATCACCGTCGAAGTCGAGGTCGGGTGCCTGCCCGCCGGCGTGGATGGCGGCCCAGGCGGCGTAGCCGGGTTCCGGTTCGCCGGGCACGGTGAGGGTGATGTATCTTGTGCCGTTGTCGGCCAGGGCGGGGTCGTCGTATGAAAGAATGAAATCGTTGATGCCGATGGTGACGGTGGTTCCTTCGGGCACATCCAGTTCGCTGTTGATGTCGAGGAAGTCAGCTCCGAACGAGCCGGTGTATTCGACGAGTATCAGCTTGGTGGCGTTGGGCAGCAGGGTTTCTTCGTTGGCTGCGGTGGCAAGGTCGGTGATCTGAATTTCCGCGAAACCCTCTACATTCAAATCGCCATCGATGACGAGGCGGGCGCACTGGCCGGTGCGGGAATCGAAGCGCAGCGAGACCGTTCCCTGGTCGAGAAGGACGGTCCCCTCATGGCTGATGACGCCGATGCCAATGGGGCCACCGGGTGAGAACGTGCCAACGATCTCAATATCGCCGATAACGGTGCCACTGCCACTGATGGTTTGTGAACTGCCAAGGAAGTAGCCGTCCTGCACGGCGGAGATGTCGAAGGTGGCTCCCTCGGCAAGTTGAATAGTGGAGACAAGGTCGAGGCGAGCGTCGCCATCAAGGGCGAGCGTGCCCTGATCGATGCGGGCGGTGCCGGTGAAGGTGGTGTTGCCGGCAAGGGTGAGTTTCCCGCTGCCGAGTTTCACCAAGGTGGCGCTGCCTGTGAGCGGCCCCTCGATGCGGGCGTCGAAGGCCTGCGTATTGAGGGGGCGGATGTTTGCGGCACCCGGAAAGCTGATTTGCCGCAGCGGGTTGAGTGTGATGTCCGGGGCGTCGAAGCGGATCGAGCCGTTGATGTTTTCAGTAAAATGGATGATATCGTTGTCGGGGGCTCCGAGGACGTTGTCGCCGGTAATGCCGAGGGTGCCGCGCCACATTTCGATGGTCCCTTGAAAATCGTTGTCGGGGTTGCGCAGTTCGAGGATGTTGAAATGGTTGACTGCGGTTCCGCTGTCCACCAGCCGATAGCTTTGCCCGGCCGCGCCGCCGCTGATTTTTCCGGTGAGGGTGACGGTGGTGGCAGCGCTTGGCGCGGCGTCATTGAGGCCTCGGATGATGAAGGTTTGATGGCCGGTTTCGCGCAGCACGACATCGTTGGTGAAGGTTTCGGAACTGCCATTTCCGAAGCTGAATCGGAGCCCGCCGCCGTCGTGCGCGACGGCTCCGGAACCCAGAGCGCCGGGATTGTCGAGGCGGACGGTTCCGCCGCCGAGAGTGGTGCCGCCGGAAAAGGTCGAAGGCGCCAGCAGGGCGAGCGTGCCGGGCCCCGCTTTCACGAGGCTGCCCGCGCCGGACAGCGAGCCTGCGTAGCCGCTATTGCTGCCGTTGGAACCCACGGTGAGCGCGACCGGATCGCTGTCGGCATTGGTGAGCGAGAGGCTGCCGTCGCCCGCCAGGCCACCGAAGGTGGCGCTGGTGATGGCCTGGTTGAACAAGATCGACGAATCTTCACCATTGCCGGAAACCACCGATCCGGAAAGCGCCTGTGGATCGCCGACCACCAGGGTGCCGGCCTGAATCGAGGTTTGCCCGCTGAAGGTCCCCTCGAGCGCGAGTGTGAGCGTGCCGTCGCCGGTTTTCTCCAATCCGCCAGTGCCACCAACGGGGCCGCCGGAGAGCGAATAGGAAACCCCGTCGTCGTCGAATTGCATGGCGGCGGGTGAAACACCCTCGGGATCGACCGCGATGGCGAACTCTTGCGCGTCTGCGGTGAAGAGCACGCCGTCGCCATCGAGGAAGCCTGCGGATGTCAGCGGATCGGATTGCAGGACCCAGTTGTTTGGTGTGTCGAGTGGTTCGGTGGTCCACTCGCCGCTCAGCGCGCCAGTCCAGATGATCGTCTTGGAAAAGATGGAGAAGTCGACGTTGTCAATCGTTTCGCCATCGCCGTCATTCCAGATATCGGCGATGTGCTGTGGCGTCAACTGGCCCGAGAAAACCGCGACGTCGTCGATTTGGGTGAAATTGGCCGAGTAGGTGCCATTGCCGCTGCCGCCGATGAGCGTGTCCAATCCGGCACCGAATGTGCCTTCGCCGAAGTTGGCGCCCGCGGGGTTGAGCAGGGTTCCGTTGAGATACCAGAATCCGAGGTTGGCGGTGTTGTCCACGACCAGGTTGATGAGGTTCCAGTCGCCGTTTTTCCAGGCGATGCCCTGGTTCTGGCGCGGGCCGGTGTTGGTTTTTAGTTTGCCCTCGCGGGGGGCGCCTCCGATCGACGAGATTACCCAGCCGGTGTTGTTGCCACTGGCCCAGTTGCTGTTGCCCATGATGGCCTTGTCCAAACTGGCGTTGGGTGTGTCGGTCCAGCGCACCCAAAGCGAGATGGAAAAGTCTCCTTCATAGACACTGTCCAGATTTCCCAGGGAAACGGCCCAGTCGTTCGGCGTGGTGGTGTTCGCGTTGGTGTTGGCAAAGGCGGCGGCCTGGCCGAATTTCCCGGCGACATAGGTTGGTGTGGCGGCATTGGTGCCGATGGCTGCGCCGTCGAGTGTGGTGCCGGGGCCGGCCGTGGTATTGTCATCGAGTGGCAGGTAGGCGATGAGGGAAACCTGAGCCTCCGTCAGAGTAGCCAGCGGAAACAACAGCAGAAGGATGGATGCTTTCATCGATGATTTATTTGGAAGGAAAATGTGCATCATGACCGAGACGACGGCATCGCGGCATGGCAATTCCCCCATCATTCATGGTAGAAATGCTATAAAACATGGTGGATCCACCCTGCCCGGATCATGGAATCGGATGCATGCTCTAAAGATGCGAAGTATGATTCTTCTTCCGGTGCTGGCGGCGATGACCGTCGGCGGGGTGTTCGCCGAATCGTTGCCGGGGCCCTTTGAGGGCAGGCGTGTGATTCTTTTCGGTTTGGACGGAGTGCGTTCGGACGCATTGAAAGTGCTGGTTGAATCAGGGCGTGCGCCGCACATGGCGCAGTTGATTGCGGACGGCGCGGTGAATTGGTCGGCGGTGGCGGGCGGTTGGACGCCGGACCCCGCGGACCCCACCCGCGAGCCCACCTTCAGCGGCCCCGGATGGTCGAGCACGCTCACCGGTGTGTGGGCGAACAAGCACCGCGTGCGCAGTAACAACTTTTCCGGCAGTAACTTCGATGACTATCCGCATTTCTTCAAGCGCATCAGGGAGGCAGCGCCGGATGCCGATCTCAGCTCGCTGGTCAGTTGGCCGGAGATCAACAACTTCATTGTGGTGCGCTCGGGCGGTGAGGCAATCTGCGACATCTACAATTTCACGAGCGGATCGTATGATCTGCGCGATGGCGAGCTCACGGTGAAGACGATTGAATTGTTGGAGGAAGGAAACCCGGATGTGATTTTCCATTACCAGGCTGCTCCGGACGGTGCCGGGCATGCGCATCGGTTTGCCTTGGATTCGCCGCAATACATGGCGTCGATCGAGGTGGCTGACGAGCGGATCGGCCTAGTGCTAGAGGCTGTTCGGGCGCGACCCGGGTATGCGGACGAGGATTGGCTGTATATCGTGATGTCCGATCACGGCGGAATCGGCACCGGCCATGGCGGCCATACTCCCGAGGAGCGGACCATTCCGTTTATCGTGACCGGCGGGGCTGTTCCCAAGGGTGTGGAGAACCACGAGCGGACCGGATTGGTGACGGTTCCGCCGACCGTGTTCCGGCATCTGGGGATTCCGATTAACGCGGCGTGGGGCTGGGAGGACGATGCTTTCGAGCTTGCTCCGCGCCTTCGGGCGGACAGTGGCGCGCGTTCGGTCTTTCTGTCGTGGACCCCGCCACCGGGTGGCTTTGCGGGATTGACGGGGTATGAAATCCGGCGCGACGGCGTGGTGGCGGCCACGCTGGGCCCGGAGGTGGATCGCTGGACGGACGAATCGCCGGGGGATCCCCAGAATCCGAGCGTGGGGTATCAATTGGTGCCCTTGGGCAGCATGGAGGCGTCGCTCACGGTCACGGCGAAAATGCCCGGCTATGTGGCACCACCGCCGCCGCCGCTGGAACTTGAGGTTTATCTGCCTTTGGATGGCGGACTTGGCGGCGCGGCGGGCACCACGGTGGATGGCACCGCGATCGGCACCAACGCGGCATCGCCTACCTTTGTCGCCGGGAAATTCGGGCAAGCCACAGCTTTTGCCAACACCAACGCAAACACCACGACGCCGAACGATTGGGCGGTTTCCCTGGGTAATCTGGATCCGCTTTACGACCAGAGCTTTTCGCTCTCGCTGTGGGTGCGCTGGACCGGAACACCGCTCGCCAGCGTGGACAAGGCGATCGTCGGCAACAGCAACTGGGCCAGCGGCAACAACACCGGCTGGCTGGTCAGTTCATTTGGCGGCGGCCGTGAGGGGAAACTCAAGACCAGCACCGGCAGCCGCTACAACCAGCAGATCGCCTGGAACGACGGCAACTGGAACCACATCGTGCTGACGGTGGATCGGGAAACCCACATCGCCCATTGGTATCTGAACGGCAACGTGCTCAACCCGAACGGCACGCAGATCGGCGCGGCGACCATGGCCGCCGGGCTGCCGACGTTGATCGGCGGCAGCGGCAACGGCACCTACTCGGCCAATTTCACCGAGATCGATGATGTGGCGATCTTCAGCGGGGTGATAGCTCCGCACGTGGTCGGCTACCTTTACCATGGGGGAGCCGGACGCACGGCCGACCAATTCGCCGACGCGCCGCCACCCGGCGAGGGGTTGTCGATTTTCCATGAGTGGATGGATGGCCTTGCCGCGGCGGACCCGTCTTTTTCAGGCGACGACTTGTTGCCGCTGGCCGATCCCGACGGCAACGGCTTCCCGAATCTGCTGGAGTTCGCTTTTGGCGGGCATCCTTTCCGGGCCGCTCCGCACCCGCCCGGCTTGGAGGTTTTCCGCAATGACGCGGGTGGCTTGCGGGTGATGTTTCCCCAGCGCAGCGGCGGCGGCGGCGTGCACGGGCTCGACTCCGCCTATCACGCCGACGGCCTCGCCTACCGCCTGCTCGCCGCCGGGTCCCCCGAAGGGCCGTGGCTGGAAACCACCGACGCCGTCGTCCAGCGCGATGCGGAATCATTTGGCGAGGGCGGCTGGCACCGCGTCGTGCTCGAGGCGCCGCGGAACGGTGCGACTAGATTCTTCCGCCTCGAGGTTTCCTCAAACCCATGAACCGATTGGCGAAATCGCGGCGGATTCTCCATGATTGATGGTGGAAATGCCATGGCGATACAGAGCTGATCACGGCACATTTGATGACGCTACATCCCACACAATCCCAAACCAATAAAATAATGAAATTAACGACTCATCTCACTGTTTTCGCAGGGCTATCTACCGCCATGACACTGTTTTCATCGGGCGTTGCCATGGCCGCTTCGCTGGAGATCTATCTTCCGCTCGATGGCGATCTCGACGCGGGCGGCGTGACCACGGTTAACGGCACAGCCATCGGAACCAATGCGGCGACTCCGACCTACGTGGCCGGGAAATTCGGCCAGGCCACCGCATTCGCCAACACCAATGGCAACACCACCACGCCCAACGACTGGGCGGTTTCGCTCGGCAATCAGGACGCGCTCTACACGGGCGATTTCTCGGTCTCATTCTGGGCACGCTGGACCGGCACTGCCAACGCCAGCGTGGACAAGGCGATCCTAGGCAACAGCAACTGGGCCAGCGGCAACAACACCGGTTGGGTCTTCTCGTCGATCGGAGGCGGACGCGAGGGCAAGCTGAAGACCGACACCGGCACGCGCCAGAACGAGGCAATCGCTTGGAAGGACGGCAACTGGAACCTCATCACCCTGGTCGTGAACAACACCGACAATTTGGGACTCTGGCATCTCAACGGGGCCTTGTTGAATGCGGCGGGCGACGATTTCGGTTCCGGCACATTCGGTGTCGGATTGGATACGCTGATCGGCGGCAGCGGTAACGGCACCTACTCGGCCAACACCACCCAGATCGATGATGTCGCGTTTTTCTCCGGACAACTCACGGCACAAGAGGTATCGAACCTGTGGAATGGCGGTGCGGGCCGAACTGCCAACCAATTCATGATCCCGGAGCCCGGCTCCGCCGTTCTCGCGCTGCTCGGCTCGCTCGGCTTGTTGAGAAGGCGACGTTGAGCCGCGGGCGTCCCGCGGATTTCTCACTCCAATCCCTGCCGCCAGCGGCCGGGACTCATCCCTTTCATCCGCTTGAAAAAACGTGATAACTCCTCGCCACCGCCGAATCCGGCGTGTTCGGATATCCGTTCCAGCGTCCAGTCGGTATGGCGCAGCAACTCGCAGATCGCATCAACCCTCGTCTGATCGACCATCTCCTTGACCGTGCGGCCGAACGTTACGTGAAATCGCAGCCGCAGTGATTCGCGCGAGGCGCCTGACCGCCGGCAGATTTCGCCGGTGCTCAGGCTGCCCTTCGGGGCAAGTGCGCGGATCACATCGAGTGCCCGCGTGCAAACCGAGTCCGGCAGTTCGATCCTGCCGGTGGACTCGCGCGGCACCACGCCGCCGGGGGGGATCATGATGCGCAGCGGTTCCGTGGCGCTGATTTTGCCGTTCATCATGCGGAACAGCAATTGCGCCGCGGCATGGCCGATTTTCCGCCCTGGAAAACGGATGCTGCTGAGTGGCGGCGACGCGCCATGGCAAAACACTAGATCGTCGGCAACACCGAGCACCGCCACGTCCTCCGGCACGCGCAAGCCCAGCTTGGCGAGTGCCTGGACGGCTTGCACCGCCGAGATGTCATCCTTTGCGAACAACCCGCATGGCAGTTCCAACCCGGCCAGCGCCTTCTTCGCCATCAGGCCGATCCGCTCGGCAAGCCTGGCTTTCGGGAAGGTGGACACGGGAAGCGACAGGATGCGCGGCGGCGCGTGCCCGGCGGCGTGTAAGGCCTCCTGAAACCCCGCCAGCCGCTCCCGCGAGTAAACGCGGTGAGGATCATGCCAGAATGCGAAATGCCGCAAACCGAGCGCGCGAAGATGGTCCGCCGCAAGCCGCCCGCAGGCGTGGTTGTCCATGGTTACCTGCGGCACGGGGTGCGCTCCGGGCGGGTGCTCGCTGCTCAGATTCACCACGGCAATACCCCGTTTCCTCCAGGCCACCAGTTCCTCGGCCGTCGGGCGGAAGACGATGATGCCCCCTCCCTCCCAATCCTTGCCCAGATGGAGTTTCGGCAGCTCGCCACCACTGGGCTGCTCGGAAACCAACATCATCGGATGCCCGGAACGCGCAAAATCGGCAATCCCCCGGAAGATCCGGTTGCTGTATCCCTGCGACCAATCGACGAGCCGCACTCCGACTCTGCCGAGACCGGCGCTCTGGAACGCCAGCCGCGGTCCGGTCTGGTCGGAGCCGGTTGGGGGGGGCTGTCTCATGTGTCGGAAAGATGATGGTTACGGGAAGGTGACGGTCAGGGGCGGCAGCCGGATACCTGCGCTCCGCAAGACGCGCCGGAAAGGAGCCATCCCTCTGCGGATCGTGATGTTTCACGGACGACGGATACGTGCGGTGTATTTCTTTTGAAAGAATAAAATACTATACGGGAAAACCTATTTGGTGACGATTCCGTGCCGTTTTCCCTTCGCCCGATTCGTTCGGATTACTGAGAAAAACCATGGAGTGCGCGCGTATGCCCCGCGCCTGTCATTTCGGGTGCTTTCCATCCATTCGGGTCCCCGCTAGCTAACATGAAAAGGAACTCTTTGGGAGAGAGGACTGAGATGGGGGATTTGGTGAAACCGCTGGCATCATTGGTGAGAATGTGATCTGCCTGGCTGGCAACGGCTGCGGAGATTTGGAGGGCGTCTTCGAAATCCCCGGCGAGGTAATTGAAAGCTTGTTTGGCTTCGTCGGTTCCGGCGGAGGGGACGGTGAATCTGTCCAAAAGGTTCCTGAGCAAAAGGTGGATGGCTTCCGATCCGAATCGTTTCCTGCCGATGGATTCGATGATAGAGAGGGAGTGCCATGTGCACGAGAGTTTGCATCAAGCTTCGCCATGCCGAGAAGCAGAATGTGTTCAGTCCCGGGATATTCGGCTGCGAGCATTCCGATCAAGCGGCGAGGACTCGTTTTGGATCGGATGACGTGCCGCTGGAGTAGGGGCGTCGCCGCCCGGAGTAGGGGCGTCACCGCCCGGAGTAGGGGCGTCACCGCCCCTTGGGTTCATACGGGTGTCTCCACCCGTAGTCAGGAAGATATTTTCAGTGTGGCGGAGACGCCACCCTGAAACTCAAGGCGCGGAGACGCGCCTACTCCGTGCGGAGACGCGCCTACTCCTTGTATGCGCTGATCTTTTTTGCTCGGTCACTTTCCCAGAGGGTGAAAGTTTCCTTTGGAAGTTGGCGCGGATTGCGGCGGATGTAGCGGACGCAGTTGGCGAAGTGTTTCGGATCGCGGATGAGGGTGTCGCGGTATCTTTCCTGCCAGACGGAGCCTTGGCCGAAACGATGGGAAAATGTGCTTTTCCATGCCTGAATGAGCTTTTCCATGGGCACCAGCGGTTTGAAAAGGAGATGGAGGTGGTTTGGCATGATGACCCATGACTCGTGGATGTAGCGCTCGCCTTGGAATTTCATGAGGATGCTCTCCATCAGTTTGCGGGCTTCGGGTTGGCGGAAGAGGCAGGAACCCGCGCCTTCATCGAGCCATTCTTCGAACCGCTGGGTGAAGCGGCGGTGGAACTCGAATTCCGTTTTCTCCGTCCATGGCTTTGGGTTCTGTTCCAGAAAAGTTTTGCGACTTTCCATCCACTCCGTGAGTTTGGTTTGGGGGAGGGAATCACCGAGGCGGAAGGTGACGAACTGCATCACGCCGTCCTGCTGCCAATGAGGAAGTTTGGAGCCGTGTTTCTTGATTTCTTCGGAGGGATCGAGGAAATCGGACATGGGTTTGAAAATAATGTCAGGTGCAGATGCGACAAGTGTAAAGGAGCAGGGGCGTAAGCGCGCGGAGCAGGGGCGTCACCGCCCGGAGTAGGGGCGTCACCGCCCCTTGGGTTCTTGCGGGTGTCTCCACCCGCAGTGAGGAATATTCTTGAGAGACCGGCGGAGACGCCGGTTAGAACTCAAGGCGCGGAGACGCGCCTACTCCACGCGGTGACGCGCCTGCTCCTTAGAAATTCCTCAGCAGATCCAGCGCCTCGCTTAGTTTCTCCTCGGGCTTCGATTTCATCAGTCTCGGATACCTGGAACCATCCATGAGAATCGGGCTGCCGTTTCTTTGCAGCATCAGCCTCTGTCCTGAAATCTCCACCGATGAGATTTTGTTCGATGCTGCTTCGGCTTTGATTCTTGCGATGGTGAGGAGGCTTTTAACGGGTTCGGGGAGGCGGCCGTGGCGGTCGATCCAGTTTTTCTCGAGGGCGGTGATGGATTTGGGGGTGTTGGCTTCGGCGAGTTCGCGGTAGGCGTGGATGCGGAGCTTGGCGTCTGAGAGGTAGGAGGTGGGGATGAAGGCGGGGAGGGGGGCGGAAGATTGATTTCCGATTGATGATTGTTGATTGATGATTGTTGATTTCGAAGAGCTCTGCTCTTGCGTCTTGTCGTCTTGTGTCTTGTGTCTCGAAGAAACCCACTGCGTTTCCGTGGGAACGATGAAATCAGCCTTGAAGGTGGTTTCCTGGAGCGTGGGATCTTTCTTGCCTTTCAGGCGGTCGATGGATTGGCGGAGGAGCTGGCAGTAGAGGTCGAAGCCGATTTGGGCGATGTGGCCGGATTGTTTGGTGCCTAGGAGGTTTCCTGCGCCGCGGATTTCGAGGTCGCGCATGGCGATTTTGAAGCCGGAGCCTAGGGCGGTGTATTGCTTGATGGCGTGGATGCGTTTTCTCGCATCGCCTTGGGTGATCATTTCCCGGGGGAGAAGGAGGATGGCGTAGGCTTTTTCCCCGGCACGACCGACGCGGCCGCGGAGCTGGTAGAGATCGGCGAGGCCGAAGCGGTCGGCGCGGTCGATGAGGATGGTGTTGGCGTTGGGGATGTCGATGCCGGTTTCGATGATGGTGGTGGCGAGCAGGACATCCGCCTCGTGGTTGACGAAGGCGTGCATGACGTTCTCGAGGTCGTGCTTTTCCATCTGGCCGTGGCCGACGAGGACGCGGGCTTCGGGGACGAGTTCCTTGAGTTTTTTATGAACCATCTCGATGGTTTTCACGCGGTTATGGAGGAAGAAGACCTGGCCGCCGCGTTTCATCTCGCGGCGGATGGCATCGCGGATGATGCGCTCGTCGTAGGCGGTGACGGTGGTGGAAACGGGGAGGCGGTTGGGCGGCGGGGTGTCGATGGTGGACATGTCGCGCGCGCCCATGAGCGCCATGTAGAGCGTGCGCGGGATGGGCGTGGCGGAGAGGGTGAGGACGTCGATCTGGCGGAAGAGGTCTTTGAATTTCTCCTTGTGGGCGACTCCGAAGCGCTGTTCCTCATCGACGATGGCGAGGCCGAGATCCTTGTAGGCGACATCGCCGGAGATGAGGCGGTGGGTGCCGATGACCATATCGACGGAGCCATCGGCGAGGCCTTGGATGGTGGCTTTCACTTCGGCTGGCGGTGCGGAAACGGTTGAGGAGATCGACGCGGATCGGGTAGTCGGAAAAGCGTTCGCGGAAGGTGCGCCAGTGCTGCTCTGCGAGGACGGTGGTGGGGCAGAGCAGGGCGGCCTGTTTGCCGCCGGTGATCGCCTTGAACGCGGCGCGGATGGCGACTTCCGTTTTTCCGAAACCGACATCGCCGCAGATGAGCCGATCCATGGGGCGGGGGGCTTCGAGGTCGTGCTTGGTGTCGAGGATCGCCTGTTTCTGGTCGGGGGTTTCGGTGAAATGGAAACTCTGCTCGAACTCGAACATCCAGCGGGTGTCGGGCGGGTGGGCATGGCCTTGGTCGTGTTCGCGCTCGGCCTGGATGCGGAGCAGGCGGGCGGCGTAATCGAGGATGGATTTCTCGGCGGACTTGCGGTTTTTCTGCCAGGTGGCGTTGCCGAGTTTGTTGAGGTCCGGGGTCTTGCCGCCGACTCCGACGTATTTCCCTAACAGGTGAGCCTGCTCGAGCGGCACGGAGAGGATGGAGCCGTCCTTGTATTCGATCTGGAGTTCCTCGCCTTCCTCTTCCTGGGCGATGCCCTTGAATTTCCCGATGCCGTATTCGTAGTGAACGACGAGGTCGCCGGGCTCGATGTCGTCGAGGGTGGCGCGGGCGCGGATGACGCGGGCTTTTTCCACCGAGGAGCGGCGGGCGGCCCCGGGAGTGCGGTAGCGGCCGAAGAGTTCCGAGGAGGATAGGACGGCGAGTTTCGTGACCGGTAGTGTGAACGACGATATCAGCTCGCCGATGACGGGTGTGAGGCCGAGGTCGCGCTCGAGGTCTTTGCCGGAGAGTTCGGTGAAGCGTTCGAGTTCGCCTTTCGTGGAGAAGACGATGCCGATGTCCCATTGCTCGCGCTGCCATTCGTTGAGCTGTTTGAAAAAGGATTCGCGGCGGAGCTCGTCGAGGACGAAGTCGCCGGCGTCGAAGGTGCCGAGGGGGGAGGCGTAGGTGGCGAGGGTGAAGTCTTCTTCGATTTCGTTTTCGGCGGTGTTTTCGGTGATGAGGAAAGAGGGAGGGACTGCAAGTCCCTCCGACGGACTGGGACTGCAAGTCCCAGCCACGATGCGGATGACTGCGTCATCCGGTTTCAGGTAATCGGCGATGGTGGCGACGGCGGGAGGTTCTGTTAGGAGGAGATCGATCTGAGCGACCTTGCGGGTGGAGGCTTGGGAGTTGAGGTCGAACTCGCGGATGGATTCGAGTTCGGTATCGAAGAATTCGAGGCGGAGTGGGCGGGGGGATTGGAAGGGGAAGAGGTCGAGGATGCCGCCGCGGATGGCGAAATGGCCGCGGGCGGTGACGGTGGGGAAACGCTCGTAGCCGTGGGTGGTGAGGGTTTCCGCGAAGGCGGTGGGATCGAGGATGAGGCCGGGTTTGAGGTGGGTGCGGTTGGAGAGGAGGGCGTTGGGCGAGGGGGCGTATTGCTGGAATTGCTCGGAGCCGAGGAGGACGGCGAAGGAATCCGAGACGGCGAGGGTTTCCAGGATTGCGAACCACTCGGCGGCGGTTTCGGGGTCTTGGACTTCCAAGGGCGGGGCTTCCGGGGCGAGCTGAAGCTCGCTGTCCGTCTCTGGAGGGCGACCGAAGATCGCCCCCACGTCCGGCAGGACGAGGGCGGTGACGCCCCAGAGTTCGAGTTCGGCGGCGAGGCGTTCGCGTTGGCGCGGGGATTCGTGGACGATCCAGGCGCGCTTTTTTCCGTGGTCGGCGGCGGCGGTGCAGGCGAGGGCTGTCAGGAAAGAATGCGAGGCCTCGGCGGCGTGATCGAGCGTGATGGTGCCGCCGCCTTTGGCGAAAGGTGCCAGGCGCTCGGCGAATTCAGGCGATGTGATGGCCCGGCGGAGCCACGTTGTTTCCGATCTCAAAATTACAGGAGGATTGCTATCCCTTGGCGGCGTTCACGAGTGCCTGGATCAGGGATTTTTTCATCGTCTCCCAGCGCATCGGAACGGAGCGGAGGAAGAAGGATTGGGAAACGGTGAGACGGATGATGCCGTATTTTACCGAAGGGAAGCTCCCGGTGAGCCAGCGGACAAAAGGGGTTTTATCCATGAGCGGAACGGCTGAGGCATCCACCTCGCCGGGCAGGAGGGTGGCGGCAGCTTTCGCGATTTCCGCCGAGCGGGGCGATCCGATGTATTCGAAGAGGATTTTCCCATCCGCGAGCGGGGCGGTGTGGATGAGGAGATGGATGACGGCGTCGTGGCGTTTGAAATCCTCGGTGAGGCGGGTCTCGATTACATTGCGGAATTTATTTTCAAGCCGTGCAACGAGCTTGTCGCGTGTGGCTTCGGGGAGTTTTGCGGAAATCTTGCTCCATCGTTTTTCGCCGTCCTGTTCGAGGTTGATGAGCAGCCGGGTGACATCGCCGTGGATCAGCGGGGTGCTGAATTTCATGGCGAGGCCTTGGGCGAGGTTCAGCGCGCCGGGTTCCCAGCCGTCTGTGGAGGTGACGAGATCCTCGGATCCCTTGAATAGCTCACGATGCGCCTCGGGGATGGCGCAGGTGGCATTCGTGCAGGTGATGAGGATGGAGGTCATTCTGTGCGACCATCATAGGTGGGAAGCGTGTTTGCGCAATGCGGGAGATTTCCCCGTTGACCGGATGCGCGTAAGGGTGTCCCTCTTCGCCATGCCGAATGACATCCTTTTCGAACCGCTGCAAATCGGGGCGCTCACCATCCCGAACCGGATCGTGATGGCTCCGCTGACACGCTGCCGCTGCTCGGCGGGGCGGGTTCCGAATGAGTTGATGGCGGAGTATTACGGCCATCGCGAATCCGGATCTCGTGGAGCGATTCCGCACCGGAGCGGCGCTCAACGAGCAACGTCCCGAGACTTTCTATGGCTCCGGGTCGGTGGGCTACACGGATTATCCGACGCTTTGAATATCAACCTAACAACAAACACATCAGGAAATAGAGGGTGTGCAGGGCTTTTAGCTCGGGGATGGGGCGTTTGGAAATCCTGGCGGGCTGCTGATATTTGTTGGTGCGACGGATGAGTTTCCAATCGCCGGAGCGGAAGCCGACGAGGGTATTTTCGGTCAGGCCGTGCTCCTCGAGGGCGGCCATGATTTGGCCAACGCACCAGTCGAGTTGTATCACGGAATCACCGCGCAGGCCGGTGCCGCTTTTCCCCTGGAAGCGCTCGTGGGGGATGCGGGGCACATGGTTGTCGTGAGAGGCGAAGAAAAGGAAGAAGGGTTTGTCCTTGTTGGCGGCGATGAACTCGCGGGATTTCTCGACCCATTTGTCGGCGAGATCTTCGTCGCGGAAGCGGGCGGTGTGGCCTCCCGTGTAGAATCCGATGCGGCTGATGCCGGTGGGCAGCGAGTAGCGGGTGGGTGTGTAGGTCGAGGCGGAGCAATAGCCGCTGGTGAAACGCTGCCCTTGGGCGGCGAGTTTGTCGATGTGCGGGGTCTTGAAGGTGGCGTAGCCGTAGGCGGAAATGTCGCCGCAGGCTAGGCGCGGGCGGGAGGCCGGGCAAGGATTTCAATCGCCCATGCAGATGCCGACGGCCTTGGCGGCGAGGACGAGTTCACTGTCCGGCTCGACGAGGCGGAGCTGGTTGACGGCTTCCTCGATGAGGACGGAATCGACGTGGTAAGCCTGGTAGGAGACCATGCGGCCGAACTGTTTTTCCTCGCAGAGTTTCACGGCCATCACACCGAAACGCATTCCGAGGATGCGGTCGAAGGAGGTGGGCGATCCGCCGCGCTGGAGGTGGCCGAGGGTGGTGGCGCGGGTTTCCTTTCCGGTGAGTTCCTGGAGACGCTTGGCGACGCGCTCGCCGATGCCGCCGAGGCGGACTTCGCCGCCGCAATTTCCGGCCAGGGTGACGATGCCTTCGTCCGGCATTTTCGCGCCCTCGGCGACGACGACGAGCGAGGCGTGGTGGCCTTGCGCGTCGCGTTGGCGGATGAAGGCGGCGACTTTTTCGAGATCGAAGGGGATTTCCGGGATGAGGATCACGCTCGCGCCGCCGGCGATGCCGCCCCACAGCGCGATCCATCCGGCGTGGCGGCCCATGACTTCCAGAACCATCACGCGCTTGTGGGATTCGGCGGTGGTGTTGAGGCGGTCGAGGCCGTCCACGACGGTGGTGACGGCGCTGTCGAAACCGAAGGTCATGGCGGTGGCGCAGAGGTCGTTGTCGATCGTTTTCGGGACGCCGACGACGGGCCATCCGGCGCGGTAAAGCTGGAGCGCGGTGGTGAGCGATCCGTCGCCGCCGACCACGACGAGCGCGCCGATTTCCAGCCGATCCAAGGTGGCTTTCGCGCGGTCGATGATTTCCTTGGGCACCTCCGCGACATCGCCCGAGCCGACCTTGGCGGCGAAGTGGCCTTTGTTCGTGCAGCCGAGGATGGTGCCGCCGAGCTTGAGGATGCCGATGGTGTCGGTGGGGGTGAGGATGCGGAAATCACCGGGCGGCAGCAGGCCTTCGAAGCCGTCGCGGAAACCGATGACCTCCCAGCCGAGCTGATGAGCCGCGCCGACGACACCATGGATCACCGCGTTGAGTCCGGGGCAATCGCCGCCGCTGTTGAGGATACCGATTCGCATAAGTTTCAAATTTCAATGTTCAAATTTCAATGAAGAGAAGACTCACTTCACAGGCGGCGGGGTGGATAGGATTTCGCGTTTGGCGTCTTTCACAGGGGCGCCGGCGGCGAGCCAGGGGTCGTAGAACGCCCAGCCGGCCCGGATGAGCTGGCGGGTGCGGTTGAAGCGGTCGGGGCTATTGAGGACGACGACGATGAGGCGGCGCGGGGTGGCACCCTTGGTGCCGTCGGCCTTGGTGCGGACGATGGGATCGCGGTCCATGCAGGTGGCGAGGCAGGGGCCGGCGGCGTTGGTCTGGCCGGTCTTTACGCCGAGGATGCCGGGTTCTCCGACGAGTTGGTTGGTGTTGGACAGCGTGTAGGCGCGCTTTCCGGAGGGGCCGTTCACGGAGACGCTGCGGGTTTTCTGGCGGGTGATGAAGGTGATTGCGTTGCGGCGCATCGCGTGGATGGAAAAACGCGCCATGTCGGCGGCGGTGGAGTAGCCGGGCTTCGGTGAGTTCTCCAGGCCGTGGGTGTTCACGAAACGGGTGTTGTTCGCAAAAATCGCTTTCGATAGCTTGTTCATTTCCGCGACGAAAGCGACGACCGGATCGCCGCCCCGCCCGCGGCGCGCGAGGATCTGAGTGCCAACGTGATGCGCGATGGTGAGCGCGGCGATGTTGTCGGAGGCAAGCAAGGCAGCGTAGAGCGCGTCGCGCAGTGTGAGGGTGTCGCCGGGCGCGAGTTTCAGGGGGCTGGGAGTGGGCAGCTGAAGGACGATCTCCGGCACGCGGATCAGGTGGGTGGCGAGGTCGGTCTCAGTGGCGGTGGCCCAATCGACCGCGACGATGGCGGTGGCCATCTTGGTGAGGGAGGCGACCGGGCGCTTCACTGTGGAGTTCGAGGCGGAAAGGACTTTCCCGGAATACGCCTCCACGACCATGTGCGCCTCTTGGGCGTGCAGGCCAGCGAAGAGGGCGAGAAAAACGGAGAGGAGCTTGCGCATAGGGCGGAGCTTAGGGAAGGATGCGCGGGTTTCAAGCGCGGGGCTTGGCTTTCGGAATTTCTGTGGGCGGATGGCGGGAATCGGCTACACTCGCCGCATGCTTGATTTTCTGGGAGACAGCGGTGTTTGGGTGGTCACGGGGCTGCTGTTCGCGGCCGGGCTGGCGGGCTGCGTGATCCCGGTGCTGCCGGGGCATCTTTTCATCCTGGCCGGAGCGATCGGCTACCGGCTGATGGTCGGGCCGGGCGCGGGGATCGCTTGGTGGGGTTTCGCGATCCTCGTGCTGCTAATGGCCATGGCGCAGGCTTTCGAGATTATCAGCGGCTCGCTGGGCGCGAAATGGTTCGGCGGCAGCAAGTGGGGGGCGATCGGGGCCTTGGTGGGCGGGATCGCGGGGCTGTTTTTCCTGCCCTTCGGCCTGCTGGTTGGGCCGCTGGTCGGTGCGTTCGGTTTCGAGAAGGCCTTTGCGAAAAAGGACAACCGGGAATCCACCGTGTCCGGAGTGGGCAGCGTGATCGGAGTCCTGGCGGGGATGGTTTTCAAGATCGTGGTGGGCGTGCTGATGATCGCGTGGTTCTTTGCCGATGTGTTTTGGATTAGCTAGGCTATCTCCACCGAGACGGGAAGAATTCGAACCACGGATGGACACGGATTAACACGGATGAAGAAACAGGATTGAGCATCCTAACCAGGTTGGGCGCTCACATCATCGCGCGAGATATTTCCCAAAATGATCCGCAACCCGATCTTATCCGTGCTCATCCGCGTTGATCCGTGGTTCTCCCCTTCATTTGGATCGGTTTTCTCCCACATGTAGGAACCCTGCCTGATCGGGTGAGTTTTTTCTGCTTTCCGCTTCTCGGCTTTTCAGCGCTTACTCGCAAGCCGTCTCCCGGACGGTCGCAACGCGGCGCAAGCTCGCGTTGAGGAAAGTCCGGACACCGGAGGGCAACGCGCCCCATGAAAGTGGGGGACGGGCGACGAGAGGAACCCGGACAGACAGTGCAGCAGAAAGATACCGCCGATGGCCGCAAGGCACAGGCAAGGGTGAAATGGTGGGGTAAGAGCCCACCGCGAATCCGGGCAACCGGACGGCACGGCAAACCTCGCGTGGTGCAAGACATAACAGGGAAAGGGCTGCCCGCCCGCCAACTCCCGGGTACTAGTCGCACCCCGCGCAAGCGGGGCGCCCGGCGCAAGCCGGGTTGAGAGAAATGACCGTCCAGCTCCGGGTAAAACCGGGGTGGACAGAATCCGGCTTACAGGGAGGCGGCACCCCCTTTTTCTAAAATTAAAAATTCAACTCTCAACCTTCAAGGAAGAGGAAACGCACCATTCCTTCGCATCGGAAGGGAGGAGAGTTTCATGGGGCGGTGCGGATACTTCTACGATAGTCGTGCATACAGCCAAGTATTTCGCAGGGAGGCAAAGTCAGGGAGCCGAAACTTCGCTGGAGAGGGATTTCCCGCTTGGAGAAAGGGGCGGGAATGGGGGAGGATTGCCGCATGGGAAACGCGGGAGATTGGGAACTCAGCAAGGCGTTGGCGAAGGCGATCTTACATGACCGCAGCCAGCGGAGGAAATGGCTGGGGCGGTGGCTGTTGCTGACGGTGGTGTGGATGGCGGTGGGGCTTTGGGTGGTGGACGGATTGCTTTCCAAGAACGCCCTGATGTTCTTGCTCTGGTGGGGATTTTGTTTCGTCCTGGCCGCCAGTCTGGTGCTTTTCGCATTCTACGATGTGCTGGCCGTGATGCGGGAAGAGCGCGAAAAGAGCGAAGAGAGATTTACCGAGATTTTGGCGAAACACAAAAAACCCGGCGATGATTGAGCCGCATGCGAACGCCAGGCCGGTGATCTACCAGTTGCTGGTGCGGACGTTCGGGAATATGAAATCCGAGCGCAAGCCCGGCGGCACGCTGGCGGAAAACGATTGCGGGAAATTCCGTGACATCAACGACGCGGCGCTCGCTGCGATCTGCGGGATGGGTTTTAACCACATCTGGCTCACCGGTGTTTTGGAGCAGGCGAGCGGGACGGCTTATCCGGGCAGGCCGGCGGATCCTCCGGAAATCCTGAAAGGCGTGGCAGGCAGCCCTTACGCGATCCGGGATTACTTCGATGTCTGTCCGGATTACGCGGAGGAACCGGGGAACCGCATCGCGGAGTTCCGCGAGCTGTTAGAACGGTGCCGTAGGCACGGTTTGCGGACGATCATCGATTTCGTGCCGAACCATGTGGCGCGCAGCTACGCGTCGGATGTGCGGCCGGAGCTTTCCTTCGGCGAGGGTGACCGGCGCGATGTCTTTTTCGACCGCGACAACCACTTCTACTACCTCAACGAATCCCATCCCGGAGGCGGACCGCCGCTGAAGCTGCCGGGCGGCCTGTTTTCCCCAGAGACGGAGTTCGCACGGGTGACGGGAAACAACTCGGTGACGTGGTCGCCCACGATCAACGAATGGTATGAAACGGTGAAGCTGAACTACGGCCACGATTTCACCACAGGGCGCAAAACATCCCACCTTTCCAAAACGGATGAAGTGCCGCGCACCTGGCGGACGATGGACGCGATCATCGCCTACTGGCAGGAAATGGGCGTGGACGGTTTCCGCGCGGACATGGCGCACATGGTGCCGATGGAGTTCTGGAGCTGGATAGTGAAACGTGCGCGGGCGAGGGACGCGGGCGTGCTTTTCATCGCCGAGGCCTATGATGGGGATCCTGCGAAAATGACTGATGCGGATGTGTTGGATGAGCTCTTGAACGCCGGATTCGACGGAGCCTACGAACATCCCACCTACAAGATCCTGCAAGGCATTTACGAATCCGGGAAATGGGCGAACGACATCGACGGTGAGACTTTCGGCGGCGAGTGTTTCCATCACTGCGTGCGCTACATCGAGAACCACGATGAGGTGCGCGTTGCGAATCCGCAACATTGGGGGGGGAGTGGAATGGACGCGGGGAAGCCGGCGGCGGCGGTGATGTTCGGAATGAGTCGCGCCGCGATCATGCTTTATTCGGGTCAGGAAATCGGTGAGCCGGCCATCGGCGCGGAGGGTTTCAGCGGCGATGACGGGCGCACCTCGATCTTCGATTACACGGCGATGCCGGAGTTCCAGAAATGGTATAACGGCGGGAAATGCGATGGGGCGAAGCTTTCCCCGGAGCAGAAATCGCTGAGGAAATGGTATGGCGACCTGCTCGTGATCCTGCGCGAACCGGCGTTCACATGCGGTGATTTCTACGGCCTGAACCACGCGAACAAGCAGAACCCCGCCTTTGGGCGCATCGGCGGCGAGACCTGGTCCGGGCATTGGCTCTACGCCTACCTCCGTCACGATGCGGAGTCAGGGCAGGCTTTCCTTTGCCTCGCGAACTTTCATCCGACGGAGACTCTCGCCGAGGTGCGTGTCGTTATCCCGGAAGATGTTTTGGGTTGGCTGGGGAAAGGGGTGGGGATTTCCTTTGAGGGGAAATTAGGTTGCCGCAACAAGCTCACTGCCAACGCCCACGAACTCGCCGTCATCGGCCTCGCAGCGGGGGATTTGGAGCCTTTGGGAATCCGGTATTACGAGCTATCGCCGTAGGCCTTGGAGTGCTACAATAGGCGGTAGCACTCCAGGGTTGAAATATAGTCCGGCGCGGGTTGAACTGGCGGCCATGGATTGCGAAGAGCGGGCGCGGGCGGTGATCAGGATGGAGGCAGAGAGCCTCCGGGAAATGGCGTCGCGCATCGACCCGGGTTTCGGCGAGGCCGTGAAACTGCTGCGCGCCTCGTTGGAAGCTAAGGGCAAAGTGGTGATCGTCGGTGTCGGCAAGTCGGGAAACGTCGGACAGAAAATCGCGGCCACGCTGAACTCCACGGGCGCGACCGCCGTGGTGCTAAACGCCCAGGATGCGCTACACGGAGACCTCGGTTTGCTTTGCGATGGAGATGTCGTGCTTGCGCTTTCTTACTCCGGAGAGACCGAGGAACTGCTCGGCCTGCTGCCTTTTCTGCGCAGCTTCGATGTGAAAGTGATCGCACTCTGCGGCAAGACCGCTTCCTCACTTTCCCGCGCCGCCGATGTCACGCTCGACACCTCCGTCACCCGCGAGGCCTGCCCGTTGAATCTCGCGCCGACCTCCTCCTCCACCGCGATGATGGTCATGGGCGACGCGCTCGCGATGGTGCTGCTGCAAGCGCGCGGTTTCACCGAAAGCGACTTTGCCCGCTACCATCCCGGCGGTTCGCTGGGGCGTGCGTTGTTGCTGAAAGTCGGCGACGTAATGCGCCGCGAAAACGCCATCCCCATGGTGTCGGTCAGCGCCCGCGTGATCGACGCCGTCGCGGAAATGAACCGTAGCCGCGCCGGTGCCTGCCTGATCCTCGATGAAAACGGTAAACTTGCCGGGATTTTCACTCACGGTGATTTCGCGCGCGGCTACGAGAAAGATCCCTCGCTGGGAGCGCTCCCCGTGGCCGATCAGATGACGCGCAACCCGATCTCTCTCACCGAGAATTCGCTGGCCGTGGAGGCGGTGAAACAAGTCGGGGAGAAACGTATCGACGACATCGTGGTGATCGATTCAGAAGGCCGGCCGGTGGGCCTCATCGACGCGCAGGATCTAGCGCGGCTCAAGCTGGTTTGAATGGAAACGGTCGATATCGCCGTGATCGGGGGTGGGCCGGCGGGACTCCGCGCGGCGGAGGTCGCGGCGGGCATGGGGCGGAAGGTGACGGTGTTCGACGGCAAGCCCTCGGTGGGCAGGAAGTTTCTAGTGGCGGGTAAGGGCGGGCTGAACCTGACGCACGGCGGGTCGTTGGAACGCTTCGTTTCGAACTACCATGGGGAGGGGATTGGGAGGGTTTGCTGCGGGATTTTTCCAACCAGGATCTGAGAGATTGGTGCCACGGACTCGGGCTGGAGACGTTTGAAGCGAGTTCGGGCAGGGTATATCCGAAGGCGCTGAAAGGCGCACCCGTGCTGCGCGCCTGGCTGGCGAGGCTGCGGGAAATGGATGCAGAGATCCGCCCGAAGCATCTCTGGCAGGATCTGCTGCCGGGAAATGTTTTGCGGTTCGAAAATGGCGTGGAAGTCCGCGCGCAGGCTATCGTTTTCGCGCTCGGCGGCGGCTCGTGGCCGAAGACTGGCTCGGACGGCGGGTGGGTGGGGAAATTCCGCGAACTCGGCATCGGCTGCGAGCCTCTCGTTTCCTCGAACTGCGGCTGGGAATGCGATTGGCAGCCCGAAGTCCTCGTCGCCGCCGAAGGCTTGCCGATCAAGAATATCCATGTCCGCGCGGGCGCGAAAAGCGTGGCGGGCGAGCTGTTGTTGACTCGCTACGGTCTCGAAGGCGGCGCGATCTACGCCCTCGGCGGCGAGCTTAGGAAAATGCCAGAACCGCTCATCGAGATCGATTTCAAACCGACCTTTTCCGCCGCGCAACTCGCCGTCAAGCCGATCAGATCATGGAAGCTGGGTAAACCTGCCGCTGCGATTCTCACCGCGTCACGGATCGAAGATCCAACGCAACTCGCAGGAGCCGCGAAGTCATTCCGCATCCCGCTGCTACGTCCGCGTCCCCTCGCGGAAGCGATTTCATCAGCGGGAGGCATACGCTGGGACGAGCTCGACGAGAACCTGATGCTCCGCAAGCTCCCCGGCGTCTTCGTCTGCGGAGAGATGATCGATTGGGACGCGCCCACCGGCGGCTACCTCCTGCAAGCCGCCTTCGCCACCGGAACCCGCGCGGGCAAGGCCGCGGCGGCCAGGGGATGAGATGTCAATCTCGCGCCGATCTCGGAAACCTTTTTCCCGCCGATGATCACCGAAGCCTCCGAGATCCTTTGCAATAATACGCGTATGGCGGAAAAATGGCGGTTGTTCACAGTTATTCCATACGATTTTCCGCCGGCTTCCGGTTAGAAATCGCCAAGCGCCCGGACTCCGTCCAATCTCACCCCCACCTATGGCCGAACCCGCGAAATCCGCTCCGATCAATCTCTTTTCCCAAAAGCGTGAGGAGGTGGTGGATGATGTCACACGCGCCCTGCCGCACGCGGTCGGGCCGGAGAAATCACTGCTCTCCACCATGTTGCAGGATCCGCAGGAATACATCGGACTGGCGATCGAGGAGCGGCTTACGGCGGCGCATTTCTACCTTCCCAACCACTCGACGCTGTTCGGCTTCCTGATCGAGCTTTTCGAGGCCGGGCATCAGGTTGAGCTGGTCTCGCTGGTGCAGAGGTTGCTGGATCGCGGGTTGTTGGAGAAATGCGGCGGGCCGGGATATCTGACGGAGCTTTACACCTATGCGCCGAGCCCCGGGCATTTCCGGCACCACCTCCAGCACGTCAAGGACAAGTTCACTCTGCGGGCGATCATCCGCAGCTCGAACGAGGCGGTGGCGATGGCCTACGAGGCTCCCGACGAGGTGCCGGAGCTGCTGGACTCCGTGGAGCAATCCATCCTTGCCATCCGCGAGAGCGCGGAAACGACCCAGGCTGCGACCCTCAAGCAGACCGTCGAGGAGGTCATGCGGAATTTCCAGATGCTGCTTTCCAAGGAAAAGGTATCGCTGGGTATTAGCACCGGTTTCGAGGTGCTCGACCAGAAATCCGGCGGCCTCAAGGCGGGGGAGATGTTCGTCGTCGCCGCGCGGCCATCGATGGGCAAGACCTCGTTCATGATGAATATCGTGGAGAACATCTGCCTCGACCAAGGAAAGCCGTGCATGGTGTTTTCCTGCGAAATGAGTTCCGCCCAGCTCGTGCAGCGCCTGCTCTTCGCCCGCGCGAAATTCGTGGCCTCCCAGCTCTCACGCGGCTACACACCGAAAAAGCAGGAACTCGAGCGTGTGCGCAACGCCTCGGTGCAGATCATGAACTCGAAGCTTTTCATCGACGATACCGCCGGTATCTCGATCAACGAGCTGCGCGCCAAGGCACGCCGCAAGAAGCGCGACGAGGACATCCAGTTCATCGCCATCGATTATCTCCAGCTCATGAAATCCCGCACGAAACAGGCGGAAAACTCCCGTGAACGCGAGATCGCGGAGATTTCTGGCGGCATCAAGGCTCTCGCCAAAGAACTCAATATCCCCATTCTCATCCTCGCCCAGCTCAACCGTGGTCCGGAAGGTCGGACAGGGAAAAGCCTCGGCATCCCCCGCATGTCCGACCTCCGCGAGTCCGGCGCTATCGAGCAGGACGCCGACCTCGTGGGGCTCCTCTACCGTAGCAAATACTATGCGGAAAACGACGAGGAACGCGCCGCGCTGGAAGGTAAGGCGGAGCTGGTGCTCGCCAAGAACCGCAACGGCGAAACCGGCGGCATCCCGCTCACCTTCATCGAGGATCTCATGCGCTTCGAGACCGGCCCGCCCGCCGAGGAACCAGAGTGATGGATCAGGGATCAGGGATCAGGGATCAGGGATCAGGATCAGGGATCAGGCTTTCGAGCCACTTGAGCGAGCCAGCGTAATAGTCGGGTATCGGGATCTCGCTAAGGATCGAGGTAATGGCTTCCTTGCGATCCGCTGCGGGGAGATCACTTGGTATGCACGGCCGCGCAAGGAGGGGCTGCATCCTGCTGCCAACGCCCACCTATAGACAATGAAATGCGCACAGGCAACCCGTGGCGGCGATCTCCGGTCGCCATTCGTCCGCAAGGATCGCAGCGACAGGCGGCGGGTGAGATTGTGGAGGATGAGACCCCTGATCCTTGTCCATCCCCGCAATACTGTCCGGGGTCGGATGAACTCCAATATTTCCCGTGATCGTTGTAGAAGAAGATGCGCCTGCGATCGTGATCGCCGAACCCGCCAAAACAGCAAAACTCGAGGCGCTGCCTAGATTAATCACCTCCGGATTCGCCAAGGCAATGGATATTAATCCCGGTAAGCTGGCTAAATTAAAAAAGTCAATAATTTTTAATATTTATTTTTATTAAAATTAATAGACAAAATTCAGAGGATATAATTGCCTTGTGAACTGAGACTGGAAAGATGGCGTTATGTGCATATTGGGTTCAGCATATTGGGATCAGTTATTTCGGTTTGATATTTCTCTGTATTTCGCCCTGACGGGTAATCGATAGTAGGGTGAAATTTCAACGGGGTGGAAATCGCGGGGCTCGCATTTTCAGATTCCAACAGAAACATCACCCCTGTCTTGCCAAACGGCGGGCGGATTCCGAATATCCCCGCATGATGATCCAAAAAGTCGGACTGCTCCTGTTCCTCGCCGCCACCCGCTTGCTTTGTGGGGCGGAGGGAAAACCCAACATCGTTTTCCTCCTTGTCGATGACCTCGGGTGGGGAGACTTCGGCTGCTACGGCGCCGAGTTCAACGAAACGCCGCACATCGACAAGCTCGCCGCCGAGGGCATGCGTTTCACCAACGCCTACGCCGCTTGCACGGTCTGCTCGCCGAGCCGCGCGGCCATCCTTTCCGGGCGCTACCCGGCGCGGCTGCACCTGACGGATTGGATCGCGGGGCACAACAAGCCCAAGGCGAGACTCAAGATACCGGATTGGAAAATGAAGCTCGACCACGAGCGAGTGCTGCTTCCCGAGGCGTTGAAGGAAGCGGGCTACGCTACCGGTTTCTTCGGGAAATGGCACCTGCTGCCCATCGGCCAGCCGGACATGCAGCAGCATTACCCCACGGATCACGGGTTCGACATCAACGTCGGCGGACGCGAGTGGGGGCAGCCCAAGGGGCCGGGGAAATACTTTTCGCCCTTCGGGATGCCGGGGCTGGATGACGGGAAACCCGGCGATTACCTCACCGACAAGCTCACCGACGCGGCGGTGGATTTCATAGGGCAGAACGCGGGTAAGAAGCCCTTTCTACTATACTTCTCGTATTACACGCTGCACAGCCCGCTGATGGCTCCGAAAAACCTGGTGGAAAAGTATGAGAAGAAGGCGAAGGGTTTCGAGAACACCAAGAACGAGCTGCTCAACCCGGTCAGGGCGGGGATGGTGGAGTGCCTAGACAACAGCGTCGGGCGGCTGGTGGCGAAGCTGGAGGAAATGGGCGTCGCGGAAAATACGATCATCGTCCTCACCGGCGACAACGGCGGCGATTATCAGGAAACGAGCGGCGGACTCCGGGATTTCAAGGGCTGGTCGCACGAAGGAGGGGTGCGCGAGCCGCTGATCGCGAAATGGCCGGGCAAGATCGCGAAAGGCGCCACCCGCGATGAGATGGTGATCGGCATGGATTTCTATCCGACTTTCCTGGAGTTAGCTGGTCTGAAGCCGCTGCCGGAGGAGCACAAGGACGGCATCAGCATCGCGCCCCTGCTGACCGGTGAGGGGAAAGCGCCGGAGCGCGACACGCTGTTCTGGCACTACCCGCATTACCACCGCACCAAACCCTACGGTGCAATACGGGATGGGAATTGGAAACTCATTGAGTTTTTCGAGGACGGAGAACTGGAGCTTTTCGACCTCAAATCCGATCCCGCCGAGCGCAATAACCTCGCCAAGGAGAAGCCGGAAACGGCCGCCGACCTCCTCGCGAAACTCAAGACATGGCGCGTTTCCGTGAACGCCCAGATGATGACTCCAAATCCAAATTACGAGCCTTCGAACAAGAAAGGAACGGGGAAGGGGAAGCCCGGCGAAAAATGAGCCCCTCCGCTACGAGCAAGAAACGGGGTCCTAGGATGGGGGGTTTCCGCTTGATTTCAAGATGTTAATACTCAAGCTCAATCCGTAAAAAATTTTACTAGACATCTGAAGACAAGTGAATAACATTTTTCTAAAGTGTTTTGTATCATGATATCTCCTAAATAAACACACATGACCGCGGACAACTGTAAATCCTGGTATCCTGGTCTTTTGGGGCTTGGAATATTCTTCGGTGGGCGGAGTCAATCCGGCGCTGTGGCGCTCAGTCTCACGGTGCTCAGCCTGATTCTTGCCGCCCCATCAATTTGGGCATTCCCACCGGCCCCTTTCAAGACGCTCCACGGCATGGTTCGCGACGAATATGGCAATGCGCTGCGACTTGACGGGGCATCCGTCGTTTTCTCCAAAAATGGTAAGCAAGTTCTACGAGTCCCGATCCAAGCTGGAACGCTTCTCAATCAAAATTACCAGATCCGCCTGCGCATGGACATGCAGCGCCCGGGCACCATCAAATACAACGATCTTGCTCAGAATCCCGGCGAGCAATTCACCCTCGCCGTCCGCATCAACGACATCCTCTACCAGCCCATCGAGATGTCCACTCCGCCGACCGTCGGCAATCCCGGCGAGCGCACGCGCCTCGATCTTACGCTCGGTGTAGACTCTGACGGAGACGGCATACCCGATGCCTGGAAAATCAGCCAACTTTACGCCGCCGGCATCATGCCGGATGAAAACGGCTGGCGTTTCGACCTGCTGGACCGCGACGGAGACTTCGACGGCGACGGCATTTCGAACTTCGCCGAATACATCGCTGGCACCTACGCCACCGACGCCAGCGACTACCTCTCGCTCAAGCTCATCGAAAAACAGCAAAGTAGCGTCCGGCTTTCGTTCTACTCGATCATCGGTAAAACTTATGCGCTCGAGGCTTCGTCCGACCTCAAAAATTGGTTTCAGGTTTCTCACTACACTCGCAACCCAGAGCCTCCCGCGGAGGATGAACCAACCTCCGAGGAGGAACCCGCCGAGGAAATTGCACCAATCGCTCCTCCTGTTTCCCAGATTGCATATGAGGCCGTAAACACCCAAGCCATCGAAATTTTCAGCGACATCCGCGAGGGCAGCCAAACCTTCTACCGCCTGAACGTCCGATGAAACTACCCTCCCTCACTGCCGCCCTCGTCACCCTCCTCACCGGCCAGTCGCTCTTGGGTCAGTGGATCACCGAATCCTACACTCTGAACGCGGGCTGGAATGGTATCTATCTCCATGGGGACGCCACCCATATCACTCCCGCCAAGCTTTTTGAAAACACGGCCGTCTCTCAAGTCTGGCGCTGGAACCCTAATCCGGATCAGGTGCAATTCACTACATCGCCGGCTGTTCCTTCCGAATCGAGCAGCGAGTGGACCGTCTGGAAGCGCGATGATCCCGAAGAGCAAAAGCTCAATTCACTGATCGGACAATCGGCCTATCTGATCTTTTGCGAAGGTTCTACCGCCACCACTGTTCAAATCTTGCAGCGCCCTATGCCACCTGCGGCGACATGGCTCGTCAGCGGCGCAAACTTCCTAGGTTTCCCAGCCGCCACCGCGACGAAGCCGATCATGACCTCTTATTTCGCCAGTTTTCCGCAAGCCACGACATCTCCTGCCAAAGTCTTCAAATACATCGGTGGCGAGCTGACCGCCAACAACCCCATGCAAGTTTCCGTTGCGACCGAGCGCATCGACCGCAACACCGCTTACTGGTTTGAAACCGCTGTTGTCAGTGACTTTACCGCGCCGGTGGAGTATGAGGTCGCAGGCACCAACGGCATCGCCTTTGGTCGCACCGCCACCTACGTCACGATGGGAGTGATGAACCGCACCTCCAGTGCGATCACACTCACCCTTGCCACCGAAACCTCCGAGCCTGCACCCGCCGGGCAAACTGGTATCACCGGCTCCGTGCCACTCACTTATCGGACGTTCGATAGCTCGACGAATAATTATTTGGAAACTCCCGTCTCTGGCAGTTTCACCGTCTCGGTGCCTGCAAACGGACGGCTCGACCTGCAGTTCGGTGTGGATCGCTCCCGCATGTCAGATTCATCGGAAGCACTCTACGCCTCGTTTCTCAAAATCACTGACTCCGCAGGACTCAGTAACGTGCGTATGCCCATGAGCGCCCAAGTAGCCTCTAGCGCTGGACTTTGGATTGGCGAAGTCTCTGTCACGCACGTCGGCAGCACCGTTCCCGGTAGCCCCGGTTCTACCACCACCCGCCCATTTCCTCTCCGTATGATCGTGCATGTGGATGCAAACGGTGCCGCCCGTCTGCTCTCACAGGTTTTTCTAGGCCCTCTCGCCTCTGGTCTGTCCGGCATCACCACCCGCGAGTCCCTTCTTCATCCCGATCGCAAGGCCGAATCCATGCGGCTCGTCTCCAGCCAGATGCCGCTGGACCGCGTCCTCAGCGGCAGCGGTTCCTTCGCCGTTGGAAGCACTCTCGCTTATCAAGTGGTGCTGCCATTTGATGATCCGACCAATCCCTTCGTCCACCAATACCACCCGGATCACGACAACCGCGACGCAAACCTACTCCCGCTGGAGGCTGGTGTGGAAAGCTACAACATCACCCGCGAGTGCTCCTTCGCGTTCACCGAGGAACCACCCGATGGCAGCAGCATCACCGGTTGGGGAACCTCCGTCTATGGCGGCTCTTACTCGGAAATTATAAAAGGACTCAACAAGACCACCCAGAATCTCACCACCTCCGGCACCTTCCTTTTCCGCCGCCTCTCAGAAATTGCCGACATCGCAGTCGATTGAACCCACCACCCATTTCCAAATATTATGAAAGCATCATCCATCGCCCTACTCCTATTCGCCAGCACGGCGGCCACTACCCTGGCACAGACTTCGCAAGTGCCAGAATTGCTCAGCTACCAAGCCAGCGTTACCAATGCCGCCGGCACCCCCATCGGCGCGACGGAACCCGTCAATCGGACGGTCACCTTCAAGTTTTACACCACCAGCACCGGTGGCACTCCCGTTTACGCGGAGTCCCAGGTCGTCACCATTGCTAACGGTGACTTCAGCGTCCTGCTCGGAAATGGCGAAGGCGTGAGCGGACTGCCTGGCCGTGTCGCCCCAGCCTCGCCCATCCGTAGCCTCGCATCCATCACCCTGAGCCCGCTCTATCTCGGCATCACCGTGGATGACGGCACTGCCGCCGTGGACGCGGAAATTTCGCCCCGCCAGCAACTGGCCTCCGCCGCCTTCGCAACCCGAGCACAGATCGCCGAAGGCCTCGCCGATGGAAAACTCGCCACCGCAATGGTCGCGGACTCCGCCATCACCACGGTGAAAATCGGCGGCAACCAAGTCACCACCGCCAAGATCGCCGACTCTAACATCACCACCGCCAAGCTCGCTACCGGCAGCGTCACCCTCGATAAGCTCGACACCTCCGCGATCGGCATCTGGACACCTAACGGAACGAACATCAACCGCACCAGCGGAAATGTCGGCATCGGCGAGCCCAGCCCGGGCTTTCCACTCAATTTCGCTTCCACCACCGGCAACAAGATCGCCCTCTATGGGAATAGCGGTGCCCACTACGGCTTGGGTACTCAAAGCGACTTGCTCCAGCTTTATACCAGTTCTAGCAGCGCGGATGTCGCCTTCGGCTACGGCTCTTCCACCGCTTTCACCGAAACGATGCGCATCAAAGGCAATGGCAATCTGGGTATCGGAACCACCGCCCCTTCCTCCAAGCTCCACGTCGTCGGCGGTAGCGCCACCATAGACAGCGCCTCAGCCACCGCGTTGTCGATCCTCCAAGACGGGGGCACTGGCAAGCTGGACCTCGCCGTTGCTGGTGGAACCGGCTCATGGTCTTCCTCCGCAGCCACCAATGACGGAATTTTGCGCGCAATGACCGGCAAACTCCACCTCCAAACCGGGAGCGGAGCGGCCGGCATCACGGTCGATGCCGCTAACAATGTGGGCATGGGAACGACCACCCCGTCTGACAAGCTTACCGTGGCGGGCAACGTTCTCTGCTACGCTCTACATGCTAGCAGCAAGCGGACAACCCACACTCAAGGAGCGCATCTCGAGTGGAATAAAGTAAGCGGCACAGGTGCCACCTACTTGCTTAACCAAAAGGGGCAGGGTTCCGGTGGATTTATCTTCGGAGAGGTCACCACCGCAGACATCGTAACGGAACGGATGAGTATTGATGGCGACGGTCGAATTCGAATTGGAACCACAGAGAAGCAGGGCCTCCTGAACGTCGGCAGTGTGACTGCGTCCTACTACACATACGGTCATTTGGACACGGACGGCGGTCATAGCGGGAACAGCCAACAGAACAATGTTCCCCTCTCGATTTACACAACCGGACGTATCTTCACCCAACGGGTCGACATCACCTCCGACCAAAGAATCAAGACAGACTTTAGTCGATCCAATTCAGAGGCTGATCTCAATTCCCTCATGCAAATCGAGGTAACTGACTATGCGTATCGCGATGCCCTCTACTTTGGATCCGGAAAAGAAAAGAAGGTTGTCGCCCAACAAATCGAAACAGTTCTCCCTCAAGCGGTAACCATTCAACGAGGTGTAATCCCCGATATCTATCGAATTGCCAATGTCGAGCAAGGATGGGTCGCCATCCCCGGCACATTTCAAATTGGGGAACGGCTACGTGTCATTGCATCCGACGAGATCAACCGCACTCTGGAGATCCTCGCCACGCGAGATGGTGCCGTATTGCTTGATCTCGAACCTGAACTCCGGGAGTTGTTTGTCTATGGCAGGGAAGTTGATGATCTCCGAAGTGTCGACTACGACGCACTCGCGATGCTCAATGTTTCCGCCACCCAGGAACTGAACCGCAAGATTTCTAAACTGGAGGGTGAGGCCGCAGAGAAAGAGGATACAATCGAGAGCTTGAGCCGCCGTCTTGAAGCTGTCGAGAAGCTCATCAGCGGCAATCGCTAACCTTGCAGTCCTCTCGCCCGCTCCTCTCTTTCCAACCCAGTAAACTGCTTTGAAACGTAATCTTACCTGTTTTCGATTCCCCATGGCAAGAGCACGCCTCGTCGCTCTTGCCGGGATCGCAGCACTCGCGCTGAGCTCCCCGGCTCTTGCCCAATTTGAAATCAAGGGCAAGGTGGGAAATAAGCTTACCTACCGCGCCGACGGCATCCCCAGCGGCAACGGTGGCACACCGAGCGGCGATCCCGCGCTCACTCCTCAGTTTTCTAACGTGCTGGAAACCAGCGCCACCAGCGGAGCCATCTCAACCTCGGCAGATCCACTGGTCCGCTTCCCATCGGCTCCAGGCGTCGTCCTGAAGCGTTCCAGCCTAGGAAACACCTTCTCCTCCGGCGTCCCTCGCTATTTTCTCGGCGACCGCATCGAGCAACCGCTCGCTTACCTAGCTCCCGACGGCACAACGACCACTGCCACCACTAACTTCTGGCGCGCGGAACCCGTGCGCCCGGGAGAAATGATCACCAACCCCAATGGTCAGCCGCTCAAGGACTCTTCCGGCGCGCTGATCGCCAACGTTGGCGGAATCGTGGTGCCAAGCCTCGAAACCGGAATCTACGAGAACTTTTATTACAGCCCCCATGCCGAACAAGCCTTCGCCAACCAACCGGGCCAAGTCCAAATCTGGTGGCGCTCGCGGCTTCCAGATGCTAACAACGAGTATGTGCTCGTGGAGGAAACTTTTGCCGTCTCCTCTTCAACTTCCCGCCCGGTCCGCCATTTCTTCTGGACGGAGAAAAGCTTCAACGGCCCACCTATCAGCATCCCCAGTGGTCGTATCGTCACGGTCAATCCGGTCTTCAGCAATGTCTTCCCCGCATCCGTGGAAGAAGAGTTTGTGGCTGTAGGATCCTCCGCGCCAGCCGATCCCGAAGCCCAGCCCGCTTCTGAACTCCGTAGCGTGTGGTTTGAAAAAACCAACGGTATCGGCTCGCTTCGTAGCTACAATATTACTGGGCGCATTCTCGTCGAATACCTCGGTGAACTCGGTGAGGACGGAACCCACGAGTTCCTCGGAGCTGACGTGGTCGAAATTTCAAAGGCATCCCCCTTCTCCACTCTTACCGTAAACCTTGGCAGTGAAATCCGACCGGCCACCGACGATCGCAAGCTGGTCGCTCTCCCGGTCAACTCGGATACTTCTGGAACCGCCTCATTTTACGGCAGCGTGACGCGTCCCGACGGCAGCCTCGCTTACTATGCGGAAAAGGAAAATGCACTGGAAGATCGAGTGGTTTTCTATTGGCTGGAAAAGAGCGATGCCGCCATCGCACCCGCGTCCGGAGACGCTCCGGGCCTCGAAATCGACTGGCCGAAATATCTCCATAAATACCTCCAGGTCTGGCCCACCGATCTTGCCGATTTCGCCCACTACACCATCCCTAGCGGTGGCAGCTCGCTCGACAATGAAACCGGTCTCAAGTTCGAGGGCGGCACCATCCCGACCCTGATTTTCCAAGACGATCCCACCCAGGTAGAGGCTCTAATCGATAGCACCAGCCAGCGCCTGTTAGTCACCCCAACGGGCGACCAAGCCAACCGCGCACTGCTCAAATTCAGTGGAAACAACGGCTCGGTCTGGTATGTGCCGCTTCTCACCCAGGTGGAGGGCCGCACTGACTTCCTCGAAAGCGACGGACTAGGACCACTTACAGGCCAAGCTTATGTCGGCGAGCGCATCGAGCGTCCCTCTGCGGAGTATAGCATCGCCGGCTATGTGGCAGCAGGTCGCGCTCACTCACCAAATGCCTACATCAACCCATTTATCGCCGGCATCAGCGAGGCAGAAAAGGGCGCCATCATTCCAGTCAACGCCCTGCCCGGAAGCGAAAACGCCCTGAAAATCTGGTGGTTCAAACGTGTCGCCGCGCCGTCCAACGACTTCACTGATTTCTACACCCCGGCAAAAATCGGCACCTACAATATTGACTACCGCCGCTCCTTGTTAGTCGCCCAAGAAGACTTCGAGGGTGAAGTCACCGGCTGGACGAACAACCTCACCTCCGTGGGACCATCAGGGCGATTCCTGGGTAACTTCGGCAAGACTACGGGAGCAGCAACGGAAAAAACCTTCTCGGTTAGCGGCAGCGGCTCCACCGGAGTCAGCATCAACTTCACCTTCCACCGTCTCGATTCATGGGATGCTAACGAAAATTTCCAAGTATTCATCAATGGTCAAAAATTGATAGACCAAGCATTCACGACAGCTGAGGTCACCCAGGTGATCGAGCAGAGCGGCTATTTTGAAAACCGCGCCTACTCGTGGAGTATCACCCCGGTCGCGGGAGGCTTCGGAAATTACTTCGGCGGTAGCTGGAACGACCAAGCTTTCCGAGTAAAAATCCAAGCAGGAGCCTTGGATAATATGCCGCTGAGCAGTTTGAAAATCGGCTTCAGCAGCACCCTGAATCAGGCTGCCAACGACGAATCCTTCGGTATCGATGACCTCACGATCGAGGTACCGCTTCCGCAGCAGATCGTCATGGCCTCGAACAAAGGCACCGGTAGCCTCGCCACCGATGTCGCCGCCGGGACAATTTACAACCAACCGGATATCGGCAAGATCGGCTACAACCCGAATGAGGAGCACGGCATCCTGCTAGGCGGCCTAGGCTACGCTCTGCGCGACGACCTCAACCTCCTCGATAACAGCGAAGGATCCATCACCGGCACCGGTTTCACCTCTCTGCCACGAGTCCTCATCGAATACACCGACTCCTCCGACAAGCGCCCCGCGATCTCGGTTTATGAAGTCCTCCGTGAAGATTCTTTCTACAAGTTCTCCTACGGCATCACCGCAGGCACTATCCTCAATTCGCCGATGCCGATGCCGCTACTGCCGCTCCCCGTCGATCTCACGACTGGGCTCAGCAAAAACCTCGAAGTCGCTTCGCCGTTTGATCTGACTCCAGAAGCTGTGGCCGCCGACGCGCCTTCTCTCTACGGAAAATTCACCTTCAAAGATCGCAAAGGCTACGACTGGGTTTACCGCGGCCCCCATGCGGAAGGCACTCCATCGCTGGGAATGCAGTTCTACTATCCCATGCAGACGAGCTTCGTCTTCCCGAACCGCGCGCAGCCCGCCGAGGGAACGCCGCTGCCGTTCCTTCGCCCCATCATCGATGACGCGTATGTGGGTGATCCGGTGACAGGGACGCCCATCACCGTGGCCTACTTCCCCGCCTGGCCCATAAGTCCGCCCACCATGAGTGTGGGCGAAACCCTCGCCATGCCCAAGCGCGGCCTGCCTGCCGTGCGCGGACAAAAAAGCGCGAACGTGCTCTATCAGCAATCCATCGCGCAGTCCGGCACCACCAACGAGAGCGCCGTCCTGCACGATCCAACCCGCTCCAAATCGATCCTGCTCAACGCCGGCTCAGTCGGCTTGAAGACCCTGCCAGTCTCCATCGCCACTACCCAAAATAAAGGTAAAACCTATTTCCAACTGCTCCCTCCCCATTTGCAGCAGCGAGTTTATTTTGATCCCAACATTGGCGACATCGGAGCGGTCGTCCTCATCGGTGAGTTCGTCGATGAAACCGCGGGTGAAGATTACATCCACCTCAACGCGCTCAGCCCGGAAGATACGCAGGTCATGAAAGACCTCGTGGATCCCGATGACGGCGAAGCCTCAAATTGGCATCGTGCCATCGACGGACTCGCGACACTGGTGGAAACCTTTAAAGAAGATCCGAACAAGCGGGGAACCTACATTCCAGACACCACGCTCAGCTACACTGTCAACAGCGAGAGTCTCGCCATCGTCACGAACTCGGACACCGCAGTGGATAGTTATGCCCTGACCGCCAATGGCGAGGGAGCGGGTTACGTCACCCTTCTCTTCGGAAATGGCGAGGCTTTCACACCCAAGGGAGATCCTGTGGAAATGCAAATCATCAAAGTGATTCCGCAACTCTACACCGGCGATCTCAAGACCCTAGTCGCCTCCAATCCACTCGACGAGCAAACCACACTCCGGCACAGCGGCGACTTCGCCGCCCGTCCAGGAAACTATGAATACGAGTGGCGCTACGCGGCCCCCATCGATGGTGTTGCTCCCATCACCTATCAAACCGAGATGACCACAGCGCTTGGTAATACCGCAACTTGGCAGTTGGAAGCGAACCCATCCAGCTCACTCCCCGAGGCTTTCGAGTATCCATCCAATACCTACACGCTCCCTCGCTCGATCACCGTAAATGACCAAGACTATACCGCAGGCTCCGGCCTGCCCGGAACCGTCGCCAGAGCAACCCAATCCGTTCACTACAGCTCGGGAAATGAAGGTGAAGCCATCTTCAGCGCCGACCTCAGTGCGCTCGACGGCTTCGTACTGTATATCAACCGAGTTCCGGTTTTAGCGTCCCGCATGCCCGTGGGGGTTCCTATCCCCGGAAACTTGACCCCAGTGGAGGGATTGTCCGGCTTATCCGACAGCGGACTCACCTATCAATACCGCGTTCCATCTTCGGTTTTCACCGACACCGAGAATCAGATCGAGGTCGCCCTCTACTCGACCGCCACTCCTGGCACCTCTCCCACCTTGCAAACCAATCTCAGGCTCGAGCTGACCTCCGCCGTCGATAAGGTGGATCCCGACGTTTATCCTTCATCGCCCTGGATCAAGCCGAACGGCACACTTAGCAATATAGCGATCGTCGGCGGTAGCGCGGACTCTCCGCTCGGTAACCCCTTGCTACTATTTAGCGACAACTATTTCACCATGCGCTACCGCACTCTGCCCGGCAGCGAAAACGTCGCCGGTGAGGAATGGAGTAAGTGGATGGAGCCCAAGCTCGTCATGAGCTGGATCAAGCGTGCGCTCGACGGCATCAATCCCTTCAACCAACGCAACGACGATCTTTTCAACAACCCGGTCAGCACCGACGTGAGCATGCTCACTCAGGCTGGCGCGCGCTGGGAGGGTGATGTGGCTCTCAATATCGACACCATCGAGGACTTCGGGCTCATCGAAATTTATGAGACATTACTCAACCGCGCCAAGAAACTCAGCATCGACGCCGGATACGACGATGCGGGGACCAATGACACACTCCTTCTGACCGCGGGTTACCTATCAGACCTCTATGTAATTCTTGGCAACGAAGCTGCGGACGATGCGGACAACCCCACCATCGCCATCGATGGATCGCCGGAATCCAGTTTAGTGGAAACCTCGCGATTCTCATTCGAAGGCCAGATTCCAACGCTCATCGAAGAAGAACTCTCACTCCTCGCCGGCCGCGATGACTTCCTCAGTCCCAGCGTCACCACCGCGCCGGCCTACAATCGGCTCTACTGGAACTACACCAACGGCATCAATTCCGGCGAGTCAATCTATGCTATAAACTACAACATCAAGGAAAAGGCCGGTGCCGACACGGCCAACGGGACCATCGACGCGGATGATGCTCAGCACATGTTTCCTCAGGGCCACGGCGATGCCTACGGCCATTACCTAACCGCACTAACCGGTTACTATAAACTACTCACCTCTGACAGTTTCACCTGGATCCCTCGCAGCGAGGGCGTGGATGTCCTTGGTCAAACCGTGCAGGTGGACTACCAGGACGAGCGGAAATTTGCTGCCGCCGCCGCTAGCGTTGTCCGCACCGCATCACGAATCCTTGATCTCAAGGCGCGTATCTTCCACCGCGACGATCCCGGCGACGGTTGGGCACACATGCGGGATAACAAGGAAAATACCAGAACCGGCATCAGACGTCAGCGGGGCTCCGACGAGTGGGCCGCACGCGGCGGACAGGGAGCCTATCTTCACTGGGTCAGTGCCAACGCGATGCTGCTGGACATCGATGACAATCCCAACCACACCGGCATTCAGATCATCGACCGCACCACGGTTCCCGAGATTCCCGAGATCATCTCCAGCGCGATTCAGATTCAATCCAACCTCGATGCCCAGTGCGCGCATATCAATCCGCTCGGCCTCGCGAAGGGTGCCATCGCTTTTGACATCTCCCCTTCAGAACTCAAGGCTGGGTCATCCCACTTCGAGCAAATCTATCAGCGAGCCCTGCGCGCCAACCTCAATGCCAAGGCCGCCTTTAACCAAGCCAGTGCGATGAACGGCCAGCTTCGCCAGCAGAACAACTCGCTCGATGACTACAACGTCGCAGTGGACGACCAGGAGCGCGCTTATGAATACGAACTCATTACCCTCTTCGGCACTGCCTACCCAAGTGATATCGGACCCGGAAAACTCTACTCACAGGGCTATGAAGGGCCGGATCTCTATAACTACTGGCTGATCGATCGTCCTTCAGTTGTCACCGACACCGAACAAACCGTCACTGTCAATTTCCGCGAACCGGTGGAGATGAATCCCTTCGTGGAATGGTCGCTAGATAATACTTATCAGAAAATTACTGACCCCGTCCAATATGTGAATCGCCAGATGGATATCGTCCCGCACCAACTCATGCAGTTTGCCGACTCGGGAAGTGGCAGCCGCCGCGAGCCAGGCGCGATCCAGAATGCCCTGCTCAATGTCTATCAGGCACAAGTCGGTTCGCGCGAGGCTGCCAACAAACTCGATAGCCTTTCTGCTGAATTTGAGCGGAAATATCAGCTCTTCACTGAGTTCCGTTCCACTTATGACGATGCCGTCGCCAACGATGCCGCCCTCACCAAAGAGGCACAGAATTATCGCAACGCTGCCCAAGTGTACGCCACCGCATCTCAGCTCCTCGGTCTAGTGGGCGATTATGCAGAGAAAATCGGCGACGTCACCGCCATAGCCTTCCCGACCGTCGCCGGCTTCTCGATCGACGGCACCTCGGTCATGCGCAGCCTCTCCCGCTACGGTGGAGTGGCCGCTGCCTACGCCCAACGCCAGGCCGCCCTCCAGCTTGACGCTGAGGTCGCGCGCCTTGAGGGTCAGGCGGATGAACTGATGGATGAGACCGGCGGCTGGGAAGATGGCCTTGCCCGCGATCACGAAGACAAGCAACACGTTGTCGAATTCGAACGGCTTCTCCGGGAAGTCATCGCTTGCGGCTACGAGCTCTCACACCGCGCGGCCGAGCTGCAACGGGCTAACGAAAGCGTTGCTTCCCTAATGGCACGGGGCGATCGGATCCTCGCCGAGCGCGAAATTTTCCGCCAGCGCGCTGCCGCCGTCGTACAAGGCTATCGTACCCGCGACATGACCTACCGCACGTTCCGGAACGAGGAACTCTCTCAATACCAGGCGCTCTACGACCTCGCCGCACAATACACTTATCTCGCCGTCCAAAGTTATGATTACGAAACCGGACTCCTTGGAACCAGCGCCGGGCAGGAATTGATCGAAGGCATCGTCGGCACCCGCTCGCTTGGAAAATTTCAAGAAGGCATTCCTGTCGCATCTACTGGCACCACGGGTGATGGTGGCCTCGCCAGCATTTTGGCTCGGCTCAATAGTGATTGGTCGGTGGTGAAGCCACGCCTCGGAATCAACAATCCGGATAAAAACGGCACGCTGTTTTCCCTGCGTCAGGAGCTTTTTAGGATCCGCACCGATGCCTCAACCACCGAGGACGACAAGGCATGGAAAGAAATCCTTCAGCAGCACATCATGAGCAACCTGCTCAATGATCCGGATGTTGCTCTCCATGCACGCAATCTACGCAAGCCTGATGGCACGTCCGTCCCGGGAATCGTGATTCCATTTACCAGCACCATCGCCCATGGCCTGAACTTCTTCGGCCAGCCACTCGCAGCCGGAGACCACGCCTACACCGCGACGAACTTTGCTACTAAGATCTACTCTACAGGGGTGGTATTTAAAGGTTACGTCGGCATGGATCCATACGCGTTTGGGAGCGGGAATGCCACTTCCGCAGCCACATCTGACCCGGATGCGCTGAGCGCTACGCCCTATGTTTATCTGATTCCAGCGGGGCTCGACAGCATGCTCGCCCCGCCTCTTGGCGACACTTCCTTGGTGCGCTCGTGGTCGGTGAAAGATCAAGCCATGCCGCTGCCCTTCAACCTCGGCCAGAGCGACTTCTCAGACACCCAGTTCTTCACCCCCGAAGGAACGGTCAACGAGAAACTATGGATCACCCGCAAGCACCAAGCCTTCCGTGCGATCAGCGATCCGTCATTCCTCTACAGCACCATGCCCGAGGAATTCACCAATACCCGCCTCGTCGGGCGCAGTGTCTGGAATAGCCAATGGAAAATTGTGATCCCTGCCTACACGCTGCTCAATGACGAGCAAGGCGGCCTCGACCGGTTCGCCCGCACCGTGCAAGACATCCAAGTATTCTTCCGCACCTACTCGAACTCCGGAAACTGATGAAACGCCGGTCTCTTGTGATTGTCGGTTTCAGCCTTGTTCTTGCGGCTGCTACGATCACTTTTTTTCGGATCAACTCGGAAATTTCCACGGCAGCCAAGCCGCGCCCTACGATCGTTGCGGCCAATGGAATGAAGCTCTCGACCAACACGGATCCCGTCGATGTCTTTCGGAGAGCCTTCTGGCGTCACCCAGCAGGCGACGACCAGATCCTCAATGCCGAACGCCGCGAGTGGTCTGGGGAGGGCGGGGTTCGAAAATGGCAATGGTTCATCGCCGTTCGTCCGGGATCGCAATTATTGGAATGGCTGGAGAAAAATCCCTTTTCGATGAAGCTCTCAACTTCACCCGTTGCCATCGAATCCCCCCGTTTGGTATCCGCAATCCACTGGAAATTTCCAGGTCTTTGTGAACGCCGAAGGTGGATTCATCCTCATGCTTTCCGCCGATAGGAAACGCCTCTATGCCACTGACTCTGGCCTTGGATTCGCCGCGCCAGGCGAGGCTCCTTGATCTTGCCGTGAAACTTGAATCGTTGAGGGCGGTGCCTGTGTCCGGTCATATTCTTTTCCGCGCGATGATCCCGTATTTCGGAGCGAAGGCTAGCGATGCGAAAAACAGCGCGGCCTGGACGAGGACGATGCAGCCGCCGGTCGAGGCGTCGAGGTGGTAGCTGACGAGGATGCCGATGACGGTCGCGACGACGGCGGAAACGGCGGCAATCACAAGCATCCTATCAAAGCGATCCGTCCACAGGTGGGCGACGCAGCCGGGCGTCACCAGCATGGCAACGACGAGGATGATGCCGACCGTTTGCAGCGCGACAACGATGGCGAGTGAGAGCAGGGCGAGCAGGAGGTAGTTGAGGGATTTGTCCGGCAAGGCCATGACCCGCGCCTGGCCGGGATCGAAACAGATCAGCAGCAGATCCCTCCGCAACAGCAAGGTTACGAGCAGCACGACTCCGCCGAGGCCGATCGTCTGCCACATCTGAGCCTTACCGATGCCGAGGATGTTGCCGACGAGGATGTGGTCGAGGTGCATGTCCGAGGGCGTGCGGCTGAAAAGGACGAGTCCGAAGGCGAACAGCCCGGTGAAAACCACCCCCATCGCGGTGTCTTCCTTGATGCGGCTGTTGCGTTTCAGGAAACCCGCACCGGTCGCGCAGAACAGCCCCGCGATGAAAGCGCCGATCGCCAGCGGAATGCCCGATGATATAGGCAATGACGATGCCTGGCAGCACCGCGTGTGAAACCGCGTCGCCCATCAGCGCCCAGCCTTTCAGCACGAGGAAACAGGAAAGAACCGCACACATCGCCCCGATCAGCGCCCCGACGAGGAGCGCATCGACCATGAAGGCGTGCTGTAGCGGTTCGAGGAAAGCGTTCATGCTGTGCGTTGTCTGGAAAGAAATTTCTCTTGGGGAGCACACGCGCCCTCGCGTGTCGTTTCCGGCGCCCTCGCCGGAAACCGCGTGGAATGGCTGGGACGGCCGATCTTCGGCGAGGGCGCCAAAGACAACACGCGAGGGCGCGTGTGCTCCCCGTGGGCGCTTCGCTCCCTGCCGTATCCGTCACCTGGAACTTTAACGAACACCTGAGGCTTTATAACTCTACTTGAATCAGCGTTCATTCGCGTTCATTCGCGGTTGATTGATTTCACGAAGCACATCGGCACCCGCACGGATCGCGCGGCGGGAGGCGAGGATTCCGCGCTTAGGTTCGAAGACGAAGGCGGTAAGGAACACGAGGGTTTGCAAGGTGACGATGCAGCCGCCGGTCGCGCCGTTGATGTAATAACTGGCGTAGGCTCCGGCGAGCGATGTCGCCACGCCGAGGGCTGCGGACAGCCACAGCATCGTCCCGAAGCGGTCGGTCAAGAGGTAGGCGGTCGCGCCGGGTGTGATGAGCATGGCAAGGACGAGGATTGCTCCAACCGCTTGAAGAGCCGCGACGCAGACGGCGGCGAGGAGGGTGAGCAAAGTGACGTGCAGGACGCCGGCTTTCAGACCCGAGCGAGCGCGCCTGGTTCGGGTCGAAGCAATAAAGCATGAGATCCCGCCATTTGAAACCGATCACAAGTAGTGCCACCGCGCTGATCCCGACGACCTGGATGATGTCGCTGTCGGCGATGGCGAGGATGTTTCCGTAGAGGATCGTTTTCAGATTCACGTCGGAGGGGAACAGTGTGATGAGCACGAGTCCGAGCGCGAAAAAGGAGGTGAAGACGATGCCGATGGTAGCGTCCTCACGGATGCGGCTCTGGGCGCGGATGAAGGCCATCGCGCCCGCCGCGAGAAGCCCAGCGATGAAGGCTCCCAGCGCGAAGGGGAAACCGAAAATGTAAGCGATCACCACGCCCGGCACGACGGCGTGGGAGAGCGCGTCGCCCATCAGCGACCAACCCTTGAGCGTCACGAAAGGGGAGAGGAAACCGCAAACCCCGCCGACCAGCGCGCTGACCCCCATTGCCCGGATCATGTAGTCGTATTGGAAGGGGACGGCTAGGGATTGTAGGAATTCAGTCATCGGTCGTTAGAGTGGGGACTACAAGTCCCCACGACGGACTGGGACTGCAAGTCCCAGCCACGGTGTTTGTTCATCATTCATGTTCTTCCCGGCGTTTCCGCAGCAGCTCCTCGTGTTTCCCGCGATCCATGTATTCGAGGTGGCCGTCCTTGCCGAAGACCAGCGGTCGCTCGTCGTCGCTGAGCACGGTGACGGCGCGGCCGTCGTGCTCCTGGATCGTGGAGCTCTCGAACTGGAATTCGCGCAACACGCCGCCGAAGGCCGCCGCGAGGTTCTGCGCGGTGAAGACCTCGGCGGTCGGTCCGTAGGCGAGGACGGTGCGGTTGATGAGGACGACCTGATCGCAGAATTCCGGCACGCTGCCTAGGTTGTGGGTGGATACCAAGATGATTGCGCCGGATTTCCTCATCTCGTGCAACAGCGCGATGATGGCCTCCTCCGTTTTTACATCCACCCCGGTGAATGGCTCATCCAACAGGATCACGCGCCCACCCTGCGCGAGGGCGCGGGCGAGGAACACGCGTTTCTTCTGCCCGCCGCTCAACTCGCCGATCTGGCGGTCGCGGATCTCCCACATGGAGACGCGCCGCAGGCTTTCCTCGACCAAGTGCTTGTCCGCCGCGCGGGGGATACGCATGAAATTCATCGCGCCGTAGCGCCCCATCATCACCACATCCCACACGCTCACGGGAAACTGCCAATCGACATCCTCCGACTGCGGGACATAGGCGACGAGGTGTTTCTTGAGTGATTCCTTCGCCGGCATCCCGTTGATCCGGACGTGCCCGGCCGTGGGGTTGACGAAGCCCATGATGCTTTTGAAAAGGGTGGATTTCCCGCTGCCGTTCACGCCCACCAGCGCACAGATCGTCCCCGCTCCGAGGCGGAAGCTAGCGTCATTGAGTGCCTGGTGGCCGTTCGGATAGGCGACGGTAACGCCCTCCACATCGAGACTGACCTCATCTGTTCTCATTCGGTTCCGAGAAATCCTTTCACGAGGGTGTCGGCGTTCGTTTCGAGAAGTTTCAGGAAAGTGGGTGCCGGGCCGTCGGAGTCGGTGAGGGAGTCGACGTAAAGCACGCCGCCGTATCGCGCGCCGGTTTCCTTCGCGACCTGGCGCATCGGTTTATCGCTGACCGTGCTTTCGGAAAACACCACCGGCATGCCGTTCTCGCGGACGGCGTCGATCACTTTCCTGACCTGCTGCGGCGTGCCCTGCGCGTCGGCGTTGATCGGCCAGAGGTAAAGCTGCTTCAGTCCGTAGTCGGCGCAGAGATACGAGAAAGCACCCTCACTGGTCACGAGCCAACGCTTGCCTTCCGGGATCACGGCGAGCTTTTCGCGCACCGGTTCGATGAGCGCCTTGAGTTTTTGGGTGTAGGCGGCGGCGTTCGTGTTGTAGGTGGCCTCGTTGGCGGGATCCATTTCCACCAGAGCTTTGCGGATGTTCTCGACGTAGATCACGGCGTTCGCGGGCGACATCCAGGCGTGCGGGTTCGGCTTGCCGGTGTAGGGGCCTTCGGTGATGCCCATGGGCTCGATCCCTTCGCTGAGCACGGCGGAGGGGACGTCTTTCATGTTCTGGAAAAATTTCTCAAACCACAGCTCCAGGTTCATGCCGTTCCACAGCACGAGATCCGCCCCCTGCGCTTTCACGATGTCCTTGGGCGACGGGTCGTAGCCATGGACTTCCGCGCCGGGCTTGGTGATCGATTCCACGACCGCCGCATCGCCCGCCACCTCGCGCGCCATGTCGGCGATGATCGTGAAACTGGTCACCACGCGTTTTTTTCCGCTGCCTTCCTGTTTGTCCCCGCCGGAGCAGGCGCAGAGAGCCAACGCGGCGGCGAAAGCGCCAATCACGTCCCACCGATTTCTATTCTCTGACCTCCGGTTCATTTTGTTTTTCATCGTTCTCCGTACTATTGTTTGTTGCAACTCATAATTTTAGTTCAGGCTAATTTAATGGCGGTTTTTCATTCTTCGCTTTCGTAAAGGCCTGTCGCCCCGCATCGCTCGCCTGCATCGCCACCCGTCCCCAACGATCCGCCCACAGGTGAGCAGATCTGTTTACCCCGGTCAGATCGTCGTGTGATTTTTTCCGATGATTTCCCGATTGACAGCCCCGGAACGGCTGCCTAGGTTTCGCGCCCCTTCGGGTGGCCGCATGTTCGCGCCCACATCGCTGGGGTTCCCTATCAACGAAATGAAGACATTTTCCGCCAAGCCGAACGAGATCGAACGCAAATGGTATGTGATCGATGCCAAGGGCAAAGTTCTCGGCCAAGTCGCCGTCGAAGCCGCACGTCTGCTGCGCGGCAAACAGAAGCCCACTTTCACCACCCATGTTGACACCGGCGATTTCGTTGTCGTGATCAACGCCGATCAGGTGGTGCTTACCGGCACCAAGGAGACCGACAAGATCTACACCCGTTTCTCTGGCTACGTCGGCGGCAAGAAGGTGGAGACCCCTCAGAAAGTCCGCGAGCGCCGCCCCGTCCTTTTGGTGGAGCGCGCCGTGTGGGGCATGATCCCGAAGACCCGGCTCGGCCGTGCCCAGTTCGGTAAGCTCAAGGTTTACGCAGGCGAGACACATCCGCACGAATCCCAACAGCCCGCCGTTCACGAAGTCCGCTGAGCCGACACATTTTTCCAAATATCATCATGCCTGCCACCGAAACGAAAAGCTCCACCGGCCGCCGCAAGACCGCGGTCGCACACGCCCGGGTCACCGAAGGAACCGGTGAAATTATCATCAATAGTCTTCCTTTCGAGGAATATTTTCCGACCATCGACCTTCAGAACACGGTCATCGCTCCCTTCCAAGCTGTGAACATGGTCAATAAGTTCGACGTGCAGGTCATCGTCAAGGGTGGCGGCAAGCACGCCCAGTCCGTCGCAATCCGCCACGCCATCTCCCGCTCGCTGACACAGTTTGACCCGGAAAACCGCAAGCTGATCAAGCCCGAGGGATTCCTCACCCGAGATCCCCGCATGAAGGAGCGCAAGAAGCCCGGCCAGCCCGGTGCCCGCGCCCGCTTCCAGTTCTCCAAGCGCTAAGCTGGATTCCCAACTTCCCAAAAGCCGCATCCCGCGATGCGGCTTTTTTGCGCCCGCTTTTCCGCAACTTCTTGCTGTCGCCGGGGTTATGGCCGACTTATAGAGATACAAACATGAACACGAATTTATTGATCCCGGGTGTGGCTTTAGCGATCGGGCTGGGTGTGGGCTTCGGAGTGGGCAAATCAGGCTCGGGACCAAGCGGGGAGTCCGCGGCATCAGAGGCGAATCTCAGGACGCGCGCGGGCGAGCGATCCGGCAACACGCCATCCGCCCGGGATAAGAAAGCGCGCAGCGTGGAGGAGATCTACCAGAAGCCGGGTCAGAGCAACCGCATCCAGGGTCTCCTCGATTTCTACTCGAACCTGAGCGCCGACCAGTTCGCCTCCGAGGCGGAGAAGCTCGACGCCCTGCCTTTCAACGAGCGAATTCTCGCATCCGTCCTGCTCTTCGGGAAATGGGCGGAGGTGGATCCCACAGCCGCGATGGCTTTCACCGATACGATGGGCTTCGCGGGGGCTTTCGTGAGACCCACCGTTCTGCAGGGCTGGGCCAGCACCGATCCGGTGAACGCCGCGAAATACTATGCCAACAATCCCGCGCAGTTCGCGATGATGAACATGATGGGGTCGCGCGGCGGCCGTGGAATGGGAGGTCAGGGTGCGGCGGGGATCATCGCCGGCGAATGGGCGAAGCAGGATCCCGCCGACGCGATGGACTGGGCTTCCGGTCTGAAAAATAACAAAGGGGATGCGATGACCGCAGTGATCACCCAGGTGGCGAAGACCGATCCCTCGAAAGCGGCGGAAATGGTCGGCGGCATGGATCCAGAGGAACAGGGCGGGGCTTACGAGATGATCGCCCGGCAATGGGGCGCGAAAAGCTTTGCAGAGGCATCTGCATGGGCCAACGGCCTGCCGGAGGATCAGCGCGGCGCGGCGATGTCCGCGGCCATTGAGGGTCTCGCGCAGAATGATCCGGAGAGCGCCGCCTCGGAAATTTCCAAAATGACGGATGCGGACGCCCGGCGTGATGCGGTGCCCACAGTGGCGCGAAACTACGCGAGGGCGGATGTTCGCGGTTCGATGGATTGGCTCAACAGCCTCGATGATGATGGTGCGAAAAGGGACTCCATGCGCGAGGTGATGCCGATCTGGGCGGCTTCCGACGGCGCGGCTGCGCTTGATTTTATCAAGAACCAGAGCGCCCCGGAAGTGAAAGACCGCGCGGCGGAAAGCTATATCTGGAGCAACCGCACCTCCAAGCCCGCCGAACTCGCGGAAGTGGCCGCCATGATCACCGACAAGGGCGAACGCAGCCGCGCCACGGGCATCGTCGCCGCACGCTGGATGCAGGAGGACAAGGACGGAGCCACCCAGTTCATCAACGGCTCCGATGCGATCAACGATGATGTCAAGGAACGTCTCCTCAGTGGACGCCCGATGTGGGGCGGTGATCGCCGGGGGCGTGGGCGTGACTGAAGGTGTCTTGTTCGTTGATGCCTTCCGGAAAGCGTTGAAGCTTGTGGACGGTTCTGGGAGAACTTTCCCGCAAGCGTCCTACGCCATGAAAACGATCCTCTGCCTTATCGCAACACTCGCCTTCCCGATCTCCGCTCGCGCCGATCAGGAGGCGGCAAGGCTCGCGGAACTCGACGCCTTCTGGGCGGAGGTTTCGCGCACCGTGAAGGAGGGCGATTTCGCGGGATACTCCGCGACCTGCCATCCCGAAGCCGTGCTTGTCACCGGGACGAAAAAGCAAAGCTACCCGCTGGCCCAGGCGTTGGTGCGCTGGAAAAAGGAATTTGATGACACGAAATCCGGTGTGCGCGAATCGAGCGCCGCGTTCCGCTTTTCCCAACGCCTCGGCGACGCGACGACCGCGCACGAGACCGGCCTTTTACTCTACTCCTTCCGCCAAGGCGATGGCGAGATGAAGCACGAATACGTCCACCTCGAAGCCCTGCTGCTGAAGAAGGGCGACGGTTGGAAAATCATCATGGAGTACCAGAAAGCGCCCGCCACCGAGGCGGAGTGGAAGGCGCTAGAGTGAGCATCACGCGCGGGCGAGCACGCGGCCGAAGATGAACTCATCGGGGATTATGCCGATGTGATCCACGACGAGATATATTTTCGGGACTTTGTTTCCCGGCCGGGTCAGGCATTCCGAAAACGTGCTGTCGTTGGTTAGGATGACAAGACCCGTTGTGGCGCGGTCAAGCCGTCCGGCGAGATGGAGTTCGGCTGCCCATGACTCGCAGATCAGATCGATCCATGCTAGAAACCCATCCATGCCTGACAAGATGTTTTGGGTGGATGTTTTGACATGGGCTTTTCATGCCCGCAAGCGGTGCTCACACCGGGTGATGCACTCCGCCGCCAAGGCTCACTCCGCCGCCTTGACGTCGATCCTCGGGAAGACGGGGGAGGGCTTTTCGACCGTGTGGCCGCTGGGGACGAGCCCCCATTTCAGGTCGTCGAGCTTCAGTTCGGAAAGCTCGGGGAGCTTGAGCTGGGCGGCGAGTTTCACGGCGGCTGCGGGGAGGACGGGTGAAAGCAGGACGGCGCAGTGGGCAACGGATTCGGCGAGGTGGTGCAGGACGGTGGCGAGGCGAGCCTTGTTCTCCGGGTTCTTGTTGAGTTCCCACGGTTTCAGCCGGTCGATGTATTGGTTGCAGTGGACGACGTGGCGGTTGAGCGCCTCAAGGCCCATGGAAATCTCGTGGTTGTCCATCGCTTTGCGGTAGGCGGCGGTGGAGTCGATGAGGGATTGCTGGAGTGCGGTGTCGTCCGCCGTGAGTGGGCCGCCGGGGGAGATGATGCCTGCGGTGTAGAGGACGCTCATGTTCACCGCGCGGTTGCAGAGGTTGCCGAGTTCGTTGGCGAGTTCGGTGTTGAAAAGCATGGCGAGGCGCTCGACGTCGAAGTTCGAGTCCTTTCCGGTGTGGATATCGCGGACGAGGTAGTAGCGCAGCGCGTCGCTGCCGAAGGTGTCGGCTAGTTCGAAGGGATCGACGATGTTACCGAGGGATTTCGACATTTTCTCGCCGGAGCGGTTCCACCAGCCGTGGACGAGGATCTGGGGCATCTGCGCGTCGGAGAAGCCGAGCGCGCGGAGCATGGCAAGCCAGTAGATGCCGTGAGCGGGGACGAGGATGTCCTTGCCGATCACATGCACGGGGCGGCCGGTCCATACGCTTGCGAAATCGGGCAGGGTCGGATCCGGGGTGTAGCCCGCGAAGGAGATGTAGTTGATGAGCGCGTCGAACCAGACGTAGGTGACGAAATCATCATCGAAGGGCAGGGCGATGCCCCAAGTGAGGCGTTCCTTGGGGCGGGAGATGCAGAGATCCGCGCCGAGGTTTTTCTCAAGCGCGTTGATGAGTTCCGATTTCCGGAAAGCGGGGAGGATCGTGTCGTCGGATTTCTCCAGGAACTCCCGCAGCCAGGGCGTGTGGTCGGAGAGCTTGAAGTAGTAGTTCTCCTCCTCGATTTCGGTGACCTCGCCCCATTCCGGGCCGAAGTTACCCGCCTCGTCGCGGTCGCGGTCGGTGAGGAACTGCTCCTGCCGGACGGAGTAGAAACCCTTGTAGGATTTCTTGTAGATCTGGTCGCGCGCGTGGAGATCGGAAAGGATGGATTGCACGCAGGCGATGTGGCGGGGGTCTGTGGTCTCCGCCCAGCCGTCGTATTCCACGCCGATCTTTCCCACAGCGCGGAGAAACGGGCGGTGACGGTTTTCACATACTCCGCCGGGGAGACGCCCTCCTTCTCGGCCGTCTGCTGGACTTTCTGGCCGTGCTGATCGACGCCGGTGAGGAAATAAACCTCCTCGCCCGCGAGGCGGCGGTAGCGGGCGATCACATCCGCGAGAACCTTCTCATAGGCGTGGCCGATGTGGGGCGAGCCGTTGGTGTAGTCGATGGCGGTGGTGAGGAAGAACATGGGTGTTAGAAGTTAAAAGTTATTGGTTAGAAGTTATTGGGAATGCTCGTGGCGGTCGGTATTGTCACTTTTAACAAATAACCACTAACGAATAACTTTTCCCCCTAGGGAAAGGATGCGGGAATTGGCCTTGGCGGCTTCGGCGTTGGGGATGTCGCCGAGGCGGACGTAGATCTGAGAGAGGGCGGTCCAGGCGAGAAGGTCGTTGGGCTGAAGGGAGGTGGCCTGGAGGGAGGCTCCGAGGGCTTCCTTGAGCTTGTCGGTCTTGAGGAGGGCCATGGAGAGGGCGTGCCAGGAATCGAAGTGGGTGGGATCGACCTCCACGCATTTCCGGTAGAGGGCGGCGGCTTCGTCCAGCTCGCCAAGGGCGAGGTGGCCGCTGGCGTCGTCGAAGATTTCTTGGATCGCTTCGCTCAAAATTTCGGGATCGGAAGGGAACCCGCGTTCCTTATTGCGCGTAAAGCGTCTCGATGTTGGCGGCTTCGGTGCGGGAGGTAAGCCATGAAGAGAAGGCGGCGATGCGGGCGGCTTCCTCGGCGCGCTTGAAGCCGGCTTCGAGGGCGAGTTCGGCGTTTTCCTGCTTCACGATCTCGCGATTACCTACGACAATGATGAAGGCGCGGTCGGACTCGATGACCGGCTCGGTGAGTGCGCCGGGGTCGGTGTATTTGGCGGCGTCGAAAAGGTTTGAGGGTGCCTTGGTGGTGTCGCCTTGGTAGCCGGCGGTGACCTCGGGGAGGTTGATGGTTTCCGCGGTGATACCGGCTTCCTTGGCGGCGTCCGCGAAGGATTTGCCTTCGGCGAGGGCTCCCTTGATTTTCTCAGAAGCCTCGTCAGTGGCTTTTCTGAGCGCGGCGGCAGACAGGTCGGCGATGAGGCGGGCGCGGGCTTCGGCGCGGGCTTCCTCGTAGGTCTGGGGTCGGACTTCCTCGGTCTCGTCGAGGCGGGCGATGAGCCACTCATTCTCCCCGATGGCGATGGCGGGCGAGATTTTGGAGAGGGGATCGGTGGTGACAATCATGCGGAAAAGCTCGTCGGCGGCGGTGCCCTGGGAGCTGGAGGCGCGGAGGGGAGTCTTGAGTTCCTCGGGCGTTTCGGAGAGAGCGAAGAGTTCGGTGGTTTTGAGTTCCCACTTGTTGTCCTCCGCGAGTTTTTCGAAGGTAAGTTCAGGTTGGCTCTCGAGCTGGTAGAGAAAATCATCGGCCTTGCCGCCTGCTTCGAGCTGGGCCTTGCGGCGATCCTCGGCGATGGTGGCCTCGCGGGCGGCCTTGGCGGTTTCGTATTCGGCCTTGGCGTCCTCGGTGGCGTCCTCCGCAGGAATGGGGATCTCGGCGGGTTCTGCGGGTAGGGTCGGCTTCGCGATCAGGTAGGTGAAACGACGTTTCTCCGCGGTCTTGAAGGCGTCCTGGATGGTTTCCCAATAGGTTTTGATCTCCTCTTCGGAGGGGTCGATTTTTTCCTCGATGGGGTCGAGGTCGATGCGAGCCACGTCCGCGGAGATGCGCTGGCCGTTGATGGCGGATTCCTTGGCGACGGCGTTGCGGTCGGTGCTGAGACCGGCTCCGAGGATTTCGGCGAGTTTGGTTTGGGCGATCACATCGGAGGCGAGTTCGCGGATGTCGCCTTCCGTGAGACCCATGCGGCCGATGCCCCTTTCGATGAAATTCCGGTATTGTTCCTGTGAGAACTCGCCGTTGGTGCCGGTGAAGGCGCGGAGCTTGCGGATGAAGGAGTCGATCTCCTCCTCGCCGGGATGGACGCCGAACTCCGCCTTCGCGGAGCGCAGGAGCATGCGGCCGGCGAAGAAATTTTCCATGGCCTCGCCCTGGGACTGGGCGTCGCCAGCCATGCCGAATAGAAAGCTGTAGAGCTGGAAATCTCCGGATTGCGCGAGCGTCTGGGTGACCTGGTAGGAGGAGGAGCCGAGTTGGTTGAACTCCTTATCCGTGTAGGTGCGGCCATCGACCTTGATGTAAGGTCTGCCGCCGGCTCCGGCGCCGCTCATGTTTCCGTAGTCCATGAAGAGGAAGCCGATGATGACGAGGACGAAGAGGACGATGATGAGTCCGGTGTATTTGCGAATGTTTTCGATCATGGCGCGGTGGCTGGGGGCGGGTATTAAAAGGGGGATGGCGCGGATTTCAAACCCTAAACTTCGCATAAAGACAGTAGACTTGGAGACACAAGACCCGGAGACACAAGACACAAGACGGCGAGACACAAGAGGGGAGACGCGGCCTTCCGGCCTCTTTTCTTGTGTCTTGTATCTTTCCGTCTTGTGTCTCTCATCCACGCAGGGCTTGCGGAAGTCCGGAAAAGCGGGGAGGCTCTGTGGAAATGAATTTGCGGTGGTTGAACGCGTTGTTGTGGGGAAATTCCGTGGCGTTGGCGTGGATGTGGGGGCTGGGGCTGTTTTTCAGTGTCCAAATTTCCTTCATGTTCGGGATGAAAGGGCTGCTGATGTTCGCGATCCCGAACGCGATTGGCCTCGCGCTCTTCGGCTGCCTCACCCAGATTGTCGCGAAACGCCACCCCGGCGGCCACGAGTCGCTGGCGCTGTTTTTCGATAAGTTCGCCAAGCCCTTCCGGTTGATCTTTTACATCTACCAGATCGTGGCACTCTCGTTGACGGTCTTCGCACTGGTGAAATACCTGTTTCTGCCCCTGTTCCTGCCGACGCAGATGGGCACCCCGGTGTTGCTCGGACTGTCGATGACCATGGTCGTTTTCGTCTTGCTGGCGATGGGCTGCCTTTTCGGCGAGGAGTTCGGGATCGGGAAAATCAAGGCCGGCCACGCCCTACTCGGGGCTTTGCTGCTGGTGTGCGTGGGTACGATCCTTTTCCACCACAATCTTTTCGATCTCGGGAAAGGCATCACCGGCGCGGCGGGAGATCCCGCCTACGACCACTCGCCGAACCGCTTCTGGGGCTACGCGATCCCGCTGGTGGTGGGCTTGCTCGTCGGGCCGTGGCTGGATCTCCAGCATTGGCAGCGGGCGATCCAGATCCACCGCGAGGAAAGCTCGATCCGGCTCAGCTACCTTTTCGGCGGGGTGATCTTTTTCCTGCTTCTTCTCTTCCATGGCTCCCTGGCGATGTGGGTGATGGGGCACGCGGCGGACGGTTTCTCGGTGCGGAAAAGCTCCCTCGACGGACTCCATTACGCCCACGATCTCGTCACCCGGCATTTCGGCGGAGCATTGGACGGGAACTCGCTGGTCCCCATCGCCTATTTCGGTTTCCTCACCATCTGCGTCCTGACCACGCTCGACAGCGGATATGTCGCTTTGAAATGGTTCCTCGGGCGGAACGTGGAGCGCAGCGAGAACATGCTGATCTCGCTGATCCCGAAGCCGCTCATCGCCTCGCCGATTCCGACGTTCCTCATCATCGGGGTGATCGCGCTGGGCGGGTACTTCGGTAAATTCGAGGTGGAGTATTTCATGGTGTTCTACGCCTCGTTTTTCGTCGGCTACGCGGCGCTGGCCATCGCCCGCTGCTTCGTTCCGAACAGCCAGCAGCCACTGCCGCAGATCCGCATGTTCTCCATGGCCTGCCTGTGCCTGGTGGTCTTCGCCTTCGGGTATATGGTGAAGCTCAACGTGCTCATGTATCTTGGCTCCCTGCTGCCGCTGGTCTATGTGGTCTGGCTCGTCACCACCACGGATCTGCTACGCCTCGTCACGGAAAAGGCCGGAGAGGTCACGCGCGCGGCCGCCGAGATCCCCGCGATCAAGGCGATCGCCAAACCCGAAACGCCCGCACCCCGCACCGAGGTCGTTGCTCCCGTTTCGGCTGGCACTCACGATCTGATGGGACACTTCGAGGGGAAATGGTTCGTCTATTCGATGGTCGCCACCTATCAGGACACGAACTCGGTGGGAAACGTCTATTTCGGCATGTATCCCCTTTACGTCGGGAAAACCCGCGAGCTGTTCTTCAACAACGCCATGCCGGACTTCGACCTGAAGACCACGAAGTTCTACATCCTCACCCGCTCCTTCGAGCACAAGTTTGTCCGCGAGACGCGCGAGTTCGACACGATCACGGTCAAGATCAAGGTCGGCGATTTCAATCGCAAGTTCTGCACCTTGGAGCACCAGATTTTCGGATCGGAAGGCCAGCTCCTCGGCAAGGGCAAGCAGAGTTTGCTTTTCGTTTCCTCCAAGGACTACGGCCTGCTCGACATCCCGCCGGAGGTGTATTCCGCGTTCATGAAATACCTCTGATGTGCTTCGTTCTTGGCATCGGCGTGCGCCGTGCCGCAGAATCGCCGCATGGAACACCATGTCTATTTCTGGCTGAAGGATGAGTATAAAAACGAGGCAAGCCGCGACCGCATGGAGGCTGCGCTCGATGAACTCATGGAGTCGCCGAACATTGCGGAGGGAGTCTGGGGCAAGCCCGCGCCTACCGAGCCGCGTCCTGTGACAGACCACTCCTGGGATTACGGGATCTCGCTGAAGTTCGATTCCCTTCAGGCGCATGAAAGATACCAGAAAGCAGACCCCATCCACGATGCCTTCTCCGGCGGCCACCGCGAGATGTGGGCGAAGGTGCTGGTGATGGATCTGGCTTGAACGGCCATCACTCCAGCGGACTTCCGCGCAGCGCGAAGACTTTCCGCACCGTGGCCTCGATGAGGTTGTTCGGGCAGGAAGCGCCCGCCGTGAGGCCGATGACGACGTGCTCCTTTCCGGAAAAAACGTCCGCGTAGTTCGCGGTGCGCTCCTCGTTGTGGTGAAGGTCGTAGTGGACGATCTCCTCAAGGGATTTGATCTGGCCCGCATCGCGGATGAAGAAAGTCGGCAGCTCCTTCTCGCCGATCTCGACGAGGTGGGCGGTGTTCGAGGAGTTGTATCCGCCGACGACGAGGAGCAGATCCATCTTGGTCTTGAGCATCTCGAAAAGAGCGTCCTGCCGCTCCTGCGTCGCGCCGCAGATCGTATCGAAGACGTGGAAATTCTCCGCCGAGCCGTCGCGGTCCTTCATGGCTGCGGCGAGGCGGTTCTGGATTTCCAAGGTCTCACCTTTCAGCATGGTCGTCTGGTTTGCGACACCGATTTTTTGGAGGTGTAGGTCTGGATCGAAGCCCTCGCGGTAAGAGCCTTGGAAGCGCTCCAAGAAAGCGGCCGCGTCCCCTCCGCCGCGGATGTAATCGCATACATAATCTGTATCCGCGAGCGTAAGGATCACGAGATAATGTCCCTGCCCGTCCTCGCCGAGGGCGCGGGAGGCGGTGGCACGGGTCTCCTCGTGGTCGGACTTACCGTGGATGATTGAGGTCACTCCGTCCTTCGCGTAACCGCGCACCCGCCGCCAAACTTTCATCACATCGCCGCAGGTGGTGTCCACCGTGTAGCAGCCGGATTCTTCGAGTTTTGCCATGAAATGGGTAGGAGCACCGAAGGCGGGGACGATCACCACATCCTCCGGCCCAAGGTCATCGTAGGAGGAGTCGATTTCCTTCCAAGGCAGCGAGACGATGTCCATCTCCCGGAGCTGGCGGTTCACCTCCGGGTTGTGGATGATCTCGCCGATCAGGAAAATACGGTTTTCTGGAAACACTTTCCGCGAGGCGTAGGCGAGGTCGATGGCGCGCTCGACGCCGTAGCAGAACCCGAAATCCTTGGCGAGCAGTAGGGTGGTGTCGCCGCGCGTGATCTTGCCGCCCATATCCTTGATCTTCTCGACGAGCGAGGAGCGATAATGGATCGCGACCTCCGCGGAGACGAGCTCCATCACATCCGGACGGCGGACGTTGACGCGGGGGCGGCTGGGGGCGTGTTGGGGCATGGGGGAAAGAGACACCAGAAACCAGAGGCCAGAAACCCAAAAAATGCTACGCGCCGGGTATCATGCGGCGGGTTGCACTTTTCGCCTCGATGCAGGCGCCGATTTCCAGTCGCGTCCGTTGCATTTCGTAGTGGAGCTTGAGCTTGGAATCAGCCCAAAAACCTCGCTGGTCATCGGAAGGCAGTCCCTCCTTGGCTCCGCAGCGGACTCATCCACCGATAAAAATCGCACCCCGAGGCGCAAAACATAGGGGTTTCACGGGGATAACGGCAATTTCCATAGCAATCCGGTTCTCGGCTCTTGCCCTTCCATGGTCAGGCAGGGATGCTCGGACATGGTTGAGCGCTTGAGAAATGCGATACGGGATGTGGAGGGTTTTCCGAAGGAGGGCATCGTGTTCAAGGATATTACTCCCATCCTCGGCGATGGCGCGCTGTTCCGGGGTTCCATCGACCTGCTCTGCGAGACGGCGGGCGGGTTGAAAGTGGACAAGGTGGTGGGGATCGACGCGCGGGGTTTCATTTTCGCGGCGGCGGTGGCGGATCGTTTGGGTGCGGGCTTCGTGCCGGTGCGGAAAAAGGGCAAGCTCCCATGGAACTGCAAGGAGGAGGCCTACGCACTGGAATACGGCGAGGCGATTGTGGAAATCCACGAGGACGCGGTGAGGCCGGGTGAAAAAATCCTGCTGGTTGACGATTTGCTGGCAACCGGTGGGACGGCCAGCGCGGCGGTCAAGCTCCTCGACGGCCTAGGCGCGGATATCGTGGCAGTCTCTTTCCTGATAGAGCTTTCCTTCCTCAGCGGGCGCGACAAACTCCCAGCCGACAAAGTGAGGGCTATCCTCAATTACTGAACATTTACCATACAATATGAGCTGGAAAACATACAACGAAAATTTGGTGCGCTACGATGATCTGGGCTTCAGCCTCGATCTCTCCCTGATGGATGTGGACAAGGCCTGCGTCGAGAGCCTGAGTGGCAAAGTGGAAAAGGCCTTCGCGGACATGATTTCGCTGGAAAGTGGAGCTATCGCAAACCCCGACGAGGGGCGCATGGTGGGCCACTACTGGCTGCGCAACGCAGATCTCGCCCCAACTCCGGAACTCAAGGCGGCGATCACCGAGCCGCTCAAGGCCTTGAAAAAATTCGCGGAGAGCGTCCACACCGGCGGAGTCCGCGCGGCGGACGGGAGCCTGTTCAAGCACCTGCTGCTGATCGGGATCGGCGGCTCGGCGCTGGGGCCGCAGCTTGTCTCCCAGGCCATCGGCCAGAAAGCGCGGATGCCGATCTCCTTTTTCGACAACACCGATCCGCAGGGCATGGACGACACGCTCGCCACGCTCAGCTTCGCGGAAACGCTGGTGCTCGTGATCTCGAAATCTGGTGGCACTCCGGAAACCCGCAACGGGATGCTGGAGGCGAAGGCCGCGTTCGAGAAGGCCGGGATCGACTTCGGAAAACATGCGGTGGCGGTGACGGGTGAGGGCTCGAAGCTCGACAAGTTCGCAGTGGAGCAGGGTTTCATCGCTCGCTTTCCGATGGATGACTGGGTTGGCGGGCGCACCTCCGTGCTTTCCACTGTGGGCCTCGTCCCAGCCGCGCTACAAGGACTAGACATCGAAAACATGCTGGCCGGAGCTGCGGCGATGGATGAGAAAACCCGCTCACGTGACGCCGCCAAAAACGCCGCGATGCGTCTCGCAATCGCTTGGCACAAGGCCACCAACGGCAAGGGCGAGAAGGACATGGTCGTGTTGCCCTACAAGGATTCGCTGGTGCTGTTTTCCAAATACCTTCAGCAGCTCGTTATGGAATCACTGGGCAAAGAGAAAGACCTCGACGGCAAGACCGTGAACCAGGGCATCGCGGTTTATGGAAACAAGGGTTCCACCGACCAGCACGCCTACGTCCAGCAGCTCCGCGACGGGGTGAACAATTTCTTCGCGTGCTTCATCGAGGTGCGCCACGGGCGTAAAGGGAAATCCATCGAGGTCGACCCCGGCAACACCAGCCAGGATTACCTGCAAGGCTTCCTGCGCGGCACCCGTGCCGCGCTTTATGAAAGTGGCCGCAACTCCCTAACAATCTCAATCCGCGAGGTGAGCCCGTTCAACCTCGGCTTGCTCATCGCGTTGTTCGAGCGCACGGTTTCCTTCTATGCGTCGCTGGTGAACGTCAACGCCTACCACCAGCCGGGCGTCGAGGCGGGGAAAGCCGCCGCCGCCACTTTCCTCGATCTGCTGGGACGCGTCCGCGGCCGACTCGTCTCCGAGGCGAAGACCGCGGAGCAGGTCGCCTTCGAGGCCGATGGCGATCCCGAAGCCGTCTATCACTGCCTCGTCCACCTCGCCAACAACGGCGAAGCGCAGATCTCCATCGGGAAAACCCCTGCGGATGATCTGTTCCAGCTTTGAGGGGAGAAAACCAATGCCTCTTTCTAGTGGAGAATTGAACCGCAGATGGACGCAGATTCACGCAGATGGAAGAGGGGGAAATGTGAAATCTCCCTCTCCACGCTTCCCCATTAACGTCCATCTGCGTCCATCTGCGGTTCATTTCCTCTCACTCTAGGTTCCGGCTTTCCGCGCAAGTTTAGTGTTTCAACTCCCGGTATCCGGGATATTTTCCGGGCGTGGATATCATAGGAATTACGGAAGAGGCAAGGCGGGAGCTTGGGGCTTTGCTGGAAAGCAAGGCGGCTTCGGCGACGGCGGGCTTGCGGCTCGGCGTGAGCAAGGGCGGCTGCGCGGGCTGGCAGTATGAGATGAAAGTGGCGGAGCCGGAGGCGGGCGATGAGATCGTCGAGCTTGGGGCGGCGCGGGTAATCGTCGCGGCGGACAGCCTCGACAAGCTGCGCGGCTGCGAGGTGGATTTTTCCGACGATCTTACAGACGCGGGTTTCAAGATCCGCAATCCCAAGGCGCGCCGTGCGTGCGGCTGCGGGACATCCTTCGAGCCGGAGTATGAGTCGGAAGGTTCCGGCGCGGAGGATGGCGAGGTTTGCGGCGGGGGAGGCGCTGTCTAGTATCCCGTGGCCTCGAAGAAGAGAAAGAACAAGGCTGTTGAGGACGATGTGCCGCGCCGTCCCGCCTACTTCTGGTGGTTCCTCGCGAACGTCCTAGCGCTCTGTTTCGCCGTTGTGAGCTGGGCGGTCTGTCTCAACGTCTTTGGCAATCCCGAGCTACCGAGGAATTACGAGATTCTGAAAAAACTTGGCCGCCTGCCTGAGCTACGCCGCTACACCGTCCTCGACGTGCCCAACGGCAACGCCCTCTCGGCAAGCGAGCTCTACGGGAAATACTTCGGCCTGGAGGGCGAGAAACGCGACCGCCTCAACTCGCTGTTACTGCGCAACTACATGCGCAACTTCGGCAAGAACCTGCTGCTCACTTACGTCGAGGGCGAATACCAGGTGACTGATGTCCGCAAGCTCGACAAGGGCGCGTTCCTGTATCCCGGCTTCGCGATCCGCGCACAGGCGATGGTGCGTGCGGATGACTTCACCCAGCCGGTAGGTTTCCCCGTGGTCATCGAATACATTTTCCCCACGGAAGACACCGATGCCGCCGACCGCTTCAGCACGGGCGACGTGTTGGAGGTGAACAAAAACCCGAACTGCGCCGCTGTTCTGCACGTCTCCAAAACGGTGGCCGACGACGAACCCGCCCTGCTCCTGACAGTGATCCCCATCGCCTACGGGCCTTACCGCGTGGGCAGCGCGAAATCATTTTCCATCGAGCCACCCATGGAACTCAATCCGGCGAGCGGGTTGCCGGTGTGGAAATGATCGGGTCAGAGAAACACCTTTTTCCCGCCGTTCTGTGCGGACTCGTAGATCGCGCGGATGAGGGCGACGGCCTTGCGGGCTTCGGCGGCGTGGGTCTTGCACTCGCGGCCTTCGTGGATGGCCTGGACGACCTCCTCGAAATTCCGCTGGTGCTGGTAGAAATTGATCGCCGTGGGGTCGTTCGCGCCGAGGCCGGCTTCCTGGCCTTTCATGAGGGTGGCTTTGATTTCGGCATCCTCGGGTTTCTCCTCGCGGAAGTCCCACATCTCGAAGGATTCGTCGGCGAGGAAAACGGAGCCGTCCGTTCCGGCGAGCTGCACGCGGGCGGGGTGGCCGTCCTTGGACCAGGTGCAGGTGGAGCACTCGATCACGCCGAGCGCGCCGTTCTCGAACTCGACCGTCGCGACGACGCTGTCCTCGACCTCGATGCGCTCGTGAGCTTGGCAGGCGGTGACGGCGGTGACCGCCTTTGCTGGGCCGGCGAGGTAGAGCAGGGCATCGACGGTGTGTACGGATTGGTTCATCAGCGCGCCGCCGCCATCGAGCGCCCAGGTGCCGCGCCATCCGGCGGAGTCGTAGTAGGCCTGATCGCGGAACCATTTCACATAGGCGGAGGCGGAGGTGAGTTTCCCGAAGCGGCCTTCGACGGCGGCTTTCTTGAACGCGTCCATGCCGGGGTGGAAACGGCGGTTCAGGACGGCGGAGAGGGTCTTGCCGTTTTTCGCGGCGGCATCGATGAGCTGGTCGATGCGCTCGGTGGTGATTTCCAATGGTTTCTCGCAGATCACGTGCTTGCCCGCGTTGAGGGCGGCGAGCGCGGGATCGAGGTGCGCGCCGGAGGGGGTGCCGATGGTGACGATTTCCAATTCGGGATCGGCGAGGAATTCGGTAATGTCCGAGAATGCCTTGCCGCCGTATTCCGCCGCGAGTTTCTCGGCTGCCTCGGCGCGCAGATCGAAGACGGATTGGAGTTCTCCGCCCTTCATGGCGGTGATGGCTTTCGCGTGAAAGTGGCCGATCATGCCGGCGCCGATGATTCCGAATTTCATGTGGGGAAGGGGTTTGGGTTCGTGGTGCGTGCGGATCTTCGGTGGAGAGGGCAGGGGAGGCAAGGTTGCATTTGTCCCCCGGCAGACTAGGATAACGTGTTGCTGATGAATGATTCCGCCTCGAAACAGTCCTGTTGCGGACGCCCCGCGCTTGAGCAGGATGTGAAACCCTCACCCGGCGCGAAATATTTCTGCCCGATGTGCCCCGGCGTGGAGTCGGAGAAGCCCGGCGACTGCCCGAAGTGCGGGATGGCGCTGGAGCGGAATCCATTGGTCGCGCAGGACGGGGAAGACGAAGAGATCCGCGATCTCACCCGCAAATTCTGGATCGCCGCCGCGCTCACGCTGCCGGTGTTTGTCCTGGCGATGGGGCACATGATCCCGGGCGTGCATTTCCGGACGGACATCACGAAATGGATCGAGTTCATCCTCACCGTCCCCGTGGTGTTCTGGGCGGGCGGGATGTTTTTCACGAAGGCATGGGTTTCGCTGAAAACATGGAACCTCAACATGTTTACGCTGATCGCCACGGGTGTCGGCGCGGCGTTCCTCTACAGCGCGGTGGCGGTTCTGGCTCCCGGCGTTTTCCCGGAATCGTTCAAGGAACACGGCGAGGTCGGCCTCTACTTCGAGGCGGCGGCGGTGATCACGGTGCTGGTTTTGCTCGGGCAGTTGCTGGAGGCGAGGGCGCGCAGCCGCACCGGGCAGGCCATCGAGGCGCTGATGGGACTCGCCGCCAAAACCGCCCACCGCATCCGCGATGGCAAGGAGCAGGATGTGCCGGTCGATGAGATCGAGAAAGGCGATCTGCTGCGCGTGCGACCCGGCGAAAAAATCCCGCTCGACGGCACCATCACCGAAGGCGGCAGCCACATCGACGAATCCATGCTCACCGGCGAACCCATGCCCGTCGGGAAAAAGGAGGGCGACGAAGTGATCGGTGCCACCGTAAACCAGACCGGCAGCTTTGTGATGCGCGCCGAAAAAATCGGCGGCGACACCCTGCTGTCGCAGATTGTCCACATGGTCGCCGAGGCGCAGCGCAGCCGTGCGCCCATCCAGAAACTCGCCGACACGGTGGCGGGTTGGTTCGTGCCCATCGTCATCGGCGTGGCCATCGTCACTTTCATCCTCTGGTCGATTTTCGGCCCGGCTCCCGCGCTGGCCTTTGCGTTGGTGAACGCCGTTTCCGTGCTCATCATCGCCTGCCCGTGCGCCCTCGGCCTCGCGACCCCGATGTCGATCATGGTCGGTGTGGGCCGCGCCGCGCAGATCGGCATCCTTGTGAAAAACGCGGGTGCGATCGAGATCACGGAAAAGGTCACCCACCTCGTCACCGACAAGACCGGCACGCTGACCGCCGGGAAACCCCGCGTCACGGATACGAAATCCGACCCCGGCACCGATCCCGGAAAACTCCTGCAACTGGCCGCGTCCGTCGAGGCCAGCAGCGAGCATCCCTTGGCGCGCGCCATCGTCGATGAGGCCCAAGAAGCCGGCCACGACCTGCTTTCCGTCACCGGTTTCCAATCCACCACGGCGGGGGGTGTCACCGGCACCGTGGATGGGCAGGCGGTGCGTGTCGGGAAATCCGGTTTCCTTTCCGAAAACGGAATCGCCATCCCGGAAGATCTGGAAAAGGAAGCCGCCGCCCTTCAGGGAAACGCCAAGACCGTCGTGTGGGTCGCTGTCGGAAACGAGGTCGCGGGCATCCTCGCCATCGCGGATCCGATCAAGGAAAGCAGCGCCGCGGCGATCCGCGCCCTTCACGGACTCGGCCTGAAAGTCATCATGTGCACCGGCGACAACCGCCTCACCGCCGAAGCCGTCGCGCGCGAACTCGGCATCGATGAAGTGCATGCGGAGGTCGTCCCGCAGGACAAGATCGACATCGTTCGCAAGCTCAGGGCGGGCGGAGCCGTCGTCGCCATGGCGGGCGATGGCATCAACGACGCGCCCGCGCTCGCCGAGGCGGACGTCGGCATCGCCATGGGCACCGGCACGGATGTCGCCATCGAGAGTGCGGGCATCACGCTCGTGAAAGGCGACCTCATGGGCATCTCCAAGGCCATCCACCTCAGCCGCGCTGTCATGCGCAACATCCGCCAGAACCTGTTCTTCGCGTTCATCTACAATGCCGTCGGCGTCCCCATCGCTGCGGGTGTGCTCTACCCGTTTTTCGGACTGCTCCTCAGCCCCATGATCGCGGGCGCGGCGATGAGCTTCTCCTCGGTCTCCGTGATCCTGAATGCGCTGCGTCTGAAGAAGACGCGGATTTAATTTTCTCCGATCTGATCTGCGGAAAGCGTCAGGGCGATCAAGCTAGGGAGTGAAAACCGACTACTTTGGGATTTTACCACAGAGGGCACGGAGAACACAGAGACTCTCCTGACTGATCTACAGGTTTCGAACCAAGACCTCCGTGTTCTCCGTGTCCTCCGTGGTTGAAATTCTTCCATCCATGAACCCAGACTCGCTCATTTAGCTGCTCCAAAGGATCGACAGACCTTGGTTTCCCCTAGCTTGATCGCCGTGAGGAAAGCGTGGAAATTTCATCCTTGCGCCGAGAGCGTCGGGACGGTTATCTGGTTTCCGTGAAGCAGCCCGCGCCCGTCAAAAGGCGATGAGGCACAAGCCTATGATTTCCCCGGAACGCAAGCCCGCCCCCATCACCACCGGATCTTTTGTCCGGTGCGGGTTCCTCGTCTCTTTTCCATGACTTGCCGTTCCATGCCTTCCCGCATTCTCCCGACGGACCGGATCCGCACGGCACTATCGCCGACACGTGTTTCCCGGACGTCACCCCCAAACATCCAAAGGATAAAGCCATAGCCAAGCCGCAGAAAAACAACAACAGGGGCCGTTACCGCGACATGACGCGGATCAACGACCGGATCCGCGCGCCGAAGGTGCGTGTCGTAAACGCAAACGGGGAGCAGCTCGGCGTGATGTCATCACGCGAGGCTCTCGCCAAGGCGCAGTCCGTGGGGCTGGATCTCGTCGAGATCGCCGGCCAGGCGGATCCGCCGGTGTGCAAGATCATCGATTACGGGAAATACAAATACACCCAGGCGAAGCTCAAGAAGGGCAAGTCCAAGTCCTCGACGCGGATGAAAGAGGTGAAGTTCCGGGTCGGCACCGGCCAGCACGACTACAACATCAAGCTCGGCCGCGCGGAGACCTTCCTTGAGGAAAACCACAAGGTGCGCTTCGTCCTCCAGTTCAAGGGACGCGAGAACGCCCACAAGGAACTCGGTTTCGTGATGCTCAAGCGCATCATCGAAGACCTCAAGACCATGGCCGCCGTCGATCAGCCGCCGCGCCTCAGCGGCCGCGCCGTCGCGATGATCCTTTCCCCGCTGCCCGCGCACCAGCGCAAGCGCCACTTCCATCTCTTCCACGGAGAACTCATCGAGGAGGATGAACACGACGAGGAAGAGGATGACGAGGAAATCGACGACAACGAGGTGGACGAGTCCTCCTCGATCTCGACCGACGACATCGACGATGTCGTGGAAACAAAGGTGGAGGCGGAAGCCAAACCCGCCGAGTGATGCCGGGAAGCGTCCACGATCTCAACAAAAGCCTGCGGAGCGGCGACGCTTCCTGGCTGCTGCTTTTCGATATCGACGGAACCCTCGTCGATGCCGGAGGGAAGGGGATGACCGCGTTGCGGAAGACGGCCATCGAAATTTTCGGAGATGAAGGCCCGCCCCTCGATCTCGCGGGTTCCACCGATCTGGGGATTCTGGAAAACCTCCACGCCCATTTCGGCACCGCGCCTTGCGCCGAGCGAACCTATCGTTTTTTCGAGACGTATCACATCCATCTTGAGGCCAGCCTGTCATCGAATCCGGCGGCTGGCAGGGTGCTCGATGGTGTCGTGGAGCTTTTGGAAACCGTCGCTGAGGCGGCACACATGCAGCCCGCGCTGCTCACGGGGAACACGATGCCCGGTGCATGGATCAAGCTCCGCCATTACCGCCTCGACCATCATTTCGCCTTCGGCGCGTATGGTTCGGATCGGGCAGACAGGAACCTCCTTGGCCGCATCGCCCTGGAGCGCGCCCTCGCCCACACCGGCGAAGCCTACGGCCCGGAGCGTACCCTGGTCATCGGCGACACGCCCAAGGACATCGCCTGCGCCCACGCCGTCGGTGCGAAATGCCTCGCGGTCGCGACCGGGCAATTTTCCGAAGACCAGCTCGCCGCGGCGGGTGCGGATTGGGTGGTGGGCTGCCTGCGGGAAATTTCCCTCAGCTGAGAGTCACAGCGCCCGTTTCCCCGCGGACATGTGGTGCAGCAGTTTCTCGTTGAACTCGTCGGCCATGTTATAGCCGAGGCGGCGGAGCTGCTGGTCGAGGGCGGCGATGGCGACCATGCGGGCGGTGTCGCGCCCTGGGCCGACCGGCACCTCGACGTGGGCGACCTGCTGGCCGAGGAGTTCGTAGGTTTTCGATTCGAGGCCGAGGCGGTCCACCTCGTTGAGATCGGTGGCGGGCTTGAGGGTGACGACGAGATCGAGGCGCTTGTCGGGGCGGATGGAGGCGAGGCCGTAGAGGTTGGCGACGTTGATGATGCCGATGCCCCGGATCTCCATGTAGCCGCGCGAGAGTGCGGGCGCGGTGGCGATCAGTTCGCCGCCGACGTGTTTCACCCGCACCATGTCATCCGCCACCAGCGAGCCTCCGCGCTCCAGCAGGCCGATCGCGGTTTCCGATTTCCCCGAGCCGCTCTTACCGACGATGAGCACGCCGATCCCCCGCATATCGACCATGCAGCCGTGGATCGTCACCGTCGGCGCGAACTCGTGCTCGAGGCTGATCGTTGCAGCGTTGAGGAATTTCATGGTGACCTGCGAGGTGCCGAAAACGGGGATCGAGTGTTCCTTGGCGACGGCCATCAGCTCGGGGCCGAGCGTCGCGCCGCGCGATACGATAATGCAGGGGATGTCGCGCTCGCACATGCGGCGGAAGCGGTCGATGCGCATCTGCTCGGGGAGTTTGCGGAGGTAGGCCATCTCCAGATTGCCGAGCACCTGCACGCGTTTTTTCGCGAAGTAGGAGAAGAATCCCGCGAGCGCCAACCCGGGTCGGTTCACTGCGGGCTCGCTGATCAGGCGATCAAAACCGACCCGCTCGCCGAGCAGGCTGAGCTTGAGCGGCTCCGCGTAGGATGCGAAAAATTTCTCCACCGTGATCGATGCGACCGCCTTGACTCGCTGTGCCATGGGCAAGGGCTAGCAAACCCGGGGGGAAACGGCACGTGAAATCGGCGCGGATCATCGCGGCGCTCACGCCCTTGCCGCCGCAACGCTCCCAGATCTCCCGGCGGGTGCAGTTTTTCGGATTCATGGAGTGTGGGTTCCTCGCGGAAGGACGGCTAGGCGCGGCGATGCGGGCGAACCGCGCGGCGGCGGAGTCCCTGCGCGGGAACTTCGTGGACGCGGCGGCGGACGGGAAGGCGCTCACCCTCGAAGAGGCCATCGCGCTCCCGCCGGTTCTGCGCGGCTTCGGCTGGCGCTTGCTGGAGCGCGAGGCGGAGCTCCTCGACATGGTCGGCAGGACGAACGAGGCGATCGCGACCCTGGACGCCGCGGCCGCGTTTTTCGGAAACGACTCGACGCGGGAACTCGGCGCCGACGAGCAATTCTACGCCTTCAAGCTGCTGGCGGCGCGGGCTTACCTGAAGGATTTCCTCGGGGAAAAGGAGACCGCCCTTTCCGAGCAACGGGCGCTGATGGAGTCCAAGCCGAGGTTTTCCGCGACGGGGCATGGGTGAAAGAGGCGGAGAACGTGATCCGCTGAAACGTCATCCGCGCGGATGGAACTTGCGGTGCGCGTCTTTGAGTCCTTTGGAGCTGACGTGGGTGTAGATCTGGGTGGTGGCGATGTCGGCATGGCCGAGCAGTTCCTGGATCACACGCAGATCCGCGCCGCCTTCGAGGAGATGCGTGGCGAACGAATGCCGCAGCATATGCGGATGCACTCGCACCGGCACTCCGGCCATCTCCGCGCGGCGCTTCACGATCTGCCGCACGCGTTCCGCTGTCAGCGGCAAGCCCCGCACCCCGATGAAAATGTGCGAGGAGGTTTTCCGTCCGACGAGCTTCGGCCTCTCGTTCGCGAGATAATCGGCGAGCGCTTTGAGCGCTTTCCTGCCGACACGGACGAGCCGCGTTTTTTTCCCTTTCCCGATCACGCGGAGGAAACCTTCCTCGGCATCCAGCCACTCCAGCCGCGCGGCGCAAAGCTCGGCGAGCCGGACGCCCGCCGAATAGAAAAGCTCGATGATCGCCTTGTCCCGCCGCCCCAGTTTCTCGTCGGTGCCGATGCTTCCGAGCAGCGCCTCCATGTGGCGGGCGCTGAGGGTGTCGGGCAGTTTCTTCTCCTCTTTGGAAGTCGCTAGCGGTTCGGCGGGATCCATCGCGGCTTGTCCGGTCGCGGCGAGCCAACGGTAAAAGATCCGCAGGTGAACCGTCACCAGCCGGATCGAGGACGAGCAAAGGCCTTCCTTCTTGCGGGTTGTTAGAAAGGCGGCGAGTTCCTCGGTTCCGGTCTCTTCGGCTACGATGCTACGCTCCGTCAACCAGCCGTTGAGGCTCATCAGCGTTTGTGAAACGGAGAGCTGATAGGCGTCGGAGAGCCCCCGCTCGGTCGCGAGATGCCTCAGGAACGCGTCGATCCTGAGTTCCATGCGATCTATCATAGCTCTCAGTTCCACTTAACACCGGGTAGCCCCTAGAGCAAGCACTCTGCAAAAATAGTTCTAATGCTGCACTCATGCGGACGCCTCCTTTCATTTGACTGCCCTCACCTATCCACCCATAATGTCGCTCCCATGTCAGCCACCAAAAGGGTTCTTTTCGTCTGCACCGGCAATACCTGCCGCAGCCCGATGGCGGAGGCGATGTTCCGCAAAGCGGTGGAGGATAGGGGGGATTACTCCGTGAAATCCGCCGGTGTAGCCGCCTCGAAAGGCACGCCCGCCAGCCGCGATACGAAAGCCATCTGCCAACGGATGAAGGCGCCGCTGGACGGCTTCGCCAGCCAGTCGGTTTCCGACGCCCTTCTGGAGGAGGCTACCCACGTCTTCACCATGACTGCGGGCCACCTCGCGATACTCGAAGACCGTTTTCCAGAGCACTCGGAGAAATATTATCTCACCTGCGAGTTCGTCGATCTCCCGGGAGCTGGCATCGGCGCGGACGTGCCCGATCCCATCGGCATGGGCAAACGCGCCTACGAGGACGTCGCCAAGGTGCTGGGTCTCGCGATCCCCGCCATCATCGCCTACATCGACGGCACCCAAGCGCGGAGCTGAGATCGAGGATCGAGGATCGAGGATCGAGGGTGGGAAGATAAAGAAACGCCGTTCCGGCAGATCAAAAATCTCCAATCTCCTCTCCTCTCCTCACACCATCCCCAGTTTCATCTTTCCTTCCTCGGTGATCATGTCCTGGTTCCACGCGGGGTCCCAGACGAGTTCGACGTTCGCCTCGTCGATGCCGTCGATGGTCATGATCTTCGCCTGCGCATCGGCGGCGATGACCGGCCCCATACCGCAGCCCGGCGCGGTGAGGGTCATTTTCACCTGCACGACTTTCTTTTCGCCCTGTTGCTCGATCGCGCAGTCATAGACGAGTCCGAGGTTGACGATGTCCACGGGGATTTCCGGGTCGTAAACGCCTTTGAGTTGCGCCCAGACCTGCTCCTCCAGCGGTGCGTCCTTGAGCCGCACGGCCTCTGCGTGCTTCTGTTTCTCCTCCTCCGCGTCCACCCCGAGCGCATCCGCATCCTGCGAGGAAATCCGAGCGAGACCCTGCGAGGTCGCGACCGTATAGGTGCCGCCCAGCCGCTGGGTGATGAAAACCGGAGTCCCGGCGGGTAGCGTCATCGAGTCCCCGCTCGGGATCTGGACGGCGGTGACTTCGCGGGAGAGTTTGATTTCGTCGTGCATGGAGCGAATAAAAGCCAGCCCGCTGCTCGCGGCAAGTCGCATTCCACAATCAATTGTCCGCAGCGATCTTCCGGCGGCGGAGGATGAAAATCACGGACGCGATCCCGGCGAGAACCCCCAGCGCGATGAGTGCCTGTGTGTAATCCTTATCCAGGAAAGATTCCCCGAGCACGATGAAACCCGCCGCATAGAATCCCGAAAACATCAGCGATACCGAGAAATAGATCGGGAAAGGGACACCCGCCAGCGCCACGGCGGAATGTTTCAGGAAGGCAGGCAGCCCGGGCAGGCATTTCATGACCACGGTAAAGCGCAGATGGCCTACCTTTTCCACGTTCGGCAGCTCCCGCCCGGAGCGGGCCAGCCATTTCTCAAGCAGAGAGCGCAGCGGGCCGCGCGCCAACAAGTAGCTCAGAGTGAGGTTCACCATGAGCGCCAGCAGAGATCCGATGAGCGCCGTCGGCAGGTGGAAGGTCGCGCCGGCGATCAGGTAGAAAGGGGTCGTCGGGAAGCCGATCACCGGCAGGATCGCCAATGCCAGGAAAAAGGGAACCGGCCCCGCGTTGTTTTTCCAGATAAGGAAAGCCTCGTGATCCCAGTAATGCCATAGCAGCCATACCAGCAGGAGGAGAAAGCCTGCTTTGAGAAAGGGGAACGTGCGCCGTGCCGCAGGGGCGGGCTTGGCGGAAGGGCGGCGGAACATGACGGCTGCCGGCCGAAGCCCGGAAAACATACCTTTGCGCCCTTCACTCCTCTGTCAAGGACTTTCCGCACTCATCCGGAACGGTGGAATCGGGCATTTCCCGCCTTTCCAAGTGACAGAATGCCCGCCTGCCCTTAGTCTGCTCCTCAGGCATGTGGACATTCATAGGACAACATTGGCGGGACGCGATCGAGATCCTCGTGCTGGCCTTTTGTATCTATCAGCTTTACAAGGCCTTCCGCGCCACGCGCGGCGCGCAGATCCTCGTCGGTCTCGGCTTCATTCTCGTAGCTCTCGCACTCATCACCCAGATCTTCAACTTCGAGGTGATCGGCTGGATCATTACCCGCTCAGCCGCCGTCCTCGCCTTCGCATTGCTCGTCATTTTCCAACCGGAACTCCGCAACGGCCTCGCCCGGCTTGGCAGTAGCCGATTCTTCTCCTTCTCCAGCAAACGCCGCCTCGCCTTCGTTGAGCGCCTCGCGGACGCCGTCGTAACGCTCTCGAAAAAACGTGTCGGCGCCCTCTTTGCCATCCAACGCGACATCTCCCTCAAAGAGCAGTTGGAGACCGGTGTTACCCTCGACGCCCAGTTCACCCCCGAGCTGGCAATGAGCGTCTTTTTCCCAAAATCTCCCCTCCACGACGGCGGCATGATCATCGCCGAAGATCGCGTCGCCGGCGCAGCCTGTGTCTTTCCTGTCACCGAACGTGAAATACAGGACCGCTCCACCGGTCTGCGCCACCGTGCTGCCATCGGCCTCACCGAGCGCACAGACTCCATCGCCATCGTCGTCTCCGAGGAAACCGGCAGCATCTCTATCTGTGAAAACGGCACTCTCGAACGCAACCTCACCGAAAAGCAGTTCCGCGAGAAACTCTCCGCGATTTTCTTCTCCGGCCCGAACACGAATCCGCATGAAACTGAAACTGTCGAAAAAATGGATCGCGAAGATCCTCTGTCTCCTTCTGGCAACCGGGATCTGGTTTCTGATTAAAAGCAACCTCGATCAACCAGCGGACGACGGAACGATCCGCGCTCCCCGCGCCACACCCGTGGACGAGCGAACCTTGCAGCCTAGATCGTGACAGGGTTTTCACTCAATTGTCACAAAAACGTCACGAAGCGCCACTTCGTGATCCCGCCTCCAAACACTATCTCCACCGCGTCGCAGGTGGCCGAGGAACGATGCCATCCCGTTTGCAATGGCATCATCCAAAAACACGCCCCACGTCGCGCCTACTGATGGCTTCAATACGACCCGTAAGTTCGGGCCGTGCCACCGTCTGATTGCACTACTCACTGCCTTCTGCATCGGCTTGCCGCCACTGCCGCTAATCGCCGCCACTTGGGACTTTCCCGCCGGCCAACCCAATCCGTTCGCATGGCCGCCGCCCTCCGTGCCTCTTCCCGCTCAAGTCCCCGGGAAATTCATAGCACGAGAAAAGTTTCCACACTTCACCGCTGCGACCACACCATCCTCCACGCTATCGAAGGCTCCTGCCAGCGACGTCTGGATACCAGGCGATCTTGATCCCATTCCGCTCCCCGACGGCATGCCCGTCCAAGGCGGTCCTGCCGGCCTCGCGCTCCTCGAACAAGCGGTCGGCAACGGGATCGTCGTCGGCGAGGTATCCGATGCCACCACCCTCAACCCCATTCCCGGCGCCCTCATCGAAATCGCCGGCACTGGACGCACCGCCGAAGCCGACGCTCAAGGTCGCTTCCAGTTCGCCGGCCTCCCCGCCGGAACCTTCAACATCGAGGCCTCCCAGCTCGGCTACTTCACCGACACCACTGTCGTCACCGTCATCGAAGGCTCACCCTCCGAAATTCGCTTCGGCCTCCGCTCACGCCCCACCGACGACTCCGCCAACGAGTTCACTCTCGACGAGGAGACGATCGTCGGGGAATATGATGGCGACTCGGCGGGGGATTTTAACCTAGACCTAGCATTGGATTCTCCATCGCTGAGCAGCGGCTTGACTGCCGAAGATTTTGCCAAGGAAAACGTCAGTGATGCCGGTGAGGCGGTGGGTAAAATTTCAGGAGCGAACATTGTCGGCGGCAAATTCGCCGTGGTCCGCGGATTGTCGGACCGCTACATCGGAACCACTTTCAACGGAGCGCAGATTTCCTCCGCCGTATCGGATCGCAAGGCCATCGAGTTGGACCTGTTCCCGACATCCGCGCTCCAGGGCATCAATGTGGCGAAAACCTACAGCCCCAACCTGCTGGGCGACTTCGGGGGGGCCGCGATCGACATCCTGTCACTGAATTTCCCCAAGGAACCCTACTCCTTTGTCAAGGTGAAAGGGGAATATGTCAGCGGCGTGCCGGGAGAGTTCCTCGAAGTGCCCGGTGGCTCGCTCGGGTTTTCCGGCAGCACGTGGAATCACCTCATTGCCTCCCAGTTCACCCAGACCAATCCCGCGACCGGTCGGGTCTCGCTGGTCACCAGCCCGCCCGCCCAAGCGCGCGAGGTCTGGAAGAATCTCAACGCCACCAGTTCGGCTTATCCAGCCGTTGGATCTCCCGTTGAGGATTACTCTTACGGCATCGGTTTCGGACAGACCTTCGAGGTGACCGACTACCTGGATCTCGGCCTCGTGTTTGGCCATAGCTGGAAGACCGGCAGCGATTACAACATCAGCGAGAATCTCAACCAGCCGGAGCGGAGCTGGACCCAGGAGGACTTCACTCAATCCGTCGAATGGGATGTCTATCTGGCTGGATCGGCACGCTTGAACGATGATCATGAGATTTCGGCGATCTATTTCCGCAAACACATCGGTGAGAGCAACGTGAGTTCCGGCACCAACGTCCGGGATCCGAACGGGAGATTCGAGTTCGGCAACGATTCGATCGGGAATCTCAGCGGAACGCGTCAGTATTACGGTGCCGATGCCGAGCAGCTCGGCAACTTCTTCGAGATCGACCCTCTCGAGCGCGATCTTGAAATCATTCAGCTATCCGGCAATAGCCGGATAGGAGGCGAGCGCGGAATCAAGGTGAAATGGGGATTGACCAACTCCGACGCAATGGAGGAACGGCCGAACACAACCTTCCAGGAGTTCACCACCCTTGATTTCGAATCGACGGCATTGGACAGAGCGCAGGCGGCTGGCGAAGCCGGCATCGTCGAAAGTGCCGAGCGCGTGTTCAGACTGCCGCCCGGTTCGCTGACTTACGACGAGGCACGCCAGGCCTACATCAACGCCGGGCCGTCAGGCGTCCGCACCCTCGAGCGTCTCGAATCGCAATTGCTGCCGCTGCGCGATCCGTCACTTGGGCAGATCGACACTCTTGCGGTTTCACGCTTCGTCGGCGAGGTCGGTCCCGGCAACCTGCTGACCCGCGCCAACCAATCAGTGCAAGAAAGCACGAAGGACAGCAGTCTGGCCTTTGACATCCCCTGGTATTTCTCGGAGGAAAACGAGGAGAGCGGATTCATGCTCGGCCTCGGTGCCGGCCGCATCAGCCGCGAACGCATTACCCGCGGAAGCCGCTTCGAGTTGGTCTCCGAGAATTTGAACGCATCCGGCGAGTCCAACGGTGGTTTCAACGAAGACGATTTCTATCCTTCCAATGATGCGAATGGCAATGGTCTGTCGAATCTCGGCGAATCATTGCTGGGAAATGACAATATTTCGGACTTTTTCACCGGAAGCAGCAGCAATGGACCCTATTTCATTGATGGATCGATAGGCACCGATAACTTCGCCGGCTTGGTCGCCAGCAATGCCGACGCCAATCACGATTTCGATTCGCTCTTCATCTCCGGCCATCTGTTCCTGGGCGACACTTTCATCCGCGGCGGCGTCCGCTACGAATCGGAAGTCCGGACCGCGCGCTTCGTCGAACCCAAGCCGATCGGCGAGCAGGATCCGGAGCCGTTGGAGGAAACGGTATGGCTCCCTTCCGTGTCGCTCGGCACTTCCAGATTCGATGGCAAGCTCAACCTGCTGGCTGCCTGGTCGCGAACCGTCGCACGGCCGACTTTCTTCGAATGGGTTCCCGTGCGCTCCCTTGATCTTTCCTCCGGGTTGATCCGTTCAGGCAACCCCGAACTGATCAACTCGACCATCACAAACATGGATATCGCTGCGGAATACTCGGCGAACGAGGACAGCACCTTCCGCCTGTCGGTCTTCCAAAAGACGATTCTCGATCCGATCGTCAACGTGAGGTCGCCGGGTGTGGCCGATTCCTTGGGCTTCATCAACGGTCAGGACGGATTCATTTCCGGTATCGAGATGGAAGCCGAACTCTCCAACCTGGGGCCGTTCAGCCTCAAGGGCAACGTCACCTACATCGACGCCACCCTGAATTATGAGTTCAATACCGGACAGCAGGTGGAGGTTAATTTCCCCTACCAACCGAACTGGATCGCGAACCTCAATCTCGGCTATGAGAACGAGGAATGGGATTTCGGCGCGAATCTGGTTTATAACTTCACCGGGGAATACGCCACGCTTCTCCGCACGACCCCGACTTCCCCGGATGTGCTCCGCGAACCGCGGCACACCCTGGATCTGGTGCTGCGCAAGGGCTTCAATATCGAGGGTGGCGGGAGACTCGCCGTGTCCATTGGAATCGAGAATCTGATCGGGACCGATGAAACGTTTCGGTATTCCGAAGGGCCGGCGACCATTGATGGACAGCTCGAAAGCCAGATCCAGACGGATCGCCTGTATTTCGCGGAGCTGAAGTACGAATTCTGAGGTGATCGGCGGGGAAATCGAACGGTGACGATAACGTTACATCAACGATATCGGCAGTGCGGGCCTCAGCACCGAATTTCTTCCTGTCCATCTCGGTTCCCTTGACCGGTTGGCAGCTAAACAAACAACCACACGAAAATGAAATTACTATTTATGAACCCATTTGCCCGCGTTGCCCTCATGGCCACAGCGGGTATCTGCGCCTGCGACACGGCTCAGGCAGCCGATATCGACGTCATGGCCACCCAGACATCTCTCAATCCGATTTACGGGTTGAACACCCTTACCGCCAATACCACCTGGACCAAGGACAACGTTTACATCATGACTGACCGGGTCTATATCCCGAACGGCGTGACGTTGACCATCGAGCCCGGCACGAAAATCTACAGCAGCTTCGATGACCAGGGTACCGAGGCGAAAGAAGACGACGAAGTCGGCACCCTGATTGTCTGCCGCGGCGGCATGCTCATCGCCGACGGCACCGCCGCAGAGCCGATCGTTTTCGACGCGATCCAGACCCTCGAGGCGGAGCGTGGCGTGGATCATCCCTTCGACAACGACGGCTTGATCGGGCCGGAGCCCACCGTCGGCACGACCGGCCTGTGGGGCGGCGTCGTGGTGCTCGGCAACGCGTATGTCGCGATGACCGCCGCCGATGGCACGAACATCGGCAACAAGATCATCGAAGGCTTCGTGCCGACCGGAGCCGTCGATGGCGACGACGACGGACGTCCGGACGCACTTGAATACGGCTTCGACCTGACAACCAACGAGCACCTCGGTGGCACGACCTTCGCCCAGGATGACGAAGACAACAGCGGCATCATCCGCTATGTCTCGATCCGCCACGGCGGCTACGAGTTCGGATCCGACAACGAGATCAACGGCCTGACCATGGCCGGTGTCGGTCGCGGCACGACGATCGAATTCGTCGAAGTGGTGTCCAACGTGGACGACGCCTTCGAATGGTTCGGCGGCACGGTCAACACCAACAATCTGGTCGCCGCCTTCTCCGGAGACGACTCGTTCGACGTGGATGAAGGACATCAGGGCAACCACCAGTTCCTGTTCACCATCCAGAACCCCAACCTCGGCGACAACCTCGGCGAGTGGGACGGTGTCGGTGGTGCTGATACGGACTCGACCAACCCGGACGTGATCCCCTCCAACCCGCAGTTCTTCAACGTGACCGCAGTTGGCCCCGGCGCGACTTCGTTCGCTCCCGGCGCTGTCGGCAAGGACAACGGCCTGTTCATCGACGACCACTTCAGGGGCGGCTTGTATAACTCGGTGGTTCACGATGTGGTGAACTTCGCGGTCTCCTTTTCCAACGACGGACTCGTCGGACCAGGAGAGGTCGGCTTCGCGAACAACACGATCGGCACCATCGGCCAATACGATGGCAGCGATCCGGGCAGCGCCCTCAACAACGCGCCCACCGGCTACGACTTCTACGTCGATGGCTTGGGCGACCCGGTCGATGACAACACGGCTCCCGGCGTGGATCCGATGTTCACGGAGTATGAGCGCAGCTCAGGAGGCTACCTCCGCTACATTGACCCAGTGCCGCAAGCGGGCAGCCCGCTCCTGGGTGCGGATCTTACCCCCGTCCCTGTTGGCTTGGAGACGGTCACCTATCGCGGTGCCTTCGGCACGACCAACTGGGCGAAGGGCTGGACCTACCTCGACGAAAAAGGCTACCTCGACGTCCGTCCGGCCATGCCGAACATGGTGGACGTCATGGCTACCCAGACCTCTCTCAATCCGATTTACGGGTTGAACACCCTTACCGCCGATACCACCTGGACCAAGGACAACGTTTATGTCATGACCGACCGGGTGTATATCCCGAACGGTGTGACGTTGACCATCGAGCCCGGCACGAAGATCTACAGCAGCTTCGATGACCAGGGTACCGAGGCGAAAGAAGACGACGAAGTCGGCACCCTGATTGTCTGCCGCGGCGGCATGCTCATCGCCGACGGCACCGCCGGGGAGCCGATCGTCTTCGACGCGATCCAGACCCTCGAGGCTGAGCTTGGCGTGGATCTCTCCCAGGACAACGACGGTCTGATCGGGCCGAAGCCCACCGCCGGCTCAACCGGCCTGTGGGGCGGCGTCGTGGTGCTCGGCAACGCGTATGTCGCGATGACCGCCGCCGATGGCACGAACATCGGCAACAAGATCATCGAAGGCTTCGTGCCGACCGGAGCCGTCGATGGCGACGACGACGGACGTCCGGACGCACTTGAATACGGCTTCGACCTGACGACCAACGAGCACCTCGGTGGCACGACCTTCGCTCAGGATGACGATGACAACAGCGGAACCATCCGCTATGTCTCGATCCGCCACGGCGGCTACGAGTTCGGATCCGACAACGAGATCAACGGCCTGACCATGGCCGGTGTCGGTCGCGGCACGACGATCGAATTCGTCGAAGTGGTGGCCAACGTTGACGACGCCTTCGAATGGTTCGGCGGCACGGTCAACACAAACAACCTGGTAGCCGCCTTCTCCGGTGACGACTCGTTCGACGTGGATGAAGGGCACCAGGGCAACCACCAGTTCCTGTTCACCATCCAGAACCCGAACCTCGGCGACAACCTCGGCGAGTGGGACGGTGTCGGTGGTGCTGATACGGACTCGACCAACCCGGACGTGATCCCCTCCAACCCGCAGTTCTTCAACGTGACCGCAGTTGGCCCCGGCGCGACTTCGTTCGCTCCCGGCGCTGTCGGCAAGGACAACGGCCTGTTCATCGACGACCACTTCAGGGGCGGCTTGTATAACTCGGTGGTTCACGATGTGGTGAACTTCGCGGTCTCCTTTTCCAACGACGGACTCGTCGGACCAGGAGAGGTCGGCTTCGCGAACAACACGATCGGCGCGATCGGCCAATTCGATGGCAGCGATGCGGGCAGCACCCTCAACAACGCGCCCACCGGCTACGACTTCTACGTCGATGGCTTGGGCGACCCGGTCGATGGCAACACGGCTCCCGGGGTGATTCCAATGTTCACGGAGTATGAGCGCACCGCAGAGGGCTACCTCGTTAACATCAACCCAGTGCCAGCAACGGGCAGCCCGCTGCTTAGCGCGCCGCTCAGCCCCGTCCCCGTGGGCTTGAGTACGGTCAGTTATCGCGGTGCCTTCAACAAAACCAACTGGGCGAAGGGCTGGACCTACGTCAGCGAACAAGGATACTTCGGTGCTACCGAAGATCCCGGCACCGGCGAGCCTCCGTTCGTGGACAGCGACAATGACGGTATCTCCGACGACCTTGAGAACAGCCCCGCGCTGCAAGCCCTCGGCTTCAATGTGGGAACCAACGATGCGGCTCTCTTCGCGGAGCTGTTCACCGAAACCTCGATCCAGGATCTGAGCGTGAACGACCTCATCGTCCAGAAGGTCGGCGACGATGTCACTGTGACCATTCCGGTCGAAAGCTCGGTGGATCTCGTGCCTCCGTTCACTCCCGAGGGTGACGCGACACTCCTCATTGAGGGTGTCCCCGCCGACAAGGAGTTCTACCGCATCCGTCTTGCACCAGATGCTCGCTGAGTAATTTGACGAAATCGTCACACTGGGGTCGTCGGCAATTGCCGGCGACCCCTTTTTACTTCCGCCACTTCACCGCCATGCGCTATTTACCGTTTTATCTGATCCTCGGTTTTCCCCTTTTCCTACAAGGGCAGGAGCCGAAAATTTCGCCTACGGAAGAACTCCGTGTCACCGTCAACGAGTGGGTCGAGACCATGCGCATGATCCAGCAGGAGGAAAACGAGTGGACGCGTGATCAAGAGGTGTTGACGAATTACCGCGAAGGACTTGAGAAGGAGATCGCAGATCTGAAGGAGAGGATCGCCGAGGCAAAAACCCGCAAGGAGGGAGCCGATACCGAATCTCTCAAGCAATCTGAAGAGCGCGACCGTTACCTATCCGCCAAGGACGAGATGGCGAAGCTTGTGCGCGTTCAGGAAGAAAATATGGCTGCCAAGCTGCCGTTGATACCCGCGCCACTGCGAGCAGAACCTAAGGTCGCCCAAGCCATCGAGGATCTGGAGCGCTATCTCGGCTTGCCTGAGGATAAACGCGGTGACGATGTTTCCAAGCGCCTACAGAACCTCATCAACCTAAGCTCTGAGATCGAGCAATTCCAGCAGACCGTCGTTCTCCGCCAAGAGTTGCGCCGCGATGGGGCAGGGCGTGAGTTCAACATGGAGGTGATCTATTTCGGGCTTTCTGTCGCCTACGCGGTCAATGAGGACGGTGGTCTAGCTCTCGTTGGTAAGCCCGATCCGAAAGACGGTTGGAAGTTTACGGAGCGCAAGGAACTCGCTGGTGCGATCCGTGATCTTATCTCGTCCACCAAAGGCGACCGTGACCCCTCCTTCATCTCCCTTCCTATTTCCCTTTGATACACCCATGAGATTTCCACTTCATCTGATCCTCTGTCTGGGCCTTGCTTCTTTTGCTGCGGCGCAGACCCCAACCGAAACTGCCAAGGTCGACCTTGCAAAAGCGGTCAAGGAACTCGGCGATACGAAAAAGGAATATGCCGACCTCCGCCGTGCGCTTTACAAGGACATCAACACGCTCGACGACGAGGCGCTGAAACTTGGCAGAGAGCTCCGCGCTCTTGAGCGCGAAGAGGAGCGCCGCACCGCTACGACCAAGACGCTTGAGCGTGAAGTGGCCAACCTGAAGACGATTTTTGACTACTCCGTGGGCGTGCTCGGCCAGTATTCCAAGGCTTTTGTGACACGCCTCCACCCTGGTGAGAACCAAGTTTACCGGGAAAATGTCGAAGCGATCGACCAGAAAGCGACCTCGCTCGCCGATGATCCGAAAGCGGAAATCACGGAGCGAGTGAAGGCGCTGGAGATCGGTATCCAACGCATCGGCTCCATCGCGGGCGGGCACCGCTTCGAGGGTAAGGCATTGCGTAACGGCAGTGAATCGGTTGAGGGTCAGCTTCTTGTCATGGGGCCGTCCGTGTTCTTCGCACAGAAAGGCGGCGGGTTCGAGGGAGTTGCGACATTCGCGGAAACAGGCACCACTTTGCCCACCGTCGTCGCGATTAAGGGCGGTGAGGGTCAAATCGCTGAAGCAATTTCTGGAATGAAAGGTGAACTTCCCTTCGATGGTTCGATGGGCAAGGCGATCGAGGTCGAGGCCGCTCAGGAAACCCTATGGGAAACCGTGCAAAAGGGTGGTTACGTAGGTTACGCGATCCTCGCCCTCGGTGGAATCTCCTTTCTGATCGCGATCTTCAAGGTCTGGGAGGTTTCGCAATTCAAGGTGCCAAGTCGACGCGATCTCAACCTCATCCTCGACGATCTCCTCTCTGGTGATCGCGATGCCGCCATGAAAAAAGCCTCCGCGATCCCTGGTGAGGCGGGCGCGATGATTCAGATTGGTGTCTCGAAATTCCATGAGAAACGCCGTGTTTTGGAGGAGTCCCTGTTCGAGAAACTCGTCACCATCAAGCCCCACTTGGAGCGTTTCTTGCCCTTCTTAGCGCTCACCGCAGCAGCCGGTCCGTTGATGGGTCTGCTAGGCACCGTGCTCGGCATTATCAAGACCTTCCAAGCGATGGCTCTCTACGGCAGTGGTAACCAAAAAGCCTTCACCGCAGGTATCTCCGAAGCCCTCATCACCACCGCCCAAGGCCTCATTGTTGCGATTCCCGTGCTAGTGATCCACGGCTTGCTCAAGAGCATGGTGAAAGCGAAATTCGGAGAGATCGAGGGATCCGCCATCGCTCTGATCAACGGCACCACAGAACGCGAGAAGCCGAAGCCATCCAAGGCCGAGCGTGACGCGGAGGACGATGCTGATGATGCGGATGACGATACCGACCTTGTGCCTACCCCCGCCTGAACCAAACCATGACCGGTATTTTCCAAGATGGCATTGATCTCTTCCTCTCCGGAGGGGCGATCATGTATATGCTCGGCGGAGTGGCCTGCATCCTCTATGGTTTCTGCTTCGCCGCGCTCGCTTACGTCAACCACGGTAATCTCAACGATAAGGATATCGAAAAATGGTCGGAGTGGATAGAAGATCCCAGCAAGGCGAAAGGCCGCCTTGGCGAGGCGCTTACCTACGCTCTCCACGGTCCCACCCTCACGATCAAGACCGTGGGACGCCGTTTTGATGAGATTCGTTTGAACCTCGTCTCCAGTATCGACCGCCGGCTACTGGTCATCAACACCCTCGTCGCCGCCGCCCCACTCGCGGGCTTGCTCGGCACAGTCACCGGGATGCTCGCCATGTTCACAGGTCTCTCGCAGGGCACCGGCCCAGCCGGGATGGAGAAAGTGGCGGACGGCATGCAGCAGGCGCTGATCACCACCCAGACCGGCCTGACGATCGCCCTCCCCGGGCTTTTCATCGGACTCATTATCAAGTCAAAGCGCGACCGCATCGCCGGCACCCTCAAGCGCCTCGAAAGCCTCATCCTCACTTCCCGTTTCCACCGCGAACCCCAAATCTAAATCATGCTAGGCCGCAATATAGGCGACGAACCCGACGAGCCCGTAAACGTTGATCTCTCATCGATGATCGACTGCGTTTTCATCCTGCTCATTTTCTTCATCGTATCTACGGTGTTCGTGGAGGAAACCGGAGTGAAAGTGAATAAGCCGGATGTCGGTGGTGCCAGCGCGCTCGAGAAAAACTCCATCCTTCTGGCAGTTACATCTGAGGATAAGGTCTTCTACGGCGGGGATAGTATCGGGGTGCAGGGTGTTATCGGAAAGATCAAGCCGCTGCTTACTGAAACGCCCGATATGAGTGTCATCATCCAAGGCGACAAGGATTGCACCCACGGCATCGTCCAGCAAGTTCATGGCCAAGCCCTCCTCGCGGGTGCGATGAAGGATAAGATCTCCGTTTCCACGAAATAATGGCACGACACGTTTACAGACCGCCAAGAGGCAAGTTCACCAGCATCTTTGCGGTGATTGGCGGACTCATCGCGACTCTCGCAGTCTTCGTAGCGATCCCGCTTTCTCAAAAACTCAGCCAGATGCTCGACAAGAACCAAAGCGAGCCGCCGGAGATCACCGTCGAGCCGCCAGAGGAAATGGATTTTGAAACCGAAGATCCGCCCGAGGAAATCGAAGAGGAACCCGAGCCCGAGGAAATGGTCGAGGAATCTACCGATCTCGATTCCAATATGGATATGCCGGATTTTGCCGTGGGCAGCGGAGGTGGCTTTAAGATGGAGATCCCTGACTTCGGCATGAAAGGCGGCGATGACGCCTTCGGCGGCGACCTCGACGGCCCGCCACAGCCCGTCAGTAAGATCCAACCTACCTATCCTAGCTCGCTTCTCAGCAAGGGAATCGGCGGACGGGTCCTTGTTTCCTGCACGATCGATGCCACCGGCAAGGTTGTCGGCACCACGATCAAGTCCTCCTCCGGTCATCCCGATCTCGATAAAGCCGCCATCAACGCGGTCAACCGCTGGAGATTCAAGCCCGGCACCAAGGGCGGTAAACCTGTCAAATCCGTCGCCGTCGTCCCGTTTAATTTCGAGGTCAAGAAAAGCTAAGGTATTTAACCACCAATGACCGCTAATTAGTCCAGATACTTCAACCATTCATGAGTCCAAATTCAACCAGAGCATACCAAGATGCGCGTTCATTCGCGTCCATTCGCGGTTCTCTTTTTTATTCTTCAGCTATGCTCCGTCCCATCCTTGCCATCGCCTTCCTCGGCACGCTCGCCGTCCACGCCGAGCGCATCATCCCTCCTGCAAATCTATTCCGCGACCCCGCCTTCGTCCGCGACTTCGTCGGCAGCTACGGATTTCTTTCCGATGTGGAGCCGAAGGTTTCGAGCGAGGAGCAGGCGCTGCTTGTGACCGTGCGCGAAATGTTCGAGGCCTCGCGCTTCCGCGATGCCGAACAGGAAATCGTACGCTTTATCCAGATCATCGAGAATCCGACCGACCCAGAGACCCCGAAAGGTGAGATCAGCCCAGCGATGGTCTTCGTGCTGGGAAACCTTTATTTCCAAGCCGACCGCAGCGACGAGGCGCGCCGGGCTTTCCTTGAGGCGATCCGCCGTTTTCCCCGCTTCCGCCGCGCTCACACAAACCTCGGCTATCTCTATATTTCCAAGAACATGACCGAAGAGGCGCTGCCCATGTTGCAGAAGGCCATTGAGCTCGGTGAGAACTCCAGCCGCGCCTACGGACTGCTTGGTTACTGCCACCTGCTCAAGAAAAACTCACTTGCTGCCGAGAACGCCTACCGCCAAGCATATCTGTTAGATCCTGCCTCGCGGGATTGGAAGCTTGGCCTCGCGCAGGCACTGATGGCGCAGGAAAAATATGCGGAATCCGCCAGCCTGATCGGCACCCTCATCGAGGAGAACCCGAACGATAAGGAGCTGTGGCTTCAGCAGACGAATGCTTACCTTTCCATGGAGAAAAAGGAAGAAGCCGCTGTGAACCTTGAGGTGCTGCGCCTTAAAGGCTTGGCCGACGAGTCAAACCTCAACCTCCTCGGCAACCTCTACATGGATCGTAACGAGCCGCAGCTCGCACTCTACGCCTACCTTGCCGCGATGGAGAAATCGGAGAAACTGAATGTCGCCCAGACCGTAAAGTCTGCAAAAATCCTCAGCGATTACGGCTACCCGGACAAGGCTGACGATTTCATCAGCGAGGTCAGGAAAAAGGCAGGTGATTCGATCGCTGACTCCGACAAGCTCAGACTCATGCTCACCGAAGTTAGCGTGGCTCAGGCCAAGAAGCAGACCGACCGAGTGGAAGCGCTGCTCAACCAGCTCCTAGAGCTGAACCCTGCGGACGGAGAGGTCTTGCTGGAATATGCGCGCCACAAGGATCTGCTTTCCCGCGAGGAAGTGGATGAGAAAAAACGCGACGCCCTCGTTGTCGAGGCACGCACAAACTACCAACTCGCCGCGCGTAACGATTCCGTCGCGTATTCCGCGAACCTTTCGCTCGGGCAGATGCTTGTCCGCGAGCGTCGCTACCCCGAGGCGATGCCACACTTGCAAGCCGCGCTCACGATCAAGAAAAGCGATAGCCTCGAACAATACGTATCCCGCGTCCGCCGCGCGGCGGACCGTGAGGCGGATCGCCAGAAAAAAGAAGAACCATGAGATTCTCGCCGCTCCATTTCCTGCTGCTTGCTGCGCCCTTCGCCTACGCGAACGAGGCGCTGGATGTACTTGAGGGAAAAATCGACGCCAACAGCATCATCCTCCCGCCCCGTGAAATTCCGGAAGGCGAGGAAGCTGAGCAGGAGCGGGTGGAAAACATCATCTACCTCCCGCCTGAGTGGGCACCTAGCCCTCTCGATGCTGTCTGGTCGCGCTCTGTCCTCTACGATAACTCCGCGAACCCCTTCATCCAGCAATTCGCTGTGGCCGGACAATACGATTTCAGCGCCAGTTTCGGTAAGGCAGAGACCATCCCCTCCGGCGCGATCCCTGCGCGCAACACGGATCTTGATGGTACGCGCAGCCGCCGCGCCCGGCTCGGCGCCCGCATCCTAGCCTTCAACAACACGGAGATCGAGGCCATGGGCGAATTTGCCGGCGATACACAATATCGCGGTGTCGAGCGTCTCAAAGCCTACACCCAGGTTTCTGAAACCACCGGAGTCACTCTCGGGAAATTTCGTCCCAACTTCGGGACGGAATCCAGAATCGAGCCGTCACTCTCCCCCTATCCCTATCGTGGGACGCTTACCAACATGGTCGCGCCGCCTGCCGCACTCGGAGTCAGTATCCACCACGCCGGGGAAACTCTCGACTATGACATCGGTTGGTTCTCTAGCGACTTCGATCCTGACTTCGGCTCCATGGACCGCGACGGGATGTTCAATCTCAGCGTCTCACGCACTTTCGTGGAAAGAACCGGCGATACGCTCGCTCGCACCAAGTGGCACGTCGATTACCTACATAATTTCGACGCCGGACGCTCGAACCCGCAGGGCTACGACCTCGCTGGCCGCCGCTCCGCGAACGGGAATCAACTCATTGTTCAGAATCCTGCCTATCGACACCTATTTTCGGTCGGTGTGAAAATGGATTCTGACAGCTCCTCTTTCTCCGGCGATTTTCAATTCGCCAAGGGTGATAGCACGGTATGGGGGCTCACCCTCGGCGCAACGCACTGGCTCATTCCCGGCACGCTCAACCTCGTAGGCCGCTATCAATACGCCGGAACGGACGACCCGCGCGGCATCGTCGCCGCTCCCGGAAACTCGGGCGATCTCCGCTACGACGCTTCGCCGTTTTTCGCGGGTGACGAATATCACTCCTTCTATCTCGGAACCAACCTTCACCTCTACAAGGACAGCCTCCTGATCCGCAACGGTGTCGAATACATGATCCTCAACGACGAAGTCGGGAACAGTTTTAATACGGAAGCCTTCACCTGGCAGACCGGCGCACAACTCTCATTCTAACAGAAAACAACCAATACCATCCAAGAATATGAAATCCATCCTCCTTGCCCTCGCCCTCATTACCCCGGCCTTTGCGGTCGGATTCGATACGGAAGGCTTCGGCCAGCGCCTCAACGGCTGGAAGAAAAACCGCACGGCCGTCTATGACTTCACCGACGCCTCCTACCGCACCCACATGCCTACGATCACGGAAACGACGGATGGTGGCATTTATATTTCCACGCAGGTGGATCTCATCGCTTTCGGCGACGCCGGTGCGATCTCCCACATTGACATGACCTTCAGCCGCGGCGGCACACTTCTTAGTGCGCAGCTTCGTTCGACCATCGGTCGGAAAACGATCGACACCGGACTTGTTCGTCGCCCGGAAGAGCCCGTGCCGCCTGTCGCTGTCGAAGGGCAGCCCGCGCCTAAGGCCATGCCTTTCAACGCTGCCGAGGAACTCATCATCGAACTCTTCAACCGCTACGACGCAGAAATGCGCAAGGTCAGCGAGGGTAAGGACGCCGAAAAACGCGACCTTTTCAGCCGCCTTGGTGGGAGCAAGAACGCGAAATCGGCAAACCTTGCGGCGGGCCTCCGTCACAATTGCAACCTTATGCTGCTGCATGTCGGCGGTGGTGCGAAGTAGTCAGCACACGTGGCGCTTTTGACGCAGCGGGAAGCGCGATATTTTCTGGGAGACGGGCCTAAATGGCACGGTCTAGGCCTGATTTCGTGAAACGGGCTGGGATGGTCGCTCCGCGCCGTCCGCCTCTACGGCATCGATTCATCATACGTCCACATCCTATCCCGATGCATTTATGTATCCGGCGCAAAATGCGGGATGCTTCCACTTTCATCTTGGATCGTGCCGCCCCTTTTCCGGACGGCTTGGAACCGGAGCGAAGCGGAGATAGCCAACGTCAAAGCCATCCCTGCCGATTCGGGCTTAATCCCGTGCCATTCGAGACGGCCTCACATGAGGTGGCCGATATCCCCCGTTGATCTGCGCATAAAAATACAAAAGCGGGGATACTCCCCGCAGTCAAAAGCCTGCGGTTCTCCTCATGGCCTCTCCCGCCTAATCCTGACAGAAACGGAATCCGCGTTGGGGAGGATGCGCTTTTCCACCTCCACCTCCACGTAGTAGAGGGGATAGGTGGAAAGTAGGAATTCAGCGATCTCGGTGGCGAGCGTCTCGATGAGATGCCTCGGTCGTTCTGCGGCTAGATTGGCAAGGCGCAGAGATACCTCATAATAATCCACGGTGTTCGCGACCTTGTCCTGAAGTCCATGGAAACCCTGCGAAGGCCGCATCCGGACGGTGAGCCAAAGGGTCTGGGGTTCCGAACGCTCTTCGTCGGGCACGCCGATGTGGGTTTCCACGGCGAGGCGGCGGATCTCGATTTCGTCTCCCTCACTCATGGCAGCATCTTGTCTTCGATCACCTGTTTGAGAAGCTGGATTGTCGCCTTGTTGAGATCCAGCGAGAAGGCTTCTTCTGGAGTTACCCAACGGAATTCCTCTGCTTCGTCGTTGAGTATCACATCCTGTGAGCCAGCCTTTGCGATGTAGTTGAGCAGTATGAAGTGCTCCGGGCGGATGAAAGAGGGAGAAAAGATGGATTCCTGGACGACCACGAAGCGGATGTCGGAAACTTCCAATGCGGTCTCTTCGCGGATCTCGCGGATCAGAGCCGCATCGCAGGTTTCGCCGCGTTCGATTTTCCCGCCGGGAATACCCCAGAGATCACTCCATTTGTGGGTGCGGATCATTAGAACTTTCCCGTTCCCGTCGTGGATCAGAGCGCCGACGGTCGCGATCGGGCGCTCGGCTTTACGCTTCTCCATCATCCGCACCAGCACCCCGAGATCCGGGACCGTGATGTCAGGCCTGACCGCCGCGAGCACCTCCGCGTGGTGGTATCCGGTCAGCACCGCGATGGAAGAGATACCGCCGTGGCGCGCGGTCTCGATGTCATGCGTCATGTCGCCGACAAAGGCGGTTTCCGCGCGGTCGAGCGCGTGGGTCTCGATGATGAAATCGATCAGTTCCCTTTTATCGAGAACGCCCGCGTAGGTTTTTTCGAAGAAATCCTCCATGCCGAATCCGTGAAGCTGCCGCAGGAACGCATCGGAATCCATTGAGGTGAGTATGAACATCCGCATCCCGCGCGCGTGCGCCCATTCCAGCTTCTCCCGTGCGTGGGGCAGGACAGTGACCGGGCTGACCGCCGCATCGAAGGCCGGGCGGAAATGCGATTCCAATTCCTCGAGGGAAACGCCCGGAAGGATCTCCGCGTAGAACTCGCGGTAAGGCAGCCGGAAGCCGCGCCGGAAACCTTCCCGGTCATAGGGCGCAATGCCGTATTTCCCGAGCACGGCGTTTGTCGCCTCAATCACCGGCTCCATGTCGTCCACGAAAGTGCCGGACCAATCAAATATCAGGTTCCTGAACATCAAAACTTCAAATTTTAAACTCTAAATCCCAATCCACAGAAATCGTTTTATCCCTCGTCAACATTCCCTGAAAGTTGCCTAACCAGTGGCTCATGGTAACGGAAACCGGCATTCTGCAGCTGGCGGACGACTGGCAGAAATTCCGCTATCAAGCCAAGTTGTCGGGCTTTCAACAGGGTGCCCAAGGTGCCTACAACCGATAATCCATAGGATTCAGCGATATTTCTGCCGAGCCTTTCGTCGATCAAGACCTTGGAAGCTCCCTGATCCAATGCGATGGCCAATGTGTCCCTCTCGCCGGCATCAAGCATTTGGAACCGTATGTCGGGCTGCAGTGGCGCGGCAACGATCCGGATCCATGGGAGGAAACGCAAGTCAGGCACGATGATCGATCCGCCCACTTCACATTCACGAACCACCGTTTCCACCACGACAAGTCGTCCATGCACTTTCTCCAGCAAATCGAAGCGTCCGAGCGCTGCGAAAGCAAACAAGGGAGTGGTGTTGGAGATGATCACGGTGAAATGCGCAGCGCGCCTAAAGCAGTGATGTTTCGCGGCGGAAATCTTCCTTGCCTTCATCCAACAAAGCCGCCCCTTGCTCCATCGCTTTCATCAGAAATGGCATCCTGTCCTGGCCCGCCCACCTGGCAGCGAGACCCGAGGAGAGCCTGCCCCTGCGGAACAGCTCGATTGCCACCGTCTCCTTCAACAAGACAGCAAGCTCTTCCTTGCTCACATGCAGCTCGAGCAGGATCTCACTGGGGCAGTCAATGGTGATGGTGGACGCGTCGGTTGACATAGACCGAACCTACCTGATTCTCCCGCGAACGCAAGGCTGGGCTTCATTACATACCCGCAGATAAGCAGTTCGCTAACTCATCCCAACGCGAATCTAACTGATTTGATTTTTCCCTCGCCGAAGCGTTCGCGGATCCTGCGGAGTAGCTCGGGTTTCATCTGCTCTAGGTGGAAGCGCATCGCGGGCTGGGTGACGCGCAGGACGAGGTTGCCTTCCTTTGCCGAGACCGGCTCGGTGTTGGCGCCGATGAAATCCCCGGCGATTTCCTTCCACGCCTTTTTCACTTCCTCCTCGTCGAGGCTGTCGGCGAAAAACTGCATTCGGAGAATCGCATCCACCCAATCCCCGGCGGCGGAGACGTTTTTGTTCGGGTTGTGCGGCTTGTCGCAGCCCAGCCACTCACTCGTCAGTTCCTCGTGGATGACCTCGCGCCGCGTCGGTTTCTGTCTCCGTGGCGCAGCCATGGCCATTAGGCATCTCCGTCTTCGCCGATAGCTTCAACCGGGCAGCCCTCCATCGCCTCGCGGCACTGGGCTTCCTCCTCGGCGTTCTCCGGCTGTTTGAAAACGAAGGAATACCCTTCGTCGTCCGCGCGGGTGAAATTGCTCGGCGCGGTCTCACGGCAGAGATCGCAGTCGATGCATTGGCTATCGACGTAGAATTTTCCGGCTACGTTCTCTTCGTTCTTATCTTCCTTGTCGGCCATATATGTAAGGTGGTTTCCCGCCCCTTGGATGCATGCGGAAGGGGAGTCTTGCAACTTCAAATTGTTTCGTCATCGGGAGAAGCTGATGCATCATTTTTCTCCAGTTTCCTGATTTTAGAGCGGATCCAAGCAGGTTTTCTGCGGCAGTCGATCACCGCCTCCACCCAAATTTCATATTCCCGGACGGAATAGAAGATGGCGTAGGGAAACTTTTTAGAGATAGCCCTATGGAAATCACCGAAAGGTTGTCGGTGGATTCCGTAAGTTGTCGCCAGACCTTCGATGTCGGAATAGAGATTGTTGAGAAAATAACGTCCTGCACCTGGCTCCTGATCTTCATAGAAATGAAATCCGTTGATAAGATCGGCCTTGGCGGGTTCGAGTATCCTGACTTTCACCGGATCGAGGCCTCGATTTCCTTTTTCGCATCTTCCCAGTCGATTACACGAATCTCTCCTCGTGCCAAAGCATCGCGGCGCTCATCGAGAAGATCCTTATGCCACTGTGGCACTTCGAGTTCGTCGGGCTCCGGTGAGATTTCTGCCCAAACTGCTTCTAATAGAGCGAGCTTCTCTTGCATCGGGAGTTTGCGGATTTCTTCTTTTGCAATCATGTATGAAACCTAGCCTACAGGGATAAAGTCGGCAATTCAATTTACCTCACCCGTGCCAAAAGCCACGGCAGCAACTCATCGATGCTAAGGCGCTCCTGCTCCATGGAATCGCGGTGGCGGAGGGTGACGGTGCCTTTTAGATCAGGGATTTCCTCGCCGAGGGTTTCGAAATCGACGGTCACGCAGAACGGCGTGCCGATCTCGTCCTGGCGGCGGTAGCGGCGGCCGACGGCTCCGCTGTCGTCGTAGAACACGTTCATCCACGGTTGCAGCGATTTCTGGATTTCGCGGCAGATGCGGACCTGTTCCTCGTTCTTTTTCAGGAGTGGGAAAATGGCGACCTTGATCGGCGCCATGGATGGCATGAAGCGCATGACCGTGCGCATGTCGCTCTTGCCGTCGGTGCCGAGTTCTTCCTCGTCGAAGGCCTCGCAGATCAGCGCGAGCACCGTGCGGTCGCAACCGGCCGACGGCTCGACGACGTGCGGCAGGAAACGCTCCTTGGTCTCCTCGTCGAAGTATTCCAGCGGCCTGCCGGAGCCTTTCGCGTGGACGCCGAGGTCGTAATCCGTGCGGTAGGCCACGCCTTCCAGCTCCTGGATGCCGAAGGGGAACTCATATTCGATGTCGTAGGTTTTCTTGGAATAGAACGCGCGGTCGCCGTCCGGCACATCGAGGATGTGGAGCTTGGCGCGCGGGATGCCGATTTCCTCGTAGAAGCAAAGGCGGGTTTCCAGCCACTCGTCGGTGAGGCGCATGCCGTCTTCCGGGCGGCAGAAATACTCAATCTCCATCTGCTCGAATTCGCGGGAGCGGAAGATGTAGTTGCGGGGATTGATCTCGTTGCGGAAGGACTTGCCGATCTGCGCGATGCCGAACGGCAGCTTCACGCGGTTGGAATCCAACACATTCTTGTATTGGCAGAAAATCGACTGTGCGGTCTCCGGGCGTAGGTAGGCGACCTGCTCGCCCGTGGCTCCGAAGTTCGTCTGGAGCATCAGGTTGAACTCGCGCGGTTCGGTGAGTTCGCATTTCGGAGATGCGCCGGGGCAAACACTCGGCTTCTCTTTGCATTCGTAGGTGTCGAGGTTATCGGCTCGAAATCGTCCCTTGCAGGTTTTGCAGTCGACCATCGGATCGCTGAAACCGCCGATATGGCCGGAGGATTGCAACACCTGTTCCATGGTCAAAATCGCGCCGTCCATGCCGAGCACGTCATCGCGTTCCTGGACGGTCTTGCGCCACCAGTAGTCCTTGAGGTTGCGTTTCAGCTCCGCGCCGAGCGGGCCGTAGTCCCAGCAGCCGTTGAGACCTCCGTAGAGTTCTCCCGCCTGAAAAATGAAGCCTCTGCGTTTGCACAGGGAGACGATCTTCTCCATCCGCACCGGGTCCGTAACATCCTTGTTCGCCATAAGATTTTCTCCCGCTGCCGGGGACACGGAGGAGAACACAGCAGCCAAGCGGCGGCAAGAGAAAGAAGGGGTGGGATCGCTGCGGCGAACCCTGCGCCCCCGAAGGAGAGCATGAATCCGCCGCAGCCCATCCGCTAACCACGGGAATGACCGGATTGAAGCGGAAAACGTGCCACTGGCTTGGAAATTTCAAATTTCAAAAGTCAACTTACAAGGAAGACAGATTTGCCCGGCCCTGCGTCCCTTTGCGGTCTCTGCGCCTTTGCGGTGAACTTTCTGTTCCGAAGTTTAGGGTTTCAAGTTCCCCCCTCTTTGGCCAATTTCCCGCCCCGCCTTATGACCGCCTCCGAGATTCGCCAATCTTTCCTCGATTTCTTCCGTGAGAAACAGCACACCATCGTGCCCTCCGCCTCGCTGTTGCCGCAGTCGCCGGGCCTGCTTTTCACGAACGCGGGGATGAACCCCTTCGTGCCGTATTTCCTCGGCGTGGAGAAAGCCCCCTACGATCCGCCGCGCGCCGCCGACACCCAGAAATGCATCCGTGCGGGCGGCAAGCACAACGACCTCGAGGATGTCGGCTACGACACCTACCATCACACGATGTTCGAGATGCTGGGGAACTGGTCGTTCGGAAACTATTTCAAGAAAGAGGCGATCACTTGGGCGTGGGAACTCGTCGTCGGGCGCTGGGGGCTGCCCGCGCATCGTCTCTACGCCTCGGTTTACGCGCCGAAGGAGGGTGATCCGGGGAATTTCGACCAAGAGGCCTACGACATCTGGGCGGAACTTTTCCGCGCGGCGGGCTGTGATCCGGAAATCCAGATCGTGCACGGCAACGTGAAGGACAACTTCTGGATGATGGGCGAAACCGGTCCCTGCGGCCCGTGCTCCGAGCTCCACGTGGATCTCACCCCCGAGGGCAATCCCGTCACCGGACGCAACCTTGTCAACAACGACTCCGACCTCTGCATCGAGATCTGGAACCTCGTCTTCATCCAATACAACGCCGAGGCCGACGGCACCTTCCGCGAGCTGCCCGCGAAACACGTGGACACCGGGATGGGCTTCGAGCGCGCCTGCTCGATTATCCAGAACACCAAGGGTTTTACGGATTTCTCGATCAAGCCGAGCAACTACGCCACCGACGTCTTCACCCCCATCTTCCGCAAGCTGGAGGAACTCAGCGGCCAGACCTATGTGAACATCTACCCGGAACTCGGCGCCGACCGCTCCGCCTTCACCGAGGAGATGAAAACGGCCATCGCCTTCCGCGTGATCGCGGATCATTTGCGGACGCTCAGCTTCTCCATCGCGGATGGAATCATGCCGGGAAATAACGGGCGCAACTACGTCCTGCGGCGCATCCTGCGGAGGGCTGTTAGATATGGTCGCCAGCTCGGTTTTTCGGGAGAAAAGCCGTTCTTCGCCGCACTGGTGCCGACGCTCGTGGAGGAAATGGGCGGGGTGTTTCCGGAACTGAAATCGCGGCAGGCGGTGATCGAGCAGACGCTGGCGCAGGAGGAGGCGAGCTTCAACCAGACATTGGATCGGGGATTAAAACGCTTCGAAGAAGCGGTCGGGGAGCACACGCGCCCTCGCGTGTCGCATGAGGCGCCCTCGCCTCATGCCGACCCGAATCCACAAAAAGCCTCCGAACCCACCTACACCCGCCGCAATCTCCCCCATTTCGAGCGTCCCTGGGGGAAATACATGGTCACTTTCACCACGCTTGACCGTGACGTTTTGAGCGAAGCCGAGCGCAGCATCGTCCTCGATTCCATCCTCCACGCCCGCAAGCTCGGCCAGATCCACCTCTATGCCGCCTGCGTCATGCCGGATCATGTCCACCTCCTCATCGAGCCCCAGGTGAAATCCTATGATGCGGATTCCAAGCCGGTGTTTTTCACCCTCACGGAAATCCTCCAGCCGATCAAATCCGTCACTTCCCACAAGATCCTCAAGCAACGCCGAATGGATCTTAAGAATGATAACATCAAGCATCTATGGGAGAAGGAATGGTTTGACCGGTTGATCCGCAGTGAGTCGGATCTCAGGGAGAAATATGATTATATCATATTCAATCCCGTCGTGGAAAAGCTCGTTCCGCAAGCGGATGATTACGCATGGACATGGTGTAGGGAGTTTGTTCGTGACGCGGACCATGCAGGAGACGTGGGCGTCTCCTGCGACACGCGAGGGCGCGTGTGCTCCCCGTTCTCTGGCGAGAACGCCTTTGAGCTCTACGATACCTTCGGCTTTCCCGTTGACCTGACAGAACTCCTCTGCGCCGAACTCGGCTTGACCGTCGATATGCCCCGTTTTGAGGAACTCATGGAGCTGCAACGCGAAAAAGCCCGCGCCGCCCAAAAATCCAACATCGTCCGCGCCCTCGACATCTCCACCGAAGCGGTCACCGATTTCCTCGGTTTCGATTCCGACGAATGCGAAGCCACCGTCCTGGAAATCCACCCGCAGGAAGATGCGCTCTTCGTCATCACCGACAAAACCGTCTTCTACGCCGAGATGGGCGGCCAAGCCGGCGACACGGGAACGCTCAACGGCATCCCCATCACCGGAGTCCAACAAATCGGCAAAGCCCGCGCCCTGGTTATTCAACAATCCGAAATCAACAACCTGTCCGTCGTAGCTTCAGCGAAGTCGGATCAACAATCATCAATCTCTCCGGGCGACAGAGTCACACTCAAGCTAGACATACAACGCCGCCGCCCCATCGAAGCCCACCACACCGCCACGCACCTTCTCCACTGGGCGCTGCATGAGGTCGTTTCAAAGGACGCCGCGCAGCAGGGTTCCTCGGTGGATGAGTATCGCCTGCGTTTCGATTTCAACAGCGCCGCTGTCACACCGGAGCAGCTTGCCGAGATGGAGGAGATGGTGAACGGCGCGATCAAGCAAGGGATGCAGGTTTCATGGACAGAGGTGAAACACGCGGACATCAAGCACCGCACGGACATCATGCAGTTCTTCGGCGACAAGTACGGAGACACCGTCCGCGTCGTGCAGATCGGCGGGCATGCGAACCAGCTCGACGGCCCGTCGATGGAACTTTGCGGCGGCACCCACGTCCGCAACACCTCGGAGATCGGCCTTTTCAAAATCAAGTCCGAGGGAGCCATCGCCTCCGGCGTGCGCCGCATCGAAGCAGCTTGCGGCGATGCCGCGTGGTCACTGATCCGCGAAAACGTCGAGCGATGGGACGCGGATCTCAAGGCCGCGATGGAAAAGCTCAAAACCGCCAACGCCAAGCTCGCCGAGCTGGGCGGGGAGACGATTTTTGTGAACGAATTCCCTCACATCATGGGTGCGATGCTTGTTGGCCGCGCGGACATTGGCGAATTGAACGCGACCTACGCCCACGGCATCAGAACGTTGGAGGAAACCAAGGATGCCGCCATCGAGGCAGAGAAACGGATCAAGAAAATCCAATCCGCTCAAGCCGCCGCGCTCGCCGACGAAGCGCCTCGCGGATCTCATCGCGAAGGGCGACCCCATCGTCGTCTCTTTCGAGTCCGATGCGTCCCTACTCCAGGAACTCCAGAACGGCCTGAAGAAAAAGAATTTCGCCGGGCCCGCGCTGCTCATTGTCGATGACGGCGAGAAACTCCACCTCGCCGTGCACTGTGGAGCCGATGCGCTAGCGGCAGGCCTCAAAGCCGGCGACCTCCTCCGCGACCTCGCCGCCATCGCCGGCGGCAAAGGCGGCGGCAAGCCGGATCAGGCAAGGGGCGCGGCTCCGGATCGCACGAAGCTGGAGGAGATCAAAGCGGCGGCTGGGAGTACTTTGTTAAAATGACACGACGACTACGGATTTGAACTTTTCCCGCTTGCGAAATGTTCTGGAATGCAGAACATTGGGGAGGTGATCGAAAGTTTCGGTGATAAGGAAACGGAAAAGCTTTGGCGCGGCCAGAGGACACGTTTCCCCGCCGATCTTCTCCATCGTGCCATCACCAAACTCAACATGCTGGATGCCGCCACAACCCTCGATTTCCTACGAGTTCCGCCGAGCAATCGTCTGGAGGCTCTGAGGGGAAATCGCTCCGGCCAGCACAGCATTCGCATCAACGATCAATGGCGCATCTGCTTCCGCTGGAGTGAGGGAAATGCCTTCGATGTCGAAATCACCGACTACCACTGAACTTTCAGAACAATGACACGTGAACAAAAAGCCATTCTTGCCGTCACACCGGGACGCCTTCTTAAAGAGGAGTTTCTCGATGCGTATCAACTCAGCCAAAGCGAACTTTACCGGCGCACGGGGATTCCCCGCTCAACAATCAACGAGATCGTCAAAGGCAAACGTGCCATCAATGCGGAGGTGGCCTTCACCTTGGGTACGTTCTTCGGCATGGATCCGCAGTTCTGGATCAACCTCCAAAGCCGCTACGATCTCCGGGTGGTTCAGTTTCAGCATGCAACGGCGATCCGGGCGCGGGTGAAGCCTCTGGTCGCGTGACGATACTTCCGGATACTCAACTTTCGGCATGGGACTGTTCCCCGGTCGTCAAAATATCACTGGAAATGACGGTCGTATTCCTCGCACGTCCGAACAGATCGCCAGCAGCGCTTGAGTTTAAATGATTCGGTTCATTCCATCCAGCCTCCCTGCGGCATAGGCTCCAAAGACCTTGAGGATCTCATCACGCACGCGGCGGAAGACGGCGAACTGTTCCTCCTCGTTGCCAGTGGCGTGGGCGGGATCATCGAAAGGCCAGTGATGGCGGTTCATCTGGCCGGGGAACATCGGGCAGGCCTGGTCGGCGTTGCCGCAGACGGTGATCACCGTTTCCACCTGGTCTTCGAGGAAACCGTTCATGTGCTTCGAGTGGTGGCCGGTGGTGTCGATGCCGATCTCCTCCAGCGCGCGGATCGCGAGCGGGTGGACGTATCCGGCGGGGTTCGAGCCGGCGCTTTCGACGCGGAATCCGTCGCCGAGCGCGCGGCGCAGGATCGCCTCGGCGAGATGGGAGCGGCAGGAGTTGCCGGTGCAGAGGATGAGGATGGCGGGTGGTTTCATGGGGTGGATTCCGGTTTGCGGGTTATTTTGAAAAGGGGAATAGCGAGGATCGCGCCGATGATGGTGGCGAAGGGGTAGAGCCAGATGTGATCGAAATGGCCGCTGACGAGCGCGGGGCCGAGCGAACGGGCGGGGTTCATCGATGCGCCGCTGATCGGCCCCGCGAACATTGCTTCGAGCCCCACCACGGAGCCGATCGCGATCGCGGCGGTGATGCCTTTCTCCTTCGCGCCGTGCGAGACACTGAGAATGGTAAGCATGAGGATGGCTGTGAGGATGATCTCCAGGAAAAAACTCTGCGCTGCAGTGTCTGCCGGAAGTGTCATTCCGAGCCTCCACGAATCCGGGAAGAGGAGTTTCAGCGAGCCGCTGGCACTGAGCGCGCCGAGCATCTGGGCGCTCAGGTAGGCGGGCAGATCTGCGGCGGGAAAACGCCCGGCCACCGCGAAGCCTATGGATACGGCGGGATTGAGATGCGCGCCGCTGACATCTCCGAAGGTGTAGATCATCGCCGCCACGACCAATCCGAAGGTCAGAGCCACGCCGACATGGCCGATCACACCGCCGGTGATTTCATTCACGACCATCGCTCCAGTCCCCGCGAAAACGAGGATGAAGGTGCCGAGCAATTCCGCGAAAAACCGATGCTTCATCATTTCAGCAGGTTTGGCCGGGGGCGCAGCAGGAGGATTTCCCGCCGAGGGCGGGGAGGCGGTGGATCGAGGGCAGTCCACAGAGTTCCGGAGCGAGGCATTCGGCGTGCTTGTGGGCGAGGACGAGGATAACCGCGTCGCTGTTGATCTCGTAGCCGGTGATTGTGTATTGGGAAATTACGCGATCCTCGTATTCGATCTCCACGGGGACGGAATCATCGGGGATGACGGCTTTGCCCTTTTCAAGGATACCCGCCATTTTCCCGGTCTCGATGCGGTGGTCGTAATCCTCGCCGACCCAGACCTGGAGCTGGCAGGTTTCGGTTTCGCGCCGCGTGCCGCCGCAATCGAGGAAAGTCTTGCGGACATGGCCGATCTCGGTGACGTGGAAGGACTGCGGGATGGCATCGCCGTCCGGCAGGCGGATGCGGAAATGGCGGTCGGCATTTCCGGCGAGGAGGGATTTCAGTTCGTTGAGTTGCATGATGTGGGTTGGGCGAGTTTGATGGGGCCCGGGCAGCAGCTGTTTTCGCGATCCTTGAGGCGGGCTTTCGCTTTTTTCAGGTCGGACTTGTGTTCGGGGCTGCTCGGGAAGGATTCGGTGAGGTGGGAAAGCAGGGAAAAGTGGTTGGGGTGGATGCGGAAATACGTCCATTTTCCGCAGCGCTCGCTCTCCAGTAGCCCGGTCTTGCGGATGATCTGCACGTGGCTGGAAACGGAGGATTGCGGCATGCCGAGGATATCGGCGAGTTCGCAGACGCAGAGCGCGCGATCCATCACGAGCCGGACGATGCGCCAGCGGGTCTCATCGCCGAGGGCGCGGAAGAAGGAGGGAGCGGGGTTTCTCGTCACGGGAAAAATCGTGACGAGAAATTTCGTTACGTCAAGGTGTGGTTTGCTAAGGATGATGGATTTCAACCGCGAATGAACGCGAATTTTCTCGAATGATGGTCGAAGAATTTCAATGAGCGCTTCGCTTGCCCGTCTTATCGCTTGAGGCGTCTCTGATTTTCTCTTGATGAGCGTCCATTGGCGTCGATTCGCGGTTAACTCTTCCCGTAATGGCATTTGCAGAGGTGGTTGATTCCTTGTTTCCAAACGTCTTTACAGGAAACGCCCCGGGACGTTGAATCCCGGCGTTATGCCTTTGACCATTAAACCGAAATCCGAATGTGCCTTTGACCAGATCTCGCTTGGCGAGGTGATGCTGCGCCTTGATCCCGGCGAGGGACGCATCCGCACCGCCCGACAATTTGCCGCTTGGGAGGGCGGCGGGGAATACAACACCTCGCGGGGTCTGCGGAAATGCTTCGGCTACAATACAGCGGTGGTGACGGCTTTCGTGGACAACGAGGTGGGTCATCTCATCGAGGATTTCATCATGCAGGGCGGGGTGGCGACGGATTTCATCCAGTGGCGTGAGGATGACGGGATCGGGCGCTCGGTGCGCAACGGATTGAATTTCACGGAGCGCGGATTCGGCATCCGCGGGGCGGTGGGGAATCCGGATCGTGGGAACACGGCGGCGTCGCAGCTCAAGCCGGGCGACGTGGATTGGGATCATATTTTCGGGAAACTTGGCGTGCGCTGGTTCCACACCGGTGGGATTTATGCGGCGCTTTCCGAGACGACGGCTGAGGTGACCGTCGAGGCGGTGAAGGCAGCGAACAGATACGGCACCATCGTTTCCTACGACCTGAACTACCGTCCGTCGCTGTGGAAAACCATCGGCGGCCTCGACAAGGCGCGCGAGGTGAACCGCGAGATCGCGAAATATGTGGATGTGATGATCGGCAACGAGGAGGATTTCACCGCGTCGCTCGGCTTTGAGGTCGAGGGCGTGGATCACAATATCTCGACCATCGAGCTCGACGCGTTCAAGGCGATGATCGAGACGGCGGTGAAGGAATTCCCGAACTTCAAGGTGGCCGCGACCACGCTGCGCGGCGTGAAAACCGCGACGATCAACGACTGGTCTGCGATCCTCTGGCATAACGGGAAATTCCACGAGTCGCGGAAATATGATGACCTGGAAATCCTCGACCGTGTTGGAGGCGGTGATTCCTTCGCGTCCGGCGTGCAGTTCGGTTTCCTGGAGTTCAACGACGCGCAGATGGCCGTGGAATACGGCGCGGCGCACGGCGCACTGGCATCGACCACGCCCGGCGATACCTCGATGGCGACCCGCAGGGAGGTGGAGAAGCAGATCTCAGGAGGAGGAGCGAGAGTGGTTCGCTAATTTTCAAAGCTCAAATTTCAACTTTCAAGGAAGAGGGGTTATCGGCTGATCGCCGATCCCTGCTGGACTCCGCGCTTGGGCTGCGGCAAGGTGCGGGCGTGGAGGAGAAAGAGGAACTGATCACCAAAGCCCCGAACCTGCGGGAGGATCTCAGCGTGTTGATGAAGGTGCGGCTGAATTTTTTCGTGCTGGTCACGGCGCTGTTCGGATACCTGCTGGCGCGGAAAGGGATGCCGATGGAGTGGGCGACGCTTTTCCACACGCTGATCGGCACGGCGGCTGCGGCGTTCGGTTCGGCGGCGTTCAACCAGTTGATGGAGATCGACCTCGATGCCGTCATGAAACGGACGGCGGACAGGCCGCTGCCCTCGCGGCGGATGAGCCCGGTCACGGCGTTCGCGGTGGGCTGGGTGCTTTCGGCGGTAGGGATCATCCACCTCGCCGTGATGGTGAACGGCCCGGCGGCCTATCTCACCGCGGCGACCGTGGCGATCTATGTGTTCGTGTACACGCCGATGAAGCGGATGAACTCCATAAACACTCTGGTCGGTGCCATCCCCGGGGCGATTCCGCCGGTGATCGGATGGGTCGGCGGCGGGGGAGGGATCTTCGCGCCCGAGGCGTGGTTCCTTTTCGGCATCCTGTTTTTCTGGCAGCTCCCGCACTTCGTCGCGATCAACTGGCTGTGCCGAGTGGAATACGAGGATGCAGGTTACAGGATGTGGTCGAACGGGGATTTCAGCGGAAAGAAAAGCGGTGTGCTCTGTGCGGTGTTCGCGCTGGTGCTCGCGGTGTTCTCGCTTGTGCCGGGGATCTGGGGTTTCACCAGCGTGCTGTGGCTCGTCGGCGGCCCGCTCTTCGGGCTGGCGATCATGGCGCTGGCCTTCCGTTTCATCATGGACGGCGAGCGGAAATCCTGCCGGGTGCTCTTTTTCTCCACTCTCCTCTATCTGCCCGCTGCGCTCACCCTGCTGCTCATCGCGTGGCGGAGGTGAATATTTTTCTTCCTGAGTCGCAGCGGATAAGGTCGAATCGAACCCAAGCAAACAACGTCCGACCAACACTATGAAATCCGCAAAACTTCTCATCGCCGCCCTTTTTTGCCTCAGCCTTCCCGCCTGCCTCGCGGAGGATACCAATGCCGAAGACGGGTTCAAACCTCTCTTCAACGGCAAGACGCTGGAGGGCTGGAAGAATCCCTACAAATTCGGTGAGGCGAAGGTCGTGGATGGAGAGATCTATCTCACGGCGGATAAGAAATTTTTCCTCGTGACCGAGAAGGCCTACGGCGATTTCGTGTTCGAGGGGGATGTCCATCTGCCGGAAGGGAAGGCGAACAGCGGCTTCATGTTCCGCGCCCACGCCGAGCCGGGCAAGGTCTTCGGTTACCAGGCCGAGGTGGACGGGGATCCGAAACGCAAGTGGTCGGGCGGATTGTATGATGAAGGCCGCAGGGCATGGTTCATTAGCCCGATCAAGGGCAACAAGGAGAGCGAGGAAGCGTTCCGCAAGCGCGCGGGTGACACGTTTAAGCGCAACGAATGGAACACCTACCGCATCACCTGCAAAGGAAACAAAATCACCATCGAGGTGAACGGTGTAGTCACTACCGATGTGGAGGATGACAAGGATGCGAGCGGCGTAATTGGCATTCAGCATCACGGCGAGAAAGGGCAGACCTACAAGTTCCGTAACCTGCGCATTAAAGAACTGGATTGATCCGGGCATGGAACTGTGCACGGAGTTGATCGATGCGGGTAGATCTTTGGCAGATGAGCTCCGCCCGCTGAGATTTTCGGATCCCGTCACTCATATCTACCTGACGCTCGATTACGCGGGTGCCGGGCATGAGGCGTATCTGGCAAAATTCGGTGCGACGCGGAAGCGTGTGCTCATGTTGGGCATGAATCCCGGGCCATACGGCATGGCGCAGACCGGGGTTCCGTTCGGCGAGATCGCGGCGGTGCGGGATTGGATGGGGCTGAAGCCGAAGATCGGCAAACCCGCCGACGAGCATCCGAAGCGGAAAATCCTCGGTATGGATTGCCCGAAATCCGAGGTCAGCGGCCGGAGGCTTTGGGGGCTGTTTTCGGAGAAATTTCCCGATGCGGAGAATTTTTTCCAAGACCACCTCGTGATCAATTTCTGCCCGCTTGTGTGGATGAAGGATACCGGCGCGAACCTCACCCCCGACAAGATCCGCGCGGCGGAGATGACGGCGGTGGACGCGGTGTGCCAGAAGCACTTGCGACGTGTCATCGAACTGCTGGAGCCGGAGTGGCTGGTCGGCGTGGGGGCTTATGCGGAGATGCAACTCAGTAACGCGCGTGACACGCTTGGTATCAGCGCGAAGATAGGAAAAATTCTCCATCCTTCACCCGCCTCGCCGGCCGCGAATCGGGGTTGGGCGGAGGTCGCGGAGAGGCAACTCAGGGAGTTGGGAGTTTGGTGAAAAGCCTGCGAATTACTTCGGATGTTTTTTCACGAAGTCGATGGCGGCTTTCACGTGCGAAACGTTGTCCTTCCAGTGGTTCTCGTGCTCGACGGAAATATTCCCATTGAAATTCTGCCTTTTCAGCTCCTCGAGGCAGGCGGCGACATCGACCACGCCGGTACCGACGGTGACGACGGGGGCGTTGCCGTCTTTTTCCTTATCCTTGAGGTGGACGCTGATGATGCGGCCTTCGAGAATGCGCAGGGCCTCGACGGAATCGAGATGGGAGGTGCGCCAGTGTCCGATGTCGGCGGAGGCACCGAGGCGCGCGTCGCGGCCTTCTACCAGCCCGCGGATGTAGAGCGGGTGCCAGACCTTGTATTTCGGGTTGCTCATCGAGCCTCCGTGCTGGTGGAAGGCCACCTTGACATCATGTTCGATGGCGGCCGCCTCCCACGCGGCGATCTGCTCGGCGGATTCCGTGCTCACGGCGTATAGGCCGAGGCGTTTCGCGAAAGCCATGATGCTGTTCACCTCCTCCGGGCTGTCCGCGCCGACGACGCCGTAATTGACCATACGCAGCCCCTGCCGCCCGCATTCGGCGAGAAGCTCCACGATGGCCTCCTCGGGCATGGTGTGGTGGATCTTCACATCGGAGTCCGGCTTCATCTTCTGGCCGGGGTAGATCTCGATGATGTTGCCGCCCGCTTCCTTGGTTTTGGCGATGGCCTCGAAGGTGGTGAACTCCTTGAAAGTGTAGGCCTGCGCACCGATAAACCAGCCGTTCTGGCGTAGCGATTCGGGGATGGGTTCGGCGGTCAATGTCGCGGTGAGGGCGACGGCGAGAAGGGTGAGATGGCGGATTGGTTTCATAAAATTCTTATCGTGTCAGCGGCATCATTGCTGTGAAGGGGGATATTTCCAGAAATTACGCGAAAAATCAGAACTTCATCCGTGCGGCGACGGTGTAGGTTAGCGAGTCCATGCTATCTGCGGCAAGATTCCCAGCGCTACGAGAATGAGGGGTCTGCCTGTCATCACGTTCGGTCGCCTTTATTGCATAACGGCGAGGAGCCGGACTGGAAAGCCCGGAGCGTTGGAAATCATTCCTGACATTGCTCCCAAAGAAATCAGTTCGCGGGCAAAATTTGAGGATGCCGGGATTTCCGTATTGCCAAGGGCGGGATGGCTCGCGTATTTTCCCGCGCCCCGGGCAGCGAGTTCCCCGAAAAGCCTTATAGTGTAATGGTAACACTCCGGATTTTGATTCCGTCATTCTAGGTTCGAGTCCTAGTAAGGCTACCAACCCTCCCTCCCAGCCCATGAATTCGGCCAACGACACCAAGCGCGTAAAGCCGTGCTGTTTTGTCAGGCGCGAGTGGACAAAGAAGCCGGATAGAGTTCGTTGTATCGCTGGAAACCCGGCCTCGTTACGCTGAAGGGTGCGGATGGTGAGGCGTTCTGAAAGCTTTCGAACCGTCGCATGCGCCCTATTCCGTCCAAGTTTCCGCTGTTTGTTTTCGAGGCCATGGGTTCGCTGGCCTGCGGATTTTACGGGAACTACGTCTTTTTCCTGTTCCGCGACCGGCATGGTTTCGGTAATCTCGGCAATCTTGGAGTCGCCGCGCTGATGGGACTGGTGATCGCGCTGGCCTCATGGCGGGGCGGAAAACTTGCGCAGCGCCAAGGTTGCGTCCGCACGATGGTTGTGGGTCTCCTCGGGATGATCGTGGCGCTGGCGATCGGTGCGTGCTTTTCGTTCCTTCCCGTGCAGTTGGCCGTTCTCGTCCTCTGGGCCGCCTCGCAGTTCATGGTGTGGCCGGCCCTTGAATCGCTTGTGACAGAAGGTGTCAGCGGCTCCGCCCGGGCGCATCTCGTGGGCGTTTACAGCGTGGTTTGGGCAACGTGCTCTGCGCTGTCGTATTTTTTCGGAGGCAGCCTGTTCGAGTGGCTTGGAAGCGGCAGCATTTTCTGGCTGCCTCCGGGATTGCACCTGTTGCAGCTGGTCGTGTTATGGGGATACACCCGCCGTCACGGGGAAGCGCCACCCCTGCCTCTCAGGGAATCGCCGCCGCGTGAGGAAATGCCTCCAGTCAGCCACGGGGCATGTCCCCGCTCATTCCAGCGGATGGCCTGGATCGCGAATCCTTTTGCCTGCGTCGCGGCCTTCACCCTGCTGGCCATGATTCCGGAACTTGCGCGGAGAATGGGACTGAGCGTCACGATGGCAGGATTTTTCTGCTCGATCTGGTTTTTCGCACGGCTGGCGGCGTTCGTCGTGATGTGGCGATGGCCGGGCTGGCACTACCGGTTCCGGGTGCTGCTGGGTGGCTACATTCTCCTGGTCATTGGCTTCGCCACCGTGCTCACGGCCGATGCTTTGTGGTGGCTCGGTGCGGGGCAGGTGGCCTTCGGGCTGGCGGTGGGCGTGCTTTATTATGCGTCGCTCTTTTATTCGATGGATGTGGGTGAGGCGCGCGCCGAGCAAGGCGGCATCCACGAGGCGATGATGGGTGCGGGAAATTTCGTGGGACCGGGGATCGGAGCCTTGAGCCTACTGATCGTGCCGCATGCACCGCATGTTGGAGTCTGGTCGGTGAGCGGGTTGCTGGTCGTTGGTTTTGCGGTCTTGGTAGCTAATCGCTTGAAAGGTAGAATTTAAAATGGCAAGGCATTCTATTAACTCATGAAGAAACCCACCGGGAAAAAATCCGCGCCGCGTGTGGCCTTGCTCATTGAATCGTCGCGCAGCTACGGTCGTGAACTGCTGATGGGGATCGCTAGGTATGTCCGGATTCACGGCCCCTGGTCGATCGAGTTCGAGGAGGGCGATCCCGGCGAGCATTTCCCGAAATGGTTCGACCGCTGGAAATGGGATGGGATCCTTGCCCGGGTTTCGAGTCCGGCCATGGCCGAGGTGCTCAGCCGGACCGGAGTGCCGGTGGTCGACCTGAGCGCAAGCTTGCCTGAGGCACGGTTTTCGCGGATACGTTCCGATGAAAATCTGGTGGGGCGCATGGCTGCGGAGCATTTGATGGAGCGGGGTTTCAAAAACTACGCGTTCTGCGGCTTCAACGGCATGGATTGGTCGGATATGCGGCGATCCAGCTTTGAGCAGCGGGTATCGGAAGGCGGTTTTTCCTGTCACGTGTTTGACAAAACGGAGCCCCGGCAAAGCCTTTCAGGCCTCGGTTATGAGGAACATGGTGAACAATACGAACGGGAATTGGCAGGCTGGCTTCAATCCCTGCCAAAACCCTGCGGGCTCATGACATGCAACGATTCCCGGGGGCGCCAAGTGCTCAATTGCTGCCGGGAGCTGGGCTTGGCTGTGCCGGATGAAGTGGCTGTCATCGGGGTGGACAAGGATGAGATCTATTGCGAACTCTCGGACTTGCCCTTGTCGAGCGTGATTCTGAACACCCAGCAGATCGGTTTCGAAGGGGCTGAGTTGCTGTCCCGGCTCATGGCTGAGGGAAGCACCGATTTCCAATCCATCCTCGTCAAGCCTTTGGGAGTGCTGGCACGGCAATCCACCGATGTGCTCGCCATCGACGACCGGTTCATCGCCGCCGCGCTCAGGCACATCCGCGAACACGCGTGCCACGGCCTTGATGTGGAGGACATCCTCAAAGTGGTTCCGCTTTCCAGAAGCGTGCTGGAGAGGCGATTCTCGAAAATCCTCGGCATTTCTCCCAAGGGGGAAATCCTCCGCATCCGGCTGGACAGGGTTTGCCGCCTGCTGGCCGAGTCCGATCTTACGCTTGCCGAGGTGGCAGGAAAAGCCGGATTCGAACACCCGGAATACATGAGCCGCTTGTTCAAGGGCAAGATGGGAATCACCCCGGGCGAGTTCCGCAAGCAAGCGGGCGTGGCTGGTTTGCCGCAGCGCTGATTGGAGAAAGAGAATGTTGGCCCTGAAGTCATGTGCTCGGTGCCATCCGTGGTTGAAATTCTTCCATGAATGACACGATCCCGCTCATATTTACAGTCCGCGAACCACCATGTCTGGTGCGGCATGCCGGAAGTGCCCGATATTGAGGGTGCGGATTTCCGTGCAATGGCAGAGCCTGGCGGTCTGTGCGTGCAACGCATCCGAGGAAGCACTTCATCGGCGTGTTCTCCGCTGCCGCATGGCCGTTACGGCCTCACCGCTGTCCCAGTTCTCCGGCAATGGCCCGGCATAAACCTAAATACCGCAGTTGGGTATCAATTTTTCACCGCAGAGTCGCAGAGGTCGCAAAGGAACGCAGAGCCTTGCATGTGGGAAGATAGAAAATTTGGAAAAACGATGGAACTGCATGGTTCACCCAATGGGTGAAATGGAATTGCCGTGAAAAATGCCCTGCACTATCCCGAAACATAAACTCTTCTCAGCGTTCCCTCTGCGACCTCTGCGCCTTTGCGGTGAAAATCTTCGTTTGAACTGCGGATTTTAGGATAAACCAACCGCCCGCGCTTCCGCGCCGTCACTCCACCGCTTTGCTCCGCCGCTTCCCGGCGGTGAAAAAGCGAAATCCCCTCATCACCTGAGCCCGGGTAGCCTCTAGTGAATATCCCGCCCTTGAAGAAGCTGTGCGAGGAAATCCGCCAGGCTGATGGCGGTCACGGATTCGGAGAGCGGGAATGTTTCTCCCCGGGGAATGATGTAGTATCCCTTGGTGGCTTGCAGGGTCTTCATGCTTTCCACAAATCCGGGACTCCGTTTGGGTGAGAGGGTGCGCTTGATTTCGAGAGCAACCGTTTCACCTGACGGGATTTCCAATACGAGATCGACTTCGGCACCGGCGTGGGTGCGGTAATGGCTGCAAGTGGTGCCTTTGGGCAGGCGGGTCACGATCTGTTCGATGCAATAACCTTCCCACGAATGGCCGCAGAGCGGATGACCCAGGACCTGCTCCAAATCCAGAAGACCGGCGAGGGCATGGAGGAGGCCGGCATCCCGCCAATAGACTTTGGGGGCTTTTACCAGTCGTTTTCCGGCGTTGCGACTCCAGGCCGGGATGCTGCGCACGAGGTAGAGGCCTTCGAGCAAATCCAGATAATGGCGGGCGGTCTTGCCGTCGATGCCCAGTGAGCCGGCCATTTTGCTCAGATTGAGGGTGGATCCCTGCTGGTGGGCCAGCATCGTGCACAGCCGCCGCAACAACAGTGGTGCCGCAGTGATCCCAAGCTGGGGCAGGTGGCGCTCGACGTAACTTGTGATGAAATCCTCACACCATTGGTGCGCGGCCGCATCGTCAGCGGCGAGATAGCTGTCCGGGTAACCGCCGCGAAACCAGTGGCGGTCCATCACGTCGTCACCCGGTTCGAGTTCGGTAAGGTTGAGCGGGTCGAGTTCGAGATAGCTGATCCTGCCCGCGAGCGTCTCGGAGCTTTGTTGCAGAAGCTCGGGAGAGGCCGAGCCGAGAATCAGGAACTGGGCCGTCCTTTCACCGGCGCGGCGCCGTTCATCAATCAAACTGCGAAGCACCGGAAAAAGACCGGGGAAACGCTGAACCTCATCGAGGATCACCAGATGATCCGCGAACCTGCCGAGGTAGAGTTCGGGATCTGCCAGTTTCGCGATGTTTGAGGGCCGCTCCAGATCCAGATAATGGCAGGGTTTTCCCGCATCCAAACCTCTTGCCAGCGTTGTTTTCCCAACTTGCCGTGAACCGAGAAGAGCCACCACGGGAGTTTGGGACAAACGCTTCGCCAGGATGGATGCGAGCTGACGTATGATCATACGATCTTGAAAATACGGAATTGATTCCGTGATTTCAAGGTGAAAACCACCTTTTTCAACAATCGTCACCGGCCATCAACCGCCCCGTTGCCATGCACCTGCGCGATGACAGCATGAAAAAATTCACGCCCCATCATAACCCTGCTACCTTCCATGGTAATAAAGATTGACGCAAAAGTCCAAAAGATTGACGTGAAGGTTCAATGACTTTTTTGCGGGTAGCGTGGTACTATGAAGACAGCTGACATGAAAATTCACCCCATTTTGTTTCCCATTGCCCTGCTTCTTCATGCCTCAGCCTGCTTGGCCTCCGGTGCGGAGCGTCTGTATTGGGACACGGCGGATGCGCCGGGCCTGCAAGGCGGAAATGGCACCTGGAGCATGGAGGCGAAAAACTGGAACGAGTCCGCGGACGGAGCCGGTCCGCGTGTCGCATGGCGGGCGGGAAAGATCGCGGTTTTTCGGGATCCGGAGAAGTGCCTGGTCCTGGCCGAGGGGCCGCTGGAGGTTGGCGGAATCGAGGCGGCGGCGCTTGATCTGGCGGGAGGTGCCATCGGTTTTCCCGCCGGCGGGATCGAGATCACCACCGACGGAGAGATCACCCTCTCCTCGGCGGTGCGCGGGGATGGCCCCCTCCTCAAGCGTGGCAAAGGCGTCCTTTCCCTGGCCGGGATGAATTCCCTGCCCGCAGGCATCACCCTCACGGCAGGAAAGTTGCGGTTTTTCAGCATGGAATCACTCGGTCAAGGGGCCTTACGGGCCGAGGGTTCGGCCACTCTTGTGCCCGGCTCGGCCAACATGAACATGCCCAATCCGGTCTCGATTGCGCCCGGATCTCGCCTGACCCTCGAAACGGAAGCGCCGGAGTTCACCCTGAACGGGCCGATCTCCGGCGGCGGGGAACTGGAAAAATCCGGGCGCGGCGCACTCGTGATCGCAGGAAGCTTCGAGCCCGGCGTTCAGCTTATCGGTTCGCTGGGCAACATCCAGTTCGCACCCGCAAAACCCGTCAAACTGAATGCGACGATCAACGGAGGGCTCCTGAGAACCTCGACCGGTTCACTGTCCGCAGGTTCCAGGCTGCTCATCACCCAAGCCGGTGCGCTGGCTGCCTCCGGCGCTCTCGATGGCGTGCATGCCTGGGTGGAAAGCGGATGGATCGCGCCGGAATCCAACGGCACGCTGGCATGGGATGGCGAAGAGGAGGTCGGGGGCATCATCGATTTGAAGCCATTCGTTGAGAAATACCCGGCCATGTCTCTGGGTTCGTGCGGAAAGACGGTGGTGACCGGGCGTCTCGAAATCCCGGGAACCCTTCTGCGCATCGGCGGTGGCGGCGGCGACCTCGATATCCGCTCTGCACTCACAGGCCCCTTGCAACTGATCATTGGTGCCCCATCCACTGTAGGGAACGTGACCCTCTCCGGGCCGAACACCTTCACCGCTGGACTCCGGATCGACGGTGGCACGCTTCGCGTCGGTCATGCCCAGTCGATTCCAGCAGGGGATATCACCATGGGAAACCGCTTCACCCACGAGGGAAATTGCCAGCTTGACCTCAATAACTTCGATCTCCCCAACAGCGTGATACTGGAGGGCCGTGGGACGATTAAGAATGCCGGGGGCGGCACGGCCAGCCTATCGGGCACGGTCACCGCAGGCCCGCATCGGCTGCGACTTGCCACGGATAAGGGCTCGGGGTTGAAGCTAACGGGCGTGGTCGCGTCCACGGAAATCGTGATCGTCGGCAGCGACAAGGCCGCTCCGTTGGGCAAAGCAAACCTTGTGGACTTGTCTCCTGCGGCACCAAACTCCGCCCGGCGCGTCCAGGTGGAAAGGGGGACGGTTCTCCGTGCCGTGGATGGTCTCGGTCTCCCGGCGCAGGCGAGGCTCCTCCTTTTAGGTGGGATCTTCGAGAGCCACGGGGAATTTAACCGTCCGCTTGTTCTTCACAAAGAAGCGCGTGACGGTGAGGGCGGGGTCACGATTCTCTGGGATCCCTATGGCGGCAGCGGATTCAGCGCGCAGGGAGGCCCGCTCACCGTTCGGTTTGACGAGGGAAATCCCTGGGTCTGGGGCACCCAGGCGGATGGGTCGGCTAAGCCAGGCAATTACCACCTCGTGCTCAACGCCCCGACCGCCGATTCCCTGCTCACCCTCGATATCCCGCTCGATCTGGCCGGGGAAGAGGTGGACCGCAAAAACCTTCCAACCCCGCTGCATCGCATCAGCGTGCAGGCCGCCGAGGCCATGTTCACCCGGCCCGTGACCAATTCCGGCGGCAAACCCGCAGGTATCCTCAAGCTGGGTGGCGGGACTCTCACGATGAAGGCCGCCAATTCCTACGATGGCAACACCGTGATCCGTGAAGGCACCCTCGCCTTCGATTCTCCTGCCGCCATGGCCGGGGCCGGACGGGCGATTTGCCCGGAAAACGGCGCGGTGATCGCCGCGAATTTCCCCATCGACAACGCCTTCCTCCAACGGCTCGAAAGCCCGAGCGCGATGGCGTTCACCCTCGCCCTCGGAGCGGACAGCTCCGCAGCTCTCGATTTCAACTCAGACGCCGGTGCCATCCTGCGAGCCGCCACTCTCGGCGCGACGCGGGAGGCAAGCTACTCCGGAATCCTCACCCCCTGCGACAATGTCCTCCGGCTCGGCGGTGGCGGCGGAACGCTGGTCGTAACAAATCCTGCGAACATTCCATCTGTCATCGGCGGTTCATTGACCTCCGGCCGCGTGATCCTCCCCGCAGGCACGAACCTGCCGCAGGATTTCGTGCTGCTGGAGGGTTCACTCACCATCGGCTCGAAGTCCTACAAATCCCCGCAGTTCTCCCGGTCCCTCACGCCACCGCCAGTTCCCGCCGAAGCACCAACGGTCACCGCCTCGGCCACCGACCGCTGGGTGGATGCGGTCTGGTCGTTCCCGGTCAATCCCGAAGGCGGATTTGCGGTCGAATGGTCGCAGGACGGTGAGAAATTCCAGAGCGCGGGCAACGCATGGCCTGAGGAACGACGCTTCCCGATTTTTCTAAAGGATGCTCCCGGTAAACAATCTGAAACGGTGTTTGTGCGGGTGGCCGCGATCCATGGAAACGGCGCGCGCGGAGCATGGTCGGTGCCCGCCAACACGCCCCGCGCGATGCGCTTCGATCCGGAAAAACAGATCCCCGCACGCTTCGCCGGCAGCGCCGGCAGCGCCGACCAGCGCAAATACAATGCGAACGACCCCGAACGCCTTACCACTTATACCCCGGAGGAGAAGGAGGCCCAGCGAGTCCGGGCCAAGGAGCTTGCAGCCTTGCTCAAGGCTCTCTCGAAAACAGAAGGACAGCAGCTCACCATCCCGCCGGGAATTTACCGGGTAAATGTCGGGCAGCTCGCCGTGGAGGGTGCCAGGAACCTGACGATTCGCGCCCCGGGTGTGGAAATCATCGTCGATGACGAAAAGAGCGGCGGTGCGTTTTCATTCAGCCATTGTGAGGATGTCGTCCTGACAGGGAGGGCGCCGGACGCGAAGCAAACCGGCCTCACGATCGACTCCGAACAACTCGCGTTTTCGCTCGCCCGCATCGTCGCGATCAACACCGCGGACATGACCCTGGATGTCGAGGTTCTGCCTGGCTACGACATGGTCCTTCCCGAAAAGGAACGCATGCTGGCCTACCGCCCGGATGGCAGCCTGGCCAACATCCAGCAGATGGGCTGGGAAAAATACCAGTCTCTGGGTGGTCGGATGCTCCGTTTGACCGTCAACGCGCTTCGCCATCCCCTGAACCAAAACAGATCCCTTGCGCCCGGCAACCTGCTGACCCTGCACAACGCCGAGGCCCACAGGATCCGCACCCACCATCTCGCCTCCACCCGGGACTGCCGCAACATGACTTACGAGTCCATCCGCATCGTGAACGGCAGCGGATCCCCCGCCGACCACCGCACGGCCGGCCACACCATCTACCGCGACTGGCGGAACTCGCCGCGGCTCGGCACGAACCGGCTCGAAATCTGCGCCGGCCTCGGGCAGTTTTCCAAAAATGGCGGCACCTTCCTGTTCGAAGACTCCGAATTCGGCCCCCACCTTGACGATGGCATCAATCTGCTCTCGATCATCGGCATGACCCTGCGCCAGACAGGCGCCAACACGCTCGTCCTCGCCGGGCCGGAACCAAAGCCCGGCGAATCCCTCACGTTTTACGATTTCTATTCGTGGAAGAAGCTCGGCGAGGCGAAAATCATCTCCTCAAAGCCGCTAAAGGAGGCGGAGTCCGCCCAGGCCACCGAGGCATGGTGTGTGCGGAACAGCATCACCAGCCACGCGTTGCGGGGCCTTTGGAGCGTGACCCTGGAAAGCCCGCTGCGGCTCTCTCCCTTCGCCCCGGTGATGTATTCCAATTACCGCTGCGACAACATCACCGTCCGCGGCTGCCTGTTTCGCGACCAGGTCGCCCAGATCATGCTTATCCAGGGTGCCCGGAGCGGTCTCATCGAAAATAACCTTCTGCTTCGCTCCACTGGGCCGGCCATCAGCATGCAGTTCGCCCAGTTTTGGTGGGAAGGCCCGCAACCTTCCAACGTCATCATCCGCAACAACGTCATCCGCGACAACCCGGTGCATGCGCCGGTCAGCGGCGAGGGCGGCTCCGGCTCCATCAGCGTCTGGGCCAACACGGTGCGCTCAGGCGACAGCGGACGCTTCCCATTCTCCGAATCCGAGCCGGTCACCGAGCGCCTCTTTTCCGGATTCCGCATCGAGGGCAACACCATCATCAACCCCGGCGGCTACGGCATCCTCCTGCGCAACACCAGGAACGCCGTCATCCGCCACAACAGGATCGTCAACCCCGGCGCAGTCCCTACAGCCTACCCCGTCGCCGCCATCGGC
>JAGYIT010000016.1:244551-443766 GCA_018402445.1 Akkermansiaceae bacterium | reverse complement strand
GTGCCGGTTGTCTCTCCGAGCGAGCCTTCCACCATCGAAGGAAGGCCGCTGACCAGCGTGTAGGTGCCGGCCCCGAACCCGGCCAGTTGATTGAAGTCGAAGTGGCTGAACGCCAAGCCGGCCAGGTTCACCGTCGAAAGGCCCGAAAATGCCAGCCGATCACTGCTACCGGGTGCCGCGAGATCAAACTTCAAGCCGCCCGTCGCAAGGCTGGCAAAGGAGAAGCCGGTGGCGCCATCTGCGGGTTGGTTCGACGTGTTGGTGCCGGTCGAATCGGCGATCGTCAGCGTGCCGATGGTGCCATCCGTTCCCGGCGTGATGCCGGTCGCGGTCAGGGTAAGGGTGTTGGACGGGCCGTTGCGTTCTCCGCGCACCGTGCCCGAACCCGCGATTTCACCGAAGGCGGCCATGCCCGTGGCAGGGATGGAGCCGGCTGCGGTGTAGTTGAAGGGATTCATCACGCTCAGCACCGTGCCGGGGGCGAGGTTGAAGACGGCACTGCCGACATGGATGGTGCGGGTGGTGTCGGGGTTAGCTCCGACAGTGATCAAGGCCAGCTGGCCGGCATCGACATTCACCGTGCCGGTGAGGTTCACCACGGCCGTGGCGCCTGCGGTGGTCTGGGCCTGGGCCGTGAGCCGCAGGGTGCCTGCGCCCTTCTTGGTGAAGCCGTTAAGATTGAGCGTGGTGGTGGTGGCGGTGCTCGCCAGCGCACGGATATTTAGGTCGCTGAAAAAAACATCGCGATCCTCGATCGTAACGACCGCGCCGGCTGCGAACGTGATGGTGCGGCTTTCATTGATGGCTAACACGGGACCTGCAAAGCCCGACGTCGAGTTGCCGAGGCCCCTCACTTCCAAGCCCCCGAGATTCAGGTCGGTGGCGAGTGTGAGCGCGCCAGGCCCTCCGGTATTGCCGACGAAGTCCAGGATCGCGCTGTTCGGTGTGCTGGCGTCGTTTACCCAGGCAATGGGAGCCGCGACGCCGGTGGCATCGGTCGTCCAATTTGCAGCGGTGGTGTCCCAAGTGCCCAAGGCGGTGCCGAAACCGGCGGTGGTGTCGTTGGTGTCCCGAATATAGGTAGTCTGGGCAACAGCGGCCGGCCCGGCCGCGAGCAGGGCGAGCAGCATAGCCATGGCGGAACCGACAGGGTCGCTGCCCGATTGAGGGGTGGCTTTTACGTTTCACGCTGCTGATTGGGTAACGGAGGCGAGGCTGGGTCGTGGATGGGTGCATGGCGGAAAAGGTTTCTGGGCCCGCGGCGAGGCGCGGACGGGGCGGCAGGGCGGTGGGTCAGTCAAACGCGGCGGGGGGGGCGCCGGTCGGCCGCCCGCGAATCTCAAAAAGGCGCGCATCGAGCTCCTTGAGCTTCGCCGGATGTTCCGTAGCGCGGTTCAATTGCTGGCCCGGATCCTCGAAGAGATTATACAGCTGCACGAGCGGCGCATCGGGTTTCAAGCTGCCGTCCGAGGCGTAGTCGGAATGAAACGCTCCCAGTTCGGCGAGCTGCATGGCCCAGCTGTGGCGCGGGTCAGTGGTCACCCCGAAGGAGCCTTGCCCGGGAAGATAAACCCAGTCGCCGCTGCGGAGGGCGATCTGCGGCTGCGTGATGCCGATGTAGGTCATCTCGGTGCGCACGGCGGGCGCGGCGGGATCGGTGAGCACGGGCAGTTGGTTGATGCTGTCGCGCGCCGCACCCGCCGGGATGGGAAAACCGGCCGCTGCCGCAGCGGTGGCGAAAAAATCGTTGAGGGCGATGAGCCGATCAGTGGTCGCACCGGCGGGGATTTTACCCGGCCAACGGGCGAGAAAAGGCACATTTACCCCGCCCTGCCAGGCGTCGGTCTTCTGGCCTTGCAGCCCGAGGTTCGAGCGGTGTCCGGTGCTGCGCACGCCTCGGTTGAGGATCGCGCCGTTGTCGCTGGTGAAGATAACAAACGTGTTGTCCGCGATGCCATGCGAGTCGAGCGCGTCGAGGATGCGCCCCACGCAGTCGTCCATCTGCACGATCATGTCGCCGTAAGGGCCGATGCCGGAGCGGCCTTTGTATTGCGGCTCGGAGGCGATGGGCACGTGCGGCGCCACGTAGGCGATGTGGAGGTAAAAGGGGCGATCCTTTTGGGCCTCGATAAATTCGAGGGCCTCGCTTGTCACGAGCGGGTCGATGCTCTCCAACGGGCGCGCGGCGTGGGCGGCGGCGCTGCCGCGGCCTCACGCCGTAGCCGTAGAATCTTTCCACCTCCGGCCCGACGATACTGATGGGATCGGCGGGATCGCGGCCGACCACGGCGCGGTCGCGCACGAAGACAAAGGGCGGCTCGTTGGCCGACCAGGGCGTGCCGAAATAGGTGTCGTATCCGGTTTCTAATACACCGCTGGGCAGCGTCTCCGCAGTCCAATCCACGCCGCCCGCGCGGTGCTCGCGCTTCTCGCCCGGCACGCTCTCGCCCCAGCCGAGATGCCATTTGCCAAAATAGCCGGTGGCGTAGCCGGCGGCGCTCAGGGTGCGGGCGAGGGTCGTCTGATCAGCGCGAATCAGGCTCTGCCCCTCCCACGCGGGGGCGCGCCAGTAGTTCTCGCCGGTGAGCACGGCGTAGCGGGAAGGCGTGCAGACGGAGGCGGAGGCGTGGGCTTGGGTGGCGAGCAGACCCTCGCGGGCGAGGCGGTCGATCTGCGGCGTCGGGATGAGGGTGGCACCGTAGGCCCCGAGGTCGCCGATGCCGAGGTCGTCGGCGATGATGAAGATAAAGTTCGGCTGGGTTGTGGAGGCATGGGGCGATAACCGCACTTTCAGGCGGAGGAATTTTTTCGGAGCCCCGTTGCGAGCCACGGTATAGACTCGGCGTTCAGTGTTGGGGGGGAGGTCGCCTTGGTCGGAGGCGGAGCTTTCATTCACCGTGCCGCCGGTGCCCCAAGTGCCGGCGAGATCGTTGACGGCCTCGGCGCTGACGATCACCGCCGGGTCGTTGGTGCGAACCACCGCAGTGAGCGAGAGTGTGGTGGCGGTGGAATGCAAGACCGGCTCCTGCACGCTGTCAGACGGGCTGGTGGCTCCGAAGGCATACTTCATGAGCGGCGAGAGCCCGTCGGCCCCGGGCACGGTGGGGTTTTCGATGCTGACGGTGACGGTGCGGGTGGCTTGGGCGGTGTTTCCGGCGGCGTCGGTCGCGCTGTAAGTGACCGTGTAAACGCCGGAGGTGGAGGTATCCACCGGGTTGACCGTTACGACGGCGACTTCGCCCCCCTCGGGATCCGCCGCGGTGGCCCCCGCGTCAGAGTAGGCCGAGCCCCAGCCCACCGAGGTGTCGGAGCCGACGACGGATATGACGGGGGCGGTGGTGTCGAGCAAAACGCCCAGGGCTTCGCTGGGGGCGGAGACGTTGCCGGCGGTGTCGGTCACGGTGGCGGTGAAGGAGAGACTGCCCGGCGCGAGGATTGTAGAGGTGAGGTCGATATAGCCGGCCGTGATGTCGCCCTCCCTTAGGGTGGCGGAAGCGACCTCGACGGCGGCTTGCCGGAGCTTGACGACGTCGCCCGCGACCGGAGCGGTGTCGCCCGCACCGGCGAGGGTGATTCGCAGGGTGGGGGTCGTGTCGTTGGTGATGCGGTCGGTGCCGCTGCTGCCGGTATCGGAGCTGGCGAGCAGCGTGAGGCTGGGGGCGGCAGGGGCGGTGGTGTCCGAGCCTGCGCCGCCCACGCTCAGCTCCAGAGAGGAGCCGTTGATGGCCAGGGTGACGGGGCGGCCACCAATGGTGCCGGTTGTCTCTCCGAGCGAGCCTTCCACCATCGAAGGAAGGCCGCTGACCAGCGTGTGAGGTGCCGGCCCCGAACCCGGCCAGTTGATTGAAGTCGAAGTGGCTGAACGCCAGCTCAGCCAGGTTCACCGTCGAAAGGCCCGAAAATGCCAGCCGATCACTGCTACCGGGTGCCGCGAGATCAAACTTCAAGCCGCCCGTCGCAAGGCTGGCAAAGGAGAAGCCGGTGGCGCCATCTGCGGGTTGGTTCAACACGTTGGTGCCAGTCGAATCGGCGATCGTCAGCGTGCCGATGGTGCCATCCGTTCCCGGCGTGATGCCGGTCGCGGTCAGGGTAAGGGTGTTGGACGGGCCGTTGCGTTCTCCGCGCACCGTGCCCGAACCCGTGATTTCTCCGAACGCGGCCATGCCCGTGGCAGGGATGGATCCGGCTGCGGTGTAGCTGAAGGGACTCATCACGCTCAGCACCGTGCCGGGGGCGAGGTTGAAGACGGCACTGCCAACATGGATGGTGCGGGTGGTGTCGAGGTTAGCTCCGACAGTGATCAAGGCCAGCTGGCTCGAGCATCGACATTCACCGTGCCGGTGAGGTTCACCACGGCCGTGGCGCCTGCGGTGGTCTGGGCCTGGGCCGTGAGCCGCAGGGTGCCTTCGCCCTTCTTGGTGAAGCCGTTAAGATTGAGCGTGGTGGTGGTGGCGGTGCTCGCCAGCGCACGGATATTTAGGTCGCTGAAAAAACATCGCGATCCTCGATCGTAACGACCACGCGCAGCTGCGAACGTGATGGTGCGGCTTTCATTGATGGCTAACACGGGACCTGCAAAGCCCGACGTCGAGTTGCCGAGGCCCCTCACTTCCAAGCCCCCGAGATTCAGGTCGGTGGCGAGTGTGAGCGCGCCAGGCCCTCCGGTATTGCCGACGAAGTCCAGGATCGCGCTGTTCGGTGTGCTGGCGTCGTTTACCCAGGCAATGGGAGCCGCGACGCCGGTGGCATCGGTCGTCCAATTTGCAGCGGTGGTGTCCCAAGTGCCCAAGGCGGTGCCTGAAACCGGCGGTGGTGTCGTTGGTGTCCCGAATATAGGTAGTCTGGGCAACAGCGGTCAGCCCGGCCGCCGAGCAGGGACGAGCAGCATAGCCATGGCGGAAACGATGGGTCGCTGCCCGATTGAGGGGTGGCTTTTACGTTTCATGTTGCTGGTTGGGTAACGGTGATGTAACTCATGATTCCGTGTGTCAGGGGGGCGATTTTTGATAAATTGCCGATAGTATTTTGCCTTTTGCGCGTAGCTCCTGGGGGAATCAATGGATCGGACCGGCCTGCCTGTCGTAGCCTTGGCGAAGATTGGAGGGCGGGGAAATGGGGGGTGTCACCTCGCTCAGATTCGCGGCCAGCTCCTCGCGGCTCAGGCCGACGATCCGCGACCATTGGTCTTTTTCGATGACCAGATTGTGTGTGCCGGGCGGCAAATCGATTCGTTCACCCTTGGGCGCGGCGTAATACTGCACGCTCTTGCCCGCCGGAACCGTCAATTCAAAGCTCACCTCCCACGGCACGGCCGGATACACATAGGCCATCGCTCGGCCGTCGCGCTCGAAGACCTTGCCGCGCAGGTTGCCCGCGGCCACGTCCAGCGTCGCTAGGCGTCCGTGGCGGCGAATCGATTGTCAGCGTCAGGAGGTTTTTGCCGGCCTTGAGGTCAGCCACCAGCACGCCGCTGAGATTGTTCGTGAATGGAACCTTCACCGGCACAAAGCGCGCCCCGTCGCTGACGCTATACCAGCCGTCACCTGCCTTCCATTCCCGAGGTAAGTCCCACAAGGCCAGCGGGAAATGCTTACGCTTCCGGTCGCTGTTCACCGTGAGCGTCACCACGAGCTTGCCGTCCTTTTGTTGCTCTTTGCGCTCAGCCGTCATCTTGCGTGTGTCGGTGATTGTGGGCGTCCAGGTGAAGCGGTCGTAATTTTCGGGATCGGGATAGCCGAAGCCGTCGCGCTTGCGCGGCAGACCCTCATTGCCGAAGTCGGGATAATTCCAAGGCCGGGTGTAGTCGTAGTGATAATCGGGAAGAATTCCGCCACCGATGAACATTCCGCTGAATAAGTGATTTTCAATCTGCAGCACATCGGGAAAGAGGTTCGGCTTCTGAAAGGCGTGAATCCCGGCCCAGTAGTCGTGAAAGTAGGCCGTGGTTTCTGGCGTCTGGGTGTAGTGGCGCCGGTAGTAATCGCCCAAAGCGCGCACATTAGAGAACACCACCTTGCCCGTTGCGGCCTTCCGCGCCGCATACTCGACCATCATGCGGTTGCCCTCGGCCGCACCAACCCGCGTGCCGCTGAACTCCAGGCATTGCTGGATCACGAACGGAACCTTCTGGCTGGGCTGCATCTGGAACAGCGCGTCGTAGAAATCGAATAGACGGGAAAGAGCGATCTCATCCCAAACGTCTCGTCCGCCAGCCCCGGCGTTCAGAGCCCCGTTGCCCGGTTCAATGTTGTAATCACACAGGTAACGCCGTGCCAAAATGGTATGACGTTGCACCTGAGCCAAGCCCACCATCCCGTCGGGACCGCCCGGGCCGGGCTTGCGGAAGTCATCCGTAGCCATGAAGTAGGGCCGCTCCGGCCGGCCGGTGTGGTTGATGGCCATGTTGCCATCGACATGGTTCTCCGTGCACAGGGCTGACACTGAGCGATACCCTGCCTCACGAGCCAACCGCACGGTCTCGTTGCCCATGGTGTAGTTCCAGAAACTATTCACCGGCCCGGCAAAGCCCAGCAGGGGAGCAATGGTTTGCAGCGCTTTGAGGCCGGCCATCTGCACCTCGGCCGGGTCTTCGCGCACCTGCCCTGCGCCCCAGGGATAATATTGCAACCCGAATTCACCGTAAATGCCATACTGGCGATCTCCTCGGGATGCGTCTGCCCACGCTTTGGCTGACTGATTGGGATTGACCCATTTGGCAAAATCCAGGGGCACGAATGTCCAGTGGTGATAAGGGATGTAATAACGTTGCAGCGTCTCCAGCAAATCGGGGGGGCGATGGTTCACCTGAAACATACAAATGGTGGTCTGGTCATCTGCGATCGCGTAACTGCGCCAGTATTCATGGATGTCGCCGCCGATGTCGCACACCCAGTGGAGCAGGTGCTGGCCGACCCCCAGGCTCGGCAGCGGCAATTCAGCGAAATAAACATCCAGCCCATGCCGCTGTTCACCCGTGGCGCGCCAGCTTAACGCCATTTCCCGCGCTGACCGTGGTGGGGTCTGCAAATAGTTCGGCCGCAGTTCGATCTTTGCGTTGGGCTGTTTATCCGCCAAAGCCTCCAGCCGAACCACCTGCTGTTCGTCCTGCCGAGCCAGTTCGGGCACAACCTGCATCTTCACGGGCATCAGGCGGGCCAGTTCGGCCGCTTTGCTCTGGTGATTTTGTATCACCTTCTGGACGGACTCTTCGAGGCTTGTGACTGTCATGCCCGTAGGGCCACCGGGCTTATTCATGTAGTAAATACCTCCCCCCGGAAACTGAATGCTCACCTTGGCGCTTCGCAACTCGCCACCCAACGCAGGATTTTCCGAGCGGTATTGCAACTCGATCTCCCGACCGGGCTGAAGCTCCGCCGCCGTGCCCTGCTCGGAGCGAAACACGCTGGGCCGTATATCGTGCTTAAGATTTAATTTCCAAGCCGACTGCCCGTCGAACAGCAACAGTTCGGACTTGCCGTCGCGGCTGGTCAGAGTCTCGTTCTCTCCCGACACCGGGCGCCGCTGGAGTCGGCCTGTCAAAGAATTGGGACTGATCCCCAGCTTAAGGTTCTGGTCATCCTCGCGGACATGATAAATGCTTGAATCAATCGCCTTGTTTTTCTCGTTGATTCGACCCCAGCCAATGAGCGGCTGCCCATCGGGCAGTTCATCGAGATCGACTTGCCGCCAGATGCTCACGCGGGCTTTGTCGGCCCCGCGCAGCCTCATGACCTGCTCGGTGGGCCGGTGTCGAACCAGCAGTTCGCCCGCGGCGGCATCATACGACACGATCACTCCCTTGAGAGCTCGGTCGCGCGGCGGCGCTGCGGGGTTTTCCTGAGCTTGGACTGGCAAGAAAGCGGCTAATGCAAATAGCCCGATTCGTTTAAGGTTATTACTCATATCCTTATACCAAAATCCGATTGCTGTGGGACTTCTGAAATGGTGCGCGGGCGTCCCGCCTGCGTGGCGGAAGTCATTCGATGTCAGGCGAGACGCCTGGCCCACGTGGGCGCGTTTAAAAATCGACAATCTTGAAACCATTGGCCTAAATATGTTTCGCATTGTTGTTCTGTAAAGAGTGAATGTTTCAAGAATCACCAAGGCTTATCATCTCACAAACTGAAGAGGATTTTCGCCTTGTTGGCTGGGAGAAGCTTGGCCAGCGGCGCGGAAAGCGCAGCGGCGAGTGCGAGGATCAGTTGCTTTATCTTGCGGAATGATGCGTCGGTCAAGATCAGCCGCTCGGGCTCAAAGGAATCCTCAAGAGGCTCCAGTGGGGTCTGCCAGACTTCGTATGGGTGGTCGACGATCTCCACGCTCTGTTTGCTTTTCCAAACAGATGGAGACCGCCGCCCGCAGAAAAAGGATGGATTGATTCTTGAGGTGAACTCAACAGTTACTCCGCCGACGGCGTGAGAAGACGAGCGCAGTGAGCGAGAAGGCGAGCAGCCCCGAGGTGCTAGGTTCGGGGATGGCAGTGGTGACGAACAGAGTCTTGGAGGTGTCGTCGTAACTCAGGGTCGTGCTGCCGCTGCCGGTGAGCCCGATGATTTCGAAGACGCCATCGCCGAAGGACCCGCTGCCGGTAACCGTCTGACTTCCCGACCCGCCATCCAACCATGTGCGCAGGTCACCGGTCATGGAAACAGGCGTCGCATTGATTTGATCGATGAGCGTGAACAGGGTGGGTGTCGCCAGAGTGTATGCAGACAGATCGAGGGTGAGTCTGCCGTTCATTGCCCAGGTGTTGCTGCCTTTCAACGCCATGGAAGTGCCGCCAAAACCGCCGCTATCTGCCGTAAATTGCAGGGTGCCCGTCGAGCCCAGATTGAGGTTTGGCAAGTCGTTGACAATCGCTCCCGCCTGCAGAAGCAACGCGCCACTCGATTGTGTGCTGTTTCCACCGATGATCAAGGATCCATTGAGCGCGGCAGCGGTGGAAATTTGTCCGCCGGAAGCGACTGTGACGAATCCATGATTCGTGTCTGTGGCAGCCGCCCCGATGGTGACGCCGAGAGGTCTCAGGTTGGCACCGCTCTGGACTAAACCATACGCAGTGCCGAATCCTTGAAAAAAGGTATTGCCGCCTGTCACTGACCAGGCTGAATCGATCAAAGCCGGAGCGAGCAGCGTGGTGGTGAACTGCGCATTATCCACCCGCAGGGTGTCATTATTCACCGGAAATGTTCCAGCCGGAGTGCCACTGACATAGTTCCAGTTGCCGGGGCCGGAAAAGAGACGGTCTCCATCGCTGTTGTCAAATTGGTAGACGGCTGCCTGGGAAGAACCCAAGGCGAGGAGTGAAAGGAGGGGGATGTTGGACAAATTTTTCATAGGATGATTGTTTGCGGTTTTCATTCTGTCTTTTTGGGGGTGGGTGGTGAGATAAATTGCCGATGTTTTGGTGTTTTGAATGACGGTTTTCAAAACCAGCTCGGCTCCAGAATAAAATCATAGCGGGCATTGTCAATAAAAAAGATGCGGTTAGTTGCATTTTTAGAATTGTGAAACTCGATTCTATCGAGGGCATTTGGCTACAATCCACTGGAACCGTTTATCGCTTAAAAACTGAGCTAAGAGTGAGTTGTGTGTTTCTCCCATGATGGCGACGGCTTGATTTGCTTGACGAATTGAACCGCTGTAATATTTTGCAACATTTCTGGTTTTAAGGCGGAATTCGAGGTGCAGTGAACGTAACGGGTTCTCCACCTCCGTTAGGCGAGCCATTTTCCGGACATTCGTAGGCGCCTTGATGCCCCGTGACGCGTAGTCGTCCGCGATCAGCCGGTCTAGCAGGCTGCAGCCTGTTTCAGTCTCCAGCGCCGTGAGCACCGCCGACCCGTTGAGTGGCGAGCAAAGGCCACTGGTAAGGACATCGAGCAAAGCGGCTCTCGCCTTATCTTTAGCGATTCCATAGTGGTGCTGGAGCGCGATGATTGCCAAGGAATTTGCCTTTTGCGTGATGGCCGTTGAAGGAGCCGGTGGCCGGACCGGAGGGCGGGGAAATGGGGGTGACTGGGGGCGCTCGCCTCGGCTTGTGCTGTCTGGGGCGCAGCGAGCCAAAGCCACGCGCAGGCCGGAAGCATCGCGGCTGCGGGAAGCGCGCGGGATGCGAACCGACGAAGGGCGGGGGCGGGCGATGTCATTTTGGGCAAAGGGTCGTCGGTTTGGAGGTGTTGAGGCACTCCCTCACTTGCCAGGGAAGGCCGGGCTGGCGAGATCCATGCTGCCTGGGGCAAAGTCGCTCCACTTGGTCGGAACGAACTTGCCGAGGCGGACCTTCTCGGCGGCGAAAGCGGGGTCTTGGGCGAGGTTACGCCGCTCCTCGGGGTCGACCGAGTGGTCGTAGAGTTCCTCGGCTCCATCGGCGTAGCGGATGTAGCGCCAGCGGGCGTCGCGCACGGCGAAGTTGCCTGGGCCATGTGACGTGATGGCTGGCGGCCGTCCGTTGCCTCCTTCGCTGCCGTCGGTCAGGCCGAGGAGCGAGAGCCCGTTGAGGCCTTCGGGCTGCGGCAGTCCGGCGATTTCGCAAAGGGTGGGAAAGAGATCGATCAGCCCGACCGGAGCGGTCACGCGGCGAGCCTCCTCCTGGCCGGGCATGCTGATGAGCAGGGGCACGCGGGTGCTGGCCTCCCAAAGGGTGCGCTTGAACCACTGGTTCTTGAGGCCGTTCTGCAGGCCATGGTCGGAGAGCAGCACCACCACGGTATTCTCCTCCAAGCCGCTTTCGCGCAGGGCGGCGAGCAGCATGCCGATGCAGTGATCGACGTAGCTGACCGACGCGCGGTAGGCTTGGAGCAGGCTCCGGGCCCGGTCCTCCTCCGCCATGAGGAACCGGTGGAACTTTTCTTCGTTGGGGACCAGCCGTCTCGCGTAGGCTGGCAAATCCGCAAGATCGTCGGATTGATCCTTGTAGGGCACAACCGACTCCAACGGGTGGAGATCGAACCAGCGCTGCGGAGCGTAATAAGGGCAGTGCGGACGGATGAAGCCGACCGAGAGGAAGAAGGGCTGCGGGCCACCGGCGAGATTGCGCAGCTCTCGTATGGCGTCTTGAGCAAGCCGGTAATCGGTGGTTTCGGGATCTTCAAGAAATGAACCCCAATCGTAGAAGGGGTGAAATGGATTTTTCTCAGGAAGGTTCAGGGGATTTTCGGGAAAAGGGCCGAAGGGGTATCCGCCCATGATCCTGTCGGCGGATCGGCGGTCAGCAGTCGCGTGGAAGATCTTTCCCATTATCACGCTGCGGTAGCCCCGTTCGCGGAACCACTGCGGAAACGTCGGGAGGCTGCGCAGCTCCTCCACCTCGCTGAAGAGCGGCAAGAGCGCGTAGAGCCCTGTGTTGTGCGGGTAGCGACCCGTGAGAAAGCTGTTGCGCGACGGCCCGCAGATCGGGGCTTGGCAATGGGCGTTCTCAAAGACCGTGGATCGAGCGGCGAGGTCGGTCCATCTCAGGAGTCTGAGCCCAGGCCTTTCCAAGAAAGCCGACATCCGTGGTGAGATCATCCACCGAGATCAACAGGACGTTGGGTCGGACTGGCTCGCCGGCGAATGCGAGCGAAGCGGGAATGGCAAGGGCGAAGGCCAGTAGGGGAAGAATCTTCATGGGCGGTGGCTTTGACTTATTTCAGTTTTCACTCTTAAAAATCACGGGATTGCTAACCCTCCAGTCAGCAATCCCGCACTAATTTCGGAGAAAACCCATTAACTCCGGAAAATCTTTACGCCCTGCGGCGGCGCAGCAGGACAAGCATGCCAAGACCGCCCAGCAGGGCTACGGAAGGCTCCGGGATGGCCGTCCAGACCAAGTCCACACCACTGTTCGTCGCGGTGGTCGAGAACATCCCGAGGGAGTCCCATCCCGAGTTGTCAATGCTTCCAAAGTTGCCGGTCAGCGTGCCGTTACCTTCGTTGAGCAGGATCCCGGACCAGACTTGATCGGTCTGCCAGAAGCCGGCACTGCTCGGCGCGAATGTACTCAGGTTGAGCCCAAGAGTTGCGCCGGTGAGATCGATAACTCCCGAAGTAACCGTAAGTCCATCAAAGTCGGTTCCACGCGTGCTGGTGGAGAGAGCGGTGAGTTCCCAAAGATAGGTGCCTGCTAAGGTTAAGCCTCCGTCCACTGTCAGGACGCCAGCACTGTTTCCTGGAGCGATGAACCCATTGCTGGCGACCGTCAAGGCTCCGGTGGTGCCGCTGCCACTGATCGTGGCACCGGCGGATACAGTGGTGGTACTGGTAGAGATGCTGCCATTGATGACCAGACGACCTTCGGACACATCCGTGGCGCCAGTGTAGGAGTTGGTAGCTTCGAGAACCATGGTTCCAGCACCAGTCTTGGTGAGGCCGGACGCGCCGGCGTTGGCGGAAGAGTCCAGCAATCTGGCCGAGATGGTCAGGTCGGCATTGGCGTCCCCGGTGACATCGGCCACGTTGAAGGTCCGGTTCACACTGGCGGCGTTGCTGGCCAGGTGGATGCCGTTACCGCTGGTGTCCAACCCGGTGGAGGTGATGCTGGCAGCCGAGGATCCGCTGACGGTGATGGTGCCATTCAAGGCGTAGCTTTGAAAGGTGGTAGTGTTTCCACCCTTCGCGGTGGTGAGGGTGCCGCCGTTGAAGGTGATGGCACCCAGAGCAGTGTGGAATCCACCGCCGCTGACCCCGGTATCGTCGGTGTTGAGAGTTCCGGAGAGGGTGATTTCAGTAGCCCCTGGAAGGGCCCCGGAGTTCTTGAAGGTGAGAGTCGCGCCGGAGCCGACGTTGACTGATGACACCGAGGTCAGACGGCTGACGTTGCTGTTGCCGGTCGATGCGTCGCCAATTTGCAGGGTGCCGCCTGTCACGCTCAGCGAGCCTGAGAAGGAATTGCCAGCGGTGGTGGGGGTGGCGAGGATCGTGGTGCCGGCTCCGGATTTGACCAAGCTGCCGGTGCCGGTGACGTTGCCCGTGAGCGTGTTGGTTCCACTCGCGTTTGCAAACTCCAGAGTTCCCGCGCTCACCGCCGTCGCCCCGGTGTAGTCGAGCGTGCCGGTGAGCTTGAGTGTGCCCGCGCCGGCCTTGGTGAGGCCGCCGGTGCCGGTGACGTTGCCAAAGTCAAGCTGAGTCGTGGACGTGCCCGCACCCGGATTGACGGTGACGGTGGACGTCGTCGCGTCGAGCGTGACGTCGTTGATCGTCTGGGTATTGGCGAAGCTCGCCGCGCCGAAGGTGAGCGTGTTGCCGTTGATGACGGCATTACCCACCGTTTGATGGCTGAGCTGGATCTGCGTGCCGCTGAGGATTTGACGGATGTAGGTGCCGGGAGCCACGTTCGTGCCCGAAACCGACTGGCCCACGACCAAGCCCGCAGTCGAAGGAAGCGTAAGTCCGTAATTGCTCGTGATCGCACCCGCAGTCGCGGTGGTTTCAGAGGCGCTGGCGCGGCCGGTCATGGTGAAATTGCCGCCATTCAGCACAAGGCGCGACGCCGCGCTGTAGGCTCCGGAGAGCGTATCCGTGCCGCCCGTGGCCGCCTCTCCGGCGATCTGGCTGTAGTTCACCGCGATAGCGCCGCTGGTGACGGTCGAGTTACCCGACCACGTGTTCAAGGCTGCGTTGGTGGTATTGCCGCCGGTGAACAAAAGCGAACCCGTGCCCGTCTTGGTGAAATTTCCGGTGCCGCTCAGGACCGCCGAGGGGCTGAAGATAATGTTCCCGGTATTCGCCTGAAATTCACGGGCGGTCCCGCCACCAAGCACCACGCTGAGCGGTTTGCTGGTGTCCCACTGCGCCGTGTTTGCCGTCGTGCCAGAGTTGGCGGTTCCATTTTGAACGTTGAGGTTCCCAGTGCCCAAGTTCTGAATGATACCGTTGTTGAAATTCAACACGCCGTTCATCGCATAACGGCCTACCGCACCGTTATTTCCATCGCCGTTCAACACGCCGATGCGCGCACCGGCCAGCGTTCCCCCGTTGAGATTATAAGTCGCGATCCCGGTCTGAGCGGTGCCTGTAGCACCTTGTCCAATGGACAAACCGTAGTTGACGTTGCCCCCTACATTCGTCGTGCCACCGGTTTGAGTCCAGTTGCTTCCATTGCTTCCGTTGACGTCGAGGGCAAGCTGAACTCCCGTATTGATGTTGTTGCCAAAGGAGAAGTGGCCGGCCGCGCTGCCCCCGGCGTTCAAGTTTATGCCGCCGGATACGGTAATGCTGGACGCCGTCAACACGGTGGCGGCATTATCCAATGTCGTGTTGCTGATTCTTATAAAGTTGTTTTTGTTTCCAGTATTCGTGATCGCCCCGGAAAGCGTCAGATTCCCGCCGTCCGCGATGGTCAGACCGGCGTCGAAGTCGGTCGAGCTGAAATCCAACGACGAACCGACAGCCGCCGTTCCGTTCGGGATGGTCAGCGTGACACCGGCCGTGGGGGTGAGAGTAATGGCGGAGTCGCTGGTCGGCACGCCGGAGGACCAGGTCGCATCCGACCAGTTCTGGTTGGTGCCGCCAGTCCAACTGGTCTGGGCGGACGCGGACTGGTCGGTTAAAAATAGCGCGATGACAGTGGCAGCCAAAACGGGAGTGCCTGTCACGAGGAATGATGGGAAAGCGACAGCCTTGGATGCGATGAGGTGATGGTTTGGTTTCATATTATTGTTAGCAGGAATTTGCTTTTAGCGTGATGGCCGTTGAAGGAGCCGGTGGCCGGACCGGAGGGCGGGTCAAATAATGTTGCGTTTTATTGCGATGTCAAAAAAAAGCATATTTTTTTGGCGGCGGTTTCGACTCGGAAGTGCAACGACAGCGGCTTGGTTTGAGATTATCCCGTTGGGATCAAAGCCGTTCGGTCAACCCTGATCTACTCTATTCCGAACCGTTGCGTTTCCGGGTTGAATCTAAATACCGCAGTTGGGTATCAATTTTTCACCGCAGAGTCGCAGAGGTCGCAAAGGAACGCAGAGCCTTGCATGTGGGAAGATAGAAAATTTGGAAAAACGATGGAACTGCATGGTTCACCCAATGGGTGAAATGGAATCGCCATGAAAAATGCTCTGCAATATCCCGAAACACAAACTCTTCTCAGCGTTTCCTCTGCGACCTCTGCGCCTTTGCGGTGAAAATCTTCGTTTGAACTGCGGATTTTAGGTTGAATCCAATTTGCGATAAGCCACTAACCACCCAACGGCCACCTTCTCCGAATGGCAGCTGCTGGAAGGCTAGCTGGATCACAAAAAGGGGGCTTTGCAGCCCCCTTTTCAAAAAGTTTCGCCGGTGCGGTTTAGGCGGTGGCGAGTCTCGCGAGTTGAGACATCTCGCGCATGAGGGCGCGGGTTTCGTCCTGCCAGGTTTGGAGGGCGTCGCGGGAGAGTTGGACTCGGTCCGCTACGGCTTGCTCGAGTTCGTGGTAGTTCGCCGCGAGTTTTTCGGAAAGCTGGTGCAGCATTTCCGCAGAGCGTTCGCAATAGCCGGGTGTGGCTACGATTTGGCCGATGCGTTCCACGGCGCGGCGCTTCGCCTCGCCCATTTCCGCCAGGAGGATCTTGCTGTCCGGCACGCGGCGCAGGCCTTCGACGAGGCCGAGCTTCGAGAGCGTCCAGATCGTCCATTTCGAGGGATCCCACTGCCATGGCTTTCACGCCGTTGCGGTAGTCGTGCTGGAACTCGTGGTGGTAGTTGTGGTAGCCCTCGCCGAAAGTGAGGAAAGCCATGATCGCGCTGTCGCGGGCGGAGTGCTTGGTGGAGTAGGGTTGTTTGCCGACGGTGTGGCAGAGGGAGTTGATGAAGAACGTGCAATGCTGCGCGATCACGATGCGGGTGACACCAGCGATGAGGAAACCGCCGAGCGCGCCGACCATCGGATCGAGTCCCATGAGCGTGTTGTAGCCGTAGCCGAGGGCGGCGGGGGCGATGAGGCCGACGACGAGGCCGATCCAGTGGGTGTATCTGTGCTGCCACATGACGAGCTTGTCCTTGCGGAGGTCGGCGACGTTGTCGACGGGCGGCTCGGGATTGAGCTTGAAAAGGAGCCAGCCGATGTGCGCCCAGAAAAAGCCCTTGGAAATGTCGTAGGGATCCTCGTCGTGATCGACGTGCTTGTGGTGGCGGCGGTGGTCGGAGCACCAGTTGAGGGCGGAGTTCTCGAAGGCGCAGGCACCGAAGATGAGCGTGAAGATTTTCACCGGGGTCTTGGCCTTGAAGGAGAGGTGGGAGAAGAGCCTGTGGTAGCCGACGGTGATGCTCATCATCGTCGCGCAGAGGTAGAAGAAGAACATGCCGAACTGGAACCAGTTGATCCCGAAGTGGTAGAGGTAGATGGGCGCGCCGATGAGGGCGATGAGGGCGGTGCCGATGAGGAAACTGGAGGTGATCCAGTTTACGCGGTCGAAAGGGATACGGAACATAGGGTGTTGGTTTGTGGGTGCGCGGCGGGAGATTGGCGCTCCCTCCGTGCGCACGGAAGCTTAGTCTATTTTAGGGCTGCTGACAAGGTGCGTTTCTGCGCGAAAACTGCGCATATCACACGTTCCTGAGCGATCTGGTGGAATCGCCAAAGCGTTTTTCCTTGATGCCAAACTCCTCCAACATGCGGAGGTAGAGATTTGAGAGCGGCACGTCCTCACCCAAATCGACGTGACGGCCGGGCTTGAAGGCTCCACCGCCGTGTCCGGCAAGGAGGATGGGCAGGTCGTTGTGGTTGTGACGGTCGCCATCGGCGATGCAGCCGCCATAGACGATCATGGAGTTATGGAGCAGGGATTTCCCGTCCACGTCCTCGGTGGCCTTGAGCTTGTCTAGGAAATAGGCGAGCTGCTGCATGTAAAAGGCGTCAATTTTTGCGATTTTTCTGAGGTTGTCCTGGTTACCGCGGTGGTGGGAGAGGTTGTGGTGACCTTCGTTCACGCCGATCTCGGAAAAGGAGCGGTTCGAGCCGTCGTGTGCCATGAGGAAAGTGGAGATTCGGGTGGTGTCGGTTTTGAAAGCGAGCACCATCATGTCGAGCATCAGGCGCAGGTGCTCGCCGTGAGACTCGGGGGCTCTTCCATTTGGAGCAGGTACGCCGGGATCAGCCGGGACGCCCATGGCCTCGGCTTTTTCGATCTGTTTTTCGATCTCGCGGACGCCGGTTAGGTATTCGTCGAGCTTCCGCTGGTCGGTGCGCCCGAGGTGGCGGTGGAGAGCCTTGGCGTCGCTGGCGATGAAATCGAGGACGGATTTTTTGGAGGCGAGGCGCTGGCCCAGGGATTTCGCGCGTTCGCCGTCAGATCCCGCGCCGAAGAGGCGCTCGAAGACCGCGCGCGGGTTCGATTCCGGGGTCATTGGCTGGTTTTCGGATCGCCATGAGAGATTGAACTGGTAGGCGCAGGAGTAGCCGGAGTCGCAGTTACCGGATTTCCGGACGCCATCGGTGGAGAGTTCCAGCGAAGGCAGGCGTGTATGCGCGGCGACGGCGTTGGCGGCGACCTGATCGGCGGAAATGCCGAGCTGGATGTCGGAGCCGGAGGTTTTGCGGGGTCTGGCGCTGGTGAGGAAGGCGGCGGTGCCGCGCGCGTGGTCGCCCGGGCCGTCGCCGCCCGCCGTGGCGTTTTTTTGCTCGAAGCCGGTGAAGATCTGGAAGTCTTCGCGGTGTTTCTCCATCGAGGCGAAAGAAGAGCCCATCTTGTAGGAAGACGAAGTTCCCTCCGGCCGCCAATGGGCGAGGTTCACGCCGTTGGGGATGTAGAGATAAGCCATCCGCAGCGGCGCGCCGCTGGCCGTAGTGGCAAGCGCCCGCTGAGCCGCCGTCGCCGCCATTAACGGGCGGAATGATTCGAACGCGGGTAGCGAAACAGCCGCTCCGAACCCTCTGAGGAAACTGCGTCGAGAGATTTGTGATCTTTCCATGACTCTATAGATACATGCCGTCGTTGGATTGTCTATCGGCGAATCAAGCAGGCTCGAAAAACCGTCGCCGCGGCGATCATCCGCTGCCAAGAAGAAACCAGGATCAGCCCGCGAAGTTTTCCGCGACCACGTCCCAGTTCACCACGTTCCAGAACGCGTCGATGTAGGCGGGGCGCTTGTTTTGGTAGTGGAGGTAGTAGGCGTGTTCCCAGACATCGAGGCCAAGGATGGGGTTGTTGCCGCAGCCGCCGAAGGCCTCGCCCATAAGCGGGTTGTCCTGATTGGCGGTGGAGCATACGGTGAGGGTGCCGTCGGCCTTTTTGCAGAGCCACGCCCAGCCGGATCCGAAACGGGTCGCGCCGGCTTTTGCGAAGGCTTCCTTGAAGGCATCGAAGGAGCCGAACGCCGCGTCGATGGCCGCCGCGAGATCGCCGGAGGGGGTTTTCGCGCCGCCGGGGGCGATCACTTTCCAAAAAAAGCTGTGATTTACGTGGCCACCGCCGTTGTTGCGCACCGCGCCGCGGATGTCGTCGGGGACGGAGGCGAGGTCGGTGATGAGGTCAAGCGCGGACTTCGCTTCGAGATCGGCCTTGCCGGCGATCGCGTTGTTGAGGTTCGTGATGTAGGCTTGGTGGTGCCTGCCGTGGTGGATTTCCATCGTCAGAGCGTCGATGTGAGGTTCGAGGGAGTTGAGTGCGTATCCGAGGTCGGGGAGTGTGTGGGCCATGGTATTGAAATGCTTGGTTGTTTGAATTGGTGCGGTGGTTCAGTATGTTCGTCAGCAGCGCGCACCACAACAACCCCAGCAACCCCGCGCCCGCAAGTAGAAAGAACCCGACCATGCCACCCGAACTCGCACCCTACCTTCCTTTTATCGCCACCGCCGTAGTCGCACTCTTTGTCGGCTGGCTTTTCACGCACCTCGCCGCAGGCTCCGCGAAATCTGCCCTCACCGAGCGCCTCAAGGCCGAGGAACGCCGCAATGCAGAAACGGAAGCCCGCCTCGCCCATATCGCCGCCGAGAGCGCTAGCAACGAAACCGCCTCCCAGACCTACCGCAACCAGCTCGCGGAAGCGAATTCCCGCCTCGAAGCCGAGCGCAAGGCCGCCGAGGAAAAGCAAGCCCTCCTCGAACGCGCCGAGGCGAAACTCTCCGACACCTTCAAAGCCCTCTCCGCCGACGCGCTTAAAGGTGCCTCTGAGCAGTTCCTCCACCTCGCGAAATCCACCCTCGCCTCCCAGACCGAGGAGGCGAAGGGCGAGATCGAGAAACGCAAGGTCGCCATCGAAAACTTGGTGAAACCCGTCGCCGACTCGCTCGGGAAATTCGAGCTCCGTGTCGGCGAGATCGAGAAGCTCCGCGAAGGCGCGTATTCCGAGCTGAAAGAACAAGTCCGCGCCCTCGGCGAGGGCCAGCTCGGCCTCCAGAAAGAAACCGCTTCGCTCGTGAAAGCCCTCCGCCAGCCCACCGGCCGCGGCCAATGGGGCGAGATGCAGCTCCGCCGCGTCGTCGAGCTCGCCGGGATGCAGGAGCACTGCGATTTCACTCTTCAGACCAGCACCACCACCGACGAGGGCAAGCGCCTCCGCCCCGATCTCATCGTAAAACTCCCCGGCGGGAAAACCATCGTCGTCGATTCTAAGACGCCTATGGACGCCTACCTCAACGCCCTCGAAACCGGCGACGAAACAGAGCGCGAGCGTTTCCTCACCCAGCACGCCGCGCAGGTGCGCACCCACATCCAGCAGCTTTCCTCGAAAAAGTACACCGACCAGTTCGAGGACACGCCCGAGTTCACCGTGCTTTTCCTGCCCAGCGAATCCTTCTTCTCCGCCGCCCTCCATTCCGATCCCGGCCTGATCGAGCGCGGCGTCGATCACGGCGTCATCCTCGCCACGCCCACCACCCTCATCGCCTTGCTGAAGGCCGTCGCCTACGGCTGGCGGCAGGAGGCGCTTGCGCTCAACGCCAAGGAAATCTCCGCCCTCGGCCGCACCATGCACGAGCGCCTCGGCAAGCTCGCCGACCATTTCTCCTCCCTTGGGAAATCTCTCAACAGTGCCGTCGATCACTACAACAAGGCCATCGGCTCCTACGAAACGCGCGTGATGTCCACCGCCCGGAAATTTGAGGAGCTGAAAGCCGCCCCCGAAGGCACCACCCTTCCCGACCTCGAGGCCATCGACAAAACCACCCGCCCGCTCCTCGCCAACCCCGACATCGACCTCGAGGCCAAGGATGACTTCGCCTTCGTTCCCCAAAAGGAAACCGCCTCAAAGAGCGCGGCGAGTGATCTCAGGAGCGCGTTCGGGGATTTTTGAGGGGGCGCCTTCTGACTACTTCTTGAAAGCGTTCCATTTTTGTATTTTTTACGCTGATTTCCCGGAACGCGTAGGAACTGGTTTTCAGCTACAGAGCTGCGGGAAGGTTTTTCGAGACAGCGTCCGCTCAATCGCCGGGTGGGCTGGTGATGATGGTGGCGTTGCCGTCTCTTTCCATAGGGGCTGCGGAGCGGAGCTGGTTGTCGTCGGGGAGCGTGAGCATGTCACCCAAGCGCAGGCCGTCATCAGGAAGGGCGGCGGGTTTTTCCACCGGCGTGGTGGACGCGGCGGCGGGCTGCTGCTTTTTTGGAGCTTCCTGCATGACGATGGCCGTGGACGGCGCGCAAGAAGCGAGGGCGAGGGCGGACAGCAGGATAAATGGGGTTTTCACGGGCCGTGCTTAGCGCGATTCGATGGGCGGGACCGGGCTGAGAGTTTTCGGGCCGGTGTAGAGGGTGAGGGGGCGGTAGAGGCGGTTGTCGCGGAGCTGCTCGAGGACGTGAGCCGTCCAGCCGGAGGTGCGAGAGATCGCGAAGATGGGGGTGAAAAGGTCGGTGGGGATGCCGAGCGAATAATAGACCGTGGCGGAGTAGAAATCGACGTTCGCCTCGAGGCCTTTGCGCTCGCGCATGATCTGGGCGATGCGCTCCGACATCTTGAGCCATTTCGGCTCGCCGAGTTCCCCAGTGAGCTTGGCGGCGAGGCTGCGTAGATGCGGGGCGCGGGGATCGAGGACTTTATATACGCGGTGGCCGATGCCCATGATCTTCTCTTTCCGCGAGAGCTTACCCTCGACGAAAGCGTCCACTTTGTCGAGCTCTCCGATGTCCTGGAGCATGTGGATCACGCCCTCGTTGGCACCGCCGTGGAGGGGGCCCTTGAGGGCACCGATGGCGGCGGTGATCGCGGAATACATGTCGGAAAGGGTGGCGACGGTGACGCGGGCAGAGAAGGTGGAGGCGTTCATGCCATGATCCGCGTGGAGGATGAGGGCGACGTCGAGCACGCGGGCGGCGGTGTCGGTGGGGACTTCGCCGGTGATGAGATAGAGGAAATGCTGGGCCTCGGTGAGATCCTCGCGGATGGGCGGAACTTCGAGGCCGTTGCGGAAGCGATGGTAGGCGGCGACGATAGTCGCGGTCTTCGCGCAGAGCGAGAGGGCGATGGCGGCGTTGGCTGTGATATCCGGCTCACCGATTTTTGCGCGGTGGTCGTAAAGGCCGAGCATGGAGACGGCGGTGCGCAGGACATCCATGGGGAGCCGTCTTTGGGGGCATGTTTCAGGAAGTCGATGACCGGGGCGGGCAGGGCGCGCTCGGCGCGGAGCTCCTTTTCGAAGGCGTGCAGCTCGGCCTCGTTCGGCAGGCGGTTGTGGTGGAGCAGGAAGACGATTTCCTCGTAGCAGCAGTGCGCGACGAGATCATCGATATGGTATCCGACGTAGCTGAGTTCACCGACATCACCGATGACGTTGCTGAGGGAGGATTCGTTGGCGATGACCCCTTCGAGGCCGCGTGCGTATTCTGACATGATAAGTGAAAAGAGATGAGGTTGTGATGAGCTGCGAGCAAAAAAGCGTTTCGCGCGGCGGGGCGCAAGGGAGAAAGGGCGCACGGCGCTGCGGGGGGGCGTTTAGCGCTCCGTGATTTTTGAAATGGCGCGCTCGACGAGGACGCGGACTTCGGGATCTTCCGACTCGATGAGCTTCCTGAGCGCAGGCAGGCCCCGTTCCGTACCGACCTGCGCGAGGAGGCGGATCGCGGAATGGCGCAGGGCGGGTTTTTCCGTATCGAGCGATTCTAGGACTCCGGGTTCGATCGCGGGGCCGAACTCCGCGTAGTGTTTTTCCCAGATCTGCGGATTACCGCTCCAGAGGATCTGGACGGAAGGGATGGCCTCCGGGATTTTCGCTTTTGCGGTCAAAGCGACGAGGTTCTCGGAAACCGGCTCTGCGGCATCGAGCTGCTCTTGCAGTGCCTTGAGCGCGGCTTCTCCCGCCGGGCCGGGGTCCTCCGCCCAGACTAGGAGCGCGCGGGCGAGCGCATCTTGGAAACGGACGCCGGGTTTGTCCATGAGATCGAGCAGCATCCCGCTGATGTCTGCGCGGTAGATTTTCGGCTCCGCAGCGGCGAGACGCCCGACCGCGCGCTCCACCCGATCCATGTCGAGGCTGGCCAATTCGCGGCGGTTGAGTTCGTAGAATGCCCGGTTCTGCGGGTCGTTGAGCTTGTCGGCGGCTCCGTCTTCGAACTGTTTATTATCCACGGTGACGACGATCACCCCGACTTCCGGATGGATTTCCTCCGTGGAACCGAGGCGGCCTGCGATTTCCGCGACTTGGGTGATGTCCATAGAAACCTCGGTCAGGATCATGAGGTAGTCGCCCCCGTCGCGGGGGTAGGGGTGGGAGGACGGATCGGCGCGGGTCTCGCGGATCAGGAAATCGCGGACAGTGTAGATGTTCCGCTGCATGAGGTTGGTGAGGTAGATACCGTAGGCTTTTTTCCCGACGGCGGCTTCCTCGTGGCGGGTCTGCTCCGCCTCCAGCGGCTTGGTGGTGAAGCGCTCCCTCAGGGCGGTGATCGAGTCCATTTCCTCTTCCTCTTCGGGGAACAGGGGCTTGATGGGATCGGTGTAGGTGAAGGAGTTGGGCTGGGCTGTGATCGGAGTGCCCTTGAAGAAAAACGGCAGGCTTACGAGTCCCGCCGACAGGAGCAGGCCGAAAAATCCAGCCTTCATCCGCGCGTTCCGGTTCGCGTAAACCAGCAGGCCGACTCCGAGGGCGGAGACGAAGCCCGCGATGACCAGTTTGTTCAAAAGGGGCATTACTCCGAAAGATCCGCCCGGGCCGCTTGAGAAAATGAGCATGAGGGCGATGAGCACCATCGTCCCGACCCCGATGATGCCGGCGATGACTCGTTGGGGGGAGAGCGGTTCCAGGCGCTCCGGATTGTTGAATTCCGCGTAGCGGACGGTATGGAGATTGTCGGGCATGGCGGCGGATAAGGGGACGCGCTGGAAACGGTTCAGCTCGACCGCCTTGCGTTCGCCGGGGTAGAACTTCTTTGTTCGGATGATGACATCGTCATTGATGCGGAAGCGCGCGTCGCAAGCACCGCACTCGACCATCCGCTCCATCAGTTCCATACTCACCGAAAACCGTTGCCGGCAGGACGGGCAGCGTATGCTGAGGTTTTCGGTCGTTTTTTGCTCTTCGGGCATGTGCGGGGTTAGATTGGTTCAATGCACCGCCGATTGCAACCCCGCTTGCAATGGAAGAGATGTTTATGTTTTAGGGCAAGTGAATCTCTGTTTTTACTTAGAAATCAACCTAACCCATAGGCAGATCGCTCCACATGCCTTGAACATCCCTGGCACTCCGCCCGCGCTCACCCGAGCGTTGGCTGATTTCCGCTGAACGCCGCGCCGGAAAATTCGCTCGTCACAAAGGGGTCGCCCCGCTGAAATTCGTCCAGTGATCCATCCCACCGCCATCATTTCGCCGAAAGCCGAGCTCGGCAGGAACGTCAGAATCGGCCCCTACTGCGTCATCGGCTCCGGCGTGATCCTCGGCGATGGCTGCGTGCTCCACTCCCACGTGATCCTTGAGACGAACTCAACCTTCGGGAAAGGCAACGAGTTCTTCCCCTTCGCGGCGGTGGGCGGGAAAACCCAGGACTTGAAATACATCGGCGAGCCCACCTCGCTGGAGGTGGGGGATCACAACGTCTTCCGCGAGAACTGCACGATCCACCGCGGCACCCACGAGGAGCTGCCAACCCGCATCGGCTCGCACAACCTTTTCCTCTGTTACTCCCACGTCGCGCACGACTGCCAGCTCGGGGATCATATCATCCTCTCCAACAACGCCAGCCTAGCCGGCCACTGCAGTGTCGGGGATTATGCCATCGTCTCCGGCCTCGCCGCCGCCCACCAGTTCTGTCGCATCGGAAAGCATTCCATCGTCGGCGGACTCTCGAAGATCGTCCAGGACGTGCCGCCTTTCATGATCATCGACGGCAACCCGGCCTCCACCCGCGGCCTCAACCTCATAGGCCTCCAGCGCCGCGGCTTTTCTGAGGACGACATCCGCGACCTGAAATCCGCCTACAAGCGCCTGTTCCTCAAAAAGGAGATCAGCCTCGCCAACGGCCTGAGTGCCCTCAAGGCCACCGTTGCCGCCTCCAACCCCCACGTCGAGCACCTCATCCATTTCTTGGAGGAGACCCAGCGCGGGGTGACGCGGTGAGAGGCCGCGGATCGGGATACGCAGATGACCATGGCGGGCCGCGGCGGTGCGCCTTACAGCGGCCCGCCCCCGTTACTTTACAAGACCCGCAGCCGGGCCTTCTCCGTCCTTGCCACGGGCCGGGAGGTCGTTGAGTCTCACGCCATGCCGTCCTTGCCCGAAGCCGATCCCCGCTTCCACGAATTCGTCCTGCTCCAGGCGCAGAACGCCGGGCTGTTCCTCGGCCAGATACCGAACCCTGCCACCGGCGAGAAAACTGTGAACCTCCGCGCCGCTAAATCGGTGATCGACTCCCTCGGGATGTTGCGCGTGAAAACGGCGGGCAACCTCACGGAAACGGAGGCGAAGCTGCTTGAAATGGCTTTGAAAAACCTCCTCCCGCTCTACAACTCCGCACTCGACGAATCTGAATCATGAAAACCTTTACCCCCTTCCAGATCGCCCACGTCCCCGTCGGCGGCTCGATCCCGTTTTTCATCCTCGGCCCCTGCGCTTTGGAGAGCGAGAAATTCGCCTGGGAGATGGCGCGCTCGCTCAAGGAGATCGCGGATCGCACCGGCATCCCCTTCGTTTTCAAGGCCTCCTTCGACAAGGCGAACCGGACATCGGTCGGCTCCTTCCGCGGCCCCGGCATCAAGGAGGGCTGCCGCATCCTCGGGGAAATTTCCAAGGAACTGAAATGCCCGGTCACCACCGACATCCACACTGCGGAGCAGGCGGAGATCGCCGCCGAGCACATCGATCTCCTGCAGATCCCCGCGTTCCTCTGCCGCCAGACAGATCTGTTAGAAGCGGCGGCGAAAACCGGGCGCGTGGTGAACGTGAAAAAAGGCCAGTTCCTCGCGCCGCTCGACACGGTGAACATCGCGGAAAAAATGCGCTCCTTCGGCTGCGAGCGTTTCCTCATCACCGAGCGAGGCACGACCTTCGGCTACAACAACCTGGTGGTGGACATGCGCTCGCTTTACCTCATGCGCAAAGAAGGCATTCCGGTGATTTTCGACGCCACCCATTCCGTTCAGCGCCCCGGTGGCCTCGGCGGCTCCACGGGTGGCGACGGCGAGCTGGCACCCGTGCTCGCCCGCGCGGCGGTGGCCACCGGAATCGACGGCCTGTTCATGGAAGTCCACTCCGACCCCGCCAACGCCCTCTCCGACGGCCCGAACCAGATCCCGCTGGAGTTCATCGAGGATCTGCTGATCAAGCTGCTGGCGATTCACCATGCGAGTCATTGAAGATTTTGAACCACGGATGACACGGATAAACACGGATGGTCATTGGGCTTCGCCCATCCAAAAAAGTGAAGGGAATGCCTCCTGAGTCTCTTTCCATCCCTGTTCATCCGTGTCCATCCGTGGTTGAATTCTCTTCTTTTCGGCAATCGCCATGCACCTGAAATCACGCCTGCTGGACTGGATGAGCGGCGGGAAAGGCGATTTCTCGGAGCTTTCCCTGGAGGTTTTCTGGCACCAGTTCTCGCGAAACGCGGCTTACCGGAACTACTGCGAGGCGCTGGGGCAAAATCCGGAAACCATCGCTTCATGGCGCGAGATCCCGGCGGTTCCCACGGATGCCTTCAAGCTTCCCGGCGTGGCGCTGCGCGGCTTTCCGGAAAGCGAAACCATCGGCCATTTCCTCACTTCCGGCACCACGACCGAGACGAAGGGGAAACATGAGTTCCGCGATCTGGGGTTGTATGAGGCTTCAGTGCTTGGCGGCGTGGGGGCGATCTTCGGTCGCCCCCCGCTCTTCCAAAACCACCAACCCTACTTCTTCTCCCAACGCGCCGCCGACAACCCGCATTCCTCCCTCGTCCGCATGTTCGAGTTTCTCTCCTGGAGAGCCGTCCTTCCAAGCGGCTTATGGCTCATCGATTCCGAAGGTAAATTACAGCTAGAAAAATTTCTCCCCGAGCAACCCGCCGCCCTCCTCGGCACCTCCCTCGCTCTGCTGCGGGCTTGCGATGAAATGGCACCCATAGAACTCCCGGAAGGCTCATGGATTTTCGAAACCGGCGGCAGCAAGGGGCTGCGGAAATCCTTCACCCCCGCCGAAGTCCGCGCCCGCCTCTCCACCCATTTCGGCGTGCCGGAATGCCGTATCCTCAACGAATACGGAATGACCGAACTGTTCTCCCAATTCTACAAATGGGGCGACGCGCAGACCCATACCGGCCCGCCATGGACGGGCGTCCGCGTCATCGATGTCCACACCGGCAAAGCGGCAGTACCGGGCGCGATCGGATATCTGGAAATCATCGATCTCGCGAACCTCGACACCGTCGCCGCGATCAGGACGCAGGATCTCGCCATCGCGGTCGGCGACAGGGAATTCATCCTCATCGGCCGCGATCCCGCCGCCATAGCGCGCGGCTGCTCGCGGGGCGTGGAGGAGGGATTGGGTGAGGGCTAAATACAGGCTTGTTTTCGCCGTGCAACCGTGTAATCTTGCTGCACATACGATGAATGTGACACTGAAACTCCCTGACGAACTCTGCAAGAAAGCCCGCCACCGCGCTGTGGACGAGTCGAAATCCCTCTCCGCATGGCTGACGGATCTGATTAAGCGCGAACTGCAACCGCAGCCAAAGGGTCGGAGGAAAACACTCGCGGAATTGCTCGGCGACCCTGCCACCGCCGACCGGGACTTTGAACTTCCGGACAGAAAGCGGGAAACGGAGCGCGAAATGAATTTTCGATGAAACCAATACTGCTGGATACGGTTACCATTTCCGAACTCCGCAAAGAGGGGCGGATGCACGATGCGGTGCGTGCTTGGCAGGAACAATTGCCAGATAAGGAAACATGGCTAAGCGTGGTGAGCGTGATGGAGATCCGGATGGGTCACCTGCGTGTGCTAAACAAGGATCCGGTGTTCGCACAAAGGCTCGAAGCGTGGCTTGAAACCACCGTTATTCCGCTTTTCGAAGACCGCTTGTTTCAGATCGATCTGGCGATCGCCAGGGAAGCAGCCGGAATGAGAGTTGTCCACGGACTCAGTCCCAATGATTCCCTTATCGCCGCCACTGCGAAAGTCCATGGCCTCACCCTCGCGACGCGCAACACCGCCGATTTCGAAGCGACGGGAATCCGGCTGATCAACCCGTGGGAATTCAAATCGTGAAAAACCTCGCTCAGCGTATCGCCTTCCTCGTTTCCCATCGGCACACGCTGGAGAAATGGGTGGGCGCTTACGATGCGGAAGCACTCGTGAAATGGCTGGATGCCGAGCTTGGTGATTCGCGGCGGCTGGAGGATTGGGTGGATGGCTCACGCATCGTCCCGCGTGAACCAGTGCTACATGTGGTCAGCGGCAATACGGAACACGCGGCGTTTCAATCGGCGTTTCGCGCGCTTCTCATCGGTTGCCGCAGTTGGGTGAAAACGCCTTCGGCGGGCTTGCCGGAATTTGAGGAATGGGCGCGGGGAATCGACCTGTTAGACGTGCGCCGCGAGTTGCCGGAGGAGTGGCGCGCACCGGAAGTGGCGGTGATTTATGGCGGGGCGGAAACCTTGGCGTTCTTTCGCGGATGGCTTGCGCCGGAAACCCGGATCATCCCCCACGGCCCGAAGCTCAGCGCGGCCTTTGTATTCGCGGAGCGCGAGGGATTGGCGGCGGATCTCGCGGCGGATATCCTGCGCTACGGCCAGCGCGGCTGCCTCTCGGTGCGGGCGGTTTATTTCCAGGGCGACTCCGAAAGCTTCTGCGAAAAACTCGCCACCGCGATGGAATCTTTCGAGCTGTTTCCGGCCGCCGAAATCTCCGAAGCCGGAGGTGTCCGCAACGCCCGCGAGCTGACCCGTTTCCGCATCGCAAACGGAGCCGACGCTTCCCTCCGCGAAAGCCCCGGTTCGGTGGATTGGACGGTTGTTCGCGATGGCGAAACCACCCTGCTCACTCCCGGTCCGGGCGGCGGGTTCGTGACGGTCATGCCCATGCCGGGGGAAATTTCCGAAGCGACCCTCGGCACGGAGGTCCGTTTCCTCTCCACCGCCGTGGTCGAGCCGGTCAGCGAGGCGGCGCGGCTAGATGGCATCGCCCCACCCCGGATCTGCGCGGCGGGCAAGGCGCAGGAGCCGGGGATTTTCTGGCACCCGGATGGAGAAATGCCGCTGGCCGGGCTTGTGCGCTGGCGCGATCTCGGCTGATGCTCCCGCTCATGTCCGACACCGCCATCCAGACCACCGGGGAAGTCCTCGAGCGCAAAGGCGAGATCCTCTACCGCGTCCGGCTGATGAACGGAAAAATCGTGCTCGGCCATCTCTCGAAACCCCTCACCGATGCTGGAGCCGAGTTTCCCGAAGGCGCGGAGGTGCTGCTGGAAATGACGCCCTACGACTTCGACCAAGCGCGGATCCTCTCGCAGGCCTGAAAATCTCCCATTGCGCCTTTTGGCTTCGCCGATACCCTACGCAATGACAATAACCTGCCTTGGGGAAAACTGCCGCGCCAAACGCTGGATGCGGATCGCCCTGATGATCGGCGCGGCCTATCACATCCTCTTCGCGGTCTGGACGAATCTCTGGCCATTCCATGGCTTCGACCTGCTCGGCATCCCCCGCCCCAATCATCCGATGCTCTGGCGCACGCTCGGCCTGATCTCCGGGTTCCTCGGTTTTGCCCTTTTGCTCGCCGCCTCTGATCCCATCCGCCACTGGCTCATCGTCCTGCTCGGCTTCGCGAAATCGGTGGCCGCCACGGTGATCGTCGCCTACGCCGTCTCCGTCAACAACCTACCCGCCGCATCGTTGTTTTTCCTCATCCTCGATGACATCGCATGGATCATCCCCTACGGAGCCATCCTCTGGGCCGCGCTGCGCGCCCACGCCGGCATCCCGCCTTCCCGGAGCACACCCTATTCCGTGGAGGAGGCCGCCGCGATCTACCAACTCTCCACCGGCGAGACGCTTGCCGAGGCCTCGCGCGACCGTCCGCTCGTCCTCGTTTTCCTGCGCCACTTCGGCTGCACCTTCACCCGCCAGATCCTGCGCGGCCTCCAGGAGCTGGAGCAACAGTCGCAGCGCCGCGGCGCCACCCTCGTCCTGGTCCACATGCTCAAGTCCGGCGAGGAAATCGGCTACCTCGGCGATCACTCGGATGTCCCCCGCATCGCCGATCCGCGCTGCGAACTCTACCGCGCCTTCGGCCTCGGCAAGGGCGGCTTCATGGAACTCTTCGGCCCGCATGTCTGGTGGCGCGGCTTCATCGCAGTGATGAAAGGCTGCGGCGTCGGCCACCTCGCCGGTGATGGCCTCCAGATGCCCGGCGCCTTCGTGTTCCAAAACGGAAAAGTCACCTCCTCCCAACCCGCCCACAGCGCCGCCGACCTCCCGGACCTTGCTTCGCTTTTCGAAGACACGTCCCCCTCTTCACGCACGATCCGGGTTCCATCCGCCAAATGACTCCTCTCTCAGGAAAAACCTTTCTCATCACCGGAGCTTCCAGCGGGATCGGGGCGGCCTTGTGCGGGCAGCTTCTCGGGCATGGGGCGAACGTGCTGGGCGTGACGCGTCGGCCGGCGGCCTTGCATCCAGATGTTTCACCGATCGTGGCGGATCTCACCTCGCGCGAGGATGTGTCCGGGATCTTCACACGGCTCGGGAAAATCGACGGGCTGGTGAATTGCGCGGGCGTCGCCTACCTGTCTCGCATCACCGATGGCAACCCGCAGGACTGGGAGGAGATGTGGCGCGTGAACGTCCTCGCCCTCTCGCTGTGCTGCCAGTTCTCGCTGAAACATTTCCCCAAAACGGGAGGCCGCATCGTGAACGTTTCCTCGATGTCCGGCCACCGCGTGCCGCCTTCGGGCGGTTTCTACGCGCCTACGAAGTTCGCCGTCCGCGCGATCACCGACGCGCTGCGCTCGGAGCTGAAAGCCGTCCGCTCGCCCATTCAGGTCGCCTGCGTTTCGCCGGGCTTCGTTGATACCCCGCTGCTCGACAACTACTTCCGCGGCCGTGAGGATACGCTCTCGCAAACCCGCGCCGGGATGAAAATGCTCCAGCCGGAGGACGTGGCGCATTGCATCATGACCATCCTTACCGCCCCGCCGCACGTTGAGATCGGCGATATCCTGCTACGTTCCTCGGATCAGATGGCCTAAGTTTTCCTCGCCCTCAGGCTGTTGAGCGGGGTCTCGATGTATCGCCAGGAAAGCATCGTCATGCCCCACGTCAGCCCGGCGAAGCACGCGAGGCGCAGCATGATCTGCGGCGGGGTATCGGCATAAGGCCCCCACCAGAGGAAGGGGATGGTCTTTCCCAGAATGATGGGTGCGAGGTTGTGGTAGAGGTAGATGCCGTAGGAAAGCAGGCCCACTTTCTGGAGAAATCTCGTTTCCAAAAAACGACCCGCCATGTTCCGCCAGCCCAGCGAGGCGGTGGCAATTACGCCGCAGAGGCCCACGGAAAGGATAGTCGAGTAGAACAGCCCGATGCGGATCGGCGGCAGCCCGATGCGCGGGCCGAACTCGAACACCGCGTAGGCGCCGCAGCCCGCGACCATGAGGATTTTCCAAAGCCTCGACGACAGCGGGAAACCCCGGTGCACCGCCAGCGCCATCAGCCCGCCGATGCCGAAGAAATCGAACCAGGCCCAGCTCAGCTTGTGCGGCCAGATGAAGGGCGGCATGAAAAGATACTCGTAGTAACTCGATAGAGGCGCGACCATTACGAAAAGGATCATCGCGGGCGCCAGAAAACGGCGCGGCGCGAGCCAAACCACCGCCGGCCAGAAGAGGTAGAACTGCTGCTGGATCGCGATCGACCAGAAATGTGAGGTGCCGTGCGGCCACTCGCCGATCAGGGCGATATGGATGTTCGTAAGGTAGAGGGCGTACCAATGGAGATTGTGCCAGAGCTTCGGCGCCATGAAAACGAAGGCCACCGCCAGTGCCACGTAATACGGCGCTACGATGCGCAGCCCGCGCCGCCATTGGAAATCCTTCCACGCCCGCCAGCGCCAGCCACCGCCCAACACCTCCTGCCTCTCGCGCGTGCGCAGCAGGGAGCCGGTGATGAAATACCCGGTGAGCACCAAGAAAAAGTAGAGCCCCACCTCGTAGGGCAGCGCGAAGTTCCATGCCTTCGGCACCCAATGATCCCAGCAGATCCCGAGCATCGCGAGCGCGCGCAGCCCGTCGAGCTGAACAGCACGGTTTGTCGCGGGTGTGGTCATGGCGGGATTTTCCGATGGGCGAAAAAACCGGGGCAACCGACGTTCACCGTCCTTGCCTAGTCCGGGCGTTTCCCTTCTGTCAACCACCGACGAACTGACGCTACTATACGCGTGAGTGCCATCGGAGATCCGGCATCAACGGTATGTATGGAAGCGGACGAGACAATGCGCGCGATCCGGGCGGTCAAAGTCGGCGAGACCCGGGAGTTTTCCCGCCTTGTCCGGGAATACGGCCTGCCCGCGTGCAGAGCCGCGCCGGGAAATCCCCGATCATGGCGGTTGCGGTGGCATGGCGGCGGAATCCCTTTGCCTGAAATGCCAGACACTGCCTAACTCCGCGCGCCAACCATGCACAGCCGCCCGCCGAAAAAATTCTCGCCGATCCCTTTCTCCTACCACCAGGAGATCGATCTCCGCATCGACTCGCTGACCAACCTCGGCGCGGGCGTGGGGCGGGTGGACGGCTGGGTGGTGTTCGTGCCCTACGCGCTGCCGGGGGAGCTGGTGCGGACGCGGATTTTCCGCAACGACAAGAACCACTCGCAGGGCGATCTGGTGGAGGTTCTGGAAAAATCCCCGGACCGCGTGGAGCCGGGCTGCGCGTTGTTCGGGACATGCGGTGGCTGCCAATACCAGCACCTTTCCTATGAAAAACAGCTCGCCTGGAAGACCCGCCAGATCCGCGAGCTGCTGAAACACATGGCCGGCGAGGAGCGCGAGGTGAATCCCTGCGCCAGCTCGGAGCAGATCTGGAACTACCGCTCCAAGATCACCCCGCACTTTGAGAAACCCGTGGACGGCGTGATCAAGGAGATCGGGTTCCTCAAGGTCGGGCGGCGCCAGGAGATCCTGGACGTCCCAAACTGCCCCATCGCTATGCGGGAAATCAACGACGCGCTCCCCGCCGTCCACGCTGATCTGCGCACGAACGGGCGGAGCTACAAACGCGGCGCGACCATCCTGCTACGCGCCACCGAAGGCCGCGTGGAGCGCGATCCCAAGGCCATCGCCCGCGAGGAGATCGGCGGCGTGAAATTCGATTTCGTGGCTGGCGAGTTTTTCCAGAACAACCCGTTCATCCTGGAGAAGTTCACCGGATACGTCGGCGAAAAGGCGCTGGAGGGCGGGGCGAAATATCTGGTCGATGCGTATTGCGGCGCGGGGCTGTTCGGGCTGTGCCTCGCGAGCCGTTTCGAAAAGGTGATGGGCGTGGAGGTGAACGAGGCGGGCGCGCGCTGGGCGGCGAACAACGTCGCCCTCAACGGATTCGGAAATGTTTCCATCCTGCAGGCCGACGCTGAGGAAATTTTCGCGAAAATCGACACGCCGCCCGAAGAGACGGCGGTGGTGATCGACCCGCCGCGGAAGGGCTGCTCGCCGGAATTTCTCGCGCAGCTCGTCGCCTACGGGCCGCAGCGCATCGTGTATGTTTCCTGCGATCCGGCGACGCAGGTGCGGGATTACAAGCTCCTACGCGAGGCCGGTTACGCACTCGCCGAGGTGCAGCCCTTCGACCTTTTCCCGCACACCCGGCACGTGGAGAGCGTGATGACGTTGGTGAAAAGCGGCACGGAACACGGTGTTGCCGGTTCCGCCCATCCGGCTTAGTTTTGCGGTAACACCCGTTGCCCACGCAGTTCCAACGAAAAAATAAGGCGATACGCCGCGCGCTTCTGGCGGCGGGGGCGCTGGTCTGCGGGATTTTCCTATTCGAGAAACCCGGCGGCGACGAGGAAACCGCACCGCGCGAAAAAACGGCCAGGCACCGCCCGCCATCCTACGTCTCCCACGACGGCCGGGAAACGCTGCGGCTGGTGATGGATCGCTTCGTCGCGCGCAGTGCGGACGGGCGTGACGAGATCAGGAAGCTACGCCCGCCCGCCACCGCCGCCACCTTGGCGCAACGCCTCGCCGGAGAGGACGCGCCGCGCGGCGTTTTCCCCCTCGCCTACGATGAACGCGACGAGGAAGACGGCCTGCGCCTCATCACCCGGGAAATCAGCGCCAAGCTGCCCCGTGAAGAGGCCGCCGCCTTCGCCCGCACGCATGGGCTTACGATTTCCTCGTTCCCGGACTACGCGCCGGAATGGGTGATCTTCGCCGCCGCAGATCCCTTCGAGGCGTTGGAAAAAATCGGCGCGATCCGCGGCGATGCGCGCGCCGCCACCGCCGATATCCTCACCGGCCGCCGGGCGAAGCACATGGCGCTGCCCAACGATCCGCTCATCGCAAACCAATGGCACCTCAAGGCCAGCGGCGCGGCCTTGCCCGGCTCCGACATGAACATCGAGGGCGCTTGGAAATACGGCGGCAGCGGCGGGGTGCTGGGGCGCGGGGTAAAAATCGCGGTCATCGACTCCGGCATCCAGAGCGCCCACCCGGATTTTGCGGGGAACTTCGACGCGCTGCTCAGCCGGGATTTCGTCAACGGCAACCCCGGCAGCGAGCCGCTCCACCTGGGCGAGAAACACGGAACCGCCGTGGCGGGCATCGCGGCCGCGCGGGGGAACAACGGCATCGGCGTCTCGGGCGTCGCGCCGGAGGCCACGCTCGTCGGCGCGCGGCTCATCACCGGGGATTTTACCACCGACGCCCAGACCGCGGAGGCGCTCGCCTACCGCACCGACGTGATCGCCATCAAGAACAACAGCTGGGGATACGGCGGCGCGCTCTACCACATCGGCCCGCTGCTGAAAGCCGCACTTGAAAACTCCGCCGCCAACGGGCGCGGCGGCAAGGGCACGCTCTTCACCTTCGCGGGCGGCAACGACGCGGAAAAACAGGACAACTCGAACTACAGCGAACTCACCAACTCCATCCACACCATCGCCGTCGGCGCGACGGATTCCCTCAACCGCCGCGCGCCCTACTCGGAGCCGGGCGCGAACCTCGTCGTCTCCGCGCCCTCGCACGGCTTCACGGACGGCGCGCTCGGCATCACCACCACCGACCGCACCGGATCGTTCGGCTACAACACCGGCCCCTCGCCGGGCGGCGACTATCACGCGAATTTCAGCGGCACTTCCGCATCCGCTCCCGCCGTCTCCGGCGCGATCGCCCTGATGCTTGAGAAAAATCCCGGACTCGGCTGGCGCGACGTGCAGGCGATCCTGATCCGCAGCGCGAGGAAAATCGCCCCCACCGCCGCCGGCTGGGCCACGAACGCCGCCGACCTCCATTTCCACCACGACTTCGGCGCGGGCCTGGTCGATGCCACCGCCGCCGTCGATCTCGCCGCCACGTGGACAAACCTCGGCCCGCAGACCACCGCCGTTTCCGCCCAGACCGGGCTGTCCCTTTCGATCCCGGAAAACTCCGCGGCCGGGCGCGAGATCCTTTTCCCCATGCACGGCTCGAACCTCGCCGCCGAGCATGTCACCCTCCGCCTCACTATCGACCACACTGCGCGCGGAGACCTTGAGATCGCGCTTTTCTCCCCGTCCGGCACGGAAAGCCGCCTCGCGGAAGTCCGCTCCGACGCGGGGGCCAACTATGCCGCTTTCACCTTCTCCACTGTCAGGAAATGGGGCGAGAATACATCGGGCGTGTGGCGCCTGAAAATCGCCGACCGCAGCAGCGTCACCAACACCACCGGCGGCACGGTGCGCGCGGCGGAGCTGACCGTCTTCGGGGTTCCCGCCCCGCCCGTGAACCCGCCGCCCATCGTGTCGATCGCCAGCCCGGCGGAGGGTGAAATTTTCAGCCCGGGCGCGGGTTTCACCGTGGTGGTGAACGCCACGGATCTGGATATGAACGGGCAGCCCGCCGAGGTCGCGGAGGTGGAGCTTTATGAGAACAGCGCGCTCGTCGCCACGGCCGCGCAGCCGCCCTTCGCCTTCCCGCGCAATCCCGCGAACGGCTTTTTCACCTACACCGCGAAAGCGCGCGACGCCGAGGGGCTGGAAAGCGAATCGCAGCCGGTGTTCGTGATCGTTACGAACCGCTCGCCGGTGATCCACTCCGCAGAACTCGGAGCGGAGGGTCAGGCTTTCGCGGACGCGCCGCTTGCGGTCGTTTCCGTGGACGCCAGCGATCCGGAATCCGATCCCCTCACGTTCACCTACCGCTGGGAGTCCAGCGATGACGAGGTCAGCTACACGGACGCGGGCGTCATCACCGCCGCGCTGCCGCCCCACCCCTCCCACAGCGGAAAATTGTGGCGCTGCGTGATCACCGCCAGCGACGGCAACTCGCCGAGCGCCCCTTTCACGACCGCCGCCGTGAACCTCCTCGCCCGCCCCCCCGCGCAAGCGCTCCGGGCGGGCGACAGCTACGCCTACCAAAGCGGACTCGTCCTCCGCGATGACAACCTCGAGATCAACCGCCCCGCCCTCATCCACGAGTTCAGCCAAGGGCCGGCGGGCGGGGATTCGGAATGGATCGAGCTGCTGACCCTCCAGGAGGGCGGCCTGTCCGGCTGGCGGCTGGAGGACGCCTCCGGTAACGGCCTGGACTTCGCCGCGGGCGCATGGGACGGCATCCCGGCGGGCACCCTCATTGTGATTTATCACGGCGCCCATCCCAAAGATCCCCTGCTCCCCGCCGACGACCCCAACCCGGCCGGCGGATCGATGGTCGTTTCCGGCGCGGACGCCGCCCGCTTCGCCCCGTCATCCGTATGGCCCGCGCTCGACAACCCCGGCGAATCCCTGTTCCTGAAAAACGGCTCCGGCTTCCCCGTCCACGAGGTTTCCTACGGGAATTCGCTCGCCGCCTCGCCGAATGTCGGGCACGTCGCTTCCGGCGAAGCGGCCTACTATGCGGGCCGTAGCGACGCGGGCGCGGGCGTGGCCTCCGAATGGATCACCACCACGGCGGGCGTCGCGCGCGCGGAAACCTTCTCGCTCCCGGAAACCACCGCGCTGATCCCCAGGGCGGTCTTTTCCAACGGACTCTACATCCAGGATTTCAATGCCACACCCGGCCCCTCCGGCGGCTCGTTCCCGAACGGATGGTCTTCCTTTTCCGAAAACCTCGCACTCTCGCAAACCACGAACTTCGACACCCTCAGCCCGCCCGGAAACGTCTCCAACGCGGGCGGCGTGTTCAATTTCGGTTCGCGCATCGGGATGCTTGGCGGCACGGGCACCGGCTCGGGAAACCTCTTCGATCCCGGCTTTTTCGCGCTCTCCCTGGAAAACACCCGCGGCCTGAGCGGACTGCGGATCAGCTATGATGTCATCAAGATCATCGAGCAGGGGCGCTCCATGCGGCTGACCCTTGAATACACCACCAGCAATCCCGCCTTCACCAGCACGCAATGGACTGCGGTGTCCGGCGGGAGCTATTTGTCGGGTGCGACGGCCGTAGACACGGTCACCACCTTCAACGCTCTGACCTTGCCCGCCGTCTTCGACAACCGCGAAACGCCCATCCACCTGCGCTGGTATTACCGCACCGAGAGCGGCACGGGCGGACGCGACGCCCTCGCCATCGACAACATCCGCATCCAGCCGCTCGCCGCGCAGAACCTCTCGCTGTCACTCACGCTCGAGCCGTCTGTCATTTCGGAAACAGGCGGCTCCAACGCCTCGCTCGGCACCGTCTCGATCAGCCAGGCTCTCGGCTTCCCTTTCACAGCCACTCTGTCCTCCTCGGACATCTCCGAGGCCACCGTGCCCGCAAGCGTGGTCATCCCCGCGGGTCAGCTTTCTGCCACCTTCCCCATCACGGCGGTGGACGATCTGATCGCCGACGGCGCGCAGCAGGTCACGATCACTGCCTCCGCCGAGGGATATGGGAGCGCCGCGCAAATCCTCACCGTGATGGACGGCGAAACCGGCGGTGTCGGTGTCACGCCCGCCCTGCCTAACAGCCCGGAGAACGCGGAGTTCGTAGCGCGTCTCCGCGAGGGCCGTATCCTTGCGCCCGCCACCTTCCACCTCGCCGCGGGATCCGCGCTGCCCGCCGGCCTCTCGCTCGACAGCGCCACGGGCCTTGTTTCCGGCATGGTCTCCCCCGCCGCCGCACCGGGCGATTACACGGTGGTCATCGAGAGAAGGAACACGCTGGGCGGCCTCGTTTCGCAGACCATCAACATCGCCGTCACGGACGCGCCCGCCGGCTTCACGGCGTGGATCGCCGGCTTCGAGGTGGACGATGAAACGCCCGGCGGAGACCCCGACCGCGACCTCCTGCCCAACCTCATCGAATACGCCCTCGGCAGCCTTCCCGGCGTGTTCGACAGCCCGCCGCCGCTCATCCCGGGCCGCGACGCGACCTCGATCTGGATCACCTACACGAAATCCATGGACGCGGCGGACGTGTCGCTCATCGCTGAGTGGTCGCCCTCGTTGGAGGTGGATTCCTGGCGCACGGACGGCATCTTGAACGAGATCGTTTCCGAAGACGGCGGGAAAACGACGATCCGCTCCTCCGTGGTCATTGATCCGGAAAAACCCGCCCGCTTCCTGCGCCTGCGAGCCGCCCTGATTCCGGCACCGTGAAGATTTCACTTCCAGCGGGTCACGTCCACATCCGCGCGAAGTAGAGGGGCGGCTCGGGTTGGCCGGAGAGAATGTCTTTCACGAAAGCCTCTTCCTCACCCGCGAGCGCCTCGCGCAAAGCCCCGTTGAATTTCCGCTCATATCCCATCACGCTGACGGGCACCGCGCCGAGCGCCTTGCCGCAAGCGCTGCCCGCGCCGTGCGCGGGGAGGATCTGGATGTGTTCCGCAAGATCGGCCGTCGCGCGGAGGCTGGCGTAAAGCTGGCGTGCGCTCGGTTCCATCGCGCCCGCCTGCCCGGCGGCGCTCTCTAACAGATCGGGGCGGCCCACGTCGCCGACGAAGATGAAATCGCCGCTGAGGAGCGCGATGGGTTCCGTCGCGCCGCCGCCGATGTCGGTGACGAGGTAGCTGATGTGCTCGGGCGTGTGGCCGGCGGTGAGGACGGCTTTCAGTTCGATGTTGCCCACCTTGAAAGTGTCGCCGTCATGTAGGAAGCGGGCGTTCGGGTTTCCCTTCGCCCACTCGAACTGCCAGTCCGGCCCGCCCTCGGCGGAGAGGTAGGCGACGGCACCGTGGCGCTCGGTGAGTTCGCGCGCACCGCTCAGATAGTCGGCGTGGATGTGCGTTTCCGCCACGGCGGTAAGGCGGAAACCGTTTTCTGCGGCGAGTTCCAGGTAACGGTCCACATCGCGCTCGGGGTCAACGATAACCGCCTCGCCGGTGCGTTGGCAGCCGATGAGGTAGGCGTATTGGGCGAGGGCGTGGTCGGGGATTTGGCGGAGGAACATGGGTTTGATTCCTTTTCTTCGGTATTTGTGGTTCAGAGGCTACAGTTTCCGGAGGCGGAGCAGGTTTGCCCGGCCACGCGGTTCCAGGGCATTTTCGACATCAGGATCGCAAGGCCGCACCAACCGGTGGAGCCGGCCATGGTCAGCCCCGCGCCGAAGAAGGCGCAGAGGAAGACCCAGTTCGGATGCACGGTCAGGGCGAGGATGGCTCCGGTCAGCACGCCGAGGCCGATGGTCAGCTGCACCTGCTGCATGAGCGGCATGGCGCCGCCGCGGCTTTTTCCGACGGGGTGGCCTTCGCCCTTCCAGGCGAGGATGCCTCCTTCGAGGTTCCTGACATCGGCGATGCCCATGGCTTGCAGTTTTTCCATCGCCTCCGCGCCGCGCTTGCCGCTGCGGCACATGACGACGACGGGCGTGCTGCGGTCGATATCCCCGGCGCGCTCTTCGAGCTTGCCCAGCGGGATGAGTCTCGCGCCGACGATGTGCTCCTCGGCGTGCTCGACCGGCTCGCGGACATCGATGAGGCGGCAGCCGGAGGGCAGCAGGGACTTGAGTTCGGCGGGTTGGATGGTTTCTGGGGTCGTGCTCATGGCGTGTGTTTTTTCGGCTTGATTTCCTTTCGGATACGGTTACCATATCGCCACATAACGATAAAGCAAATATTATCCACCCATGTCCTCGAAAAAAAAGCCGGAACCCAAGAAGGAGCTTTCCCCACTGGCGCTGGAACTCATTGCCGCGCGCTTCCGTGCGCTGTCCGAACCGATGCGCCTGCGCCTCCTCAACCTTTTGATGGGCGGCGAAATGACCGTCGGCCAGCTCGTCGAGGCGACCGGTTCCAGCCAGGCGAACGTGTCGAAGCACCTCTCCGTGCTCCGCGAGGCGGGCATGATCGCGATGCGCAAGGAAGGGCTTTCCTCCTTCTGTTTCATTGCGGATCCCGTTGTGAACGAGCTTTGCGAGATGATGTGCTCGCGGCTGAAGGAGGAGATGGAAAGCAAGACCCGGGCGTTTGACGCGGGGATCTGAAGGTCCGGTGGGGCCGTCGTTGGCCATGAAGATCTCGATAGCCTCCGCGGAGTAGAGCATGCCCGCGAAGCGGTTTTCGAGGCGCTTGTAGATACCGAAAAGGTAGCTGACCTCCCGCGCGCCGACGCCGCTGTCCCCGGCCGGCACGTCCATGTCCTCGCCGATGTAGCGGTGCAGCTCGACCATCATGGATTGGCAGAAACGCATCACCTCCCCGCCGCGAAACGCGCATCGAGGAGATCCAGCAGATCGGCCCTGGAGTGGAAACCATGCCTTGCCTTGCGATGCGGATCAGGCGGAGTTTCCCACCTCGGCGCGAGGCTGTCGGCATCGATGACGCGTGAGGGAATGCCTAGATCCCGCGCTTCCTCCACGGTTTCCCCCGTGCCACCCGCGCCTTTCGGCGGCTCGCCGTTCCATGCGAAGAGGAACGCATCGGCCCATTCCAGGATGAGCCGAGAGACAATTTGATAAGCTTCCGGAGCTTCGTGGCCGCCCGGCGCGACGTATTTCGCGAGAGCCACCCCGCAGAGATGTCGCGCCATCGCCAAGTCCTCCGCGTGCTCGAAATCCTCCGCGAAGCGTTCCTCGGGAAACGGCAGGATTACGATCGCGGGTATGCGCAGTTCCACGCAGGATTTCAGGAAAAGCAAATCCGCCCCGGCCGCCGCGCTGGTGATCGCGATCATCCGCTTCCCCAGCAGCTCCTTCATCGCGAGGAGTTCGCGGCGTATCGTGGCGCGCATAGCCTCCGTGTCTGGCACCTTGCGGTGGCCGGCGAAGCCCAGCAGCTTCGGTTGCCCCGATGCGTCACTCATCGTCGAAGTGTTCGGTGATCTCCTTCATCGCGGTCGATCATTGCCGGGGAGCGGAGGTTCTCAAGGAAATTGGAGTGACCAGCATCCTTGTAAACCTTGCTGCTTTAGTCCGCCCGGTGCAAACAGGAGCCATGACTTTGTATCCCCTCACGCAGGTCGCGGACATCCTCTCCGTCTCGAAACGCGTGGTGAAGGAATGGGAGAAAAACGGCAAGCTGACACCGCGCCGCACGGCCTTACCGGCTGATCGAGCTTTTTGTGGGGGCGGGGATCTGACGGAATCGTAAGCTCAGTAAATCCGTCTGCCCGGCATCGCGAGGTATTCCGCCGCCAGCTCGATCGCCTCATCGCGGGCGAGCTGTGTTTCCGGGATGGAGCGCCGGGCGGGTGGCAGGCTGAATTGGCGAAAAAACTCGCGGTCGTCGAAGCCGAGGCGGGCGGCGTCGGTGATATCGAAGCCGTAGCGAATGGCGGAAATGCGCGCCCAATGGATCGCGCCGAGGCACATCGGGCAGGGCTGGCCGGTGGTGTGGATCACGCAGCCTTCCAGCGCGTGGGAGCCGGTTTTCGCGCAGGCGTCGCGGATCGCGACGACCTCGCCGTGGGCGGTGGGATCGTTCGTGGCGAGGACGCGGTTCCAGCCCTCCCCGATGATTTCCCCGCCGCGCACGACCACCGCGCCGAATGGGCCGCCGTCGCCAGCCCTCATGCCTTTTCTCGCCAACTCGATCGCGCGCCGCATGAAATCTCTTTCCATACGTTACGCATAGCATGGCGGGACATCCGAGGCCAAGACCAAGGTGCACCATTTCATGAAGCGCGACATTCAGTAGGAGCTTGCTTTTCCGGGGATTTCCCAAAGTTCAGATTTTCGCCGGAAAATCAGATATGCCGGGATCCAATCCTTACCGCGCCATGTTGCGCCGGGAGATACCCGGGCCGTTGAACGCGCCGCTGTGAGGAGTGGCGTTATGGTGGAGACGGGGCTTGTCATGGCCGCTGAGAGCGGGGATAAGCAAACATGCCAGTTAGCGGTGCCTTGGAAAAATATTTGGTGAAGCCCGGAGCGAAAGTGGATCTGCGGAAAATCGACGCCGACGACCGCCACCTTTACGACAGCGGGGGAAAAGAGGAGAGCCTCAAGTCCTTCGATATCCTGCAGGATCAGCTGAAGCTTCTCCAGACCTTGCTCTACGCGCAGAACAAGCACCGCATCCTCGTGGTGATGCAGGCGATGGACACCGGCGGCAAGGACGGCTGCATCAAGCACGTCTTCTCGCGCATCGACCCGCAGGGCATTCATGTCCGTTCTTTTAAGAAGCCCAGCGAGGAGGAGCTGGCACACGATTTCCTGTGGCGCGTCCACGAAAAGGTTCCGCGCAACGGACAGCTCGTCATTTTCAACCGCAGCCACTACGAGGACATCATCGCGGTGAAAGTGAAGAAGCTGTTCCCGGAGAAAGTCTGGAAACAGCGCTTCGGGCACGTGGTGGACTTCGAGCGGATGCTCGCCGAGGAGGGCACCACCATCGTGAAAATCTACCTCCACATCTCGCGGGACGAGCAGAAGCGTCGGCTCGATTCCCGCCTCGAGAACCCGGAAAAGCATTGGAAATTCAACCCCGACGACCTCAAGGATCGCGCGCTGTGGCCGGATTTCATGAGCACCTACGAGGAAGTCCTTTCGAAAACCTCCACTGAACACGCGCCCTGGTATGTCGTCCCCGCGAACCGGAAATGGTATCGCAACCTCGTGGTCGCCAGGATCATGGTCGATACGATGAAGCGGCTCGACATGAAGTTCCCGGAAATCGTCTGGAATCCGGCGGATATGGTCGTGGAAGAGTGAGAGTGAATCATTTTTACACCTGAATGTCTGGAAGGGTGTAAATCACGCGACCGAAGACCGTCGTTTCCACGCAGGGTGTTTGTGATTGTGGGAAGTTATGCGTCTTCCGCCACGTCCCCGCGGAAGGCGACGAGGATGAGGCGTTCCCGCTTCTGCGGCATGCGGTGCATCAGCGATTTGAGGCCGTGCGGCTCCAGCGGGAGGTAGCCAAATTCGCGGAAAATGGAAAGCATCGTTTCCAACGTCCGGCCGCCGTCGTGCTTCATTAGGCCACGCAGGTTTTCGCCGACGGACATCGCCGGCCGGGTCTCGTCAATGGCCCGCGCGTGTCCTTGAAGCCGAGTTTTTTCCCCGCGTAGCTGAATGCTTGGCAGGGGAAACCGCCCGCCAGCACATCCGCTTGCCCGCAGTAGGGATTGAAATCGAAGCCCGCCCTATGCCAGCCAATTTTCCGGAGAGGGCGCCGGAAACAACACTCGAGGCGCGTGCGCTCCCCTTTCGCCATTGAACTCCGTCCGCAAAACGTTTCCCTTCGGCGCGTGAAGAGGAAAAACTTCGGCGAGAGGAGCCATGGCGACAGGACGAGGCAGGCGCGGGAGAACCGGCATGTGAAGCCCATCGAGGAGAAGCTCGCCCCGGCGCTCGATGAGCACGACCTGATGCGGCTTGTCGCGGAAACGGAAATCCCTTTCCTGCTGATCCTCGATTGCGTGCAGGATCCCCACAACCTCGGGGCGATCCTGCGGACGGCGGACGGCGCGGGCGTTCATGCCGTGATCGCACCGAAGGACAAGGCGGTGGGGATCACCGAAACGGTGCGGCGGGTTTCCGTGGGCGCGGCGGATCACGTCCCTTTCGTGCAGGTGACGAACCTCGCGCGGACGATGGAGCAGCTCAAGGAAGCGGGCGTGTGGTTCGTCGGGACATCGGATCGGGCGGAGAAAACCCTCTACGAACTCGATCTGCGCGGACCGCTCGCGCTGGTGCTCGGCGCGGAGGAAAAGGGCATGCGCCGCCTCACGGAGGAAAACTGCGATTTCCTCGCCAAGCTGCCGATGGCCGGAAAGGTGGAATGCCTGAACGTTTCCGTCGCCACCGGCGTATGCCTGTTCGAGGCGGTGCGGCAGCGGGTGGCGCCTTCGGCTTGAGACACAAGACGGTGAGACTCAAGACATAAGACACAAGACGGCGAGACTCAAGACACAAGACGCAAGACACAAGACAATGAGATCATGGAGCTTCCCTTAAGGATATTTTCCGACCTGCACCTCGGGCACAAGGCTTCGCGGATTGGTGAGGTGGAGAAGCTGCGGCCGCTTTTCCGGGGTGCGGGGACGGTGGTTTTCAATGGCGACACGTGGGAGGAACTCTCGCCGCCGTGGCGGGAGAAGTCGGAGGAGATGCTGGGTCAGCTCCGCCGTATCCTCGGGGAGGAGGGTTGTGATGGAGTGGGGATGGTAAATCACTTGCTGCTGGCAGGATTCGCCATGACGCAAATCCCTGTCATGATGCGGATAAAATTAGGACAAAATTTATTTCGGGCATATTGAATTTAAGGCTTGCAATATATTTAGGCTAAGTTGGGATAAACAGTCAAATTTTTGAGTCGCTTTTGTCACGGGGCATGCTAGCTTAGTCTCGTTATGGCAACTACAACCAAAAGAACCCGGTTTTCCCGGCGACTCCCAGACCACGTGACCGATGAACTCTGCAACGTCCTTGCTGAAAAGAAGGTGTTCGGATTCAACGATCTCTTCGGCAGAGTGTTCGAAAACCTGAAACTGCGCAACGCGGTAAGCGGCGGCGAGGAAATGCTCCGCCTTCGTTCTTACGAGAAGCTGCAGAATTTGGTGAACAGAGGCCTCGTTGAGAAACTTGGCAAGGAGTACAAGGGCACCGCCCGGGTTCACGAAGCCTCGAGTGCCTACGCGGCCGCCCAAGAGGCAGCCGCTGCGGAAGCTGAGGTCTGATCTTCGTAAACATTTCCCCGACAAAACCCGCGCCGCGCAAACGGCACGGGTTTTTTTTCTACCCAAGGCGTTTGCCAAGCCCTACGAAACGCCCGAACATATTCTTAAAGCCATGCCAGAAAACTATCTCCCCGTCCTTTTCCAAGTGGTCATCGCGATTGGCTTCGCGGTGACGACACTCGTATTGAGTGTGGTCTTCGGACGCTCGGCGCGGAGCAACGCCACCAAGGACAGCGCCTACGAATGCGGGATGATCCCGATCGGCGAGGGCGCGCCGCGCTTTTCCGTGAAATTCTACATGGTGGCGATGTTGTTCGTGATCTTCGACATCGAGGTCGTCTTCATGTATCCGTGGGCCGTGCAGTTCCGCGATCTCACCATGCACCACGGCCCGACCGCGCTGGCGAGCATGGCCGGCTTCGCGGGTGTGCTGGCGATCGCCTACGTCTATGCGCTGAAAAAAGGCGCGCTCAGTTGGAAAAGCTGATCCCGCCGCCCGCCCGGCTGCGCCCCTCCCCCCATGATCCATCACTTCATTTATCTCCAGTTGAACGACAACGTAGGCAAGGGAATGGGATAAATCGGTTGATTTCCCGAAATACGCGCGCCTGTAAATTGGTACGATCCGCGCTTGAAATAGATGCCGTTCGCGAGCAGTTTCCGCGGCCGGAGCAACCGCCGGAAAACGCAGAGTAAAAATGGTCTCCCCGATCTCCATACCCGACAACGCCCCTTTCACGCCAGAGCAACGCCAGTGGCTCGGCGAATTCATCGGTAAGCTGCTGGCGCGCCCCGCCGCCGAGCCCGCGGGGCCGCCGCTGCCGGTCACCGTTTTGTTCGGATCGCAGACGGGCACGGCGGAAGGCCTCGCCAAGAAGTTGGTGAAGACGCTGAAGAAAGGCAATTTCGAGCCGAACCTCCAGGACATGTCCACCTACGATAGGGAGCGCCTAGCGAAGGAGAAAAACCTACTGATCATCACCTCCACCTACGGCGACGGCGAGCCGCCGGACTCCGCGCTGGAATTCCACACCTGGTTGATGAGCGACGCGGCGCCGACACTTGCGGAGGTCAATTTCTCCATCCTTTCGCTGGGAGATAGCTCGTATCCGGATTTCTGCCAATGCGGCATCGAATTCGACAACCGCCTCGCCGAACTCGGCGCGAACCGGATCTATCCGCGCGTGGACGTGGATGTGGATGTGGATGTCCCTTACGCGGAGTGGTCGCAGGCGGTGATCGCGGTGCTGGCTCCTGCGGCATCGGTGGTGGCTGCCAACGGTGCACCCGCCGATGAGATCGAGGAGGTCGGTTTTTCCAAGAAGCGCCCTTTCCCCTCCGCCGTTCTCGCGAACTACAATCTCAACGGGCCGGGCTCGAAGCAGACGAACCATATCGTGCTTTCGCTCGAAAGCTCAGGCATTAGCTATGAGGTGGGGGATGCTCTCGGCGTTTTTCCGGAAAACCCGGCCTGCGTGGTGGATGAGATCATCGCCGCACTGCCGTTCAAGGCGGGCGACGTGCCCACCTCGACCGGTGAGGAAGTGCCGCTCCGCGAGGCGCTGCTGCGGCATTACGACATCGGCAACATCAACAAGACGGTCATCACGAAATGGCAGAAACGCAGCGGCTCGCCCTTCCTCCGTTCACTTGTCGAGGCGGATGACAAGCAGGCCTGGGAGGATTTCTGCTGGGGTCGCGATCTCATCGACCTCGTGCTCGACCATCCGGCGGATTTCACCGACGGCGAGGATTTCGTATCCGTCCTCAAAAAGCTCCAGCCGCGGCTTTACTCGATCGCGTCTAGCCCGGCGGCGCATCCCGGCGAGGTGCATCTTTGCGTAGGCATCGTCCGTTACGACAGCCACGGCAGGAAACGCGGCGGCATCTGTTCCACCTATCTCGGAGACCGCCTCACCGGCGATTCGAAGCCCGGCGTGTTCGTCCACCACAACAACGCCTTCCGCCTCCCGGCGGATGGCGGCGTGCCGGTCATCATGGTCGGCCCCGGCACCGGCATCGCACCTTTCCGCGCGTTCCTCGAGGAGCGCAAGGCCACCGGCGCGAAAGGAAAAAACTGGCTGTTCTTCGGCAACCCGCATGAGGCCACCGATTTCCTCTACGGCACGGAGCTGGAGGCTTTCCGGAAGGAAGGCGTGCTGAACCGCATGGATCTCGCATGGTCGCGGGATCAGAAACAGAAAATCTACGTCCAGGATCTCATGCTTAAGGAAGGCGCGGCGATGTGGGAATGGCTGCAGGACGGAGCCGCCTTCTACGTCTGCGGCGATGCCTCGCGCATGGCCAAGGACGTGGACGCAGCTCTCCACACCATCGCCCGCGAACACGGCAAGCTCTCCGCAGAGGAGGCCGCCGCCTACATCGCGCAGCTCAAGAGGGACAAGCGTTACCTTCGGGACGTGTATTGAGCCTCATCCGTTTCACCCGATCAGCTCGCCGTAGGCTTGCGGGGTGAGGAGGGAGGGAAGCTGGTCGGGTTTCGTGACCTTGAGCTTGAAGATCCAGCCTGCGCCGTAGGGGTCGGTGTTGACGAGGGAGGGATCCGCCTCGACGGCGGGGTTCACCTCGATGACCTCGCCGGAGACGGGGGCGTAGATGTCGGAGGCGGCTTTCACGGATTCCACCACGGCGGTGGGATCGCCGGCATCGACGGCTTTCCCGAGCTGCGGCAGCTCTACATAAACGACATCCGTCAGCTCGGATTGCGCGTGGTCGGAGATGCCGACGGTGGCGGTGTCGCCCTCGACGCGTGCCCATTCGTGGGAGGATTGGAAGAGGAGATCGGCGGGGATTTGGGTGGCGCTCATGCGGGTGGATTTTTGGCGGATAAACGGCGGGGAAGGAAGGGGAAATTTTCCGGAGAAATGGGAACCATGCTCAGACCATGAGATTTAGGAGTTGGTCCCGGAGCTTGGGGCCGACCGTTATAGGGATGACATCAATCGGGATGGGGGTGTCCATGGCTTAAAATCATACTAAGCATTACCTTGCCCGAAATGAAATCCCAACTAGGATACCGCCGTGACCTTTGAGGAAGATCCCGAATTCACCGAAAAAGCACTCAAGCTCATCGGAGACGAAGGTATCTTCGAGATCCAGATCTATCTGATGGCGCAACCGGATGCGGGAGATTTGATCCCCGGATCGGGCGGCTGCCGGAAGCTGCGGTGGGCTGCCAAAGGCCACGGCAAACGTGGCGGCGCACGGGTGATCTACTACTGGATGACCGCCGACGACCGCATCCTCCTCCTAGATCTTTACGCCAAGAACGAATCCGAAAACCTCAGTGCCGCACAACTCAAAGACCTCAAACGCAAGAAGCCATGAAAACGACCTCCACCCCACCCCGCCCCGCTGACCTCAAACCGAGGAAAGACGCGCTCGTCAAAGGTGAACGCGCACCTTCCCGCGTCTTCCGCATCGAGAAGTTGGCCGACGGAACTTTCTCCCGTGTTGCCGTGAACCCGGAGACCCAACGCCGCAAATCTGCCAAGGCATGGGAAGCGAAGAGCGAGGTCGCCAAAGTCCGCCACTCCCTCGACCTCACCCAGGAGGATTTCGCCAAGCTCCTCGGCATCGGCCTCAGCACCCTCCGCAGTTGGGAACAAAAAAAACGCGAACCCTCCGGTGCGGCGAAAATGCTCATCCACATCGCCCTCAAACATCCTGAGGTGCTACAAGAGGCTGTGGCGTGATTCCATGAAACTCAAGGAGCTTTCGCCAATGATTCCCCACTAGTTGCTCCTGCATTTGCGGGGAGTTCAACCCGAAAACCGATATTCAATTTTAAAATCAGCGGTCTTTACCACAGAGACACAGAGAACACAGAGGTTTGGGAAAATGATGCGAAACACTTTATGATGTTGCTTCGAGAGCTCCGTGTTCTCTGTGTCTCTGTGGTCAAATTACTAGGAACCAATTTACGATTTCGGATTTCGGGTTCAAGATTGTTCTCCGCGCTGGCGGGTGCTTCAGGATTTCCTCAGAAACGGCTTTTTCACGGTGACGGCCTTGAACTGGCGGCCGCGGATATCGATGAGGAGGGGCGTGCCGGGCTTGGTAAAGGCGGCGGGGAGGTAGGCCATGGCGATGCCGGTGGCGAGGGTGGGTGAGAGGACGCCGCTGGAGAGTTCGCCGAGGACTTCGCCTTCGGCAGAGAGCACGGGATAATGCGGGCGGGGCGGCGGGCCTTTCTCGGTGAGCTCGATGGCGGTGAGCTTTACAGCGGGGCCGTTTGTTTTCTGGGAGACAAGCGTTTCGCGGCCGGTGAAGTCGTGCTTTTCGAGGTCGCAGAAGAAACCGAGGCCGGCCTCGATGGGTGAGCGGGCGGGGGAGAGGTCGTTGCCGTTGAGGGGGAAGCACATCTCCAGGCGGAGGGTGTCGCGCGCACCGAGGCCGCAGGGGGTGGCTCCGGCCGCGATGAATTTCTCGAAGAACTCGATGCCGAGATGGGCGGGGCAGAAGAACTCGTAGCCGTCCTCGCCGGTGTAACCGGTGCGGCAGATCAAGGAGCCGCCTGCGAGTTTCGCAATCCCGTTGCGCGGGGGCAGGGATTCTCCGGGGAAAAGTTTTCCGAAGATCGCGGCGGAATCCGGCCCTTGGATGGCGAGGCCGGCCCATGCGTCGGATTCGTTGCGAAGTTCTGCTCCGGGGCGGAGGTTTTTTTCCATCCAGGCGACGTCCTCGGGGATCATGGAGGCGTTGATGACGAGCAGGGTTTCCGATTCGGACAGGCGGTAGGCGATGAGGTCGTCGATCACGCCGCCGCTTTCGTTGAGCATGATCGTGTATTGGCCTTGGCCGGGTACGAGTCTGGAGAGGTTGTTGGTGAGCAGCGAGTCGAGCCACGCAATGTGATCCGCGCCAGTCACGAAGACCTGCCCCATGTGGGAGATGTCAAACACGCCGGCTTTTTCGCGGACGGCGGCGTGCTCGGTGAGGATGGAGGAATACTGCACCGGCATGGCCCAGCCGCCGAAGGGGATGAGCTTTGCGCCGAGCGCGAGGTGGGCGACTTCGAGGGGGGAATGCAGGACGGTATCGGACACGCGCGGAAACTGCCGCCGCCGGTGGTACTTGTCAACCGGGCGCGGCTGATGGAGGGTCTCGGCGATGCTTTTTCTGGACAAATGGGAGAGGAAATTCGGGTGGCTGTCGTTCCCCGGACTGTTGAAATATTACGCCCTGTTTCATGTGCTGGTGTATCTGCTGCAGATCGTCAATCCAGGTATCGGCGTGATCCTGGAGTTCGACCGTGCGAAGATCATGAACGGCGAGGTGTGGCGGGTCGTCACCTTCCTCGTCGCGGACAGCGGCTTCCGTGGCCTTGGGGCTTTCGGTGCGCTGTTCCTATTTTTCATGGTGATGATCGCCTTTCTGATGAACGACTCACTGGAGGGCGCGTGGGGTGTTTTCCGGACGAGCCTGTTCCATTACACCGCGTTCGCCGGGCTGCTCATCGCGAATTTCCTCTATCCCGTGGCCATGCCCGGCAGCGGATTTTTCGTCTATACCTCAGCGTTTTTCGCCTTCGCCACACTGTTCCCGAGGCATGAGTTCCTGATGTTCCTGATCATCCCGGTGCAGGTGAGGTGGCTCGCGATGCTCGGCGCGGTGTTTCTCCTCAGCGCGGCGATCAGCAATCCCTTTTACATCGGTTTCCTGCTGCTCGCTTTCGGAAACTACCTGCTGTGGGCGGGCATCCCGGCGTTGCGAGGGCAGGCGCGGGTGATGAAATCCGTGGCGAGGAAACGCAAATTCGACAGATACAAGCTCGACGAGGACGAGTCCTTCCACCACTGCAAGACTTGCGGGCGGACGGAGGTGTCCGATCCCGAGCTCGAGTTCCGCATGGCGGCGGACGGTGAGGAGTATTGCACCGACCATTTGGAAGTGTGAATTTTTCCTTTTCCAAGGCTCCGGGATATTGATAATCAACGCTTATGGTGAAAAACGTCTGGATGGGAATCCTCGCCCTGCTCGTCGCTGGCAGTTGGTTCATGTTCCACAAATCCGGCGACAAGGGGCGGGACCTCGAGATTCGCATCGATCAGCTGCTTTCACAGGGTGATCCGCAGGAGCTGGTGCCCAAGCTGAGGACGGAAAGGAACGGTATTGAGGGCGAGCGGACGTTCAACGGGATCCTGCTGGCTTTCCTGAGTGCGGGTTTGATCGGGATCGTTTTCGTGATGCAGGTGCTGCCCATCATCGCCCATAAAATGACGCACGCGGTTTACGACAGCGGCGAGGAGGTCGAGCAGGACGCCTTCCATGACGCTCGCGTGCTGATGGCTCAGGGCGAGTGGGAGGGCGCGATCGAGGCTTTCAGGATCGCCGCGGCCGAGGAGCCGCTAAACCGCATGCCCTACATTGAGATCGCGAAGATCCAGAAGATGTACCTCGGGGATCCGGCGGCGGCGATCACGACCCTGCGCGAGGCAATCGAAGGGCAGGAGTGGCAGGAAAACGACGCGGCGTTCCTGATGTTCCGGCTGGCCGAGCTTTACGATGAGGACGGCGGCGACCGTGAGTCCGCGGTGTCCATCCTCGAGCAGGTCATGGAGCAGTTTCCCGGAACCCGCCACTCGGCGAACGCGCGCACCAAGCTCCACGAATGGGGCATGGCCTAGACGCCGATGGCAGGGGCACTCATGCGGCAGTGGGCGCGGAAGCCTCTCTTCGCGCTGGCCTCCGGGTTGGTGGCACTCATCGCTCTCGATCATTTCGCGCCGGGTTTGCTGTGGGTGGGCGGGCTTGTTTTCGCGGGGATGGTGGTGCGCTTCGGCGGGTGGAAAACGGGGATGGTGGCCGTTGCCCTCGCAGCCATCATGGTGGGTGGCGGGCGCATCCGGGACGCGCGGCAGGACGCGGATGAGGCGAGGTTTTCGAATATGGGTCTTGCGGATGTGGAGGCACGCCTGATCGAGGACGCGCGCGGCGAGGAAGGAACATGGAGCGCGGTCGCGCGGCTGCGGAGCGAGGGGCATGGCGGGCGGAAAGTGCGCTGGATGGGCACGGGCGAGCCGCCGCCCGCCGGGACGGAAGTGAAGGCGAGCGGGGTTTTCGGAGGTCTCGGCACGGAGCGGAATCCCGGCGTGCCGGACCGCGCGCAGAGACTGAGGAACGAGGGAGTCGTCGCCGTTTTCCGCGCCAGCGGGATGCGTTCCGAGCAATGGATCGGGCCGGTGAGCGCATGGGCGGCGGGCATCAAGAAGGGTTTCCGCGAGAGCATCACGGTGGGACTGGACGACGATAGCCTCGCAGTGAAGGTGATTCGCGCGGTCGTGCTAGGAGAGCGCGCGCGGGACTCGCTGGGGCTGGTGCGGGGGTTCCGAGAGAGCGGCACGCTGCATGTATTCACGGTCAGCGGGATGCATGTGATGATGTTGGGGAGCATGATCTGGTTTGCGCTGAAATGGGCGGGCGTGCCGCGCCGCGCCGCAATCCCCGCCATCATCGCCGCGATGTTCGGATACGCGTGGCTTACGGGAAACGGCCCCGCCGCCGTCCGCGCGGCTTGGATGGGGGCGGTGTTTCTGGGTGCGTTCGCGTTCCGACGCAGGCCCGATCTGCTCAACGCGCTCGGCGCGGTTCTCATCCTCTCCCTACTCTTCGATCACCGCATGATCCGAATGCCCGGCGTGCAGCTTTCCTACGGCGTCGTCGCCGCCATCGGCCTTGGGACGGCGCTTGCCCGGCGGAGCCTTGCATGGATTGCGGCGGACGAGCTTTTCCTCCCGACGAGTGAGACCGGTTTCTGGCAGCGGAAATGGCAGGGCTTTCGGAGAAATCTCGCGGAATCGCTTGCGGTTTCCACGGCGGCCTCGGTGGGTTCACTGCCGCTGACCGCTTTCCACTTCGGCATGGTGGCACCCATATCGGTGTTCGCGTCCGTGGCGCTCGTGCCCATCGTTTTCGCTCTGCTAGGCATCGCGCTGGTCTCCTCCATGTTGCGCCCACTCTCGGAAAGCGCGTCCGTTTTCCTCAACCGCACCAACGCCCACCTTGCGAACGCATGCGCCGATACAGCGGGATTTTTCGCAAGGATACCCGGTGCATCGGGTTCCGTCGCCCCGCCGAAATCCGATACGCTCATCATCTACGATCTCGGTTACGGTGCAGCCGCCGCGTGTTTCACCTCCGCTTCGGGAAATTCCCTCCTTCTCGACACCGGCGGGAAATTCTCGCTGGAAAGCCAGGTCGGTCCCTCGCTGATGCGGCTTGGCATGCGCCCCGATGCCGTGATCCTCACCCACGGAGACGCCGGGCACGCCGCCCCGCCCGGCCTGTTGCTGGAAATGTTCCCGCTGCGTCAGGCAGCGAGCGGACTGGTGCCCGTGCCGGGATCGGTCGCGGCGGAATGGATGGATTTCCGCGCCAGGGGAGTCCGCGTTTCCCATCCGCGAAAAGGGGATCTCATGGACTTCGGGGGCGGCTCGTGGGGTGAGGTGCTGCTTTCCGCGCAAGACGGCCAACTCGGCTCGCTCGCCGATGACCGCGCGATGGTCATTCGGCTGTATTGGAAGGGCTGGAAAATCCTTTTCACCGGAGACGCGGGCGGGATCAGCGAGGATGCGCTGCTCGAATCAGGCATCGACCTCGCCGCGAACGTGATCGTCGCCGGTCTCCACGAGAGCGACTTCAGCCTCACCGAACCCTTCGTCGCCGCCGTGAACCCGCAGGCGATCATTTTGGCAAGTCCGGCCGGTTCCGAGATGGATCGGCTCCGCGACCACCAGAAAAAATCATGGGAGCGGAAAGGCATACGGCTTCTCGACCAACGGGTCACCGGAGGTCTGACCGTGACCGTCTCGGCGGCGGGCGACTTGATCATCAAGGGCTTCGCCGACAGATCGGAAGCCGTCATCCCGAAACGTTAGGCAGCCGAATGCGCGGCGGATGCAGGACGCAACCATCTGTGGAGCCGCAAAAAAATCAAACCCTAACTCGAAGATCCCGGATGCTCCAAAGCACTCTGTTCGCCTCAGCTCCCCTGCCCCGCATCCTCCGCGCGCCATCTTTCCTCCTTTTCGTAAACCTCTCCCGCGCCCTCGCAAACACCTCGTTCACAAATCCCTTGCTGCCGATCACCTGCCCCTCCGTGAAATACCGCACCGGATTCAAATCAATATAGGCGGCCATCGTCCGTGCCGCCGTGCCACTCTCTACAATGACACTCTTGAACCGTTCCTCCCAAAGCGTCCCTGTCCGCTGGTGGGTGCGGTTGAACCAACGGGTGAAACGCTGCAGCAGGGTTTTCATGAACTCACTCAGATCGTGCATCCGTTACGTGAACCGCCCGTGGATCTCCGCTACACGCTCCGGGTTCGGTCAGCGCCCGGCAGCCAGGAGGAGCGCCGCGCAGCGATCGGCCTCGGCGAGGCGATGGGGAGGGGAGTGGGGGGCGAACAAACCTTCCGCTTTCAGCGTGTCGAGGCCGCGGATCACGCGGGCGTGCGGGTGCAGGCGAGGCATTTCCAGGACTCCTACTTTCGCACCGCCGGTGAGCGCCTCGTAGATCATGGAGACGGAATCCTCGGAGACATGGACGGTCTCGGCGGTGGAAAGTTTCGCGGCGAGCCAGCCGGGTTGCGTTTCCTGATGGGGAAAAAACGTGAGGTTGGGTAGATCTCTACGCAGCGCGGCACGGAAAGTTCGGGGCGTGCGCCGCGAGTCAGCGACCTGCCATCCGCCGTCCTGCGCGAGTCCGCGGATTTGTTCGATGAGAGCGGCCTCGTCGTAGCCGTGGGTTTTCGAAGGGCCGCCGATGAGGAAAAGCTTACCGGATCGCTCGCCCTCGGCGGGACGGACGCGGTTGAGCGCCCCTTTGCTGGTGATCACGTTGGGCGGGAGGGACTTGCCGATGAAATCGTGCTCCGGGCAGACGCAGGTATCGAACCATGAGACCGGCAGGCTGGGCTTCATCAGGGAAATACTACGCGCGCCGTATTTCCGCGCGATTAGGATTGCGGCGGGATGCGTGGCGTGGCCCGCGGCGAGGACGTAATCCGGGCGGGGATAATTCACCGCTTCGGCGATCGCCTTTTTGAGGCGCGGGTAGGTCCACTTTTTCATGTCGAGCTGCAGCGTGTGGATCTCTGCGTGTCGCAGACGTGCCATGGCCTCCGCGAGGCCGAGCGACTGGCTCTCGTGGCCGGCCTTGCCATCGCTGATGACGAGGATACGCGTGGGGTAGTCCATGTGTATGGAAGGTGAGCAATCCAGCGGAGCTTGGCAAAACGAATTCCGGGGCGCGGTTCGTCGGCCATGAGAGAAAGGACGAGCGGGCGGTGATGGTCAACGCCACCAGCGGGGGCACCTACCGTGGGGCAAAGGTGGACGGATGTAGAGTGTGCGATTTCCGCGTGCCCAAGCAAGGTGGCAAGAGCCGGATTGTGAGTTACGGAGCAGCGCCGGGCATGAGAGGAAAGTGAGGTTTCATTTCCTGACGACAAGACGCGCCACGGTGGCGAGGGAGCCGAGCAGCATGAGGGTGATGAGGCTGGCGGCGAACGCCTTCGGCTCGCCATTCATCACGCTTTGCCAACTGATGAAAGAGCGGATCGAAAACACCGCGCAGAGCATGAGCGTGGTGACCAGCGCCGCCCATTTCGCGAAGCCAAAACCTTTTCCGAGAAGAACTCCCCAGGCAACAGACAGGACGCCGAAGCCGGAGCCCATGATCAGCGCGGTTATTGCCTTGGCGGGGTTGGAGAGATAGCCGGCCAGTCCGCAGAGGAAAAGAAATACGCCGTAACCGATGAGCCACTTGGAATTCGTCATGCCGAGAACTAAGCCCGCACTTGCTCTGGTGCAAATAATTTGCGAAAGTAAGATAACCGATATTTTCACCTAAGTTCACCGCCAACCATGGCCTGATAGGTGGGATCGAGATCGCGGAGCTGCTCGTGGCTGCCGTCGCTGACGATGCGCCCGTCGCGGAAAACGAGGATGCGATCAGCGATGCGGATGGTGCTGAAGCGGTGGGCGATGATGAGGGTGGTGCGGCCTTTCACCAGCTCGGCGAGCGCCTTCTGGACGGCCGCCTCGCTCTCGGTGTCGAGCGCGCTGGTCGCCTCGTCGAGAATGAGGATGGGCGCGTCCTTGAGGAAGGCACGTGCGATGGCGATGCGTTGCCGCTGGCCGCCGGAAAGGAGCTCGCCGCGCTCGCCGACGGGTGTTCCGTATCCCTGGGGCATGGCGGTGATGAAGTCATGGGCGAAGGCCTTTTTCGCGGCGGCTTCGATTTCGGCACGGGTCGCGTTCTGTTTGCCAACGCGGATGTTTTCCTCGAGCGTGCCAAGGAATAGCGAGGGTGTCTGCGGCACCACGGCGATGTGTGCGCGGAGGTCATGCTTGTTGAAATCGCGGACGCAGATCCCGCCAATGCGTACCTCGCCTTGCCGCACCTCGTAGAAGCGCGGCACGAGGTGGGCGAATGTTGATTTTCCCGCGCCGCTAGGGCCGACGAGCGCGACGACCTGCCCAGCCGGGATGGTGAGGTTCAGGTGGTGGAGCACCGGCGGGCCGTCGTAGGCGAAGGTGACATCCGCGAAGGAGATTTCGCCCAAGGTTGCGGGAAAAGGTATGGGTTGCGCGGTGTTCGGGATGCTTTCCTCGGCGTTGAGGATGTGCTCGATCCGCTGCGACGGAGGCGCGGCCTTGCTGGAAATGGGAATGGATCGCGCCGAGTTTTTTCAGCGGTTCGTAGGACATGAAAAGCGCCATCCCGAGCGCGAGGAAACCCTCCAGCGACATTCCCGCCTTCACGCCGAAGAACAGCGCCGCGGCGAAACCGGCGGCGGCGACAACCTCGATGGAAGGCGAGATGCTCTGCCTGTATTTGACCACTTTCATCGTCAGCCGCAGGATCTCGCCGACACGTTTCCGGAAGCTGAGGATCTGCGATTCCTGGAGGTTGTAGGCGCGGATTTCCAGGGCGGATTGCAGGCTTTCCGACAGCGATGCGGAAAGATCGCCGCCGCGGCTCTGGAGCGTGTAGGCGCGGGCGGTCAGCTTTTTTCCCGCCGTGCGGATCACCATAATGCAGAGGGGCACGGTCAGCAAGGCGATGAGCGCGATGAACGCGCTGCGATCCCGCCACGCCATGTGCCCCACGTATCCGAGGGCGAAGAGCAGCGTCGCGGGCTGCTTGATGAGGTCGTTCGAAGCCTGCGCGATGACCTGCCGGAGCATTTCGGTGTCGTTCATCAGCCGGGCGAGGAGGTCGCCGGAAGGGTTGCGCTTGAAAAAGGCGAGAGGCAGGGACTGGAGTTTCTCGAAGAGGTCGATGCGGATCGACTCCACTACCCTCATGCCGACATATTGGATCAGGTATCCGTTGGCGAAGGCGGCCATGGCGCGGATGAGGAAAACGGCGGGGATCCAGAGGCAGGTGAAAATCAGGAGCTGGTTGCGGGAGATCTCGCCCATCCGCTGCGTGAGCCATCCGACGTACCACGAGGACTCGACGGCTTCGCTTTCGAAAAGAACAGGGAACACCACCTTTGTCATCAGAGGCAGGCCAAGCCCCGAGGCCGCCGCGTAGATCACGCCGGCGATCACGCCGACGGCGAAGACACCTTTCACCTTCCAGAGGTGGCGGTAATATGGCAGGAATTCCTTCAAGAGCTGGGGGGTATCCTTTTCCGCGAACCCCTAGCGGGCAAGCCGGGAATGAGGGGGCGCGGCGCAGGGCTTCCCGCACAGCTTCAACTTTGCGCAACCATGGAAGGGCTTGTGGGAGCCGATTGTCACCCGTTGCAACCGAACCCTTCGGCGCGCTTGTGGCCCTTGCGCCGCGGACGGGGGCACGGGGATTAGATGTAAAACATCGGATCGGAGGCCGGGCTGGCGAGGGAGCCGAGGGTGATATTTTCGAGGTCGGCGGCGAACTTGGAGGAGACGGTTTCCCAGGCGCGGCGGACGGCGGGGCCAGATTCGCCGTCGGTGAGGGCGGTGTTGTGGAGCTGGGAGGGCTCCACGGCATCGACGATCTGGCGGAGGGTGATGTGGTCGGCGGGGCGGGAGAGGAGGTAGCCGCCGTGGGAACCGCGGCGGGAGTCGATGATCCCCGCGCGACGGAGGTCGTTGAGGATTTGCACCAAAAAGTTGGCGGAGACAGCTTCGCGTTGCGCAAGTTCCTCAAGGCGGGTAAGAGTCTTGCCGTCGTAGGTCTTGGCGAGCTGGGCGAGGGCGCGGCAGGCGTATTCCAACTTCTGGGAAATTTTCATGAGTGAGACGGAACAAACAAAGGTGGCGAAGGGTGGGACAAAGCTTTGCCGTGGGGAAGCCGCGAATTTGGAAAACCTGTGGGCGAAGCTGCGCGCGGAGGCGGATCGACTGTGCGAGGAGGAGTCCGAGCTGCGGCACCTTGTGGATGACGTGGTGCTCTCGCGCGCGAGCTTCGCGGAGGCGTTGGCGGCGCGGCTGGGGCGGAGGTTGGCGCGGGAAGACATGCCGCGCGGGATGCTGGAGCCGCTTTTTGTAGAAATCCTTTCCGGAGACGAGCGCATCGCACACGCCTGCAGCCGAGATCTGTTAGCCATGTTCGAGCGGGATCCCGCGTGCTTCTCACCGCTGGAGCCGCTGCTGTTTTTCAAGGGCTTCATGGCGCTGGGCACCTACCGCATCAGCCACAAGCTGTGGCGGGACGGGCGGCGCTGGTTGGCGCTATACCTGCAGAGCATTTCCTCGGAGGTTTTCTCCACGGACATCCATCCGGCGGCGCGCATCGGCTGCGGCATTCTGCTTGACCATGCAACCTCTTTTGTCGTCGGCGAGACGGCGATCATTGAGGACGATGTCTCGATCCTCCACGAGGTGACGCTGGGCGGCACGGGCAAGGCGACGGGCGACCGTCACCCGATCATCCGCTCCGGCGTGCTGATCGGCGCAGGCGCGAAAATCCTCGGACGCGTGGAGATCGGGACGCACGCCAAAGTGGGCGCGGGCAGCGTGGTGCTCAACGACGTGCCACCGCACACCACGGTAGCGGGAGTCCCGGCGGTCATCGTCGGCGAGGCGAAGGAGCAAAACCCGGCGCTGGAAATGAACCAGCGGCTCGATTGCCGCGGGGCGAACATTTAACAGTGATGAGCGCTCCCGAACCCACAGGCGAGCCGACGAAGCGGCAGTGGCTTGGTTACTGGAGCATGATTGTCCAGCAGACGCAGAATGCGTTCAACGACAAGGCCGCGCAATTCATTTTGATCCCGCTGGGCGGGGCGGTGGGCTTCGCGGTGGAGTCCGCGGCGGGGATCATGATCGCGCTGCCCTTCATACTCTTCGCGCCGCTGGCCGGGTGGATGAGCGACCGTTTTTCCAAGCGCAACGTGATCCTCGGCGCGGCCATCGCGCAGGTGGGCATCCTCTCGCTAATCGGCACGGCGGTGTTCTTGAAAAACATGCCGCTGGCGCTGGTCGGGTTTTTCCTGCTGGCGGTGCAGTCGGCGTTTTTCAGCCCGGCGAAGATCGGGATCAACAAGGAACTGGTCGGCTCGAAGCACCTCGGCTTCGCGGCGGGGGTGCAGCAGATGATGGCGATGCTGGCGATCCTGACCGGCCAGATCGTGGCGGGCTGGTGGTATGACAAGCGCTACGTCGCGCTCGGTTCGGTGCCGGAAAACGCCTGGGGCGCGGCGCTGTTTCCGCTCGTGCTGCTGGCTTGCCTTTCGGTGCCTGCGGTGGCGATGGCGATCTCGATCCCCAAGGTGCCGGCGCAGGGCGGTGCGAAGCTTACCGGGAAACTCCTCGTCAGCCATTTCAAGGATCTCGGCGAGCTGTGGCGGGATCTGGGCCTGCGGCGGGCTTCCTTCGGCGTGGCGTATTTCTGGGGCTTCGGCGCGTTCATCAACCTCTGGTCGGTGAAGGTGGCGAGCTCGCTGACGGATGGCGGCGCGGGTTTCGGGACGATGTCCTCGATGTTTATGGCGGCCGCCTCGCTGGGGATGGCGATGGGCTTCGGGTTCGCGTCGTGGCTGTTGCGGAAACGCATCGAGTTGGGCTGGGTGCCGCTTTCAGGGATCGCGATGACGGTTTGCGCGCTGACGCTGGCCTTCCTGCCGCCGCCGGGCTGGCCGTTCCTCATCGGGCTGGGGCTGGTGGCGTTTTTCGCGGCGCTGTTCCTTGCGCCTCTCAACGCATGGGTGCAGGACCGCTACCCGGCAGAAAAGCGCGGTGAGCTGCAAGCTGCGGTGAACCTGCAGAACTGTTTCGCCGGCATTATCACAGTGGCCTTCATCGAGGGGATGAACCTACTGGCGGTGTGGCTGGGCCTGGCCGCGCTAGATGGCTTCCGCATCCAGATGGTGGTCATCGGCGTTTCCTGCGGGGTGATCAGTTGGTATATCATCCGCATCCTGCCCGCGGATTTCATCCGACTGGTGTGCCTGGGCGCGGTGAAAACGCTCTACCGGATCAAGGTTTCCGGCAGCGACCGCATCCCGAAATCCGGCGGCGCGCTGCTGCTGCCGAACCACGTTACCTTCGCCGATGCCTTCTTCATCTCCGCGGCGTGCGACCGGCCGGTGCGCTTCGTGATGGACGAGACCTTTATGGCCCGCAGGGCGATACGCTTTTCCGCGAAAATCTTCGGCACCGTCCCGATTCGCCGCGACCAGTCGCTAGAGGCGATCCGCAAGATCATCGAGGCGCTGGAAAACGGGCATGTCGTCGTGCTTTTCCCTGAAGGCCAGCTCACCCGCACCGGCGGCCTGTGCGAGCTGGAGCGCGGCTTCGAGCTGATCGCACGAAAGGCGAACTGCCCGATCCTGCCGCTCTGGGTCGATGGCTCATGGGGTTCCGTTTTCTCCTTCGAGCGCGGCCGATATTTCCGGAAAATGCCGCGCCGCGTGCCTTACGGACTGTCGATCGCGGTAGGCGAGGAGATCGCGGGGAAACCGGATAGGGAAATCGTGCGCGATGCGATGCTCAAAGCATCCACCGAAGCGGTGGCCGCGAGGTTTTCCGGAAACGCATCCCCCGTGAAACTCAACGCGCACCAGCTCACCCAGCTCGACGCGTTGCCGCGCGGCGGGACGCTGCATGTGATGGAGGGGGAAGGGATGGAGCCGTTGGAGGAGTTCGCGAAGCGGACGAAGGGCAAGGTGCTCGCCGCAAAATCCTTCGATCCCGCGTCCGGCGCGATGTGGATCGGCGGGGAAAGGCTGCGCGCGCTGATCGCGGCGGCGGAAAGCCCGCAGGAAGCGATCCGGTTTTTCGATTTCGGCGCGGACGCCTTGGTTCCGTTCGAGAAAGAGGGAGTGCTCCATTTGCCCTGCCTTGCGGTGGACGGCTTGGTCGTGGCCATGTCCCTGCCGCACCCGCCGAAGTCCGACATGCGCGGCGAGTTCCAGGCCGGTCACAAACCGAGCTCATGGGGCAAGCTCCTCCCCGGCTGGCACATCGAAGGCGGGAAACTTTTCCCCGGCGGCCTGACGCTGCCCGAGGGCGCACAGCTCGACGGCGAGTGTTTCCTATCCCGCCGCTAACTCACTCCTTATCTTTGCCGATGCGGAAGCCGAGATCCGGCCTGCGGGTCATGCGATCCTCGAGCCACTCGCGGGTCAGTGCGCCCTTGCCGGGGTTCAGGTAAGAGCCGCCGATGATCACCCACAGCGGCTCGCCGAGCGGATTGGAGGGGCTAGGGCGCGGCTCGCCCGTCCATTCGGAAACGGAACCCGCCATACCGAGCAGGCCGTTTGTCGTGCGGTCCGCCGTTTCATCGTTCACCGGCAAAAGATCGCTGATCGGGATTTGCGAGGGCACTTTCGCGCCGGACATCAGCGCGCCTAACCATTGTTCCTGCGTCGGAAGATAAGACTTTTTCCATTTCGCGTAGGCGAAGGCATCCCACCAATCGACACCGACCACGGGAGAGTGAATGTTGATGTCGCGCCCGCCCCATTCCCCGCCGACCTTCGCGGCGCGGTAAAGGTTTTCCCAATCATCGGGGGCGTGGCTGGTCTTTGTTTTCGGCTGTTCCGGGTGGTCGAAGGCGCTCTGGCCGCCTTCTTCCGTAAGGATATCCAGAGTTTCCAGGAAGCCCGCGTAATCGCCGATCGTGACCTCGCAGGCGGCAAGCATGAAATCCCCGGTCTCGATTTTCATCCCGTCCGGAGTGTCGTGGCTGCCCGCCTGCACAGCGACCCAGCCCGGCATCGGTGCCGCGGAGACGACCCGCTTCTTCTTCTTCTTCGGGAACAGGAAAACGCCCGCGATGACGGCCACGAACAGGATGGCGACGACCCACACGTAGCCGCTTTTTTTCTCGGGGCGGATCGCGGCGGTGGGCGGCGCGACGACTGCGGAAGGAGCCGTGAGCTGCTGCTCGATCTGCTCGCAATAATCCCGGATTTGCGTCCATTTCAGCGGTTTCGCGACCTCCTCGCCGCGCATCCAGGCGAGCAGGGTCAGGCAACGGGTCGCGCCGGGATGGTGCTGGTCGAGGACAGGTTGCAGCGCCTCGCCGAGTCTCAGCACATCGCGGAGGGAGTGGTCGGGCAGGCGGTCGCCGGCGATGACGAGGTTCTTGAGGCGGATGACGCCGTGGTTGTCCACGTGGATCGCATCGAGATCCAGGGGTGCGGTGGCATTGCCGTGGGACTCGTGGTAGATGTTCGCCTCGGCGACGCGGCGGAGGATGTGGACGAAGCGCTGCGCCCGGATCTTTTCGCCGTGTTTGGCGCGCGTTTCCAGCGTTTCCCCCGGCAGCAGCTCGTGGGCGTAGTGGCAGCGGCCCTCCTCCATGCTGGCCTCGTAGATCGACCCGACGAGAGGATGCTCGACCCCGGCCTTCGCGCGCACATCCGCGATGAACGCCTCGCCGTCCGCGGCGCACTTGAGTTCCTCGACCAGAACCATGCGGCCCACGGAGGCCTGTTTGGCCAGCCATGTTCTCGTCGTTTCGGTTTCCGCAAGCAGCTCCTGCGGGGCATAATCGCCGAACCTGTTGTCCTCTTCGCTCACTTCTTCGCTCACTTCATCCATACCCGGGTTTTTCTGTGGGTATTTCACTCGCCCGGGAGAGGATTGAGAAGCGGAATATCGGGATCGAAGTTCGGCGGCAGGATGTCCTGGTCGAGAAACTCGGGGAAATCGCCCGCTGCGCTGCCCAAGGGAGCCGCCTGGCCGATGCGCGCCGCGAGATCGCGCGGCCATGCCTGCACGTCGAGCACCTCGCCCTTGTAGGACAGCGTGACGACCTGGCCATAGTAGGTGAGTTCGCCGAAAAGGTGCGCCGTCTGCTCGTCGCGGACCGGGATCCGGTAGTTCATGCGCAGGGATTCCTCGCCGCCCGCCCAATCGAAGGGCAGCGAAACCCAGGTCGGCTCCGCCCAGCTGTCGTCCTCAAGCTGGACGATCCTGTTCTTGTCGGTCCTGTTGAAAAAGGTCACGGCCACCTCGATCTCGGCGGCCTCGACCTCCTCGCCGGGCGCTTTCTGGACGGGCACGGTGAGCACCACCCGCTGCCCGCCCTCCGCCTTCGGGTCGTTGAAAATCCGCACCCGCCCGAGCGCGAGCTTGCCGAGCATGTCGCCGGGTTGCTCGAAACCGTCGCGCAACTTCGCGGCGGCCGCCTCGTAGAGGTTTCCCGCCCCGGAAACGCCGAGCTGGAACACCTTTTCGTAGTAATCCGCCGCCTTTTCATAAATTCCCATCATCTCATGGACCATGCCGAGTTCGTAGAGCACCGTGGGATCGCCCGGGGATTCGCCGAGCGCCTCTTCAAGCTTCACGATGGCCGCGCCCATGTCCCCCGCCACGCGAGCTCTCCGCGCCTCGGTGACAAGCAGCTCGGAACGCGGATCCGCGATGGCGGGCGTGACAAGCTGCTCGGGCTCCGGCACGGGCGGTAGCTCCGGCACCGCCCTAGCCATCGGCTTCGCGGGGGGATCGCCGGCCACCGGCACGCTGATCCGGATCGGCACCAGCTTCTCCACTTCCTTCTCGACGATCCTCACCTGCCGCCCCTCCTCGACCCGCACCGCCAGCGCCATCCCGGCGATCAGGAGCTGCGAAAATGCCATCAGCCCGAGGCCGCAGCAGGCCAGCGTGAACAAACGGTTTCCTTTCATTGTTCCGCAGGCTGCATGAAACCGCGCGACGCGTCAAATTTGATGTTCTCGGCGGGATTTCCGGTTTTGAATCATGGGGATGAAGGTCGCCGCTGGTATCTCACTCATGCTCGCCATCGCGTTTTTCCTGCCGCTGGCTCCGGAGGCGAAGGCGCTGGAGGGTCTGGACGCCGGGACGGTGCGGTTGGGGCTGGCGCTGTTCGTCGGTATCGCTTTCCTATGGATGACCGAGGCGCTGCCGCTTGCGATCACGGCGCTTCTCGTGCCAGTGATCGCCGCCGCGATAGGGCTTTCCGGGGTGAAAGACTCGCTCGCGTCCTTCGCCGCGCCGCCGATTTTCCTGTTTCTCGGCGGCTTCGCGCTCGCATCGGCGCTCTCCGCACAGGGGATTGACCGTTGGCTGGCGGCGCGATTGGCGCTGTGGGGGAAGGGGAAATTCGTGCCCGTCTGTCTCTACCTTTTCGGCGGCACCGCGCTGCTCTCAATGTGGATGAGCAACACCGCCACGATCGCGATGATGATCCCGCTGGCGCTAGGAATATTGAGCCAGTTCCGGACGGAAGGCGGTTCCCAGAAGAACGCTTATTTCCTCCTCCTCGGCCTAGCTTATTCGGCGAGCATCGGCGGCCTCGGCACCATCGTCGGTAGCCCGCCGAACGGGATCGCCGCGAGGGCGCTAGGCGTTTCCTTTTCCGAGTGGTTGAAGTTCGGCGTCCCGGCGGTGCTTGTCCTGCTGCCGATCATGGTGGCCATCCTTTATTTCCTGCTGAAACCGTCGGACGAGGGGGTCGCCGAAATCGAGATGGAGGCGGAGCGTTTCGAATTCACCACGCAGAGGAAAGTCACGCTCGGGATTTTCGCGGCCACGGCGCTGGGCTGGATCTTCGGAACGCCGCTCGGTGAGCTGCTGGGGATTTCCGACATCGATACCTGGGTCGCGCTCACCGCCATCGGCCTGTTGGCGGCCACGCGGGTCGTCACTTGGCGGGAAATCGAGAGCGGCACGGAGTGGGGCGTGCTGCTGCTTTTCGGCGGCGGGCTGGCGCTGAGCGCCGTGCTCGGCTCCTCCGGCGCGAGCCTTTTCATGGCTCGCCTGCTCGGCGGGGCGATGGGCGAATGGCCGCTCTGGGCCATCATCACCGGCGTGGTCGCGTTCGTGATTTTCCTCACCGAGCTTTCCAGCAACACCGCCACCGCCGCCCTGCTCGTGCCCATTTTCATGGCCATGGCGGTGGAGTTCGATCTCGCCAGCGCGAAGCTGGTCATGCCCATCGCCCTCGCCACCGCGTGCGCGTTTATGTTGCCGGTGGCCTCTCCCCCCAACGCCATCGCCTTCGCCACCGGTCGGGTGCCTCAGCGCACCATGATCCGTGTCGGCTTCGTTCTGAACCTCGTTTTCGTCGCGCTGATCACCGCCATGTCATTGCTGATCTTCTGAGAGAGTTTCCTCGTAATCACGGAGCGGCCGGATGAGGTTCGCGGAAAGGGGAAACACCCGTTCATAGATGCCCGGCGCGACCTCGGCGGCCTGCGCGTAGGCGTCGCGGAGCATCTCCATCTTCGCGTCGAGATTGTCGATGTAATGCAGGGCGTAGGCCTCCGGGGTTTTCGGCAAAACGGGAGAGCCGAATTCCAGCTGCCCGTGGTGGCTGCCGATGAGATGTAGCAGGTGAACGCGGACTTCCTCGGTGCCCGGCTTGCATTCGGAAAACGCCTCGAACTCCGATGCCTCTAGTAGATCGCGCCAGAGCTTGTTCACGAGCTCGATGCCGAGCGGAATGTGCCCCAGCATCTCGCCGTGGAGCGAGTGGATCTGCGAAAAGCCGTCCTCGGGATAGGTGTTTTCCCAGAGTTTCCCACAGTCATGGAAAAGCACACCGGCGATCATCAGGTCGCGGTTCAGCTCAGGATACACGCCGCAGATCGCCTCTGCCGAGCGCATCATCTGCGCCACGTGCTCGACCAAGCCGCCGCGCCGCGCGTGGTGGTTTTTCCGCGCCGCCGCCGTCCTGCGGAAGCGGTCGCCCATCGTTTCGAAAAAATGGTCGCAGAGTTTTTTTAGGCGCGGATCGGTGATGGCTCCGCAAAGCTGCAAGATCTCCGCGTTATCCGCCTCCTGTTTCCGCCGCAACGCCGGATCCCCGGCTAGGAAATCCGCAACTGCCTCATCGGCGAGCAAAGCCCAGCTCACCTTGTCGCCGTTAATGCCCCATTGGTTCTGCGTCCACTCGCCGTCCAGCCGCACGATGGCTTGCAGCGGCAGCTTTTCCGCCTCCGCGTGCAAGGGCGTGTCCGACCAAACCTTCAGGCTCAGCGAGCCGGTAGAATCCGCGAAAACCAGATCGAAATACGGCTTACCGCCCTTCGTCATTTTCACCGCGCGCGATTGCATCTGCGCCGCCACCTGTGCGATCAGCGGAACGTCGTTCGCCTGCTCCTTGATGTGGGAAATGGAGATCAAATTCATGCGCTGAGGCTGTCACAGCGCGTCTCGCTGTCACGCGAATACGGCAGACGGGGGGGTAACCACGAATTTGACGAATCTCACGCATGGCAGATGGGTTGGAAAATACACCATATCACCTCAAAGGTCATTCCAGATAGCTGTGCGAAGCTCTGAACATTCGTGAGATGCCTGTAATTTGTGGTTCAAAAATCTTCCCCGATTCACCGCCTTACCCGGCTTTTCTCCAGCAGCTCCCTGATCCGCGCGAGATCGGTCGCGCTGGATTTCGCCACGAAGCCGCGGGCGTGCGCGAAATGGACATCGCCCTCGCCGGAGATGCGCGTGAAATCCATGCCGAGATCATCGTTGTAGCGTGAAAGCGCGAAGCCCGCGCCGCGGCGATCCGGATAGACCATCGCGATCACGCGTTTTTCCTCCGGCAGCCCCGCCGCGTAGCGGGCGAGGCCGGCCGAGGCGTCTTCCGAAACATTCGCCGCCCTGGGCAGGAACAGGACGCGAAAATCCCCGGCCTCGTGCGTGATCTCCCAGATCTCGCTCGTCCGCGCGATCTCGTTGAGCTTTTCCCGCAGGGATCTTAGATAACCGATCAGATCCCCGCCTACCCAGCGCATGACCTCCCACATCGGTTCGCCAGGCCGGATTTCCGACATGCTTGCGAAGCGTCGCAGCAGCGTCAGATCCACCGTCGAGTTCAGCTTCGCAAGAAGCTCGCGCTCTACGCCCAGCCACGCCGCCGTCTCCACCGGCCCGCGGGTGTCGAACCACTCCGCGACCTCCAGCCAATCGCAATAAAGCCGCGCGTCCTCATACAGCCCGAGATCCATCAGCACTAGGCTCAGCGAGCAGACCGGCGGATGATCCTTGGGGAACTGGTGGTGGTCAAAATTCCCGCGCACCGAGTCGTCCTCGCCGCCGACATCGACGACGGCCATCGCCGGATTGTCCAGATCCGCCTGCGTGGGTTCGCGCCGGAAGACCGGCGTCTCATGGACGGCCACCAGCAGGCAGCACGCGAGGAACTCGTCCTTATGTGCGCTGCCGGGATGGGTTAGGATTCCCGTGAATTTTCTCATAGCCGAGGACAAGGCGGCCTTTCGCCCTGCGATGCAAGCGCTTTCCGAGGCAGAGGCCGATCAGTCGAATTCCGGCGCCTTATGCTGCGTGAAATAACCGTCGCCCAGATACATGGATGCGGGGTAGTCAGGCAGCGGCCCTGCGTCGGGCGGCAGCGGAATGTTCGACCATTTGTCGTCCTCGGGTTGCGTCCAGGAGATGTTCACGGGCGTGCCCTCGGAAACCATGCGGAAAAACTTGGGCGCGAGGTTCTCGTGCATGCGGATGCAGCCGTCGCTGGTGCACGGCGAGTGCCGCACCCAGCCGGTGTGGAAGGCGTAGGACGGCTTGAACTCGCACCAATACGGCAGCGGAGTGCCCTTGAACGGCCATCCCGCGGGTCTGTTTCCCCAACCCGTTTTTTTCGCCTGGCTACCCCGGTAGGCGTAACCGTGTGCCCTCGCCCTGTGCTTGTGCTCCTTTTTGAAAATCCTGAAGGTGCCGACGGGTGTCGGCGTATCCGGCTTGCCCACGGAAACGGGCATGACCATCAGCATCTCGCCGCCCTCCATCACGTAGGCTCGCTGCCTACTGAGCGACACCTTCACCTCCACCGCTGCGGGATCGTTCGGCAGCTTCGCCGGGCGGTCATACGCCTGGTAGGCCGCCAGCCCGCCGCCGTGGGCAGGGCGCATCGCGCAGGAGGAAAAAAACATCACGGCCACGATCCCCGACACCGCCATCCATACTGCTTTCGTCCTCATGATTTCGCTCAGCGCTAGCTTCCCCGGCCTGCTACGGATGGCAAGTTTCGGCTCTCGGAAAAAACGGAGGGTTCACTTCAGCCGCTCCCACTCGTCCACTTTCCCGCCGATGAACCACACGGTGCTCTTGCGATAGGGGATGTAAACCACCTCCGGGCCGAAGCCCGCGCCCATCCCCGAATAACGGTAAGACCCATAGTATCCGCTGCGGTAGCCTCCGAAAAAGTGGTTCGTCACCACCGGCCGCGAGGCGTTGTATTCCCAGCGCTCCATACGCCGCGTGCCCCTGACTCCCTCCACCCGGCTGGATGGCTCGCCCCATGCCAGCACGACGGCGGACATCCCCATTCCTTTCGCGATCTCGCCGCGTTGCACGAGTTCCTTGTGCGGGGCGCTGAGCTGTTCGAAAGCCATCGGGCGCTCCGCAATCCGCGCCGCCGGAGTCGATGGCGTGCAGGAAGCGGCGAACAGCGCTGCAAAACCGAACACAGTGAGAGTAAAGATTTTTTCATACCCCGAATAAGACATCGCGGGCAGCTCATTGCAAACCGTATCCTCCCATGCCCGAAAGGCCTGAAACGATTTTTGAGGAAAGATCAAAGACGAGCTTGCCAACCCGGAAAGCCCGCCTCCAATCTTTGGCCGAACGTTACAAAACGTTTCAACGAACCACACCATTCATGTCCGAACTCCTCGAAGAAGAAGAACTCGTCTCCGCACTCAAGAAATGCCCCGAGTGGGAGCACGAGAAAAAGCACATCACCCGCACCATTGAGTTCGAGGAATTCATGGAGGGGATTGATTTCGTGAACGATGTCGGTGAGATCGCCGAAGAGGCGCAGCACCACCCCGATATCACGATCAAGCATACCAAGGTCACGCTCAAGCTGACCACACATGATGTCGGCGGCGTCACCGCGCTGGACATCCAGCTCGCACAGCGCATCGACAACCTCGTCGATTGATCCGGTTCAGCGCGGCATCATCAGATCGTCGTCGCTCATCCCGGTGATCCCGCGCAGCCCGCTGAGCAGCTTTTTCAGCGTGAAGAAAAGGAACACCATGATGGGCACCCCGATGACGAGGAAACCCCACCAGGTGATCTTCGCGATCTTCTCGTTGTAGATTTCGCGCGCATTGGGCGCAGCGTGGTCAAGATCACCGAGGAACCACAACGCCATCCCAAAGTTCATCAGCGTACTGAGGAAAAACGACGCCGCGAACAGAATGGTCGCACTGAGAATCACCTTGCCGTAGTCCGCTTCACGGCCCAGCTCGCCCACTTTTTTCTCGATCTTCGGAATGTCGAAGATGGTGTCGTTGTAGAGGAACGTGCGCAGCAGCGGGGTCTTTGACCAATGCGAAGCGATGATCGCGAGGCCGAGCACGAAGGGGATCGAGGCTTCCTTGAGGCCGAAAAGCACCGCCGCGTGTTCCTTCACCGTGCCGTCCTTGTTCCAGAGGAAAAGCGTCAGCCCGCCCGTCAGCAGCACGGAGAAGAGGCCGAGGCCGGAGAAGAAATTCATCTTCCGCGTCTTCACGAAAAACCACGCGCCGTAGCCGATGGGGAAAATAAGCGCCACGAACAGCGCCTTGAGCGGTCCGATGTGCCAGAGCTTTGCCTCGTCCTGCATCGCCGGATCCTTGCTCAGGTAGCTCAGCGCAAGCACCGGGATGAGCACGTTGATTAAGATGTTCGCGAGCGGATGCTCCTGCGCCGGGTTCGGTTTCTTCGGTTCGGTCTCCATGGGGAAAAATTTCACCGGGAGGAAACACCGGCACGCCTCCGCAGGGAAGCTCAAACCGGCTATGGAAAATATCGGAAATCTAAGCGCAGATGGACGCAGATCCACGCAGATCAAAGAGAAGAATCGTCGATTTCAATGGTAAATACAGGCTTTTATCCCCCCATCGAGGCTCGCGATTTCTCATCTGCGTCCATTCACGTTCATCTGCTGCGATTCATTTTCCCATTTAGGCTCATCGCCTCCTGCACGTCCGGCGCGACCTCCCGCAGGATCTCGTAAAGCCTGCGGAGATGGGGCCGATCTTAGGGCGGCCCGAACTCGATGTATGCGGCGATGGTGCACGGGCGCACCCTCAGATCACGTGCTCCTCGCCTGGCTCCGGGATGATAATCTCAGAACCCGGCAGTCGCTTCTCGAATTCCTGCCTGAACCACTCCATCGCCCCCTCATCTCCGTGGACGAGGAAAATTTTCTTCGGTTTCACGCGGACGGCGTAGTCGGCGATCGCATCTCGGGTGGAGTGCCCTGAGAAATCGAAAACGCGCACCTCACAGTTCAGCGGGACGGCGGGGTAGGCGGGATCGAGTAGCACCTTATCGCCGGGTTTCGCCGCGCGGATACGGCCGCCGGGAGTTTCCGAATCCGCGTAACCCACGAAAAACAGCCCGTGCTTTTTGTTCTCCAAAACGCCCTGCCGGGCGAAGTTGTTGGAAACGGTTTTCTCCGACATCATGCCGCTGGAGAGGGCGTAGATGCAGCCGTTGTGGAAAGGGATGGGGCCGACCCGGCGCTTGTTCCCGCCGGCCAGCTCCATGTCGGTGAGGAACTTGAAACCGCGGCGGTTGCGGCGGGATACATCGCTGAACTTGTCGTAGATCGTGGTCATTTTCGTGCTCAGGCCGCCGATGTAGATCGGAGCCTTGGCGTTGATGAGACCTTCCTCCTTGAAGCGCTGGAGCATCGCCAGCACCTCCTGGGTCTTGCCCATCGCGAACACCGGCACCAGCGCCGAGCCGCCGCGTTTCAGCACGCCGTTGATCGCCTCCGCGAAGGCGTCCTCCTCCTCGCGCCGCGAGTAATCCGCCCGCCGCGCCTGCTCGCCGCGCGTGGTCTCCACGATCAGCGCGTCCACTTCACCCTCTGGAAACACCGCGCCTTTCTGGATTGTGCTGTCCTCGAAATTCACATCGCCCGTGTAGAAAACCTTTTTCCCCTCCGCCTCGAACATCACCCCCACGGAGCCCATGATGTGCCCCGCGTCGAAGAACTCGGCGGTGATCTTCCCGCCGCTGTCCACGGGGAATTTGCCGCCGACCCTCATGGTCTCGAAGCGCCCCTTCAAGCGGTCGAGCTGGCCATGGTGGAAAAACGGATACTCGGTGATGCCCAGCTCGGTGCGCTTCGATTCCATCACGTTCACCGAGTTGTGCAGCATCGCGAGGGTCAGCTCCGCGGCCTCCGGGGAAATGAAGATCCGGGCGTTCTCCTGCCGCTCGGCGAGCACGGGCAAAGTCCCCACGTGGTCGAGGTGCGAGTGGGTCACGAAAATCGCCTCCGCCGTATCGTCGCCGATCAGCTCGTAGCGCGGCTGTGCCTCCAGCCCTTCCTCCTTCGGATGCATCCCGGCATCGAGCACCATCCTGACCCCGGCGGCCTCCAGCGAATAGCAATTCGCCCCGATCCCCACATCCCTACACAAACTTTTGAATACGATCACTTGGCTGGAGACTCCGCGATCCACCCCACCCTTGTCAACCCGCGTGCCGCGCCGTGGTTTCCGATCCCAAGGTGTCATCGTCTTCCAATCAAAACTCATCAATTAGCAGAAGGGAAGAGGCGGATCCTTGATCTAATTCAGGATGCTCTCTTCCCGGGAGATCTTACTCCCGCACTGGCGCGCCGGATGGCCGCAGCTGAGATTTTCGCTCATCGCCCTTTGACAATCCCGGCGTGGCGAACCACGCTCGCGGCGAACCCCTTTTCCAACAAACATCATGTCCTACGATCTCATTGTCATCGGTGGCGGCCCAGCCGGATACGTCGCCGCGATCCGCGCGGCCCAGCACGGGAAAAAAGTCGCCTGCGTCGAGGCGGATCGCGCGGGCGGCACCTGCCTCAACTGGGGCTGTATCCCCACCAAAGCCCTTCTGAAAAACGCCGAGCTCTACCAAACGCTCATGCACAAGGCAGGAGAATTCGGTTTCTCGATCCAAGGGCTTTCCTACGATTGGGGCAAGGTCGTCGGGCGCTCGCGCAAGGTCGCCGACAAGCTCGCGGGCGGCATCGAATACCTTTTCAAGAAGAACAAGGTGGATTACATCCGCGGCTTTGGCTCCATCGAGGCTGAAGGGAAAGTCGGAGTGAAAGCGGCCGACGGTTCCACGCAGACGCTTGAGGGCAAGGCCATCATCATCGCCACCGGCTGCAAATCCCGCCCGCTCCCGCCGCTGCCGTTCAACGGCAAATCCGTGATCGGATCGAAGGAAGCCATGGTGCTCGAGGAGCAGCCGAAGGAAATGATCATCATCGGCGCGGGCGCGATCGGCGTGGAGTTCGCCTACATCTACAACGCCTTCGGCACCAAGGTGACCGTCGTCGAGATGCTGCCCAACGTGCTTCCCGTCGAGGACACCGAGGTCGGCGAAGCGCTTGAGAAATCTCTCACCAAACAAGGCATCCGCTGCCTCGTGAATACCAAGGTCACTGCCACCAAGGATCTCGGGAATCGCGTGGAGATCACCGTCGAGGGGCCGAAGGAAAAAAGCGTCATCTCCGCCGATGTCTGCCTCGTCGCCATCGGCATCCAGCCCGTCCTTCCCGACGGCCACCAGCCTGAGCTCACCGACCGTGGCTACATCAAGATCGGCGACCGCTACCAGACGAACCTGCCCGGCGTATATGCCATCGGCGACATCAACGGCCCGCCATGGCTCGCCCACGTCGCTTCCTTCGAGGCGATGCAGTGCGTCGATGGCCTTTACGTCGACGGCCACAAGCCGCGCATGGTCACGAATTTCCCCGGCTGCACCTACTGCCATCCGCAGGTCGCCTCGGTCGGAAAAACCGAGCGCGCGCTTAAGGAAGAGGGCGTGGATTACGTCGTCGGAAAAATCCCCTTCGTCGCCATCGGCAAGGCGGTCGCCGCCGGTGAGACGGACGGCTTCGCGAAACTGCTCTACGGCAAGAAGCACGGCGAACTGCTCGGCGCGCACATCATCGGCGACAACGCCACCGAACTCATCGCCGAGATGGGCCTCGCCCTCGACCAGGAACTCACCATCGACGAGATCCACGCCACCATCCACGCCCACCCGACCATGTCGGAGGTGATCCACGAGGCCACCCTCGCGGCGGAAGGCCACGCGATCCATTTCTAAAAAAACCATGTGTCTGCCGCGTCCCGCGGCAGACTCTTCAAGAGGCGTCCCGCCTCGTCTAGCCGACAAACCCCGCGATCTTCTAAGCCAGTTCCATTCCGGGACTTGGAGCCGTCTCGCAGCATTCCCTCGACCAGCGATCCCGGTGGTCATCGAAATTGGTACCTTTTCCGTCGGGGTATTGCTCGCTGGTAAAAAAGCCGTGGCAGAGAACGCGTGGCGGGCCTAGGGGTTCGTACTCGATGCTGACGTCGGGGCAGGCGGCCCATCGCCTTTTACTCAACCCCCAGCCGCAGATCCCGCATACTCCACAAAACCCCCTTCGCCGCCCCACCACTTCCCCGCATCCTCCTTGCGCCATCCTTTCTCCTCTCCGTGAACCTCTCCCTTGCCCCTGCAAACGCCTCGTTCACGAACTCCTTGCTCCCGATCACCGCTCCGTCGGTAAAATACCTCACACGCTTCATCAGCATCGCGGCCATCCCCAGATCCAGCAACACCGTCTCATTGTCCTTCGACTCCAGCATCTCCGCCTCATTCTTCGTCGCGTGACCCGGAACTCCCACTTCCGCCCGCCCGCATTTCCGGCCTAAAGCCAGACCCATCGCGCGCCGATAGATCCGCGAAACCTCCTTCCACTTCTCCGCCTCAAAGCCCGCGTTCTTGTGGCTCATGCAGGCACGCACGATCCCCTCCCGTGCCTTTTTCCCATTGCCCTTTTTACCTCCGCCCACCGCCTCGCCATAGCCGCTCCAGCGGTAATCCGCCGGATCGGAAACCATCCCCGCCCGAACCGGATTTAAGTCGATATACGCCGAGATCGTCCTCGCGGCCACGCCGCTCTCCACGATCACGCTCTTGTAACGCTCCTCCCACAATGTGCCCCGGCGATTGTGCTCCCGGTTGAACCAGCGCGTGAACCGCTGCAACAGCGTCTTCATGAACTCGCTCAGATCGTGCATCCGGTAGGTAAATCGCGCGTGAATCTCCGCTACCAGCAACTCATCACCCTCCTCGCGTGCGCCCTCCAACTCCTTCGCCACCCCATCCACGAAAGCCTCGGAATACAACCCAGCCAGGCGCCTCAATAGCAGTTCATCCGAAATCCCGCCCTCCGGCACGGGCGGCACCTCCAGCAAGATATGAAAATGGTTCGACATCACGCAATACGACAGCACCCGGCAACCCGTGAAATTCTCCTGCATCCGCATGAACATCCGGAACGCCTCCCGCTCCCCATCCCCAAAGACAAATCGCCGATCCACCACCCTTGAAATACAGTGGTAGATCGCAGGCTTCCCCTGCTTCCCCGCCCATTCCGCCAACCATCGCGCCTTACGCATGCCGCCATCAAAGCGAAAAAATCGCTGCAGGTCAATCTTGCATTTTGTCTGTCCCTTTGAATATGAAAAAATCGCTGCAGGTCAATCTTGCATTTTGTCTGTCCCTTTGAATATGATCTTGCATTTTGTCTGTCCCTTTGAATACCTTTGAATAACGCCGTATCTGACCCCACACCATTTTTGATTAATCATCATCGAATGCAGACACTTCGTTAACAGAACGCGCAATCTTTGCCAGTGCTTGAACTACAAATTTCTCATCGAACTCGCCCGTTTGGGCGAGCCAACTTATCCAGCCTAGGGTTGCCAGCAACTTTGATAGACCGAGTTTAACCAGTTCTACATCCTGCCCTAAGCCAACCTCAAACCCTCGCCTCGTCACCAAATCTATTAAAAAGTTTTCGACAGCAGCGGCACTCTTATCAATATCGACAAGAGAGCAAAGTATAAGCGAAGGTAAATAGTAGCACCAAGCATGAGGAACTAAAAATGACAATGACGCCGGTGACTGACGCCAAAAATCAGGATCTAGTTCCGACCATTTTCTTCCAATAAATCGCCCTGCTTCCTCTCTAGTTTCTAAATCTTGGGAGTTCTTACAGAGAAATTCCATATTAATGACCAGACCCGGGTCATCACCGAATAAAGCTAGAATATCGTCACAACCTTTCTTGATCATGATCCTTCAGGGAAAAGAGAATTCAGCACAAGGCGGATTTTTTTGGCTCATAAGCTCTTGGCAACGCATATATGAATTGTATGCTTTTATCTGTTCATTCCTATGAGTATCGTTACCGCCGCCCCTGCACTCTGTATCATAATTCCAACGCGTAACGGCTATAGCATACCAAACAGCCATTTTGAGGGCTAAGGTTGGACAATCATCAGTGCATTTACAACCTCTGATTCCTTCATTTTTCTGCCTATCAATTGCCGCCCGCTTCAGCTGGCCAAGTTGACGACAGCGCTTTACCTTTGCCAATGCAGCTGCTGTTGCTGCTGCTTGGGCAGCCGCTGCAAGAGCTTGTTGCATAGCCGCGACGCTGGGATAACCCGCTGCGGCTGCCTCTGCGGCTGCCAAATCTGCAAGTACTGCTGCACCTCCAGGTGAGTTGTAAGACTGTAAACCAAGAGCATCCCATCGATCTGTAGGATTATTCCCCACGAACCCATAAAGGTTGATCCCCCCTTCTTCCCCAATGGGATCGCGTGATGGGCAGCGGCCTGTGATTGGATCGTAGTAGCGGTACCCGTAGCAACTCACCCGACCCGGAAAACCTTTATTTTCCGGGGATTTCCTGCGGATTCTCGGAGAGGTTTTTTGGCTTGAGCCGCTGAAAGGGGTGGGTTTTCGCGGCGGGCGTTGGGCGCGGGAGGTTCCTGAGGAATCGGGTGGTTCGTCGCCTTCCGTGGGCGGTGGGGATACGGCGTGCGACGGTCTTGCCAGCGAGTCGCGGGAGTCCAATTGAGTGGGCGCGACGGTGGCAGGCATGGGTTTGGCTATTAGCGGTTCGGCGTGGATGAGGGAAGGGATTTTTTCCGGTTCGTGATTTCCGGCGCCGATTTCATCGCCATCCGCTTTCGGCTCCAGCCTTCCGTGCGGGTGGCTGCGGGCGTGGATTTCCCGGAGAGCTTCGATGTGGACGTGGGTGTAGATCTGGGTCGTTTCGAGGCGGGCATGGCCGAGCATTTCCTGTACGTAACGGATGTCGGCACCGCCGCGGTGCATGTCGGTGGCGCATGAGTGGCGGAACAGGTGGCAGGAGCCTGGCCGCTCGATGCCGCAGCGTTTCATGGTTTTCTTGATCCAGTTGCCGAGATAAGCGGGGGTGAGGCGGGTTCCGTAGCCGCTGAGGAACAACGCGGATTCCCCGGGAAGGTGGGCGAAGTGCGGGCGGGAATCCCGCGCATGTCTGTCGAGCCACGCGGCAGCGCGTTCGCCGACGGGAAGCATTCGGCTCTTGCCTCCCTTGCCACGGCGGATGTGGAGGGTCTGAGAATGCGGGTCGTAATCGCCAAGGTCGAGGTTGGTCATTTCGGTGCGGCGGATGCCGGTAGCGTAGAAGAGTTCCAGGATCGTGCGGTCGCGCAGGCCGAAGGGACCGATGGTATCGGGGATGGCGAGCAGTAGACAGATTTCATCCGCGTTGAGGGCTTTCGGTAGTTGGCGCGCCTGTTTGCGGGGCAGGTCGAGATCGGCGGCGGGGTTGGCGGGGATGATACCTGCACGACATAGCCATGCGAAAAAACGGCGCAGGCAGCCGAGGCGGGCGAGCTGGGTGTTGATGGCGAGGGCGCGCCCTCCGCGCGGGCTGCAGTAGCGGTGGAGGAAGAGCTGGTAGGCTTCGAGATCGGCGCGTTGGTAGGTGGAGGGATCGTGGGAGCCGCGCGAGGCCGCCCATTCGGTGAATTGCCGCAGTGCCCAGCGATGGGCTTCGATGGTGGCGGCCGAGTAGTGGCGGGCGCCAAGGCTTTCGAGAAACGCTTCCGCATGGGCGGCCATGCCTTGCGGTATGGTGGCTTGCGGGGAGGGTGCGCCGCCTTTGCGGCGTCCGCGCATGGCGGCGAGGTTGGGGAGTCCGGGTTGTCCTGGCATGATGGTGGTGAGGTATGGAGCCGCCGCGCCGCGATGCAAAGACGTTTGCGAAATCCCCCGATCGCGCAAGGGTAGCAGCCAAGTTCAGAAATCTTTACCCTTTTCTTCTTGCCCCTCACGGATCTTTCCCCTAGTGAATCGCAAATGGTCGTCTGCCATTCCACTTGCGTGTCCGCGAGCCTTCCGCAGGTTGGCCGCAGGTTGGCCGCAGGTTGGCCGCAGGTTGGCCGCAGGTTGGCCGCAGGTTGGCTGCAGGTTGGCTGACGATTCGCGCACTGCCATCTTTCCGCGCCCGTTGCAAGGGCGCCGCTTCACCCCGCGCGTTACCGCTCCGGGGTTTTCTTTTTCCCCACCTCGTCCTCTTCGTGGCGTGTCCCTGATTCCTGCCCCCTGATCCTGATCCCCATCCCCCATGAAACCCCGCCTCCTAGCCGTCCTCTTCCTTCTGCTCGCCGCCGCCGCGATCCTCTGGAAAACCACCCGCCCCGATCCGCCCGCCGATCCGCGAAACGCCGCTGCCGGGGCGGGCGATACGCCTCGCCGCGATGCACCGCCCGCCGGTTCCGCAATCTCACCTTCGGATGCCAATCCGCGCGAACCCAGGAAGCCGGGCGAAGCCGCCGCAACCACTGACAGGCAAGGCCCCGCCGTCACCAAAGCCACCCGCCGCGACTCCGTCACCTCCCCCGACGGCACCCGCCGCACCATCATCGACCCGATGGCCTCATGGTCGGAACTCCCCGCTTGGCCGGAGGGGCCGCGCCTCTTCGCCGAGGTGGATACCGGATCGCGCCGCTACGTGAACCTCCGCCCCGACGATGTCGGCGAAATGCCGCGCATCCGCGCGGAGGCCGAGGAGCGCATCGAGCTGCGCGTTAATTTCCCCGACGGAGAGCCCGGCGAGAAAATCTTCGTCGAGCTGCCCAACGGCGGCTCCTTCGCCGACAGCGATGCGCAGGGCCGCGTCTTCGAGTTGCCCGAAAACCTCACCCTTTCCTTCCCCTACGTCACCGACGACGCCCGCGGCCACTGCAACGTGAAACTCCGCCACCGCGGCCACACCCGCTCGCTCCCCATCTGGGTCGGCGAGCTGCCCGAAACCGAAATCGCCCACTGACCGACTCCTGACTCCCAAAATTCCGCGACCATGAAGACCAAAGCCATCGCCCTGTTCTCTTCCTTCTGTTTCCTCCCGGCAGTCCTGGGGCAGGCCACCCCTCCCATTTATCCCGGAAGCTATCCGGCGGGAAACAAATCCTGCGCCATCCCCAACAGCCCGTATCCCGATTACCGGGACTGTCCCGACTGCACGGAGGTTTGCCCGGATTCCGGCGCGGACGACGACAATTCCTCCGGCGGCGGCTCGGGAATGCCACCGCTCGGTCCCTCTCCCCATTCCGGTGCGAAACCGCCCGCCGGCGAGGTCGAGACCCCCAACACCGTCATCGGCACGAACCACGGCGGTGCCCTCCTCAACACCACCGACCTGAAAGTCCCCGGCACCCTCTCCGGCGTTCCGCTCCGTTTCACCCGTTACTACAACAGCCGCGACGCCGAGGGCTACGGCGACCTCATGGGCCACGGGCGCACCTGGACGCATACCTTCTCCTGGCGCATGACCGTGCAGGGCGGCGCCATCCGCGTCGATTTCCCCTCCGGTCGCAGGCTCGAGTTCACCAAGCCCTTCGCCACCACCTACCGCGGACTTCCGGCCACCGGCTACCTGCCGCCCGCGGGCTTCGGCGAGCGCATCTACAACACCGGCGACTTCTGGCACCTCGATCAGGTGGGAGCCGCCGCCCACACCTTCGAGCGCGTCGTCCTGCCCGATTCCACCGTGATCTACCACCCCCGCGAAAGCGTCGATACCCGCGGCAACAAGCTCACCTACGAGACCAACGCCGCCGCCCGTATCACCAAGGCCAGCGACACCCTCGGAAACCACATTGACCTCACTTACTCGCAGGTCACCCTCAACCGCAAGGCCGCCGTCAACCTCCACACCATCACCTCCGCTCCCGCCGTCGGCTGGAACGAGGTCATCATCCCCGCCGGGCAGTCCTTCCGCTGGATCCAGGCCGTTTCCGCCCCGAATTTCTACTTCGACGTCTCCGAAATCGAGTTTTACAAGGACAACGGCTCCGGCGGGCACACCAAGCTCACCGGCGCGGTTTACGGCACCGCCCCCTCCTTTGGCGACAACCCTTCCTTCACCTATCAGAAAGCCTTCGATGGCAGCACCTCCACCCGCTTCAAATACTGCCGCCCCAACCACGGCATCGCCGGCATCGACCTCGGATCAGGCAACACCGCCGACGTCACCAAAATCCGCTACTACATCGCCAGCACCTTCTCCGGCCAGCTCGGCAAGTTCACCGGCATGAAATTCGAAGGCATGACCGAGCAGCCCGAAACGATCACCGTCCTCTCCGATGTCACCGCCTCCACCGGCCAGTCCGTCGATTTCGATTACGGGACCCACCTCGACACCTCCGTCGGCCAGTCCCATGCCGTCGTGGAAAAAGTCCTCTACCGCGACGCGGCCAACACCGTCACCGACGAGGCCGTCCTCACCTGGATCACCTCCCAGGAAGGCACCTCGCCCAGCATCCGCCGCGCCATCGAGCCCCGCAGCGCCTCCTCCACCCCGGACATCGCCTTCGACTACTATCCGGGCAACCTCGCCGTGAAAGGCCAGCCCGCCTACGTCCTCGCCGGTGATCCCGCCGCAGGCCGCATCATCCAGGTCTCCGATCCGAAAACCACCGCCGCATGGATCGCCCCCGACGGCGGCACCCACACCGTCGTGAACACCAGCACCAACGCCTACCGCCCCACCTCCTCAACCGACGCCGGCGGCAAAGCCACCGCCTACGCATGGAACAGCGGGGGCTTCCTGGCCACGAAAACCACCCCCGCCGGAGCCACCGCCTACACCCGCAACTCCCGCGGCCAGATCCTCACCATGGCCCGCCCCGACGGACTCACCGTCACCCACACCTACTTCGCCACCCGCCTCCTCAGCGTGAAACACTCCGCCGCCGGACTCCCCGACCGCACCACCACCTACACCCGCGACGCCTCCGGGCGCGTCACGAAAATCACCTACCCCGACACCTCCTACGAGGACTACAACTACGGCGCCCACGGACTCCTCACCTCCGTCCGCGAGAAAAACGGCACCTTCACCGTCCACAGCTACGACACCACCGCCAACTCCCCCACCGCCGGCCTCCGCCTCACCACCACCCGCGGCCTCGCCGCCGCCACCAGCGACCCGTCCACCGGCGAAACCACCGCCTACACCTGGCACCTCCCGGGAAATGCCTCCGGCTCGCCCGTTCGGCTGCTCGCCTCCGTCACCGACCCCCGCGGCCGCACCACCTCCTACGAATACGACCACGCCGGGCGCGTCACCAAAACCACCTACCCCGACAACTCCTTCCGCCAGCTCGCTTACGACACCTTCGGAAACAAAACCACCGAATTCGACGGCGTCTCCCTCGAGGAATGGACATACGATTCCTTCCGCCGCACCCTCACACATACGAACGCCGCCCTCGGCGTCACCACCTACGATTACGGCCTCAACGGCTCCTCCTGCTCCTGCTACGGCTCCGGCGGCCCCACCCTCGTCACCAGCCCCGCCGGGCGCAAGACCCGCCGCACCTACGACCTCATGGGCCGCCTCCTCACCGAAACCCGCGGCTTCCTCACCCCCGATGCCTCCCTCACCACCCGCGAATACGACACCCTCGGGCGCACCACCAAAACCATCGGTCCCGACGGCCACCAGACCACCTACACCCACGACCCCGCCGGGCGCGTCCTCACCCAAACCGCCGACCCATCCGGCCTCAACCTGGTCACCACCCGCACCTACAGCCCCTTCGGAGACACCCTCACCGTGAAACTCCCCGGCAACCGCACCACCACCACGGTGTATGACAAAATGAGCCGCCCCGTCTCCATCAAGGATCCGCTCCTCCGCGAAACCGTCATCGGCTATGATCTGGCCGGGAACCGCACCGCCGTCACGGAGATCCCTGACCCCGGTGCCCCCGGCACCGCCGCCGCCCGCACCACCGGCTTCACCTACGACGGCTACGACCGCCTGATCACCACCACCTTCCCGGGCGGAGCCACCGCCACGCAGACCTACCACCCCGGCGGCGCACCCGACACCACCACCGACGAAATGGGCCGCCAGATCTCCCGCGACACCGTCCTGGAAACATGGCAGGACTCCCTCGGACAGAACTGGACATCCTTCGCCAGCGTAACCATCCAGGATCCCGCCGGCCTCGCCCACACCTCGAAATCCTACGGCCCGCCCATGTCCTTCACCGGCGGCACCCGCCGCAGCGTCAGCCCCATGGGTCGCGTCTCCGAGTCCTACTCCGACGAGCTGGGCCGCACCACCCTCACCCGCCGCGGCCTCGTCGCCACCGGCTCCTCCCTCACCGCCGATGTCACCGACACCGTCATGACCTACGACGCCGACGGCTTCCTGCTCACCTCCACCACCGATCCCACCGGCCTCAACGAGACCACCACCTACACCCCGGACGGCCTCGCCCGCGTGAAAACCGTCACCGATCCGCTCAGGACCCCAGCCTATCCCACCGGCCGCAAGGCGGAGTTCTTCTACGACAAACGCGGCAACCACGTGAAAACCAAGCTCCACGACGGTCGCGAGCACCTCGCCGCCTACGACTCGCTGGGACGCCTCGATTCCACCACCGATCCCAAGCAGCAGGTCATCCGCTACACCTACTGGTATGAAACCGGCCAAACCCTCACCCTCAAGGACACCAAGCTCCAGACCACCACCTGGTCCTACAACCAGCTCGGCCAGCTCCTCACCAAGCTCTACCCCAACGGCGACGACCACGCCTACGAGTACGACGGCCACCACCGCATGCACAAGCACACCACCCCCAAAACCGAAACCTGCACCTACACCTACGACCTCCGCGACCGCCAGACCAAGCGCGACTGGAACAGCAGCACCCCCGACACCGAAACCGAATACTTTGCCGACGGAATGACCAAATCCATCGACAACGGCGCGACCCTCGTGGAATATACCTATGACACGCTCGGACGCATGGATACGGAAACCCAAACCTTCACCGGGCGCCCCGCCCGCACCGTCGCGTATGATTACGACGCCGACAGCCTCCGCAGTGACCTCACCCATCCCAGCGGAAAAGTCCTCGACTACGAATGGACCGCCAAAGGCCAGCTCGACAACCTCGCCGCCGACGGCCCCCCGCCCCTCGCCACCTACGATTACGACAAAGCCGGCCGCGTCGACCTCCTCACCCACGAAAACGGCATCACAGAAGATCTCGGCTACGACGCCGCCAGCCAGCTCCAAACCCGTCTTCACAAACTGGGAGCCACCACAGTCAGCGGCCACGGTTACGATTACGACGCCACCAGCCGCCGCACGGATGAAACCTTCGCCGACGGCACCACCGCCGCCCGCACTTACGGCTACGACACCGCCGACCAAGTGACGAGTGCCACCTATGGTGCAGGACTCAACGACAGCTACGCCTACGATGCCGCCGCCAACCGCAGCGGAGCCACCGTCGCCGCGCTCGGGGGAACCGCCATCACCTACACCGCCAACAGCGCGAACCAGTACACCAGCATCAGCGGCATGTCCGCCCCCGTCCACGATGCCAACGGCAACCTCACCAGCCAGAACGGCAACACCTACACCTGGGACAGCGAAAGCCGCCTCCTAAGCGTCGTCCCAACAAGCCCCGCCGCAGGCGACAAATCCCTCGCCTACATCTACGACGCCCAGCACCGCCGCACCATCCGCAACGTACAGGAATGGAACGGCAACACCTGGGGACTCATCGAATCCACCCGCTTCATCTACGACGGCTGGAACGTCATCGCCGAATACTCCCTAACCTCCACCACAGAAACCCTGATAAGGGAACGCACCTGGGGCACCGACCTAAGCGGATCGTTGCAAGGCGCAGGCGGAGTCGGCGGCCTCCTCATGGTCGAGGAAATCACCTCCACGACCACCACCGCCTACCACTTCCAATATGACGGCAATGGCAACGTCACAGAAATCACCGACCACACCGGAGCCAGCGCCGCCACCTACCGCTACGACGCCTTCGGCAACACCCTCGTAGCCACCGGCAGCTATGCCGCCGCGAACCGCTACCGTTTCAGCACCAAACCGCTGGACAACGAGATCGCCAACGCCCCGCTTTATTACTACGGGTACCGCTACTACGACCCCATCACAGGCCGCTGGCCATCAAGGGATCCGATAGCCGAAAGGGGCGGGCTGAACCTGTATGGGTTTGTTAGAAATTCACCTCAGCACAAAATTGATGTCTTAGGTAATTTTGAATTTGATTTAAATGATCAAAATGCTCCAGGTTTAATAACTGTAAATGAGGGCTCACACAGTCAATACACGAATGGAACAGATGATACTATACACGGGTCGATCAGCGCAAGAGGAGAATGCTATGATGGATCTTATGGATTCTGTAATGGAGAGCTCGAAATAGTACTGCTTGTTTCTGTATGGATTAAAAACTCTGGGGCGCCTGACGTTACAAATATACAGAATGCAACCGGTGGAGCGAATGTTTATCTTAATACCGGAATTGATACTCCACTTAACCCAGGAATTCCTCTTGGAGGAGGTGTCAGTAGGACATTGGAGAAGGTTGTAGCAAGAATCGATTGTTGTGGGGGATCTGAATCCGGAAGGGCGCATATCACCGCAAGACGAACTGGTGGAGGTGCCACCTCAACAATTTTCTATGATATCGATTGGAGCATAAGGATTGAAAGTTGCGGAGCAGTGATGGAAGCGCAGGCGACAGCTGAAGAAGGGATTATGGGCGGTGAATTTGTTCTAACTCCTGATTATGAATATAATTGGTTTACTAACTAAGAGGCAATACGTTGTAATTTGGATTACAATTATAGTTGTTTTATTCATTATTGCTTTTGGTGATCTGAAAATCAGGGAGCAACACGGATTCAGATTTACCGAATTTTGGTTATTGGGAGCTTGTATTGAATATCGAGATGCTAGCGGTAGCCAAGGCGGCTATTTTGGGGCAAATCCGAGCCGAAGTTTTGCGTTAGAGAAGAACCGCCTAAGATTTAGTGTGCATATCTACGATAGATCAATAGGTGTTAGGAGCGAGTAAATGGGGTGCGTTTATTAGAGGCAGCCCGCGCTAACTAACATTTTTCCCCTACTTGCCGCAGCATTTCTTGGACTTGCGGCCGCTTCCGCAGGGGCAGGGCTGGTTGCGGCCGACGCGGGGCGCGTATTCAAAGGGACAGACAAAATGTGTTAACACCGGATTTCCCCTGGCCTCGGGTTCCAGCATTTCAGGAATCCAGCTTTTATTTTTCTCATCCTCCGCTTGCCACGGTGGGTGGTGTGCCTAGGATTCGGGGAAAGGACACATGAAAATCTGGTTGGACGGCAAGTTGGTGGATGAGGGTGAGGCGAGGATTTCGGTTTTCGACCATGGTTTGCTGTATGGTGACGGGATTTTCGAGGGGATCCGTTTCTATAACGGGCGGGTCTTCCGCCTGGAGGAACACATCCACCGGCTCTATGATTCGGCGAAGGCGATCCTGCTGAACAACCCCCTTTTTCCCCTGCCTCCGGTCCGATCACCGGCTCTTTCAGGGGCCTCCCGCAGAAAGCAAATTCCTGCTATGAGGTTGGTCAAGGGTTGATGTGGAAATTGTGTATATTTTCAGGTTTTAGCCGACTTGCTTAGTCCGGCTGGATTTGCGGGTTGATAGTGGATTGAAGAATTGGCGATGCGGCTTGATGTGGGTTATGGTTCCTTATCGTCCGCAGGATACGGCTCTGCCGGAGGGCAACCGGAGCGGCGGACGATGCCAAAGGGGTCTTTGCCTCCGTGTCGTGCCGTCGGTTTTGCCTGCGGCGCGGCACGTTTTATTGAGGCGCTTGCCCCTTGGCCCAATGCGGAAAACTCCGGGGGTTTGGGGGCAGCGCCCCCATGACGGTCCCGGGAATGGAGCGGGTCCACCTCGCGGGAGTGAGGATTTGTGGAGCCGGACACGGCGGATACGAATGTCTTTCCTTCCTGGGTGGCTTCGCCGGGGTTCCGGCGAACGCAGCCTGCTATCCGCGCGTTTGCTTGATCGCAAAGCGCCAGGTGACTGATTCGGGTCGGGGAAGGGAAAAGCGGTCTCATCTAGCAGTCGGACGTGGTTGGCACGTTCATGGAATTTCTCAGACGCGCGACATTCGTTGCGGCGGTGGCCGGTCGGAAAATGTTAGTGACTCATGGTTGGTAAGGAATGGGTGTGGGGTTGGGATGGATCCGCGTCATGCGGCATCAGGGAGATAAACGAGGCCGAGGTTCTCCGCGGTGGTTTGCCCGGTGAACACGCGCCATAGGTCCACGGCGAGTTGCCGGGCGATGGCAACCACCGCCTTTTTGCGTGCCGCACCGCCGCGCGCCGGATCGGTGAGCACCGGCAGCCACTTCTGCAATCCGTGGTAGCCCGGTTGCCAGCGTGTCATGCGCCAGACCATTTCCACCAGCATCGCGCGCACCCTCGGGTTGCCGCTCTTGCTGACGCTGCCGGATCTTCGTTTCCCGCCGCTGCTGTGCTCGCGCGGGCACAGTCCGGTATAACTCGAAACCTGCCTGCGGTTGGTGAAGCGCGACCAGTCGCCGACCTCACGGCGCAAAACCTCGAAGGTCAACGGCCCGACTCCTTTGGGGATCTTCTGGTCCGCCGCCGCCGCCTCGATCTGTGAGGTGAGCTTCGCTGACTCGACTTCCAACGGCGCGATGAGACGGCTGAAAACCTCCAGGCGCTCGATCACCCACTCCGGTGCCTCGCTGCGGATTTTGCTCCAGGTCTTGCCCTGCCACCACTTGCCGCTCACATGGATGCCGTGCATGGCCAGCAGGCTGCGGCCCATCGCCTGCAGTCGCTGCCGCTCGCGCACCAGTTGCTGGCGTTGGCGGCTGATGGCCCGCTCGCGTTCCTCCTCCGCAGTGGGCACCCGCACCACGCTGAACGCCTTGCGGTTGCCGCGCACGTAGCGGTCGAGCCGCTGGCAGAGTGCCTGGGCGTCGATCCGGTCGTTCTTCACTCCCTTGCCGCGCTCGTCCCAGTCCTGCGGCTGCACGACGTAATTGGTCACCCCCAAGGCGGTGAGTCGGTGGTGCAGGTGGTAACCGAAGGCTCCCGCCTCGTAACAGGTGTGGACTTCGCGGGCCATTCGCTTCTGCTTGGCCACGAAGTGCAGCAGACCCTCAAAGTCCATCTTCTGCACCGGTTGCGGGGTCGCCCCGTCGAGTTGCCGGGCGACGTAATACCACTTCGCGTGGGCGTCGATCCCGAGCTTGATTGATTCGTAGGATTCGGTATTGGTGATTTTGTAATGTTTCATGACGGTGATCAGGTTGGCGGTTTCCACCCCCGCCTGACAACCCCATGTCATCTAGCAGTTGGCTACCCAGCGGCTGGAAGGACTACCTTTTCTGGCAGGAAAACGACCAGAAAATCCTCATGCGTGTGAACGAAGTGATTCGTGACACGCTACGGAATCCCTTTACTGGAATCGGCAAGCCCGTGCCTCTGAGGAACAACCTCAAGGGCTGGTGGTCGCGCAGGATCACATCAGAGCATCGCCTGATTTACCGTGTGGAATGGGACAGCGTGTTCATCATGCAATGCCGGTTTCATTACGATGATTGAGGAGTTTCGCGCCCGATACGCCACTTGAGCTTTCCCGATCCGCCCCTAGGATCACCGACGTGAAACGATTTCTCCGCGCCCCTCTCCGCTCTCTGCGCCTTTGCGGTGGATTCTTTTTTTTGGCCTCCCTCGCCCATGCGCAGGAACCTGCACCCGTTCCGGTGACTCCAGCTCAAGTCCGCGCGTCGATCACACGCGGGGTCGATTTCCTCGTCGGCTACCAGAACAAGGACGGCTCATGGGGCGGTCCCACGCGCACGAAGGGCCTGAACATCTACGCGCCCATCCCCGGCGCGCACCACGCCTTCCGCGCCGGGGCTTCCGGGCTCGCCCTTTCCGGACTGATCGATACCGGGGATGCCCGACCCGAGACCGCCGCCGCCATCAAGAAGGCCGCGCAATGGGCCGAGACGGATTTGCCGAAACTGCGCCGCGCCGACCCCACTACCACCTACAACATCTGGGGCCACGCCTACGGGTTGCGCGCCCTCATCCGGCTCCACGAGCGGGAAAACGATCCCTCCAGGAAAGCCCGCTACAAGGAACTCGCGCAGGAGCAGGTGGATCTGGTGAACCGCTACGCCGACGTGAACGGCGGCTGGGGATACCTCGATCTCTTCGATGATTTCACCTCGCAGAAACCCAGCGGGATCACCACCGCGTTCAGCTCCGCCACCGTCCTGCTGGCCATGCGCGAGGGGCGCGACACGCTCGGCCTCACGCTCAACGGGAAGGTCGTCACCGCCGCGCTGGACTCGATCAAGCGCCAGCAGACACCGGACAAGGCCTATACCTACTCGCATTCTCACATCGGACGCCCGCGCGCCGACATCAACCGCCCGGCCGGCTCGCTCGCCCGCTCCCAGGCCTGCAACGCCGCGCTCCGCGCCCTGGGCCGCGAGGGCATCACCGACGAGGTGATCATCGAATGGGCGGATCGTTTCCTCGCCCGCGAAGGCTGGCTGTCCATCGCCCGCAAACGTCCGCGGCCCCATGACATCCATTTCCGCATCTCGGGTTATTTCTATTATTACGGCATCTATTATTTCACCGAATCTGTTAGCTTCCTGCCACCGGATCAGCAGAAGCCCTACGCCGAGAAACTCGCGGCCCTGATCCTTTCCCGCCAGGAAAAGGATGGCTCATGGTGGGATTACCCGCTCTACGATTACCATCAACCGTATGGCACGGGTTACTGCCTGATGGCGCTGGCTTGGTGTGAGTCGGTAATGTGAAGCCGGGTCGCCGAATCCTCCACAGAACTTGCCGCGATGGCTAAGGAAGCCTCGGAAGCCCATTCCGCATCACCACTCGATGCCAACGCCCTCCTCGGGGATAAGGATCTTGTCGCTGATGCCTAGGCGGTCGGCCTCCATGAGCAGGCGCTCGACGGGTTCGTGCAGCGCTTCGTTTCCGAGGGGAAAAGTGCCGTAATGCATGGGGATGAGGACTTTCGCGCCGAGATCCGCGAAGGCGCGGACGGCCTGCTCCGGGTTCATGTGGACATCGCGGCCGCTGGGGGATTCGTAGGCGCCGATGGGCATGAGCGCGATATCGATGTCATGGCGTTTTCCGATTTCCGTGAAGCCGTCGAAGTAGGTGCTATCGCCGCAATGGAAGACGCTTTTGCCACCGGCCTTGACGATGTAGCCGCCGTAATCGCGGTGGGTGTCGTGGACGTAGCGCGCGCCCCAGTGGTGGCAGGGCGTGTGAATCACGTTCATCCCGCGGATTTCCAGCTCGTCCCAGATTTTCACCTCGTGCACGGCAGGGAAACCGAGCTTACGCACCAGCGAGGCGCTGCCCTTCGGCACCACGATGCCCTCGCTCGCCTGCAAGACCTTGAGGCTGGGCTTGTGGAGGTGATCGAAGTGGGCGTGGGTGACGAGCACGAGATCGACCTCCGGGACATCGCCGAGCCGCAGGCCGGGATGGCGCTGGCGCTTCACCGGGCCGTGCCACTTCGCCCAGTTCGGATCGACGACGACGGAGTTTCCCGCGAACTGGAGGAAAAACGAGGCGTGGCCGATCCAGGTGATGCGGACGCGGTCGGCTTCGGGGGCGGTGAGGACGGGTTCTAGGATGCTGCCGCCGAGTTTACTGAACATGCCGGGCACGATGCGGTGGCGCAGGAATTTTGCGTTCCTGCCGGGCCACCCTTTCTGGGGGGCGAGGCCGGAGTAGCCGTTGCCTGTGAAATGTTCGCTCATGGATGGGGTGTTTTCAACGCAGAGCCGCGGGGGGAACGTGGGCTGGGGATAATCGTTTCCAAAAAGGGCAGATTACCTACATCAAGGAGCAGGAAAGATTTCCGACCACGGATGGCACGGATGATCACGGATAAGAAACTTGGTTTCATTCCCTTCTTATCCGTGATCATCCGTGAAATCCGTGGTTCCATTCCCGTTCGCAGGTTCGAGCGTAGCCGAGCGTGATTTTCGCCGCCCATTCCTCCGCACGTGTACGGAAATCGTTCCCGTCCCCGGCGTAAAGGATGCCGCGCGAGACATTGATCACATCGGGGGCACTGCGTTTCGCGCCGGCCAGCGCGGCGAGATCCCCGCCTTGCGCACCGAGGCCGGGCACCAGCAGCGGGGCATCCGGCATTTTCGAAAGGACGGCATCGGCATTCGTCAGGCCGACGACATAACCCACATCCGTAGCGCGGCCTTCGGACTTCGCCCGCTCGCCGAGGGCGGTGACGAGCTCGAAGACCTGCCGCCCGTCCGCGAGCGTCTGCCGCTGGAAATCGGCGGAGCCGGGGTTCGAGGTCACGGCGAGGAGATAGACGGCCTTGCCCGCGTGATCGAGGAAGGGCTCGATGGAATCGTATCCGAGAAAGGGGTTGAGCGTGACGGCATCGACGTTCCAGCCGTGGAAATATCCCTGCGCGTAGTATTTCTGCGTCTCGCCGATGTCGCTGCGTTTCGCGTCGAGGATGATGGGGATGCCGTCAGGAATCGCGGCGAGAATTTGCTCAAGGACACGGATGCCCTCGATGCCCATCGCCTCGAAGTAGGCCATGTTCGGCTTGAAGGCGGCGGCGGCGGCGGCGGTCTCTTCGATTACTTGGAGCAGGAAATCCCTGGCGTGTGCTGCACCGCCCTCGCCCGGCCTCGGATCGAGACCCACGCACAACCTCGAACCCGTGGACTCCACCCGCCCTTGCAATTTTTCCGCGAAACGCATGACGCATCCTTCGCCGAAAATTCGCCGGACGCAAAGCAAACTCTATGTCTCCGCCTAGGGTGTTTTCCTCCACCAAACCCAGGCCAGGAAGCCGAGCACCGCGTAATAGGCCGCGAATTCCGCCGCCTTCGCCCAGTAGGAAATTTTCTCCGTCCCGCCGAGGCAGCCGCAGGAAATATCTAGCCCGCGCCACCAGGCCGATCCGACCGATACACTGAAAGCCACCACCAGCCCGAGCATCGCCAGCCAGGCGCCCTTTTTCAGCACGCCGAGCATGAAGCAGATCCCCGCGACGACCTCCACCCATGCCACGATGTAGGCCGAGGCCACCGCCAAGCCGCCGCTCACGAGCTTGTAGTTCCCGATGTCCACCGCGAACTGATCCAGCCCGCTGGAGAAAATTTTCAGCCCGCCAGCATACACGAACCAAGCGCCCATGACCACGCTCAACCTTAGGGCGATCTCCTCATCTTTCCGGGTTTCCATCGCCGAATTTCTCGCACACGCGGCGGAAAAGTCACGGTTTTTGGGCGGGTCTTGAGCATTGCGCGGCGGCGCGGCGGATGCTTACCTCCATGCGTGAGTTATCTTGAGATCCGTGATTTGGAGAAGCATTTCGTGAAAAAGGCGGGCGGCCTCCTCAGCCACCTCACGGAAACGATCAAGGCCGTGGACGGCGTTGACCTTGAGATCCGGCAGGGCGAGATCCTCGGACTCGTCGGCGAGTCGGGCTGCGGGAAATCAACCTTGTCGCGAATGATCATGCAACTCATCCCGCCCACCTCCGGCGCGGTGATCCTCAACAACGAAAACCTCAGCGCGCTCCGCCCGCACGAGGTGCGCAAGCGCCGCCTCGATTTCCAGATGGTGTTCCAGGATCCCTACGCCTCGCTCAACCCGCGGATGACCGTTTTCTCCACCCTCGCAGAGGCCGTGCGCCAGCGGCATCCGAAGTTGAAAGGCACCGCGCTCGAGAAAAAAGTCACCGACCTGTTGGCCACCGTCGGCCTCGACGCCGGGCAGATGCGGCGTTACCCGCACGAGTTTTCCGGCGGCCAGAGGCAGAGGATCGCCATCGCCCGCGCCCTCGCCCCGGAGCCGAAGCTGATCATCGCCGACGAGCCGGTCTCCGCGCTCGACGTTTCCATCCAGTCCCAGATCCTCAACCTCCTCAAGAAGCTCCAGGCCGATCTCGGGCTGACGATGGTGTTCATTTCCCACGACCTCGGCGTCGTCCACTATGTCGCGGATCGCATCGCGGTGATGTATAAAGGGAAAATCGTCGAGCTCGGCACGGCGGATGAAGTTTTCCATCATCCGAAGGACGATTACACGAAACGCTTGCTGGCTTCGATCCCGATGCTGCGCTCGGCCTAACCGTTTGTCACAGCAGTCACGATGCCGTCCTTGACCTTGAAGTTCAGACGCTCCGGGCGGTAATCCATCGTCACCGGGCGCGCCTCGCCGTCCACCTCGACCACGCGATGGGCGACTTCTTCCACGTCGCAAGCGGCCTGGACTTGTACCAGTGGCTGGCCGACCAAGGTTTCGTGCTTCATTACGTCGATGGGTGTGGTGGGTGAGATCTCAACGGGTGCCGGCTTGGTGGTATCTGGTTCGCCATTGGATGCTTCATCGTCATTTATCTGACAGGAAACGAGGCAGGCGAGCGTTAACAGGCAAAGCGCGGTATTCATCAGGCGAGCATCGCAGACCCCGGGACGGGTGCAAGAATAAGATATATTCCACATTGAGGACTCTCAGTTTAAGACGAACATCACGAAGATTTATGAAATGGAATGCAACCAACGTAAGCGCCGCCTGCCTCGCAGTGGGTCTCGGCGGATTTGTGGCGGGAAAACTCACCGGCGGCTCCGCAGGGAGCAGCGAGGCCGATGAGCTCCTCGAGCGCGCCCAACAGGTTTCCAGTGAAAGGATCTCCTCCAACCGCGACGGCGGCTCTTCGCGCCGCGATACCGCCTCCCGCACTCCACGCATGGGTAGCGACCGCTCCACCGCCACCATCGATGAGCGCCTCGCGAAAATGGAGGAAATTGTCCGCGGTGAAAACGCCCTCGACCGCAGCCGAGCCATGCTTTCCTGGATCGATTCCCTCGCCCCCTCCGAATTCGAGGCAGCCGTAGCCAAGTTCCGCGGCCTTGGCATCACCGAGGCGCGGATGGGTGAATACGCCATGCTTCTCACCGCCTGGGCGGAAGTCGATCCGATGGCCGCGCTCGCATACACCACGGAGAACACCCGCGGCGGCATGGCCACCAACACCGTCCTCTCCGCATGGGCCAGCCGCGACCCGGAATCCGCCATCGCATGGGCTGAGTCAAGCCACGAGGGCGAGGAGGCGAATCCCTACATGGTCGGCATCATCCGCAGCCTCGCCGCCACCAACCCGACCCGCGCCACCGAACTGCTCCAAGGCCTTCCCTTCGGCAGCGAGCGCGGTGCGGCGCTCCAGACGATGATTCCCCACCTCATGAAAGGGGGAGCGGAAGCCGCGAAATCATGGATCGCCGGCCTTTCCGATCCGCGTTTGCGCGACGGGGCGACGGCTCGCTTCGCCGAGGAAATGGCCAAATCCGATCCGGCCGGCACCGCCTCATGGCTGCTCGCTAATCTCGGCGAGGCATCCACCCGCAGCGTCGATGAAGTCTTCGAGGAATGGGCGAAAACCGATAAGAACGCCGCGCTCGCCTCTTTCGCGAACCTGCCGGAAGGCGGTGCCCGTTCGCGCGCGCTCCGCGGCCTCGTCACCGTTGAGGCGCGCCAGAACCCACAGGCCGCCGCCGCGCTGATGAACCGCCATCCCGCCGATGTGGACGACAGCATGGTCATGCATTTCGTCTGGAACGCCTTCGACAAGGCTCCCGATGTCGCCGCCGGACAGATCGGCCTCATTAAGGCAAATGACATGCGCAACCGCATGTATTCGCGCTCCCTCGGAGCATGGCTCGACCGCGAACCCGCCGCCGCCCAACGCTGGATCGACTCCGCCAACCTCCCCGAACCCGTAGTCCGCTCCCTCGCCAAACGCAGGCAGCCCTGAGAATACCGGCTGACCGCGCCGCGATACGCCGGATGAGCGGACGTCGCATGACCCTAAATACCGCAGTTGGGTATCAATTTTTCACCGCAGAGTCGCAGAGGTCGCAAAGGAACGCAGAGCCTTGCATGTGGGAAGATAGAAAATTTGGAAAAACGATGGAACTGCATGGTTCACCCAATGGGTGAAATGGAATTGCCGTGAAAAATGCCCTGCACTATCCCGAAACACAAACTCTTCTCAGCGTTCCCTCTGCGACCTCTGCGCCTTTGCGGTGAAAATCTTCGTTTGAACTGCGGATTTTAGGATGACCGAGTTGCGCACCCCATCCGCTATCCAAATGCGGATACCAGGTTACACACGAGGAGCGGAGACGCGCCGGATTAGAAGTGTGGCGATGCGAATCACGCCTACAGCGGTGGGATGCCGAGTTGCTCGGGGAGGGCACGGCGGGGGCGGTCGGTGAGGATCTCGGGGTCGCCGTGGGTGATGAGCACGGTGTGCTCGAAGTGGGCGGAGGGCTTGCGGTCGGCGGTGATGACGGTCCAGCCGTCGTCGAGGATGCGGACTTCGGGGACTCCAGCGTTGACCATGGGCTCGATGGCGAGGGTCATGCCGGGCATGAGGGTCGGGGATTTTCCGCGCGGGCGGAAGTTCGGCACCTGCGGCTCCTCGTGGAGCTTCCTACCAACGCCGTGGCCGACGAATTCGCGGACGATACTGAAGCCGAAGGGCTCGGCGAACTCGGAGACGGCTCCGCAGAGGTCGGCGAGCTTGCGGCCGGGGCGGGCCTTGGCGATGGCCTCGTAAAGGGATTGCTCGGTGACGGCGAGGAGGCGCTTCGTTTCCAGTGGGATTTCCCCGCAGGCGACGGTGGTGGCGTTGTCGCCGATGAAACCGGATTTGATGATGCCGACGTCGATCTTGAGGATATCGCCAGGCTGGATGCGGCGCGGGCCGCCGATGCCGTGGACGACCTCCTCGTTCAACGAGATGCAGATCTGGCCGGAGAAGCCGCGGTAGTTGAGAAAAGCGCTCTTGCAGCCGTTTTTCTCCATGAGATCGGCGGCGAGGTTGTCGATCTCCTTGGTGGTGACGCCGGGCGCGACGGCGGCGGCGAGCTGCTGGAGGATATCCGAGGCGATGCGGCCGGACTCGCGCATGCGTTCGATTTCCTTCGGGGACTTGATGGGGATGCGGGTGCGCATGGCGGGAAATTTCAAATTTCAAATTTCAATCTTCAAGGAAGAGTCCGGACGGTTGAGATGACTTAGGATGATGGCGGCGGTTTCGTGCTTGGTCCCGGAGGCGGGGACGGAGATGAGCCTGCCGGAGGTTTGGTAGAAGTCGATCACGGGCACGGTGAGGTCGGTGAATTCAGTGTGGCGGCTGCGGAAATTCTCCTCGTGGTCGTCGTCGCGGGCGGCGGCTGGGTGTCCGCATTTCGGGCAGAGGTCGCCTTCGGAGAGCTCGGGGCGCTGGCCGGACCAGCGGCAGCCGGGACACTCGACGCGCTCGCGGGTGCGGCGGAGGAGTTCATCGAAAGGGGCTTCGAGCGCGACAGCGGCATCGAGTTTCACTCCATTTTCCGCAAGCCACTGGTCTAGGAACTCCGCCTGCGGCATGCGGCGGGGGAAACCGTCGAGCACCCAGCCGGGGCCGGAGTCATGCTTTACCAGCCAATCGGCAAGGATGGGGCACATCAGGTCGTCGGGAAGGTATTCGCCGCGGGCGAGGATGGGCGCGGCGGCTAGGCCGAGCGGGGTGCGGTTCGCGACGTTTTCGCGGAGCAGCGCGCCGGTGCTGAGGTAGGCGAGGCCGAGGCTCGCGGAGAGCCTGCGGCCTTGGGTTCCCTTTCCCGAAGCGGGCGGGCCGAGTAGGACGATACGCATCGGGACAGGGGGCGGAAGCCAACCGCTTGGGTGATTCAGCCCTTGGTGCCGTTGTAAATATAGGCGGTGATGCCGAGGACAACGAGGGCGGCGATGACGACCCAAAGATAGACGATCGCGTTGCGCGGAGCGGCATTACTCTGGTTAGCGAGGCGGTCGTAGCGACCCTTGAGTTTGCCTTTCCGCAGGAAGCCGTCGTAGTGTTTCTGGAGTAAGTGGGTTTCCACCTGGCGCATCACGTCGAGGACGACGCCGACCATGATCAGCAGTGAGGTGCCGCCGAAGAACTGGAGGACGAGGGATCCGGGGGGGAGACCCACGAGTTTCCCGATGAGGGCTGGCAGGAAGAAAAGGAGAGCTAGGAACAGGGCGCCCGCGAAGGTGAGACGGGTCATCGTGTAGTCGAGGAATTCGGCGGTGGGCTTGCCGGGGCGCTGGCCGGGGATGTAGCCGCCGTTGCGCTTGAGGTCTTCCGCGATCTGGGAGGGCTGGAACATCATGGCGACCCAGAAGTAGGAGAAGAGGAAGATACCGATACCGCCGAGGATGTAATACCACATGCCGCCGCCAACGAGTTCGCCGTAGAGCTTGGTGGCCCATGGCTGCCCGGCGAAGAACCAGTTCAGCATGATGGGAGGCAGGGAAAGGACAGCCGTAGCGAAGATGATGGGCATCACGCCGGCGTAGTTGACCTTTAGGGGGAGGTATTGCGTTTGCCCGCCGAACTGCTTGCGTCCGACGACGCGCTTCGCGTATTGCACAGCGATGCGGCGCTGAGCTTGAGTGATCGAGATGGTGCCTGCGATGACGATGAGAAGGAGAGCGATCATCACGACCATCATGATTGCCTTGAAAGGATCGCCGTCAGTGAAATAGCCCCATGCCTGGATCAGTGCGCCGGGGAGGGCGGAGATGATGTTCACCGTGATGATGATGGAAATGCCGTTACCGATGCCTTTTTCGGTGATCTGGTCGCCGATCCACATCAGCAGGATGGTGCCCGCGACGATGGTGAGCACGGTGAGCATGAGCCACGTAACGGAGGGATCCGGGACAAGTTCGCCAAATTTTGAGACGCCCTGCATGTAGGGAATGCTCTCGGGCTTGGTCAGGGATTGCGCGACGAAGTAACCCTGCACGAGCGCGATCACGATGGTGATGTAGCGGGTGTATTGGGTGATCTTCTGGCGGCCGCCATCCTCGCGAGCGAGCTTGGAGAACTTGGGCACGATCGCCGTCATGAGCTGCACCATGATGGATGCGGAGATGTAGGGCATGATGCCAAGGGCGAAAACGCCCGCTTGGGTAAGGCCACCGCCGGAGAAGATTGTGAGCAGCGCGGTCATGCCGCCGCCGGGATTCGTCGCATCCTGCTTCGCCACATCGTCGAGCCACGCCTTGATCACGGAAGCGTCAACACCCGGCAGGGTGATATGCACGCCGAGGCGGACGATGACGATGAGGGCTAGGGTGAAAAGGATGCGATCCCGCAGTTCGGGGATTTTCCAGGTGTTCGCGAAGGCGGAGATCATGGTGGTTTGGGAAATTTCAAATTTTAAAATTCAAACTTCAAATGGAGAAGCTCGGGAGCGGGCTTTCATCACGCGGAAAGGAAGCGGCGAGGCTTCCTTTCCGAAATCAGGTCATGTGGGGGTCGCGCGGGGTCAAGCTTCCGTGTCGGCGCTTTCCGCCTTGGCGGGGGTTCGTGTTTTCGGGGCGGGCTCGGTGAAGCTGCCGCCAGCCTTCTCGATCTTCTCACGGGCGGTCTTGCTGACCTTGTGGAAGCAGACGGTGAAGGCTTTCTCGACCTCGCCGTCGCCGAGGAGCTTGATCTTGTCGCAGGGGCCGTTGACGAGACCCGCCTCGCGGAGGGATTTCTCATTGATGACCGCGCCGGACTCGAAGCGGTCGTCGAGATCGCCAACGTTGACGACGATGAATACATCGCGGAAGTCGAAGTTGTTGAAGCCGCGCTTGGGCAGACGGCGGTGGAGGGGCATCTGGCCACCTTCGAAACCGACGCGGGTGCCGCTGCCGGAACGGGCTTTCTGACCCTTGTTGCCTTTGCCCGAGGTCTTGCCGAGACCCGAGCTTTCGCCCGAACCGAGGCGTTTCGTGCGGTGTTTGGCGCCGGGATTCGGCTTTAGATTGTGGAGTTCCATTTTTGTGTGTGGTTAAACGTTATTGGTTAGAAGTTATACGGGAAGAGCTATTTGTAGTGGATACCTAATAACCAATAACAAATAACTTCTAACGCCATCCTAGATGGCTTTCTCTTTTTTCTTCTTGCCGCGGGATCCGAGGATCTGGTCGCGGGTGCGGACGGAGGAGAGGGCTTTGAGGGTGGCCTTGACCACGTTGGCGTGGTTGGAGGAACCCATGGATTTCGCGAGGACATCGCGGATGCCGACCGCTTCGCAGACGGCGCGGACACCGCCGCCGGCGATGATCCCCGTTCCGGGCGATGCGGGCTTGAGGAGGACTTTGCCGCCGCCGAATTCGGCGTAGATCTCGTGGGGGATCGTTCCGTCCACGATGTTCATCGGCTTCAGAACCTTGCGAGCCGCTTCGCTGGCTTTCTTGATGGCATCCGCCACCTCGTTCGCCTTGCCGAAGCCGAGACCGACCTTGCCGAGCTTGTCGCCGCAGACCACTAGGGCCGAGAAGCTGAAGCGACGGCCGCCTTTGACGACCTTGGCGCAACGGTTGATGAAGACGACCTTTTCGGAAAGCTCGTTGCCATCGGCGTCGGTGAGCGCCTGGCGCTCCTCACGGCGCGGGCCGCCGCGACCACGGCCACCGCCGCCGCCGCCAAATCCGCCGCCGCCGCCGAATCCTCCGCGGCCTTGTCCACCGCCGCCCCCGCCCTGATAGCCGCCGGAGCGGGCTTCGGATTGGGGAGCGGTCGCCGGAGGGGCTTGGGAAGTCGGGCTTGCCGCTGGGGTCGCTGCGACCGGTGCGGATTCATTTTCTGAAGTAGTTGCCATGTGATGGGTGGATTAGAATTTAAGGCCGGCTTCGCGGGCTGCGTCGGCGAGGGCTTTCACCTTGCCATGATAGAGGTGGCCTCCGCGGTCGAAGACCACGTCGGAGATGTTGGCTGCCTGGGCGCGCTCGGCGACAAGCTGTCCGACCTTCTGGGCGGAGGCGATATTGGAGGCGTTGCCTTCGAAGCTCTTGTCCATCGTGGAGGCGGAGGCGAGCGTTCGGCCGGCGGAGTCGTCGATCAGCTGCGCGTAAACGTGCTGGTTCGAAAAATAGACCGCGAGGCGAGGGCGCTCCGGTGTGCCGGCCACCTTGCGGCGGATGCGGCTGTGGATCCGCTGGCGGATGGATTTGCGTTGGATGGTGCTCATGAAGATAGATGTGTTCTAGGTTACTTGCCGACGCTTTTGCCTTCCTTGCGGCGGACTTTCTCGCCGACGTAGCGGACTCCCTTGCCCTTGTAAGGCTCGGGCGGGTAGAAGCCGCGGACTTCGGCGGCGAACTGGCCGACGAGCTGCTTGTCGATTCCCTCTACCTTGATCTTGGTGTTTTCGTTCACTGTGACCGTGAGGCCGGATGGGATGGGGTGGAGGAGCGGGTGCGAGCGGCCGAGGGAAAGGTCGAGGTCCGATCCCTTCACGGCGGCGCGAAGACCGACTCCGTGAATTTCAAGATCCTTGACGAAACCCGTGGAGACGCCGGTGATCATGTTGTTGACGATGCTGCGCACGGTGCCGTGGAGGGCGCGGTGTTCGCGTTGCTCGGTGGCGCGGGATACGATGACGTTTCCGTCCTCGGCCTTCAGCGAGATGCCCGCAGGGACCGCGAAGTCGAGTTTGCCCTTGGGGCCTTCGACCTGGACGGTGTTGCCCTCGACCTTGACGGCGACTTTTTCGGGCAGGGAGATTGGTTTGAGTCCGACTCGTGACATGGTGTTATGTGGTTCGGGTTCGGGGTTACCAGATGTTGGCGAGGAGTTCGCCGCCGAGCTTCTGGCGCTTGGCGGATGCGCCGGACATGATGCCTTTCGGGGTGGAAAGGATCGAAATGCCCAGGCCGGACAGGACACGCGGGATTTCCTGCGAGCCGACGTAGTGGCGGCGGCCGGGTTTCGAGACGCGCTTGAGGTCGGTGAGGACGGGGCGGCCATCGACGAATTTCGGGCTGACTTTCAGCTCGGTGCGCTCGCCGGTGACGACTTCGTATTTCCAGAGGTAGCCTTCCTGCTTGAGGATCTCGGCGATGTCGGCCTTGATCTTGGAATAGGGGGCGGTGAATGTCTCGTTGCCTGCACGCGCCGCGTTTTTGAAACGGGTGAGGAAGTCGGAGATGGGATCTGTGAGAACGGCCATGGTGGTGGTTTCCTTTTAAGTGGTTGGGTAAGGGTTATGCGATGGCAGGTTCAGCGGCGGCCACATCGGCCACATCGGCTTTTTTGGTATCGCGGAAAGGCATGCCCAGCTCGATGAGGAGCTCACGGCCTTCGTTGTCGGTGGGGGCGGATGTGACGAAAATGAGGTCGAAGCCGATCTGGCGCTTCACCTGGTCGAGCTCGATCTCTGGGAAGATCGTCTGGTCGGAGATGCCGCAGGCGTAGTTTCCGCGTCCGTCGAAGGATTTGGAGGAGATGCCCCGGAAGTCGCGGATGTTCGGTGCGGTGACGTTGATGAACCGGTGGAGGAACTCCCACATGCGCTCGCCGCGGAGGGTCACGCGGGCGCCAAGGGGCTCGTTCTCGCGGAGCTTGAAGTTGGCGACGGCCTTCTTCGAGAAAGTGATGGAAGGCTTCTGTCCGGTGATCTTGGAGATCTCGGTCACGGCGTCATCGACGGCCACCTTGCGGTCCGGGGCTTTGCCCATACAGGAGGTTACGATGATTTTCTCAAGCCGCGGGACTTGGTGCGGGTTGGTGTAGCCGAGCTTCTTGGTGAGGCTCGGAACCACCTTGTCTTTGTAGTGTTGCAGTAGTGCGGGTGTGCTCATTGGTTTCAGCGGGTCAGCGCGTGGTTTATGTTTACGCTTAAGCGCGGGCGGCCTCGTGAAAGGCTTAGCCCAATTTCTTTACGTTGGAGATGTGGACGGGGGCGTCAACGGTCTTGATGCCGCCATCAGGATCGGCTTCGGAACGACGGACTGCTTTCTGGACGGTGCGGCCGCCTTCGACAACGACCTGGCCCTTGGCCGCGTTGACGTTGAGGACGGTGCCCTTCTTGCCCTTGTGGTTGCCGGCGATGATCTGAACCTGGTCGCCTTTTTTTACGTGTGTCTTGATGCTGCTCATTAGAGGAAAAGAGATTGGGTATTGGAGATTCGGATATTGGCAATCAGAGAACCTCGGGGGCGAGGGAGACGATTTTCATGAACTGCTTCTCGCGGAGTTCGCGGGCAACAGGGCCGAAGATGCGGGTGCCGCGCGGGTTATTGTCCTTGTCGATGATGACGATCGCGTTCGAGTCGAAGCGGAGGACGGAGCCGTCGGGGCGGCGGACCGGGAAGGTGGTGCGGACGACGACTGCCTTCACCACGCTGCCTTTTTTCACGGAGGCGGTGGGGATGGAATCGCGGATGTGGGCGGTGATGATATCGCCGAGGCGTGCGGAGCGGCTGCGTTTGCCGAGAACTCCGATCATCTTCGCGGTGCGCGCGCCGGTGTTGTCGGCGACGGCGAGCTTGGTTTCCATCTGGATCATAATTTTGTAGAAGCGGGAGTTTAGTGGGAAAGGATCTCGGCGAGCGCCCAGCGCTTGAGCTTGGAGAGGGGTTTGGTTTCGATGATGCGGACGCGGTCGCCGATGGCGGCCTCGCCCTTCTCGTCATGCACGTAGTATTTCTTCGAGCGCTTGACGATCTTGTTGAACTTGGGATGGGGAACGCGGGCGACGTGCTCGACGACGATAGTCTTCTCCATTTTGTTGGAGACGACGACGCCGACGCGGGTCTTGCGGTTGCTGGTGGCGGCCGGTGCGGCTTCCTGGGATGATTCGCTCATGGTGGTGGATCGGTGGGATGCGGGCCGGTTCGCGACCCTGTATGGCTCAGGCCTTTTCTTTGGTGATGGTGTTGATTTGAGCGATCTCGCGGCGCACTTGCTTGAAGCGGGCCGGGTTTTCGAGGGTACCAGCGGAACGCTGCAAGCGCAGGTTCATGGATTCCTGTTTGAGGTCACGGAGGCGCTTGAGGCGCTCGTCGGCGGAGAGTTCGCGGATGTCTTTGGCTTTGGTGGCGGCCATGGTCGTTACGTAGGTGAAAGGTTATTGGTGCGGGTTGCGGGTCACGAGGCGGGTGCGGAAGCCCAGCTTGTAGGAAGCGAGGCGCATGGCTTCGCGGGCGGCGGATTCGGTAACACCGGCGACCTCGAAGAGCATGTTTCCGGGGCGGATGACGGCAACCCAAGTGTCCACGGCTCCCTTGCCTTTACCCATCCGAGTTTCCGGGGGGCGGCGGGTAATGGATTTATGCGGGAAGATCCGGATGAAGACCTTGCCCTTCCGTTTGAGGGAGCGGTTGATCGCTACACGGCAGGCTTCGATCTGGCGCGTGGTCATCCAGGCGCGCTCGAGGGTTTGCAGGCCGTAGTCACCGAAGGCGACGGTGGTTCCGCGCTGGGCGTTACCGGCGCGCGATCCGCGGTGGCTCTTGCGGAACTTGGTTCGTTTGGGCATCAAAGGCATGGCTTATTTCTCCTTGTGAAAGTGGTTGTGTGTGATGTGCGTTCTAGGCTGTCGGGGATCAGGCGGTGGGCGCGGCGGGAGCCGGTGCGCCACCTTGCGGGCGGTTGTCGGGGCGGCGGTCTCCGCCACCACCTTGGCGACGGTCTCCACCACCACCTTGGCGGCGGTCTCCGCCGCGGTCACCACGGTCGTTGCGGTTGCCGCGGTCAGAGCCGGGCTTGCCGTCGTCTTCCTTTTTGTTGACCCAGCATTTCACGCCGATGATCCCATAAACGGTGCGGGCTTCGGCGAAGCCGTAGTCGAGGGGGACGCGGAGGGTCTGGAGGGGCACCTTGCCTTCGCGGTAGCTCTCGGAGCGTGCGATGTCGGCACCACCTAGGCGGCCGGCGCAACGGACACGGATACCTTCGGCACCGAATTCCATGGCGGTCTGCAGGGAGCGTTTCATGGCGCGGCGGAAGGAGATCCGGCGCTCAAGCTGGATGGCGATCTGCTCGGCGACGAGCTGGGCGTCGAGCTCCGGCTTACGGATCTCGAGGATGTCGAGTTTCACCTGGGAGTCCTTGCAGATTTTCCCAATGTCATTGGTCATGATTTCGATTTCCTTACCCTGGCGGCCGATGATGAGGCCGGGGCGCGAGGAATGGAGGGTGACGCGGACGCTGTTCCATGCGCGCTCGATGACGATGCGGGCGAGGCCGGCATTGACGAGCTTGCTCTTGAAGTAGGCGCGGATGGCGAGATCCTCGTGCAGCTTTTTGGTGTAGTCCTTGCCGCTGGCATACCATTTGGAGCGCCAGTCCTTGTTGACGGCGAGGCGGAAGGCGATCGGATTTACTTTTTGGCCCATGGTGTTAGGTGGAGATTGTGTTTCGGAGGGTTAAGCGGTGGCCTCTTCGGCGACGGCGGCGGTTTCGGGAGCTTTATCGGCTTTTTCGGCGGATTTCTTGGGAGCGCGCTTCTTCTTTTCGGGAAGAGCGCCGACAAGAGTGATGGAGATGTGGGAGGTGCGCTTGAGGATGGCACCGGCGGATCCCTTGGCGCGCGGCATGTGGCGGCGGAGCGTCGGGCCCGCGCCGATGACAGCTTCCTTGATGGTAAGGGTGCTGGTATCGAGCGAGAAATTGTTCTCCGCGTCGGCGATGGCGGTCTTGAGCGTCTTGCCGATCAACATGGCTGCCTTCTTGGGGGTGAAGGTGAGGATATCGAGGGCGTTGGAAACAGGGAGACCCTGGATTTCGCGGGCGACGTCACGCGCTTTTTTCGGCGAGAGACGGACAAATTTAGTGGTGCTGGTGACTTCCATGGTCGGCTGTTCGGTGAGGGTTGGCGGAAATTAGTTTTGTGTGAGGAGGACGGCGGTGTCGCCGAGGCGGGGTGTGTGGTCTTTCGTGTCGATCTGTTCGACGAAGGCGCCGGAAACCCCTTGGCGGACATCCGCGAGGATGGCTTTGCCGTAGGGCTGCTGGCCGCGCATGAGGCGGAAAGTCATTCCGATCGTGGCGCCTTGGGTTTCGCCGAGATTCAGGACGAGCATGCCGCTTTCCTGGTCGAGGCTGACGATCTGCGCCCGCTGGAGGTTGCCGGTGCGGATGTCGGGGCGCGGTTTCTGGCGGAGACCGCTGATCGAGTCAAGCTCTCTCATCGCTGTTTCCACACGAAGACGTGCGTCCGGATCGGAAACCACGGCGGAGCGGAGGTAATCGGTGACGGAGGAGGAGAGGCGGACGGCGGCGGCTTCGAGTTGGGCGATGCGCTCGTTGGCGAGTTCGATATCGGCGGCGGCCTGGATGAGGCGGTCGTCGCCGCCGTCGAGGAGGTTCTTGCCGAGGGCTTCGAGGCGCTCGCGCACCTGGTTGAGCTGATCGGTGGAGGCTTTCTCGGCCTTGTTCGCTTCGGTGAGGGCGCGGAGGAGGGCGCGGTTCTCCTCCCGGAGGTCGATGACGAGATCCTGGAGTTCCGCGGCGTTGACCTCGTTCCCCTGCCCTGCGCACGGCACAGCCATAACCAGCAGCCCGAGGGCGGCGGCGAAAGCGCGTGGATGGAAGGAAGAGGACATGGAGTTTGTTTTGAGAAAGAATTTCACCGCAGAGACGCAGAGGCCACAGAGGATCGCAGAGCTTGGCTTTGGTGTTCTTCTTTGAGAGTTGAAATTTGAGATTTGAATTTTTACTTCTTACCGATGCCGCCGTGTGCGCGGAAGATGCGGGTAGGGGCAAATTCGCCGAGTTTGTGGCCTACCATATTTTCCGTGACATAGACGGGGACGAAGGTCTTGCCGTTGTGGACGGAGAAGTTGTGGCTGACGAAGTCCGGTGTGATCATGGACTTGCGGGACCATGTCTTGATGGGCTTGCGGTCGGAGCCCGCTTCGGCGACGGCGTCGATTTTCGCGAGCAGCTTTTGATCGACGTATGGGCCTTTCTTGAGGGAACGTGGCATAAGTGATGTGGAGTGAGGGTTCGGTGGAAAGGGTTACTTCTTCTTGTTGTCGTGGCGGGACTCGACGATGAAAACGCTGGTGGTCTTCTTCTTCTTGCGGGTCTTCTGGCCCTTGGCGTGGCCCCATGGGGAAAGCAGGTGCTGGCGACCACCACCGGACTTCGACTTGCCTTCGCCACCACCGTTCGGGTGATCGACGGGGTTCATGCACATGCCGCGGACGGTCGGGCGGATGCCCTGCCAGCGGGAGCGTCCGGCTTTTCCGGAAACCTCGTTCATGTGGTCGCGGTTGCCGACGACGCCGATGGTGCAGTAGCAGCCTTCGTGGAAGCGGCGGATTTCTCCAGAGCGCATTTTGACGAGAGCCCAGCCTCCGTCACGGTTGGAGAGGACGGCGCTCTGGCCGGCCGAGCGGGCGACCTTGCCGCCGCCGCCGGGAAGCAGCTCGATATTGTGGATTTCGGTTCCGAGAGGAACCTTGCCGAGCGGCATGGCATTGCCGACCTTGGGGGCTACGTTTTCACCGGAGATGATCTTCGCACCGTCGGTGAGGCCGGCGGGGGCGAGGATATAGGATTTCACGCCGTCCTTGTATTGGATGAGGGCGATGCGGCAGGTGCGGTTCGGATCGTACTCGATGCCGACCACGGTGCCTTCGACGTCGCGCTTATTGCGCTTGAAATCGACAAGGCGGTAGTGGCGCTTGTGCCCACCGCCGATGTGACGGGTGGTGATGCGGCCGGTGTTGTTACGGCCGCCCGAGCGCTTGAGCGGGGTGAGCAGGGACTTCTCTGGCTTGCTTTTGGTGATCTCGTCGAAGGACGGGAGTTCCTTGTAGCGTTCGGAAGGAGTGTTGGGCTTGAAAGTTTTAAGTGGCATGACTCGCGTGCGTTGAATGTTTGCTGGTGGCTTGCCGTCGGGTGGGCGGCGGGAGCCGGTGGCTTAGATGAGGTCGATGGATTGGCCGTCGGCCAGGCGGACGACCGCTTTCTTGAAACGGGCGGTGCGGCCTTGGTCGGCGCGGCGCTTGCGGCGGAGTTTCCCGTCGTAGTTCGCGGTGCGGACAGCCACGACCTTCTTGTCAAAGATGGTTTCGACGGCCTGCTTGATCTCGAGCTTGTTGGCGGCGGGATCGACCTCGAAAACAACTTCGTTGTTCCGCTCTTGGAGGAAGGAGGCTTTTTCGCTGAGGCGGACGTTTTTGATGACCTGGTAGATGTCTTTCATGGTCGTAGGTGTGTGGGAAAATCAGGCGGTGCGTTGGGCGAGGGTCGTGACGGCGTCGCCGACGAGGATGATGACCTTGGAGAGGAGCAGTTGCTCGACGTTGAGGTCGGTGGCGGTGACGAGTTGCACCCATGCGACGTTGCGCGCGGCGAGCTTGGTGTTGTCGTCGAAATCACCGACGAGGAGAACCTTGCGGTCGGCCTCGGTGACGCCGCTGACGGCGGAGATGAAGGATTTGGTCTTGCCGTCGGAGATGGCGAAGGAAGGGACGGTAAAGAGTTTTCCGGCGCGGGTGAGATCACCTAGGACGCGGCGCAGGGCGAGCTTGCGGACAGAGCGCGGGACGCTTTTGGCGTAGGAGCGGGGACGCGGGCCGAAGACCACGCCGCCACCTACAAAGATCGGGGCGCGCTTGTCGCCGTGACGGGCGTTGCCGGTGCCCTTCTGCTTGTAGATTTTCTTGTTGTTGCCGCGGACTTCGCCACGGGTCTTGGTGTTCGCGGTGCCGGAGCGGCGGTTCGCGCGGTAGGCGGTGATGAGGTCATGGACGGCTTGGCGACCTTTTTCCTCGCCGATTAAAACGAGGTTGGCGACTTCTGCGTCTGCTGCTGTGAAGGCTTTGGCTGACATGGCGGAAAGTTTCGGTTAGATTGGGGATTGGTTATGGGTGGGCGGGCGTTTCACTTTTATTGGCTCACTTCTTTTTCGCGGAGCGGATCGTGAGGTAGGCTCCCTTGTGGCCCGGCACGGAGCCAGAAACGAGGATCACTCCGTCTTCCTCGCGCACGGCGATGACCTTGAGGTTCTGCACGGTGGATTTGGTGGTGCCCATGTGCCCGGGCATCTTCTGGTTTTTCCAGACGCGGCCGGGAGTGGAACCGGCGGCGATGGCGCCTGTCCGGCGGTGCATCATGTGTCCGTGAGCCATCGGCTGGCCGTGGAACTTGTGGCGCTTCACCGCTCCCTGGAAGCCGCGGCCGATCGTGTTGCCGATCACATCGACATATTGGCCGGCGGTGAAGAGCGCGAGTCCGGGATGCTCGGATGGGATTTCGGTTCCGTTCTCGAAACGGAACTCCTTGACGATGCGTTTCGGCGCGGAGTCGGCTTTCTTGAAGCGGGCGAGATCGGGTTTGTTTACGCGGAACTCCTTCTGGTCATCGAAACCGACCTGGACGGCGGTGTAGCCATCGGATTCGACGGTTTTCGATTGGAGAAAGGTGTTTCCGGAGACGTCGATGACGGTGACGGGAATGCTGGAGCCCGCTTCCTTGTCGAAGATGCGGGTCATGCCGATTTTTTTGCCGAGGAGTCCGAGTGACATAGCTGGAAAAGTTGGATGTTAGAAGTGATTAGTTAAACGGAGCGCCTGTCAGATCTTGATGGTGATGTCCACACCGGCGGGGAGGTTGAGCTTCTTGAGCTCGTCCACAGTGCGGGCGGTGGGATCGACGATGTCGAGGAGGCGTTTATGGGTGCGGATCTCGAACTGTTCGGCGGACTTCTTGTTCACGTGAACGGAACGGTTGACGCTGAATTTCTCGATGCGGGTCGGAAGCGGGATCGGGCCAGCAACACGTGCGCCGGTGCGCTTCGCGGTCTCCACGATTTCGAGGGCCGAGCGGTCGATGGCGCGGTGGTCGAAGGCACGCAGGCGGATGCGGATTTTCTGAGCTGACATGGGATTGGAGTGGTTGTTGGTTGTGAGATTATGTTGGGAAGTCAGGCGACGCGATCAACAGCGATGGCCTCGACGATGTTGTTAGGGACTTCTTCGAAATGGGAGGGGGTCATCGCGTAGGATGCGCGACCGGAGGAGAGGGTGCGGACGGCGGTGGAGTAGCCGAACATTTCCTTGAGGGGGACGTTGGCGCGGACGATGGAGAACGTGCCTTTGGATTCCATGCTCTGGATCTGGCCGCGGCGGCGGTTGAGGTCGCCCATGACATCGCCTTGGTAATCGTCGGGGGTGGAGACTTCGACGGCCATGATCGGTTCAAGGAGGATGGAGCCGGCTTTCTTGAGGCCGTCGCGCATGGCGAAAATGGCGGCCATGGTGAAGGCGTTCTCATTGGAATCCACCTCGTGGTAGGAGCCGTCGAGGATATCGACGTGGAGATCGATGACCGGGTAGCCTGCGACCACCCCGTTGATGGTGGCTTCGCGGCAGCCTTTGATGCAGGCGTTGATGTATTCCTTGGGGATGGTGCCGCCGACGGTCTTGTTTTCGACGGTGATCCCCTTACCTGCCTCGTTCGGCTGCATGGAAAGGATCACGTGGCCGTATTGGCCGCGACCGCCGGATTGCTTAATGAGCTTGCCTTCGCCACCCGCCGGACAGGTGATCGTCTCGCGGTAGGAAATCTGGGGAGCGCCGGTATTGGCATCCACCTTGAACTCGCGCTTGATGCGGTCGACGATGATTTCGAGGTGAAGCTCGCCCATTCCGGAGATGATGGTCTGGCCGGTTTCCTCGTCGGTTTTCACCATGAAAGTCGGGTCTTCTTCGGAAAGGCGGGCAAGGGCGAGGCCGAGTTTTTCCTGATCCACCTTGGTGCGTGGCTCGACGGCCATGGAGATGACCGGTTCCGGGAAAGTGGGTGGTTCGAGGACGACATCGTGGCCGTCGGCGGCGAGGGTGTCGCCGGTGGTGGCGTTTTTCAGGCCGACCATCGCTGCGATGTCACCGGCGAAGCAGGCGTCGATGTCCTTGTGTTCGTCGGCCTGGATGCGGATCAGGCGGCCGACGCGCTCGGACTTGCGGGTGCGGGGGTTGTAAACCGTGTCGCCCTTGCGGACGACGCCGGAATAGACGCGGAAGAAAACGAGTTTTCCGACGAACTTGTCGGCCCAGAGTTTGAAGGCGAGGGCGGTGAACTTGGCGTGGTCGGTGGTCGGCACCTCGATGGCGATCTCGTGGTTCTCCGGATCCATGCCGGTGGCGAACGGGATGTCGAGGGGCGACGGAAGGTAGTCGATGACGGCGTCGAGGAGATATTGGACGCCCTTGTTTTTGAAAGCAGAGCCGCCGGCGACGGGGACAAGTTTGTTGGCGATGGTGGAGCGGCGGATGGCCTGCTTGAGATCGTCGCGGGTGATCTCCTCTTCCATCAGGAATTTCTCGCCGAGGATCTCATCGCAATCGGAGACGGTGGAAACGAGTTCCGCGTAAGCGTCTTTCGCGACGGCGGCCTGGGTCTCGTCGAGTTCGGTTACCGTGTAGGTGGAGCCGAACTTATCGTCGTCGGAATAATAGACGGCCACCTGGTTGACCACGTCGATCTGGCCTTTCAGGTGTTCCTCACAGCCAATGGGGATGAGGATGCGGACGGCGTTCGCGCCGAGCTTTTCCTTGATTTCCTTGAAGACGTTTTCGAAATCGGCTCCGGTGCGATCCATCTTGTTGACGAAGACGATGCGCGGAACCTTGTATTTGGTGGCCTGACGCCAGACGGTCTCGGTCTGCGGCTGAACACCGGCGACGCCGCAGAAGACGACGATCGCACCGTCAAGAACGCGGAGGGAGCGCTCGACCTCAGCGGTGAAATCCACGTGACCGGGGGTGTCGATGATGTTGATGCGCTGTTTTTCGCCGCTGTAGAGCTTGGTGACATTTTCCTCCTCGCGCTGCCACCACTCGGTGGTCACGGCGGCGGAGGTGATGGTGATGCCGCGCTCGCGCTCCTGCTCCATCCAATCGGTGGTGGCCGCGCCGTCGTGGACTTCCCCGATTTTGTGGATCATCCCGGTATAGAAGAGGATACGCTCGGTGAGCGTCGTCTTCCCGGCATCGATATGCGCCGCGATCCCGATGTTTCGGGTCCGCTCAAGCGTATAAGGCCGGTCTGGATGGTTGGGATTCAAAATTCAACTTTCAAAATTCAACTCTCAATGAAGAGGCTGGATTCTCTGCTCTCTCTTTTAGAAACGGAAGTGGGCGAAGGCGCGGTTTGCTTGAGCCATCTTGTGGACGTCGTCGCGTTTGCGGACGGCGGCTCCTTGGTTGTTGGCGGCGTCCTTGATCTCGTTGGAGAGGGCGACGTGCATGGGAGTGCCTTTGCGGTTGCGGGCGTAGTTGACGAGCCAGCGCATGGCGAGGGACTCGGAACGGGCCGGATCGACCTCAAGCGGCACCTGATAGGTGGCACCACCGACGCGGCGGGACTTAACCTCAACGCGCGGCTTGGAGTTTTCCACAGCGCGGGTGATGACCTCGAGCGGATCGACGGTGTCGGTGCCCTCGTTGGCGCGGTCGATGGCGGCATAGACGATGCGCTGGGCGAGCGAGCGCTTGCCGTCCTGCATGACTTTGGTGATGAGGTGGCCGACGACGGGGCTGTCGTAGCGGGGATCCCGGCGGTCGGGCTTCGTGAAGATTCTCTTGCGGCGTGGCATGGCTTTGCGGGTGGAGGTTTCGGAAAATTATTTCTTCTTCGCGGGAGCGGCGGCTTGGCCGGGCTTCGGACGCTTGGCTCCGTATTTGGAACGGCTCTGGCGGCGCTTATCGATGCCGAGGGTATCGAGCGAACCGCGGACGATGTGGTAGCGCACACCCGGAAGGTCTTTCACCCGGCCGCCGCGAACGAGGACGATGGAGTGCTCCTGGAGGTTGTGGCCTTCGCCGCCGATGTAGGCGATGACTTCGAAACCGTTGGTAAGGCGCACCTTGGCCACTTTCCGGAGAGCGGAGTTCGGCTTCTTGGGCGTCCGGGTCATCACCTGGAGGCAGACGCCGCGGCGTTGCGGGCAGTTGACGAGCGCGGGCGATTTCGACTTCTCGACTGGGACGTGGCGTCCTTTGCGAACGAGCTGATTGATGGTCGGCATGATTTCCTTCGTGTTACTGGATTTGTCTTGAAAAGTTCTTGGGACAAACCGGCACGAAGACGGGGCTTTCAAAACCCGTGTTCGCTTTTCTCCGGAGCTGCACCCGATAAGTTCCCTATTTGTGACGGTCGCCGCTGTTTTGGACGACTCAGTCTCGCTGTGGGGGGCGGGACTTTATCCATCGCGACGATCGTGACAAGACCTTTTTGGATATTTTTTTAAAAAAGGCGGTGGTAGTCCGTTACCTGTGTTTTCGGCACTACCTATGGCCAAACCAACGAGACATTCAGCGACCCCGTCTTCATCAAGCTGCTGGCCGACGCCGTAGTCTGAGCGGCCGACAGGGATGAGGTGGAGTGATCAGCCCTGCAGTCCAACCGGACGCTGAGCCTTTCCGAGAGGCTTTCCCGCGAATTGAGTCCCTGCGGCAAAAACTGAGGCCGTGATGAGTCGGCAACCGTTGAGGTGGGCTGGTGATTTCCCCGGAGGAGCGCAGCACCGCCCAAAAGCCCTCGCGCCGTGTGGACCGCGAGGGTCTTGTTCCCTCAAAAATCCCTGCGTCCCTGCAAGGCCCGGATCAGTGTGAGCTCGTCGGCGTGCTCGAGTCCGCCGCCGGCGGGGAGCCCTTGGGCGATGCGGGTGAGCTTCACGGGTTTTCCGCGCATCATGTCGGCGAGGTAGTTTGAGGTCGCCTCGCCCTCCACGTCCGCGCCGAGGGCGAGAATGATTTCCATGCCGCCGCCGTTTTCCACGCGCCGCATGAGTGAGGGGATGTTGAGGTCTTCGGGGGAAACGCGGTCGAGGGGCGAGAGTTTCCCGCCGAGGCAATGATAGCGGCCTTTGAAAGCACCGGACCGCTCCAGCGGGATCACATCGGTGGCCTGCTCGACGACGCAGAGGATGGAGTCGTCGCGCTTCGGGTCGTCGCAGATGCCGCAGTTTTCGCGGGTGGCGAAAAACCCGCAGGTGGGGCAGGCGATGATTTCCCCCTCCGCCTCGACCAGCGCCTCGGCGAGGACTTTCGGCTCGGCCTTTGGGTTCTGGAGGAGCCAGACGGCCATGCGCTCGGCGCTGCGCGGGCCGATGCCGGGCAGACGTTTCAGCTCGTCGATGAGTGCTCGGACGGGGATGGGAAAATCAGCTCGCGCCATGGTTGGTAGATTGGGGTTTGTCCACGGGCAGGACGTGGTTGGTGGTGTAGAAGATGGCGCAGAAACCCGACCATAGGACGGCGACCAGCGCCACCCCGATCTCGGGCTTGTGTGCGGCCAGCATTAGCACGGGAACCCACGCGAAGGTAAGCGCGAGAGTGAGCCCCCAGATCACCAGCCTGCGCCAGAGGCCGGGGACGTTCAGGATGACGGCGGGGAGGATGAAAGCGAGCAGCGCGGAGCCGCCCCACAGCACGATATGACTGAGGGCATTGGGCGGCGGTGCGATGCCCTCCGGTGAAAACACGTTTTCCAAGACGCCGTCGATTTTCTCGATCAGGCCGAGGAAACGCAGCCCCGCCGCGAGGCCCAGCGCCATCGCTCCGGCGGCGAGAACCGCGAGCCCGATGTGAGGATGATCCCGTGCCTGCCGTTTTCCGCTCATCCGAGAATTTTCAGGAGTTTTTCCGTGTGGCCCAGGGGCGAGACCTTTTCGAGCACCGCCTGGATGCGCCCATCCGGTGCGATCACGAAGGTGCTGCGCTCCACGCCCATGAACTTTTTCCCCATCATGGATTTCCCCACCCAGACACCGAAAGCCCCGCAGACCGCTTTGTCGGGATCGGCGATGAGCGGGTAAGGAAGCTGCCGGTTGGAAATGAATTTCCTATGGCTCGCCGCGCCGTCCGCGCTGACGCCGAAGACGCGCGCCTTGCCCTTGAGATTCGCCCAATGGTCGCGCAGCGAGCAGGCCTGGATCGTGCAGCCCGGCGTGCTGTCTTTCGGGTAAAACACCAGCACCACCGTCTCCCCGCGCAGGGAGGAGAGCGTGAGTTCCGTCTCCGTTTCGCCGTCCACCACCGTTGCGGTGAAGTCCGGTGCCATCTCGCCAACCTTCGGTTTCATGCGCGGAGCATCACCGCGCCGCGCGGGCGAATCAACCCCGCTTATTCGGGGCTTCCCGTGCCCGGTCCGCCGCGGGTTTCATCAGCCATGCTCAGGTTTCTCCTCCTCATCCCCCTGATCGCCGCGCATCGCCTGCCCATTGGCGCACGGCGGGCAGACCGGAGAGATCCGAATCCGCCATGAAGGCCTTGGCATGAAAGCGCTGCCCGATGAGTGTGCGCCGGGTGTATTTTCCGGTCTTCGCAATGGATTGACCCGCGTGTTACGGTGCGGGCGTGTTGCACTGGTTTTCAGACGGGAAGTTCCCCTTGTATCTCGCGCCGATGGCGGGGGTGACGGATTTGATTTTCCGCAGGATCTGCAAGGGGATGGGCGCGGATGTGATGGTCACGGAGTTCGTAAGCGCGGAGGGGATCATACAGGCGGACGAGCGGACGCGGAAATACACGGAGTTCGATGAGGAGCAGCGGCCGGTGGGCGTGCAGCTTTTCGGCGCGGACGGCGCGCGCATGGGCGAGGCGGCGCGGAAGATCATCGACAAGGGTCTCGCCGGGCGGGTGCCGGATTTCATCGACATCAATTTCGGCTGCCCGGTGAACAAGGTGGTTTCCCGCAACGGCGGTTCCTCGCTGCTGCGCGATTGCCCGTTGCTGGCCAGCGTGGCGGAGGGCGTGGCGAAGGCGGTGGGGATGGATGTGCCGGTGACGGCAAAAATCCGGATCGGCTGGGATGCGGATTCGGTGAACGCGGTGGAGGTTGCGAAGACGTTGGAGGATTGCGGGATGCGGGCGATCGCGGTGCACGGGCGGACGCGGGCGCAGGGCTACAGCGGCGAGGCGGATTGGGAAACCATCGATGCGGTGGCGCGGGCGGTGGGTGTGCCAGTGATCGGCAACGGCGACATCGCCACCGGCGCGGATCTGGCGAAACGGAAGCGGGAAACGGCGGTCAGCGGCGTAATGATAGGCCGCGCGGCGATGCAGAATCCCTGGGTGTTTCGCGAGGCGAAATATTTCCTGGAAACCGGCGAGGTGATGGAGCCGGTGCCGCTCGACGAGCGGTGGGAGCTGATCCTGCGCCATTGTCGGATGGCGGTGGAGAGCGGTAGGTATGGAAATGAGCGCCAGACGCTGACGGCGATGCGCGGGCGGCTGATGGCCTATTGCAAGGGTTTCCCCGGCGCGAAGGATCTGAGGCAGCGGCTTTGTCAGGTGAATTCGGTGGCCTGTGTGGAAGAGCTCGCGGCGCATTGAGAGGTTGCCATAGCGATCCGGCGGCGATATTTTCCAGCGTGCTCAGGAAGTCCGGAATTCTAATCGCCGCCCTGATGGGTTCCGGCGCACTCCACGCCCAAGCGCTAAGCGGCGCGCCCTCGGAGCCTGTGAACGTGGCTGCTCCCGCCGCACTCGCGACGACTGACGGCCTGCCTTCCGCGAGCGACGGGTCGATTCTGACACGTAGGGATGCACGGACGATCGCGCTGAAAATCCCTGCGCCGCGCGGGCAGATCGTGGATCGGGAAGGTGAGCCGCTCGCGCAGAACGAGGTCGCCTATCAGGTGGCGCTGCAGTTCGAGCAGTTCCAGGACGTGGAACGCGAGTATGTCATCCGCTGGGCGCGGACGCGGCTCGCGAGGATCGAGGGTCAGGTGAAAGGTTTTTCCGGAAAGACCGACGACGAACTCTACAACCATTACCGCCACCGCCGCTGGCTGCCGCTTTATGTGAGCGGGCAGTTGGGCGCGGAGGAGGCGAAGAGGATCGAGCCGAATCTCGGATCCGGGCTGGTGCTCCAGCCCGTTTACCGCCGCAGCTACCCGCACGAATCGCTGGCCGCGCACATCATCGGCTACTCGGGCAGCGTGGGGAAACTCCCGACCGGGCCGATCAATTACAACGAGCCGCTGTGGGAGGAGAGCGAGGGGCGGGCGGGACTGGAAAAGCTTTTTGACCGCGAGCTGACCGGCGTCCCCGGGATGAAGCGGCTGCTGTTTGATGAGAAAGGCAATAAACTCCTCGAGGAGCAGGTGAAGCGCCCCCGCCCCGGCGGCACCGTGGTGACCAGCCTGAACCTGAAATGGCAGAAGCTAGCGGAAAGCGTCCTGCTGAAAGGCTGCGAGCGAGGCGCCTTCGTGGTGCTGGATGTGGTCACCGGCGAGGTGCTGGTGATGGCCTCGCGGCCGAGCTTCGACCTGAACCGTTTCATCCCCGGCATCGGTGAGGAGGATTTCAAGGCATTGCAGGAAGAACCCGGCACGCCTCTCTTTGGTCGCGCCTTCCAATCCGCCTACCCGCCCGCGTCTGCCTACAAGCCGGTGGTCGCGCTCGCCGCGCTCAACGCAGGCATCGTGACCGAGCGCTCGACGGTGAACTGCCCCGCGTCGATCCGCATCGGCAACCACACCTTCCGGAACTGGTCGAAAACGCCGGAAGGCAACATCGATGTGCGCAGGGCGCTCGCTAGGTCAAACAATGTGTGGTTCTACCAGGTCGGTATCGACACCGGCCCGGAGGTTTTCCTGAGCCTCTCACGCCGCCTCGGTATGGGCGAGAGATCGGGGCTGCCGCTGATCGGGGAGACCCCGGGGCTGGTGCCGACCAACGAGTGGATGCTGAAAAACGAGAAGCGCCGCATCCTCAACGGCGACACCGCGAACATGTCCATCGGCCAAGGCAGTCTGCTGGCCTCGCCGTTACAGGTCGCGCAACTGATGGCGGGCATCGGCAACGGCGGCGCACTGCCGAAGCTTTCCCTCGTTTCCCAGATCCAGGACACTCGCGGCAGGGTTGTCCGATCGATGGTGCCGGAGCGGAAAAACTGGCTGGGGGTGGATCCGGTCTCCGTGGAGATCGTCCGCGACGGGATGCGCGATGTCGTCTCGGGCGGCGGCGGGACGGGCAGCAGCGGAAACTTAAGCTACACAACGCTCGCAGGGAAAACGGGCACCGCGCAATGGGGGCCACCGCGCCTCAACCAGCGGCTGGCGTGGTTCGCGGGTTTCCTGCCGCACGACAACCCGCGCTACGCCTTCGCCGTCCTCTATGAGGGAAAACCCGGGCAGAAGGTATCCGGCGGACGCATGGCCGCGCCGATGGTCCGGAACTTTTTCGAGCCGCTCAAAGACGACATTAAGGACATCATCGCCCCGCCAATGAAAGCCCTGGTGGTGGTGCCCGAGGGTGAGGACGGCTCGGATGAAAGTGACGTATTGCGGGCGATCCCGGTGGAGGATCCCGATACGTTGGTGGAGCCCGATTTCGAGGAAATACAAAGGGCAATTCCGGTGGACGACGAGGAGGTCAGCGAGGGCTTCGTCGGGGATGACGAGGAAGGTCTCTGAAGGCACTCACTCAAATCTCACAAGCACCGGTCGGTGGTCGGAGGCGGTATCCCACAGCGGATCGTCAATGATGCGGGACTTGTTCTTTTTCGCATGTCGTCGCAGCCCGGCGGAGACTGTCACGAAATCGATGCGCGTGTAGGCGTCCTCCACGGCGTAGCGGTAAGTCCATTTCTCACCGCGGCTGTCGCTGACATGGACGGGAGACATGTAGCCGGGAGTGCGATAAGTCCCGTAGATCGCGCGCGTGCTGCGGCTGCGGGTGGTGTCGTTGAAATCGCCGTAAGCCACCACCGCCGCGCCGGCTTCCCCCGCGAGAATGACATCGAGGTGACGCCGCGCGTGCTGCGCCTCCGCAAATCTGAGCGCGGCCTCATCGAAATCCGGCACCTTACGTTTTGATTTCAGGTGCAGCCCGATGAAGCGCACGGGGCGTCCGCCGATGTCCAGGGTCGCATCCAAGATGCCGCGCTGCATGGATTGCTCCATCCCGGGCAGCCGCAGATCGGGGTTTTCCGTGGAACGGATGGGGAAGCGTGAAAGCAGAGCGAGGTGGCGCACACGATCCACACCGCCGCTATGGTGGAAGTGCGGGAGATCGACCCCCGCCGCCTTGAGCATCGCCTGAATCTCCGCCACATCCTTCGTGGAGCCAATTTCCGACAGGCCGACGACATCCGGATCCCCGACCACGAGCAACTCGATGATCGCAGCCTTCGATTCCGCTTTTTTTTCGGGGGCTTGGTTGGAAACAAGCCAATTCTTCACGTTGTAGGCGATGAAGGTGAAGGGCGTGAATTCCTCCGAAACCTGATCGGAGGCGACGCTGGCGACAACTGGCGCGCCGGGGGCGGAGGCCTCGACGCGATCCCACGGCGGTGTTTCAGCGTGGCGGAAAAAGAATACAGAAGCGCCGAACGCGACCGTGAGAAGGACGGCGGATAGAAAAGGCGTGCTGCCGGGGCGCGTCCTCATCGGCAGGGCGTTTCGGCGGCTCAAACCTCGGTGGATTCCTTGCCGGGAGCGGCCTTCAGGCTGGCTTCCTTGGCGCGCTCGTCGCGGCGGACTTCCTCCTCGGAGCGGGTGATCTCGCGCTCGAACTCTTCGCGAGCCTTCTTGAATTCACCCATGCTCTTGCCGACACCGCGAGCGAGTTCCGGCAGTTTCTTCGCCCCGAAAAGCAGCAGGATCACGATGAAAATCATGATCATTTCCGGGCCGCCGATCGGACCGATGAGGGCAAATTGTAGAATGTTCATGGGCTAAGGTTAGGCCGGGGATTCGACCCGCGCAAGCGACAAGACCCCTCCCCTGTCAAATTTAGTTTGAAAGGATTTCGAAGGAGAAGCGGTTCACAGGGCCGTCGCTGGTCTCCTCCAGCCAACCGGTCGTCTCGGTGTGGAATGACAGCCAAGTGCGGAGTTTGAGGTCATCCCCCGGGCCGAAGAAGCCGCCGAGCGTGACGCCGAGAAATCCCAGCGGGATGGCGAATGGTATGGAGGATGAGTTTTCGATGACACCCGTTTCCCCCGCCTGATCCTCCCAGTTCGTGAAAGTGATCGGCCCCGTGGCGTTCGATCCGGAATCAAACCAACTCCCCTCGCCCATCCCGTCGAAGGCCATGTCCAGGTATTCCCCGCTGACGAATTTCACTCTCAGGATTTTGATACCCTCCACGAGGTCGCCGGGCGCGTTCGGGATCTGGCCGTAGCCTACGGTGGTGAGATTCAGGAAATAGGAAGGCTCGGGCCTTGAGGTGATGATGAGCGAATGATTCTCCTCGAAATCGAGGCTCAGGATGTGGCGCAGCACCGACCATGCCGCGAGATCCGGCGATTGCAGGAACATGTAATCCGTCTTCGGCTGGCGGTCGAAGTTGGCGGTCATGGTGGCCTCCGCAGCGTTCCTCGTGATCTGCATGTCCGTGCCGCCGACATGCGGCAGCCGCAGGGACGCGGCGGTTAGGTCGAATCCCGCATAACTCGGGCCGGAGATGACCACGGAATCCATGATGATCGGGGTCACCGGCTTGTCACCGCCTCCGGTGGGGAAAAGCGCGGAGTTCTTGAAGCCATCGATGATCGCCGTGCCGTCAATGACCCTCCCGAACACCGAATGCTTGTCGTTGAGTTCCGGTGTCGCCCTGAGCGTAATAAAAAACTGCGAGCCCCCCGTGTTGGGGAAATTCGATTTCGCCATCGAGAGCACGTAATCCGAGGAGTGGCGGAGATCGGGATGGTATTCGTCGAGGATCGTGTAACCCGGCCCATCATTGCCCTGCCCGTTCGGCGAGCCGCCCTGGATCACGAAATTATGGATTAGGCGGTGGAAAGTGAGACCGTCGTAGTAGGGGGTGTTGGTTCGCACCGCGCCGTTCGTGACATCGATCCACGGCCGTTTCCCCGATGCGAGGCCGATGAAGTTCGCGCAGGTGCGCGGGGCTTTTTCGTGTTCCAGGAGGACGCGGAACGTGCCCAGCTGCGAGCCTCCGGAGCTGACGGTGAAATCCGCGTAGATCTGAGCGTGGAGCGCGGCGGGGAAGAGTAGGAACAATAACAGGCGCATGGTTTCAGGAAAGACGGTCGCGGAAGTCAGTATAGCCGAACTCCCGCACCGTTTCAAGCCTTCCGTCCGGGTGGAGCAGGGCGATGGGCGGGTGTTTCACGCCGTTGAAAGTCGTGGTTTTCACCATCGTGTAGTGCGCCATGTCGTCAAACACGAGGATGTCTCCGGCCACGAGGGGGCGTGGAAAGGAGTAATCTCCGATCACGTCGCCCGCGAGGCAGGTCGGCCCGCCGAGGCGGAAAACGTGGGGAGATTGATGATTGGAGATTGGAGATTGGAGATTGGTGGGATCACCGGCGAGGCGATAGCTTTCTCCATCGAGGGAGACGGCGGGTTGCTGTGGGCTGATGTCCGCGCTCCTTTCGACGAGAAACACATCGGGCCGGTAGGGCATCTCGATCACGTCCGGCATGTGAGCGGTGGCGGAGACATCGAGGATAGCGAGCTTGTGGCCTGCGGATTCGAAGACATCCATCACTTTTGCGCGGAGCACGCCGGTGTGGATCGCAACGGCCTCGCCGGGCTCCAGCCAGACCTCGACGTTGTATCTTTCCCGCGCCTCGCGGACGAGCCGGATGAGAAGCTCGCGATCGTAGAACGGCTTGGTGATCCAATGCCCGCCGCCCATGTTCAGGTAAGTGAACTGCTCGCTGCGCAGGAGATGGCCGAATTTTTCATCCACCGCCTTGAGCGTGCTTTCCAGATCGGGCGAGTCCTGCTCGCAGAGGGTGTGGAAATGGAGGCCGGAAAGCCCGGTGAGATCCGCGCCAACGAGTTGTTCGGCCGTGATCCCGAGCCGCGATCCCGGCACGCAGGGATCGTAGATCGGCGTGGAGCCGGTGGAGTGCTCGGGGTTGATGCGCAGACCGCAAAGCACCTCGCCGGAGAGGAAACGCGGGTGTTGGAAAATTTTTTCGCGGAAGCGGAACCACTGCGAGAGCGAGTTGAAATCAAGGTGATGGGTAAATTCTAACAGCTCATCGATCTCCGCCTCGTCATAGGCCGGCGAGTAGGTGACAATGTGTTTCCCGAAATGGTCGCGGGCCAGCAGCGCCTCCCAAAGCCCCGACGCGCAGCAGCCATCGAGTTCACCGGAAATGTAGGGGTAGGCTTTCCAACAGGAGAAACCTTTCTGCGCCAGCACGACCTTGCAGCCCGCGCCATCCGCGGTTTCCCGCAGGATCGCGGCGTTCCGGCGGAGGGCTTTGATGGAGATCAGGAACATAGGCTAGGCGAAAAGCTCGCGTGCGGTGTAGGCCATCCCGATGGATGCGGCGGCGTCGCCCCCTCCGCCCACTGGAAGACGGTCGTTGCTTTCTCCGGCTCGATGGGACTGTGGCGGTAGATCGGCCATGCGCGGTCGTTGAAACCTTCTTTCACCCACTCCATGAACTGGTCGCGGAATTTCGACTCGGCCAGTCCACCACCGATGACCACTAGGCCGGGGTCGAACACGCGGACCAGATCCGCGATGCCATAACCGAGGATGAAGCCCTGCTGTTTGAAAAGCTGGATAGCGAGCGCGTCGCCGTTTTCCGCGAGCGTGCGGAGCTTGAAAGCCTTTTCCTCGATGGTTCCGGGATCCTCGTTGAGTTCATGAAACTCCCACTCCGGCTTCTTCAACTCGATCCCAAGCCTCCGGCGCAGAGCCACCAACGAAACCCATGCCTCAAGGCAACCTTTCAGCCCGCAGGTGCAGTCCGGCAGCGAACCGTCATCCTCGCGGAAAGGCACTGAAATGTGGCCGACCTCGAGCGCAAGGCCGTTCGCGCCTTCGTAAAGGTGCCCGCCCGGCAGCACAAAGCCGCCGCCCAGACCTGTGCCCGGCGCGACAAGCAACAGCCCGCCGAGGTGCTTGTTGCGGATCGCGTATTCGCCGACGGCCGCCGCGTTGCAATCGTTGGTCATGGTCACCGGGATGCCGAGGTGTTCCTTGAGTTTCCCGCAGATGTCCGTGCCCACCCAGTCATCGCCGAGGTTCGCCTTGCCCCAGATCACACCGCCTGAGGAGGGTGCCGGGACATCCAGCCCGATCCCGCCGATTCCCGCCACCGTGATCCCCGCATTTCCGCACAGCTCCGCGATCGCGAGATCAAGCTGACCGAAGGTGGCTTCGTAGCCGTTTTTCACGAGGCTCTTCACCTCCACAATCGGCCCCACCTGCTCCCCGTCGGGGCCGATGATGACCGCTTTCACCGTGGAGCCGCCGATATCCAGACCGACGAAATGCTTGGGTTCTGACATGCCCGCAGGTTGTTGCGGCGGGGCGTGGCGAGTCAAGGAACAAGGAGGGGCTGCTTCCGGCTGCCCGATGCGTTGGGAATCGGCTAGAGCGCGGGGATTGCATGGATTATCATCCTAGAATCCGCAGTTGGAAAGAGGATGAGAGGCGCAAGTGGGGTCAAGTAACGGCTGATGAGGTGGTTTGGGTGGGGTCAAACAGCAGCCACGGAGGAGCTTTGCCCATGCTCAAGCTCAACTGCGGCGCAGTTTGGCCCAGCCACTCTTCAAGCCGCTGGTAGGCTTGCTTCAGGAAGCTGGCGAACCTGCTTCCAACCGCCAGTTTGACGATTTTTCGCCGTCCACTCAGCACCATCTTGGCGGGGATGAGCAGCAGCTCGTAGCGGCTTTTGATCGCCTCGGTGTGGCCTCCCTGGTTTTTGAGCACCCGCACGAACAGGCTCCACAGGTTGTAAACGAGCAACAACATGCGCGCCGAACTCTGACTCACCGCCGCCTTTTGCGAACAGAACCCGGAAAAGCCCCATTGGTTCTTGAGTTCGTCAAAGACGTTTTCGGCATCCGCCCGCTGACGGTAGAGTGGCACGATTTGCCCTGCCAGTCGTCCCAGCGAATGGCGGCGATCGCCTTTTTGACGTTGGCGGTGAGCTTGAGTTTGAAGAGGAAGGAGGGACGCTTGCCTTTGCCTTGTTCGTGCCAAGCCATGATGGCTTCCTGGCCCCAAAATCTATTCCTTGCACAGTGACGAAACCGTCACCGCTGGGGAAGTGCGCGATGGATAGGCTTGGGATGTTATGAAAGGTGAAGTGAAAGTCAATCCATCTTAAGCATAATGAAAATCGACATCGTGACGGATACCTTCGCCCCGGATGTGAACGGGGTGGCCATGACATTAGGGCGGCTCAGCGAGGGCTTGCGGAGCCGGGGGCATCGCGTGCACGTCATCCGCACCGGTGAGGGCAAGCGCGGCGAGACGATCGCCGCCTCGGTGCCGTTGCCGGGATACCCGGAGGTGCGCGTCGGCCTGCCGGGACCCTTCAAGCTCCGCAAACGCTGGATGCGGAAGCGCCCGGATGTCATCTACGTTGCCACGGAAAGTCCGTTGGGGAAATCCGCGGTGAAGGCCGCGAAGGCGCTCGGCATTCCGGTAGCGACCGGTTTTCACACGAACTTCCACGAATACATGGAGCGCTACAGCCTCGGCGGCCTTCAGCCGATGGCGATGGCCTATCTGAAGCGTTTCCACGGTCGCGCGGACTGCACCCTCGCCCCTTCGCCAGAGCTGGTGGAGCGCCTCAAGGCGGAAGGTTTCGGAAACGTCCACCTGCTCGGGCGCGGCGTGGACACCTCACTTTTCGATCCGAGGAAACGCTGCGAAACCTTGCGTGGGGGCTGGGGCGCGAGGGCGGCAGCTCCCGTGGCGATGGTGGTGGGTCGCGTGGCTGCGGAGAAAAACCTGGAGCTTGCGATGATCGCCTTTTCGGAGATGCGCGCCGCCGTCCCGGATCTGCGTTGCGTGGTGGTCGGTGACGGGCCGATCCGCGAAAAGCTTGCGGCAAAGCACTCTTGGGTTCACTTCGTCGGCGTCCAGACGGGGGAGGACTTGGCGCGGCACTACGCCTCCGCAGACATCCTGCTTTTCCCTAGCGAGACGGAGACCTTCGGAAACGTGGTGCTCGAAGGCATGGCCAGCGGTTTGGCGACGGTCAGTTATGATTACGCCGCCGCCGCGCGCTTCGTGGAGCATGGGGTCAATGGCCTGAAAGCTCCGAAAGGCGATGCCGCCGCTTTTCTGAACCACGCCCACACCGCACTCGCCATCCGGTCGGGGCACGGCATGCGGATCGCCGCCCGCGAGTTGGCGCAGACGCAGGGCTGGGCGGCGGTCGTCGCCGAGTTCGAGGCGAGGCTCGAGTCCATCACCGGCAACGGGGAAAGCCCGCGCAAACCCTACTCGCGGCCGCCCCGCGTCGGTAAACGCGAAAAGGTCTCCTTCCGCTCCATTTTCCTCTCCGACATCCACCTCGGCACGGCGGATAGCAAGGCTTCGGAGGTCGTCGATTTCCTCAAGCAGGTGAGCTGCCAGAAGCTTTACCTTAACGGCGACATCATCGACGGCTGGGCGCTCAAGCGCGGCTCCAAATGGCTGCCGCGCCACAGCCGGGTCATCCGGAAGATCCTCAAAATGTCAGAGAAAGGCAAAACCGAGGTGATCTACCTGCGCGGCAACCACGACGAGATCCTCGAACGCTTCCTGCCGCTCGCTTTCGGCAAGATTCGTTTCACCAAGGAGCACATCCACGAGGCCGCGAACGGCCTCCGCTACCTCGTCATCCACGGCGACGGCTTCGACAGCGTCTCCACAAACCACAAGTGGCTCGCCTCGCTCGGCGCGGTCGGATACGACACCCTGCTGGGCATCAACCGCTGGTACAACCGCTGGCGCGCGTGGCAGGGGAAGGAATATTTTTCCCTCAGCAAGCGAGTAAAGGCGAAGGTGAAATCCGCCGTGAGCTTCATCGACAAATACGAGTCCCTGCTCCAAGAGCTCGCCGTCCACAAGGGTTGCGACGGCATCATCTGCGGTCATATCCACACCCCCGAGGACAAGCGTGTCGGCGAGATCCATTACCTCAACTCCGGCGACTGGGTCGAAAGCATGACCGCCATTGTCGAGCATCACGACGGGCGCATGGAGCTGATTCATTTCGAGGAATTCATGGTGCAGTGCCACCTCAAAAGTATCGAGCGCGCGAAGGCCGCCGACCGTGAGGTGAAAACCGTTGCCACCGACAGGCATCCCATCGAGCACCACGAAATCCTCCTCGCCGAGTAGTTTCAGCCACTCTTTATCTCACCGTGAACTGGGCGTTTCGCCCGTCTGCAGCGCCTCCCGCAAACCCGCGAGAGCTGCCGGTGACAACGGGGTCGTGTGCAAGTCGAGAAACCCCAGCAACACCTCGCACCGCTCCCGGGTATCGACCCCGCGACGCTCTGCCTCGGTGAGAAATTTAGGGATGATCTCACCCAGCAACTCCAGGTGCAGGCGGTCGTTGCTGGTTTTCTCCGGGTCATTCCGGTGATGCCAGGCATGCAGCTTGCCGATGAACAGCGAAAGCGGATCCAGCAAAGGAATCCCCTCCACCTCGACACCGAAACCATAAGGCCGGTCCGGCCCGTCATCCACCCATGGCAGGGCTTCGAGGACTTCCACTTGCGTTGCCCTGCCATCGGGCAGTTCGATCGGGGCGACATAGTTCCTACCCAGACCCGGTGGATCCTTTCGCGTGATGGAAACGAACCCCTTGATGGTCGCCCCTTCCCTTTTGAGCGCCTGCGCAACCGCCTTCGCGGCGAGGCGGGTGCCGCGCAGATCAATGTCCTTGCTGAACATGGGTTTGCCGTCACCCACATTGAACGCGCTCGCCCATGCCCCGACCGCCAATCCACCGACCATCACATACTCACCGCCAGCATCCTCCGCCACCTCACGCAGCGCCTTGGCGAAATCGGTTAGAGTGACAATTCGTTCCATCGGTAAATGGGGACTTTCTTTGAAACTGGTTTGCGGCGCAAAGCCGAAGACCAATCGATCTTCAGCGGCCCGGCCTCCTGCATCCGCTTCGCCTGCTCCCATGCCTCCGGCGAGTCCCGCCATGCCACCCGTGCGGCGTGCTCCTCCGCCACCAATCGTTGGTGAAGCTCGCTGCCCCATTCCGTCTCGATGACCTCGATCCCTTCCACAGCCACCCTATACACACGATTTCCTAAGCTTTGCAAACCTGCTTTTGGTGCCGTGCCCATTTGCCCATAGGGACATCCAATTTCTGGAGACTCGACCGCTTTCGTCAAAACCGCCGGATCAGAAGAACGTGCGGAATCCAATGAGGTAGGTCAGCGTATCGAAATCACCGATGGGGGTGTCCATCGTCTGATACTCAATACCAGCCTGGATCTTGGCGTTGTGGCCGCAAAGGTAGTAGTTAAGACCTGTGTAGAACGAATGGTGCTGATCACCGCGGCCGCCGTTGACGTTGGCATCCGGTGCGCCACCGGTGCCTGCTGCGCGCCCGTAGCGGCTGTTGATGCGGATGCCTGCGGCCTCGTCCGCACCGCCGTATTGGTACTGTCCGACGAGCTGGAGTTTGTCCTCAAGAATCCAATAGTAGGGCATAATCATGACGCCCCAGAAGTCGCCGCGGCGGTTGGCGGTGCCGGTCATGTCTGCGCCGCCGTTATCGCCGTAGATGAAATCGCCGATGATGCCCCAGGAGCCTGCGTCATACTCGGCATTGATCGAGGTGGCCCAGCGGTAGCCGATGATGGAGTCTTCGGAAATGGCGTCGGCGTTGTTGTAAACCCAATCTACGCCGAGCTTGAGTTCGCCGCTGACCTGATAACCGGCGCTGGCGTAATAGACTACGTCGTCCTGCCAGCCGCTGAATGCCTCGTTGTCCGTGCCGTCGGTGGTGGAGCTGTAGAGAGCACCGGTGAAAGTCCACTTGTCGATGGCTCCGTCCAGGCTCAGGCCGGTGGGCCGGTAGCTGCCGTAAGCCTTGTTGGCGATGGCGGAGCGCTCGATGCTGAGTAGTTTGGTGGAGGAAGTGCGCGTTTCCTGTCCCACAACGAACTTGTGGCGGCCGTAGTTGAGCTTGAGGCTGTCGAGCGGACCGGCACCGAAGGCCTTTTTGATGTCGAAGCTCAGCAGTGCCTCATCGATGCTGTCGTAGCCCCAGTCCAGGTCGCCGCCACCGCTGATGTTGCGCTCGTCGTTGACCAAGTTGACTACGAATTTGGCTCCGAAGTATTTTAGGAAATCAGTTTTCACACCAAGGCGGAAACGGCGGTATTCGGCGTGGTTCTCGCTGAAATCGTTGCCATTGACGTCGGAACCATCGACGGCACCGAGCTGGTATTGGAAGCGGCCTTCGATCTGAAAGGACTGGAGAAAAGGGTTTTCGGAGCTCTTGTAGAGAAGCCCGGGTTTGTTCTGGAGCCATTCACACCAATTCCCGGGATCCGAGGCGGGTGCAGCGGCAGGGGATGCTTGGGTTCCTGCAAAAGCCACGGCGTGAAGACCGAGGGCGAGGGTGATTCCGATTTTCGTTTGGTTTTCCATGTGTGTGTGGCGGTTTCGTAACGTGCCGGGGAGGGCTTATGTGACGGAAGCGTGACATTCATATCCCTTTTCTGTGACATTTCCGTCACATAGAGCGCCGCTCGGATCGATCCCATTACGCCGGGGGAGGCGGGAGCGTAACGTTTCGCGGCGGCGCTGCCTAAATCACTGTCCCCGAATTAATGTGACGAACTTGTCACATTACTCCTTTTGCGGAGGCTCATCGTAACAGGATAGCTGGATGGGTTGACACAAACCCGTCAGCCACCAACACCATGAAATCGAAAGCAATAAGCCTTGCCGGCGCTCTGATCGCCGTGCTTCCCGTCCTCGCGGAGGAATCCCACATCGACCCCGCGATCCCGAACTACGAGACCGTGAGTGGGGTTTCCGGAAACCTGAACTCGATCGGTTCCGACACTCTCAACAACCTAATGACCGAATGGGCGGAAGGTTTCAACAAATCCTACCCGAACGTGAACGTCCAGATCGAGGGTAAGGGCAGCTCCACCGCGCCTCCGGCTCTGATCGAGGGCACCGCGCAGATCGGCCCGATGTCCCGCCCGATGAAGGCGGAGGAGATCGACCTCTTCGAGAAAAAGTTCGGCTACAAGCCCACGGAGGTGAACGTCGCCGTGGACTCACTGGCCGTCTTCGCCCACAAGGATAACCCGATCAAGGGCATGTCGATGAAGCAGGTGGACGCGCTTTTCTCCTCCACCCGCAAGATGGGCGGCTCCGACATCACCGAGTGGGGGCAGCTCGGCCTTGAAGCCTGGAAGGGCCGCGCGGTCTCGCTGTTCGGACGCAACTCCGCCTCCGGCACTTACGGATTTTTCCAGGAGCACGCGCTGGCCAAGGGCGATTTCAAGGCTTCGGTGAAAGAGCAGCCCGGCTCCTCCGCAGTGGTTCAGGGCGTCGGCGGTGACATCTATGCGCTCGGCTACTCCGGTATCGGCTATCGCACCTCTGGTGTCCGCGCCCTGCCGCTTGCCACCGAGGATGGCGGCGAGTTTTTTGAAGCCACTTATGCGAACTGCCTCTCCGGCGATTATCCGATGGCGCGTTTCCTCATCGTCTATGTGAACAAGAAGCCCGGTGAGCCACTCGACAAGCTCACCCTCGAGTTCCTCAAGTTCGTCCTCGCGAAAGAGGGTCAGATGGTCGTCGAAAAGAACGGCTACTACCCGATGCCCGCCGAACTCGCCGCGGAGACCATCGGGAAGCTCTCGAAGTAACCTGATTGTTTTTGAAATGACGGGGGCGGAGCCGGAGGGTTCCGCTCTTTTCCCATGCGCCTCAGAATGTGATAATTCTGTCACATTCCGCGCTTTGCCCGAGACGGGAGATCGTTCACAAATGACCGCGAAAAGACAGGCCGCACCGGAAAAACGGCCACCCACCTTATTTTGCCAATGCCCCCTGAGCCAGCCAACAACCCGGATCCTAGACGGTTCGATGTCTCCAGGGCGACCCTGTGGTTCGACCGCTTCATGGGCTGGGCAATCCGTTTCGGCGGCATCGGCGTGATCATCGCAGTGTTCGGGATTTTCTGGTTCATCGGGAAAGAGGTCGTCCCGCTGTTCAAGCCGGGTGCGGTCGTGAAAGCGGCTTCCGTGAGTTCTGGGACGACGCCGGTGATCCTCGGCGTGGATGAGTGGGGGGAAATGCCGTTTTTCTACTCCGGCGGCGACAAGGTGGTCTTCATCGATGGGGAAACCGGCGAGCGCAACGAACTAGAGGTACCGGGGCTGGAGGAAGTGAAGGTCACGGCAAGCTCCTACGATCCGCTTCAACGCCGCATCGCGCTAGGCCTGGAAGACGGCCGCGTGGGGTCTTTCATCGTGGGCTACGAACGCCTTTTCGTGGACGGCGAGGCAAAGGGCGTGAAGCCTTTCATCACCGTCGAGCCGTGGTTCGAGCTGAAAAACGCGGGCGGCCCGGTGACGGCGATCAGCTATGGAGACGCCGGATCCTCGCGCATCATGGCGGTGAAAACAGCGGAGGGAAAAGTCGAGGTGCTGCGGCTCGGACTGAAAGGGGGGTTGGTCGGCGGCAGGAAACTCTCGGTGCTCGCCGAGGTGGACATCACGCCGGAGATCAGCGGCGAGGTGGCTTTGCTCCGAGCCTCCCAGAACGGCCAGATGGTGCTGGTGGCGGATAAGGCGGGCAAGGTGTCCTATTTCCTGGCGGATTCGCAGGGCGTCACGAAGCGCCAGGAATTCACGCCCTTCGGCGGGGTCGGGCTGGCGCAGATGGATTTCCTGTTCGGCGGCGTTTCCGTGATCCTCACCGCCGAGGATGGCACCCAGGAGCAGTGGAGCCTTTTCCGCCTGACCGAGGACGCGGAGCGGCTATTCGGCATGACCAAGGATTTCCCCGCGGTGGGCGGTGGCCGGATCACCTTCGCCAAGAGCCAGCGCAACCGCACTTTCCTCACCGGCGCGGGCCGCAATCTCTCCATCCGCCACAGCACCTCGGGCGCGGTGCGCTGGAATGGCGAGGTGGACTTCGACCCCACCACCGCGATCCTCGACGCGAAGGGCGAGTCCTTCTGGATCGCATCCGCAGAGGGTGAGGCACGGAAATTCGCGATCAACGATCACCATCCGGACGCGGGCTTTCAGGCGTTCTTCGGGAAAGTCTGGTATGAGGGCGGCGCGGGGCCGGTCTATCAATGGCAGTCCACCGGCGGATCGGATGATTTCGAGGCGAAGCTCTCCCTGATGCCGCTGATCTTTGGATCGCTCAAGGGCACCGCCTACGCCCTGCTTTTCTCCGTGCCCGTGGCCTTGCTCGCCGCCGTTTTCTCCGCCGCTTTCCTGCCACAGGATGTGAAGCGCATCGTCAAGCCGACCATGGAGATCATGTCCTCGCTGCCCTCCGTCGTGCTCGGTTTCCTGGCCGCCCTTTGGTTTGCTCCCCTCGTCGCGAGCCGCGTGCCGTCGGTGATGATGATTGTCATCCTCGTGCCGCTTTCCGCACTGGTCGTGGGCTATCTCTGGTGCCGGATGCCGCTCGCTTTCCGCAACCGCTTCGAGGGCGGCAACGAGTGGATGATCGTCATCCCTTTCCTCGGCCTCGCCGCATGGATCGGATGGTGGGCCGGGCCGCTCGTGGAGCGCATATTCTTCGTCTATGTGGAGCCGGGCACCGGGAAACGCATCGCGGACTTCAGCCTCTGGTGGCCGCAGGCGACGGGCACCAGCTTCCAGCAGCGCAACTCGCTGGTGCTCGGTTTCATCATGGGCTTTGCGGTGATCCCGGTCATTTTCACCATCGCCGAGGACGCCCTCTCCAACGTCCCGAAAAACCTCACCGCCGCCGCTTCCGCCCTCGGCGCGAACCGTTGGCAGGTCGTGTGGACGGTGATGCTGCCCGTCGCCTCCTCCGGCATTTTCTCCGCGCTGATGATCGGCTTCGGCCGCGCCGTCGGGGAAACGATGATCATGGTCATGGCCACCGGCAACACCCCGATCATGGAGTGGAACCTCTTTTCAGGCATGCGCACGCTCTCCGCAAACCTCGCCGTGGAGCTGCCCGAGGCGCCCGTTGGCTCCACCCACTACCGCACCCTCTTCCTAGGCGCGATCGTCCTCTTCGCGATGACTTTCGTGATGAACACGATCGCGGAAATCCTCCGCCAGCGCCTCCGCGAGAAAAACAAGCTCGTCTGACCCATGCCCGCCGAAACCGAGAACGAGAGGTTCGCGACCACCGGAAGGTCGCGCAAGGGCGAGCCGCTCGTCTGGCTCACCGCCGCGGGGCTGGCCGTCGGGGTCATCATGGCGCTCGGGCTGTTCCTGCTCATCCTCGTGAAAGGCGCGGCCTCTTTCTGGCCGAAGCGCATCGAGCTGTTCGAGATCCGCAGCGGGGATACGGTAGAGAAAATCGCCGGTTACGTCACGCAGACCCAGGAGCGGAAAGACGCAGAGGGCAAGATCGTCGAGGAACTCCAGATTTTCCGCGGCAACAAGGACGTCAGCGGAGAGTCGTTCCTCTACGTGGATGTCCGCGACATCGTCAGCCGCAGCACACCGGAGAGCATGTTGCTTTTCGAGCGCCTCGCCTACGGCCCGGCCATCGGCGAGGTTGTCGCCATCGAGAGCCCGGACGGGCGCACCGAAGCCACGGACGCGGATTTCATGGGGAAACTCGACACGCTCATTTCCGAAAGCGACGGGACCCGCGCCAAGACTCTATATATCGAGCGCAAGCAGATCGGCAAGATCAGCGCGGAGATGGAGGAGATCGGCTACGATCTGAAAGCCGGACGCATCACGGAAGAGAATGCCGTAGCGCGCAAGGCGGCGCTTGAAAAGGAGTTCGCCGCGCTCAAGACGGAGGCCGATAAGCTCTCCGACGGCATGGCTGCCACCAACGTAATCTACCGCATCGCCGACGGGCGCGAGAGGCCACTCTCGTCCGGGCAGTTGCTGCATGTTTACTCGCCGAACACGATGGGCTTTTTCGGACGGCTCGGCGAGGCGCTGCGCCGCGCGTGGTATTTTCTAAAAGAGGATCCCCGCGAGGCGAACATGGAGGGCGGCGTGTTCCCCGCCATTTTCGGCACCGTGGTGATGACTCTGGTGATGAGCTTTTTCGTGACCCCCTTCGGAGTCATCGCCGCCATCTACCTGCGCGAATACGCCAAGCAGGGCCTCATGGTCCGCATCGTCCGCATCTGCGTGAACAACCTCGCCGGCGTGCCCTCCATCGTCTTCGGCGTCTTCGGCCTCGCGTTCTTCGTGTATTTCGTCGGCGCGGGCATTGACCAGACCTTCTACTCCGAGAAACTCCCCACGCCCACCTTCGGCACGCCCGGCATCCTCTGGGCATCGCTGACCCTCGCCCTGCTAACTCTGCCGGTCGTCATCGTGGCCACGGAGGAAGCCCTCTCCGCTGTCCCGCGCGGCGTCCGCGAGGCGGCTCTCGCCTGTGGAGCCTCGAAGTGGCAGACCATCCAGCGCATCGTGCTCCCCGCCTCGCTTCCCGGCATTCTCACCGGTGTCATCCTCGCCATGGCGCGCGGCGCGGGCGAGGTCGCGCCGCTGATGCTCGTCGGCGTGGTGAAGCTCGCGCCCACCCTGCCCATCGACGGCATCGCCCCCTTCATCCACGCCGAGCGCAAGTTCATGCACCTCGGCTTCCACATCTACGACCTCGGCTTCCAGTCCCCCGACGCTGAAGCCGCCAAACCCATGGTCTATGCGACCGCCCTCCTCCTCATCCTCGTCGTCGTCACTCTCAACCTCACCGCCATCCTCATCCGCAACCGCCTCAAAAAACGCTTCGCTGTAAGCAGCTTTTGAGAAGCACGAAGCACGAAGTATAAAATCTAAAATGAAAAAGTTTCGACCGATCCTCTTCCTTTAGACATTCGTGCTTAGAAATTAGAATTTTCATCTCCATGTCCGCTTCATCTCAGGTGCCCGAAAAAACACCCCGCCCCGATTTCATCCGGATCGAGGACTTCAGTTTCCACTACGGTGAAAAACAGGCGATCTTCGGCATCGACATGTCCATCCCCGAGAACGAGATCACCGCGCTTATCGGCCCCTCCGGCTGCGGGAAATCGACCTTGCTGCGGAACATGAACCGCATGAACGACCTCATCGACGGCGTCCGCCACGAGGGCGACATCCGCCTCGACGGCGTGAGCCTCTACGATCCCTCCGTCGAGGTTATTTCGCTGCGCAAACGCGTCGGCATGGTGTTCCAGAAATACAACCCCTTCGCGAAATCCATTTACGAAAATGTCATCTTCAGCCTCCGCGTCGCCGGGCGCAGCGGCAAAAAGGAGCTCGATGAAACCGTCGAGCGCGCCCTCCACGACGCCGCGCTCTGGGACGAGGTGAAAGACCGCCTGCACGATAGCGCCTTCGGCCTTTCCGGCGGGCAGCAGCAGCGCCTCTGCATCGCCCGCGCCATTGCGAACCGCCCCGAGATCCTGCTCATGGACGAGCCCTGCGCCGCGCTCGATCCGCTCGCGACGCTGAAGATCGAAGAACTCATCACCACCCTCAAGAACCGCTACACCATCGTCATCGTGACCCACAACATGGAGCAGGCCACCCGTTGCTCGGATCGCACCGCCTTCCTCTACATGGGCAAGCTGATCGAATACGGAAAGACAGTCCAGGTTTTCGAGAACCCTAAACAGGAACAGACCGAGTCCTACATCACCGGAAGGTTCAGCTAGAAATGGATAACCAACCTCCATCACCCGCCATCGAGGTGCGCGGCGTCGATTTCTCCTACGGGAAATCCCGCGCGATGAAAGACGTGACCATGGACATCGCCCGCAACCAGGTCACCGCCTTCATCGGCCCCTCGGGCTGCGGGAAATCGACCCTGCTCCGCTGTTTCAATCGCATGAACGATTTCATCCCCGGCGCGAAAGTCACCAAGGGCGAGATCCTCATCAACGGCGTCGAGATCCACGACAAGGAGGTCGATGGCGTGGAGCTCCGCCGCCGCGTGGGCATGGTGTTCCAGAAATCCAACCCCTTCCCGCGCTCCATCTACGAAAACGTCGCCTACGGCCCACGCATCCTCGGCGAGAAAAACAAGGAGAACCTCGATGCCGTCGTCGAGAAATCCCTGCGCGGCGCCGCCCTCTGGGACGAGGTGAAAGACCGCCTCAACGAGAGCGCCTACGGCCTTTCCGGCGGCCAGCAGCAGCGGCTCTGCATCGCCCGCACCACTGCCGTCGATCCCTCCATCATCCTGATGGACGAGCCCTGCTCCGCCCTCGATCCCATCGCCACCGCCCGCGTCGAGGAACTCATCAAGGAACTCAAGCGCGACTACACCATCGTCATCGTCACCCACAACATGCAGCAGGCCACCCGGGTTTCCGACATGACCGCTTTCTTTTACCTGGGCGAGCTGGTAGAATACGACAAGACCCCGAAGATGTTTTCCAATCCTTCGGTTCCGCAAACCGAGCAATACATCACCGGGCGATTCGGGTGAAGACACAAGACTTTGAGACACAAGACACAAGATGAAGAATTTCCCGCCAATCATTTGCGTCCCCGTTTCTTGTGCCCTCCAGTCTTGTGTCTTGTGTCTTGCCGTCTTAAGTCTTAGCTTACCATGAACACCTCGCCCCACATCCTCCGCGATTTCGACCACGCCATCTCCGCGCTGAAGGGCGAAGTGCTCTCCATGGCCGCCCGCACCCGCCTCAACCTCGAGCGCGCGATCCGCGCCCTCATGGAACGCAACACCGAACTCGCCAACTCCGTCATCGCCGACGACGACGATGTCGATGAGGCGGAGCGTGTCATCGACCAGCTCGGCATGGACATCTTGGTGAAATACCATCCCATGGCTACGGATCTGCGCCTTGTCGTTTCCTCGATGAAAATCTCGATGAACCTGGAGCGCATGTCCGACCACGCGGTGAACATCGCCAAGCGCGCCAAGAAAATTTCTAACGCCCCGGAACTCAGCGAGGTGAACCTCATCGAGCCGCTCTACACCCTCGCCGACCACCTCCTGCGCGACGCGATCTCCTCCTACAGCGACGGCGACGGCCCGCTCGGAGCCTCCCTGCACACACGCGACAAGGAGTTGGACAGGATGCACAAGCAGACCACCGCTCATTTCGCCTCCCGCATCGAGGAAACCCAGGGCCGCTGCCAGGAATACCTCCACCTCATCTTCATCGTCCGGTCGCTCGAGCGCGTGGGAGACCTCGCCGCCAACATCGGCGAGGACGCCGTTTACCTCGAGCACGCGAAAGACCTCCGCCATAAGAGCAAAAGCGAGCGCGAGATGCCGCAGGAGGATTGAGATACTTCTGCGGGAAAAACCTGCTTTTCTTCCCCTTGAAGTTCTCGGGGGTGTGCGCTACCTAAGGGCGTCTCCGCACCTGATCCATGAACGCCCTTACCCGCAGCGCCGCCGCCTATTGGAATTCCTCCATCGGAAAAAAACTCGTAGTCGCCGTCACCGGGCTGGCCATGGTGCTTTTCCTGGCGGCTCACCTCACCGGAAACCTCCTGATGTATGCGGGAAAAGAGGCCTTCGATGAATACGCCAAATTCCTCCACACGGCGGGACACGGCGCGCTGATCTGGGTCGCCCGCATCGGGCTGATCGTGGTGCTCGTCCTGCATGTCTGGGCGACCATCCTCCTGACCCGGGAAAACAGGGCCGCGCGGCAGCAATACGAGTTCCAAGCCACCATCCAGGCCTCGAAATCCTCGCGGATCATGGTCTGGTCCGGCCTCACCGTCCTCGCCTTCATCGTTTTCCACATCCTTCATTTCACCGTCCGCACGAACTCCCACCTCGCCGCCATCGCCAAGGAATCCCCCTACGAAATGGTCATCGCCGGGTTCAGCGGCGGCTTCCTTCAGGTGCTCGTCGTGCTCTTTTACCTGGTCGCCATGACGCTGCTCTGCTCCCACATCAGCCACGGCGTCGCCTCCATGTTCCAGACCCTCGGCTTCCGCTCGAAAAAATCGGCCGGCCTCATCCGGTCCATCTCTCTCGGCTACGCGGTTATCATCTGGGTCGGTTTTGTCTCCATTCCGGTCGCCATCATGCTCGGTCTTGTGAAATAGCATCCCGCCTCGACTCCCGCCAATGCCAACCGCTTACATTGAGACTACGATACCGAGCTACTACGTGGCATCGGCATCATCCAGCCTCTTCCAAGTTTCAAAGCTGGCGGCAACCAGGAAATGGTGGGACGGCGGGTGTTCCGGATTAGACCTTGTCACATCCCTCATAACTCTTGATGAAGCGGGAAGAGGCGATGCCCGATTGGCTGACGAGCGACTGCGCCTTCTCGAGCCAATCCACCTCCTGCATCTGTCAGACGAAGCCCTGGAAATTGCCCGCCTTCTGCTCGAATCCGGGATAGTCCCTGCAAAGGCGGCTCCCGACTCTCTCCACATTGCTGTGGCATCCTTCCATCGTATCGACTACCTTGTGACTTGGAATTTCAAACACATCGCCAATCCGTTTCTTCGCGACCGGCTGAGGAATGCCGTGGAGCGGGCGGGGTTTGAACTTCCCGTAATGTGCAGCCCCGAAGAACTCCTCCAGAACGATGAAGACGATAGATAATCCCAAACCCATTGTCGATCCCGTGATCGCAGAAGTCCGTCGCCACAAAGAGGAAATCGCCGCCGCTTTTGGTTTCGATGTGGTTGCGCTGGGTCGTGCGCTGCAGGCCCGTGAAGCGGGAGACCCGCGCTTCCACAAACCCCTGAAAATATCAAACCACAAGCATTAGAACGCACCAGCACCGCGCATCCCGCAATCCATCCACCGCCATGACACTTGACAGCAAAATCCCCGCAGGCCCCCTGGAGCAGAAATGGTCCAGCCACAAGATGAATTCCAAGCTCATCAATCCGGCCAACAAACGGAAATTCAACATCATCGTGGTCGGCTCCGGCCTTGCGGGCGGTGCCGCCGCGGCCACGCTTTCCGAGCTGGGCTACAACGTGAAATGCTTCTGCTATCAGGACTCGCCGCGCCGCGCCCACTCCATCGCCGCGCAGGGCGGCATCAACGCCGCGAAGAACTATCGCAACGATGGCGACTCCGTTTACCGCCTTTTCTATGACACGATCAAGGGCGGCGATTTTCGCTCCCGCGAGGCCAACGTCTATCGCCTCGCCGAGGTTTCCAGCCAGATCATCGACCAATGCGTCGCCCAAGGCGTGCCCTTCGCCCGCGAATACGGCGGGCTGCTCGACAACCGCTCCTTCGGCGGCGCGCAGGTTTCCCGCACCTTCTACGCCCGCGGCCAGACCGGCCAGCAGCTCCTGATCGGCTGCTACCAAGCGCTTGAAAAGGAGATCCACAAGGGCGGCGTGAAAATGTATCCGCGCACCGAGATGCTCGACCTCGTCCAGGTCGATGGCCACGCCAAGGGCATCGTCGTCCGCGACCTGAACACCGGAGCAATCTCCAGCCACGCGGCGGATGCGGTTATTTTGGCCACCGGTGGCTACGGTAATGTCTTCTTCCTCTCCACCAATGCCATGGGCTGCAATGTCATGGCCGCGTGGCGCGCCGCCCGCCGTGGTGCATTGATGGCCAACCCCTGCTTCACTCAGATCCACCCGACCTGCATCCCCGTCTCCGGTGAATACCAGTCGAAGCTTACCCTCATGTCCGAGTCGCTCCGCAATGACGGCCGCGTCTGGGCACCCAAGGACAAGGAAACCGCCCGCAAGATCCGCGAGGAGAAATTCAATCCCAACGATGTCCCCGAGGAAGACCGCGACTATTTCCTGGAGCGGAAATACCCGTCCTTCGGAAACCTCGCCCCGCGCGACATCTCCTCCCGCGCCGCCAAGGAAGTCTGCGACGAAGGCCGCGGCATCGCCCCCACCGGCCTTGGCGTCTATCTCGATTTCCGCGATTCCATCAAGCGCCTCGGCGAAGACAAGATCCGCGCCAGCTACGGCAACCTTTTCCAGATGTACGAGAAAATCTCCGGCGAAAATCCCTACGAGCGCCCGATGATGATCTATCCCGCCGTCCACTACACCATGGGCGGCCTCTGGGTGGACTACAACCTGATGTCCAACGTCCCCGGGCTCCACGTCCTCGGAGAGGCGAACTTCTCCGACCACGGCGCGAACCGCCTCGGAGCCTCCGCCCTCATGCAGGGTCTCGCCGACGGTTATTTCGTCATCCCCACCACCATCGCGAACTACCTCGCCACCCAGAAGCCCGGCTCCGTCACCACCTCCGACCCCGCCTTCGCGCAGGTCGAGGGCGAAGTCCGCGAGCGCATCTCCAAACTCCTCTCCATCCAAGGCAAGCGCACCGTCGATTCCTTCCACCGCGATCTGGGCAAGGTCATGTGGGACAAATGCGGCATGCTCCGCACCGTCGAGGGACTCACCTGGGCGCTGGAGGAAATCCCCCGCATCCGAGAGGAGTTCTGGAACAACGTCCGCATCCCCGGCGATTCCGATTCTCCCAACATGGAGCTCGAAAAAGCCGGTCGCGTCGCCGATTTTCTCGAGTTCGGCGAGCTTATGTGCCACGACGCCCTCCAGCGCGAGGAATCCTGCGGCGGCCACTTCCGTGGCGAGCACCAGTTCTTCGAGTCCGACCCCGAAGTCCAGTCGGGCAAGACCCAGCCCGGCGAAGCGAAACGCCACGACGAAACCTTCGGCTATGTCTCCGCATGGGAATATCACGGCCCCGGCAAAACGCCCACCCTCCACAAGGAGCCGCTCGAATACGAGAGTGTGAAGGTTTCCATTCGCAGCTACGCGTGAGTTGGCGGCATACGGCAGAAAGTCGTGGATTCTTGCGCTGTGCTTCGTGGCATACCCTTCTTTTGCGGCGGAAGAACACGCCAAGCCACATTTCTGGGAGGAAGCCTACGCAAAGCACGAGCTCGACGAGCAGCGTTTCAGCGGCGGCATTTTTTTGCGTAAGCGCGGTCAAACCGAAGCTTCCACCTTCGCCCCTGACGCCGCCACCCCCAGCACCAGCGGCACCATCACCACCAGAGTTTCCCAGCGGGCGATGGAGATAAGGGAAAAAACCATTCCCCCATCGAACAGCAGGGTCACTAGGCCGAAAACCAAAATCGCCGATTCCGGTGACCGCCGTATCTTGAGGAAACCCCAGGCCAGCGTGGCAAGCATCATCACTAGGCCAATCGCGCCGTAACCGACGAGCTGCCCGAGATAGGCGTTGTGCGGATGATGAACCCGCCATCCAAGCAAGGATTCGGGGAGCATCCAAACTTTTCCCCTGCCCACCAACCACTCCGCCCCCGCCATCTGCGAAAGATACGTTTGGTAAATGTCGAAACGCCCGGACGATCCCCGCTCGATGAGCCCGCCACCCCCTTGTCCCGCAACTACGACAAGAACCCAATACGCGGCGAACCCGGCCAGCGGCCAGCCGAGTCGGTACCAAGAGCGGACATTTTTCGACAGCCACCACACGGCACCCGCGCCCATCGCCAGCAGCGGCCCCCGCGACTCGCTCGCCGCCAAGCCGAAACCGAGCACCGCCAGCGCGGCGCCGACGCAGGGCTTCCACCCGCGCGGCCCATCCCCCCCGGCGACCAGCCCGACCATCAGCGCCATCCCGGCAAGGATGCCCGTGGTGACCGCATCGAAGCCCGGCCACCACCGCCAGCACAGCCGGAAGCGCTCCTCATGGATCCCGATCTCCGAGTAAAACACGATTAAGCTCACGAGAACCGCGACCGAACCGACCGCCAGCACCGCTTTCCACAGCAAGCTCCGGCCTTGCTCGTCGCGCCCCACTACCACCAGTCCGCTGACCAGCGCGAAGACCAGCAGCACATCCTTTCCTGCACCTGCCCCAGCCCACCAGCTCCCCCCGCGCAGCCCCGTGACCAGAAACTGCCACCCGATCAACACCCCAAAAAGAACCCACCAGTCCCTCGTCTCGCACAACATCCCGCTCCAAAGATCCCGAACGCCCCGCCCGTTGAAAACCGCCACCGGGAACAACACCCAGAGACACCATGCGGCCTGCTCATAGCGCCCCGCGAACAGCCAGAACCCCGCCACCCAGCCGGTTACTGCGATCCAGAAAAATAATGGAGCTAGCCTCAAGGCTGCAGCGTGTCCCGCGCCGCCGAAATATCAATCTCGAACCAGAGCGCCCTTCAACAGGCAGGGATTACCCCCTCGCCCCACTTCAATGGGAGGCGGTGCCTTTTGATTGCGGTGAGAATCTCCGCTTTTGTATCCTTAGGCGGGATACGGCTTTGGTTTGGAAAGTTCGAGGCACCTCGGCAAAACGACCCGCTGGTGAACAAAAGCGACGAAGGAGCGCACGCACTCAAAAGACCCCCGTCAGCCGGGCAAAGCTACCCTACGACCGGAATGCGTCGGGACATGGCAAGCCCGCTCTCGGCCGTCCTGAAGCGATCCTATCGTGGGGATGCAGGCATGGGCTTTTCCAGGATCAGGATTGACACCTTGATTTATCGACCGCCAATCAATGCAACGTGAGCGCATCGATAAAGAGCCACCCCGTTTCCACCGCGCCAAACCTGCGTGAGATCGCAGCCCTGTTCGACATCCGTGCAGACTTTGTGCACGGATTCCCGTATGGCTCAGGGCATATCAACGACACCTACTGCGCGAGCTTCGATCAGGCCGGCCTTACTCCGATCCGTTACATTCTCCAGCGAATCAACACGAACGTGTTCCGGACGCCGGTGCAACTCATGGAGAACATCTCGCGAGTGACCCGCCACTCGCTGGAGCGGCTGATCGAAGCGGAGCATCCCGAGGCGCGTCGGCGGACGCTCACCTGCATCCCGGCGCACGATGGCAAGGCCTACGCGGTCGATGATTTCGGCGGATACTGGCGCGTCTATCCGTTCATCGAGCGCGCGACCGGCCATGACGAGATTCAGAACAACGAGCAGGCGTTCCAGGCGGCCAAGGCGTTCGGAAATTTCCAGAAACTCGCTGCGGGTCTCGGCGGTGAGCGGCTCCATGAAACGATCCCCGGTTTCCACGACACCCCGCAGCGTCTTGAGGCGCTCAAAGCAGCGATCGGGGCGGATCCGTTGGGCCGGGCGGCGGGATTGGAAGCGGAGATCGACTTTGTGCTTTCACGTGCCGCCGATTGCTCGCGCATCACCGATCTCATCACGGCAGGCGTCATTCCCGAGCGGGTTACGCACAACGACACCAAGCTCAACAACGTCCTGCTCGACGACGAGACCTCGGAAGGCGTTTGCGTGATCGATCTGGACACCACGATGCCTGGATCGGCGCTTTACGACTTTGGCGACATGGTGCGCACCGCGACGCCCAGCACCCGGGAGGACGGGACGGATCTGAGCAAGCTGGATCTGCGTATGGATCGTTTCGAGGCGCTGGTCGGCGGCTACCTGTCCGCCGCGCGATCCTTCCTGAACGCAGCCGAGGTGGAGAACCTCGCGTTTTCCGGGAAACTGCTCACCCTTGAGTGCGGCATCCGTTTCCTAACAGATTTCCTACTGGGCGATGTGTATTTCAAGATCAAGCGTCCGGAGCATAACCTCGACCGCTGCCGCAACCAGTTCGCCTTTGTCTCCGCGATTGAAAAGCGGCTTCCGGAGATGGAGGATGTCGTGGCCGCGCACACCGGCTAGCGGCATAACCTGGACGGCCTACGGCACACTTTCCTCGAGGGCTCCATCACCGACCGCGACCTGGTGAGGAAAGCCGTCGAGGGCGTCGATTATGTGTTCCACATGGCCACGCTCGTCAGCGTGCCGGAGTCCATGTCGAAACCGTGCTCCCCGAGCCGGAGAGCCCGTATGCGATCACCAAGCTCGACGGCGAGTACTACCTCGGCATGTTCCACGATAGTTCTTGCGCCTCCCATCCTCGTCTCAAGTGCGGATTAGAGGATAAAACGTCACAAATAAACACACTCTACGCAAAAGCACGTTTAATTGTCGCGTTTTACTTGAAAGCTGGACGATCCATTGCAAGGCCGTCCGCAGAACGGCGTATTGGCTCTGTTCTACATGATCTCCGACCGCTCATCCATGACACTCCCCTTCGCTTTTTTCACGCTGGGAGCGATCATCGCCGCGTCCGCCGAGCCGACCTTCCGCGTTGATCCGAAGGCCGCTGAGATCCTTTCGAATTATTGCACGGACTGCCACGAGGACGGCACGGAAAAGGGCGATATCCGCCTCGACAACCTTGAGGAGCTGCCGCTCGACGCGCGGCTCGACCTGATGAACCGGGTGCTGGAGCAGGTTTATCTGAAACAGATGCCGCCGAAGAAAAAAGAGCAGCCCAGCGAGGAGGAGCGCGGCGCTCTGGGCGAGTGGCTTTGGGAGGTGTTGCACACCCACAACGCCTCGAAGCTGGAGGACAAGCTCCGCTATCCTTCCTACGGGAATTACGTCGATCACGAAAAACTCTTCAGCGGCGAGATCAAAGATCCCGCCTTCACCCCCGCGCGGCGCTGGCTGGTCAGTCCGCAGATTTTCGATTCGCGCGTGAAAGATGTATTCGGGCTCACCGGAAGGGATCGCAACGCCAGGTTTGCGGGCGTCACCAATCCTTTTTCCCTGCCCGACGCCCCGGGTATCCGCGACTATGACATCGGCTCGCTCAACGGCGGCACCCTGCTGGTGATGCTGACCAACGCCGAATACATTTCCGACCGCCAGATCCGCCCCGCGCGGATCAAGAACGGCGAGATGGGCGCGAACGATTTCCCCGATGCCAGGGACAAGTTCCTACCGCGCGTAGTGCCCTCGGAATTCGAAAACATCATTTTCAAAAAAACCGAGCCGTCCGATGACGAGATCCAGGCGGCCATCGACAGGCAGTTCCAAAACGTCCTGAGACGCTCGCCCTCGGAAACGGAAATGGCAAAATACCTGACTCTTACGAAGGAGGCGATCCGTGCCGCCGGAAATTCCGAAGGCTTGCGCCAGATGCTGATCCTGGTGTCTGCTGGAGTCCGAGTTTCTCTACCGCATGGAATTCGGCGCGGGCGAACCCGACGAACACGGCCGCAAGATGCTCGCCCCGCGCGAAGCCGCCACCGCCATCGCCTACGCGATGGGCGACTACGCGCCCGACCCCAAGCTGCTCGAAGCGGCCGACCAGGGACGGCTCGCCACCCGCGACGATTTCAAACGCGAGGTCACCCGCCTGTTGGAGGACCCCGAACTGTTCCGGGGCGGCGTCGATGACTCCATGACGACGAGCAAGGTGACCTCCCACGTGGTCTCCCACCCGAAGATCGTCCGCTTCTTCCGCGAGTTTTTCGGATACCCGAACGCGACCAAGGTTTTCAAGGACAGGGAGCGCAGCGGCGGCCTCTACGCGAACCCGGACCGCGGCACCCTGGGCACCCCCGGCTTCCTGGTGGATGAGGCGGATCGCTTCGTCGATTGGCACCTCCGCAAGGACAAGGACATCTTCGAGAACCTGCTGACCTCCGATGAGTTCTTCGTCTATCACAACCGCAGCGACGAGGAGGGCGAGAAGATCATCAGGGAGTGGCGCGAGGCCTACGAGCATTTCGGGAAAACCGACTGGCGCAACAAGCCGGAGGAGGTCCTGGTGGCCAGCGCCGAATTCATCGCCGCCCGCCCGTCGTTGCGCGGGCTGGAAGCGAAGGGGCCGGGACAGTTGAAAAACTACATGCTCTACTTCGAGGAACACTTCGGGAGAGGTATCACGCCTTTCACCACCATCCCCTGGGCGCACGGCTACACCTTCCACCACTCGCCCTTCTACGGCCTGCCTCCCACGCCGGACATCGGACGCTACGGCAGTTGGAAGTCCACCGAGATCAAGGAACTCGCTCCCCGCGAGTTCTGGAACTACCCGGTGAAACAGCCTTTCCGCATCACCCACCGCAAGGGCATCCTCACCCACCCGGCGTGGCTCATCGCCCACTCCCTGAACACCGAGAACGACCCCGTGAAACGCGGCCGCTGGGTGCGAGAAAAACTCCTCGCCGGCCGAGTCCCGGACATCCCCATCACCGTCGATGCCGTTGTCCCGGAGGATCACACCAAAACCCTGCGCCAGCGCCTCGACAAGGTGACAATGCACAATCAGGAGTGTTGGAAATGCCACGAATACATGAATCCGCTGGGCCTGCCCTTCGAGATTTACGACGATTTCGGGCGCTTCCGCTTGGAGGAAGCGATCGAGCACGCGGACAACATCATCGGCAAGGAAAACGGCCGCCATCCCATCTACAAGACCCTACCCGTCGATGCCAGCGGCCTCCTCGACAGCACCGGCGCGCCCGAGCTTGACGGCGAGGTGGGGGACGCCCTTGAAATGATCGACCGCCTCGCGAAATCCGCCCGCACCCGCCAATCCATCATCCGGCACGCTTTCCGCTTCTATATGGGCCGCAACGAAACGCTCTCCGACTCCCGGTCGCTGATTGACGCGGACAATGCTTATCTATCAAGTGGGGGCAGCTTCAAGGCCGTTATCCTTTCCCTTCTCACCTCCGATTCCTTCATCTACCGCAAATAAACCGACATCATGAACAACCGACGCGAATTCATCCGCAACGCTTTCCTCGCCATGGGAGGTCTCTCCATGCCCGGCATGATGCCACGGCTCCATGCCGTGCAGACTGCTTCCGGCCTTTCGGGAAAAGCGCCGATGCGTTTCATCTTCATGCACCGCGGGAACGGGCTATTCCCTAAGGTCATGGTGCCGCCCTCCTTCACTCCCGAGCAGATGGCGATGGAGCAAAAAAGGCTGCCCTACGAGGTCGATCTCGATTCCCACACGCTCCCCGAATGGATGGCGCCGATTGCCGACCACAAGGAGAACCTCACCCTCCTGCAGGGACTCTCCGGAAAAATGTGCACCGTCGGCCACCACGCATGGTGCTCGGCGCTCGGCGTTTACAAGGCGAACGAGCGCGACAGCTCGATCAAATGGGCCACGGTCGATTTCGAACTCGCGAAGCTTTTCCCATCACCGCTGGAGCACATCGAGCTCGCGTGCTTCCCCACTGGCGGCGGCAACCCGCGCGGCGGGCTGGACGGCATCGCCAAGGGCTTCTCCGCCCGCGGCCCGCAGCAGCCGAACTACGCCTTCGGCGGCCCCGGCATCGCGGTGGATGAGATTTTCAAATCCGTCTCCGCTGACAAGAACGACCAAGTCCGCTACCAGCTTCAGCGCAAGGTGCTGGAATTCGCGGCCGGCAACGAAACCGAACTCGCGCGCCACCTCAAGGGCATCGAGAACCGCAAGGTCAGCAACTACGCGGAATCCATCGAGGGGATCCGCGAGCGCAACCGCAAGATCGACATGATGACGGACATCGTCCGCCAGCACGTCCCTAAGCTAGAGAGCAAATACCTCAGCAACGACATGGACACCTACACCCGCCAGGTCGGCCACACCGAGGTGCTGCTCTCCTCGCTGATCTCCGGCCTGACGAATGTCGTCGCCTTCACCGTCGATGAACTCGGCCACGATTACACCGGCATCCCCGGCATCGAGGGCGAGAAGGTCAACATGCACGACATCGGCCACGGCAAACCCGTCAAGGACGTCGCCGCCGAGGAAATCCGCAAGCGCACCGAAACCCACCACATGGAGCTGGTGAACCGCATCGTCACCCGTCTGAAAAGTGTGCCGGAAGGCGATGGCACGATGTTCGACAACACCATGATCTGCTATTTCCCGTCCTCTGGCGAAACGCACCACGCCCATGGCTTCGAGTTCCCCTTTGTCATCATGGCAGGCGACAACACCCCGATGAACCTCGGACGCAAATACATCCGCTTGCCGTATTGGGGCACCGAAGGCCACAAGACGCTCGGAAATTTCTACACCTCCATCCTCAACGCCAACGGCAACCCGATCAAACACTACGGCGACCTCGACCCCGGCCTAAAAGGCATCCAGACCGGGCCGATCAAGGAACTGCTCGCCTGATGTGGAGGTTTTTTCATTGGATTTCGCAATGGGAGATCAAAAGGAAGAGCGAAGCCTCGGGGAGCGCATGCGCCCTCGCCTGCTCCGAAGCGTGCCCTCGCGGTTCGGGGGCTCTTTGCACGGAGCGTTTCCATGAAATCCCGCCGTACAGGTGATCCCGGCCGGTTTCCGGCGAGGGCGCCAGAAACAACACGCGATGGCGCGTGTGCTCCCCGCCGCGCTTTCGCACTGCGTTCCATTTCCGCAACTCTCGCACAACACGGCTTACGCTGATAACAAAAAAACCATGCCACGCTTGACCATATCCCTCGCCGCTTGCCTGCTGCTTAGCTCTGCCTCTTACGCGGAGAAAATGCCCGTGATCGATTGCCATGTGCATCTCTTCGACATTGAGAGGAAAGAGGGCGTCACCTGGATCGCGGAGGACGACAAGGTCTTGCGCCGCTCGTTCCTTCCCGCCGATCACGAACCGATCGCGAAGGCGAACGGCGTTACCGGCGTGGTGCTCGTGCAGGCCGGGCAGCACCTGCCGGACAACCAGTGGAACCTCGATATCACCGCTTCCAACAAATCGCTCTACCTCGGCGTGGTCGGGAACCTCTCGCTGGTCATCGGCACGCCCGACTTCAAGCCGCTTTTCGAAAAGCTCTGCGAAGACCCGCGCTACGTCGGCTACCGGATCTCGGGACGCACCCAGGAAAAATGACGGATGCGTTTTTCGATGATCTCAAGCTCACCGCCGCGAAAGGCAAGACCGTCGATTTCCTGCTCGGCGGCTACAGCCTTGCCGAAGTGGCGGAAATCGCCGCCCGCGTGCCGGAGCTGCGCATCATCGTGGATCACTTCGGCGGCGTCGCGCTCGACGGGAAACCGCTGCCTGCGGAGTGGGTCGGATCCTTCCGCACGGTCGCGAAACAGCCGAACGTGTTCTGCAAGGTCTCCGCGCTTTACGGGCGCTTCAAGGAACAGCCCGCGCCCAAGGAACTCGCGCCCTACAAGGAGGTGCTGGATCTTGCGTGGGAGTGCTTCGGCGAGGATCGCCTCGTCTATGGCAGCGACTGGCCGGTCACGGAACGGACGGGCGACTACGCCTCGGTGCTGCGGCTCACGCGGGCATACTTCGACGCGAAAGGACGCGGTGTTTCAGAAAAGCTTTTCTCGAAAAACGCCGCCGCGTTCTACCGCGTCGCCATCCCGAACTAAAGGCTCATTATTCCGCACTTGGCTTTGCATGTCCCGTTGGCTTTAAGGATACATGCAGAACAACTTCGGCGAGATGACCCCGCCCGAGGAGCTGATCCTGTCTTTCATGATGCTCGTCTTCCCTCTCACGCATTCTTCACCTTGTCCCAAGCCGCCGTCCACAGCGGCAACTTGACGCCGAGGTAGCCAATCGGCTCGCACTTCGCGAATAGCTCGGCCGGCGGGAACAGGATGGCGATGCTCCGGAAATCCTGTGAGAGCCTCGGATAGGCGGCGGTGTTCGGCGCGCGGTAGCCGGTCCATTTCATGTTTTCTGCGGCCCCCCCCGGTAACGCAAAGGTGATTGATGAAGGCGTAGGCGAGGGCGGTGTTTTTCCTGGATGGAGAGGTGGGGGAAAAGGGCGTAGGATTGGAAGACGGTGTTGACCGGGCGGGAATCGCGCGCCTTGGAGAGCAGGATCTTTCCGTGAGGAGCCTAACCCAGCGAGCCACTTCATCCAGCGTGTGGCCATCCACGCCTACGGCACGATGACCACCTGCCCGGCTTCCAGCCCGGCGGTGATTTCCGTATTTTCCTCATCGCTGCGGCCTCGGGTGACGGGGCGATTCTCGGTTTTCCCGTCGGCGAGCTTCACCTCGACCGTCCAGCCTTTCGGGCCGTAGTTGAGAGCTTTAGTGGGGACGGTGATTGCCTTGTCGTTGTTGTGGGAAACGACGCGGATCTGGAGCGATTGGCCGGGGACGGTGCTGAGATTTTCCGGCCAGGTGGCGGTGAAGGTGGCGGGATGGGTGAGGTCGGGGGCCGGGGTGGCGGCGATGGATTTCAGGGAAACGGGGATCGCGATGTCCTCGCGCCCCGGCACGATGGCGACGCCCTCCGCACCGACGGCGAGAACCCGTGCGGTGGCCTGGTTCGGGAAGGCCTGGAGCAGCGGCTTGGCGGTGGAGGGAATGAAGGTGGCGAAGGTTTTCCCCAGCGGTGCGGCTCCGCCGGGTTGGAGGGTTTTGATGGTCTCGCCGGCCGTCCATTTCCCGTCCTCGATGGATCCGTGGTAGAAAAGTCCGTCGGCGGGTGCCTTGATCTCGAAGAGGGCGCGGTCTTTCTGCAGATCGGCGAGGGTTTTCCCGTCGCGCTCTAGGCCGGTTCTCAGCGCGGCGATCTCCAGCTTTTTCAACTCCACGGAACGGGGCAGATCCTTCGTGCCCTTGTCGAGGGAGAGGGCGGTGTCGTCGCGGCGCTCGGTGAGCGCGGTGAGCTGCCGGGGCAGGCTCACCTCGATGGTGCGCTGGTGGTTGAGGATCTCCATGCGCAGCGCGAACTCTGCCGCCTCCACCGCATCAAGCTGCTTCTGGAGGATGATTTCCTCGGTTTCCTCGGTGATGTCATCCGCCGCATACATCTTGGTAAGCTGCTTCAGCTCCTCCTTGAACGAGGCAAGGATCTGCTCGCGGCGCTTCAGATCGAAGCCGGCGGATTCCTCGGCGCTCTTGCGGGCGGTCTTGTTGAAATGCTCCAGCTCCTCAGCGGCCACTGCGGCGGCGCGCTCAAGGCGCGCCAATTGCTCGGGCACGTTTTTCTCAAGGGCCGCGAAATCCAGCTCCGCCTGCGCGAGGTTCAGGGTCGAGGTCGCGATGGCCTGCTTCGTGTCGGCGAGCTTCCGGTCAATGTCCTGCGTTTCGAAAACGAGGATCGCGTCGCCTTTTTTCACGGAGCTGCCGTGATCCGGCAATACTGACGATTTTGAACGCGATCCACGCCTCCGCTTCGAGACGGATCGGCGAGGCTGTGTCGGGCAAGGCCGTCGCGTCGAGGCTATGGGCGATGAAGAAAGGTTTCATTTCCAGGGTGAGTTCGCCGGAGTGGGCGGTGGCGGCGATGAGCGCCGGGATGAGGTGATGGATGCGGGGCATAGATTTGGGGTAACGATAGATAAGCACACGGCGGCGGACGGCTCAAGCGGCTCCTTGAGATTTCCGCGCCAGCCAGATCGGCACGAAACGCGTCTTTTTCGCCATCGGCACGGCGGGAACCTGGTGCTCGACGACCTCGTAGCCCTCGCGCTCGAGGTTGCGGGTGAGGTTGGGGATGTTTCGCGTGGCGGCGATGGCCAGCAGGCCGCCGGGCTGGAGCGCCTCGTAGGTGGCGGAGAGCCAGCGCTTGTCGTTCACCCATAGCCGCTGCTTCGCGGCGAGCGGGGCGGAATCGAGGTGGATCATGATCGCGTGCAGGCAGCCGGATTGCTTGTTGAGCGCGCCCGGGCCGGTGTCGCTTTCGATTTTCACGCGCGGATCGGAGAGGGGGGAGTCGGGGAAAAACTCGCGGTTCCAGTCCACGAGATCGGCGCGGCTTTCCGCGACGTGGTAAGTGGCGCGCTTCTGCGGCAGCTCGCGGATGATCGAGGAAAGCATGTGCCCCAACCCTAGGCCGACCATCCAGATGTTCGGCTGCCGCGCGGGGCGGAAGGGCGCGGCGGCGAGCTTCGCCAGCTCCTCCTCGGTGGCGCGGGTGGCCGGACCGCAGATCTGCTGGCCATGGACAAGCAGGTAGCGGCGGCCATCGTGCTCCTGCAGTTCAAGGGTCGTGCCGTCTTCGGATTCCGCCGCGGCGAGGGTGATTCGGGGTTTCATATGTGTTGCTGCTTGTCTCCTAGAAGGAAATTCAGGAATCGACAACCACCATGTCAGAAGAAACGAATCAGGGCGAAGCTCCGGTTTATTCCTAGGAGCAGAAAAGCAACAACCATCCCTAACATCAGAAAATGAAAAACCCCGGCCGGTTCACGGTCGGGGTTTTCTTTTGGGATTAAAGTTCTAACATCCGGCGGTTTCCCGCCGAGCAATCAGAGACTTGCTTTAAGTGCGGCGGAGGCTTTGAAGCCGACCGATTTCGAGGCGGCGATTTTCAGCGCTTCGCCGGTCTTTGGATTGCGACCCATGCGTGCGGCGCGTTTCTTGACCTCGAAGGTTCCAAATCCAATGATCTGGACTTTCTTGTCTTTCTTCACACCCTTGGAGATGGAGGAAAGGACTACTTCGAGGGCTTCTTCCGCGGAACGCTTGGTGGCGTCTGCTCCGAGGGCTTTCTGGATGGATTCAATGAGTTCTGCTTTGTTCATGGCGAGAGCTTTTTTGCGAATAGCCGGATCGCTTTGCAAGATAAAAGGTTTATCAGCTCATCGCTTTTTTTTTGGAGTCCACTTGACTTCACGAGCATTTCCCGCTTACCGCGCAAACAGTCGGTGGCTTGTGAAATTTTTCACAAATATCTCTTGCGGCAAATCGGGCGGGTCAGTAAGACGCTTCGCCCTCCCGCAGCGGGCTCCCCAACAAGCCACTTTATCATGCGAACCCTCGCTACCATCCTTTCCGTCTGGTTCCTCTGCCTTGCGTCCGCTTTCGGCGCGGAGGGCGGATACCACACGCTGCCTTTTAATGCGCCGGTGGTGGTGGATCTCGGTTTCTTCAAAATTACCAACTCGATGATCGCGATGTGGATCGTGGCCGGAGTGATCATCTTTTTCGCCCAGCTGGCCACCCGTAAGATCTCGCTGATACCCAGCGGCCTACAGAATTTCGCAGAAACCATTGTCGAAGGACTCGAGGGCTTCCTCGGTGGTATCATGGGAACCAAGCTCGCTAGGGAAACCTTCTGGTTCTTCGGATCCGTCTTCATCTTCATCGTATTTGCAAACTGGATGGGCATGTTCCCCACCGTGGGCACCGTCGGCCATTACGATGTAGCCGCTGACGGCACGAAGAGCGATCTGATCCCGTGGCTGCGCGGCGCGAACGCAGATCTTAATACCACTCTTGGCCTTGCTCTCGCATTCTTTGCTCTCTGGATCTATTGGTCTGTGAAACACAACGGTTTCGGCGGTTTTCTTTCCCACATCTTCGTCTATCAGGGCGAGGGCGCGGGGTTCATCAAGATCCTCCTTTACGTGATTTTCTTCCTCGTCGGCTTCCTGGAGATCGTATCGATCATGATCCGCCCGCTCACGCTCACGCTGCGTCTCTACGGCAACGTTTACGCGGGCGAAAACCTCCTTGAGCTGATGCTACAGATGGGCGGCCAGTGGTTCGGATGGCTCGCCGCCCTGCCTTTCTATTTCCTGGAGCTACTCGTCGGGCTGATCCAGGCGCTCGTTTTCACCCTTCTCACCGCCGTTTTCACCTCACTCATGTGCCATCACGAAGAGGAAGGCGAACACGGCCACTGACACTTTTGGCACCCGGATCATGGCAAAGACTGTGAGGGGTTCCAATAAACTGAAAACAACACCACTAATAAAATGACAGGAAACATCGCAATCGCAGGCGCAGCTCTCGGCGCCACCATCGCCCTCGGCCTCATCGGACTCAAGGCTTGTGAAGCCGTCGGCCGCAACCCAGGAGCTTCCGGCAAGGTGCTCGTGCAATCGCTGCTCATCTCCGCTCTTGCGGAAGGCGCGCTCATCATCACGATCCTTCTCGGCAAAGCGTAACCCGTTCGCCTCTAGGCGGAGGGGTGGGATCGCCCGCCCTTCCGCCAACCCCCTTTTTCCCGCAGGACACCAACTCCCAACACCCCCTTTCCCCATGGATTTCGTTCATATACTGGCCGCATCGGGCGGCGTCGCTTCGGATCTGAAAGCCGTTGGCGAGAACCTGCAGCAGCAGTTCGGCCTTCACGGACAATTGCTCATTTCCCAAATGGTCGGGTTCCTGATCTTCGCCTTCCTACTCAAGAAATTCGCCTTCGGTCCCATCCAAGCCATGCTTGAACAGCGCCGCGAGCGCATCGCCGCCGGTGAGGAAAAGCTGAAGCGCATCGAGAAACAGCTCGCCGATTCCGAGGCTACCACGGCCGCCGCGATCGCCAAAGCGAACGAACAAGCGCTCCGCCTCATCGCCGAGGCCAAAGAGGGTGCCGCCGCCTTTTCCGAGCAGAAAACGCAGGAGGCCATCGCCCAGGCCCAGCAGATCCTCGCCAAGGCCGAGGCCGCCGGCAACGCCGACCGCGAGCGCATCTCCACGGAACTCAAACGCGAGTTCGGCCGCCTCGTCGCCGCGACCACCTCGCAGGTCACCGGCAAGGTGCTCACCTCCGACGACCAGAACCGCATCAACGAAGAGGCACTTTCCAAGGTCGGCAACTGATCCGCCCTCCCCACTTTTCCTGAACACACTCCGATGAAAATCTCCAAAGTCGCCGCCGCCACCGCCCGCCGCCTCTACGGCATGTGCCAAGTGAACGGACAGCTTGATGACAGCAGGCTGCGCGACCTCGTCTCCAAACTCATCGAAGCCCAGCCGCGAGACTACCGCGCCATCCTCGCCGCGATCCAGCGCCTCACCCGCCTGGAAACCGCGCGCCGCGAGGTGCTTGTCGAGAGCGCCATCGATCTTACCGCCACCGAGGGCCAGCGCATCACCGCCAGCCTCGCCAAGGATTACGGCGACAAGCTAACCATCCGTTTCGCCACCAACCCCGACCTCCTCGGCGGCCTCCGCATCAAGGTCGGCGATGACGTTCTCGATGGCTCCGTCAAAGGCCGCCTCGACCGACTTTCCAAAGCCTTCTAACAGATTTTTTCCTGAACACTTCACACTAGCAAACTTCCAAAAATGAGCAGCATCCTCCAGGACATCGAAGCACAGATCGCCGGCATTAGCGCGGGCGTCGAAAAAACCAACACCGGCACCGTCCGCAAGGTCGGCGACGGCGTCGCCATCGTCGAAGGCCTTTCCGACGTCATGCTCAACGAGATGATCGAGTTCGATGGCGGCGTGACCGGCATGGCGCTCAACCTTGAGGAAAGCGAAGTCGGCGTCGTCCTACTTGGCGATTACGCAGCGGTGACCCAGGGCGCGGTTTGCCGCACCACCGGCAAGCTCCTTTCCGTCCCCGTCGGTGAGGCCCTCCTCGGCCGAGTCGTCAATGCCCTCGGCGCACCCATCGACGGCAAAGGCGACATCGCCGCCTCCGCTCGCTACCCGATGGAGAAAATCGCTCCCGGCATCATCAAGCGGAAATCCGTTTCCGTCCCCGTGCAGACCGGAATCATGGCGATCGACGCGATGGTGCCGATTGGCCGCGGCCAGCGCGAGCTGATCATCGGCGACCGCGCCACCGGCAAATCGACCATCGCCGTGGACACGATCATTTCCCAAGCGCAGCAGAACAAGGCCGCCGAGCAAGGCAAGCTGCAGAATCACAAGCCGATGTATTGCATCTACGTCGCCATCGGCCAGAAGCTCTCCAACGTCGCCCGGATCCAGAAGACCCTCGAGGACGCGGGCGCGATGGAATACACCACCATCGTCTCCGCCTCCGCATCGGATGCCGCCGCGATGCAATACCTCGCCCCTTATGCCGGTTGCGCCATCGCCGAGTACCTCATGGACAAGGGTCAGGACTGCCTCATCGTGTTTGACGACCTTTCCAAGCACGCCGTCGCTTACCGTCAGGTGTCGCTGATCCTCCGCCGCCCCTCCGGCCGCGAGGCCTATCCCGGTGACGTTTTCTACCTCCACTCCCGCCTCCTCGAGCGCTCCGCGCGCCTCACGGATGCGGCCGGCGGCGGTTCGCTCACCGCCCTTCCCATCATCGAAACGCAGGCCGGCGACGTTTCCGCCTACATCCCGACCAACGTAATCTCCATCACCGACGGCCAGATCTACCTGGAAACCGACCTTTTCTACCAAGGCATCCGCCCCGCCATCTCGGTCGGTCTCTCCGTCTCCCGGGTCGGCTCCGCCGCGCAGACGAAGACGATCAAGTCCGTAGCCGGAACCACCAAACTCGACCTCGCCCAATACCGCGAGCTGCAAGCCTTCGCCCAGTTTGGCTCCGACCTCGACGCGCAGACCAAGAGGAAACTCGACCGCGGCGCGCGCATCGTGGAGCTCTTCAAACAGAACCAATACTCCCCGCTCGCGATGGAGATGGAGTCGATCTACCTCTTCGCGATGCAGAACGGCTTCTTCGACGACGTCGAGGTCAAGGATGTCCGCCGCTGCCAGGCCGCGATGGGCGAGTTCTTCAACACCCGCAAGGGCGAGCTTCTCGACCGCATCCGCAACGAAAAACCCGACCTCAAGAAGGACGCCGCCATGGTGGACGCCGTGAAACAGGGTCTCAGCGATTTCAAGCAATCATGGAAATAAGTTACTAGTTAAAAGTTAGAAGTTATTCGGCTCCGATTTAGGCTCTTCCCCATTAACTAATAACCAATAACGTCTAACCTTTTTACAAAGTAAAAAATGGCCAACCTCCGAGACATCCGCCGCCGCATCAAGTCGGTGAAGAACACCGCCCAGATCACCCGGGCGATGCAGCTTGTCGCGGCCGCAAAGATGAAGAAAGCCCAGGATCAAGCGCTGGCCGGGCGAGATTATTCCTCCCAGCTCAACGCCGTCCTCAGCGACATCAGCGCCGGCGAATCCGAGGATGCCTCCCATCCTCTGCTCGAAGTCCGCGAAGGAAACCGCGAGCTCGTACTGGTCATCTCCACCGATAAGGGTCTTTGCGGCCCGCTCAATACGAACCTCGCCAAGAAACTCCGCTCTTCCACCTCGGACACCGCGGATTACGTCACCGTCGGCCGCAAGCTCCGCATCATGCTGGAGAAGCTCCAGAAAAACATTCTCGCGGATTTCTCCGTGAAAGACCCTGTGCCCTTCGCCGAGGCGCGCGCGATCGCCTCTTTCCTGACCAAGCAATTCACGGAAGGCAACTACGACAAGGTTTCCATCATTCACATGCGCTTCGTGAACACCCTCACGCAGGTGCCGGAACTGATCACCCTGCTGCCCGTGCAACCGCCCGAAGCCTCCGAGGACAACGGCCTCATCGCCGGCCGCGCCACCGAGCATCTCTTCGAGCCGTCCGCCGCCGATGTGCTGGCCTCCATCCTGCCTCTTTACATCAATTTCCAGGTCTATCAGGCGCTCCTCGAAGCGCGCGCCACCGAGCATTCCGCACGGATGGTCGCCATGAAAGCCGCGACCGACAACGCCAAGAAATTCATCAAGGAGCTCACCCTCGAATACAACAAGGTCCGCCAAGGCGCGATCACCGCGGAACTCCTTGAAATCACCACCGCCATGAAGGCGATGGAGTAAATAGTGCCGAGTGAGCGCTGGTCAGTGATCAGTGCTCGCAAGATGAAAACTTCCCGATTAACCGTCCCACTCCGAAATACCACCCACTGATCACCGATCACTGACCACTAGCCACTTCTTATGAGCAACCAAGGAACCATCGTCCAAATCATCGGCGCCGTCATCGACGCCGATTTCTCGAAAGCCAGCAAACTGCCGGAAATCTTCAACGCCCTTGAAATCCACTACGTGCTCAACGAAGTGCAGACCAAGCTGGTGCTCGAAGTTCAGCAGCACCTCGGCGACGGCTGGGTGCGTGCGGTGGCCATGTCCACCACAGACGGCCTCAAGCGCGGAATGACCTTGGTCGATACCGGCAAAGCCATCGCTGTGCCCGTCGGCAAACAGGTTCTCGGCCGTATCTTCAACGTCACCGGCGATCTTGTGGATGAAAACGTTCCCCTTGCGGACGCCAGCCACCGCTCGCCGATCCATCGCCCTGCGCCGTCCCTTACCGACCAATCCGCCGCAACGGAAGTCCTCGTGACCGGCATCAAGGTCATCGACCTCATCTGCCCACTCCTCAAGGGCGGAAAAGGCGGCATGTTCGGTGGTGCGGGTGTGGGCAAGACCGTGGTCATCATGGAGCTCATCAACAACATCGCAAAGGCCCACGGCGGTTTCTCCGTCTTCGCCGGTGTCGGTGAGCGCACTCGGGAAGGAAACGACCTCTACTGGGAAATGATCGAGTCCGGCGTTATCGCCACCGAAAAGGACGACAAAGGCCATCCGAAACTCGACGACAACGGCAACCCCGTCCTCGCCGCCGAAGGCTCAAAGGTGGCCCTTTGCTACGGCCAGATGAACGAGCCTCCGGGTGCCCGTCTCCGCGTCGCCCTTTCCGCACTGACCATGGCGGAATACTTCCGCGACGAGGAAGGCCAGGACGTGCTGCTCTTCGTCGATAACATCTTCCGCTTCTCCCAAGCCGGTTCCGAGGTTTCCGCGCTTCTCGGCCGGACGCCTTCCGCCGTGGGTTACCAGCCGACCCTTTCCGAGGAAATGGCCTCCCTCCAGGAGCGCATCACCTCCACCAACAAAGGCTCCATCACCTCCATCCAGGCCGTTTACGTCCCCGCCGACGACCTTACCGACCCGGCTCCCGCCAACACCTTCGCTCACCTTGACGCCACGGTGGTGCTTGAGCGTTCGCTCGCAGAACAGGCGCTTTTCCCGGCGGTCGATCCGCTTGCCTCCACTTCCAAGGCGCTTGCCCCGGAAGTCGTCGGCGAGGAGCATTACCGCGTCGCCCGCGGCGTGCAGCTCGTGCTCCAGCGCTACAAAGACCTTCAGGACATCATCGCCATCCTCGGCATGGACGAGCTCAACGATGAGGACAAGATGACCGTTTTCCGCGCCCGGAAAATTCAGCGTTTCCTCACCCAGCCCTTCCACGTGGCAGAAATTTTCACCAACGTCCCTGGAGCTCTCGTTTCCCTAGAGGATACCGTGAAAGGCTTCGCCGAAATCCTCGACGGCAAGTGGGATGATGTCTCCGAAGGCAACTTCTACATGAAGGCCGGCATCGAAACCGTCTCGAGGGACTGATGTCCCGTTAGTCGTTAGAGGTTATTTGTTAGAAGTGCAGATTCTTCCAAATAACTTCTAACCCATAACTTTTAACTCTCAACCTACATGCTTCACCTCGAAATCGTCACGCCTGAGAAAAAGATTTTCTCGGACACAGTAGAGAACGTCTATCTGCCCGGAGCGGACGGGGAAATGGGGATCCTGCCAAGCCATGCCGGCTTGGTGACCGCGCTCCAGCCCGGCGAGCTGCGCTACCTGCGCGACGGCCAGGTCGTGACCTTGGCGGTGGGTTCCGGTTTCGCGGAAATCTCCCAGGACAAGGCTGTCGTCCTCACCGACATGGCGCTCGGCGAGGCCGAGATCGACGAGCAAGCCGCCGAAGAGGCGATGCAGCGCGCCGAGGAAAAACTCAAGACCATGGATCACGACATGGGCGCGGAAGAGGTCGCTTATCTCCAGGCGATCATCGCCAAACAGTCCGCCGCCCTGCGCTTCAAGCGCAAGCATCTGCATTGACCTGTGGCATGGAGCGGCGGATCAGAATCCGCCGCTGACCATGGAAAGCCGATGCTAAGTGCGTCCGCTCTTCCCATCGTCACTTCATCCTAAAATCCGCAGTTCAAACGAAGATTTTCACCGCAAAGGCGCAGAGGGCGCAGAGGGAACGCTGAGAAGAGTTTATGTTTCGGGATAGTGCAGGGCATTTTTCACGGCAATTCCATTTCACCCATTGGGTGAACCATGCAGTTCCATCGTTTTTCCAAATTTTCTATCTTCCCACATGCAAGGCTCTGCGTTCCTTTGCGACCTCTGCGACTCTGCGGTGAAAAATTGATACCCAACTGCGGTATTTAGGTTCATGGGGTGGGGCGGCTTTTTGATTCGCCCCTCCATACGCGTCTGCGTTTAACTTGTCGCGTGCGCCCATTCAGGGCGTGGGAATATTTTCGGGGGTTCACCCCTCTTTCCCGCAGCACTGCTTGAACTTTTTCCCGGAGCCGCAGGGGCAGGGGGCGTTGCGGCCGGCGGTTTCGATGGCGAAGCTGGGCTTGCGTTTCGGGAGGTTGAGCTTGAGGCCAGGGGTGTCCTCGCCGGAGGCTAGCTGCGAGGGATCGATGTTCCCGATGCTGCCGGAGGAGGCCATGTTGTCGCGGGTGAGGGCGGCCTCGCCGCCCTGGAGCTGGCGGGGCTGGCTGTGGAGCTGCTTGAGGAAATCCTCAAGGTTCGCAGCGGAGCGGAAGAGGTTGGTGAGCGCCTCCTGCTTGATGGAATCCATCAGGGTGACGAAGAGGTTGTAGGCCTCGTTCTTGTATTCGATGAGCGGATCCTTCTGGCCCTGGGCGCGGAGGCCAACGCCCTCGCGGAGCGCATCCATGTTGTAAAGATGCGCCTGCCATTGCTTGTCGATGGCGACGAGCACCATACGGCGCTCCTCCTGGTCGAGGACTTCGTAAGGGAGACCGCCGACCTTGATCTCATAGGTTTCCTTCACCTTGGCGACGAGGAAGGCGGAGATTTCATCCGGGCTGTTGTTGACGTTGAGATCGTCGGCTTTGACGCTGATGGGGAGATTGGTGTTGATCCAGCCGATCAGCTCGTTGTAGTCCGGGGATTCCTTGTCGCGCTCCTCCATGTATTCGTGGACTTTGGCGGGGATGGTTTCCTCGATGATCTCGATGACGAGGGCGCGCGGAGTTTCGGTACCGAGCACCTCGTTACGGTAGCCATAGACGACCTCGCGCTGCTTGTTCATCACGTCGTCGAAATCGAGGACACGCTTACGCCAAGTGTAGTTGCGCTGCTCGACGCGCTTCTGGGCGGTCTCGACGGAGCGGTTGAGCCATGAGTGCTCCAGCGCCTCGCCGTCCTTCATGCCGAAGCGCTCCATCATCGCCGTCATGCGGTCGGCGGCGGCGAAGTTGCGCATGAGGTCGTCCTCGAAGGAGATGAAGAACTGGGAGCGCCCGGGATCGCCCTGGCGCGCGCAACGGCCGCGGAGCTGGCGGTCCACGCGGCGGGACTCGTAGCGCTCCGTGCCGATGACGAAGAGGCCGCCGACTTCCGGGACGCCCTTGCCCAGCTTGATGTCGGTGCCGCGGCCCGCCATGTTCGTGGAGACCGTGACGGCACCGGGCTGGCCGGCCTGGGAAATGATTTCCGCTTCCTGTTCGTGGAATTTCGCGTTGAGGACGGAGTGCGGGATCTTGGCGCGCTGGAGCATCCGGGCGAGTGTCTGCGAGGACTCGACCGAGGCGGTGCCGCAGAGGACGGGCTGGCCTTTCTGATGGGCTTCCTCGATTTTCGCGATCACCGCGTTGAACTTCTCGCGGCGGGTCTTGAAAACCTGGTCGTTCTCATCGACGCGGACGTTCGGCGTGTTCGTCGGGATGGGGAGGACGTCGAGGCGGTAGATGTCATGGAACTCAGCGGCTTCCGTTTCGGCGGTGCCGGTCATGCCCGCGAGTTTCTCGTAAAGGCGGAAGTAGTTCTGGATCGTGATCGTGGCGAAGGTCTGGGTCTCCTTCTCGATGGCGACGCCTTCCTTGGCCTCGACGGCCTGGTGGAGTCCGTCCGACCAGCGGCGGCCCGGCATTTCGCGGCCGGTGTTGTCATCGACGATGATGACCTTGCCGTCTTTCACCACATACTGGACGTCCTTTTCATAAACGCAGTAGGCCTTGAGGAGTTGGGTGATGTTGTGGATTTTCTCCGCCTGGACGCTCATGCGATCTTGGGCGGCCTCCTTGGTGGCGATCTTTTCCTCGGGGGTGAGTTCGAGGTTCGTATCGATGTCGGCGAAAACGGTGCCGAGGTCGGGGAGGGTGAAGGATTCGGGCTCGCCGGGGGAAAGGAACTCACGGCCCATCTCCATGAGGTCGGCGTCGTTGCCTTTCTCGTCGATGGTGAAATAGAGTTCCTCCTTGAGTGCGAAGAGTTCCTTTTTCTGGGCGTCTTGGTAAAAGGAGAGCTCCGTTTTCTCGATGAGGCGGCGGTTTTCCGGCTCCTCCATGAAGCGCATCAACATGCGGTTGCGGGGCTGTCCGAGCTTGATTTTGAAAAGCAGACGACCCGCGCCCTCCATGTCGCCGGCGTCGGCGAGCTTTTTCGCCTCGGCGGCGAGGTCGTTGCAGAGCTGGGTCTGCTTCTTGACGAGGGTGTCGATGGAGGCGCGGTATTTGTCGAACTGGTGGGTGGACTGGGCGGTGGGGCCGGAAATGATGAGGGGCGTGCGCGCCTCGTCGATGAGGATGGAGTCCACCTCGTCGATGATGGCGAAGTAGTGGCCGCGCTGGACTTGGTCTTCGCGGGAGGTGGCCATGCCGTTGTCGCGGAGGTAGTCGAAGCCGAACTCGGCGTTGGTGCCGTAGGTGATGTCGCAGCCGTAATGATCGCGGCGATCCCAGGGGGGCATCTGGTTCTGGATGCAGCCGACACTGAGGCCTAAGTAGCGGAACAGTGCGCCCATCCAGTCGGAGTCGCGTTTCGCGAGGTAATCGTTGACCGTGACGACGTGCACGCCGAGGCCGGTGAGGGCGTTGAGATAGACGGGCAGGGTGGCGACGAGGGTTTTCCCCTCTCCCGTCTGCATCTCCGCGATCATGCCGCGGTGCAGGGCGATGCCGCCGACGAGCTGCACGTCGAAGTGCACCATCTGCCACTCGATGGGATGCTCGCTGACCTCGATGGTGGTGCCGCACATCCGGCGGGCGGCGTTTTTCACCACGGCGTAGGCCTCGGGCAGGATCTGCTCAAGATACCGGGCGCGGGCTTTCTGGAAGGCGGGTTCGATCTCGTGGAAGGCGGCCTTCGCCTCCTCGATGGCCTCGGGGGTGGGGCGAATCGAGGCGGGCAGGGAAGGGAACTCCTCGCGCATCGCCTTGAAACGCTCCTCCAGTGCGGCGGCCGCGGCGGAAAGCTCCTCTTCCGACATGCGTGCGATCACCGGCTTGGCGGGTGCATCGAGATCATGGTAGCGGGCGAGATGGGTTTTCCATTTCGCGGTGAGCTCGCGCAGCTTTTCCTCCGGCTCGCGTTGCAGCGCTTCCTCGATTTCATTGATGCGGCCCACGGTCGGGCGGATGCGGCGCAGTTCGCGCTGGTTCTTGCTACCGACGATTTTTTGGAGAATCCACTTGATCATGAGAAATGGGGAATTGCCCTACGCGGGCTAAGAGCAAGGTCGATACACCGAGGATGCGGGGGAAGCAAGCGCGGGAATCGGGCGGGAAATTTCAAAATTCAAGTTTTAACTCCCAAGGAAGAGGGGTGGAAACAAGCGCAGTAAAAGGTAAAATCGCGGCGTGTTGTTTGATCCTAAACACCGCAGTTGGGCATCAATTTTTCACCGCAGAGTCGCAGAGGTCGCAAAGGAACGCAGAGCCTTGCATGTGGGAAGATAGAAAATTTGGAAAAACGATGGAACTGCATGGTTCACCCAATGGGTGAAATGGAATTGCCGTGAAAAATGCCCTGCACTATCCCGAAACACAAACTCTTCTCAGCGTTCCCTCTGCGACCTCTGCGCCTTTGCGGTGAAAATCTTCGTTTGAACTGCGGATTTTAGGTTGATTCGCACAATCATCTGCAGAGCGCGCGGTTTGGGAAACCGGTCGGCGAGTTGATCGCTGAGATGCGGGCGGCGGGGATCAGCGGATGTGTGGTGAACGCGACGCGGGAGGCGGATTGGGAGGCCGTAGCTGGGCTGGCTCGGGACTTTCCGGGCTTCGTTTTCCCGGCTTATGGGATTCACCCGTGGTATGCGGATACGGCCGTGGAGGGTTGGGAGGAAAGGTTGCGGGAAAGGCTGTTGGCGGATCCGAAGGCGAGCGTCGGCGAGGCGGGTGTGGATGGCTGGGTGGAATCGCCGGGGCTGGAGGTGCAGTTCCCCGTTTTTGTGAAACAGGCGGAGATCGCGGCGGAACTGGGGCGGGTGATGACCGTGCATTGCCTCAAGGCCTGGGAGCCGCTTTTCGAGGCGATGGATCGTGCGGCGGCGTGGCCGGAGAAATTCCTGATGCATTCCTTCGGCGGCTCGGCGGAGATCGCGGAGCGGTTGCTGAAAAAAGGCGCGTGGTTTTCCTTCTCCGGGCATTTCCTGCATCCGCGCAAAGCCAAGGTGTTGGAGGTCTTCCGGAAGCTCCCCGCGGACCGCATCCTCCTCGAAACCGACGCGCCGGAGATGATCCCGCCGGAGGAGTGCATAGAATTTCCCCTCGGCGAAGGCATCAACCACCCGGCGAATCTCCGCCGCATCGCGGAGGCCTTCGGGCGGGGGGCGGGGACTGGTATCCTTGCCCGGGTGGTACTGAACCATCGGGCTTTCTGGGGATGCGATATTCCCGGATGACACGAAAAAGCCCCACCCAAAAGACGGATGGGGCTTTTGGTGATTTGCAATCCGTTTACGGGACGGCAGGCAGAGCCACCGTCACCCTGATCCTCACGAAAAACGGCGCGGGCGCGTCCGGCAGGACGTAGGTGATGGAGTTCGGATCGCTGAGATCGAGATTCTCCACGAGGACATCGCTCCATCCGATGAGATTATCGGAGGTCTGCACCGTGAAGCTGACATCCGTCAGGCTGGAGTCGCGCGGGAAGGTGATCTGGCCGTTCACGATGCCCGGTGTCGGGGTGAATCCTGGCGTGTTCACGCCGAAGAAATACTCCACGCCGTTGGGAACGCCGTCGTTGTCGAAATCCTCGTTCGCCGCGCCGCCGCCCGCGAACTCGGCGGCCCAGTCTAGATAAACCGGCTGCGTCACGGGGGTGGTGATGAAATCGGCGAGGGAACGCGGGGAGAGGCCGCTGTTGATTCCGTCAAGGAGGGGGCGCGAGAGGCCGACCAGATCGAGGCTTTCCGAAGGGATTGCCGTGCCGGTGTAGTCCGTGGCGGTAAACGGCCTGAAGCCGAAGGTATCGCTTCCCTGAACCAAAACGCCTTCCACGTTGTTCGCGAAATTTCCGGATGAATCCTGGAAAGTTACTGCGTTGACTCTGACAAGGCGCGACTCGTAGGCCTCCGGGTTGGCCGCGAGATCCGCCAAGGTCACGACAACCGGCTGAGGGGTGTTGCCTGTGCTTGAGGCGCTCGGTGTGGCCAGGATCGGGTTGAATTGCAGGATCCCTCTGAAGGTTGATAACTTGCCGACGAGATTCGTCAGCCCGTCGCCCAGGTCATAGGATGCGCCTAGGTTTTTAGGCGAATCGTCGATCAGGATGCCCGCCGTCGAGTCCTGGATGTAGTGCTGGTTGCGGAAGAAAAGCGCGGTATCGAAAAAGGTCACGAGCACCTCGTTCGGGATCAGGAAGGTCTTATCGCTAGGATCAAACCCACGGAGCTCGGCCAGATCGGCAACGGGCACGGCGATTGTCACCGTGGGCGAGGTCACCAACTCGGTTGGGGTGCCTCCGCTGGTTGCGGTGCGCATCATGAAGGTGCGGTCGCCGCTATCGGTGGTAACGGCTGCGGCATCAGGCGTGGTGAGTCCGGAGATGGATACCACGAGGGCATCGGTCGTTGTCATCGCAACGCCCGAAATGGTGATGGTCTGGCCGCTGAGGCTGATGGACCCGCCACCGGCGGCAGCTCCCGTAATGCTGATATTCGGCTCCGAGAGGGTTGCGAAATCCGAAGGGACGTCGATTTCAACGGTCTCGATAACGGCATCTGCTTTCGATCCGGCGAGATTGATCTGCACGGTTCTGGCTGCCGTGGAGGAACGGAAGATGTTGGTGTCCAGAAAGATTCCCGCGTCACCTGAAATATTTGAGATGCTAGCGATCCCGCTACCGTCGTTTCCTTGGATGAAAGGAGGCGAAGCGCTGTTCCTTGGCGCCGGGGCTCCGGTGGTGAAGTCATCGCGATTGTCATTCGTGTCCTGACTGCCATTGACCAGGCGGAAGGCTGCTGTCGTGCTGGAGATGCCCGGCGCAGACCCCGTTCCTTCGAAGGCGGTTGCGGTGCCATAGCCCACAAAGTCGCTGACAGTGGGGGCTGTGTTTGGATCAGCCGCCCCGAGCGGTTCCGTGGAATTTGACAGCAGCACTTTCCCGCTGGCGGCGGCCATGGAGATCGTTCCCGTCACGTCGGGAGTTGGGGGGGCTGCTCCTACCGCTGCATATGAGGACTGTTGCACGAGGAAATAGCCACCCGGCTGGATGTTGCCCGATAGCGCCGTGATGTTGTTTGTGAAAGAGCCTGTCCTTGATGCATACTGAACCGACCAACCTTCGAGAGAAATGGGAGAGCTGCTTCGGTTATATAGTTCGACAAAGTCATGCGTAAGTATCGCACCCGAGTTCCCCCCGCCGCCGTAAACCTGGCTGATGACGACCTGGCCTTTCGTGAACAGATCGCCGGTCGTGAATTCCCATCCACCGCTGGCGATTTCCGATGACAGGTTGCCGACGGCATCCATCACGACACCCGCCGAGAAAGTGACGCGGTAGGCGTTGTTGAAAGCGAGGTCATTGGCGAGCGTGAAAGACAAGCGGGTGCCCAGGGGCTGCACCGACGCGGTATCGGCCTCCGTAAAGGTCTCGACCAATTGGTTGCCGGTGACATCGAAAACCGTGATCGTCCAGGGTCCCAGCACCGAGGCTCACGTTTTCATCATAGGTGACCGAAAGGGTGCTTGCGACCGATGCCCCGGCGCCGTTCTGCGGCGAGAGGCGTGACGACGGCAGGGCCGGTGGTATCCGCAGCGACGACATCGAAGATCCATATCCCATCGCCGGGGTTGAAACCGAATCCGGGCGCCGGGTTGCCGCCGTCGGTCGCCACGACGAAGCCTGACGGCGCTTCCACATTATACTGGCTGCCGCCGACCGCGGTGAATGTCCTGAACGTGACCGTATTCCCGGAAACGGTGGCATCCGCGGGATCGGTGATGTCGAATGTTTCGACGACTTCGAATGTCTCGAGGTCGGTGACCGTGACGTTTCCCGATCCTGCCGAAACGCCCACGTCATAGGTGATCTGCATCGTCAGGTTTCCCGCCGCAGCCGGAGCTCCGTTGCTTTCCGGAGAGAGCGTCTGCACGGTCTGGGCGTGGGAAAGCGTCGTCGCTGCCACGCAGAGAGCGATTGTTTTCGTCAGTCTTGAAGCGAGGTTGGCCGGCAGCCCTTTGAGGGCGTGCGGCGTTGGAAGCAATGGATTAGGAATCATGATGTGGAGTGGTTGCTATGTGTGATGTGATATGGGATATGAAAGCGGCTGGGTGGAGGGGACGCCGACAGCGGATCACCGGTCGGGGAGAAGAAATGCTTTCCACTCGTCTTCGTGCCGATAGACGAAAGCGACGACACCGCAAGGTTCCTCCCCCTCATAGGAAAGGTTCACGGTGGAGGGAATCTTGAGGTTGATCTGCGACTTGCGCGCAATCTCCAGTTTTTTTTCCTGTCCTGCGGGGATCTCGATGAGCTCCTTGCTGGACAGGATATTGGCCGTGTCGGCCGAGAGGTTCACGATGCGGAACGCCCAGGTGTCCCCGGACGGCTTCGCCTCAAACAAATGCCAGGTGTAGCCTTCCTTGGCAGGCATCAGGATGGCGAAGCGCGGTTTTTCAGAAGGAGGGACTTCGAGTTCCTCAATGCTCTCCGAATACGCCTTGATCGTAGCCTTTTCGTCCGGGAGGACAAAGGAACCGCTATTGCTGCCTTGCGCCAGGGTGAAGTCCATCTTGGCCTCGCGGGCCGTCACTTCGAACTTCAGGATGCCATCCGGCCCCGCGTTCATGATAGTAATCCCGCCGGCGGAAAGGGAGGCGGCGAGCGCGAAACCCAAAAGGGTGCTGATGATGCTGGTTTTCATGGTTCTGTGGTAAGGGGTTCCGCCGCCGCCCCGGACTCGACGGGCGGGCGCTTGTCTTTCCTGAGGTATTCTGGCACTTCCTGCATGTTGGCTCCAACAAGGACGGTCGCTTTGCCGCCTTTCTGATCCTCGCCACAGAGGAGATAGAACGCGCCGCCCTCCGAACTGCCGGAAACCTGTCCCGCCTTTTCGCCGTTGTGGATGATTTCAAAGCCGCCGCCATTCCACTTGGGGATCTCGATCGGGACGAAAGGCTTCGCGTCGATCTTCAGGGGGCCGAGCTGGAAGCGGCCTTGCTCCGGGCAAAGGGACACGAATTTCAGGGCAAAACCGGTCGTTTCATAGGTCGGAAAACTCCTGATGCGGATACGCGGGGGATTGGGGCGCCCCTCGGAATCGAGCCGGGGATCCGGTTCCAGATAGATCCCGATCAGGTTACCCTTCGCTTCCGTTATCACTATGGTTCCGGTGGCGGATTCCAGTTCCCCGACCGAAACTTTCAGCTCCTTCGGCCCGTTCCTGACCATGAACCATCCTGTATCGGCACCCGATTTCAGGCCGTCCGGCTTCAAGCTCTCGCCTCCGATGTTGATCTCACAGGGGGTATCGCCCGGAACGAGGTTCGCGATGTTCAGGAAGCCGTAGCCTTCCCCATCCTGGGCAGAAAGCGGCAGCAGCAACGCGCCCGCGACGGCGCAGATTTTAAAGGGATTTCTCATAAAGCTTGCGGATGTTCAGTGACGGGATGCCGCCGGCTCCCGCGACGATTTCGCCGGTTGCGGGGTCACGGACGGGTTCGACGGAATAATGGAATTCCCGGGCGGCGCGGCCGATGCGTTCGCCCTGTTTGTTCAGGGCTTCACCGGAGACGACGATGCGGAAGGTTTTCGATGTGAAGGAAACGAGGTTCAGGGTTTTGCGGAACAGCTCCTCACGCCCCGCATCATCCCATGTGTCCGGGGGCGCGGTGCCGTCCTTGTAGGCGTCGCGCGAGCCGAAAAACGTGGTGGCGGTCTTGTCCGCCGGATCCAGCCGCAGGGCATTCATATCGGAAGGACCGCGGAGCGGGGAGTGGGAGCGTTGCGCGATGACGTAATTGGCGAAGATGTCGCCCTCCTTCGTATCGCGCGGCGGGACTACCCCCGCGGTCGCGGGGTCAGCGTCAAGGGTAGCTCCGGCGACGAGCGTGCGCAGCACTTCGCGCGGGGCGGTGTTGATGTTCACCGGGCGGGCGCTTGCGCCGGGAGCGGAAATTTCGGGGTGGATGGAAAACAAGTCGAGAAGCTGGGCGGAGCGTATGCCTTCGGTGTCGAACGCGCCGAATTCCGGCCTTCCGATGGCGAGCGTGAAGCCACCCCCTGCTGCCGGATTCGGGCTGGGACGCAGGTTTGGCGAGGAATCGTCGGGGTCGCCGTCTACCCTTTGGTATTGGGCGGGATCAAAGATATTTCCCAGTTCGGCGAGGGAATCGTAACGTCCGGAGTTGGATATCGATGCGGGGGCCAAGCCCGGCTGATTGGCTGGGAAAGCCAATTGGGTGGGACGGGTGGCGTCGGTTCTGGGGTTGGTTCCGGGTGTGGAATTCGTTCCCTTGTCTTCCCATTCCTGTAAGCGCACTTCGTTATATGCATTGTTGCTAATGGCTCTCTTCAGGGAGCGTCCTCCCCAGTTTGAATTGTCCCTGTAGTTATTGAAAAAAACGGGCGCGGCTATGTAGTATGAGGCACGCGGATCACCGTCCTGATCGATGCGGTAATCCAAGGCCATGCTCGCGTTCCCTTTCCAGTCGCGCTCCGAATTTCCGAATTTCATAAAGCTGTTTTGCCGCATCAGCCCGCCCCGTGCGCGATCTACAAGCCTACCGTTCCACCAAAGCTTGAAATTGCTGGACTCCGTGTTCGGGAAACTGAGTTGTGTCGGTGGGAATGTGGGGTTGATCGGAAACTTATATTTGGTGGATCCTAGGAAAATCACCTGGAACCCATTGGGAGGAATGCTTATGCCGGGCTTGATGAATCTCGGCGAATCGGTGAATTCGTAGTCGTTCGGCGGAACCTTGATTTTGTGCCGGTTTTCGTTGATGAAAAAGATCACCCCCGTTGTCGCCTTATCGGAAGGATTCCAGAGCTCGATATAAGTTTCCACGGTGACTTCGATCGAATTCATGTCGCCGCCGGTCCATTCGTAGCGATCAAAGAGTTCGTTGACGAAGGGATAGGAATCAACCCCCCGGTATCCGGGCCCGACAGTAGCGTTGTTGTCCTCGTCTGCGTAATCGATGATGGATGCGGCGAGGGTTTTGATGTAGTCCTCATCCGCGGGAAATCCTCCTTTGCGATTCTTGAACTGGGGGAGGTTTTTCTCGATGTGCGATGCGATGCCCTCGACATCGGCGGTGGCGACGAATTCGTTGAGGTCGGGGGCGGGGGCTCCCGCGTCGGCATAGCCGAAGCCCTGGGGAATCACTTTTGGTGCGGGTGTGGGGGAGGCCATACTGTGAAAATGGATGTAGGGTTCGATGCGCTTCACCTGATCCGCGGAAAGTACGGTGCGGACGGAGGCCGGGGTGCGGAGTTGTTGCTGCTTGGCGGTCAGCTCCGGTGGGACTTTGCCGGTGGAGGCCGTGGGATCGAAGATCGTGGACATGTCCAGCTCGGCCGTGCTGAGGCGGAGATCCTGGGGCACGGAACCGGCGTTTTTCCCGTCGATGCGACCGCTGAGATCCTCGATCCAATAGGAATACCGGAAGGTGTAGCGGTCCGGATCGGAGGATGGGACATCCACCCATTTCGCGCGCGGGATGTCCTGATCGTGCTCGGTGAGGGTGCCGATGGGCTTGGTGTCTTCGTTGGCCACGTAGGCGGAAAGGGCGCTGGTGAGCGGGGCGGTATCGATGCGATCCGCACCCAAGCCGATGGCGGATTCTCCGCTGAAGAGCGGAATACCGCGCCAGGCACCGTTATCGAAGACCGCCCCGTAGGTGAAGAACTGTTCGCGTTGAAGCCGATGAGGCCGGTCGTCGGCGGGGACGGTGGGTTCGAGGGGATCCTCGATGCGGAAGACGAGGGAGTCGTCGCGGGCGGCAATTTCGGAAAGCGAGGCGAGGGCGACGGCGAGGCCGGACTCTACGGCGAGATCGGCGCGGGCAGCGTCGGAGTAGGAGCGGGCGGTCTTGCGCTCGAGGGAAAGGACGGTGAGCAGGCCGATGAGGAGCAGGGTGAGGCCGGCGATGGCGATGATCGTCATCGGCAGGGCGAAGCCGTGGCGCTTCGTTCGGATCGCGGATGGCGGATTGAGGATGGAAGAGGGAAACATCATTTCGCGATGGCGATGGAGCGGGTGAAGGTGCGGATGAGCTGGATTTCCTGGTCGCGGGGCGAGTCGGCGAGGCGATCCCATTCGGCGCGGGTGCGGAAACGTTGCGCGGAGGAGTCGTCGATGAAACGGACGGTCAGCTCGATGACGGAAGGAGGCGCGGGTGAGGTTTCTGTCCAGTCTTGGAGCTGCGCGCCGGATCGGAAACGGGGTTTCGCGGAGAAGCCGATAACGTTTGCGACGATGGGTTCATCACGGGCGGGATCGTCTGCGGGGAAGGCCGGGATGCTGGGGGTTTCGAGGATGATTTGGGTCTCCACGGGATTGCGGGCGGCGCGGAAAAGCTTGGGCGATTCGAAGCCCGGCGAGTCCTGGGAGAAGGCGACGCGGTAGGAGACGAGGTTGAGATCGCCGGGTGTGGCGGCCTGTTGCTCGTCGTTGGAGACGGCGCGGATGAAGGCGATTTTCTCCGAAGACTCCACGCCGCCGCCGTTGCCTTTTTCGTGGATCAGGGGTGTGCCGGGGAGGCGTGTGGAAATTTCGCGGCCGAAGAACTGGATGAAGGCGCGGGCCTGCGAGAGGGTGTTCACGGCGCGCTGGGTGCGCGTGTAGCTGTCGGTGGATTGGCCGACGAGGGAGAACAGTGCGAGCATGAGGATCGAGGTGATCGCCATGGCGATGAGCAGCTCCAGCATGGTGAAGCCGCGGTGATATGGACGTGCGGTTTTCACAGGGTGCCTTGGCGCGGGCTGATGAGTTGGTAGCGGAGGTCGCTGCGCTTGGCGGGGGCGGCCTTGGCGGGATGGAGGACGCGGATCGTGAGCAGGGAAAGGCTGTTGGAGCCGGGCGCGAGGTTCGGCGGGCGGTGCGTCTCGCCATGGACGGCGACGAGGTAGGTCGCGCTTCGGGATCTTGCTCGGCGCGCTGAGATCCTGCGGCGTTCCTTTTGTGAGAAAATTCCCGTCCGAATCGTAGGCGAGGATTTCCGGCGAGGATCCGGACGCAAATTCCGGGAAATCCAGCGACGCGCCGAACACCGATTCCGCGGCGGGATCGGCCCATGCGGAAAGGATTTCCCGCTGCGCTTCCCGGGCGAGCCATGCCGAGCGGGTGTCCGCCTCCGCGCCGAGGCGGGAGAGGTTCGCCGAACCGGTCGCCGCAAGGATGATGGGTATCACGAAGGCGACGACGCCGATGGCGATGACCACCTCGGTGAGGGTCATGCCGTTTTTCGGGCGTTTTCCGGAGAGTCTCATCAGGGCTGGATGGTGCGGGTGCGGCCGGTGAGGCGGTTCACCTGGAGGAAGTCGAAGACTGGGTTGCCGTCGGTTTTCTGGGTGAGCGTGAGCGAGTTTCCGCGGTTCGCGGCGCGGGCGATGGCGATGTTCGTTTCCGAGGCGGGCAGGACGATCTGGCCGTTGGGTGCGAAGACGATCATGTGGCAGGTAACGGGCTTTCCCTTGTGGTTCGTTTGCAGTGTATCCGGCGCATCGACGATGGTGGGTTTGGGCGAGGAAATGAGGGAGGAAGGCATGAAATGAAAGCTTCCGGGCAAGGTTTCCCAGCGCTGGAGCAGGCGTTCCTCGCCGCCCGCGTCCTTCACGGGTTCGTATTCCGCGCCGGTTTTCACGACTTCGAAAAGGGAGATCGCCCGCCCGCCCAGTTCGCCGCCGGTGGAGAGGACGGGGATGGATACGGCGGTGGGGGTGCCGGAGGCGATGGCGTGGGCGCGGGCGCGCTGGAGGTGCGCCTTGATGATTTCCCGCGAGGCCTGGCGGGCGTTGTTCGAGGGGTCCGAGAAAATGGGGACGGCCACTGTCAGCAATATCGCGATGATCGCGATGACCGCCAAAAGTTCGACGAGGCTGAAAGCGGGAACGTTTCGGTTCGCGTTTCCGGTAATGTATGGGGCGGTTTGCATCGGATGGGCTGGCACGGCGGATCGCATCTCAAGCGGTTCAGCATTTCATGCGCCACGACTAAGTAAATACAGAAATGCCCCTCCGGCCATGCGAGATTTCGTGGAGATTTCGTCACATTCGGATTTCGGCGGGTTTGGCGAGGAGATCCGGGAAACCGCAAAAAACGCGTGAATCAAATGGCGGCAAAGGATCGAGGGTTTCCGGGCGGTCGAGGTGCTCCCGGCACAGAGCCTCGAATTCGGCGGGCGTTTTCATCCGGCGTATCGTCCGCTCGAAAGCGGGGTCGATGCCCTCGCAGATGTAGATCAGCGTTTTTTTCATGCGCTGGATGTGGAGTAGGGGATCGAAATCGGGGTGTTCGCGGGCGAGTTCTTCCGACAGTTCGCGGATGTATCCGAGGAGATCGCGGCGGGTGGGTTCGGCTGTTGCGCCGCCGGAAAAAGCGGCGGCGATGTGATCGAAGATCCATGGGTTCCTGATCGCGCCGCGCCCGACCATCAGCCCCGCCGCGCCGGTCTTGCGGTGGTAGGTGAGGGCGGTTTCAGCATCGACGACGTTGCCGTTCGCGATGACGGGGCAGGGCATTGTTTCCACCGCGCGTTTCACGAAATCCGGGCGCACCGGCGTGTGGTAGCGATCCATCACCGTCCGCCCGTGGATCGTCAGTCCGTCGATGGCGTGTTTGCGGAAAATTTCCAAAAGTGCGGGGAACTCGTCCGGCGAGTGGTATCCGAGGCGGGTCTTGACCGTGAAGCGCCCGGGGATCGCGTCGCGCAGCGCGCCGAGGATGGCATCGACCTTGCCCGGATCGCGCAGCAGGCCGCCGCCCGCGTCCTTTCGGCAAACGACGGGAGCGGGGCAGCCGAGGTTCAGGTCGATGCCCGCGACCGGGTATTTCGCAAGCTCGTGCGCCGTCCGCACCAGATCCGGGATTTCGCGGCCGATCATCTGCGCGAAGACCGGGCGGCCGGTTTCGTTTTCGGAAATGGAACGGAGTATATAGGCGTTGAGCCCGGAATGCGGGTGGACGCGGAAGTATTCGGTCACGAACCAATCGGGCGGGCTCCGTCTCGCCAGAACCCGCATGAAGGGCAGGTCGGTCACATCCTGCATCGGCGCAAGAACGAGCGCCGGGCGAGCGTATGGAAGAAGGTCACGCATCGGCGCGGTCAGGAAATGGGTTGACAATCAAGCCCGCCTCCCAATGCTGGGAACGAACTACAACTAAAGGATAAAGTGGATAGCGACTTGTTGCATACGGAAAAAATCCTGTCGGATCGGAAAACCTTTTTCCTCGACCTGAAACAGAACTCGCGGGGGATGGTGGTGAAAATCACGGAGGACGTCGGAGGGAACCGGGATACGATCATGGTGCCTGTGGAGATCTTGGGTGATTTCATCGCCGCGCTAACGGACATCAAGATGACTGCCGACGAGCAGGAGTGATCTCTGCCGCCGCTTCCATCCCTTTCGGCTTGTAGGCGGGGGTGTAGATTGTGAACATTCCGACACACCGAATGCACCGCACCTCCGTAAACATCGCGCGCCTGATCTATCTCCTTATCTGCCAGGCAGCGGGGGTGGCCATCGCGCTGAGCACTAAGGGCACGGCGGTCGAGATATCGGTCGCCACCGGCTTGCTCATCGGCCTTGCCATCGGGATCCTTTTCATCGGGATCGAGCGGCTGATGGAGGACTTCACCCTTCGCGGCTTCTCCACGGCCACCTTCGGCCTTGGCGTAGGCCTCTTTTGCGCCTGGCTGCTTACCCGGGTGGAAATCTCCACCCTACTGGAACTCGCCTTCCGCGACAAAGTTAATGAGACGGAATACGGCGATACCCTAGTGAACTCAATGCAGCTCGCACTTGATGTCACACTTTTCGCCAGCCTCGGCTTTCTCGGCACCGTGCTCGCCCTCCGCAGCAACCGGGACGACTTCGCGTTCATCATCCCGTATGTCCGTTTCCGCCAAGACGCGAGCTCCGGCCAGCCCATCGTGCTCGACGCGGAGACGGTCATGGACGGACGCATCCTCGGATTGCTTTCCTCCGGCTTCATCAGCGGGCGGCTCATTGTCGCACAGTTCGTGCTGGAGGAAATCCAGACCCTAGCCAACGAAGGTTCCAACGGGATCCGCCAGCGAGCCCAGCGCGGCCTCGAGAATCTTGAGAAAATGCAGTCCTCCGCGGATATTCAGGTCTCCATTTACGACGCCCGGATCACGACGGAGGAGCAAACCCTGCACGCCCGCCTCATCGAGACCGCGAAATTCTACGGAGCGCGCCTGCTGACACTGGAGGAAAGCCTCTCGAAGATCGCGAAACTGCAGGGCGTTTCCGTGCTCAACCTCAACGATCTTGACCTCGCGCTGCGCCCTTCCATCGCCGTCGGCGAGCGGCTGCGCGTGGCCTTGGTCAGGCCGGGCAAGGAGGAACACCAGGGTGTTGGCTACCTGCCGGATGGCACGATGATCATTGTCAACCAGGCCGCGGAGGACATCGGGAAATCGTTGGATGTGGTCGTCGTCACCACCCTCCAGACCGCCGGCGGCACTCTGATTTTCGCGGAGCCGAACCGCTCCTGAGCGCGCGCTGCCGCGCCGCTTCCCGCTATTTTTCGCACCCAGCCATGTCCACAAAGCGCACCACCCCGCCCATCCCGGAAATCGCCTCCCGCTTCATCCTGCCCGGCCCGGTGGTCTCGTTTGAGGAAATCCCCACCGGCCTAATCAATACCACCTATGCCGTCACCTGCCGTAGTGGGCAGACCGATACTCGCTTCATCCTTCAGTCCATCAATTCCGCCGTTTTCCCGGAGCCATGGAAGGTCATGGAGAATATCCTCCACGTCACGTTCCACAACGGCGCTAGGAACCATGGCGCGGAGCAGCTCTGCCTCATCCCGCTCCGCAGCGGCATGAGTTGGCTGACCCAGCCGGACGGCACGATCTGGCGCTGCTACCCCTACCATGAGGGCACCGAGACCTTCGCGAAAATCGACTCGCCCGACCTCGCGTTCCGCGCCGCCGCCGCCTTCGGGCGCTTCCAGGCGAAGCTCTCCGATCTCGACCCCGCCAGCCTCCACGAGACCATCCCGGCCTTCCACCACACACCCACCTACTTCGCGAAACTCCTCGCCGCCGCCGCGCAGGATCCCGTGGGACGCCTCGAAAAAGCCCGCGCCGATTTCGATTTCATCCTCTCGCAACAACACCTCACCACCCTCCTCGTGGACGCCGACCTGCCGATCCGCATCACCCACAACGACACCAAGATCTCCAATATCCTTTTTCCCACCGACCCCAGCCTGCCGCCCATCGTGATCGACCTCGACACCGTCATGCCCGGCCTGGCTCTATTCGATTTCGGCGATCTCGTCCGCTCCGCCGCCTCCACCGCGGATGAGAACGAGACCGACCCCGGGAAAATCCGCCTCGACCCCGTGCTCGCCGCCGCGCTCACCGAGGGCTACCTTTCCACGGCCTCCGCTTTCCTCACGCCCGAGGAAAAAGCCCTGCTGCCCTCCGCTCCGAAGGTCATCGCGCTGGAGCTTGCCATCCGTTTCCTCACCGACCACCTCCTCGGCGGCGTCTATTTCCGCTCCGACTACGAAGGCCACAACCTTGCGCGCGCACGCAACCAGCTGACCCTGCTGCGCTCGATGTGAGCCGGAATTTTCCGTGAGGTTGTTCGAGTCGTTTTAAGTGCCCCCAAGCTCAATCATTCCAAACACAACTTGACGCCAAGTCCTAAAACTGTTCAATAGAACCAGTGAAACGTGAACAAGCCCATACCTCCGCCCCTTCTTGTATTGAGATCTGTTCCGGTGCGGGAGGGCAAGCGCTAGGGCTGGAATTAGCGGGGTTTGAGGCGTGGGCACATGTGGAGAACGACAGGCACGCGTGTGAGACGTTGCGCCAGAACCGGCCTGGGTGGAATGTGTTCGAAGGGGACGTGCGGGGATTTTCCGCCAAGGAATTCGAAGGGGTAGATCTTTTGGCGGGCGGCGTGCCTTGCCCTCCATTTTCCAAAGCCGGCAAGCAGCTCGGCTCCGGTGACGAGCGGGATTTATTCCCTGAAGCGCTCAGACTCGTCGAAGAGTGCAAGCCGAAGGCAATTATGCTCGAGAATGTCCGCGGCTTTCTTGACGCGGTGTTCACGGATTACCGAATGAACCTCAAGAAGCAGCTCAAGTCCATGGGCTACGATGCAAGCTGGCACCTCCTCAACGCTTCTGACTACGGCGTCCCGCAACTCCGACCCAGGGTGGTCGTCGTCGCTATCCGTCAGGATCTCGCGACAAATTTTTACCCGCCCATCCCGCTCAGCGACGGGATTCCCGCACCCACCGTCGGAGAATGCCTTGCCGATCTGATGGCGGAGAACGGCTGGCAACGCGCCATCGAGTGGGCGGCGAATGCGAACGAGATCGCCCCCACCCTCGTCGGCGGTTCCAAAAAGCACGGCGGCGCTGATCTAGGCCCCACCCGTGCTCGCAAAGCTTGGGCATCGCTGGGAGTGGAAGGCAAATCCCTCGCTAACGCCGCCCCCATGCCCGGCTTCGAAGGCAAACCCCGCCTAACCCTCCGCATGGCCGCACGTATCCAAGGCTTCCCTGATCACTGGCAGTTCGCCGGTGGCAAAACCGCCGCCTACCGCCAGATCGGTAACGCCTTCCCGCCACCGGTCGCAAAAGCCGTGGCAATCAGGATTCGCCAAGCAATTTGCGGACAATCCATCGTTTCAAAATCCCGTAGCGCCTCCTGACACATGCCGAAAAACTCAAGCAAACGGAAAGGTTCAAGGGCACTACTGAGGGCGCATTTCCTCGCGAACATCGGCAGGGTCATGCATTCCGACGAGCTGCGGGAAGTCGCCGGTATCAGTGAGTGGGCAAGGCGTGTCCGTGAGCTTCGCAACGAGGAAGGCTATCTTATCCTCACCCATAACGACCGCAACGATCTCAAGCCCGGTGAGTATCTGCTGGAAAGCCCCAAACCGCAGCCCGCATTCGAGCGAAGTATCTCAAAAGAACTAAGAGCCCTTGTCCTTGATCGCAATGGCTTCACCTGCCAGATGTGTGGAGCCGTTGCCGGAGAACCACATCCCTACGATGAAACCCGCAAGACCCGTCTCCACCTCGGCCACATTGTCGATAAATCACAAGGCGGGAAGGATGATGCGTCCAACCTGAGGGCACTCTGCTCCGTTTGTAACGAAGGGGCGTCTAATTTGACCCTTGATCGTCCCACTATCTCCAAACTCCTAATCCAAGTGCGCCGGGCAAAGCGGGAAGATCAACTCCTAGTCCTGAAATGGTTGAAGGAGAAATACGCAGAATAAAAGGTTTTGGGTGCCACCCCATTTACCTGCCCCGCGCCTGCTGTTTCCCGTGCCCCGATTGATTTGCCGCTGATTCCCGCTTGCGGAACCGGTGCCTCCGAGCCGAAGCTACCGCGCAAACAACAAGCCAACCGACATCATGGAAATCACCCAAACGGCATACGGAACCTGGAGCGGCGGACGCTTCATGCACTTCGGCGAGACGCTTTCCGAGGATCGCTTTCTCGGCTGCATCAAGACCGCTTACGAAGCCGGCATCCGCACCTTCGTCACCTCCGATGTTTACGGAAACGGCAAGGCCGACGAACTCCTCGGCAAGGCGCTAGCGGGCATCGACCGCTCCACCTATGCGCTTGTAGGCATGATCGGCCACGATTTCTACGACGGCGAGCGCAAGGGCTCCCAGGGCTACCCTCGCTTCACTGATCCTGAGCTGCGCGGCCCGGACGGATACGACGAGTTCGTCCAACGCGCCACCAAGCTCTCGCTGGAGCGCTGCGGCACGGATCACTTCGATCTGCTCATGCTCCACAATCCGGACGAGCTCGGCTACACCTCGGAAGCCCTCTGGAAAGCCATGGCCCGCGCCAAGGAAACCGGCCTCACCAAACAACTCGGCATGGCTCCCGGCCCGGCTAACGGCTTCACCCTCGATCTACTCGACTTCTTTGAGAAATTCGGCGCGGACATCGATTGGGCCATGCTCATCCTCAACCCGCTTGAGCCGTGGCCCTCAAACCTCCTTCTTCCCGCCTGCCAGAAACACAGCATCAAGGTGCTCACCCGCGTCGTCGATTACGGTGGCGTTTTCCACGACGACCTCTCCCCCGACCACGCCTTCAAACCCGGCGATCACCGCACCTACCGCCCCGAGGGCTGGGTCGGCCACGGCATGGAAAAGGCGAACCGCATGCGCCCCATCGCGGAAAAATACAATCTCAGCATGATCGAATTCGCCTGCATCTGGAACCTCAGCCAGGCGCCCGTCGAGTGCGTCGTCCCCACCTTCATCCAGGAAGCCGGTGAGCACGCCCGCCCCATCGAGGACAAGATCCGCGAGTTCGGAAAAATGCCCGACGTCCGCCTCACGCCCGAGGAGGTCGATGCCGTCCGCCGGATCGGCGACAACACCGGCTGCATGACCCTCAAGGGAGCCAGCCAGCGACACGCCACCTCCGAGCGCTGCGACGAGTGGCCGATGAAACCCGAGCTCCTCGAACTCGCCGAGCGATACGGCGTGGGCACCGATTGGTAGAAACCCTAAACCCTAAACCTTAAAGGGGGGTTTCCGCACTTCCTTGGTTTTTACGCTTGCTGATTTGACTTGAATCGTCTGCTTCCGCGTTGCATACCGCTGTCCGTTTCCACGCGATTCATCCCAACGGAGGGGTGGTAGAGTGGTCGATTGCGCCAGTCTTGAAAACTGGAGAGCCGAAAGGTTCCGTGGGTTCGAATCCCACCCCCTCCGCCATCGTCTAGGACGATCCCCGCTACCCCTTGCACCAGAAAGGAAAGCGGTAATTCCACGGAAACCGCGACAGGCTTTCCACACACAATTCCACACAAGTTGACGCGGAAGCCGGGTTCGATGACCCAGAAACGCAAACGACGCAGTGCCATCGTGGAAGTTGGAACAGGTCCGGCCAAAGTCCGGATCTATACAATCAACCGCAAGGACGGATACGACCAATTCACTCTCGCATGGCAGGAAGGAGGGCGACGGCGCACCCGTTGCTTCTCCTGCATGGACGAGGCGAAGATGGTAGCCCAGCAAATCACCGTCCGGCTCATCAATGGCGAAACCGGAGTGTGCGAGGCGACCCGACGTGACATCGACATCCTCAGGCATTGTGAACGCGCTGCCGGTGAGTTTGGTGTGACGCTCGCCGCCGCTATCGAGGAATGGGTCAGCGCTAGGCGCACCGCCGGTGAAGTCCCGCTTTCCGATGCCGTCCGGTTCTACGCCGCGAACCGTGCAGACCTGCTCGCCGTCCGCACCAACGTTCAATCGGCGGCCGAGTTCGTTGTATCACTGAAACGCAAGGGCGTGAGCGACATCTACGTTCGCAACGCCACGAGCAATCTCAAGCGGTTCACCGACAACGTCGCGGGCAATATCGCGGATGCGACCACCTCCGACATCAACCGATTCCTCGACGGCCTCAAGAAGCTTGGTCCGGTCAGCAAGAATGGTATCCGGCGCAACATCATGACCATGTTCAGCTTCGCCAAGAAGCAGGGCTACCTCCATCCAGACCGTAAGACTGCCGCCGAGCAGACGGAGACATTCAAGGAACCGGAAACGGAAATCCAGATCTTCACCCCAGAAGAAATGCAGCGTCTCCTGCTCACCGCCCACGCTCGAATCCTACCCCTCATAGCCATCGGGGCGTTCGCAGGAATTCGGTCGGCTGAAATCAACCGCCTCGATTGGGAGGACATCAAGTGGGATCGCGGTTACATCGAAATCGCAGGCAAGAAAGCAAAGACAGCCGCCCGTCGGCTAGTGCCTCTCACCGAGAACCTGAAAGCTTGGCTCAGCCCCTGGCGCGAGGAGACCGGCCCGATCATCACTATCACCGACGCGTCCGGTGCCCTGAGTGATACCGCCGTGAAAGCTCAGATTCCCGGTGGATGGCGTCAGAATGCCCTCAGACACTCATTCATCAGCTATCGGGTAGCGGAGACAGGCGACGTGGCACGGACCTCTCTGGAGGCTGGTAACTCCCCGAAAATGATATTTCGCCACTACCGGGAAATCGTGACTGGCGAGACAGCAATGGCTTGGTTTTCAATCCGTCCGCCTGACGGGTGGGTGCCTCCGGAACTCAAATGGTCAATCAGGGAGCGGTTGAGGCACTTGTCCTGTCGTCAGGACAACCCATGCGTTGACACAGCCAACCATGCGCAACCATGAAAGCAACCATCGCTACAAGCACCGTCCAGACGGTCAACACCTGCAATCCAATTCACGAGGCAACTGCCGTTAAGCCCACGCTGATCAAAAAGAAGGAACTCGCCACGCGCCTGTCCGTTAGCCCTCGCACCATCGACGAATGGGTGCGCACTCGAAAAATTCCGCACCTCCAGATCAGCCCGCGGTTCTACCTTTACGACTTCGAGGCGGTTCTGGCCGCTCTGCGAAAGCTCTACCAGGTAGACGTCCGCGCGTAGCCAGTATGAGTTACTGGGTGGCACATTTCAGACACCCGGCAGGTCCGCCATTCTGGAATGCACTGACATAGCAAGCGCACCCAAGATCGAATGGCCGCGCAACGTGCTACGGCACTCCTTCATCACATACCGGATTGCCACCGTGAAAAGCGCCGATCAAGTCGCCCTCGAAGCCGGAAACTCACCGGCCGTCATCTTCAAACACTACCGCGAGCTCGCCACCGACGACGAAGCCGCCGCGTGGTTCAAAATCCTGCCGAAAGAAGGCCAGTGGGAAAACACCATCGAGTGGGACTGCCGCGCAAGAATCGTCACCCTCGCCGACTAAGCCGCCCGCTAATCCGCCCGTTCAATCCGCGCGCCAACGAACGGAGGTGAAGGTTGCTACCGTTCGTTTTCCGCCATTCAACTGTAGTTTCTCGCTCAAGGTCCGAATCTCCCATCGTAAATACACACACTCTGATCTTCCACAAAACCGAATCATCACCCCCGATCTTGCCCCACATGAAAATTGTTCTTATGAACACTTTTTGTGCCATCCATCTACCAACCCCGCCGCCCCCGCGCCTCGCCCCTCTGGCAACTTGTTCACCACGGCTGGGACGACTTCCTCGCCCACTACGAGGGAAAACACCGCCAATCCCTCGGCTCACTCCACCCCGCAGCCACTGCCACCGTCGAATCCTTCCTCCGCTGTGGCGACCTCGCCTCCGGCTTCACCCGCCTCCAATGCCCCGACTGCGGCCACGAACGCCTCCTCGCCTTCACCTGCAAGGGTCGCCACTTCTGTCCATCCTGTCACCAGCGCCGCGTCCGCTCCACCAGCGACTGGATCGCCACCGCCGTCTGCCACGAAGTCCCCCACCGCCAATTCGTCTTCACCATTCCCCGCGTCCTACGCGGCATCTTCCGCAAACGCCGACAACTCCTAACCCACCTCTTCCACACCGCCACCGAAACCCTCCGCGACGCCTTCCGCACCCGCCTCAACCTCCCCGACGGTCGCATCGGAGCCATCGCCGCCGTCCACACCTTCGGCGATTACTTGATCTTCCACCCGCATCTCCATGTCCTCGCCGCCAACGGCCTCTTCACCCCCGACGGCCATTTCCACTGCATGCCCGCCGAAGACCTCGCCCCCGCCATCGAACTCTTCCGCCACCGCTTCCTCCACGCCCTCCGCGAAGCCAAGCTCTTCAGCCCCGGAAAACTCGCCGACCTGCTCTCCTGGAAACACTCCGGCTTCCACATCCACGACGGCGGCGAAAAACCCGTCCCCGCCCACGACAGCGCCGGGCGCAAACGTTTGGCCGAATATCTTTTGCGCCATCCCTTTTCCCTCCAGAAAATCACGTGGAACGCCAGCACCCAGACCGTCATCTACCGCTCCAAACGACACTACAACACCAAGCGCAACTTCGAGATCTTCAAAGCCCCCGACTTCATCGCCGCTGCCCTCCTTCACCTCCCGCCCAAAGGCCAGCAAACCGTCCGCTACTACGGCACCTACTCCAACAAAACCCGTGGCCAAACCCCGCTCATCCCCGACCGCATCATCCGTCCTCCAGTTTCTTCAAATCAAAAATCCAAAATCAACAACCTGTCCGTCGTAGCCTCGGCGAAGTCGGATCCTCAATCGGAAATCCTCCTCATCCCCGCGCCTCCGAGGCAATCCGCCCGCGACATGCGCCCCCTCTGGCGCGACCTCATCCTCCAGGTTTGGGGCGGCGATCCTCTCGAATGCCCCTGCTGCAAGGGCACCATGAAACCGGTCCGCAAAGTCATCCGCCGCGAGGAAATTGAGTTTTTTCTCCGCCTCCACGGCCTCTGGGAGGGAATCGTTACGCTCCCGCGACCGCCACCGCCGCCTTTTGACATCGAGACCATGGAGCCCATCGACCCACCCTGGCAGGCGATCAAGGAATGGATCCCCGACGAAGAACCCGACCTCGACTGGTTCAACCGTCCCCGGAAGCCATCCAATTCCAATCCAGAAGGATTCGACCAAAGTCCCACATGGCAGGCACCTGAAATCCATTTGGACGAAGGTCGAACGCTGGTTCTCGAATACATCTGACCCGCCCGGCGGAAAAAAAAACAACCGATGCCAAAAAAAAGCTTGGCAAAGCGGTCTGGAGAGCTACATACGTGGCAAATGAATGCGGCAGTAAATTCTCCCGATCCCGCCAATCGCGGCGTTTTGCGGAGCATACTTCCTTTCGGCGTTTCAGTTTCCAGCCCTTCAGCTCTATCCAAATCCCCCTTTTCCCCCGCAACCCCCTTTTCCCCGCCCTCCGGTCTGCTCCAATGGCTCTTTCAGGGGCCTCCCGCAGAAAGCAAATTCCTGCTATGAGGTTGGTCAAGGGTTGATGTGGAAATTGTGTATATTTTCAGGTTTTAGCCGACTTGCTTAGTCCGGCTGGATTTGCGGGTTGATAGTGGATTGAAGAATTGGCGATGCGGCTTGATGTGGGTTATGGTTCCTTATCGTCCGCAGGATACGGCTCTGCCGGAGGGCAACCGGAGCGGCGGACGATGCCAAAGGGGTCTTTGCCTCCGTGTCGTGCCGTCGGTTTTGCCTGCGGCGCGGCACGTTTTATTGAGGCGCTTGCCCCTTGGCCCAATGCGGAAAACTCCGGGGGTTTGGGGGCAGCGCCCCCATGACGGTCCCGGGAATGGAGCGGGTCCACCTCGCGGGAGTGAGGATTTGTGGAGCCGGACACGGCGGATACGAATGTCTTTCCTTCCTGGGTGGCTTCGCCGGGGTTCCGGCGAACGCAGCCTGCTATCCGCGCGTTTGCTTGATCGCAAAGCGCCAGGTGACTGATTCGGGTCGGGGAAGGGAAAAGCGGTCTCATCTAGCAGTCGGACGTGGTTGGCACGTTCATGGAATTTCTCAGACGCGCGACATTCGTTGCGGCGGTGGCCGGTCGGAAAATGTTAGTGACTCATGGTTGGTAAGGAATGGGTGTGGGGTTGGGATGGATCCGCGTCATGCGGCATCAGGGAGATAAACGAGGCCGAGGTTCTCCGCGGTGGTTTGCCCGGTGAACACGCGCCATAGGTCCACGGCGAGTTGCCGGGCGATGGCAACCACCGCCTTTTTGCGTGCCGCACCGCCGCGCGCCGGATCGGTGAGCACCGGCAGCCACTTCTGCAATCCGTGGTAGCCCGGTTGCCAGCGTGTCATGCGCCAGACCATTTCCACCAGCATCGCGCGCACCCTCGGGTTGCCGCTCTTGCTGACGCTGCCGGATCTTCGTTTCCCGCCGCTGCTGTGCTCGCGCGGGCACAGTCCGGTATAACTCGAAACCTGCCTGCGGTTGGTGAAGCGCGACCAGTCGCCGACCTCACGGCGCAAAACCTCGAAGGTCAACGGCCCGACTCCTTTGGGGATCTTCTGGTCCGCCGCCGCCGCCTCGATCTGTGAGGTGAGCTTCGCTGACTCGACTTCCAACGGCGCGATGAGACGGCTGAAAACCTCCAGGCGCTCGATCACCCACTCCGGTGCCTCGCTGCGGATTTTGCTCCAGGTCTTGCCCTGCCACCACTTGCCGCTCACATGGATGCCGTGCATGGCCAGCAGGCTGCGGCCCATCGCCTGCAGTCGCTGCCGCTCGCGCACCAGTTGCTGGCGTTGGCGGCTGATGGCCCGCTCGCGTTCCTCCTCCGCAGTGGGCACCCGCACCACGCTGAACGCCTTGCGGTTGCCGCGCACGTAGCGGTCGAGCCGCTGGCAGAGTGCCTGGGCGTCGATCCGGTCGTTCTTCACTCCCTTGCCGCGCTCGTCCCAGTCCTGCGGCTGCACGACGTAATTGGTCACCCCCAAGGCGGTGAGTCGGTGGTGCAGGTGGTAACCGAAGGCTCCCGCCTCGTAACAGGTGTGGACTTCGCGAGCCATTCGCTTCTGCCTGGCCACGAAATGCAGCAGGCCCTCAAAGTCCATCTTCTGCACCGGTTGCGGGGTCGCCCCGTCGAGTTGCCGGGCGACGTAATACCACTTCGCGTGGGCGTCGATCCCGAGCTTGATTGATTCGTAGGATTCGGTATTGGTGATTTTGTAATGTTTCATGACGGTGATCAGGTTGGCGGTTTCCACCCCCGCCTGACAACCCCATGTCATCTAGCAGCCACCTTGACCGACGACAGCCCGACCCTCGACTTCGACGGCGGTGGACTGGACACGGGCATCGAGTGGGTGGTCGGCGGCGACCGACCGACGGCTCCGACGACGCTGGCAACGCGCCGACCTTCGCAGACAGCAACGCGACCCACTTCATCTTCACCTTCAAGCGCCGCGATGCGGCCGGGACGGACGCCAACACGGACATCGCTGTGGAATACGGCTCGAACCTCAGTGGCTGGGCCGAGGCCGTGCATGGCACGGACGGCGTGACGATCGATGACAGCACCGACCTCGGTGGCGGCTTCCACCAAGTCAACGTGTCGATCCCGCGCACGCTGGCGACGGGTGGCAAGCTGTTCGCGCGCCTCAAGGTCACGGTGACCACGGCGCCCTGAGCGCTTCCGATCTACTGACGCGAGAATTCCCAGTATCCAGCTTCCCAATGACCAACGAATCCAAAACAGACAACCATCCATCCAACTTCCAACCCACAAATCGATGAAACTCAAACATCTTGCCATCCTGTCTATCCTTGGCCCCGTCGGCCTTGCGAATGCCGCCATTGTCGTGCCGGTCGGCGTGACGGGGCATACTGCCAACGCCGGCGGGTTCCCCACCATCAATGTGATCAACAGCTCGGGTTTGAGCGGCGTCGGCGACGTCCTCACGCAGACCCACGCGCCCTCCACCGGCACGGGTGCCAATCCGCACTGGATCGGCGGCATCAGCCAACTGAACAGCATCCAGCCGCTGGTCTTCAATCTGGGCGGGGCTTACAACATCGACGCGGTTCATGTCTGGCAATACACGGACACGGCCAGCGCCACCTTCAACAACTTCGGCACCTCCGCGTTCAATATCTCCTTCTCGACCGACGGCGGGACGAGCTATGGTCCGACGATCTCGTTGACCGGCTTCACCCAAGGCACCCAGACGACCGAATCCGTGCAAACCCGGACCTTCGCCGTCCAGTCCGGCGTCACTCATATCAAGTTCAATAACTTTTCGGCCTTCAATGGTGCGACCAATGCGGGTTTGGGCGAGGTGCGATTCGGCGATGTGATTCCCGAACCGTCCGCCGCTCTTCTCTCCATTCTGGGGCTCGGCGGGCTTCTGGTCAGGCGGCGTCTGAAGTGAAGCCCGCACCCGCAAACAGATTACCTCTGCCCGGACCACCGCGGGGCGCCAAGCGTGCTCGCGTGTGAGGGATTCGTGACATTGCAAACAAAAACCCGCCGATTCATCAGGCATCAGAAACCATGAAAATCCTCTCACTCCAGCCGTGGCAGATGGCAGGAATCGCCTCATTCTATCTGGCGATAGCCGCGGAATGCGCCACTCCGCCGCCCGTGACCAATGATGCACCCGCTGCGGGCAAGCGGGTCCGCGTTACTCCCCCCGAATGGACTGGCACGAACGTCTATCACACGCTCTACCTGCCAACCGACTGGGTGGCGGGCAATACCTATCCCGTGATCGTCGAGTGGGCCCCAAACAGTTCGGGCGTGACTCGCAGGCACGGTCGAGGACACGCACCTCGGATTCTACCAGTCGGGTGGCGCAGGCTTCATCTGGGTGACGATGCCCTTCCCGACGACGGCCACAAGCCCTGCCAGCAACGCGATAATGTGGTGGGGCGTCAGCCAGGACACGGCCGCCGACTACACCCGGATCAATCTTGCCCGCATCCTCGAGGATTACGGTGGTGATCCGGCGGCGGTGTTCGCGACCGGATTCTCGCGCGGTTCGCTTGCCATCGGACATATCGGTCATTGGAACGACCAAATCGCCGATATCTGGCTCGCATACCTGCCCCTCGGACAGCTCGACGGGTTCAACTGGACCACCGAGGGGGATGAGGCGGCGCGTTTCGCGCGCATGAGCGGTCGCACGTCCTTCGTCACCTATGGCGAGAACGACGGCTTCTCGAACGTCCCGGCCAGTACGCCGGCCGGCATCACTGCCATGGAAAATGCGGGATTCCCTGTTGAATGGCATGCACTGGCAGCTACCGGCCACACGGATGAATGGATCACGGACGCGAATGGGGCGGTCGCGAGCACCAACGCCCCATCCGTGACCGACGTCCGCGCCCGTCTCCGGGCCTGGCTTAGCGAGACGATCGCCAATCGCCCCGGCACCTCGAGCATCAGCGGGACGGTGAGCGATTCCGGCAGCAACCCGATCTCCGGAGCCCGCATCCAGAGCGGTGCCACTCATTGGGTTTTCTCCGACGCAAGTGGAAACTACGTCTTGCCGGGTCTGATTGATGGTTCGCGAGAGGTGGCGGTGTCGCATCCCAGCTACACCTTCCCGACGCCCACCCTCAACGTGGTGCTGGCCGGGGCGGACCTCGCCGGCCAGGATTTCACCGGTGGTACGGTGGTTTCCCTCCCGCCGGTTATCGGCACCCCGGCGACGACCGCGATCACGCACGAAGGGGCCACAGTAAGCAGCCCGCTGAGCCAGGCACCTTCCACCACCTCCACACTGGTGTGGGCCCACAGTGACCACGGCGAATCGACTCTCGCGACCTGGACAAGCGCTTCCGGCGGCGGCTCGGTTTCCCTGGGCTCCGCCAATCCGGGAGACGTCCTGAGCCACGTCATCAACGGGCTCGCCGATGGCATGCAGTATTTCTACCGCTTCCACGCTACGAACGGTTTCGGCTCCGCTTGGTCGGCGGCGGGGAATTTCACCACCACTCTGGCGGTCGCCCCCGTGCTGGGGAATCCGTCGGTTACCGCGATCACTTTTGGCCAAGCCACGGCGAGTTCTTCGCTCAGCCAGGCATCCTGCGATACCTGCACCCTCGTTTGGGCTCACGATGATCAGGGCGAGTCGAATGTCGCAACTTGGACGAGCGCCCCGGGCGGTGGCTCGGTGTCGGTGGGGTCCGCCGATCCGGGAGCGGTCCTCGCCGGCGTGATGAGCGGGCTCGATCCCTCCACCACGTATCATTGCCGCTTCCGCGGGGAGAACGCCTTCGGGATCGGTTGGTCGGCGGCCGGCAGTTTCACCACCCTCGCCGAGCCGGACATCGTCACGCCGGCCGGCGTCACCGCCACGCACTCGCTGTCCGCCTATCCGATCGTCAACACGATCAACTCCTCCGGCCTGAACTCCTCCGCTCCAAGCGCCCTCGACTGGACGCACGTGGCCACGCCGTCCAACAGCAATAATTATTCGTGGCTGGGAACGAAAGCCGGCAACGTGATCATCTATCAACTGCCTGCCCCCAGCACCGTGGGCTCCCTGTTTTACTGGTCCTACTGGGGCGGAACCGCCTCGCGATCGCTCACGGCGTTCGACATCTCGTTCTCCTCGGACGGCGTCACCTACTCCACGCCATCGACGATCACCCTGGGAACGCCCGGCGGTGCCGCGGAGTTCTTCAGTCTGGGGACGCATGCCAACGTCACGCACGTCAAGTTCGCCAACCTGCAGAACGGTGGCGACACCTACGCGGGAATCGCCGAGGTGCGCTTCGGCGGCAGCTCGGGGCCGGTTCCGCTCGCCCTGGATCCTCCCGCGGCCTCGAACATCGGGTTCGACCGGGCCATGCTGTCAACCAGTGTCAACGCGGCCGTCGATACCGTCACCTTGTATTGGGACACCACCGATCACGGTGCCACTCCGGCCGGGTGGACGGGCAGCTTGAGTCTCGGGGGATATCCCGCCGGCGCGATCAGCCACCTGCTCACCGGACTCGTGGAAAACACGGCCTACTTCTTCCGTTTCCACGCAGGCATCATCAGCCCGGCCGAAGAGGCCTGGTCTGCGGCCGGCACCTTTACCACTCCCTTCGAGAACCCGCCTGTCGGCACAGTGATCCAGCCGGTCGGCGTGACGGGGCACACTGCCAACGCCGGCGGGTTCCCCACCATCAATGTGATCAACGGCTCGGGTTTGAGCGGCGTTGGCGACGTCCTCACGCAGACCCACGCGCCCTCCACCGGCACGGGAGCCAATCCGGCCTGGATCGGCGGCATCAGCCAACTGAACAGGACCCAGCCGCTGGTCTTCAATCTGGGCGGGACTTACACCATCGACGCGGTTCATGTCTGGCAATACACGGACACGGCCAACGCCACCTTCAACAACTTCGGCACCTCCGCGTTCAACATCTCCTTCTCGACCGATGGCGGGGCAAGTTATGGTACGCCAGTTCCGTTGAGCGGCTTCACCCAGGGCACCCAGACGCACGAATCCGTGCAGACCCGGACATTCGCCGTCCAGTCCGGCGTCACTCATATCAAGTTCAATAACTTTTCCGCCTTTAATGGCGCGACGAATGCGGGTTTGGGCGAGGTGCGCTTCGGCGGGCAGACCACCACTCCGGGCGCCCCATACGGCACCTGGGCGGCCGGCCCGTGGTCCGGCACCCTGACCGACGACAGCCCGACCCTCGACTTCGACGGCGGTGGACTGGACACGGGCATCGAGTGGGTCGTGGGTGGCGACCCGACCGACGGCTCCGACGACCCCGGCAACGCGCCGACCTTCGACAACGGCAACGCGACCCACTTCATCTTCACCTTCAAGCGCCGCGATGCGGCCGGGACCGACGCCAACACCGACATCGCCGTGGAATACGGCTCGAACCTCAGTGGCTGGAGCAAGGCCGTGCATGGTACGAACGGCGTGACGATCGATGACACCACCGACCTCGGTGGCGGCTTCCACCAAGTCAACGTCGCGATCCCACGCGCGCTGGCGACGGGAGGCAAGCTGTTCGCGTGCCTCAAGGTGACGGTGACCACGTCGCCCTAAGCGCTTCCGATCCACTGACGCGGGAATTCCCAGTATCCAGCTTCCCAATGACCACCGAATCCCAAACAGACAACCGTTCATCAAACTCCCAATTTATAAATTAGTGAAACGCAAACATCTTGCCATCCTCGTTCTGCTCGGCATGGCCCCAGCCACGGCCCAGAACTGCCTGAAGGTCTTCCTGCTGGCCGGGCAGTCGAACATGGAGGGCCATGCCTACACCTACACCGCCGAGAATTCTTCCTCGATCCCGACCCTCGAGTATCTCCTCGATACCCCCGGCTACGTGGCGATCCTGCCGGCCGCAGACTACACCTTCAAGGGCTCGCTGGCGGCGAGTTGGCTCAGCCCGCGGACCGACGCCTGGGCGGTGCAGTATGACTCGATCGACGGCACCATGCGCCGGGTCGAGCCGACCCCGCAGACCGACCAGGGGGCGTGGAGCACCGCCATCCTGCCCCTCGGCCCCGGGTTTGGCGAGAGCAACGCAAAGTCCTCGTTTGGCCCCGAACTCGGCATGGGGATCCACCTCGCCGATGTCGAGGCTTCCCCGATCCTGCTCGTGAAGTCGAACCACGGGGGGCGCAGCCTGGCGGTCGATTTCCGGCCGCCCTCGGCGGTGGCCGCGCGCGGCGGGAGCGTCGGCATCGACTTCACCAACACCGTGAACGTCTTCGCTGCCCTGCTCGACGATCTCGACGCCGACCTCGGCGACGACGGACTGTTGAACGGCTACAACAGTGCCACCGGCTATGAAATCTGCGGGTTCGTCTGGCTGCAGGGCTGGAACGACGCCCTCAATGCGAACATGCGCTACGAGTATGAGGAGAACCTGGTGGATCTTGTGCATGACCTCCGCGCCTCCGACCCGCGCATTCCGGCCGACCTGCCGGTGATCGTGCCCGAGTCGGCGGACCAGAATGCCGAAATGAACACGGCCCGTGCCAATGCCGTGGCGACCCTCAACACCGAACTTCCCGGGACGGCGGTCTTCATCGAAAACAACAACCTGCTCGGCAACGACTGGAGCGCACAGGGCTATCCGTTCACGCTGGACGGCGGGTCGCATTTCAACGGCCGGGCCGAGAACTACCTCGAGATCGGTTGGCGCGTCGGCAAGGCGGTGGTGGACAACGGCTACCTGGCCGCCAGCCCGCTCTGGCTGGACGCCCCGGAGGTCGTCTCCACCGTCTTCAACGGCGCCACCCTCTCGACCAACGTCAACATCGCCGCCTCCGGAGTCACGATCTACTGGGACCAGGTCGACCGCGGCGCCACCAGCAGCGGCTGGGCCAACAGCCTCACGCTCGGCGCGACGGCAGCCGGACCGGTGCAGGCGGTGCTGGGCGGCCTGAGCGAGTTCACCAACTACGTCTTCCGTTTCCACGCCACCAGTGGCTCGCCCGCAGCCGAGGCGTGGTCCGCGCCGGGAACTTTCCAGACTCCCTGGGAAAACCCGCCGCCGCTCCTCGGAACCCCGGTCACCACCGCGATCTTCGCCGATGGCGCGACCGTGACCTGCCCGCTCAGCCAGGCACCGGCGACTGCCAACATCGTGGTGTGGGCCTACGACGACCAGGGCGATTCGGACGTGGCGACCTGGCAGAATGCCCCCGGCGGCGGCTCCGCCTCCCTCGGCCCGGCCAACCCGGGCGACACGCTGAGCCACACCATCACCGGGCTCGATGCGACCACCAGCTACACTTACCGGTTTTTCACCACCGGGGCGACCGGCTACTCGTGGTCGGTGGCGCGCAGTTTCCCGACCGGAGTGACGCTCGACGGGGTGATCACCCCGATCGAGGCGGTGGCGGTGAACTCCATCGATGCTTAGTCGGCGGGCCGACAAGCTGATCGACGGTAGCGGCCTCTCCGGCAGCGGCGACATTCTCACCCAGACGCACTCGGAGCCGGGCAACACCTCGGCCGACTACTTCCTGGGCTCCGCCACCGGCAACGGGATCGTCTTCACCCTGCCGGCCGCGGCGACGGTCGCGGCAGCGCACCTCTGGCAGTATGATCGGGGGGGTCTGACATCACGGGGATTCAATACCTTCGACGTGTCGTTCTCGACGGATGGCGGGGTCACCTTCCCCACCACCATCACGCTCGCCCTGGCGCAGGGGACCGGCGCGCCCCCCACCCCGGTGCAGACACTCGGCTTTGCCCAGCAGTCCGGTGTCACCCACATCCGTTTCCACAACATCACGAACTTCGGCGATCCGAGCTGGATCGGGTTGTCGGAAGTCCGCTTCGGGAGTGTCGGCCCGCTGTCCCTCGCCCAACCCACTGCGTCCAATATCCAATCCGGCCAGGCCATGGTGTCCACCAGCGTCAGTCAACCGGTCGATGCGGTCACCGTCTATTGGGACACCATCGATCATGGACCCGGACCGGCCGGGTGGAGCAACACTGCGGGCATCGGGCCGCAGCCAGTAGCGCCATTTCCCACCTCCTCACGGGCCTGGCGGAGAATGTGACGTATTTCGTCCGCTTCCATGCCACGGGAGCCGGGGGGGAGGTCTGGTCGCTGCCAGGCTCCCTCACAACAGGCGTTGCCGGCTCGATCCTCACGCCTTCGGGCGTCACCGCCACGAGTTCGCTGTCCGCCTATCCGATCGTCAACACGATCAACTCCTCCGGCCTGAACTCCTCCGCTCCAAGCGCCCTCGACTGGACGCACGTGGGCACGCCGTCCAACAGCAACAATTATTCGTGGCTGGGAACGAGGGCCGGCAACGTGATCAGCTATCAGCTGCCCGCCCCCAGCACCGTGGGCTCCCTCTATTACTGGTCTTACTGGGGCGGCACCGCCTCGCGATCGCTCACGGCCTTCGACATTTCGTTTTCCCCGGACGGGGTCACCTACTCCACGCCATCGACGATCACCCTCGGAACGCCCGGCAGTGCCGCGGAGTTCTTCAGCCTGGGGACGCATGCCAACGTCACGCACGTCAGGTTCGACAACCTGCAGAACGGTGGCGACACCTACGCGGGGATCGGCGAGGTGCGCTTCGGCGGGCAGCCCTCCGCGCCTGGCGGTCCCTTCGGCGGCTGGGCGGATGCCTTCGCTGGCCTGACCGACAGCGACCCGGCCCTTGATTTCGACGGCGGCGGGCTTGAGACGGGCATCGAATGGGTGGTCGGCGGCGACCCGTCCGACGGCGGCGATGACGCCGGCAACGCGCCCACCATCGACAACAGCAACGCGACCAATTTCAACTTCACCTTCAAGCGCCGCAATGCGGCCGCGACGGATGCCGACACGGACATCACGGTGGAATACGGCTCGAACCTGAATGGCTGGGCCGAGGCCGTGCATGGCACGAACGGCGTGCTCATCGACGACAGCACCGACCTCGGCGGCGGCTTCCATCAAGTCACCGTATCCATCCCGCGCACGCTGGCTGGCGACGGCGGCAAGCTGTTCGCGCGGCTCAAGGTGGTGGTGAGCACGACGCCGTGACGACACGGCAAGGACCCCCGGAACCAAGACCCCTGCCGAATGAATAAGAAAGCCACCAGCCAACAGCGACAGCCTCAAAGTCGGCTCTACGGTGACACCCGGTTGGATCCCTTATCGTGCCACAGGGGAGCTTGGGTGATGAGCCTGTACGCTACGGTCTTCTCCAAGATCAGATCCCGCTCCTGCGACTCGCGCCGTCATGGCTTTGCTCTGGTGGTTACGGTCAGTCTCATGGTCCTGTTGACCTTGGTCGCCGTCGGGCTGCTTTCGCTATCCGCGATCACCCTGCGCGGCGCCTCCCAGGAGCAGGCGATGAGCACCGCCCGGGCGAATGCGCGGATGGCCCTGATGGTGGCACTGGGGGAACTCCAGAAGCATGCCGGTCCCGACCGCCGAGTGACGGGTCCCGGAACTCTGGGCGGTGACGAGGTTCGCAACCCCCACTGGACCGGCGTGTGGAGCACGGTCGGGGAGGACACCCTGCCGGTGTGGCTGGTCAGTGGAAACGAGGCCCGCTCGCCCGGTGACCTTGATCAGTTGGAGGCCTATCCCACCCGCTACTTCCAGCCCGGGGATGACCCAGGGGAGGGCTGGCAGGTTCTTCATTCCGCCACGGAATCCGGGGCGGAAGTCAGCGCGCCTCCGGTGCTGATCGACGACGGCAGCACGGTCTCCAGCCGCTATGCGTGGTGGATCTCGGATGAGGGCACCAAGGCACGCGTCGATGTCAGGGCGCCGGACACGCCTCCCCGGACGGAATCGGAGCGGCTGGTCCGCAGCCACGGTTCACAGGAGAACGGCATCCGCCAGATCGATCCGCGGTTCGATGGTCTGGGCCCCTTGGAACGGAACGTCGACAAGCGCCGGATCCTGACGCACGACAGCATCGACCTGTGTGGTGGCGGGCCGGGCCTCGCGCGGGAGTTCATCCACGATCTCACCACCGGGGGCTACGGTCTCCCGGTCAATGTCGTGGAGGGCGGGATGAAGGCGGATCTATCCCTCGCCTTCGACAGCAGCCAGAGAAATTCCGGCTACGCCGAAGCAATCATGGGCGCCACGCCGTCCGAGATTGCCATCAAGAGCGCGAGGGTCCACGACTTCGGGAACATCCGTCGTCCGGAGCGCTTCTTCCTCGTTTCCGAGCTCAGCCTGGATGGACGTCTTCCCGTCGGACCGAACTGGGGGATCGCCTACAACTACCATCACCTTTGGCGGAACATTCGCCGCGGGCAGATCCCGTTCGTCGAGATGAATCCGCAGCCCCGCTCGGACCTGCGGACGAACAACTGGCCGCCCTACCGGAATCTGAACAGGGGCGCGTGGAAGAACGACCGGCAGCACACCAACACCACCGTCACCCCGGTGATCTCGATGTTGCAGGTGGGTTTCCGTCTGTCGGCGGAAAGGAAGGGAGAGAATTCCTATCAGGTGCAGTTGCAGATGAAGCCGGTGATCGGCATCTGGAATCCCTACAATGCCAGGCTGCAGGACGCCTCCTACTACATTGACTGGGCCCTCTATCCCTACCTCCGCGTCGGCGTCGAGGCTCCCGGCCAGCGCCAGTATCACCCCCGCACCTGGATGCGGGAGCACTGGCTTGCGAGGGGCAACGCCGGACCGGGAAGCCTCGATCGCTGGCTCCGGCTGGAAACACCGTCGATCGACCTCGAACCCGGGGAAATCCGTTTGTTCTCAGTGGACAGACGTGCCGACCTGAGGAACTCGAATCAGCTCGTATCCCGTTGGAACGAAGAAGGGGCATTCGTTTTCGACCTGCAACACGCGGGCGGCGAGGAGGGCATGCCGGCCGGGTCACCCGTGATCGTCCCACGCGGAAGCCGGGTCTGGTACGAGGAACTGTTGCTGGAGGATTCGCAGCATCCGGAAACGCTGGAACGGTTCGGCGACACTTACGTGGACGGGGTCTCCGCTTCCTGGCTCACGTTCAAGACCGGGGGCGATGCGACCCTCAACCGGACCTCTGACCTGTGGCAGACCCCGACCTCGACGGAGCGCGGACGCCTGCCCTACCTGATCCCCGAGCCGGTGCGGGCGGGCGCTGCGGGCATTGTCTCCGCGTCGCCGCGGCTTTCCGTCGAATCGCTCGCCACCAGCCCGTTGCACATCGGCACCTGGCGCTGGGTCTCCCGCAATGCCTCGGACGCCGAGAATGATACCCAGGACCTGCGCGGGTGGATCGACACGAACCCGCGCTACGCCGCGACCAACCCCATGTGGGATGGATCGCGGACCGGTGAAGGCTCGAGCGTGCCTTATGAGGGCTGGTTCTTCCTCAGTCCCTTCATCGGAGGCAGCCACGATGATGTCTACGACGGCGGGCCTCCGAACCGCGGCAAGGTGGCCGAGGGCCAGAATGAGGTTCCCTCCTTCCCCGAGGCTTCGCTCGCTGGTGGGCGTTACCGGGGCTTCGGCGGTTATTCGAGCGACACCAGCGGCCAGTCCCACGTGATCCTCTATGACGTCCCCCGCGGTCCGCTGGTTTCGCTGGGCCAGCTGCAGCACGCCCAGTTCTCGCGCTATGGCTACGAGCCCGGCTTCGCCTTCGGGAACTCATACGCCAATCCGAGGATCCCCTTGGACCAGATCCAGGTTGAGAACTTCATGGAGATCGAGGATTTCACGATGTTTGATCTTTCCTATGGCCTGAACCGTGAACTGTGGGACGGCTACTTTTTCTCGACGATCGGGAGGGACTACCTCGGTTCCTCCGGGTCAAGGAGGCTTGACGACTGGTTTGACCTCGATCTTCTGGCGTCGGGAAAGCAATCCCTGCCCAATCCCCGCCACCGGCTTGTGCCCCAACCCGGGGATTCAAGTTTCGAGGACATTCTCAAGCCGGCCGGTGAGAATGGTTCCCGGGCCTTGGCGGCACGAGTGGCCATCGACGGTGCGTTCAACGTGAACTCGACCTCGGTCGAGGCTTGGAAGGCGGTGCTCTCCAGCATGGCGGATTTCGAGTTCCCTGTCCTGTCACTTCGGGACGGCTCGACCTCATGGTCGCAACCCACGGGGATCCGGTTTCCATCGATGGGGCATGTCGCCGGAGGCGAGGGGTGGCAAGACGGTGACGGCCCGCTCAAACCCGATTTCTGGAGGGGCTATCGCCGACTCTCCAGCGAGGAACTCGATGCACTGGCGAAGGAGATCGTCAGGGAGGTCAGGCTGCGCGGGCCGTTCCGTTCGTTCGCCGGTTTCGTCAATCGCGATCCGGACTCGAGCGACGATAACCAGCAGCGCAAGGGTCCGCTGCAGGCGGCGTTGGACCGGGCCTTGAATTCGGACCTCGGCGGGGCGATCGGAGGCACCGCCAGCAAGCCGCAGGGACGCCATTTCTCCGAGGCGGTGGACGCAGAGAGTGAAGCGGCCGGATTTGCCGGCTACCTGATGCAGGGTGACGTCCTCCAGTCGCTCGCTCCGGTCCTGCAGGTTCGTTCCGATTACTTCCGCATCCGGGCCTCGGGAGAATGCCGCGATCGCGAGGGTCGGGTCATCGCCCGGGCGGTTTGCGAGGCGTATGTCCAGCGCAGCGCCGACTTCATCGATCCCCGCGACCTTCCGGAAGCGGGGCCCGACGAACTGGTTTCGTTTGTCAACCAACGGTTTGGCCGCCGTTTCCGCATTCAATCCTTCCGCTGGGTCTCAGCGGAGGAAATCTGATTCACGAAGTGGTGAGGTGTTGCGTTCCCATGTTTCTTCTTCAGCTGTCGGCCTTGACGGCTGGATGGGCCGGGGACGATGTGGTTCGCACCGAGATCGTCACCCTGAGCCTCAAGGGAGGGGTGCCAGGATACTTCATCCACAATGGGGATGAAGTATCCGAAATCCGGGCCACGACGAAGGGAATCGGCACCCCGGTCACCTACCGAGGGCCCCAAGTCCTCGCGATCTATGCCAACCGCGCCGATGCAGTCGTCCGGCAGCCGGATGAAGCCCCGACCAGGCCGGTCATGAATGTACGACTTCCCCCCCGGCAGGACCGCGTCCTGCTGGTATTTTCCTCTCCCGAAGGCAAGGAAGGTGGGAACCCTGCCGTGCATGCCGTGGGAATCTCGACCGAAGGGTTGAAGGAGGGCGACTACCGGATTTTCAACCTCTCCCATCAAACGGTCTACGCGATCCTCGACAACAGGAAGGCCACGATCCATCCCGGGAAACCCGTGGACCTGTCGTCCCCGGCTTGGCGGACCGGGACGATGGACATGGAGGTCAAACTGGGCGTTGGCGACCTGAACAAGGTTCGGGAGGTCTATTCTTCGGTGTGGGGGCACCGGCCCGGGCGGCGGACGTTCCTCTTTGTTCTCGACCGACCCGACGAATTCCGGCCGGTCGACATCCGCCGCTTCCATGACACGCCGGGCGCCGACGCTGAGCGCCGGGAAGAGTGAGAAACCATACGAGGCTCTTTGCGGGACACCTTCGGCACCGTGGTGGGTCTGGATTGGAAGCGGATTCGGTAGCTGGCCACTCGCCAAGCGATTGGCCCTTCCACTTCGGACACACATGGGCGGCGCTCCGTGAGACCGTCTTTCGAATGCCTGAAAAGGATACTGGAATGACGTAAATCCGTTACTCTTATGCGCATCCGCGCATTGCCCGATGGGCGGATGTAACCTACCCTGCCGGCCAGTCGCAACACAGCAATGAAGTGCAACACCCTATTGTTCCTGCTTTGCGGGGTCTCGCTGGCCGCGGGAAGTCCACAGAAAGGCAAACCGGGCGACAAGCCGGCCAATCCGCTCACCGCCAAGTCGGTCGGCGACCTGCAGAAGATCGTGGAAACCGATCTCGATTCCGAGCACCGCTTCGCCGCCGTCGACGCCCTGGCCGCCAAAGGGCAACCGGCGTTGCCACAATTGAAAGCGGCGCTGCAGGATCCGACCGCCTATGTGCGCTATCGGGCGGCACAGGCGATGGGCGAGATGGGCGGCGAGATGACCGGCGAAGGGCTGCAGTTGCTGCAAAGCGACGACCAGGAGCTGCGCGTCCTGGGCGCGATCCTCTTCAAGCACATGGCCGGAAAGGGCGATCCCTCGCGGGTCGTGCCCGCCCTGGCGAAGGCGTTGTCCGACCCGCACTTCGATGTGCGCGTCAATGCGGCGGATGCCCTGGGTGAGCTTGGCGACCGGGCGGCCGCCGCTGTGCCGGCACTGATCAGGGCGTCCGACGACGAGGAGTGGTGGGTGCGTGACAGCGCGGATCTGGCCCTGAGCAAGATCAACACACCCGAAGCTCGCCAGGCGCTGATCCCGCTCATGACGCAGGAGCGGCATTCGGCGCTCTGGTTCCAGGCGGCGGCGAAAATCCTGGAACCGGCCGAGAAGGATCCGGACCTTCAGCAAGCACTGGCCGTGGCCTATGGGGACTGGCTTCAGAAGGGCGAAGGCTGGACCGCGCCTTTCGCGGCCCGCGGCAAGTTCGGCTACGGCATCAGGGGACTGGAACGCCTCGTGAAGGAAGGAACCGCGATCCCGCCGGAGGTCGGCACGATTGTGGAAAAGATCCTGAAGGGCGAAATCGAGCCGTTGTGGCCGCTGGATGACAAGAGCCGCGGCAGTCTGCAGAAGATCCAGGAGAAACGATCCGGAGGTGCAAAATGAAGCGTATCATTCTATTTCTTTCACTGTGTGTCGGTCCGGCACCCATGATGGCCGCAGACCAGGGATACCATCTCGACGTCGGCGACTTCGCCCGCATCGTCAAAGGCAGGGAGCATCGGTTCCCCTTTAATTTCGGCCCGACCGGCGCGACGGGCTGGTTTTATGAGCGGGAGTTCGTCATCAATGGCCTCGACAAGGGCTCCCCGGCGGACGGCGTGCTCAAGATCAACGATCGGATCCGGGCGGTGAATGGCGTGCGGTTTCCCGAGAAGCCGGCCTTCACGGATGACGAGCACGATCCCCGCCGCGTCCTCGGCGACGGAATCACGCGGGCCGAGGCAACAGACGGCCGCCTGGTGGTGACGGTGTGGCGCAACAACCGGGAACAGGACCTGGTGATCAAGCTGCCGGTGCTTGGCACTTACAGCAAGACCTGGCCCCATGACTGCGCCAAATCACGGACGATCCTGAACAACGCGTGCGACTGGCTGGCGGCGCAGCAACTGCCAGAGGGCGGGTTTTTCGTCGTCCTCGGCGACGGGGATGGCCTTGCGGGTGCCCTGAACGGCTTGCTCTGGCTCGGCTCCGGCGAACCCAGGCACCTGGAAAGCGCCCGCCGCCTGGCCTACCACTTTGCCGCGCATCCCGGGCCCGACCCGCTGCAGGGCGACACGACCGGGACGATGTGGAACTGGTCCTATCAGGCGATGTTCATCGCCGAATACTACCTGCTGACCGGCGACACCAGCGTGCTGCCGTATCTCGAATGGCTCCACAAGGTGATCATGGCCGCCGATCACCAACGGGGCTCCTGGTGTCACGGCTTCATCAACTCCAACTATGCGGTGGGCGGATACATCAATCAGACCGGGGTGATGTGCCTCAACGCCCTGTCGTTGATGCAGCGTGCCGGTTTCGAACTGGACCTGCAGGACCTGGAACACTGCAAGCTGTATTTCCGGCGCTATTCCTACGGCGGGCGTGGCATTCACTATGGGGATCACAAGTCCGATTATGCCAGCAAGACCGGCGGCAGCGGAACCGGCAAGAATGGCATCGCCATCCTGGCCTTTGAGAACTTCGGCGAGACCGACACCGTCGACCGGTTCGTGACCACGGTGATCGATTCGTACCGTCATCGGGACCACTGCCACACCGGTCCGTTCTTTCCGCTGATCTGGGGACCGATCGGGGCCAGCCGCGGCACCCCGGAGCAGTTCCGGCTGTTCATGGACTACTGGACCTGGTTTCACGACCTGAGCAGGCGCTGGGACGGCAGCTTCATGCTGCCCTCGCAGAACGGCGGCGGCGGCTACGCCGCCCGCGGCCCGCTCTGGACGATGGGCGGACAGGCCATGGTCTATGCCCTGCCGCTGAAGCTCACCCGCATCTGCGGCGCCACGGAAAGCCCGTTCGACCTCCTGACCATGCCCGGGGAACTCGCGCCGATCAAGGAACGGGTGGACAAGAAGCAGTATGCCCAGGCGGCAACCGATCTGGATGCGCTGCTTGCGGCCGGGCTGGACGGGAAGGCAAAGGCCCGTGCCGAGTCGATGCAGCGGTCGCTGCGGACCACGCTGGCCAGCATCGACCATACGCTGGCCGCCGTGCAGCAGAACCTGCAGGCCGGTGACAGTGTCCTGGCCCGGACCCGGATCCAGAATCTCGAACAACTGCTCGGCCCCGGCGATGCCCGCGTCGCGGCCTTGAAGGAGCAGGCGGCCGATCCGCGCCACGACGCCATTGAAGCAGCCTGGAAGGAATACCTGGCGGTGAGATTTCCCAGCTTCGTGGACGTGCCTTCCCATGAGAAGATGAAGGCGCTGGCCGCGAGCCCGGAGGCGGGCTTTGTGCGGCAGCACGCCAGGGAGGCACTGGCCGCGATCCACGCCTGGCCAAGCTACCGCGACAGCTTTGACAGCGAGAGCATCCACAAGGTCTGGGATCCGCAGTGGCAGGCCGACAAGAACGCCCCGCTGCCGCTGGCGGTCCTGCGCTACCTGGCGTTCGGCGACGGCATCATCTGGACCTCATGGGCGACACGGAACTGGCTGGAAGCGGACAAGCTGCTCGGCGAGTTCCCATTCTCGACACCCCTCGCCGCGACTTCGGACAGCGGGAAGGTCGACTGGAAATATGTGACCATGGACCCACTGCAACTGCCAGGCGGGTGGAACACTCCAGGTTTTGACGACTCCGCCTGGCAGGAGTCCGCCGCCCCGGTCTGTTCGCCGACGCCACGTCGCAAGGGGCCGGAGAACAAGTGGGACAAGCCGTTCATTCTGCTGCGGCGCACGTTCGAGGTCGCCGACCCCGCGTTCGAGGCCCTGCGCATCAAAGCCATGGTGCACGACGAGGCCGACATCTACCTCAACGGCGTCCACATCGCGCGCATCCTCACGGAACGCCGCAAGAGCACGGCATACAGCGATTTCGACGTGACCTCGGCCGGGCTGCCCGCGCTCCGGAAAGGGATCAATGTGCTGGCGGTCAAAGCCACTAGGGACGGCGGCCATATCGACCTTGGAATCATGGGGGTGAAGCGACCGTGATGGCCCACCGAGAAAGAAGAATCCTACCAGCCCCGAACCAAGAACAAACCGGCACCTGGCGCATAGCTCCCGGTGCCGAACACAAACAACAAATAAAAATGAACAAAACAAGAGTCACCAAATCAATCGCGAGTGCACTGCTCGCATGCTGTGTCGGTGTCCAGCCCGCGGAGGCCGCACCTGGGAAACTGAAGGTCTTCATTCTGGCCGGACAGTCCAACATGGTCGGCCATGCCAACGGGCACACGACGGCCACCTTGTTCAATCCGGACGGCCCCAAGGACGAGGCGCTCGCTGACTTGGTCTTCGGGAAGGATACGAAGCTCTCCAAGCAGCGGTATGACGAGACGCTGGCGCTGGCGAAGCAGCTCAACGAGCTGACCGGCGGGAGCGGTGACAAGAAGATCAAGGCCATGACGGACGCCGCCGAAAAGGCAGCCGCGGAAGCCAAGGCGGCAACGATGAAGGCCACGCTGGAGGCCTATAAGAAGGATGTGGCCGAGGCGAGCGCCGTCTCCGACCGGGTCTACATCAATTCCATTGCGGACAACAACCGGAACTCCGGGAAACTGGGCGTCGGTTTCGGCAGCAGTACAAGCAAGATCGGCCCCGAATACGGCTTTGGCCTCTCGCTTGCGGAAAAGATCGACGGCCCGATCCTGCTCATCAAGACCTCGTGGGGCGGCAAGTCGCTGAATTATGATTTCCGCCCGCCGTCGCGGCCCGACTTCAAGAGCACCCCCGAGTATGCGGAGGCCAAGGCCCAGGCGGAAGAGGCTCTGAAGAAGTACGAAGCTGCTGTCAAATCGTTCCCGCAGGACCAGGAGAAGTACAAAGCCGACCTGGCGGCCTACGAGGAACAGATGAAGACCGCCGACGAGAATGCGAAGAAGAATCTGCGCAAACCCCAGGCACCGCCTGAACCCCGCAAACCCGCTCCCTTCGCCATGAACGAGGCCGGTCAGTTCTATCGCCTGATGAACGAGGCGGTGCATCAGGTGCTCGACAACCTGAAGGAGAATCACCCCGCCTATGACCCGGCCGCCGGATATGAGATCGCCGGCTTTGTCTGGTTCCAGGGTTTCAACGACCAGTTCAACGAACACTTCAAGGCGAACTACAAGGACAACATGGTCGCCTTCATCAAGGACATCCGCCGCGAGTACAAGACGCCGAAGATGCCGTTTGTCATCGGTGTCCTGGGAACGGGCCAGACCAAGGAAAAGGTGGACGAGAACGCGGTCTCGGTCGCCCAGCGCGAAGCGGCCGCCGTGCCGGAATTCAAGGGCAACGTCGTGGCGGTCGAGAGCTATACCGAGCATGCGCTCGATTCATGGGAGGTCTACAACGCCGGCTGGGCACCGAACTACTATCTGTGGGATCTCGTCGGCAGCGACCGCCCCTACCACTACCTCGGCGCCGGAAAGTTCTTCGTGCGTCTCGGCGATGCCTTTGCGACGGCCAACCCCTT
>JAGYIT010000016.1:0-244451 GCA_018402445.1 Akkermansiaceae bacterium | reverse complement strand
ATTGAATTTAATGATCTTTGGCATCAATCCGCAGGATTAAGGTTTGGAATAAAGATAGGACTGATTTGGTATGATTATTTCAAGGCCAATCAAGGCATTTGAACTTGAAATATTTGTTCCACCATATAGCAACATACTAGTGCCTGTCCAGATTGCCAAATGGCCAGCTCTCTTTTTGACCTCCCGGATTGCACTTTCATAAGGTTGGCGCAAGTAATCCACTAGACTTAGCTCCATATAGTTGGGAAGCGGATTTTTTTCCGTTAAAATGTTAAAATTTATTGGTGCTGGTTGATCGGGCGATGTTCCGACATCGCCTGTTTGGAATTAAACACAAACCAACCAACACCATGACCAAACAAACAGCGACACAGTCCCCGGAGCAAGCCGGGATTGAGGATTTTAACGGGATTTTCCAAGAGCGGCTGCGCGGCATCGTGCGCGACGGACTCCTGGCGATGTTCGAGCAGGAAGTCACCATGCTATGCGGCGAAACCTACCGGCCTTCGGAGAGTCTCCACCGGCGTGCGGGGAGCGAGATGGTCACCATCCAGACCACCGCGGGCAAGGAACTCATCTCGAAACGCAGGGTGCGTGAAACGCTTCCGAGCGGCCTTGAGCGGGAGGTGCGGCTGAAGTCCTACGGCGAGGTCAAACGCCGCAAGGGGATGTTCGACGAGGTGCTTGAGTCCATCCGCCACGGGGCTTCGGGCAACGGCGTAGGCAGGATGCTCGGCGTGAGCGCGAGCACGGTCTGCGAGGGCTGGAAAGCCCGCAGCAAGGAGCTTCTTGACGAGTTCCGGGGCGTGATCTTTCGGGGATCGATGTGGTGGCGATGATGGTGGACGGGATTTTCCCGGGTAAGGAGAGTTGCGTGGTGGTGGCTTTGGCCATCGACTCCGAAGGGCACAAGCATCTGCTGGATTTCGAGGAGGGCAGCAGCGAGAGCGCGGAAGTGGTCAAGGGCTTGTTCGCGCGGCTCAAGGCGCGGGGATTGGAGGCGGGGACGGCGCGGAGGCTGCTGCTTGTCCGCGATGGCAGCGAGGCGATCGCCAAGGCGGTGAGGCATTATTGGCCGGATGCGGTGCAGCAGGAATGCCTGGTGCATGTCGAGCGCGTATTGTAAGATTCCCGGAAAATTGAAAAAAACCCTTGAATACAGGGATTCGTTGGGTAGGATGGGGGCATGTCAGGCAAGAAAGGAACGAAGCGTTGGCTCACTCCGTGGGCGGAATCCGAGGATAGGCCGTCCGTTTACCACCTCACGTCCCGCGTGGTTGACCGGCGGTTCGTGTTCGGGGATGAAGAGCGGGGGAAATTCCGCATGTTCATGCGGATGATGGAGAATTTCAGCGGCTGTCGGGTGCTGTCCTACTGTGTGATGTCGAACCACTTCCATATCCTGCTTGAGGTTCCACCGATGCCGAAGGCTGGTTTGAGCGATGCGGAGCTTCTCAAGCGGCTGGGCGTGCTCTATGCCGAGAATTTCGTGAAAAGCGTGGCCGATGAGCTTTCGGCAGCTCGGGCGGAAGGCGATGGCGGAGGGGAAGACGCGGATGCTGTTTCTGAGATCCACGGTCGTTTCACCCCCCGGATGCATGATTTGAGCGATTTCATGAAGACGCTTTTGCAAAGGTTCACGCGCTGGTTCAACCGGGAGCACAACCGCACGGGAACGCTTTGGGAAGATCGATTCAAGAGTGTGATCGTGGAGAGCGGAACGGCGGCAAGGACGATCGCAGCCTACATCGACCTGAATCCGGTGCGTGCCGGGATGGTTTCCGATCCTGCGGATTACCGCTGGAGCAGCTACGGCGAGGCAGTCGGTGGAGGTGCGAAAGGAAACGGGAAGAAGGCGCGGGAAGGTCTTGTGCGAGCCTGTATGAGCCACAAGGGAGTGGGCTTCGAGGCGGAGAAATGGAAGGAGGTTTCAAGGATCTACCGCCGAGCCATGGGCATGGCACTCGGCAGAAAAAGCGGGAGGACGGAGGTGGGCGCGGCGCGACACGCGACCAAGAATGAGGAAGAGATGCTTACGTCAAAGGACAACGAAACGGTGCTGCCAGACCTTGGCATGGCCGGAATGTTGATGAAACGGGTGAGGTATTTCACGGATGGGGCGGTGATCGGCAGCAAGGAGTTCGTGAACGAGGCGTTCGAGGGCGCGCGGGAGCGGTTTACGGAAAGGAGGAAGGATGGCGCGCGGCGAATGCGGGGGAGCGGCGCGGCGGCGAAGGGGGTGCTATGGAGTATTCGGGATCTGCGGGTGGGGATCGGCTGAGATGGCAGCACCTCCTATATTCCGAGGCCAGCAATTCAAACTGACCACCACCCCAACGCCTTCACCATGTGGATGGCCGGCGGCGGCGTGAAAGGCGGCGTCCAGCTCGGAAAGACCGACGAACTCGGCTTCAACGCCATCGAGGACAGGGTCCACGTCCACGACCTTCACGCCACCATCCTCCACCTGCTGGGCTTCGACCACACCAAGCTCACCTACCGCGCCCAAGGCCGCGATTTCCGCCTCACCGATGTGCACGGCCACGTGGTGCGGAAAATATTGGTGTGAAAATGGGTGATTCGGTCGCGGGGAGGGCGGCGCGGCGTGTGCTTTGGATTGACGGCGCGCCCGCTTTGTCCTAAGCTATGTCAGTCTCCGCACGCACCCTTACTCACTCTATCCGATGTCACAGACCCCCGAATGGCCGCCCACGCCGGAGGCTATGCACTCGCTGCTTCCCGCATTCGGGTTCACTTCCATGGTCACCTCAAACGACCACGGCGCGGTGTTCTTCGCGAACCAGAAATCCCTCGACAGGCAGGTTGCGGTGAAAGTCTTTTCCCCCGCGCTCGGGGTCGATTCCATTTTCCGCGATGCCTTCGAGAACTCCTCCAAACTCGCCGCCGGCCTCCGCCATACGAACCTTATCGGCATTCTCGACTCGGGTTGCGCGGGAGCCATGCCTTACCTTGTCATGGAGTTTGTTCCGGGGAAATCGCTCGCACGCTCCACCCGCGGGCGGCTGTTGGAGTTTGGCCAGTCCCTTTCCATCATTGAGGGGATCTGCGACGGCCTCGCCCACGCCCATGAGGCCGGCCTCGTCCACGGCCACCTCGACACCCTCAGCGTCCTGCTCAACCAGCACGCTGTCCCGAAGATCGGAAACTTCGGCCTAGGCCGCATCGTTCACACCGATCCCGATGCGAAGCCGCCCCGCCATTTCACCGCGCCGGAGGTGCATGTCGATCCTGCCGCCGCCACCAAGGCCTCCGACGTATTTTCCATCGCTGCCATTTTCCATGAGCTGATCACCGGCCAGCCCTATGCCCCCGGCTCGCCACCAGCCTCCATCCTCTGCGGCTGCCGCCCGGCCATCGACGCCGTCCTAAAACAGGCCACCGACCCCGATCCGGGGAAACGCCACGCGGACGCCGCCGCCTTCCAGGCCGAGCTGAAGAAAGCCGCCGAGGCACCCCGCCAGGTCGTCGCCGCCGCTGCGGCGCCTGCCACGCCTGCGGCATCGCTGCCTGCCCCGAAGTCCGGCTTCGATTCGAAACTCCTCACCAAGCTGGTCATCATCGTCGTCCTGCTGTTCGCCATCCTCTTTACTTGGGAAACCCTCAAGAAGAACCGCGCCGAGCGCGAAAATGAGAACCGAGAGATGCTCGCGAAACAGCAGGCCGCCGCAGCCCTCATCGCTGAGCAGAAGGCCATGCATCAGGCACGTGCCAACCTTGTCCGCCCCGATCCAGCCACCGAAGCGCCGCGCTTTGAGCCCGAGCCGGAAACCCCCGCCCAATCCCTCTCCCGCCTCCGAACCCCTCTCGCCGCAGGCGCGCGCGCGGAAATGCCCCTCGGCTCCGTGAAAAAGGGTGATCGTTTCTATTTCCTCGTCGAGACGCCCATGTCCTGGTTCGAGGCGGCGTTTTTCGCCGAGGAGCACGGTGCCCACCTGGCCGGTCCCGATACCGATTCCGTATTTCCGGCTGAGGAACTCACAAAAGGCCGCGAGTGCTGGCTCGGCGCGGCACGCAGCGGCGACGATTCTTGGGTGCTCTGCCATGGCAAGGCCTGGAACCCGTCCGTCCAACCCGGAGGCGACGGACTCTTTCTCATTTCCGCAAAAAACGGCGGCTTCGCCAGCGCCGATGAGGGGCAGGCTCTTCCCTTTGTCATCGTGTGGTACGCCGACGGCTCCAACCCCGGCACCCTCGCTGCCCAGCTCGCGGCCACCCGCGCCTCGCTCGACAGCGCGTCCCCTGTTTTTCCGCCCGGCACCGTCGTCGCTGGGGAGCGCCGCTACTTTTTCGTCCCGCGCCCCGTTTCCTGGGAGGAGGCCTCCGAAATGGCTCAGGACGGAGGCGGGCACCTCCTCGTCGCCGCCGCGGCCGCAGAGATCACCGAGGTCGAGGAGTTTGCAAAACGCCTCGACGCCCGCGACGGCATCTGGCTCGGCGGCTCCCTGGAGGACGATTACTGGAAATGGATCACCGGCGAACCCTGGCAGGCCGCCGCATGGGCGGACGAATCCACCGCCTCGGAGGAAGGCGCTGCCCTCGCCATCCGCCCCGGAAAGGGCTGGTTCGCCATGGATCGTGGCGACACCGCCTCCGGCTTCCTCATCGAGTGGAGCGCGGACAAAGACTCCGATAAGCCTGGCTCCCCCGCCCCCGCCGTCGGCTCCCAGGCCTCCGAATTCAACGCCCGAGCCAAGGAGCTCGTCCTCGCCGCCGTGAAAAAACGCGACGAGGATTTCGCAGCCAACGTCAAAAAGTTCCGCTGGGATCTCGACTCCTTTTTCCGGAACCTCAACCGCAGCAACCAGAACCTTTTCGGCACCAGCGTCGAATACCTCAAGGGAGCCGTCGAGGCCGACCGACTCCTCGTCGAGGAGATCAAGGACAACTGGAGGCAGGAAAGGATCACCGTCTCCCCCGAGATGGAAAAACTTCTCAATTACCACAGCGGGAAGGAGGCCGAGATCGATGCGAAATTCCTCGCCGACACCGGCAGGATCCGCGACGCCTACGTCGCCAAGCTCACCACCATCCGCGACGAGGCCAAGGCCGCTGGGCAGGCCAAGATCGCCGCCGACACCGATGAAACCATCGGCGAAACCGAGGATCTCAAGGCCTGGCTCAAGTCCTTCGGCGTCAGCTTTCCCGAGGTGAAGCCTCCGGAAATCAGAAACGGGGATTTCGACAGGGATAGGGACGATGACAGCGACGAAGAACGCCGGAGAAGGTTCCGCGAACGCTTACGGGACGAGTTTGAGGATAGGGATTGATGGGGCTGCAAACCCCGGTGGACGTCATGCGCGGGAAAATTTTAGGATCTACTCCCGCCCGTATTCCGTTTAGAAACGCGGCATGGGTTTCGGGGAAGAGGAAGCGTGGGATGCGGCGGATTACCCGCCGATGAGCCATCCGTCGGCGAATGTGGCGGTGAATGCGGCGGTGGCGCGGGCGGCGGGGCTGGATGCACCGGAGTCGGCGCGGGCGAGGATATTGGAGATCGGTTGCGGGGAGGGGTATCATCTGCTCTCGCTGGCGAACCGCTGGCCGGGCGCGGTGTGCGTGGGGCTGGATGTTTCCGCGAAAGCGATCCACCGAGCCCGCGGCCGGGCGAAGCGGGCGGGGCTGGGTAACGCGCGTTTCTGCGAGATGCGGCTGTCGGAATTCGAGCCGGACGCGCCTTTCGATTTCATCATCGCGCACGGTTTTTTCTCGTGGGTGCCGGACGAGGTGAAGGTGGGGCTGATGGATTTTGTCGCGGCGAACCTGACGCCGCGCGGAACGGCGGTGGTGGGCTTCAATGTGGCGGCGGGTTGGAAAGAGCGGATGATCGTCGTGGAAAAGGCGCGGGCGATCATGGTCGCGGGGGCGGTGGATGTGATGGAGGCGCTGGCGGTTTTCCGGACGGTGACGGGGACGGAAAGGGAGCTTTTTCTCGTAGATGACATGCTGGCAAAGGGCGCGGCGGTGCTGGCGCACGATGACTTCGCACCGGTGATGGACGCGTGGTCGCTGGGTGCGTTCGTGAAACTGGCGGAGGCGCACGGGCTGCGATGGATCGGGGATTCGGTGACGGGTGCGCGCGGTGATGATGCCTCGGACAATGCGGCGGGCACGACTTTCCGGTCGGAACTGCTATGCCGGGCGGATGCGCCGGTTGGGGAGGTGATCAAGCCTGCCGGAGGCGCGGATCCCCCTGCGGCGGTGCCGGATTTCCCGAAGCTCGATGCCTGGCGGATGCTCTGCGCGCGGGAGGCGCTGCCCTTGCCGGACGCGGATCTGAAACCCTGTCTGTTCACCTTTCCGCAGCTTAAGGTGCTCGTGGCGATGGACGGCAGCCGCTCCGTCTATGACCTCGCGCGCCACGCGAAGGAGGTCGCGCCGGAGCTGGATTTCGTGCCGTGGCTGAGGCACGTGGCGGGGCGGGGCTTGCTGGGGTGAGTCCTGTTCCCATGCCTTTCGTGATTTTCGTGGTTGGAAAATCGCTTTTCAGGTAAACCCATCCTATGAAAGTCGTTGTCGCTATCCTAAGTGCTGCCCTTCTCGCTGTATCGGGACTGGAAGCGAAGACGCTCAAGGTCTTCATCCTCGCCGGGCAATCGAACATGGAGGGGCCGGCGAACATCGGCACCTTCGACTACATCGGCGACGACCCGGCGACCGCGCCGTTGCTTAAGATGATGCGCGGAGCCAGCGGGAATCCTGCCACCTGCGAGGGAGCCTGGATTACCTATCTCACGGGAGCCGGGGAGAACAACTTCACTCTTAACGGGAAGCTCTCCGCGGGCTATGGCACAATGTGGGGCGCGGATCCGACCAAGCCCGGCGACAAGATCGGGCCGGAGTTCACCTTCGGGCTAATGATGGATGCGGCGTTCGAGGAGCCGGTGCTCATCATCAAGGCGGCGTGGGGCGGCAAGAGCCTGCACACCGATTTCCGCCCGCCGAGCGCTGGGCCTTACGTGATGCCCAAGGAAACGCAGGAAGTCTGGGACAAACATCCGCAGGGCGCCCACGGAATTCCCAAGGCCGAGGACAGGCCGAAGTGGAATGACGAAAAGATCGCGGCCACAGGGGTCTATTACCGCCTGATGACGGAGCATGTGAAAAAGGTTCTGGCCGATGCGAAACAGGTCGTGCCGGATTATGACGCCGCACAGGGATATGAGATCGCCGGATTCGCGTGGCTCCAGGGTTTCAACGACATGGTCGATGGACAGGTCTATCCGAAGCACAACCAGCCGGAACGCTACGCCATGTATTCGGAGCTGCTCGCCACCTTCATCCGCGATGTGCGCAAGGATCTCGACGCGCCGAAAATGCCGTTCGTGATCGGCGTGATGGGTGTGGGCGGACTCAAGGACCAATCCCACAGCATGGTGACGTTCCGCCAAGCGATGGCGGCTCCCGCCGAGATGCCGGAGTTCAAGGGCAACGTCGTGGCCGTGGAGACCGCGCCCTTCTGGTCGGACGAGCTGGGTGACATCGATGCGAAGCGCGCGCAGATCAGCCAGATGGGGCATTTCCTCAACTCAAACCACAAGGACCATGCGAATGCCGACGGGAAAATGACCGACGAGCAAAAGAAGGAATACCTCAAGAAGTTCGAGGCCGATCTCATTTCGCCTGCCGATCAAGCCTTGTGGAAACGCGGCGCATCGAATGCCGGCTACCACTATCTCGGCTGCGCCAAGACCTTCGCACTGATGGGCAAACATTTCGCCGAGGCGAACCTTGGGATGATGAAGAACCCTTGAACCTTGAAAGGAAATTAGAACCACGAATGGACACGTATAGACACGAATTCTCAAAGTGTTATGAACATGTCTCAACTCTTCCAGCGGGTGAGTGAAGCTTCCTCCGTAAACCTCTAATTTGAGTATCTTATTCGTGTTACTTTGTGTCCATTTGACAGAAGGTTTAGGAGAAGAGTGTCTGTCTATCTCGCTTTGCTCGGTTGTGGTTCCAGCTTCTGAATCCTGAATGAATCTAAAACTCGCAATCTCTTTCGTGTGGCTGTCTTTGGCCTTGGCCGCGCCGCTCTTTGCGGGCACACCCGCCATCCTCAGCCCGGATACGATGCGCGGCTATGTGGAAACCTTCAACCGCTACGACCACACCCATTTCGGTCAGGCGATTTCCAACGAGGCGGCGGCGGATTGGATGGCGGCGAATGTCCCGCTCTTCGATTGCCCCGACAAGGACATGGAGGAGATCTACCATTTCCGGTGGTGGACGTTCCGCAAGCACATCAAGCAAACCGCCGACGGTTTCGTGATCACCGAGTTTCTCCCGCAGGTTTCGTGGAGCGGAAAACACAACACGATCTCCTGTCCCGCCGGGCATCATTTCCGCGAGGGTCGCTGGATCCGCGATACGCGCTATCTCGATGACTATGCCGTCTTCTGGTTCCGCAAGGGTGGCTCCCCGCGCAGCTACAGCTTCTGGGCGGCGGATTCCGTTCTGCAACGCGCCATCACCCTCGGCAACTTCGACCAAGCCATCGACCTTCTGCCCGACCTGATCGCCAATTACAAGGAATGGGAAAAATCACGCCTCGAGCCCGACGGGCTGTTCTGGCAGGTCGACGACCGCGATGGCATGGAGCTCTCGGTCGGAGGTCGCGATCATCGCGGGCAGGGCAAGCGTCCAACCATCAACTCCTACATGTTCGGCGACGCGGCTGCCATCGCTGTCATCGCGGCGAAAGCGGGCAAGCCGGAGATCGCTGACTCATATCGGGAAAAAGCCGAGCAACTCCGCCAGCTCATTCTCGGAAAGCTCTGGGACGAGGAAGCGAAATTTTTCAAAGTCCTCCCGCGCGGCGTGGACGCCAAGCTCGTCGATGTCCGCGAACTCCACGGCTACACCCCGTGGTATTTCGGAATCCCTCCCCGCGGAAAGGGATACGAGGCCGCATGGAAACAACTCCTAGATCCGAAAGGCTTCCAAGCACCCTACGGCCCGACCACCGCCGAGCGCAGGCACTCCGGCTTCACCCTTTCCTACGAGGGACACGAGTGCCAGTGGAACGGCCCGAGCTGGCCTTTCGCCACTTCCGTGACCCTCACCGCGCTGGCGAATGTCCTCCATGATTACCCGCAGGAAAGCGTCACGCGCCGCGACTACTTCGAGACCTTGAACACCTACACGAAGTCCCACCGCTTGAAGCGCGATGATGGCAGCATCGTCCCGTGGATCGACGAGAACCTCCATCCCGACACCGGCGACTGGATCGCCCGCACCCGCCTCAAATCCTGGAAAAACGGCACATGGGATGCCGGCAAAGGCGGCGTCGAGCGCGGCAAGGACTACAACCACTCGACCTACTGCGATCTCATCATCACCGGTTTGGTGGGCCTGCGCCCACAGGCGGACGGCAGCGTGGTCGTGAATCCGCTGCTCCCCGATGAAACATGGGATTACTTCTGCCTCGACGGCATCTCATACCACGGCCGCACACTCACCATTTTCTACGACAAGACGGGGGAGCGATACGGCAAGGGCAAGGGTCTGCGTGTTCTCGCCGATGGCAAGGAAATCGGCTCCAACGAAAACCTCGGATCACTGCGATCCGCTTTGCCCGTGCAATAGGGCACCATGCCGCAATCCAATTTCCCGTTGCAACTCACGGCGGGATTCCCGCATGATTCCGATATGTCGGATGACTCATACACGGTGACCTCCAGCAAGGGCTGGTTCGGACGGATCGGTGGAGCGATCAAAGGGGTGCTCTTCGGGCTAGTGATGATCGTGGTTTCCTTCCCCGTGCTTTTCCTCAACGAAGGCCGCGCGGTAAAAACACAGAAAACTCTCGAAGAGGGATCGAAGAGCGTGGTTACCATTTCCCCGGAAACGGTGGATGCGTACAACGACGGCAAGCTGGTCTATGTGACGGGCGGTGTGGCGGTGGAGGGATTTCTAACCGATCCGGAGTTCAACGTTTCGTCGCAGGCGGTGAGCCTTAGGCGCAAGGTCGAGATGTAACAGTGGAAGGAGAATGAGCAGACCGAGACGAAGAAGATGCTCGGCGGCGGCGAGGAGACGGTGACGACCTACAGCTATGAGAAGGTGTGGTCGGACAGGCCGATCGACTCTTCTCGTTTCCACAAGAAGCAGGAGCATGCGAACCCGAAGCCCGCGCTGGACGGCAAGATATGGTCGGCTGATTCGGTGACGCTCGGCGCGTTCACGCTTTCCTATGGTCTGGTGGGTCAGATCGACAACTACACGGAAGTGCCCACCGGCGATGCAGTGGAAGAGCGTGAGGAACTCGCCGGGAAAAAGCTGCACAAGGAAGCTTCGCACTATTACCTCGGCGAGTCGCCCGCGGCGCCGACCATCGGCGATCTACGGGTGAGCCATGAGGCCGCGCTGCCGGGTGCGGTGAGCGTGATCGCGAAGCAGACGGCCAACAGCTTCGAGCCGTTCGTCGCGAAGGCGGGCGGCACGATCGAGATGTTAGAGACGGGCACGGTAAGCGCGGATGCGATGTTCACCGCCGCGCACCAAGCAAACAAATTCATGACTTGGCTCCTCCGCCTTGTCGGGTTCATCCTCATGTTCGTAGGCTTTAGCCTGCTATTCCGTCCGCTCTCGGTGTTGGCGGATGTGGTGCCGATGATCGGTAGCATCGTCGGCGTAGGCACAGGCTTCGTGTCGTTCCTATTGAGCTTACCGCTCTCGCTGCTGGTGATTTCCGTGGCGTGGATCTTCTACCGTCCACTGGTGGGCATCCCGTTGGTGGTTCTTGCCGTTGGCGGCTTCGCTTTCCTCGTTAGTAAGCTGGTCGCGCAACGGAAGAAAGAACCGGTCATCGCGTAACCGCTTCCGTGAGTGCCTGCTTTGCGAGGCGGATTTTTTCCGCGCTAGCCTCGCGCCATGCGTATTCGTCGGACTTCGAATAAACGCCCATCGAGCAGTTACGGTTGAAAAACGTCATCCCGCCTTGCACCCGATGGCGGGCGCTTAGGTGCATTTCACAGACGCCGGTGGTGCGAACAATTCCAGCGATATTATCTTCGGTCACGCCGCCACCGGGCATGATGGAAACGCGACCGGCAGCCGCTTTGACAAGATCGGCAATGGCTGGGATGCCTTGGGGCACATCGGGCATTCCGCCTGAGGTCAAGATACGCCTCACGCCGAGGCGGATGATTTCCTCCATCGCTTGACCAAGATCACATGACATATCGAAAGCACGATGGAACGTGACATCCATATTGCCTGCGGCGGCGAGGAGTCTTTCGCAACGAACCGAATCGACATGGCCTTCTGCTGTTAGACAACCAATCACAATCCCATCTGCTCCTGCATCCCGAGCGACGGCGATGTCATGCAGCATGACTTCAAGTTCATCCTCCGAGTAGAGGAAATCATAGCCGCGAGGTCGGATAATGACCATGAGCCCGCCCTCGAAAACGCGCCGCACCTCGCGGATCATCCCGGCGCTCGGCGTGGTGCCGCCTTCAGGTAAGTTCGCGCAGAGCTCTACGCGATCCGCGCCGCCTTCGGCAGCGGCTCGGGCGGATGACACACCATCGATGCAAATCTCTAACATGATCAGCGTTTCAATACAATGCGGTGACGCGCCTTGCCCGCGCGGAGGTGGTCGAGGGCGGCGTTCACATCGTCCATGGCGTAGGTTTCCGTGACCGGGGCGATGTCGTGGCGCGCGCAGAAATCCAGCATGGTCGCCACCGTGGTGGGCGAGCCGAGCGGGGAGCCGGATATGGATTTCCTGCCGCCGATCAGAGAGAAAGCCTGCACTGGAACCGGCTCCAGCACGGCACCAACAAAGTGCAGCTTGCCGTCCGGTGCGAGCGCCGCGATGTAGGCGTCCCAATCGAACGGTGCGTTCGCGGTGACGAGGATGAAATCCAAGGTGCTGGCGATCTCTTTTAGTCTCATCCCCTTTGCTATCGACGACGTGGTGCGCACCGAGTTTTTTTGCCTCGGCGGCCTTCGACGGGCTGGAGGTGAAAGCGGTGACCTGGCAGCCCCACGCGTTGAGAAACTGGAGCGCGAGATGACCCAAGCCTCCGATGCCGATCACGCCCACGCGGTCGGTGGGCTTTACGCCGAGATCCGCGATGGGCGCGAAGACCGTGATGCCCCCGCAGAACAGCGGGCCGGAGCTGGCGGGATCGAGAGCCTCCGGAAGCTTGATCGCCCATTCCCAGTTCACCCGCACCTTGTCGGCGAAGCCGCCATGGCGGCCGATGATCATGCCTTCCGCGCCCGCGCAAAGCTGCTGGCGTCCGGAGAGGCAGGGTTGGCAGGAAAGGCAGCTCCCGGCGAACCAGCCGAGGCCCACGCGGTCGCCGACCTTGAGCCCTTTCGCCTGCTCGCCGACTTTTTCGATCATGCCGATGACCTCATGGCCGGGGACGAGCGGGTATTGCGACATGCCCCAGTCGTTGTCGATCATCGAGAGATCTGAGTGGCAGATGCCGCAGGATTCCACTTTCACTTGCACCTGCTCCGGCCGCATCTTGCCGGGATCGAAATCGAATTCAGTGAGCTTCCCGCCCTGTTCCTTTGCCGCCCAACCGTGGAATATTTCGCTCATGGGTTTATCATGTCGCACGAACCGGATATCGCAATCAGGAGTTCCATCATAGGCGGGCGGCGATTTTTTCCAGGGCGCGGGAAGCTTGGCGGGCGGCGGCGGTCATTTCCGCGGAGATGCGGAGATCGGCGGCGGCGATTTGCCAGAACGCGCGGGCGAGCGGCAACATCTCTCGCCAGTAGGGTGCATTGGCCGGGACGGGGGGGAGCGGCTGGAAATCACGTGCGGCAATTTCCCCGCCGGAGCCGGGTGCCCAAAGCATGGGCAGCATGTCGTAGGCGGGCGAGAGGGCGAAGGGCAGGCTGTCCGTGAGTTGGAAGGATAGGTTGCCGGGGTGCATGTCGGTGTTGCCGATCATTTCCCCGAAGGCCTGGAGGCGGCGGATCCGGTCAAGGGTTTCCGAAGCGATGAGTCCGGCTGCAAGTAGGTTGCCCGAAAGAGCCGACCAATCCCGCGAAATCCCGCCGACGGCCGCGTGGTGCAGCGCTTCCAGCGAAACGATCCCGCTACGACCGCCGTTGGGATGTCGGTCAAAGCGCGGAGCTTCGAGGAAAAAGCGGTTGCCGGATTCGATGAGGCGGTGCCCGGGGATCGAAAGCCCTGCTCCGGCAAGGACACCGAGGGCGTGGAACTCCATGCTAAGGAGATCCGCCCAACGTCGGCCTGCGGTCTGATCCACGGGAGGCGAAAATTTCACGATGACCGGCCGCCCCCCCCCTTCGCCATCTGCGACGTGGGCGAGAAATTTCGGCTGCTCGCCGCCGGCCGAGGAACCGATGGGAGAATCGCTCGCGGATGTAAGCGCCATTTCCGCATAACGGGTGGTGGCGGCATCGGCAGAAAGCGTCGAGGCGGGGAGTGGAGTGATGCCCTGCGCGAGGGCGCGGCGCAGGCACGAATCACCGAGGATCAGATCGCCGGGAAGATCGTGCCCGGCGATGGAGAGGTAGATCAGGGTATCATCGTCCTGCCAGTCGCGCGGATCGGGAGGCAGTGTGTGGGTATCGGTGATGCGGCGGGCGATGCCGCGCCCGAGGTATCCCTGTGGGCGCAGATCCGATACGAAAAAAGGGAAACCGTTCCAAACGCCCTCGCGGTCGGAGAACGCGGAAGCCCACTCCGGCGCTCCGTTTTCCCACGCGATACGCCATGCTCCGTGGTAGGACTCCAGTGTCGCCCACGCGTGGGCATCGCCCCGCCATCCGATGCGGTGGATGGGCCAGGTGTGCGCACCGCGTACGCCGCGACGGATCGCATAGCGCGTGCGCCGAGTCGCTCCGAGGCTTACTAGGGAATCTCCGATCTGGGCGAGATTCCGGGTGATCGTGCTGGGATCGACCCGAAATGCGGCGGCAAGCTCGGACGCGCTGGTCGGCCCCATGGCCTGGAGGCGGATGGAAAGGTCGCGGGCATTAATCCTATGGGGAGGCGGCATCGGGATTAATTATGCAGGAAAAAAAATACGAATCAATGTTCGATTTTTTGCATATTTTATATACAAAAAGTCGAAATAAACTGTATGATGCGCAGCGAATTTACGGGTTATCGCGGAGCTGGACGTTTACGAAAGTCTGCTGGACGGCTTCGAGGTGATCACGGTGCGTCCCAAGCCGAGGACGACAGAGCGCATTTTCGGAATGGCCACTTACGGCTTTTCCCACAAACTCAAGCCGGCGGAGAGCTTCGGGATCGAGCTGGAGCTGCGGGCGAAGGAAGCCGGAATCTGGTCGGGTGACATCGATGTAAGTACGCCGTCGCTGAACCTGCTTACAAACTATACCGAGATCGAAGTGGTGGAGCCGTAGGGCGCATTTCATCGCCCGCCGCAGAGGGCTTTCTCGTGGAGGGCTTGCAACGTTTCCCCGGAGATGGGAGTGGGATCCGGGTAATCGAAGATACCGCCTTCGTAGTTGCGGAGGGTGACCTTGCCAGAACTACTATCCACCACGTAGTTCGGGTTGACCGGGATTTTCCCGCCGCCGCCCGGGCCGTCGATGACGAACTGCGGGATCGCATAGCCGGTGGTGTGGCCGCGGAGCTCTTCGATGATGTTGACCCCTTCCGCCACGGATGTGCGGAGGTGGGAGGATCCGGTGATGAGATCGCACTGGTAGAGGTAGTAGGGACGGGCGCGGCACATCAACAGCTTGTGGACGAGCGCCTTCTGGATCTCCGGGGAGTCGTTGATACCGCGCAGGAGCACGGACTGGTTGCCGAGCGGAATGCCCGCGTCGGCGAGGCGGGCGAGACCGTCGCGGACTTCTGTGGTAAGTTCCTTCGGGTGGTTCGAGTGGATGGAGATAAACAGCGGGTGGTGCTTTTTCAGCATGGCGCACAGCTCCGGAGTGATCCGTTGCGGCAGGAAAATCGGGATGCGCGAACCGATGCGGAGGAACTGGATGTGCGGAATCGCGCGGAGGCGGGTGAGGATCTTGTCGAGCTTCGCGTCGGAGAAGAGCAGGGGATCGCCGCCGGAGAGGAGCACGTCGCGTACTTCGGTGTGTTTTTCCAAATAGCGGAATGCCGCCTCCCACTGCGTTTCCAGATGCTGCTCGCCGACACCGGAAACGACACGCGAGCGGGTGCAGTAGCGGCAGTAGGAGGCGCAGCGGTCGGTGACGAGGAAAAGGACGCGGTCCGGGTAGCGGTGCACAAGGCCGGGCACGGGCATGTGGGAATCCTCGCCGCAGGGATCGGCCATTTCCTCGGGAGCTGTCCAGCCCTCTTCGATGCGCGGAATCACCTGGCGGCGGATCGGGCAATCGGGATTGTCCCTGTCGATCAGGTTGAAGAAGTGCGGGGTTATGGACATCGCCAGCTTCGTCCCGGCGAGCAGCACGCCCGCGCGTTCCTCGTCGGTGAGGTGGATGCGCGCGTCCAGATCCGCGAGCGAATCGATACGGTTGCGGAGCTGCCATTTGTGGTCGTCCCAGTCTGCTTGGGCTACGTCCGGCCAATGGCCGGGGGCGTGGGTGCGGAAGGTGGTGTCGAGGTCGCTTGGGGAGGTCATTCGCGATTTGTTAGGTGCAATCGGTCGGGCAGGATGGCGGGGGGGTCAAGAGGGGAATTGGGTTCAATCCAGTGGGTTCCAGAGCTTGTTGAAACCAAGATCCCTGAAATCCTTCGTGTTCGATGTCGCGAACTCGGTCACACCGTGGTGGCGGAGGGTTAAGGCGAGCCGGACGTCGATGATGCGGCGGAATGCGAACTGGTGTTTTTCCGCACATTTCCAAACCTCGGCCATGATCGGTGCCGATTCCACGAGCAACCACGCGCGGTTGTTCCGGTAGGATTGGCAGACAGATGCGGCGCGCGCTGCGGTGAGCGGCTTGGAGAAAATTTTCTCGTTGCGCAGCTTGAGATAGAGTTCCAAAAGAACGAGTTCGCACACCGCGACGTCCCTTCGCGTCGCGAGCGTACGGAAGAAGGAAATGGCCGCGTCGTGTTGAGGTGATGCCGAGTTAGCGGCGTGGACGGCGAGGTTTGTGTCGAAGCTGATCATGGTCGTTCAGTCGTGGCAGAGGCCTGTCCATTCAGATTCAGGGGCGAGTGTTTCACCTAGATCGAAAGGCTGCGGTGGCATCCATTCCCCGGGGCTTTGCCTGCCGGGCGGGTGATGGACGATGATTTCCTCCAAGCCCCTCCTGACCACTTCCGCGAAACTCATCTCGTTCTCGGCGGCGATGCGTTTGGCCTCCCGATAGAGCGTGTCAGGGATCTGCACTTGCGTTTTTACCATGATGGCAATTTGCCATTATCTGGTATTTTGTCAATGCCGGCAACGCGGTTCATCTAGCCAGCCTCCGCACCAGCTCGATCAACCTTCCGGCGGAGGACGCGAGGGTGGGGGCGAAGGGGAGTTTGTCGTCGGCTTCGTCGGGCAGGAGCATGGGGCGGGTGGAGACGCGGACGGCGGGGCGATCCATCTCGAAGAGGAGGGAGGCGAGGTCGGCATCCTCGCCGAGGCAGACGACCTCCGCGCCGAGGATTTTCCCGAGATCGGCGAACTCGACGTCGGGCAGGGCGGTGGTGTTGCGTGAGGAGAGGATGAGAGTTTCCGCGTCGCCCATGGCCTCGATGCAGAGGACGGCTTTCGTCTCCGAGCCGATCATTTTCGAGGCGATGAGGGCGATCTCGACGATGGGCGAATCGGACTCGTTGGCGTGGGGGAGGAAGAGGAAATGGATGGGGCGGGCGGGCTTGTCACCGGCGAGCGCCTGGGCGGCGGCGAGGGTGGCGGCGAGGCCGGTGGCGTTTCTTTCCGAGCCGCGTGAGCCGGACGGCGAATCGTAGGAGGTGATTACCCATAGCGGAGAAGCCCCCGCTTTCAGCGAGGGGATGGTGACTTGGAGGATTGGAAAAGCGCTGGGGCCATTGACGGTCTTGACCTCGTAGCCGGTGTTCGAGGGGCCGAGCACACCGCGTATCATCGAGGCGGTGGCGGATAGTTTTTCGGGATGCCCGGTGTTCCTTTCGCCGATGATGGTTACGAGCTTGCTGAGGTCGTCGGCGATGCTTTCCGAGGAAACACTGCGGGCGAAGCGCTGCGATTCCTCGACGGCAGCGGTTTTCTCATCCCGGAAATATTTCACCAGCGCGAAGGCTGCGGATATGATCAGCCAGGCAGGCAGAATCACCAGCAGCCAAGGCAAAATGCGTAATTTTTTCTTTTCAGATTCCATCTCGGTTCAACTGGCGCTCGGGGGTTCCGTTTCGTCTTCCGTTTTCTCGGAGAAATCCTCGATCCCTTTCCTCCACCTCTGAGAAATCCATGGCCGGATGAAGCCATACACGAGGTAGGAGCTGAAAAGCACCACAGGCATAATGTAACGGAAACGGATCGTCACGAAGATCAGCACCAGCGCGAATACGATGGTGGTGAGGCTGCCGCGCGTTTTCCAATCCACCGTCTTGAAGGACGGGTAGCGCACGTCGCTGATCATCAGCCAGGAAAGGAACAGCATGGCTCCGGCGAGGACGTATTTCCAAGGGCCGACTTCGTGGTCGTTCTTGTAGAGATCGATGATGAGGAAGGTGAGCGAGGCGATGAAGCCAGCGGCCATGGGGATGGGGATGCCGCGGAAATCGCTGCTCGCGCCGGGTTTTTTCGGGAGGTTGGCAAGGCAGTTGAAGCGGGCGAGCCGCATCGCGCCGCAGACCAGGTAGATGAGCGCCACGGCCCAGCCGACATTGCCCAGCGGGAAGAGCACTGCGCGCGAGAGCAGCATTGCGGGGGCCATGCCGAAGGAGATGATGTCCGCTAGCGAATCGAACTCCTGGCCGAAGGGCGAGTCCTGCCCGCCGAGGCGTGCGAGCCGGCCGTCGAGGAGGTCGAAGAGGCAGGATCCGAAAATGAGCAGGATCGCGTATTGGTAATACTGCCGAGAGACCTCGTAGTATTGCTTCGCGGCGAGGACGCCATCGCCTGAATATTTCTGCACCTCGATCTGGCCCTTGAAAATCATCAGCACGGCGAAGAACCCGCAGGCGAGGTTGCAGGCGGTCATCAGGTTCGGGAGGAAGAAGATCTTCGGCTCGTCCGGATCTCGGGGGCTGGGCATGCGGGCAAGCATGCACCCCTTTCATCCCGCGCTCAACACCGAAGAAAGGGGGCGGCAGCCTGTCCCTAAAACCAGTTCGACAAAGGGCTTCAGCGATTTCTTTGAGCGCTACTTTTCCAGCGGCATACCCGACGGCGATCTCTACCGCCGCCCCAGCCATGAGGTGAGAATAGAAAAGAGCTCACACTCAAAACATGCACTCACCATGTGCATCGGCGGCTTTCTGATCCGCCGCTCCATGCTCGCCAAGCGGCGAGACCTTCGGGCTTTGCTCTCATAAAAAATGCCCGAAGTTTCCTCCGGGCATTTTTTGAAATCCTCGGTTGAATGAATTAGCGGGAATAAAGCTCGACGATGAGCTGCTCGTTGACGAGCGGGTCGATCTCGGAGCGTTCTGGAATACGGGAGACAGTAGCCTCCATTTTCTCACGATCCACATCCATCCAATCCACGGAAGGGACGGCCTGGGTGAGGTCGAGCATGCGGAGGGCGAGCTGCTGGGAGGAGGGTTTAGCACCGACCTTGATATGGTCGCCGGGCTTCACCTGGTAACTAGCGATATCCACGCAACGGCCGTTCACGAGGACGTGGCCGTGGTTGATCATTTGGCGGGCAGCTTGGCGGGAATTGCCGAAGCCTGCGCGGTAGCAGACGTTGTCGAGGCGGCACTCGAGGAGCTGGAGAAGAATCACACCCGTGACGCCGCGGCGGCGGGCTGCTTCCTCATAGTATCCGCGGAATTGCTTCTCGAGGACACCGTATTGGAAACGAAGCTTCTGTTTCTCACCTAGGGCGACGGAGTATTCGGACTTCTTCTTGCGGCCGGCGCGGACACCGTGCTGGCCGGGTGGGAAGTTGCGGCGCTCTAAGGACTTGGAGGGGCCGAAAAGCGCGACGCCGAAGCGGCGGGAAAGTTTGGTGCGGGGACCTGTGTAGCGTGCCATGAATTTGGGAAAGTTAGGTGTTTAAAAGTGTTGGATTAAACGCGGCGCGCTTTCTTCGGACGGCAGCCGTTGTGTGGGATCGGCGTGACATCACGGATCGAGAGGATATCGAGACCCAAGCCTTGCACGGCGCGGACGGCGGACTCGCGGCCGGAACCGGGGCCTTTCACGCGGACATCGACCTCCTTGAGGCCGTGACTCATCGCTTGGCGGCACGCGTCTTGGGAAACCACCTGCGCGGCGTAGGCCGTGCTCTTGCGGGAACCTTTAAAGCCCATCTTGCCGGCGCTCGACCAACCGATGGAGTTGCCGTTGGGGTCAGTCACGCTGACCAAGGTGTTGTTGAAAGTGGCGGTCACGTGGACGATGCCACGGGAAACGTTCTTGGATCCCTTTGCTTTGTGGATCTTAATTTCCTCCTCACCTCCGCCGATTTCGGCGAAGATATCTTTCCTCTGCTCCTTTTTAGGAGTGCCGTCGGGATTGAGGGCAGGCGCAGCAGGTGCCTCAGCGGCAGGTGCGGCCTTTTTGGATTTATCCGTTTTTGCGGATGCTTGCTCCGTTTTTGCGGATACTTGCTCCGTTTTTGCGGATGCTTGCTCCGTTTTTGCCGCAGTAGTGGCAGCCGGAGTTTCGGGTTTGGCCTCGGCAGCGGGAATCGCCACTTCTTCAGCTTCTGTGTTGTTTGTTTCTTCGGACATATGTCGGGAACGGTGCGGCTACCTTGCGGCGGCCGGGGAAAAATTACTTCTTAACACCCACGGTCTTTTTCTTGCCCTTGCGGGTGCGGGCGTTGGTGCGCGTGCGCTGACCACGGACGGGAAGGCCGCGCTTGTGGCGGATGCCGCGATAACAGTTGATAGAAGTAAGGCGCTTGAGCTGCGCCTGGCGCTCGCGGCGGAGGTCGCCCTCTACCATGATCTGCTCTGCCTGGATGATCTGCGCGATCTTCACGAGCTGATCCTCGCTGAGCTGTCCGGTGCGGATGTCCGGATCGATGCCGGCGTGATCCAGGATGCGGCTCGCCAGAGGGCGCCCGATGCCGAACATGTAGGTGAGGGAAGCTTCGATGCGCTTCTCGTTGGGGATTTCGATGCCTAGGATGCGTGCCATGGTTTGCGGAAGTTCTCGTGAAAAAACGGGGCGCCGATCCATGCCGGAAGCCCCGCGGGGCGGGTGATTTACCAGAAGAACGCACTCTGGCAAGCCGGAAATGGAAAAAACCAACACCCACCCCACCTTTTTTCAAAAACACAAGGAACTCACCTCCACTTTCAGATTCCACCGCATCGCGCCTCGACAAAACGGTCTCTCCACCTAGTTTCTGCGAAACATCACCGCATTCATGGATACCACAACCGAAGCCTCCGAGGAAATCGCCGCAACCACCACCGAGCCAGCCGCCATGGAAAGCAACCCCTACCAGCTCCCGCCCGATGATGTCGCCGCCATCGATGAACTCGGAAAAATCTACCAGGCCCTCCGCACCGAACTCGGCAAAACCATCGTCGGCCAGGACGAGGTGATCGAGAAACTCGCAATCTGCCTCTTCGCCCGCGGCCACGCTCTGCTGATGGGTGTCCCCGGCCTTGCTAAAACCCTGCTCGTTTCCTCCGTCGCGCAGACTTTCGACCTTTCCTTCAACCGCATCCAGTTCACGCCCGACCTGATGCCCGCCGATATCACTGGTACCGACATCATCCAGGAGTCCGCCGGCGGCAAGCGCGAGTTCGAGTTTGTGCAAGGCCCCGTGTTCGCCAATCTTCTACTCGCAGACGAAATCAACCGCGCCCCTGCCAAGACCCAATCCGCCATGCTTGAGGCGATGCAGGAAAACAAGGTCACCGTCCTCGGAAAAACCTACACCCTGCAGCCGCCGTTCTTCGTGCTCGCCACCCAGAACCCCATTGAGCAGGAAGGCACCTACCCGCTTCCCGAAGCCCAGCTCGACCGCTTCATGTTCCTGATCGAGGTCGAGTATCCATCCGCCGAGGAGGAAAAACGTATCGCTCGCGAAACCACAGGAACCACGAAGCAGGCGCTATCGAAACTGATCGACGGAGAAAAGATCATCGCCTTCCAGCAACTTGTCCGCCGAGTTCCCGTCCCCGACCACCTTTACGACTATGCCGTCGCCATCGTCCGCAAGACCCGCCCCGGCCAGCCTGAATCACCACAATGGATCAAGGACACCGTTGGCTGGGGAGCCGGCCCGCGCGCCGTGCAATACCTCATCCTCGGCGCGAAAGCCCGCGCCGCCCTCCGCGGCAACTACATGGCCTCCCTGGAAGACCTCGAAGCCGTCGCCCCCGCCGTCCTCAACCACCGCGTCATCACCAACTTCGCCGCCGAATCCCAGGGCATGACCTCGAAGAAGATCATCCAGAAGCTCATTGCGGAGATGCAGGAGTCCTGAAAATTCAGCCCATGGAAAAAACCATTCGCAAATTCTCCTCCCACGAGGAAATGCGCCTCCACCAGCTCCGAACGTGGCAGGAGGTTTCCACCGACGTGATCAACGACAACGCCTGGCAGATGGTCGTGGAGTATCGCCAAATGTTCGACATCCAACCTTATGAACCAAGACTTCAGAGACATGTTACTTCTGTTAGAAGAGCACGGGGTTGAATATCTTGTCGTCGGCGGATATGCGGTCATCCGCTACACCCAACCGCGCTTCACCAAAGACCTCGATATCTGGATACGGCCCAGCAGGGAGAACGCCGCAAAAACGGCAAAAGCTCTGCGAGCGTTCGGAGTCCCGCTGATCGAGGTAACCGAAGAGGATTTCGCGGAAGGGGGACTGCAATTTATGATCGGCATCTACCCGAACGCCATCGATTTCCTTACCTCCATCAAAGGACTGGACTTCGAGGAAACATGGAAATCAAAACGCACCTTCGAAACCAACTCCGGAAGCGTTCACTATCTAGCCCCCTCTGACTTGATCACCGCAAAAAGAGCTGTTGGCAGAACGCAGGATCTCGCGGACATCGAGGAGATTCTCAGAATCCACCCGGAAGCCGACCCCGATTTCAACCAATGACTGCCCATCAGCACTTCCTCTTCCTTGAGGTTTGAAGTTTAAAATTTAAAGTTTCATGTCAACCCACACCTTCATCGATAGTGACCTTCTCTCCCGCCTCGGCTCCCTGCCGATCGAGTCGCGCGTGCCGATGATGGGCAACGTCGCGGGCAAGCACCGCTCACCGCACCGGGGTTCCTCCGTGGAATTCGCGGAGTATCGGAAATACGTCCCCGGTGATGACACCCGCCGCCTCGATTGGAAGGCCTTCGCCCGCTCCGACCGATTTTACATCAAAGAATTCGAAGCTGATACCAATCTCCGCGCTTACTTCGTAATTGATGCCTCCGGCTCGATGAATTTCCACAGCCCTGGGCAAGAAACGAAAATCGAATACGCCCGCCGCATCGCCGCATCATTAGCGTATCTGCTGGTCAACCAAGGCGACGCCGCCGGCCTCTCGATCTGCACCGACAAGCTCCATCTCGAAGTCCCGCCCTCCCGCCGCGCCGCGCATCTAGAGCGCTTTTTCTCCACCATCGAGAAAGTCGAGCCCACCGGAGAAACCGGCCTGATCCCCGCCCTCCACACCATCGCGGAAAAAATCGGCCAACGCGCCTTTGTCGTCATCCTCTCCGATTTTTTCACCGACACCGCGCAGCTTTCCGAAGCCCTCCAGCACCTCCGCTACCGCAAGCACGACATCTCGCTTTTCCACCTCATGGATCCGCAGGAAATCGGCTTCAGCTTCGACCGCCCGCACCGCTTCGTCGATCTCGAGGACGGCACCGCCATCGTCGCGGAGCCGAACCTCATCGCCGAGGAATACCACTCCGCCCTCAAGGATTTCCTGAAAAACGTCCGCGACAAGGCTCACGACGCCAACGCCGACTACCAGCTCGTCACCACCGACACCCCCCTGGAACCGCTGCTCCGCGAGTTCCTCACCGCCCGCCTGCCGAAGGCGAAGCATTGATTCCATGTGTCGAAAAGTTCATAAATGATTTCTACGGGTGCGTGCTTTTTTCCGCATGATTGGCAAATGCCCGCAACTGCTGTTTCTGTTTCGCCGCGCTACCGTATCAGAACCACACGCGAAGCCTCTCGAATCCGGTCCGCCCAGCGCCTGCGCTATGCGGTTTTCAATGTCGAACTCGGGGAAGGCCTCTCCTCCTCCGATGACAGCGGCCTCGACGCCGATCCCTTCGACGCTCAGTGCGACCACCTCATCATCGAGGAACAGGAAACCGGTCAAGTCGTTGGCACCTACCGCCTCCAAACCGGCGCGATGGCCGCCGCTGGCCTCGGCTACTACAGCGCCACGGAATTCGATTTCTCACCCTACGAATCCCTGCGCCATGAAATCCTCGAACTCGGCCGCGCCTGCATCCGCGCCGACCACCGCAACCGCGCCGTCCTCGATCTACTCTGGACCGGCATCGCCCGCTACGCGCAGACCAGCGGCTCGCGCTATCTCCTCGGTTGCAGCTCACTCACTTCTCAAAGTCCTCGGGAAGGCTGGGGTCTCTACGCACAGTTGGTAGAGAAATTCCTCGCGCCCTCCCACTTGCGGACTCACCCCATCGGACCATACTTCATGCAGCGCCCCCCAGCGCTGGCGGAGACCGTCAAAACCCCAAAACTTTTCGCCGCCTACCTCGCCGTAGGCGCGAGGATCGCCGGCCCGCCCGCTCTGGATAAGGATTTCAAAACAATCGACTTCCTTACCATCCTCGATCTGGAAAATATGACCCGCGCCGGCAAACGACACTTTTTCAAAACCGATTGATCGCCTCCCTCACCGCACTCCGCAGACTCACCAAACTCGCTTGGTCGATCCTCTACGGCCTCATCGTGGATCGGCCGTCATCCTCCCTCACCGGAAAAGCCGAGTGGCAGAAGCGCCAAGCCCGCCGCATGCTCCGCGCACTTGAGACGAAGGTAACCGTCACCGGCACGTTTCCCTCCGTTGGCCTGGTGGTCTGCAATCACCTCGGCTATCTGGATACGATCATCATCGGCTCCCAAGCGCCCCTTGTTTTCGTGGCTAAATCGGACACGAGAAATTGGCCGATCATGGGGCTCATTATCAAATCCGCCGGTTGCATTCTCGCCGATCGCAGCCGCCGCACCAGCGCCGCGGAAACCTCACAGCAAATGCTCCACGTAATGGAATCCGATCTCCCCGTCGTTTTCTTTCCGGAAGGCACCAGCTCCGACGGCTCCCGCGTCCTCCCGTTTAAACCCACCCTCCTACAAACCGCCCTCGACACCCGCAAGCCCATCACCCCCGCCGCCATTTCCTACCAAGCCACCTCTGGAGACCTGAAAAACGACGTCTGCTACTGGGGCGGCCACACTTTCGCCACCCACCTTTTCCGCCTCGCAAAAATCCAAAACCTCACCGCCCATCTTACCATCGGAAGCGCCCCTCCCCTCCCCGCTGACCGCAAAGCTGCAGCACGTGCGCTCCATGCCGAGGTTTCCGTCCTCCTTGCTCCGAGTAAGTGAAAACTCCGACCTTGCCCTTTCATCCGTTTCATCTAGTTTGGACGAAATTGATGAAAACATTTACCGCCAACGAGACGAAACAGAACTTCGGCCAGGTTCTGGACAGCGCCCGCACCGCACCCGTAACCATTACGAAACACGGGCGCCCCGAGTTCATTCTTACCTCCAGGGAAGACTACGACAACCTCACGAGGTCGAAATTCGATCTACTAAGATCAGAGGTTAGGAAAGGTTTTGACGCCTTTGATCGTGGCGATATCTCGAGCCAATCGGTTGCGGAAATCGCCGCCGAAGCAATCCGAAAGCACAATAAAAAGACGGAAGCGTGAAGCGCTACCTACTGACCTCGCCTGCGAAGGACGATCTTCTGGCAATTTTCGAATACACTTTGCGGAAATGGGGCGAGGAACAGGTTCATATTTATTCCGCTCAACTCGAGTCAGCCTTCGTCCAGCTTGCGGAAAATCCCCTGCGCCCCGGAAGCAACCCCGCTGAAAAGCTGGCGAAACGGTGCCGCGTTTTCAAGGTGGCGCATCACGTAATCTTCTATCGCCGTGAAGCCGATTTCCTCCTGATCGCCCGCATCCTCCACGAGTCCATGGACTTCCCTAGACATGTCGGAGAAGAGACCTTCATCTGAAAATCTCTTCCCTTGGAGTTTAAAATTTAACGTTTAAAGTTTCCCGCGAATGACATTCCTCTCCCCGTTCCTGCTCTGGTTCCTCGCCGCGGCGAGCGTACCTGTCATCATCCATCTTCTTAACAAGCGCCGCCACAAAACAGTGCAGTGGGCGGCGATGCAGTTCCTGCTAAAAGCCACGCGCGAGTCCCGGGGGAAAAAGAAACTCCGCCACATCCTCATCCTTATCTGCCGTGCGCTCGGCATCGCAGCACTCGCTTTCGCGGCCGCGCGACCTGTCGTTTCCGGCCTCCTCGGCTGGGGCGCAGGTACGATAGACACCGTAGTTCTCATCCTCGACCGCAGCGCCTCCATGGAACTCCGCTCCGGCGACGGCCAAGCGGCGAAGCGCGAACTCGTCCTCCAGAAAGTCCGCGACGCGATGGCCGACATCGGCAACCCGCGCCTTGTCCTCATCGACAGCGCCACCGGCAAACCCCAGGAAGTCCCCACACCCGATGTGCTTGGTGAAATCTCCGCAACCGCCGCCACCGATTCGGCCGCCGACATCCCGACCTTGGTTTCCGCCGCCGCCGAGACCCTCTCCACCGGATCGGGCCGCTCGGAAATATGGCTAGCCTCCGACCTCCAAAACTCAAACTGGCAGCCCGAAGACACGGAACGCTGGGCCGCCGCCCGTGCCAGCCTCGCCGCCCTTCCGCAGAAGGCCGCCCTCCGCGTCCTCTCGCTCACCGGCGATGCCGCGCCCAATGTTTCCCTACGCCTCATCGGCAGCCGCCGTTCTTCCGAAGGCCTCATGCTCGATCTCGAACTCATCCGCTCCGAGGATAGCCGCGGCAATCTCAACCTCCCGCTCACCGTCAGCGTGAACGGCGCGGCCACCGGCGAATCCGTCACCCTCCCCGCCCAATCCCTCCGTTTCCAGAAACGCATCGCCATTAAGGACGAGGCGGAATCCGGCCACGGCTGGCTCTCCATCCCCGCCGACGGCAACCCGCGCGACAACGCCGTCTTCTTCGCCTACGGCCCCGCCCGTCCGGTGAAAACCCTGATCGTCGCGCCCACCGGTGAATCCGCCGATTACCTCGCCCTCGCCGCTGCACCGCCGGGCTTTGAAAAACAAACTGCCGAGCGCATCGATCCCGCCGCGTTCGCGCAAACCTCCACTGCCGATTTCTCCATGATCCTCTGGGCGGCTCCCCTGCCCTCCGCCACCAACGCGAACCTCCTCGAATCCTTCCTCAAAGCCGGTGGCCAGATCGTCTGCCTGCCCATCGCACAGCAGCCTTCCGAGGAATCCTTTCTGGGCTTAAAATGGGAACCCGTAACCGCCGCCGAGAGCGGGAAATTTTTCATCCTGCAGGACTGGGAAAAATCCGATGGCCCGCTGCGCGACGGCATCGACGGCACACCCATCCCCGCCGAGCGCCTGCGCGCCATCAAACGCGCCATCCCGTCCGGCGATGCCGCCGCTCTCGCCCGCTGGGAGGACGGCGAGCCTTTTCTCACCCGCAAAATCGTGGATCGCGGCACCCTCTGGTTGCTCGGCTCCCTGCCCGATTACACTTGGTCGAACCTCGGTGACGCCGACGTGCTACTCCCCGCCATTCAGCGCATCCTCGCCCTCGGCGCGGATCGTTTCGACTCCTCCTACCTCGCCGAGCTCGACACCGAACCCGCCGCCCTCGCCGCCGGCGAAACCAGGACGCGCATCGACGATTTCTCAAGGCAGAACTCCCCCCACGACGCCGGTGTCTTCCGCCTCGGCGAGCGCCTCGTCGCCGTGAACCGCCCGCTCGCGGAGGACGATCTCCAGGTCGCCACCAAGGACAACCTCGACGCCATGCTGGAGGGAACGGACTACCGCCTGCTCGACCAGGTCGGCCAATCCACTGATCCCTCGCTCTCCACCGACATGTGGCGCGCCTTCCTCCTCGCCGTCCTCTTCTTCCTCATCAGCGAGGCGCTGCTGTGCCTGCCCAAGAAGCAGAAAGAGGAAATCCTAGTGCCCAAGCATGAGTTCAAGACCTCGCCCTGATCTGCACCCGCAACTCCCGCATCTCGCCGCGTGTGCTAAAATCAATCCGATGTCAGTGCGTAGGGAGGGAGGCAGCTTGGATAGCCTCGCTTCCGCCTTCGTGGGCGCCGTCGCGAACCGCCCGATCACGACCGCCGAATCAAACCTTGTCCTCACCGCATTTCCCCCTTCGAGCGATTTAGAATCCAGCGTCTCCGTTCCGATCTCCCGGTGGCGGCGATTGTTTCCGCACCGCCGTCGAGGCCTGCCGCATCGCCCGCGAGTATTCCACGGCCGTCATCATCCTTTCCGACCAAGTGATCGTCTCGCGCATCGAGGCCGAACTTTAGAAGTTCGGTGATCTCCGGTCGCTCACAGATTCACGCCTTCTCCGCAAGAAACGATCTCCGGCACAGCTCCGCGTATTTGCCCTCGCGGGTGAGGAGGTCGGCGTGGGTTCCCTGTTCGATGACCTGGCCTTTTTCGAAAACGTAAATCTTGTCCGCGTTTTGGATGGTGGAGAGGCGGTGGGCGATGACGAAGGCGGTGCGGTTTTTCATCAGGCGGTCGAGGGCAGCCTGGATCTGGCGCTCGGTTTCGGAATCGACCGAGGCGGTGGCTTCGTCGAGCAAGAGGATGGGTGCGTCCTTCAGTAAAGCTCGGGCGATGGAGAGGCGTTGTTTTTCCCCTCCGGAAAGTTTCACGCCGCGCTCGCCGACGCTCGTGTCGAGTTGTTTGGGAAGCTCCCGCACGAAAGGTTCGGCATTGGCGGCGGTGAGTGCGCGCCACATTTCTTCGTCGGTGGCGTCACGTTTGGCGAGCGAGAGGTTTTCGCGGACGGTTCCGTTGAAAAGAAACGCTTCCTGGGTGACATAGCCGAGTCTTTCGCGGAGGGAATTCTTGGAAAGGGAGGATATGTCGGTGCCGTCGATGGTGATGGTGCCGGAGTTGAGTTCGTAGAAGCGGTTGAGGAGGGAGAGGACAGTGGATTTACCGGCCCCCGTCGAGCCCACGAGAGCGATCGTGTGTCCGGGTGGGGCGTTGAGGTTGACTCCGTTGAGGGTGGGTTGCGATCCGTAAGCGAAGGATACGTTCTCGAAACGGACGTGGGCGTTGATTTGCGCGGGAAGGGAAGCACCGTCGGCTGCGTTCGCCTCGTCCTCCGAATCCATGATCTCGAAGACGCGATCGCCGGCGGCGCGCGAAGAGAAGATCATCTGGTTGAGCTGGCGGAGCTTTCCGACTGGTTCGTAGAAGAGGCTGAGGAGTAGGAAGAAGAAGGTCATGTCGCCGAGGGTCATGCGCCCTTCAATAATTGCGGCGGCTCCGAAGCCGAGCACGAGGACATAACCGAGCATGCTGGCGAAGGACATGGAGGGATTGTAGAAGGCCCACCATTTCATGAGGTGGAGGGTGGCCTTTCGCACCTGGTGGGAGAGGCGGTTGAAGTTGGCGTGCTCTTCGGTTTCGGCGGCGTAGGATTTGATCTGGCGGATGCCGGCGATGTTGTCGTGAAGGAGTGAGTTGAGCGCGGAGGTGGCGTTGCGCTCGGCCTTGTGACGATGGCGCGCGTCCTTCGAGTAAACCCAGGCGCCCACGATCAAGATGGGGATGGGAAGGGTGGCCCAGAGGGCGACCTGCCAGTCTGTAAGATACATCACAAGGCCGACAGCGACGAGCTGGATGATGGCGACTAGACCAAGCTCGATGCCATCGATAAGGACGCGCTCCATGGAGGTCACATCCTCGACGACGCGGGTCATAATGTCGCCGGTGCGGCGCGAGTCGAACCAGTTGAGCGGGAGGCGCTGGATTTTCCGGTAGAGGTCGGAGCGGATGTCGAAGATGACATTTTGCTCGAAGTGATTGTTGACGAAAATGCGGGCGCAGTTGAGGCCGTCCTTGAGGAAGTAGGTGGCGGCGGCCAGGAGCGCCCAGAAGAGTATTTCATCGTGGCGGGATGAATCGGGGATGATCCGGTCAATGACGATCTGCGTGATTTTCGGAAAGAAGATGACCGATACGGCCATCAGCGTCGCGCAGACGAACTGCGCGGTTGCGAGGCCGGGGTAGCGGCGTAGATAGGAGAAGACGCGGAGGACGGAATTCGTGGGGTGGCGCATGGACTTGGCGACGCTTGGCGCGGGAAGTCGCTTTGTAAAGTCAAGCTTGGGGCGCGCCATTGCATCGGAAAAATTGCTCACTTTGGTATTGCCGCCCCCGTCCGCGGCCACCTAAGCTCTTTTCAGACCCGGATTCAAACACCGAACAAAACCCCATGGCCAACATTTTAGGTATCTTCACTGCCATCATCCTTGCCGTCGCCGCCTTCGTAGCGGTGCAAAACAACGCTCGCTTCGAGGAGGAGATCGCGAAGCGTGCGACAGAAGAGGCTAGTCTCGCCAGGAGCCAAGACAGGCTCACGGCGGCCCTCGAAGTATTAAGGGCGCTGCCCATCGAGCGCGCCGATGTGGACGCGCAGTTCGCGACCAAGACCGAGGAGGAAACCGCCCTCAAGGAATCGAACGACGCGGCCAAGGCGGAGATCGAGCGCAAGACGCAACAGATCGAGGTGAACACGCGGAAGCTCGATGAGTTCCGCGAAAAGATCGCCAAGGTCGGTAACATCAGGGATCTTGGTCCGAAAATGAAATCGATGCGCAACGAGCTTGAGGAGCTCACGCAAAGCATCACCGACAACGAGGCTACTCTCGCGAACCTCACCGCCCAGGACGCGGCCACCGCTGCGGACGCACAGAGCCGCATCAAGGAGCTCGAGACTTACAGCCGCGGCGAATCGCTGCCGAACCTGAGAACCAGCATCCGCAGCATTTACTCAACATGGGGCTTCGTCACGCTCAACGCGGGCAATAATGCCGGAGTGACATCCAATTCCACGCTCGAAGTTGTGCGCGACGGCGCGACGATCGCCAGATTGCTCGTCACCTCCGTCGAGAGCCGCAGCGCCTCCGCCAGTATCATTCCGGACTCCCTCGCGGCGGATGTTACCCTGATGGTCGGTGACCGAGTCGTCGCCGGGTCGAAAAAAGCAGCCAACTAATTCCCACGCAGCGAACAAAACCCCTTCCCACGCAGCCCATGAAATTCATCTTTCCTATCCTCGCCATCCTCGTTTGTGGCGGCGCCGCTTACTTCAGTTACACGCAGTCCGAGAAGTTCCAAGAGTATCAGGATGCCCGCCTGTTAGCGATCTCCACGAACAAGAGCGTGACGGCCAGCGCTGACAAGGCGGATATTGAGATCGAGGAGGAGCAAAGGCTCCTTGCCGATTCCAAGAAAAACCTCGAGATCGCAACCCAGAGCGTGATCGCCCTGACATCCACCGCAGGCCAGCTTAAGAACGAGCTTGCGCGCGTTGACGCCGACATCGCCACGCAGGACGCGGAACTGGCGGAACTCGACAAGGCGCTCAAGGATGTGCAGGCGATGTTCGTGGAAATGAACCTCGGTGACGACGTCAACGAGGACAATCTCGCCGATAAGATCGGGGAGATCGACGAGGATATCAAAGCGAAGCGCGCGAAGATGGAGGAGCTTGAGGCACTCATTGACGGTGCGCGGAAAAGTCTTGCCACGAAGCAGGAGGAGGTTTCCCGTTTGGTGACGAGAAAGGAAACGCGCGACAACCGCATCAGCCGCAACGCGATGGAGGCGCGTGTTACTGCCGTGGATCATGACTGGGGTTTCCTCGTTATCGGCGCCGGCTCCAACTCGGGCTTCACCCCGCAGACCGCTCTCCTTGTGAAGCGTGATGGCCGTCTCATTGGCAAAGTGAATCCTTCCGCGATCGAACCTACTCAGACCATCGCCGAGATCAATCTCAAGACCCTTTCCCCGGGCGTCCGCATCCAGCCGGGCGACACGGTCATCCTCGCGAAACCTGCCGCGAACTGAGCCAGCCACCGCTTGCTTCTTTTTCGAACTCCGCTTTATTGCCCATCTCATGAAACGAATCCTTCTCTTGATCATCACAGCGGCTTTACTGCCTTCCTGCGCCGATGAATCGACGAAGCCCGTAGGCCCGGTGTCCGAGAGCAGCCAGATTCCATGGAATACTCCGGTCGCCGGTCAGGGAGGCGGGCAATTCAGCATGCTGCCACAGAACCAGCACCGCCGCTAATCGCGGTGATACGGGCTGCCTGACTTGATGCAGGCGATCCGGTAAAGCTGCTCCAACAGGACAACGAGAGCGAGTTCGTGCTGCATGGTAAGCCTCGAAAGTGCGAGAACCATTTCGCATTTAGAGCGCAACTCTGGCGTGTGACCATCCGCCGCACCGATGAGAAAAGCTATCGTCTTCACCTCTCCACCTATTTCAAGCGCCTCCATTCTTCCCGCCAAAGTCCGGGTGGCCGGAGTTTCTCCTCGCTCGTCGAGGGCGATCCGGTAGCAGCCCTGCGAAGCTTCCAGAAGCCGGGCGGAGACGGCGGCGCTGTCTCCCGCCTTCACCACGGTGAGTTCGCCGCCGCCGTGCCTGCCCAGCCGCTTCATATATTCCTCCACCGCGGTCTTGGCGTAGGCGAGCGCCGGTTTCCCCGCCACGATGATACGAAATCTCATGTCGCGACACTTGCCCAAACCAGTTCTCCGCTCCAGATTCTTTTCGAACATGAAACACTTTGCTCTCCTTTCGACGATCGCCCTCGCGGCGTGTGCCCCGCAGCCCAGTCCGGTGAAACGCCAGATGATGGGACTGCTGGAAAAATTTGACCGCTGGGATTATGACGGCGACGGTTACCTCGACGGATTCGAGCTGCAGGAGGCGGAGCGTCTGAGCGGAATACCTGCCAAGGATCTCATCGACTTCTACGACATGAATAAGGATCGCAGAATCTCGTTGCGCGAGGCGCAGGCGGGGATATCCCGGCTGGACGAGACGCGTGAGACCGCGGAGGAAATCAACGACAGGCCATGAGCACCATATACGAAGAGCCGGCTGTCCTCGCGGAGTATCTGCTGTTCCATTACGGCACAGCGGCGGAAATCCTTCCGCCTGAGATCGACTGGCCCGCGGGCATGTCAGCGGCGCTGGACTTCGCCGTTCGTACGCCCGGCCATTTCTCGGGCCGCGCGGTCGCGCGCGGCCTTGATCTCGGCTGTGCCGTCGGGCGTTCCACTTACGAGATGTCCCGTAGTTGCGGCCATGTCATCGGGATTGATTTTTCCCGCGCCTTCATCGACAGCGCGAACGCGCTGCGGGAGGGGAGACCCATCGCCTACACGCGCCGCGACGAGGGGCACGCGGCCACCGGTCTGATTGCCAAACGTCCGGAGGATATCGATCCCGCGGGAACGACATTCCTGCAAGGTGACGCGATGGCATTGCCCAGTGATATCGGCAGCTTCGACCGTGTCCACGCCGCGAATCTGATCTGTCGCCTCTCTGATCCTGTGGTTTTGCTCAATCGCCTTCCCGCTCTTGTCAATCCTGATGGTGAGCTAGTTCTGGCTACGCCTTGCACTTGGTTGGAGGGTTTTACTGCTCCGCAAAATTGGCCTCCCGGTGATACGTTTGATTGGCTGAAAATCCATCTTTGTGGATCGTTCGATTTCGTGAAACGAACCGATGAGCCATTCTTGATCCGCGAGACCGCGCGAAAGTTTCAGTGGACGCGCTCGATGCTGACGGTTTGGCGGCGGCGGTGATTAGGATTTCTTTTTCCGCAGGAACGGAGGCAGATCAAGATCCTCACCGTCAAATACGTTTGGTGTCTCCCCTTCAAAGCGTCCTTTCGGAGTACTATCAAAAGCGAGTTCGCTCTGCGGGGCTGGAAATTTCGGATCGAGCTTGAGTTGCGGGGCGGTGGGTTTTTCTCTGGGCACGGCTGGCTGTGCTAGATCTTCCCCGAAAGGCTCTTTATCTTGGGGATTGACCTTCGTGGTTGGCTCGGGTTTGCCCAAGAGGGGTTTGTCCGACGCACTGTTTTTCGGATCCGCCTTCGAGATGAAAGAGGAATAATGCGTCTTATTTTCAGGTGCTTGTTCACTCTCTGCGGCTATGCCAGACAGGTTGGGTTCCGCGAAAGGGCGTTCCACTCTCACCTGTGGCTCGGGTTGCTTTTCCTTAATTTTGATTTCAGGGAAAAGTTCAGTGACCTCTTCGCTGTTGTTGTGGCTCGCGTTTGTTAGGGGCTGATCAAGGGACTCTGGTCTCACTGTCAATTTCGGTTTTGTAAAACCTACGAGCAGATTCTCTGGCTCTGGCTGGGGTTCTACCTCTGGTTCTATCTCTGGTTCTATCTCTGGTTCTATCTCTGGTTCTATCTCTGGTTCGGGTGTTTGCTCGGTGACGTGCAGTTCCGGTATTGGGTCTATATCATAGATAGGGATATCGATCGCGGGTATGGGCGGCTCCTCTTTTTTTTGTCGAGAAGCGGGTTCTAGGCTTTGGCTGATAGAGTCGCGGGCGCGGGAGGTCAACGCGTCCTCGGGCAGGGCGCTGATGAGCGTGATGGAAAGGTTATCGCCCATCGTGGGGTCGATGGCCGCGCCGAAAAGGACGTGCGCCGTTTCCGGGACGTGTTTCTGGAGGCTGCGCATCAGCAGCTCGATTTCATAAAGGGTGAGCGACTCACCGCCGGAGAGATGGACGAGGACGGTTTGTGCTTCCTTGAGCAGGGAGCCTTGGTCGAGCAGGGGGCTGGACAGGGCGTTGCGGAGGGCTTTGGCGGCGCGGTCTTTTCCATCGGCGATGCCAGAGCCGAAGAGGCAGCGGGAGCGGGTGGTGCGGAGGGCTGACATCAGGTCGTCGAGGCCGACGTTGATTAGGCCGGGGCGGATCACGAGGCGGATCACCGCCTTGATGGATTCGGAGATCATCTTGTCCGCCGCGCCGAAGGCTTCGTGGATCCCTTGTTTCGCGAGGACGAGTTCGCCCATGCGGTTGTTGTCGAAGGTGACGAGGGCGCTGGAAAGCACAGCGAGCTGGTTTAGCGAGGTATCCGCCTGTTCGCGGCGGCGGCGGCCTTCGAAGAAAAATGGCATGGTCGCGAACACGACTACGAAAGCGCCTTCCTCGCGTGCGATGCGGGCGACGATGGGAGCCGCGCCGGAGCCGGTGCCGCCGCCAAGGCCGGTGCAGAGGAAGACGATTCGCTGGCCTTTTAACGCCTCGCGGACGGCGTTTTCCGCCTCCAGCATCGCCTGTTGTCCGAGTTCGGGATCGCCACCGGTGCCGAGGCCTTTCGTGAGGTTCACGCCGAGCTGGATCTTCTCTTTTGCAAGGCAGGAGCCGAGGGTGCGGATATCGGTATTGAGGGCGAGAAGCTCCGCGCCCTCCATGCTGTCGAGGGCGATGCGTTCGAGCATGTTCGCGCCGGCTCCGCCGAGGCCGATGATTTTCACTGCGGAGGTAGGGATGGCTTCGCGGGAGTCGCGTGAGTAGGAAATCATATTTTTATGAGGTTGGTTGGTTAGCGGCCGAAGGGCCAGAAGAGCCGGAACAGCTTTCCGAGGCAGCCTAGAGGTTTGGTATTTTCCGTTTCGAGGATCTGGGCATAACGGATCAGGCCGATGGCCGTGGCGTAGCGGGGATCCTTGAAAGAGGGGTGGTCGGAATCGGTGTTTTCGGAGGGTTCCGGGCGGTAGATGTCGCGTCCGAAGACGTCGAAGGCGAGTTCGGAGAAGCCATTCATAAGGCTGGTGCCGCCGGTGAGGAAAACGCCCGCGCCGATGGCTTCGACGCCACCTTTCGGTAGGCGGTCGCGCACGAGCTTGAGGGTTTCCTCTAGGCGTTGCCGGATGACTTCGTTGAGGATCGCGCGCTTAACCTCCACGTCCGCGAAGCCGCTTTCGTCCGTGAGTTTCGCCACGCCGACCGAGAGCGAGGGATCCGCCGAGGCGTTGCCCTCGAGGATCTTGAGTTTCTCTGCCTTGGAAAAGGGCAGCCCGGTGACGAGGTGGATGTCGTTGGTGACATGGTCGCCGCCGACGGGAATGCAACCGGAGGCCGCGATGGCTCCCTCCAGATAAAGCGCGTAATCCGTCGTCCCGCCGCCGATATCGATCAGCAGTGCGCCGCGGAGACGCTGCTCGCGGTCGAGCGCCATCTGCGCGGTGGCGATGGGGGCGAAGACGATGTCGTCCACCTCCAAAGGGCACTCGCGGACGAGCTTGATTGAGTTCTGGATGCGATTGCCAATGCCGTGGACGACGTGGAAATCGGCCTCGACCATTTTCGCAAAAAGGCCGATGGGCGAGGCGGATTGCTCAAGGCCGTCCACGAGGTATTTCCGGATGATCGTGTGAAGGCAGACGTGATCCTGCGGGTAGTGGACGTCGCGGGCGATGTTGCACGCCTCCTCAAGGTGCTCCGGGAGGATGTTTGTCTGGTTGTCGGGCAGGCGGAATGTGCCGCGATTGTTCACACCCTGCATGTGGGAGCCGGTGACGGAGAGGAATACGGAGCCGATCTCCACGTCGCTCGCGTCCTCGGCCTTCGCCAGCGCGTCCTTAAGACAGGCGCGGGCTTGCGGGAAATCCGAGACCTCACCCTTGCGCACGCCCGCCGATTTCGTGACGCCGATGCCAAGGATTTTGACCGCACTGTCCGGCTTCACCTCGCCGACGACGATGCAGGTTTTGCTGGTGCCGATTTCCAATCCGACATGAATTTTGGTGCGGCGTGCCATGGCGTTTCAGTTGCGGTTGAGGAGGGTTCGGAGATCGTCGGCTTGGTTGCTACGTGCTGGTGTTTCCTCCAGCGCCTCCAGCGCCTCCAAGTCCACCGGGATGGCTCGGGGCGGTGCTGCCTCGGAGCTGACGGTGATGGGGACGTTGCGCTTGGGGATCAAGTTGATCGTCCCGATTTCGTAACCTTTGCGCCGCGCGTGTTCGAGGGCGCGCGCGAGGTATTCGAGTTGCCGGGCGTGGTCGCCGAGGCCGAAGGTCGCCACGGTGCCGCCGCGCGTGATGAGCTTCAAAGACCAGGCGTTCGCTTGCGAGATGGAATCGACCATTGGCAGCTCGTCCGGGCATTCGGAAACGACAGATTTCAGGAGGCGCAGGGTTTCCCGGTATTGGGGATGTTCAAGGGGTTTTCCCGGCCGGATCGGATGATCTCCGTCCTTGGAAAGCATGAGAATGGGTAATTCCTGGCTCACTTCCGTCTGGCCGGGCGGGCAGCGGTAAGTGAAACCTTCCTGATCGACCAGTAGCGATCCGGTGTTGCGCGCCGCGGGGAAGTCTTCCTCTGGACAGGCGATCCATGCCGCCGGCGTGCGTGTCTTGATGCGGAAATCCAGCGTGCCGGGCAGGTTCCGTTCCACGCGCGCAGACGAGATTGCGGGCTGCTCCAGCAGCTTCGCCTCCAGCGCGTCCACATCGAAGTCGAAGATGTTCGCGGCGAGATCGATCTCAAGCAGTTCCACAAGAGCTGCTTCGTCGAGCACATCGTTTGTGTTCAGGTTGATCGCCTTGAGTTGGAAATCGGGGTTGCGGTGGAAGGTGTGTTCGATCGCCGCGCGGATCCCATAAGCGGCGGCGAGCAACAGGCCGATGATGAAGGCGAACTTTGTGAGTGATCGCAGGAAATCCAGGAAGTTGAACCATGCGATGCGCGGCGACATCACTTCCGACTTCAGCACCTTCACGTGGTGCCGGTGGCGGCGGGTTTTCGAGGTTCGTTGGCGCATGGGTCGTGGAGGCTGGGAGAGTGCGCGGGCGTGCTCCGTGAAGATCCCGCGGGACGGCGGAATCAACCGCCGGCAGATATTATTAAATAGAGCCTGAATGTCAACAAGCTACGCCTTTTCGAACGCTTTCGAGCCGAGAGGCTGCCTTCAAATGAAATTTCGGAACTTTGTTTGAGCGAGGCGGGGGAAAAACCACGCCTCGGCTACAAGGACATCATACCATATTTCGCGCAGCCAGATATTACGGGATGGCGTAGTTTGCCGGACAAAAAAACTCGGAAGCTGGGGAAGGGGCGTTATTCCAGTCCCTTGAGGATCTGGATGCGCAGCTCGACGACATCGATTTCGCTGTTGTGGCTCCATAGCGTTTTGCCCTCTGGGGAGATAATCACGGTCAGGGGCAGGGCGCCCGTCCACTCGGGATGGATCGCCTCGGCGAGTTTGTCGGCGTTGTCGCCGGCCCAGATGTAGTTGTTGGAGGTGCGGCCTTCCTTTTCCATGGACGGCTGTGTGCGCTTGGAGAGGGCGGCGTGGCGGGAGTTCAGGAACTTTTTCACCTTCGCCCTGTCGGCCACGGGGTCGAGTGAGATCGTGATGAAATCGACGTTGCGGTTCTGGAAGCGGCGGTAGGTTTCCACGAGGTCGGGGAACTCCGCGACGCACGGGCCGCAGGTGGTGGACCAGAAATTGATGACGCGGACGTTGCCGGATTTGTTTTCGCGGAGCTTCTTGGCGAGCGCTTCGTCGAGATCGTCGAGTGTGACGGGGATCGCTTCCCAGTTCGCCTGGTCTTTGGCGACGCTGTCGCCCTTGAAAAGCCACTTGGTGGAGCAACCGAAGGAACGCGTGACCGGCTCGGCGACTTCCTTGCCGGCAAGAATGGAGTCGAAGGCGTCGCGGATGTAGGATTTCTCGACGGGGCCTTTGTTGCGGCCGGAGTCGTCCATGCGGCCGGTGTAGCGGAGCGTGCGGTCGGCGTCGAAAACGAAGACGTGGGGCGTGGACTGCGCGCCGCAGGCGGTGGCGAAGTCTTGTCTCTCACCGTCGTAGAGATAGGGGAAAGTCCAGCCGTAGCTCTCCGCGAAGGGTTTCATTTCCTCGAAGGAATCGTTGTAGGGCGAGTAGCCGAGTTCGTCGGGGCGGAGGCTGGTGGGGTTGTTCGAGTTCACCGCGATGATGGCGACACCCTTGCCCTTGTAGTCCTTGTGGATCTCTTCGGTGCGCGCCGCGGCGGCGACGGAATCGGGGCAGTGGTTGCATGTGAAGATCACGCAGAACACTTTCGCATCCGCGAAATCCTTTTCGGTGTGTGTTTTGCCGTCGATGCCGGGAAGCGAGAAGGAAGGCATGTCGGCTCCGATGGCGAGGACGGGAGGCACATCGGCGGCCCAGGAGAACCCGGCGAGCAGGGAAAGGACAGGGATGGAAATCTTTCTCATGTCGCCACTATACGACAGCCGGAAACAGGCGCTGACAAGGGGGAAATGTGATCCGCTGGAGCCGGAGATCAGATATTTCTGAAGATTTCACTGGTATCACGGGGTGAAAATGGTTAGGAAAGGTGAACCAATTTTCCACACTATGCCCGCACCTACCGAATACACCCACCCGATCAACGTGCGCTCCAGCCAGTTGGACATGCCGCAGCGCGGAGGCCGCCAGGATGATTACGATGATAAGATCCGCAGCGCGCAGCTCGAGCTGGAGCGCATCCAGCAGGAACGCGAGCAGCTTGAGCACAAGAAGCGGGAGCTGGAGGAACTCACCATCCGCAAGCGCGAGTTCCTTTCCCAACAGGTGGAGCTGACAGAGAAGCTCTCTTCAGCCATCACCTTGGTCGACCGGGAGCTTTTCGAAATGCGCGAGGAGGCGGGGCATCTGGAGCAGTGCCGCGCGTGCTTCGCGGAGCACCTCGACAAGATCCAGAAGCACGATCCAGAGAAATGGACGCGCGATACCCTCCATGAGAAACTCGACAAGGCGACCATGGTCACGGATCTCGCGGCGGACGAATACGACCAAGCGGCCGCCTATTTCGAGGGCAGCCGTGCCGGGGCGATCTTCGGACGCGCCTCCAAGGGCAGCCGCAAGCGCGCGAAGTCGCGCAACGGCGAGTCCGATTTCACCACGCAGCTTCTCAACGGACTCGCGTTCAACCTGCCCATCCTCGTGCTGGGCGGCGTGGCGCTGATCGTTTACCTAATCAAGTGAAGCCATGGCGAAACGGAAGCAATCGATTCCCGGGCAGCGTGACCTTTTCGAGGAAGACCACGAGTTGCTGGCGCTCAAAGAAAAGGAGCGCAGGCTCACCGAGGCGCATCAGGAGATCGTGAAGCTGCCCGCCAAGCTGGAGCGGGAGAAGCGCGAGCGCGAGCGCACGATGCCGCCCATGCAGGAGCTCAAGGAACGTGACGAGATTAGGAGGTTCGAGCAGAGCCTCAGCCGCGGGCAGATCGAGAACGTGCTGCGCACCCAGCGCCACAGTTTTTTCCTGATGGTGTTGCTGGCCGTGACCACGGCGCTGATGCTCGGCTGGGCGTATCGCATCATGTTCTCTTAGGCGGTTTCCCAAAGCTCGATACGTCTCCGTAGAGCGCGGCTCCATATTTGTAATCATACGCCCTTCCGGCGCGTCCGCAAGGATCGCCGAGGATCATCACCACTTGTGGAGGCTCAGCGCGATGCGGGCGAGGGGAGCGCCATCCATCTCGTTGCTGAAGCTCGGGCCGCTGCCGCGGTTCCCGCGGATTTCGATCTCGTTTCCGAAGGTGTAGCCGACGCCCGCGCTCAGCCAGAGTTCGCTGGCGAGGCGATGGTGGCTGTTGAGTGCGAGCCAATAGGAATCGAGATCGATGGTGCGGGAGTTCCCAGCGTCGTCCCGGATGTTCCAGCTCCCGCCGCCCGGCTGGCCGTCGAGGCTCACATACCAGCTATCGCTGAGATTGTAGGTGGCGAGGATGTTCGGGCCGTAAACCCCGACGCGGAGCTTTTCGCTGGCCACCCAGTCGAAGTTGATGCCGGGGAAGATCCGGTTGTCGCCGTTGAGGTTCGTGACGGCGACACCGAAGCCGAGCGTGAAGGAGTCGCTGAAACGATAAAAGGCACTGACGGCGATATCGAAGGTGAAGTCCTCGTTCTGGATGCCTTGGAAATCCGTGGCCAACTCTGCCCGGGTCCACGCGAAGCCGAACCACGGGCTGTTCACAAAATCCTGGATGAAGAACGATTGCAGCGCGGCGGAGTGGAGATCCTCGTCGTGGAGCGGGAAAGATCCGGTGCCGCTGAAATCGAGCAGGGTGGCACTGTAGGAAAACATAGGAATCATGCTCATCCCTTCCCACAGCGGGATTGGCGCGGAAAGCAGACTGCGCACCTCGAACTTGGTGATGGAGAGATCGCCGGGATTTCCGTCCAGATCCATGCCGCCCGTTTGCGTTGCCGCCACGCGCACGATATCAAACTGCGGGGCATCCAGATTTTCAATTTCCACGGATTCGATTTCCTGGGCGTGGGAAAGGGTAGAGAGAAGAAGGCAGGCTCCAAGTTGGGGCAGCGGTTTTTTTAAGGTCATATGCCATTGATAAACGTGATAGCAGGGGAAACAAGCCAATCGTGGGGTAAAGGAGATCGATGAGGACTACGAACCGGCGATGGAGATCATCCGCAGGCATTTCACGGAGAACAGCGTGGGGGTGGAGGGGGAGGTGAAGTGCTCCGCGTACGGCGAGACGAGTCCCGGCAACTTCGATGTCTGCTGGTCTTGTGGCGCGGATCTTGCCGCTAAAGCCGTGGAGTGTTTTTCATGCCGCTCCGCTTGCGGTCACGGAACCGCGTGGCAGGATTGCGGCATGGATTTCTCAAAATGGAGGGGAATGGATCCCCATTTGCTGGTGGGACTGGTCAATACGGAGCTGCGGAACCACTCGGAGTCGCTGGAAGATTTTCTGAAAACCCACGATCTCGCGAAGGAGGATCTCGTCCGCAAGCTGGGGGAGGCGGGTTACTCATACCGGGAGGAGCAGAGGCAGTTCCGGTGAGGGGGATGTCAGGAGGAAATGAAAAACGCCCGGCTCCCATTTCGGGAGCCGGGCGATAGATTTTTCATCGGGCTTGCGCCCGGTATGTGGGGTTACCAGCGACCGCCGCCGCCGCCGCCGCGGCGATCACCGCCACCGCCGCCACCACCTTTGTAGCCGCCGCCGCCACGGCGATCACCACCGCCGCCGCCACCGCCACCACCACCACCATATCCGCCGCCGCCATATCCACCGCCGCCGCCGCCACCGCTTGGGCGTGCTTCACGGGGTTCGGAGGCGTTCACGCGAAGAGCGCGGCCTTGGTAGTCTTGGTCGTTAAGACCTTCGATCGCGGCGTTGAGCTGCGATTGATCACCGAGTGTCACGAACGCGAATCCCTTGGATTGTCCGGAATCACGGTCGGTGATGATTTTGACCCGTTCGACGGGGCCGTATGCGGCGAAGAGGTCAGAGACGTCTCCTTCTGTAGCTGTGTAGGGCAGGTTGCCCACATAAATGTCCATTTGTTCTATTTCGTGACGCCAATTTTCCTAAAGCGATTTTTCCGATCCTGGCGTCACGGACCAAACAAAAAGCGAGCAAACCATTTTTTAATCCGTTCGACTTAATATGTCGCCGCAGAGATAGATACTTAGCAAGAACCAAATTTTTTCTTTCGCAGGAAAGAAAATCGTCCGCCACCGGAGGATTCCGCGCCTCTATTGGAACAGGGCACGTATCAAGATTTTTCCGTCGGTTCCCGCGCGTGTGTGGTAAAAGATGCGATTGAAGCCCGGGTTTTCCTCATCAATACTGGAAGGCGGTGGGTTGGCGTCTGTGGCGGAGATGCCGGTGGTTTGGTTGGAGGAAAGCTTCAGATCGAGTTTCTCTCCGTCCATGGAGAGTCGGTAGCCCTCCTGAGTGGCATGCGCCTTCGCGCGGGTCATCATGTGCCAGTCGATGGTGTCGCCTGATCTCAGTCCGGTGAGGGTGTCGGTGACCCTGACGGCACCATCGCCGTCGATAGCGAAACTCCGAATTGCGGTGGCGCCCTCCGGCAACCCGAGCGGCGCGGTCATGTCGAGCACGGTTTCGTTTCCGGGCGCGCCGCTTGAGGAAAGGATCCTCGCCGCGCCGTTGATGTCATGCGCGCAGCGGCATCAGGCAGATCGCCGAGAAAAGAAAGGTGTGGAGGCTTTTCATCAAAAGGAACGGGGTGTAACAAGGGGCATGCGCAAAGCGTGGTTGCCTTTCCTGCTGTCGCTGTCCGGTTCATACGGCGGCGCGTTGCTGGACTTTTCATACGGTGTCCTCGAGCGGGAGCGCGGGGAGGTCGATGCGTCTGCCGCCCGTTTCGCGAAAGCCTACGAGGCCGATCCCCTGGCGATGCCGCTGGTGAGGATCATCGCGGCAGCCCGCAAGAAGGATGATCGCGCCGCCGCGCGGGAAGCCTACGAGCGGGTCGTCGCCGCGCGGCCCGATGAGCCTTTCATCGCCCTCGAATACGGCGATTTCCTCGGGGACGTGGGGAAGGGGGATACACTCGCCCTAAGGAAACGGGAGGAGATTTACGCCAAAGTCCTCGAAGCCATGCCGGGCGAATACATCGCCATCGAGCGGCTGATCCGCACGGCGCGGGAACGCGGCGACGACGACCGTGCGAGGAAGCTGCTGGAGAAGCTGACGACCGATTCCGAGCAGGCTGTCCGCTACTATGTGGCAACCACGAAAAGCCTCTACGACAGCCGTGACGAGGAGGCGGCGGCACGGATCGACGCGCGTTTTTCGGAGGCCATGGATTCGCATCCCGGCTGGGCCGGGATCGCGCGGGCGGCGAGCGATCATTTCCGGCAATCCAACAGATTGGAGGAGGCGATCGGCATCCTGCGGAAACACGTGGAGGTGCGGCCGTCCTCCCTGGATCTAAAGATCCGGCTGGGCATCCTGCTGCTCTCCGGCAAGCAGGATGAGGAGGCGGTGAAGGTGCTGCGCGAGGTGCTGGAGCTGCATCCGCGGAAAGCCCTGGCGCACGAATCGCTCGCGAAACATTTGCGCCAGAACGGGCAGCTAACGCAAGCCCGCAGCCACGCGACGGAGCTGCTCGGCATACGCGGCGGAACGACCGAGGAATTCCTAGAACTGGCCGACGAACTCACCGCCGACGGTGAGTTCCGCTCCGCGCGCATTCTTCTGGAAAAAGCAGTCTTCCGTAACCCCGACGACGCGAAGTTGATGATGAAACTCGCCATCGCCGCCTCCCGCGATCCCGGGAAGAAAGATTCCGCTCCAAGGCTTTTCCGCGAGGCCGAGGCGATGCTGGAAAATCCTGCCGATATGGATCCGGCGTTTCTCTTGGAATCATCCAAGGAACTCCTCGCTCAAGGCCAGGTGAAAGCCGCCGAGGAGCGCCTGCGCAACGCGATCCGCACCTTCCCCAAGGAAGCGAAAAAGGAAACAGCTGCCGCCATGCGCACCTTGGCCGGAATCTGGATTTCGGAAAACCGCAACCTCGACGCCGCCCGCGCCCTCATCAGCCGCGCAGAGGCGATGGGGGAGTGAGCTCAAGCGGGGATACAGGAACCACAAATCCCACGATTTTTTCGGGGAATCGCGGAACGGAACACGCGGACGTGGAAATGACGGGTGTTGAGGGTTTCCATGCAAGTCATCGGGGATTGGAAACACTCACATCGTTTCCCCTCTCCTGGATTCTTTTCCTCATGTGCGGACATGCACATGGTCCGGCGGTTGGTTTTTTCATCGGACAGGCAGGAAAGAGCGCAGTTGACGGGGGACGGCTGCGGTCGCAGCTTTCGGCTGTTGACGGCGGTGAATTACAAGATCGGGAACGAGAAGCTGGTGAAAGTGCTGGATTGCGCGGCGCGGCATCTGGGAGGCCTGCTAGAAAAGCAGGGCAGGGCGGATGGTGCGTTGCGGATCGCGGTGATCGGCGGAGGCTGCTCCGGGTTGCAATACAAGATGGATCTGGTGGACGGGCCGCGCGACCGGGACATCCTGGTGCCGAGCAACGGGGTGAACGTGGTGATCGATCCCAAGAGCGCGCTTTTCGTCAGCGGCAGCGAACTGGATTTTTCCGATGATCTCCAGCAGGGCGGCTTCAAGGTCAGTAATCCGAACGCGGTGGTGACCTGCTCGTGCGGGGAGAGTTTCGCGGCTTGACTCCGATGAAGATTTTTACCGCAGAGGCGAAGAGGTCGCGGAGGGGATGCGGAGCCGGGGTTGTGTCGGACTTTCATTTCTTATGAATGCGTTCGAGAGTCTCGGCCTGGAACTGCGGTTGGTATTTCGCTCCGAAGAGATCCGCGAGGCGTTCAGGGCGCGGGCGGCGGATTCGCATCCGGACGGGGGTGGGGATGAGGCGGAATTCGCAGCGTTGCGGGAGGCGCGGGATGCTTTGGAAAGCCCGGTGAAACGGCTGCGCGAATGGTTGCGGGTCAAAGGCGTGGACACGGATCCACGGGGGACGATCGCAGGGGAGTTGGTGGATTTTTTCCAGAAAGTGGCGGAAACGGGCGCGGAAGCGGAGGCGGCGATCAAGTCGGCTGGCGACGCCCAATCGGCGCTTGCGAAGGGCATGGCCGAGGTGCGGCGGATAGGTGCGAGGGAAAAAGTGAAGGCTTTGCTGGCGGAGATCGAGGCGGGGATCGCGGATCGCGAAGCTATTTTCCCTGCCATCGAGAACGGCGAATCCGACGCTGCTAAGGTAATGCGGGATCTCGTGTTTCTTGAGAAATGGCGCGGCGCGATGAGGTCGCTTTACGGGCGGCTGCTGTGAGCGGCCCTCAGTTTCCCGGTGAGGAAGGCGGCGGGGTGGCCGTTGCACGGGTCATTTCCGAAGTCTTCGCGAGGTAGAAGAGCGCGCCGCCGCCACCAACCACCGCGATCAGGACAATGAGGGTCAGCAGCAGGAGCAGGAAATTCTTCATGCGGGGCATCCTGCGGGAAAAGGCGCCCTGATAGCGAGCGCAAATCCCCGCGGATTTTTTCGGATTTTTCGCGCCCGCCCGCGCAGATTCCCCTTTTCTCCCCCGTCCTGTCCCCTACCTTCCCGCCCGCAACCCCTCTTCCTTGAGAGTGGAAATTTGAAATTTGAATCTTATGAAAATCGTCGTCGCATACTCCGGAGGCCTTGATACCTCCGTTCTACTCCTCTGGCTCAAGGAAAAGTACAACGCGGAGATCATCGCGTATTGCGCCGATGTTGGCCAAGGCGACGAACTCGACGGCCTTGAGGCGAAAGCCCTCTCCACCGGCGCATCCAAATGCTTCATCGGCGACCTCAAGGAGGACTTCGCGGCGAACTACATTTTCCCGATGATCCAGGCGGGCGCAACCTACGAGGGGCGCTACCTGCTCGGCACCTCCATCGCCCGTCCCTGCATCACCGCGGACATGATCAAGATCGCCCTCGCGGAGGGCGCGGACGCCATCGCCCACGGCGCGACTGGGAAAGGCAACGACCAGGTGCGCTTCGAGCTCTCCGCCGCCGCCCTCGCGCCGAACGTGAAATGCATCGCCCCGTGGCGCGACGCGGAGTTCCGCAAGCAGTTCCCCGGCCGCGCGGAAATGATCGCCTACGCCGAGGCGAACAACATCCCCATCAAGGCCTCCATGAAAAAGCCCTACTCCATGGACCGCAATCTCCTCCACATCTCCTTCGAGGCCGGCGCTATGGAAGACCCTTGGTACGACGCCACCGGCGAGGCGGATCGCGACATGTATGTCCTCTCCGTCTCCCCCGAGCAAGCGCCCGACGCTGCGGAATACATCCAGATCCTTTTCGAAAAGGGCAACGCCATCGGCCTCAAGCACGACAACCTCGACGCCCTCCTTTCCGAACTCGGCGACGTGACCGCCACCGGCCAACAGGACGGCTATGCCCTCCTCTCCCCCTACGGCATCATGCGCGTCCTCAATCTCCTCGGCGGGCGCAACGGCATCGGCCGGGTGGACATCGTGGAGAATCGTTTCGTTGGCATGAAATCGCGCGGCATCTATGAAACCCCCGGCGGCACCATCCTGCTGGCGGCGCACCGCGACCTGGAAACGCTCGTCGTGGATCGCGAGGCCATGCACATTCGCGACTCCCTGATTCCGAAATACGCGCAGCTCGTCTATAACGGTTTCTGGTTCGCCCCGGAGCGCGAGGCGATCCAGGCGCTCGTAACCGAGACGCAGAAAAAGGTCTCTGGCGAAGTCCGGATGAAGCTCTACAAGGGCAACGTCATGCAGGCAGGCCGCCGCTCGCCGCACAGTATGTATTCCGAGGCCATCGCTACCATGGAAGGAGGCCAGGAACAGGCCTACAACCAGGACGACGCCACCGGTTTCATCGCCCTCAACGCCCTGCGCCTGCGGGCAGTGGCGAACCAGGGTTGATTCCCGCGCCGCGATCGTGCGGAATGCCAATGAAACGCCCCCGCCTCCATCGCTTCCGGCATGGATCACGCACCGACATTTCCGCCGCTGAAGTTCGCCGCCCACCCCAGCACACGGCGGATCATCGGGATTTTTAGCCATTCCATGTGTGCGCTTGCAGCGTATCACGATCGATAAATTCCGAAACGGAAGCGTGCGTAGCCTCTAGGCACAGGGGAGGGGCGAACCCGACCTCAAGAGCCTCGACCCACCGTCCTAGGCACACGCACCAGCGGTCACCCGCCTTCAAACCTGGGAAATCAAATTCCGGTCTCGGGGTAATGAGGTCGTTTCCCATGGAGCGACCATAGATCAGGAAATCCTCCGTCATCACCGCACACACTGTATGCATGCCGGCGTCTTCCTTTGATGTGTGGCAGCAACCGTCACGGAAAAAACCAGTTTTGGGATCCAATGAACATGCTTCCAGATCACTTCCCAAAACATTTTTTGCCATCTGCTAGTGACGCGCCGATTCCGACCGGGTCAACCCGGAAATATCAACTTCTCGCAAAAAAATCGTAATCTTCATTTATTGCGACGACCCGAAGGCCTACAAATGTAGTCTTGGGAAGCGTCGTGATGGTTCTGTAGGACAACGGTGGTTCTGTAGTTCCGATTTCTCTTCAGCGAGGGAGCGCATGCCTATGTCAGTTTTTACTCATAGCGTCCTCCCATCCCCGTGTTACGTTGTATGGCTTGAGTAAAACGATCATTATCTCCGGAGGTGGACTCACCGGTCTTTCCCTCGCCATCGCTCTCCGGATCAATGGCGTAACAGTCTCGCTCCACGAGGCGGGTAGTTATCCGCGCCACCGCGTCTGCGGCGAATTCATCTCCGGAGTCTCACAGGAAACCTTGGAAACCCTCGGCATCGCCGACTCCCTCGCCGACTCCCACCGTCACCGCAGCGTCGCGTGGTTTTCTGGAAACGATCACCTCCGCGACAATATTCTTCCTGCTCCCGCCCTCGCCATTTCCCGCCACCTGCTCGACGACCGCCTCCAAAAAACCGCTACGATACTCGGCGTCGATCTCCACGACGGCTCACGCCGCAAAATGAACCCCAACGCCGCCGGCGAGGTCTGGACGGCAGGTCGTAAACTTGCGAAGGGCGGGTGGATCGGTCTCAAGGCGCACGTGCGCGGCATCAGCCCGAAGGCACAATTGGAAATGCACGGTGGCCCGCGGGGATACCTCGGCGTTACGCCGGTTGAGGATGGTTGGCACAATGTCTGCGGTTTGTTCCGTATTAATAAATCGATCAGTGCCCGCCATTCGGATCTAATGCCTGCTTACCTTTCGGATAATGGCAACACCGAACTCTCGCAACGCATTGCGGCGGCGGAGTGGCGCGAGGGATCGTTCACCGCCGTCGCGGGTTTCGCGCTCGGACTGCAAAGCCCCACGCGCGGCGTGCTCTCGCTCGGCGATTCCCACGCCATCATCCCTCCCTTTACGGGCAACGGCATGACCATGGCTTTCCAATCTGCCGAGACCGCCCTCCCCCATCTTATCGCCTACGCAAACGGCACCCGAACGTGGTCGGAAGTTTGTGAATCCATCCAGCTCCAACTCGCCAAGCGCTTTGGAAAACGCCTCACCTCCGCCAAACTTCTCCACCCGCTGCTCTTCCACACCGTTGCAAAGCCTCTCCTCAAACACGCTCCTCTCCGCCCGCTTCTCACCCTGCTTCGCTGATTAATTATTGATTATCGTTGATTGGAAAGGGCACGAATCCATTACCCATCCGCGCGCCTTGGGCCCAATCCCCTATCCCCAATCATCAATTCCCAATACTCAATGTTCCTTTCAGCTCTCGCCACCGCCAACCCGCCCTACAGATTCACCCAAGCGGAAACGTGGCTGGCTCTCCAGACCCACCCGGACTTCGGCGCGCTGAAACCTCGCTCCGTTTCCCTGCTGGAAAAAATCCTCACAAACGGCAGTTCCGGCATCGAATCCCGCCAATTCACCGCCGCCGATCTCGCCCCGGTGTTCCGGCTGGACGTGCAAGAGCTCAACCGCTCCTTCGAGACCCATGCCCCCGCCCTCGCGTCCGAAGCCCTTGCCAAAGCCTTGGAAAAATCTGGCCTCGCCGCCGCGCAACTCGACGCTCTTTTCCTCTGCACCTGCACCGGCTACTTATGCCCAGGTCCGTCCAGCCACGTGGCGGAAACCCTCGGCCTGCGCCCTGATGCCTACCTCTGCGATCTCGTCGGCCTCGGCTGCGGCGCTGCCGTCCCCACCCTGCGCGCCGCCCAGGGATACCTTGCCGCTAACCCGTCCCAAACGGTCGCCGTTGTCGCCGTGGAGATTTCCTCCGCCGCCTTTTACATCGATAACGACCCCGGCGTCCTCATCTCCCTATGCCTCTTCGGCGATGGCGCCGCCGCCGCCATCCTTACCGGAAAACCCACCTACGAGGGTTGCCGTAGATTCCATTCCTTCGACACCCACCATGTCCCGGCAGATCGCGAGAAAATCCGCTTTGTCAACTCCGCGGGGAAACTCAAGAACCAGCTCCACCGCAGCGTCCCCGCGCTCGCCGCCAAGGCCGTTGCCACACTTTACGAAAGGCTACCTGAAAAGCCCGCCCAGATCCTCGCCCACTCCGGCGGGCGGGATGTCATCGAGGCCATTGAGACAGCACTTCCCGATTTCTACCTCACCGAAACCCGAGAAGTCCTGCGCCGTCACGGCAACATGTCGAGCCCCTCCCTCCTCTTCGCCCTCGAGGAACGCCTCCGCACCCACCCCCATCCCGAGCCGCTCTGGTTAACCGCCTTTGGCGCCGGCTTCGCAGCGCACTCATGTGCGCTCGCTTGAGACACTAGAATGCAGAAGCCAGAGACTAGAATTTCCCTCCTCATTCGCGTTTATTCGCGGTTAAAAACATGCCTCCCACTGATCAACAGCGCCTAGACCTCCGTAACCGCCCTCCCGGTTTCCCCGTCATGAAACAGCGCTGGGGCGGCCTTGGGTTCTTTCATTGGGAAGCTGAGCCCGAACTGATTGCCGCCCGTCTGCCTCCAGGTCTCCATGTCGATACTTTCCAAGGCAAAGCCTACCTGGGCGTCGTCCCGTTTTTCATGGAGCGAATTCGCCCCGTTGGGTTACCACCGCTGCCATGGCTGTCCTGGTTTCACGAGCTGAACTTACGTACTTATGTCCACGACGACGCGGGCAACCCCGGTGTATGGTTCTTCTCCCTCGATTGCAACCAACCGCTCGCCGTCGAGATCGCCCGTCGCGCTTTCAATCTCCCTTACGAGCACGCCGCGATGTCGTCGTCCGTTGAGGGCGGGGTGGTAAACTTCCGCAGCCGCCGCAAAGCCTCACCATTGTCTGCCGCCGAGTTCACCTACTCACTCCCGAAAAAACCGCAGCCCGCGCCTACTAGCTCGCTCGAGTGGTTCCTCGTCGAGCGCTATCTCCTCTTCTCCGCCGATGCGGAGGGAAGCCTCCACATCGGCCGCGTCCACCACGCACCCTACCTCATCGAGCCCATACCGTTGGGGAAATACTCTACCACGCCCTTCGCCCTCAATGGTTTTCCCGAACCTAAATGCCCGCCCGTATCGCTCCTCACCGCAACTGCGGTGGATGTTACAATTTTCCCACTGCGCAAGGTCTAATACCAACAGCATTTAATATCGCATAACTTGAGGATAACGTCTCACAAGGTTGGCATGTCGGCAGACGCAATCTACTGACATGGGATCACTTCGGTGTGGATGCCGCTTCGTGCTGCTCCTCGGCAGCTTCAAGTTCAGCGCGCTCTTTGGCGATGACGCGGACGAGCTTGCGGGTGGTAGCGGGCCAGTCGGCGAGGAGGTCGGCGGCTTGCTGTGAGCCGGTCTTTTCCTGATGAAGTTCGATGAGGGATTTTACCTCGGCGATGTCCTGGGGGCGGCGGACGGGCATGGCGACGACCATCTCAGTGTTGACGCGGGACTGGAATTTGCCATCCACATCGAAGACGAAAGCGCTGCCGCCGGACATGCCAGCGCCGAAGTTTTTGCCGGTCTTGCCGAGGATGACAACGGTGCCGTTGGTCATGTATTCGCAACCGTGATCGCCCACGCCCTCGACGATGGCGGTGGCTCCGGAGTTCCGAACGGCGAAGCGCTCGCCAGCGCGGCCGTTGGCGAAAAGTGCGCCGCCGGTAGCTCCGTAGAGGCAGGTATTGCCGGCGATAGAGTTTTTCGCGGCTTTGAAGGTGGCGGTGGGGCAGACGCGGAGGATGATCTCGCCCGCGGCCATGCCTTTTCCGACATAATCGTTTGCCTCGCCGATGAGCTCGAGGGTGACGCCGGAGACAAGGAAGGTGCCGAAGGATTGGCCCGCGCTGCCGCGGCAGGTGATGTGGATCGCACCGGGCGGGAGGCCATGGTTTCCGAAGGTTTCCGCGATGCGTCCCGACAAGCGGGTGCCGATGTTGCGGTCGGTGTTGACGACGTTGTAATCGAGGGAAACGGGCGGACGATCCGGGAGGAGCTGGATGGCTTCCATGACTTCCTTACTGATGGCTTCGGCGCCGTATTCTGGTGTGGAAGAAAGGCGGCGACCGGAGATCGCCACCACGATGTCGGCAAGGATTGTGATGTCGAGGGCGGGCTTGGCGATGCCGTCGTTGCGCTCCTTGGTGCGGATGCGGGGGATTTCCGTCGCGGCCTTTCCCGTGGCTTCCGCAACGGCGGGGACGACGTCCTTGAGGAGGCGGGAGAAATCGAGGGTGTTGGCCTTCGGGTGGCCAGGGACTTCGCGTTGCGTCAGGAACTCGGGGCGGCCGATGAGCTCGTCGAGCGTGCGGACGCCGAGCCGCGCCATAATGGTGCGGGCTTCCTCGGCAACAGCGTTGAAATAGTTGATGACCATTTCGGGCGTGCCCTTGAACTTCGCGCGGAACTTCGGATCCGTGGTGGCGATGCCGACGGGGCAGGTGTTGAGGTGGCATTTCCGGACATAAACACAGCCCATGGCGATCATGGCGGTGGTGCCAAAGTTGAACTGCTCCGCGCCGAGGATGGCGGCGATGACGACGTCCTTACCGTTCTTGATCCCGCCGTCGGTGCGGAGGGTGACGCGGTCGCGGAGGTTATTGATGATGAGGGTCTGCTGCGCCTCGGAAAGGCCGAGCTCCCAAGGCGAGCCGGCGTGCTTCGTGGAAGAAAGAGGCGAGGCTCCAGTGCCGCCATCGTGACCGGAGATGAGGATGTTGTCGGCGGAGGCTTTGGCAACCCCGGCGGCGACCGTGCCGACGCCCGCCTCAGCTACTAGTTTCACCGTAACTCGCGCGGTCGGGTTCACCTCCTTAAGGTCGTGGATGAGCTGGGCGAGATCCTCGATCGAGTAGATGTCGTGGTGAGGGGGAGGGGAGATGAGCTGCACGCCGGGCTGGGTGTTACGGAGGCGGGCTATGAGGGCATTAACCTTGTGGCCGGGGAGCTGGCCGCCCTCGCCGGGCTTCGCGCCCTGTGCCATTTTGATCTCCAGCTCGTCCGCGTTGACGAGGTAGTGCGCGGAGACGCCGAAGCGACCGGAGGCGATTTGCTTGATGTAGGAGCGGGCGAAATCGCCGTTCGGGTAAGGCTTGAAGCGGACGGGATCCTCGCCGCCCTCGCCGGAATCGGATTTCCCGCCGATGCGATTCATGGCGATGGCGAGCGTCTCGTGCGCTTCCGGTGAAAGTGCGCCGAGCGACATCGCGGCGGTGGTGAAGCGGCGGCGGATGTTTTCCAGAGGCTCCACCTCATCGAGTGGAATCGAGCCGGATGCGGCGGGGACAAAACCTAACAGATCCTTGATCGCGACGGGGTTCGTCTCCAGGCATACGCGGACGTATTCCTCGTAGTCCTCGGGTTTGCCGGATTTCACATACTGGTGGAAATTCTTGATGACCTCGGTGGTGAAGGAGTGGCGCTCGCCGGATTTGCGGTAGCGGTTGTAGCCGGGATCGCCGAGATCGAGCGTGCCGCCCGCAGGGATTTCCGTTTCGTAAGCGGCCTTGTGGCGGATGAGGGATTCCTCTGCGATCTCCGCGAAAGAGATGCCGCCGATCTGGGAGGGCACGCCGGTGAAGGAGAAATCGACCACGTCCGCTCCGATGCCGATGGCCTCGAAGGTCTGCGCGCCTTGATAAGAATTGAGGACGGAGATGCCCATCTTGGACATAATTTTCAGCAGGCCTTTTTCGAGTGCCTTGCGGTAGTTCGACATCGCTTTCTGCGGGGTCATGCCCTCGCCGAGCTTGCCGGTGTCCGAGGCGACGAGCTGGCGGACGGTGGCGTAGCCGAGGTAAGGGACCACGGCGGTCGCGCCGAAACCGAAGAGGCAGGCCACCTGGTGGACGTCGCGGGCTTCTCCGGTTTCCACCACGAGTGAGGTGCGCAGGCGCTTGCGGATGCGGTTGAGGTGGTGGTGGATGGTGCCGGTGGCTAGCAGCGCGGGGATGGGCACTCGTTGCGGCGAGGTGGCGCGGTCGGAGAGGACAATGATGGTGATTTTCCGGTTCACCGCTTCCTCAACCTCGGCGCAAAGCTCGTCGATGCGCGTCTTGAGCCCGTCTTTTCCGGTCGCGGCGTCCCATGTGCAATCGAGCACATGCGAGGGGAAGCAGTGCTCGGCCATCTGGGTGATCTTATCGAGCTGGTGCTCGAAGAGGATCGCGGAATTGAGCGAGATGGATTTGCAGTGCTCCGGCGTTTCCTCAAGGACATTGCGTTCCGGGCCGAGACCCGCGCCGAGCGACATGACCGCCCACTCGCGGATCGGGTCGATGGGCGGGTTGGTGACTTGGGCGAAGCGTTGTTTGAAATAGGTGTAAAGCAGGCGCGGGTAGGTGGAGAGGATGGCGAGCGGGATGTCATCACCCATCGAGAAAACGGCTTCCTGCGCGCCCTTGATCATGGGCGGAAAAACCATGTCGAGCTCCTCGGCGGAGATCGCGTTGGCGACCTGGCGGCGCGAGAGATCGGCGGGGTCGAACTCGATGTCTGGTACGTGGGCGGAGGAGGAGATGAATTTACGCAGTTCGAGGCGGTTCTCGTCGATCCAGCGGCGGTAAGGCTTCTGGCGTGCCAGTTCCTCCTTGATCTCGGCGTCGAGGCGGAGGATGCCGGTGGTGGTGTCTGCGGAGAGCATCTGCCCCGGGCCAAGGCGACCTTTGCGGGTGACGATGGCTTCATCGAAGACGACTGCGCCCGCCTCGGATCCGATGTAGAGGAAACCGTCGGCGGTGGTTTTGTAGCGCGAGGGGCGCAGGCCGTTGCGGTCGAGGGAGGCGCAGATTTTGGTGCCGTCGGTGAAGACCAATCCGGCGGGGCCGTCCCATGGCTCGGAGAAGGAGCGGATGTATTGGTAGAAGGCGCGCAGCTCGTCGGAGATGTCCTCGTCGTTGCGGTAGGCCGGAGGCACCAACATGCACATCGCGTGCTCGGGCGAGCGGCCGGAAAGGATGAGCAGCTCTAGGCAGTGATCCAGCGAGGCGGAGTCGGACTCACCATGGCGGATCAGATCTTTCACGATGTCGATCTCATCGCCCCATACGGGGGACTCGAAGAACTCCTCGCGCGAGGTCATCCAGTTGCGGTTGCCCTCGACGGTATTGATCTCGCCGTTGTGGCACATCATGCGGAAGGGCTGGCCGAGCGGCCATGCCGGGAAGGTGTTGGTGGAGAAACGCTGGTGGTAGAGGCAGATCGCCGTTTCGAAATCCGGATCGCGGAGGTCGTCATAGAACGCGCGCAGTGCGGCGGGCATGGCGAGTGCCTTGTAGGAGATGAGGCGGTTGGAAAAAGTAGGCATGTAGAAGCCGTGGACTTCCTTGGTGGCGTGCTCGATTTCGCGGCGGCAGAGGTAGAGCTTGCGCTCGAAATCGAGGGTGTCCATCCCCTCGGGCTTGAGCATGAGCAGGTGCTCGATGTCCGGGCGGGATTGCTGCGCGACTTTTCCGAGGGCATCCACATTGAGCGGCACCTCGCGCCAGCCGATGGATTTGATCCCGCGCTTGGCGATGGATGCGGCGGCGATGGCTTTGATCGAATCCGCCTGCGCGGTGTCACCGGAGGGGAAAAAGAACACGCCCACGGCGAGATCCTCGGGCTTTTCGATTTTCGCGCCGAGCGCGGCCGCGGCCTTGGTGAAAAGCGGAAAGGGGATCTGCGAGAGGATGCCGGAGCCATCGCCTGTTTTCATATCCGCATCCACCGCGCCGCGATGGGTCATGCAGGAAACGGAGGTCAGCGCGTGGTCGAGCACAGTGAAGGAACGTGTTCCGTTCAGGTGGGCGATGGCGCCCATGCCGCAGTTGTCATGTTCGTTCGAAAGGCTGTGAAGCGAGCCGGGAACGAGCGGGGTGCTGGAATGGTAAAACGGATTCGTCATGGGAAGGGCGGGAATAAAGAACAGGGGGAGGCGTTGAACAAGCAGGAATTATGCCTTAGGCGGGGTGGATTATTATCGCCGGGGAGGCAGTTTTTTGTAATGCATTATCGAGGATTAGCTACTCTCTGAATTGGGGATTTTGAACTTGTTTACCGCAGTCCCTTGAGCGCCTTGCCGGAGGGCTTTTTGAAAATTACATCCGTTATGGAGACCCGGCGGTCAGTTTTGGGATCGTGCGTGGCGACCTGCATTTTTTCGAGTACCCAGACGTCCTTGGAGACGTTCATGACCTTCTCGACCTGGAACTCCTTGACGAGGCCGCCGTTGGCGTCGTGGCCGCGGATGCGCATGAATGCTCCGTATTTCGCATGAACCCATACATAAACGCCTTGGTAGCGGCCTGGGGCATTCTCAGGCTTGTTGAGGCGTAAGCGGTAGCAGCTTTGTCTGCCGACGTCCTCGGTGCCTTCGAGTTTAGGATTGGGCCAATAGAAAAAGCGCAGGGCGAGATCCTCGTAGGTGAGGTCGGTTCCGGCGATGGGCTCGACGAGTTTTGCGGCGGGAAAATTTAGGGTTTTGCCGTTGATGATCTCGAAGAGTTGGTAGGAGTCATCGGCAAGACGCATGTGAAAAACGCGCTGCTTGCCGTTCTCGATGAACTGGAACTGGATATTCTTGCCGCGCAGAAAGAGGGTGATGGGTATGCGCGTCTTACCCTGGGTAAGAGTGCCCTCCAGTCCCTCATCGATCTGGGTAAGGGTGGCGGCTAGGCGTGCGCTCGCTAGGATGGCGTCCGCATCTAGCCCTTGTGCCGAGAGGGGCGAGGCGAGGGCGGCGCAGCAGAGCAGGGTTTTGATAAATCTCATGTAATAGATCATATCCGACATCGGCCTTTTGACAACATAGGGTATGAAAAGATTCAGCCAAAAGTGTTCCGGCGCTCCGGAATTAGATCACCACTGGAATCCCGCCGTTAAGCCGGGATTTTTCCGCGAGGTAGGCCAAACGGTGCCCGGTGAGGCCATCGAGGCCGGGGGCGATGGCATTGGAGCCACGCATGAGGGTATCGAGGGCGTTGGTGAGACCGAAATCGCCACCGCCGTGGCCGCCATAGCCTTCGGCGGAGGCTTCTAGGACAGGGACGGCCTCGACGGTGCCGGTGCGGTGATCGCGGAACCAAAGCTCTGGGGTGCCCGCTTGCTGCCATGGCTCGCCGCCGCGCAGGGAGCCGAGGGTGCCGTGGACTTCGATGGTGCGGTTGCAGTCGAAGGCGGTCATCGTGAGGGTGGCGGTGATTCCATTTTCCATTTCGGTGGAGAGGATCTGGTGATCCACCGCGTCGTTGTCGCAGCGATAGACGCAGCGACCCCAAGGCGAGGTGCGGAGGAAATCGAGGATGCGCTCGTCGCTGGCGTTTTCATAGCCATCCATGACCATGCGCAGCCAGCTGCGGCTTTCCTTGAGGTAGCGGTGGGCATCGTAGAGGCAGTTGGCGGCGGCGGGGCAGCCGTCGGTGCAGCGGGCGGGCGCGCCTTCCGGGGCGTTCTCGGCCTTGAACCAATCGAGCTTCCCGTAGCTGGAAATGGAGCGCGGGCCGGAGCCGGTGAGCCAGCAGATGAGGTCGGTATCGTGCGAGCATTTTGCGACGATCATGGGTGAGGATTTCGAGGTATTGCCCCAGTGACCGCGGACAAAGGAATGTGCCTGGTGGAAGGCGTCCACGCCCTCGCTCAAACGCATCGTCATTACCCGGCCAAGCTTGCCGCTGTCGATGAAGGCTTTCACCGCCGAGTAGAACGGGGTGTAGCGCAGCACGAAACCGAGAGCGATGCGGCGGCCCAGCGAGCGGGCGAGGGCGTCGAGTTCCTCGCAGCGCTCGAGCGTTTCGGCGGCGGGCTTTTCAAGGAGAAGGTCGTATCCGGCGTTTAGCGCGCTGACGGCATGGCCGTAATGATGCGCGTCCTGGGTGCCGATGATGAGCACGTCGGCTAATTTCCCGGCAGCGAAAAATTCCTCGGCGGAGGCAAAGGTGCGGACGGTTCCCGGCTTGGCGAAGCCCGCGACGGCCTCCCGGCGCGCCTCGACGAGGTCGGCCGCGGCGGTGATCCGGTAGCGCCCGTTGAGGGAGGCGGCGATCTTGGAATAGGTGCGACCCCTCGCGCCGCAACCGAGAACGGCTATGGAGAGGGGTGACGTTTCGGTGGAAGTTTGAGCCTGCATGGGGAACGGCGCGGAAGATGGGTTGCCCGCGTCTGTTTGGCAAGTGGGGGATGGAAAATTGGGGGGCGAATTAGGATATTGGGGTTTTGATGTCATTGCTTGAGCGCTTTGAAGGACACGCAAGTAGTTGTGATTTTTCCCGGTGTTTTTTAAAGGGGCGGTATCCGCGCGCCCGCACTGGGTTGCCGCAGGCCTTGGACTGCTACTGCCTGCTGTAGCTTTCCGCGAGACAGCCTGCTGTCAGCGGGCGGAGGATTTTGAAGTGATCGCGCCACAAGATGCCAATGCCGTCCGGTTCGCAGCGGGCTGCGTAACCCAAAGCTACAGCAGGCTGTAGCAGTCCATAGCCTCCGGCGGTTTCATCCTGCGCATCCCGTCCCATCTATAATTCCAAAACTCCCATTTCTATCCCTCCGCAAGCAGCTTGCGGAAATAGTCGATGGTGGGATCGAGGCCGTCTTCCAGCTTCACGGTCGGCTCCCAGCCGAGTTCCTTTTGCGCGAGGGTGATGTCAGGGCGGCGCTGTTTCGGATCGTCGCCGGGGAGCGGGAGAAAGGTGAGTTTCGATTTCCCGCCGATCTTCTTAAGTATCAGCTCGGCCAGTTCCAGCATGGTGAACTCGCCGGGGTTGCCGATGTTCACCGGGCCGGTGATGCCTTCCTTTTCCATGAGGCGGATGAAGCCCTCGACCAGGTCATTCACGTAGCAGAAAGAGCGGGTCTGGAGGCCGTCGCCGTAGATGGTGAGATCCTCGCCGCGCAGCGCCTGGACAATGAAGTTGGAGACCACGCGCCCGTCATCCGGCAACATGCGCGGGCCGTAGGTGTTGAAGATGCGGACGACGCGGATATCGACGCCGTTCTGGCGGTGGTAATCGAAAAACAGGGTTTCCGCGCAGCGTTTCCCCTCGTCGTAGCAAGCGCGGATGCCGATGGGATTCACGGAACCTTTGTAGGATTCCGGCTGGGGATGGATCTCGGGATCGCCGTAAACTTCGGAGGTGGAGGCTTGGAAAACACGGGCCTTGGTGCGTTTCGCGAGGCCGAGGCAATGGATCGCGCCGAGGACGGAGGTCTTGGTGGTTTTGATCGGGTTGTGCTGGTAGTGCGGCGGCGATGCGGGGCAGGCGAGGTTGTAGATGCGGTCCACCTCGAACTTGAATGGCTCCGTGACATCGTGGCGGACGAGCTCGAAATACGGGTTGGAAAGCAGGTGGGCGATGTTGCGTTTCCGTCCGGTGAAATAGTTGTCGAGGCAGATGACCTCGTTGCCTTCGTGGAGAAGGCGTTCGCAAAGATGGGAGCCGAGGAAGCCGGCGCCGCCGGTGATGAGGATTCGCATACGCCGCTTTTAAATTTTAAATTACAAATTTCAAATCTCAAATGAAGAGGCTCCGCGCTATGCTTGACCGTGGACATGAGCAGGAGGCATGTTTCGGGGTATGAGGATTTTGACGGGATTGCAGCCGAGTGGGAAACCGCATGTCGGGAATTACTTCGGCGCGATGAAGCCCGCCGTGGAGCTTCAGGCGGAGGGCGAGGGCTTCTATTTCATCGCGGATTACCATGCGATGACCTCCGGGCGCGATGCCGCGGCGCTGCGGGAAAATGTCCGCGAGCTGGCCATTGACTTCCTTGCCTGCGGGCTGGATCCGGAGAAATCGGTTTTCTTCCGCCAGAGCGCGGTGCCGGAGGTCAACGAGCTGGCGTGGATCCTTTCCACCGTCTGCCCGATGCCGCTGCTCAACAAATGTCACTCATACAAGGACAAGGTCTCGCAGGGCATTTCCCCGAACCACGCGCTCTTCGCCTACCCGGTGCTGATGGCGGCGGACATCCTGCTCTACGATTCGAATAAGGTGCCGGTCGGCAAGGATCAGAAGCAGCACCTTGAGGTTACGCGCAGCCTTGCGACGAAGCTCAACGAAGCCTACGGTGAGGGCACCGTGGTGATGCCCGAGGCGATCATCCGTGAGGAAACTGAACTCGTGATCGGCTTGGATGGGCGGAAGATGAGTAAGAGCTACGACAACACCCTACCCCTCTTCGGCGATGAGAAAAAGCTGCGGAAGCTGGTGATGAAAATCGTCACCGATTCCACGCCCGTGGAGGAGCCGAAACCGACCGAGAACTCCACGGTCATCGCGCTCTACAAGCTCTTCGCCTGCGAAGCTGACCTCGCAATGATGATCGCCGACCACCAATCCGGCGGCATCGGCTACGGCGATTTCAAGAAGCGCCTCGCCGACGCGTATTGGGATCATTTCACCCCGATGCGCTCGCGCCGCGACGAGCTGGCGGCCGATCCCGGTTACGTGGACGAGGTTCTGCGGAAAGGGGCGGAGCGCGCCCGCGAGGAGGCGGCGAAAACGCTCGTGCGGGTCAGGAAAGCGGTGGGGCTGATCTGATGAAACGTGTGCTTTGCCTCCTAGAAAACGGCTTCGAGGAAATCGAGGCCATCGCGCCGGTTGATCTTTTGCGCCGCGCCGGGATTGAAGTCGTGATGGCGGGTGTTTCCTTGAGGGAGGTCACGGGAAAATGCGGCGTCCGCGTGATTGTCGACGCGCTCCTTAGTGAAGTTTCCTCCGATCATTTCGACGCCCTACTTCTCCCCGGCGGCCCGGCCGTGATGGAACTGCGGAACAACGCGGAGGTCATCGCCTTGATCCGCGCGTTCCATGCCTCCGGAAAGCTCATCACCGCGATCTGCGCCGCGCCGCTGCTCTTGCATGACGCTGGTGTCATCAAAGGCGAGCGAATTACCGCCCATGATTCCACCTATGACGAACTCCCGGAAATCACGGGCCGCCGCGTTGAGCATGAAGCGAACCTTTTGACCTCGCGCGGCGCGGGCACGGCCATTGATTTCGGTCTCGCCTTCGTCAAGCTGTTGGTGGGGGAAGAAGCGGCGGCGGAAGTTTCGCAAGCCATCATGGCTGGAGATGGCTTGTGATATGCCTAAAGCTTTGGACTGCGGCAGCCTGCTGCCGCTTTCGGCTATGCAGCCTGCTGCGAGCCGGACGGCATTGGCAGGTAGCGGCGCGTTCACTCCCGATCCTCCGCCGCTGACAGCAGGCTGTCTCGCGGAAAGCTACAGCGGGCTGTAGCAGTCCATGGCCTGCGGCGGCATCGTTTATCCGGGAGACTGCTGCTTGAAACTTGCCAGCGCCCCGAAACCCGTCTTGCCTTTCCGCAGATGAACGCAGACGCCCAACAGGATTTCGCATTGGCGTTCCTGAGTATCCTTTTCGAGGGCGCTCCGTTTATCTTACTAGGCACCCTCATTAGTGGTTTTATTGATATCTATCTGCCGCCCGGGACGATGGATCGTTTCCTGCCGAAAAACCGCAATCTCGCCGTCATCGTGTCCGGTTTGCTGGGTGCGGTTTTCCCGGTCTGCGAGTGCGCCGTTGTGCCGGTGATCCGCCGCTTACTGGGAAAAGGCCTGCCGCTTGGTTGTGCGCTGACCTACATGCTCGCCGCGCCCATCGTGAACCCCATCACCGCGCTGAGCACCTGGAAGGCCTTCCAAGGCCAGTCGCCCTTGGCAATGACCAGCGGGCGGATGCTGCTCGGATTCCTCGTCGCCGTCGGCGTGGGGCTGGTCGTCTCGCGGATCTCGATGCGCAAAGTCCTGCGGAAGTCCATCGCAGACAAGGTCGAGGCCGATGCCGCGAAAAAGGAGCATCATCACGATCACGACTACGATCATTCCTGTTGTGGCCACGACCACTCTCACGATCATGACGATTCCTCTAAGAAAGCGGACGACTCCCGCCTCATCGCGGCGATGCGATCCGCGCAGAAGGATTTCGTGGAAGTGGGCGTGTATTTCACCATCGGCGTGGCCATCACCGCCCTTTTCAACACCGGTATCGCACCCGGCGCGATCTGGTTGGACAGCCTCGCGGGGAATCCGGTCGCTGCGCCCGCCGCGCTGATGGCGCTTGCGTTCATTCTCAGCCTCTGCAGCACCTCGGACGCGTTCATCGCCGCCACGCTCGCCAAGTTCACCTGGAGCGCGAAGCTCGCCTTTCTCGTCCTCGGTCCCATGCTTGATGTGAAGCTCGTCTTCCTCTATCAGACCGTGCTGCGCCGGAAATTCATCTTGGGGATGTCGCTCTCGGTCTTCGCCTTCATTTGGGCTGTTGCGGTGGCCTGGGAAACATGGTTCGGAAAGTTGGTGCTGCCATGAAAGCCGCCCTCCCGCCCATGAAAGCCGCCCTCCCGCCCATTAGACCCGTCCTCCGCCGGGTCGTGTTTTCCCTCTCCGTCCTGCTCTGGGCGGCGGTGATGATTTATTTCTACGAATCCGGGCGCATCGTGAAATACCTGGCGCCGGACTTCCGCCCCATCGCGCTGGCCGGCGGACTGGGGCTCGCCGTGCTCGGCCTTTTCAACCTGCTCACCGCCTTCCGCGAGGTGGACTGTGGCCATGACCACGGCGAGGGCGAGGGCGAGGAGCACGACCACGAGGGTTCCGACATGAACCCACTCGCCTCGCTGATCCTGATGACCCTGCCGGTCGGCTTCTCCGCCGTCACGTCCACGGATTCCTTTTCGCAAGCTACCCTCGCGCGCAAGGGGCTGTATGAGAATGTCCAGCCTGCGGACACGCCCTTCCTCGCCTCCGCCTTCCCCGCGCCGACCCGCGAGGAGATCGAGAATACCCACAGCAAAACCGCCGACGGATACCTCCAGTTCAGCCTCATGGAATTGTTCTTCGCTACCGGCGACAGGGAGCTGCAGGACGTGATCGGCGGTATGCAAATCGAGACGGAAGGCCGCATCGTGATGGAAAAGAACGACAACCCGAACGGCACGCGGATGAGGCTTTACCGGATGTTTATGACCTGCTGCATCGCCGACTCCCGCGCCATTCCCATCATCCTAGAGTTCAGCAAGGAACCGCCGCTGCTCCCGGACAACGGCTGGGTGAAAGTGGCAGGCACCATGACTTTCCCGGAGGAAAACGGAACGCTCAAGGCCGTGCTCGTGGTAACAAGGGCCACCGCCGCCGATGTGCCGCCGGAGGAGAAATTTCTAAGGCGGTAGGTAGCGTCACCGCCCCGCCTCCGTTATTTCACATCGACGCCCCGGAGAAGCTCGCCGTGCGGCAGCGGGTGTGCATCGTCGAGGCGGATTTCAAATACCCGATACTGCACCTTGAGGAACGTATCCTCTCTAATATCGACGGCATAGAGCCGTCGAGGCGCGCATCCCTTTCACGGCGCACGGCATGGGCTTCCTCCGCTTCCGCTACGATCCGCCGCCGCCTTAGTTCAGAATTCGCCCCGGAAGGAACAGCGGGCTGTGGGAGTTTCGAAAATCACGATCTCCGTCAGGCCCGGCAGCTGCGGCGCGAGCTTTTTCCAGAACCATCCGGCCATGCGCTCGATGGTCGGGCTTTCCAGTCCTTCGATGTCGTTGAGGTAGCCGTGGTCGAGCTCTTCGAGCAGGGGAGCCATTGCGTTGGAGATGAGCTTGTGGTCATAGACCCAGCCGATCTCCTCATCGACGCTGCCCTCGATGGAGATCTCCACCTTGAAGCTGTGGCCGTGCATGCGCCTGCATTTGTGGTCTTCCGGTAGGGAAGGGAGGGTGTGCGCCGCTTCAAACCGGAATTCCTTGGTGAGTCTCGCTTTCATTTACTGAAAAGATCCTACCCTGATTCCCGCCCGGAGGGAAACTCAAAGCTTCGCGGGAAATTTATGGTGGAACGCCCGTCCTCGGCACGTAGCCTTGTGCATGCGCGTTTGTTTTCCCATCGCCCTCGCGGCCCTTCTTGTTTCCTGCGAAAAGCCCGAAGCCGTCAGCACTCTTGAAAAAAAGAACGGTATGATCCGCATCGAGGGCGGCATTACCAAGATGGGATCGGAAGGCCGCTTCGAAACCCCCTACGGCCTAAAGCAATTTCCCGAAGAAGCACCGGTGCGGCAGATCGAGGTGAAGGGCTTCTGGATCGACGAGACCGAGGTGACGAACGACCAGTTCGCCGCCTTTGTGAAGGCCACGGGCTACGTGACCTTCGCCGAACGCGAGGCGAACCTCGCGGATTTCCCCGAGGAGACGCGCGAATCGCTGCCCCCTGCGCCGTTCAGCCAGGGTTCCATCGTTTTCACCCCGCCGGAAACATTCGACGGCGATCCGAACGAGCCCGGCGCTTTCCTCTCATGGTGGCGCTGGGATCCCGAGGCGAACTGGCGCCAGCCGCTCGGAAAAGGATCTGACATCTCGGAAAAGGGCGACCACCCCGTGGTTTGCGTCACCTTCGAGGACGCCGCGGAATACGCGAAATGGGCGGGAAAACGCCTGCCCACTGAGGCGGAGTGGGAGTTCGCGGCGCGCGGCGGGCTGAAAGGGAAACTTTACACGTGGGGCGACGAGCTGAAGCCCCGCAACCAATGGATGGCGAACACCTTCCACGGCGAGTTCCCCTCCAAGGACACTGCCGAGGATGGCTTCGAGGGCACAGCACCGGTAAAATCCTTCCCGCCCAACGGCTACGGTCTCTACGACATGGCGGGCAACGCATGGGAGATCTGCTCCGATTTCTACGATCCGGAATACCCATCGAACTGCGAGAGCTGCGATCCCAAGGGTCCGGAAACCTGGGTGAATCGCGACACCGGCCGGAAAAGCCACGGCGCGCCCAGTCATGTGATCAAGGGCGGCTCTTTCCTCTGCCACATTTCCTACTGCATGCGCTATCGCCCCGGCGCACGCCACTCCACGGAAGCCGATTCGCCGGCAAACCACACCGGCTTCCGCTGCGTGAAGGATCTTTGATTATTTCCCCATCAGTGCCGCCACATGCTTCGCGAGCATGTCGGCCTCAAGGTTCACGGTATCGCCCGCCTTGGCGTCGCGGAGGTTCGTGTGGGAAAAGGTGTGCGGGGTGATCCAGAACACCGCGGACTCACTTTTCAGCTCCGCGATGGTCAGCGAGATCCCATCGATCGCGATAGAGCCTTTCCCCACGCATAGCCGGTGGATTTCGGCGGGTAGAGAAATCTCCACCACATGATCCTGTCCGTCCTCCTCCAGCGAAAGGATCACGCCCGTGCCGTCCACATGGCCTTGCACGAAATGCCCGCCCAGCCGATCCCCCACCCGAAGCGCGCGTTCCAGGTTCACTACGGAACCGGCGGCGAGTTTCCCCAGCGAGGTCACCCGCAGGGTCTGCGCGAGCACGTCGAAGGCGATGTCCGCTCCCGAAATTTCCGCCACCGTAAGACAGCACCCGTTCATCGCCACGGAGTCACCGAGCGAGAGTTCTTTGGAAAAGGGGATGGCGATGCAAAGCCGCGCCTGCTCTCCCTTTTGCTCCAGGGAAACCACCGTTCCCAACGCTTCGACTAGTCCTGTGAACATAAAGATCCGCCGGTTGCACCGGGCTGTTCGCGAATTATCCACCCTCACGCCGTTCTGTCACCCCACTATTTTCCCGCAGAACCCACACAGAATCCTCGAGGTGCAAGGTTTGCTCGAACCCGCCCTCTCCGGCAGGTTTCCCCGTCAGCAGGGCGAGCCCGCCCACTTTCAGCAAGCGGCCATTGCGGTCGTAGCTGTCCTGAGGGCCGGCGCCGACGTTGTGAAGTGATGGATCAAAGGTTTCCGAAGCGAACAGAAGCGAAGAAATCGCCAGAGAAAGGCTGATGCCAAGGGGGGAGTGCTTTCATCGTGTGGGATGGGATCGGTTCACCGCATCGTCGCCCAGAACAGGCCGCCGGCGGGGACGGTGACCGGGAGATGGAGGCGGGTGCCGCGGTGAAGCGGGTGTTCGGATTCCGCCTCGCCCATTTGCGCGACGCGGGCGCTGCCTTCGAGGGCGGTGAAATAGACGTCGATGTCGAGGGTGCGCGTGACCTCATGGTCGAGCGGGTTGAAAACGACGAGCATGCCTTTCGTTTCGAGTTTTGGATTCGCGTGGAGCATCCAGTCAAGGTCGCGGCCATCGGCGCGGCGGCCGTGGACCATGTCGCTTTCGAGGATGTCGCGGTGTTGTTTGAACCAATCGACCCAATGTTTCACCACTGCCTTGGTGGCGGGTGTGTCGAACAGGCGGGGGCCGCGGTAGCAGGCCTGCACGCCGAGGGCGAGGTTCGAGGCGAGCATGCGGCCGTAGTGGTCGCGGTGTTGGTCGAGCGGCTCGATGGTGGCCGACGCGCCGCCACCGTGGTATTGGGCGAGCGGCACGAACATCCAGCCCATGGATGCGGTTTTCTCCCAACTTCCGTCATAGATGTTCTGGCGGGTGTGGATCACCTGGTGGGCGCGTGGCAGCGACCAATTGACCTCGCGGTAGCCCATGCCGGTTTTGTTCGATCCGCTGAGGAAATAGTAATCCGGCACGTTGAGGTAGATCCCCTCGCTGCGGCACCATTGATAGAAATCGCGGATGATCCGCCACTGCGCCCATCGCGAATCGTGTTCGCCTTTTTGCAGTGGCGGGCGCGGGGTGATATCGACGTCGCCGGGGTAGGAGCCGTCGTGCTCGAAGACGGAGAATCCGGTGTGGCGGTGGAATTGGTATAACTTCCGGAAATACTCCTGCCCCCACTCGCTGGTGAGCGCCGGGCAATTGTTGTGGGTCGGCCTTTCGCCGGGCGGGCTGACGATGTCGTTGCCGCCGCCGATGCGCCGCGAGGAAAGCAGTGAATACGAACCGATGTCGATGCCCTTCGAACGGGCGTGGTCGGCCACGCGTTTCCATGTATCGAGAAATTCCGGGTTGTCGTTTTCGATATTGAAGCCGCTGCCGAACGACAGGATAATCATTTCAAATCCGACCTCGGCCGCGTTGTCGATGGCCTGGATGGCGGCCTCGGGGCGCGAATCGAGCAGGTGATGCATCAACGGGTTTTCGGTGGTCCAGGGGGCGATGGTGCGATACATCCGCTTGAGCGCCAGCCCGCGGCGGGTGCGGCAGGTGCTGTCGTGGACGAGTTGGAAGGTGCGGTGGCTCTCGAAGGTGCCGCCTGGCGCGATGTCTTGGGCCGGACCGCGGTTGGGCGAGACGACGAGTTGGGTCGGCTGCTCGCGGGTGTAGTTGACGATACTGGTGTATTGCGGGTCGGCCCGCCAATGGACGACGTGGCGGTTGGCGTGCTCGTGGTTGAATCCGCCGAAGGCGAAATCGGTCTCGACGTGGAGGGTCTGCGGGACGGGTTGGGCGACGCCGGCGCGGGTTTCGACCGGGTTATCCTCCTCCGCCACCGCGAGGATTTCACTGGAGAAGCGGTCGATGGTGATGGTTTCCTCCGTGCCGTTCTGCACGGTAAGCCATTTGCAAAAAACCGGCACGCCGTCGTAGAGTTCATAGTGGACCGTGAGTGTGATCGGCGGGGCGCTTGGCAGTGGCTTGGCCAGCGCGGCCCCGTCGAGCGCGCCGAAGGCGGTGAAGGCTTCGACACGCAGGCGTCCGGATTCGCCCTGCGGGCCACCGTGGTCGCTGGCGCCGCCGGATTTGTCGAGTTTGCCGATGCGCACCAATGCTGGCTCGCCGAGGGCGGGCGCGATGCTTGTTTGGTGATAGGTTTTCCATTGTCCCTCGTGCATCGCTTCGCATAACACGGCATCGCCATCGATGCGCAGGCGCATGGTGACGGCGGCGTTGAGCGAGGGTTCGCCCTTGCCGAGGTTGAACCATTCGCGCGAGCCGTCGAAACATGAGAACGCCGGCTGGTTTTCCGCATCGAATCCGCTCGATCCCAGGTTGAACTTGATAGTTTGGCCATTTTCCCAAACCAGCGCGATGCCCGGCCCCCACGACGCGCTGCGATCGGTGCCGGGGTCGATGCGGGTCTCGACCACCCGCACGCCGGGCGGCAGCCGGTGCTCGACAAACGCATGGGTGTGCGGCGGGGTGAAAATTTCGCCGGCCTTGCCTTCATTGACCACCGAACTGCGTTCGTGCGCGCGGGTGACGCGTGCGGTCCAGCCGTCGGGCAGCGCGGTGGCTCCATCGAAGCGGATTTCCATCAACATTTCCCGGCCGGCGTCGCTGGCCAGCGTGGCGGACGGGCCGGCCTGCGGGTCGGGCATGCGGTAGTGCATTTGCAAGTGCACGCCCTTCGGTGGCCAGGTGGCGTCGGGTGCGTGGTGGCGCACGCGTTTCCACGCGAAACGTTCGCGGGGTTCGCCGATTTCGAAGCTGGTGAATTGAAATGCGGCGGGATCGGCCGGCATCGTGTCCAACCATTCAGGCAGGAGAAACGCATGGTTCGGCTGGCCGGTCAGGCCGCCGACCGGATAGGTGACGCCATCGATGGTGACCTCCGCCTCGGGCCGCACCGCGCGCAGCACGGCATGGCCGGTGATCTGGTGGTCAAGGCCGACCGTGGCGGCATTCGGCGCGATGCGGAAAGTGCGGCGGACCAGGCCGTTTTCCAAGGTGATTTCGCCGGGATTTCCGGTGCGGAAGACGGCGGACTTCGAACGGGTTGTCGTCGAGCAACCAGTCGCCGGAAATGCCGCGTGCAGGAGCGGGTGGGAGGTCATCGATACTGCTGGCGTGGCCTTGCAAAGGCATTGCAACGAGCGGCAGGCATGCGGCGATGGCGGCGGATGGGGATGTCATGATGGAAATGGTTGATGCGAGTGTTAGATTTTCATTGCTTGCGTTACTCCCATACCAGATCGATCACCACGGCGGCGTGGTCGCTGGGGAAGGGGCTGGTCTCGCGGGGGAGTTGGGCATCGGTCCAGTCTTCGGGCAGCGTGTGCGCGCGGACGGGCTTGAGTCGTGGGCCCTGCGGCGGGGTTCTTCAGATAGAGGCGGTCGATCCGTTCCGGTGGATCCGGCTCGCCGGATTCGCGTTTCTCATGGAGCGGGCTCCAGGTGTTTCCGGGCATGGCGACGGGGTCCGGGTGGACCGTGCGGAATGTGTCCAGAAATCCCTTTTCATGGACTAGGGTGCTCACCGGCAGCGACAGGGCGCGGCGGTGGGAAAAGGCGGCCGTCGTGGCCTCGGTCCAATCAAGATGCGACGGGCAATTCCAATCGCCGCCGACCAGCAGCGGCTCGTCGAGCGCGAGCTGGCCTAGGGTTTCGATGCGCTGCATCAGGTCGCGGGCCTGTTTGAGGCGGGAGGATTTTTCCGCTTCGAGTTCGAGCAATTCGGCGTCGGTGATCTCCGGATCATCGATGGAGGCCCGGGAAACGAAATGCCTCCAATCGATCCACATCGACCAGGCGACAAAGGTCCGCCCCTGCGGGTCCTTGAGCTGCGCGCCCACGCCGTGCCACGGTTGATGGCTGAACGTTTCAACCATTTGGTAAGGCGTGACGATGCACAGGTGCGGGCTATTGCTTTGCCATGCGTTCCAGCCCAGTTCGCCGGCAACCCAGTGGCCGAGTGTCACCTTTTCTCCATCGAGTTTGTAGGATTCCTGCCAGAGCACGACGTCGGGTGCGGTCTCGCGGATCCAGCGGAGGACGCGCTGGCGGCCATCCGGGCCGTAGGGATTCGATCCGCGCTCGGTGTTCCAAACCATGACGCGCATCGTCTCGGCACCGCGTGCGGGTTCGGCGGCGTGACTGGACGGCAGGCAGGCGAGGGCGAAAATGGTTAGAATGCGGTATCGGTTCATGGATTGGCTTCAAGGTTGTGCGGTACGAATTCTTTCACCTACCTCGCGCAAGGTTTCGAGGTCGATGGCACGCAGCTTGCCGGCGCGGTCGGGGCCGATGTTGAGGGAAAACAGGTTGCGGTGGCGGACGGCTTTCTGATAGTCCCCGAAGATCTTGTCGGCGGAGGCGGCGCGACGGTCGTTTTCGGGCAGCGAGTAGAACGGAAGAGGATGTAGCTCATTCCGGCCTCCTTGGCGGCGGCGGCACACGAGTCGGGATCGAATCCGCTCGGGTGGAAATAATCGACATCATCGACACCTGGCGTCCACTCATAGCCCGAGAACGTGCTGAATGACCAGCAGATGAACATGCCGAAGCGCAGGTCCTGGAACTCGCGCACCCGTTCGGCGCGCATGGTCGGAGTGGGCTCAGCGTTTTCCGCGACGCTGGCGACCGGCATGACCGCACCAAGGACGGAAATCAGGCAGAGGACGAAGGTTTGTTTCATGCGATTTCGATGCGGGTGAGGTTGCCGGAGAAATCGGGGACGAACAGGGATGCTCCGGACACCCGCGGCGTGCCGAGGATGGGTGCTCCGAGATTGAGAGACCAGCGGGGGCGGCCGGTGGCGGGGTCGAGCGCGCGGAGGTGGCCGTCGGACGCGCCGACGACGATGTCGCCAGCGACGAGCTGTGCGCCGGACTCGACGGTTTGAGAGGGCGCGCGCGAGTAGGCGGCGGTGTAAACCAGAGCCTCGCCGGTTTCGTGACGCCAGGCTTCCTCCATCGTCTCGCGATGAAAGGCGGCGACGCCGTGTTTCGCGGTGCCAAGGATGAGCAGATCGTCGGCGATCAGCGGGCGGCCGGAGACGGTGGGGCTGTAGGGCAGGGCATGGCTGGAGAGCGCCTCGCCGGTGGCGGCATCGAAGCGCACGAGCCGCCCGTTGCCCGTCATGATGAGCACGCCGTCGTGCCACAGGCCGGACGAACTTTGGAAGCGCAGGCCGTCCTGGCCGGCCGTCCATGTGCGTGCGCCAGTGTGGCGGTTGTGGGCGTAGATGTTGGACCAGTTGGCGCCGACGACGAGCGTGTCGTCGGCGATCGTGTGTTCACCGACGCTGCCGTATCCTGCATTCCACGCGGTGCTGCGCCACTTCACCTCACCGGTGGTCGTGTCGAGCGCGCTGAGGTAGTTGCCATAGCCGGTGTAGTAAACACCGTCGTGGACCACACCGCCGGCGATGTAGGTTTGGGTGGCGTTGCGGCCGAGGTGGCGTTGCCAGCGGATGCGGCCGTCGTTGGCATCGATGCCGTAGGCCACGCCTTCCTGATCGGTGGCGAGGACGATGCCGCGCTCGACCTGCACCGAGTTGAGCACCGGCGCGGCGACCTTGCAGTGCCAGAGGATTTCACCGCTACCGGCGTCGATGGCGACGATCCGGTTGTTCTCCAAGTCGAACTGGCTGACGGCCGGGACAAACAAGCGGACGCCATTACTGGCCGGCGTGCCCATCCACAAGTTGGCGCCGACATTTCGCGTCCACGCAATGCGCGGACCCGCGCTGGATTGGCCGATGCGGCTGCGACCGGTGAATTCCTCGCCATTTTCCAGCACGCAGCGAACCTCCAGCGTTTTCCCGGCAGCGGCATCCGGCGTGGTGGTGAGGGCGCCGCTCCAATTCCAGTCCGACTGGCCGGCCAGGGCGGTCCATTCATCATCCCCGTCGATGCGCGCGAATGCCGCGGCGGTGGCGGCGTGGGCGCTGTAGGTATTGATCGAAACGGCGAGGCTGCCATCCGCCGTGGCGGCGGGTGCACCGGATGCCGCCGGCGTGACGACGACCAGGTGTTGGTCGAGGTAGTTGTATCTCGGTTCGGCGGCGAGCGTGCCGGCGGGGTCGATTTCGTAGGCGACGAAATTCGACGGCGAGTGATTGATGCCACCCATATCCGGCGGTGCGGACTGGATCGAATGGATGCCGGTCTCGCCGTGGCGTTTCATGTAGTTGGCGTGGAAATGTCCGTAGATCCATGCCTTGAGATTCCAGTCGTTGAGACGCACGCCGTGGCCACCGGACTCGTAGGTGAAGTCGTTGCCCGAGGTCAGCGCGAAGTGGTTGAAGACGACCACCGGCTTGGTGGGGGCGATGTGTTTGAGGTGGTTTTCCAGCCAGCGGGCGACGTCGGTTTTGCTGTAGGACGGCCGTCGCGTGCCGGACAGCATGGGGGTGACAATGAAATGGGTGTCGCCGGCCTCGAAGGCATAAAACACCGGGCCGAACAGGCGCTCGAAAAGCTCCTCACCATAGAGCCCGGTTTCCATGTCGTGGTTGCCGATGCCGTAAAACACCGGCACGCCCATGCGTTCGCGGGAAAACTCGCGGGCGTGGAAAATCATCGCCTTGCGATAACAGATATCACCGGTGTGCATGATGAAGCCGGTCTCGCGCTGGTCGACAAAGCGCCGGATCGGCTCGATCCAGCCGTGGTCGCTGTCGGTTTCCGAGTCGGCGACCTGGACGAAGCGCACCGGCTTTCCGGGTTGGGTGCGCGGATCGGGCTTGAGGTCGAAATCGAAGGCGTCGGTGCTGCGGTTGGCCGGGATGTAATGTGAGTCCACCGCCTGATAGCCGGCCGGGATGGTCGCCATCACGAACCGTTGGCGGAGGTGGCCCGGCAATTCGAAGCGGCCGTCGGCGGCAGTCGCGACGACATGCAGGCCGTCGGACACCAGCACGCCGGGAATCGGCTTACGGCTGCCGTTTTCCACGACTGCAACTTGGCCACGGAAGGCGGGGGTGAAATCCGGGACTGACGAGAGCGGTTTGCGATCGCGGCCGAGTTGGTGAATGCGGGCCACCTCTTCATCGCGCAGGGCGCGCCCCCACAGGGCGAGTTCGGCGAGCATGCCGTCCCATTGGCGCGAGGTGTCGCCGCCGCGGTGTTTGCCGATGTGCAGGGCGGGGAAGTGAAGCGACATCATGGCGCCTTCCGTCGTGCCGACCAGCTTGCCGTCGAGAAACAATCGCAGCGAGGTTTTTTCGCCATCGCTGGCAAACACATGCGCGCAATGGATCCAGCGTCCGCGTGGCAGGTCGCCGCCGGCGAGGATCTGCGCCTGCGTGCAGTAGGCGGCGTAGTGGTCGCCGCGGCCGATACCCCACGAGACATGGTGGTTATCGGCACCCTCGAAGACAAAGGGCCGCGCCACCGAGCAGTTTGGGTCGAGCCAATGCCAGAGCGCGATGGTGAAATCGCGACCGAGCGTGGCCGCACTCACCGGGACGACCAGCGCGTCGTTGCGGGCGGCGACCAGGTTGAGCGACGGGCCGGTGGGCGAGGCCGGGCGGCGGCCGACGCGATCTCCGGAGCGGAAATGTTCCGCCCCACGAAACCCGGGACCCGATGGATGCGGCGACGCGTCGAACTCGCCACCGCCGAAACGCGTGGCGTGCATGCCATCGATGCCGGGGGCGTGATTTCGGAGTCCCGCCTCGCCACCTTCGGCAAACGGATAGTATCCGAGCAGGCGGTTGCCGAGTGGCGGGTGATCCGATGGTGATCGTTCGCTGCGCGCGGACGGCGCGAGTGGCAGGGAAAGCGCGGCGGCGGATCCGCAGGCCGTGGCGAGAAACTCACGGCGTCCAAGCGTGCCGCCGCTGGGATCGGATGCCGGGTTCATGATTTTTTGAGAATCGGGCCCTGCCAATTGGAAATCGCTGGGCGGTTTTTGTCGCGCGGGTAGCGATTTTCGGGAGCGCCGCGTTCCCATGGATCCGGCCCGACCCATTCGGTGGCGCGGCCTTGCAGGTCCACCGTACCGGCGTCGAGATCGAGCGTGACAAGCGCCCACAGCGGGTCGCGGTAGGGCGCGACGTGGTTGAGATACGGGTGTTTTTTGTGCGATTCCTCGTCATACACATTGCGCCGTGCGTTGCCGGGCAGCCAGATGTAGGACGCGCTGTTGATCTGGACGTGGGCGATGCCGCCGATGCGGTTCACATAGTCTTGGTGGCAGTGGCCGCTGAACACCGCGGCGACGCCGGCGTGGTCCGGACCCCGGTCCTTCTCCAGGACGGCGCGGATTTCATCGCGGTTCACCACGCCCCAATCGTTGTCGAGTGGTTGGTGGATCATCACCACCACGGGAGAGTGGGTGTTTTCCAGTTCGGCGTCGAGCCAGGCTTTCTGGTCTTCGGCGATGAAACGATTGTAGCCGCTCCGTGTGCCGCCGGGATCGTTGCCATCGAGCACCAGAAATCTCACACCACCATGATCAAATCCATAGTATCTTGCTGGCATGCCATACCATTCGGCCGTCTGCTCGCGGCGGAATCCACCATCCATGTCGTGATTGCCGATGACGTGATAGCGAGGTCCGTCCCAAGTGTTCCAGAGATCGAGGAACGGCTTGTTGGTGGCGGTTGGCTTGCAGAAGTCGCCGAGTTGGATGATGAAATCAGGTTTCGCCTCGCGCATCGCGTCAAGGAACGCGCCGAGGCGTTTGATTCCGTCATGCATGACATCCTGATGGATGTCGCTGATCATGCCGATGCGGAGTTTGCCCTTGCCGGTGGCGCGGGCGAGGGCGGGCAATGGCAGGGCGAGCGCGGCAGCGGTGCCGAGGATTGTGGTGGTGAATTTGCGTCGATTGATGTCCATGGTTGTGGTTTCAAATTCTGGCTGGGCGATGCGGCTGCCCGTGCATTCCAAAAAAGAACGCAGTGCGTCTCGTTGTTTCTTTCAAAAATTTATTGTTTATCAAAAGAAACACCGATGGGTTGAAAATTGAGGATGTGGCTGTTCTCGGTTTACAAGTGGGGCTGGGTTTTCTAAAGAATGACCAGTGAATACGGTTGAGCTTGCATCAAGGATCAAGAGCGCGCGGTTGGCGAAAGGTTACACGCTGGATCGCGTCTCGGAGATATCGGGGTTGGCGAAGGGCCTGCTCTCGAAGGTGGAGAACTTCCGGGTGACGCCGTCGCTGCCTTCGCTGGTGAAAATTTGCGAAGCGTTGGGGATGAATATGTCCGAGTTGTTCGCGGGGCTGGACGAGAAACCGCGGATCAGCATCGTGCGGTCCGACGAGCGGAAGCAGGTCGAGCGCGATGGCTCGGACATCTCGTATTTCTCGCTGGCGCACCGGCGGCCGGATCGGAACATGGATCCATTCGTGCTGACGATTCCGGCCAATGGCGGGCGGCCCGAGCCGATGCCGCACGAGGGTGAGGAGTTCCTGGTGGTGCTCGAGGGCAGGGTTTTCTTTGAATACAACGGCGAGGTGCACACCATGGAGAAGGGGGACTCGGCCTACTTCGACGCCGAAGTGGGCCACCGGGTTTTCAATGAGGAGGATAGGGATGCCTCGGTGTTGTGCGTGTTTCTCGGGCGGCCGTTGTGATGCGGCGCGGGGCGATCATTCACCATGGCAGGCTGAAGGTTTTGACGTGGGACATGTAGCGCATCGCTTCGATGACGCCCTCCTTGATGCCGAGACCGGAGTCCTTGATGCCGCCGAACGGGCTGCTTTCGATGCGGAAGCCGGGCACTTCGTTGACGTTGGTGGTGCCAGTGCGCAGTTCCTTGCACGCCTTGAGGGCGTCATCGAGGCTGCGGGTGACGATGGCCGAGCTGAGTCCGAAATTTCCGGAGTTGTAGTATTGGATGGCGTCGTCGAGGTCGGCGATGGGGATGATGGGTGCGAGCGGGCCGAACGATTCGAGGGCGACCATTTCGCAGTCCCGCGGGACGTCGGCGATGACGGTGGGTTCGAGGAGGGCGCCTCCTCGGCGGCCGCCGAGTAGGACGCGGGCGCCGGCTTGTTCGGCGGCGCGCACGCGGGATTCGAGTTCGGCGGCGGCGGCTACGTCGATGACCGTGCCGACCCGAGTGGCGGGGTCTTCTGGGTCGCCGCAGGTGTAGGTGGCGGCCACTTCTGTGAAGCGGCGGGTAAATTCGGCGAGGATGCCGCGCTGGACGAGGATGCGTTTGACGGCGGTGCAGCGCTGGCCGGAATTGCGGAACGCGCCTTCGGCGGCGAGCTTGCAGGCGAGTTCGAGGTCGGCGTCGTCCATCACGATGAGCGGCGAGTTTCCACCGAGTTCGAGGCAGAGTTTCTTGTAGCCGGCGGTGGCGGCGATTTGTTTGCCGATCTCGACCGATCCGGTGAACGAGACCAGCTCGACGCGCGGGTCGCGGATGAGCGGGGTGACGACGGTGTCAAGCGGGCCGGTCAAGGCGCTGAGCATCCACCCGGGCAGGCCGGCCTCGTGGAGCAGCGCGGCGAATCGCATGGCGACGAGCGGGGTTTTGTCAGACGGCTTGAGGATGATGGGTGTGCCGGCGGCGATGGCGGGGGCCGTTTTGTGGGCGATCTGGTTGAGCGGGTGGTTGAACGGGGTGATCGCGGCGGCGAGCGCGAGCGGCATGCGGGTGGTGATGATTTTTCGCGGCTTGCCCTGGGGCGAGATGTCGCAGGAAAACACCTGGCCGTCGTCGCGCAGGGCCTCGATGGCGGCGAATTCGAGCACGTCGGAGGTGCGGCCGGTCTCGTAGGTTGCCTCGTGGATGGCGAGGCCGGTCTCGCGGGTGATGAGGGCGGTGAATTCGGCGCGGCGATCGGCGAGCAGCGCGGCGGCGCGGCGCAGGATGGTGTGGCGCTCGTAGCGGGTGAGCGGGCGATTTGCGGGATCGAGCGCGGCTTGGATCGCAGCTTCGAGTTCGCCCGGCCCGGCGAGGGCGACGGTGCCGGTGAGCGTGCCGTCGTATGGGTAGCGGACGTCGAGGGTGGTGCCGGTGTGGACCGGTTTTCCGGCGATCCAGCAGGGTTCCTCCAACGGGAAGGTGAGTGTGTGTTCAGACATGGCAGGCGAAATGGAAGACATCGAAATTGCGCGGGTCGCCCAGGGCGAGGCGTTGGAGTTCGGGGGTGAGCGGGCGGGACAGGACAAGCGGGACCATTTCCTCGTATCGTCCGCCGTGCGAGCGCAGGCCGCCATCGAGCACGGCGAGGTCGTGGTGTTCCGGTTTTTTACCGAGCACCCAGTCGCGGCCGGAGAGCACGACGAGGTCGCCGATGCGGTCGGGTGCGAGTTCGAGTTTCAATGCGGCCTGTTCGCGGGTGAGCACCTCGGTGATGCCATCGAGGCCAAAGAGGAAGTCCGCGACTTGTGCGAGGATGGAGTTGTCTTCCAGATGCACCATGACGAGTGATCCAAGCGCGCCGTGGTGGACGACGTAGGGGTCGGTGATCGGGCAGATGACGCGGAGGTTCGCGCCGAATTTTTCGTGCAGGACGGATTCGACGAAGATGACCTGCGGGTGTCCGGCGGCGTCGTTTTTCGCGTTCATGCCGTGGTCGGCGGTGAGGGCGACGGTGCAGCCGGCATCCAACAGACGACCGATGGCGGCATCGACGGCGGCGTGGAAGTCGAGGATCTCCGGGGCCTCGGGCGCGAACTTGTGCTGCATGAAGTCAGTGGTCGAGAGATAGAGGAAATCGGCGACGCCCTGCTCGGCGAGGGCTGCGCCGGCTTCGAGCACGTAGGTCGAGGCGTCGCCCGAGTAGATTTCGGGTCGCGGTTTGCCGATGATGGCGGTGGCGTTGTCGATGCCGTGAGTTTCCTGGCAGGCCTCATCGACCTTTTCGGAGGAGAACACGATGCCGCCGCGCTCGACCACGCCGTCGCCGAGCACGGTGCGGAGTTTTTCCTTGGCGGTGATGAAGGCGACCTTGCGGCCGGCGTCGGCGGCGGCGGTGAGAAGTGTGCCGCAGCGGCGGAATTCGGGGCCGTTCATCATCACTTCAGCGCCGGTCTCCGGGTTGAGGAAGAAATTTCCGCAGATGCCGTGGATGGATGGCGGCACGCCGGTGACGATCGAGGTGTTGTTGACGTTGGTGAACGAAGGCAGCGCGCCGCGGACGAGGCCGCGCCAGCCATCGCGGGCCATGGCGGCGAGGCGCGGCATTTTTCCGCGTGCGATGGCGGTGGTGAGGTATTCGTCGGCGCAGCCGTCGAGGCAGATCACGGCGATGGGGCGGGCGGGCGGATGGTAGGTGCGTTGGTTGGCGGTGAATGAGGACATGGTTGGTGAATCAGTATTTGTGGCTGGGAAATCGGCGGGCGAATATCCACATCGACACCACGAAGAACAGCAGCGCGACGGCCAGCAGGCCAGTGGATAGATTCAGGAAGAACGGCAGGAAATCCTCGTCCGGCTTGAGCCAACTGCGGGCGAGCATAACCCCGCAATAGCCGAGGTAGCCGGTGGCGTCGGCGAGATACATGAGATATCCGATGTTGCCCTTTTCGCGCGTCAGCGCGATGAGCCGTTCGAACACCGTGGTGTGAACCGCCACGTAGGGCAGATACATGCCGACGCCTAACAAGACCATGAGGTGGAACGGGGCGAGCGCGCCAGCATGCCAGGTGAACACCGCGCCGAGCGCGAGCAGCAGCCCGCCGGCGCAGATCCACAGCGAGATGAGGAAAGCCAGGCGGTTGTTGCGGACGAGGAACACCGCGCCATTGATCGCGATGACGACGAGGCCGACCCAGAACTCCGAGCGGGTGAAGACGCTGGGGCGCTCGCCGTAGCCCAGGCTCAACCAGATTTCCGGGGCGAAGTCGGCACGCACGCTGCGCATGACGGTGAGCAAAAGGTAGGCCAGCAGAATGGCGAGCAGCGCGAAGCCGTGGCGGCGGAACATGTCGAAGCGCTCACGGCGCGTCATCGGCGTGCGCTCCGAGCGGGCGAGGATGTCGTTCGGGTCGGGCGGCGGGATCGCGCGCAGCATCCAGACGAAGCCGAAGAGCGGCAGCAGGAAGATCATGCCTGCGGCGGCGGGCATCCAGAACTCGGGCACGCCCCATAGGAGCAGGGTGGCACCCACGGATTTGACGAGGCCATCGGCGAGAATGAAGCTGGCACAAAGCCCGGCGACGAAGAACTCCGTCATCCGGCGACCTTCGAGGAACCCAAGCACCAGCCCGAAGACCATGCCGAGCGGCAGACCATTGCAGAACAGCCAGAATGCGTTGAATGGCGCGGGCGTGAGGGCAAAGCCGACGAGTGCCAACTGGGCTAGCAGGATCAGCCCGATCAACACGGTGGCACGGCGGGCGGGCGTCATTTCCGAAATCACCTTGATGCCGATGATTTTGGAAACGGTGTAACCGAGCACCTGCGCGGTGATGAACCAGACTTTGAGCGAGGCGCCCCATTGGGTGCCGTCGAAGGTGGCGGCGGTGAACGGCTTGCGGAAGCCATACATGCAGGCGTAGGTGCCGAAGGCGGCGATGACACACCAGGCGGCGAGAACGGCGGGGCGTTTGAGCCAAGCGGTGATGGTGTGGCGAATGGACGGGGACGGGTTCATGGTTGGAATAGGTCAGCATACAAATGCCGTGTAGTGTCGGGATCGGGAAAGCTATGAATCATGTCGATTTCGTCACTGGGGTGGATCATGTGTCGAGGGTTTTCCAGTGATCTACCGTGCGTTTCGCGAGGCCCCAGCCGAGCGTCATGCCGAGGCCGCCCATGGCGGTAACCATGGTGACGTTGTCGCGCGGGTGGAGGACGACCTGAGTGATGCCGCGAGTGCTCTTGAGGTAGGTTCCCTGCCAGCGGGTGGCGATGCGCGGGTCGGCCAGTTTGGCAAAGCGGGCGAGGGCGGCGAGGATGCGCTCGTCCACGGCGGTGTAGGAGCCGGGGTCGAGGTCGTCGCCATATTCGTGGGAATCGCCGATGGTGATTGAGCGGTCGTGGTGTTGGGCGGCGATGACGTGGATGCCCCAGCGGGTTTCATCGTGGAATTCGGCGCGGATTTCCGCCTGCAGGGCGGGCAGCGACGGGCAGTCGCGGAATGCCGGGTAGTGGCCGAGCGTGAGGTCGCCGACGAGCACCGCACCGAGGTCGAAACCGGCGGGCTGCGGGACGCTGCGCATCATTTGCAGGCGGCACGGTACGATCTCGGCGGCGGCGAGCTCGCGCGGGAAAAGCAGTCGCATTTCCTCGCCAGCGGCGATCAACAGGTGGTCGAAGGCGTGGCGCTCGCCCAAGCTGGTTTCGAGAGCGTTCTCATCGAGCACGCGGACGACCGGAGTGCCGAAGTGGAACACGACGCCGAGCGCGCGCAGGTGATCGATCAGTGCGGGGATGGCGGTGGGTGTGTGCAGGACTAGTTCCGGCGTGCCGCGCAGGCCGCCGCGCAGGCCGTCGGGGTTGACAGCGGGGAATTCCCTGAGGATTTCCTCGCGTCCGAGCAGGGCGTATCCCTCGCCCGCGCCGTTGGCGGCGGCCTCCTGGAGGACCTGCCAGGCACTGTCGCGGTGGGCCACGCCGAGCGAGCCGCGCGGGTCGTGCCAGATGCCGGTTTTGGCGGCCAGTTCGCGCCAGTATCGCGCGCCGAACAACGCCTGCTCGCGTTCCGGGCCGGGCACGCAGCCGACCGGCCAGATCGTGCCGAAATTCCGGATCGATGCGCCGAGCGGGCGGCCATGGCGTTCGAACACGGTGACTGAGTAGCCGGCCTCGCGGGCCATCAGGGCGTGGGCCAGGCCGATGAAGCCCGAACCGACGATGGCGATATTGCGATGGGAATTCATGCGGCGCTTGGGTCGGTGGCATCATGGGATCACGGCCACCCGGGTGCCAGGTTTGGCGGCGGCTGCCTCGAAGGCACTGTCGATCTCCGTGAGTGGAAACGAACCGCCATTTAGCAGCTCGAGAGGCAGAGTCGTTGCGTGTTTTTCAAGGAAATCCATTGCCGCGACCAAGTCGCGCGGTGCGTAGTTGTGCACTCCGCGGATGGTCAGCATGCGGCGCATCAACTGGTGTGGATCGAGCGCGACCGGCTCGCAGGGGATGGTGGTGCCGGCAACTATCGCGGTGCCTCCGAGGCGCAAGACTTCGATCCCCAGCGACACGGCCTTGGGAGAGCCGCTCAGCTCGATGACCACATCCGCACCGCGCCCGTCGCTAAGGGCGCGGGCGGTTTGGAGGAGTGTGTTTGGAGCGGCAAAGTGCCCGGCACCGAACGCGCGGGCGATTTTTTCGCGGGCGGGTGCCACGTCACAGGCGATGACTTCGGCGGCACCCAGTGCGCGTGCCATCGCGCAGGCGAAAAGTCCCAGCACGCCGCAGCCGAGCACCACCGCCACCACGCCATCGAGCGGGTCGGCCAGGCGGCAGCAGGCCGCCACCGTGGCCACCGCGCAATTGGCGGGAGCCGCCAGTTCATCGGCCAGCGACGCCGGCACCTTCACGATGCCGGTGCCGGGTGCCAGCAGACAGCAATCGGCGAATCCGCCGTGTAGTTCGCGGCCGGGGAGCGCCTTGGTATGGCCGTATTTCAAAAGACTTTCGCACTTCTGCGGCAGGTCGTGATGGCAGAAAAAACACTCGCCGCAGGAGGCCGCGAGCGTCCACGTCACCCGGTCGCCAATGGCCAACGGATCGCCGTGCAGGTCGGGCGCGACCGCCTCGCCGATGGCGATGATGGTGCCGACGATCTCGTGGCCGAGCACACATGGCGTAGGCTCGATGCGGCGGCCGACCCAGGTGTGGACGTCGCTGCCGCAGATCGTCGCGCAATTCACCCGCACCAGCACCTCGCCAGGTGCCGGCGTCGGCAATTGAAAAGACGATAGCCGGAAGGCCTCGCCGGACTGCCGAAACAACGCCGCTCGCGAAACTTGCGGCTCGGGATCACCATCACAACAGCATGGTGATGGTGCCGCGTCGGTGGTTTTGGAATGCAATAGATCAAGGCTCATGGTAATTTTCCGACACCGCGTGCTTGGCTGGGCGTTGCGGCGGCAGATGATTTTTTATTCACGGCGGATCGCCAAGGCGAGAAAAATGTTTCTCTATGGAAACTTTTTAGTTGATTCCCCTGGGGGGAGACGTCTAGCCATATCACATGATACGTTTTAAAAAACTTATTCGTCGCCGTTCGAGTTTGCCGGCAAGCCTACTGTCGTGGCTGGTTGCGACCTGCATGGTTGGCAATGCAGCGGGGCCGATGGTTGGAACGGTGGGCACAGGCGAGGCGCATTTGCTGTATCGCCCCGGTGCCGAGGAGGTCGACCTGCGGCTGACGGTCCGCGATGCGGCGGGCGAGGTGGCCGCCACGGTGAATTCCATCTCGCTGGCGGACAACGATCACGTGGCGAAATTCCACGTCACCGGCTTGGAGGCGGACAGTGTCTATCAATACCGGATCGAGCGCGTGACGCCCGATGGCCTGGTCGAGGCGGCGGCGGCGAACGACCAGCAGTTCCGCACGTCGCTGCCGCCCGGCGCGCGCGGCGTGGTGACGGCCGGTTTTGTTTCCTGCGCCAACGATAGCACCGAGTCGGTGTGGGCGGAAATGATGCGCCTGGGGGTGGATCGGGTGTTTTTCATGGGCGACACGCCGTATGTGGACCGGATCGATGTGCGCCAACTCCAGCCGGCCCGCGAGCAGCACCGGCATTTCATCTCGACTCCGAACATCGCGCGGCTGATCCGTTCGCGCCCGACCGCGGCGACCTGGGATGATCACGACTTCGGCCTCAACAACTCGAATGGCGTTTACATCAACATCGGCGGCAACCGCAGTGCCAACGCCCTGCAGAGCTTCCGCGAATACCGTGCGCATGCGCAGTTCGGCAATGGCAGCGAGGGGATCTACCATGCCGACACCATGGGCGTGATGGATGTCTTCCTGCTCGATCCCCGGTATTTCTCGCAAAAGACGCCGTCGCCGGTGAATCCGGAGCATCCGACGTGTTTCGGGCCGGACCAGTGGGACTGGATCCGCCAGGCGCTCAAGGACTCGCGCGCCACCTTCAAGGTGCTCGCGATGGGCCAGATCTGGCAGCGCAAGAAAAACTCGGAAAACGACGAGATGTTCACCTATCAGGCCGAGCGCGACGCGTTGCTCGATTTCGTCCGCGTCGAGCGGATCTCCGGCGTCGTCACCTTCGGCGGCGACATTCATGTTTCCCGCCACCTGCTTGCGCCGCGGCGTGTCGGCTACGACCTTCATCATTTCATTTCCTCTCCCTCGGGTGCCTCGGTGATTCCATCGCTGAATATCCCGCACGCCTCGCTGGTGTGGTCGTCGCAGGCACCCCGGCAGTTTCTCACGTTCACTGCCGACACGCGCGGGCCGGAGCCGGTGTTGACGGCGCGATTCATGCGCGACACCGGGGAAGTACAAAACGAAGTGATCATCCCATACAGCGAACTGGTCCCTGTCGATGGCGCCGAGCTTGGGCGCGGATTACGGGCCTGGTGGGATTTCGAAAATGGCATCCAAAATCAATCCGTGCTGGGTGAACGACTCACAACCGTCGCACACAACGGTGCCGATGTGTCCGCAGGCCAGGGAATACGCAGCGGCTCTGCCGCGGCATTCGCCCGAGCCAACCAAAGTTACCTGCATGTGGCGGGTGCCGCGCTCAATGAAAACAGCACCGCCCACACCTACGCCATGTGGTTCAAACCGGCCACCCTGCCGGCGCACGGTACCGGCGACCGGCACTTCCTGTTGGAATCCTCGCGCAAAGCGGTCGCGCTCGGCAGCGAGGGCGACACCTGGGCGCTCTCGCTCGGCCTGCGCGCCACCAGCGACCCCGCGAAAGTGAATCTCGAACTGCACACCCACACGCTGCAGCCCGCCGTTCCCAACACCAACCGCACGACACGGCCGGTCGAAACCCCGCGCGGGCCATACCCTCACCCCGTCGACCGCTCGTTGTTGCTCGGGCAATGGAACCACGTCGCCGTCACCTATCAGGGCGACCGCATGCGCCTGTTCATCAACGGCGAGTTCGCCACCGAGCATGTCCTCCCGGTATTGGGTGGCATTTCGGAAACCAGCGAACTGGTCATCGGCGGCCACCGCGACGGCACCGGGCGCAACTACGACGGCCTGATCGACGAGGTCGGCCTGTGGTCGCGCGTGCTCGCCCCCGCCGAGATCGCCAGCCTTGCCGATGCCGCCGAGGCTCCGGCGATTTCCACGGAAATGACCGCCGCCGACAGCGATGGCGACGGCCTTGAGGACTGGTGGGAAATCCTCCACGGCCTCGACCCGCACGACCCGGCCGACGCCATGAGCGATGCCGATGGCGATGGCGTGCCCGCCTGGCTCGAACGCCAGCTCGCAACCAGCCCGCTGGCCGACGACAGCGCGACCTTTGGCATGCTTCGCGAGTTGTTCGACGCCCGCGCGGCCGACGGGCCGATGCTCTTCCGCGACCCGGCGACCGGTACCGTCCGCATGAGACTCGTCGTCGAAAATGGCGAGGATCTCAGCGACTGGGACCCACTCGCTCCGGGTGCCGGAATGACGACTTTGCTCGAAGACGGAAAGCTCATCATCGAGGTGCCAAACGGCTCACCGCAAAAGTTTTTCCGCATCAAACCGGCCACCAATGACGAAAAGTGACGTTTTTGTTTCGATACTAATGTTTCTTTAGGAAAACAAATTATGATCATCGCCATCGAATTTCATGACCAAGCGCCCGCCAACATTGACGACATTGATATTCAGCTCGTGGCTCATCGCGGGTGTGGTAGGCGCGGCGGATCCGCAGGATGGTCTGGTGGCTTATTTCGGCTTTGAAGCAGCCAGCGCGGCGGGATTGCAAAACCAGGCACCGGGTGCCACAGGGTTCCATGCGGTGCGGGTTGGCGGCGGTGCGTTTGACAGCGGCGCGAATCCATCCGGCCCCGGGTTTTCCGGCAATGCCGCGTTCAACCCGGGCAATGCCGCGAGCGACCGCTCCGCCTTGCTGGCCGGCAATGCATTGAACCTGGTGGACACCCGCAACGATGCCATCACCGTGCCGGTCGGCAGCGCCGATCTCGGCGGAAATTTCACTATTGCCGTGTGGCACGCGCTCGCCCCGAGTGGCGGTTCGGTCGCCCGGCCGTTCGTCTTTGAGGGCACGGACAACCACAATGTCTCATGGGGCATCTCCGGTGGCGACAATTACACCGCGTATGTAACCCAGTCCGCCTCGCTGCCATTCGGAGTGCTGGAGCGCGGTCCGTGGCACCACGTCGCCCATGTGTTCACCAGCGATGGCACGACGACGACCCTCACGCTTTTTGTCAACGGCCAGCCTGCGGGATCGCGCGCCGGGGCGAGCGCGGCGATGGTTTTCTCCGGCATCCATTTCGGCAAGCACCGGGGTGGCGATCACGCGCGCAATTGGGACGGAATGCTCGATGATCTCGCCATCTGGAACCGCGCCCTGACCGCAGAGGAAATCGAGGAAATCCACCTCAAAGGGCGGCATGGATTCGCCCTCACCGAATCGCCCGCCGATGCCGGGCAGGCGCTCGTGATCCTCCAATCGGCCGATCCCTCGACCGGCACCGTGCAAGGCGGCGGGCTGCACCCGCTTGGCACCACCATCTCCATCACATCCACCGCCAATCCGGGATCCGCAGTGACGGATTGGACCGGCGGCTTCGTAAGCCAGCCGGTGGCGTTCGACTGGGTCGTCACCGGCGACATCCGGGCCACCGCGAACTTCGGCCCGGACCTTGCCGACGACGATGGCGACGGGCTCACCAACTACGAGGAAATCTTGATCCACGGCACCGACCCAAACCATCCGGACACTGATGGCGACGGTATTCCCGATGGTGTCGAAGTCCACACCACCCGCACCAATCCGCTGCACGACGACTCGGCGTGGATCGCGGTTGTCGGTGCTGCATTGTTCGCCGAATCCGCCGGCACCATCGAATTGGCTACGCCGGAAGTCCGCCCCACCCACGATGGATCCCGCTTGGCGCTGACGTTTCGCGCCGGTGGCCCGGATGGCGAGCCAAAGCCAATCGCGCTCGACGCCGGCAACACGACCGTTTCGCCAGCCAATGACGGGCTGGACCTAGAAATCCGCCCGCCAGCCAATCTTCCCGCCCATTTCCTGCCACGCGCCCAACGACGCTGAACCTTGCCACCCAAAACTCATCCATATCACCCAACCGACCATCATGAAATCCACCATCATCCGCTGCCTGCCGCTGACCATCACGTTGATCGCCAGCGCCGCCGCCCAGTCGCTCCAAGACGGGCTCATCGCATACTATGACTTCGAGGAGGCTGGTGCCGCCGGCATTGCCAACAAGGCACCCGGTGCGACCGACCACGACGGCGTCTACCTCGGAGATATCACATCGATCGCCGGTGCAGGTGCCGGGTTTGCCGGCGATGCCGCATATCCCGGTGCGGTCGCAACCAACACATCCAACCGCTCGATCCTGCTGGCGGGCAACGCCCTAAACGTCGCCAAGGCCAACACCGGCGCGTCGGCCGGCAAGGGCCAGTTCCAAGTGCCCACGCTGACCAGCCGTGGAACCGGTGAGGACGGCGGCGGCTCGATGGGCACCGAGTTCACCGTCTCGGCCTGGTTTCACGCCGCGCGCGATGCCGACAATACCAGCACGACAGGCGACATCATCCGCAACACGGTCTTGACCGTGCTTCGAGGCCGGCGAACTAATTTACGACATCTCCTGGGGCTCGGGCAACAACAATACCTATACCCCATACCTCGGCCAGGTGAGCGGCACCTCGTCGGCGCTGGCCGACAACCAGTGGCACCACGTCCTCCACACCGTGACCAGTGACGGTGCGACCTCGACGCTCAATTCCTACGTCAACGGCGTGCTCAGCGCCACCATCACCGCGCCGACCAACATCGTGGACTTCCGCGGCATCAACTTCGGCGCGCACCGCAGCGGCGGGCGCATCTTCGACGGGCTCATCGACGAGGTGGCCGTCTGGGACCGCGCGATGGATGAGACCGAGGTGGCGGCCGTCCATGCGCTCGGTGCGGCCGGTCTGCCGTTGATCGAAGCGGATGACGGCGGATTCCTCTTCTGGGACACCAATGGCGCCACCGCCGGCGCGGGCGGCGTGGCACCTTCGGGCAGTTGGGCGGATGCCAACTGGTCTGCCGACTTGCTGGGTGAGTCCGCCACCGCCGCATGGGCGGCCGGCTCCACCGCCGTCTTTTCCGCGGGCGACGATGCCACGGGCACCTTCACCGTCGCCCTCGATGGCACGCACGAAGCCAGCGAAATCCGGGTGCAAGGCGGCGATGTCACCCTCCAGGGCGGCTCGTTGGAACTCACCGGAGCGGCCTTGCTGCGCGTCCTTGGCGACAGCGGGCTGACGGTTTCCTCCCCGATCTCCGCGACAGGACTGACCACGCGTGGCGACGTCACCCTGCAATCCGCGGCGACCATTCCCGGGCCACTGGCGGCGATCGGTGGCACGCTCACGCTGGACAATGCGTTTTCCTTCGGCGGGTTGAATGGAAACGGCACGCTTGACCTCACCACCGGCAGCCTCACGCTCGACCCGCAGGCCGCCACCACCGCCGCGTTCTCCGGTGTGCTCGCCGGCAATGGCGGGATCGTCAAATCCGGCGAGGGCATCCAGATCTTCAACCGCACCAACGATGGATTCGGTGGCGGATTCACCGTTGAGGAAGGTATGCTGGTGCTCGCCGGCGAGAAAACCCACCCCGGCACCACGCTCGCAACCGGAGGGATGTTGGTGGCCGATGGCAGGTTCGCGGGTGAATTGAGTGTCGGTGCCGGCGCGTCCCTATCCATCGGATCGGCACCAGGCGGCAACTCCCGTGCAACGCTGGTGCTTGAGGCCTTGGAGAATACCTTGGATGGTGCATTGGTCGTGGATTTGAACGCAACAAACCAAACCCCGGGCGAAGGCTTCAACGATCTCGTTGAAATTCTTGAAGACGTGACATTCGGTCCAACCTCCACGATTTTCCCGAGGTTTTTTAACGGTTTCCCGGATCCCACTGCGGTTTACGAGGTCGTCTGGGTCGAAGGCTTTCGCACTGGCATTCCAGCGGTTGATCCCGCATTCCAAGCACTCACCCGATACCAGTTTGTCACCCGCGCCGGCTCAAGCTTTGAAGACGATGTCGAACTGGCAATCGTCGGCGGCAATCCCGAAGATCTCGTCTGGATTGGGAATGGAGCCGACCATACATGGGATATCGGCAACACCGAAAACTGGCGAATCGGCGCAACCCCCTCCGCTTTTCTCATCCCGGATAATGTCACATTCGATGACACCGGTGACAACTCCCTGCCCGTGCTCATCAGTGGTGAGCTCTTTCCGAATTCCATTGAGGTCGACGCCGATGTGAACGACTACACATGGGCAGGTGACGGTGTGATTCTCGGCAGCACCGGGCTCCAGAAATTTGGATCGGCGGAGCTGACGATACTGAACCGCAACCAATTTTCAGGTGGGGTAAGTATTTCCGAAGGCGGCGTGACCGTGGGCGACGGCGGAACCGCGGGCAATATCGGCGGCACCGGCGATATCTCGGTATTAACGGAAGCGACTCTAACCTACAATCGATCCGATGTAGTGAACATCGGGCGTCGCGTGGTCGGCAGCGGCACCCTGATCCAGAATGGCCAGGGAACCCTGCGCATCGGCCAGGCGGGCAATAATGCCAATATCACCGTCGAGTCCGGGATTTTCCAGGCGCTTGATGGTGGCTGGGCATCTAGCTACTTCAGCTCTGCCGGTCGCCAGATTGTGATCGATGGCGGGACGATGATCACCGATAGCCACTCGCTGGGCGGCTTAGGCGGGACGTTCAACAGGCCTGATATCACGATCAACGCGGGAGGCACCTGGCAGCTTAATGCGGAACAATACATGAGCGCCGGAGATCTGATCCTCAACGGCGGAACCATCCTGGTCACGGCCAGCAACCTGCGCCTCCAAGGCGGTACCATGGTGGTCGGCGGATCCGCCGATGGTTCGCTCGTCACCCGTAGCGGCAGCGGGGCGGTCACCTTGTTCGCCAGCCCGACTTTTGAGGTTGCCGATGGTCCTGCGACGGTGGATCTCGAAATCTCCGCTCCGATCGGGCAGGACGGAAACCACGGCATTTCCAAAACCGGCGGCGGCGTGATGCTCCTTTCGGGCAACAATACTTATTCAGGCACCACGACCATCAGCGAAGGCACGCTGCGGATCGGCGCGGGCGGCACAAGCGGCTCGCTCGGCACCGGTGCGGTCGTCAACAATGCCATCCTCGAAATCAATCGCAGCGAGGCCCTCACCATCGCCAATCCGATCTCCGGCACCGGCGACCTGACAGTCGAGGGCGGCGGGACGGTGACCATCGCCGCCAACAGTTCCTACACCGGAGACACCGCAGTGAACGATGGCACACTGGTGCTCGACACCACCGGCCAACTCTCGTTCGTCCTGGCTGGAACATCCACAAATTCGGTCGGCGGCAGCGGCAATGCCGAATTCAACGGAACCTTCTCGCTCGACCTTGCCGCCGCGGAACTGACGGATGGAACCGCTTGGACGCTGGTATCGGTGGCGAGCCAGACCTTCGGCCCTACTTTCTCGCTCAGCAGCGGTGCCGGAGACTTTTCCAGATCCGGTGCTTTGCACACCCTTTTGACCGGCGGCAGGACATGGACCTTCAACGAGGCCACCGGCCAACTGAGGGTGAACGACGGCGTCGTCGTGGCCGATGGCGCATCGCTGAAGATCATCGATGGCACGGAACTCGGCACCGGCGCACTTACGGTCAATGGCGGCAACCTGTGGCTGGGCGAGGCCGTCGAAGTCACCAATGACATCGTGTTGGTCGGCCCTGCGGCGGGCAATGTCTTGGCGGCCAGCTGCCGCTGGACTATCTGGTGGTCGGCGGCGGCGGCGGCGGCGCGGGCCGTGACTCAAGCGGCGGCGGTGGCGGTGGCGGTGTGGTTTCCAACATTGTCACGCCCGCTTTGGATGCGGTGCTTGCCGCGCCTGGCGAAGCGCTTCCGCTGGTCGTGGGCGACGGCGGCGCGGGTGGCGGCGTTTCATCCGGCGGTGGCGCGGCAGGCCAGGGCACCAACGGTCAAAACTCCTCGTTCGCATCCGTGGCCGCCCTCGGCGGCGGCGGCGGTGGCTCCTACAACTCCGCAGGCAAGACCGGAGCCTCGGGCGGCGGCGGCGGCCGCCAGTTCGCCGGCGGTGCCGAAACCCTTGATCAAGGAAACGCCGGCGGCGCGGGCAGCCTTGGCACCACCACCTCTCACTCGGGCGGCGGCGGCGGTGGAGCTGGTGCGATCGGCTCGCCCGGCATCATCGTTGTGGGCGGAGGCAACGGCGGCGACGGTCTGCTGGTCAACTTCGACGGCAGCCCGACCTACTTCGCCGGCGGCGGTGGTGGCACCCCCCACCGCTCTCAGCCTTCGTTTAGCAGCGGCACCGGCGGTCTTGGCGGCGGGGGCGCGGGATCAGTCAACAGCACGGCATCCTTCCCCACCCCCGGCGCAAGCAATACCGGCGGCGGCGGCGGCGCAGCCCGCACGGACAATGCCTCTCGCGGAATCGGCGGCAAAGGCGGCTCGGGCATCGTGATCGTCCGTTATCCCGGCGATCCGGTCGCCGTCGGCGGAACCATCAGCGCCGGCTCCGGCGACGCCGCGGGATACACGGTCCACAGCTTTACCGGCCTCGGCGCGGGCGCGTTGACCTTCGGCCCCTTCGTTGGAACGGCGAGCGCCACCATCACCAGCACGCTGAGCGGCACTGGTGGCTTCACCTGGCAATCGTCCGGCACCCTCACCCTCGCCGCCGCCAACAGCTACAGCGGCGACACCGTGGTGGATGTGGGCACCCTGTCCCTCCAACAGGCGACACTCGCGGATGGATCCTCGGTGTTTCTCAATGGTGGCGCCACCCTCGATCTCGTCCACGGCGAAACCGACACCGTCGCAACCTTGTGGATCAACGGCGTGCAACAACCCGCTGGAAGTTACAACTCCGCCAACAGCAGCGGGGCGATCACCGGATCGGGAGCACTGCTCGTCACGAATGGCCCGGGTGCGCCGACGGGATTCGCGGCATGGATCGATGGATTCTTCCCGGGTGAGACCGACCCCGCGATCATCGCGCCAGACGCCGATGCCAATGGCGACGGCGTGGCCAACGCGTTGGTCTATCTGCTCGGCGGCGATCCGAAGGATGGCAACAACCTCACCCTACTGCCCACCGCCACGCTCGTCACCAACCCGGGTGGAACCGTGCCGGATGGTGGATACCTCGTCTTCACCCACCGCCGCGATGCCACCGCGCAGGCCAATCCAACGGTCGAACACTCCACCACACTCGAAGCGCCATGGACGATTGCCACCGACGGTGTGGATGGCGTGGTGGTGATTGAGACCACGGATGGCTTCGCCCCCGGCATCGACCGCGTGGAAGTCTTCATCCCGCAGCAGGCAAACCCGCATCTCTTCGGCCGCCTCGCGGTGACGATCCCGTGATGCTGACATACGACCCAAAAGTTAAATTGCATCATCCGCCCATGTCTCGATTCTCCACGATGTTTTTCCGATCCGTTTCCGGGAAGCTGCAGAGCGATCGAGGATTCGCTTTGGTGGCAGTTCTCCTGTTGCTAATACTGATTGTCCTGCTGTCAGTTTCAATGTTCGGCTTGGCCTCAATCTCACTTCGGAACGTAGCGAACGCCAAGCACCAAGCCGACGCCCGTGCCAACGCACGCCTCGCCGTCGCTCTTGCCGTCGACCAGTTGCAATCCGCGGCGGGGCCTGATCAACGTATCACCGCGACCGCCGGTATCCTCGACGCATCCGCAGACACGCCAGAAATCGACGGCGTCCCGCAATCCCGCTTGCATTGGGTCGGCGTCTGGCCATCCGCGCGCCCTGACGGTAAATCCTGGATCGTGAGCGATGACAACGGAACGGTCGATCAGGATGCCGCCGGCCTCCTAGACACCCGGCCACCGGCCTCCTGGACCACCGCTGCGGGCAAAAGGGATTCGGCGATTGCGTGGCTGGTGAGTTCCCCGACCGCAGCCGATCCGCTCGCGAATGGGGATGATGAGGAAACCCTGATGCTCTCGGCTCGCGGCGGAGACCCGGAGGTGCGTGTGCCGGTAATCCAGTGCGATGAAAACGGATCAATGGCTTGGTGGATTTCGGACGAGGGCGTCAAGGCTCACATCGCGGTGGATCACGACCTTCACGATACCCGCCCCGATGCATCCGCGCCGGGAGAGGGATTCCGATGGCTGACGTCGGTGCCGGGTTTGCAACCGGGGGCCATTGACCCAAACTGGGAACCGCTTGCCGCCGCCACCCCGCGGTTGTTGAGCCTGGAGTCGCTCGATCTTTCGGCGAATGGTGCGGGACGTGAACGCTTCCACCATCATACCGTGCATTCCACCGGTATCCTGGCGGACACCATGCGCGGCGGGCTGCGTAAGGATTTGAGTGCCTATCTCCTTGAAGGCACCCAGGCACCGATCACCGGCCACATCGGGCTGGGCGACGACAGTCGTCTGGTGGGGCCTCTCGACAGAGTGGACGCCAGGCTCCAGCGGATTCGTTGGGAAGACAGTCGGCGTCGGGACATGGGGCCGCGTTTCGGTTTGCTCCGGCACTGGTGGCAGCTTTCGGAGCAGCGGGACAATCTTCCACTGGTCCTGCCCAATTGGGATCTGATCCGGGATGATGCCTCTCTCAATATCCGACAGCATGATCTGGACAATCAGACCCGCTCATCGGTGAAGCCGTTGATGGTTGAGGGCAGCGTCTTCTACAACATTACCTATCAGGAATCAACGGACGATCAGTTGGTGCCGAGGCTCCACATTTATCCCAGGGTGGTTTTATGGAACCCCTTCAACGTATCGATCGATGTGCCCGATCTCGTCTGTTATGTGCGGGTGGGAGGAGTCCGGCGTATCGAATTGCGGGGTGCCACACCGGGCGAGGCATGGATCCGGATGCCGGGATTCCCGAATGCGCCATACAGCCAGAGCGTCACCGCCGGATCGTGGGTGTTTCTGTTGGAAGGTACACGTTTCGAACCCGGGCAGTGCCTCGTCTTCAGCCACGCCCGTGGGGGATCGACGCGCTACGAGAATGATCTAATTTCGATGAACCGGCTTAGCGCGAGGCGTCATCCCGGAAGCTCGAACTTCCATCTTGATGACTGTTTCTGGACTTCCCGATCCGGAGGTTCACGGGTCCGCCTGCGGAGGACATCGGGTGCGGAAGACCCCGAGTTCCGATTCATGCCAGGCGGGCCGATCGAGGATCTCGCGCTTTCCCTAAAGGCGTATCCCGGAGGGGTGCCACCCAATACCGTCAACTCGCGCGCCTCGCGCGAGCAATGGATCAACATCCAGAATGTGAACTACCACTTCGCGGGCGGCGACGTTTGGCAGAGCGATTCAGCCGCCGGCTGGCGCACCACCGACTTCCGGCCGCTGCTGAGCTTCCGTAATGGCCGGGCCCGCATGCCATATTATAAGACCCGCGATGGGGCGAGGTTGCGGTGGGTTGATGAAACGGCGGCCAATCTGCTCCACGCCGGAAGCGACCGTGGCGTGCACGACACCGGGCTGATCGCCCAGTTCAATGTTCGCCACCACCTTTGCCTGCGCACGCCGGTCGAAGCTCTCTTGTACAACGATCCGAAGATCTTCGGCGACTATGTGCGGGACGTCTGGGATCCGGCGACGGGTTGGGAAAACACCACACCCATCCCGCTGGGGCGCGGCAAGTTCGGCGGAAATCCCTTCGCCGCCGCGCAGGACTGGGCCAGCGACAAGTATGTGCTCATCGATCTGCCCCATCCGGCGATCGGTCTCACATCGCTCGGTCAGCTCCAGCATGCGCCGGTCTCCGCCTACAGCTGGCAACCGACTTACGCAATTGGCAACTCCTGGGCCGATCCGCGTGTCCCGGCAACCGGCACCTCGCCGCGATGGAGCGGATTCGGGGGGTGGAATAATGCCACCTTCGAGGGCATTGCCTCGCGCTCCCAGCAATTCCGCGATCTCATCCAGCGCAGCGATTTCGCCCACACTCAGAATACCCGGGGCACCGTCCCCGACCAATTGCTGGTCGATCTCAGCTACGAACTCAACCACCAGTTGTGGGACCGCTTCTATCTGAGCGGGGCGACCACCGCCGAAATCGAGGCATTCCTCCGCGACGGCGGTCCGTCCCACTTGCGCAACGCGCGCCTTAGGCCCATCGGCTCCGGCTCATCACCCGAATCCACATTTCACCATGGCGCGTTGCAACTCGCGGTTGCCGGTTCCTTCAACATCAACTCGACGTCGATCGAGGCGTGGCGCGCCCTGTTGCTCTCAACGCGCGACCGGGCGCCGGATGGTGCGTCCGACTCGCGCAACCGCAGTGCCTATCCCCGCCTCCTTGCATCCGCGGATGGCGCGGCCGACGGCAAGGGACCGGTGTCGTTCGGGGGCGATGGCGGCGACGCATGGTCGGGCTATCGCAGTCTGTCGGACGACGATGTCGGGCGGCTCGCCACCGAGATCGTCCGCGAGGTCAAAATGCGTGGTCCGTTTCTCTCACTCTCCGATTTCATCAACCGCCGCCTCATCGGTGGTGAGGCTGGCCGCTGCGGTCCGCTCCAGGCCGCGATCGACCGCGCCGGGCTGAATCAGGCCCACGACGAATACCGCATTCCTCGCGTCAGGCGCAACCCGGCCGGTCCGAACGCCCTGCGACATCAGGCCAAGGCATACCACAAGACGGCGGGGGCAACCGGCTACCTGCAGCAGGCGGACCTGCTCCAACCGCTCGGCCCCGTGCTGGCCGCTCGCTCCGACACATTCAAGATCCGCGCCTATGGCGAGTCGCGATCTATTGACGGAAGTGTGCGCGGCAGGGCCTGGTGCGAAGTCGTGGTGCAAAGAATTCCGTCCCCTTTAGCCTCCGATGTGCATGGACTGAATCCCGATCGCTCCCACCCGCTATCCCGTTTCGGCCGTCGTTTCATCATCACCAACTTCCGTTGGCTTCATCCATCGGAAATCTGAAATTCCCCATGCTCCCGATCCCGTCATTGCCTGTCCCGCGTTTCCGCCGCAGCCCCCGTTCGATCGCGATTCTCTTGGCTCTGCTGTTCATTGCCAGCGGCCCGTATGCGAACGGCGCGGATGATCCCGCAAGCGACCGCCGGACCTCCACACTCGTGGTGCTCGCAGTCGGTGATCCGCCGGTCACCCGGATGGTCCGTGCGGGCGTCGATGCCGATGGCTTCGCGCTCAGCCAGGAAGCGGAGGTCGATCCCGCGCATCTGCCGCCGCCCGTGCTGCATTTGGATAAAGATTCCGATAATAACAACACCGCTGCAAAAATCCCGGTATTCCTCAACGAATTCTCTCCCGTACGCCGGTTCCGGGCACGCGACGGAGTCCGCGTCCATCGCGATCCCACGGATGTCGCGGAGTTGGTCCGGTTGCCGGCCGGCGGGAAAGCGGGCGACCATCTCCTCGTCCTTTTCCCGGATCCGAAAACACGAAACTGGCAGAACACGCACAGCCTCGTCCTGCCCAATGATTGGTCCGGCTTTCCAGTGGATTCGATACGCATCATCAACGTCTGCGATTTCGAGGGGTTGATCGAGGTTGGCGGAAAAAAATGGCGGATTCGCCCGCGTGGCACGGAATTGATCCGGCCGTCCACCCATGACCCCATCCTGCCCTATCGCCTATTCATCCAGACCGAGCAAGGCGTGGAGATACTCCGCCGGGCCGCACTCCGAATCGGCGAAAGCCACCGCCAGACACTGGTGATCCATCCCACCGATCCAGATTTTTCCCGAAGGATGGCGGCCGTCGCTCACTTTGTAGAATCCCCGCGAACAGACACTATTCCGAAATAATCCCGCAGAAATTTATGTGACGAAATTGCTCGAAAGATTTTTTTGTTTCTTTCGAATTAATATTTATCGTTCCTCTAAACATCGACCTTGGCATGAAAAATAAGAATAAGATTTCCAAGCATCCCCGTCGCCGACCTTCGGAGATTTACACACTATTAGTCCTCATTGCGAGTCTTGCATCCGGACTCCGAGGAGCCACGCCCCCGATTCACGCTGTCACATCCGAACCCGTGGAAACCTGCTCCACATCACCGAACCCGAAAAAAACGATGGTACCTGCTCGCTACGGGAAAAAATAACCCCCCGCCTGGTATGATCCACTAAACCATCTCGCCTAAAATTAACCACAAGATACCCCGATGAAAATCAAGAACAACCTCATCTTCAGCGGCTTGGCCGCTACCACCATACACTTCGCCCACGTCGCCCATGCGCAGGACGCGTTTCTCTCACTCGACGGTGTGGTCGCATATTACGACTTCGAGCAGACCGGCACAGACGGCCTTGACAACCAGGCGCCGGGGGCCACGGGCTTCGACGCCACGCGTCACAGTGGCGGGACCTTCGACAGCAGTGCCGATCCGTCGGGCCCCGGGTTCTCCGGTGATGCCACCTTCAATCCGGGCAATGGCGACAGCGATCGATCTACGTTGTTGGTCGGCAACGCGCTCAATCTGGTGGACACACGCAGCGACGCGATCGTCGTGCCGGTGACCCATACGGATTTGGGAAGCAGTTTCACCCTCTCCACCTGGCACGCGCTCACGCCCAGCGGGGGCTCGGTCTCCCGGCCGTTCGTCTTCGAGCAGGCGAATAACAGCTGGAATGTTTCCTGGGGTATTGGCAGCGGCGACAGCTATACCGCCTATGTGACCACCGCCGGATCCTTGGGCGGCGGCGTGCTCGAGCGCAATGCCTGGAACCATGTGGCCCAAGTCTTTGACAGCGACGGCACGACCACCACGCTGAGACTCTACATCAACGGCCAGTTGACGGGTACCCGCACCGGGGCCACCTCGGCCCTCACCTTCAATGGCATCAACTTCGGCCGCGCCCGCGATAGCGCCAATGGGCGCAACTGGGACGGGATGATGGATGAACTCAATATCTGGGGGCGTTCGCTCGATGCCAGCGAGGTGTTCTCGCTCTACAACCTCGGCCAGGCGGGCCAGGCGCTAACATCCAATGTGACGACCCATGCCAAGTCGGACAACAGCTCCGCCCTCAACCTCGGCGCCGCCTGGGCCAGCGGCAACGCGCCTGCGGCGACCGACTATCTCATCTTCAACTCGGCCCACACCCAGGCGGGCGCGCTCGATACCGGCGCGCCGCTGAGCGTCGCCGGGCTGCGCGTCGGCGATGGCTCCGGGCTGATCCACATCGACAACACATCGGGCACGCTGAGCCTCGGCAATCTCGGCCTCGACATGGCCGCCGCCACTCGCGACCTGCGCGTCGCCGATCTGGCGGCCAGCGTCGATCAGAACTGGAACGTCGCCGCCGGACGCACGCTCAGGCTCGGTGCCCTTTCCGGCACTGCGGAAATCACCAAACTCGGTGCCGGGCAGTTGCTGATCGACGGTGGCAACGCGCATCAGGGCGCATTGAACGTCGCCGCCGGGCTTGCCACTCTGGGCGCGCCGGCGGCGATTCCTGCGAGCGGCACCATCAATCTATCCTCTGGCACTGCACTCACGCTGCGTTTTGGCAGCGGCCTGTTCACCATCACCGACTTCGACGACCTGTGGGCGAACAACCTCGCCGGCGTGAACATGTCCGCTGGCACCCGCGCGGGGATCGATAGTTCCGGCAGCGAAACCATCGGCAGCACCCTCGACGGTACGAGCGGGCTGGCGTTTTCCGGCGGCGGCACGCTCACCGTTACCGGCGGCAACAGTTACACCGGTGGCACCTCGCTTTACGCCGGAATCCTGCGGGCTGGCTCGGACACCGCACTGGGCACCGGTGCCGTGACCATGGAAAATGGGACACGGTTGTCATCGGATGATGCCACCCCGCGGGTGTTGTCTAACAGCCTTTTGGTGTATGGAGATGTGACTTTGGGCGACGCCACCGATAACGGAGCCCTGACCGTCGGCGCGGTCAACCTGCAGGCGGGCCAGCGGAGCATTGCCACTCCGTCGGACGTGACCTTTTCCGGAGCCATGAGCAACGGCGGGTTCACCAAGACCGGCAGCGGAACCCTGACCCTTACTTCCGCCACGGACAACAACCTCAGCGGCCCGGTCACGGTGAGCGAAGGTGCGCTGGTGCTCGGCAGCCGGCTTTTTGCGCCATCCATTACCGCCGCACCGGGGACCTCGATCGACTGGACCCGGGACGATCCGTTGTATGCATCAGCGTCCTTCGAACTGAACATCAACAGCGCGACGGTGGGCGGTGCGGATCGTCCGAACTACTACTGGGGCACCGATGGCACCTCGATCCAGATGAACCAGGGCACCCTCAAGCTGGGAGGAACCGCGGCGGGCGTGTCGGGCAATGATTTCCTCTCGCCGGTCTTCACCGTGACCGGTGGCGGAACCTCGACGATCACCCGCGCGGACGGCAATACCACAGCCACCCTGCGGATGCGCAATCTCAGCAGCATGACGGCGGATGTCGATACGGGCGCGACCCTGCGCATCGAGGCCCCGATCGCCAGTTCCGACGCACACAGTGACACCAGCGGCGCGCGCTCGGGCGGCCTGACCAAAACCGGGGCAGGGAATCTCGTTCTAACCGAAAACAACACCTACGGCGGCGCCACGACGATCAGCGGCGGCACGCTGCAACTCGGCGACGGAGGCACCTCCGGCAGTCTCGGCACCGGTGCGGTCGAAAACAACGGAACTCTCCACATTAATCGCAGCGGAAGCATGCTCGTCAACAACACCATCTCCGGCAGCGGCGCGGTCGAGATCAGTGGGGGTGGCTCGGTAACCCTCGGCGGCGGCAACTCCCACAGTGGCGGCACCACGGTCAACGGCAGCTCCCTTGTGGTCGCCAGCGGCACCGCCCTCGGCTCCGGCAGCCTGACGATGAGCAACGCCACCATGCATCTGAGCGAAGGTGCATCCATTTCCAACAACATCGTACTCAGCGGATCGGCTTCCGGCAACCAGATCGCCGGCACGATGAGCATCGACTATCTCGTCGTCGGTGGTGGCGGCGGGGGAGGGGGGCGCGATGCCAGCGGCGGCGGTGGCGGCGGGGGTGTGGTCTCCAACTTGTTCACACCCGGCCTGGACGCGGTATCAGCAGCGCCAGGCGGCCTGGTTTCCGTGTTCGTCGGCGCAGGCGGGGCTGGTGGTGGCGTGAGTTCCGGCGGCGGCACGGCTGGACAGGGAGCCAACGGCCAGACTTCCACGCTGGGGGAAATCACCGCCCTCGGCGGCGGTGGCGGCGGATCCTACAACACCGCGGGCAAAGCTGGCGCTTCGGGCGGCGGCGGCGGACGCCAGCCACTGGGTGGCGGCGGTGCCGGTACCGTCGGCCAGGGTTTTGACGGCGGCAGCGGCTCCGGCGGCATCATCACGGGCGCTAGCACGGCGGATGCCGGTGCGGGCGGCGGCGGCGCGGGAGCGACCGGCTCCAATGGAGTGGCCGGGTCTTCCAATGGTGGCGGGGCCGACGGCGACGGACTTGCGGTCGGATTTCTCACTCCATCCCTCGCCAGCAACCTGAGCATCGGCGAGGTTTCCGGTGGCGATGTCTATTTCAGCGGCGGCGGCGGTGGCACGCCGCACCGCAACGGCACCAACGTCCCCAGCGGCGACGGCGGACTCGGCGGCGGCGGCGCGGGCGCACCTGCTCAACAATGTCCTTCCGACCGGCGGAACCTCCAACACCGGCGGCGGCGGCGGTGCCGCCCGCTCGGCCACCAGCAGCACCTTGGGCACCGGCGGCCAGGGTGGCTCGGGTGTGGTGCTGGTGCGCTATGCCGGCGGGCCAATCGCCACCGGCGGCGATGACATCCGCACGGAAGGCGGATTCACCTATCACACCTTCACCGGCACCGGCGCGAGTGCCCTGGAGTTCGGGGCGTTCACCACCCTCACGTCCGACGCCACGATTTCCGGAACTATGACCGGCACCGGCGGCTTCACCTGGAACTCGGCCGGCACGCTGACGCTCACCGCGGCCAACGCGCATACTGGCGACACCGTCATTTCCGAAGGTACCGTCGCCCTCGGCAGCAGCGGATCGATTGCGAATTCGAGCGTCGTCCTCAACAACGGCAGCTTCAATGTGAGCGCACTCGCAGGTGGCTACACCATCGAATCCGGCACCTCGCTCAGCGGCAGCGGATCGGTCAGCGGAAATCTGACAATCAACGGCACGCTCGCTATTGGCAGCTCGCCGGGGACGATGAACTTCGCCGGCGATCTCGGCCTCAATGGCATCGCCGATTTTGAAATTACCAACCCCGCCCTGACGCTTGGGTCCTATGATCTAGCGACCGGCACCGGTACGGTCAACTTCGGTGGCGTGCTTAACCTGTTTTTCTCAGGCGGGGCATATGCGGATACCACGTCCGTCCAACTCTTTGACTTCGACGGCGGTTACTCGGGCAATTTTACCTCGGTTACCTTCAGCGGCCTGGCGGGCGGCCAATCGGCCACTTTTGATTCCGCTACCGGCTTCGTCACCGTGATCCCCGAACCCGCCACCGCGCTTCTTGGCGGATTCGGCATGCTTCTTCTGTTGCGGCGCCGCCGCTGATCAAAAATCGAGAGGCGCATCCGGTAGGGGAACGATGCTATGTTTTTGTGGGGGTAAAACCCGGTAACCACGCAGTGTTGAGTGCGCCGATCACCTTGAAATGCCCCGATGCTGTCCCCTAGGATTTCAACAACACCAGCCCGTTTTTTCTTTCCAACTTAAGCCATCCAATGGGACGGCAGTGATTTGAAATGCCCCATGCTCCCGTTCCTGCCATTGCCTGTCGCGCGTTTCCGCCGTAGCCCCCGTCCGATCGCCATGCTCTTGGCCCTGCCGTTCATTGCCAGCGGCGCGGTGAGTGTGCTTGTTTTGACGGATGCGGATGCATCCGAGCTGGCCAACGGCCTGATGGGATATTGGGATTTTTCCGATGACCTCGTGAACCGCGTGGTGAGCGCACGGGATGCCGCCGCCTGGGCCGGCCAGCCGGTGACCGGATTGCCAGCCGATGTGGTGCCTGCGGCGCGAGGCTTGGCGCTGCTGCTCGACGGCGCAAGCAGCATCCAACTGCCATACAAAGCGACGCGGTTCGGCCAGTCGTTTGCCATCAGCGGGTGGGATCTCCGCGGGTCTTCGGGCGGTGAAATTATGACCCTGCTCGGTGAGGACAACGATACTACGGGACGCATGACCGATGATCCGGGTGCGCCATCCGGGATGGCCATCTGGCTCGGTCGCCAGCGGATGAATTCGGACCAGCCGGTGTTCGCGGGCGTGGGAACATGGCGGCATCTTGTGTTCTCGCTCGACCCCGGGCCGGGCGTCTCGCTTTGTCGCACTTTCGATCACCCCGCAAGCGAGTGGTTCGTGGATGTAATTCCAAACCCGCTCGACCTCGGACTTGAAACGCGATTCGAAACCGGCGCCAACCTCGACGACTAGAAAGAGGCGCAAGTCGAGTTGCTGATCGATGAACCGGAGACCTTGAAAATGCGCGTGTCACCATTGCCCGCAAACCACTGAAGCCTGATGAATTTCCCGACCCGACTTCCGATCCCACGCCGCAAATTCCTTCACAGCCTCGCCGCGGCGGGACTTAGCGGAACGATCCTCACCAAGGCGGAGGAGCACCAGTTCCTGCGCCTCCGCCTGGGCCTGCCCGCACAACCCGGCGGAGATGGCACCGATCTCGTCCGCTTCGGCATCATCACCGATACCCATTACGGAGATCTCGACGACACCACCCGGCCGCGGTATTTCCGCAGGTCGCTGCCGAATGTGACCGAGGCGGTCGCCGGCTTCAACGAGTCGGACCTCGATTTCGCGATCCACCTCGGCGATGTGATCCAGGAAACCCACAACCGCAATGCCTCGCTCGCCCTGTTGCAGGCCATCGACGCCGAGTTCAGTAAGTTTGACGGGCCGGTCCATTATGTCCCCGGAAATCACGACCTCGCCGATTTCTCCAAGGCCGATTTCCTCGCCCATACTTCGGGAGCGGGCGGGCAGACCCAATATGCTTTCGATCAGGGCGGATACCGCTTCATCGTCTTCGATGCCTGCCACCGTGCCGATGGCGTGCCCTACAACAATGGCAACTACGCGTGGACCGATTGTTTCATCCCGCCGCAACAGATCGAATGGGCATCCGGTGTGCTAGACGATGCGAAATCCTCCGGGATGCGTGCCATGGCTTTCGCACACCAGAACTTCGACCGCTTTGGCAATTCGTTCCGCATCGCGAATGCCGACGCCGTGATCGCCATGCTCGCGTCGAAGGGCATTGTCGATGCCCTCTTCTCCGGCCACCAGCACGGTGGAAACTACGAGTTCATCGAGGGAATCCACGTCATCACCCTGGTCGCCAATGTCGATGGTCCGGACCGCAGCGCGGCGATCGTCCGCATCGCCGCCGATGGCGCGCTCGAAGTGGCCGGAATCGGGAAACGCCAGCCAAACTGGGGGCCATACGCCGCGTCCGCTGATGGTCCCAATCCCTGAGATAGGGAATTCACTCACAACCATTCGCGCAACTACCCGTGCCATTCCGCGTATTTCAGGTTTCCGGTCATCCGCCGGGTCAAAACTCTCATCTCTGGAGCTCCCATTGCAAAATTCCATTGATGTGATTCGATTCTATAAGCCTTGTAAAATTCCAGGAAAAATAACAGAAAACGTTTGACTGCGGGGAGAAGTTCGGCAATATGGGGGCATGTCAGGCAAGAAAGGAACGAAGCGTTGGCTCACTCCGTGGGCGGATTCCGAGGAAAGGCCGTCCGTTTACCACCTCACGTCGCGCGTGGTGGACCGGCGGTTCGTGTTCGGGGATGAGGAACGGGGGAAGTTCCGCATGTTCATGCGGATGATGGAAAATTTCAGCGGCTGCCGGGTGCTTTCCTACTGCGTGATGTCGAATCATTTCCATATCCTGCTTGAGGTTCCGCCGATGCCGAAGGCTGGTTTGAGCGATGCGGAGCTGCTCAAGCGGTTGGGTGTGCTCTATGCCGAAAATTTCGTGAAAAGCGTGGCCGATGAGCTTGCCGCCGCGCGGGAGGAAGGCGATGGCGAAGGGGAAAAAGCGGATACTGTTGCGGAGATCCACGGTCGTTTCACGCCCAGGATGCACGATTTGAGCGATTTCATGAAGACGCTTTTGCAAAGATTCACGCGTTGGTTCAACCGCACGCACAACCGCACGGGAACGCTTTGGGAGGATCGTTTCAAGAGCGTGATCGTGGAGAGCGGGACGGCCGCGCGGACGATCGCGGCGTATATCGATCTCAATCCGGTGCGGGCGGGAATGGTTTCCGATCCGGCGGATTACCGCTGGAGCAGCTATGGCGAGGCGGTGGGCGGCGGCGCGAAAGGCAACGGGAAGAAGGCACGGGAAGGGCTTGTGCGCGCGTGCATGAGCCACAAGGGAATCGGTTTCGAGGCGGAGAAATGGAAGGAGGTTTCAAGGATCTACCGGCGTGCGATGGGAATGGCGCTGGGGAGGAAAAACTCAAATTTCAAAATTCAAAATTCAAGTAAGAGTAAAACCTCGATCACCAAGAACACGGAAGAGATGCTTGCGTCAAAGGACAACGAAACCGTCCTGCCGGATCTCGGAATGGCCGGGATGTTGATGAAGCGGGTGAGGTATTTTACCGACGGGGCGGTGATTGGGAGCAAGGGGTTTGTGAACGAGGCGTTTGTGGGTGCGCGGGAGAGGTTTACGGAGAGGAGGAAGGATGGGGCGCGGCGGATGCGGGGCAGCGGCGCGGCGGCGGCGGGGACGCTGTGGAGCATCCGGGATCTGCGGGTGGGGGTTTGATTCGTATCAGGCGAAGGTCATGAAAGCGTTCGACGCGGAGGAGGAGGGCGACGGTCTTTGCGATAGTCATGGGGTTAAGAAAGACGGGGGACAGGATGTCCCCTCGACGGACTGGGACTTCAAGTCCCAGCCACTTTCAGAACGGCGGCGAAGGCACCGTCGGTGCCGTGCTCGGTGGGGAGGATGCGGACGGATTTTCCGAGCTTGAGGCCGTGGGTTTCGGCGAAGGCTTTGACGAGGTCGGTGTTTTCCGTGTCCTCAATGGAGCAAGTGGAATAGACGATGCGCCCGCCGGGCTTGAGGCAGGGAAGGGCGTTGGTGAGGATCTCCGTTTGGATCGCAGCGAGGTCATCGATGTCGGAGGGCTGCAGGCGCCAGCGGACATCGACGCGGCGGCGGATCACGCCGGTGTTCGAGCAGGGGACGTCGAGCAGGATGGCGTTGAAGGCTTCGTGGAAACGTTCGGGGGCGGGCTTGCGCCAATCGTGGACGGAAATTTCATCGGCCTGGATGTGGAGGCGGGAGAGGTTTTTCTCAAGACGGGGGAGGCGTTTTTCGTTGGAGTCGGTGCAGGTGAGGCCTGCGCCGCCACCGAGTGTGGCGGCGATGAGGAAGGCCTTGCCGCCGGGGGCGGCGCAGGCATCGAGGATTTTCTCGCCGGGCTGTGGGTTGAGCAGTTCTACGGAATGTCTAGTAGCTGGATCCTGGATGTAGAGCTTGCCCTCGGCGAGGAGTTGGGTGGGGAGCTTGCCGGTGAGGAGGAAATAACCGGGCGCGTGGTCGGCGGTTCGCCGGGGATTTCATCGGGGGATGCGGTGGGATTGTATTAAAAAGGAAAATGAGAATGTCGCCATGACCCCGCAAATCCACTTGTATCAAGGGTATCAGCGGTGGTATTGTCTGTCCATTTGAATGAGGGGAGCGATTTGGCGTGCGAGGAACGCGGTGATATTGTCTGTCCCTTTGAATGAAACAGGAAAATGTTGCGATGAAGCACCCGGTACCCACACCAAAAGTCGCGGAGCGGACACTATATTGCTCTTCCGCAAAATTTGTGGAATATCCGCCGCGAGCTTCATTGGCGAATCGCAACCGGCAACTCCGACCCTGCTGGTATGGTTATTTCAAGAATGGGACGCAGTTCGGTGAAAAAACCCTTCCTTTTTGATACCACGAGCAACGTGCCGTCATCGAGGAGATCGTAGTGATATTGAAACGAACTATTCGGAACACCGAACCCCTGAATACGCGAGCGTATCGCGAAAACATCACCCTCCTTGATTTTCACTTCGCCCTCGGCATCGATTCGGATTCTCACCACATCCCTACCGAAATTCCCCGCGGCCTCAGATCGCTCGTAGGGTGTTCCAAGCAAGCCGACGAACATGCCCAAAGCGATCACTGGCGCATAGCCGACGAAAGCCCATGTCGGAACACGGCTCTTGAACTCATGCTTCGGCAAATACAAACGGCTCTCATGCAGGCGAAACAAATGGAACAAACCCCAAGCCATGACCCACATCACCCCCCCGGCCCAGATCACATCCGAGAAAAAGTGCCCGCCTTGCGCCATCCTCACCCACCCCAGCAGCGCCCCCAGCGCGAGCGCGAACCCTATCGTAACCGTTCGCCATCCGACATACTTTCTCGGGATCACCAGCGCCACAGCGAAAAAGAAGAAACCCATGGTGGCATGACCGCACACGAAACTCTTGCCACCGCTCAAATGGTCATACAGCAGCACCGGCTCGAACGGGTATTTCCCGCCGAAATCCTCGACTTGCGATGGCCTCGGCCTCCCCCAAAGTCCCTTCAACAACAAATTCGACACCACCCCGCTCCCCAGCAAAAGAACAGCCAACAGATACCCAGAAACTTTCCGATAAACCGCCAGATCCGGCCTTCCGATCCCGAACAACAGTAAACAAAGCGCCGGCACGCCGACCACGAGAGCGGGAACCACCCCCGCCCCATATACCCATTGCACCCAGCGGGTCCCCGCATGCTTCCAAAATCCGCCTTCCTTGTCCCAAAATAAGTTCTGGAAAACCATATCCAGATCCCAAATCCTTACGCATACAGTCACCAACAAAATTAGGGTGACAGGAATTACAAACGCTTCTTCTTTAATATTCACCTTGGCCAAGATTCCTTCTATCGCACCATTGAGATACAGCCTTCCATCACGGTTATGTGACAATATGTCCACAGCCAAAACATCGTCAGACGACTGATGGAATAGAACAATAAACATCTTGCTAATGCCACTTCACCGAATCCGTCAAGCGTATGCGCGCTTTGTGAAAAACCTCGTCAGGCACGGCTGGCGCGTCCTGTTCGCCTGGCTTGTCCTCAATCTCCTCGCAGGTCTTCTTTTGGGGGCTCATGATGCCATTGCCGTCCTCCGCTCCCAAAACCTCGGCATCCCGTGGTTCAGTGACGAACTCATAAAAACCTTTTCCAGCATCATCCACAATTACGCGGATTTCATCCTGTTTTTTCTCATCGTACCCACCTCTCTGGCACTTTGCTCACTCGCCCTTAAAAAACCATTCCTTTCGCGCGTCGCAAGTAGCTTACTCGTTGCCGGAGTCATCAGCAGTCTGGGCGTTCAGATCATCAAGCATGCGGTCGGCAGACCCCGTCCGCCCATCGTCCAACGCGGCGAGGTTCACGCATGGGAATTGCGCGGTCCCACCCTCAAGGCCAAGTTTCGATCTTATCCCAGCGGCCACTCGGCCACTGCGGCCACTGCGTGCACCATCCTCGCCCTTGCTTTTCCCCGGCTCGCACTGCCCCTCATCCTCATGGCACTGACCGTCGGCGTATCACGCATCACTCACAATTACCACTACCCCACCGATGTCATCGCGGGCCTGAGCTACGGCGCCGCTATCGGTCTGCTCGCTGGCCAACATCTCTCCCGCATACGTTCACGCTTGCGCCCCTTGAAATCCGGTTATTCCTGAGCAAAATACCATAGCTCCACCCAGCATCCGTCCGCGATCGACAAGCCCTTGACTTTCCGCGCCCCCCCGCGGATCCAATCCGCGTGCTCCTCGGAAATTTCCCGCGAGGGAGCCGGAGGCTCACCCCTCAGTAGCGACTTCACTGTTTTCCCATCCAGCCGCCATCGTTTCCCCCGCAGCACCTGCACGTCCGCCGTTTCGGAGCGCACCCCGCCCATCTCCCACTCGCAAGAGCCATACCAGACCAAACTCGGCTCCTGATACCCGGAAGCCGCAGGCCTCATCCAATTCCCGCCCATGTCATTGATCAGACGCTTCGTAACATGTACGCGGGAAAGACCCATCGCCGCGATTTGGAAGCCCACCGCCCCCAGCACACCCATCACTGCCACCGCCTTCCATCCCCCATCCTTTTGCAGAGCGAGAACCGAGCCCAGAGCGATCGCGCTGGTCAGAACAGCCATCCCGGAGAGCAGCAGCACCATCCCGGGGTCGAACTCCCGCGCCAATACCGCACCCCAGACCGCGGCCAGGGCCAGCGCTAGGAAAACCCCCGCCACCAGCATCCCAAGGGTCTTCGACAGCCATCCCACTTTGGCAGTTCCGATTCCCAGCGCCATTAGCAACAGGATCGCCGGATACGCTGGCAGCACGTAATGGGGCAATTGGGTGGCGAAAAATGAAAAAATCACGAACGGAGCCAACACCCAGCCTGCCAGGAACATCCCCGTCCGTCCGTGTGACGTCACGCTATCACGGATCGATGGCAGACGCCCCGCCCACGGAGCGATGAAAAACGGCAACACCAGCAGATAGTAAAATCCCGGGATGTGAGTCCGGTTGTTGAAGCTTTCCAACCCCCTTTCCACCACATGCGTCCCGATCCCCACCTGCAGAAACAGGCCTCGCGTCTCCATCAGGGCGGGCACACCCCACAGCGCCACCAACCCGATCGCCGGCAGCATCGCAGCAAGCAGCAACGGCAGTGCCGCCGGGACGCGCCTCCCGCCCTCCGGTCTCCATTTCCATTCCATCAAACCCGTCAGCAGCAATGCCAGCAGGGGCACCACCATCGCCAGCGGCCCTTTCGCCAAAAACCCCAGCCCCATCGCGATCCACAACCCATGGAAACAGGCGCGGCGCACTCCATCCCGGAACCCATATCCACCCTCGTAGAGTTCCCACAGGCATCGCATCGAAAGCACCAAGAAAACCATGAGGTTCATATCCGCAACCGCCATCCTTCCGTGGATCATCACCTGCAGACAACAAAGCCAAGCCATCGCCGCCAGACCCGCGTCCTTCCCGCTCATCCCCATCTTCCGTCCCAGCGAAAAGATTAGCACACCGATCAGCACCGCCCCCAGAACGGATGGCAGCCTCACAGCCGCCTCCTTTTCCCCCATCGCCATCAGACCTGGCCACATCAGCCAATACGTCAACGGCGGCTTATCGAACCGGTATTCTCCATTGAACCACGGCACCAGCGGGCTGTCCCGCTCCAACATTTCCACCGCCGCGCGCGCGAAACGAGCCTCGTCCCGATCCAGTAGCGGCAAATGAAAAATACCGGGCAACAGAAAAAGTAGCCCCGCGACCGCGATTAAAGCGATCCACCTACGGTCACCCGTCATCCTCGCTGCCCCCCCTCCTATGCTTCAGATCGAGGTAAAGATTGTAGCCAGCCACAAAGGCCGGCAAGAGATTCGAGAGAATGCCCACCGAGTCGGTTTTACCAAAAACGAAGTAAGTCAGCAAACACAGCGAACCCACCACCGACATGATCCAGAATACGCGCGGCATCCTCACCTGCTTCGCTCGGCGGGACGCCAACATCTGCGGGATCCAGCGGCAACCGAACATCAGCACCCCGAAGTAACCGATTAACTTCCATGGCACGATCAGCACCTGGAACCCGAACAGCTCACCCTCATACAGAGTCCGGTGCATGACCGTGGCCAGCCCTGCGGCATCGACGATTTCGGCGCTCACGACCGCACCTCCTCGTTATCCCAGCGTACTTTGCGCTTCAGAAGCCAGGAAACTCCCACCAGATCATACAACCCCCGCAAGCCGCGCTCCCAGTTCGTGTATTTGCTCACGCCCGCCAGCCTCTCACGGTGATTCACCGGGATCTCTGTAAAGTCATATCCCGCGCGCAATAACATCGCCGGGATATATCGGTGCATCCCGTTGAATGGCACCAGATGCTCCACGCAGGCACGCCTCATCATCTTCATCGAGCATCCTGTGTCTGTCACACCGTCCCGCAAAAACATCCGCCTCACCCCGTTCGCGAACTTCGATGCGAGGCGCCGGGAAACCGTGTCCTTCCGCTCCGCCCTATACCCGCAGACAAAATCCTTCCCGCTCCTCCGCAGTTCCTCGAACAACCGCGGAAACTCCGCCGGATCGTTCTGCCCATCCCCATCCATCAGGCCCACCACATCGGATTTCGCAGCCCGCATCCCAGCATACATCGCCGCAGATTGCCCGCCGTTGTGCGCCGCCGCCAGCACCCTCACTCCGGGCGAAAACTCCCGCAAAATCAGAAGCGTCCCATCCACCGAGCCGTCGTCCACCGCGATCACCTCCGCATCGGGGTTCGTGCGCCTCACCTCCTCTAGCACCGCCCGTGCAGTGCTCTCCTCATTATAGAACGGAATAACAATCGTATATGACATAAGTTAGCAAGTTCGGAAAATTCACTTTGACGCGACCGGCCGCGGCCACCTGTCCAGCCCGTCCGCCCGATAGAGATGAAACTCCGTATCCGGACGATGCTTATGCAAAGGCACCGCTTTCAGGAATTTCAGGCCGACCGCCGCAACCGCGATCTCGTCCGGCAGCGTGGCTCCCGGCACCGTCTCAACCACCAGCAGACACGCCTCGCCGATGTCCGGCCCCGGCCAAAGGTCATATTGGGAACGGATCCTGTCCCCCGCGTTCCAATGCCACACCCGCGGCTGGCCGCGCATGTGGAAAGCCAGTTGCGACGCCGTGAACCTGTGTCCCACCACGATCACATTTTCCCCGTTCCTCCTCACCCCATCCACCTCCGCCGCCAGCTCGGGATAACCCGTCCATCCCCTGCGCTGGGGTATGACTTTCCCGCCCGCATATAGGGAATCAAGGTAGAAGGGCACCACCATGATCAATAGCGTAAAAAACGCCGCCGTCCCCAATGCGAATTTCCACCATCCGCCCCGCCCTCCGAAATGAACCGCCACCAGCACGATCATCCCGCTGAAATAAACCGCCGGCCAGTTCGCGTTCACCGTCTGCCTCAGCGTCATCAGGGTCATCACCACGAACGGCAAAACACTCCACAGCCACAGCCAACGCCTCTCAAGGCCAGCCGCTCTTAGTCGCAGCGTCAGCATCCAGCCCGCGTATAGCATCAACCCCAACAGAACCGGCGACAAGAGCAGCGCCAGCACGCCATAAAAATCGCCGAGCCGCTTCAGAAACGGCATGAATCCCGTTTCGCTCCCTTCGAAGTGATGCGCCGTATGCTCCGCCGTGATCCAATCGTTAGAGATATTCCAAAGCAAAGTGGGAATCAGGAAGACCAGCGAACCCACAGTCGCGACGGGAAACTCCCACCTCCGGATCACATCCCGCCGTAGCCAGAGAATCCCGATCCACATAAGCGGAATCTGCACGAGCATCATCTGTTTGAAGAGTGATCCCATCCCGATTGCCAAACCCAGCGTCCAAAAAACATGTCCCGGAACGCGCTTTTCCATGACAATCCGGCACGACATCCAAAAACCTAGGTTCCAGAAAAAAACCAGCTGCGAATCCGTCGTCAAAAAACTTCCCAACAACAGATTTCCCGGCAACAACGCCGCCGCCAGCGCCGCTGCCGCCGCAATCTTTTCACCCGCGATCAGCAGCACCGCGCGATAGAGAAACCATATCCCGCCGACCGCCAGCGCCGTCGCCATCAGCTTCATCCCCAGCACACTGTGCCCACCCAGGAAACCCGCCAGCGCGTGGATCCAGGCGATCCCCGGTGGCTTGCTGAAATAACCCCAATCTAGCCTCCTGCTCCAATCCCAATAATACGCCTCGTCCCCGACCACCCCGATCGGCTCAAAACAATGCCACAAAGTTCGCAGTAGAAAAAAACCACCAATACCCAGGCCACTTTTTGATTCATAGTGCCCTTCGTCATCATCATGCCCATGCCTCCCCCTTTCGCATCCTTTGGCTCTCCATCACCCAGTCCACGTAACGCGTCAGACCCTCCTCGAACCCGATCTTCGGTTCCCAACCGAGCAATTCCCTAGCCTTTCGGACATCTGCATACGTCTGCGGGACATCCCCCATCTGCTCTTCCTTTTCCTCGATCCTCGCCGCTTTTCCGATCCTCTCCTCCAACAGGCGGATCATCTCGCCTAGGCTCGTTGTCGCATGGCCTCCCAGATTAATGATCTCGAACGCACTCCCCGGATCCGCGACCGAGCGCATCACCCCGTCCACAATATCGTCCACATGGGTGTAGTCACGGCGGCTGTCGCCCTTGCCGAACCTGGTCACGGGCTCCCCTGCCAGAATCGCACGGGTAAATTTGGATATCGCTAGGTCAGGCCTCTGCCGCGGCCCGTATACAGTGAAAAACCTCAGGCACCTCATCCGCATCCCGAACAAATAGCTATAGTTCGAGCAAATCTGCTCACACGCCAGCTTCGTCGCCGCGTAGGGCGAGATCGTCCTCTCAATGGCATCCGTCTCCGCGAAAGGAACTTTGCGGTTCACCCCATACACCGAGGAGGATGAGGCAAATATGACATTCGCAACCCCGTGATGGCGGCACGCGTCGAGCAAATGAAACGTGCCCTCTATATTCGTCGTCATGTAGAGTTTCGGGTTGATGATCGAGGGCCTGACCCCCGCTCGCGCCGCGAAATGGTAAACGAGATCGAATTTTCCCCGGGTGAAACTCCGTTCCACTAACACCGCGTCGCGGATGTCTCCCTCCACCACATTGATATCGGCACGCACCGCCGAGAGGTTCGCCCACTTGATCCTAGGGTCGTAGTAATCATTAAAATCATCGAGCACCGTGACAGAATGGCCACCTTTAATCAACCTCTCGACTAGATGGGAACCTATGAATCCCGCCCCCCCTGTGACCAATGCGCTGCTCATTCTTAATCTGTGTAAACAACAGACATGGCCCTTTTGTGTAAACTTATCCTGTGATGAAATCGTCACAAAGCACGCCCGTGTCGTCATATTACTGAAGAACGACAATTAAAACTACCCACGACGACAATTAAACCGAAGGCCGACCCACCTGCGCGGCAAATCGGAGGACGTTGTTCAGTATAAGTGATATTTACGTCAAAATACGCGAGGATCACGGCAGCTTGAACCATGCCGAACACTTTTGGGCTGTCTTATTAGGGTCCTTTCGGATTGATATCCTCAAGCTGGCAGATCAAAAAATCAATCCGAAAGGACCCTAATAAGACTAGGCGCTTGGTTACAGAGTAGCTGAAAATGTTTTCCCACTGGCCTTCCTTGGGCAGGATGCTGAACCATTTCTCCGCCACCTCGGGTGTGGTGAGCTCGCGGTAGTGCTTGAAGATGATCGACGGCGAGTTTCCTGCCTCCAGCGCCACTTGGTCGGCACTCTGGACGATGGCGATGCGGTAGGAGATGAAGGAGTGCCGTAGCACGTTGGGCGGCCATTCAATACCCAGTCAAAGGGGTCGGTTTTCGCATTTCAACATTCAGCTCCTGTTTGATCGGTCATTTTTGGGTTGGCCCTAAAAAGCCAGGCTTTTTAACGGCGATGTGATCCAGGAAACCCACAACCGCAATGCCTCGCTCGCCCTGTTGCAGGCCATCGACGCCGAGTTCAGTAAGTTTGACGGGCCGATCCATTATGTCCCCGGAAATCACGACCTCGCCGATTTCTCCAAGGCCGATTTCCTCGCCCATACTTCGGGAGCGGGCGGGCAGACCCAATATGCTTTCGATCAGGGCGGATACCGCTTCATCGTCTTCGATGCCTGCCACCGTGCCGATGGCGTGCCCTACAACAATGGCAACTACGCGTGGACCGATTGTTTCATCCCGCCGCAACAGATCGAATGGGCATCCGGTGTGCTAGACGATGCGAAATCCTCCGGGATGCGTGCCATGGCTTTCGCACACCAGAACTTCGACCGCTTTGGCAATTCGTTCCGCATCGCGAATGCCGACGCCGTGATCGCCATGCTCGCGTCGAAGGGCATTGTCGATGCCCTCTTCTCCGGCCACCAGCACGGTGGAAACTACGAGTTCATCGAGGGAATCCACGTCATCACCCTAGTCGCCAATGTGGATGGTCCGGACCGCAGCGCGGCGATCGTCCGCATCGCCGCCGATGGCGCGCTCGAAGTGGCCGGAATCGGGAAACGCCAGCCAAACTGGGGGCCATACGCCGCGTCCGCTGATGGTCCCAATCCCTGAGATAGGGAATTCACTCACAACCATTCGCGCAACTACCCGTGCCATTCCGCGTATTTCAGGTTTCCGGTCATCCGCCGGGTCAAAACTCTCATCTCTGGAGCTCCCATTGCAAAATTCCATTGATGTGATTCGATTCTATAAGCCTTGTAAAATTCCAGGAAAAATAACAAGCCTTGTAAAATTCCAGGAAAAATAACAGAAAACCTTTGACTGCGCGGAGAAGTTCGGCAATATGGGGGCATGTCAGGCAAGAAAGGAACGAAGCGTTGGCTCACTCCGTGGGCGGATTCCGAGGATAGGCCGTCCGTTTACCACCTCACGTCTCGCGTGGTTGACCGGCGGTTCGTGTTCGGGGATGAGGAACGGGGGAAGTTCCGCATGTTCATGCGGATGATGGAGAATTTCAGCGGCTGCCGGGTGCTTTCCTACTGCGTGATGTCGAATCATTTCCATATCCTGCTTGAGGTTCCGCCGATGCCGAAGGCTGGTTTGAGTGATGCGGAGCTGCTCAAGCGGTTGGGTGTGCTCTATGCCGAAAATTTCGTGAAAAGCGTGGCCGATGAGCTTGCCGCCGCGCGGGAGGAAGGCGATGGCGAAGGGGAAAAAGCGGATACTGTTGCGGAGATCCACGGTCGTTTCACGCCCAGGATGCACGATTTGAGCGATTTCATGAAGACGCTTTTGCAAAGATTCACGCGCTGGTTCAACCGGGAGCACAACCGCACGGGAACGCTTTGGGAGGATCGTTTCAAGAGCGTGATCGTGGAGAGCGGGACGGCCGCGCGGACCATCGCAGCGTACATCGATCTCAATCCGGTGCGGGCGGGAATGGTTTCCGATCCGGCGGATTACCGCTGGAGCAGCTATGGCGAGGCGGTGGGCGGCGGTGCGAAAGGCAACGGGAAGAAGGCACGGGAAGGGCTTGTGCGCGCGTGCATGAGCCACAAGGGAATCGGTTTCGAGGCGGAGAAATGGAAGGAGGTTTCAAGGATCTACCGCCGTGCCATGGGCATGGCGCTGGGGAGGAAAAACTCAAATTTCAAAATTCAAAATTCAAGTAAGAGTAAAACCTCGATCACCAAGAACACGGAAGAGATGCTGGAGTCAAAGGACAACGAAACCGTCCTGCCGGATCTCGGAATGGCCGGGATGTTGATGAAGCGGGTGAGGTATTTTACCGACGGGGCGGTGATTGGGAGCAAGGAGTTTGTGAACGAGGCGTTCGCGGGGGCGCGGGAGAGGTTCACGGAGCGGAGGAAGGACGGGGCGCGGCGGCTGCGGGGAAGCGGTGTGCCTGCGGCGGGGACGCTGTGGAGCATACGGGATCTGCGGGTGGGGGTATGATTCGTATCAGGCGAAGGTCATAAAAACGTTCGACGCGAGGAGGAGGGCGACGGTTTTTGCGATGGTCATGGGGTTAAGAAAGACGGGGGACAGGATGTCCCCTCGACGGACTGGGACTTCAAGTCCCAGCCACTTTCAGAACGGCGGCGAAGGCACCGTCGGTGCCGTGCTCGGTGGGGAGGATGCGGACGGATTTTCCGAGCTTGAGGCCGTGGGTTTCGGCGAAGGCTTTCACGAGGTCGGTGTTTTCCGTGTCCTCAATGGAGCAAGTGGAATAGACGATGCGCCCGCCGGGCTTGAGGCAGGGGAGGGCGTTGTTGAGGATTTCCGTTTGGATCGCAGCGAGGTCATCGATGTCGGAGGGCTGCAGGCGCCAGCGGACATCGACGCGGCGGCGGATCACGCCGGTGTTCGAGCAGGGGACGTCGAGCAGGATGGCGTTGAAGGCTTCGTGGAAACGTTCGGGGGCGGGCTTGCGCCAATCGTGGACGGAAATTTCATCGGCCTGGATGTGGAGGCGGGAGAGGTTTTCCTCAAGACGGGGGAGGCGTTTTTCGTTGGAGTCCGTGCAGGTGAGGCCTGCGCCGCCACCGAGTGTGGCGGCGATGAGGAAGGCCTTGCCGCCAGGGGCGGCGCAGGCATCGAGGATTTTCTCGCCGGGCTGTGGGTTGAGCAGTTCTACGGAATGTCTAGTAGCTGGATCCTGGATGTAGAGCTTGCCCTCAGCTAGGAGGGCGGTGGGGAGCTTGCCGGTGAGTTCGAAATAGCCGGGCGCGTGGTCGAGCGGTTCGCCGGGGATTTCATCGGGTACTGCGGTGAGGGGGTTGAGGCGGAAAAAGGTTTCGGCGGGCTGGTTGTCCCACTCCATGATCGCGATGGCGGTTGCCTTGCCGAAGGATTTCCGGAAACGGTTGTAGAGCCAATCCGGGTGGGAATGGAGGACGGCGGGCGGCATGTCGTCGAGCTCTTCCATGAGACGCTTGCGGGAAGAGATCGCCTTGCGGAGGACGGCGTTGATGAGGGGGCGGACAGAGGTTTTCCCGGCTTCGACGGTTTCGTTGACGGCGGCGTGGTCGGGGATGTTGAGGATGAGGATCTGGCAAAGGCCGACGCGGAGGATATCGCGGGTATCGGCGTCGAGTTTGCCGTGGCGGAGTTTGCCGATCCAATGGTCAAGGACGCGGCGATGGCGGAGGACGCCGAAGAGGATGGCTTGTAAGAGGGCGCGATCTGCGGAGGAAAGCATGCGGCGCTGCGCGTGGCGCTCGACGAGGCTTTCCGCGTAATCATGCCCCTTGGCCCAGGCGCGGAGGGCGGAGACGGCGGCTTGGCGGACGTGGAAATTTTTGGAGGGCATTAAAATTCAACTTTCAAAATTCAACTTTCAAGGAAGAGGAAGAGAACCGCAATCAGGAGATTGGGTTTTGCCACTTTAGGCCGGGGAAGCGGGCGAAGTCGGCATCGGTTGTGTGGAGGATAAGACCCCGTTCGATGGCGAGGGCGGCGAGATGGGCGTCGGTGGTGAGATTTCCAGCCGTTCCGAGAGTTTTCAACATGGAGCCTAGGGTCTGGAAATGGGAATGAGGTGGATGGATGAGTTGGATATGGGGAAGAGCCAGCCATTCCTCGACGCGGGAGAGGGCATCAGCGACCGTGAGGGGATTTTCGAAAATAGCCGGATGGGTGGTGATGCGGATAAAGCCGAGAATGACGACCCAGGGCAAGGCAATCCCTTCTTGTCCCTGCAGGCACCCGTTCCACCATGCGAGGGCTTTTTGATGCTGTGCCGCCCTGAGATTGTGGGCGTAGATGAGGAGGTTAATGTCCGGCAGAATCATCACGAATGGCCTTTTTGAGGTAATCCTCGACTTCCAACTCATCCACGAGTTGATTCAGACGTCCAAAATCGAGACCCGTGCGAGTGGCTCCGAAATCATGCGGGCGGGCAGTGACAGCGGGCGCTTGGGCGATGGGATGCTCTGCGAGGCCTTTTCTCAAGGCCGTGTTGACCAACTCCTTGAATGGTTTGTCGAGTTCCCGTGCCCTGCGTTTGAGGATTCCGGCAAGATCATCGTCGATAGTTAGAGTCGTACGCATGCGGACACCATGATGTTTATGGTTTTGATGTCAAGACATCAACGCTTCCATGGCGCGGAAAGCGTAAAGTCGTCATGCCATCAGGATGTCCATGAGTTCGGGGGAGAGGAAGTCCTGGTTGTGGATGATGTGGTCGAGGACGGGAGTGTCGGTGAGGGAGGTGAGGATGCCCTTGTTGGTGATCATGGGGGTGTCCATCTCGTCCTCAAGCTGGTTGAGGATGATCCCGGCGCAGGTGAGGCCTTTCGCCTTGATGGCGGCGAGGGTGAGCAGGATGTGGTTGAGCGCGCCGAGGCGGTTCGCGGCGATGAGGATGACGGGCAGGCCGAGATCCTTCGCGAGATCGGAGATGAGGTAGTTTTCCGTAATCGGCACTTCCCAGCCGCCGGCGCCCTCGACGAGGACGGTGCCTTGGCCTTCGGAAAAATTCCGGTAAGACTCCACGAGCGTGGCGGGATCGATGCTTTTGTTTTCCAGCAGCGCGGCGACATAGGGTGCGACGGGCGAGGCGAAATGGAGCGGGTTCACATCATCGAGAGGAAGGTTTCCGGAAACTTCTGCGAGGATGCGACCGTCATCGCGGTCGCCGCAGGAGACGGGCTTGAAGCCGGCGGCGTCGCGCCCTTCCGCGCGTAGGGACTCAACCATGAGTCGGGTGAGGTGTGTTTTGCCGACACCGGTGTCGGTGCCTGTGATGAAAAAGTTCATGAGTTTAGATAGTTCAGGCGAAGGCCCGTAGGAAGCCGACTTCGAGCGCAAGCGGCTCGGAGGCGTTTGTCTCCAGGGTTTGGCGGAGGCGCTCCAAGGCGTCGAGGCGGGTGCCGATGCGGAAGATGCTTTCGGTCTCGGCGATTTTTTCGAGGAGCGGGGTTGATTCCGGGAAATCGAGGCCGCCGGAGCCGGTCTTGATGCGGATGAGGTCGGCGAGCCAGGCGAGAATGACGTCGAGGTAGCGGTTGCGGGCGTCGAGGTAATCGGCCTCGGCGGCGGCTTTGTGGAAGTCCTCGCGCTCCTTGAGCCAGGTGCCGTCGGTGCCGTCGCGATAGGCGGCGATCTCCTCCTTGGTGGCGGCCTTGGCAGCGGCTTCCACTTCTTCGCGTTTCTCAGCCAGGAAAGCGGTGAATACGGATTTCATGTGGAGCGCGGAGATGGGATCGCCGAAGCCGCGTGAGGCGGCCTTGCTGAGCGCAGTGACGAGTTCGTCCCCGCCATCCGCGCCGAGGGGGCGTCCGCCGGTGAGTTTCACCTGCACGCAGCGGGAAAGAATGGTTGGCAGGAGGCGTTGCGGGCGGGTGGTGAGGAGCAAGAGGAGGGTGCCGTTCGGGGGTTCCTCTAGGGTTTTTAGGAAAGCGTTCTCGGCTTGCTCGTTCATGCGGTCGGCATCGACGATCACACCGACCTTGGTCATACCCTTTGGAGCGGCAAGGTGGAGGGTGTGCTCGAGGTCGCGGATTTCGGCGACGGAAATGCGGCGTGATTTCGAGCGCGGACGGATGATGCGCACCCAACCGCCCTCCTGCTCGTCGAGCGGGAGGATTTTTTCTACGACCGGCTCGCCGAAGAGATCCATGCCGCCGCTATCTGCGGATGCGTTGATCATGGAAATGAGCCGCGAGGCGAGTTCCTCTTTGCCGCAACCCAGCGCGCCGGAAACGAGGAACGCGTGGGCGAGCCTGCCCCTGCCGTGTGCGGCTTGGATGAGTTCGAAGGCTTTCCCGGCGGACTGAGACACGGCTTTTTAGAGGCAGAGCCGTTCAAAAAGCTCTGCGAGGGGGAGCTGGAGGCAGATGTAGAAATCGCCGAACTCGGCGTAGCGGGCGGAGACCTCGTCGAAGCGCATTTCGTAGATGATGGCCTTGATGTCCTCGGTGGTTTTGGAAAGTAGGGTGACGCCCCACTCATGCTCGTCGAGGCCGGTGGAGCCGGTGATAAGCTGGAGGATGCGGCCCGAGTAGGTGCGGCCGACGCGGGCGTGGCCGGCCATCAACTCGCGGCGCGCCTCGTAGTTGAGAGCATACCAGTTGTCGGTGCCGGAGCGGCGTTTCGACATCGGGTAGAAGCAGACGACGGGCCAATCGGGGAGTTGCGGATAGACGCGGTAGGAGCGGTAGTGCGCCATGCGGTCGTCGAACTCTTTGAGCGCGGCCTCGAACTCGGCGGAGCCTTCCGTGAGGTTTTTCTCCCCGATCAGGGTCTCGGCGATGTGCTGCTCGCGGGTGGTGGTGTATTCGGACGGCTCGGTGAGTGAGAGATAGGAATACGCGGGTGTGAGGATCTCCGGGCCGAGGGAGAGCGTGAGCTGTTTCTCGAAGGAGTTTGCGACGTGCAGATCTGGAGTGAGCAGCATGAAGCCGAGATCCGCCTTGGGTGTGGCGATGGAAAAGGTGAGGAGCTGGGTGTCCGGTGTGGTGCGGATTTCCTGGATGAGTTCTGTCAGGCGGACTTTCGCGTGGCGCTGCTCGTCCTCGGAGTAGAGCGCCCATTGCGAGTGGTCGATGTGGTAAAAAAGGTGGAGGACGTGCCAACCTTCGTTCGGGATGAGCGGGGACATGGAGTGGTTCTAAACCCCTGGCGGGAAACTTCAAACCACAATTCGCGGTGCGCGCGAATCAGCGGATCTGCGTGGAGATTTCCGTTTCGAGCAACTTGCGGAATTTCTCGTGTGGGGCGTTTGCACTAGGTCCCTCGAAGACCTGCACGACCCACGGCAGGCTGTCCCCTGTGCGGTAAGCGGTGTGCATGCCCACATCCTCGAAGCCCGCCGTCGCGGCGACGGTGATTTCCGCTTCGCCTTTTACGGCGCGGGTGATACCGTCTCCGATCACAATGCCGTCCTCGTTGCGGAAAAAGACCCGGATGACGCCTGATTTTCCGCCGATGCTCATTTTCAATACGGGAATGAGCTGCGTGCCGCGGCGGACAACATCCGCGTTTTCACCGATGGTGACGGGAGACCGCCAATACGTAATTGCCCGGGTGATCTCGACGATTTCGCCGGATACCGGGTAGTCAATTTCTTGGGTGACTAGCGGGCGTGTGGGCACGCGGCTGGAGAAATGGATGAGGGTTAGGATTGCTCCCAGGGCGAGGGCGGCGAACAGGCAAGAGATGGCGATTTTCTCCATCTTGTTCATTGAGGTGATTGAGGGAAGGGCGGGCTTCGAATCCGTGATGATTTCCCCCTCTACAGTGGTTTTCGTGTTGTCACCTGTTTCCTCTGGCTTCTTGCCATTCTTCTGCGGCGGTTCCACGGTCAGGCCGGATTCGTGGGTGGATTCGGGAATGGTTTTTTGCTCAATATGAATCTCCTCCACGGTAGGTATGTTGATATGCTTCTCGGTGGGTTTCTTGGATTGGAGGTAGGGTGAGCCGACCTTGCGGCGGGCTGGCAGACCAGCTAGTCCGGAGGGAGAGCTCTCGCCGGAGAGGACGAATTCCGAATCGTCTGAATCCAGATCCCAGAGATCGACCTCAGTGGTCTCATTGACCTGTTTCGAGGTCTTGCCGGTGATTTTATCCGGATCGTTTGGAATGGAGGGATCGTTGCTCATGGGATGGGGTTGGGGAGTTTCTAGTTTCCCGGGACAGCTTTGGCGAGTGAAGAAACCTCAGCGTTTCTTTGCGTATTATTGGTCGCGTATTTCCGCCTTGTCTAGGGTCTTTGGATGGGAAGGATCGCCGCCGCGATGGCAAAGCTTTTCGGAACGGATGGAATCAGAGGCAGAGCGGGTGATCACCCGGTCACCTCGCGGATGGCGGCAGCGCTCGGGCGGGCGGTGGTGAAGTCACTTGGGGGTGGGGAAGGCGCTCGCGTTTTGATCGGCAGGGATACCCGCGAATCATGCGGGATGCTGGAGGAGGGATTGGTCGCCGGATTGGTGGGTGCGGGTGCGCAAGCGATCCGGCTTGGCGTGGTGCCTTCTCCCGCCGTGGCTCTGCTGTTGCAGGCAACGGGAGCCGACGCGGGTGTGATGCTTACCGCCTCGCATAACCCATTTACCGACAACGGGATGAAGGTTTTCGGTGCGGGCGGGTTCAAGCTTTCCGACGAAAGGGAGGCGGAGATCGAGGCCTTGCTGCTTTCCGAAGGGGGTCGTGGATGGCGGGGAAAAGGGAAGCGTGGAGGATTTTCCGGAAGGACTTCGTAAATATGCGGAGTGCGCGATGGCCAGCATCGGTGGGATGGATCTCAGCGGGCTGAAAGTGGTGGTCGATGCGGGGAACGGCTCTGGGTTTGAGGTTGGGCCGCATATTTTCCGGGAACTCGGCGCGGAGGTGATTGCGGTGGCGGTCACGCCCGACGGGCGCAATATCAACGAAGGCTGCGGCGCGCTTCACGCCGAACAAGCGGGGAAACTCGTGCGTGAAACGGGAGCTGATCTCGGTGTTTCGCTTGATGGTGATGCCGACCGCGTGATTTTCACCGATGCCCATGGCCGCGTCATCAGCGGCGACCGCGTGATGGCGATGTGCGCGATTTCGCTCAAACATGCTGGAAAATTGAGCGGCGACGCGATGGTCGCGACGGTGATGAGCAATCTCGGCATGGACGAGGCGTTGCGTGCGGAGGGGATTTCCGTCTTCCGCGCCGGTGTCGGTGACCGCATGGTGCTGGAAATGATGCGCGAAAAGGGGATCGTCTTCGGTGGGGAAAATTCGGGTCACCTGATTTTCGCGGAGCACGCGACGACCGGCGACGGCATCGTCAGCGCCCTGCAGGTTTGCCGGATGATGAAGGAGAGCGGGAAGAGCCTAGCGGAACTCGCCTCCGTGATGCGTGAGTATCCGAGCAAGCTCCTGAATCTGCCTGTTCGCGAAAAAACACCGATTGGTGATCTCCCGAAGCTCACGGCGCTCATTTTCGAGGTGGAAAAATCCTTCGGCACGGAAGGCCGCCAGCTCGTCCGCTACTCGGGCACGGAAAACAAGATCCGTGTGCTTGTCGAACACCGCGATGCGGATACGGTCGATTATTGGATCGCGAAATTCAGGGAAACGATCATGGAGGAAATCGGATGAACGGAAACACGGAAGACGCATGGCCTTTGGTGATCACGGGCGATTTCCGGGTTGCGAACCGGCGGCTCTCTGAGTGGCTCGAAACCGCAGATGAGGAACTGCGGGAGATGATCCTCACCTGCCGTTTCCCCTGGGATCTGCTGGCGATCCAAGAGCGGATCATGACGGGTTGGCAGGAGAAAATTTCCGGTGATGTACATTCCGCCGCCGTGATCGAAGGCCGCGTGCAGCTCGGCAAGGGATCGCGTATTCTGCCCGGCGTTTTCATCGAGGGCAACGTCGTCATCGGCGAGGGCTGCAAGATCGGCCCCAACTGTTATGTCCGCGGCTCCACTGCCATCGGCGACCGCTGCCACATCGGCCAATCTGTCGAGATCAAGAACAGCATCATCCTCAGCGGTACGAACGTCGGCCACCTGTCTTACGTCGGCGACTCGATCCTCGGCGAGAACGTGAACTTCGGTGCGGGCACGATTGTTTCCAACCTCCGCCACGACGGCCGCAACCATCTCTCTGCGGTGAACGGGATCCAGACGGATACCGGGCGGCGAAAATTTGGCGCGGTGGTCGGCAACGGCGTCCACACCGGTATCGGGACACTGGTTTATCCGGGTAGGAAAATCGGGGCGGGTATGTTCACATTGCCCGGAGATATTGTGCGGAAGGACATCAGGTGACGGAAAGATAACATTATGTGCGGAATTGTTGGATACATTGGAAAAGCGAACGCGGCATCCGTCTTGATTGGCGGGTTGAGAAGGCTGGAATACCGTGGTTACGACTCGGCGGGGCTCGCCCTGTTGGACGGCGATGTCCTGCACGTTTCGAGAGCTGTCGGAAAAGTGGCGAACCTCAACGAAAGTGCGCGCGCCGATTGGGACGCGGAGCTTTTCCAAAGGGCGGGCACCGGCATCGCCCACACCCGCTGGGCCACCCACGGCCCGCCGACCGAGGCGAACGCCCACCCGCACCTCGATGAGTCGGGCCACATCGCGCTCGTCCACAACGGCATTATCGAAAACTACCGTTCCCTGCGCGCGCGGCTCGAAAAAAAAGGCCATCATTTCCACTCGGAAACCGATACCGAGGTGCTCGCCCATCTCATCGGTGATTGCGATAAGGGCGATCTCTTGCAGGCCGTGCGCGATGCGCTCCATCAGGTGGAAGGGACGTATGGAATCGCGGTCGTTTCCTCGCACGAACCCGGGCGCATCATCACCGCGCGGCGTGGCAGCCCTATCGTGATCGGGGTCGGCCACGGCGAATCGATCATCGCCTCGGATGCCACCGCGATCCTCGCCCACACGCAGCGCGTGATTTACCTAGATGATGATGACATCGCGGTCGTCACCGCCAATGCTGTGGACATCCGCGACCTTGATAACCTGCCTGTCACCCGCGAGATCGCAGAGCTGGGGCTCGATGCGGCGGCGGCGGAAAAAGGCGGCTATGCGCATTTTATGCTCAAGGAAATCCACGAGCAGCCGGACTCGTTGGCGAATGCGATCCGCGGTCGTCTGGATCTCCAGATCGGCTCTTCAGTGCTTGCCGGGATGAGCACCTCTCCGCGCGAGCTGGCGGATATTTCACGCGTGATAATGGTCGGCTGCGGCACCTCGCTGCACGCCGCGATGGTTGGAGAGTATGCCTTCGGGGATCTCGCGGATATCCACGCGGAGGCGCGGCAGGCGGCGGAGTTCCGCTACCGGAATCCCATTCTCGGCAACCGAGATCTCGTCGTCGCGATCTCCCAATCCGGCGAGACCGCCGACACGCTCGCCGCTGTGCGCGAGGCGCGGCAGAAGGGTGCTTTCGTGATGAGCTTGGTCAATGTGGTCGGCTCGACGATCGCGCGGGAAACCGGGCGCGGTGTCTATCTCCATGCCGGGCCGGAAATTTCCGTGGCGTCCACCAAGGCCTTCACGTGCCAGGTGAGCGTGCTGCTGATGATGGCGCTGAAACTCGGCAGAGGTCGCAGGTTTTCACGCGATGAGGGGTTGAAACTGGCCCGCGAAATCGAGGCTATCCCGGAGCTGGTGCGGCGCGTGATCGCGCAGGACGACAGCATCGCGGAAATCGCGGCGCGTTACTTGGAGAACGAGCACGCGTTCTTCATCGGGCGCGGGCCGATGTATCCGGTGGCTCTGGAGGGCGCGCTCAAGCTGAAGGAAATTTCCTACATCCACGCGGAGGGATACCATGCCGCGGAGCTGAAGCACGGCCCCATTGCTCTATTGCAGGAAGGCACGCCGGTCATCGTCGTCGCCTGCGAGGGTCCCGCCAAGGATAAGACGCTCGGCAACGTCGAGGAATGCCGCGCGCGCGGCGCGAGGATCCTCGGAATCATCACCGAAAGCGACCATGAGGCGGAGCAGGTGATGGATGATTTCATTGCGATACCCGCCGCCCATCCGCTTGTCGCGACCATCCCCGCTACGGTTGCATTGCAGCTTTTCTCCTACCACGTCGCCCGCCTGCGCGGCTGCGAGATCGACCAGCCGCGCAACCTCGCGAAAAGCGTCACGGTGGAGTGATCTTCTCCACCATCCGTTCCTCCGGTATGGAATCCGCCAGCCGCCAGGTTAGGAAATACGTCGCACCCGGTTGTTGCCAATGCGGCAGTTTCCCGCCCGTTTTGCGAACTTCGACGAATTCGTTGAAAAAGCGCATGGATGCGGATACTCCTCATCCCCGATCAACGTCCCGCCGCTGTGAGATGTTTCCTCCACGCCGCGATGGAGCGTGTCAGGTGATCGCGAGGCGCGATCCTGATGTTGAAGCATTGCAGGCCGACCGCGCCTTTGTATCCGATGCCTTGCAGGGTGCTGAGGAGGGCGGCTTGGTCGAAGGTGCCTTCGTCGAGCGGGCGGATCAGGGCGTTCCAGTCTTTGCCGTCGGAATCCGCTCCACAGACGCTGACGCTCCATAGCAGCGGTTTTGCGGCGGCGAACAGCGCATGGAGATCGTCGCTTGGTTGGATTTTCAGGAAATGGCAGAGATTGAAGGCGATGCCGACGTTGTCGCGTTCGGCGGCCTTGGCGATTTTGAGGGCGTGGTCGAAGCGTTCGATGTGGAAATTGGCGTGAGGATAAAGCACGACTTTCAATCCGACCTCCTTGGCTAGATCGGCGACATGCCTGACGAGGGCGATGGCCTGTTCATCGTTCGGTTCCTTGCCGCGCTGGACGTTAAGTTCCACCAGCGCACCGGTTCCTTTCAACAGGGTGATCGCGGCGGCGACGCCATTGTCGATCTCGAAGCCGTCCGCGTTCACCTTGCCTCCCGCGTAGATGCTGAAAACCTCCAGGTCTTCCGCCTTGCAAGCGGCTTGGTAAGCGGCAAGCCGGTTCGGGTAGACCGAGCCGATGCCCTGATAGCCGAGTTCCTTGGCCAGCCGCGCACCCTCCGGCGGCGGCAGGGAGTTCACCCCGTTCTGGAAAGGGTAAATCGGTGTCGTTTCCCCTGCCACATTGGAAACAGGCAGGAGCAAGCAAAGCAGCGAAATAAGAAAGCGCATGTTCCCCGAATACCGCGCGACGGCGATAGAACTTTCCGACCGGGCGCGCGTTCTGGAGAACGCGGCTCCGTTCGGAATGGCCAATCACAAAAACTTCGTCAACCCATCCACCGCAGTTTCATCGAGGTTTTCCGCGAGGGCGATGGTGAGCTGCAGCATCGCGAGGTAGTCGTCGATGTCGATGATCGCGTTGTGGGAGTGGATGTAGCGGGCGGGCGTGCCGAGGACGATGGAGGGGACGCCGTGGTTCGCGAGGTGGAAAGAACCCGCGTCGGTGCCACCACTGCGGCGGACGGTTACTTGAAAAGGGATGTTCGCGCGGTGCGCGGTCTCAATCACGAGATCCGCGAGGCGGGGGTTTGTGATCGCGGTGGGATCATAAAGCCGGATCTGCACGCCGCCGCCGAGCTTGCCCTGACTTTCCGAGTGGTTGAATCCCGGCGTGTCATCAGCCGGCGGTCCCTCCAACACAATGGCGACATCCGGTTTCACGAAATTCGCCAGCGTCTTCGCCCCGCGCAGGCCGACCTCCTCCTGCACGCTGCCCGCGAAAATGAGTTCGTTCGGGTGATCTGTGCCTGCCAGCTCCTGCGCCGCTTGGATCACGCAGGCCATGCCCACCCGGTTGTCAAAAGCCTTTGCCATGAACCGCCCCGGCCGAAATAGCGGCGTGAATGGCGACCACGGCGCAATCGGATCGCCGATGGAGATCCCGAAATCCTCGACCAGCTCCCGCCGCGAGGTTGCTCCCACATCGATGAACATCGCCTCGACCGGTATTGCGTTGTCACGCTGCGCGGCGGGGATGTGGTGCGGCGGACGGCTACCGGTGACGCCGAGGATTTTCTCGCCGCCGCGCGTCAGGATCTGCACCCGCTGCGCCAGCATCACCTGCGGCCACCACCCGCCGATGGGCACGAACTGGATGAACCCGTCCGGCGTGAGATTTTGCGCCATGAAGCCGATCTCATCCATGTGCCCCGCGATGAGCACCCGCGGTCCCTCGTTGGTGTGGGCGCAGATCAAAGAGCCGTTCCTGTCCGCCGCTAATGGCCCGATGTCGGTGAGCTCGTCGGTGAAGATCGCCCGCACCTCGTCTTCGTGGCCGGAAACGGAATGGGCTTCGGTGAGTTCCTGCAACAGGGAAAGGGCTTTCGCTCGCATGCGGAGAAGATGCGTCTGTCTCATCGCGTTGGAAACCCATTTTTTGGGAACCAGGTTGCCCGCGCATTGATACTCGGCTGTCCGTGGACTTGACGGGAAATCTTGATCGACTATCCCGATACCGATACCAATACTTTTAACTATGATTTTCTCAACGAAAGCAACGCGCTATCTTATCGTATCTTTCTTTTCCGGCATTTCGGCCGGATACAGCCATGAACCTCAGGCGCAACTGCCTTTTGAGCGTCCCCAAGCTTCGGGTAAGGTCGAAGGCCATGCACATCTGGGATGGGAAAGCCGCTATTTCAGCGAGGGCAGGGACGCGTTGGATGGAGATTCGCTTTTCGCCGGTAGTTTTGAGATGGGATGGCAACACATCGCGGGAGGGGTTTGGTACGGCTATTCTCCGGATCAGAGCTACGACGAATTGCAGATCACCTTGGCGCTGACCCATTCCATCGGGGATTTCAGCTTTTATGGAGCTTACACCCATCTCCGTTTTCCCTTTGACGATGCGCACGACAACGAGGTGGGAGCCGGGGTCGAATGGTCGGGACTGCCCATGGAATTCAAGGTTGCTGCGGACGCCTATTACTCGTTCGATGCTACCGGCCTGTTCGCCGAGATCTCGCTTGCCCGTGAAATCCCGATCACGGAGCAGCTTGCTGCGAACCTGTCAGGCGTATTCGGGGTCAACCAGGGGTATGTGTCCGATGGGCATGACGGAGCCAACCACTTCGCATTGCGTCTCGGATTGGAATACGCCGTTTCGGATTCCGTGTCCATCATCGCACAGACCAACTACAGCTGGGGTTTGGAGAGGGATAGGTCGTTACCCGGAGATGATCTGCTGACTGACTTTTTCTACGGTGGCCTCGGTTTGCAGTGGTCGTTCTAGCGCCACATCGAGAGGAAGCTGCGAAGTATTTCGGGAAATTACCCTATCTCCCCGCCCTTTTCCGCGACCCCGCCGATTGGAATTTTCGCTTGATTATCTGATTATCGGATTACATGATTTAGGTATGAGAGATCGTTCGATGACGGTTACCGATGCGGCGCGGCACTTTGCGGATTTACTGAATCGCACCTATTACCGGGGGGAGTCCACTGTGTTGCTTCGTTCGGGGGAACCGGTGGCGATGGTGGTTCCGGTGGGTGGCTCTGTGGTGACCGGGCGGGATTGGCTGCCAAGCTGGCGCTCGATGCCGCATCTGAAGGTGGAGGATGCGGATGATTTCGCGGCCACGATCGAGAGCGCCCGCGAGAATCTGATCCCACCAACGACGCCATGGGATTGATCATCGACACTTCGTTACTGATCGCGGCGGAGCGGGGTCGTTTCGATATGGAGGCATTCCTCGAAGCGGAAACTCCGATGGAGGCCGTTTTCATCACATCGGTGACCGCTTCCGAGCTTTTGCACGGGGTGCATCGGGCGCTGCCGGAAAGGCGCGCCAGGCGGGAGGCTTACGTCGAATCCGTGTTGGACGATCTACCCATTCTATCCTTCGATCTGCCCTGCGCCCGGCGGCACGCGCGCTTGTGGGCATCGCTTGAGGTTTCCGGGATCCGAATCGGCGCGCATGACATGATGATCGCGGCGATTTGCCTGCGGTTCGGACACAAGCTGGCAACCCTCAACGAGGGGGAGTTTGCCCGCGTGGAGGGATTGATTTTAGCCAATGCGCGGCTTTATGTGCGTGAAAGTCGATGAGTTTGTCGCTCCCACCCCCTTTCCGCGACAATCATTTGCGCACCCGTGCATCGCGAGCCACACTCACACCATGAAATCCGCTTCGCTGGCCTGCTTCCTTCTCGCCACGCTCGTTTCCTCCGCATTCCAGCTGCCTTCCGGATCGGAGCAGTGCGTGGTCGGGGTGGCGGAGGGTTGGGATAGCTCGCATGTGACGCTTTCCTATTTCGAGAAAAAGGGCGGGAGCTGGCGCAAGGTGGGGGATGATTGGAAAGGGCGGCTCGGGAGCAAGGGCTTGGTGTGGGGTAGGGGGCTGCATCCGAACCCGTCCGGAGCGGCGCTGAAAAAGGAGGGAGATCGCCGCTCTCCCGCCGGGGTGTTCGATCTCGGCGGTGTGTGGGGCGTCCACAAGAGCGTGAAAAAGCACCCGAAAACCTTTTACCATCAGGTAACATCCCGCGATCTCTGGGTGGAGGACGGCGACTCGGAACACTACAACCGTTTCCTCACCCTCGACCGCGAGCCCTCCACGCCTTGGGAGAAAAAGGCGCAGATGATTCAGAACGATTACCCGCATTCGCTGAAAATATTCATCGCCCACAACGCGCCGCCGCGCGTGGTTCCGCACGGCGGTTCCTCGATTTTCTTCCACATCTGGCGGCGCGATGGCGCAGCGGCCTCCGCCGGATGCACCACGATGTCCGAGGATCGGCTCCGCCAGATCATCGCGGCAGTTGACCCGGGCCGCCGCCCGCTTTACGTCCTCTTGCCCCACGCCGAATACGAGAAGCTCAAACCCGTTTGGAAATTACCATGATCGCAGCCGCCCAACCTCCCACCGCAGCACCCACACTACCCGACTCGAAGGGCCACTTCGGGCAATTCGGAGGGATGTTCGTCCCCGAGACCCTGATGACGCCGCTCCAGGATCTCGCCAAAGCCTACGCCGAGGCCAAGGCCGATCCCGCGTTCCAAGCGGAGCTCGACGATCTTCTGAAAAACTACGTCGGCCGGCCCACTCCGCTGTATTTCGCGGAGCGCTGGACGGAGAAGCTCGGCGGAGCGAAAATTTATCTGAAACGCGAGGACTTGCTCCACACCGGCGCGCACAAGATCAACAACGCCCTCGGCCAGATCATACTCGCGAAGCGCCTCGGAAAAACCCGGATCATCGCGGAAACGGGAGCCGGTCAGCATGGTGTCGCCACCGCCACGGTCTGCGCGCGCTTCGGAATGGAATGCGTCGTTTACATGGGCAAAATCGATATGGAAAGGCAAGCGCTCAACGTCGCCCGGATGCGGCTGATGGGAGCGGAAGTCCGCGCCGTCACCGCCGGACAGGCCACGCTGAAAGAGGCGGTCAACGAGGCAATGCGCGATTGGGTCGCCAGCGTGGAGAACACGCATTACATCATCGGTTCCGCACTCGGCTCGCATCCGTTTCCCATGATCGTCCGGGATTTCCACCGCGTGATCGGCGTCGAGACCCGGGAGCAGATCCTGGAGCGCGAAGGCCGCCTGCCGGATATGCTCGTCGCTTGCGTCGGCGGCGGATCGAACGCGATCGGGCTGTTCCACCCATTCCTTGGCGATGAAAACGTCCGCATGGTCGGGGTTGAGGCCGGCGGTGACGGGATCATCCCGGAGCGCCACGCCGCGCGTTTCCAAGGCGGGAAACTCGGCATCCTCCAGGGCACGAAAACCTGGCTGCTCGCCAACGACGACGGCCAGATCGAGCTCACCCATTCCGTTTCCGCAGGGCTCGACTACGCCGCCATCGGCCCCGAGCACGCATTCCTCCAGGAGGCCGGCCGCGTGGAATACACCTACGCCACCGACGATGAGGCGCTCGCTGGCTTTAAGGAACTCGCCCACACTGAGGGTATCATCCCCGCCCTCGAAACAGCCCACGCGATCGCCTACATCTCCAAAGTCGCGGCCTCCCTACCGCAAAACTACATCATCGTCGCCAACCTCTCCGGCCGCGGCGACAAGGATGTCGAGCAGGCGGCGAGATTCCTACTGTAATGAAGATTTCAACCGCGAATGGACGCGAATTTTCACGAATGGAAGATGGGATTCGGGTTGGTGCAAATAACCTGATCCCTTTCCAAAAGGGACTCCGCAGGAGTCCAAATCATATGAAAATCAGCGTCCATTCGCGTTCATTCGCGGTTAACTCTTAAATCTTTTCCCAATGCCCGATCCCGTTTATGTCAGGAACGCCTTCGCCCGCATTGCGGACCGTTATGTCCTTACCAACCATGTCCTCTCCGGCGGGATGGATTTCTGGTGGCGGCATGTCGTCACGAAACGCATCAAGCAGCTCCGCCCCCGCAAGCTCATGGACGCGGCCAGCGGCACTGGTGATCTTGCCTTGAAAATCCAGGACGAGATCCCGGACTGCGAGGTGATGGCCACGGATTTCTGCGCGGAAATGCTCGCCCACGCCTCCTCGCGCGGGGTCAGGAAAACCCTCGTCGCCGACGCGCTGGATCTGCCTTTCCCCACCGACGAGTTCGATGTTGTCACCGTCGCCTTCGGCCTGCGGAACATGGGCGACTACCCGCTCGGATTGAAAGAGATGCGCCGCGTCCTCAAGCCCGGCGGCCACCTTTTCATCCTCGATTTCTCCCAGCCGGAAGCGCCGCTCTGCCACCCTTACCGGCTCTACCTCCACCACGTCCTGCCGCGGCTAGCCGGACTCCTCACCGGCGAGAAAGACGCCTACGAATACCTCGGAACCTCCATCGAGCAATTCCCCTCCGGCAAGGACATGATCGCCCTCCTCGCAGCGAATGGCTACGGAAACGCTAGCGCGACGCCCATGACTTTCGGCGTCGTCACCGCTTACGAGGCGGTGAAAATGTAAGGATTGCAGCTGCGGTGAGTGCTGGCGGAATTACGAGATTTTAGCCCTTCCCATCAAAAAATTCGCGCATGAGGCGCTGCTCAATTCACTAGCGGAGATCCAAGGGCAAGGTCCGGAATTCCGGTTCATGCCCACGGGGATGTCGACTGTGTGGGCTAAGCGCGATCCCGAGGCCGCGCACGCATGGTCTTTGGCCAACGGCAAGGTGGGCTTCGAGGAGTGGATGATCTGCTCGAACGTTTCCCCGAGTCTCGGCTCAAGGATTTCGGAGTCAACCGCGGGGGGGGCTGGAAGCCGCGGCCGAGCGCGCAAAGAAGCCGCACTGAAATCAATCCCGTCCATGAGGCCGATTTTTTCGCCCCGCCATGAAAGTGCTTGCGTCGGCGCGGGCGATGTATCAGTTTCTCCGCCCCGTCACGGGACGTAGCTCAGCCTGGTAGAGCGCCTGCTTTGGGAGCAGGATGTCGTCAGTTCGAATCTGGCCGTCCCGACCACTTTCCACCGGGTCACTTCGCGGCCGAGAGTTTCAGGACGCCGACGTAAGGGAGGTTGCGGTATTTTCCTTTGTAATCCAAGCCATAGCCGACGACGAATTCGTCCCCGATCGCGAAGCCTACATAATCGGCCGCGACCTCCTCGGCGCGTTGCTTGTCCTTGGCGAGGAGGACTCCGGTGTGGACGGCGGCGGCTCCCTCTTCCTTGAGGCGCTGGGCGACGGCTGCTAATGTGCGACCTGTGTCGAGGATGTCGTCTAACAGGAGGACGTGCATGCCTTTCACCTCCGGGAAATGGCGGTCGAGGAAATCGACGGTGCCGGAGCTTTCGAGGCCGCCGTGATAGCTGGCGACGTTAAGGCACTCGATGGAGAGTTCGCGCGGGATGCGGCGGAGGAGATCGGCGGCGAAGACGAGCGCGCCTTTGAGCAGGATGATGACGACGATGGGGCCGGCGGGGAAATCGCGTTCGATCTCTTTCGCCATGGAGTCGAGGCGGCGCTCGATGATTTCCTCATCCACGAGGATGCGCTCGATGTCGTTTTTCATGCGGGATATGGTTGGGTGATGGGGGCGGGAGGGCGAGGATATTTTCCGGATGCCGGGCTTGGGGAGTGGGGGGAATTCTACGGGGAATGGTCGCGGGCAGAGGTCGGTTTCGTGAAACGGGGAGGCAATGATTACACCTTCGCGCTGATGGCCAACGGGCTGGGGAGCGTGGATTTCTGGAAACTCGGGGAGAGGCTTTTGGAAAGGATCGGGCGATGAAGGCGGGAAGCGGTTGACCGGGCGGGGCTTTGAGAATAGCACGCATGAAATGGATGCGTGGTCAGGAGCGATAGTGCTGCCGCTTTTGGGCGCGGCCTTGCATCCGCTGTTGGGGGCGATGGTGCAGCGGGCAACGCGGCACGGGGTGCGGATGAGCGTGGTGCTGGGATTTGCGAACTTGCTGACGCTGGTGGTGTTCGCGGCGTATCTGCGGCCGGATTTCAGCGGCGGATTCCAGTCCATGGATCTGTTGGCGGTATTGAACGGCGTGCTGTTTTTCTGGGGGCAGTGGTTCTCCGTGCAATCGGTCAGAAAAGGGGATCTCGTCGTCCATTCCTCGGCGCTGGGGTTCAAGGTGCTGATCGTGGCGGCGCTTTCCGCGAGCGTGGGTCTGGAGAAAGCGGGGGCGGGCTTGTTGGGCGGATCGCTGCTCGCGGCGCTGGCGGTTTACCTGGTGACAGGGGCGACGGCGGAGAGATGGAAGGCGAACCGGGTGACGCTCGGACTGACTTTACTGGCGTGCGTATTTTTCGCGACGAACGATTTCCTTACCGGATGGAAAAGCCGCGATATTGGCGCGGCGCGGTGGCTGATCCTGATGATGCTGACGGCAGGAACGCTTTCGCTGGGAATGCTGATTCCGCGCTGGGGCGATGTGAAGGCGATGCTGGCGACCCGCGCGACGACGTGGCCGACGCTGGGTGCGGGGCTGACACTGGGTGTGCAGGCTTTGCTGGTGAACATCGCGTTCAGCCGGTTCGGGGAACCGGCCTTGAGCAACATCGCCTACAGCACGCGCGGGGTGATGGCGGTGTTTTTCGTGTGGGCGATCACGAGCCGGGCGAAATCCGCGCTGGGGTGGCGGCAGCTTCTGGGGGCGATGCTGATGGTGGCGGCGCTGGCGCTGGTGTTGGTTTGATGAGTGGGGACAGGATGTCCCCACGACGGACTGGGACTGCAAGTCCCAGCCACGGTACGGTCAAGACTCGGAGCGTTTCCTGATTTTCTCATAGAGGCGGAGGTAGGCGGGGGAGTCGATGAGGACGAGATCGGGCTTGCTGCTGCCGGCGGTCATAACGCTGACTTTTCCGTTCCGGAAAACCTTGTTCAGCAGTCCCTGGCTTTGCTGGATGCTACAGGGGGTCGCCGACCTGAATCGGCGACCCCGCTTAGCTCACAGAGAAACCCAATAAACTCTGGAGAATTTTCCGGCACTACGGCGGTGATTCTCTGTGTTCTCCGTGCTCTCTGTGGTAAAATCTCAAATTAGTCGGTTTTCACTCCCTAGCTTGATCGCCCTGCCAGTCGCGCCCGCCGACGTGGTCGAACCACATCATGTCCACGCGTCCGTAATTCGTGAGCAACTCCTCCACCTGCGCGCGATACCAGGCGTCATACTTGGCGTTGTCACCCACGAGATAGTCCGGGTGATACCAATCGCGGGCCGAGTAATAGAACCCCAGCTTCATGCCGTGCTTGTGACAGGCGTCCGCGAATTCCCGAATGATGTCGCGTCCGTAAGGCGTGTTGGTGATCTTGTAATCCGTCACTTTCGAATCGAACTGCGAAAACCCGTCATGATGCTTGGTGACGATCACCATGTATTTCATGCCGGATTGCTTGGCGAACCTCACCCACTCCTCGGCATCGTATTTCGTCGGATTGAACTCCTTGTAGTAGTTGTCATACACCGGGTCGCTGGTGCGTGGGCCGTGTTTGTTGATGTCCCACGGGCGATTGGCCTCGCGGGCCCAGCCGATTTCCTTCCGGCCGACCGAACACGGTCCCCAATGGATGAACATCCCGAACTTGGCATCGCGAAACCATTGCATCCGCTCGTCGCGCTGCTCCGGGGTTTCGTGGATCTGCGGCACGCCCGAAAGATCCGCTGCCCAAGTTCCGCTTGCCGCCGATAGCGCCAAGCCCAGTAATGCGGTTCCGATCAATGAATGGAAGGGTTTCATGGGAATTAATAAAACGGCACCCGCCAATACCCGCACAAATCCGGAATCTTGCAGCCCGACCGCATGAACTTCGTTCCGGCAGTCGTGTGACGGATGGATCAGGCGGACCGGTATGCGCCCTCTGATTTCATGCCTTTTCGTGAATTTCCTGGTTCGCAATCCCGGATTCTGAAACAGCCCTGCTTGGCATCGTGAGAAGATGGCAAGGAGACAATCCGGTGCGGCGCCGGTAATCCTCACCGCCCAAGCGGCACCGAGCCGATCGTCCCGCCCTCGATGAACTGCGCCTTGGTGAAGGTCTGGCGGCGGTCGTCCCGACCGCGCGCCACGTTCTCGGCCCACTTGACGATGCGGTTGATCATGGGGCGGCTGTCCCAGGCGACGTGGGCCACCGAGGGCCGGAACCACTTGAACGCCGGTCCCGGGTCCAGGCAGACGAGCGACACGTGCTCGGGTGTCAGGAAACCCAGACGGGCCAGATGCCGTTCGACCGCAAGGAAGAGGGGCACTTCGCCGAGGATCAGGGCGGTTGGTGGCGTGTGCTTGAAGAGCGAATTGAGCCGATCATACAAGCCCTCGAGGGTGTCGTCCCAGTCCGGGAGGTTGTAAGGTCCGGTGGCGACGCCCAGAGTCTCAAGCTCGTTGAGAAAGGCTCGCTCCATCAGCCCGGGAGAGGGTTTGCGCCTTTCTTCACGCGCGAGCATCACAATTCGCCGGTGACCGAGTTCGATCAATCGCCGGACGGCGGTTTGTCCCGCAGGAATCTTGTCGGGTCCTGTGCCTGCGATGTCCACCCCGCCGCCGTCCGGCGAGGGCAAGAGCCGGTGCGGGTTGCCCGGCGAACCATTGCAGCACCTCAGATGATCCGGCTTGGATCACCCAGGCATCGGCTTCCGTGCTCCCGACGAGTCGGCTGATGCGAGCCACATTCATTTTCAGATCGAGAAGCGTCTTCGATGGAACCGTGACGACATGACCGGCTTCGAGGAACCGGTGCTGAAGATCGACGATGTAGTCCACTTTCTCCTCGATGCGCTCGTAGAGCAGGATGCCCACCCGCAGCGAGGGCGGGGCGAGGTCCTTTGTGAGTTGGATCCGGCGCCGGTGCCCGGCACCCGGCGAAACTAGCAGACCTTCCTTGGTCAGCCGCTGCACGGCTTCCTCCACCGTCCAGCGGCTGCATCCCAGTTCCCCGGCAAGGTACTTGCTGCCCGGCAGCGTCCCCCGCCAGCGACCCTCCGCAATGCCCTTGCGCAGTCGCTCGGCGACCTGATCGGTGAAGGTGGAAAAAGCCCTGTCTGCCATGCCCTAAACCTCACTGGAAAACAGGCAGGTTGGCAAGAAGATTCAAATTGCAGGGTGCCGGGCATTGTTGAAACCTCCTCCCGTATGCACGAAATAACCGCTCTCCCTCACGTGCTCATCCTCCCGGACTCACCAGTGCCGGACAGCGATGATTGGAAAAGGGCAATGAATACCAAAAAGCCAAAAGATCACATCTCAAACCAATGAACACAAAACTCGCACTGACCCTTGCCGCGCTCGGCTGCTTGACCCCAGCTCATGGAGCACTGCTCTTCTACGAAGGATTTAATTACCCGACAGGCTCCCTTGACGGGAACGGCGGGTGGACTTCGGCTTCCGGAGATATTCAGGTATCACTCAACGGAGTGACTAACGCTGGCACCGGGGGTTACAATGGCTCATCTTACATAGGCTCCTACACCGGCGTCACCACCACCGGTGGCTACATCCACAATAGCGACACCGTTGCCGACTATGCGAGCATCTCGCTCGCCCCGTCGGTTACATCGACCTTCACGGATGGATCGGTCACATGGATTAGTATGATCAATGTCCGTGGGGATAACGGAGCCAACGCCCGTTACGGTCTTGCCATCGGTGCTGACGTATTGACAGGCCAGAGGTGGGGTAATGAAATGGCCGGCGATGGGATTGGATTCACTACGGCATCCACAGGCAACGACACTCGAGCGGCGGTGTGGACTCCCACTGTGGCGGCAGATGATTATACGCTCGGCGGCGCTGTGCCCGGCGGCACGGGACGGGATCGGTTCGAAGTGGCCAAGATCACCTGGGGTGCGGTCACCGACACCATCGAGATCGCATTCTTCGATGCCGGTGCCACCATGACCGAGGCTGCTTGGGATGCCGCAACCAAGTCCATGATCTTGGCCGACCTTGATCAGTCGACCTTCGATACATTGAGCTTTACCAGCGGCTCCGTCAACTTCGACGAGATACGCATCGCCACGGATTTCACGAGTGTGATCAGCGGGACCGTCGTGATTCCAGAGCCATCGACAGCGTTGCTCGGCGGTCTCGGCTTGCTGGCGCTGCTGCGCCGCCGCCGGAACTGACAGGAGTTTTCAAAACACAGTTTGCCGGTCGCTTCCAACCAAGGAAGCGGGGGCGAATCCCGTGACACGTCGGCAGCTAGTCCCCCACTCGCCCACTCGCCCAAAAACAAGCCCAGACAGCATGAAATCATACCCAAAAAACCATCTTGCTAGCAGGAATTTGCTTTTGGCGTGAAGGCCGTTGAAAGAGCCGGTGGCCAGACCGGAGGGCGGGGAAAAGGGGGTTGCGGGGGAAAAGGGGACGGAAGAGGTCTTTCGGTGCGTCGGGGGGCGGTGTTTCGGTAAGAAAAACCCCTAGTCCGCGCCGGTAAACGGCTGACTCAGGAGATTTCACGGCGGTTTTCATTTTTGGCGTGAGCGTAGCTCTCCAGACCGCTTTGCCAAACTTTTTTTGGCATCGGTTTTTTTCTTACGCGCCGGTCAGGTGTATTCGAGAACCAGGATGCGGCCGTCGTCCAAATGGATTTCAGGTGCTTTCCATGTCGGCGTCTGGTCGAACCAGTCTGGGTCAGGCTCATTTATTTAAAATTCCAGGAAAAATAACAGAAATTCTTTGACTACCGGGAGAAGTTCGGCAAGGTGGGGGCATGTCAGGCAAGAAAGGAACGAAGCGTTGGCTCACTCCGTGGGCGGATTCCGAGGAAAGGCCGTCCGTTTACCACCTTATTTAAAATTCCAGGAAAAATAACAGAAATTCTTTGACTACCGGGAAAAGTTCGGCAATATGGGGGCATGTCAGGCAAGAAAGGAACGAAGCGTTGGCTCACTCCGTGGGCGGATTCCGAGGAAAGGCCGTCCGTTTACCACCTCACCTCTCGCGTGGTGGACCGGCGGTTCGTGTTCGGGGATGAGGAACGGGGAAATTCCGCATGTTCATGCGGATGATGGAGAATTTCAGCGGCTGCCGGGTGCTTTCCTACTGCGTGATGTCGAACCATTTCCATATCCTGCTTGAGGTTCCGCCGATGCCGAAGGCTGGTTTGAGTGATGCGGAGCTGCTCAAGCGGTTGGGTGTGCTCTATGCCGAAAATTTCGTGAAAAGCGTGGCCGATGAGCTTGCCGCCGCGCGGGAGGAAGGCGATGGCGAAGGGGAAAACGGGGATACTGTTTCTGAGATCCACGGTCGTTTCACCCCCCGGATGCATGATTTGAGCGATTTCATGAAGACCCTCCTGCAAAGGTTCACGCGTTGGTTCAACCGCACGCACAACCGCACGGGAACGCTTTGGGAGGATCGTTTCAAGAGCGTGATCGTGGAGAGCGGAACGGCAGCGCGGACCATCGCAGCGTACATCGATCTCAATCCGGTGCGGGCGGGAATGGTATCCGATCCGGCGGATTACCGCTGGAGCAGCTATGGCGAGGCGGTGGGCGGCGGTGCGAAAGGCAACGGGAAGAAGGCGCGGGAAGGGCTTGTGAGGGCATGCATGAGCCACAAAGGAATCGGTTTCGAGGCGGAGAAATGGAAGGAGGTTTCAAGGATCTACCGCCGTGCCATGGGTATGGCGCTGGGGAGGAAAAACTCAAATTTCAAAATTCAAAATTCAAGTAAGAGTAAAACCTCGATCACCAAGAACACGGAGGAGATGCTGGAGTCAAAGGACAACGAAACCGTCCTGCCGGATCTCGGAATGGCCGGGATGTTGATGAAGCGGGTGAGGTATTTCACGGACGGGGCGGTGATCGGGAGCAAGGAGTTTGTGAACGAGGCGTTCGCGGGAGCGCGGGAGAGGTTCACGGAAAGGAGGAAGGACGGCGCGCGGCGGATGCGGGGCAGCGGCGCGGCGGCGAAGGGGGGCTTGTGGAGTATGCGGGATTTGAGGGTGAGGGTCGCGTAAATGGCCATTGCCTCACGCGATTAGGGGAAAGACCCAAGGCTTGGAGACGCAAGACACAAGACAAGAAGCGTGTGTGAAATGGGATTCTTGGGGCAGGATGCCCCAAGAACGGCCTGGGGCTGGAATCCCCAGCCACTTGAAATCAAAAATATCGTGACTACACATATGATGTCATGTGCTTTCCATGATTGCCAATAGCCTCTCCCGCGCAGGGGTGATGCCTTTGTAATCGGCCATCGGCGCGGGCATGGTGCGGAGGGCGCGGAGCAGGCCTTGGCGGGCGGCGGGGTCGGAGATGATTTCGCGGAGGGGAAGGATAGCGAGCTTGATGCCGAAGAGGATGCCGCCGGACTTGGGGAGGGAGACGAGCGATTGTTCCTCGATGCGGAACCAGACTTCATCGGACGTGACCGTTTCATCGAGGCGGGGGAGGCGGCGGGAGGGGTGGAGGTTCAGCTCGGGCGTGCGGGCCAAACCCCAGTTGGCGCGCTCCCATGAGATGCCGGGCTTGATGCGTTGCAAGAAACCGTCGATCTGGCGGCTTAGCTTTTCGTTGAGGCCGGGGACGGGGGCGTGGATGTCGGCCATGGGTCGCCCGAGTTTTTCACGCAGATCCCAGTGAGAGGGGAAACAGAGGCAGCCGCCGTAGAGTCGGAATAAGCCTTTGTCATCGGGCTTCATCAGGAGGAAATCGGCTTCCCAGAGTTTGCCCAGACGGGCGCAGCGCGCGGAGGGTTCGGGTGCGTCGAATGTTTGGCCGTCTGGCAGGGTGCCGAGGGAGGCGGCCAGCTCGATGGTCTCGTCCAGCAAAGCGATGCCTTCGGGGAGGATGGCGACGCAGGTATCTGGCGTTTCCGAAATCCATTTTTTCCGCTCGGCGGTGACTTCGGAGTGGGATTCGCCGGGCCTGAAAAAGGAGGCCACTTCCTCCTTTTCGAAGCGCATCTTGAGTCCGAAATCCTGGTCGGAAAGGATGTCGGCGAGGTTCATGCGGGGGATCATGGCGGTCAGCGGAGGCGTTGCAGCTTCGGTTTTTCGGTGGCGGCCTCGATTTTGGCGATGGTCTCGCGCATGGCGGCGGCTTTGTCCTCGCTGAGTCTTTTGGGGAAATTCTTTTCCCCCGCATCGAACATCGCGGTTGTTTCCTTCAGATGCGGGATGACGGATTGGGCGTTGGCTCCGTATTGGAGAAGGATCTTGAGGATTTGCGGCGTGCGGTGCTCGCTGGCCCACTTGTTCTGATCCCGGATATAAACGGCGCAGGCGGCCATGCCTTCGGTGATGTGGTGCGAGGCGAGCAACTCGAGCCCCGCGATACGGACGCCATCGGCGAACATCTCGCCGCTGGGGGCGGGTGTGGCGACGGCATCGAGGATGGCGGGCAGGAGGGGCTTGATGTTCTCGTAGGGGAGATGCTTGAAGATGTTCGCGGTGTTTGAGCGGGCGCGCCCGTCCTGGTTCTTGAGGGCGGCGGCAATGGCCTTGCGCAGCAGATCCTTGTCCACGCTTTCGAGGGAATTTTTCAACATGCGGCCGAACACCACGTCGCAGAGATAGCGTTGCTCCATGCCCCGGGGGTCTTCTGGCGTGGGGCCATCCGCTATGCGTTCCAGGAGGACGGGAAGAATTTCCATGGCGGGCGGCCCGAGTTCGCCCAAGACCTCGGCCGCTTTCACGCGCACCCAGAGTTCTTTGTGATCGAGCTGCTTGAGCAACGCGGGGATGGCGGGTGCTGCGGCTCCGCGCGCGAATTTCAGCGCCGCCATCGCACCGAGGCGCGTTTCCGCATCGGGAGCTTCGAGCATGGCGGTGAGCGTGGCCACGGGCATCCCGTCCTTGCGGCGGGAAAGGGCGGCGGCGGCGCGTTCACGGACGACGGGAGACCAACTCGAGAGGCGCTCCATGAGATCGTCCGGCGTGAGGCTGTCGTAGGCGCTGTTGCGATCCTTGTTCGACCAGCCGCGGCCGTCGTTGATGAGGCTTAGTGAAGTCTCTAGGTCGAGTTGGGGGATGGCGGCGGATTTTTTCCCCGTGAGGTAGATGGATTTGAGGGGCAGGGCATATGCGAGCAGGTAGCTGCCGGTGGCGTCCCAGTTTCCGTAGGCGTCCTTGTCGGGTTCGGGCGGGCCGAGGTGGACGAAGCTGAAGTCCCAGCGCCGGGCGAGGTCGAAATACCATGCGCCGAACTCGTTCATCCAGGCTCCGGTGGCGGTAGGGCCGTTGAGGGAGACGGAAGGGGCGGACCAGAGGATGTTGAGGAAATTCCCGGTGTGTCCGCAATCGCGCTCGGCTCCGTGGGAAGCGAGGGACATGCGGGAGAAAAACTCGGTGCCCTTTTCCTCGTTGAGCATGTGGAAAAGCACGGCGGCCATTCCGGATTTGCCGTTGTCCTCGTGAGTTTCCGTCCAAGGGGCGTGGTCGCCGTAGGGCACGGCTCCCTTGCCGATGTAGTGGCGCATGAGCTTGGCGCTTTTCTCGATGGCCTTGGGCACCTCCGGGTCGTCCACGCCTGCGCCGCGCGCCATGATCATGGCGATGGTGAGGGGTACGCCGGGGGCGTTCATCATGCCGTAGCCGGGGAGGTTGCCGGAGGGTAGCGCGTAATTGTGACCCCATGACCCGACGGCGCTCTGGCCTCTCGCTGCTTCTAGGGTGAGGCGGCGGAGGCCGGGGAGGAGGGATTTGTCGCCGGTGGCCATGGTGTATTCCGCGACCAGCATCATCACGTAGGCGTTATACCAGGTGGCGAAACTCTCTTGCGAATAAGCGGCGGCCCACTCGGCTTCGCGTTTCACGAGGGGAAGGTAGGTTTCCTGCCCGGAGGCGAGGAGGGCGAGGGCGTTGAGGGAGCGGGTGATGGGGTTCTGGGTCTTCGGGTAGTTTTCGTCCTCCATTCGCGCGGCGAGCGCCTTGCAGCCTTGCGAGAGGATGCGGCTGGATTTTTCGCAAGAGTAGGGGGCGGTGGCGGAGTATTTCCCGAGGACGGGCAGATTCACCGCGACTTGTTCCTCTTTTCCGGCGCGCCAACGCGTCAGGGTGAGCTTGCCGTCGGTTTCCGCGGCGGTGACCGCCTTGCCGAACTCGGTGCGGGGATCGTGGGAAAAAGATTTTCCGGCCACGCCGAGGATGACATCGCCGTTTGCGAGGATGCCGTCGGCAGGTGAGCCGGGATCGACTTTCGTGACGAGGATCTGCCGGGCGTCGGTGGTGACTAGTTTGTCCGAATACATCCAGCCTCGAGCGCCGGTGGGGCCGAGGTTCCAGTCCTTGGTGTAGCCTTCGGGGATGGGTTCGCCTTTGGTGAAATCGGGGATCGGTGCCGTATTGCCTCTGCCTGCCGCCATGGCGGAGACGGCGAAGCCAAGGAGCGCGACGGCGGTGAGGGCGAGCTTGCTTGTGGATTTCATGGGGATTTTTTCGATCATGACTCGAGAAGGCTTATACTGTTGGCAACTGCTGTGGAAAGCAATTCCCTGATTATGCTGTCCTCTTGGTGGGCATACGCGTGATATTAAGAGCAAAAACGTGATATGCGGACTGCCTGGCTGGCATGGAGCGGCGGATCGGGAAGCCGCCGATGCCCATGGGAAGCCGATGCGGTTTGCGTCCGCTCATTCTATCGTCATCTCATGGGCTGGGGCGGATTTTTTTGATCCGCCCCTCCATGTCCACCCGCAAAATCCGTTTGGAAATCCGGTGCTTTCCTAGCAACATGCCCGCGATGACGACGAGACGTATCATATATGGGGGGCGGGTGCAGGGGGTGGGCTTCCGCTGGACGGCGAAGGAGCTGGCGCGGGGTTATGACGTGCTGGGAACGGTGCGGAACCTGTCGGACGGCACGGTGGAGATGATCGTGGCAGGGGAGCGAGGCGAGGTGGCGGAGTTCCTGCGCGATCTGCGGGAGGATTCGGCGGTGGCGAACCACATCAAGAGCGCGGTGGAGGAGGAAATTGCCGCGTTGCCAGAACTGAGAGGCTTCACTATCGTCGCCTGACGGCAATGCCGGAATCCATTTCAACAACATGCCTAACTACGATTACGAATGCCTAGAGTGCGGAAAGCGTTTCGAGATTTTCCAGAGTATGAACGACGCGAAGCTCACGGATTGCCCGCAGCTGGATTGTGCGGGAAAGGTGAAGCGCCTGCTCGGCACGGGCGGCGGGATCATTTTCAAGGGCTCCGGTTTTTACCAGACGGACTACCGCTCGTCCTCCTACGAATCCGGCGCGAAGGCCGACAAGCCGCCCGAGAAAAGCGAGCCGAAGCCGGAAACGAAAAAAGCCGACACGCCCGCCCCGGCGAAACCCGCAGCCGGAACCGCCGGCTCCACGTCCTGATTTTCCGAAAACCCCTTCTTCCCACCTGCTCCCGAAGCCGCTAGAACCCAAACCCATGGCCGACGACGACGACGAACCGAAGAAGAAAAAGGGCGGATGCATGGGCAAGCTGCTGGGCCTGCTCGTTTTCGCGGTGATCGCGGGTCTCGGCGCGGCGATCTACCATATCACGCTGCCACAGGATCTTTCCGACATCGGCGGCTACTCGCCTTCGCTGACGACGCCCGCCAGCCCGCCGCGCGACATGAAGGCGGTGCTCACCAAGGCCATCGAGGGCGACTATTCCGTGCAGCTTTCGGAAACGGAACTGAACCACTGGCTCGCCCGCGAGCTGGAGCTGAAACAGGGCGGCGAACTCGCCGAGTGGGTGACGCTGAAACGGGTGTGGGTGAGGCTGCGCGAGGATGTGGCCGAGGTGATCATCGAGCGCGATGTGGCGGGCTACCCGCTGACGACATCCATGTTCCTGCAGGTCGAGCAGACCGAGACGGCGAAAGGAATCTCGACCCAGATCCATCTGCATGGCGGGGGCTTCCATGAAATGGTGCCGATCCCGTCGCGCGGCGGTCGCTTCGGCCAGCTTACGGTGCCGCAGGGCTTCCTCATCATGGTGATGCCGGACTTCCGCAAGATCGCGGGAATTTTCGAGACCGAGATCGATCTCGGCTTCCAGCGCATGTCGCGGATTCGGATCGAGCACAAACGGCTCACGCTTGATCCGAAAAAGCCGACCCGCACGGACGGCGCGGGCGAGCAGATATTTTGAAACCGAACACATCCATCAGGCGGGGGGCGGCGTTCTGGCGGCTTCCGGCGGTGGTTTTCCTGGCTGCGACGGCTTGCCAGGCGGAGGATGATCTTGCCAACCAACCCGCGCCGAGGGCGGTGCCGGTGGAGGATCTCCTGCCGAAATTCGACGTTGCGGGCACCGTCTTCAGCCGCTCGGAACAGTTCCGAATCTCCGGCGGCGATGCGGCGACGCGAGGCACGGCGGCGAATCTCGCCGAGGACGCGAAGGACGAGTTGCTGCGCCTGACCGAGGAGAAGGACGGGTGGAAAGTGCCGATCCGCATCAGCCTCCGCGGACAACAGGGAGATCCCGTCCCACTCCGTGAAACGGTGATGCAGCTGACCTTTGATGAGAACGGCTACAAGCTGGAGCTGCTGGTGCACCTGAGCCGCGGTCTGCGGAACGAGCCGTTCAAGCGCGCCGTGACCGAGGCGTTGGTCTATGCGCGGAGCCTGCAGGGTAGGCCGAAAACGGAGTCCGACGCGCCGCTCGCGGTGCCGCCGTGGGTCGTCGAGGGCTTGCGCGAGGCGACTGCGTGGCGGCTGAAGCAGACGGAGAGGAAACTCTACGAAGCGCTGTTCCGCAACGGCGGGCTGTTCAAGCTCAACGACCTTTTCGCGCTGACCGAGGCGGAGTATGTCTCGATCGACGCGGCCTCGCGCGCCGCGTTCCGGATCTCCGCCGGCGCGCTGATGATGGCGCTCATCGAGCAGCCCGACGGCAAGACGGGCATCCGCGATTTCCTCGCCGAGCTGGCGGTTTTCCAGGGCGAGATGCCGTCGCTTTTGCGGAAGCATTTCCCGGATCTCAACCTTTCGGAAACGAGCCTCTCGAAGTGGTGGGCGCTGCAGCTCGCGAACAAAGGCGCGGCTCCGCTCACGGAATCGCTGGGCGTGATCCCCACCGAGCGCCTGCTGGAGGAGGCGCTGCGTCTGCGCCACAAGGATGAGGAGGGCGCGCTCAAGGAAATCCCGATCGCGGATTGGGAAAGCATCGCCGCCCTGCCGGAGGCGGACCGGATCGAGGCGGTGCGGCTCGCGCAGGACGATCTTCTGCGGCTCAGCTACCGGAGTTTTCCTTCCTACCGTGTGCTGCTTCTGGAATACCAATCGCTTCTCGCGGATTTCGCGAAGGGGAAAACGAAAGGCATGGCTGCATCGCTGCAAGCCCTCACGGAAACGCGCGCGACCATGGTCGCGAAGGCGGAGCGGGCGCGGGATTTCATGGATTGGTTCGAGATCACCCGCGCGCGGGAAACGAGCGGCGCGTTCGACGATTACCTGAGCCTGAAGGCGCGGCTGAAAAGCCAGCCGAACACGCGCACGGACAGCCTCTCGAAATATCTGGACCGGCTCGATCCGCTGTTCAGGGTGCCGGAGGAAAAAAAGGCGGGTGGGTTTGATTTCATCCCGCCGCCATTTTGAGGGTTGGAGCTTTGGCGTGGGATGTGCAATCTGCCGCCGTGTTCGCAACCTATGTCCATCAGCTCGATCCGGTGATTTTCCAAGTGGGTGGCAGCCTCGCGCTGCGCTGGTATGGTCTCGCCTATCTGGCCAGTTTCCTCGCGGGATATGTCCTCTTGAAAAGGCTCGCGGAGAGAAGGCTATGGGTGCTGCAGCCGGAGAAGACGGCGGATTTCATCGCGGCGGCGGCCTTACTGGGCGTCTTCATCGGCGGGCGGCTCGGCTATGTCTTTTTCTATCAGATTCCGAGGGATGGCTGGGCGAGTTTCTTTCAGGATCCGCTCCTGCTGTTCCGCGTGTGGGAAGGCGGTATGGCCAGCCATGGCGGCATCCTCGGGCTGGTGGTTTTCACCTTTTTCTACGCCCGGAAGCATAAGGTCTCATGGACGGGTCTCGGCGACGGGCTGTGCGTGGTCGCGCCCATCGGGCTGCTGTGCGGCAGGATCGCGAACTTCATCAACGGCGAACTCTACGGTCGCGTGGCCAATGGCGTGGCTTGGGCAGTGAAATTTCCAAATACCCTCAACGATGGCAACGTTCCCGAATCGCTCCGTTTCAATGAAGCCGTCGCCGCGGCAGTGGATGCCGATCCCGCTTTCGCGGAACGGATCAAGGAGATCTCCGCACAGGGCTTCGCCGACCCACGCACCGCCCAGTTCCACGAACTCATCCTCGCGAACCGCGGATCGGACGCGGTCACGGAAGCGATCGCTCGCTACCTAGAGCCGCGGCATCCCTCCCAGCTTTACGAGGGCTTGCTGGAAGGCGGGCTGCTGTTCGCGATCCTGTGGTTCGTGAGGGTGAGGTTCCCGAAAGCACCGCACGGCCTACTGACCGGATTGTTCTTCCTCCTCTACCCGACCTTCCGGATTTTCGCGGAGGCGTATCGCGAGCCGGACGCGGCGTGGGTGATCGAGAACGTGCTGACCAAGGGCCAGTTCCTTTCCCTCTTCATGTATCTCTTCGCCGCCGCGTTCCTCATCCACGCGTTCAGGAAATCCCGGGCCGTGGTTTGAAAAGAGCTAGCCCAACCGGAAAACGATGCGCGCTTTGGTGAGGTCGTAGGGGGACATCTCCATCTTCACGCGGTCGCCGACCACGAGACGGATGAAACGCTTGCGCATTTTCCCCGAGATGTGGGCGAGCACTTCATGGCCGCTGGCCAGTTTCACGCGGAACATGGTGCCCGCGAGAACCGAGGAAATCTCACCCTCCACTTCCACGGCCTTTTCCTCATCGTTGGGATCCGTCTGTTTCCTCGGGCCGAAGCTTCTGTTGCGGTTGCGTCCGCCGGAACTGCGGCGTTTGTTGTTTTTGGGTGGCATAATGTGCTGCGGAGCGAAAGAACCTGAAGCCCGCGCCGCATGGGTAGCAGAACGGATCTGGCGGTTCAATGGGAAAAATCCCGCCAACCTTCGCGGCGGCGGGATTTAGGAAGGCGGGTTGCGGCGACCGGAGATCGCCGCCACGTTTACTTGCCTGCGCGGAGGGCTTCGTCCTTGGCCTTGGCCTTGGCGATGACGTCATCGGAGACGTTTCTCGGGCAGGGGGCGTAGTGGGAGAACTCCATGGAGAACTGGCCGCGGCCGGAGGTCATGGTGCGGAGGTCGCCGATGTAGCCGAACATGGCGGAGAGCGGAGCCTCGGCCTTGACGCGAACGCCGCCGGGGGTGGGCTCTTGGCCTTGGATCATGCCGCGGCGGCGGTTGAGGTCGCCGATGACGTCGCCGACCTTTTCCTCGGGGGCGAAGACATCGAGCTTCATCATCGGCTCGAGGATCTGCGGGGCGGCCTTGACCATGGACTGCCGATAAGCGGCCTTGGCGGCGATTTCGAAGGCGATGTTGCTGGAGTCAACCGCGTGGAATCCGCCTTCGTTGAGCGTGACCTTGAAATCCAAGCAGGGGTAACCGGCGAGCGGCCCCTTGTCGACGGAGGTTTTGAAGCCTTTCTCAACGGCGGGGATGAACTCTTTGGGGATGCTGCCACCGACGACTTTCGACTCGAAGATGAAACCGGTGCCTGCTTCGCCGGGTTCGATCGTGTAGTCGATCTTCGCGAACTGGCCGGAACCACCGGACTGCTTCTTGTGGGTGTAGCTGTCGGTGACGGCGCGGGTGATGGTTTCGCGGTAAGCGACCTGAGGTGCGCCGACGGTGACCTCGACCTTGTGGGTGCGCTTGAGGATGTCGATCTTGATGTCGAGGTGAAGCTCGCCCATGCCTTTGAGGATCATCTCGTTGGTTTCCTCGTCGGTCTCGACGCGGAAGGAAGGATCTTCCTGGATCATTTTGCCGATCGCATTGGCGAGTTTTTCGGCATTGGCCTTGTCCTTGGGGGCGACGGCGATGGAGATGACGGGATCGGGGAAAACCATTGGCTCGAGAGTGGCCGGGTTTTTCTCATCGCAAAGGGTATGGCCGGTCTGGACGTTCTTGAGGCCGACGATGGCGACGATGTCACCGGCTTGCGCGGAGTCGATTTCCTTGCGGTCGTCGGCGTGCATTTCGACCATGCGGCTGATGCGCTCGGTCTTGCCGGTGAAGGAGTTGAGGACGGTATCGCCTTTCTTGATCGTGCCCGAATAGATACGGGTGAAGGTCAGTGCGCCGAACTTGTCGTCCATGATCTTGAACGCCAGTCCACGGAACGGGGCGGTTGGGTCGATGATGGCGAACTTGCCGGTCTCATTGCCTTCCTCGTCCACCTCGGGGAGCGGTTTGACGTCGGTAGGGGCGGGAAGGTAATCCACCACGGCGTCGAGGACGAGTTGGAGACCCTTGTTTTTGAAGGAAGAGCCGCAGTAGGTCGGGAAGAACGCGAGATCGACCGTGCCCTTGCGGATGCATTTCTTGATCTGGTCGATGCTCGGCTCGGTGCCGTCGAGGTAGGCTTCCATGATCGCGTCGTCCTGTTCGACGGCGGTCTCGATGAGCTGGGCGCGGTATTCTTTGGCTTTCTCCACCATATCGGCGGGGACTTCCTCGATCTTGAAATTTTCCGGCTGGCCGGACTCATCCCAGACGTGGGCTTTCATGGTGAGCAGATCGACTACGCCGGTGAAATCCGACTCGGTGCCGATCGGTAGCACCATCACGAGGGGAGTCGCGCCAAGGATTTTTTTCACTTGGGCGACGACGCGGTAGAAGTCTGCGCCGATTCGGTCGAGTTTGTTCACATAAATTACGCGGGAAACACCGGAATCGTTGGCGTAGCGCCAGTTTGTTTCGGACTGTGGCTCAACGCCGCCGGAGCCGCAGAACACGCCCACGCCGCCGTCGAGAACCTTGAGCGAGCGATAGACCTCGATGGTGAAGTCCACGTGGCCTGGGGTGTCGATGATATTGAACTGGTGGCCTGCCCAGAAGCAGGTGGTGGCGGCGGACTGGATGGTGATGCCGCGCTCGGCTTCCTGATCCATGAAGTCCATGGTGGAGGCGCCGTCGTGCACTTCGCCGATTTTATGGATCTTGCCGGTGAGTTTGAGGATGCGCTCGGTGGTGGTCGTCTTGCCGGCGTCCACGTGGGCGAAAATGCCTATGTTGCGGTATTTGGAGAGGTCTTTCATGCCTAATGTGTGTGGTGGTCTGGCCGCCGAAGGGCTCAGCGGGGGCGGGTTTTTAGTCGAGGGCACGGGTTTTGCAACCTTTGATTGCGTTTTCAGCACAGACGGATCATGTCCTTGATGAACTGGCACCAGAGGAACAGGAGGCCGCGGCGGGAGTATTGGAAATGGCCGTCGCCGGTGAGGCGGATGATGCCGGACTTGAGGTTGTGATCCACCTGGCGGCGCATCTCGGACTCGATCTCACCCTCGATGTCCTCGGGGTTGGGAATGAGGAGGTCGGCGGGGTTGATTTTCATCCGGGCGAGGAATTTCCGATGGTCGGTGAGGATCTGGTGGAAGCAGGATTTCTCGCAGGGGACTTGGTTCCAGTTGAGGCTGGGGGAGCAGCGGAGGGTGGGGGCGAAGGGGAAATTGGTGGTCCGCCAGGTGCGGCCGGATGTGTCGGTGGAGGTGACGGAGATGAACGCGAAGGCGACATCCTCCTGCTCGCAGAGGCAGACGGAGGCGATGGCGCGCTCTTCAGGGTGCCAGAAGAGGCGGAAGTGCTGGTGCATTCCGGACCATTGCCAGCCGCAATCGGACACGTGCTCGAAGCCGGCCTCCTCCATGCCCGCCGCGGCCTCAATGGCGTTGGGGAAAAAGGAGGGGTTGGGCAGTTCCTTGTGGCGTAGTCGGTTGTTGAGCGGCATCCGCAGGCGGCGGACGTGGGTGAGCAGCTCGATCCACGGCAGGAAGAACCAGAGGCTGGCACCCGCGATCCCGGCGAAGACGTTTCCGCTGATGAAATAGAAGAACGTGAAGGTGGCGAAGAGGAAGACCAGCGCCCCGAGCTTGCGAGCGAGGTTCTTGCGGGCCGACCTCAGCGCCATGGCCATCACGACGAGGCCGATTACGATCAATGTCTCACGCATAAATTTTCAATTTTCAAATTTCAAAATCCAAATCTCAAGGAAGAGGAAGTCCAAAGGTAGTCTTGATTCTGAAACTTATACTTTGGATTTTGAGATTTGAATTTTCACCCGGCCAGGGCGCGCATGAGGTAGGGGGACGGGCGGAAGTTCTCGATGAGTGTTTCCTGTTCGTCGCCGCGGTTCATGCGCACTTGGAGGAGCATGAAGTTGGGTGTCTTGTGCGGGGCGAAGAGGATGTCGTCGTGGGTGGCGTTTTCATGCTTTTTGAACATGTCCGGCAGGATGTCGCCGCCGAGATGGTCGTCGCGACCGGTGGCGAGGTGGCAGGTGCCGAGGACTTTCTCGTCCTGGATGTCCGCGTAGGAAACGGGCAGCACCTGAGTGCCGAAGCCGAGCTCACCGAGGGTGCCAGTCATGGGGTCGTCGGCGAGGCGGGCGTTGTGGGCGTCGATGGTTGCCTGGTTGCCCTCGATCAGGGTGGAGCGGAAAATGCAGCGGTCTTTCACGTCGAGCACGCCGAGGGTGCCGTCCTCGTATTTCATCGGGAACTGGCCGTTCGCGTCGGTGGGGACGAAATAGACCTCGCCGGCCGGCAGGTTCGCGATGTCGGGTTTTTCGCCGAGGCAGAGGCCGTGTGATTTCTGCGCCTCCTGCCCGTCGAGGCCGAGGCTGGCGGTGAGGATGCGGCCGTCCTGGAGCTGGAAGTCGATCTCGATGGAATCTGCCTGAGTGAGGGCGAGGCGGAGTTTTTCTGCGTCGCGGGAGACCTCGCGGTAATCGACGGCGAGGCCGGAGTTGAGGATGACGTCGTTGAGGCCGTGGAGCGTGGCTCCGCGGAAGCCGAACTCGCGCGCCTTCGCGGTGAGCGGCGCGGTGGCGGACCAGGTGGATATGCAGAGGATGAGGTCGTAGTGCGGATAGATATCGCGATCCAGCGAGAGCTCTTTCCCGGCGGTGTCCCAGACCTCATCGGCGAGGTCGAGGTTGGAGCCGCGGGTGTAGCGGTAGGCGAACATCTCGCCGCCGGTCATGCCGAGCTTCGCCATCGCGTGGTCGCGGAGGGCTTCGTAGAAATACTTGTAGGCGTTTTTCTGGATCGGGAAGCCGTCCTCGTTCAGAAATGCGAAGTCCTTAATATGCGCCGCGGGCTCGTCGAAATCGACCAGGATGCAGACGCGGCAGCCCTGCGTTGGCTCGAAGACCGTGTGCAGCAGGCGGACGACGTCGAACTTGGGGAACTTGCGTTTCTCGGGGTTTAGCAAAATCTCGGGTGCGAGATAATCGGGCAGTGTGAGGAGGGCTGTGCTTGGCATGATGAGGGAAAATAGAACCACATTGCGTAGCCGCAAGGGTCGTTTTTCGGGAAAAATTCAGTCGCCGAAATCGAAGCCTGGGTCTTGGGGTTTTCCCTCGCGCATTTGTTCGAGCAAGGGCTGGCGGTCTTCAAGCGAATCCCAAACCTCGCGCGTCACATAAATGGGGGCCTCGGCGCGGGCGGCGATGGCTAGGCAATCGGAGGGACGCGCGTCGAGCTCGATGATCTTCCTTTCCATGATTTCGTTCTCCGCCTCAAGGATGAGCCGGGCGTGGAAGACATCGCCATCGACCTTGTTGATCACCGTCCGTAACACTTTCCCGCCGAACGCGCCGAGAGTGAGCATATAGAGGTCGTGGGTCAGCGGGCGGGGCATTTTCTGGCCGCTCATCACTGTGTTGATCGAGAGTCCGACAGCGGGATCGATGTAGAAAAGAATGGCCTTCGCGCCGTCGCCGAGGAACACGGCGCAACCCGCCTGCGTGGGCATGAGCGCGATGATTTCCACCCTGACGAGATCCGGCATGGGCGGAGTATGGGGAAGAGCGGCGGCGGGCGCAATGGGGAAGCGGGGAGAGCAGGGCCACTTCGTTTAACCGCGAATGAACGCTGATTTTCGCGAATGACTGATGGAAACGCCTGCCAAGAATCATGTTTCCGGGCGAGGACCTCTCTCTTTGCTTGGATCTCAATTCGTGAAACCCTGATTTTTTTCTTCATTGGCGCCCATTCGCGTCCATTCGCGGTTGGCTCTTCCAAAATGAGGTAGCCCTGGGGGGGGAGTTACGTATGGCGAAGTCGATGAAAAACGGGCGACAAGATGTCCCCCGGACGGACTGGGACTGCAAGTCCCGGCCACGGGTTTCACCGCTCCATGAATTTACGCGACTGGCGGACGTATTTCAGGGCCCAGTCCTTGACCTTGGCCTGCTCTTCGGCGGAGAGGGTTTTGACGACCTTGGCGGGGGATCCGAGGACGAGGGAACCCGGCGGGATGATGGTGCCGCCGGTGACGAGGGCGCCCGCGCCGATGATCGAGCGCTCGCCGATCACCGCGCCGTCGAGCACGATGGCTCCCATGCCGATGAGCGCCTCGTCCTTGACCGTGCAGGCGTGGAGGATGGCGGAGTGGCCGACGGTGACCAGCTCGCCGACGTAGCAGCCGTAATCATCCGAGAGGTGGATGACGGCGTTGTCCTGCACGTTGGAGCGCGGGCCGATGACGATTTCGTTGATGTCGCCGCGCAGGGTGGCGTTATACCACACGCTGGATTCCTCGCCGAGCGTCACGCGCCCGATGATGTCCGCGCTGGCCGCCGTGAAGGCGGTCGGGTGGATCACCGGGACGTGGCTTTCGTAGCTCTCGATGGCCATGGCCGTTTCCTCAGAGCGACTCGTTGACGAGTTTCTCGAGCTTGACGATGTCGGCGGCGAAGTTGCGGATGCCTTGGGCGGTTTTCTCGGTGGCCATGGCGTCCTCGTTGTGCATCAGGCGGAAGGCTTTCTCATCGAGCGAGATTTTCTCCACGGGATCCGCGGCGGCGATCTCCGGGGTGAGCTTCGCTTCCACGGGTTCCTCGGAGGCGGCGAGTTCGGCGAGCAGGCCGGGTGCGATGGTGAGCAGGTCGCAGCCGGCGAGGGCGAGGATCTCGCCCTTGTTGCGGAAGGACGCGCCCATGACCTCGGTCTGGTAGCCGAACTTCTTGTAGTAGTTGTAGATCGCCTTGACGGAGATGACGCCGGGATCCTCGTCGCCCTGGTAATCCTTGCCGGTGCTGGCCTTGTGCCAGTCGAGGATGCGGCCCACGAAGGGGGAGATGAGCTGGACCTTGGCCTCGGCGCAGGCGACGGCCTGGGCGAAGGAGAAAAGCAGGGTGAGATTGCAGTGGATGCCTTCCTTTTCGAGGGTTTCGGCGGCCTTGATGCCTTCCCAGGTGGAGGCGGCCTTGATCAGGACGCGGTTGCGGGAAATGCCTTCCTTCTCGTAGGCGGCGATGAGCTGGCGGGCTTTCGCGACGGTGCCTTCCGTGTCGAAGGACAGGCGGGCATCGACCTCGGTGGAGACGCGGCCGGGGACGATTTTCAGGATCTCCAGGCCGAAGAGGATGAGGATGCGGTCGAGCACGGCGTCGGTGAGCGCCTGTCCGGAAAGGCCGCTGTCCTTGTGTTCGGCGATGGCCTGGTCGATGAGCGGACGGTATTCCGGTTTGCCCGCGGCCTGGAGGATGAGCGAGGGGTTGGTGGTGGCGTCCTGGGGCATGAATTGCTTCATGGCCTCGAAATCGCCGGTATCGGCGACGACGGTGGTGAGCTTCTTGAGTTGGTCGAGTTGTGTCATGGCGGATGGGAGTGTGATCCAATCCACAACATTAATGAACGCAATTTTTCGGGCAAATCGCGAGGGGTGGATGGATCCGGCGGCTTGCCTGGAATGTCATTCATGTGGGGCGATGAAACACTTGCCGGGCGGCATGCAAAACGCCCGCCTCCATGGGAAGCGGGCGTTTTGGTAGCCTTTTCCTCTGACTGAGGCCTAAAGCTTAAGGTTTGGGGCTTGCCCTCAGCGGCGGCGGCGCAGGAGCAGGAGCACTCCAAGTCCTCCGAGGAGTGCTGCAGTGGGCTCGGGGATGGCGGTGTAAACGAGATCGAGGTTGTTGCCGTTCCGGGCGACCGAGAAGCTGCCGTTCAGGGGGTTCTGGAAGCCGGTGGTGTCGATGTCGAACAGGTTGGCGGCGTAGCTGGTGATGCCTCCGGTGGTGGTGACGAAACCAGACCAGGTGGCACTTGTATCCGGATCCCAGGCTGCGAGCAGTCCGGAGTTTATGGCATTCGCCATGGTGATCAGGTCGAAGCTGATGGGATTGCCGACGGACGCTCCGCTGAGGTCGAGAGACCCGGTAATGGCAAGCAAGTCCCATTCGGTTCCAGCCGCGCCGGTGCTGCCGTCGGTGCTGAACTCGAACACGAAGGTCGAGCCGCCATTCCATGTATTGGAGCCGGTTGCGAGGCTTTCGATGCTGGCTCCCGGTGAAAGGAAAGCGCCATTGTTAAGTGTCACCGATCCGCTGATGGTTCCCGTTCCGCCGAGGGTGCCGCCGGTGACGGTGACTGCGCCCGTGCCCGTGCCCGAGCCGGTGGTGTTGTTGACGAGCAGGGTGCCTGCTTCAACGGTAGTGCCCAAGCTGTAAACATTGGCTCCGGTGAAAGTCCAGGTGCCGGTGCCGCGTTTCACCACCTGCGTGCCGCTGCCGTTGGCAAACGTGCCATTGACCTGATTGCCGTGGGAATCGCCTTGGAAAATGTAGCCCCGGGTTCTGCCCGAGCTGGAGATCCCGTTGTTGATGACGACATTCACCCCGGTCGGGTTGAAGGTGATCGGGCCGACGTTGGCTCCCCCTCCGATCGTCGCGTTGTTGCTGTCCGAGCTGTTCGTGCCGTTGGCGAAGGTGAAGGTCGGTGTGCCGGAGCTGATGTTGGAACCGGCCTGGAAATTCAGCACGCTGTTGTTGTCAATATTCGGCCGCGCCCCCGTCGAGTTCACATTGACGGCGGCACCCGCCGTCAAGCGATCCACCACGATGGTCCGGGTGGTGTTGCGGCCGCTTGTTGTCAACGCGTTCGAGATCGATACGTTGCCGTCATTCTGGAACTGCAGGGTGGTTCCGTTGGTGGCGAACGCCAGCGCACCGGTGTTCAGAGCAGTTGTGCCCACAACATTGAGCGTGCCGCCGCTGAGGGTGGTGGTGCCGGTGTAGCTGTTGGTGCCGCTGAGCGTCAGCGTGCCGTTCCCGGTTTTGGTCAGGCCGCCGGTGTTGCCGCTGGCGATGCCGGAGAGAGTAGCATTCTGTCCGCCTGTGTTCAGCGAGATCGCCGAGCTGCTGTTCTTGATCCGGGGAACGAAATTGACCGCCGCGCTGTTGGCGGTGTATTGCAGTGTGCCGCCGCGGAAGGTGATGTCGCCGGCTGTGCCGAGGGCGTTGGCGGAGTTGGCTATCACGGTTCCCCGGTTGAGGAATGTGCCGCCGGTGTAGCTATTGTCACCGGAGAGCGTGAGTGTCCCGGCGTAGGTGTATGGGTCGCTGGCACTGCCGCTGTCCTTGTTGCCGATGTGGATGGCCGTGGTGGTGGTGCCTGTCACATTGGCGATGTCACCAGAATAGGTCTGGTTTCCGCTGATGTTGAAGCCCACACCCACATTTCCGCTGTAGGTGATCTGAGCTGCGGTTTGGCCGCCATCGCCTGCAAGCAGGCCGCCAATGGTGCCCACGCCGCTGGTGCCGGTGGTCCAACCGCCGCTATTGCCCACTCCAACGCTCAGGACGGTTCCGTCGTTGACCGTTACCGCTCCCGTGCTGGACATGGCGGCTTTGGTGAGGAACCAAACGCCACCGGTGTTGATGGTGGTGCCGCCGTTGTAGGTGTTGGCGCCGGCAAGCAGCAAGGTGCCCGCTCCCGTTTTGGTGATGCCGGCGGTGCCGGAGCTGGTGCTAATGGCACCTTGGAGTGTTCCGTAAGCACCGCGACCGCCTCCGGGTCCGGTGGCAGCGACCTCAATGGTACGAGTGCTCGCGTTGAGATCGAGGGGATTTCTCCATCGAACCACGGCCTTGGACCCCGTTTCGGCCAAAACGAAGGTGGTTGGGTTGAAAAAGCCTGTCGCGTTGGCATTTCCAGCCTCGTTGGCGATTCCCCACACGACTTGATAGGCCGCATTGTTGTTCACAGTCCAGAGATATCCCCCTGAGGCATCGACCTGGATGGTGTTGGTCAGCCCGCTGCGGCCGCCGGTGATCTGGATCTGATTCGCCCCAGAACCGAGGTTGCGACTACTATAATAGCCGGTGTTGACGATGCCATTCTGGATGTCGAGGTTGCTGGTGGATGGCAGGGTCTGTTTGTCCCAACTGCTGGAGTGACTCGTTCCGATCTGGAGAATGCCGCCGTCGAGGATGAGGTTACCCGAAAAGTCGTTGGTGGTGTTGGAGATAATGAGAGTCCCGTTTCCGGTCTTGGTGAAGGCGCTTCCTGTGATCTTGGAACTGATGGTGCTGGTCGTGTTGTTGACCGTAATGGTGGGGGTCGTGCCCCCCAGGTTCAGGGCAGTGCCGCCGGAGATTGTCACTGCGCCCGATGCGGAGCCAAATATGAGATTATTGGCACTCTGTGTGCCGCTGATGGTGACGGTGCGTCCGCCAGTGTAGCCCAGAGTGGCCGTTCCGAAATTTAGACTATCCACCGTGGTGGTCGCGGTGTTCGCCGTGGCGGAGGCCCCCGTGCTGTCGGTGCTCCAGAAAGTGCTCGTGCCCCAAGTGCCGTTGGCGGAGCCGAAGCCTGCGCTGGTGCTGTTGGAGTCCCAATAGTAATCGGCGGCGGAAGCGGAGAATGTGGCGAGCAGGCCGCTACCGGCGAGGGCGAGGAAACGGCGGAGGTATGAAGTAGGTTTCATGAATGGTTAGGTTAATGGATGGGGTCAAAGTGGGGGGTGGATCGGGATTGGCGAGTTATATTTCGGTTTTTTTGTCTGGTCATCCGCCACTGGATCCAGATAGTTTTGCCTCCCATGGAACCGTTGCGGATATTGAGTGCCAGCGAGCAGGTGGCCGCGCATTTGCGCCGGGCGCTGCTGGGCGGGGAGTGGGGCGGGAGGATCCCCGGCGGCAACCAGCTTGCCGATCGGTTGGGGACGGGGCGCAACACGGTGGAGGCCGCGCTGCAATTGCTGGAGGATGAGGGGTTGCTGGTTCCCCAGGGGCCGGGGCGGCGGCGGCTTGTCCGGCTGCCGAAGAAACCGGCGCGTCAGGCGCTGCGGGTGGCGATCCTTTTGAGCGAGGATGCCGACCGCCAACTGGGCTATCTCGTGAAACTGCGGCAGCAACTGGGCGAGGCGGGGCAGATCGCGTTTTTCGCGGAGCATTCCATGGTCGGGCTGGGCATGGATGTGAAACGGATCGCCCGCGTGGTAGGGAAAACGGAGGCGGATGCATGGGTCGTTCTGGCAGGCTCCCATGATTTGCTGGAATGGTTCGTGAAGCAGAAGCTGAAGGCTTTCGCCCTTTTCGGGAGGCGGCGCGGATTCGCGATGGCGGGAGTGGGGCCGGACAAGCCGGGCGCCATGGCGACGGCCACGCGGGCGCTGATCGGCCTGGGGCACCGGCGGATCGTGCTGATGGCGCGGACGCGGCGGCGCAAGCCCGAACCCGGGGCAAGCGAGCGTGCTTTTCTCGATGAGTTGACCGCCCACGGGATCATTCCCGGAGCCTACCACCTGCCGGACTGGCAGGCGAGCATCGGGGGATTTCACGAACGCCTGAAAACCTTGTTCCAGGTGACGCCACCTACGGCGCTGATCGTCGATGAGGTGTCGTTTTTCATCGCGGCACGGAATTTTCTCGCCGAGCGGGGGCTGCGGGTGCCGGAGGATGTTTCCATGGTATGTACGGACGCCGATCCGGCCTTCGATTGGTGCCGGACGTCCATCGCGCACATCCGCTGGGACACGGGTCCGGTGGTGCGCAGTGTCGTCCGCTGGGCGGACCGGGTGGCGCGCGGGATGGAGGATCTCAGGCAGCGCCACACGCCTGCGGAATTCGTGGCAGGGGGACGATCGGGGCTGTGGGGTGTGAGGGCACCGATGGCGGCGAAGAGGAGGAAGGGAATGATGACGCGCACGCGGATGGGAGCGGCGGTGTTTTTAGAAGGAGGAGGTAGGTGGTGAGGATAATGCCGCCGCCAATGAAGTATCCGAAGTGAAGGGCAGATAAGGAATACAGATTAAAACGCAAATAAGAAAGGCTTTTGACCGTCGGCCATTCACGGGGGATACTTCCGCAGCACCCGATATGTTTGCCGCCTGTTTGCTTTCACTCTCGCTCTCCTGCCTCGCTGTGGCGTGCGCGGCGGAGAAATTTTCTTTTGAGCGCCCGTTGATGGGAACCAGGTTCAGTGTGGTCTGTTACGCGGAGAGCCGTGAGGTCGCGGAGAAGGCGGCGGAAAAGGCGTTTTCCAAGGCCCAGGAAATCAACGGGGTTGCCTCCGATTACCTGCCGGAGAGCGAGCTATCGCAGCTTTCCTCAAAACCGATCAACAAGCCCATCCCTCTGTCGCCGCTTCTCTATGCTATGCTGGATTACTCCCGGCGGCTCGCGGAGGCCACGAACGGAGCCTTCGACCCTTCGCTCGGCCCGCTAACGAAACTCTGGCGGGAAACGCGCTCAACCGGACGGCTTCCCGATCCCGAAACCCTCACCGCCGCTCGCGCCGCCAGCGGTTGGCGTCATTTTACCCTCGATCCGGAAGCCCGCACCATCACCTTGCTCCGCGATAGCATGGCGTTCGATCTTGGCGGCATCGCCAAAGGCTACGCGGCCGACCTGATGTTCGATTCCCTCGCCTCCGACGGCATCCGTCAGGCGCTGGTCACGGCGGGCGGCGACATCCGGATGGGTGACGCGCCGCCGGGGCGCAAGGGCTGGAACGTGGCTTTGAAAACCTTCGATCTGCAAAAAAACGACGAGATCGTGACCCTTTCCAACGCCGCCGTCTCCACCTCGGGCGATCTCCATCAATCCGTCGATATTGAGGATGTCAGTTATTCCCACATCCTCGATCCCGCGACCGGCCTCGGCTTAACTCGCCGGGTTGCGGCCAGTGTGATCGCAGATGAAGCGAAACTCAGCGACGCCCTCGCCACTGCCGCCTGCGTGCTTTGCCCGGATGAATGGAAAGATTTCCCCGGACTCCGCGAAGTCAAAGTGCACGTTCCGAAAGAACACAATTCCGAATAAAGTAGAACAAAAGCATGGAAAGTAACCGCCGAAATTTCCTCCAACACTCCCTGTTAGGAGCCGCAGGCCTTGGTCTCGGCGTCGCGTCCACCTCGGAGGTTCGCGCCCAAGCTTTGCCCGGCGGGCTTGAACCCGAGGTCACGGACAACGTCGATGTGCTCGTGGTCGGCGGCGGGACGGCGGGGCATGTCGCCGCGATCCAGGCGGGACGTGCCGGGGCGAGCGTCCTGCTCGTCGAGCGCGGCAGTCAGCTGGGCGGCACCATGACCACGGGCGGAGTCGCGTATCCGGGGCTTTTCGATGCGTGGGGAAAACAGGTCATCGCGGGCATCGGCTGGGAGATCGTGAAGGAGAGCGTGGAGATGGACGGCGGCAACTTTCCGGATTTCGCCAAGGTGCCGCAGCGCCACTATATGAACCAGGTTTTCACCAACCAGTTCCTCTACGCGATCCTGGCCGAGGAGAAATGCGAACAGGCAGGCGTGAGGATCGCCTATCACGAATTTCCGCAGTCGGTGAAAAAGGGTGAAAAGGGCTGGGAGGTGGATTGCGTCGGCTTCGGCACGAAGCGGCGGGTGAACTGCAAACAGATCATCGACTGCACCGGCGGCGCCGAGGTCTGCGGATTGATCGGATTGGCGCGCCTCCGCGAGGACGAGCGGCAGCCGGGTTCCTATCTCTACATGCTCGGGAAAGCCCACGAGCCGGGCCGCAACCAGATCCACCGCCTCTACGTCCACGGCGCGGATTCCACGAACTCGCGCACTGTCACCCACGCAAATCTAACAGGACGTAAATCCATCCTCGCGGAGGCGCGCAAAAAGAAGGGTCGCCTGATGCATCTCCAGCCGGAAACGGGTTTCCGCGAAAGCTACCGCATCGATGGCGAAACGCTCATCACCGTCAACGATTACCGCGATGGCAGGCTTTTCGAAGACGCGGTCTGCTACGCCTTCTATCCGGTCGATCTCCATACCAAAAGCGGCGTGAAGCCCGAGCCGCTCAAGCCCGGTAAGGTGCCAACTGTCCCGCTCCGCGCCTTAATTCCCAAAGGCAGCCGCAACATTATCGTGGCGGGACGCAGTGTGAGCAGCGACCGTTTGGCAAATTCTGGCCTGCGCGTGCAGGCCTCGTGCATGGGCATGGGGCAGGCCGCCGGAGCTGCCGCCGCTCTCGCTGCGAAGGCGGAAACGACCCCGCTGGAAGTGCCGCTCAAGGAACTCCACGCCCTTCTCCGCGAACACGGAGCCATCATCCCCGGCGATGTCTGACAGGCCCAAAATCCAGCTTGGAACGCTCTTCCGTCGCTCCGTTTCCCTTCTCACCGCGTTCACATTTCTCGTCCTCTCGGTGACGGGCGTGATCGCTTTCATCCTGCCGTTTTCCATCGACATCATTGGTCTCCACGCGCTGATGGGCTTCGTGTTCGTCGTGCTGATCGGGCTGCATGTTTTCAACAACAGCCGCCCGCTGAAAAGCTACCTGCATAGCAAGGCGCTGTGGGTCACAGTCACCATCACTGCCGCACTGACCGGGCTTTTCTGGTGGCAGCCCGCGCCGGTGAAAACTGTGCTCGGCTGGAGCGGAAACCTCGGCCCGGCGATCGAGCGTTTCGAGATGAACGAGGACGACATGGTTTTCGATTACGCGCCTTCCCCGGATTACAAGATACGGCTCAACGTGAAAACCGGTTCGTCCTACGAGACCAGCCCACCGCCACAGGTCGCAATCTGGCTGGAAAACCAGGGAGGCTACCACATCAAGACCCTGCTCGCCCCCGGCTCGTCGGGTGAAACGCCATACTATACTTTCAAGCACGCCGGTTGGGAAAAAGCGAAGAGCGAGGCCGAAAAGGGAGTAAAGATCGACGCCGTTTCCCAGCCGACCCCGAACGGCTCCTTTGATCCCGCCGACTACATTCTGCCCACTGATTCCAAAGAATCCACGCCCTACGCCCTGTTCCTCGAAATCAACCAACCCGGCGACAAGCAGGCTTCCCTCGTCTATTCCGTGGGAATCGACAACTCTCTCCCGCGCAGCTTCCAACTGCTGGATCTGCGCGGCTACCCGAAACGCGAGGAGGACGACGTGGACGGCAAGGAAACGTGGGGGCTTTACTACGTGGACGAAAGTTTCGTCACCGCCCTCGAACTCATCGACAGCGCCCTGCTGACCATCGACCGTGGAAAATGATCTGCCGCGAAGCGGTAGGGAACGACCGTGCGGTTGTCATGCGGAAAGGGGGGCTGTCGCATGTCCGCCCTGATGTGCGAATCCGGGCGGAGGGAGGGGAGGCGGATTTCACGCTAAAGGGCGGGCTCGGATACGTAGCTGTGACATTCTCCGGATTACCCTCGCACGATGGATGCCACCTTGAGGTAGATGGCAAGCCGCTTGACCAAAGCGTGCACGGAAACGATTTCTGGCAGACGGATCATGATCCCAAATCGCGCACCTGGAGCAGGACATACAACATCCCGATGGACGGGGTGGAAAGCAGGAAAGTCAGGCTGATCGCCTCACCGTGAGGGGCGTTTTCCTCAGCCGCGGCGCTTGCGGACGGCTTCGGCGAGGGTTTCAATGTCTCGACGGTGTTGTCCCAGTTGATGCAGGCGTCGGTGACGGATTGGCCGCGGGTGAGCTTGCTGAGGTCGGGGTTGAGCTTCTGGTTTCCCTCGACGAGGTTCGACTCGATCATCACCGAGGTGATCGTGCGCGATCCGGCGGCGATCTGGCGGGCGATGTCACCGGCGACGAGCGGCTGGTTGCGGTAGTCCTTGTTTGAGTTGCCGTGTGAGCAATCGACCATGACGGAGTGGGGGAGGTTTTGCTCGGTGAGCATGGCCTCGACGGAAGCGATATTTTCTGTCGAGTAGTTTGGCCCGGTTTTCCCGCCGCGCAGGATGAGGTGGCAGGAAGTGTTTCCGGCGGTGGAAACGATAGCGGAGACGCCCTGTTTGGTGACCGAGAGAAAATGGTGGGGACGGGAGGCGGAGAGGATGGCATCGAGCGCGAGCTGGATGGAGCCGCCGGTGCCGTTCTTGAAGCCGACCGGCATGGAGAGGCCGGAGGCGAGCTCGCGATGGATCTGGGACTCGGTGGTGCGCGCGCCGATGGCTCCCCAGGCGATGAGATCCGCGATGTATTGCGGGGAGATTGTGTCGAGGAACTCGGTGCCGGCGGGCATGCCCATGTTCGCGAGGTCGAGTAGGAGCTTGCGCGCGACGCGGAGGCCTTGGTTGATGTCGAAGGAGTTGTCGAGGTGGGGATCGTTGATGAGTCCTTTCCATCCGACGGTGGTGCGGGGTTTCTCAAAATAGACCCGCATGATGATCTGGATGTCGTCGCGCAGGCGATCGGCTTCTACGAGGAGTTTTTCAGCATACTCGATGGCGGCGTCTGGATCGTGGATGGAGCAGGGGCCGACGATGGCGAGCAGGCGGTCGTCCTCAAGATGAATGATGGCGTCGGCCTCGGTGCGGGCGGTGTGGACGACGGAAGCGGCGCTCTCGTTGATGGGCAGGTAATAGGCGAGCACCGCCGGGGAGATGAGCGGGTTGATGCCGGTGATGCGGAGGTCGTCGGTGCGGTGCTTGGTCACGGGGCGGATGGATTAACGCCTTGGGCGCGGCTTTGCTAGTGCTAAGTGAGCGTTTCAATGAGTCAAAGTGTTGAACCCGGGGCTTCAGCGGCCGGTGAGCTGGATTAGGTTGGAGAGGAGCTGGCCGTAATAGGTCATCCAGTGGGGAGAAAGGTTGAGGCGGAGCCGCCAGTTCAGGTTGCCCCGTGTGCCGGGGGTGTTGATGCGGTCTTTCAGCTCGAAGAGGTCGGTGACCATGAGGACGGCGTAGCGGGAATTTGCCTGGAGCAGGGATTTCACGAGACGCCAGTGGATCGCGTCGGAGTACGGTGGCCAGTCGTTTCCGGGAGCGATGGGGATGCCGGAAAAACCGGCGAGAAGGCGGAGCGAATGGGCGGCTCCCTCGGAGGCCCAGTGGCCCTGCTCGGTGGGTTGTTCTTTCTGGAGGCGGATGGTGCGGCGGCAGTTTTCCCAGGTGGCGCAGAGGGAATCGTGGTCGTGGGTGGAATAGGCGGCGAAGGAATTTTCCGGAAACACATCGCCAAGGACGGGGGAGCCGTCGGAGTAGGAATCCCAATGGGGGATGCGGTAGCCGGCGATGCCGAGTTCGTTGAGGTGGGGGCGGACGTATCCGGGCACCCATCCGAGATCTTCGGCGATCACCTCGGCGTCGCCAGCTGCGTCGAGGATGGCGCGGAGGCGGAAGTCGCCGTTGGCGCGGTTGGCGGCCTTGTTTTCGTTGGTGTCATCGGGGTTGCAGAACCAGCGCGGTAATTTGCCTTCGGTGAGTTGCTCCGCTTCATGGTGAGGCAGGCCGAGGAAATCGCCATTTCGTTTTGGGTGCCATGGGAAGGCGTAGATGCGGTAGAAGCCGAGGATGTGGTCGATGCGAAACATTCCAAAGATTTCGGTGAGGCGGCTGAGACGCTCGCGCCACCATGCGAAGCCAGTTTCTTCCATGGTTTCCCAGTTGTAGAGAGGGACACCCCAGTTTTGACCCCATTCGTGGATGAAGGGATTATCTGCGGAGTAACCTTCGGGTGGGGTTCCGCCGAACCAGTTTATGCGGAATATGGAGCGGTTGAAAAATACGTCTGCAGAGTGGAAGGATATGCCGATGGGAAGGTCTCCCATGAGTTTGACCCCGCGGTGGTCGGCGTGGGAGCGGAGATCGAGCCATTGGCGAAAGCAGAGCCATTGGGTGTAGGCGAAGAAGTCGATGCGGGATTGGACTTGAGCGGGATTTTCGTTGTGGATGGATGCGACGAAGTCGCGAGCAGCTTCCGGATTCTGTGAGTCTTCGGGCCACTCGTCCCAAGTGAGGTTCGGGCCATGGATTTCCATGAGAAGCTTAAAAAGGCAATAATCGGGAAGCCATGCCGCGCTGCGGTTTCGGAAGGATTGGAACTCGGAAGCAAGCGTGGAGTCTGGATTTGCGTTGTGGCGTGCGAAAGAGATTTCAAGCAGATGATTTTTTGTCTGTCGGACGGCGGGATAATCGATGAGATGAGCGGTGATACAGTTACCTAAGGTCGCACGGGCGGCCTCGATTTCAGCGCGGGTGATGCAGGGGATATGCTCTGGCTCGAAGGCGAGGTAAATGGGGTCGAGCGCGATGGAGGAGATGCCGGAGTAGGGGCTTTCGTCGGTCCCGTTCTCGTTAATGGGAAGGAGTTGGAGGAATCCGACATGATGCTCAGCAGCCCAATCGACCCAGACTCTCAAGCCTAGGGTGTCTCCGATACCTAGATCGCCAGGGCGGCGGGTGGAGAAGGCTGGGATGAGGAGGCCGACTGTTTTCACGTGGCTTTGTTAATCCGCGAAAGGGGATTGATCTACCATGGAATGCTCGGAAAGAGCGGATCTCGGACTCATCCATCAGCTGCGCCTGTCCTCTTCCTCGAGGAAAATCTCCGAGAGGCGGAAGCAGCGGCGGGCGAGTTCCCGGGCGTCGTTGTCGCCGATGAGGGCGACGCCTTCCTCGCTGACCTCGGCGAGGAAAATTTTCCACGCGTTCTTGGCGAGCTTTTCGGGGTCGGGCTTGTAGCGGGGTTTCTGCGGCAGAGGCCGGATGTCCTGCGGCTTGTCGCGGGGCGGTTCCGGTTTGTCCTTTTTCTCGGGGCGAGTGTCGGATGCTTCCAGCGCGAGGTTGATGGTTTCCTCGGCGATAGGTTCGTCGGCGGGAAACTGTTCGGTTTCCTTGGGGGCGGATTTTCCCTTGCCCCGGCGGCGGCGGTTGGTGCGCTTCGGGTCGGGTTTGGGAGAATCGCCGGTGTTGGGGGCGGGCGCGGCGGGTTCTTCCTTCGGTGTGGTGTCCCCGCCGGAGGCTTTGCGGGGGTTCTTGTTCGAGATCCGGCGAACCTTGGGTTCGCGGGCCGCTTCCTCGGAGGCGGCTTCAGTTTGTTCAGGCATGGGGATGTTGGGAAAGGGGGCGCGGCGCTCAGAAATTGTCGATGTCGTCCCTGTTTTCGGGAGCGTCGGGGTTGGAGTCGTTGGTTTTTCCATCCTTGCCTTTGGAAGCTAGGTCGAAATCGGGGTTCTTCGCTTTCTCATGATCACCCCTCCTGTAAATGTAGTCGTTCCCCCAAGGGTCAATAAGCTTCTGGAAGCCGCCTGTCGTCGTTGCCTCAATCCATCCTTGGCGGTTGTTTTTAGGATCGAGTTCCGCGAGATAGATTTTGCCGGTGGGAGGGGTGGCGGCACCATTGCCGTAAAGCGCGTTGAAGAGGGCGAGGTTGCCACCCGCCGAGTCGGGGTATTCGCCATTGTCGAGCTTGTATTCCTCAAGGGCTTTTTCGAGGAGGCTGATCTGGATGCGGGTTTGTTCCTCCGCCTGCTTCCGGGCGACATAACTGAAACCGCCCATGGAGAGTCCAGCGAGGATCACGATGATGGTGATGACGACGAGGAGTTCGATGAGGGTGAAACCACGGCGGCGGCGAGATGAATGGAATTTCATGGATGGCGGAGTTTTCAACAAGGTACACCGATTCGCTGGGAATTCACGGGAAAATCGCAGGGTTACTGCTCGCTCATTTCGGAGATCATCTTGATCAGCGGCAGGAAGAGGGCGAACACGATGGCACCTACGACGAGAGCGAGCATGACGATCATGATCGGTTCGAGGATGGATGTGAGTGCGGTAACGGCGTTGTCCACCTCGTCGTCGTAAACGTCCGCGATTTTTAGGAGCATTTCCGGAAGTTGGCCTGTTTCCTCACCCACATCGACCATGGAGATGACCATGTTAGGGAAAACCCCGCTGGAGGAGAGTGGGGTGACGATGGATTCGCCTTCCTTGACCGCTTCGTGAACTTTGGAAATGGCATCGGAAATAATCACGTTACCGGCGGTATCCCGGGTGATGTTGAGGGCCTGGAGGATAGGGACACCCGATGTCACGAGAGTTCCGAGCGTGCGGGCGAAGCGCGAAACGGCGGATTTGCGCGTGACGTCGCCTAGGATGGGCAGGTTGAGCTTGAGTTTGTCGATGAGCAGACGCCCGCCCTTGGTTTTCCCAAATGCGTTGAGGGCAACGATCAAGCCTCCGAGGGCGACGAAGACCCAAACTACGTTGGGGATGCCGGCGATGGGTCTGCCTAGGCAGAATTCGGAGAAACCGAATACGATTTGCGAGATCAGCGGAAGATCGGAGCCGGTCTCAGTGAACATGTCCTTAAATTTCGGGACGATGAAGATCATCAGGAAAACCAGGATGGCGACGGCGATGAACATAACGATGGCCGGATAGACCATGGCGGAGACGATCTTGTTCTTGAGCTTCTGGGCTTTTTCCTGGTACTCGGCGAGGCGGTTGAGGACGACTTCGAGAACACCGCCGAGTTCGCCGGCTTTGACCATGTTCACGTAGAGTTTGTTGAACATTTTTGGGTGCTGGGCGAGGGACTCCGAGAAGGTGGAGCCGCCTTGCACGGAATCGGCGAGGGAGCTGATGGTGGATTTGAGGACGGGGTTGGGTTCCTGTTTTCCGAGAACGGTGAGGGAGCGAAGCAGGGGGAGGCCGGAGTCGATGAGGGTGGCGAGTTGGCGGGTGAAAACCATGAGGACTTTGGGTTTCACGGTGGACTTGCCCTTACCGATGGTGATGTTCATCGACTTGGCCTTGGCCTTAGATTTTTTCGCCGGGGATGCTGAGGATATGCCGGGCTTGCCCTTGCCTTCCTCAGCGATGTGGGTGGGATAAAGACCTTGGGCGCGGAGTTTCTGGACGGCTTCGGCTTCGGTGGCAGCGGCGAGTTCTCCGTTGGCTTGTTCGCCTTTGGCGTCGAGTGCAGTGTAATGGAAGTTGGGCATGGGGATATTTTTTAAGTAGCTTGAGTTAAGAAAAGAGCATTGAGCAGGGTTTGGCTACGCAAAAATCGCCGGGATTAGGTGTATTTGAGGACTTCCTCGATGGTGGTTTTACCGAGGTAAATGTTGCGGAGCCCGTCTTCGCGGAGCGTGTTCATTCCTAGTTCGATGGCCTTTTGTTTGATTACGACGGTCGGCGCGCGGTTGGTGATGAGTTCGCGGACGGGCTCGGTGATGTTCAGCAGTTCGTAGAGTCCGGCACGGCCGCGGTATCCGGATTGGCCGCAGACTTCGCAGCCGCCTCCGGTGAAGAACTGCTTGTCGCCGAGTTCGTGGGGTGAGATGCCGAGCTGGGAGAGGATGGCCTCATTGGGTTCGTAGGGGGTTTTGCACTCGGTGCAGATGGTGCGGACGAGACGCTGGCCAAGGACGCCTTCGAGGGAGGCAGCGACGAGGAAAGGCTCGCAGCCCATGTCGATGAGGCGGGTGACGGCTCCGGGGGCGTCGTTGGTATGGAGGGTGGAAAGGACGAGGTGGCCTGTGAGGGCGGCTTGGATGGCGATGGTGGCGGTTTCCTTGTCGCGCATTTCCCCGATCATGATGCGGTCGGGATCTTGGCGGAGGAAGGCGCGGAGGATGCGCGGGAAATCGAGGCCGATGGCCTCGTTGATGGGGATCTGGATGATGCCGTCGATGTCGTATTCGACGGGATCCTCGGCGGTGAGGAGTTTTGCATCGATGGTGTTGATGCGGCGCAGGCCGGCGTAGAGGGTTGTGGTTTTGCCGGCTCCGGTGGGGCCGGTGACGATGAAAATACCGTTGGGTTTTTCGATCGTTTCGCTGATGTATTCGTAGATGTTTGGGGGGAGGCCGAGGTTCTCGAGGGTGAGGTTAACGGAGGAGCGGTCGAGGACGCGCAGCACGATGGACTCGCCGTGGTGGGTGGGGAGGGTGGAGACGCGCATGTCCACCTGTTTCTCGCCGATCTGTTTCACGATGCGCCCGTCTTGAGGGATTCGGCGCTCGGCGATGTTAAGGTTCGCCATGACCTTGACGCGGGAAAGGATGGGGAGGGCGAGGTGGACGGGAGGCGGAGCCATCTCGTAGAGAGCGCCATCGACCCGGTAGCGGATCTTGAAGTCCTTTTCGAAAGGCTCGAAGTGGATGTCGGAGGCCTTTTCCTTGATGGCCTGGTAGAGGACGAGATCGACGTAGCGGATGATGGGTGCGGAGTTGGCTTCGGCTTCGGCGTTGGCTTCGTCGAAATTTTCAGCATCACTGTCGAGCTGGGCGAGGATATCACCCATCGCCTTGCCTTCGCCACCGTAGCATTCGTTGATCTTGGCTTCGACGAGGTAATCCGGAGCGATGCATACGACGATTTCGCGGCCGAGGGCGAAGCGGAGATCCTCGACGGTCTGCGGGTTGAGCGGATCGACGAGCGCGAGGTGCAGGCCCTCGTCGTCGAAGTTGACGGGGAAAGCGCCGTGGAGGCGGGCGGTGCCGGCAGGGACAAGATCGAGGAGGGCGTCGGGAGGGGTCCAGTTACGCAGGTCGACGAGGGTGGCTCCGAGTTCGGAGGCGACCACGGGCCAGACATCGTCCTTGGATTGGATGACCTGGAAATCGGCCAGCAATTCCGGGACGGTTTTGCCGCTGTTGCTGACCTCGGCGAGAATTTCCTCGGAAAGGGACGAGTCGATGAGGTCGCGGGCTTGGAAAAGGTCTAGGAGTTGTCGGTTGTCCATCTGGTGTAAGATTCAACTTTCGAAATTCAATATTCAAGTAAGAGGACTGGATTTCGAAATGCCGGGTTTGGAGACTCTGGATTGAGAGTTGGGATTTGAATTTTGAGAGTTAGTCGAAATCGCCCATGGTTGCGTGGACGACTTCGGAGCCTGAGGTGAGGCCGGATAGGACTTTGCGGATGCCGTCCTCGCGGAGGGTGCGCATTCCGAGTTCTCGGGCGCGGCGTCGCAGCTGGCTGGTGGTTAGTCCTTCGTTGATCATGCCGCGGACTTCGTCGTCGATGTTGAAGAGTTCGAAGATTCCCATCCGTCCGCGGTAGCCGTTGCCGCGGCATTTCGTGCAGCCGACAGGGCCGAAGATGGAGGCTTGGGTGACGCGCGAGGCGTCGAGGTGGAGGGCGCGCATTTCCTTGTCGGTGAGTTCTGCGGGAGCCTTGCAGGCGGGGCAGAGCTTGCGGACGAGGCGTTGGGCGAGGATGGAGCGGACGGCGGAGGCGATGAGGAAAGGTTTCACGCCGATGTCCGCGAGACGGGCGACGGCGGAGGGTGCGTCGTTGGTGTGGAGGGTGGAGAAAACAAGGTGTCCGGTGAGTGAGGCGTTGATGGCGATGTTGGCGGTTTCCGCATCGCGGATTTCCCCGATCATGATGATGTTGGGTGCCTGGCGTAGCATGGCGCGGAGGGCGGCGGCGAAGGTCATGCCGATCTCGGATTTCACCATGACCTGGTTGATGCCGGGGAGTTCGTATTCGACGGGATCCTCGACGGTGATGATTTTCTTGTCGGGCTTATTGATGACGTTGAGGCAGGCGTAGAGGGTGGTGGTTTTACCCGATCCGGTAGGGCCTGTGACGAGGATGATGCCGTCGGGGAGTTTGAGCAGTGTCTCGAACTGCGCTTGGTCGTCGGAGAAGAAGCCGAGTTCTGGGAGGCCGAGGAGGAGGGCGGTTTTGTCGAGGATCCGCATGACGATGGATTCGCCGTGGTTGGAGGGGACGGAGGATACGCGGAGATCGACTTCCTTGTCGCCCATCTTGAGCTGGATGCGGCCGTCCTGCGGCAGGCGTTTTTCGGCGATCGACATACTGCCGCTCATCACCTTGAGGCGCGCCACCATTGCGGGGAGCAGCTTTTTCGGGTGGGTGTCCACCTGGACAAGCTTGCCGTCGAGGCGGTATCGGATGCGGACGGAAGTCTCGAGCGGCTCGATATGGATGTCGGAGGCTTTCAGGCGGAAGGCCTCGGTGAGCGTCTGCTGGACGAGGCGGATGACGGGCGCGTCGTTGGCCTCCACGCCGGCTTCGGAGTCCCCGGTGGACACCCGGAAGGTTTCGTCCGGTGTTTGAGCGCGCGATCCGTCCACCTTGTAGAATTGCATCAGGTGGTGGTTGATGTCGGTCTGGGTGGCGCAGGCGAGGTTCAGCTCCCGTCCGATGACGTGGGGCAGGCTGTCCAGTATCTCGAAATCGAGCGGATCGGCGACGGCGACGGTGAGGTAAAGGCCGTCGTCGGTTACGGGGATGACACGGTAACGGCGGGCAGTGTCCTCGGAGACGGAGAGGATGACGGTGGGGTCGAAGTGGAAACCAGCGAGGTCGATGAAAGGGATGCCGGCGTTGGCGGCCAGGGTCTCGGCGACCTGTGTTTCGCTGACCTCGTTGCGCTTGATGAGGTGTTGGACGATCGTAGCGCCACCGGCCAGTGTGGTGCGGGCGTCCTTGAGCTGTTCCGCTTCAATAATGCCGCTCTCGACGAGCAATTCTGCGAGGTAGTCTTCGTTGGTGAACACGGGATGCTTGGCTGGGAATGGGAGTTTTTCGGCGGCGATGGATTGCCCACCGCGCATCGGTATGTAAACACGTTGATCAAACCGTCCGGGGGTGTCAACCAGCCACATCGGGAAATGCCCCGCAAGGCCGCACCTTTTGGCTTTAGCGGCGGGGTTTCTGAATCAGTACCCTGAAATGGGCGGCGGATTCGAGGAAACGTGTATCGGCGGGATCTGAGAACGGGCGGACAAATTCCGCAAAATCGGCCATCGGCGATGACTCCAGCCATGGTGAAGCCCATGCCGCGAGGTCGGTGAAATTGACGTCGGCGGTGATGTCCTGGAGGCCTGGGTTATCGAAGACGGCGGTTCCTTGGAGTCTCTGGTGGAGGAGGTAGGCGCGGAGGGTGCCGCGGGGGCGGTGGCGGTAGAGGTGCTCCGCGGAGTCGCCGTAGTCGATAGTTAACATTTTGCCGTGTTTCCAAGAGGGTAGCCAAGACTCCAGCCAAATCCGGTATGAGTCATGGACTTCCACGGATTGCCCCTCGGGGAAATCGAGTGTGAATACGGAAGAGGGGGGGAGAGTGGCGGGAGGCAGCAGGATTTCGGCTGCGTTTTCGAGAGCGACCTCACGCCAAGTTGCCGCGCTTTTCCGGAACACCCGCGCGGGGAACGCATCGACGAGTTCGTTGGAGAAGATGACGGCCTCGCCTGAGCAAGCCTCGAGCGCTTCGAGGATGCTGGCGTGGTGGGAGACCTTTTTGCCGAGAAGGTCTCTCTGGCGGGCGGCCAGAGCGGGGGAGGATTCGACGAGATGGAAGCGGGAGCGCAGCCGCATAAGGGTAGGCAAGCTGCGCAATACCTGTTCCGAGAGCGTGCCGAGGCCGGAGCCGATCTCGATCACGTGGCGGTTTTTGGTTTCGCGCAGTGTGCGGGCGATCCATGCGGCGATCGCTTTCGCGGGCGTTTCCGAGAGCTGCGGGGCGGTGGTGAAATCCCCACGCGAGCCGATTCCGCGTATGTTCCGCGCGTAGTAACCCCGCACGGGATCATGCAGCGCCCGCGCCATGAATCGCTCGATGGTCTCGTGTTTCACTGCCTCCATAACGAAAACAACCGCGGCCTTGAGGGGCGCGCGGTTGCGGTGAGGGTTTCCGTGCCTTTCAGATTATTTCGTGGCGGCGGTGCGGGCTTTACGGATGAAGCTGTTCACCGTCTCGGAAGGCTTCGCGCCGACGGAGAGCCATTTGTCGGCTTTCTCGAGGTCGATCTCGTAGTTGGTGCCTTCGAGCATAGGATCGTAGGTGCCGATCTGTTCGATATAACGTCCATCGCGGCGCTTGCGGCTGTCCACGGCGACGATCTTGTAGTAGGGGCGATCTTTGGTGCCCTTGCGGTTGAGGCGGAGAGAAACTGACATGATGTGGCTTGGTGCGGGATTGCCCGATGACGGGCGGGTGCGGAGGTTGCTTGAAATCACGGGTGGCGACAAGCGAAATTTTGGTGAGTTTCACGAAAAAAGCCATCCCCTGGCTTCCCGGTGATGCGGAAGGTGGGCTGGAGGCGGATTCTCACCGGATCGCCTTGGGTCACGCCAGTAGATCCTTGACGACGTGGCCGTGGACATCGGTGAGGCGGAAGCGGCGGCCTTGGAAGGTGTGGGAGAGGCGGGTGTGGTCAATGCCGAGTTGGTTGAGGATAGTGGCGTGGAAGTCGTGGACGTGGACGGCGGCCGGAGTTTTGCCGTCTTTGGATGGTTTTGTGATGGGATTGCCATCGGAATCCACGATGTTGTAGCCGTAGTCATCGGTCGCTCCGTAGGTGATGCCGGGTCTTACGCCACCGCCGGCCATCCATGCGGTGAAGCAGCGCGGGTGGTGGTCGCGCCCGTAGTTGGTGGCGGTCAGGGCGCCCTGCGAATAGGAGGTGCGGCCGAACTCGCCGCCCCAGACGACGAGAGTGTCCTCCAACATGCCGCGCTGTTTGAGGTCGGTGATGAGGGCGGCGCAGCCCTGATCGGTTTCGGCACATTGGTTGCGGATGGCCTTGGGCAGGTTTCCGTGCTGATCCCAGCCGGGGTGGTAGAGCTGGATGAAGCGCACGCCGCTCTCGGCGAGGCGGCGGGCGAGCAGGCAGTTCGCGGCGAAAGTGCCGGGCTTCTGCGCGTCCGGGCCGTAGAGATCCTTGATGGATTGCGGTTCGCCGCCGATGTCGGTGACCTCTGGGACGCTAGTCTGCATGCGGAAGGCCATCTCGTATTGGGCGATGCGGGACTCGATCTCGGGATCGAGCTCGTTCTGGAAGTCGATCTTGTTGAGGGCGGAGAGTTTGTCCAAAAGGGCGCGGCGGCCGGACTGGCAGACCCCGTCTGGGTTGGAGAGGTAGAAAACGGCGTCTTTTCCGGAGGAGAAACGCACGCCCTGATAGCGGGAATCCATGAAGCCGGTGCCCCAGAGGCGAGAGGCGAGGGGCTGGTCGGTGGGCTTCTTGGTGACGAGCACAACGAAGCCGGGGAGATTTTCGTTTTCCGATCCGAGGCCGTAGGTGACCCATGACCCGAGCGAGGGGCGGCCGGCGATCTGGGAGCCGGTTTGGAAGAAGGTCATCGCGGGGTCGTGGTTGATCGCTTCGGTCCAGAGGGATTTTACGAAGCATAGATCATCCACCACCTTGGCGGTATGTGGTAGCAGCTCGCTGACCCATGCGCCGGATTTCCCGTGCTGTGCGAACTTGAACTGGGAGCCCGCGAGCGGTAGGGTGGCCTGGTTTCCCGACATGCCGGTGAGGCGCTGTTCGCCGCGGACTTCGGGCGGGAGTTCCTGCCCGTTGAGTTCGTTGAGCTTGGGTTTGTAATCGAAAAGATCATGCTGCGCGGGGCCGCCGGACATGAAGAGGTAGATCACGCGCTTCGCTTTTGGCGCGTGATCGGCGAGGAGTTTCTCGCCAAGGGCGGATGCGCCGGTAAGCCGTTGCGGCAGCATGGAGGCGAGCGCCGCCCCGCCGATGCCGGTGGAGATTTTGGAGAGGAAATGGCGGCGGGTGATTTGGAACATGGTTTTGAGTGCTGGGTGGGAGGGGATTAGTGATCGGAGGAAAAAGGAGCTGGGTTATTGTAATTCAATATTGGACATCAACAATCCGTTCTGCTGGGCAGTCCGTTGCAAAGGATACGGCAGTGATCCGGTGGATTTTTCGGGATTGCTGTTTTTTCCGTGGTTGAAATGCCGGCTTCGAAACGGGTGGTGATGGTAAACCGGGGCATCTCCATTTGGATTCTTGGAACCACGAATGAACACGGATGGACACGAATTCGACGGCTGGCTGGGGAGCAACGAGCGAGAACCTAGCTTCAAAAAACGCCCGGAACCGGGGAAGGACGGATGGTTCGATACCAATTCGTGTGAATTCGCGTCCACTTGTCCGTCGTAGCCTTGGCGAAGTCGGATTCGTGGTTCGATTTCTGAAATGTAGATGCTCTGACGAAAAACCGGGCTTGCTTGACAAAATCCGTGAAAAACCTACTCACCACAGGGTGCTGTTTTGCACAAACCCTTGCCTGCCAAACCCTGAACGATGCGCAACCCAACATGAAGTTCCATTTGGCCGCCGCCCGCATACCGAAAAGAACGGTGCCGGGTAAACGCGGTTTCGCCCTTGTGATCACTCTTTCGCTGATGATCCTGCTCACCATACTGGCGGTGGGCATGCTCAGCCTCTCGGCGGTGTCCCTGCGCTCCTCTTCGCAGGGCAGCGCCGAATCCCAGGCCCGCACGAACGCAAGGCTCGCGCTGATGATCGCGATCGGGGAGCTCCAGAAACACGCCGGCGTGGATACCCGTGTCACCGCCGCGTCCGGCATCGTGGTGGAAGACAGCCCGCCGCTTCTGGGGGTGTGGAAGAGCTGGGAAGGAACCGACCACGAAACGACAGGCCCCTTCGCCGGGCGCCCGGTAACACCGGATTACTATGCGAAAACTCAAGGCGCATCGGGCGGTGGGCGCTTCCTCACCTGGCTGGTTTCCGGTGCACTCACCGGCGGGAATGCCTCCAGCCCCGGTAATCTGGCCACCTCTATTCCCGCCGCGAATTCCATTCCCCTCATCGCTTCCGGCACGCTGGGCGCGAGTGTGGAGGGCGCGGTGCATGTCGTGCCCCAGCCCTTGGGAGCCTCCGGCAAAATGGCCTGGTGGGTGAGCGGGGAAAACCAGAAGGCGCGGCTCCCGGCGCCCTACAAACCGAAGAACGCGAACTCTGTCGCAGGGTGGTCGGACATCGCCCGCAGCCATGCCGTGCCGGATCCCGAACCCTTCGGGCTGGAAAATCTGCTCGCCGATGCGACCCCTGCGTCAAAGGCGGTCACCCTCGGCTCGGTGGATTTGATCGCCAAGACCGGGGCGTCGCCCGCACCCCGCGAATCCTTCCATGATCTTTCCGTAAGTTCCGTCGGTCTTCTGACAAACACCGCCACCGGCGGCTGGCGCAAGGATCTCTCGCTGCTCACCGAAAACTGGGACAACCAACCCAGGGCCAACCTGCCTTTTTTCCGGCTCACCCCGGACAGCAACGCGACGGCGACGATCCCGACCGTGCAGAATTGCTATCCGGCGGGCGCCATGCTGTATCCTTGGGCTACCTACCGCACGTTATTATCGAACGCTCCCATCTACCGCCAGGGAGCCGTATCGAGTTGGGAAAACCTCAAGGACTTCGCCACCCACTACAAGCGGGCATCCACATCCGCCAGCGGTGTCAGCACCACGCCCCTGCATTACCGGCAGATCACCGGAAACTCTCCGGCAAACAATTACGAGTATATCCACCGCGTGCGGGTCGTGCCCGTGGTCGCCCGGATCCAGTGGATCTTTTCCCACAGCGCCGTTCTCCGCCCGAAGGGCAACCCATCCGATCCGGACCGCTACGAGCCGCGCGTCTTGCTCACCCCCGTCATCACGATGTGGAACCCTCACAACGTGCAGATCACCTCGCCGGCGGTGAACATCTTTTTAAATAGAGCCATGCCCGCCGCGCTGAAATACACGATCAACGGCACTGAGAACCCCAAATACCATTCCGTGATGGCGGGCCAGAACAACAAGCCTTCCCTCGGCGGCGGCTCATTGCGCTTCAACATCAATGCGCCGTTCACCCTGATCCCGGGGGAGACCCGCACCTTCAGCCCCCTCTCCACCACTCCGGTGGCAAATGGCACCAGCATCACATTGGGTCCCGGATACCGCCCCGGCGGCGGGCACTTTTTCCGGCTCAGAGGGCCGAACGACGAACAGCCCATGTCGCTGGAAGCAAGCGCCTCCATCAAGGTCGCGGCCAAATTCGACACGACGCTGTCTGATCATGGGGTGGGGGTCGGCACCTATCTGGATGTGCACGTTGGTGGGACACGGACGCTCGCTTACCGGATGTTTTTCGCCCCTGAAATGGCCAATGTCATTTATCCGCCGCTCACGGATCTTGCGGAAGTGGCTTCCGGCAGCCTGCCGGGAACCGTAACCAACCCGACGCCCTTCCTCTCGACCATCTTCGGGGCGCGAACCGCCAGCAACACGAACTTTCCGGCCAAGGGTCTCATGCAGTCCAGCCCTTTGGTCAACTACACCGTCATGGGACTGAAAGGCCTGCAGCATCCCGCGGTCCTGCGCCACTACGGCGGCACCGGCCATCCGGTCAGCGCCACCTTCGACTACAGCTTCGTGAAACACGCAGGGGCGGGTGACAGTTTCATGCCCAATGTCGATCCTTCGAACCGCGGCTACATCGTCACCGGTTTCACCCAGGCCGACGGGCTCTCGCGCTGTATGATTGCAGAGCTGCCCCTGCGACCGCTGGCGTCCCTCGCCGAGCTGACCCACTGGGACGCCCGTTACGAAAACTGCGTCCCGCCCTACGCGATGAACGTCATCGCCAACTCCGACGCCAGCCCGCTGCTGCCCTCCGACAAGGTCGTCAACTACAAAGATAAAGACCTGAAGGTTAACCTCCAGTACGACGACTCCTACTGCGCGAACCACCTGCTCTTCGACGACTGGTTCCTCTCCTCGATCACGCCCGTTCCCGGAAACTTCGGCGCCACGGCCCGCACCCAGAAACAAACCCACTCCGATTTCCTCACCGGAGCCGCCCCTCTTGCGAACCGCGCCTACCGGCCGATACGGGAAGATGCCGCCGCCACCGACCCCAACGCCCTCTTTTCAAAACACATCGAACCCGTGGACGCCTGGAAAACCATCGCCTCCCGCCTTGAGGTAGAAGGGATGTTCAACGTCAACTCCACTTCCGTCACCGCATGGCGCGCCCTGCTCGGCCATGCGCGCGGCCAAAAGGTCGCCCACATCCGCGGAACCTCGGGCGGATGGAGCGCGGAGCTTTCCGGCGCCACCGACCACGCCTGGAGCCGCTTCAGTATCGCCGCCGATGCCGAGGCGGGCAAACCCGGCACTGCCGGCGCTTTCCCGGAGGCCACGGAATTCGCCGGATACCGCACCGTGGATGAGGATTTCCTCGACGCCCTGGCCGCGGAAGTCGTCGCCCAAGTCCGCGCCCGCGGCCCCTTCCTGTCCCTTTCCGAGTTCGTCAACCGCCAGCTTTCCTCCGGCGATCTCGCGCTGGCCGGCACGATCCAGGCGGCCCTCAACAAGCTCTCGGAAAACAACGCGACCGATCCCTTCAAGGTGCTCAAGGATCCGAATTTCTCCAACGTCGCCGTGGCGGATCCGGTGAGTCCTGTGAATGCCCAATATGACGAGGAATTCCAGTTCCGCGCCGCCGGCGTGGGCCACAGCACCTACGGCCTTCCCGGTTGGATCCGCCAGGCGGATATCCTCCGCCCGCTCGCGCCCATCCTCTCCGCCCGTGACGACACCTTCACGATCCGCGCCTACGGCGACGCCCGCGACAAGGCCGGCAACATCCTCGCCAAGGCATGGTGCGAGGCCACCGTCCGCCGCAGCCGGGATTTCGTCGATCCCGCCGAGGCTCCTGAGATTACGTCCGCCCCAGTCCGCCCTGCGAACCAAAAGTTCGGCCGGCGCTTTGGAATCATCTCCTTTCGCTGGCTCTCGTCCGAAGAGGTGTGACGCGTCGGCACCAGTCCCGGAAGGATGAATTTCACCGATTCGTTGAGCCTAGGAGGCAACACGATCATGGAACTTGTCGGATATGGCCAGCGAAACGGCAACCTTCGCGAAATCCTTGATTACGGATCGATTTCCGTTTCCTCAAAACGTCCTAACCGAAGAAAGTCCGCCGTCCGGGCGGAGGATCTGGCCGGTGATGAAGGAGGAGGCTTCGGAGAGGAGAAAGGAGGCGAGGCTAGCGACGTGGGCAGGCTCGCCGACGGTTTGGAGGGGGTGGCGTTTCGCGGCGGCTTCGCGCTTGGCGTCGTTTCCCAGCAGCATGGAGGCGAGGGGGGTGTCGGTGAGGGACGGGGCGATGGCGTTGACGCGAATCTTCGGGGCGAGCTCGGCGGCGAGGGATTTGGTCAAACCTTCGACGGCGGCCTTGGCGGCGGCGATGGAGGCGTGGAAGGCCATGCCCTGGGCGACGGCGATGGTGGAGAAGAGCACGACGGAGGCGGCGGGCGCTTTTTTCAGGGCGGGCAGCGCCTGCTGGATGGCGTGGACGGCCCCGAGGCAGTTGACGCGGTAGTCGTGGAGGAAATCCTCGGATGTGAGGCGATGGAAGGGCTTGAGGGTGATGGTGCCGGGGAAGTAAAGGAGGCCGTCTAGCGTTTCCGGGAGGTCGAGCGGCTGTGGATCGAGCGCATCGAAGGGCTGGACAGGGATGCCCAGGGCGGCGAGGCGCTCGCCGCTGCGGGAGGCGGAGAGTATTTCGTGGCCTTGGGATTTAAGGAGTTCGGCCGTGGCAAGGCCGATGCCGGAGTTGCCGCCGATGAGGAGGTAGGTCATGCGTAACCACTAAACTTCAAATTTCAAAGTTCAAGGGAGAGGTTTTTACCGCGAATCCGTCGTGATCTCGGCGAAGTCGGATTCCCGGTTAAATTTCCCATCCGCCTCAGGCGGGCTTGTTGGCTCCCGCGTTGCGGATCTGGTCGAAGGTGCCTTCGCTGAGCTGTTTGCCTTGGTCGTTGATTTGATATTGCCGCGCGAGCGGGTTTTCACCGCCCGGCGGTGACCGGATTCAAGACATGGGTGGGGATTTGTCCGCTTCAGGGATTAGATTCGGCGGGGAGAGGGTATTCTCTGATTTCGCGCAGCGGGAGTAGGACGAAGGGACGGCCGGCGATACGGGGGTGGGGGAGTTCGAGGGCGGGGTGCTTCATAGAAACGTCGCCGAAGAGGAGGATGTCGATGTCGATGACGCGGGGGGCGTTGCGGGTGGGGTTGGGTTCGCGGCCGAGGGCGCGTTCGATGGCCTGGGTTTCCGCGAGTAGGGAGAGCGGGTCGGTGCCGGGGTAGTGGAGGTCGATGACGGTGTTGAGGAAACGCGGGGAGCCGGGAGGGCAGTCCTGCGGATCGGTGTCGTGGAGGGAAGCTGTTAGAAACGGCTCGCCGGGTGTGGCGAGCGCGCGCAGGGCGGCGGTGGCGGCTGCGAGGTTCGCGGCGCGATTGCCGAGATTGGAGCCGAGGGCGATGGCGACGCGGGGCATCTAAGTTTCAAATTTCAAATCTCAACTTTCAAGTAAAAGAGGCTTCCGCTCCGCTCAGTCCGCGAGATTTGCCAGTTTCTCTATGCCGTAGTTCGATTGCACGCGGGCGTTCGCCTCCTCGACTTTTTCCGAGGGGATGATGACAGGACGCTGGGCTCCGTAGAGTTCGATGACGTGGAACTCGGGCGGGTTTTCGCCGTAGAGCAGCTCGTGGGCGTGGGTTAGGTCGCGGACGGCGGTGCCGTTGATTTTCTCCACGGCGAGGCCGGTGAAGTTGTCCATCTGCGAGGTCACGGGATCGGGCGTGATGCGGGTGAGCATGACCACATCCTGTTTCTCCTGGAAAATTCCTTTCGAGACATAGTCCGTGTAGAGGCGGCGGACGGTGACATCGTTGAACTTCGCGGTGGCGAAGAGGTTCGTGTCGAGCGGCTGGAAAACGAGGCCGGCGAAGACGATGTAGCGGGGCTTCTTCTCGTATTGCACGGCGTACATGCGGGATGGTGGCAGTGGTTTGAGCGTGACTTCGACGTCGTTCCACGATCCGTCGCGCAGGAAGCGGACGGCCACCTTGTCACCGGTGAACTTGCGTTCGATGATCTCGTTGAGGTTCACCTTTTCGCCGTCCACGAGGACGCTGCCGTCGGAGTCCACGGAGTTGCCGTCGAGGGAGATGAGGATGTCGCCGGTCTTTAGGACGCCATCGACGGAGCTGGTGGGGACGATGTTGGTGATGAGCACGCCCTGGCCGTTGTCGGGGAGTCCAAGCGCCTTGCGCATCGCGGGGTTGTGCAGTGGGAACTCGCTGGTGCCGAATTCGGCGTAATGGTCGTAGGAACCGCTCTCGATGTCCTTTAGGAAACGTTTCACTACGGGGGTGGGGATAATGTAACCGGTGTTGTCCGCCTGGCGAAGACCCTGGAAGGCGACACCGACGACCTTGCCGTTCTGTAGCACCGGGCCGCCGGAGTTGCCGGGGTTGATGGCGGCGTCGATCTGCACGACAAGGTGCGAGTCCGCGCGGCTGTGGGAGTAGGGCTGGAAGTCGATGCGTGAGACGATGCCTTTCGTGACGGAGAGTCGCTCGCCGCCGACCGGGTAGCCGATCACGGTGACCTCGGACTCGAGAGCGGGCATCTCGCCGATGGTGAAATGGGGGAAGTCCGCAAAGTCGGAATCGTCCTCGAGGGAGAGGAGGGCGAGATCGCAATCGTGGGCGATGAACTCGACCTTGGCGGGATGTTTCCGCGGAGAGCCATGGACGGTGACGAGGATGCGCTGCTGGTTGGAGACGACGTGGGCGTTGGTGAGGATGCGGTTTTTTCCGATCAGGAAGCCGGTGCCGATGCCGCCGCTGAAACGGCCGGAATTCCAGGGCGTTTCGTAATCCGGGATCTGGGTAGCGACCTCGATGCGCAGAACGGAGCGGTAGAGTTCCGAGGATCCATTCTGCGCGCGGGCAGCGGCGGGCAGGAGGGTTATGAGGGCTATGACAAGTGCGGACGCTTGGCGGATCATGTTGCCGGGACTTTAGGGAGGAGCCGGGAAATGGCAAAGGAGAACTCAGCGGCTGCCGATCGCAAGCAGGGTCTGGAATTTTGGATGCGTCTCCTCCTTGTCGGCGATGACCGTCTCGATGCAGGTGAAGCCCGCTTTTTCCAACATGGAGGCAATCTGGCTTTCGGAAAACCCCAGCCAGCGGTCGGCGTAGAGTTCGCGGGCTTCGGAGAAGTTGTGCTGGAGGAGGTCGAGGACAATGAGGCGGCCGCCGGGGCGGAGGATGCGGTGTGCGGAGTCGATGGCGCGTTGCGGGTTTTCCGCGTGGTGCAGGGCTTGGCTGAGTATGGCAAGGTCGATGGAGCTGTCATCGATGGGCGGTTCCTCGATGTCTCCGATGCGGAATTCTAGGTTTGCGAGGCCGTTGGAGATGGCAAGGTTTTGGGCGTAATCGACCATTTTCGGCGAGAGATCGATGGCGATGACTTTCTCGGCGCGCTGGGCGAGGAGCTGGGAAAGCGTGCCCTCGCCCGCGCCGAGATCGGCGACGTGGCGGTAGTTCAAGGCTTTCAGGAGGGCTTCGGCGAGGGCTTTCCAAGAGCGGCCGGGGACGTAATCTTTTCCGAAGCGCCCGGCGAGCTCGTCGAAGTAAGCGCGGGCGTAGTCCTTGCGTTTTGAGAGGATGTGACGGAGGGCGGTGTTGTCGGCGGTAATTTCGGGGATTTCCTCGGCCGCGCGCTTGGCAATGGCAGCGAATTCGGATGGCATGGAGGCGGAATAGACGTTGTTTTTCCCGCTGCGCTCATCGGCGGTCAGTCCCGGCGGCCTTGAGCTGGGAAAGCTGGGTGGAGATGCGGCTTTGGCCCATGCCGAGGATTTCCTGAAGCTCCGCGACCGAGAGCGCATCCTGGGTGAGCAGGGATAAAATCCGCAGCCGGGTGGGGTCGGAGAGCAGTTTCAGGGATTTGATGGTTGACGGCATGCGTGGCAACATACATCAACGCATCACGATTTGACGATACGAAAAAACGAACACCAAAACAAACTGCAATGAGCAACTACATCTTCTCCTCAGAATCCGTCGGCGAAGGCCATCCGGACAAGGTCGCGGACACCATTTCCGACGCCATTCTCGACGCCTGCCTTACGGTAGATCCGAAAAGCCGAGTGGCCTGCGAGACTTTCGTGAAAAGTAATATCGTCGTCGTCGGCGGCGAGGTCACGATCCCGAAAATCGGCCAGAAGCCGATCGGCTCGGTGATCAACATCGAGAAGGTGATCCGCGACGCGGTTCGCGGTATCGGGTACGTCAATAACGACGACGTCTTCCACGCCGACAGCATTTTCATCAACAACTACTTGACCACCCAATCGCCCGACATCGCCCAAGGCGTGGATGCCAAGGGAGCCGAGGGCAAGAAGCACAAGGAACAGGGTGCTGGTGACCAGGGCATCATGTTCGGATACGCCTGCGACGAGACGCCGGAGCTGATGCCCGCGCCGATCATGTTCGCGCACCGCCTCGGCCGCGAGCTGACCCGCATCCGCAAGGAGGGCAAGCTGGCCAAATGGCTCCGCCCCGACGCGAAGTCTCAGGTGGCTGTGGAATACACCGATGGCAAGCCGACACGCATCGTCAACGTCGTCATTTCCACCCAGCACGCCGCGGACGTGACCCACGCCGTTATCGAGAAATTCTGCATCGAGCAGGTGATCAAGAAAGTCCTTCCGAAAAACCTCCTCACCAAGGACACCGAGTATCTCATCAACCCGACCGGCAAGTTCGTCGTCGGCGGCCCGCAGGGCGACAGCGGCCTGACCGGACGGAAGATCATCGTCGATACCTACGGCGGCATGGGCCGCCACGGTGGCGGTGCTTTCTCCGGAAAGGATCCCTCCAAGGTGGACCGCTCTGCCGCCTACATGGGCCGCTGGGTTGCGAAAAACGTCGTCGCCGCCGGGCTCGCCTCGAAGTGCGAGGTGCAGTTCGCCTACGCCATCGGACACCCGCAGCCGCTCTCCGTCCACATCGACACCTTCGGCACCGGCGATGACGCGAAGGTGCTCGCCGCCGTGCTCAAGGTTTTCTCCTTCAAGCCCGCCGACATCGTCAAACAGCTCAAGCTGCTCCGCCCCTTCTACTCGAAAACCACGAACTACGGCCACTTCGGCAAGGACGACGCGGATCTGACGTGGGAGAAAACGGACAAGGCTGCTGCGCTCAAGAAGGCGCATGGCTGAACCAACCAAACCACCACCAACCTCCAATACAAAAACAATGAGCTTCACAGATTACAAAGTAAGGGACATCGGCCTCGCCGATTTCGGCCGCAAGGAAATCGACATCGCCGAGCACGAGATGCCCGGCCTGATGGCGACACGGGAAAAATACGGCAAAACTAAGCCGCTCCAGGGCGTGCGCATCATGGGCTCGCTGCACATGACGATCCAGACCGCGGTTCTCATCGAGACGCTCGCGGATCTCGGTGCTGAAGTCCGCTGGGTTTCCTGTAACATTTTCTCCACCCAAGATCACGCCGCCGCTGCCATGGCTGCGAAGGAAATTCCGGTGTTCGCTTGGAAGGGCGAGACGCTGGAGGAATATTGGTGGTGCACATGGAAAGCGCTAGTGAACCAGGACGGTCTAGGCCCGCAGCTGATCGTCGATGACGGCGGCGACGCGACGCTCCTCATCCACAAGGGCTACGAAATGGAGAACGGCTCCACCTGGCACGAGAGCCCCGGTGAGAGCGAAGAGGAGCAGGTCATCAAGGATCTCCTCGCCGACATCAAGGTCAAGCAGCCCGGCATTTTCCACACCATCGTCAAGGACTGGAAAGGTGTTTCCGAGGAAACGACGACCGGTGTGCACCGCCTCTACCAGATGGCGAAGGCCGGGACTTTGCTTGTCCCCGCGATCAACGTGAATGACTCCGTCACGAAATCGAAGTTCGACAATCTCTACGGCTGCCGCGAATCGCTGCTCGACGGCATCAAGCGCGCCACCGACGTGATGATTTCCGGCAAGGTCGGCGTCGTCTGCGGATACGGTGATGTGGGCAAAGGCTGCGCACAGGCGCTGCGCGGAGCCGGTGCCCAGGTGGTCGTGACCGAGGTCGATCCGATCTGCGCCCTTCAGGCGGCGATGGAAGGCTTCCGCGTGCTCACCATCGAGGACACTCTCGGCTGGGGAGACATTTACGTCACCACTACGGGCAACAAGGACATCATCACCCTCGACCACATGTCGAAGATGAAAGACCAGGCCATCGTCTGCAACATCGGCCACTTCGACAACGAGATCCAGATGGAGAAGCTCAACAAGGCTCCCGGCGTTGTGAAACTGAATATCAAGCCGCAAGTGGACAAATACACGTTCCCCACCGGCAATAGCATCTACATGCTCGCCGAAGGCCGCCTCGTGAACCTTGGTTGCGGCACGGGCCACCCGTCCTTCGTGATGTCGAACAGCTTCACGAACCAGACGCTCGCCCAGATCGACCTTTGGGAAAACCGCGACAGCTACAAGGCCGGCCAGGTCACCGTACTGCCTAAGCATCTTGACGAGGAAGTGGCGCGACTCCACCTTGCAAAAATCGGCGCGAAGTTGACTACGCTCACGAAAGACCAAGCGGACTACATCGGCATCTCGTCGGAAGGTCCGTTCAAGGCGGATCATTACCGCTATTGATCCGATCGCGTTCCGAGAATTCCTAGAAGCCAGCCGAGAGATCGGCTGGCTTCTTTTTTTGGGAAAAATGCTTGTGATGATTCGAATGAAGGGATAGATTATCGCAAATGAAACAAAAAGCGAAAGCAAGCGAGGAAATGAAAGCCATGCTGTCTCGTGCGGAAGAAGGTGCGAAAGAAGGCGGAGAAGAGGGCGGGGAAGAGGGCGGGGAGAACAGCAGTGTCCTCCGCGAACCCGAAGCCGCCTACATGGTGGAGAAGGTGCGGGATGGGCTGGATTTCACTGAGTTCCATGCCTTTCGGGAAATGATCGGGGTCACGGAGGAGCGGCTCGGCGCGTTGCTGGGGATGTCCCGCGCCACGCTTCACCGCCGTAAGAAAACCGGCCATCTGGATCGCTCGGAGTCGGACAGGCTGGTTCGCTACGCGCGGATTTTCCACTGTGTCAGCGCGTTTTTCCAATCGCCCCAGGCGGCGGCGAAATGGCTGAACAGCCCAGCCATCGCCTTCAACGGGGAAACGCCCCTGGACTACGCGGACACCGAGATCGGCGCCCGCGAGGTAGAGGCGCTGATCTGGCGCATCGAAAACGGTGTTCCTAACTGACTATGCCCGCTTTCTACCGCATTGTGGGAATCCGCCGCGCGGCGACCGCCATGGACGGCGAGGGTGCGCGGAAGATGGGCGGGCGCTGGAATCCGCCGGGGCTCCCCGTCGCTTACCTCACGGAATCAAGGGCGCTGGCGGCGCTGGAGATCCTTGTCCACACCGGGCGCGCGGCGGCACATTTGCTGTGGGTTGTCATTGAGGCGGAGGTTCCGGATAGGATGATCGAAGTCGCATCCCTGAGCGCATTGCCGAAGGGTTGGAATGATATTTCGTCGCCAACGGTTTCGCGGAATTTCGGCGCGGACTGGGTGCGGCGGTGCGAACGCGCGGCGATCCTTTTGCCCAGCGTGATCATTCCGGAAGAGCGCATCCTGATGGTCAACGTGAGGCATCCGGATTTCCGGAAACTCGTGTTTTCAGTGCCGAAACCGTTCCTTTTCGACCAGCGCCTCGCCTGAGGTCACTCGACGATGACCGGCGTGCCGATCTCCACGTTAGCGAAGAATTTCTCCGCCATGTGGTGGGGAAGGCGGACGCAGCCAGCGGACGCGGGGTATCCCGGAAGGTAGCCGGTGTGCATTCCCACCGCGTCGTTGAAGCGCATGAAGTTGGGCATCGGTGCGTTGTAAAACACCTGTCCTGGGCCGGGCTTGTCGATCCGAATATCGGCGCTTTCGTTCACCGTTTCACCGGTCGCCTTGTCCTTGATCACTCCGTAGAGGGTGGATTTGTGATCTTTGCTTTTCTGGGAAATTTTGTAGCTGCCCGGAGGTGTGCCCTTGTCCTCTTTACCGGATGAGATCCTGGAAACACCGACCAGCACCCCGGATTTATAGAAGTAAGCCTTTTGCTCGCTGCGGTTGATCCTGACCAGCGGGCGGCCGGAAACGCCGTCGCCGTCCCAGTAGGAAATATCATCGGGTATGGCCGGTGCGGGATGGTGCGGACCGCCGGAAGTGGGGCGGTGAACGGGGCCGACGCCGGCCATGTAATCCGAGCCGGGTGGTAAGGTATTAAAGCAGGAAGCGAGCGCGAGAGCGCCTCCGAGGGTGATCAGGTATTTCATATTTCCGTAGGGATTCTGGCTACGATCCTTCGAGAATCAAGACCAAGATCACACACATCGCTGCACTTGTACGAAGCGGGCGGTAATTCGATACAACCGTTTCCATGGATTGTGAAATAACTGAACTTGCCGGAGCATTATGGGTGATAATAGGGATTCCTGATTGGTGCAGTGCTAGGTTCGGAGATCAGCGCTGCATGGGTGGGCGTATCAGTTATTGATAATTCTGCATAAGGTATTACGGGCGGGTGGCTACTCTGGTATGTGGCAGACTAGCGGTAGTGAGTTGGGAAAGCGGGTTGCAATGCGCCGCGCTCCCCCTATCTTGTGTGCCACATGAACACCACGCAGCCGAAGATCACCGCTTATTTAAAAACCTTTTGTGGATGGAGCGAAGGGGTTCGCGCCATCATGCGGAAATACGACCTGCCCTACGAGGAGAAGGACATCATCAAGAACCCGGCTTTCCGCTGGGAAATGGAGCAGCGCAGCGGCCAGCCGCTTTCCCCGTGCGTCGAGATCGACGGAAACATGCTCGCAGATGTCAGCGGCGAGGAGGTCGAGAAATGGATGCTCGCCAACGGAGTAGTTAAGGACAACGAGATCCAACCCGACGCCCCCATTGACTCTGCCTGCACCGATGAACAGCATGAGGCGATGGCCGCGGGAAGGCTTCCCGCTCCCGGTAAGATCCGCTTCTTCGACTGATCAAAGCGCCAGCCGGTGCGCCACCTCCGGCGGGATGCCCGCCGCGCGTTCGAACTCGATCACATGAAACCTCGCGCCGAGATGGGCGGGATGGGTGAGGCTGCGGAACTGCGCGATGGTCTTCGGATCGTCCATGCCACCGCCGAGGATCATGGTTTTTGCGAGGTGCGTGAGGTAGCTGCCTTGGCTGGCGAATGCGGTGGGGGAATAACCCGCTGCGAGGGCTGCCTTGGCTAGATCCGTGAAATCCACGTGGGCGGTGATATCCGACTCCCCGGGTGCTGCGAAGGGGTCCTCGCCCGCCATGTGGGACGAGAAAGTGCGGAGCGTGCCTGAACTACGGGAAATATCGTAGTATTCCGGCGCGGCGAAACCGTAGTCCGCGAAAAGGATGAGGCCGGCAGACAGGCAGGAGGAGATTTCCGCGAGAAAATCTGGGAAATTCGTCCTCACCTCAGTGCGGTAGCCCTCGGGGAAATCGTTTCCGAGTTGGATCGGTGTTGCCCGTGGCTCCAGCGACAGCGTTCCGATTTCATCGGCGATGACATGGAGTTCCTTCCACGAGCCGCCTTTCATCTCGATAAGGTGAAAGGGCAGGGCGTCGAGAATTTCGTTTCCGAAGGCGATACCGGGAAGGGGTTGCGCGGTGATGCTGCCGAAGCCATCGGCAATGAGCAGGCGGGAAGCGAGATTTTCCAAACGCACCTTCTGGAGTTCGCGCAGGCGCGGCAGGGGCTCGGCGATGGCGTATTCCAGCCCCCGCCAGGCATCCGCTGAGATGAGGCGCATTTCCGAAAGGATGTCCGCCGCGAGAGTGCCGTCGTGCGCGCCGATCTCGAGCACCCGCCAATCCATCGGTCTTCCATTTTCCTCCCACCATCCCAAAAAGCGCCGCGCCAATAAGCTCCCGAACAGTGGGCCGACGCTGACGCTGGTATAGAAATCGCCCCGACGCCCGACCTGCGTGCCGGCGCGGGCGTAGTAGCCGAGTTCCGGATCGTAGAGCGCGATTCCGAGGTATTCCGGAAAGGGAATGCAGCCCCTCTCTGCGATCGTTGCGAGGATCTTTTCCCGCAAGGAAGGGGTTGCCGAGTCCGGTGGATTGGGGTAATCCTGCGGGAACGGGAGTTCGCCGGAAGGCGGTTTCGGAATGGCATTAGGCATGGCGCAGTATAGCAAAAGCACCCGGAAGAAGGGCGGAAAACGCCGGTTCTACAAGCGCAAAACCTTCTGGTTGGTGAGCTTCATGCTTGTCCTGATCGTCGGGGTTTTCGGGTTCCTCTTCGCGGAGCAGTACACCCGAGAATACCGCGAGCGGGCAGTGACCTATGATCTGGGGAAAATCAACGAGTTGGAGATCCCGAGTGTCATCTTGGATCGTAATGGCAAGGAAATTGGGCGGATCTTCGTCCAGAACCGCAGCGTCATGCCTATCGGAGATGTGCCCAAGCTCTTCATCGACACGCTGCGCGCCGGGGAGGACTCGCGTTTCCTGACCCATTCCGGCGTCGATTACATCGGCATCATGCGCGCGCTGAAGTTGAACTACCAGGCGGGCACCACCACGCAGGGCGCGAGCACGATCACCCAGCAACTCGCTCGGAACGCCTATCCGCTCAAGCAGGATGCCGCGGCGCGTGGGGAGGGCGGCGTGCAGCGGAAAATGGTCGAGGCCTTCCTCGCGATGCGCATCGAGGAGCGTTATTCCAAGCAACAGATCCTCGATTTCTACCTGAACCGCATTTATTTCGGCAGCGGTTTCTACGGGCTGCGCTCGGCATCTCTGGGTTATTTCGGCAAGGAGCCGAAGGATCTCACTCTCGAGGAGAGCGCCACGATCGTCGGTCTGATCAAGAACCCGACGAACAACTCGCCGCTCAACAACATCGAGTCCAGCCGCAAGGCGCGCAACATGGTGCTCGCGCGGATGCGGGATGAAGGCATGATCTCCCGAAAAGAACTCGCGGAGGCGCTGGCGAAACCGGTGACCGTGAACCCGAAGCCGCTGCGGCGTGGAACATCCCATCTTTACGAGAGGATTGCCGACGGGGTCGCGAAATCGCTGGGAGTGGACGCGCTGGCAGCGGGCGGCTACACGATCCACACGACCATTTCCGCCGAGGTTCAGAACGCGGCGGAGAAGGCGCTGGCGGTTTCGCTCGCTGACACGGAAAAGCACCCCGGCTACATGCGCCAGAAATATTCCGAGTATGACCGCGCAGACGCCGATACGGATCCGGAATACCTGCAGGGAGCGGTGTTCATGGTGGATCATGCCACGGGCGACGTGCTGGCGCATGTCGGCGGGCGGGATTACGCGGAGGCACCTTTCGATTTCATCGAGATGGGGAAACGCCCGCTGGGCACCGCGTTTTTCCCTTTCCTGTATTCCGCCGCGCTCGCCAACAAGCACTCGCCCGCGTCCAGTCTGGAGGACGAGCCGATGGACAATCGCGCGGTGATGGTCGGCGGGCGGGAGGGCATCTTGGGTGAGTGGGGGATGGAGGTGCCTTCGCCGAAATACGAGGGCATTATCAACCTGCGGCGCGCCTTCTCCCATTCCAAGATCGCGGCGACCGTGAGGCTTGGCGGAGAGATCGGCATCCGGCGCATTCTCGATGCGGCGGTGGCGTTCGGGTTCTCGATGAAGGACTCGAAGCCTTTGCCGAGGGTCAGCGTCGGCTGGGAGCCAGCTTCGCTGAAGGAGGCGGTTACCGCGATGTCCACCTTTCCGCTCGACGGGCGCCGCGGGCCGGTAAAATTCTCTTACATCGACAGGATTGAGAACGCCGTGGGGCGCGTGGTCTATCGGCGCACGCCGACCGCGAACCCCACGGGCCGCATTCTCGATTCGGGGGTCGCTTGGCAAGTCCACAGCATGATGGCCGGCGGCATGACAGATGGCAGCGCGCGGGGGCTGGCGGGCGACCTTTTGGAGAAGCCCTTCACCGGCGCGGGCAAGGGGGGCTCGACGCATGATTTCGCGGACACATGGTTCCTTGGATATAACGGGCGCGTCACCTGCGGCGTTTGGACGGGCTTCCTGCAGGGCAACAGCGAGCCGATCTATCCGGGTGCGTTCAGCCGTGATCTCTCGATGCCGGTCTGGACGGCTGCGATGAACGCGGCGGCCCCGGCTTTCGGCGGCAAGGCTCTCGTGAAACCCGAGTCGCTCGTGGAAGTGGAGATCTGTTCGGTTTCCGGCCAGCGCGCGACCCAGTTCTGCCAGGAAATGGTCGAGGACGTGGCGGCGGGAACGGTGAAGTCCAAGAGCACGGTGACCGCCGAGTATTTCCGCGAGGGGACGCAGAACCTGCCGTTCTGCACGCACCATTCCGGGGCGAGTCTCGGCGAGGCGGATCCAGGCCATTCCTTGGGAAACCTACCGGCGCTGGATGCCCTGCCTGTTTTGCCTAAGGAGCCGGTGCTGATCGGAGAGGATCCCTACCACACGGAACTCCCCAGCTATTCCGGCGGCGGCGGTCAGACCGGTTTCGTGCGCCGCAGCACGAACGTCCTCGACAGCCTCGATCTCGGGGATTTCGAAGATACGATCAGGATGAGCAAGCCGCCTCGGCTGCAAATCCAGCCGGATTGATTCACCGCAGCGGGATGGGCTTCGCGGCCGGGTTGGGTTGAGTCGGTAGGTGACCCGCCTTGCCGAGGGCGAAGCGGATCACGAGGCTCTTGTCGAGCAGGCGGCTGCCTTCGGAGGAAATTTCCTGAACACGGTAAACCACAAGTCCGTATTCCTTGTCGTCGAAGCGACCGACCGCGAAGTTCTCCTTGATCTTGCCGAGTCCCGTTTCCTCCTCGAACCGCCACTCGCTGCCGGACCAGGCGCCGAGGATGCTCGTGTCCTCCGCCTTGATGTCCTCCAGTCGCTTCATCTCCCCGTTCGGCGAGCGGTAAACGTCCTTCTCCGGATCATAGCGCAGGGTGGAAATCACGCCCGCCTCCCCGGTCGCCGTGATCGACCATGTTTTTCCGAAAGTCTCGCGTAGCACTAGCATCACCTCCTCGGTTGACTTGAACTCGCGCTTCGTCCAGAGCGCGAGGTAATCGTCGTATTCCTCCTTGGTCAGCCCGAGATTCTCGTGAAAAGGCAGCGGCGCGCCCGGCTTCGAAGCCTTGCTGTATTCGGCGAACCATTCCTTGTTCTTCCGTGCGGAGGCCTCGACCTTGGCAATGTATTTTTCAATTTCCGGGGGCGGCACTACGATGCCGATGCTCGCCTTGACAGGTATGTCCTTTTCGAAAAGCCCCTTGAAGACTTTCGGAGCCTCGGCTTGGAGAGAGACGGTGAGGAGCAGAAGGATGGGAAGGAATTTCATGTCGGCGCTCAAAAGCTGCGCGGGGAGCGGACACAACTCAAGCCGCAATCTCCGCCGCGCCTCGTGGAAAATCGTTTCGAGCGGGGTAAGAATCGTGTTAACTCCCGTCGATGAGCAACAAGAAGCCCTGTCCGGACTGCCCGGAGATACCCGTGGACAATCCAATCACGGAGGAGGAGATCCGCCAGCAGGAGCGTTTCGAGCTGGAGACGGAGGAAAGCTCCTGGCTCGCCGGACCGCGCTCGCGTTTCCATGACCTGATGTCGCTTTTCCGGGTCGGCCTCGACTTCATCCGCGCCTATCGTATCCTGCATTTCGTTGGGCCATGTGTGACCATTTTCGGCTCAGCCCGGACAAAACCGGGGACGCGTTATTACGAACTCGCCCGTGAGATGGGAGAAGCCTGCTCCGAACTGGGCTTCACGGTCATCACCGGCGGTGGCCCCGGCATCATGCAGGCCGCGAACCAAGGAGCCTTTGAGGCGGGAGGACGCTCCATCGGTGTGAACATCGAGCTGCCCTTCGAACAAAGCGTGAATCCCTATGTCCACCGCTCCGTGAACATGCACTACTTTTTCACCCGCAAGACGATGCTGGTGAAATACTCCTATGCCTTTGTCGTCATGCCTGGCGGCGCGGGGACGCTTGACGAGATGTTCGAGACCATGACGCTGATCCAGACTGGGAAGCTTAAGAATTTCCCCATCATCCTCATGGGTCGCGATTTCTGGCAGCCGCTGATGGATTTCGTCGATCGCATGGCGGAGGAAGGGACGATCAGCCCCGAGGATCCGGATCTGATTTTCTTCACTGACAGCGTCGCGGAAGCGAAGGCACACCTCCAGCGCAGCGCGGTGCGGCAGTTCGGGCTGCGCCGGAAAAGGATGCCGAAGCCGATGCCTGTCCTCGGCGAAAAGGCGGTGAGGTAATCGGCCTACGCCTTCGGCAGGAAAAAGCCGCGCTGCTTTTCCGAGATCGCCATTCCAAGCTTCTCCATGGAGGCGAGCATGTCTTCCCAGAGAGCGCGTTTTACATCGTTCGAGCCGCCGCTCTGCAGCAGGTAGCTGGGGTGGTAGGTCACTCGCGCGGGGATGCCGGAAACCTCGTGCCACTTGCCGCGCATCGCGCCTACCGTGCCTTCCAGCCCCATCAGGCCCTCCGCCGTCGTGCCGCCAAGTGCGAGGATGATTTTGGGACGGACTACGGAAATTTCCGCCAAGACCAGCGGCAGGCAGGCGGCCATTTCCTCGGGGCTGGGTTTACGGTTGTTCGTGGTTTGCTTCGGCAGCGCGGGGCGGAATTTCACGAGGTTGGAGATATATACATCCTCCCGCTTCAGTCCCATCGCCTTGAGGATGTCGTTGAGCTTCTGCCCCGCCGGGCCTACGAACGGCACGCACTCTCTCTCTTCGTTGTAGCCGGGTGCCTCGCCGACGAGCATGATCTCCGCGTTGGGGTTGCCGGTCGCGAAGACCATCGTCTCCCGCAAAGTGCCCAGAGCCATCGCCGGAGCCCAATGCTCTGCCTGTTTGCGCAAACCCGCCAGCTGTTCCTCCTTACCGTTTCCTGAAACGACCGCGTCTTGTTTCATCACCGGTGCGGCGGCTGGCAACTCAGCTGGAGCCACGGCCACCGGTTTTCTCATCCGAATGAAAAGTTCGCGAAGGCCGTCGCGGGCACGGTCGTCGAGGAAAATATGGCTGCGCCCGCGCGCCCTTTCGGCTTGCAGGAAATCGATGAGGGAATCGACAGGTCGGATCACGCCCTTCTACGTAAAGAGGTCGCGGCGGGTAGGCAACCATGGCTTCCGCTTTTCGGTTTTTTTCACAGTTTTTCACGCTTGCCGACCACTAGCCGTTCCCATAAGTCCGCTCCATGTCGTTTTTTCCCGATATCCCTAAAATCCAGTTCGAAGGCTCCAAATCCCGCAACCCTTTCGCTTTCAAGCAATACAATCCCGATGAGATTGTCGCTGGGAAGACGATGAAGGATCATTGCCGTTTCGCTGCGGCCTACTGGCATGTGATGCGCAACGGCCTGTCCGATCCCTTTGGCGGGCCGACCGCGCTGATGCCCTGGGATGACCAATCCGATTCCGTGGACAACGCCCTCAAGCGCGCGGATGTGTTCTTCGAATTCCTCGATAAGACGGGCATTGATTACTATTGTTGGCACGACCGTGACATCGCGCCGGAACTGGGCGATCTCGCGAAGTCGAACGCCGCGCTGGAGAAAGTCCTCGACCACCTGCTCGATCTCCAGAAGGCCACCGGGAAAAAGCTGCTCTGGGGCACCGCCTGCCTTTTCTCCCACCCTCGTTACTCGCAGGGCGCGGGCACCTCGCCGAGCGCGGATGTTTTTGCCTACGGCGCGGCGCAGATCAAGGCTGCCATCGACGGCACGCTGAAACTCGGCGGCGAGGGCTACACTTTCTGGGGCGGACGCGAGGGCTACTCGACGCTGCTCAACACCGACATGAAGCGAGAGCTCGACAATCTCGCCAACCTCCTCCACCTCGCCGTGGACTACGCGAAAAAGATCGGCTTCAAGGGCCAGTTCTACATCGAGCCGAAACCGCGCGAACCCTCGACGCACCAATACGACTCCGACGCCGCCGCTTGCCTCAATTTCCTCCGCCAATACGGCCTGATGGATCACTTCAAGCTAAACCTTGAAACGAACCACGCGACCCTTGCCGGGCACACCATGCTCCACGAGATGACCGTGGCCATCGACGCCAACGCGCTCGGCTCCGTCGATGCGAACCAGGGCGACGAGTTGATCGGCTGGGACACCGACCAGTTCCCGACCGACATCTACCTCACCACCGGGATCATGCTCAAGGTGCTGGAAATGGGCGGCTTCACCACCGGCGGACTCAACTTCGACGCCAAGCGCCGCCGCGAATCCCATGATCCCTCCGACCTTTTCCACGCTCACATCGGCGGCATGGACGCCTTCGCCCGCGGCCTGAAAATTGCGGCCGCGATCCGCGAGGACGGGAGGCTCCAAGATTTCGTGGAGAAACGCTACGCGAGCTGGACGAGCGGCATCGGCGCGAAGATTTCCTCGAAGTCCATCAGTCTTGACGAGGTGAGCGCCTACGCCCTTTCCAACGGCGAGCCGTCCCTCGATTCTGGGCGCCAGGAGCTGTTGGAGAACCTGATCAACGAGTTCATCTGAGCGTAGCGGCAGCTTTCATTCGCCGGATCTTTCTCCCCATGAAACGGCTAGCGGACAAGTCCAGGGCTTCCTTTTTATGGGTGGCCCCCACCGCGCGGTAGCAACGGAGTGTTGTGAACTACGCGAGATTTGAGGGTTGGGAAACAGAGAGGCGGAACACAAGAAGGGGGCGGGTTCTGACGCGCTCGCCCTCGCTTGATCATAGCAGGTCGTAGGAGCGCCCGCCGACCCCCTCGAACCAGCGAATATAGGCCTGGTTGACCATCGCGTAGCCGCCCGGGGTGGGGTAGTTGCCGGTGAAATACCAGTCGCCGCACGGCCCCTTGATGGAGGCGTGGAGGTTCTCGATGCCTTGGTAGATGACCTCCAGTTCGCCGTGCCAATCGGTGTCTTCCGGATAGACCATTCGTGAGATCTCGGCAGAGATTTCTTCGGGGCCGAAGGCCTCGTAAACTTCCTGCACGCGGTTGCGGCGCTCGTGTGCGGGCTTGGCGAGTTCCTCGCGGCACTCGTCATAGACCCGGTCGAGCAAGTGTTGCCGCCCGGCGCGGCGGTGAAGGGCGACGGCGGCGTTGAACGCGATGAATTTCCCCAGTTCCGACATGTCGATGCCGTAGCAATCCGGGTAGCGGATCTGCGGGGCGGTCGAGCAGATCACGATCTTCGACGGCTTGGTGCGGGCGAGGATTTTCAGGATGGATTTCTTGAGCGTCGTGCCGCGCACGATGGAGTCGTCTAGCACCACGAGATTGTCCCCCGGTTTGACGGCACCGTATGTGATATCATAGACATGGGAAACGAGCAGGTCGCGGCCTTTCTCCTGGGCGATGAAAGTCCGCATCTTGATATCCTTGTGCGCGATCTTCTCGCCGCGCGGCCAGTTGCGAAGGATCAGCTCATCGACCTTTTCCGGGGTTAAAGTCCCGGCGGCGACCCCATCGAGGATCTCCATGCGCACCTGCTGGCGGCGGTAAAGGCGCAGGCCGTCCATCATGCCGTGGTAGGCGGTCTCGGCGGTGTTTGGGATGAAGGAGAAAACGGTTTTCTCGAAACAGCCGCCGATGGACTCGACGACCTGATCGACGAGCGCCGAACCCATCGCCTTGCGCTCGCGGTAGATCTGCGGGTCGTTACCTCGCGAGAAATAGATTCTCTCAAAGGAGCACGGCGTGTATTTCTGCGGGGTGTGGAACTGCTTGTCGGTGAGGGTGCCGTCGGCCTTGATCGTGATCACGGAACCGGGATCCACCGCCTTGATCTGGCTGGCGTCGGCCTCGAAAACGGTCATCAGCGGCACGCGCTCCGAGGCGAAGGCGATCACGTCCTCGGTGATGAGCATGTGGCAGGGCCGGATGCCGCGTGGATCACGCATGACGAACATGTCGCCGTTGCCGATGGCACCGCAGATTGCGTAACCGCCGTCCCATGGCTCCGCGGATTGGGCGATGATGTCGGGGATATCGAGCGCGGCGGAAATATGGTCAGGGATCTCCGCGCCGGGGATGCCCTTGTCGCGGAGTTCGTGGTAGAGGTTGGTGTGCGCCTCGTCGAGGTGGTAGCCGATCTCTTCCAGGACCGTTTGCGTGTCGGTGCCGAACACCGGATGCTGGCCGCGGTGGATGAGCGTCTGGTTCAGCTCGGCGGCGTTTGTCATGTTGAAATTCCCCATGACCATCAGCGTGCGCGTCGGCCAGTTGCTGCGGCGGAGATAGGGGTGGCAGGAGCCTTCGTCGAACTCGCCGCTAGTCCCATAGCGGAGGTGTCCCATCAGGATCTCGCCGCCGAAATCGAAGTGATCCTTGACGCTGTCCGGGTCGTTTTTGTCGAGGATGCCCTTGCGGTTCATCTTGAAGAACGACTTGACTTCCTTGCGGAAAATCTGCGCCAGCGCGTCGGACTCGATGCCGCGGCGGCGGTGGACGTAGGGCTTGCCGATGGGCATGTCCAGTTTCACACAGCCGATCCCCGTGCCGTCCTGGCCTCGATTGTGCTGCTTCTCCATGAGCAGGAACAGTTTATTCATGCCCCACAGGCACGTACCGTAGCGGTCGTAATAATAGGCCAGGGGCTTGCGGAGGCGCACCGCTGCGATGCCGCATTCGTGATTCAGGTGGTCGCTCAAAGTCTTTTAAAATTCAAATTTCAACTTTCAACTTTCAAAAAAGAGGGATCATTTGGCTACCTTTACCCGGACGCCTTCGCCTTCGCGCATTTGGCCGAGGATGTGGCCACCGGGGCCGCCCTTGAGGGCGGTTTCGACGTGGGCGGCATCGACGATGACGACCCAGCCGATGCCCATGTTGAAGGTGTGGAAACGATCCTCGGCATCGATGTGCTCTAGGAGTTTCCCGATGCCGGGCAGCTTCCACTCCGGGATCTCCAGATCAGCGCCCATGTTGACGAAGAGGCGCTCCAAGTTCTCCGGCAACCCGCCGCCGGTGATGTGCGACATGGCCTTGGGTTTCACGCCGGATTCCTTGAGTTCTTTGACGACATCGTCATAAAGGCGGGTCGGCTCCAGCCATGCGTGAAGTTCTTCATCGGTGACGACGCCCGGGCCGATCTCTTTCAGGGCGCGGCGGACGAGCGACCAGCCGTTGGCGTGAATGCTGTTGGAGGGGTAGCCGATGAGAACGTCGCCGATGGCGATGGTGGTGGGGTCGATGAGATCCTTTTTTTCCGCGCAGCCGATGCAGAAGCCGGAAAGTTCGAGTACATCGGCGGGGACGATGCCCGGCATCTCGGCTGTTTCCCCGCCGGCGAGGATGCAGTTGCAGGCCTCGAGGTAATCGGCCATGCCGCCGATCACGCGGGTGATCTTGTTTTCGTCGAGCGCGGCGATGCCGATGTAGTCGAGGAAAAGGAGGGGATCGCCGCCGGTGGTGAGGATGTCGTTCACCGACATGGCGACGAGATCTTTGCCGGCCGTTTCCAACATGTCGTGCTCCAACAGAAGCTCCAGCTTCGTGCCGACGCCGTCGCAGCCGGTTACGATGACTGGCTGCTCGTAATCGCTGAGATCGTAGCAGGCGGCGAAGAGTCCGAAAGCTCCCAGCAGTTTCCTGCGCGATTGTGTCCGCTGGACGTGGCTCTTGATGTCCCCCACGAGCGCCGCGGCCTTCCGCGTGTCCACCCCTGCCTGCTGATACGTGAGCTTTCCTGCCATTGCTGTGCCCGGGTTCTATGCGGGCGGGGTGGGGGGGTCACGAAGAAAAACGTCCGACGCGGCGGTTGGGTCGATTTTCCTGGAGATGGCCAGATATCACGGAAGGAATCGCCCCAAGATGGGTCTGAGTTTTTCCGCTGTTTTATGCGGCCATGCGGAGCGCGGGGTCATGATCGCGTTTTCAAGCGAGCTGTGCTCCTCCCAGTCAGGAGCTTCGGGTAGTTCCGTGACGAGCGAGCGGATGATGTCCTTTGCGAGGGCGGAGTTCGCGTGGAGGTTGGCGATGACGGCGGCGACTTCCACGGCGGCCTCGTCCTCTTTCCAGCAATCGTAATCCGTGACGAGGGCGAGGGTGGCCATTGCGATCTCGGCCTCGCGGCAGAGGCGGGCTTCGCCTGCGTTGGTCATGCCGATGAGATCGAATCCGAGCGCGCGGTGCATGTGGGACTCAGCGCGGGTGGAGAAAGCGGGGCCGTTCATGCAGACATAAGTGCCGCCGTCGTGGAGGTTTTCGGTGTGCTTCGCGGCCGCCCTCAAAAGATGGGCGCGCATCTCCGCGCTGTAGGGATCCGCGAAGCCGACATGCGCGGCGATGCCGTTTCCGAAGAACGTATGCTCGTGGCCGCGCCCGGTCTTGTCCATGAGCTGGTCGGGGACGACCACATCGCGCGGCGCGAGTTCCTCTTTCAGGGAGCCGACGGCGGTGACGGAAACCACCCAGCGCACATTCAGCGAGCGCAGTGCCCAGATGTTCGCCCGGTGGTTGATCTCACTGGCGAGGAGCCGGTGGCCGATGCCATGGCGGGGCAGGAAAAACACGGTGCGCCCGGAAAGGCGGCCTTCGATGATACGGTCGGAGGGATCACCGAACGGGGTTTTCATCTCATGGCGCTCGACGACTTCGAGAGAATCGATCTCGTAGAGGCCGCTGCCTCCGATGATGGCGAGGGATGGTGGGTTCATGGTAGTGAAGGGTTGAATCTAAAGTTCACGGCTCTGGTTTTCTAGCGTTTCGATGAAAAGCGCCTCCACCTTGTTGCGCGCCCACGGCGTCTTGCGGAGGAAGGTGAGGGTGGACTTCACGGAAGGATCGGTCGCAAAGCAGCGGATGCGGATGCGGTCGGCGAGCTCGTCCCAGCCGTATTCCTCGACGAGGCGGGTGACGATGGTTTCTAGGGTGTAGCCGTGGAGGGGGTCTTTGGGGTGGGAGTTCATGGAAGAAGTGCCGAGTGATCAGTGGGCAGTGATCAGTGGGAGGAGGTTCAGCGAAGCTCGCGGCTATGGAGTTCGGCTTCCTCATCATCAAGAATCTGCTGGAGTTTCTGTGTATCGATGCCCGGCTGGAAAGCGGAGGAGAAGGTGATGACCTCGAAGGGCTTTTCCAGTTCCGCACTCCCGATCCCCAAGCCCTGTTTTAACGCTTGGTTCACATTTTCCTTGAAAGACAGATTCCCGAGAGCGGCCTCAGCACGGAGTTTTTCGGCAACGTCGGTGTCAAGGGTTTGTGTTATTCTCATGGAAGCATCTTGATTGAGGACTCGGTGATATCAAGGCATCAAGTCATGGGAGCTCACGAATTTTCAGATTCCGGAACTGGATGGGGGAGCCTTCGGATTCGAGGCAGAGGTGGCCGGTGCATGCGATGGTCTGTTTCTCGTCATCGAACTTCCAGGTGTCCTCCGCGCCGTTGACGGGTTTGAAATCGGCCTTTTGAGTGCGGTGAGCATCAACGCTTTTGTATGCTTAGGCGGGAAACAGCTTTGATCGGGAAAGCACTCAAAGCCTCGGTAATCAGGCCTGAGCGTGAACAAAAGCGGCGAATCATCGCACGCAGTCAAAAGCCCTACAGCCCACTAAATGGAAAGTGCCATGAAGGCCTCGACCGCTCTCGACGGATCATCCGCGCGCATCAGGGTCTCGCCGACGAGGATGGCATTGGCTCCGGCTTGCAGGGCGCGGAGGGCGTCCTCGTGGGTCTTGATGCCGCTTTCGGAAACGAGAATCACGTCGTCCGGCACCTCCTCAGCGAGTCGCTCGGTGGTGGCCATATCGACCTCGAAGGTCTTGAGGTTGCGGTTGTTGATGCCGATGAGATCCGCGCCTAGGTCGATGGCGCGCTCCATTTCCGGGAGGTCGTGGACTTCCACGAGGACATCGAGCTGGAAGGATTTCGCCTCGTCGTAAAGGCGGCGCATGAGGTCATCGTCGAGCGCGGCGACGATCAACAGGATCGCGTCTGCCCCGGCGATCACCGCCTCGTGGATCTGGATTTCGTGGATGGTGAAGTCCTTGCGTAGCAGGGGGACGGTGGAGAACTCGGCGATTTTTGTGAGGTAGGAGAGGGAACCCTGGAAGTATTTCTCATCGGTGAGGATGGATAGGCAGGAAGCTCCGCCATCGATATAGCGCCCGGCCTGGCGGACGGGGTCGAAGTCCGGATCGATGAGTCCCACCGAAGGGGATGCTTTCTTCACCTCGGCGATGAGGCCGAGACGAGAGGGGCCGCAGTCAAGGGCGGCCCGGAAGCCCCGGAATTCGTCACGCTGGAGGGCGGCGGCGCGGAGCATGGCGGCGCGAGGCAGCAGGGCCTGCACCTCGAGGTTTTTCGTGGCGATGATTTCGGCGAGTTTGTCGGACATGGCGCGGTTGGGATAGTTAGGTTCCACAGAGCGGGCTGTGGAGCAATTTTTTCCGCGAAATTTTGCCAAAATTCTCTTGATCGGTTCTGGCGGTAGGGTAACAACTCCGCACGCGCATAGCAACGCGGGCGTAGCTCAGTGGTAGAGCGCCACCTTGCCAAGGTGGATGTCGTGAGTTCGAATCTCATCGCCCGCTCCATTTTCAGCCACCGGTTTCCGGTGGCTTTTTTGTTGGCCGTGCTCCAAGAAAGCCGGGCTTGCGCCGGATGGGCGGCGGTGCTTGTTTTCCCTCATGTCCAAGCCTTATCCGACAATCATCGCCGGTCTCCGCAGCCCTTCCGAAATGGTGGGCGGCATCGTCTATTTCGGACGCATGCTCGACAAGATCCGGCTCCACTCGGAAGGCAAGCTTCCGGAAGACTGGTCGGCCATGGTCGGTGATAGCCACGCGGGCAGCTTCGATTCCCGCTGCTGCTCCTTTCTCCACATCGATTACGCGGATCTCGCCGCCGAGACGATCAAAGGAGGGAGCGACGAGGAAATGCTGGAATGGGCTTTCGCAAAAGGCTGCAAGCCGGGCGCGGAGGAGATCGAGGTCTGGAACGGCTTTATGATGAAGCGCGGCTGGCGCGACGCCGCCTCGCAGCGGGTCAAGGAACGCCTCAAAGAAATCGGCCTGGAGCCGGACACGGTCGCGACCATGTTCGAGTTCATGGATCTCGACGAGGGGCGACGCTAAGGCACCTTGCCGAAAAGCGCCTTGAGATAGCCGGGTGTCAGGATTTCCGGTGTGATGACGGGTTCCTCATCGGGGATCAGCAGGACGTTGACCGGGATCGCGGAGCGGCCGAGTTCCTGGAGCTTCGCCTCGATGGCAGGGTTCGCGGCGGTCTTGTCGGCTTTCAGGAATACGATGCCTTTCTCCTTGGCTATAGCCAGCACCTCATCGGAGTAGGCGATTTTTTTGTTCACCTGGCAGGTGAGGCACCATTGGGCGGTGAAGTCGATGTAAACGGGGATGCCGTCGGAAAGCAGTTCCTCGACGGTTTCCTCCGACCAGGTCTGCCATAGTTCGTCGGTTTTTTTAGGCAGCGCCATTACGGTTCCGGAGATCGCGAAGGCGGCGGTGATCGCCAGTGCGAGGGCGCGGACTTTCCTAGATTTGTGGGGGAGATTCCAGCGGCCGTAGATCCATGCCGCGGCGGCGACGAGGCTGAGGCCGAGCAGGGGGGCGAGCAGGTTTTCCTGGCCGATGAGTCCGGAATAAACCCAAAGCAGGTATCCCGCTGTGGCGAAGAGTAGGAAGGACATCGCCTGCTTGAAAGACTCCATCCACGGGCCGGGGCGGGGGAGTTTTTCCACGAGATGCGGGAATAGGGAAAGCGTGAGATAGGGAGCGGCGAGGCCGAGAGCCATCGCGCCGAAGGCGGGGAAAAACTGGTAGGCGGGCAGAGCCATCGCGGCTCCGATCGCCACGCCGAGGAAGGGCGCGGAGCAGGGGGTGGCGACGACCGTGGCCAGCACGCCGGAGAAAAAGGAACCCGAGTGGCCGCTCTTGCTTTGGAGCTTGCCGCCGACCGAGGTGGCCGAGGCTCCGATCTCGAAAAGCCCGAACATGTTCAGGCCGAGGATGAACATGAGCAGCAGCAGGATGACTACCACCCACGGATCCTGGAGCTGGTAGCCCCAGCCTTTCAGTTCGGTGCCGTTTTTCAGCGCGGCGGCGCGGATGGCGAAGAGAATGCCGCTGAGCACCGCGAAAGAGGCAAGGACGCCCAGCGTGAAGGTGACGCCGTGGAGCGCGATGGACCGGCGGTTTTCCCCGGCCTGCTGCACGAAGCCCATGATTTTCAGACCGATCACCGGGAAAACGCAGGGCATCAGGTTCAGGATCAGGCCGCCGATGAACATCCCTCCGAGGATGGGGAGGAGCTTGGAAAACGGCACGGCCTCGGCGGCAGGGGCGGAGATTTTTGTTTCCGGAATCGTGAGGATCTCGGAACCGACGAGGATACCCGAGACCGTATTTCCCTGCGGGATGGGCTCGTCGAACATGTCGGTGAGCTTGCGCTGGAGGATCAGCAGAGTTCCGTTTTCTCTATCGGTAACCCTTCCACCGTCGGAAAGCGCCTTGATGTAAGGTTCGTTGGGGATGAATTCCGTGGGAGGGGTTTTCATCTCCGGCAGTTCGATCCGGATCTCGTTCGGAGAGTCTTTCTTCGATCCGGCGTTGATCACCTCGGGCGAGGGGTGTGCCTTGGGAATCCTGAGCCGAGCCGTCTGGAAGAGTTCGATCACTCCGGTATCCGTCACCGCTGATTCGGCAACGGGGAGATTGAGGGTAAAATTGGCTTTCTCATCGATGCAGGACATTTCGCAGATCTGCCATTTCGTATCGGCTTCGAGGATGAAGGTATCGCCTGGCGAGAGGGTCGCGGGCGGCGTGATCTCGACTAGGAAAACGGGCGAGCCGCTGTAGATGAAGCTCTTGCCGTTGAATCCTTCCTTCGCTTCGGGCACTGGCCATTGGATGCCGTCGGCTTTGGCACCAGTGGGCAGTTTCCACTCGATGGACGGGGGTAGCTCGACGCCGCCTGAGTTCAGATAATAGCTGTGCCAGTTCTCCGGATGCTCCAGCTTGAGGGCGAGAGTGAAAGGCTGGCCGGGGGCGACTGCGGTGACTTCCGGGATCAGGCTGGAGATGGACTTGGGCTTTTCCGCAGAGAGAAGCGTGGCGGTGGCGAGGAAAGCGATCAGGAAACGCATGCCCTTAGGAGAGCCTGCGCGCGTGTTTCATCCAAATAAAATGAAAGGCCGTAGGGAAAATTTCCCGGCGGCCTTTCGGTGAAGTTCGTTATTTCTGCTCAGTAGCCTTGGTTGTAACGGCGGCGTTGATCCTGATCTTGGGCGTTGCCGTAGAGCGCACCGGCTCCGGCTCCTGCGGCACCGCCGATGGCTGCACCTTCAAGGCCGCGCCCCGACTGGTGTCCGACGATCCCACCGAGCACCGCTCCGCCAAGGCCTCCGACGACCGCACCGCGTTGGGTGTTAGGGCCGGTGGGCTCAGCGCAGTTGCTGAGGGTGAAGGCGCAGAGGGCGGATACAATAATAAGGTATGTTTTTTTCATGGTGTTACTTGGACGCAAAATAATATAAACCCTTCATTTTCGTTTTCAAGGGATTTCACACCACGAATTTCTCAGCCCCGGGGCTTTGCGTAGGGCAGGCGGACGGGTGCTCCCAGCTCGAAATAGGTGTCCAGCGCTGTGGAGGCCAGCGAACCGAGCGCGGTAAGATTGATCGAGCCGTCCTCGCCGTAATGATCCTCGGGCAACTGCGCGAGGACGACTTTCCCGACGATCAGGATCGTGCCGTTCGATGCGATGGTGACTGTTTCCTCCAGCGTGAGGGCGAAGCGCAGCAGCGATTCCGCGACAAAGGGCGCGGCCACGCCTTTCTCGAAATGAGGGGTCAACCCCGCGGCGGCGAACTCGGACGTTTCGCGCGGATAGCGGGCGGAGCAGTGGTGCGCCTGCTCAAGGATGCCGGGGTGGACGTGGTTGATTGTGTAGGAGCCCGTCGCGAGGATGTTGGAAAGCGTGTGCCGCTCGACCAGATCCGGGCGCGAGACCAGGCCGATCAACGCCGGGTTCGATCCGAGATGCGTGACGGTGGAAAACGGTGCAAGGTTGGTGCGATCCTCTACATCAACGCTGCCGACGAGGCAAAACGGCTTCGGCCCCGGGAGGGAGTTCGCGAAACGGACGCGGGTGAGCTTGTCCATGGCTTCGATGTCGGGGAGGTGGATGGATTTCATAGGGCGGCGGACGCTAGGCGCGGGTCTTTGTTCGCGCAAGGGGAGGGGTAGCCAATGCGTGAGGAAGCGGCGATAACGTCCTAGGGGCGGCGATGGATACAAACACAAATCTGCATCGGGGCGTGAGTTGCTCGACGAACATCACAATACGTGAAAGTCTGAGGGTAGATCCGACGTTAACCTCACCCCTGACCCCATGACCAAGCTCATCCCCGGCCTCCTCACGAGTCTCTCCGTTTTCGCCGCCGCGAATCCCGCCGACCTCACCTACACGAAATACGCGGGCAGCGACCTCGCCCCATCCCCCGCGTGCATCGCCGCCGCCGCCACCGGTGAAGTGTATGTCGGCGTCGATCTGCTCGGCTCGCTTGGCAAAGGCCCGGGCAAAGGCCGCATCGTCCGCTTCGTCGATGACAACCAGGATGGCATCGCCGACAAGCACACCGTTTTCGCCGAGATCGACAACCCTCGCGGCCTCATTTCCTTCGGCGACAAGCTCTACGTCCTCCACACGGTCATCCCCAAGGACACCGGCATCCTCTCCGGTATGCACCTCTCCGTTCTCACGGACAAGGATCGCGACGGCATCGCGGACGGCCCGCCGGAAATCCTCATCCGCGACATTTCCGTCCCCAAGCATAACCAGGATCGCGGCGCCGACCACACCACCAACGGCATCCGCATGGGCATCGATGGTTGGATTTACATCGCAGTCGGCGACTTCGGATACGTCAACGCGCAAGGCACCGACGGCACCACGCTCACTATGCTCGGCGGCGGCGTTCTCCGCGTCCGTCCCGACGGCACCGAGATGGAGGTTTACACCCACGGGCTGCGCAACATCTACGACGTCGCGATCGACCCGTTCATGAACATCTTTACGCGCGGCAACACCAACGACGGCGGAGGCTGGAACATCCGCTTCATCCACCACATCCAGACCGGCCAATACGGCTACCCGATGCTCTTCAAGAATTTCACCGACGAGATCATCCCCGCCCTCGAAGACCTCGGCGGCGGCTCCGGCACCGGTGCCCTGTTTCTCGACGAGTCCACCTGGCCGGAAAAATACAACAAGACCCCGATGATGGCCGACTGGGGCCGCAACCAGGTCTATATCCACCGTCTCACACCCGACGCGGCCTCTTTCACCCAGAAAGCCGAGGATTTCATCGGCCTCTCCCAACCTTCGGATCTCGATGTCGATGGCTCCGGCCAGCTCTACATCGCCGCCTGGGAGGGAGCCGGTTACAAGGGCAACCCCGCGCGCGGCTTCGTCCAGCGCGTCGTCCCGGACGGCTGGACCTACAAGCCTTTCCCTGATCTGCCGAAACTCGCCCCCGACGCCCTCGTGAAAGGCCTCACTGCCGATAGCGCCACCGCGCGCCTCGCCACCCAGCAGGAAATCCTGACCCGCAGCGACAAGGCGCTTGCTCCCGCCATCCTCGCCATCGCCAAGGACAGCAAGAACTCCCCGGCCGCCCGCGTCGCCGCGATCTTCACCTACAAGCAGCTCCTCGGAGCCGCCGCCAACCCCGCCCTGCTCGAGCTCGCCGGTGATCCCGCCATGACGGAATTCGCCCTCCGCGCCGCCGCCGACCGCCTGAAGCAGAACGCCGACCTCCCGCTGGAGCCCTTCGAGAAAGCCCTCGTCGGCTCCAACCCGCGCGTCCAGGCCGCCGCCGCCGTCGCCCTCGGGCGCATCGGCAAAAAGGAGGCAGCCAAAGCCCTGCTCGCCGCCGCGATTCCCCCCACCGCCAAACAGTCCCCCGCCGCCGCTCCCAAACCGCCGCTTTTCGAAAGCAAATTGATCTCCGGCAACGAGACCGCCGAGATCGAAATCAGCCTCGTCGGCGTCAATAATCTCTATCTCGTCGTCGAGGAAGGCGGCAACGGCAACGGCGGCGACCACGCCGGCTGGTTCGACCCCGTCCTCACTAACCGCGATGGCAAGCAAGTCCCGCTGACCCAGCTAAAATGGAAATCCGCCACCCAAGGCTGGGGCAAAACCCTGGTCAACAAGGCCCCCGACGGAAAACCTATCCAGCGCGCCGACGGGAAACCCCACAAACAAGCCATCGGCACGCACGCCAAGTCGGTCATCCACTATGTGATCCCCGGAGCCATGCAGAAGCTCAAGGTCACCGCCGCGCTGCTGCGCCTCCAAGAACGCCGACTCGGTCGTCAATTTCAGGATCCTCTCCGAGCCGCCTGTCGGCACGGGCACCTCCAACGAAGGCCCGCACGCCACACCGAATCCTGCCGTCATCGTCCCCCATCTCGCCGTCCATTCCCTCGTCTCCCTGAAAGCTATCGATGACAGCCTCGCCGCCGTCGAGGGAGCCAGCCGCGACGGAGCCCTGCGCGCCCTACACCACATGCACGATCCGGCCGTTGTTGACGGACTCCTCGCCAAGCACGCCGCCGCCACCGATCCCGTTCTCAAAAACAAGATCCTCACCGCCCTCGCCCGCCTTTACACGAGGGAGGCCGCCTACGACGGCTCCTGGTGGTGGGGCACCAAGCCCGATACCCGCGGCCCCTACTACAAGCCGATCCGCTGGGGGAAATCCGCCGACATCGAGAAACGTTTCCGCGATGTCTGGGCCGCCGCCGCCACCGACCAGAAAGCATTTCTGACCTATCTCGCCAACAAGCACCGCATGAACCTCGAAGGTATCGGCGAGGTCGAGAAGACCGGCGGCAAAAAGGAAAAAACCATCGGCGAAATCTCCATCGAGGACATCATGCTCGCCCTCGACAAGCTCAAGGGCGATCCCGCCAAAGGCCGCGAGATCATGAAAACCCAGGCCTGCGCCGCCTGCCATAGCATCGCCGAAAACGACCCGAAACGCGGCCCCGACCTCAACAACATCGGAGCCACCCTCGACCGCGAAGCCATCGCCGAAGCCATCCTCAAGCCCGATGCTGGAATCGCCCCATCATGGGTCGATGTCACCACCAAGGACGGCACCACCCTCCAAGGCACCCTCGCCGAGAAGTCGGAGACCCAAATCATCATCCGCAACATCGCAGGCATCCCCACCACGCTCAAGCCCGCCGATGTCAAGGATATCCAAACCTCCGCCTCCACCATTATGGGTCCCCATCTGATGGACGCCCTGACCATGAATCAATTCGCCGATGTCATCTCCTACCTCCATTCCCTCAAATAGGCCCTTGATGGGTCGATGAAATCACGAATCTTTCAGCGCGGGCGCCGATCATTGCGCAGGTGAAATTGGTGAGAGACATATCAGCGTATCCGCGTAAAACGAAAACACATGAGACCCAAAACCACCCGCCTCCTGCTCCTCGGAGCCACCTTGTCCTCCGGCCTGCTTCATGCCGAGGTGAAACCCAACATCCTTTTCTCCGACGGAGCAGTGCTCCAGCGCGGGCAGAACGTCCCGGTCTGGGGCACCGCGAACGATGGTGAGAAAGTCACCGTCGAGCTCGCCGGGCAAACGGCCACCACCACGGCGCAGGGAGGCAAGTGGAAGGTGGAGCTGAAACCCCTCGAAGCGGGCGGCCCCTTCTCGATGAAAATTTCCGGCGACAACGAGGTCACGGTGAACAACCTGCTGGTGGGCGAGGTCTGGGTGGCTTCCGGCCAATCGAACATGCAGTGGACGCTCAACCAATCTTTCCAACCCGAGGTGGAGAAGCCGAAGGCGAATTTCCCGCAGATCCGCATGATCACGGTGGCGCAAACAACCTCCCTGGAACCGGTGGATGAGGTGAAAGGAAGCTGGCAGGAATGCTCGCCGGAGACGGTCGGGAAATTCTCGGCGGTGGGCTATTATTTCGCCCGCGATCTTCAGACGAAGCTTGGCGTGCCGGTCGGCATCATCAGCACCTCATGGGGTGGCACGCCGGCGCAGGCATGGACGAGCTCCGAGGGTTTCGAGGGGCATCCGGAGCTGAAAGGCTATGCGGATCAGCTCAAGGCGGCCGCCGCGCTTCCGGAGAAAGGCGCGCAGAACTTCCCGGCCGCACTCTATAATGCCATGATCGCCCCCGTCGTGCCCTACGGCATGAAGGGTGTGATCTGGTATCAGGGCGAGTCGAACGCCCGAAAATCCAAGGAATACCAGACCCTTTTCCCCGCCATGATCGCGGACTGGCGCACGAAGTGGAAGCTGGGTGATTTCCCGTTCCTCTACGTCCAGATCGCCCCCTTCAAAGGCCAGCCGCCCGAGATCCGTGAGGCGCAGTTCCTCACCCTCGCCAAATCCAAGAACACCGCGATGGCGGTGACTACGGATTACGGCGACGCGAACGATATCCATCCGAAGCAGAAGGAACCCGTCGGACATCGCTTGTCGCTGGCCGCGCGCGCCGTTGGCTTACGGTGAAAAAATCGTGTATTCCGGGCCGCTCTACGAATCGATGAAAGCGGCGGGCGGCAAGGTGGTGATTTCCTTCGGCCACATCGGCGGCGGTCTTGTCGCCAAGGACGGCGACCTGAAAGGATTCACTATCGCGGGAGTTGACGGAAAATTCGTTCCGGCGAAGGCCGTGATCGAGGGCGACAAAGTAGTTGTTTCCGCCGAGGGCGTGGCCGATCCGAAAGCCGTCCGCTACGGCTGGGAAAACGTGCCGGACGTGAACCTTTTCAACAAGGACGGCCTGCCCGCCTCGCCGTTCCGCACGGACTTGCCCTGATTTTCAACGGGTCTCGGGACGCATCCGGTGACGGATGCTCTCGACAGCCTGAACCGCGCTGGGGTCGCCGGGGTTCGCTTTGAGATACCTTGTAAAATTTTCCAAGGCTTCCTCCAGCCTGTCCTTGTCGGCCAGCAACATGCCCTGTTCGTAAACGGCGAGCATCAGATCGGGTTCGGCGTTTGCCGCAACGGTGAGGGCGGAGAGCGCTTCGTCGTTTTCCCCGCGGAGCCGGAGGATGTGGCCGAGAGCGTAGTTCGCGCGGGCGTCATCCGGGGCGAGCGAAACGGACTTTCTGGCGGCGGCGAGGGCTTCCTCCGGGCGATCCGCTTCCATCAGCGCGAGTGCGTATCCAGCGTGGATTTCCGGCCGGTCGCCGCCTGTTTCCAACGCGGACTCGTAATGTGAAATCGCGGTGGTGAGATTCCCGGAGGAGGCCGCTTCTGCCGCTTGGAGGAGGAAATCATCCGCCTTGCCGAGGCCGAGTTCGCGGAGTTTTTCTGTCGCTTTCCGCGCGTCCTCGCTGCGGCCGAGCGCGTTGAGGACGATTACATAGAGCTGCCATGTCTCGGCATCCTTCGGGTTTTCGGTGAGTGAGTTTTCGGCGGCGCTGAGCGCTTCGTCGAGGCGGCCGGCCTGGATCGCGTCTAGGGCGGCGTTGTAGAAATCGATGCTTGGGTCGGACATGGCAGCGAGGGTAGGGCTACGCGGGTGGATTCCAAGGCCGAAAGGTGAGTGGAAAGTTGCGGCTTGTCTGGACGTATCCGGCCGGTTCCCCTTTGCTGTCCCTACCCGTGAGCCAGAAATCATCCGCAACACCGCCTGCCGACCTTGAGATCAAGGACGCTCAACTTATTTTCAACCGCGTGTGGAAGGAACTGGAGGATTCCTTCGGCGTCGAGAACCTGCGTTTCCCCAAGGAGCTGATCCTACTCGGCGGCGCACCGGGTTCGGGCAAGGGGACGAACACGGATTACATCCGCAAGGTGCGCGGCATCAAGGCGGAGCCCATCGTCGTTAGCCAGCTCCTTGATTCCCCGGAGGCTCGGAAAATCAAGGCGGGCGGCGGCATGGTCGGAGACGAGGAGGTGCTGCGACTGCTTTTCCATGAACTGCTAAGGCCCGAGTTCCGGGACAGCGCGGTGCTCGACGGCTTTCCGCGCACGAACGTGCAGGTGGAGTGCCTGAAAATGCTTTACGACCGCATGGTCATGCTGCGGCGGCAGTTTTCCGATACCGCGCAGGCGCATCATTTCCGCCAGCCGGTTTTCCATATCATGGTGCTCTTCGTCGATGAGGCGGAAAGTATCGCCCGCCAGCTCAAGCGCGGCCAGGAAACGCTCGCCCACAACGCGGAGGTGGAACACGCCGGGGTAGGGGAGTTGATGGAGGTGAGACCCACGGACTTCGATCCCGAACTCGCCCGCAACCGCTACCGCACCTTCAAAGAGAAGACCTATGACGCGCTGGTCTCGCTGAAACAGATCTTCCACTACCATTTCATCAACGCTCAGGCGCCCGTTGAGGAGGTGCGGCGCAACATCATCCGCGAGCTCGATTACCAGAGCTCGCTGGAACTCGATCCCCGCACCTATGACACCCTGCGGCACATCCCTCTGGCGGATGAGATCGTGCTCCAAGCCCGGCAGGAACTGGTGAACCGCCTCGATGGATACCAAGTCCAGCAATCCGATCTGTTCCAAGCCGTGGTCGATTTCGTCCAGGAAAAGATGATGCCGGTGATCAAACGCTACGCCGTAACCGGCCGCGCCACCATCAACACCGAGGACGCCCTTTTCCACGACACCCTCGCCGTGGCCATGCTCATCGACATCTTCTCCGAGCGCGGATTCCAAGCCATGGTCGATATCCACCGCTTGGAGATCCCGGAAAAAATCGACCTTACCACCGGCGAGATCACCACCCGCCACAAGCGTGTCTATCGCATGACGGTTTTCTTCAGCGGCTCGAAGATCAGGAGGGGTTGAGGGCACCAAATTCCTCTGGCCAGCCGAAAGAGTGCCGCCTTATGCTCATCCCGTCAGAATAATATCATGAAAGCACCCATCACCGTATCCATCACGGGAGCAGCCGGCCAGATCGGCTACGCCATCCTTTTCCGCATCGCCTCCGGTTTCGTCTTCGGCGAAGACCAGCCTGTCAACCTCCGCCTGATTGAGATCGAGCCGGGTCTTCCCGCGCTCAAGGGCGTGGTGATGGAGCTGGATGACTGCGCGTTTCCGCTATTGAGGGAGGTCGTCGCCACGACGGATCTCGACGAAGGTTTCGCGGGCGCGAACTGGGCGCTGTTGATCGGTTCCGTTCCACGCAAGGCGGGGATGGAGCGCGCGGATCTGCTCGGTATCAATGGCAAGATTTTCACCGGCCAAGGCCAGGCCATCGCCCGCTCGGCGGCGAAGGATGTGCGCGTGCTGGTGGTTGGAAACCCCTGCAACACCAATGCCCTGATCGCGATGAATAATGCGGAAGGCGTGCCGAACGACCGCTTTTTCGCGATGACCCGCCTTGATGAGAATCGTGCCAAGAGCCAGCTCGCGGCGAAGGCCGGCGTGCATTGTTCGGATGTCACGAACCTCTGCATCTGGGGCAATCACTCCGCCACGCAGTATCCCGATTTCACCAATGCGAAGATCAAGGGCAAGCCCGTCAACGATTTCATCAGCGATACCGCATGGCTGGAGGGCGAGTTCATCAAGACCGTCCAGCAGCGCGGTGCGGCGATCATCGCGGCCCGCGGAGCCTCATCTGCCGCTTCTGCTGCCAACGCTGCGATGGATACCGTGAAAAGCCTCATCACCCCGACCCCGGAAGGCGACTGGCACTCCGTCGCCATCTGCTCGGACGGCTCCTACGGCATCGAGAAAGGCATCATGGCCTCCATGCCCATCCGCACCAAGGCGGATGGATCATGGGAAGTCGTGCAGGGCGTGCCGGTTAGCGAGTTTTCGCAAACCAAGATCGATGCAACGATCAACGAACTGCTTGAGGAAAAGGATGCCGTGAAGGATCTGATTCCGGGCTGATGCGATACCGCCCTCACCCTACCGCCGTCAGGATCTTCGCGTAGTATAGCGCCTAGTATGGGGGTGCTTGCGGATTGATTTTTTAGAGTATTGGGAGTATCGGGATCTTTTCGGATGGCTGGAAGCGAGAGCTTCGAACCATGGTGGTGAGGTGGATGGAAAGGTAATGGAGGCGCTTCGCAAAGGTTGGTATCTGGGGGAGAAATCATTCAAGGACAAGTTCCTAGCGATGGTGATCAGGGAGCGGACTGGAGTTGGGAACGGCTGTTTTTCACAACGCCTTGCCATGGGAAGCCCGACATCCGTCTGTCGCTTGGTTTCCGCTGGGCGGTAAGACAAGAATAGGCTGGAAGAAATGAACAGGCTACTGCAAAGAATCTACGAACATTGAGCACAAACTCATGATAGCTAGCCCAAAAAAACAATCCGAAAGGACTGACCCAACAATGGAAAGGAGGCGAGCGTGCCTGTGATCTATCCGCCTTTTGATCACTGGATCTGGCTGATTCCGGTGGGCATGATCGGGGCGTGTATCGGATCGTTCTTGAACGTCGTCATCTATCGCCTACCGCTGGGCATGTCGGTGAACAAGCCGAACCGATCGTTCTGCCCGCTCTGCAAGAACCAGCTTTCCCTGTGGCAGAACCTGCCGATCGTAAGCTGGCTTTTCCTGCGGGGGAAATGCGGCCATTGTGCCGCGCCAATTCCGTTCCGCTACATCGCCGTCGAGTTCGTCACCGCCGTGCTGTTCGTGCTAGCTTGGTGGCTGTTTCCTCCTCAGGTCGCCCCTTTCCTCTGGGTGCTGCTCGCCCTGTTTGTCGCCATCACTTGGATCGACGCCGAGCATCTCATTATCCCGACGAACCTCACCTGGGCGGGTTCCGCGATCGGCCTCATCGCCTGCGCGGTATGGCCGCAGTTGCCCGCCCTTTCCGGCTTCGGCGGGACATGGTGGCAAGGTTTGCTCGGCGGCGGCATCGGCTGGACCGCGGGCTTCTTCGGGCTGTGGGCGGTCGTGGAGCTCGGAAAAATGGCCTTCGGGAAAAAGGCGATGAAGTTCGACAAGGAAGTCGAGTGGTCTCTGCGCGAACCGGTGGGCGACGATGACCCCATGCTCTTCGTAATCGATGGCGAGGAAGTCCCGTGGTGGGACATTTTCTCGCGCAAGACCGATCGGCTCGTCGTGGATGCCACCGAGGTCGTGGTGGACGGCGAGGAAACCGGTGCGGGCGAACTCATCATCCGCGAGAGTGGCATCCAGCTTGCGGACGGACGGTCGTTCGAGCTTGCGAAGATGAAATCCCTCAGCGGCCAAGCGAGGGGAGCTGTGATCCCGCGCGAGGCGATGGGCATGGGGGACGTTCATCTGCTTGGGATGATCGGCGCGTTCTTCGGCTGGAGCGGCGTGTTCTTCTCGCTTTTCGCGGCGTCGCTTTTCGCCCTCATCGCCGCCCTCATCGGCCGCATTGGTTTCGGCAAGCAGCTGCCCTTCGGCCCCTTCTTGGCGATGGGAGCCGCCGCGTGGATGTTCGGAGGTTGGCGGCTCTGGCAATGGTATCTGGGCTTCGTGGGGCTGTGGTAAGAGCCAAGGGGAGCCGGTTTTCCCGTCCGCAGCGCGCTTGTCATCGCGGAGAAGCCCGCAAACGTCGTCTGGCGTGCTTCGGGTGTTTTCCATAGGCATGACAGCGCGAAAATCACCCTGCCGGAAAGTCCGGCACCCGCATCTACCGCATACCCGTCGGGCGGATTGGAGTAATTTTGGCGAGTTGTAAGTTGCCAACACCGCCCGCCCGCCCCTAGTTTCCCCCTCCCAACGCAGAACCTTTATGAATATCGTCGTCGAAAAACAGCCGAAGTGCATCGCAACCCTCAACGTGGAGGTTCCGGCCGCCGATGTCGCGGCGAAGCGCGCGGAGATCGCCTCCTCCTACGCCTCACAGGCGAAGATCGCCGGATTCCGCCCCGGCAAAGCCCCTAAAAACGTGATCCAGAAGCGTTTCGGGAAACAGATCTCCGAGGAACTGACCGAAGCTCTTTTCGGCGAAGCCTGCGACCAGGCGCTGGCGAAGGAAAACCTCAAGGTGCTCGATTTCGGCTTCCCCGACAATCTCAACGAACGCCCGGACGGCTCCATCGCCTTTGAGACGAAGCTGATCCTCGCGCCCGAGTTCACGCTACCGGAATACAAAGGCATTGAGGTGAAAGCCCCGCCCGCCGAGATCACCGACGCCGAACTCGATGTCCAACTCCAAAACCTGCGTGAACGTCTCGCCGAGTTTGAGGACGTTACCGGACGCGCCCTCCAAACGGATGACATCGCGATTGTCGATTTCACCACCACCCTAGACGGACAGCCGCTGACCGAGGTGATCGGTGAAAAAGGCCAATACCTTGCCAAGCGCGAGAACCACTGGCTACCCATCAAGGAAGGCGCTTTCCTGCCCGGCTATGCAGAACAGCTCGCCGGCATGAACGAAGGCGAGGAAAAGGCCGTCTCCATTACGCTCGGCGAGGAATTCCCCTTCGAGGAACTGCGCGGCAAAGAAATCACCCTCCACACCACTCTCCGCGGCATCAAGGCCAGCAAGCTCCCCGAACTCGACGACACCTTCGCAGAGAAGCTCCTTCCAGGCAACACCCTCGACGAACTCAAAGAACTCATCCGCGGCAACATGGCCGGGGAAAAGGAGAAGCAAATCGGCGAGTTCAAGGTCAACCAGATCGTAGAGCATCTGAATAAATCGGTCAGCTTCGATCTGCCCGAGGAAATCGTGATGCGCGAGACCCAGAGCCAGGCCAATAGCCTCGTCGAGGAAGGCAGCAAGCAGGGCGCGTCTGACGAGGAGATGATGCAGCGCCAGGAGGAGATCTTCTCCGTCGCCACGCAGCGCGCCGTAACCAACCTCCGCACAAACTTCCTGCTCCAGGAAATCGCCGCCGCTGAAAAAATCACCGTCACTGAGACGGATCTGCTCGCCCACATTTCCCGCATCGCGGAGTCCCGCAAGGAGCCGATCAAGAATGTCATCAAGGATCTCCAGCGCACCCGTCGCATCCAGTCGATCCGCAACTCGCTCCTCATCGGGCGCACCATTGACTTCCTCGTCGAGCACGCGAAAGTCACGGAAGTTTCCGCCGAGGAACTTGAAACCGCAACCGCCGAACAGCCATGAACCTTTTCCCACCCTCCAACAGCGCCTCCCCGCAGGCTCCGCAGAACAGCTACTACGTGCCCATCGTCATCGAGTCCGACGGACGCGGCGAGCGCTCGTTCGACATCTACTCGCGCCTGCTCAAGGATCGTATCATCTTCATTACGACCCCGATCGACGACGGCGTGGCCGCCTCGGTGATCGCCCAGCTCCTTTTCCTCCAGATGCAGGATCCGAAAAAGGACATCCACATCTACATCAACTCGCCCGGCGGTTCCGTCACCGCAGGCCTTGCAATGTATGACACCATGCAGTTCCTCACCTGTGACGTGAACACCTACTGCATCGGTATCGCTGCTTCCATGGGCTCCGTCCTCCTCACCGCCGGCACCAAGGGCAAGCGCTTCTGCCTACCCAACTCCCACGTGATGATCCACCAAGTCTCCGGCGGCGCCCAAGGCACCGCCTCCGATGTTGAACGAACCATCGGATTCATGTTCAATCTCAAAAAACGCCTCAACGGAATCCTCGCCAAACACACCGGCAAGACCGTCGAGGAGGTCGAGCACGACTCCGACCGCGACAACTACATGACCGCCGAACAATCCGTCGCCTACGGCCTCGTGGACAAGGTTCTGGAATCCCGTAAACAGCTCCCCGACGCCATCCAAGCGGAACTGGAGAAAAAGGACTGAGGCCCGTGGCTGGGACTTGCAGTCCCAGTCCGTCGGAGGGACATCCTGTCCCTCCCACCTTGCCAAGCCTCCGCACTAGCCATAGGGTTCCCCCCACCCATGAAAAAGTGCCTCTTCGCGGTGATCTTCGGACTCGCCCTCCCCGCCGCCGCCGAACCGACCGCGCTTCAGGAAGCCCTCGATTCCTTCGCCGCGAAGCAGATCGAATCACGTGAAGTCGCCGGGGTCACCGCACAGGTAGGAGACCGCGAAGGCGTCCTCGCCACCGCCACCGCCGGATTCGCGGACATCGGCACCGGGGAAAAACTGACGCCGGATCACATGTTCTGGATCGCCTCCATGACCAAGCCCGTCACCGGCACCGCGATGATGATGGCTGTTGAGAAAGGCCTTGTTTCCATCTCCGATCCCGTTTCCAAACACCTCCCCGAGTTCAGGGATCTCAAGGGCGCGGACGGAAAGCCCGCCACCATCACCATCGCCGAGATCCTCGCCCACACCAGCGGCCTCCAAGATCTCAGCGGCCCGGAGAACGCCGCGACCACCAACCTCGCTGAACTCACCGCGCTGGTTGCCGCGAAGCCGCTGCGATTCGAACCCGGCACGAAATGGGCGTATTGCCAGACCGGGATCAGCACCGCCGCCCGCGTCATCGAGGTCGTTTCCGGGAAATCCTTCCCCGATTACCTACGGGAAAACCTCTTCGTCCCCCTCGGCATGAAGGACACCACCTTCAACCTCCATGAAGCCCAGGTAAAACGGCTGGTCGTCTCCTATGCCACCACCAAGGACGGCTTCCGCGCCGAGCCGGTGAAAATTTTCTACGGCAAATCCCCGACCTCCACCGACCGCTTCCCCAGCGCCGCGGGCGGGCTTTTCTCCACCGCACGCGATTACGGAAGGTACGCCCGCATGATCCTCAACGGCGGCGAACTCGACGGGAAACGCTACCTCACCCCGGAATCGATCGCCGAAATGAGCCGCTCCCACACCGGATCGCTCAAGGCGGGCTTCGTTCCCGGCAGCGAATACGGCCTCGGTTGGATCCGCGTGGCCGAGCCTGTCGGTGTCACCGCACCGCTTTCGGCGGGCACCTTCGGCCACGGCGGTGCTTACGGCACCCAGGCATGGATCGATCCCGCAAAAGGCCGCTACATGGTCATGATGGTGCAGCGCACCAACTTCAACAACGGCGACGCCTCTGGCACCCGAAGGCAGTTCCAGGAAGCGGCGGCAAAATGACCCGCGCGGATTTCCCCTCGAAGCGGGGCTGACTCCGCGCTGGGCGAGCGAAAAACCGGATTTCGGGCTTTGCGTATGGGTCGGGCGGGGCTTAATTCAGGAAATGGCGCGCGCATCGAATCTAACCATGTGCTCTTTCTGCGGGAAGAGCCACTCTGAGGTAAAAAAACTGATCGCCGGCCCCGGCGTTTACATCTGCAACGAGTGCGTGGATGTCTGCTCCAACATCCTTGTGAAGGAACTGAACCCGCCCGAGTCCAAAGGTAAAAAGGGCAAGGGCAAATCCTCCCACAAGCGCGAGGAAATCCCGACGCCCGCCGAACTCCTTCACGAACTCGACCAATACGTGATCGGCCAAGAGACCGCGAAAAAAGTCCTCTCCGTTGCCGTTTACAATCATTACCTCCGCCTCAATCAGAACAACCTCGGCGTCTCCGCCGAGTTCAAGGACGTGGAGATCGAGAAATCGAACGTGCTCCTGCTCGGCTCCACCGGCTCAGGGAAAACCCTGCTCGCCCGCACCCTTGCCCGCGTGCTTGATGTTCCTTTCTGCATCGTCGATGCCACCACGCTCACCGAAGCGGGTTACGTCGGCGAGGACGTGGAAAATATCATCCTCCGCCTGTTGCAGGCTGCGGACTTCGATGTCGAGCGCGCCGAGCGCGGCATCATCTACGTCGATGAGATCGACAAGATCGGCCGCAAGACCGAGAACGTTTCCATCACCCGCGACGTTTCCGGCGAGGGCGTCCAGCAGGCCCTCCTAAAAATCCTCGAAGGCAGCGTTTGCAACGTTCCCCCGCAAGGCGGCCGCAAGCATCCGCAGCAGGAATACATCCAGGTCAACACCGAGAAGATCCTCTTCGTTTGCGGCGGCGCGTTCGTCGGCTTGGAAGACATCGTCAAACGCCGCCTCGGCAGCAAGACCCTTGGCTTCCACTCCGATAACCAAACCAACAACGACCTCGACGAGAAGACCTCGAAGATCCTCGAGAAAGTCCTCCCGGAAGACCTCCTCCATTTCGGCCTGATCCCCGAGTTCATCGGACGCCTGCCCGTCATCACTTCTCTGCGCAAGCTCACCGAGGACGAGCTTGTCCGCATCCTCACCGAGCCGAAGAACGCGCTGGTGAAGCAGTATTCCAAGCAGCTCGCCCTCAACAGCGTGAAGCTCCGCATCACCCGCGACGCCCTCCGCGCGATGGCGAAACAGGCCGTCGATCGCGGCACCGGCGCCCGCGCCCTCCGCTCCATTTTCGAGAAACTGATGCTCGATGTCATGTTCGATGTCCCCTCCCGAGGCGACGTCGAGGGAGTCTCCATCAACCGCCATGTGGTCGAGGGAACGAAGTCACCATCGCTCCGCCGCCGCAAGCCCGACGCGGACGCGAACGCGGATGCCGCATGATATGGCCGGGGTCTCACTCCGCCGCCGAAGCGGTCTCGGCCAAGGCCTTGCGGTAGCTGATGAGCGATTCGGTGGGATTCAGCGCGAGCGCCGCATCCGTGGATACAAGCGCGTCGGCGTAGCGGGATTGTGCGACCCGGAGCCTGACGAGTTCGACGTGAGCTTCGTAGGCGCTGGTCGAATCGGCGGTGGCGCGTTCCAAGAGGAGTTCGGCGGAGCCGGGTTGGCCGGTGGCGGTGTGATGTTTCGCGAGCGCGAGGAGGGCGGTGCCGTCGGTGGGGTCTTCGGAAACGAGTTTCTCTAACAGCCCGGCTCCGGCGGCGGGATCTTCCTCGGAATCGATGAGGTAGCGGGCCTTCGCGAGGTTCATGGCGCGGGAGGGTTCCGGAGTTTCCGCCTTGGCGATGAGGTCTTTCACGAAGAGCCAATCGCCTTGGTTCGAGGCGGTGGCGACCAGCCGCAGGATGGCATCGGTGCCGGGTTTTTGTTCTTTCGAGAAAGCGGCCTCCGTGGCGGATTTCGCGGCCACCGGGCGATCCGCGCGGAGGTGGAGATCGGCGAGGAGCAGGGTGGGATCGGGCGGGAGGACGCCGAGGCGGAAGGGGAGTTCGAGCGCCTTGGCGGCGGAGTCGAGGCGGCCGAGATCGAGGTGGATGTTGGCGAGCAGGATGGCGTAGGAGGATTCGAGCGGACGCAGGGCGATGACCTCGTCGAGGAGTGCGACGGCTTCCTCCTTGCCACCGGTTTCCTGCAGGCATTGGGCGACACCCGCTTTCCACTCCGCCACATCCGGCTCGGTGACCTGTGCGATACGGTAGGCTTGCAGGGCGCTTGCGAACTCCTTGCGGGCGAGGCGGCAATAGCCGAGCAGCCCGTAGGTGCTGCCCTCGGAATCGCCGAGGCGGATCGCTTCGGTGAGGTGTTCGAGGGCTTTGGGAAGCTTGTTGTCGCGGACGAGGGCGAGCGCAAGGTTGCGGTGGGCGCGGCGGAAGGACGGGTATTCCTTGAGCGCGGTTTCATAAGCGGCGATGGCCTTTTCGTTCTCGCCGGTCTCGAAAAGGAGGTTCGCGAGGTTGAAGGTGAGGGCGGGGGATTTTTCCGTGAGCGGGCTGGAGCGGATCTTTTCCAAAGCCCCGGTGCGGTTCCCGGCGGCCATCAGGTGCTGCACTTCCACGAGTAATCCGCGCTCCTCGGTGGTGACGTTGGGTTCGATGCGCGCCTCGATGCGGTAGGAGCCGTTGAAGGATTTCAGGAACGCCGGATCTTTCCAATACGAGGTGGAAAGGGGGAGGGGCTCGGCGGAAGCTACTGCGGTTGCAGTAGAGAAGAGGAATAAAACCGCAGATGGACGCAGATGGACGCAGATGGATAAGTAAGAAATCATAACCAATAACTAATAACTAATAACTAATCACTTTTCGATAATAATAGGCCAGCGCATGATGGCATTGACGGGTTCGCCGTTGCGCTTGGGCGGGGTGAAGCGTGCCCCGGCGGCGACACGGCGGGCGGGCGCGACGAGATCCGGGTGCGTGGAGGAAACGACGCGGCGGACGCTGACGGAGCCAGCGGGGGAAAGCTCGACCTCGAGGACGACGGTTCCACGCGATTGGCCTTGGCGGGCGAGGCTTGCCGGGAAAGTGGCTGAGCCGTGGCGGAGGAGGCGCGGTGTGCCGTCGAGTTCGTTGGCGTCGTAGTGGGACTTCGCAACGGGCGGTGGTGGCGTGCGCTGGTAGTTTTGCTCCTTTTTGAAAAACTGCTTCGAATGCTGAACCGGTTTGGGCGGTGCGGGAGCGGCTGGAAGCGGCGCGGGCGCGAGATCCGCGTGGAAACTTTCCACCGGCAGGGTGATGTCCATCGGCACATCTCGCCTGCGGGATGGGCACGCGCGAGGGATCCGGGATAGGAGACAGGTTGGTGAGGGTCGGCGGCGGGGGAGGGGCATCGGGCGGTGGTTCCACCAGCGGTGGAGGTGGGGGCGGAGGCTCGAAGGTCACGGTCTCGATTTCTCGAACCGCGAGATCGGGCACGTCTGCGCTCACCACGAAAATCCGCGCGAAACCAAGCACCGCAAGCAATAGTGCGGAGGCGGCGAGGCCGATGATGGTGGATTTAAGATTCAAAATTCAACTTTCAACTCTCAAGGAAGACTTGGGTTGGGTGGAAGGGTTCGACGGGAAAGCGGTTGATGGAAATAGTTAGAGAGCGCGGTCATCTTTTTGAGAGTTGAAGGTTGAAATTTAACGCTCTGTGGCCAGTGAGACGGAGTCGGCCCCGGCGAGTTTAGCGGAGTCGATGACGGAGACGGTGGCCTGGGTGGGGGTGGTGGCGTCGGCACGGATGATGACGGGGGTTTCCGGGGTTTCCTCAAGTAGGGCGGCGACGACGGCGCGCACCCCATCCTGCCCGATCTCGCGGCCGCCGTGCCAGACGCGGCCTTCGTGGGTGACGGCGATGAGGATGGATTGGCGCTCCAGGTCTTCCGAAGAGGCGGCGCGCGGCTTGGAGATTTCCACGCCGGTTTCCTTCACGAACACCGTAGTCACGATGAAGAAAATAAGCAGCAGGAACACGACGTCGATCAGCGGTGAGATGTCGATGCTTTCCGATGTCTCGGAGTTGGTGCTGTGGCGGAAGCGACGCATTTTTTCAGTGCCGGATGATCAGTGATCCTCCGTTGCTGAAGCTATGGCGGACAGGTCGGTGATCGGTGATCGAAGGAAGAGGGTGGGCGGAGGATGAGGAGGTCATTGGTGGATTAGGGTTTGAAGTTTCCGGCCAGTCTTTCGTGGAGCTGGGCTTGGAGGTTGAGGCGGGTAGTTTCGGATTGGCGTTTGAGGAGGGCGAGGAGAAAGGCGGCGGGAATAGCGATGACGAGGCCTGCCTGGGTGGTGACGAGGGCTTTGGAAATGCCGGTGGAGATGGTGTCGATGGGGGCTTCGTTGCCTGCGGCCATGCCGGAGAAGGTGAGAAGCATGCCTGCGACCGTGCCTAGCAGTCCGAGCAGCGGCGCGGCGGTGATGAGGACGGCGAGGAAGGGGATGCGGCGCTCGATCCAGGCCATTTCGTCGAGTTCGAAACTCGCGAAGGAGCGCTGTAGTTCGCGGGGATCGGGTGCTTTCCGTTCCCATGGCAGGGCTTTGGCGACGGTGGTGGCGGTAAGCCATTTTTTCGCGGCGATGGATTTCTGGGCGCAGGCGAGGTGCCGCCATGCGCCGAAGAGGATCGCGTAGATCGCGATGGCGAGGGCGAGCAGGGCGTAGAGGGTGAGGCCGCCCTCGCGCAAGGTGAGCTGGATGGCGTGGATCAAAATTTCAACTTTTAAACTTTAAATTTCAAGGAAGAGGGGGATGGGTGGGGGCGTTAGATTGAGGGACTTCGTTATGATTGCTTCGACCTAAGCCCGTTGACGAAGGAAAGGCCGAGCCGCTCGGTGGTCTGCACGATGCCCTGCGCGCGGCGCGAAAGGAAGGCGTGGAGGATAAGCGCGGGGATGGCGACCACGAGGCCGAAGAGGGTGGTGATGAGCGCCTCGGAAATGCCGCCGGCGAGGGGTTTGGGATCGCCGGAGCCGAAAAGGGTGATGAGGTTGAAGGTGGCGATCATGCCCGAGACTGTGCCGAGCAGACCGAGCAGCGGCGCGGTGGCGGCGGTGATCGCGATTACGGGAAGGAGGGAGGAAGTTTTATCCTGCACGGCCATGAGCTGTTCATAGAGCGTTTCCTCGACGAGATCCGCGCTGTTTTCCGAAACGGAGACGAGCTTATCCATGACGGCACCGGCCGGGTGGAGTTGGCCGATGGCGATGGAGGAAGCCTTCGCGCGGTCGCCGGTGCGAAGGGCGGCGAGGATGGCGGAGACCCAGGCGTCGGTGGGTTCGCGGAAACGGGCGAAACGGGCGAGCTTGATGATGCCGAACACGATCGAGAGCAGGGCGAGGAGGATGATGGGCCAGATCCATAGGCCGCCCTTGCGGATGAAATCCATGAAACCACCGTCGATCTCGTCCATCGCGCGTGCGTTGCCGCCGGTGGGATCGAGCGGGAGGGCGATTTCTTTCCCGGCGATGAACATGGAAATTTGCTCCGCTGAACCGGGGACAAAATGGGGGATTTCGCCGGGTGTGGAAGCGATGATGTCGCCGCCGACCAATTGGTCATCGGAGAGGAAAAAGGAGATGGGGCCAAGGGCGGCGAGGATGCCTTCACGAATGTTGCCTTCGGGATCTGAGGCTTTACCGGGTGAGGTGGAACCACCGAGCAACGCCTCTACGCGGTCAAGGGCGGCGTCGAGGATGGGGAGGCGCTCGCTCAGGGCGGTCGCGGGTTGGTGGGGGTTCGAGGCGATGATTTCCGGGGGAATTTCGAGGGGCGCTGCTCCCGGTGTGGAGAGCGTGGTGGTTTTCAGCGCATGGTCTTTTAGCAATCCGGCGAGGTAGCTGGCATCCTGTTGGCGCGTGGCGAGGTCGGTGCGGAGCTGGCGAAGCTCTTCGGCCCGGTCTTCCTTGGACTGCCGTGCGATGCGTACGAGGCGGCGTTTCTCGCGGAGTTCGATTTCGGTTTTCGCGAAATCGGCGGATAGGGTTGGCTTCTCCGCGGCGATGGCGGTGCGGGTTTTCTCAAGGCCGGAGAGCGCGGCGGTGAGGTCGGTTTTCGCTTTTTCGAGGGCGGCGGGGACTTCGGTTTGTGCGGCTAGAGGTGTGATCGCGAAGAGAAACCAGACCCGGAGCGCAGCGGAGTTGGTCGGAGTGGAAAAATTCAAACAATCCGGCAAGTGGACGCGGAGGGAAACGGATTTAAAGAGTCGCATGGAAAATGGAGATTATTGGATTTCCAGGGGTAGGCGCACCATGGCGGGGGGGCGTTTTTTATCGAGCATGTCGAAGGCGGCGACTAGATCCGCGCGGATTTCCGGCTTTGCGATCCAGTTCCAGCCATCGCCGCCGGGTGTGCCGATGCCGGCTCCGTCTTTCCTGTCGGCGTAGAAGGCGCGCGCTAATCCAAGGTAAAGCACATCCACCTCGCGGCCATCGCGGATCTCGGTGGCTCGTGTGAGGCGGCGGTCGAATTGTTGCGCCTTTGCGAGGACGGAGAGGATGGATTGGAGGGCGTCGCGGGGTTCATCGTTGGCGGTCCAGGCGCGGAGGGAGGCGATCTCAGTCTCGCAGTCTTTCCTGAGCGGTTCGGGGAAACGTGAGGTCAGCGCGACGGCGCGGGGCACGTTGCGCGCGACGGCCTCTTTCGCTAGGCGGCGGGTTTCCTTGAGCGATTCGATTTCCGCTTTCATCGCGTCCGAGGATTCACCGTGGCCGGGGGCGGATAGGCCGGATTTTTCCAGCTCCTCATTGAGAAGCCCGATTTCCCGGTGATGCAGCTCCAGCAGGGCGGCGAACTCCGCTTTCCGCGCTTCCCAGTCGGCGCGCTCTTTGGAATCGAGGGTTTGCGTGTCCACGATCTTGGAAATCGTCTCGCGCAGGTCGGTGACGAACGCGTCGGGCTCAACGGCCATGGCGTTGTGGCAGATGAACAGCAGGGCAAGGGCGTAGCGGTACATATTCAGCTTTGTTGAGAACGCGTCTCAAGTAGGTGGTTATCGTGGACGAATCCGTCGCCACGTCAAATGATTAGAGGCGCGAATTGATGGGAGTGGCGGAGCAAGTGAAGCGGGATCCACATCCAATCATGAACTTAAGCCGTGCATCTTTTCGGTCGCACATACCGAGACAGGATCTGCCCGTCACTCCGCGCTGGCTTTTTTCATCATCGCTACATTGACGCCCTCGTAGAAGTCGTCGTTGACGAGGCAGACGGGGGCGGTGCCGCAGGAGGCAAGGCATTCGGCGAACTCGACCGAGTATTTCCCGCAGGGGGAAACACTGATTGGGTGGTGGTGAGGATCGGCGGAGGTGCGGTCGATGCCGAATTCCTTGCATAGATCGTCCATGAGTTCGCCGCTGCCGCCGAGGGCGCAGGAGAGGGTTCGGCAGACGCGGATGTGGTATTTGCCCGGCGCGTATTGGCGGAAGCCGGGATAAAAGGTAACGACCTCTAGCACCTTGATCGGCTCCAGCCCCAGCTTCGTAGCCACCCAGTCGATGGCCTCGGAGGAGATGAAACCGAACCTGTGCTGCACGATGTGGAGCAGAGGCAGGACGGCGGAGCGCTTGCTTTCCGGGTAATGGGAGATACGCCCGTCTGCCTCGGACTCGAGCTCCGGGCTGACGGCGAAGGGTGGAAAATGATGGCTGCCGGCTGATTCCTGCGGGGCGACCAAATCGGCGGGAGAGGCGGATGACATTGGTTATTTTACGATTTTTTCGAGTTCGGCGAGATTGCGACCGTTGGCACTGACGACTTTCCCCTCAAGGTCGCAGACGATCACGGCGGGGATGCCACGCACGCCGTGGTCGAATTTGCCTTTGAAGGATTGCGACTTGGATTGCTTGACCTGCGGCCAGGGCATTTTTTTGTCCGCTGCGTATTTCTCCATGGAGTCCTCGTCGCGGTCGCTGGTGATGAGCACGAGTTCGAAGTTCTCGTTTTTATTCTTGTTGTAGAAGTCCACGAGGCTGGGGGTGAAAGCCTGGCAGGGCGGGCACCAGGAGGCGGTGTAATAGAAGACGTAGTATTTCGTCGGCTTCGCGGCGAGTTCGTGTTTCTTGAGTTTCTTGCCATCGAGGATCACGAGGTTGCCGTCGAGGACGTCATCGAAGACGCTGGGTTCGCCGGCCACCACCTCGGGTTCCACGGGAGCGGGTTTCCACTCGGCCAGTCGTTTCGCGTCCTCCTCGGCGAGGTCGGATGCCTTGATGGTCACGTTGCGGCCGTTGCGCATCTTGAAGACGCCCGCTTTCGCGTCGTCCTCGCCGGTGACTTCCACCAGTTCGAGCTGGGCGGTCTTGCCTTCCTTGTTTGTCCAGTTCTCGAACGCGGCGGAGAGTGGCAGGACGAGTGAGATCGCAATGGCGATGGATCGTGTCGTTTTCATGGTGTTTGTTTTTGTTCTGGGGTTCAACGGTCGCATTCCCCCATCACGAAGTCCAGCGATCCCAGAATGGCGGGAATGTCGGAGACCATGTGGCCGGGGAGCAATTTGGATACGATGGAGAGGTTGCAGAAGGAGGGGCTGCGGATCTTGAGGCGGTTCGGCACGCCGCCGCCCTTCGAGTGGATGTAGAAGCCGAGCTCGCCCTTGGGATTTTCGGCGGCGAAATAGACCTCGCCCTCCGGGGCGTCGATGCCCTGGGTGGCGATGATGAAATGGTGGATGAGTTCCTCCATGGACATCGCCACGCGCTCCTTGGCGGGCAGCACCCCTTTCGGATCGGCGAGGTTGACCGGGCCGGAGGGCATGGTGTCGAGCACTTGGCGGCAGATGCGGATGGCCTGCCGCATCTCCTCCATACGGATCTGGTAGCGCGCGTAGCAATCGCCCTCCGCGGCGATGGGCACGTCGAAATCGTATTTCTCGTAGCCGAGATAGGGGCTATTTTTTCGCAGGTCGCGGTCGATGCCGGAGGCGCGGAGGTTCGGCCCGGTCATGCCGAAGGAAATGGCGGACTCGGGAGAGATCACGCCGATGTCCATCATGCGGTCGCGGAAGATCTTGTTGTTGTCGAGGAGCTTGGAGATCTCACCGATGGCGACCTCGCATTCCACGAGGAAAGTCCGCACGGCGGCATCGAAGCCGGGTGGCATGTCGCGGAGTTGGCCGCCGACGCGGGTGTAGGAAGTGGTGAACCGGGCACCGGTGAGTTGCTCGCAGAGGTTATAGATTTTTTCCCGTTCGGTGAAGGTGTAGAGGAAAACCGTCATCGCGCCGACGTCCATCGCGCAGACTCCGACGCCGAGCATGTGGGCGGAGATCCGGGCGAGTTCGCAGCAGAGCACGCGCAAGGCCTGTCCGCGCGGCGGCAGCTCCCAGCCCATGAGTTTCTCGACAGCGCAGGCGTAGGCGACGTTGTTGGCGAGCGGGGCGAGATAATCGAGCCGATCCGTGTAGGGCACGAACTGGTTGTAATGCATGTTTTCCGCGATCTTCTCATCGCCCCGGTGGAGGAAACCGACATCCGGATCGGCGGAGTGGATCACCTCTCCGTCGAGTTCCAGGATAAGGCGCAGCACTCCGTGCGTCGCCGGGTGGGAAGGTCCCATGTTCAGGGTCATGCGCTCGCCGACGAGGTCGTCCGCCTCCTCCTTGTAGGATTCGACGGCTTTCGCGGCGCGCCCCAAGGTATCAGGGGACTCATATTCGGTGGAGATGCTCATGGATTGGCTCGCCGGAAATAAGCACCCGAACCGCCTGCCATCGCAAGGGCTTTATCGGTTTTTTTGAGATCAGGCTTTGCCATAATGTTCGCGGAACTGGCGCAGCAGGTCATCGAGCTGCGGTCGGAGGAGGAGTCCGCTTCGGGTGAGGTGTCAATGAGGAACGGAGATATCACTATCGCTTCGGCGCGAAGTAGTCGTCAGGTTCCATCGGTGCTGGCACGTCCTGCTTCAGGACGCTCCGCTCGGGCGGGATTTTCAGATCGTTTTCCAAATGGGCGAGCGCCTCTGCGACACCGAAAACGGGAAAGCGGTCGCGCGTGCGGTGCCATTGGCTGCCGAGCGTTTCGTAGGCGGCCTGGCGGGACGGGAAGGTGGAGTCGATCAGATCCATGATCGGGCGGGCGGGAGCTTCATAATGGCGCAGCGTGTAGGAAAGGCCGAAAAACGTCGGTGGCAGCCGGCCGCCCTCGGCCTCGATTTCCTTGAGCAGAACAAGCGCCTGCTTTTCCCGGCCGGGCACGCGTGCCAGGGAGTAAAGTGCGAAGCGTTTCGAGAAGCCCTGCGCATTCTCCAAGCCCGCCGCCGCGATGTAGGCTTCGTAAGCCGCTTCGTAGGCGTCGCCCGGCTCGCCGAACGCCGCGATTTTGTTCGGATCGGAAAGCAAGGTGCCGAGACGGTGTTTCAGGATGGGGTCTTCGGGATTGTTGCGGATGCCCCGCTCAAGGAACTCGCGTCCGCGCAGGATCGACGCCCGCCAGTTCGCCTTGCGGCGCAGCGGCGGCAGCTCCGATCCATAGAGATAATATGACGCTGCGTTGTAAGCCTGGTGCCAGCTTCCCGTATCCCAATAATACCGGGTCCGGGGCGCTAGATCGACGATCAGCTCATAGGTGTCGCCCACTTCCCCCCAGCGCTGCTCCGTGAAAAAAGTGAACGCGCGGAGGTTCAGGAAAGTCGCCACCAGCGTCCGCAGTCCTCCCAGCGAAACCGCGGAGAATGTCTGCCCGATCTTTTCGCCGGTGCGCTGCTCCAGCTTCGGCGGCAGCAGTCCTGCCGCTTGGAGATCATCCGTGAGCTGCCGCTCGAAGGGCATGCGCAGCCCGCCCGCCGCGAGGATCGCGAGGCCGAGGGCGGCGTATCGTTTGCCTTGGGTCATCGGTTCAGAATTCCTTTTTCGCGAAGATCAGCCACGACGCGATGATATAGAACACCACGTAGAAAAGCCCGATCAGCGTGAGTTTCCCGAGGAGAACCAGCGGCATCACCTGCCCCTCGATCACTGCATCGATGACGTTGAAAAGCTGGAAATCCGGCAGCACCAGCGCCACCACCAAGGTGACGGACTTGGCGAGAATGCCATCACTCATGCCCGCCTCCTGGCTCAGGAAGGCCGCCCGCGCGTCCGCTTGGAAGTGACCGATGAAATAGATCAGGAATGCGATGATCGTGGTGAAAAGCGTGCTGGTGGAGAAGGTGGAGATCAGTAGTGCCAGCGAGGCGATGATGGTCGCCCGCAGGAACACGGATAGCACGGCACCCTGCAGCGAGGCGGTCGGCCCTTGCGCGAGTATGTCGGTTTTCAATGCCTCCATTTCCTCGGCCGGCCAGCCCCTGGCTTCCGCGAATGTCATCTGATCGGCCAAGACCATATTCGTGCGGATGTGCAGTATGCCTGTCATCAGCGCGTCCATCATTGCCAGTGAAACGAACACCAGCAGTAGTACGCCGAGGAGTTTTCCCGCTAGGTAATCGAGCCTCGGAACGGGTTTCGCCAAGATCGTGTAAAGCGTCCTGTCCTCCACATCCTTGGGCAGCAGAAGAGCAGTGGAAACAATCGATAATACCACCGAGAACAAGGTCATCGCGCCCAGCGACCAGCTCTTGATCGCGCGTAGGACATCGACGCCCGCCGCCTCCGGTCCCTCGTGCTGGGGCAGGTTGAAGAAGTTGCTCGCGATGAGGATCAGCGCGAAAAAGGCCAGGAAATAGAACACCTTCATCCGCACAAGCTGCGTGAAGGCATGGAAGGCGATCACTGCGATGCGGGCGGCGTGTTCGGGAATGGCGGCGATGGCGGGGAGCGGGTTCATTTCGGTTGGGTCTCCTGTCTTTTCGTTTCGCGGAGGAACAGGCGCTCCAACGTCGTCCTCGGTTTGCCGCTGCGTATCAGCTCGGCCTTCGCATCGCGGGCGATCAAGGCCTCGATCTCCGCGATGAGCCCCGGATCGGCGTCTTTCAGGATCAGCTCTGTCTGATCTTCGATGGCGATCAAATCCTCAAGCCTGCCCTCCTTGACCATTTTTCCCCGGAAAATGATCCCCACATGGTCGCATACCTCCTGCACCTGCTCCAACAAGTGGGAACAAAGAAATACCGTGATGCCCTGTTCTCGGAGTTTGAAAATCAGATCCCGGATCTCGCGGGAGCCGATGGGATCCACTCCCGCCGTTGGCTCATCAAGGATCACCAAACGCGGCCTCTGGATCAGCGCCTGCGCCAGTCCGATGCGCTGCAACATCCCTTTCGAATAACCGCCGATCCGACGGTGGCTGGCATCCGTGAGATCCACGAGTTCCAGCAGCTCCGTCACCCGGTCTTTTAGCGTCGAGCCGCGAATGCCGCAGAGCTTGCCATAGAATTCGAGGGTCTCCTTGCCGCTGAGGTGCTTGTAAAAATAGGGATTTTCCGGCAGGAAACCGACCTCGTTGCGCGAATCGACTTTGAGCGAATCCTTCCCGAAAATCGCGCACTGCCCGGACGTCGGTGCGACGAGGCCCAGCAACGCCTTCATCGTCGTCGATTTCCCGGAACCGTTCGGGCCGATCAAACCATAGACCTCGCCCGGCATGATGCGGATCGACACGTCATCGACGGCGCGCAGCGGTTGGCGCCGGAAGGAGGTCTTGAAATCCTTTACGAGGTGGCGGATCTCGACGGCGGGAGGGCTTACGGACATGGGCGTGGGTAGGTTGTCCCAACACGCCGCGCCGCGCAACGGATTTCATCTGGCAAAAAACCGATCCGCCGCGAACTTCGCGCGTCATCTGGAAACATGCCCGCTCCCGCCTCCTTCCTCCGCTCGAAAGGTCACAAGCCCTTTCTTTTCCAAAAGCAGGCATGGGACGCCTATGCGAAAGGCGAATCTGGCCTTCTCCACGCTCCCACCGGACAAGGGAAAACGATGGCTGTCTATCTGGGGCCGCTCTGCGATTCTCTCAAAGCCGACCGGTGCACCATCCTCTGGATCACCCCTCTCCGCGCCCTCGCCGCCGACACCCTCCGCGCTCTCCGCGAGGCGCAGGCTTTTTACAACCCCGCCCTGACCGCCGAGGCGCGCACCGGCGACACCCCCGCCGCCCTCCGTGCCCGCCTGCGGAAATCCCTCCCGCACACCCTCGTCACCACGCCGGAATCCCTTTCCCTCATGCTCACCCATGCGGACACCCGCGAAAAGCTCGCCGGCCTCCGCTGCGTCATCCTCGACGAGTGGCACGAACTCCTCGGCACGAAACGCGGCGTCCAGACCGAACTCTGCCTAGCTCGCCTCCGCCACTGGCTCCCCAATCTTCAAACATGGGCGCTATCCGCCACCCTGGGAAACCTCCCGGAAGCCGCCGCATCCATCGGTTCAAGTTTTCCACCGCTCACCGAACTGTCCGCCATAGCTTCAGCGACGGAGGATCACTGCTCACCCGGCACTCCGAAAATCATCTCGGCAGATATCGACAAACCCATCCTCATCGAAACCCTCATCCCCCGCGAAATCGGCAACTTCCCCTGGGCGGGCCACATCGGCACCTCGCTCGCTCCGCAGGTCATCCGCCGCATTGAATCCGCCAACTCCACCCTGCTTTTCACCAACACCCGCTCGCAGACCGAGATCTGGTTCCAGGAAATCCTCTCCCTCCGCCCCGATTGGAAAAACCTCCTTGCCATGCACCACGGCTCCCTCGACCGCGCCGAGCGCGACATCGCGGAAAACGGTCTGCGCGACGGCTCCCTGAAATGCGTCGTCGCCACCTCCTCGCTCGATCTCGGGGTCGATTTCTCGCCGGTCGATCAGGTGATCCAGGTCGGTTCCCCGAAAGGAGTCGCCCGCCTGCTCCAGCGCGCCGGGCGCTCCGGCCACCAACCCGGAGCCTCGTCGAAAATCATCGGCGTCCCCACCAACGCGCTCGAGCTCATCGAATTCGCCGCCGCCCGCGAAGCCGCGAAAGCGCGCACCATCGAGTCCCGCGCCCCCCTCTCCAAGCCCCTCGACGTCCTCGTCCAGCACCTAGTCACCTGCGCGATCGGCGAGCCGTTTCTCGCCGATGAAATGTTCTCCGAGATCCGCACCGCCCGCGCCTACCGCGACCTTACGGCAACGGAATGGGCCTGGGCGCTCACCTTCATCACCGTCGGAGGGAAAGCCCTTGCCGCCTATCCGCGTTACCGGAAAGCCCACATCGACTCCGAAGGCCGCCACGCCGTCACCGACAAGCGCCTTATCACTCAGCACCGCATGTCCATCGGCACCATCACTGCGGACTCCAGCGTCTCGCTGAAATTCGCCAACGGCCAGACCCTCGGCAGCGTCGAGGAAAGCTTCATCGCAAAGCTCAAGCCCGGCTCCACCCTCATCTTCGCCGGCCGTTATCTGAAGCTCATCCGCATCCGTGAAAAAACCGCCACCGTAGCCCCGACATCCAAAACCTCTCGTGGAAAAGTAGCCATCTGGAATGGCTCCAAGATATCCCTTTCCACCGAGTTAAGCCACGCCTTCGCAAGTCTGATCAAGGAAGGGCTGCCTCCGGCTGCCCGAAAACCAGAATCTTCATTCGCGCCCATTCGCGTAAATTCGCGGTTGAAAAAATCCCAACAACCCAAGTCTTCCACCGATCACCGATCACTGCTCACCGATCACTCCCCCGAACTAACAGCCGTCTTCCCCATATTAGCCCTCCAGAAAAAATGGTCTCACCTCCCCGACGACCAAGCCCTGCTCATCGAGTTCACCCGCACCCGCGAGGGCGAGCACCTCTTCCTTTACCCCTTCGCCGGCCGCCTCGCCCACGAAGGCCTCAGTGCCCTGCTCGCCTACCGCATTTCCCGGAAAAACCCGGAAACCGTCACCGCCACCCAGAACGATTACGGCTTCGCCCTTACCGCCAAGCGCGGACTGCCCTTCTCCGAGGGCACCCTGCGCGAACTCCTCACCCCCGATGACCTCCTCTCCGATCTCATCGAATGCATGAACACCGCCGAGCTTGCGCGCCGCCAGTTCCGCGAGATCGCCCGCGTCTCCGGCCTCATCCTCCAGCCCATGCCCGGCCGCAAATCCTCCACCCAGCGCGAACTCCAGTCCTCCGCCACCCTGCTTTACGAAGTCATCCGCCGCTATGATCCGGAAAACCTCCTCCTCGCCCAATCCGAACGCGAGATCCTGGATAAGCAGCTCGAACTCTCCCGCCTCGCCGCTGCCCTCACACGTATCGGGAAACAACCCTTCGTCCTCCGCGAAACCGAACGCCTCACCCCTTTCGCCTTCCCCCTCTGGGCCGACCGTATCCAGTCCACCCACATCGCCGCCGACGCCGCCACGCGGCTGGAGGCGATGTTGCGGGAGCTGAATCAGGCGAGCTGAGCATGGGTGACGAAGGAACGCGCGGACGCCCCCCTTCAAAGCCCGAGCTGGTCGTGGAAAATGTCGATTTTCTCCTCCTCGAAGCGGCGGAGGGTGCTGCGAAAATCATTGACGGCCTGGTGGCGTTTGGTGGTGGCTAGGGCGGCGGTGATTTCCTCTTTCGCTTCCTCCAGCGTGCGGGGTTCGGCGGGTTTGCGGTCGGTGATCTGGAGGATGTGCCAGCCAAGTTTCGTGCGGACGAGGGCGGGCTTTTCTTTCTCCATCGCGAAGGCGGCCTCGCCGAAATCAGCGGGCAGGCGGGCGCGGCTCATCCAGCCGAGATCGCCGCCGTTTTCCTTGTTGGCGAAATCCTCGGAGATTTCCTTGGCGAGGGCGGCGAAGTCTTTCTTTCCGGCTGTGAGATCAGCAAGGGCTTTTTCGAGCAGTTCCTTCGCCTCGTCCGAGGGGCGGTTGAGCGTGGCGATGAAGATGTGCTTGGCGCGGATGCGTTCAGGGATGGTCAGCGAGTCCTTGTGGGCTTCGTAAAAGTCCGCGATTTCCTCCTCGCTGACTTTCACGAGGGGATCGACGCGCATGGCGACGTATTTTTCCTGCTGGATGCGCGCGGCGATACGGTGGCGGAGGGCGGTCTCGTCGGCGATGCCCATCGACTTCATGGCGGACTGGAGGTCGGCCTTGGTCTCGAACCTTCCTGACGAAACGCTTGAGGCGGTCTTCGGTTTCCTCGTCGGAAACGGGCAGCTCCAGCGTGTTGACCTTGGTTTTCACGCGCAGGAGTTGGTGGTCGATGAGATCGCCGAGCGCTGCGTAGGTGAGCGAGTTTCCTTTCGGCGGGGGAAAGGTCTGTGATGCTTTTCCCTTCGAGCCAGAGCCGCTCGTGGATCGCGTAATCGAGCTGGCTGCGGGTGATGTGGTGGTTGAATACGCGCGCCACGACACCGTTGGCTTTCGCCTTGGCGATGGATTCCGGGCTGTCCGGGTGCGAGGCCTGGATGCGGCGGTTCAGCGGGCCGTTGAATAGAAACAGGTCACCCGCAAGGTAGCCGAGCACCAGTAGGTAGGCACCGAAACGTAGGGAGAATTTGGTGAAAGACTTCAAAGTTCAAAGTTCAAATCTCAAGGAAGAGGTTGGCGGAGCAGCAAAAAGTCGGTTCGGAATTCTTGTTTGAAGGTTGAAACTTGAGAATTGAAATTTCACCTGATTTCGACGCTGGCTCCGGGCCTGAGGAGGGCGGGGATGCGGACGATGTCCCAGTTGGCGAGGCGGATGCAGCCGGCGGACTGGGAGCGACCGATGGTTTCGGGATCGGAGGTGCCGTGCATGCCGATGCCGGGGCGGGAAAGGCCGCACCACATGACGCCGACGGGGTTGTTAGGGCCACCGGGTATGTTGAAGGCATTGTTGGAGCGCTTACCGGTGTCGAGGAGTTGCTGATCGTAGCGCCAGACGGGGAGTTCCACGGCGTTCTGCATGATCCATTTCCCGTGACGGATGAACTGGGGCTTGCCGGGCGTGATCGGGAAGGCGGCGATGAGGCTCTGGTTGGCGACGCGGGCGGGCGCGTCCGGATCGGCGACGACGAGGGCGCGGAGGTTCGCTTGGTAGATGCGCACCTGGTTGAGCTTGGTGTCGATCACGGCGTGGTGCTGGCTGAGCGTTTCGTCCTCCTTGAAGGCCGCGCCCGTGAGATCCTCGATGCGGAACGCGGTGACGTTGGGAACGATGATTGTGTCGCGCGGCTTGAGGTTGTAGATCTTCACATTCGGGTTGAGCGAGGTTAGGTAAGGGATGTCCGTGTGGTAGCGCTCCGACATGAACTCAACTACGGAACGGTAGGACATGCGTTTCACGCTGCCCTGCTGGGAGCGCTTGTAGGTGAGCTTGGGATCGACCCATTTTTCGGAAACCTCCGGGACGATGGCGACCGCGAAAGGGTTCGGCACGGCCTTGCGGGCAGCGGTGTTCACGGCGGCCCAGCGATCGAGCGGGTGGCCATTGGCTTCGTTCCAGGATTGCACGGCGAGTTCGGAGAAGCGCCCGATTTTCCCATCGATGATGCCGGGGCCGAAGTTCGCCTCATCGAGGAAAATCTGGAGCCGCACGGCATCGTCGCCCGTGGGTTTCAGGTCGATGGGGGAAACTATTTCCGGCGTCGGCAAGGGCGAGGGGGCGGGTGAGGCTTCCGGTGCCGGGGCAGGCGCGGCGGGGCTGGGCGCAAGTTCGGGCTGGGCGGGGGGCTCGATGTAGTCTTCCTCGAAATCGAGCGGCAGCGCCCTGAGGACGCGGCCTTCCTCGGCGGGCAGTTGGGCGTGCGCTTGGAAAAAGCAGAGCAACAGGATGAGTGTGAGGTGGCGCATAACGTTTCAGGCGGGGATGAGAAAGGATTCCAGCCGACCGGCGATGGCGGCAGGGACGACGGCGCTGACGAGGATATCGTTCTGCTCGTAATCCGTGGAGAGGACTTTCGCGTCGGTGTGGAGGAGGTGGAGAATGTCGCCGCGTTTCTGGGGGATGCGGTATTGGCGGCGGGCGACGCGGTCGGCGAGGACGTGGGAGCAGGCTTTCAGGAGCTCCGGCATTCCCTCGCCCGTGATCGAGGAGGTGCGGATGGCATCGGGAAAATCGCGGTCGAGGCGTTCGAGCGTTTCGGGATCTTCCACGACGTCGATCTTGTTCAGGATCGTGATGACGGGTTTATTCAGGGCTCCCAACTCTTCGAGCACCTTGAGCGTGGTGTCATGGAAACGCATGATCTCCGGCGCGTTGGCGTCGAGCACGTGGATGAGGAAATCGGAGAGCACGGATTCCTCCAGTGTGGCCTTGAAAGCCTCGACGAGGCGGTGGGGAAGATTGCGGACGAATCCCACCGTATCCGTGATGAGCAGCGGCTGGCCGTCGGGCAGCTCGATGCGGCGGGTGGTGGTGTCGAGCGTGGCGAAAAGCATGTCCTTCGCGAGGACGTCGGAGCCGGAAAGGAGGTTGAGCAGCGTGGATTTCCCGGCGTTCGTGTAACCTACGATGGAGCCATGGGGTGTTTCCATTTTCTCCCGCTCCTTGCGTTGGGTCTTGCGCTGTTTGCGGACGATTTCGAGCTCGCGCTTGCAGCGGTCGATGCTCATGTGGGCGAGTCGGCGGTCGATCTCGATCTGTTTCTCGCCCATGCCGCGCTCGGCCCCGCCGCCGCCACCGGAACCACCGCCACCACCCTCGCGGTCAAGGTGACCCCACATCCGCGCAAGGCGGGGCAGGGCGTATTGCATGCGAGCCAGCTCCACCTGGAGGCGTGCTTCGCGGGTGTGGGCGCGCTTTGCGAAAATATCGAGGATGACCTCCTCGCGGTCGATCACGCAGAGATCGGAGAGTTTTTCCCACTCGCGCTGTTGGGAGGGGTAGAGGTTGTTGTCGATCACGATCACATCGCACTCGTGCGCCTTGGCGAGTTCCACGATCTCCGCCGCCTTGCCGGTGCCGCAGAGAAATTTCTTATGCATCTCCCGCGAGCGAGCTAGCACGGATTCCGCGATGCCGATGCCGAGGGTGGAGACGAGTTCGCCCAGCTCCGCCAGCAGCGAGGCGGACTCCGCCTCCTCGCTCTTGTCGAAATAGAGTCGCACGACAAGCGCGCGCTCGACCATATCGGGTTTCTGTCTGACCTCAAACATCGGGTGGGATAATTAGCACGCCTTAGGGAATGGGCAATGGCGAAAGCCCATCTCCTATCCTTTAGGTAGGGCGTTTGGCTTGAAAAGTCTCATGGGAAGGAGTGGGCTTTCAAGATGAGCACGGCGACGATCTGATCCTCTTGGAGGATGAACTGGCAAAGCCGATCTCCCGCCTCGCGTCCGGCACCGAGAAGGTGCTCTTCGTCAAGCATGGTGAGGGCAGTATGGTGAGGGCAAGCTGCCAGTCGGCCCAAGTCTCGGCGGTGCGAATGTGGAGTGAAGCGGTATTGGACTCCGTATGTCGGGCGGTTGTCGGACGGCTATTCATGGCGAGGCTAATCGACCATTTTTGTGCCCTTTTGTTTAGTCCTAATATTTTCCAAGTCATTCCAAGGATTGAAGAGCCTCAAGCCAAAGGCCCTAAGCGAAACGTTTTCTGTCGAAACGTTTTCTTGACGATATGGGCGGAAAATTGAAACTAGCGCAGATGAAAAACCTGAAGATGTTGGGAATTTTGATTGCGATGTGCGGGATGCTGGGTTCCTGCGGCGTTCCGATGTCGGCCGTGCGAACCGTTCAGAACACAGCCAGCAGTGTGGTTTCCGCCGCGGGCTATTAGGCTGTTAGGATTTGAGGTTGTTAGGATTTGAGGCTGCCTTTGTATTCGGGCTTCGGGGGCTTTGGGATCCGGCGTAGTAGCCGTGACCCGTCGGGTTGATGGGTGATTTCCAGCCAAATGGCAGGTTCCGGCAAGAGTTCCGGAAACAGATCGGCCCACTCGCAGATCACGATCCCGCCTTCGTCGAGGTATTCGTCCCAGCCCAGCGCGATGAGTTCTTCGGCGGATTTGAGGCGGTGGAAATCGAAGTGGAAGACTGGCGATTGGCCGCCACGGTATTCGTTGACGATGGTGAAAGTGGGGCTGGTGACGGCGGCCTGCTGATCGATGGCGGCTACGAAGCCTTTCGTCCAATGGGTTTTCCCCGCGCCAAGGTTTCCAACGAGCGCGAAGACATCGCCCGCGCCCGCTTGGGCGGCGAAATCCGCGCCCAGGGCCATCATCGCTTCGGGGGTTGCCGGGTTCATGGGAGCTTGGAGAAATCGGTGAGGACGGCGCGGACATCGCCGATATAGACGGCTGCGCGGATCTTGGGGGGGTGGTCGGCGTCATCGCTGAGCCATAGGATCACAGTTTTTTTTGAGCTTTATATAGGACACTAGGTCAGGGGTGGAGAGAAAAAGGGAATGATTTGCCTAGGTTTGAAGGCAATACGTATGTTATCATTAAATGGCAGTTGGTCTTTGTCACCTGATCGATCAGCGAGGAAGCGTAAATTTAATATTTTGGGGGCTCCATTTGGAAGAGGATTTTGCCGCGCCGATCCTTCGCCTCTAGCTGGGCGAGTGCCGCGGAGTATTTTTCGAGAGGAAAAACGGAATCCACTTGCTGGCAGAGGGAGCCGTCGTGAAGAAGGGTTGCGAGGCGTGCATAAACCATCTCGATTTCATTTCGAGGCGTTTTTTTCATCCATTCTGTGAGCCAGAGTCCCCGGAAACGGAGGTCGGCGAAGATGAGCGGGCCATTGGGGATGGTGAGGGGTTTCCTGGCCATCGCTCCGTAGGTGATGTGGGTGCCGCCGTTTCCGAGAAGCTTCATCAGGCGCAGGGCGCTCTCTCCGCCGACGGCGTTGAAGGCCAGCTTGGCTTTATCGCGGGAGAGAGTTTCGCGGGCTGCTTCGTAGCCTTCGGGTGAGTCCTCGAAGACTGCGTCGGCTCCCAGTGCGGGGAGTTCGGGGTGTCGCGATGGTATTCTCAGAAAAGAAACGGTGCGGACGCCCATTGTGGCGGCGAGCTGGATGACGCATTGGCCGACGCCGGAGTTCGCGGCGTTGAGGGCTACCCAATCGCCTTCCCGCAGTGTTGCGAAATGATGGAGCAGCAGCCAAGCGGTGGCGGGGTTCACTTTCAGCATGGCAGCCTGCAGGGTATCAATGCCCGCCGGGATGCGGATCAGGTTTTCGCCGGTTGTGACGATGTGTGTGGCCCATGCGCCGATCCTCGCGATGGGGATGACTCCGTCTCCGGGCGAAAATTTTCCCGAGCGGCTTTCGAGAACGGTGGCGGCGCATTCCATGCCGGCTTGGGCGGGGAGGGTGGGCTTGATGCCGTAGGTGCCTTCGATGAAGTTGAGGTCGGCCGGGTTGATCGGTGCAGCGTGGATGGCGAGCAGGACTTCGCCGTCTTCCAGCGGTGGGGTTTCGAACGTTTCCAGGCGCAGCACCTCGGCGGGCTTTCCGTGGGTGTCGAAGATGAGTTGCTGGCTTTTCATAGCGGGTTTTGGTTTTTGCTTGGCGAAGAGGCGCTGCCGAGTCTATCTCCGCCCCGCAATGACACGTTCTTCCATCGAGCTGGTGATCAAATTTTTCCTCGTCGCGCTCATCGTGGTGTTCTGTCTCACGGTGGTGGGCGTGCTCCGGATGATTTCCTGAGAAAACATCCGCTTCACCATTCCACCGGCAGCTCGATGATCCTGCCGGCGTCCTCGTATTTGATGAAACCGTGTTTGATGCCGTATTCGTGGACGAAGCGGGTGACCTTCACGTCGTAGGCGCAGTATTCGGCGATCCTGCGCAGCGGCTCGAACTCGCGTGTTTTCTTGTGCTCCTGCCACCAGCGGATCGCGTCGAGGCCGTCGGCGGATTTCCCGGTGCCGAGTGATGTGGAGGCGACGTTGTCGAGTTTCAGGAAACGGCCCATGCGTTCCTTCACGTCGAGCATCATGTCGAGGTTCATGGTCTGCTCCTCAAGGTTGGGCAGCACGTATGCTTGGAGGACGGGGTAGTCGAAGCCGACGTGGTTCCAGCCGACCACGAGATCCGCCTTGAGGAGCTGCTCGGTGAGGGCGTCCATGTCCTTCTCCGCGTAAATGACGTATTCGTCGGTGGCGGTGGAGTAGGTGACGGCGATGGACACGCAGAGCTTGGATTTGTTGTTGCTGACGTCGCTCAGGCTGCGCTGTGTCTCTAGGTCAAAATAGACGATGTTTTTTCCGCTCACGGGCGGAGTGTGAACGGCGGGGCGGGAACGTCCAACCCCGAAAAATTTCAGTCCGCGAAAAGGTGGCAGGTCATTCCCTCGCAGAGGAGGATCCCGTCGCCATCGTGCGGGGTGAAAACGGCGCGCGGGCGATGCGTGGCGGTGAGGCGGGCGAGGGTTTCCGGGTAGGCTGTTGCGGGGATTTTGAAATGCTGCACGCCGCGATCATTGAGATCGTGGGCGGCGAGGAGGACGGGTGCGGCGAAGACCTGTTTCGCAAGAGTTCCCGCACCGGCGCGGAGTAGGGACTCGGCACGTTTCGCGAAAGCCTCGGTATCGTTGAGCGCGGCGAGCTTGAGGAGATTGAGGGCGGCAACGTGGTTCGGCGAGGGCTCGGCTCCGTCGTAATCCTCGCGGATGGTCAGGAGCGTCTCGCCGTTCATTTCCGAGGACATCACGTAGCCGATCTTTTCCTCGCTCCATGTCTCACGATCCATCACGGACTGGAGCTCCACCGCCCAATCCAGCCATCCACCGGAGGGATCCGCGGCGTGGAGGTCGATGAGACCCGCGATGAGGAACGCATAATCGGCGGGAAAGGCTTTCGCGCTGCCGCGCTTGCCGCGATAGCAGCGGTGGAGGGTGGTGTCGTCCCAGAGGTTTTCGCGGATGAAGCGGGCGGCGGTGGTCGCTGCGTTGAGGTATTTTTCCGATGTGAAAGAGGCGGCAGCTTGGGCGAGGGCGGAGATCATCAGGCCGTTCCAAGCGGTGATGATCTTGTCGTCGCGGTGCGGCTTCGGGCGGGTTGCGCGGTGTGTGAGAAGCTTGGCGCTGGACTCCGCGAGCGAGTTTTCGATTTCCATTTCCGGAAGGCCGAACGCCTCGGCGAGCTTGTCGTTTCCTAGGGCGCGAAAGAGCGTGTTCTGTCCTTCGAGATCGCCGTGCGGATCACTTTCCGGGCGGGCGTTCCCTGCCTCCTCGATTCCATAGGCCATTGAGAAAATCGCGGCGGGCATGGGATCTAACAGCAAGGAGATTTCCTCCGCCGTCCATGTCCAGAACGCGCCCTCGTGTTTGTGGGCGTCACCGAATTGGCGGTGGCTGTCCGCGTCCTCGGCGGAATGGAAGGCACCGCCGGGATCGCGCATTTCGGAGATCACGTAATCGAGGGTGGACTCCGCCGTTTTCCGGAAAAGTTCATCCTGCGAGATCTGCCATGCCCCGATGTAGGCGAGCGCGAGCTGAGCCTGATCATAGAGCATTTTCTCGTAGTGTGGGACGTGCCAGTAGGCGTCCACTGAGTAGCGGTGAAAACCTCCGCCGAGCTGATCGTAGATGCCGCCCCGCGCGATCGCGCGCAGCGTGTTCTCTGCCATCTCCCATGCCATGCCCCGCTCGTCGGATTCCGCAGGGAAGCGCTCGTGGAGCTGCATGAGCGTGATCATGAGGGTGGGGCGGGGGAATTTCGGCGCGTTGCCGAACCCGCCATGATGCGGATCGGACAGGCTTTCGCAGGTGTCGAGGTAATCGCCGAACACGGTTTCCGCGGGCAGCCCGCGCAAGGCGGTTTGCAAGGCGGCCTCTTTCCGCAGATGCTCCATGACGCGCGCCGCGCTGCCGAGCACCCTGTCCCTGTCGTTCTTGAAAGCTTCGCCGAGCTGTTCGCAGATGTTTGGGAAACCCGGCCGACCGAACTTGTCCTCCGGCGGGAAATAGGTGCCGCCCACGACAGGCAACGCATCGGGTGTGAGCCAAACACTCAGGGGCCATCCGCCTTGGCCGCTGGTCGCCTGCACGAAGGCCATGTAGGTCGCGTCGATGTCCGGGCGTTCCTCGCGGTCCACTTTGATGTTCACGAAATGCCGGTTCATCACGGCAGCGATGGCCTCGTTTTCGAACGACTCCCGCTCCATCACATGGCACCAATGGCAGGTGGAGTATCCGATGGAAAGGAACACCAGCTTGTCCTCCCGCTTCGCCTTTGCGAAAGCTTCCTCGCCCCACGGCAACCAATCGACGGGGTTCTCTGCATGTTGAAGCAGGTAAGGGGAGGTTTCCGTGGCGAGCGCGTTCGGCATGGCGAATCATAGGGGCGGCAACGCGAGTCTCAAGGCCGATCCTTTAAAGAGGGAATCCGATATCCGCAGCCAACAAGCTGGCACAATGGAGCGGAGCCTGCTTTGATGTGTGAAGGGAGGAGTTACGCGCCCATGAATTTCAGAGTCAATTGCCAGCTACAATACACCCTCGACAGCCCCTCCAGGCACTTGGGAGCGCATCCACCTGAACCACGTCTCGCGCTACACGTAATCGCAGCCCGTGAAATTCTTTCCCCGCCGCCTCGTCCTGCGTCCCCGCGAAAGGTACGACGTGCTCTGATTTATGAATAAAGGAAGTGGAGCGTAGCGGATTCGAACCGCTGAAATTGCTTCGCCCCTTTATGGAACAAGGTAAAGCTGATAAAATAAGAGATTAGAAACAGTAAAAACTTGACGGATTGGCAAAAATAGGACACACTCTAAGCACACCAGACACGGATTCGAACCCTATTTCCCACCATGGCCAGCATCTACAAACGACCGAAATCAAAAAAGTGGCAATGCCAGTTTTACGTCACCAACACCGAAACCGGGGAAATCACGAAGGTGAGAAAATCCACCGGATTCACGAATAAAAAACTCGCCCAGCAATTCGCCGACGAACAGGAGCGCACCCACAAGGCCGTCATGGTTGCCGGGAGTGATAGGGCGATGCGGGCGAAATTCCTGCTTGCCGAGGCCGTCGCCGAAATTGAGCGGGAGACGTTCACCGCGCCGACCGCACGGAAATACATTTCCAAGTTGCTCGCCCTCGCCACGGGGGAAGAGTTGCAATCCTACACCCTCGAAACGTGGTGCGAGGAATGGATACGCAGGAAAGAGCGGGACAAATCGAGCAAGGCAACGATGGCACGCTACAAGAGCCACAGGGACGCGTTGCTTGAATGGCTAGGCACTCGCAGCAAGCGACCCCTCGAAGCCCTCACATCGCAGGAAGCTAGGCAATGGCGGGAGCATCTCCAGGACGGCGGGCGGGCGGGGAAAACCGTTCTTAGCTACACGAAAGACGCGGGAGCCATCTACCGCGCCGCCATCCGTGAAGGACTGGTTTCATTCAACCCTTTCGCCTCTCTCGAAGCCATCGACACAAGCGACAGCCAAGAGCGGAGGCCATTCACCGGGGAGGAAGTCTCCAAGCTCATAATTGCCGCCCCAAGCGAGGAATGGCGCGGGCTTGTCCTTGTGGCCGCATACACCGGATTACGCCTAGGGGATGCCTCCCGCCTGTCATGGGAAGCGGTTGACCTCGAAGCGAAACGAATCACGCTCATTCCATCCAAGACCGCACGGAAAAAGCGCGAGGTGCGGATTCCGATTCAAGAGGACTTGCTTGCCTATCTGCTTGCCGCCCCGGTTGCCGAGGACAGCCCCACCTCCCCGGTTTTCCCATCACTCGCAACGCTTAAAGTGGGCGACCGCGCCGGACTCTCTCAGGCATTTGCGAAAATCATGGCCAAGGCCGGAGTAGATCGCGGCAAGCCCTCCCGCATCGTGAAGGAAGGTGAGGCAACGAAAGGCCGCATCACATGGGAACGCGGTTTCCATTCCCTACGCCACACGTTCACAACTTGGCTTCGCGGTTGCGGAGTGAGTGAAGAGGACAGGATGGCGTTGACCGGACACACAACGCGGGATTCACACGCCATCTATTCACACGCCGACGAAACCGCCCTCCGCGATGCAATCGACAAGTTGCCGAGCCTGAACCCGAAAAAATCGAAACCATGAATCCTACCCATTACGAACTCGCCACCATAGCCGCCACAATGTCCCGAACAGGAGACACGCCAGCCGCGACAGCAACCCGCGCCCTCGACCTGTGGAAGGCTTGTGGAAAAGCCCTTGCCGAGGCCGCGCAGGTTGCCGCGGATTGCGATGAATACGCGCAACGCACCACATCCGAACTTGCACCGCTCGAAGGGCTGGAACCCTACACCACGGAAAAGCTATTGCGGGCGGCAATGCCGAACTCCAAGCCCGAGGATAGGGCAAAAAAATTCCGCGATTACCTCCGCCGCAATATCGCCTTCCATCACAACTTGGCAGGCGATGAACTGGAAACCGTTGTTGCTCAAACGCTGGAGCGCGACAGGCAAGGCGATCTTCCCCCGGCCAATGCCGAGGCAACTTTCCTTGGGTTCAAGCGTTACCTAGCCGCCGACAGGAAAGCCGCCAACGTCGCCAGAGCAAAAAAAGGAGCCGCCGCGAAAAAATCCCTTGGACAGGTTGCGGAGCCAACAAAAACGCCACAAGCAAAGCGGAAGCCGCCACAAGCAAAACGATAGCCGCCGCAAGCACCGCAGCACCCCGCCGGAAGCAACCGCGAAACCGCCGCAAGCAAGCGAGCGGAAGCAAAAACCGTGAAAGCCGGTTTGCTTTGGTGACGGCATGACCAAAACGTCACCACCACCAGAATGGGCGGATGAAAAATTCATCACGCGGAAATATGGCATAACTCACACGCCGCTTTTCAATTTGAGAAAAGCTGGCGCAATCCGCTCGATTGCTCTTAGAGCCGAGGGCGCAAAATACGGGAAGCGACTTTTCAACGTCGCCAGCGTGGAAGCCTACCTTGCCGATTGCGAACGGCGCGAACTTCAACCGGGAGCCGCACAGTGACCACCTCCCGCCGCCGCCGTGATGAAGCAAGTGGAGTAAGTGGAAGCAACCGCGCCTTTAGTCTCCCCTCACCATGCTAGCTTTGGAGGGTGAGGAACCAACCTCGGAAGAGTCACTTATCATGGCGCGATTTTTTGCCAGAGTAAGAAACACGGATTCCCCGGTTGCCGTTGTCATAAACGCAATAATCGCAGACGTTATGAGCGACCTATCAAGCACGCCGACATTTTCCGAAGTGTATGATTTGTTTGAAAACGCCGCTCAAAAATTGGACTCAATTTTGGGCAATGCCATTTTGCGCCGAATGGGGTGAAAGTATCATTGATCGAAATTTTGCGCACCGCAAAGCTAACATGAGACCGCACCGTCGGAACTGCCACAATGAGCGCAACCCACGAAAAGGCGGCGGCCGCCAGCAAGCAAACCGCCGCCCCGATCACGAAGAAACAGACGCAACGTATTGTTTTAAGCGGTCGTTTGCAAGAGCCGTTTTCGCCGGAATTTCTCAACAGCTTGAGGCCAAGGCTTGCCGATTACCTCGCCGCCCGTGGCGTGGAACTTCGCAAGCAAGGCAACCGCCTTGTGGGACGTTGCCCGGCGCATGACGACCGAAGCCCGAGCTTCGCGGTTTTCGGAAGCCGACAGGAAACTTGCGGTTGCTTCCCTTGTGACTTCACCGGGGACGTTTTCGCCGTTTCGGAATGGCTAGGCCGAAGCGCGAGCTTCCCCGAGGCCGTGCGGGACGTTGCAAGCGCCCTTGGCATACCATTGCCCAACTCGCCCGCAGAAACCGCCACAAGGCCGCGCACAGCCCCGCCACGGCCACCCAAGCCGCCCGAGCCGCCCTTTACCTTGTCCATTGCCGAGCGCGAGACCGTTCACACCGCAAGGCTGGCGTTCTCCGATGCATTTTGGGGCGAGGAAAAGATTGTTGACGACATCGCCGCAAGCCTTGGCCTTGACCGTGAAACCCTCCGCGTAGCCGCTTGGGGAAGCTCAGGGCTTGGCCTTGCTTGCCCGCGCAATAGCTCGAAGCCTTGGCTTTGCTATGCCTACCCCGAGGGCTTGAAATGGCGCAACCCTCACCCAGGACGAAAGCCCCGCTTCCAATGGATAGTTGGGAAGGCAACAACGCCTTGGCGTTGGGAATGGGCGAGGGAGAAGGAAACCGTTTATGTCACCGAGGGCGAAAGCGATTGCCTCGCACTCATCGCCGCCGGGATGGAAACCGAAACCGCCGCTTGCGTAGCAACGCCGGGAACGTCCTTGCGAAGGGAATGGGCGAGCCTATTCACAGGCAAGCGCGTTGTCCTTTGTTTCGACAGCGACCAAGCAGGCCGAGCCGCCACCGCAACCGTAGCCGCCATCCTCAAAGGACACGCGCGGGAAATCCTTACTTGGAGGGCTGGACAATGAACAAGCCCCAAAGACTTCATTTCAACCGACACGAAGGCAACGCCATTTGCCGGAGGGCACCAAGCTTGCGTCACAAGGCCGGGAAATGAATACACGTTGGGGCTGTCCCCAGGGCACTGAAGGGCGAGGCGTCAACGAACCTTGGGGGCGCATAATTGCCGACAACGCGGAAGCGTGCCAAGCGTTCCGCGAACACTTGGAAGCGAACCCCGAGCTTGTGAAAGCTGCCAAGCGGGAGCTTGCTGGCTATGCCTTAGCTTGCGCTTGTCGGTTCAGACCGAGAAACCCCTTGCCATGCGGACGTATCTGGCTTGAGCTATACGGGGAAGCCGACACGAACAAGCCAAGGATGCCCGCGCCATCCTCAACAGCGAAGGCCGCGAAGCCCTGCAAGCCGCCGTTCTCGACTTCGTGCCAATCGGGGACACCGAAGGCCGCGCCCGATCCGGGGAAGCGCCGAAGAAATCGCTATTGCTTCGCGGAGTGAACCACTACCCAACCGAGATTCCGCCCGAGACAATTTTGCTTGGCAATGGATGGATGCGGCGCGGGGACGTTGTCACATTCATTTCAACCGCAGGCGCGGGGAAATCGGTTGCCGTCACCCAAGCCGCTATGGCTTGGGGGCTTGGCTTGCCCTACGCAGGTATAGCCCCACGCCGCCCGCTGAAAATCCTTCTCTTTTCCGGGGAGGATGATGGCGTGACTATCGGACAATGCCGGGAAGGCTTCCTCGAACACAGCGAGGCCATCACCGGGCGACAGCTCACCGCAAAAGACTTGGAGCCGCTCGACAGGATGCTAAGGACGGAATTCAGCCGGGAGAACGTAGGGCTTCGCTTCCATGAACACCTTGCCGGACTGCTCACCGAGGAAGCCGCCGACCTTGTAATCATCAACCCGCTTCTTTCCTATGTCGGCGGGGAGATCGTGGCTTGCGTTTCCGAATGGTTGCGGGCGGGCTTAATGCCAACCCTCCAAGCTCACGATTGCGGCGCGCTCATCGCCCACCACACCCCGAAGCTGGCCAAGGATGGATGGGAAAACACGGACGACACTTATTCAGGAATCGGAGGGGCGGAAGTTGCCAACATTCCGCGAAGCGTGTTGACCCTCCGCCCGACACCTGCACAAGGGCTTTCCGTGTTGAGCGTCTCGAAGCGCCAGACAACCGGATGGAAAGACGACGAAGGGGACTATTGCCCGCGCCTATTCCTGCAACGCACAGACAACCCAGAGCGCCCGGCATGGCTACCGATAGGAACGGAACTAGCCGGGGACATGATTGCCGAAGCCAAGCCCGCGAGGGAGGACAAGGGCGGAGCGTCTCGAAAGGTGCAACCCGGCGACGTTGCGGAGATCGTTCGCCACAAGCCGACAACTCAACAGGACGTGATTGCCCGGCTCATTAGCTTGCGTGACTGTAAAGAACGCACAGCCCGCGAAGCCATCACCGAGGCGATGCGTGGCGACGTTGAAAGTTTCGATGAACGGAATCCGAAAGGCGGGAAAGCTATCAAATGGCTACGGATGAAGCCCGAACACCCACAACTGGCAATTTGATTTTGCCAGTTGCATATTGCCACTTGCCACAAGAGACGGGGACAACTGGCAGGTAACTGCATATTTATTAATATGCAGTTGCCACTTGCCACTTGTGCCAGCGCGCACAGCACGGGAGAGAAAGAAGAAAAGACACAACCCCCCATGCCGC
>JAGYIT010000002.1 GCA_018402445.1 Akkermansiaceae bacterium | reverse complement strand
ATCATGATCGTGATGTTCTATTTCCTCCTCATCCGCCCGCAGCAGCGCCAGCGCAAGGAGCAAGCCGCCCGCATCGCTGCCCTGAAAAACGGCGATAAGGTAATCACCACCGCCGGCCTCCACGGCATCGTCCACAACGTCAAGGACGCCACCGTGATGGTGAAAGTGGCCGAGGGCACCATCCTCGAGTTCGACAAGCCCGCGATCGCTACAGTGACCAAAAAGGAAACGAAAGAGGCGTAAGCTTCTTCTTACCAAACCCATCCCATCATCACTGATCACCGTTAACTGATCACCTTCCACTTCTTCCCATGCTCGCCGTCGTTTTCTTCAAGGACCCCCTCATTCTGTTCCTCACCGGCCTCACGCTGCTGGTTCTCTTCTTCTGGTATTTCGCCACCGAGATCGAGCGCAGGAAACGCAACATCGGCACGGTGCTCCTCCTTGGCATCTGCTCCCTCTGCCTTCTCGCCGTCTTCCCGCCCAGCGAGCGCCTCAAGGGCGGCATCGACATCGTCGGCGGCTCCGCCTTCTCGCTCCGCATCCAGCCGAAGGAAGATGAAAACGGCGACCCCATGCCCGTCACCCCTGAACAGGTGGACGAGGCGATCCGCGTCATCGCTGGTCGCCTTAATGCCATGGGCACCGCCGAACCCCTCATCGCGCGCCAAGGCGACGACGGCATTCTCGTCCAGATGCCCGGCGTGGAGCCGGAAACCGCCGCCGAGATCCGCATCATCCTGGAAACCGTCGCGAAACTCGAGCTGCGCGAGGTCTCCCCCCGCAACAATGAGATAGGCCCGGACGGGAAATCCCTCGCCCAGCGCGTGCTCGACGGCGACGAGGTCGTCCCCGGATACCGCGCCTACAAACTCACCCAAAAGGACGAGGACGGCAACGAATTCACCACCCCCATCCTCCTCAACCGCCGCGCCGCCCTAGGCGGTTCCGACATCGTCAACGCCAACCCCTCGACAAGCGCCCTCGATGCCGTGGATATCGTCCTCGATAACCCGGGCACCGACAAGATGATCGCGCTGACGAAAAACATGCGTCCGGAGATCGACCGCATCGCCATCGTCCTCGACGGCATCGTCCAGAGCGCACCGGTCGTGCAATCTGTGCCCCTCGGTAAATATTTTGTGATCAACGGGCTCGACGAACCCGGCGAGACCAAGAAGCTCGCCAACGCTCTGATGAACCCTCTGGAAAATCCGCTTGTTGTCGAACAAGAGCGAACCGTATCCCCTACCCTCGGCTCGGCCTTCGTCAAACAAGGCATCTCCTCAGGTATCGCCGGCCTCATCCTCACCGCCATATTCATTTTCATCTATTACCGCACAGCAGGTCTCGTCGCCCTTGTCGCTCTCATGGTAAATGGCACCATCCTCTTCGGCGTGATGGCCATGTTCGGATTCACCTTCTCCCTCCCCGGCATCGCCGGCCTGATCCTCACCATCGGTATGGCGGTGGACGCGAACGTACTCATCTACGAGCGCCTCCGCGAGGAGATCGAGAACGGGAAATCCCTCAAGAGCGCGATCAACTCAGCCTACGAAAAAGCCTTTTCCTCCATCCTAGACGCGAACCTCACCACCCTCATCGCCTGCGTGATCCTCATCGCCATGGCCAGCGGCAGCGTGAAAGGCTTTGCCCTCACTCTCACCATCGGCCTCATCGCCTCGATGTTCTCCGCCATCCTCGGCACCCGCGTCCTCTTCCGCTGGGGCATTGATACCGGGATGCTCCGCAACCTGTCTTTCCTCAACCTGATCAAATCCGTAAACTTCGATTTCCTCGGAAAAGCCAAAACCTGCGCGATTTTTTCCGTGACCTTGCTCGTCGTATCTCTAGTCACCTTCAGCATGAAAAATAAGGATGCCCTCGGCATCGACTTCACCGGCGGCACGGTCATCACCTTCCAGCTTGGCGATGAAGTCATCCCGCTTGAGAATGTGAACGCAGCACTGGCAAAAGCCGAACTCACTCGTCAGGCCTTTCCACAAGAGCAGACTATCCCCAACAGCGGAACTCTTCTTACCATCCGTGCTGATACCGCTGACACTAAAAACATCATCTCCATCCTCCGCACCGAAATCCCCTTCCTCGGAGAAACGGGCAATGACGGGAAATTCCTGCGCGACGCCTCCATCGAGGAAATCTCCGCCACCCTCGGCGGCAGTTTCCTACGGGAAGCCATGATCGCGCTCGTCGTCGGCATCATCGGCATCTTCACCTACATCGTGCTCCGCTTCGAGCTATCCTTCGCCGTCGGCGCTATCGTCGCTGTACTTCATGACATTATCATCGCGATCGGCATCGTCGTCCTGCTCGGCGAGCAGCTCACCCAGATCCACGTAGCCGCGATCCTCACCATCGCCGGCTACTCGATCAACGACACCATCATCGTCTTCGACCGCATCCGCGAGACCCTCCTCATCCGCACTGGGGAAGTCCGCGATGTGATGAATGAGGCGATCAATAAGACGCTATCCCGCACCTTGCTCACGTCGTCCACCACCATCGTCACCGTTATCGTGCTCGCGATCTTCGGTGGCGCCGCGCTCAGGGATTTCTCCATCACTATCCTCATCGGACTCATCATCGGAACCTACTCCTCGGTCTTCGTCGCCGCGCCGGTCGTGCTCTGGTGGTCCGGCCGCAAGGGCGGAAACCTCCGCAAAGACGTGCAGGCCACCGTCATTGCCGCCGAGGCCGCCAGAGCCGACGGAGTCGACGGAGTCGAAGCGTAATTTTCAGCCTCTTCCGCAAAATCTGTGGGTTAAGACTGGCATCATAGCGCTGCGGAGCGGCGCGAGGTTCTTGGAAGTTGTCCACAACAGACCGATTCGAGAATGGGTATGAAACTCGTCGGAGAAGCGGTTTGTTGTGGGCAACTTCCTCTTCATCCGCATGGAGGGTTGATGAACTGGCGGAGGCTGGCAGGATCTGTTTGCGACAACAAAACAACCAGCGCACCGCCAATTCAAATCAAGACCCTACTCAACAAAATCCACCGACTCAAGAGCTTCGTTTACCATTCCGTGAAAATGTGCGGAACCGGAGACAAGGCGCGCCTCATCGCCGAGATCATACCCAGAGCCAACTCCCGCCCCGTCTGCTCCGGCTGCGGGATACGTCGGCCCGGTTACGACCGCATGCTCCCCCGCGAATTTGAGTTCATTCCGATCTGGAACATCCCCATCTCCTTCTCCTACAGTATGCGCCGCGTGGATTGCCCGAGATGCGGAGTCAAAGTGGAGAGCGTCCCATGGGCGCAGGGCAAGCATTCCTGCTGCGACGCCTACCGCCATTTCCTCGCCTCCTGGGCTAGGCGCCTGAGCTGGAAGGAAACCGCCGCCTGTTTCCACACCAGCTGGGACAACGTCTGCCGCTCGGTGAAATGGGTCGTCGA
>JAGYIT010000001.1 GCA_018402445.1 Akkermansiaceae bacterium | reverse complement strand
GGAGGAAAGCGAAAGCAGGCCGATGGCGAGCACGGTCAGAAGCACCAGGAGCGTGAGCGTGAGAACCAGCGCAAAACCGCCGCGTCGCGAGGAAGCGGGCATTTCGTGACACTTGGATTTTGTCATTGTGTATATCGATCATACATCCGCGAACCCGACTCACAAGCGGCGGGGGCTATCACAGACGCACCAACGCCTATCGAAAATCCACATGGGGGTTTGGGGCAGAAGTGTTCGGCGTGCCAAGTGCTGCGGGTCATCGGCGGGGTGATTTTTTTGGCGCGATTCACCGTGAAACCGGGGGGGTGTGGCGCTGCGGGGGCTGGATTGCGTGGATTCCCGGCATCTGGGTACGCTCCGCCACGGCGGAAACATGGATCGTGCCCGCCTCCTGGTCTTCAGTCCGCCGTTTTTTCCAGCGCCAGCAACGCCGTAACCTCGTCAAGGCCGGCGTGTCCCATCATGTAGAACCGGATGAGTTCCATCGCCCGCTTGTTGGGGCGCTTGCCGGTGAGCAGCTGGAGCATCAGCGCCGCGATGAGCGCGCTGTACATCTGTATGGCCACACCTTCGGGTGATTCCGCCATCAGGCGGCGGCAGCCGAGGATGCTTTTCATCCATTTGAAAAACAGCTCGATCTGCCAGCGGTAGCGGTAGATCAGGGCGACGAGTTCCGCCTCGATTCCCAGATCCGTCGCCAGCAGCAGCTCCTTGCCATCCACCTCCACCTTGACTACCCGGATGGGCTCCCCGCTCCATTTGTCGCCGAGCTTCACCATCCCCTGCCAGGTGACGCCCGCCGCGCGGTCCGCGTCGGTCAGGGCAAGCTCCTCCACGGTTTCCATGCGCGGCTTGTTGCGGATGCGGAAGACTATCGAGATACCCGCGCCGCGTAATTCGTTGAGGAATGCGTATTCCGAACCGTAGTAGCGGTCGCCGACGATGATCTCGCCCTTCTTCGCGAATTCGCGCAAGGCCTTGCGTTCGCAGGAGTTCCCGGCGGTGACGATGGCGTCGCAGGGAGCCTGGCGCAGCACGGAGAACTTGAGGTGGAGTTTCGCTGCGCGGTTTTCGTCGTTGACCCAGAGCGCCCAGTGCATGCGCGAGAGGGCGGGCATCAGCGTGCCGTCCACCAGCCTGAGCCTGTCGGCGAGCTGGGAGAGGCGCGGATCGCCCCAGGTCGTTTTGACTTCCCCGGACATGTCGAGAAACACCTGCCTGAGCAGCTCGGGATCGAAGACGCTTTGCCCCTCCGAGAAGCTGCCAAGGCTCACCTGCCTGCCGCAGACATCCTCCTGCACCCGCTTGAGATGGCTGGCCGCGCAGAGGCCGCGCATGCTGTCGAGGACAGGGTTGAACAGCCCGAAAAGCATGAGGCTGAAGTAATCGTGATCAAGCAGGAGCCGTTCGGGGCCGCCGGGGTTTTGCCGGGCGGGAGCGGGCGGCGGAGGCATCGTTTTGCGAACCTTGGCAAGCCGCTGCCGGAAATCATCAAGCAGCTTCCAGCTGGAGAGCTTTTTCTCGTCAATTATTTCCTTGGCGCGACCCACATGCGCAGCAAAACAGAAGGCATCGTACAGTACAAGTGACATTTACGTCACAATACAGGGAAATCGTGGCAGCTTGAACCATGCCGAACACTTCTGGGACTGACCCTATTTATGTGAAGTTTTAAGTGAATTTTTTGTATGTGAGGGGAGGAAGACGCGATAGGAGCACTGATCTGGAAAACTGGGTGCTTGGTGACCGAAGATCGCCGCTACAAGGCCTGTATGGAGATCTTGTGTTTCGCGCAGAGGCTGAGGACTTTTTCCTTTTCCAACAGAAGTGTCTTGCCCGCCTCGATGCCGATGGCGGTGACGCCGGCCTCGGCGCAGGTCTCGATGGTCTGGGTGCCGATTACGGGGACATCAAAGCGGAAATCCTGGTTGGGCTTGGAGACTTTCACGAGGACAGCATCCTTGTTCCGACCCAGCTCGCCGCCGCGGCGGATGCAGGCGTTGGTTCCCTCAAAGGCCTCGACGGCGAGGACGGTGCCGTGGCGGACAACGACGGCCTGTCCGATATCGAGGGCGGATGTCTGCTTCGCGATGCCGAAGCCGTATTCCAAATCTTCCAACGTCCGCGGTTTCGCGGGCGGGCCGGCGACATGGCCGGCGGGCGGGAGGTGGTCATCAAGAAAGGTGGTGGCGGGAAGCAGCGTGATGCCGTCCTTCGCCATCTCATCGGCGATGGCTCCGAAAAGGGTCTCCGCATTGCGTTTTTTCACGCGGGCGAGCATCATCAGGATGCGGAGATCGGGGCGGAGGTCGAAGAGATTCCCCGGCGAGATCTGACCCATCATCACCGCCTCCTTCACGCCCTCCTTGAGGAAGAATTTGATGAGTTTCGAAAGCTGGCCCACGCGGAACCACTGCATGGCATCGACCTGCGGCTCCAGATCGGGGCGGGTTTCGTTTTCAAATGCTACGGCGATGAGCCGTGACGAGGGCTCGGCCTTGCGGGCGGCGCGAACGAAAGTTTCCGGATAAAATCCGTTCCCTGCGATGATGCCGATGCTCCGAGCTTGTTCCATGCTTGATAGAAAGGGAAAGTAGCGGCTGTGGGACTCGAACCCACACTCTTTTGGAATCCGATTTTGAGTCGGACGCGTCTACCATTCCGCCAAGCCGCCGCTAGACGAGGGGTATGGGCGGGCGGGGGCGGGAAATCAAGCGCTATTCGCGCCGCCGCGGTGGGTCCCTCCCGCGCCGGCAAGATCCGTGAATTTTTCTGTCCGCTATCGCTCTCCGCCGGACAGTATTACGAAAAGCATGCCCGCTCCCGAACCACATGATGGCGACCTTCTCCGCTCTTGGCTTGAAGCCGGGGACGAGAACTCGTTCCGTCAGCTCGTCGCACGGTATGCCGGTCTCGTCCGCCGATGCGCACAGCGCTCCAGCGGCGACCCCATGATCGCGGACGAGGCCGCGCAGCTCACCTTCATCCTGCTGGCCCGCAAGGCGCGGAATCTCCAATCACGCCCCTCCCTGGCCGGCTGGCTGCACACGACCGCCCTGCTGCAGACCCGCAATCTGATGCGGACACAACACCGCGAAAGCCGCAAACGCCATGCCATCACCGCCATGACCCCCACGACCGAAGAAGTCCACTCAAAGGCCTGGCAGGAAATGGAACCGGTGCTCGACACCGCCCTCGCCGCCCTCCGCCAGGATGACCGCGAAGCTATCCTCCTCCGTTTCCACCGCGGCCTGTCCTATGCCGATGTCGCTGCGGCCCTGGGCATCGCCGGGGAAGCCGCCCGCAAGCGCGTGGATCGCGCCGTCGAGCGCCTCCGCAAGCAACTCCAACGCCGCGGATGTCCGTTGGAGACCTCCGCCTGCGTCGGTGCCCTCGGCCTTTTCGCCACCGACGCGCAAGCCGCCGCCGCCGCCGCGCCTTTCCTCGCCTCCCACGCCCTCAAGGCCGCCGCCGCCGCAGGCTCCACCGCTCTCACCACAACCACCATCGCCATCATCATGACCAAGAAAACAACCATCGCAGCCACGGCCGCGCTCTTCCTCGCGGGGGCCGGAGCCGTCGTTCTCATCAAAAAGGACGCCCCCTCAAAAACCGCCTCCGGTGATGCCGCTGACGGCAGACCGGCGCGCCCGCAGGCCTCGGAAGCCTCCAGCCTCAGCTCGAACAACAGCCGCGCACGGGAGCGCGACCCCGTCCGCTACCCCGATCTAACAGAACGCTACGGGGAGTCCCGCACGAATCTCGCCAAACATGTCAGCACCAATGTGATCGGCTTACTAGAAGATGCGGTTGGCATGATGGAGATGGCCTCGTCCGGGCAACTGGGTGGCTTTGGCGGAGGCGGCATGGGGCTGCGCGCGGCGCTTGGCCGGAATTATAACCAACTCAACCTCTCTGAGGATCAGCAAACCGCCGCCGCCGCGCTCTACGCCGATTTTCAGAAACGCGAGATGGAACGGGCTAAGGATTCCATAGGAAAACTCAAGGAAGACCCCACCGCCCTGATGCGGCTCATGCTTGCCAGCGACTCGTTCAAGCGCGGCGAGCTTTCCGAAGAGGAATACAAGGCGATGCAGGCCGAGTCCGGTAGCGATCTCGCGGGTGTGATGAATCCCCTCGACCGCAACAATTTCCGCGGCGGACAACCCATGGCGGACGAGGCCTTTGTCAGCGGTTTTCAGGCGCTGCTTTCCCCGGAACAGTCGGGCACCTTCCAGACATCGCTCGACCAACGGGCCGAGCGCGTAGCCGCCGCCGCCGAAAACAGTGCGGCCGCCGATCCCGCCAACATCACGAACCTTCCGGCCATGGAGCTGGAGCAGCTCGATCGCGCCGTGAACTCGGGCAGAGCCATCACAGGCGGCCTAAAACAGATGATGGAGGGCGTGGGCGGCCTCCAGGATCTCGCCCCGCTCATCGAGCAATCCCAAGGGCAGGAATAGCAGCCGCTATTTCGCAGCCGCTATTTCGCAGCCGCTTTCACGGGCACGAATTTCAGCCCCACGCCGTTGATGCAGTAGCGCTTGTCGGTGGGGGTGTCGAAGCCCTCGCCCTCGAAGACGTGGCCGAGGTGGCCGTCGCATTTCGCGCAGACGACCTCGATACGCACCATGCCGGCCGAGGTGTCGCGTTTCGTGGTGACGTTCTCGGCTTTGGCGGGATCGTAAAAGGATGGCCAGCCGCACTTGGAATCGAATTTTTCCTTTGAGGAGAAAAGCAGCGCGTCGCAGCCCGCGCAGTGATACGCGCCCTCGCCCTGCTCTTTGAACTCTTTGTAAATCTCGCCGTAGGCACGCTCGGTGCCGGCCTCACGGAGGATGTGATATTGCTCGGGGGTGAGGATTTTTTTCCATTCCTCATCGGTCTTGACGACCTTGCCCTCGGGTTCGGTGGGGGCTTCGCTGACGGTTTCCATGGCTTTGCCTTTCTTGTTTTCCTCGGCGCAGGCTGCGCTGAACGTGAGCGCGATGATGGCGAGGAAGGGGGTGAGTTTCGCTTTCATAACGGGTTTGAGGCGCGCGGGGCGCGGGTTATTCCATGCCCTTGGCGGTTACGCGAACTGCTCCTCGAGCACGGCCTTGCCGTAGTCGCGGTTGAGGCGGGCGATGTGATCCACGGAAATTTCCTTCGGGCACGCAGCTTCGCACTCGTATTGGTTCGTGCAGTTACCGAAACCTTCCTTGTCCATCTGGCGGACCATCGCGAGGGCGCGCTTGCGGCGTTCCGGCTGACCCTGCGGCAGGTGTCCTAGGTGGGAAACCTTCGCGGAAACGAAAAGCATGGCGGAAGCATTCTTGCAGGCCGCCACGCAGGCACCGCAGCCGATGCAAGCGGCGGCGTCGAAGGCGCTGTCGGCGTCCTTCTTGGGGACGGGGATCGAGTTCGCATCGACAGCGGAGCCGGTGCGGATATCGATGTAACCGCCCGCCGCGATGATGCGGTCGAAGGCACCGCGGTCGGTGATGAGATCCTTGACGATGGGAAACGGCTGCGCGCGGAACGGCTCGATCCAGATCGTGTCGCCGTCGCGGTATTTCCGCATGTGAACCTGGCAGGTGGTGATGCCCTTTTCCTTGGAGTGCGGGACACCGTTGATCGTCAGCGAGCAGGAGCCGCAGATGCCCTCGCGGCAATCGTGGTCGAAGTGGATCGGTTCCTCGCCTTTCTCGATGATCCGCTCGTTAACGATGTCGAGCATTTCGAGGAACGAGGCTTCCGGCGGAATGTTGTCCGCAGCGTAGGTTTTGATGCTGCCCTTGGAGCGGGGGCCGGACTGACGCCAGACTTTCAGAGTGAGGTTCATGGTAACTGGCGAGATGCTAGACCACGCTCCCGATGTCCGAAAGTGGAAATGTTTGGGAAAATGATCCGTGCGGGCGGGACATCCCCTCATTTCGACCAGTTCAGGCCTTTTTCCGAGCGCCAGGCACGGTATGCCTTGAACTGCTCTTTTTTCACGAGCCTGCGGCGCTCGGGATCCTCATTGAGAAACTCCTCGAAGTGCGTGCCCGAATGGACTTCCACGGAGCCGGGCGCGGCATCGGCATGCTCGACCTTTGCGGCGCGGGCAGTGCGGGAAAGCTTCGCGGACAGGGCGGTGAGCTTCGAGTTGATGAGGATCAGTGTTCCCAAGATCAGCACCAGCGTGGCGGTCGCGACATAACAGAGAAGCGTGATGGCGAAAGGAAACGATGGTTCGAAGGCGGTCGGTGGCATGGTGTGGGTTTATCTTACGGTGGAGGCGACCTCCCCGTCGAGGAGCTTGGTGCGGAGAATTTGGCCGGGTTTCGCGGATTTCGTGCTGCGGAGAATGGTGCCGTCCTCGGTGAGGGTGATGGAAAAGCCGCGCTTGAAGGCCGACTCCGGGCCGAGGGTGCGGAGCATGGTTTCCAGGCGCTTGAGCTTCTCGGCATCCCGGGAAACGCCCTGCGTGACGAGGTTTAGGAGATGTTTTTGCAGGGAGCCAAGTTTCTCGACGCGCCTTTCCAAGATATTCGCTGGGTGAAGGGCGCGGTGGCGGATGGCGTATTGTTGCAGGAGCCGCTGGCGACCGAGAAGCGCCGCTTCCGCCGCCCCGGCGAGGTCGTTGCGGAGGGTGTCGAGCGTTTGCGAAGGTTCGCGCAGGAGATGCCGCAGCGAGCGGGAAAGGCGGTTGCGGAGATTCAGCAACGTCCCGCGCAGCTCCGCGAGATCTGGCGCCGCGATCTCGGCCGCGGCGCTCGGTGTTGGCGCCCGGAGATCCGCCACGAAATCCGCGACCGTAAAATCAATCTCATGCCCCACCGCCGAGATGACCGGGATTTCCGAAGCCGCGATCGCGCGGGCTACGATCTCCTCGTTGAAGCACCAGAGATCCTCCAGCGATCCGCCGCCGCGCCCCACGATTAGCACATCGCAGCGCGGATATCCGTAGCGCTCCGGCGCGTTGAGCTTTTCGACGGCCCGCGCGATTTCCCGCTCGGCTCCTCTCCCCTGCACCCTCACGGGGAAAAGCACCGGCTGCACCCAAGGCGCGCGCCGCTTGAGGATATTGAGGATGTCCTGGATCGCCGCGCCCGTCGGCGAGGTCACAATTCCGATGACGCGCGGGAAAACGGGCAGTTCTTTTTTCCTATCCGCATCGAAAAGCCCCTCGGCGTGGAGCTTTCGCTTTAGCGCTTCGAAGCGCGCCTGAAGATCACCCAAGCCGGAGCGCTCCGCCTTTTCAACGATCACCTGGAGCTGCCCGCGCGCCTCATAGACCGTCGCCTCCGCGAAAACCCGCACCTTCGCGCCGTTTTCCAGCGCCTCGGAACCCTCGCGGTTGCGGGCATGGAATATCGCGCACTGGATCTGCGAACCCTCGTCCTTCAGTGAAAAATACCAGTGCCCACTGCCTTGCTTGGTGAGGTTCGAGACCTCGCCCTCGATCCACAGCCGACCCACGTCCGCCTCCACGGCGCGCTTCATTTTCCGGACGAGCTGCGTCACGGAAAG
>JAGYIT010000015.1 GCA_018402445.1 Akkermansiaceae bacterium | reverse complement strand
GCGGTGCGGCTGGGGGTGGGAGAGAAGAGGGAGGATAGCCTCCTACGTCGCTGCGCTGTGAAGGACAAGTCCGGCGGAAGAAGGTGATTAGGGCGGACCGGGCCGGATCCGCCCTACCGGGTGTAAAGGTAGGAAGAGGGAGAGGTGCAGCGGTTAGAGGCTGGCGGCGAATTCTTCGAAGCTATTGCAGCACAACGCGGCGCGTTGTAGATCCGCTAGAGCTGCGGAATCGCACACGCTGCGAATCTCTTCTTCCAAACCACTCGGGACTTTACCAAAGCGGATTTCGAGGGTCGTTAGGATGCCTTCTTGGCGACCTCTTTGGAGTCCTTCTTGACGACCTTCTTGACGACCTTCTTGGCGGCCCTTCTCGAGTCCTTTTTCGAGTCCTTTTTCGAGTCCTTCTTGGCGTAGTTGTTCGGCGAGTGACATGGCGGAGGATCGAGTTTCTAGTTGTTGAATCGCATTCACCCTAAGGTCGAAGTCGTTTTTGTCAACGTCGGCATTGAGGATGTAGCGGATGAGCATCTCGAAGATATTTTGCGGAATCTTGACGAGCAGCGCTTCATCCCAGACGGGGTCGGCGAGTAAAGCGGCGGTCCGCTCGGCTTTCATGGTGCGCATGATCATGATTCCTGATGGGGTGCCGCGGATCGCAGTGAATGGTAAGCTGGCCAACTGGATGAGCCGAAATGTGAAATCGGGGATGAATTGCCGGAGGTCTTCATGGAGGCCGGCAGGGACGTCGAGAAGGCTGGCGAAGTCGCATGGCATTTGCCAGACCTCGGCATTTTGGGCGAGCACCACTGGGATGATCACAGGCAGACGTGGGCTCTCGGTGGTTTGGTTTTTGAGTTGCGTCTCCCAGATGCGAACCATGTAGCGCAGCAAGCGCAAAAGTAGCGTGGGGTCCTCGGTGATTTGATGCTCAAAAAGGACGTAAATAAAGCAATCGCTCTCAGCCAGAGGCGCGGAGAAAAGCAGGTCGCTCTCGTTGTGGCGGTAGTGTGAATCGATAAATGTGCCGGGCTCGAGGCGAAGTAGCTCCCAATCGATTTGCTTGGAAATGGCGGTGGGTAATTGCCACTGCAACAAACCCGCGGCTGTCGCTAGATCGCTAAATCCGGTTTTAAACAGCTTGTCGTGCGGTTGATGAATCGGATCTTCGGGCATGCGAAGTTTTGTCTATCTTCAGTTTAGATTTCTTGAGCGATGTGCAGAAGACGCTTCGCGGACTAAAAGTCGGAGAGGAAGAGGAAGGATAGCCTCCTACGTCGCTGCGCTGTGAAGGACAAGTCCGGCGGAAGAAGGTGAAGTGGGCGGATCAGGCTGAGTCCGCCCTACCGGGTGTAAAGGTAGGGCGTGGTCGGCCTCGCCGCGCCCACTTTCCCGCCGTATGGCGGTGCTGGTGGGGGGTGGAAGAGGAAGATTTAGCCTCCGGCGGAAGAAGGTAATTAGGGCGGACCGGGCCGGATCCGCCCTACCGGGTGTAAAGGTAGGGCGTGGTCGGCCTCGCCGCGCCCACTTTCCCGCCGTATGGCGGTGCTGGTGGATGGTGGAAGAGGAAGAGGGAGGATAGCCTCCTACGTCGCTGCGCTGTGAAGGACAAGTCCGGCGGGAGAAGGTGATCAGGGCGGACCGGGCCGGATCCGCCCTACCGGGCAAAAGGTCGGAAGATGAAGAGATTGCTGAATGCTGACTCCTGATTTCTGATTTCTGATCCGACTACGCTGCCTACTTCGCTGAAGCTACGATGGACAGGAAAGCGGCGAAGGCCAGGAAGGCTTCCATCTACGCGTGAAGCTTCTATGGACGAGACGACGGACAGGTTTTGAATGGGGAGGGAAACGGTGGGCGGAGGCTGCGTTGAAACTACGCCGGGCAAGCGGGGGACGGCCTGCAACATCTCAGGAAACTCGCAGGCGATCCCCGAGTTGTTTTTGGCGCAGGATCAGGTCGCGGGCTATCTTTTGAAGGTCATTGTCGAGCCGTAATGCCAATTCGTGACGACTGTCGCGAACCTCTTTGACGATGGGATCCTCGAAAGCCAATGAACCTTCAGAGTTCTTCGGGGGTGCAAACATGGGGAAATTCATGGCCTTGGTTTTCACTGAACTTACGAAGTTGGCGGAGTGCATGAGCATTGGCGATGTGCTTGCAATTCCAAGTGAGTAGATAGTCCACTTTCCAGATGACCGCCACCGCAATGTGGAGGGCATCGCGAATTTCGCTTCTTGGAACATAGCCGCGTTCCAGATAAAGTTGCGCGAGTTCCAGACAGCTTTCGTTCACGGCGAGCGCAGCAAGTGAACCAGCTTCTTCCAAACGTTTCGTAGCGTGAACCTGATCCCCGGCTGAAATTTCGTCGAGGACGATCTGGGAAAGAACGCAATCGAAACCCGGGCGTGCAAGTCTCCACCATTCCCGCGTGAGTTCTTGTCGAGCCGCCACGATGATGTCCCTGCTTGGCCGGGAGACCAGATAACTCAGGATCGTGGTTTCGATGTAAACGGTTTCCATTGTCGGCATTACGGTGTGCGTTTGGCCTCATGCCCCGATTCTTGCAGGGTAGGCGGTGGTGGCAGGGCGGGAACGTTCGCGTAAAGGGCTATGCCCCACGCAATGGGCGCGTAGAGGGGGATCGGGGGTCGGGGGTCGGTAGGGCGGACTCGGCTCGATCCGCCCTGGAATCCGCCGGATGGCGGCAAGGGCTGATCGTGGAACGGAGGGGCCTTGAGGAGGAGAAAGAGGAATATTTAGCCTCCGGCGGGAGAAGGTGATTAGGGCGGACCGGGCCGGATCCGCCCTACCGGGCAAAAGGTCGGAAGATGAAGAGATTGCTGAATGCTGACACCCGTCTCCTGACTCCTGAATCCTGATTGCCGATTGTTGATTGTTGATGGGAAGAGGAAGAATGAAAATTCTTAACCACGGATTTCACGGATGGACACGGATGAGAGGGAGATTTTGGATTTTGAAAGGTAGGGACGATCCGGCTCGGTCGTCCGTGATTCCCGCCGAATGGCGGCAAGGGCACCTCGTGAAACGGAGAGCCCTTGAGGAGGAGAAAGAGGAAGATTTAGCCTCCTACGTCGCTGCGCTGTGAAGGACAAGTCCGGCGGGAGAAGGTGATCTAGGGCGGAGGGCGGAGGGCGGAGGGACTGATCTCTGCTTCCCGAGGTGCTACGCGCTGGGCTACAGCACGCTAAAAAGCCTTGTTGCTCCAAGGTATTAAGCCTCTTGAGCAAAGCATGTGCCGAAAAGGCAAAAGGGCACAAGGCGGTCGCCGCCCAATCAGGCATTCATCCCGCCTGGAGACATTTTTCCGCGAGTTGGGAAATTTCCTGTTTTGATTGCCTGAGCAATTTTATTTCGGATGCGTTCAGCTGCCGGGGTGTTGAGCAAGTAACGTGCTTCAGAGCGAGTAAGGCAGTCATAGCCAAATCCGAAGTGACTGAACCACCAGGATTCAAGTTCCGTTCCGTGCTTTTCACGGAGATGGTTGATTTGCTGCCCAGATACTCTGCCATTGCTTGCGGAATCGCGTTTACGCCGCTGGTTTCTACAGCATGTGCCGAGACTAGAACTGGATTTTGCGCGGAATATAGTTGAGAGACATGGTCTGATGGATTGATCAGCAAACTTCAATCGACTCTGTATCCGTTTTAATCTGACCGAGGCATTCGCCTCGTTTGTCGGTCGCGTAAAGGGCTTTGGCCAATGCGATGATGGGCGGTGAAAGGGTTTCGATCAGGTGAAGTTGCCTAATTTTCCCGAGCAGGATCAGGGGTGAGGCATTGAATATCCACCCTTTCATATCCTCGGATCGGCCATTTCCCGTTCGAGATCCTTCGCGTCCAATTGAAGGAGAGGAACGCCGTACTCCTTGAGGTGGTTGAACAGTTGAATGCGGCTGCAGCCGATCAGCTCAGCGGCCTTTGATTGGGAAATCCTTCCCAGCTCGTACCACTTTACGGCGGCGGCGACGCGCAATGAGCGGGCGAACTCTTCCGGGCGCTCCCGGGTGATTGAGAGGGAGGAATCAGGAATCTCCAGGGTGATTTTCATAGGTAAATGATCGCTGGAAGCTGAGCGAAGGCAAGGACGTTCGCGTAAAGGGCATTGGCTCACGCGATGCGGTGATCGGTGATCGGTGATCGGTGATCGGTGATCGGTGGAAGAGGAAGAGGAAGAATTTAACCGCGAATTTACGCGAATTTACGCGAATGCTTGATGGCGACTTCCTACTCCCGACTCCCGACTCCCGACTCCCGACTCCTGATTGATGATTGATGATTGGTGATTGGTGATCGGTGATTGGTGATTGGTGATCGGTGATTGGTGATCGGTGATCGGTGATCGGGATCGGGGATCGGGGATCGGGGATCGGGGATCGGGGATCGGGGGTCGGGGCGGTGATCGGGGATCGGTGATCGGTGATCGGTGATCGGTGACCGGTGACCGGTGATCGGTGAGTCGGGAGTTGAGGGGTGAGGGTTGGGGGTGCGGGCGGTTGGGGGTTGGGGGTGCGGGGGTTGGGGTGCGGGGTGCGGGAGTCAGGAGTTAGGGAAATGGTAGGGGCGGTCCCGCTGTGGTCGTCCCTGATTCTCTGCCAATTACGAAGCTAAAACATAGAGGAAGAAGAGCCTCCTACGTCGCTGCGCTGTGAAGGACAAGTCCCCTACGTCGCTCTGCTATGAAGGGCTTACGCGGCGGGAGAAGGTGATTAGGGCGGACCGGGCCGGATCCGCCCTACCTGGGTGGGGCGGTGCGGCTGGGGGGTGGAAGAGAAGAGGGAGGATAGCCTCGCGGCGGGAGAAGGTGATCAGGGCGGACCGGGCCGGATCCGCCCTACCTTTACACGATCATTCCGGCGGCGACGGTTTCGTTGGTGCCGGGGTCGATGAGGATGAAGGAGCCGGTGGAGCGGTTGCGGCGGTAGGAGTCGTGGATGAGAGGGACGGCGGTGCGGAGGGTGATGCGACCGATGTCGTTCATGGAGAGGGTTTCGATGTTTTCGATTTTGTGGAGGGTGTTGACGTCCACCTGATATTTCACTTCCTGGATGATGGCTTTGGTTTCCTGGGTGGTGTGGCGGATGATGAGTTTTGCCTTGGAGGGCATGGGTTTCGGGGAGAACCAGCAGACCATGGCTTCGATGTCTTGTGAGACTTTCGGTGGGTTGTTGGCTTTTACGAGGGTGTCACCGCGGGAGATATCGATTTCATCGGTGAGGGTGAGGCAGACGGATTGGGGGGCGAAGGCTTCCTCTTTCTCGCCTTCCGGGGAGTGGATGGCTTTTACGTGGGTTTTGAAGCCGGAGGGGAGGACGGTGACTTCGTCGCCGGGTTTGAAGACGCCGCCGGCGACGCGTCCGGCGTAGCCGCGGAAGTCGTGCCATTCGTCGGACATGGGGCGGATGACCCATTGGACGGGGAAGCGGGCGTCGACGTGGTTTTCCTCGCCGCCGACATAGACGTTTTCGAGGTGGTAGAGGAAGGTGGGGCCTTCGTACCAGGGCATGTTGGTGGATTTATCGACGACGTTGTCGCCGTTGAGAGCGGAGATGGGGATGGCGGTGATGTTGACGATGTTGTCGAGGCGTGAGGCGAAATCTTGGTAGTCGGCTACGATTTGATTGAAGACCTCTTCGGAGTAGTCGACGAGGTCCATTTTATTGACGGCGACGACGAGGTGTTGGATGCGGAGGAGGTTGGCGATGAAGGAGTGGCGCTTGGTCTGCTCGATGACGCCTTTGCGTGCGTCGATGAGGATGATGGCGAGGTTGGCGGTGGAGGCGCCGGTGACCATGTTGCGGGTGTATTGGGTGTGGCCCGGGGTGTCAGCGATGATGAATTTGCGTTTCGGCGTGGCGAAGTAGCGGTAGGCGACGTCGATGGTGATGCCTTGTTCGCGCTCGGCCTTGAGTCCGTCGGTGAGGAGGGCGAGGTTGACGTTTTCGTCGCCGCGTTTGCGGGAGGATTCCTCCATGGCTTCGAGTTGGTCTTCGAAGATGGATTTGGAATCGTAGAGGAGGCGGCCGATGAGGGTGGATTTGCCGTCATCGACGGAGCCGGCGGTGGTGAAGCGTAATAAGTCCATTAAAATTCAAAATTCAAAATTCAACTCTCAAGGAAGAGTCAGGGACGGGTGAGTGCGAGAGCGAGCTGGTATTGGGCGGTGAGGTTGAGGGCGGCGAGGTGGTGTTGGAGGAATGTCTGGTCGATGATTTCCGGGGATTCCTCAAGCATGGCGGCGATGTCGCGCAGGTGCTTTTGAGAGCCGCCTTCGCGGAAGAATTCGAGTTTGCGGATGATGAGGTATTCGGGAGGGGTGAAGGCGATGGGGAGGCCTTCTATGTCGATGATCCGGACGTTTTCCATCGCCCAGTGGTGGAGCGGGTCGCCGGAGACAAGATAGACGTAGGCTTTGAGCAGGCTGTGTTGGCTGATGATGTTGAGATGGCCGCGGTTGCCACGGACGATTTCCGAAGCGATGACCTCAGAGGGAGGGAGGTAGAAATCCGCTTCGGGAAACGCCTCGATGAGATGGGGGATGTCGGCGGTTTTGATTTCGAGGACTAGATCGATGTCGTTGGTAAGGCGCGGTTCGCCGTAGGCCATGGCGGCGACGGAGCCGGTGACCGCGTAGGGGAGGCCGGTGGAGATAAGCGGCCGGATGAAGGTGTCGATCAGTTCAATCACGGAGGAGAAGGAAGCGGCGGTTGGTTTCCGCGATGACGCGTTGCTCCGGCCAATCAGGGTGGAGGCTGCGCAGGGCGGCGAGCTTCACTTTTTTCGCGGTCGCGTAGAGGGCGGAGGCGATGCGGAGCTTTTGCGAGGGGGTTGGTTTAGGAGCCGACATGGTTGGAGATATGCTGACCACGAATTTAACGAATTTCACGAATGAAGGCGAGCGTGGGCGGTGCTTGCTTGAAGGTTGAGATTTGAATTTTAGAAATAACCTTCTTTCTTGCGGTCTTCCATGGCGGTTTCGGAGCGTTTGTCGTCGGAGCGGGTGCCGCGTTCGGTTTGGCGGGCGGCGGCGACTTCGGCGATGACTTCGTCGAGGTTGGAGGCGTTGGATCGGACGGCGCCGGTGCAGGTGGCGTCGCCGATGGTGCGGAAGCGGACGATTTCTTTAGTAACAGTTTCGTGAGGCTGGGGTTTGAGGAAGTCGGTGACGGCGAGGAGGGTTCCGTTGCGTTCGAAGATTTCGCGTTCGTGGGCGAAGTAGATGGAGGGTAGGGGGATTTGTTCGCGTTTGATGTACATCCAGATGTCCATTTCGGTGAAGTTGGAGAGGGGGAATACGCGGAAGTGTTCGCCTGGGTTTTTGCGGCCGTTGAAGAGGTTCCAGAGTTCGGGGCGTTGGTTTTTGGGGTCCCATTGGCCGAAGTCGTCGCGGTGGGAGAAGAAGCGTTCTTTGGCGCGGGCTTTTTCTTCGTCGCGGCGTCCGCCACCGAGGCAGGCGTCGTATTGGTGTTTCTCGATGGTATCGAGGAGGGTGACGGTTTGGAGTTTGTTGCGCGAGGCGTTGGGGCCGGTTTCCTCGACGACGCGGCCGGTGTCGATGGATTCTTGGACGTAACCGACGACGAGTTGGGCGCGGAGGAGTTTTACGAATTCATCGCGGTAGTGCATGGTTTCGTCGAAGTTGTGGCCGGTATCGACATGGACGAGGGGGAAGGGAGGGCGGGCAGGCCAGAAGGCTTTTTTGGCGAGCCATGCCATGACGATGGAGTCTTTGCCGCCGGAGAAGAGGAGGGCGGGGTTCTCGAATTGGGCGGCGGTTTCGCGGAGGATGAAAATGGCCTCGGCTTCGAGTTGATCGAGGTGGGAGAGGTTGTAGTTGGGCATGGAAACTTTAAATTTTAAACTTCAACTCTCAAGGAACAGAGGTTGATGCGGCGGGTGTTTGACGCGATGAGAGGGGCGGGTCAAGAGATAAATTAGTAATTTAGGTGAATTACTAAGGTATTTGATTGCGCGTGGGGAAAACCTTTATGCGGCCTCGAAGGGAGTAAGTGTGGAAAAAAGATTGTGGGGACAGGATGTCCCCACGACGGACTGGGACTGCAAGTCCCAGCCACGCGACAAGTCCCAGCCACGTTACGCGTGGGAGATCTTGGGGAGGATGGTTTCGAGGAGTTCGATGGCGGCTTCCTCGATGGAGAGGGCTTCGGTGTCGAGGGTGAGGTTGGGGTTTTGGGGTGGCTCGAAGGAGCCGTCCTTTCCGGTGAAATGCTGGATTTCGCCGCGGGCGGCTTTGGCGTAGAGTCCTTTGACGTCGCGTTTTTCGCAGGCTTCGAAAGAGGCTTTGACGTAAACTTCGAAGAGGTTTTGCTCGCCGACGACGCCGCGAGCGAGGTCGCGGAGTTCGCCACGTGGGGTGATGGCGGAGATGAAGACGATGACGCCGTTATCGATGAGGATTTTTGTGAGTTCGGCGATGCGGCGGATGTTTTCGAGGCGGTCTTCGTCGGAGAAGCCGAGGTTGGTGTTGAGGCCGGTGCGGAGGTTGTCGCCGTCGAGGATGATGGTGAAGCGGCCTTGTTGGTGGAGGACGCGTTCGGCGGCGTTGGCGATGGTGGATTTTCCGGAGCCGGAGAGTCCGCACATCCAGATGGCGAGGCCTTTTTGCTTGAGGAGGTTTTCCTTGTCGTGGCGGTTGAGGAAGCGGTGGAACTCGGGGTGGATGTTCATTTTAAACTTAAATTTTAAACCTCAAAGAAGCTGCAGATCCGCGAGGAAGGTTTCAAAGTCGGTGAGGTGCTTGCTGACGATGGCTTGGAGGATGGGCATCTGCAGTTCTTGATAGCTGTGGACGGCGATATTGCGAAAACCGACCATGTTTTTCATCGAAGTAGAGCAAGAGCCGCTGATGACGGCGTTTTTTTCTAACAGATCGAAGGCTTCGCGACTGCTCTGGGGAATGCCATAGCTGCCAAGGGAGACGCGGTGCATGGCGAGATCGATGGCGGCCTCGCAGGCGCGGAGGATGTTGAGGACGATGGCGTCCTGGGTGGTGAAATGATCGAGCGCCGCCGGATTTGTGCTCAACTCATCGCGCACCCGGGCGAGACAGCGGCGGATGATCGCGGCCTTGTTTATGTCAATGTCATCGATCATTGGGTGATGATTTCCCGGCGTTCCTCGTTGAGGCGGGCGTAGTCGGAGAGGGCATACATTTCGAATCGGTGGCGGAGCGACGGATCGCCTATGTGGATGGGCGCGCCGGTGCGGATCACCTCTTTGCGAAAAACGGTGGAGGCACGGTTGAGATCGACGAGATCGACCTCGAAACCGAGGCTGCCGGAAAGGTGGTTGGCGATCTGAAAAATTTGGATGGGATCCACAGGCAGTGTTGGAAGGAACGCGAGATCGAGGTCGCTGGAGGGGTGTTGCGAGGGAGTGCCGTAAGAGCCGAAGACATAGATTGCGGCTGGAGCGAACGGCACAAGGGCGCGAGTGATGGTCCGGCTCTGCGCGGTCGTGAGGCGTTCGGGCGGAGTGCTCATGGGGTGAACCGTTTTACGTCGAGTTCCGAGAAACAGCGGAAATGTTTGGCGTTGGCCGTCAGGAGAGGAAGGCCTAGGGATGAGGCGGTGGCGGCGATGAGGGAGTCAGCGAGTCCTATTCCATGGCTGAGGTTTTTCTCTTCCAGCCAGAGATCTGCGCGGATTCCGATTTCCGGAGAGAGAGGAATGACCTGAAAACCTTCTTCTGCGAGGAAGCGTTTGAGCAGTGAGATTTCCGATTTACTGCGGCACCCCACGATAAGTTCCATCCGGGTGATCTGTGAAATGACACGCTTGGGAAGCGCCGCGATGGCAGCCCCGGCCTTGCGGTTTCCGCGAAGGCACCATATGAGGACGTCGGTATCGATCAGCATGAGCGGGGCTTACGTATCCGGGTAATGAGTTCGGAAACGCTCTCCGCGCTATCTGCCCACATACCGACGGCTGGATGCTCATGGAGAGAGCCATGGGCGCGCGGCTTAGCTTCGGTGGGAATGATTTTACCTTTTTCTGTTCCGCGGTGGGTGAGCGTGACCTCTTCCCGTGCGTCGAGCGCGCGGAGGATTTCCTTCGTGCGGTATCGGAGATCCATGACAGATGCTTTCATTAGTGAACTGTCTGGTTTAAAATGACTGGTTTGTCAAACGGAATGTGAGCCCGCTTCTCTTCATCATTCGCCTTTCCCGATGATGAAAGCCTTGAATCCGTGTTTCGCGAGCGCGGCGGCGGGGAGGATGGCGCGGCCGTCGAAGATGAAGGCGGGCTTGAGCATGAGGTCGTGGATGCGAGGGAGGTCGAGGGTGCGGAATTCGTCCCACTCGGTGAGGGTGGCGAGGGCATGGGCACCGTCGGCGGCCTGGTAGGGATCGGATGCGATCTCGACGTTGAAGTTGATGATGTCTTGGGGGACGCCGACTTCGAGGAGGTCGCGGTGGATGGTTTCTTGGGGGACGCGAGGGTCGTAGATGACGACGTGGGCATTTTCAGCGACGAGGTCGCGGACGATGTGGATGGCGGCGGATTCGCGGGTGTCGTTGGTGTCCTTTTTGAAGGCGAATCCGAGGATGGCGATTCGTTTTCCGGAGACGGTGTTGAAAAGGGTGCGGACGATTTTTTCGACGAAGCGGGATTTTTGCCAGTCGTTCATGGTGACGACGGAACGCCAGTAGGCGGCGGCTTCGGGGAGGTTGAAGGATTCGCAGAGGTAGACGAGGTTGAGGATGTCTTTTTGGAAGCATGAGCCGCCGAAGCCGATGGATGCTTTGAGGAATTTGGGGCCGATTCGGGAGTCGGAGCCGATGGCGCGAGCAACTTCATCGACGTCGGCGCCGGTGGCTTCGCAGAGGGCGGAGATGGAGTTGATGGAAGAGATGCGCTGGGCGAGGAAGGCGTTGGCGACGAGTTTGGAGAGTTCGGAAGACCAGAGGTTGGTGGTGATGATTCGTTCGCGGGGCACCCAGTTTGCGTAGACGGTAACGAGGGCTTCGAGGGCGGCTTGGCCATCGGGGGTTTGTTCGCCGCCGATGAGGATGCGGTCGGGGTTTTCCATGTCGGCGACGGCGGTGCCTTCGGCGAGGAATTCGGGATTGGAGAGGACTTGGAAGGTTGCGTTCGTCGTCGAGTTTGCGGCGAGGATGGCCTGGATGGCAGTGGCGGTTTTGACGGGGATGGTGGATTTCTCGACGATGATCTTGTTGCCTTCGGAAACTTCCGCGATGAGGCGGGCGGCGGACTCGATGTAGCGGAGGTCTGCGGCGCGGCCGGCGCCGATGCCGTAGGATTTCGTGGGGGTGCCGACGCAGACGAAGATGAGGTCGGCGGCGGCGATGGCGGGCTTGATGTCGGTGGTGAAGTGGAGGTTTTTTCCGCGAGCGGACTCGACGATTTCCTTCAGGCCGGGTTCGTAGACGGGAAGGGTGTCGGAGTTCCAGGCGTCGATGCGCGCTGGGTTCATGTCACAGACGGTGACTTGGATGTGGGGGCATTTGGCGGCGATCATCGCCATGGTGGGGCCGCCGACGTATCCGGCGCCGAGGCAGCAGATGCTTTGGATTTTCATAAATTTCAAATTTCAACTCCCAACTTTAAGGGAGAGGGTGTGGGTGTGGGGAGCTATCGCTAGATGCGAGTGGGGACAGGATGTCCCCACGACGGACTGGGACTGCAAGTCCCAGCCACTGTTTTCAATCGAGTGGGGACAGGATGTCCCCACGACGGACTGGGACTGCAAGTCCCAGCCACTGTTTTCAATCGCGCATCCTGTCGCGGAGGGTGTGGAAGAGGAAGAGGGAGTTGTAGGTGAGGTAGCGTTTGAAGAGGCGACGGGGCTCCATGGCGAGGCGGTAGGCCCATTCGAGTCCGAGTTTTTGGAAAACGGCGGGGGATTGTTTGACCTCGCCGGCGTGGAAGGCGAAGGCGGCGCCGATGCCGAAATAGACGGCGGGTGGGAGGAGGTGTTTGTTTTTTGCGATCCAGTGTTCTTGTTTGGGGCAGCCGAGGCCGACCCAGATGAGGTTGGCGCGGGAGGCGTGGATTTTTGCGATGATGGAATCGGTTTCGTTTTCCGGCCAATCGCCGAAGGGAGGAGAGTGGGTGGCGGCGAGGGTGGCGTCGGGGAAATCGGAGGAGAATTTCGCGGTGAGTTTGTCGAGGGTGGATGGTTTGCCGCCTAGGAGGAAGTGGCGGAATGTCTGGTTGCCTTGGGTGGCCTTGATGGTTTCCAGCATTAAAGTGGGGCCATAGACGCGGTCGGTGATTTTTTCGGCGGGCGGGAGTTGGGCGTTGAGTGACCAGACGAGCGGCATGCCGTCGGGGGTAATGAGATCGAATTTCGCCATCGACGCGCCGAACTCCGGATCGCTGCGGGCGAGGGCGGCGACGTGGGTGTTGGCGGCCTCGACGGCGTAGGCGCTGATCGGCGAGGGATGCTTTTTCAAGGATCCAGGCTACCGCCTCGTCGTAGTTGGTGGCGGCGACGGGGAGGCCGATGACGTTTTTAAAATTCAAACTTTAAACTTTAAACTTCAATAAGAGGGTTTCGCCGCGGGACGCAGCTTGCACGGCCTGCGGCGGGGACGCAGCATCTACGGTGCTAGTAGTGATAGCGGGCTTGGGCGAAGAGGATGCGGTCACTTTCGACGCGATAGACGAGGCGGTGCTCCTGGGTGATGCGCCGTGACCAAATGCCCGCTCCGAGATAACGTAGTGGCTCAGGCTTACCTATGCCGGTGAAGGGTTCGCGACGGATTGCTTCGACCAATTCGAGCACACGAAGAGCGGTTTTGCGGTCGGTCGCAACCCAGTGCGAGAGGTCTTCGAGAAAATCCCGGTCGAAGACCAATAAGCGGACATCGGGCTTCATCCGAGACCGGATTGGGCGGCCAGAGCCTCGGTGGTGAGCGATTGCCCTTCGCCGCTGTCGAGGCGGTTTAGCGCGGCGAGCAGACGACGGGCGTTGGCGGGGGAGCGGAGGAGGTGGGCGGTTTCCACGAGTCCGCTCCATTCGCCGATGGGGACGAGCACCATGGATTCGTGGCCGCGACGGTCAATGGTCACAGGTTCGCGGTTGGAGACGCTTTCGTCCCAAACTCCCGCGAGCCGATCGCGGGCTTCCGTGTAGGAAATGGTAGGCATGAATGGAAGTTAACCTGTGCAGCTTTCCTGTCCAGATAAATCTGGGCAGTTGTGGGCGGCGAGACGCCGCTTGCACGGCCTGCCCCGGGACGGGGGCAGCCACGGATTATTCACGCGAGACGCTGACGGTGTGGCCGTGGGCATTTAGGAGGGCGTGGCAGCGGGCGGTTTCGAGGTCGGAGGCGATCATTTCGGCGCACATTTCCTCGACGGTGATTTCCGGAACCCAACCGAGTTTCTCCTTCGCCTTGGTGGGATCGCCGAGGAGGGTCTCGACCTCGGCGGGGCGGAAGTAGCGGGGATCGACGCGGACGATGACGTCGCCGACGTTCAGGGCGGGGGCTTTCGAGGGGTCGGAGATGACGGTGACGGTAGCGATTTCATCGATGCCGGAGCCGGAGAATTCGAGTTCGATACCCGCCTCCTTGGCGGACATGCGGACGAACTCGCGGACGGAGATTTGTTTGCCGGTGGCGATCACGAAATCGTCCGGCGCGTCCTGTTGGAGCATCATCCACTGCATGCGGACGTAGTCTTTGGCGTGGCCCCAATCGCGGAGGGCGTCCATATTGCCGAGGAACAGGCATTTTTCGAGGCCTTGGGCGATGTTGGCGATGCCGCGGGTGATTTTGCGGGTCACGAAAGTCTCGCCGCGGCGGGGGGACTCGTGGTTAAATAGGATGCCGTTGCAGGCGTAGATGCCGTAGGATTCGCGGTAGTTTACGGTGATCCAGTAGGCGTACATTTTCGCGACGGCATAGGGCGAGCGGGGATAGAAAGGGGTGGTTTCCTTTTGCGGGATTTCCTGGACGAGGCCGTAAAGCTCCGAGGTGGAGGCTTGGTAGAAACGGGTCTTTTCTCAAGGCCGAGGAAGCGGATGGCTTCGAGCAAACGCAGCGTGCCCATGGCATCGACGTCGGCCGTGTATTCGGGGCATTCGAAGGAGACGGCGACGTGGGATTGCGCGCCGAGGTTATAGACCTCGTCGGGCTGGATCTCGGAAATGATGCGGGTGAGGTTGGAGGAATCCGTGAGGTCGCCGTAGTGGAGCTTGAAGCGCGAGTTCGCGATATGCGGATCCTCGTAGATGTGATCGACTCGCTGGGTGTTGAAGAGGGATGCGCGGCGCTTGATGCCGTGGACTTCGTAGCCTTTTTCGAGAAGGAGTTCCGCGAGGTAGGAGCCATCCTGTCCGGTGATGCCGGTGATGAGTGCTTTTTTCATGAGGGTGTCGGGAATGGTAAATGTTTTACCGCAAAGACGCGGAGCCGGGGTTGTGGGAAGAGGTTAACCGCGAATGCACGTGAATGTCCGCGAATGAAGACGTTGGTTGTGAATGGTCTGCTGAATGACCGGAGTCGCAGAGGTGGTGGCGAATGCTCGGATTATGCGGCGCGGGATATACGGTGGTCGAGGGCTTGTTCGAAGCTGATGAGCCGTCGGATCATGGCGTTGTATTTGGAGTAGGCGTCGTCGCCGAACGGGGTGAGGAGCGTGTAGAGATCGAGTTCCGCGTTTTCCGCCGAGGGGATGGTGATGGAGAGGATGCCGGCGCGCGAAAGCCTGTCTGAGGCGATGCGGACGAGGCAGGATTCGATGGTGTGTGAGTTGTCGGCGAGATCGGCCAGGCCTTTCACGATCAGCTCTTCGCCGGGCAGCCCTTGGATGAAGGATAAGTTTCGTGCGATCATGTCCTTATGAGTTCACGAACGATTCCACGGCGCGGGAGAAGGAGGCGGGATCAATCGCCGGATAGCGGATGAGAAGCGGTTCGATGGACGCAAAATGGACGAGCAGCCGGTCTTTTGCGATCAGCCCGGCGGAAACCATGGCATTGATGTCCGTGAGATCGCGGGGATGCCCCCTTGATATCTTCGACAGGGCCTGGCTGTAGGGATCGAGATGGTAAAAATCGAGCTGCCCGTGGCGCTCGATGAAAATGGAGCGGGAACGCCAATCGGGCAGTTCGGGGATGAAATCACCGGGCGAGGCCAGCTCGATGTTCACTTGGAGGGAGTCCTTGAGGTGTGCGATGGACTCGAAAAAGCGGGCGGGTTCGGGATCGGCCTTGAGGTCGATGTCCACGGTCATCGGGCGCCAGCCGTAAAGCAGGGCGGTGGCGCCGCCTGTGAAGTAGATGCGGCCTTGACCGGAGGTTTCACGTCCGAGCGCGGACATGAACTCACGGAGCCGCTCGACTTGGATGGGAGGACGCATGATCGGAAAGTTGCATCAGGTTAGGGGAAGCTGGCATGGATTGGCTACAGCCTTGCCGCACCGCTTTCCAACGAAGCCAGGAAATCATGATAGGCTCCCGCGAGGCCGGTATCGAAAGGGATTTCCGGACGCCAGCCGGTGGATTCGATGAGCGAGATATCGAGCAGCTTTTTCGGGGTTCCGTCGGGCTTGGTGGGGTCGGTGAGGATCTCGCCGGGGTAGCCGATGGTTTTCGCGATGAGCTTGGCGAGGTCGAGGATGGTGAGGTCGGTGCCGGTGCCGACGTTGACCCAGTCGGGCGGATTTTCGAGGGAAAGGAGGTGGAAGCAGGCGTTGGCGAGGTCGTCGGTGTGGAGGAACTCGCGGCAAGGGGTGCCGGTGCCCCAGATGGTGACGGAGGGTGCGTTGGAAGCCTTCGCCTCATGGAAACGGCGGATGAGGGCGGGGATGACGTGGGAGTTTTCCGCGTGGTAGTTGTCGCCCGGGCCGTAGAGGTTGGTGGGCATGGCGGAATGGTAGAGCAGGCCGTGCTGGGCGCGGTAGTGCTGGCACATTTTCAGCCCGGCGATCTTGGCGATGGCGTAGGCCTCGTTCGTCGTTTCGAGCGGGGAGGTGAGCAGGCAGTTTTCCGGCATGGGCTGGGGAGCCATTTTCGGATAGATGCAGGAGGAGCCGAGGAACAGCACGCGCGGGACACCGGCGCGGCGGGAGCCCTCGATGAGGTTCGCGGCGATGGCGAGGTTCTCGCAGATGAAATCCGCCGGGTAGGTGGAGTTCGCGTGGATACCGCCGACCTTTGCCGCCGCGATGATCACCGTGGCAGGCTTGTGTTTTTCGAGAAACGCGAAGACCTCGAGCTGCGAGGTGAGATCGAGCTCGGCGCGCGTGGCGGTGAGGGTTTCGAGGCCGAGGGAGGCGGCCTTGCGGACGAGGGCGGAGCCGACCATGCCGCGGTGGCCTGAGATGAAGGTTTTCATGGGGTAAAATGGAACTGACGGTTTCTATGCGTCACTCGCCGACGCTACGGCGGATCAAATCGATATGATGAGTAGAGATGAATAACCCTGCGGAGACCACCGCATCGAGAGCGGAGCTTGCGGATGGAATGATCCCAGCGCGCTTCGCCATGAGGATGAGTCCCAAGGTGCCGGTCATTTGCAAACCGACCGCTTGGGCGCAACGCCGGGCGGCGAGATCATCAAGGACTGCGATTGATTCGGGGTCAGAGGATGCGAGGGAAATGACGGAGGATTCGCCCGCTCCCAAATCCCAAGCCACGACAAAGGGCGAAACCGGCGGGCTACCATGGATCAATTCGGGATGGCGTGCGATCCATAGCCGGGCTGGATCCGACGGGTCTTCCGCTTGTGAAATTTCCTGTGCGACCGCTGCGGGGATCAGCACGCGATCAGCGAGAAGAACAAAGTGATCAAGCAGCATCGCCTTGCTCAGGACGATCAAAGGGGACGCATTGAAGACCAGGGTCATGGACAGGCGGGCATGGAAGCGATGTCATCCTCCACCCCTTGAAAAGGGGATACGCCAAGCCGTGAGATTTGGATTACGAATTCCTGTCTCGATTGTCCGGCCAGTTCGGCGGCGCGCTCTTGGCTCAAAGCTCCCGTTTCGTAAAGTTTCGCCGCCGCCATCAGCCGTATGCAGGAGGCTAGCTCGGAAGGAGCTTGGCGCAGTGCTGACATTGTCGAAGCGGGGATTTCCAATTCAAGTTTCACAGCACGATCTTAGTATAAGTTTTTATGGCAGCAAGTTTGGAAGTAGGGCGATCATGCGAACCGCTTGATCAGTTTCTCCGCCGCAACAAGCGCCATGCCGGTGACCTGATCCATGTTGTAGTAGCGGTAGGTGGCGAGGCGGCCGATGAAGGTGGTGTTGGTTTCTGCGGCGGCGAGGGTGGCGTATTTCTGGTAGGCGGCCGCGGCGTCGGGGGCTGGGATGGGGTAGTAGGGCTCCTTGGAAACGTTCCAGTCGTCGGGGAATTCCCGGACGATGGTGGTGGCACCGATCTTTTGTCCGGTGGCGTGCTTGATCTCGACGATGCGGGTGAAGGGCACGTCCTTGCCGGGGTAGTTCACCTGCATGGCGGGCTGCCAGAAGCCGGTTTTTTTGGAAATGCTTTCGCGCGGGACGAGTTCGGCGGCGGTGAAGGATTCGTGCTCGAAACGGAGGGAGCGGTAGGGCAGCGGGCCGTATTTCCTGCCAAAATATTCGTCGATGGCTCCGGTGAAAATCAGGTGATCGTGGGGGAATTTTTCGCGCGCCTCGTGGAAGTCGGTGTTGAGGTGGAGGGTAGTGTTCGGGCTGTCGGCGAGGATGTTTTCCAACAAGTGGGTGTAGCCCTTGTCGGGAAGCGCTTGGAAGGTTTCGGAAAGGTAGCGGTCGTCGCGGTTGGTGCGGATGGGGATGCGGCCGCAGACGGAGGGGTCGAGGTCGCGCGGGTGGCGCTTCCATTGTTTCAGGGTGTAGCCCTCGAAGAAGAGTTCGTAGAGGCGCGGGCCGACTTGGGAGAGGATGACTTCCTCGGAGTTTTTCGGATCGGGAATGTCGAGGCGGTTTGCGGCGAGGTAGCGCTCGAAGTCCTCGGTGGTGGCCGGTTTTCCGATCAGTTCCTCGAAGGTGTTGAGGTTGATGGGGAAAGGCCAGAATTTGCCCTCGGTGAAGGATTGGATCGTGTAATCGACGGGGTGCCAGCCGGTGAAGGCGGAGAGGTAATCGAGGATGCGCTGGGAGTTGGTGCGGAAATAGTGCGGGCCGTAGTTGTGGATCAGGACACCGGCCTTGTCGTGGGAGTCGTGGGCGTTTCCCGCGAGGTGAGGACGCTTATCGACTACCACACAATGGTGACCGGCGTGGGAGAGCCGGTGCGCGGCGACCAGTCCGGAAAAGCCAGCGCCGACGATGAGGAAACGCGAACTTCCAACTTTCAAAATTCAACTTACAACAGATAGGTTTGGCACGCTACCGCCCTTGGTCGATTTTCCCTTTTTCTGGGAAAAAACCTTGGAGTGGTCGTTACGGGTGATGAGTTTCTCCGGAGGCGGAGATACGGAGGAGATGAAGGGGCGGACGGGCGGTCAGTTCAATCAAAAATGAACAAATCAGAGTTTCGGGATCGGTTTGCCGGGAGTGAGGATGGAGAAAAGATCGAGATCGACGGGCTGGATCTGGCCGAGAAATTCTAGGAGGACTTTGACTCGTTCGGTGGCGGGGGCGACGCTGCGGATGATGCCTTTCATGCCTTGGAAGGGGCCGGTGGCGACCTCCACCTCGTCCCCGATGGAGATGGATGGCGCGATGGTGATCATCTCCCCTCCCCCGCCGGCCTGCTCGTGCACCTGGCGGATGAGGTTCCGCACCGTGGCGTCCGGCACATCGGGGATTTCCGTGCCGAAGCGAACGAGGCCGCGCACGCCCTGACAGTAGGTCACGGCGCGCTCCATTTCCTCGCGGTCGAACTTGGCGAGTAGGTATCCGGGGAAAAGGGGTTCGAGCCACCAGATTTTTCCGCGCCGAGTGGCCTTGCGGTATCTCACGCGCGGGCAGAACACCTCCACGCCCTCCAGCTCGCGCAGGTGCTTCGCGGCGATGTGCTCGCGCTTCGTCTGCGTGCGGACGCAGAACCAGCGGGGCTTGTCTGTTGCGGAAGTGTTCATTGGCCGAGGATTCTCTGCAGCATCGGCAGCACCTGGCTGCCGCGTTTCATCCAGGATTCGAGGCGCTCGATGCGGTCGGTGAAAAACTCCTTATCGACGGGATCGGTGGTCAGGCTGGCGGTTTCTGAGATCGATTGGAGCTTCGTTTTTCCGCTATCCAGATGCGGACGCACCTGCTCGCGTATGAAGCCGCCGACGAGTTTTTTCAGATCCACGGCAGGTTCATAATAGGTGCGCCGGTCGCCGTTTCCCTGGGCTTCGCGGACCGCGCCGAGCGTCCGGAGAGTCCGCAGACCTTGGCTCGCGGAGCCTTTGGAAATCCCTAGGTCGCGGACGAGATCGTCCAGCGAGAGGGGTGCGGTGGAAATGAAAAGCAGGCCGTAAATTTCCCCGAGCGATCGCGGCAGGCCGAGCACCCTCACCCCGTCCACGAAGAAATCCACCACCTGCCGCTGCAGCGATGTGAGGCCTACGGTGCGGGTTCCGGGTTGCGGTGAGGGCAAATCCACGTGCCTTGATTACCGGGGCAGCCGAGTTTGTTCAAGTTTTTTTGAACTACTTGATTTCGTAGCATGTTCGCGAGCGGGGCGGCGATGATCCTGTGGTTCGGCCGGAAGAGGGCGGCGTAGGGGTGGATTTTTTTCCGGGCTGGTATCGGGCTATGGCGGGGTTAGTGTGTCCCTAACATGATTGTCAGCATTTTCAACGACGTGATCGGCCCCGTGATGCGCGGGCCGTCGAGTTCCCATTGCGCGGCCGCGTTGCGCATCGGCCGCCTTGCCCGCGATCTGATGGATGGAAATTTTTCGCAGGTGCTGGTGGAGTTCGACCGCAACGGCTCGCTGCCGAACACTCACGACACGCAGGGTTCCGACATGGGGCTGTTCGGCGGGTTGATGGGCTGGGACGCGGCGGATCCGCGGCTGCCGGGTTCCATGAAAACGCTGGCGGACAGCGGGGTGAAAATTTCCATAGAGACGGTGGATGCAGGCGATCCGCATCCAAACACCTACCGGCTCACGCTATTCAGCGAAAAGGAAACCCGCACGCTCATCGCAATCTCGACGGGCGGCGGGATCATGGAAGTGATCGAGCTCGACGGTTTCAAGGTCTCGATGCATGGCGATTATTTCGAGACGCTGATCTGGATCGACGGTGATGCGAAGGACGCGGTAGCGGCGCTGGAAACGATGGAGGGAGTGCAAGTTTTCCTGCACGAGGAAGGCGGGAGGAAAATGATTGAGGTGAAAGCCCCGGCTTTCGTTTCCGATGAAATGATCGCCGCGCTGGACGATGTGAGCTGCGTGAAACGCCTTGCGCCGGTGCTGCCCATCCTTTCCAACAAGGACACGCGCGTGCCGTTCACCACCTGCGAGGAAATGCTCGGATACGATGCCGGGCGCGGCACGCCGATTTGGAAACTCGCCGTGCAATACGAGATGGAACGCGGTAATCTCACCGAGGCCGAGGTGATCGCGAAGATGGTGGAGATCGTGCGCATCGTACGGAATTCCATCGCCGAGGGCATCGCGGGCACGGAATACGAGGATCGCGTGCTCGGCCACCAATGCGGGAAATTCGGCGAGATGATGGCGGCCGGAAAATTGTTAGATGGCGGCGCGCTGAACCGGATCATCCTTTACGTGACCTCGCTGATGGAGGTGAAAAGCTCGATGGGCGTGATCATCGCCGCCCCCACGGCGGGTGCTTGCGCGGCCTTGCCCGGAGCGGTTGTTGCAATGGCGGAGAGCATGGGACTCGGCGAGGAGGAAATGGCGAAAGCCCTGCTTGCCAGCGGCCTGATCGGCGTTTTCATCGCCACCCGCTGGACTTTTGCCGCTGAGGTCGGCGGCTGCCAGGCGGAGGGAGGCTCCGCTGCTGCCATGGCGGGTGCGGCGCTTGTCACCATGGTAGGAGGCACGCTCAAGCAATCCGTCGGCGCGGCCTCGATGGCCATGCAAAGCATGATCGGCCTGATCTGCGACCCCATCGCGAACCGCGTGGAAGCGCCCTGCCTCGGCAAGAACGTCATGGCCGCCGCCAACGCCCTCTGCTGCGCGAACATGGCCTTGGCTGGTTACGACCAGGTCATCCCGCTCGACGAGGTGATCGAGACCGCGAAACAGGTGGCCAAGCAGATGCCCCGCGAGGTGCGCTGCACCAACCTCGGCGGGCTTTCCATCACGCCCACGGCGATCGCGCTGGAGAAAAAGCTCGCCGAGAAACGCGCTTGCGGCAGTGGCTGCGGTTGCGGGTGATCTAGAATGCGCCGTTGAGTTTCCGGCCGACCCAGAAAGCCCCCAAGAGAAGGATCAGCGATACGAGGGTGGCCCAGTGGGACCAGAGGGGGATGCGGTTTTCGAGGGGGCGAGGCTCAGGTAGGGCGTCGATCTCCCCGATGAGTTCCGCGAGTTGCTCGGGGAGGATACTGCGGGCGCGGGAAACCTTGGCGACTTCCTCAAGGACGCGGGGGCGGGCCGGCTGGCCGATTTTCTCGATGTCCACGCCCTGGGCTAGGATGGTCGTTTCGGTGGGCAGGTCGGCGGCTCCGAAGACGGTGGCGCGGAGTTTCCACTCCCCCGGAAGATCGACCCTGAAACGGCCGCTGTAAGATCCCCACTCGGTCTCGTTTTTCTGGAGCTCCACGCGCTGGGATTTTCCGTCCGGCGAGGTGATGTCCACGGAGACCGCACCTTCCTTCAGCGGCGCGCCGTTCACATCGAAGGCGTTGGCGTTGAGGGTGACGGATGCGCCGGGTTCGGGGCGCTCTGGGGTGTAGAAAAGGCGCACGCGCTGGCCCGCGGCCATGTTGCGCTGGTAAGACATCCAGCGCGCGACCTGGCCCCAGAAGCGGTAGTGATAAAGGTCTTCCACGCCGCGCCGCCAGCGCCATGCGGAGTCGATGCCCATGAAGAGCACTTTCCCGCTGCCCGCCGCCTTGGTGACCATCAGCGGCACCGGACCAAAGGGGCCGCGGCGGTTTGCGTGGGTGGCCAGGACTTCGGTGCCGCCCTTCGCGCGGACGACCGGGGCGTGCCAGAAAAAGCCGGGCAAGCGCCTCCAGATTTCGGGGTTTTCCTCCTCGGAATCGCCGAGCATGGTGAGCAAAGAAGCGCGGCCTTCGGTGGTCAGATTGAGCGGGGTGGCGAGGGTTTCGGGGAAGCCTTCCTTGTTTTTATCATCAAGTATGACAGGGATGAGATCGGACAGCGCGGTATCGAGAAGCGTGAACTGATTTCCCTGCCGGCCGGGCAGGAACACGACGCCGGACGCCTGGTTTTCCACGAGGCCGCGGATCAGCGCGCATTGCTCATTGGTGAGCTGGTTCTCGCCGACTCCGACATCGCCAAGCACCACGACATCGTATTTCGACAGCTCCTCGAGCGTTTCCGGGAACTCGGATATGTAATCCATGCCGCCGCCGACTCCAAGATCCGGGGTGAGCAGCAGGCAGGAAAGCTCGACGCCGGGATCGCGCTGGAGGGCGTTGCGGAAGAAGCGGAACTCCCAGCGCGGCAGGGTCTCGACGATCAGCACGCGGATCCGCTCGGGGCGGCCGGAGATGGTGAAGGCGCGGGAGTTGTTCGCGGAGACCAGCTCGCCGTCCTCGACCGGGACGGAGAGGGTGAGGGTGGAGGAGCCTTCCTTTTCCAGGCGCCACAGGATGGAATCGTAGGTCTCGGCGTTGGGCGCGAGGACGATGTTTTTCGTGCGCTCGCGGCCGGTCTCGTCGCGGAGGCGAACGATCGTGCGCACCTGACGGTCCAGCGAGGAGCGGATCGTGAAAGGGATCTGCACGTTCTCGCCGACGATGCCGTAGGTGGGCGCGGTGACGGTGAGCAGATCGAGATCCGGCAGGCGCGTTTCGCTGCCGACGGGGATGGTGAAAATCGGCACGCCGCGCTGGCGGAATCTCTGTGCCGCAGCGACGGGCGGTTGGCCGAGGTTAAAATCGCCATCGCTGAGAAGGACGACGGCGCGGAGGTTGTTTTCCTCGCCAAGAAGGCTTTCCAGCGGCTCGCCGAGATCGGTTCCGTTGAGGCCTTCGCCGCCGGGAGTGGCGAAGGGACGGGTGATCAGCTCGTTCGCGCCGTCGGAGCGCAGGGGCGTCCAGAGATCGGAGGCCAGGGCTTTCTCCACCCACTCCGCGCGGGCGACGATGGAGTCGGCCTTCCCCTCACCGGCCAGCACGGCGGGAAGACGGGCATCGAGGGTTTTCATGGACCCAGAATCGTCCCATAGGATCGCGATCTTGGGCTTAGTGGTGGGGTTAATGATCGTGCGCCACTCGGGTTTCCAGAGCAGCATGACGACGATAGCGGCGATGAAAAACCGCAGTGCCTCCAGGGCGGCGGTGCGGCGCGGATGCGGGCTGCGCTTCCAAGAAAGCGCACAGAGCCAAGCGACCCCGAGCAAAGCAGCGATGCCAAGCCAAAGCGTGAGCGGGGTGGGATTGAGGTGGAGCAAAGGCGTTGGCGGAAAGGTGCGCCCATTCCCTAGCCGATGCGCGCGGGGAGGGCAAGGGGGGATCGTGAGTCTTCGGGGAGCACACGCGCCCCCGCATGTTGCGGAGTGCGCCCTCGCTCTCCGCTGGCCGGAAAGATCATTCGCGCCGCAAAGCCGAATCAACGCCCGCCCTATCTCAAGCCAAGTTTCCGGCGGGGGCTCCGGAAACAACACGCGAGGGCGCGTGTGCTCCCCCCAATCGCCCGCGCAGTTTTCCGACGGCGAAATCGATTTCCTCCCTGGAAACGCAGAACGGCGGGGTGAAGGCCACGACATCGCCGTGCGGGCCGTCGGGGAGAGCGAGGATGCCGTCCTGGAGCAAGCCCTTCACGGCCTGAATCGCGCGTTCGCCGCTATCGGTTTCCACGCCCATCATCAGCCCTTCACCGCGGATGTTTTTTACAGAGGGCAGGTCGGAAAGTGTCCGGAGGGCGGCGGCGAGATGCTCCGACGCGGCGGCGACCATGGCTTGCGTCTCCGGCTCGCGGTAACGGCGTATCGCCTCGATGGCCATCGCGCAGCCCATCGGGTTTCCGAGGAACGTGCTGGTGTGCAGCGCCTCGCCGTGGGTCGCGGGCCAGGCGTCCATGACCTCCGCCTTGCCGACGCAGACGGAGATGGGAAAGCCGCCGGCCAGCGCCTTGCCGAGGCAGATCAGGTCGGGGACGACGCCCTCCCGCTCGCAGGCGAACATGTTCCCCGTCCGCAGGAAACCGGTGTAGATCTCATCGAAAATGAGCAGCGCGCCGACTGTATCGCACCATTTCCGCAGTTCTGTTAGAAATCCCTCCGGCGGCACCACGATCCCGCCGCGGCCTTGGATCGGCTCCACCAGCACCGCTCCGATGCCGAGTCCGTCGATTTTCCAGAGCTCCTCCCTGAAAACATCCAGCTCCGTCTCCGTCCTCGGAAACGCCAGCCGCTGCGTCACCTTCGCGAGCTGGCCTTCGAACGGCTCGCTGAACCAACCGATCCCCTGCCCGAGCAAGGCCCCGTAGCCGAGGCCGTGGTAGCCGCCCTCGAAAGAAAGGATCCCGCTCCGCCCCGTTGCCAGCACGGCGGTTTTCAGCGCCGCCTCCACCGCCTCGAAGCCGCTGTTCCCGAACAGGCATTTCCCCTTCTTTCCTTCCCATTTTTCAAAGGTGGTTTCAGAAAGCGCCTCGCAAAGCTCCACCTTCACCCGCGCCGGATGCACATCGCCCATCGCGTGCATCAGGGAAACGCTCTGTTTCCGCAACGCATCCCCCGTAAAACCGTAGCCGATTCCCGCCACCCCGAAGCCGCTGGTCATGTCGAGGAAGCGGTTGCCATCCGCATCCCACACGTTCGCACCCTCCGCCCGCTCCCAGAACACCGGCCAGTCATCCGCGAGGAAGGTGGTATTCCGGCACTCGACGGCGGACAGGCGCGCCGCCCATGCGAGGGATTTTTCTCCGGGAACTTTGGTGACAATCTCAGGCAGCACGCCGGGAATATCCCCCCTCCCCCGGCTTTGCACAACACCCGATCCTCGACCGGAAATCCCCGCAGCCGAACGCAGGAGCCAGACAAAAGCCGGATGCGCTTTGGAATTGAGGATTTAGGATATCGGCGATGAACGAACAGCAACGCGACAGGATCATCCGCATGGCGTGGGAGGACAGAACCACTTTTGATGAAATCCGGGAAAAAACCGGCTTCGCCGAAGCCGATGTGATCAAGCTGATGCGCAAGGAGCTGAAACCTTCGAGCTTCCGGATGTGGCGGAAACGTGTCACCGGGCGCCTCACCAAGCACCGCAAGCTGCTAAAAGCGCATGGCTCCGAAACGGGGCGAGGAAAAGTAACCACCGAGGACTCAGCGAGCTTCGAGTGAAGCGATCCCGGCCGAAAAGGGGCGGGTAATGAATTGAACTTTGAAATTCGTAACTTCGCGGCGCAGCATCCCCCTGTGATTGCCCGAGTGCTCATCGACGGCCCTTCCGAGCTTGTCTTCGACTATGCCATCCCCGCCGGCCTGCCGGTGGTGGAGGGTTGCCGCGTGCGTGTGCCGATCCGGCAGAAAACCACTTCCGGAACGGTTCTGTCCGTCACCCCGCCGCCGGAGCAGAGCGAGTTCGCCATGCGCGAGGTGAAATCCCTGATCGATCCCGAGCCGCTGATCACTCCCGTGCTCCTGAAGACCGCGCGCTGGATCGCGGACTACTATGGATCCAGTATCGAGGGCGTGATCCGCTCCATCCTGCCGGAGGCGGTGCGCACGGAGGACAACTCCGCGAAGACCCGCCGCATCGCCACCGCCGTGGCGGATCCCGATCCCGAGGCGCTCGCGAAACTGGAGAAGCGCGCCGCGAAACAGCACGCCATCCTCACCCTGCTGCTCCACGCGCCCGACCGCACCCTCGCCGTCGCCGACCTCGGGGAAAACTCCGCGCCTTCCCTGAAGAGCCTCGCGGAGAAAGGTTTCATCACGATCGGCGAGGAGGAAGTCCGCCGCGACCCCGAGGCGGACGAGACCATCGTCCCCTCCGAGCCCCTCACCCTAAACGACCAGCAGCAGGAAGCTTTCGAAGCCATCAAATCTTCCCTCTCTCCCACTCCCCCCCTCGCCCCCTCACCCCATCTTCTTTTAGGCGTCACCGGCTCCGGTAAAACCGAAGTCTATCTCCAGGCCGCCCAGGCCGCACTCGACCTGGGGAAAACGGTGCTCGTCCTCGTCCCGGAGATCGCGCTCACCCCGCAGACCGTCCGCCGTTTCAAGGCTCGCTTCTCCCAGCTCAACGACCAGGTCGCCGTCCTGCACTCGCATCTCTCGCAGGGCGAGCGTTTCGACGAGTGGCACCGCATCCGCAAAGGTACGGCGCGCATCGTAATTGGTGCGCGCTCTGCTGTATACGCGCCCTTGCCGAACCTCGGGCTGATCATCGTCGATGAGGAGCACGAGTCCTCCTACAAGCAGGAAAGCCCGCCGCGCTACCACGCCCGCGATGTGGCGGTTTTGCGCGCCGCGTTCGAGCCGTGCGCCGTCGTCCTCGGCTCCGCGACGCCCTCGCTGGAGAGCTGGCAGAACTGCCTTTCCGGGAAATACCATCTCCTCCGCCTCGACAAGCGCGCCGACGCCCATTCCATGCCGCTCGTCCGCGTGATCGACATGCGTTTGGAAAAGCAGAAGCAGAAAGGTCAAACCCCGATCCTCTCCGACCGCCTCCGCACCGCCCTCGAGCAGCGCCTCGCGAAGGGCGAGCAATCCATCCTTTTCCTCAACCGCCGCGGCTTCGCCCGCTCGCTGCAATGCCATTCCTGCGGCCATGCCTGCACCTGTCCGCACTGCGCCGTCGCGCTCACCTACCACCGCACCGATGAGCGGCTGGTCTGTCATGTCTGCGGCCACCAGTCCATCGTTCCGAAAAAATGCCCGGAATGCAAAAATCCCGGCATCGCGCTGCAGGGCTACGGCACGCAGAAGGTCGAGGAGGTCTTGCAAAAGGTGCTGCCGGAAGCCCGCTTCGCCCGCATCGATGCCGATGCGATGCGCCGCAAGAACGCACTGAAAGACATCCTGCGGAAATTCAAATCGAACAAGATCGACGTCCTCATCGGCACCCAGATGATCGCCAAGGGACTGCATTTCCCCAACGTCACCTTGGTGGGAATCCTCAACGCCGACCTCGGCCTGCACGTCCCGGATTTCCGCGCGGGCGAGCGCACTTTTCAGCTCATCACCCAGGTCGCCGGACGGGCGGGCAGGGGTGAGTTGGAGGGGGAGGTGATCGTGCAGACCTTCACCCCGCACTCGCCGAGCATCCAGTTCGCGCGGAAACACGACTTCGACGGCTACGCCGAGCAGGAAATGGAAATGCGCCGCCAGTTCCGCTTCCCGCCCTTCGCCCATTGCGGCGTGCTAACAGCCCGCTCGACCCACGAGCGCCGCGCCGAATTCACCCTCCAAACCCTCCACCTCCGCCTGAAGGAAGACCTGCCCGATGGAATCACCCTCGGCGAAGTCCTCCCCAGCCCCCTCATAAAATCCCACGACCAGTTCCGCTTCCAGATCACCCTCCGCTCAAACAAAGCCCGCCCGCTGAGCAATCACGTCCAGAATGTGCTGAAAAAGACCACCCTGCCCGAGGATGTCACCGTCGTCTTCGACATGGACGCCTACAATTTCTCATAAGGAGAAGGGACACTCCTGTCCCTTTATCCTCAGTTGACAGCAAACCAGCCAAATTCCTCAGATGAAAACCACCATCGAGCTCCCGCCAGATCTCGCCCGTGAAATCAAACTTCGCGCCGTTCACGAAGGTCGGAAACTCAAGGATGTCGCAGCCGATTTGCTCAAACGCGGCCTCAGCGCAGGAACCGAAGAAACCAATCCCCCGGCCACAGAAGACTTGCTCCTCGTCGCCCCTCCCAACGCTCCCGAAATGACTCCGGAACGCATCCGACAAATCCTTGCGTAAATCTAAAGCGCTGTTTCCCCGCATCCTAAACCCAGTCCATCCTCCAAAAAAACACCCTCCCCGACGATGTCACCTTCGTCATCGACATGGATGCCTTCAATTTCTCGCAGCGGCGATCAATATCCGCGGATTGGTCCCCGCCGCTTGCGGCGTTCTGAATGGCTGGAACAACGTCAATACCCGACTGCTTACGGCGGCCCGTTTATTCATCCACCCTGATTCTCAAGAAAACCGATCCATCACCCCCATTCTTGCACCGCATAAAAATTGTTCATATGAACTATCTTTATGCCATCCATCTACCAGCCTCGACGTCCCCGCGCCTCGCCCCTTTGGCAACTCGTCAATCACGGCTGGAGTTCTTTCCTTGCCGATTACGAGAAGAAGCACCGTTCGGCACTGGGTCCGCTCCACTCGGCCACCATCGCAACCGTCGAATCCTTTCTCCGCTGCGGCGACCTCGCCTCCGGATTCACCCGCCTCGAATGCCCCGACTGCGGCCATGAGCGCCTGCTCGCCTTCACCTGCAAAACCCGCCACTTCTGTCCCTCCTGCCACCAGCGACGCGTGCGATCCACCAGTGAATGGATCGCGGGATCTGTATGTCATCAAGTCCCTCATCGACAGGTGGTTTTCACCATTCCCAAAGTTCTGCGCGGCATCTTTCGCAAACGTCGCCAATTACTTTCTCTTCTGTTCCAGAGTGCGATCGATACCCTGACCGAATCATTTCGCCTGCAACTCGGTCTTGCCGAAGGCAAACTCGGGGCAGTCGCCGCCGTTCATACTTTTGGCGATTACCTCGTCTTCCATCCCCATCTCCACGTGCTCGTCGCCGACGGCTTGTTTGCCCCCGACGGGCGCTTTCACTGCCTGCCGCACGGAGCCATCGGCCCTATGACCGAGTTGTTTCGCCATCGCTTCTCCCTCCAGAAAATCACCTGGAACGCCAGCACCCAGACCGTCATCTACCGCTCCAAGCGCCATCATAACACCAAGGGTCTCGGCCAAAAATAAACGCGCAATTCAACGAGATTGCTGACGAAGTCCCTGGACTGCGGCAGCCTGCTGCCGCTTTCCGCCATGCAGCCTGCTGCGAGCGGGGCAAGCGAAGGTTTCATCGGGCTTTTCCCGTGCCAATGCCGCCGGCCTCGCAGCAGGGCTGCATTGCCCAGAGCTACAGCAGGCTGTAGCAGTCCAGGGCGCTTCGCGACATGTCGTCGACGAAATGAATTTGGCGGAATCCCCAAGCGCAATTTCGAAATTTTCAAGGCTCCTGACTTCATTGCTGCCGCCCTCTTGCACCTGCCGCCCAACGGACAGCAAACAGTGCGCTACTACGGTGTATATTCCAACAAAGTTCGCGGGCGAGTCGCGGACAAATCACCGTCTCTGATCATTGAGAGTGCTGTTAGTAACCCAATCTCGATTGGTTCAATCGTTCAAGTAATCCATCGAATCCCGACCCCGATGGCTTCGACCAACGCCAAACATGGAAGCCTGCCGAAATCCATTTGGAAGATGGCAGAATCTTGGTTCTCGATTAGAACTCATAAGAGTAGGACAGGACGCTCAGAACTAGACCCCGCAGCAAAACGAAAGCCGCAGCAGGGCGGGGAAGTTGTGCCCTTAAGTCTGCAATCCGTTACCAAATGAACGGAAATGAGCGTCTTCTTCCCTCGAATTTCAGCTTTTTAGATTTTCATCATTAAAGCTTTTAGCAAAAATCTCCCCTTTTCCCCCGCAATCCCCTTTTCCCCTTCCCAGACCGGCTCCCCAGTGTATTCTCCGCCTTAGGTGAAAAAGCAAATTCCTGCATTCATTTCATTTCGTCCTGCGGATCGAACTCTCGCTGAGCCAGCTCCATGCCGACCAGCGCATCACCCTCGCGGCTCTCGCTAAAGCCATCGGCGGCGGCTGGAGCGGGAAGTGAAGCTTAAAGTCTCTGTGACCGGATTGTTCGAGCGCGAGGATAGGGGTTGAAAGCCCGTCCGCTCTGTCCCATCTTCGAACGCCTCCCGAACGGGGCACCTGAAAATTATGAAAAAGGCGATGACGATGATGGCAATCTCCATGCTGGCGGCAGGAAACGCCC
>JAGYIT010000014.1 GCA_018402445.1 Akkermansiaceae bacterium | reverse complement strand
AGCGTGAATTTCCTGTGGGCCACCCCTGCGGGCGACCATCGCCGCGACGGGCCAATACATCGTCGAGTATTTCAAGACGGCGGTCACCTATTTCCAAATCCTGACGACTCCCGAGTTCTGGAGCGGGATGGGCAATGCCATCATCGGGATTTTTCTATCAGCCATCAGCTTCCTGCAAAAAGGATTCGCGGAGGTCATCGAAATCGCCCGTCCGCTGGCTGAGTTGTTCGGCAAGGATGACGCGCTCGACGGCATCCAGAAGACGATCCGCGAAAGCGCCTCGATCCTCGACGAAGACGCGGCGGCACGTTTCTCAAAGGCCGGCGACCTGTTGGAGCCTGCCGCCCAGAAGATCGCCGCTCGCTTGGCCGAGGCCGGTGAGAACGTGAAGACCCGCTTCAACGAGACTTTCGCCAACACCGCGGAGGCCATCGACACGTCCGGCATGAAGCGCGAGTTCGACGATACCGTGCAGCGCATCAAGGATTCCATTCCCCCGGCCAAGGCAGGCAGGGAAGTCGGCGTGGCGGCAGCGTCCGAAAAACCAAAGGCCCCGGCAGCCATCGCCGGGGGCGGCAGCGCGATGCTCGGTGGCTTCGCGCAATCCATGAACATGCTCTTCGGTCGCAGCGCCAATGCGGGACTGCTTGAGGAAAACAAGCGGCAGACCGACTGGCTCAAGAAGATCCACGACAACACCAAGAACAGGGCACCACCCCGGCACCGGCGGAGGCGGTTTTCGCATAAGCCATGGCTGAGAACACCATTCTCGAAGGCGCAAGCGGCGGCAGGGACGAAAACATGATTTCGTCATTCTCCGTTTCGTATCATGCCAAGAGCATCGGCGAGGTCACCACCGTCGGGCATGCGCGGTTTCATGGTCTTGTCGAACAGGGAAGGACCTGGCAGGCGCTCAATGACGGCACCGACGGCTGGATCGTCACCGCTCACCTACAAGGGGGTATGCCGGTGATGAGGAGCCCGAGCCTGCGGAAACCGAACAGTGGAACCTCGGCTTCGATTTTCACCGAAGAGCCGCTTGAGTCGCATCCCAACCTCAAGGCGATCAAGGCAACCTACGGCGGCTATTACGAGGAACCGGGCGGCCCGCTCAAGTTTCCCGAGTTCATGCCCAAGGAGGCCAAGGGCAAGGGCGGCCTGGGCGGCAAGGGGAAAGCCAAACCGGGCGAGAAAAACCCGATGTTCGGCACTTCGACCTATGCGGTGATGACCGCGCGCGTCACCCGCACCTGGTCGTCGAAGCAGATCCCCAAGAACGCGATCAACGACATCGGAAAGGTCTATTCCAGCATCCCAGGTGCGCCGGACGCGATTGCGGAAGTCGATTTCGGCAGTCGCACCTGGATGGCGATGCCACCAAAAATCTCACAGAACGGCGACGTGTGGCGCATCGAAAACGAATGGCTGCTCTCACCCCCAAGCGGCTGGGTTGAGGAGATCTATGAGAAAGCCAGCAAGCAATGACGACGCGTGAAATCAAGGTGCGCAAAGGCGAGAAAGTTCGCGACGCGTGGGAACGCCTCGTGCGCTGGGTCGATTCGCTGCAAATCATTCCCGACGATGGCATCGACGTGCGAGTCACGCCCCACGGAACCATTGTGCGAGTTCGCGACCACCAGATGTTCCGACATCCGTTCCGCGTCATGGTGAGCGGTTCGTCGGTGCGAGTTTCACCCGGAACCGTGAATGATCTGATTCCGGTCATCACAGAGAACGCCATCAAGCGACGCATCGACAATCGCGACAAGGACGGCAACCGGGAGACCGGCAAGGACTATCCGGCGCTCAAGCTGGATACGAAGAAGGCATCCAAGGACGGGCGGATTTACATTTCGCTCAAGGTGAAGCAATCGGTGAGCGGCGGGATTTCCGGCGTGAAGGAAAACAAGGCCGGCGAGCAAGTGAGTGACAACGTCGAAATCGTTCAGACCGACTCGGCCAAAGGACCGCTCGATGGCTTCGGCTACTATCCGCTCGCGTTCCTGCGGGCATCCAGCGACGGCGGCTCCATCGAGGAGGTGTTCCAAATCGTTCACCACAACATCCGCTACGAATTCCAAGAGCGCCGACCGAGCGAAGCTGATCTCAAGAAAGACCCGAACGCAAAAGCAGCAGGTCGCCACCTGTTTATCCCGACATGAAGCGCAAGGTTCCCATCATCAATCACAAGACATGGAACGCCATGATCGACGAGGTGTCGCGTCGATTGCCATTGCGGTTCGTGAGAACGTCGCGGCGTTGGGTGCATCCGTGGACCATCGTGCCGGAATGGAGTGACATCGCGGAGAAGTGGGTGTTTCGCATCCGCCCCGGCTTCGTCAACGGGGTGGAACCGGAAATCTCTACCCTGGCGATGCTCGCCTCGGAGCGCACGCTCGACCGGATCGAAGAGGAAACCGGAGCGCGCCCCGAGAAGGATCAATCGGTGGACGCGCTCATCACCGAGTCGCCGCAAATCATCGTCCCCGGAACCCGCATCATCGGCAAGGGAGCGGATGCCGAATCGGTTTCGGTTTCGACGTCGGGCGATGTGAAGGTCGAGTTCGAGGCAGTGCCCGAGTTCTTCATCCAGTTCGGCGTGACCGATGAAAAGGTCGTGTTCCAAGGGAATCTCAATTCCGGAATCCAAGAGGTTCAATACGAATCGCCCGGCGAGTCACCGCTGCTGCGTGCCTGCGACGTGGTGCTCTACGTGGACCGTGCTGCGGCCAAGCTGGATGTCATCAAGGGCAACCCGTTCCTCGATAGTTACAGTGCGTTGCTCGTCATCAACTATGGCAGATCCACACCAGCGCGGGAACGCCCGTGGCTGAGCGTGACAGCCAAATACAAACCGATTGTTGAGGTCGAGATGGGCAACCTACTGGAAGGGACCGCAGATCCCGAGTTCGACGCCATCAAGATCGCCACCATCTATTTCTTATCACCGCCCGGATTCTCACCCGAGCTGCCGATGGATGATACCTGGACCGCATTCGTGAAGCACGACCAGTTCTGGAACCTCGCCCACGCACCACAGCGGATTCCAGACCCTACGCCCATCGAACCGATCCGGTTGATTACCGGACTGGCCGCTTAGGCATCGCCGATCCGATTTTCAGCAGCCTGCTCGCTCCGGGCAACGACGCTTTCAACTCCGCACTCCAAGTGCTGCGCAACCGCAATCTGGCTGGGAGGTTCTGGTCGCTATGAGTGAGGAACCCAAAGACGGCTTCGGCCTCGACAAGGAACAGCGGCTTCTCGCCAAGCGCCTGGGCAAGGAAGAGGAGGAAGCGGAACAGGCTGCCGGACTTGAGCCGCCGTTTCCCTACGTCATGACGAAGTTCGACGCTGCTTACTTCGAGCTGTGAGTTGACGCGGCGGGCATGGGCAGGACATCCCGATGCAGGCCACCGTTTACGCCAATCTCACCACTCGCAGGCTGACAACGACGCTTGGCGGCAGCGCTATTTCGTTCCCTGCCTTTGTCCAGGGGGACAAGGTGCGCATCGGCCTGCGGTTTGCAGAGTCGGTCGAAGGTTCTCCCATCGAGGTGCAGAAGACCGTCACCCACATCCGCGCCTCCATCGGATTTGTCGATGCCCGCCCGACGACCGGATTCTTCGTGTTGACCGTGGACGGCCAAGACACCGCGCAGATTCCCCATGACGCCACGGCTGGCGCTGTGCAAACCGCTCGCCGCCATCGGGCTGGATGACGCGGTGGTCGGCAAACAGGATGGCTCGTGGATCATTTCCACCGGCCTGCAGGAAATCGCACTATCCGGATACTCTGCCGGGGGATTGCTTTCCGAATTGCGCCCCGTTTCGTTCGTGCGCGTTCGTTCCACACAAGTGGCCGGACAATATCGCCACGAGGTCCGGCTCGTTCAGGCCCCGCTGGCATCCACCGCGAGCTTCGAATTGATCGTGCCGCCCGCGCCTACTGTGAGCGAGGTGCAAGCAGGCGGGGCATCGGCCACCACGCTCTGGCCCGAAATCCAGGCACTCAAAATCCAGCCGACTTTCAAGGGCACTTATCAGTTGCGTCGTGGGTTCAAGAAAACCCGCGAATTGTCCGTGGATGACGGCCCCGACGAAATTCAGGACGCGCTCTCGGTGCTTGCCGACGATGAAGGATCGTTCTCCGTCAGCAACCCGGCGACCAACATCGCGCACATCACCTTCAACGGCTCGATGGCCGGCATTGACCAAGAGTTGATCGAAGTCGCCGTGTTTTCCGCGCCGCCCGGTGATCCGACCGTCATCCTCGATCTCAACACTGCCGAAATCGCCGCCGCGCTTCGCGGTGCCACCGAAGTAAAGCCCGACTTGGAAATTGAAGTCGCAATTCAAGATGAGAACGATCCGGCGAAGACCTACACGCTCACGCCGTTCCGCGCTCCGATCACCCTGATCCGCGAACTCAACTGGGAAGGTCTGGAAACCGCCGCCAACATCGACTGGCTACGGCCGCCCTACGGCAGAACCTACGTCCCGTTCACGCCCGACCAGATCATCACCGGATCGCAGCACTACGTCGCGCCCATCGGTGATGGCGTGAACTCGGACTTCACGATCAGCCACAACCTCGGCACCCGCGATCTGCACGTCACCGTGCGCCAGAACAGCGGCACCCGGGCCATCGTCGAACCGCTGGCCGTCACGTTCGATGGCGAGGATGATCTCAGCATCACCTTCGAGGATGCGCCCGCCTTGAACGGCTATGTCGTCACCATTTCCACCGCAGGCCCGGTGTCGGCATTTCAAGCGCATGGCCACACCATCGCCCAGATCGAAGGGCTGCAACTGATCCTCGATGACCTTGGAGAGCGCGTTGAAGACCTGGAATCGTTCATCCCGACCTCGCCGGGAGTCAGCGGCAACGAACAAACCGTGATCGCCGCATGGGAACTGCCGGAACTCTTCGAGGTGTTCCCGACGCGCCAGAAGATCGAGGCGAAGGACGTGCCCTCAATCAAACCCACCGACCTCCCGCGTGTGGGCGGCCTACTGCCCGCCGTGCATGTCGATCCGCTGGTCTTCACCACGGTTGCGGCGCTGCCGATAATCCCCGTGACCGGCGTGATCTATGAATACACCAACACCGCCGCGCCACTGGTGATTCCCGGCTACCTCGGTCGCCGCTCGACCAAGCTCAACGCCCCGGGATTTTTCGCCTGGGACGGGCGCGGGTTTTATCAGGTCGAGCAGATCATCGCGGGCGAGAAGGTGTTCTACCCATCTGACTTTTCCCGCGAGCTGTTCCGCATCCACGTCAACGGCAAGCAACTGCGACTCGGCAAGCGGCTTTCGCTCGACTTCTCATTGGTCGCCGCTGTCTTCAACTCGAACACCTCGGTGCATTGGGGCGTTGCCATCGACATCGGCCTGCCATCGGGCAATCCGCCCAACCCGAGCAACATCGCGGATGTCACATTCCTGCCGCCTTCTCTCGATCACAGCTTCATGCTCACGAGCGTGCCGTCATCGCACGGGTTCGGCCTGCGCGTCGTGCGCAAGCTGGTCGATTTCGTCGATACCTGCGTCGTGGACCGCGTGATCTACGGAGCCACTGAAGCGACTGAAACCACTCTGACCACCGCCAACTTCATCCTCCAGCGGCCCGCTTCGTGCGATTCGACACCGACGACCACCAAACCGATCCCCGCGGACTCGTCGCGTTCAATGGGCTGAAGGCGACCCTCACCGGCGATGAACCCGACAGTCTCGGCAAAGCAACCATCCAATAACCAACCACCATGGCCATCCCCGTCATTTCCAACACCACCTCCGTCCTCGGCTATCGCAAAGGGCAGTATTTCGAGTATCAGATGCAGGCGACCAACTCGCCGACATCATGGACTGGTGAATAGTCTGCCGTCCGGCATGGTGATCAGTTCGTCCGGACTCATCAACGGAGCGGCGACCGCAGCGGGCGTCTATCTCGTCAAGGTTATTGCCACGAACGGCGACGGTCCCTCGGCACCCTTGGAAGTGGCCATGGGCATCGAGGACACCAACTTCAACGACGGAATCGGAATCGAGGTGAACATCGACCTGCGAAGCGGCGCGGTGTCCGTCCCCGGCATCACGCCCTCCTCTGGCCAGAATGCGAGCCAGCCAAGCCGCCGCGTTCCCTGAAATACGGCGACAAGGTGTTTCTCGATGTCGGTTTCCTCAAGGGAGAGGAACTGCAAACCATGGCGATGGCCTCCATCGTCATGAACATCCGCGAGTTCGACGGCGAAACCGTTCTGGTTCAGAGCAATGGCGGCATCGAGATCATCGGCACCAGCGACCGCCCGCGCTATCGCATCCTTGTCGATCTCGCCTCACCGGATCTCATCAACGCGCTCGGCAACTACCAGGGCGACTATCAGACGACCTTCGATGCCATCGCCGAAATCGAGTGGCGCGTGGACTACCTCGAACCGAGCGCGTTGTCCGACGAGGTCATCCGTTCGTCCAAGACCTTCCGCATCGCCATCGATCGCGACCTCGTTCCGAACCTATGACCTACGGCACCGGCATGATCTGGCCACTGGCCGCCGAATACGCCCGTCGCGGGTGGGCGGTGCGTCGTGCCGGGTGGGATGACCTTGAGCTGTTCGGCGACACGGGGCGTGCCCTGCGTTGGGTCGTGTATCAGAACGCCTTGTTCTGGCTGCTCTATCGGCAAGTCGGCACCGGCAACAAGGCAACGCGGGTCATCCGCAACACGGATTTCGGCGTGGAGGATTTCTATGCGGAGGATTGGACCGTGCTTTCGCCAACCTGTTTCGACGGGGTGAGCATCACGGGCGCGGACCTCTACCAGCAGGGCAAGAAACGGTATCCACGCCCGATTGATGTCTCGCCCGTCGTCGATCCGCGCAACCCGAACTCGAAGTATGGCGCATGCCCGGTCGTCCCGCTCTACGACTCACTCCGGGAGGGTTTCGGCGAGCATCGGACACGCATGATCTGGCCCTTGGTCGCCGAGTATGCCCGCCGGCTGGGCGGTGCGGCGTGCGGGTTGGCTGAACGAAATCACCAACCCGTTCAACCACACCTCGTCGCTGCGCTGGATCATCCATCACAGCGGCCTGTTTCATGTGACGTATCTCAACAGGGGCGACGACTTCATTGTCGGCAACGTCAGCCGCGTGGTGCGCAACACCGACTTCGGCGTCGATGAGTTCTACGCCGACGACTGGACTGTATGCTCCGGGTTGCTCTGCCACCCGGCACCCGACCAGCAGGGAAAGCTCTGGTATCCCGGCGCGGTTGATGACGAGCCATACACCGACCCGTCCGTGCCTGGAGTTTATGGCACCTGGATGTCCCGACGTGCCACCTGTGATTGATGCCCACCCGAACTGCGGCGGGCTATGCCAACCGCCGCCCTATTGCGGGCCGAACTTTCGCTCAGACCGGTGGGTATGATTTGTGCGGCTGCCGGATCTACATCTGCCAGCCTGTTCTGCGGTGATCCGAACGGCTCACCCGCCCGGGACCACCTTGCGCGTCGTCGGCTACAACGACCTCGGATGCGCGATCTGGATGTGCAGGCCGGATGAGTCGCCGTGCGGCGAGCCGCCCGAGTGTGGACCGGATACCAAGCTCGCGGTAAGCGGGCGTGATGCGCGTGGCTGCCTCACCACATCTGCCAACCCACGTTTTGCGGCGACCCCTTGGCCTGCCCCGAGGGGCAAACCCGTTCGCCATTGGCACCGACGACAAGGGATGCGCGATCTTCGAGTGTCGGCCGGACAAACCACCGTGCCCGCCACCGCCCGACTGCGGCCCGGATGCGAAACCCGCCACCAACGGGATCGATAAAGGCTGCCCGATCTACGTCTGCCAGCCGATCTTTTGTGGCGACCCGCCTGAATGCCCGCCCGGGCAAACTACCTACGTCACCGGATACGACAATGCCGGTTGCGCGGTCTGGGGATGCAAGCCCGAGGACCAACCGTGCGGCGATCCACCGGATTGCGGCGACGGATTCAAGCTGGTGCAGACCGGAGTGGACGGCAACGGCTGCGCGACCTACGCGTGCGAACCGATATTCTGCCCTGATCCGCCTGATTGCGGCGACACGGGCATGATCGTGAGGATCGGTAACCGCGAACGGATGCGGCATCTATGAATCGCCAACCGCTCCTCAGGGCAATGACCCGCCGCTCACTTGTCCTGCTTGGCAGGTCGTCGATTGGGTTTCCTACGACAACCGGGGTTGCGTGTCCGCATGGGGATGCAAGCCGGATGATGGAGGCGGTGGCGGCGGCGGTGGGGGTGGAGGCGGAGGCGGTGGCGGCGGTGGTCCGCGCGCCACCCAGGCCACCGCCAAATCGTGACCCGGCCCAGATCATCATCGAAAACGTGACCTGGACACCTCAGTGCTTCCTCGACGGCACCGCGCCGCCGTTCCAGATCCAACTCGGATTCAGGGTTCGGCTTGGTCCGGCTCCGACTGCCTATGCCAACGGACTTTATTGGATTTCAGTCTATGTCCACGGCAAGAAGATCGACGCCCCCTCATGGACGCCGGGGACGGCCGTTGATTACTCGGTCGCCGTGCAGCAGGACTTGGGCAAGTCCGTGTTGATCCGCGCCAACGCCTACCTGCCGATCAAGAAGATTCAGTCCAACGATCAGCACGAGTTCAACTTTCCGAAAATGTGCGGCAGCGGATGCACAAACCCACACGCGGCCAACTATGACCCGTCGATCACCGACGATGACGGCTCCTGCATCACCTGCGCCTCGGCAGGAAACTGCATCCCCTATGACACCGACGAGGGGGAAAACTGCAACGACGTCGGCAACGGATGCTGTGACGGATACTGCGAAACCGCCGGGGATTGCAGTCCGTCATTCCGCGGCTCATTCACGGCGGAAAATGGAACCTACTACCCAAGCTGCTTCGGATAATGGAAAAACAAGATCTAATCCCCGCCTGTTTGCAGGCGTTTCAGAAAAACCCGCGATTTCGCAAATCGTTGAAATCAGCCATGCCAGTGAGTTCGCGCGAGGCATTCAACGCGGTGGAGCGCGAAGGAATGTTTCTGCCCAACGGCATGATGTCGCAGGCGGGGCATGACTTCATCAAGGAACTCAACACGGTGTTGCCCGTCGTGGAGGATGCGCTCGCCATCCTCGGTGAACCGGCAATCAAGTCCCGTGCGTCGGAATACCGTAACGGGGTGGAATCGCGGAGGTCGGCGCATGCGATGGCGCGACAACCGGCACCGCCTGGACTGCTCAAGAGAGCGGGCAGCCTGGCCAAGGCGATTGGCTCGGAAACGAAGGCCATCGTCCAGAGACAACCGAATCTGACGGCTAAGCAAGTGGCGGCACGTCTCGCCGTCTGCGCGTCATGTGACCAACTGCGACCGAACCGGACTTGCGCTCGTTGCGGATGCTTCGTCGATGCCAAGGCGCGTTTCAGATCGCAGGACTGTCCGCTTCGTAAATGGCCGGCGAAATGATCCGGTTGACAGGCAAGCATGGGCGTGAAGCTCCACGTCGATCTTGAGACGCTCCAACTCATCCAGGGACCCGGCCAGCGGAGCGCGGTTTCCTCTTTGCGCTTCAAGCGCGGCGATGCGGCCAGGCTCCAGGTCGTGTTTCTCGAAAACGGGATCACACCCGTCACGATTGGCGACTCGGGCACGCTGGAAATCCAGATCGGCATCAAACCGCGCAATCAGTTCGACCGCTCTTATCTCGCGCACACCGCAGACTGGTCGATGCCATCGGAGGGCGACGACACACCCGCATACGAATGCGCTCTCGGTTTCAACACGCTGCAACTCAACTCGGCACTCAACATCGGCTCACCGACGGCAGAGGAGCTTCCCGAAATCACCTTGATGGGGGAGATCACTTGGCGCGAAGGCGCGGGTGAACCGACCAGCACGCGCACCTTCCTCGTGGTCGTCGAGAACGACGTGAACCGGGGCGACGAAGGTGTGCCCACCGACTCCGATCCAGCCTATCCGGCACCAGGCACCATCGTTCTCAAGTCCGACGAGGGATTCACCGTCACGCTGCGCAACACGCTAAAATCCTTCGATCCCAACACGGCGACCATTGATCAGTTCATGGACGCGTTCGCCACTCTGATTGACACGCTCAAAGACAAGGAAATCCTGTGATGAAACACCCAACCCTCAGCCTCGTGGCCATCACCCTGGTGCTCTTCTCTCTGATCGCCCTGGGTGCTCGTCTCGGCAACCTGACCAGCAATTCGGAGGTGCTCACGCCTGGCGACGACATCAACGTGCCCAGCGTCACGACCAAAGACGGCTTTCCCGTGTTCGAAATCCGGGTGCCCGATGGCTACGTCGAAGTCCAGGTCCGCGCTAGCCTCACGAACTTCGAGCCGGGATTCCTGCTCAAGGACGGCAACGCGTTTGTGCTGAACTACATCCCGACCGGAGCGACCATTGCCGGACGGAAAGTGTATCGCGCACTCGGCACCACGCATGAAGCGAAGTGGAGTGTCGCCAACAACCGCTGGGAATTTGGTTTCCGCGACATCTTCAGCGACGATCCTGCCATCGACCCGTGGGACATCCCCGCCGAAACGATGAACGGTTCGATCACGTTCGGCTACTCACTCCAGAAGGAATACTTCGTCTATCGCTTCTGCACCACGGGCATCCCGGCCGATTCAGAGTGGGGCCAAGGCTCAGGCGATCCGGACGCATGGGTGTTCATTGCGAACCAATCCGCCACGCCGGGCGACAACACCGAGTTCAAGCGCGTGAAGTGGGATGAGAACGCTTCGCTCACCGCCCAACTGCAACCCGGCGGCACTCCCGGATACACCGTCATGTTCCAACCAAGCCGGGACAACCTCGGTGCCATCGAGTGGATGCAGCAGAACCAGGACAAGCTCGTCTGGATCTATCAGGTCGAATCACCTGCCGGAAAACCGAAGCACCCAAACGGCTCGGACGTGTGGAACGCCCTCCACCCGGTCGAATGGCGCAAGAACCGGATCACTCTCACCCCATAACCAACAACCACCATGAAAATGAAAACACTGACTGCCATCGCAATCACCCTCATCGGCGCGCTTCACGCTGTTGCCGCTCCACCAACCCTCCTTGATCGTGCGAAAGCCCGGGATGCCAAGGTTGCCGCCGCACAAGCCGCACTCGCCGGAAGCCCAAGCTGCCGCTACCGCGCGACAGATCCTCCTGGCACGGTGGATCCTAAACTCGCCTACGCCGTCAGAGAGGCTCAGGCGCATGCAGTTGACTACGTTGCAAAGCTGATCGGCCCCGACTGGCGTGAGGCGTGGGAAGCAAGCACGCTGCCTGATCCCGACGACATCCTGGCCGACCGCTACATGCAGACACCCTTCGATCTGCGGCCCGTCTGGAAGTTCGATGCGAGCGCACTCATACAGTCCATCACTCCGCTGAAGCGCGCCGAGCTGCTCGACCATAAGAGTCGCGGCCAAGCCTACGCTTTCACCCGAGGACATCGAGGTGATCCGCTATGCCGGAATCCACCGTCCGGGCATCGCCGCCCGCATGGCTGAAATCGCCACCTTCCTGCCCACGGGCACGATTCGCGGCGAAGCGTTCTACCAGTTCCGCAACGTGCATGTGCTATGCCGTCCGGGTTCGTGGCTTTCCTCCATGAAGGTGTCCGAGTGGATCGACCCGGCCATGCAGCCAGCGCACATTTCGCCCGCCACTTTCACCGCTGGCCGCGACAAGGTGATGCTCAAGCTGGCCCGGCTCCTGATCGAGAAGCGCCAGTTACAAGGACTGCCAACCGAAGGTGCGGAGTTTGATGCGGCGTTCGCTCCCATCCTCGACGCATTGAAGGAACCGAAGTTCGCCGGCCTCACTGAAATCGTTGTCGGTCTTGAACTGCCCATCGCGCTGCCGAGCGAACTCGACTGGTCTGCCCAGGAAGCCATCGCTGCCACTGTGCAGGAGGCGGCTGAACGCAACGGCACATTCCTCACCTCTTGGGGCGAGACCGTATCGTATGCCCAGGGACTTGGCAGCGTCATGTTCGTCAAAGGCGAGGCCGACTACGAGGCATGGAGACTGGCGACCATCGCCAACGACTGATCCACCGGAAAACCACCGCCATGAAACCACACCTGCTCATTGTCGCGCTGCTCACCACCCTTGCGCACGCCAAGCCGTTCCCGCCCGCACCCAGCTTGAATGAGCTGGTGGCGGCGGCCGCCAGGGATCGCAAAAAGCTCCATGCTCCCTTACTATGCGGCAAGCCTGCACCGTCGGCAACTTCACCAGTCATGCAAATCGTGCGTGCCGGTGGAGTTGCCGGTGCTGGATCGCCTCACACGGCCCTGCCGCTGAAAGATCTGCCGCGACACCCGCTCAGCCGGACGCCTGCGGAAGCGGTCGGGTTGTCCTCGACGCTCAGGACCGTCACCCCGCACCCCACCGTAGCATCCTCGGACATGGTGGATCTCAACACGGTCGTCCCTCTCATGTTCAGCAAACTGTCCGACTTGATCGCGGCAAGCCCGGCGAGGAGCCTTCCCGGCATTGTGCCGATGAGCATTGATCCGTTCCGGTTGAAGGTCGAGTTCATTTGGGAAAAGCCCCACGGCCAGTGGATGAACCAGACGCTCAAGGACATCGAAACGGCGAGAAAGGCAGGCGACGTGGAAGCCTACAACGCCCTCACCGCCCGCTACTCGGCATGGGCCGAAAAATACCTCCGCCGCGAGAATCCTCCGAATCTCGACAGCCTGCGTTGACAGCCGATCTCTACCAATGCGTCACCCCATCGACATCGACTACACTTTCAAGGCCATCGTCGGGATAGCTTCTCCGGTGCTGGGCGTCGTAACGTCCCTTCAAGAGCAGGTCGAATGGACGCTGCGTGTCGCCTCACTCCTTGTCGGACTGGCCGTCGGCATCATGTCTTTGGTGAGCATGGTCCGAAAGTTGAAGCGAAAGTGAACCAATGACAAACCCCGGACGGTGAAAGCCATCCGGGGTTTTTCGTATTCAGCGTCAGGCAGCGTTGATTCCATATTTCTTTCGAATGGCGGCCATGACCGCATCCAACTCGTAGAGGTAGAGCCGTGGCGTCACTTTGATGCAGGGGATTTCGCGACGTTGAACCCACGCATCTATTGTGTGCGGGCTGACCGAGAGCCGCTTGGCGAGTTCCTTCTTTTTGATCAGAATGGGTTCTTCCTTCACGGACGTTAGTGGGGTGAATGTCAGTGTTCATGCTTCACGGGAATCAATGTCAAAAGGCGGTGCCCCATCTTGTGCCAGCAAGCGACGCATCCGCTCCCGCAAGCCATGTTTGAGTCCCGTCGGCATCCAGCCATCCGGTGGGTTGATCCCGAACCATTGTTCGGCCGACTGCGAGTCCACGACCGCCCGGTAGTGGCGGAAGATCATTTCCGGCGAATTGCCTGCCTCAAGCGCCGTTCGTGGCACGTCACCCGTCTTGGCCACCTGGTAGCTGATGAACGAGTGGCGCATGGCATTCCTTCGCCAGCCCCCTGGAATCCCGGCTTTCAGTGCGACATCGCAACAAGGCTCCGGACACGTCGTCGAAGCTGACGATCTCACCGGTCTCATCGCGCCATGGTTCGAGCCATGCCTTGAGATTATCGCTCAGCGGAACAAGCCTGCGGGATGCCGTCTTCGCCTTGCGGCCGGAGATCTCAATGTGGCCCCGGTCCCACTTGAAGTCATCCCAATGGAGTCGCTTGATCTCGGCGGTGCGGATGCCTGCGAAAGCACCGATGGCGAGCACGGGTAGGAGACGGGCATGGCTGGCCTGCAGCATTTTCGTCATTTCCTCCGGCGTGAAGATCGTGATCTCGGTCTCGGGCACCTTGCACGACTCCGTCATGTCAGCGACCGTGTCGCGGTCGGGATGGAGATAGTTCTGGCGCTTGGCGAACCGGAACATGCTCACGATGGTTCCGCGGAGGGAGTTGCGGCTCACCGGCCCGAGCGTTTTCTGGCTGCGAATGAACTTGTTGAGTTCGGCGGTGGTGACATCGGCGATGTTGGCTCTCATCTGCCCCGTGAGGCGTCCGAGGTAGTCCTTGCAGTTCCTGACATGGATCTCGCTGTTGCCGTTGGCACGGCGGGACTCGATGAATTCCTCAGCCACCTGGGCGAGGGTTCCTCGAATCAGCAGATCCTTCCGATTCGCCTGATAGAATCGTACGGCATCGGAAAGCGGGATTTCGCCGCGCGCCTTTCTTGCGCTGACCCATTCGCTCGCATCGCGGCGGCAAGTCCGACTCCGTGCCCTGCGTCCTGCTCGCAGTGGGAAGCAGGTCGATGTCGCGGCGTGTTGCCTCACATGACTGGCCGTCCAGCCATTTGTCAGCCTGACGCTGATCTGCTGGGCGATCATCTAGGCTTCGTCTATGGAAGAGAAGCTGCGGGTCTTGCGCTTGCCGCCCTCCTTCCATGAAAGCGTGAACTCGGGATAACCATCCCGACGGTTCATCGTGTAGATCTTGATCCTCGCGGGACCGGTGCCGATCTCCACGATACTGCTGCGACGCTTGCGTTTTTGGGGCATAGACCCCGTCTTTCGAGTCAACTTGTCAGAAAAACTGTCAGGAAAACCTGTCGCTGTTTGCTCTGATGGCTCGCAAGTTGTTGATTCAGAACGCGTTGCCTCAGTTGGGCAACACGAGAGCGGAGAGGGTGGGATTCGAACCCACGGTAGCTGTTACACTACGCCTGATTTCGAATCAGGTGCCATAGACCACTCGACCACCTCTCCAAGGTGCGGGGCGCGAAAATTGCGCGGGGCGGGCGGATTTGTAAAGCGAACAATCGCCTACAAGCTCTCAAGAAGCTGCTGGTGTATGCCTCCGAAGCCGCCGTTGGAAAGCACGGCCACGACATCGCCGGGCTGCGCCTCGGCCTTGACGGCGGCGATGATCGCCGCGTTGTCCGCGAGGTAATAGCCTTTTCCGCCCATCGCCGCGATGTCGGCGGAGAGGCGGACGGGATCGAGCCGGTCGTTTTCCGGGATCTTGTGGAGGTCCGTGATCGCGGCGACGACGGCGAAATCCGCCAGCGCCAGCGACTCGGCGAGTTCCTTCTGGAACACGGCGCGGCGGGTGGTGTTCGAGCGCGGCTCGAAAAGGATCCAGAGCCGCGAGTCCGGGTATTTCTGGCGGATGCTCTGGACGGCGAGGCGGATCGCCGTGGGGTGGTGGGCGAAGTCGTCGATGACCTTGATCCCGTTCTTCTCGCCCTTGAGTTCCTGTCTCCGCGCGACGCCGCCGAAGGAGAGCAAGCCTTCGCGGATTTCCTCCGGATTGAGGCCGCCGAAGCTCGCCGCCGCTGCGGCCATCGCCGCGTTGCGGACGTTGAACTCGCCGGTCATGGGCACGGAGTAGCTTTCAGCGCCGAGGACGAACGAACTACTAGACTCATCGTATTCCATGCCCGTGATGCGCAGGGAATTCCCCTCGCCGAAGCCGACGGTCGTCACCGGGCAGGGCGCGTTCGCGGCGACATCGAGGCAATGTTTCTCCTCACCGTTCACAAAGGCCATGCCGTTGCGCGGGACGATGTTGAGGAGGCGCCTAAAGCTCAGCTTGATCTCCTCGACGTCGTTGTAGATGTCCGCGTGGTCGAACTCGATGTTGTTCACCACCACGCATTCCGGCAGGTAGTGGAGGAACTTGGAGCGCTTGTCGAAGAAGGCCGTATCGTATTCGTCTCCTTCGAGGACATTGATCTCCGAATCGGGGAAATGCGCGCCGCAGCCGAGGTTTTTCGGCAGGCCGCCGATCAAGAAACCGGGGTCGCGCCCGGCGTGGCGGAACAACCACGCGAGCATCGAGGAGGTGGTGGTTTTCCCGTGGGTGCCGCTGACGACGAAGTTCCGTTTCCCGCGTAGGAAATGCTCCTTCATCACCTCGGGCAGGCGAGTGGTACAGCAGCTTGCGGTCGAGCGCCGCCTCGGCCTCCGGGTTGCCGCGCGAGATCGCGTTCCCGATCACCACCACATCGGCTCCGGTGGGGATGTTTTCCTCACGGTATCCCTCGGCGATGGTGATGCCCTCGCCGCGCAGGAAATCCGACATCGGAGGATACACGTTCGTATCGGAACCCGTCACCGTGAAACCGCGCCGCCTCATCGCGGCCGCCACCGCGCCCATCGCCGTCCCGCAAACGCCCGTGAAATGAAAGTGAGTTTTCTCTGACATGGAAGAGGCAGAGGCTAGGGACGCAGCACCCGCTTGCCAACACGGAATCCGGGGCAAGCGAAAGTCCTCGCCGCGTCAGGATTTCACCCGGTCGTTGTTGTCCAGCCAGGCCATGAACGTGTCCGCTGCGGCCATCGAGTTCATCACCGGCACGCCGCCCGCGAGGCGGATTTTTTCCGCGTCCTCCTGCTCGAAAACCCGCGCCACGACCGGCACGCCTTTCACGAATTTCAGCACCGTGAGCGCGTCGCCCACCCTCCGCATGGAGGCGATCACGAGCTTCGCTTCCCGCGCTCCGGCCTTCGCCAACACCTCCTCCTCCGCGCCGTCGCCGCGCAGGAACGGGATGTTGCGCTTCGCCAACTCCCGGCAGACCACGGCGTCGTCGTCCACCACCAGTACTTTTTCGCCCTGGGCGAGCAGGGGTTTCAGGATCCACATGCCCGCTGCGCCGAAACCAAGGATCAGCACATGGCTCTCCGGTGTCTCGCCCGCCTCTTTCTTTTTCCGCAGGGGATGGAAGGGCAGTAGAAAATTCGCGACCTCCTCGCGTCCGAGGAAAGGCGTCGCGGCCATGGTGATCACCGTGGTGAGAGCTAGGGTCGAGAACGTGTCCGGACTCACATGCCCGAGCGCCACCCCGCTCAGGCCGAGCAGCAGCGAATACTCGCTGGTCTGCGCGAGCAGCAGGCCAGACTCGATCCCGGCGCGCGCGTTCAACCCGCGCCACTCCGCCACAAGTGCCACCAGCGGCGGCGTCACTACAAGCACCATCACCGAATAGGCAAGGGCATGCAGCCAAAGCCCGGCTTCCGGCACGCCCAGCAAAGCTCCGAGCGCGACGAAGAACATGGCTTGGAAAAAATCCACGAGCGAGGAGAGCTGGCCACGCACAAGTCCGTTGAGGGGAAAGGCCGAAAAAACGAATCCGGCTACGAAAGCCCCCGCGATCAGCGGCAACCCGAGCCATGACGCAACACCCACGAACCCGAGCAGCACCGCCACCAGCCATAGCAGCAGGTTCTCCTCATCCGGCTTGAAGCGGAGCACCAGCTTCGGGATCACGAAGCGCTGCGCGACCCACGCGATGCCACCGATCACGCCCGCCTCCCACAAGCCTTTCGCCACATCCCAGCCGCCGCCGTTCACCCGCGACAAGACGATGATCAGAAGCACCAGCGCCACATCCTGCAGCAGCAGCACCCCGGTCACCACCCGCGCATACGGCTCGAACATCGCTTTCCGCGCTTGCAGGTGCCGCAGCACCACCAGGGTCGAACTCGCCGCCAGCCCGCCGCCCATGTAAAGCGCCTCTAGCCCGCCCAGCCCCATCATTTTCGCGCAGAGGAAACCGACCCCCATCGCCAGCGAAAATTGCACCGCCGCCACCCACAATACCGCTTTTGTGTAGCGCTTAAAGCGCCGCGGGTTCAGCTCCACGCCGGAGGCGAAAACGAGGAACACCAACCCGAGCTCCAATACGTTCGTCGCGCCCTCGCCGCCCGCGTTCCCCACGCCGAATTCCATCGGCACCAGCCCTGTAAGCCCGAGGCTCATCCCCGCTCCGATCAACACCGGGATGGCAGGCAGCCGCAGCAGCCGGGCCAGCCCGTAAGCGGCGGCCGCCACCGCCAAAAGCAACGCGAAAGCTGTCATTTCAGCACTCCCATTTCCTTGAGCGTCCGCAACTGCGCCTTCACCCCATCGACCTTCGAGACCATCAGGTAATCCGCCTCTAGCTCCAGCAGGTTTTCCACCACGGAAAGATCCACCACATGGATCGCGCAAGGCACGTCCACACTCTTCGCGCGGTAGGCCAGCAAGTCGTTCGTTTCCTCGATCTGTAGGGCACTGACAATGAGCTTCGCTTTCGCAAATCCCGCCTCCTCCAGCACCGTCAGGTAGTCCACGCTGCCTAGCAACGTCCGCCCCGGAAGACCCTCCAATTTCACTGGATCGGTATCGACTGCCAGCGTATCCTCCCCCTTTTCCACCAGCCGTTTCACGATTTCGCGGCCCAGCGCGTTCATGCCGACCACGATCACATGCCGCTTGAGACCATGCCCGGCGTGCACGATCCGATCCACCACCTCCGGCTTACCGTCGAGGAAACGGAACTTAAAAGCGCCCAGCCGCAGCAGCCATGCGTAGAGGCCGTGGTTGTAGATGATCATGTAGGACGAGACCGCGATCGTCACCACGCCGACCATGGCGGTGATGGAAAGGATCTCTGCGCCGATCAGGCCCTTGCTCAGTCCCAGCCCCGCGAAGATGAACGAGAACTCACTGATCTGCGCGACGGTCACGCTCGTCAGGAACGCCGTTTTACGCCCGTATCCCATCGCCCCGATGATGCCGATGAAGATCAACGGATTCCCGATCAGAACGAACACGGAAAGCACCACCGTCGGCCACCAGTTCGCCAGCGCGCCGCTTGCATCGACCTTGACCCCGAGCGTCACGAAAAACACAGCGATGAAAAGGTTCATCAGCGGATGCACGCGCCGCCGCAGGTCATCGTTGTAGGGGAGTTGGGCGAGGCTCATTCCCGCGAGTAAAGCCCCGACCTCCAGCGAAAGCCCGAACTCATGCGCCGCGAAGACCAGCAGGAAACACCACGAGAGCGACCAGATCAGCAGGATTTCCGGCCGCCGCGCCGCCCATGCGAAGGGACGTGGCAAAAGGTATTTCGAGGCGAGCAGCGAAAGCCCCAGCAGCAGGATCATCCCGCCGAAAGCCTTGGCCAAGCCCACTCCCACCGCGCCCGCGTCGATCTTCGCGCCGCCGCCCTCCACCCCGCCGATGCCCGCGAGGAAAGTCAGGATCAGGATCACCACCAGATCCTGCACCAGGAAAATCCCCACCGCGATGCGCCCGTAGAGGCTGTCGAGTTCGCCCTTCTCATCGAGCAGTTTCACCACCACCACCGTGCTGCTGAAGGTCAGGGCGGTGGCGAGAAACAGCGCCTCCATCATTCCGAAATCCAGCAGCCAGCAAAGGACATAGCCGCCCGCCGCCGTGAACACCACCTGCCCCACTCCGGCCACGATCGCCACCTTCCCTACGTCCTTGATCTTCGCGAAACTCAGCTCCAGCCCCACCAGGAAAAGCAGCAGCGCGATCCCCGTTTCCGAAACGAGCTTTAGCCCTTCCCCTTCCTCCACCCAGCCGAGCACCGGCCCGAGCAAAACCCCGCCGAGCAGATAGACGACGATGGCGGGCATACGCACCATCCGTCCGATAGCTACAAGAATCGCCGCGCACACCGCGATGATCCCCATTTGCTCCAAAAAACCGACTCCGCTCATTCTCGCCCCACCCTTTAATCGCCCGCGCCATCCGCCTCAACCTCCAATCATGAATCGGAGCTTTTTGCGACGAATGCGCCGGATCGACTTCCCAATCAGGGACGACCACGGCGGGATCGTCCCTACCGCCCCCATTTTGGCGTTGGATTTCGCCCGCCCAAGGTGCACCCTCCCGCCCATGACACGCCCTGACAGCCGCGCCAGCGACCAGCTCCGCCCCATTTCCTTCCACCCCAACGTCGCCCCGAACGCCACTGGCTCCGTCCTCGTCTGCTTCGGCGATACCCGCGTGATCTGCTCCGCCACGGTCGAGGACGGCGTTCCCGGCTGGATGCGGGCGCAGAAAGTCTCCGGAGGCTGGCTCACGGCGGAGTATTCCATGCTCCCCTACTCCACCCACGACCGCAAACACCGCGACATCTCGCGCGGCAAGCTCGACGGGCGCTCCTCCGAGATCCAGCGCCTCATTGGCCGCTCTCTGCGTGCCGTGGTCGATCTCCAGAAGATCGGCCAGCGCACGCTTTGGATCGATTGCGACGTCCTCCAGGCGGACGGCGGCACGCGCACGGCCTCGGTCACCGGCGCTTGCGTGGCCACCGCGATCGCCTTCAACCGCATGCTGGCGGATGGCCGGCTCAAGGATTTCCCGCTGCGGAAACTCGTCGCCGCCGTCTCGGCCGGGGTCTATCAGGGTGTGCCCGTGCTCGATCTCAACTACCCCGAGGACAAGGCCGCGACCGTCGATTTCAACATCGTGATGACCGAGGCGCTCGAGTTCGTGGAAGTGCAGGGTTCCGGCGAGGAGGCGGTGTTCACCACCGAGCAGATGACCGCGATGCTCGAACTCTCCCGCAAAGGTATCTCGGAAATCTTTTCCCTCCAGAAAATCGCCATCCTCAACGCCGACAAGGCCGAGCCCGTCGATTTCGCCTCCCTAGTTTCCTCCTTCGGAAAAAAATCCCTCTGATAGCCCGTAAGCAACTCTCTTACTTGAGATTTGAATTTTGAATTTTGAAACTTCCATGAGACCCCTAGCCCTCCTCCTCCTCATCGCCGCGCCTTGCCTCGCGGAAGAGCTGCCCAACCCGCAGCTACTCCCCACCACCAAGGCCATCCACGAAATCATTTCCAAAAAAGCCGATCCCGCGCCCGCCGAAATGAAGGGCTACACGGAAGCTGTGCCCCTCGTCGAAGGCGGTGCCATCGAGATGCTGCCCATCCCCGCCGGGACATTCAAGATCGGCTCCCCGGACACCGAGCCGAAGCGCGGCCAGGACGAAGGCCCGCAGAGGGAGATCGCCATCGAACCGTTCTGGATGGCGAAAGTGGAAACGACCTGGGACGTTTACCGCGCCTACATGGAGAACGGGAAATCCCGCAACAAGGACGGCACCCTGAACCGTGATGCCGACATGACCACCTTCGAGGCTCCCGAGGTGAAGGAAGGCGAGACGCTGATCGACACCGTCAGCCAGCCCACCCCGCCCTACATCCCCATGCATTTCTCGATGGGCGACGGATACTCGAAAGACTACCCAGCCGTCGGTATCACCCACCACGCCGCCAACAAGTTCTGCGAATGGCTTTCCGCCCAGACCGGCCATTTCTACCGCCTGCCCACCGAGGCGGAGTGGGAATACGCCTGCCGCGCCGGCACCACCACCGCCTATTCCTTCGGCGACGACCCAGCCAAGCTCCCCGAATACGCGTGGTTCGCCGACAACTCGGACTTCGAATACCAGAAGGTCGGCGCGAAAAAGCCGAACCCCTGGGGCCTCCACGACATGCACGGCAACGCCGCCGAACTCGTGCTCGACCAATATCATCCCGACGCCTACGCGAAAATCCAGGCTGGCTCCGTGAACCCATGGATTCCCGCCCCCATCCGCTACCCCACCGTTTTCCGGGGAGGCCACTGGGACGCCGACGCGGACGCCCTCCGCTCCGCCGCCCGCGGCAAAACCTCCCCCGAACTCAAGGTCATGGATCCGCAGAACCCCAAGTCCATCTGGTATTTCACCAACGCCTCCTGGCTCGGCTTCCGCGTCATCCGCCCCCTCAAGACCCCCAGCGTCGAGGAAATGCACAAGGCCTGGAACATGGGCCCGGGCACGGGGGATCAGGATAACTGAAAAAAAGGCCATCGGACGAACCGATGGCCTTTTTCGGAGATGATTTCTCAAAAACTCAAACCGACTTCGTCTCACCCGGGATGGGAGCCGGGTAGAGGCCGTCGGCGCCGGGTTTCGGGCCGGGATCGGCGTCCCAGGCGAGGGATTTCGGCATGGTGTCGAGATCCGAGTTGAGCGCCTGTTCCCAGGTGATTTCCTGGCCGGTGTAGGTGGCCATGCGACCCATGATCCCGCTGAGGGTGGCCTCGGCGGTGAAGTGGGCGTCGTTGATCGGCTTGTCCTCGTGGATGTGTTTCACCAGCACATCGTGCTCGGTCTGGTAGGGGTTGTTGTTCTGCCCGCGGAAACGCCAGATGATCTTGCCCGAGAGATCCTTGATGACACCCGGCGATGCCGAACCCTTGGTGCCGACGATGGTTTCGGAGACCTTGGACCAGGTGCCGTTCCAGTGCTTGCACTGGCTGTTCATGATCGTGCCGTCCGCGAAGGTGTACTCGACGTAGTGATGGTCGTAGATCTCGCCCCAGTCCTTGCCGATGCGCTTGGTGCGCCCGCCGATGCCGTTCGCCTTGACAGGGTGTTCGCCCTTGAACCAGTTGCCGACATCGATGTTGTGGACGTGCTGCTCGACGATGTGGTCGCCGCAGAGCCAGTTGAAGTAGAACCAATTCCGCATCTGGTATTCCATCTCTGTCATACCCTCCTTGCGCGGGCGTGTCCACACGCCGCCGCTAGACCAATAGACCTGCGCGCTGGTGATGTCGCCGATCATGCCGTTTTTCACCTGCTCCAGCGTCTCAAGGTAGCTGTTCTGGTAATGCCGCTGGAGGCCGCAGACGATCTTTGAGATTTTTCGCGTCGGCCGCTTTCGCCGCTTCCATCACCTTGCGGATGCCGGGGCCGTCCACTGCGATGGGTTTCTCCACAAAGGCGTGCTTGCCCTTCTCCACCGCGTATTCGAAGTGCGCCGGGCGGAAGCCGGGGGTCGAGCAGAGCAGTACTAGATCCGCGGCGTCGGTGGCTTGCTTGAAGGCGTCGAAGCCGTGGAAGCGGCGTTCCTTGGGCACGTCCACGCGGTCGCCGAACTGCTTCTTCAGGGTTTCGTAGGCCTTCTCCACGTTGTCCTCGAAGGCGTCGGCCATGGCCACCAGCTTGGTGCCCGGGCAGTTGAGCGATTGGGCGGCGGCTCCGGTGCCGCGTCCACCGCAACCGATGAGCGCAACTCTGATTTCCTTGCCGTCGCCTTGTGCCTTCGCAAGGCCGGGCAGGATGGAGGCGGCGGTGATCAGCGAACCTGTCTTGAGGAAGCTGCGGCGGTCGGTGTTTTCTGAAATGGGATTCATGACGGTTTCTATTACGCGTTTAGGATAGTGTTCTTTCCTGTTTCTTGCACAGGGATTTTTTCACGGATCCAAGCTCCACGTCCGGACACGAAAAAACCGGACTCCCTGTTGGGGAAGTCCGGCTTGGGATCGGTTTGGGGATCGGTTTGGGGAGCGGATCTCAGCTCTCGCTGGTTTCCTCGCTGGCGAGGGTCTCCTCGGGGGTTTCCTTCGCGGCTTTCTTGGCGGGAGCCTTTTTCGCGGCCTTTTTCGCCGGCGCTTTTTTGGCGGCTTTTTTCGCAGGAGCCTTGGCGGCAGCTGTTTTTTTCTCGTCGCCGTCCTTCGGCGCGGCCTTCTTGACTTTTGCCTTGGGGAGAAGTCCGCCGAGTTTGGCCTGCTCCTGTTTGCGCTTGAGATAATCCGCCCGGCGGCGGCGTTTGATGATTTTGTTTGATTGCTGTCCCATGGTTGCTGGACAGTGGCTAGGGCAGCGTAAGCCCCGTATCAAGCCGAATCTTCAATTCCTTCCGAGACACCCCGTGTTCGAAACCGAAGCCATCCTGATCCGCACCACCCGCCTGACGGACACCAGCCTCATCGTCCACTGGTTCACGGAGGGTGAGGGTCTTGTCAAAACGGTGGCGAAAGGCGCGCTGAGGCCCAAAAGCGCCTTCGCGGGGAAATTGGATCTATTCTTCTCCGGCGAGATCGGCGTCGCGCGGGCGCGGAAGGGCGAGTTGCACATCCTCCGCGAGGTCGCCATCTCGAACTGGCGGCAGGGCTTGCGCCGCCAATACCTGACGACCCTATTGGCCGGGTATTTCTGCCAGCTCGTCGAGGGCGCGGTCGAGCCGCACCACGCCGATGCCCCCCTGCACGACCTCCTCTGCCGCGGCCTCGACCACCTCGACACCGAAGAGCCGACTCTGAAGGCGCTGCGCCATTTCGAAAGGCAGCTCGCGGAGATCCTCGGCGTCTCCGGCGCGGGCAGTGGCGAGGACGCTCTGCGCGGGCACATCGGAAAGCTGCCGGGGGCGCGGAATGAGATCGTGGAGCGGCTGGGAGGGTAGGGGACGAAGGTGGCTTCCGTGACAAGCCATCGGCGGGATGGCTAGGGGAAAGCGGGGAATTAGGGGTTCCTGAGATTTCCTCTCGCCAAGGCGGTGTAGCGTGCATATCCATTGCGCATACATTCTCTGATTGTTCATGGACACCGCCACTGCTAATTTCATACAGATGATGCTGGATCGCACCGAATCGCTTCGCGAGGAGGGAGACCTGCATGAGGCTTTGCATGCGGCGAACGCAGCGGTTGAGAAGTGCGAGCAGCAGCTCGGCCCGAATCTGGATACAATTGATGCTTTTGCCAATTCGTTGGAAACGCGGGCGGATCTTTTGCTCGAGCTGGGAAAATTTGTAGAGGCGGCGGAGGATTTGAAACACGCGATCGACCAGCTTGACAATCGGCCGGATCGAAGCGCGCAGGTGGGGAGGCTCTACGCCTTACTAGGCGCGGCGTATGACGGGCAAGAGCGCCCAGAAAAAGCGACGGACGCGTGGAGGAAGGCGGTCGAATTTTTCGAAAAACATGAGCCTCCGCTGCGGATGGATGTGGCGGCGATCACGAACAATCTCGGCTTCATGGCAAAGGCGAGAGGCGATCTCGATGCAGCGGAAGATTATTTTCTGAAATCCCTGGAAATCATGCATGCGGAGGTGGGCCAGAAGCATGAGGAGACGGCCTCGGTTTCCAATAACCTCGGAGCGGTGTATTTAGCGGCGGGCTACCTGGATCAGGCGCGGGAGATGCACATGATGGCACTGGAGACGCGCCGGGAAATTTTCGGCGAGAACCATCCGGACACGGCGCAATCACACAACAACCTGGCGCTCGCGCTGTTGCAGACGGGAGACCGGGCGTGGGCGCGGCGGCACTTCGAGAAGGCGCTGGCGGGCTTTGAGTCGCTGGGCGCGGCCTACTCGGATGACCTTGAGGCGGTGGCCTCGAACTACTGCGATTTCCTTAAGGAAGAGGGTGAGGCGAACCTCGCGGAGATCATCGCGGGGAGGGTGAGGGAGCTGTTGGCGGGAGTGTGAATCCTGACTCCCCGGGAAGTTCCGGTTCCACTCCGGGTTCCGGCTGGGTGGCGGCGAGTTCCCGGGCTTTGGCGAGGCGGGTTTCCGTTTCGGTGTCTCCTGGGAAGGTGGTGAGGGCTTCCATGTAGGCATCGACGGCTTTATGGCCCTGGTTGCGGGCGGTGAAATAGTCCCCGAGCCGCATGGCCATGGGGGTGAGGATGGAGGGCGGGTTGAGCATGGCGGCGGGCTTCTGGCGGTCGGCGGCGGCGCGGAACCAGTTGAAGGCGGAGCCGTGACCCGCAGGAGGACCGGCGAGGGCGAGGCGGCCGTTGAGTTCGGAGGCGAGCATTTCGAGGATTTGGAAGGAAGACCTCCATTCCGTCTGCTCGCCGATGGCGGAGGCGATGGATTGGCGCTGTGACATGGCCTTGCCGTGGAGGGTGAGGGCGGAGATGGTCTCGGTGGCCTTGTCGATCATCCCGGCGTCGAGCAGGCGCTGGACTTCGAGGGTCATGCGGAGGCCATCGACCCACCAGTAGGAGAGGGATTTTTCGCGGAAAGGCTCGCCCGCCTCGGGCTTGGGCAGGGCGGCGAGAGCCTTGGCGGAATCGCCGGGCGCGGCGCGGCGCAGGAGGACGCGGGCGGGGAGGGTTTGCGCGTCCCAGAGTAGCCTGCGGGTGCCGGTGGCGGAGGGGCGGGCGGGATCAACGGTCATGGCGGCGATTTTTTCGGCGGAGGCGAGGGCGTTTTCGAAGTCGCCTTTGGATGCGAGGGCGACAACGCGGTAGCATTCGGCGCGGACCCAACCCGGGCAATCGGCGGGTGTGGCCTCGTTATCCCTCATCCAGATGGAGTAGAGGCTGGCGGCGCGGGCGAAGGCGGCGGCGGCCTTGGAGTGCTCGCCGCAGCGCCACTCGTAGTGACCTAGGACGTGGAAGTAGGGCGCGTAATCCGGAACGAGTTGGCAGAGGCGGCGGGCGAGTTCGAGGGAGGGCCGGAGATCAGGCGCTTCTGCGCGGATGAGGAGGAGGGCGTTGAGGGGGAGGGCTTCCTCCGGGGCGCGCACGGTGAGTTTCATCAGGCGATCCTCGGCGGTTTCCTGATTTGGAGTAGCGAATCCGAGGATGTTGTAGCCGGTGCGGCCGAAGAGGGCAGCGAAAATTTCCGCCTGAAGATCGCCGGGGAATTTTTCGGCGACGCGGCGGAAGGCGTCGGCGGCGCCCGCCGGGCCTTCCTCGATGTATTTCACTAGGCCATAGGCGAAGCCGCGCTCGAGTTCGGTGCCCTCGCCGGCGTTGATGAGTTCGAGCAAACGGGTGGTGGTGGCGAGGCGTTGGACGTCGGTTTCCGGGGAAGGGGCGAGCATGGCCATGACCATGCCCCAGTGCGCCATGAGGCAGCGCGGATCCTCTTTCATGGCGACGGCGAAATGGCGCATGGCCTCGAATTCCCAGCCGCCGTGGAGGTGGTTGAGGCCTTGCACGGTGTGGATTTGGGCGGTGTCGTTCGCGGCGGTGACGGCGGTGACCAGGCCTTTGTGGAAAGTGAATACGGCAGGCGGGCCGAGCTTTGAGACCGGTGCGGGGATACAGTCCGCGACGGACGGGATCGCGGCGGCGGGCATTTCCCCGGCGGCGTTTTCCTGGCCGTGGGAAAGGGGGATTCCTGCGAGAATGATGAGGAACGCAAGTGGCTTCAGCATGTCGTGAGGATGGGGCGGCTCCCTGTTTTTCCAAGGAAAATGACGCTCGCGTCCCCTGCCGGATGTGCCTTAGCTTCCCGGCATGAAGTTAGGTGTAATCGGTTGCGGAAAAATGGGGACGGCGCTGGTGCAGGGGGCGATTACCTCCGGCGTAGTGAAAGCGGGCGATGTGGTCGGGACGGATGTGATCCCAGCGGCCATGGAAAATTTTAAGAAGATGACCGGCGCGGGAACGACCTCCGAGATCGCCGAGGTAATCAAAGCGAGCGACGTGATCCTGCTGTGCACGAAGCCGCATGACAGCCTCGCGGCGCTGTCCGATTTCAAGCGGGGCGATGACAAGCTGCTGATCTCCATCGTGGCGGGCGTGAAGATCGCGGATCTGGAGAAAAGCACGCCCGGATCGGTGCGCGTGATCCGCACGATGCCGAACACGCCGGCGCTCGTCGGGAAAGGGGCGGCGGCGTATTGCGTGGGCGGGCGTTGTGTAGAGGGCGACGAGGCGACGGTGGCCTCGCTGCTGGAATCCGTGGGACTGGCGGTGAAAGTGACCGAGAGGCTGATGGATGCGGTGACGGGCCTTTCGGGGAGCGGGCCGGCCTACGTTTATCTGATGATCGAGGCGATGGCGGATGGCGGCGTGATGGCCGGGCTTCCGCGGGCGGACGCGGTGAAGCTCGCCGCACAGACGGTGAGCGGCGCGGCGGAGATGGTGCTGCAAACAGGCGACCATCCCGCGAAGCTCAAGGACATGGTAGCCTCGCCCGGCGGCACGACCATCGCCGGGCTTTCCATACTGGAGGGCAGGAATGTCCGCTCGGCGCTGATCGATGCCGTGATGGCCGCCCGTGCGCGATCCGTGGAGTTGGGCAAGGGCGGCGCGTGATTGGATGAAAACGCAATTTCATCTTCCACCCCGCGCTAAACTTCCTATGTTCCCGGCATGACGAAGCGATTTTCTTGGGCTTTGGCCGTGCTGGCGTATGCGGTGTTGTCGGTTTCCTGCGGCAACGACGATGATACGATGAGGCTTGCCGGAAACACCCAGGCGGCTTCGGCCGAGGGCGAGGCTCTTTACGCGAAGGCGAAGGCCGCCGACGACTCGGGGAAACGCTCATCCGCGATCAAGCAATACGAGCGGATGGCGGACAGGTATCCCTTCGCACCCTCCGCAGCGCAGGCGCGCTTCCGCCAGGCGGAGCTGCTTGAGCAGCAGGGCGATATCCAGAAATCCTTCCAGGCCTACCAGAAATTCCTGACGCGATACCAAGGCAGCGGCCTGTATTCCAAGGCGCTCGACCGCCAGGCGCGGATGGCGCAGTCGGCGGCCGACGGCGATGTGAAATCCTCCTTCGCGGGGCTGAAGACGAAGCTTTCCACTGAGAAGACCGTGGAGATGCTCGCCGCCGTGCGCGACAACGCACCGCGCTCCAATACATCGGCGAAGGCACAGTTCACCATCGGCGAGCTTTACCAGGGCAAGAAGGAGTCCAAGAAAGCCATCGAGTCCTACCGGAAGCTGGTGCGCGACCAGCCGGAGAGTTCCTACGCGCCCGAGGCATTGTTCCGCGTGGGCATGGTGCTCATGGAGGAGGCAGACCGCGGCAATCGTAATCAGGCAACGCTTGAGCTTTCGCGCGAGGCTTTCAGCGATTACCTGCTCCAATACCCGGGCCACTCTAAGAACGGCGAAGCTCGCCGCATGATGGGTAACATCGGCAGCCGCGAGATCGGTCGGTCGCTGGAGATCGCCGAGTTCTACGACAAATCTGGCCAAACCGAGTCCGCGAAAATCTATTACCGCGAAGTTCTAAAAAAAGCCGGCTCCGGCGACGCCCACAACAAGGCGAAGGCGCGCCTCAAGGAACTCGGCGAGTAGAACTTTCCCCCATTTTTCCCCATGAGACATGCACTTCTTTCCCTGATCGCGCTGGCACTGGTTTCCTGCGCGGGATATCAGCTCGGCGGGTCGAAGCCGCCTTCCCTCGCGGGGGTGAGAACCGTGGCCGTGCCAATGTTCTCCAACGGCACCCAGGAACCCCGCGCCGAGGCGCTCGCCACCACCGCAGTGACGGATGCGTTCGTGCGCGACGGCACCTATCGCCTCGCCGACCGCGACACCGCCGACGCGGTGCTCGAGGGCAAGCTGGCGGCGATCCGTTACTCCACCCTGCGCAGTTCACGTCTGGATTCCCTGCTCGCGGAGGAACTCACCAACGAGGTCATGATCGAGTGGACGCTGCGCGACGCAAAAGACCCCACGAAGATCCTAGCAACCGGTTTCAGCCTCGGGCACAGTAGTTTTTTCGCGGACTCGAACCTCCAGACTGCGCGGAGGAATGCACTTCCGGACGCATTCGGCAGGGCGGGTACAAACCTCGTCACGCGCCTCTCCTCCGGCTACTGATCCCTCAACGCCGCCCGCAACGCCCGCATGGATACTGATCTCGAAGACCCCAACAACCATGTTCCTCCCGTCTCTCCGGAAGACGAATGGGGAGATTTGGATGAACTCCAAGACACACAAATCCCGGGGCAGCCTTCGGAAAGGCCGGATCGTGGCATCCCGCCTCGGAAGGAATCGCGGAAGCCGCATCTGAACCACCACTACTCCCGGCAAAAGCGTCGTGACGATAGTTCCTACTCGCCCCTGGAGCAGAGGCAGACCCGTAGAGATGATGAGGAAACTCTGGAGAAATCGGAAAAACCTTTCAGGAAGCCCGCAAGTAAAACCGCAATAAAGATAGTGAATAAAGCGGCGAAACAAGAGGTGGATAGGACGCCTGCGGATTCCGTGGCGGAACCTTTGCGGAACGCCCCCGCAACATTCACCGAAAGGGCGGAGGGCGCTCCGGAGAGGATCGTCCTCCCACCCTCTCAAGGAGCTAAGCGTTTACGGGTGAAGGAGATTGGCGCTGCGCAGGAACCCGCCGCACAGCGAGTGCCGAAGATGTATCCCAAGTCCGACTTCAAAAAGGTGGAAAAGACGGCCAAGAACGCCGCGCTGCCGCGGCGGCGGTTCTCGCGCGGGGAGCGTGCCGACTGGGGGGAGAAAGGCGCGCGCGGCTCCTTGCAGTGGATGCTTTACACCGGTATCGGCGTGGTTGCGCTGGTGGTTGTCGCCGTGGTGCTCAGCGATCCTTCCGGCGGGAATAAAAGCCGTGAGAAATCCATGTTCAGCCAGTTGGTCCCCGAGGAGACCGATGCGGGAGCGGGAGGAGATGATAGCGACATGATGGCGATGCTCACGGCCGGCCAAGAGGAGGCGAAAGGGATATTTGCGAAATACGCAACAGCGAAATCGACAGCCGATTTCATGGGGATTCTGCACCGCCCCGAGGAGGTCTCCGCCCTAGTCGAGGAACGCTGGGAACCGCTGGGGGTGGAGACGGGATGGAAGCCCGACGACCAGGCCGGCTGGATGGTGATGGAGCAGCATGGTTCCCGCTATGGCTCGCTCGAGGGAGGCCTTCCGAATTTCTCCTCCTTTAGGGCGTTTTTCAGGCAGGATGGGGACGCACTGAAAATGGATTGGAAAGCGACTGTCGGTTACTGTTCCTCGGATTTCGCGACGCTGAGGAAAGGGCAGGGTGATGGTTCTGAGGTGCGGGCATGGCTTTCCCCAGCGGATTTCCATACCTTCCCGCTGCCGGAAGGCGAGTTCCGGGCGTTTCGGCTGGGGTCTCCGGACGGGCAGGACAGTCTCTGGGGATATGCCAAAGTCGACGGGGAACTCGACGCGAAGCTGATCGCCCAGTTCATGCCGAGCCAGATCACCGGCGAGGCGCAGACAGAGGTCGCGGTGGTTGTCTCGCTGGAGCGGGGCCCGACGGAATCCCTCCCTAACCAATGGATGATCACGAATCTGGTGCGCCTCAACTGGCTCGATGAGTGAGTGCCTGGACAACGCAACGATGAAACAATCTTGGTATCACTGCGGGCACTGCGGCGCGCTCTTCGAATCCAGTCTCGGCGTGGATAATGAAAGGACGTGCACGGAATGCCAACGTAAACCGGGAACCGGCGTATTGCCCGCCGAGACGGGGCGCGCGCCCGAGAGGGAGCTTTTCGTGTTCGAGAAGCAGGGGAAAACCCTCGATGAGGGCGGCCAGCGCGCCGTGCGCAAGAGGCGCAAAAAAAGCATCATGATGCGGGTGATCCTCGCATGGATGATCCTGATGTCGCTGTTCGTCCTGATGAAGGTCAACGGGGCGCGAGAAGCCGCTGCAAGGAAGGCCCGGCTCGGTAACGCGGGACAGGACAATCTCGCCGAGGGCACCATGGCGGACGAGAGGATCGCGCTGCTCAGTCAGGCTCTCCCCGACTGCCACCGGGCGCTCGCTGGTTTCCTCACCGGCGGCACCCCCGAGATCCGCAATCAGTTCGTTGCCGATCCCATCGCCACGGCCGGAAAAATGGCGAATTTCTACCAAGGCAACGCTTTCCCGAGGGTTGATGCAAGGGATCTGAAAAGGGTCGGCCAAGAGCCTGTCCGGGTGGGTGACGAGTGGATGATCGAGATTCGCTGGCAAGGCGCGGAGGGCGTCGAGTTCGACTCGGTTTTCCGCAGGGACGGCGCGACGTGGAAGCTGGACTGGGAGCACTTCAGCCGCTATGGCGGGCATCCTTGGGCGCTTTTCCTGGCGGGAGAAGGACCGGAGGAGGCGGAGTTCCGCTTGTTGGCGAGAAAGATGAGGATGGGCGGGGAGGCGGAGCGCGGCGGCTCGCGCCTGCGTTTCGCGCTGCTCTCAACGGTGTTCGGAAACCCCTCGGAAACCGGTATGGAATCGCCCGAAATGGTGGTGGACCGCCGCAGCGACGAAGGCCTTCTGCTGCAAGCCGCATTCGACGCGAAGGAATCGGGGCAGAAACTTTTCGGTGGAACCATGGAGCCGATGGAACCCGAGGGCTTGGTGCGGGTGCGGGTGCGGATCAAGCGCGGCGAGTTCGGCGGGGTCAGGAGCTTCAGCCTCGAGGAGGTGGTCGCCTGCCATTGGATCAATGCCGATGAGGTCGGATTCGATTTGGGCAACTTGAAGGACGATCTTTTCGGAAACAACTAACCGCAAAATATTATCTTTCCCCTGCCATCGCGCGTCGCATGTGGGGCAACGGATCAGTGCCGGGGAACCAGTGCTGGAAAGCGATGGCTCCCTGGTGGATCAGCAGGCTCAGGCCGTTATCCGTTCGGCAGCCCGCGCGTTTCGCAGTGGCGAGGAATGGCGTTTCCGGCGGCTGGTAGATCGTGTCGTAGGCGCAGGAACCCGAGGCGAAATGGCTTTCCGGGATCACCTTGGAATCGCCTTCCTTGAGACCCAGCGAGGTGGTCTGCACGATCAGGTCGGCACGGTGGCAGCGCACGCGCAACGAAGGATCGCCGAAGCCGAGCGCGTGGATCACGGTTTCCGGGGATATGTCGCGCAGCCGCTCCGCGAGTGATCTGATTTTCGCGACGTCGCGGTTCACTAGGGTGAGTTCCGCGGGTTGTCCCAGCGCGCATTGGGTGGCGATGGCCTGCCCCGCGCCGCCGCCCGCTCCGAGGATGAGGGTGCTCGCTTTCCCCAGATCCAGCCCGAAGGATTCGGCGATCGCCTCGCGGAATCCCGGCCCGTCGGTGTTGTATCCGATGGTGCCGCCGTCGCGGAAAACCACCGTGTTAACTGCGCCTAGAAGTTGTGCTTGGCCCGAGACCTCGGAGCAGCTTCCCATCGCCTCAAACTTGTGCGGCACCGTCACGTTGCAGCCGATGAAACCCAGCTCCGCCATCAGCGCGAAGGCCTTCGGTAAATCACCCGGCTCCACCTCAAGCCGCACATAGCTCGCGGCGATCCCGAGCGCGTCGAGCGCGGGTTGGTGGAGCTGGGGCGAGGCGGAGTGGGAAACGGGATTCCCGAGGACTGCGAGCCGTGCGGGCTCCGGGCCGGCCGCCGCACCGGGGAGCGTTTCGAGAGTATGAAATGGATGCATTTTCAGCGGAAAGGTTGGAGGGAACGGATGCTGTCGCGGAGCCGGGCGGCAGACCATTGGCCCGGCGCGGTGGCCATTTCCCCGATGAAGCCGTAGTTCAGGACGCTGCCTGCCTGGGCGCAGAGCAGCCGCGATACGGGAGCCAGCGCGCCCATCCCCATGGTGGACAGCGGAATGCCGCAGCCGGCCATCTGGAAGCGAACGAGCGCGTTGAGATCCTCCAGGGTCCTCAGCCGCGCCGCCACCTTGAACGCCGCCGCGCCTGCCTCTTTCGCGATCTCCGCGTGGGTCGCCAACTTATGGCCGGAGGGCGTTTGATCGAAGTCGTGGTAGGACGCGATCCACGGGATTCCTTCCCTGCGCATTTCAGAAACGAGATCCTCCATCGCAGACGCGGATGCCGCCTCAATGTCGATCAAACAGGCGTCCGGCAGCGCGTCTCGCAGCATGCTCGCCCGTGTTTGGGCATTCAGATCGAATGGCGATCCCTCGGCGTGGCAACGCGCCGTGAAGAGGAGCGGAAAAGGGAGTAGATGCCGCCAGAGAGCCGCTCCCATTTCACGGTGTTCCGCGTGGAAAAGATCGAGCCGCACCTCGGCGATGTCGCATTGCTCGGCAAGCGCCGCAGGTGTCGCCTCCGCCAGCGAAGCGATGTCCCCGACACTGCCAACCACAAGAGGAACGGAACCGGGAAAGGCGAATGACGGGCGCGGCATGCCGCCAGTCAAGCCATCCCGCGCACCATTCGTCAATGGATTGTCCCGCTCCACGCATGAAGAGCTTCCCAAAGCTTGAGAAAAATTGCCCTGACGCCACCTTTTATCTGGCCAACCCGCGATCCTGTTCCCTACTTTCCCTTGAAACCTGAAGCGTATGCGAACGATCCGACAAAGCCTATTCACCGCCCTCACCTGCGCCGCGATCGGCGCCCTCAGCCACTCCACGGCTCACGCCCAGTCCTACAAGGTCGAGGGCAAGAAGCCGAGTTTCGACGACCTGCCCTCGCCGGAGTTCAGCGGGGGCAAGCAGAAATCCTTCAAGCCCAAGGACTGGCTCGAGATCGAGGCATCCATCAAGATCCAGATGGATCCAGCTCCCCCTTCGAAGACCGCGGAGCGCATTCTCGTGAAATGGTATGTCGCCGTAGAACATCCCGACAAGCGCGGCGCCTACCTACTCCTCACCAAGGATGTCACTCACGTGAATGTTCCGCTCGACGAGGAAATCTACTCTTCTGTTTACCTTTCCCCCTCCTCGGTGAAACGGCTCACCGGATCTGACGGCGGCGGCAAGAAAGCCGTTTACCTCGTCGGATACGAGGTGCTCATCAACGGTGAGAAGGTTGCCCAGGAAACCGACAAGAATAAGCCGGGCTGGTGGAACGTCGCCTCCGACAAGATCTCGCGCAGCGATACCGTGCCTCTTCTCGACAAGAACGAGTCCGCCTTCGCCATGATGTGGTGGGACCGCTACGCAGAGATTCTCATCGAACGCCGCTGATACCCCCCCGCTCCACCTCCCGACCACACCACGTTTCCACCGATCGCCCCATCACCATGGCCGAGACCCAGACCACCGTCGCACTCAACCTAGGCTCACAACGAATCGGCATGGCCGTCTTCGAGACATCGAAGAGCGGCGGCCTCATCCTGAAAGCGTATGAAACCGATGCAATCATCGCGGACCCCGCCTTTGAGGCTTCGCGCGAAGCCCAGATCCGCGTCGCGCTTGAGGAACTCATTGAGAAACTCAAGATCCCCCGCGCCAAGATCCGCTACGCGATCTCCGGGCAGGCCGTCTTCACCCGTTTCGTAAAGCTCCCCCCGCTGCAGGAAGATAACATCGAGCAGCTCGTCACCTTCGAAGCCCAGCAACATGTCCCTTTCCCGATCAACGAAGTCGTCTGGGACTACGAGATGATCGAAAGCGTGGGCGACAAGGAGGTCGTGATCGTTGCCATCAAGGGCGACGCCCTCGACGAGATCAACGACACGGTGACGGAGTCCGGCCTCACCACACTGGAGGTGGATGTCGCACCGATGGCTCTCTACAACGCCTTCCACTCCGCCTACGGGTCCCCGGAGGAGCCGATCCTGATCATTGATATCGGCGCGAAGACCAGCAACCTGCTTTACCTCGATGGCAAACGCTTCTTCACCCGCAGCGTGGCGATCGGCGGCGCGTCGATCAGCGCCGCCATCGCGAAAGAATATAACATCACTTTCCCCGAGGCGGAGCACCAGAAGGTCACCAACGGCCTCGTCGCTCTCGGCGGCGGCCACACCGAGACAATGGACGAAGCTCTCGCAGCCCTCGCCATGGTGATCCGCAACGCTCTCACCCGCCTGCCTGCCGAAATCGCCCGCACCACCAACTACTACCGCAGCCAGCACGGCGGCAACGCGCCGAGGAAAGTCCTCCTCGCCGGCGGCGGAGCCAACCTCCCCTACACCCTTGAGTTCTTCCAGGAAAAGCTCGGGCTTCCCGTCGAGTTCTTCAATCCGCTCGCGAAAATCGCGATCGGCAAGGGGATGGATACCGAGCTGCTCCAGCGCGAGGCTCATACCATGGGCGAGCTGGTCGGCCTCGGCCTGCGCGGAATCGGCAAATCCACGATCAACATTGACCTCGTTCCCTCCGCCGTGGAGGTCATCCGCGCGGAGGAGAAACGCAAACCTTTCCTCATAACGGCGGCCGCGCTGCTGATCCTCGGCTTCGCCATCTACGCCGCGCTCCAGTTCGTCGCCGCCGGAAACGCGGAGGACAGGAACCGCACGATGAGCGAAACCCGCGATGGACTCGTCCCCATAGAGACCCAGATCCGCGCCCTCCTCAGGAAGGAAGGCGAGCTGTCCCTCGTCGCCGACTCCTACACCAAGGTCGAATCCGACCACGCGTATTGGTTCGACCTCATGGGCGAACTCCGCGGAGCCTTCGCCAGCGATTCCGTCTGGATCACGGAAATGACCCCGCTTTATGACTACAATCCGGTGGCTCCGGTCGTCGCCGGCGCGGCGCGGGTCGTCGCGCGTCCGGTGGTAAAAACGGATTTCACCTCCAACCAGAACAACGTCAGCGCGATCGCCGACCCTCCCGCCGCGGGTCAGGAGGGCAACAAGCCGCCCCCCGGCGCGAACCGTCTCAACCAGGCCAAGCCGTCCGTTCCCGCCGCCAACGCGATCGTGATCAAGGGCTTCTGGCGCGAGAACGCGCGCAGCCAGAACATCGTCTCCGATCTACTCAAGCGACTCCGCGAGAACTCGACGAGCTTCAGCTTCAGTGCCAAGGCGCCGAACGGAAAAGACATCCCGCTCAGCGACGAGCAGATCATCAAAAGCCTCTCCAGCAGCGGCGACCTAGAGGGAGACCTCGCTTTCCCCTTCGAGATCATTCTTCCCCTCGCGCGCCCCGTCGCGGTCAAGTGAGCGCGGGCGATTCCACTAATCGAACAACCTTATGAATTGGATCAAAAGCAACCCTTTCGTCGCCGGACTGGCAGGCATCACAGTCCTGCTGTGCGGCGTCCTGTATTTCCTCGCCTCGAAATGGGGAACCCACCACGCCGAGGCGAAGGCAGGTTTCGACGAGGCCTTTCAGGCCGTCTCCACCGCAGAGAGTATACCGCTCTACCCCACCCGTGAGCACGTGGCCGGCAAAAGCAAGGCGCTCGCCGATCACCGCCAGGCCATCGAAGACCTCCGCGGGCTGTTCTCGGCGTATCGTCCCGAAGCACTGGAGAACGTCTCTCCGCAGGCTTTTACGGACCGCCTGAAAATTGCGCAGCAGGAGGTGTCCGATGCCTTCGGAAAAGCGGAAGCCGAGCTTCCGGAGAACTTCTACCTCGGCTTCGAGGGTTACCGCAACACGCTCGCTCAGTCCGGAGCCACCGGCACGCTCCTCTACCAGTTGGGCGGTGTGAAACAAGCCCTTCTCAAACTGGCCGAAGCGCGCCCCTCCTCCCTCATCAAGATCCACCGCGAGGCCATCGTCGAGGAGAACGGCGGAACCCACCAAGCCGCTCCTAACGATGTCGCGAGGTATTTCCCCTTCGAGTTCACCTTCCGCGGTTCCGAGTCGTCGGTGCGGGAGTTCATCACCGCCCTCGGCTCCACGGAATCCCACTATTTTATCATCCGCTGCCTGAAGATCCAGAACGAGCGCGACACCCAACCGAAAGTGGCTGACGCCAAGTTCGAAGCGGCGGCCGCGGCGGACAAGGCGGCGGACGTCGCCGCCGCCAACCCTTTCGGGGACGCCTTCTTCGGGGTAGCCGAAGAAGAGCCCGCTGCGGAAGCTCCCGCTGACGAAGAGGTGCCGGAAGTGCCACCCGCTGACGCTCCCGCCGTGGAGGTGGACACCACCCGCATCCTCGCCCAGGTGCTGGGCAGCGAGGAACTGATCGTCTTCGTGCGCTTCGATCTCGCCATGTTCCTGCCCGCCAAGGAACTCCCGAAACCCTGATAAAGCCCAACTTCCCATCATGTCCTGGATCTCTAAAAATTACGAAAAGGCCGCGCTAGGAGCGGCCGTCCTTGCGGCGGTCGGCCTAGCCTACGCGGGATGGAATAAACTCAACTCCGTCGAGGAGGAATTCGGCAGCGTGCCCGGCGGCGCGAGAACCGACGATCCCTCCGTCAAGAACGGCGATGCCGTCGCCACCGCCAAATCCTCCTTCCAGGTCAAGCGTGAATGGAACAAGGGCGATGACGCCGCGCGACCCGTCGATCTCTTCACCGGCGTCGCCCTTTTCGTCAACAAGAACGACCCCGGCAATCCCGTCGATCTCATCAAGGGCGCCGATGTCCATCCTCCGATCCCGAACAGTTGGTGGATCGAAAACCGCATCGATCCCGGCTTCGGCGATTCCCCGCAACGCGACGAGGATGGCGACGGTTTCTCCAACCTTGAGGAATTCCTGGCGAAAACCAACCCGAACAATGCCTCGGAATACCCCGCTCTCATCACCAAGCTGACCTTCGTCGGCGAGGAGTCCGTGCAGTGGGTGCTCCGCCCGGGCTACCCCTCCGAGGACGGTTCCTTCACTTTCACATATGCCGAAGGCAGGGCGCAGAACAGGGTCGGTGCCGCCAGTCCCGTCCCTCCCGGTGGCCTCTTCTTCGAGGACGGTGTGGGCAAGGGCCGCTTCAAGCTGCTCGGCTCCGAGATGCGCAGGGTCATGAAAGAGGCGATCCAGGCAGAAGTGCCTGAAACCATCGTCCGCATCGAGGATCAGAAACCCAACAAGAAAGGCATCATTTACGAGATCCCCGCCTCCTTCCCAGCGCGCGACCAGGCGAGGTATCTCCGTGCCGATCGCACGGCGGTTCTTTCGCTGGAAGCTCTCGGTCTCGCCGGACAGGAGTTCAAGGTCGAGGAGAACACCGCCTTCTCCCTGCCACCCGGCGGTGAGGAAAAATCCTACAAGGTCACCGTCGTGGCACCGGAACAGGTCACCATTGAATTCACGGCAGCCGACGGCAAAGTCGAGACCCATGTGATCCCGCGAGGCGCGATGGGTCCCGCCGCACCCTAAATCTCCCACGACATCAAGTTTCCCAAAAAAGCTCTTTCCAAAGCCTCTGATAATAGCCAAAAACACCTCGTTATTTATGCAAAAAACGCCACACCACCACTCCAGTCGCACCGCAGTAACGCTGATGGCCGTCGCCGCCACCATGCCTTTCACCCTGTCCTCGGCGAACGCCGGTGAGGGTGCTCAATCCGGCATGAGCGGCCTCGCCCAACGCGAGATTATCCGCCGCCAGGAAGCTGTCGCGGAAGCGGACAGACTGTTCCTCGAAGGGCGCGAAGCCTACGCGAAGGGCGATTTCCAGCAGGCGGTGGACAAATACCGCTCTGCCCTCAGCGTTTTACCAGAGGCTCCCACTCTTTCCGACCGCCGCTCCAGCTACACGGATCACCTTTCCGATGCCAGCGTCGCCCTCGCCCAGCAGTTCCGTAGGGTCGGCAAATACGATGAGGCGCGCGCACTCCTCGACGGCGTCCTCGCCCCGGGCGTCGATCCGGAAAACGCCGCCGCGAAGATGGAGCTCGGATATCTCGACGATCCGATCCGCACCAATCCCGCCCTCACCTACGAGCACACCAAGAACATCGATGAGGTGCGCCGCGCCCTCTACATGGCACAAGGTAACTACGATCTCGGCAAATTCGACGCCGCCAAGGTGAACTACGAGGCAGTTCTCCGCATCGATCCCTACAACTCCGCCGCCCGCCGCGGTATGGAGAGGATCGCCGCCACCAAGAGCGATTACTACCGCGCCGCATACGACCACACCCGCGCGGAACTTCTCATGCAGGTGGATGAAGCCTGGGAGCTTTCCGTCCCTGCGGATCTCCCCGACTTCAGCCTCACCCCGAGCAACATTAACACGGCTTCCGTCGGCGTCGCCTACATTACCGAAAAACTCCGCCGCATCGTCATCCCATCCATCAATTTCGATGAGGGAACCTCGCTTGATGAAGCCATTGACTTCCTCCGCCAGCGTGCGGCTGAACTCGACACCCTCGAGCTCGATCCCGACCGCAAGGGCGTCAACATTGTCATTCAGCGCCCCCGCTCCGGCGGTCTTGGTGGCGGCGAACTCGACGTGGCAGCTGGTGATGCTCCTGTCCTCGGCGGCGGCGATATCGGCGGCCTCCGCCTCGACAACGCCCTGCGCATCCGCAACGTGCCCCTCGCGACCGCCCTCAAGCTCGTCTGCGACCAGGTCAGGCTCCGTTACAAAGTGGACGACTTCGCGGTCACTCTCGTTCCCCAGACCGACACCGGTGAGGAACTCTTCACCCGCACCTTCCGTGTTCCGCCGGATTTCGTTTCGAACCTCAGCGCCGGCACCGAAGGCGGAGCCGTGGAGGCGGATCCCTTCTCCTCGGACTCCGGAAGCTCCGGACTCCTCGTGCCACGCCCGCCCGTCATCGACCTTCTCAAGAAGGCGGGTATCGTCTTCGGCGCGGGCAGTGCGGTGACACTCAGCGCCAACGGCGCACTGCTTGTAACCAACACCCCATCAGAACTCGACAAGATCGAGCAGCTCATCGATGCGCAATCCACCGGCGCCCCAAAACAGGTCAAGATCACCACGAAATTCGTCGAGATCTCCCAGGAGAACAACGACGAACTCGGCTTCGACTGGATTGTCACGCCCTTCGGCCTCTCCGCGAACAACGTTTTCGGCACAGGCGGAACAACCGGCAACGGCGGTGTGAGAACCGGCTCTGACTTCATCAGCCCGGTCAACGGAACATCCATTCCCGGCATCCCGGCGGGCAATGACCAGGTCACCAACATCGTCACCAGCGGCCTGCGCTCCGGTGATCAGGCAATCAACCGCAACAGCATCGACGCGATCCTCAATAATCCAACCCGCACCGCCCAATCCGCGAACGTTGCTCCTGGTATCCTCGGAGTCACCGGCTTGTTTTCAGACGGCCAGGTGCAGATGATCATGCGCGGTCTCGCCCAGAAAAAGGGCACGGATCTGATGACTGCCCCTTCCGTGACCGCCAAATCCGGACAAAAAGCCACCATCGAGGTCATCCGTGAATTCATTTACCCGACCGAATACGAACCCCCGGAGCTTCCGAACAGTGTCGGCCAGACCAGCGGTGGCATCGGCGGCGGCGGCCTAGCCGGTGGCGGCGGCGGCAGCTTCCCCGTCACCCCGGCGACGCCTACCTCCTTCGAGACGAAGAATACGGGTGTCACCTTGGAGATCGAACCCACCATTGGTGAGAACGATTTCGTGATCGACCTCCGTTTCCTTCCGGAAATCGTTGAGTTCGAGGGCTTCATCAACTACGGCAGCCCGATCCAGTCCCCATCCACGGATATCTTCGGAAACCCGGTCAACTCGATCATCACCGAGAATAGGATCGAGATGCCGGTCTTCTCCAAGCGTAGCGTCAACACCTCGCTCACCATCTATGACGGCTATACCGTCGCGGTCGGAGGCCTGATGCGCGAGGACATTCAGACGGTGGAGGATAAGGTGCCCATTCTCGGTGATATCCCCCTCATCGGCCGTCTCTTCCAGAGCACCGGCGAGAACCGGATCAAGAGCAACCTGATCATCTTCGTGACCGCGCAGATCATCGATGCTACCGGACGCCCGCTCCGCAGCGACGATTCGGGCGGCTCGGTTCCCTTCTCCACGCCCATCCCCGATTTCGACGGCGGCGTGCTTCCCGCTCCTTTGGATCTTCCCGAGTAAGCGATAAACCTTAACGGCCTTTCGGGGGGCGGGAGGAAATTCCCGCCCCTTTTTCGTGGACGGAAATCGCATCAAGGGCGTTCATGTCCGCATGGGAAAGCGAGCGCTGGTGATTGTCTTGGATTCGGTCGGCTGCGGAGGAGCACCGGATGCCGCAGCCTATGGTGACGAGGGGGCAGATACCTTGCGACATCTCTACGATGGGATTCCCGCGCTCCGCCTGCCAAACCTCGAATCCCTCGGCCTCTCGGCGCTGCTGGGAAGGCCTTTCACGGGAAAAATCCGGATGGATTCCCGCGCGTTCCGATTGACCGAGCTTTCGGCGGGAAAGGATACCACAAACGGCCACTGGGAGCTGATGGGCTGCATGACCGCCGTGCCGTTCCTCACCTGCTTGGCCTTTCCCGATGACTTCATCGCGAAGTTAGCGGTGGTCGGCGGGACAGGTTTCATCGGCAACAAGCCCGCCTCTGGCACCGCGATCCTCGATGAACTCGGGGAAAAGCACATGCGGACGGGAAAGCCCATCCTCTACACCAGCGCGGACAGCGTGCTGCAGCTCGCGGCGCATGAGGAAACCTTCGGCCTAGAACGGCTGTGGGAACTCTGCCGGACGGCAAGAGGAATTCTGGACGAACGTGGTATGAGGGTGGGGCGGGTGATCGCGCGGCCTTTCGTCGGCGATGCGGACACCGGATTCCGCAGGACACCGAACCGCCACGATTATTCCCTCACGCCCGGCGAGACCGCGCTGGATCGCCTGGAGCGGCGCGGAGTGAACGTGATCGGCGTAGGAAAAATCTCCGACATTTTCGCCGGCAAGGGGGTTTCCGAATCCTATCCCACCAAGGGCAACCGGGCGGGCATGGAACGGATCGACGAACTGTGGTCGGCTCCTTCGTCCGATGACCGCTTCATTTTCGCGAACCTGGTCGATTTCGATTCGCTGTACGGCCATCGCCGCGATCCGGATGGTTATGCCCGATGCCTGATGGAGTTCGACGTGTGGCTCGGAGGTTTGCTCGGAAATATCGAACCGGACGACCTCGTCATGATCACCGCGGATCACGGCAACGATCCCTATCACAAGGGAACCGACCACACGCGCGAGCAGGTGCCTTGCCTCCGGATTTCCGGCGGCAGCTTCGATCCCCTCGAAATGAGGGTATTCTCCGATGTGGCGCGGGTAGTGGAGTCATTTTTCGCCTGAAAAGAGAACTTGCCAGAATGTTTTTTTTCAAATAATCAGCCTCTTGTCAGAGCGGCGCAAGTGCGGTCTGGCGCGCTTTGTCCGGTCCTCAACGCCATGGTCTCGGGAAGCGTCGATTGTGATGGCGTGACTACAGAACAATACAAATGGACATCTATGTGGGCAACCTGCCCTACACCGCTACCGAGGAAGACGTTACTGATCTCTTCGCCGCCTACGGCCCCGTTGAGCGGGTCAAAATCATCACCGACCGTGAGACAGGACGCTCCAAGGGCTTCGCTTTCGTCACGCTCGGGGATCAGAGCCAGCTGAACGCCTCGATCGAGGCGCTCGACGGACACGACTTCCAGGGCCGCGCGCTCCGGGTGAACGCTTCGGAGCCGAAGGAACCACGTCCAGGCGGATTCCGCAGCGGTGGCGGAGGCGGTGGTTACGGCGGTGAACGCCGTGGCGGCGGTGGTGGCGGCGGCTACAAAGGTGGTGGCGGCGGTGGTTACGGCGGAGATCGCCGTGGCGGCGGCGGCGGTGGCTACAAAGGTGGCGGCGGCGGCTACAAGGGCGGCGGCGGTGGCCGCAGCAACGACGACTGGGGTTGATCCAACCGGAACCGAATCCTTTCACAGCACCCGTTCCCTTCGTGGGGCGGGTGCTTTTTTACGCCCCGTTTTCCGGAAGGTAAACGCGCTGCACGCGGGGGGTGATGCCGGTGAGGATTTCCCAGGCGATCGTATCCGCCTTCCCGGCCACGTCCGCCACCGGGATGTGCGCCCCGAAAAGCTCCACCTCGTCGCCGCAGCTCACGTCGCTGTCATCGGGAAGCTCGACCATGATCTGATCCATCGTCACCCTCCCGACGACCGGATGTTTCGCCCCGCGGATGAAAACCTCCGCACCTTTCCCCGAAACGTGCCGGGGATAACCATCGCCGTAGCCGATGCCGACCGTGGCGATCCGAGTGGGCCGCGCGGTTACGAAGCTGCGCCCGTAGGAAACGCCGTGCCCGGCGGGAAGCGTCCTCACCAGCGTGACGCGCGACTTCAGTGACATCACGTTTTTCAGCGATTCCTGGAAGCCGGGGATGGGGGAGATACCGTAAAGCATCAGGCCGGGGCGGGCGAGATTGCGGCAGCCTACGGGATACCCAAGGATGCCCGCGCTGTTGGAAAGGTGCCGCCAGCGGAATTTTTCTGCACCGCCGAGTTGCTCCACGGTTTCCTCGAAAGAGCGGATCTGCCGCCATGTGAACTCCTCGTCTTCATCCGCCGATGACAGGTGGGAGGCGATGCCCTCGATCTCCAGCGAATCCATGGCGGCGAGCGTCCCGAAATTTTCCGCGATCCCCTCCGCCAGGAAACCGCCGCGCCCCATCCCCGTATCGACCGCGATGTGGACGGCGAGCCTCACTCCCCGGCGTGCTGCGATAGCGTTGAACGCCGCCGCTTCCTCGAGGGAAGAAACACAGGGAGTGATGTTCCGTGCTACGATCTCCTCGCGCTCCGCTTCCCACGTCGCGCCCAACAGATAGATGCGACTGGAAACACCCGCTTCACGGATGCGTCGCGCCTCGCCGATGTTCGCCACGCCGAGAAAATCGACCCGCGCGCTTTCAAGCGTCCGGGAAATCACCTCAAGGCCGTGCCCGTAGGCACCGGCCTTCACCACCGCCATGATCCCGCAGCCCGCGGCATTGCGTGCGTAGGCGAGGTTCTCCAAGAGGGCGGCGGTGTCGATCTCGACCCAGGCGCGCGGCGGGGAGATCGGGAAATCGGACGGGTTCACGCCGCCGAGATTAGCCGGAGGCGGCGTGTCCGCAAGTTCCCGCTTGCCGCTGCCATGCGGGGCGGATTGCTTAGCCCATGCGTTTTTTGCTGGCTGCGATCCCTTTGCTAATTTCCATACCCGGAAAGGCGGCGGAGACTCCCGTCCGCGGGATCGCGTGGCCCGCGCTTTCGCCCGATGGGAAAACGCTGGCCTTCGAGTGGCTCAATGATATCTGGACTGCCCCCTCCGCAGGCGGCGATGCGGTGCGGGTGGTGGAAACCCCCGCGCGGGAGGCTTATCCGAAGTTTTCGCCGGATGGGGGGCGCATCCATTTCGGTTCGGAGGAGTCCGGTTCCGTGCAGCTCCATTCCGTGAAAATCGACGGAACCGATTTGCGGATTCACACACGCCACACCGAAGGCAACATACCCGAGGCGATCTCGCCGGACGGGACTTTCGCCATCGTCCGCGGCGTGCGGGCCAGCTCGGGCTACAAGCCTTTCCGGCTGATGAAAGTGGATCTCACCGCGGATTCGCGCGAGCTGGCGCTGTTCGACGCCACCGCGCATTCGGCATCCGTATCGCCCTGCGGGACGCGGTTCCTTTTCTGCCGGGGCGGGGAACAGCTCTACCGCAAGGGCTATCGCGGTTCGCGTGCGTCATCGATTCACCTGTTCGAGGAAAAGGTGGGACGTTTCACCCCCGCAGTGATGGAGGATAGCGAGGCTCGCTCCCCGATGTGGAAGGCAGATGGGAAAGGTTTCTACTATGTTTCCAGTAGGGACGGGGATTTCGATGTGTGGGAGGGCGGCTTCGGCGCGGAGCCGCACAAAAAGCTGACCACAATGGGAGGCGTCGTACTGCCAACACTCTCAGCCGATGGAAAGGTGATGGTCTTCCGCTCAGGGCAGGAGGTCTACCGCTTCGAGCCGGAAAGCCCCGCCGCGCCCGTCGCCGTGCGCTTTTCCACCAAGGAAAAACTTCCCGACCGCACCAAGCGGAAGGAAAAGGTGACAGGCACGTCCTTCGCGGCGTTCTCTGCGGAGGGCGACCGCATCGTCTTCTCCTCGGCGGGCGATCTCTGGACAATGGCTGCGGGCGAATCCTCGCCGCAGCGCCTGACCCGGACAGACCATGCCGACGAGCGCGAGCCGGCGCTCTCCGCAGACGGTTCGGAACTCTATTTCCTCCGCGACGACGGGCTTGAAGCCGAGGTTTGCCGCGCGGCATGGGATTCGGGCGAAATGGGAGAGATCGCGGTGATCGCTTCCTGTGCAAGGTCTAAGCGGAGCCTCAAGGTCAGCCCCTGCGGCGGCAAACTCGCATGGCTGGAGGCGACGGGCGACCTAGTGACCGCCTCGCTGGACAGCGGCGAACCCGTCGTCGCAGCGCGAGCATGGGACTCTCCGACCTACGATTGGGCTCCGGACGGAGAGTGGCTGGTGATGGCGGCGAAGGACATCCACTCGAACCGCGACATCTTCCTCGTCCGCGCCGACGGCCTGCTTCCTCCGCAAAACCTCACCCGCCACCCTGCTTTCGAGGGATCCCCGAAATTCTCGCCGGACGGGAAAACCGTCGTCTTCACCGCACGGCGCGAGCCAGACGGGATCGCGAGGCTGTGGCTCATTGATGTCGCGTACAGGGATCGCGGAATGATTTCCACCTCCCCTCGCCCTCTCGAAACGGACATCGGTGAGCCGACACGTGTCACCTGGGCGGCGGATTCCCGCTCCATCCTTTTCCAAAGCCGCGACAAGTCCGACCACACGATCTACGCCGCGCCCCTGGATGGCGGGGAAATTTCCGAATTTGCAAATTTCCGTGGCATCTCCGAGGGCATCGGTGCGGATGGCCGCTCGTTCTGGCGTATTGACCGGATTCCATCCGTTTTCCATGAGGGAGAGCTGAAGCGCTTCGATTTCTCCTTTTCCGTGGCGCAGGAGCGCGAGAAACGGCTGCGGCTGGGCTTCCGCAGGATCTGGCGCTGCCTCGGCGAGCGGTTCTACGACACGCAGATGAACGGCACCGACTGGCCCGCCGTCCTCGCGAAATACGAGGACGCGGCCGCCGCTGCGAGGGACTCGCGGCAGTTCGACCGGGTGGTTGCGCAGTTGCTCGGGGAGCTGAACGCCTCCCACCTCACTTTTAAGACCAAGCCCTGGGGCGTTCCCTCAAAGCGGGAGGACGTGGATCAACCGACCGCTTTCCCCGGCCTCACGTTCCGCAACTCCCGGGACGGCTCGCTGGTCATCGCGAATGTGCTCGAAGGCTCGCCGGTCTCCCTCGTGGAGGGCGCGCCCGTCGCCGGGGAAACGGTTTTGCGCATCGGCGGCAAGGCGGTGGACGCGCGGACTCCTCTACACACGGTTTTCAGCGGAGCGAAGGGCAGCGCGTTCCCCCTTATCGTCGCCTCATCGGATGGGGTGGAGAGAACCCTGGAGCTGATCCCCATTTCCTACGGCAGGGCGAGGTGGCTGGATCGCGCAGCGAAACTCAAGCGCGCCGATCTCGCCGCCGAGGAGGACGGGAAAAAGATCGCATACCTGCCTTTCCGGAAAATGAAATCCGATGAGCTGCGAGAACTCACCACCGAGGTCTATCGCGCCTCGCTGGATTCCGAGGGACTCATCCTCGACCTCCGCGACAATGTCGGCGGGCGCGTGGCGGATCAGCTTCTCGCCCTTTTTTGCCAACCCGTCCACACTTTCACCATCCCTCGCAGCGGGGAAAGGGGATACCCCGTGGATCGCCGCGTCAGCCCCTCTTGGGACGGCCCCATGGTCGTGTTGTGCAACGAAAACACTTACTCGAACGCAGAGATTTTCTGCCACGCCTTCAAGCGGCTCGGCCGCGGCAAACTCGTCGGCCTGCCGACAAACGGCGGCGTGATCTCTGCCGTGACGATTCGCATCCCCGAGGTCGGCGAGCTGCAGGTGCCCTTCCGCGGTTGGTTCGACACCACGACCGGACGTGACCTCGAACTCAACGGAGCAGTGCCGGACGTGCTCGTCTCCATCGGGCCAGAGCAGCAGGCGGAAGGGCTCGATCCCCAGCTCGCCGCCGCGCTACGCGTTCTGCGGGAACATATCGCCGGTAAGGGCGTGGAAGTAGCTCCGATCCCGAAATCTGCCAAGTGAACCCGGTGGGGAGTTCCCCGAAAGCAAAGCTTGTGATCCACACGTGGCGGCATTATCCATGCACCCCGCTCTATCGGCAACCTACACACCCACATGATCACATTCACACTCTGGTGCCTCGCTGGCCTTGCCGTTGGCATCGTTTTTGCCTCCTTCTTCGAATGGACACTCCACAAGTACGTGATGCACCGCCCCGTGTGGAATTTCCGCTACGCCTTCCAGGCGCACGCCGTGGTGCATCATCAGGTTTTCAAGGCGGATCAGACCTACCATCTCATCCATGAGAAGGACAAGAAGACGATCCCGATGGCATGGTGGAACGGCCCGGTGCTGATCCTGATCGGCGCGATCCCCTTCGCGCTGCTCTCTTGGGCGGTCGGGCAGTGGGGCTTTGTCGCCGGTGGAGCTCTGGCTTTTACCAGTTACTACGGCTTCTACGAATACATCCATTGGTGTATGCACCTGCCCAAGGCGCGCCGCGTCGAGAAGCCTCAGTGGTTCCGCAAACTCAACGGTCACCATCTCCTCCATCACCGCTACATGCACAAAAATTTCAACGTCGTCCTCCCGCTCGCCGATTTCTTCCTCGGCACCCTGATGCTCCGCGCGAAGACCCGCTTCATGCAGGCCACCGGCCCCTCCGTGCCCGATGTGCAGCCGCAGGCGACTTGATGGGAGTGGCTGATGCCATTCTGCCGTTCATCCTCCGCCGAAAGCTGATAGGAGCGCGCAACCTTGATCCGTTGAGCCGAGCAAAAATCACTTGAGCGTGACCGTCACATCTCTCTTCGTCTCGACCTTAATGCCGTCCAGCTTCGCGAAGGCCGCCTTTGCCGCATCCATGTCGGTCTTGCTGGTTTCGCCGATCTTCTTCAATTCGTCCTTCTGCGCGAACATCTTGCCCACCTGCACGTCGAAAAGGGTGATCGTGTCGCCCTCGGTGTAGGTCGCGTTGGTGGATTCGACGCCCTCGCCCATTTTCGCGATCTTCGCCTTGGCCTTGTCCTCGGAGAACATTTCTGCCACCGGATCCGGTGCGCCCGGCTGCGCGAACTGCGTCATCATCTCCAGCATCTTCGCGCCGAGGAAGGTCTCCTCGACCACCGTGCCGCTGCCGTCCTTGTTCAATGTGACCGTCGTCTCGTTCTGCAGGCAACTCGGCAAGGCCAGCGCCGCGAGGAGACCCAACACCCACCTCATCATTCTTTTGGATATTATAATTACGAAGATTTTATCTGAGTCATGAAATTTTACATACATTATAATGAAATCAGGTATGTGACATTTTCATCACACTAGTGATTATTTTGTAACAATTGAGCGGTTGGATCCCGGGGATTAACGGTTTTTTTAGCAAGGTTGCTTCGAATGCAACTCAATCATATGAAAACACGTTTACCCACTACCATCCATGGCGCGCTGTTCATCTTTTGCGCCGCTACAATTACAACCCATGCCCAAGTCACCGGCTTGCGGCAGCATCAGGTGATTCCACTCGCGATCGGCGCCGGTGAAGTCGTCGGCTTCTCGCCCAACCAAGACACGCTCGCCGTTACCAACGATTCCATCGGCGGCGTCAGTCTCCTCCGTCACAACGGCACCACATTCGTGGCTCACGCCGAGGTCAACATCGCGCAATGGTTTACGGACAACCCGGTCGCCGGCTTCGTTTACTCCGAAATCACCGGAGTGGCCATTGATGCCGGCAACTCCGGCATCGGCGTGGCCAACATCCTGAACGGTTCCACCGTCACCGTGACGGTGAACGGCGCGCCCATGGATCTGACCGCCACCGTCCCGCAGATCGGACGCGCGGTGTTTTTCAATATGGAGACCGGTGCCGTGATCGGCTCGGTGCCCGTCGGCTACCACCCCGACGCCGTGGCCATCAACAACGGCATCGTAGGCATCGCCAACGAAGGCCAGCACGCCTGGACCGGCGATGAGGATGCACCCGGCACGGTCGCCGAGTTCAACGCCTTCCAGCAGCCAGGATCCGTCTCTGTCATCAATCTGGGCACCCTGAATGCCGCCACCCTCGACACGACCACGCTCACGGTGAACACCATCGACTTCAGCAGCGTAGCCGCATCCGCGCTCATCGCCGGGGTTCGCGACCACACTTCCTTCGATCCCGCCGACAACAACCCGAAGCATTTCCACATCGAGCCTGAGTATGTCGTCTTCAGCCCCGACAACTCCCAGCTCATCGTCAGCCTGCAGGAAAACAACGCCCTCGCCGTGCTCAACCTGACCACGCTTGAATGGGAAAATGCCACCAGCCTCGGCCAGATTCCGATCGTCATCGACGCTTCCGACAAGGACGCTGTCTTCGATGTGACCAATCCCGCGTTCGGCCTGCCGATGCCGGACGGGATCGCCACTTGGGCACAAGCTGGCAGCACCTATGTGATCACCGCCGACGAGGGTGACGCCCGCGTCGATGACGGCGACATCCAGCGCCTCGCTTCAGCCGTGAGCACATACGGCTTTGCCCCTGGCTTCTCGGTCTCGACCAGTAACAACGACTACGGCCGCCTGAACGTGCTTAAAGATCAAATACTCGACGGCCCGGTCTTCCCGGCTGCTGGCTCCGACATCAACAAGATCGTCTCGCTCGGCACCCGCGGCCTCTCGCTTTGGAGAAAAGAAGCTAACAACTCGATGACCTTCGTTTCCCACCTTCCGCTTGAGATCGAACTCTTCAACCGCGACCCGCAGCGCCACAACTCCAATAAGGGCGGCATCAAGGGAAGATTTGACACCCGTTCAGACGACAAGGGCCCCGAACCCGAAGGCGTGGCCGTCACCACGCTGCCCGACGGCACCGTCATCGCGGTGGCTGTCATGGAGCGTCAGAACGGCGTGATCGTCGTGGACATCACCGACCCCGCCGCACCGCAGGTCATCCGTTACATCAACGACAGCGACGCCGGCCTCATTTCTCCTGAGACCGTGACCATCGTGGACGCCGTGGATAGCCCGACTGGCAATGCAATCGCCATCGTCGGTTACGAGGGAGTCATCGACGACGAAATCGTCGGCGGCGTGGGAGTTTATGAAATCAATGCACCTGCCTTCCGCCTGCAAGTCCTGCACGCGTCGGACATGGAAGGAAGCATCTCCTCCATCACCACCGCGCCACAGTTCGCCGCGCTGGTGGACAAGCTGGAGGATGCCCCCGGAATGGACGCCTCGGTCACCATCGGTGCCGGCGACTGCTTCATTCCCGGAGCCTTCCTTTCCGCCGGCAACGACTCCTCCACCCGCGCCCCGCTGAAGACCGCGCTCGGTTTCGCCTTCGGCTACGATGCCAGCGACGTGGATCTGCGTGAAAACCCCGGCCGCCCGAACATCGCGATCATGAACTCCATCGGCTTCGATGCGACCTGCATCGGCAACCACGAGTTCGACCTCGGTGCCAACGAATTCGCCAACATCGTGCTGCCCGATCCGCGGACCAGCAGCACGTCCATGCGCCACTACGGGGCTGCCTTCCCGTTCCTCAGCGCGAACCTCGATTTCAGCGCGGACTCCACCCTCAACGCCCGCTACACGAGCGACATCCGCAACATCGGTGCCTTCGCCCCGCACCCATCCGCGAACTACCCCGGCCTCAACGCCACGCCAACAAGAGCCAAGATCGCCAAGTCCGCCATCATCGAGCGCGGCGGCGAGAAAATCGGCGTTATCGGCGTGAGTCCGCCAGACCTTGCGAGCATTTCCTCACCGGGCCTCGTCACCGTCACCGGCCCGGTGGGCGCGACCAACGTCTCCCCGCGCACCTATGACATTGATGCCTTGGCCATCCATCTCCAGCCGGACATCGACGCACTCGTCGCCGCCGGTTGCAACAAGATCATCATGGCCACCCACCTCCAGCAGATCGACAACGAGAAACAGCTCGCCGAAAAGCTGCGCCACGTGGACATCATCATCGCCGGCGGCTCCGGCGTCATCATGGCCAAGGAAGGCACCGTGCTCCAGCCCGGCGACACCATCGGTGAGGACTACCCGTTCATCACCACCGACCTCGACGGCCACACCGTCGCCGTCGTCAGCGGCGAGGGCGAATATGAGTATCTCGGCCGCCTCGTTGTGGACTTCAACGACGCAGGCCACATCACCGCCATCGACACCGTCAGCAACAGCATCACCGTGAACGACGCCTCCGTCACCGCCGAGTGGGGTGAGGTGGAGGATCCCTACGCCGTCGGCACCCGCGGCGGCACGGTGAAAGCCGTGACCGATGTGATCAACGCCGTCATCAGCGCCAAGGACGGCCTTATCCTCGGAAAGTCCGCCGTTTACCTCGAAGGACGCCGCACCAGCGTCCGCCAGCAGGAAACCAACTTCGGAAACTTGTCCGCCGATGCCAACCTTTGGTATGCCAAACGGTTCGACTCCACCGTCGAAGTCGCCCTCAAGAACGGCGGCGGCATCCGCAACGCTATCGGCGCGATCGATGCCAACGGGAACCTGCTGCCCACCGCGGCGAACCCCTCCGCCAACAAGCTCGCGGGCGACATCTCGCAGCTCGATGTCGAGGACTCGCTCAAGTTCAACAACGGCCTCACCGCCCTGAGTGCTACCGTCGAGCAGCTCAAAGTGCTACTTGAACACGGTGTCCAAGGCAGCAACGGAACCGGCTTCGACAAGAGCACCCCGGCCAGTTCGCCCAGCTCGGCGGACTCCGCGTGGTCGCCGATCTTGCCCGCACCCCGATCAGCTATGTCAGCACGGCCAACGTCATCAGCGCCATTAACGGCGGTGACCGTATCCGGTATGCCGCGCTGATCAACGAGGACGGTGACGTGACCGAAGTGCTCATCGCCAACGGCCAGATCCTCAACCCCGCCCGCCAGATCCGCCTCGTCACTCTGAATTTCCTCGCCAACCCCGGCACGGCCGGATCGGACTTCGGCGGTGACACATACCCGCTGCCATGGGTGGTGCGCACCAATCCGTCGGCCAACCGCGTGGATCTCAGCACGGACGCCACCGGCAACCAGTCCACCTTCGCCGCCGCAGGCAGCGAGCAGGACGCATTCGCCGAGTTCATGCTCACCTTCCACAGCAGCAGCCCCTTCAACAAGGCGGATACTACGGTCGATCTCGACCGCCGCATCATCCAGGGGCTGTTCGACAGCGATGGCGACGGCTTCACGAATGGCTTCGAAGTCGCCAACCTCGGTCTCGATCCCGATGTCGCCAACACCGGCAGCGAAATCGACGCCGCCTTTGGCAACACGGTCGCTCTGAACATCCACCGGCAGTCTGTCGAGGGTGTCCGCTCGGCTTCGCGCCTGGCTGGACAGGGGGATGTGGTTTCCAACCCCGGTTCCTTCAGCCTCTACACCCCAAGCTCCATCCAGGATCTGCGCGGCACGGGCAACCTGCTCGTCCAGGCTTTCGCCGGGGATGTCACACTGACGATGCCGATCGAGAAATCGACCGATCTCACCCCCGAGGGCTGGGAAGATGCCGGTGAGCTTGATATCACATTCCCGAAAACCGCGGACAAGGAGTTCTACCGACTGATCCTCCCCGAATAAGTTTGCAATCGGTTGCTGGCGTTCGGCTGTTCCACAAGTCCCCGTCCGGTTCGTCCGGGCGGGGTTCTTTTTGTGCGGAGGCCCCCGCCACCGGGGTGGATTAAAACAGCCATGCAGCGCAATGGGATGGCTGTACTGGGCGTGTGGCAGGAATTTGATTTTCTTCCGCGCTGGATCAAGTAAATATGGAAGCCGTAATTATGAAAACGACATTGAGAAACACCACTTCATGCCTCGCTGCGCTGGCCTTCGCCGTCTTATCCGTAAACGTCTCCCTCGCCGACGAGGAGGGCTTCAAACCGCTGTTCGACGGCAAGAGCCTCGACGGTTGGAAAGTTTCCGAGAACCAGGACTCTTTCAAGATCGAGGACGGTGCCATCGTCGCGCACGGCCCGCGCGCCCATGCCTTCTACACGGGCGAAGTGAACGGCGCGAAATTTAAGAACTTCGAGCTGCGCCTGGAAGCGATGACCCGCAAGAACTCCAACGGCGGCGTTTTCTTTCACACCGAATACCAGGAGAAAGGCTGGCCCCGCGGTTACGAGATTCAGGTGAACAACACCCAGGGCGATCCGCAAAAGACCGGTGGGCTTTACGCCACCGTCAAGAACCTAGAGCCTTTCGAGGACGACAAATGGATGGAGATGGTCATCCGAGTCGAGAACGGCGTCATCACCTCCACCGTGAACGGCAAAAAACTCGTCGAATACAAATCCGAGGGGGAAAAGCAAACTCCTCCCCGAAGGCGGCGCGATCGCCCTCCAGGCCCACGATGCGGGCAGCAAGGTTTACTACAAAAACATCCGCATCAAGGCGCTGGACTGAAGGCTAACGAAGCCGAATCCGTTGAATCCATGAAAAGGCCGCGGAAAAGAGAAATTGTTCGAGAAAAACGCTTGTGAAAATTTTCACAAGCTAGCACGTTTCGCGCGGCGCGACGCCGCATCCTACATTCTCCCATGGCGAACATTTTCCCACGCTGGTCCAACCTTCTTCCGCTCAAAATCGCATTTTGCCTGGGTGCTGTGGGCACCGGGGTCGCCTTGGCGATCACTTACTACGCGACACCCAAGGCGCAGGTGGTGGGCTACAAGCCGAACCAGCCCATTCCGTTCTCGCACAAGATCCACGTCGATCAACTCGGTCTCGATTGCCGTTATTGCCATTCGTTCGCAGACGTTTCCGGGCACTCGAACGTGCCCACCGGAAACACCTGCTGGAACTGCCACCAGCACGTCCAGAAGGACAGCCCGAAGCTGGAGCCGCTGCATGTCTCCATGAACCCCGCCCATCCCCGCTACGACGGCAAGCCGATCGAATGGGTGCGCGTCCACAAGTCCCCGGACTACGTCTATTTCAACCACTCCGCGCACGTGAACCGCGGAATTTCCTGCCAGAGCTGCCACGGCGATGTCCACAAAATGGATGTGGTCTATCAATCCGAACCTCACTCGATGGGCTGGTGCCTCGATTGCCACAACGCCCCTGAGAAGCACCTCCGCCCACTGGAGGAGGTCTTCAATTTCAACTACGGCGACGGCGATGTGGCGAAATACAGCAAGGACGGGAACGTCAAGACCACCACCGATCTCGGCGAGGAGCTGAAAAAAACCTTCAACGTGCATCCCAAGGCCAGCTGCACCTCCTGCCACCGCTAACCCGTTTCCCACGAACATTTTTCCCGCCGCCCTGATATGAGCAAACGCATTTGGAACCATCCGGAAGTCCCGCAGGACGAAACGACCGTCTCGTGGCGCAGCGCCGGACAACTCCGCGACACCCCTGAATTCCGCACCTGGATGGATCGCGAATTCCCGCAGGGCGTGGCCGAAATGGCGAACCAGGATGAAATGGAAACCTCGCGCCGGACATTCCTCAAGCTGATGGGTTCCTCCACGGCGTTGGCCGGTTTCGGAATGGTCGCCTGCCGCCGCCCGGAAGCGTATCTCGTGCCTTACACCAACGCCCCCGAGTGGGTGATCCCCGGGAAAGCCACCTACTACGCCTCTAGTATGCCGCGTGCCGGTGGCGCCGTGCCGCTCGTCGTCACTACCCACGAAGGCCGTCCGACCCAGGTCGCCTCCAATCGCCTGCATCCCGACTACGAAGGCACGGACGCCTTCGCGCAGGCTTCGGTGCTCGACCTTTACTCGACCTCCCGCTCGCGGAAATTCCTCAAAGGCGGCAAGGCTGCGAAACGCTCGGAGTTCGAAGCCGTCCTCGGCGAACTCGCGAAGGACAAGTCCGCGAAGGTCGGCTTCGTCTTCGGCGCCGATGAAAGCCCGACACGCCTCCGCCTGATCAAGGAACTCGGGAAAAACACGAACGCCAAGTTTTACCAATACGAGGCGCTCGCCGCCAAGCGACAGCGCGATCCTCGGCGAGGGCGTGAAGCTCGTTCCGGATTTCGCGAAAGCCGACCGCATCCTCTCGCTCGATTGCGATTTCGCGGGCACCGATCCGCAGGGATCGAACATCGCGTTCTTCAACCGCAGGAAGCCCGAGGGAAAAGGCTACAAGGCCAAGCCCGACGCGTCCTCGATGAACCGACTCTACTCGGTGGAGTCCGCCTTCACCCTCACCGGCGGCATGGCGGATCACCGCCTGCGCGTTTCGCCGGGCATGGTGGCTGCGGTCGCCGCGCAGATCGCGCGTGAGTTCGGTGTCGCAGCGGAAGGCATCCCGCCGATCACCGACGAGCAGCAGCTCAACTGGATCAAGGCGCTCGCCGAAGATCTCAAGGCCAGCGGCGCGAAGACCGCCGTCCTCGCCGGTTCCCGCCAGCCCGCCGCTGTGAAGCACCTCGCGCTCGCGATCAATCTCGCGCTTAAGAACATCGGCACCGGCGTCTCCGCTTTCCAGACGGGTTCCACAGGCTTCGGTGACATCGCCGCGCTCACCGCCGATCTTCAGAGCGCCACCGTCGAGACGGTGATTTTCCTGACCCCTTCGAATCCCGTTTACGACGCGCCCGCCGACCTGAAGTTCGGCGAAGCCCTCGCGAAAGCGAAGACCTCCATCCATCTCGGCCTCCGCACCGACGCCACGGCGCACGCCTGCAGCTGGCACATTCCCGCCGCGCATTACCTCGAATCATGGGGTGATGCCCGCAGCGCGCGTGGAGCCTACACGGTCGTCCAGCCGATGATCCTGCCGCTCTATCCAGATTGCGTGGCGGAGCTTGAGCTGCTGCTCGCCCTGCTTTCCGAAGACGGAAAACTCGTCACCGGGGAAGGAGAGGAAGGCAAGCCCGCGCCCGCACTCGAAGCGGTGAAAGCCACTTTCGCCAAGGACAAGGCGGCTTGGAAAAACCTGTTGAAAAACGGTTTCGACGCCAGCGACACCTATGCCTCCGCGACTCCCGAGCTTTCTTCCAGCGCCGCCGCCGATATCGCGAACGCCAAGTCCGCGTCGGCAAGCAAGGACAAGCTCGACGTGATCTTCGCCACCGACGCCTCGGTCTATGACGGCCGCTGGATCGACAACGGCTGGCTCCAGGAAGCGCCCGATCCGGTTTCCAAACTCACCTGGGACAACGCTGCCCTTATCGCCCCGAAGACCGCCAAGGAACTCGGCATTTACGACGAAATCATCAAGCTGGAAACCACTTTCGCATCTGTCGGCCCCGACGGCGAAGGTCAAAACCGCAAGTCGCCGATGATCGAGGTCAAGGTGAACGGCAAGACCCTCGAAATTCCCGTCCTTGTCTCTTTCGGACAGGCGGAAAACACCATCATCATCCCGCTCGGCTACGGACAAGGCTACAACGATGAGGATGAACTCGGTCGCGATGGAAACGCAAACCACGTTGGCTTGGTCGGCGTGAACCGCGGCTTCGATGCCTACCCGCTCCGCACCCAGGATACCGCCTATTTCGCCACCGGCGCGACGGTATCCCTCACGAAAAAACGCTATCCGGTCGCGCTCACCCAGGAGCACCACGCGATGTATGGCCGTGCGCTCGCCCGTGAGATTTCCACGGCGCCCGTTGATCACAAGGGTGATTTCAAGGCGCAGCTCGCCAAGGTCAAGAAGCAGGGCAACGACTCCCACGCGCCCACCAATATCTCGCTCTACAAGCAGGAAGACATCAACGGCCAGCCGCTCCTCAGCGACAAGCTCCATCAGTGGGGCATGACCATCGACCTTTCCTCCTGCATGGGTTGCAACGCGTGCCTCGTTGCCTGCCAATCCGAGAACAACATCCCCATCGTCGGCAAGGAGCAGGTCGCTAAAGGCCGCGAGATGCACTGGATCCGCATGGATCGCTACTTCGCCGTCCACAAGGACAACACGTTCGACGCCGACAACCCGGCCATGGTTCCCCAGCCGGTCGCCTGTATGCAGTGCGAGTCCGCTCCCTGCGAAACCGTCTGCCCGGTCAACGCCACCGTCCACACCGAGGACGGCCTCAACGCGATGGCCTACAACCGCTGCATCGGCACCCGCTACTGCGCGAACAACTGCCCCTACAAGGCGCGTCGCTTCAATTTCTTCGACTACAACAAGCGCAATCCGCTCATCAAGAACAACCTCAACAAGGGCCCTGCGGGCGTGCGCCAGGACAAGGAGCCGAACCACCTCCAGAAGAACCCGAACGTCACCGTCCGCATGCGCGGCGTGATGGAGAAATGCACCTACTGCGTGCAGCGCATTCAGGATGCGGTGATCCGCCAGAAGCGCGGCCAGAAACAGGAAGTCCTCGCCTCCGGAAACCTTTCTCCGGAAGTGCCCGTCACCACGGAGACCCTCCGTATCCCGGTCGATTCCGTGAAAACCGCCTGCCAGGACGCCTGCCCGGCGCAGGCCATCGCCTTCGGCAATCTCCTCGACAAAGGTGCCTCCGAGATGGGTCGCGCCAAGGTCTTGGAACGGAGCTATGACCTGCTCTACTACATCGGCACCGCCCCGCGCACCACTTACCTGGCTCGCGTGAAAAATCCGAATCCGGCCATGCCTGATGCCAAGTTCATCGGTCAATCCACGATCCACATGGTTTAGAAGACACAAGACTTTGAGACACAAGACACAAGAACAGATGAAGACTACGGCACTGCACAGCGGGAATCCCTCTCCTCTTATGTATTACAGTCTTGTGTCTTGTGTCTTTTCCCCGATTCCCTAACGACTCTCTCCCACTCAATGGCCTCGAACACCGACCACGCGGACACCGGCATCAAGCTTCCGGTTCTCAAGCGCGAAAAGCTGATTCTCAACGACCGTTCCTACCACTGGATCACGGATCGGATCTGCGGCATTATCGAGAACCGCCAACCTCTCCTTTGGTGGCTGCTTTTCCTGCCCTCCTCGCTGATCGCCCTGATCGGCGTCGGCGGCGGGCTTTACCACCTCGTTTCCACCGGCGTCGGTGTCTGGGGAAATACGAACCGCGTGATGTGGGGATGGCCCATCGTGAACTTCGTGTTCTGGATCGGCATCGGCCACGCGGGAACCCTGATTTCCGCGATCCTTTTCCTGACCCGCCAGAACTGGCGGACATCCATCAACCGCGCCGCCGAGGCGATGACGATCTTCGCGGTGATGTGCGCGGGCATTTTCCCCGCCTTCCACGTCGGTCGTGTCTGGTTTGCGTGGTTCCTGGCTCCCGTCCCGAACGCGAACGCGATCTGGCAGAACTTCAAGTCGCCCCTGCTGTGGGACGTGTTCGCGGTTTCCACCTATTTCACCGTCTCGCTGATCTTCTGGTTTCTCGGCATGGTGCCCGACCTCGCCACGATCCGCGACCGCTGCAAGCCCGGCCTCCGCAAGGTTCTCTACGGCATTTTCGCCCTCGGCTGGCGCGGAGGCAACCGGCAGTGGAGCCATTATGAAATGGCGTATCTCCTCCTCGCCGCGCTCTCCACGCCGCTCGTGCTCTCCGTCCACTCCGTCGTTTCGTTCGACTTCGCCACCTCGGTCGTCCCCGGCTGGCACACCACCATTTTCCCGCCCTATTTCGTGGCCGGCGCGATCTTCGGCGGCTTCGCGATGGTGCTCACGATCATGGTCCCCGCCCGTTTCATCTACGGCCTGCAGGATCTGATCACGATGAAGCACATCGACAACATGGCGAAGATCATCCTGCTCACCGGCACCATCGTCGGTTACGCTTACCTGATGGAGCTTTTCGTCGCTTTCTATTCCGGCGCGATATACGAAATGGACGCCTTCAAGTTCCGCATCGCCGGCCCGTATTGGTGGGCCTACGCGCTCATGATGTCGCTCAACGTCCTTTCGCCGCAGGTGTTCTGGTTCAAGGCCTGCCGGGAAAACCTATGGGTCGTGATGATCGTGGCGATGTGCGTGAATGTCGGCATGTGGTTCGAGCGCTTCGTGATCATTGTCACCACGCTCGCCCGCATGTGGCTACCGGGCGATTGGAAAACCTTCTCGCCCTCCGCGCAGGATCAGATGCTGTTCGTCGGCACCATCGGCATGTTCTTGATGCTCTTCTTGCTGTTTCTCCGCTTCCTGCCGTGCATCAACATCGCCGAGGTGAAATGGACGAAGACCGAGAGCGACCCCCATTTCGATGACAACGAAGCCCACCCCGACCACGGCACCGAGGTGATCCCCGCGTACCAGAAGGAACTCGCGGAAAGCAAAGGCTGAAATCCGAAATCCTCAATCCTCAATCCTCAATCCTCAATCTTCCCCGTGAGCACCACCCGCAAACGAGTTTACGGCTACCTGGCCGAGTTCAAGAGCGCCTCCGCCCTCTACAAGGCGGCGGAGAAAGTCCGCGATGCCGGCTTCCGCAAATGGGATTGCTACAGCCCCTATCCTGTGCACGGCCTTGACGGCGCGATGGGCCTCAAGCGTTCCATCCTGCCATGGTTCGTCTTCTTCGGCGGCGTGACCGGTTGCGCCACCGCCTTCGCGCTGGCCTATTCCACCCAGGTGCTCATCTACCCGACCATCGTCCAGGCGAAACCGACCAACATCTTTACCATCCCGGCGTTCTTCCCGGTGATGTTCGAGCTGACCATCCTGTTCTCCGGTTTCACCGTGCTCTTCGGTCTCCTCGGCCTGATCCAGCTCCCGCGCCTCAACCACCCGCTCTTCGCTAGTAAGCAGTTCCACCGCGCCACCGATGACGGCTTCTTCATCGCCATCGAGGCGCGCGACGCGAAATTCAGCCCCGACGCCACCCGCAACCTGCTCGCCGAGATCGGCGGGGAAAACATCGAACTCGTCGAGGAAGAGGACGCCTGAAATTTCAAATCTCAAATTTTAAATCTCAAATTTCCGATCCTTAATGCGCTACTTCTTCCTAATTTACGCTTTGATCGCCGTTCTCGTCGTCGGGATCGGGGGTTTCCGTGGCCAGTATTTCACGAAGCCTCCCGTCCAGGTCTTCCCGGACATGGATGAGCAGGACAAGCTCAAGGCGCAGGCTCCCAGCACGTTCTTCGCGGATCGCGTGGGTGCGCGCCTTCCTGTCGCGGAAACGCAACCGCGCGGCTTCAACCCAGAGGGTGATTCCCTCATCGGCGGCATCCCCGAATATGAGTTCGGCGGCCAGGCCGGTTACTATTTCTCCGGCCACGTCGGCGATTATTTCGGCACCGGAATGCCCGAGGAACTGGAACTCAATCCGGATACCGCCGCCGCCCTCATCCGCCGCGGCGAGGAGCGCTACGGCATCTATTGCGCCGTCTGCCACGGCGAGTCCGGTGACGGTCTCGGCGTCACCTCGAGATACGGCGTCCCCGGTATTGCGAATCTCCACCTCGACCCATTCAAGGCGGCGTCCTACCCCGACGGACGCATGTATGAAGTCATCACCAACGGCAAAGGTATGATGTCCGGATACGGCGCTACCATCCCCGTCCGCGACCGCTGGGCGATTGTCGCCTACGTCCGCACGCTCCAAGCCGCGAAAGAAGCCGCCACCGCAGCCCAATAATTTTCCCACAGATGTCCCATCACGTAACATCCGCTGACATCGCCATCCACGGCGACCACCTCGACAACTCGAAGGTCGCCAAGGCGAAGACCCTCGCGCTCGGCGTCGCCGGGATCGGCACGCTTGTGAGCCTTCTCGGACTCTTCGGGGTCTTCGGCCAGTGGTTTCAGGGCACCTACGCCTACTCCTGGGTCTTCGCTTACTACTTTTTCCTCACCCTCTCCATCGGCGGCGTGTTCTGGACGCTCCTCCACAACGTGTCCAACTCCGGCTGGGGCACCTCCGTTCGCCGCACCTTCGAGAACCTCGGCTCCACCTTCCCGTGGATCTTCCTCTTCGGCCTCCCCCTGCTTTTCCCGCAGGTGAACCAATATCTCTACGAGTGGATGAACATCCACCGCGCCACCCCCGCTGACCAGACCCTCAGCGAGCATCTCCACCACACCGATCACCTGCTCTATGCCAAGAAATGGTTCATGAACATGCCGTTCTGGTTTGGCCGTATCATCTTTTATGCCGTCGGTCTCACGGCGGTCATCTGGTTTTTGCGGAAACTCTCCACTGAACAGGATACCGATCCGAACCCCGGCACGGAGCGCCTCTTCGCCGCACGCAAGCACTCCACCTACACGCTCATCATCTTTGCTCTCACGATCACCTTCACGGGCTTCGATTTCCTGATGGCGCTCGATTACAAATGGTTCTCCACCATGTGGGGCGTCTATCTCTTCTCCGGTTCCGCGCTGAACTCGATGGCGGTGATCATCCTCGTCTGCACCTTCCTGAAAAGCCGCGGCCACCTCAAGCATGTCTGCGGCCCCGAGCATTTTCACATCATGGGGAAACTGCTTTTCGCCTTCACCACCTTCTGGGCCTACATCGCCTTCTCCCAGTATTTCCTGATCTGGTATGCGAACATCACCGAGGAAACCTCCTATTTCCTGATCCGTAACACGGGTGGCTGGAACACCGGTATGATCTTCCTAGTCTTCGGCCACTTCGTCGTCCCCTTCGTGGTGCTGCTCCAGGCATGGCTCAAGAAGAATCCGAAATACCTCTCCATCGTCGCGGTTTACACGCTCTGCATGCACGCACTCGACCACTACCTCATCGTCATCCCCGAGCGCGGCGTTTCCCTCGGTAACCTGCACGTCAAGGATGCCGCTGGTAAAGTGATCGTGGACGGCCACAAGATCTTCGGTGAAATCACCCCTGCCATCGGTCATGCATTTTGGGGCGATATCCTCGCCTTCGTGACCATCGGCGCGGCCTTCCTTTTCGTTCTCCTCCGCGCCCTCGGCCAGCACTCGCTCTACCCGAACCGCGACCCCCGAATCCTCGAATCCGCGAACCTTTCCAACTGATTCTTCCCAAGCATGGACCCCACCCGCGACAATCCCCTGATCCGCATCAAAGCCTTCATCGACGGCCTTGGGATCTTCACACTCTTCGCCGTCATCCTTCTCCTCATCCTCGGAGTGGGAGCCCTCTTCGGATGGTTTGCCAAAACCGATACGCCGGATGACGCGGCGGGCGACATCCGCTACGAAATCAAGGCCGAGATCGACGCGGCGCAGGCGACGGTCCTCACCGAGCAGCAGATCGCCGCCGTGGTCGGTGATGTCGCCGGGAAACTCGCTGCCTCAAAACCCGTCGCCATCGAGAAACCCGAGCAGATCGTCCCGGGTTCTGACACCGCAAACCAACTCGCCGACGCACCCGCCGTCGATCTCACGGCCATCGATACGCCCGCCGAGGACGCGGACGCGCCCATCGACCCCGCCGTCATGGAGATCGGCAAGGCCCAATTCATGGTCTGCGGCGCGTGCCACGGCCAGAACGGTGAAGGCGGAGCCGCCGGTCCACCGCTCGCCGGCTCCAAGCTGGTGTCCGGCCCGATTTCCAACCTCATCCTCATCCAGCTCCGCGGCCTCAAACGCGGGCCGGTCGAGATCGATGGAGTTGCCTATAATTTCCCCGCAGGCATGGCTCCGATGTCGTATCAGACCGACGAGCAGGTGGCCGGAGTCCTGACCTACGTCCGCAACAGCTTCGGCAACAAGGCGTCCGCCGTGAAGCCTGAGCAGGTGGAAGCCCTGCGCGGCGAGGTCGGCAAGCCGCAAGTCGCCGCCGAGGAACTCATTCAGCCGTAACCACTTTCAAATCCATCATGTCATCGGAAGTTTTCAACAATCTTGAGCAGGACTCGGCGCTACGCGCGTCCATCGACCGCTCGCTGCGCCACCCCGTGATGTTTTTCCTGACCAGCGGAGCCGCATGGCTCGCGGTCTCCATCATTCTCGGCGTGATCTCCTCCGCGAAAGTCCACTCGCCCGGTTTCCTCGATGGTTTCGGCTTTCTCACCTACGGGCGCACCCAAGCCGCCCACCTCAACGCCCTCATTTACGGCTGGGGTTTCCAAGCCGCTTTCGGTGTCATCGTCTGGATGCTCTCCCGCCTCTCCCGCCAGGAATGCCGCGCCGCCGGCATGATCCTCACTGCCGGGCATATTTGGAACCTTGGAGTTTCGGTAGGAATCATCGGCATCCTCGCCGGGTTCGGCACGGGCATGCCCTGGATGGAATTCCCGTCCTTCTGCTGGCCTGTCCTTCTTCTGAGCTACTTCGCCATCGTGGTCTGGTCGCTCGTCCAGTTCAAGGTGCGCCCCGAAGGTCACGTTTATATCTCGCAGTGGTACCTGATGGCCGCGATGATCTGGTTCCCGTGGGTGTTCATCACCGCCAACGTCCTGCTTCACATGATGCCCGGAAACCCCGTGATGGCTGCCGGGATCAACGCCTGGTATAAATCCAGCCTGATCTTCCTGTTCTTCACACCGGTCGCTCTCGGCACCGCCTTCTACCTGGTTCCCAAGGTCTCCGGCCGCCCCATCCACAGCTACTCGCTCGCGCAGCTCGGCTTCTGGTCGCTCGCCGTCATCATGCCGTGGGCCGGTATGCAGAAACTCACCGGCGCGCCAATCCCGTACTTCCTGCCCTATCTTGGCGCGACTGCGACCATACTGTTCTTCGTCCCCGCGTTCACCGCCGCCGTGAACATTCTCCGCACCGCGATGACCGATCCCGAGGTCGTGAACAACAGCCCCACGCTCCGCTTCACGATGGCGGGTGTCGTCGGACTCATCGTAATGGCCGTTGCCGCCGTGTTCCTGAACATCCCTGGGAAAACCATGGAGTTTAGCCAGTTCTCGATGTCGGTTTACGGTTTTGAAATTCTCGCGATTTACGCGTTTTTCAGTTTCGTAATGTTCGGAGCGATTTACTTTATCGTGCCGCGCGTCACACGCCGGGAGTGGCTCTCGCGCCGCCTCATCAAGATGCACTTTTTCTTCTCCATCTACGGTATCGTCTCCATCGCCGTGATCGCGATTTTCGGAGGTGTCCAGCAGGGGATCGGCCAGGAGGCTTTCGATCAGCCGTGGTTGGAGGCTGCGCTGCGCGCCTATCCTTACGCCGTGTTCATCACCATCGCATGGTGCTTCATCCTCTTCTCGAACATCTTCTTCTTCATGCACCTCACCGTCATGTGGCTCCGCCTCGGCCGCCGCAGCACGCACCCCACGCTGCTGGTTTCCGGACACCACGGCAGCCCGCACGGCGAGGAAGGCGATATCGACAACTGCGGCTCCGGCACCGCCTCCGCCCATTAAAATTTAGAGTTTAGAATTTCCCCAAATGAGCTTCCGCACTTTCATCCTTAGCCTCTCCGCCAGTTTCGGCGTCGCGTGGCTGGCTATTGTCATCGTCCCATATTTCAAGATGCGCTCGCTGGAGCCTGTCGCCGTGGAGGAAGGCGATGGCACGAACGCCGTCTATATCCCCAAACGCGCCGGGCGCATCGCCGACGGCGCCGAGGTCTATGCCGCGAACGGCTGCTACATGTGCCACTCCCAGCTCATCCGCCCCACCTATGCGGGCAACGACATGTTCCGTCCCGACTGGGGCGGCATCGCGGGCGACGAGGATCGCGGCGATACCCGCCGGGAAACGAACGCCTTCGACTTCGAGGGCGAGGACTTCGCCCACATCGGCATCTCGCGCCTCGGCTCCGACCTTTCCAACCTCGCCCGCCGCATCGAGACGGACTACGCCAAGGGCGGGAATTCTGAACAGTGGCTCTTCGGGCACCTCTACAACCCGCGCTGGGAGGCCAAGCGCCGCGACTCCACCTGCCCTTCCTTCCGCTTCCTTTTTAATGTGACGGAGATCAAAGGAAACCCGTCCGACAACGCCCTGCCGTTCCCCGTGGAAGAGGGGATGGAGATTACCCCGAAACCGGAAGCCCGCGCACTGGTTTCCTATCTTCTCTCGTTGAAAAAAGACCAACCAGTGCCAACTTCCTTCAACTTCGCCCCACCGACCGCAGCGGCGCCTACCGCTCCCTAATCCTAACCGGATTCTGAATCCTTCATCATCCATGTCATCACCCGACCATCAATCGAATCCCGATCTCGACGAAACGATCAACGTGACCCAGGCGCACGGCCGGGTCGCCAGCGATTGCGCCGCCGCCGCGCGTGAAAAACACCTCGCCGACAGCGGACGCGAGGCCGTGCCGCTGTGGGTCATCACAGCCTGCGGTGTCGTCCTCCTCATTGCGGGCGGCGTGCTCGGCAACGCCGGAACCTTGTTCTCCTACGACAACACCTTCCGCGCCGATTACGTGCGCGGCACGGCTCCCGGCGGCGCAGCTGACGGCCCGCAGCCGAAGACCGCTCTCGTGGCCTTCAGCGCGAAAGGCTCCAAGATCTACTCTTCAAAGTGCAACGGTTGCCATGGCTCCGACGGCAAAGGCGATGGCGCGAACTATCCTTCGCTCGTCGGCTCCGATTTCGTGATCGGCGACACCCAACAGCTCGCGATGGTCATCCTCAACGGCATCCAGGGGCCGACCAGTACCGGCAAGACCTACGGCGCGGGCATCATGCCTGCCCAGGGCGCGGGCATGTCCGCCGAAGACCTCGCCGGCGTGATGACCTACATCCGCAACAATTTCGGAAACTCCACCGGCGACGTGACCTCCGTCGAGATGGCGAAAAACGCGTTCGATCTCTCCGCCTCCCGCGAAAAGGCCGGCCAGCCGGTCACCTCCGAGGAAGTCCGCGCCGCCCACAGCTCCATGCTCGCGGGTGCAGAGATTTTCCCCGACATCATGGTGAACCCCGCCACCCTAGCCCCGATAGAATAACCTCATATTCGTTAGAATTTAGAGTTTAGAATTTAAAGTTTCCACCACCTATGAGCGCCCAAGCAGCAGCCACTTCCGGCCACGATCATTCGCACGACGAGCATCATCACGAGATACCTTTTTGGAAAAAATACATTTTCTCGACCGACCACAAGATGATCGGCCTGCAGTACGGCATCACCGCCATGCTGTTCCTGGCGTTCGGCTTCTACCTAATGATGGTGATGCGCTGGAGTATCGCCTATCCCCACGAGCCGCTCCCGGAGTGGATGAGCTGGATTTTCACGGAAAACTGGAAAGCCCGCTGGCTGCAGGACGGAAAAGTGACAGGCGAGACCTACAACATGTTCGGCGCGATGCACGGCACGATCATGGTGTTCCTCGGCATCGTGCCGCTCGGCTTCGGTGCCTTCGGAAACTACATCACGCCGCTGCAAATCGGCGCGGTGGACATGGCTTTCCCCAAGCTCAACATGTTCAGCTACTGGATCTACCTGCTCGGTGGCTTGACCATGTGCGCCTCTTTCTTCATGGAGTCCGGAGCCGCAAAATCCGGCTGGACGAACTACTCGCCGTTAGCGGGTTTTGCCGACGGGCAAATCGTGAACCAATGGCTGGCGGGACAGACGCAATGGCTGCTCGGGCTGGTCATGCTCATCACCTCGTCGTTGCTGGGATCGGTCAATTTCATCACCACCATCATCAACCTGCGCGCCCGCGGCATGACCTGGATGCGCCTGCCCTTCTTCGTCTGGGCGATGCTCGTCACGGCTTTCCTGCTCCTGCTCGCGTTCCCTCCGCTAGAGGCGGCCGGCATCATGCAGTTGATGGATCGCGTCACCCACTCGTCCTTCTTCATGCCCTCCGGCCTCTTCACAAAATCGGACGGCCTCGCCGATCTTTCCGGCGGCGGCTCCCCGCTGCTTTTCCAGCACCTTTTCTGGTTCCTCGGCCACCCGGAGGTTTACGTCCTCCTGCTGCCCGCCATCGCCTGCGTGGCGGAAATCATTCCTGTCAACACCCGCAAGCCGCTCTGGGGTTACAAGTCGATGGTCTTTTCCGTCCTCATCCTCGGTTTCCTGTCCTTCATCGTCTGGGCGCACCACATGTATATGACGGGCATGGGGCCTGCGGTCTCGACCTTCTTCCAAACCACCACGGTGCTGATCTCCATCCCCTCGGTGATCATCATCACGGCACTGCTGATTTCGCTATGGGGTGGATCGATCCGTTTCACCCCGCCCATGCTCTGGGCCTGCGCCTTCATCCCGATGTTCGGCATCGGCGGCCTCACCGGCCTGCCGCTCGCCTTCAACCTCGTCGGCCTCCACCTGCACGACACCTACTACGTCATCGGCCATTTCCACTACGTCGTCGCACCGGGCATCCTCTTCGGTCTCTTCGCGGGGGTCTATCATTGGTATCCGAAAATCACCGGGCGTTACATGAGCGGTTTCCTCTCCCATGTGCATTTCTGGCCCAGCCTCGTCTGCATGAACATCATCTTCTTCCCCATGCTCACCCAGGGCATGGCCGGCTTCCACCGCCGCTGGTACAACGGGGGCGACGCCTACCTCGACAAGGCCACCGCCGCCACCGCCGATGGAGCCAACGTTTTCGCCAACACCGTCGCCCAGAACATCGACCTCAACATCGTGATGTCCTACGGAGCGTGGATCCTCGCAGTCGCGCAGATCCCGTTCGTCATTAACCTGTTCTGCTCATGGAAAACCGGCCGCAAGGTCGAGAGCGACAACCCGTGGGACGCCACCACCCTCGAGTGGGCCACCCCGACACCTCCGGGCCACGGCAATTTCACCTTCGATGTCGCCGTTTATCGCGGCCCTTACGAGTACTCCCGCCCCGATTGCGAAAAGGACTACTACCCGCAATGGCAGGCTCCGAAAAAGCCGATCGGAGGCACGCCGGACGAAACCGAGGACAAGGGGCATCACTGAAGCCCGGCATGCCCCGAAATCCGGAATCCGAATGACCCTCGAGCGCCAGCAAGACAGCCCATAACTGCAAAGCACACACCTCATAGCCGCAAGGCAACACCAGCTAACCTTTTTAGAAATGGAAATCCCCTACATCGTCAATCCCCGCAAGGACACGGGCCTGATCAACTCGAAGATCGCCATCTGGCTCTTCCTGGCCTCCGAGGTCATGCTTTTCGGCGGCTTCTTCTCTGCCTACGTCTATCTCCGCCTCGGGGCCGATTACCCGTGGCCGGAACGGACGCTCCCCGTCCTGCCGGGCCTGATCAACACCTTCATCCTCATCGGCTCATCTGTCACCGTCGTCTTCGCATGGGTGGCGCTGAAGCTGGGGAACTGGAGGCAGTTCCAGATCTACATGGGCATCACGGTCGCCTGCGCCGCCATCTTCATGGTTCTCAAGGGACTCGAATACAACGTCAAGTTCAAGCACCAGGCCGCCCGCCTGCATGACTACACGATCGTCGAGGGGCACCTCGGTTACCAGAAGGACGACAAAAAGGAATACGTCTTCGACCGCCATGGCAAGAAGATCGAGGAAAACATGATCCGCGTGGTGGCGGAGAAAGTGACCGTTTCCGTGAAACGTTTCCACGCCCCATGGGTAAACGAGATGCTCTCCGAAGCGAAACACAACGGTTCCGAAATCAAGCTCGCCGCCGACATCAAGGCGATCACCGAGGAAGGTGGAAAAGAAGTGACCCTCGCCAAAGCGGGCGAACCCTTGAGTCTTGATCTTCTCGGAAAAATCCAGGAAGTCCAGATCGCCGCGCTCAAGCACAACGCCGCACTGCGCACCGCCGCGCTCCGCATGGAGTGGAAAGAGACGAAAAAAGCGAACCCCGGCAAAAAGGGATGGCAGCTCTCCTCCGATGTAAACATCGACGTGGACGCCCTCTCGCCCCGCCTGCTGACCGAGGTTTCCAACGTCGAGTTCAAGGTAGATCCGCCGACCCGCTTCCTTTTCAAGCCCCGCGACATCAAGGAAGGCGCGACCTCCTCCCGCCTCCGCGACGACACGGTCATCGCCGGCGTTATGGAAGCCAGCCCCATGGTTTTCCACAACCTCGACGCCATCGACTTCCAGTGGCTCGTGATGAGAGCCAAGGAGCGGGGAGCCGATCCGGATACCGCCATCGCCAACTCATGGTTGATGAAGAACAGCGAGTTTGTCCGCGAAGCATGGGCATGGCACCTCGCGGAAAACGTGAAGAAGCAGGATGAGCTGAACAGGCGTTTCGGCTTCAAGGAGGACGGCAAGACCCCCAAGGAAACCCTCACCCACAAGGAACTCTACCGTATCGGTTGGAAGGAACTGGGTCTGATGGGCGTGGACACCAAGCAGGTGAAAATCGGCGGCGTCGACAAGATCAAGGAGGAGTTCATGGGGCCGAACTACAAGGCGCGCGGCTCGGAGACATATCCGGAACTTTCCGTGCCCCGCGAGGAGATCCGCCACGCCGCGAAGTTCACCCCGGCATGGAATACCTATTATGCGGTCTATTTCACGATCACCGGCCTGCACGGCCTGCACGTCATCGGCGGCGCGCTCGTGCTGCTCTATTACCTTGTCTTCGGGCGCAAGATGTTCCTTTCCAACCCCGAATGGCTCGCCAACCGCGTCGAGGTCGGCGGCCTGTTCTGGCACTTCGTTGACCTGGTCTGGATCTTCGCGTTCCCGATCTTCTACCTGATGTAAACCGATATTCCCAAACCATAACCCGTACCCTGAAAAATGGCAGATTCCATCGAAGCGATCCAAAAAGCGAAGAAGACCTACCTCCTGGTCTTCGGCGCACTCCTTGTCGGCACCGTCCTGACCGTTCTCGTGGCCACCGTGCCCGCGCTGGACATCGGTGGCCATGGTTTTGACATCTATGACGCCATCCTGGGACTTCTCATCGCTTCCACCAAGGCCACCCTCGTCGCAGCGATCTTCATGCACCTCAACCACGAGAAAAAGCTCATCTACTGGGTCTTCTTCGGCTCGATCTTTTTCTTCTTCGCGATGGGTGCTTTGTTTGCACTCGCGGAAAGCAGCCCTATCTTCGATTACAATTTTTACAAATAACCGCCATGTCACTCCGCAGCTTCCACCTCGTCTTCGTAACCGTCTGCACGCTGTTTTCCGCGTTCTTGGTGTTCTGGGCGTTCGTGCTCGCTCCGGAGCCGTCCACGGCCTCCACGGTATTCGGCATCGTGGGAGCCATAGGTTTGCTTTTGATGCCCGCCTACGCCCTCTATTTCCTGAAAAAAGCCACCAAACTCCAACTCTGACACCACCATGAACCTCACAAGCCTAATCGCCTGCTCGACATGCAGCGCCACCTTCGGAGCCTCCGGTGATTCCATCGGTTACTCGATCTTCTTCCTCCTCGTCCTCATCCTCGCGGTGCTTGCCGGGGTCGCCTTTTTCATGATCCGCCTCATCCGCCGCGACGCCGCGAACCTCGATCCCGAGCTCCGCGATGATTACGTCCACCAGTAAAAATTTCAGCGTTACAGCCATCCAGCATTTACCAACATGTCTTTCTCCGAACTCATAGGCCTCCCGGAAAACTACTCCGCCCATGGCGGCCACGTGGATCACCTGATTATAGTGGTGCATTGGTTCATGATCGCTCTCTTTGTCGGCTGGACGGCGTTCTTTTTCATCTGCCTCTACAAGTTCTGGCATAAGCGCAATCCCAAGGCCTCCTATGACGGCGTCCGTAGCCACCTTTCCAGCCATACGGAAGTGGCGGTGATCATCATCGAGGCCGTGCTCCTTCTCGGCTTCGCCTTCCCGCTCTGGCAGCAGCGTGTGGACAACTGGGATACTGTCCAGGAAATGGATCCCGTCCGCGTCCGCGTGGTCGGATGGCAATACGGCTGGAGCTACCATTATCCCGGTCTTGACGGTAAGTTCGGCCGCACCGATCCGGCTCTCATCTCTGGCTCCAATGACCTGGGCATCGACTATACCGACCCCAACTCTCACGACGACTTCACCACGTCCGTCCTCAAGATCCCCGCGAAACGCCCCGCCGTGCTCAACATTGGGACGAAGGATGTGATCCACAACTACGCGATCGTTCCGATGCGCGCCCAGCAGGACGCCATTCCCGGCAAGGAGATCGCGATGTGGTTCACCCCCGTGAAACCCATGGAGACTTTCGTCGTCTGCGCCCAGCTCTGTGGCGAAGGCCATGCGAACATGATCGGCACGATGGAGGTAATACCGCCCGCTGACTATGATTCCTGGGCCAAGGAACAATCCGAAACCGCACTCAAGGCGCAACAGAAGGCCAACGAGGAGGCGACCGCTTCAGTTAAGCCGTGAGTAAGAAGAGTTAGGGAGCTTGGTTTTTTGCCGAGTTTGAAATTGAAAGTTTCACAACGTGTGGCCCATGCGCAGCCGCTTGGTATCCAGATATCTCCGATTGTGCTCATTCGCCGGGAGGGAGAGGGTAAGCTGCTCGGTGATTTCAAGTCCGTAGCCTTCGAGGCCGACGACTTTTTTGGGGTTGTTAGTGAGGAGCTTGATGCGGCGGACGCCGAGGTCGTGGAGGATCTGGGCGCCCATGCCGTAATCGCGTAGGTCGGAGGCGTAGCCGAGTTTCTCGTTCGCCTCGATGGTGTCGAATCCCTGCTCCTGGAGCTTGTATGCGTGGATTTTCGCGGGCAGGCCGATGCCGCGCCCTTCCTGGCGGAGGTAAAGGAGCACGCCGCCCTCCTCGGAGATACGCTTCATCGCGGCGGCGAGTTGCGGGCCGCAATCGCAGCGCTGGGAGTGGAAGACATCGCCGGTGAGGCATTCGGAATGGACGCGGACGAGGGTCGGTTTCTCAGGATCGATCTTGCCTTTCGTGAGGGCGAGGTGGTGGGAATCGTCGAGGGAAACCGTGTAGAGGTGGCAGTCGAAATCGCCGAACTCGGTGGGCATGAGGATGGTCTGGTCGCGCTTGACGAATTTCTCGGAGCGGCGGCGGTATTCGATGAGCTGGGCGATGGTGCAGGCCTTGAGGCCGTGCTTTTCCTGATATTCGCCGAGCTCGCCGACGCGGGCCATGGTGCCGTCCTCGCCCATGATCTCACAGATCGCGCCGACGGGCGGGAGTCCGGCGAGGGTGGCGAGATCGATGGCGGCCTCGGTGTGACCGGCGCGGCGGAGGACACCGCCGGGCATGGCTTGGAGCGGGAAGATGTGGCCGGGTTTCACCAAGTTGTCGGCGTGCGCCTTCGGATCGGCGAGGAGGCGGATCGTGAGCGCGCGGTCGGCGGCGGAGATGCCGGTGGTGATGCCCTTTGCTGCGTCCACGGAGACGGTGAAGGCCGTTTTCATGCCCTCATGGTTGCGGCGTGTCATCTGCGGGAGGTCGAGTTCCTCGGCGCGCTCCGCGGAAAGGGGCGCACAGATCAGCCCGCGACCGTGGATGGCCATGAAGTTCACCATCTCGGCGGTGCAGAGCGAGGCGGCTCCGATCAGGTCGGCCTCGTTCTCGCGGTTCGGATCGTCGGCGACGATTACGAGTTTTCCGGCGGCGATTTCTGCGATGACCTCGCTGATGGGATGGAAGGTGAGGGAAGACATGGAAGAAGTGAATAGTGAGCGGTGATCAGTGAGCGGTGATCAGTGATCAGTGATCAGTGGAAGAGGCGTGATGCGGAAGTTCCTAGGTTTTCGTGTTTTGAGATTTGAGATTTGAGATTTGAGATTTGAGATTTGAGATTTGGAAATTAGTTGAGGAAGGGGTTTTGCGGGGCTTGGGAGAGGAGGTGGTGGTAGGGGGAGATGTCCTTAAGGAGTTGGTGCCAGAGGGAGAGGTCGTGTGGGCGGGAGAGCAGGGTGCGGACGGGTTTCAGGGGGATCCAGGTGTTCCGGGTTAGCTCGTTTTCCAACTGGCCGGGTGACCATGCGGAGTGGCCGATGCAGGCTCGGACGATCTGGCCCGGCATACCGATGAGTTTCGCGGCGGCCTCGGCGGAGATGCGCGGGCGATAGCGGAGGCCGTCGGTATCGCTCCAAGAGAAGGAGGAAAAGGTCAGCTCATCGGTGGCGAGCGGGCCGCCGTGGTGGACGGGAAGTTTCCGTAGTGCCTTGAACTTCGGCTCGGGCAGTAGTTCGCCGACAGTGGTTTCTGTTTCGTGGTTGATGATGGCTCCTGCCGCGCCGTCTGTAGCGGTGTGCTGGGAAAGGATGATTACGGAGTGGTCGAAGGTGCCGTCGGCAAGGCTCGGCGACGCGATCAGCAACTGCCCGCGGAGCGAGAAGGATTGTTCGGATGCGGAGGAATCGTAGGCCACGCGCGAAACATCATGCCTGCGGTGGGAAACTTCAAGGACGATGGAAGGGTGGGATTTGGTGCGCGGAAACGCCCGATCGGAATCGCCCGTTCTTATTTTTTCCTGAGATCCCGGAACGAGGTGAAACCCACCGCCCGCATCTGTTTGTCGAGTTCCTCGCGCAATTTTGCGGCGAGCGGGCCGTCGGCGGGAAGGTTGTTCAGCTCGTAGGGATCGTTGGTGAGATCGTAAACCTCCGTCCACTCGGGGCGGTCGGGATAGACGATGAGTTTGGCGGTTTCCGTGCGGACGGCATGGCAGGTGGGGGTGTCGCCGAGTTCCTTGCGGTAGTAGGAAAGGAAAGAGGTGCGCCAGTCCGCGGGTTTTTCGCCGAGGGCGAGCGCCTTGAGGCTCGCTCCCTGGATGCCGGGGTGGGAGGGAAGGCCAGCGAGGTCGAGGAAGGTGGGGGCGAGATCGATGTTGAGCGCCATTTCGTCGATGAGCTTGCCTTTGGGAAAAAGGCGGGGATAGCGCACGATGAAAGGGATGCGGAGGCCTTCCTCATAGAGCGCGCGCTTGTCGCCGAGGCCGCGTTCGCCGAGGAAGTAGCCGTTGTCGCTGGAATAGACGATCACCGTATCGTCGGCGATTCCCATTTCATCGAGCGTATCTAACAGGCGGCCTAGGTTTTCATCGATGCCCTTGATGTGGCGGAGGTAGTCGAGGTGGACGGAGTTGGCGGAGAGTCCGCGCTCGCGGCCTTTGTCGGCTTCGGTGAGGGGTTTGTGGTAGATGGCGGCGATCGCGCAATTGGGTGTGGGCTTGGTGGTTTTCCCTTCGTAAAGGCTGCGCAGGCGCTCGGGGAGATTCTCTCCGCCGCGGCGGTTGTGGGGGCTCTTGAAGCCGATGACCATGGAGAAGGGGGCTTCGGTGGCGCGATTTTGCCTAAGCCAGCCGATGGCGAGGTCGGTGGAGACATCATCGACCCAGCCCTGGGTTTCCACCATCGCGCCGTTAATTTCGAAAGGGCAGTCCTGGTAGATGCCCTGGTTGATGAAGCTGGCGGAGTGCTGGAATCCGGGGCGCGGGCCTTTCTGGTCTCCCATGTGCCATTTCCCGAAATAGGCGGTGCGGTATCCGGCGTCGCGCAGGAGTGTGGCGTGGGTCACCGAATCCACCGGGAAGTGCGTGCCGTTGTCGAGCACGCCGTTGACGTGGTTGTATTGCCCGGTCAGGAATCCGGCGCGCCCGGGCGAGCAGATCGAGTGGGTGATGAAGGCGTTGCGGAAACGGACGCCACCTGCGGCCAGGCGATCCATGGAAGGTGTCTCGAACCACGGGTATCGGGCGCGTTCGCCGTGTTCCCGCTGGACGGTGCCCATCGCGTCCCAGCGGTGGTCGTCGGCGATCAGGAAGATGAAGTTCGGTTTTTTCTCCGCCGCATGGGCTTGAACGGTGAATATGGCGCAAAGCGCGGAAAGGAGGGATTTTATCATGATGGAAGAAATTCAGCAGCGGGATGGGAATAGAAAGGGTGGGTGGGATCAAGGGTGGGGTGTGACGGGTTCAGGGAGAAGAAAGAGTTGGGACAGGATGTCCCAACGACGGACTGGGACTGCAAGTCCCAGCCACAGATCAGAAGTCGCCACGGCAGCGTTCCTCGGGTTTCACAGGGTTTCCGGTTTCGCCGACGGGGTGGGTGTAGAGGTATTTCCAGGCATCCTCGTAAAGATATTTGCCGTCCTTGCCTTTCGGGGAGGCTCCGCCGGGGTGGAGGCGCTGTGGGCGCGGCCGGGGTTGTTGCCGACATCGGCGGTAGAGATCAGGCGGCGGGAGTTTCCGTAGGGCGGCTTGGATTCATCGACGTTCACGATGGAGCCAAACTTGTGAAGGCCGAGCAGGAGCCATGAACGGCAGTAGTGGTGGTTCTTCCAGCCGTCGTCGAGCGTGTGGGTAAATGCGAAGAAGCGCTCCGGCGGGGTGGCGGACTTCATGCCTTGCCATTTCTCCGTCTGGTCGCGCGGGCCGGAGAGCATCACCACGCGCGCGACCTTGATCTCCTTCGCGAGGCGGGCGGAGGTGGTGGCGCCGTGGGAGGCGCCTGTCAGGATGACCTTTTCCCAATCGAGCCCCTTGCCGTCGCGGGAGAGGAACTGCTTCCAGTTTCCGTCCGGGTGTTTCTGATCGAGGTATTTCACGAACTGGTAGGAGCGCTCCATCAGGCCGTCGGGTTTGGGGATGTCGATGAGTTTCGTGTAATCCTCGCCGGTCGCGGCCTCGAGGCGGATGCCGGAGAAATGGTTGTCGTCGCCGTCCTTGCGGAGCTTGTCCATTTTCGCGAACCACTCGCGCGGGTAGGTGACCTGGATGGCGTGGTGGCCGTAGGAGTTAAGGCGGTCGAAAAGTTCCGGCTTCGGTTCCATCAGCCAGATGACGAGCTGGCCGCTGGCTTTCACGCGGGTATCAACCGAGGCGAACTGGTTGTCGGCGGGCTTGCCCTTGCGTGTGAAGACGTAGTCGATCTCCGGATGCTCCTTGGTGCGCTTGTCGATCTCCGAGGCGCGGGCGGTGAGGGTGATTTTTTTTCCCTCGGCGAGGAGAGGGGAGGTGAGGGCTAGGAGAAGGAGGAGGAGGGTTTTCATGGGGTGAAACCTTTTGAGTGCGGCGAGAACCGCCGCTTTTGTATTCTTTAGCGGAAAGTAGGGATAGGAAGCGAGTTGAAGGATGCGCGGGCTTAAAAAAATGAAAGCGGCGAAACATCGCCGCAGTCAAAAGTTATCTCCGCCTGCGTGTGGAACCGCCGCGCTTTTTCTGCGGGCCGGTTTTTGCGGCGGGTTTTGAGGTGGGTTTTTTGGAGCCTTTCGCATGGCCTTTCGCGGGGGGGCGGATGCCTTTGCCGGGTTTCACTCCCTCGGTGGTGGGCGCGCCGGCGACGGCGAAATCGACGAAGCGCTTGATTTTGTCGATGGCGATGATGCGCAGCGGCAGCTTCATGCCGAGGGCGAGGCGGCGGCCGTCGAAGGATGTCCACGCCATATTGTGTCGCCTCGAAGCGCCAGTTGCTGGAGCGGGGGAGATCCTCGCGTTTCACCACGCCGCGGACGTTCATTTCCGGGATCTCGACCATCAGCCCCATCGGTCGGACATCGGTGATGACGCCGTTGAAAGTGGTTTCCTCCCCGCCGTCCTTGGCTTGGTCGGTGGAGGCGATGAGTTCCAGATATTCAAGCAGCTTGATCTGTTTGGTCTCGGACTCGGCCTCCGAGGAGTTGCGCTCGGTGTCGGAAATGTGGCGGGCGATCTCGCGCAGATCCGCTTGCGACGGCGTGCGGTCGGGGTGCTTCGGCGGGTTTTCCAGAAACGCCTGGAGCGAGCGGTGGACGATGAGGTCGGCGTAGCGGCGGATCGGCGAGGTGAAATGGGTGTAGTCCGTTTTCGCGAGGCCGTAATGACCCAACGGATCGGCGGCGTAGGCGGCGCGTTTCAGCGATTTCAGCAGGCCGAGCTTGATCTGGTGCTCTTCGGCGCTGCCCTTCGACTCGTTCAGCAGATCCTGGATGTGGCAGCGGTTCGTGAGGTCGCCGGGTGTGTAGCCGTATTGTTTCGCGGTCTCGGTGTAGTCGAGGAGGCGGGATGGATCGGGATCCTCGTGGATGCGGAAAATGGAGGGTTTCGAGCGCTCGCGCAGGATTTTCGCGACCGATTGATTGGCGATGAGCATGCATTCCTCGACGAGTTGGTGCGACTCCGTGTGGACGACGGTGTGCGCCTCGCAGGCGCGGCCGTTCTCATCGAGCTTGATCTTGATCTCCGTCATCTCGAGGTCGAGCGCGCCGTTCGCGAAGCGGTTTTTCCGCAGCAGTGAAGCCATCTTCCATGCCTCCTTCACCGAACCGACAAGTGTGGGATCGGAGCCTTTCGGCGCGCCTTTCCCATCGAGGATGGCCTGCGCCTGTTCGTAGGAAAGCTTCGCGCGGGAGTGGATCACGGCATCGACGAACTTCGTGTTGAGCACGAGGCCGTCCTTGGAAATCTCGATGATCGCGCATTTCGTGAGGCGATCCACATTCGGCTTCAGCGAGCAGATGCCGTTGGAAAGTTCGACGGGCAGCATGGGCAGTACACGATCCACGAGGTAGGTGGAGTTGCCGCGCTCGACGGCTTCCTTGTCCATCGGCGAGCCGGGCTTGATGTAATGGGAAACGTCCGCGATGTGCACCTCTAACAGCCAGCCGCCCGGCCTTGGTTTTTGCGATGAAGATCGCGTCGTCGTGGTCTTTCGCATCGGCGGGGTCGATGGTGATGACGAGCTTGCTGCGGTGGTCGCGGCGGCGGGCGATCTCCGCCGCGTCGGGTTGCTCCGGGACGGCGCGCGCCTCGCGCAGAACTTCCTCGGGAAAGGAGGTGCGCAGGCCGTAGCGGGCGATGGTCGAGAGGATGTCCACGCCCGCGTCGCCGGGCCAACCGAGCACCTCGATCACGCGGCCGATGGGATCGGTGGACGGGTTCTCCCAGCTTTCCAGATCGACGACGACGAGTTGTCCCGGCTCCGCGGTGGTGTCGCCGGTGATGTTGATGCGGCCTTCGAGCGCCTTGTCGTCCGTTTCCGCCCATGCGAATTTGTTTTTCTTCCGGAAAATGCCGACGATGCGCCCGGAGCGGCGGGAAACCACCTCGATGACTTGGCCGCGCATTTCCTGATCGTCGGGAGCCGGGCCGCGCTGGCGGGGTTTGGAGGTCGGGCCGGAGGCCTCGATGCGGACGCTGTCGCCGTCGAGAGCGGTGAGGGACTGGCCGCGAGGGATGAAGATGCGGGAGTGGATTGTGAAATCGATGCCGACCGCTTCGTTCTCCAGATCGCCGATGATCGGGTAGAAAAACGCGTGGCCGTTGGGCATGAACTTGATCGAGCCGAGGAGCGATCCTTTAGGGGCGGCCTTACGCACGCCGCCTTCAGCTTTTTGAACGGCTGCTTTCTTTTCCTCCGGCGGTATTGGCAGGGAATAGAGTTTCTTGGAGCCGCATACGATGAGTTTCCCGGCGGCGAGGTCGCTAAGCACTCCGGTGAATTCGCCGTTGCGGTCGGCGGGGATATCGAGCGCTTTGGCGATCTGGCTTTTTGAAAAGGTTTTCTCCGGATTTTGTTGGAGAAGGTCGAGGATTTGTTCGCGCATGTGGCAATCTGTAAAGGTGGCGGATTCCCATTCGCCTGCGCCTTGATGCGAGGGATTTCCGGAAAACCTGCATTTACGCTATCCGGTCAAGGCTGTGATGACAAGGTCGGCTTTGTGGGGGGGCGTAGGTCCGTCACTCGCCCGAGTCCGGGTAGGAACCGAGGATTTTCACCATGGAGCAATGCTTCGCGAGCTCGGCAAGGGCCTGGGCGACATTCTCCGTCTCCGCATGGCCGGAAAGATCGACATGGAAGATGTATTCCCAGTCTTTTCGTTTCGAAGGGCGGGACTCGATCTTGGAGAGGTTGATGTGGAGCTGGTCGAAGGCTTTAAGGGCGTTGACGAGGGAGCCGGGGCGGTCGTTGATCGCGAAAAGGATGGAGGTGCGGTCGTTGCCAGTGGGCGGGCAGGTTTTCTCGCCGATCACGAGGAATCGGGTGGTGTTCGTCGCGCGATCTTGGATGGAGGTTTCGAGGAGATCGAGGCCATGGAGCTCCGCCGCGAGCGCTCCGCCGAGGGCAGCCGCGCCTTCGCAGGCTTTGTCCTTGGCGAGCGCCGCGGCTTTGGTGGTGGAGGAGACCTCGACGAGATCCGCTTTAGGGAAATTTTTCAGGATCCAGCTCCGGCACTGCCCGAAGACCTGCGGGTGTGAATAGAGGGTCTTGATTTGATCCCTCGGGATCGCGGACATCAGGCAATTCTCGATGCGCAGCAGGATCTGGGAGCAGATGTGGAGGGAGGAATCGACGAAGAGATCGAGCGTGTGAGAAACGGCTCCCTCCGTGGAGTTCTCGATGGGTACGACCCCGTAATCCGCCTGCCGCCGCGCGACCTGATCGAAGACGTCGGAGAAATTTGGCTGCGGCGAGTAAGTGACCGAGTGGCCGAATTTCTTGATCGCGGCCTGGTGCGTCCATGTACCCTCGGGGCCGAGGTAGGCGATTTTGAGATCCTCCTCAAGGGCGAGTGCGGCGGACATGATCTCGCGGTAAATGGCGCGGATCGACTTTTCCGGCAGGCGGCCTTGGTTGAGGGTAAGGAGGCGGTCGAGCAATGCCTGCTCGCGCTCCGGGGCGTAAATCTGGAGGCCGTCGCGTTTTTTGATCACTCCGACCTCATGCACGAGATCTGCGCGCTGCGAGAGGAGATTGAGCAAGTCGTGATCGATCAGGTCGATCTGCTTGCGGATATCGTCTAGACTCATGATGGTTCGGTGGAGGGCTCTTCGGGTTCATTGACATCGGCCTCGGCATCACCTGCGGCGGCGGCCGGCGTGCCGATGGCTGAGAGGGCGAGTTGCTGCTCGGCTTCCTCAGCGGGTGCGGTTTCTTCCTTGGGTTCCGGCAGTTTCACCCGGCGCAGCTCCGAGGCGTTGGGGAGGTCGTCGATGCTGTTGATGCCGAAGTGTTCGAAAAACAGGTCGGTGGTTTGGTAAAGGAGAGGGCGGCCCGGCAGGTCTGCGCGGCCTCCGATGCGAACGAGGTCACGGTCAAGAAGTTTCTGGATCATGCCGTCGCAGGAGACGCCGCGCACGGCCTCAATGGCGGCCTTAGTGATCGGCTGGCGGTAGGCGACGATGGCCAGAGTTTCCATTGCCGGGCCGGAAAGGCGCTCGCGTTTCCTGCCCGGGAAAAGGTGGCGGACGAAATCCCCGTAATCGGCGCGGGTGTAGATTTTCCAGCCCTTGGGGCGTTCGAGGATCGTGAACGCGCGGTGGGTTTGCTCGTAGTGCCTGTTCAGTTCCGCAACCGCTTCGGCGGCCTGCTCGGGCGTGGTTTGCGCGAGCCCGGAAAGCCATTTCGGAAGCGGGGCGGGGGCGGAGCCTTCATCGGTCTCGCGGATGAGCACGTCCTCCGCTTCGGCGACGCGGGCACGGACGAGGCGGGCCATTTCCTCGGAGGAAAGCGGCTCCTGGGAGGCGATGAGTAGGGATTCGAGGATCGCGCTGATTTGCATGTCGGGCGGCAGGTTAGGAAAGGGGCAGGGCAATTCAAGCTTCCCGGCACACATGCTGGCGAAAGATATTTTCAATAATATGAAATTTCCCCTTGAAACGGTTAGTTTGAAGGGCTAATCCAGCCCGCCCTTACCGGGGAGGGAATGCTAAGAGCTTTGGCAAAAACAGAAACCCGACCACTTAGAGAACTTCCATCATGCCCGCGAAAAGATCCCCCAAGAAAGCAGTTGCCAAGAAAGCGGTGAAGAAAGCGGCTCCTGCCAAGAAAGCGGCTCCTGCCAAGAAAGCGGCTCCCGCCAAGAAAGCGGCGCCCGCCAAGAAAGCGGCGCCCGCCAAGAAAGCGGCGCCCGCCAAGAAAGCGGCTCCCGCCAAGAAAGCGGCTCCCGCCAAGAAAGCGGCTCCCACCAAGAAAGCGGCTCCCGCCAAGAAAGCGGCTCCTGCCAAGAAAGCGGCTCCCGCCAAGAAAGCGGCTCCCGCCAAGAAAGCGGCTCCCGCCAAGAAAGCGGCTCCCGCCAAGAAAGCGGCTCCCGCCAAGAAAGCAGCTCCCGCCAAGAAAGCAGCTCCCGCCAAGAAAGCGGCTCCCGCCAAGAAAGCGGCTCCTGCCAAGAAAGCGGCTCCTGCCAAGAAAGCGGCTCCCGCCAAGAAAGCGGCTCCCGCCAAGAAAGCGGCTCCCGCCAAGAAAGCAGCTCCCGCCAAGAAAGCGGCTCCCGCCAAGAAAGCGGCTCCTGCCAAGAAATCGGTTCCCACCAAGAAAGCGGCGCCTGCCAAGAAAGCGGCGCCTGCCAAGAAAGCGGCGCCTGCCAAGAAAGCGGCTCCTGCCAAGAAAGAAGCCGCTCCGAAAAAGGCGGTTGCCAAGAAAGCCCCGCCTGCAAAGCCGCCTGTAAAAAAAGCGGAGGTAAAAAGCCGGTGCCGCGGAAATCCTCGCTGGTGAGTGTGCCACCACCACCGCCGACCAAAAAGCCTCCTTTCGTGCCACCCAAGGCCGAACCGATCCCAAAGTCCTACGCGAACGGCGGTGGCAGCCACAGCGCGGCGTTCATCGAGAAGCAGCGCCAGCGTCTGCTTGATCTGCGCGACTCGCTTGTCGATTCCATGTCTGGCATGACGCGCGACACGATCCGCAACGCGCCGGAAGGTAGCGAGGCGTCCGGCAGCGGCCAGCACCAGGGAGACGCTGGCAGCGACGCCTACGACCGCGACTTCGCGCTCTCCGTCCTCGCCAAGGAACAGGACGCCCTTTACGAGATCGAGCAAGCTCTCCGCCGCATCAAGGGAGGCACCTACGGCAACTGCGAGATTTCCGAGAGGAAAATCCCCATCGCGCGCCTTGAGGCCATTCCATTCGCCCGTCTCACCGTCGAGTGCCAGGCGCAATGGGAGAAGGAATACGGCAACCGCAGGTTCCGCCCCTCCAACGAAGTCGGCTTCAGCGGAGGCATTCCGCAGGAAGATGAGGATTCCGTCACGGTTTCTCTTGACGACGACGACGATTGAACCATTATCCGCCTCCCGCAAATCACCATGCCACGCGAAATCATCATCCTTGAATGCACCGAAGCGAAAGCTGAGGGCAAACCGACCTCCCGTTACGTTACCACGCGCAACAAAAAAAGCCTGCGTACGCCAGGCCGCCTGGAGAAAGTGAAGTTCAACCACTTCCTCAAGCGCAGAACCCTTCACCGCGAACTCCGCTAAGTTTATGTCCGAGCCAAAGACCATCCAACGCCGCATCAATTTCCGCAAGGCGAACCGCCAGATGACCCGCCGCAGGCAGGACATCCCCGTCGAGCAATTGACGCCCACCAATCCCGAGATCCTCGGCAAATTCACCTCCGAAACCGGCAAGATCCTTCCGCGCCGCGTGACGGGTGTGTCCGCCAAGCTGCACCGCCACATCAACAACGCGATCAAGCAGTCCCGCGCGATCAACTTGATGCCCTGAGCATCCTGGTGATTTCTGCGAACAGCATGGAGATTCCCATTTCAAGCCCGCCCGAGTTACCGGGCGGGCTTTTTCGACTCCATGACCGGAAGCTAATGGAACAAAGATGAACGGATTGCCGGATACACAAAGTGAATCGGATCACCGCGAGATCGTGATCGACCGGGTGGGCGTGCGCGAACTCCGCTACCCCGCCAGCTACCACGGCGAGGATGGTGCGATCCTGCACACGGTCGCGAAATTTGAGATGACCGTGGAGCTGCCTGCGCACCTCAAGGGCACGCACATGAGCCGTTTCGTGGAGGCGCTGCACGGTTTTTCTGAGCCGCTGAACGGGGCTTCGGTGATGAGGTTGACAAAAGATCTCGCGCTGAGGCTGCAGGCGAAGAGCGCGCACGTCGGCTGCGAATTCACGGTTTTCCGTGAGAAAACGGCTCCCGTCTCGGGGATGCGCAGCAAGCTCGATTACGAACTCGGCATGGAATGCCGCCACTCGGTGGAGGAGGGCGATGCCATTTTCCTGAGTCTCCAGGTTCCCGTCGCCACGCTGTGCCCGTGCTCGAAAGCGATCAGTGAAAGGGGCGCTCACAACCAGCGCGGCATGGTCACGATCTCCGTCGAGGCGGAGGAAGGGCTTACTTTTTCCGAGCTGATCGACCTCGCGGAATCCTCGGCGAGCTGCGAGCTTTATGCCGGATTGAAGAGGGTGGATGAAAAGGCGGTGACCGAGCGCGCCTATGACCAGCCGGTATTTGTGGAGGATCTGGCGAGGAACGTCGCGGCGGGTCTGAAGAGCCATTCGGCGGTGAAATGGTTCCGGGTGGAGGCGGAGAACTTCGAGTCCATCCACAACCACAACGCCTACGCGATGATCGAAACGAGTTCTATCTAGCGACAATCATCGGGAGGGTGCAGGCTGGTGATCCAGAGGGGAGTTTTTTCAACGCGCGTCCGCCCGATCCCGAAGGTGTTTCCGGTTTAAGGATCGGCTGCGAACTCGCATCAGGAAAAACCGGGGGATTCGAAGCCATTGAGCTTGTCGTCAGGGGAAAAGTAGGGAGCCTAACATGATTCCATTCGCAGTCGGTCGGCTTGGTTGCGGGGCGCCCGGAGGCAGCCGTCCCTCCTTGGAGTTAGCCAGTCACGGATTGTGTTTGGAAAGCCCTCTCCACCACCTCCGCGATGACGGCCAGCCCTTCGCGAACCGTGACCTCATCCATGGCGAAAGAGACGCGGATACACTCGCGGGAGTGGGGCCAGTCGTGGGTCTCGCAGCCGAAGAAGAAGTGGTGGCCGGGGATGACGAGGACTTGGCGGATCTTGAGGCGCTCGTAGAGCTCGGCGGAGGGGATGGGGAGTCCGGGGAACCAGAGCCAGAGGAAAAGTGCGCCCTCGCTGCGATGCATCATCCAGGGAAACTTTTCGCCGAACGCCTCTTTCGCGACAGATTGGGCGAAGCGGGATTTTTTCTCGTAAAAGGGGCGGATCACCTCGCGGCTGAGGGATAGGATTTCACCGCTGCGGATGAGGGGGAGGGCGATCTGCTGGCCGCCGCTTGGGTTGGCGAGGCCGGTGATGGCGGTCATGGAAGAGAGCGCGCGGATGATTTCCGGCGGGCCGATGACGATGCCAGTGCGGGTGCCGGGCAGGCCGAGCTTGGAGAGACTGAGGGTGAGAATGATGTGCTTGTCCCAGAGCGGCTTCGCGTCGGTAAAAATGATGCCGGGGAAGGGGGCGCCGTAGGCGTTATCGATGATGAGGGGATGCCGTGTTCCCGCGCGAGGGCGGAGAGACGGGCCATTTCCCCGTCGCTGAGGACATTGCCGGTGGGGTTGGTAGGGCGCGAAACGCAGATCGCGGCGATGTCCGGGCCGATGGGGAGGTGGTCGAAATCGATGTGATACTTGAACTCGTGCGGGCCGGTGGTTTCGATCTCCGGGCGCATGGCGAGGAACATGCCGGGATCCAGCCCCTGCGCAGCGTAGCCGATGTATTCCGGGACGAGGGGGAAAAGGATCTTGCGGTGTGAGCCATCCGGCATTTCCCCGGCGAGGAGGTTGAAGAGATGGAAGAACGCCGTCTGCCCGCCGCAGGTGAGGCCGACGTTTTCCGGCGAAATTTCCCAGCCGAAGGTGTCCCGCATGAGATCCGCGATGGCGGCGATGAAGGCCGGATTTCCCTGCGGCGGATCGTAGGTGGTGAGGAAACGGTTTGCGGCGGCGGGGTCGGCGGTGATCTCGGCGAGACGCTCGCGCCAGATCGCGTTGACGGCGGGGATCTGCGCGGGCTGGCCGCCGCCGAGCATTTTCAGATCTGGCCCCGCATTGGCGAGGGCGTGGCCGAGATCGTCCATCAACTCTCCGATGCCGCTGCCGCCCGCGAGACCGGAGCCGAGTTTGGAAAAGATGAGGTTCATCGCGGCCAATGATGGCGGGATGGGCGGGGAAGGGAATTCTGAATTCGCCGGGCTGGCAGGAAGATTCAACCGCGAATGGACGCGAATCCGACTCCGCCGAGGCTACGACGAACAAGTGGGCGCGAATGAAGAGGGGTGATCTGGAAATTTCACCACAGAGACACGGAGAACACAGAGGGCGTGGATCGAAATCCCAGGGTTTTTAAACTGATGGCTCTGTGTTTTTTGTGTTTCTGTGGTGGGAAATCTTTGACATGCAGCGGAAGTGCTCGGTGGTTGCAAAGCGGCGGGTGGCGCGGCAGCCTCGCAGTGAGATGAGTTTTGATTTCGACACCGTGATCCCGAGGAAAGCGACGGGATGCATCAAGTATGACCGCAAGCCGGAGCTGGATCCGTTCTGGGTGGCGGACATGGATTTCGTTTCCGCGCCGTGCATCCTCGATGCGCTGCGCGAGCGGATCGACCATGGCATTTTCGGCTATGCGCAGGCGCATGCCGGGGTGGGGGAGGCGATTGCGGGCTATCTAGAAACGCGGCGCGGCGTGGCTCTGAACGCAGATCACCTCGTTCATCTCGGCGGGTTGGTGCCGGCGCTTTCGCTGGCGGTGCGGGCGTTCTGCAAGCCGGGCGAGGAGGTGATGACCTGCACGCCGGTGTATTATCCTTTCCTCGGAGTCCACAAGGACGCGGGCGCGGAGCTGCTGGCGGTGGATCATGTCTTCGCGGACGGGCGGTGGGAGTTCGATTGGGCGAAAATGGAGGAGGCCGTTTCGGAAAAGACGAAGGTTTTCCTGCTGTGCAATCCGCAGAACCCGCTGGGCCGCGCGTTCGGTGCGGAGGAGGTCGTGAAGCTCGCGGAGTTCTGCGAGGCGCATGATCTCGTGCTCGTTTCCGATGAAATCCACTGCGACCTGATCCTCGCTGAGGAGCGCACGCCGCATTTCTCCGCGCTGAATCTTCCCGCGCACCTTGCGAGACGGACGATCACCCTGCTCTCGCCGAGCAAGACCTGGAACATCGCCGGGCTGGGCTATGCGTTCGCCATCATCCCGGACGATACGCTACGCCGGAAATTTTCCGCGGCCCGCGGCCACACGCTCGCGGAGATCAGCGCGCTTTCCTATCACGCCGCCGAGGCTGCCTACCGCGATAGTGAACCGTGGCGCAAGGAACTCATTTCCTACCTGAAAGCGAACTGTGACGAACTCGTGCGCTTCGTGACGGAGCAGTGCGAAGGCCTCACCATCCACCCACCGGAAGCGACCTATCTCGCATGGATCGACGCCCGTGCGCTCGGCGTGCCGAACCCGGCGGAGTTCTTCGAGAAAGAGGCTGGGCTGTTCCTTTCCGACGGCGCGTTTTTCGGCTGGCCGGGGTTTGTGCGTTTCAATTTCGCCTGCCCGCGCGAGCGCATGCGGGAAGGGCTGGGGAAAATGAAGGCGGTGATCGATGCTCGAAAAACGGCTTGATAGCACACGGAATTATGTGCTAGATCAAATACATGGATATGGTTCTCAAGGAGGATATTATAAACCTGACGGATTTCGCGCGAAACACGAAGCTCCACACGGTGGAGCTGGCTGCAAGCGGACGTCCCCGGATTTTGACGCAGAACGGGAAGGCGGCCGCCGTGGTTCTTTCTCCGGAAGCTTTTGAGAGGCTGTCCCAAGACGCGATGGAATACCGCTTGAACGAAAGACTACGGGAGGCCGTCGAACGACATCTTGCCGGAGAGCGCGGCGTTCCGGCAAAAGAGGCGATGGCGACATTAAGGGAGGAAATAGCGGCCAGGCGGAAATCACGGAAATGAACTTCTGCCTTTTTTTGGATGATGCCGCGCGACTTTCGATCCGCGAGGAGTTGATCTGGTTGGAAGAGAAGCTGGGTGATGAGTCCGCCGATTTCTGGATAGAGGCTCTGGAAAAATGTCTGGATGCACTCACCTCCCATCCCGAGCGGAACGGATTCGCACCGGAGAATGGCAAGATCTTTCGCGGCGTGGAGATCCGGCAGAAACGCTTCCGGCCATGGAAGGGAAAGCCGGGATGGAGGGTTCTTTATCTGGTCGATGAGATTGAGGCGATCGTGACCATCCTCCAGATCCGCCATGAGAGGCAACCTTGGGTCGAGGGGTAACTTGTTGCTCAAAGGCTGTTCGCGAAGGCCGTGGCGGGCATGGTTTTCGAGCCTTCCGGCTGCACTTGGGAGAGGGCGAGCGCGCCATCGCCGCAGCCGATGAGGAGCTGGCCTTCGTGGACGGCGAGTGCGCCGGTGGCGAGGGGGTGGTGGGCGATTTCCACGGGCGGAAAGATCTTGAGGCGCTTCGTTTTCCCCTTCACGGAAACCTCGGTGAAGGTGCCGGGCCATGGGTGGTAGGCACGGATGAGGCGCTCGAGCTCGGCGGCGGGTTGGGTGAAATCGAGACGTCCGTCCTCGCGGAGAAGCTTCGGGGCGTAGGTGACATCGGCGTCGTTCTGCGGGGCTCCAGCCTTGGGATTCGCGGCGAGGATTTCCAAGGCCTCGGCAAGGGCGGCGGGGCCGAGATCGGCGAGGCGGTCGTGGAGTTCACCAGCGGTTTCGGTTTTCCCGATGGGGATGCGCTGCGCGGAAATGATGTCGCCGGCGTCAAGTTCGCGGATGACGCGCATGACGGTGATGCCCGTTTCGGCGTCGCCGTTCGCGAGGGCGGCCTGGATGCAGGAAGCGCCGCGGTATTTCGGGAGCAGGGAGGCGTGGAGGTTGATGATTGCTTTCTTCGCGGCCTTGCGGACGTCCTTTCTAATGATCTGCCCGTAAGCCATCACCACGATGATGTCCGGGCGTAGATCTGTTAGAGCGTCGGCGATTTCGATGATCCGCTCCGGCTGCCAGACGGGGATGCCGTGGGCGAGCGCGAGGGTTTTGATCTCGGGGGGGAGAAACTCGCTGTGGCTGCGCCCGACGGGCTTGTCCGGCTGGGTGATGAGGAGGCAAGGCCGTGGGCCGTGCGCGAGGAGATGGCGGAAGGTGGGCAGCGCGATGTCCCCGGTGGCGATGAAGGCGAGTTTCATGGAGAGGAAAGTGATCAGGTAGCAGTGATCGGTGAGCAGTGGAAGACTTTGGTTGCCGGGCAGCCGAAGCCAGCTCCTCCTTGGGCGGCGATCCTTACGAAATGCTTCAACTTTCCAGCAACGCCTCGGCCATGGCGCGGGCTTGCTGGCCTCCGCCGCCTAACATGCGGACGAGTTCGTTGATGCGTTTCTCGCCGACGACCGGATAGAGCTTCGAGCGGGTGCGGCCGGAGACGACTTCCTTTTCCACCACGAAATGGGCGGCGGCGGTGGCGGCTACCTGCGGGAAATGGGTGATGGCTATGACCTGGTGGAGCTCGCCGAGGAGGGCCATTTTTTTTCCGACAGCGCGGGCGATCTCGCCGCCGACGTTGGCGTCGATCTCATCGAAGACCATCAGCGGAGTGGAGTCCTGGCCTGCGAGGGAGGATTTCACGGCGAGCATGACGCGCGAGATTTCTCCGGAAGAACCGATTTGGCGCAGCGGTAGGAGCGGCTCGCCGGGGTTGGGGCCGAAGAGGAAATCGCAGGATTCGAAGCCGTGGAGGGTGGGTTCCTTGGTGGTGGCGAGGGCGATCTCGAAGGCGGATTGTTTGAAGCCGAGTTCCTTGAGCTGGGAGGCGATGTCCTTGGCGAGCTTCGGCGCGGATTTTTTGCGGGAGGCGGTGAGCTTCGCACCGAGCGCGTCGAGTTCCTTGCGGGACTCGGCGAGTGCGGCGGTGAGGGCGGCGATTTTTTCAGAACGGTTGTCGATGTTGTCGAGGCGGGCGGCGAGGGTTTCCTGGCGTGCGAGGATATCGTCGAGGGTCGGGCCGTATTTGCGCTTGAGGGTTTCGACGACGTTCACGCGTTCCTCGATGGCGGCGGCTTCGGAGGGATCGATCTCAAGCTCGTCGGCGTAATCGGTGAGCGAGGCCTCCAGATCCTGGAGCTCGATGGAGGCGGTTTCCAGCGAGGCGAGTTTTTCGGAAACCGAGGGATCGAGCTTCTCGAGCTCGCGGGCGAGGCGCTGGAGATCGGAGATGCGGGTGAGGAGTCCGTCCTCGGAGGATAGCGCGGCGACGGCCTGGGCGGCGATCTCGACGAGGCGGGTGGAGTTCGAGGAGCGGTGGTAGCGCTCCTGAAGTTCGTCGCCGTCGGCGGGGGTGAGCTTGGCGGAGGAAATCTCGTCGAGCTGGTAGCGGAGAAGTTCCAGCTCCTGTTCGGAGGCGTTCTCGGCGTTGCGGATTTCCTCCAGCTCGTGGGATTTTTCCCGCCATGTGCGGAAGGCGCTGCGGTATCCGCAGAGCTGCGGTTCGTGGCCGGAGTAGGCATCGAGCATCGCGAGCTGGCGTTCCTGGGAAAGGAGCGACTGGTGGTCGTGCGGGCCGTGGAGATCGACGAGGCGCTCGCCGATTTTTTTCAGGAGGGTGAGCGTGACGGGGGAGTCGTTGACGAACTGGCGGTTCGCGGTGGTGCCGATGGAGCGGCGGATGATGATCTGGGTGTCATCGCAGGGCGGGAGGCCGCCTTCCTCGAGGATCGCATTGATCTCGGCGACGTCTTTCAGTTCGAACACCGCCTCGATCGTGCAGGTATCCTCGCCGGTGCGGATCAGGCCTTTATCGGCGCGGTCGCCAAGGATCATTTTCAGCGCGCCGACGATGACGGATTTACCGGCTCCCGTTTCGCCCGTGACGGAGATGAGTCCGGAGCCGAGTTCCCATGCGAGTTCATCGACGAGGGCGAGATTGCGGATCTTCAGGAGGGTGAGCATGAGCGGTATTCGCGCCGGATGATACAGGGGCGCGGCGCGAGATCAACGCAAAGCGCGGAGGAGATCATGTCGTTGGCGAACCCAAAGCCCGCAGCCGTTCGAGGAGAGGCGGGTGGGAGTGGTCGAGGACGACGCGGAGCTTGTGCGGGGCGGGGTGGGAGAGGTGGTCGGAGGAGAGTTTTTTGAGGGCGGAAGCGAGGGCTTCGGGGGTGCCGGTGGACGTGGCGGCGTAGGAGTCGGCCTCGAACTCGTGTTTGCGCGACCAGGCGTTGGCGAGGACGGAGAGGGACTTGGAGGCGGGTTCCAGTGAGGATGGTGAAAAACACCAGACCGGCGTGGGGGGATATTTCCGGGACGAAGAAGGCGTCGTGCAACAGGCGTGCGAAGGCTCCGTCCGGGTTGGTGGCGAGGCCGATGAGGAAGAATAAGAGCGCCATCTGGAGGATGCCGACGGCGAGGCGCTGCTTGATGTGGCCGAGCCGGAAGTGGCCGATCTCGTGGGCGAGGATGGCGAGCAGCTCCGGCGTGGTGGATTTCTCGATGAGTGTATCGAAGAGGGCGATTTTTTTGTGTTTTCCGAAGCCGGTGAAGTAGGCGTTGGCCTTGGTGGAGCGTTTCGAGCCGTCGATGACGAACACGCCCTCCAGCGGGAATCCGCATTTCACACCGAGGGCATGGATGCCGTCCTTGAGGTCGCCGTCCGGCATGGGGGTGAACTTGTTGAAGAGCGGCAGGATCAGCGAGGGGGCGAGGTAGGTGAGGATGAGCTGAAAGGCGGTGACAAAAGCCCATGCCCAGAGCCAGGCGTTCGGGACTTCGTGGAAAATCCAGAGAATGCCGGCCGCGAGTGGGAGGCCGAGCACGGCGGAGAGGGCGAGGCCTTTCAAGCGGTCGGTGATGAAGGTGGCTGGGGTGGATTTGTTGAAGCCGAATTTCTGCTCGATCACAAAGGTTTCGTGCCAATCGAAAGGCAGGGAGATGATGTTCTGGGCAATGAAAAGGGCGCCTAGGAAGATGAGGCCGGCGAGGATCACGTTCTCTGAAAATGAGCGGGCAAGGTCGTCGAGGAAGGGGAAGCCGCCGCTCCACCAGAAGGTGAGCAGGACGGCGAGCGAAACGCTGGCGCGGAGGATATCGAACCGGGAATTGACGGAAAGGTAAGAGCGGGCGCGGTCGAGTTTTTCCTGATCCATCAGCCCCGCGAGTTCCGGCGGAGTGGTGGGAGGAAAGGTCTTGAGGTTCAGCAGTGTGGCGATGAACTCAAGGTGCCATAGGAGGAAGAGCGAGATGAGAATGAAGGCGGCGAGGGAGTCCATAAAATTCAAATTTCAAAGATCGAAGAAGAGGTGCGTTAGCGCTGGATGAGGTTGAAGACGGGGGGTGCGGATTCTTTCCAGACCAGGGCGGTGGTGGCGGCGATGACGGCGTCCTCGTCGTCGCGGCGGTGGAAGACGCCGCTGTCGCGTAGGCGGCGTGAGGCCAGAAGCATGGCTTTGAGTTCGGGCGCGACGCTGAGGTAGAAGGAAATCACCGCGAAGGCGATGGCGAGCATGAAAACGGGGATGGCCCAGATCGCGGGAACCCGGCCGACGATGATGCCGAGGATGACGATCATCAGGGCAAGGGGAGGGACGGCCATCCCGAAACGCCGGACGCCCTCGCGCGAGGCGGCGGCCTTGGGTTCGCGCGTTTTCCAATCGGCGAGGGCGTTTTTTCGCAGGGCTTCCGCGAAGATCCTGGCGTCGCCGCTTTTGGAGGGCGGTGAATGTTCCGCACCGAAGGATTTTTCCCAAAGCGCGAGATCGCAGGAGCATTGGCGGCGGCCAGCGGATGAAAGGACGCGCAAGCCCAGCCACCAGCGCGCCACAAAGGCGGCGATAATGGGAAGGGCGGCAATGAGGATGAGGAAACGAACCACGGCTGGACAAGAAATTAACCGGAAAAACGCCGGAATGCACGCGAATGTCGCCGGATTCGACGGGCTTATCAAATCATTGCCTGCCCCAGCACATGATGCCGCAGGGTTTTCAATTTCGACACGGACGGGATACGCCTATGGCGGGGAAGCTTCTTCCGCTGGGCGAGCAAAATTCGGGTCTTTCACATCGAGGCCGTCAGGGGTAAGAGCAATTCACATGTCGCGCGAGTTGATTAGGATGGCGTTGGAGGAAGATATCGGGTTAGGCGATGTAACCTCGCTGTATTTCGTGCCGGAAGAGCGGATGGCGCGGGCTTTCGTGACGGTGCGTAAAGAGGGGGTGATCTCGGGAATGGAGCTGGCGGAGGCGGTGTTTCTGGAAGTGGATCCGACATTGGACGTCCAAGTGTTGGTGGAGGATGGCAGCAAGGTCGCGCCCGGCGCGATGCTGATGAAGGTGGAGGGCAAGGCGCGATCCATCCTCACAGCGGAGCGGACGGCGCTCAATTTCCTGCAAAGGCTCTCTGGCGTCGCTACTCTGACCTCGCGATACGTTTCTCTTGTGAAGCATACGAACGCGAAGATTCTCGATACCCGCAAGACGACGCCCGGTTACCGCGCCCTTGAGAAAAAGGCGGTGTTAGACGGCGGCGGCGTCAACCATCGCATGGGTCTCTACGACCGCGCGATGGTGAAGGACAATCACCTCGTCGCCGAGGGCGGGATCGCAGCCTTGCAGGAGGCGATTCACAAACTGAACGAGGGGAAGCCGGAGGTGGAGGTGGAGCTTGAGGCGGACAAGCTGGAACAGGTCAAGGCGTTCCTGAAACTCGAAGGGGTGGATTACATCCTGCTGGATAATATGGAACTGACGGAACTCCGCGAGGCGGTGAGGATGCGCGATGATCGGCATCGCGTGAGGTTCGAAGCGAGCGGCGGGGTGAACCTTGAAACGGTCGCGGACATTGCGGAAACCGGGGTTGATTTCATCTCGGTCGGCGCACTGACCCACTCGGCTCCGGCGCTGGATATCGGTTTGGATTTCGTGGTGTCAGGATGAGTGAGCTCGATCAAATGGCGGCATCTTTGCCCGATCCCTTCCGCATCCTCTGGCGAGAGACCGTTTCCTCGACGAACGATGAACTCCGTGCGCTCGCGGAAAAGGGTACGGCGGAGGGTTTGATCCTGATCGCAGACGAGCAGACGGCGGGGCGGGGGAGGCGCGGGGCGGCCTGGCTCTCTCCGAAGGGGGAGAACTTGGCGTTTTCCGTCCTGCTGCGTCCCACCGAATCGAAGGCGCTGTGGCACCGGCTTTCGCTGGCGGCGGGGCTGGCGGTCGCCGAGGCGTTGGAGGCTTACGTGCGGGTGGCGGAGATCAAGTGGCCGAACGATGTGCGCGTTTCCGGGAAAAAGATCGCGGGCATCCTCGTGGAGGCGGGGGTGGATTTCGTGATCATCGGGATCGGGGTCAATGTGAACTCCACGGGCTTTCCCGAGGAACTCGCGGCGACATCGCTGCGTGAGGAACTCGGGGAGGGGACGGATCGTGCGGAGGTGCTGCGCGGAGTTGTGAACCGCCTTTCCCGCCGTGCCGGGGAGATCGGGGTGGGTTTTGAGGGGATATTGAAATCGATCCGCGAGCGCTGTGCGTTGACGGGTCACCGCGTCTCCTTCCTCTCCAACGACAAGCACCGCGAGGGTGTGGTGAAGGGAATCGGCACGGCGGGAGAGTTGCTGGTGGAGATCGACGGGGTCACCGAAAGCCTTGTGCAGGCGGATGAGGTGCGGATCGTTGGGTATGCCCGCGAGGGTGGCAATCGAACACCTCAAGGATCTGGATGATATCCATTTGTTTTCCGCACGGGGGGGCGTGCCGCAAATTTCGCGCCGTATTCGAGAGGATCCGCCCTTCCCGTTAGCTTGCGAAGAGCAGATTTCCGGATAGGATGCTTTCGGTGGCTGCTGTTAGGGCTGCATCGCCTGAACCCCAACTTTCCGAACCCATGGCACTCGATAAACTCACGCAGAAACTCCAGGAGGCTTTGCAGGCCGCACAGGGCTTGGCCTCGAAATCCTCGCATCCGGAATTGAAAAGCGCCCATGTGCTGCTCGCCTTGTTGCAGCAGGAGGGCGGCATCGCCACGCCGATTTTGCAGAAGGCGGGGATCGATGTGGCGCAGCTCAAGGTCGCGGTGGCGGCGGCGTTGGCAAAGGAAGTCAGCGTCCACGGCGCGAGCACGCAACCGCAGATCAGCGCGGGCCTGCGGGCGACGCTCGATGAGGCGGACAAAGTGCGCGAGAAAATGGGCGATGATTTCCTCTCGGTGGAGCATTTCCTTCTGGGCGCGCTCAAGGGCGATTCCCCGGCGGGCAAGCTGCTGAAAGAGGCGGGACTGGATCAGAAAAAGGCGGAGGCGGCGGTGAACGAGGTGCGCGGTCCGCAGAAAGTGACCGATGCCGATCCCGAGGGAAAATACCAGACCTTGGAGAAATACGGCACCGATCTAACAGCCCGGGCGCGGGCGGGAAAGATCGATCCGGTGATCGGGCGCGACCACGAGATCCGGCGCGTGCTCCAGGTGCTTTCCCGGCGGACGAAGAACAACCCGGTGCTCATCGGCGAGCCGGGCGTCGGCAAGACCGCCATCGTGGAAGGGCTGGCGCGGCGCATCGTTTCCGGCGACGTGCCGGACTCCATGAAGGACAAGAAGGTTGTTTCCATGGACATCGGCTCGATGCTGGCCGGCGCGAAATTCCGCGGCGAGTTCGAGGAAAGGCTTAAAGCGTTTTTGAAAGAGGTCACGGAGGCGGAGGGCAAGATCATCCTCTTCATCGACGAGCTTCATACCATCGTCGGAGCCGGTGCGGCGGAGGGTGCGGCGGACGCCTCGAACATGCTCAAGCCGCAGCTCGCGCGCGGGGAGCTTCATGCCATCGGCGCGACCACGCTGGAGGAATACCGGAAATACATCGAGAAGGATGCGGCGCTGGAGCGCCGGTTCCAGCCGGTGATGGTGGGCGAGCCTTCCGTAGAGGATACGATCGCGATCCTGCGCGGCCTCAAGGAACGCTACGAAGTCCATCACGGCGTCCGCATCCAGGACGGAGCCATCGTCGCAGCGGCCGTGCTTTCCGACCGCTACATCTCCGACCGTTTCCTGCCGGACAAGGCGGTGGATCTGATCGATGAGGCGTCCTCGCGTTTGAAAATCGAGCTCGACTCGATGCCCACCGAAATCGATGTGCTGGAGCGGCAGATCATGCAGCTTGAGATGGAGAAAAAGGCGCTGGAGAAAGAGAAGGACAAGGCCTCTGAAGCGCGGTTGGAAAAGGTGAAGGAGGAACAGGCGAACCTCAAAGAGCAAAGCTCCGGCCTGATGGCGCAGTGGCGCAATGAGAAGGCGATCATCGACCAGGTGCGAATCGCGCAGGAGAAGATCGACTCGCTCAAGACCGATGTGGAGAAGGCGCAGCGCATCGGCGATCTGACGCGCGCCTCGCAGATCGCCTACGGCGAAATCCCGGAGGCCTCGAAGGCGCTGGAGGCGGCGCAGGCGGGTCTGCTGGAGCTTCAGAAAAACGGCGCGATGCTCAAGGAGGAGGTCACCGAGGAGGATATCTCGCGCGTCGTTTCCTCATGGACGGGCATCCCGGTGAACCGTTTACAGGAAGGCGAGAAACAGAAACTCGTGTCCATGGAGGCGCGTCTCGGCGACCGGGTGATCGGCCAGAAAAAAGCGATCAAGGCCGTGGCGAATGCGGTGCGGCGGGCGCGGGCGGGCTTGCAGGACGAGAACCGGCCCATCGGTTCCTTCCTTTTTCTGGGGCCGACAGGTGTGGGAAAAACCGAGCTTTCCAAGGCGCTCGCGGAATTTCTTTTCGACGACGAAGGCGCGATGATCCGCATCGACATGTCGGAATATATGGAGAAACACAGTGTCTCGCGGCTGATCGGTGCGCCTCCGGGATACGTCGGCTACGACCAGGGCGGGCAGCTTTCCGAGCACGTGCGCCGTAAGCAGTATTCGGTCGTGCTGTTCGATGAGATCGAGAAAGCGCATCCCGGATGTCTTCAACGTGCTGCTCCAGGTGCTCGATGACGGGCGCATCACCGACGGGCAGGGGCGGACGGTGGATTTTCGCAATACCGTGCTGATCATGACCTCGAACATCGGCTCGCAGTTCATCCTCAACGAGGACAACGCGGAGCAGCGCGAGGCTCTCGTCACCGAGGCGCTGCGCGGCCATTTCCGCCCCGAGTTCATCAACCGCATCGATGAGATCGTGATCTTCGACCGCCTCAACCGCGGCGACCTGACGAGCATCGTCGATCTCCAGCTGGAACGGGTGCGGAAACGCCTCGCTGCGCAGGGGCTCGGCCTCGCGCTTTCCGAAGAGGTGAAGGAATTTGTCGGCAACCAGGGATACGATCCGGTGTATGGCGCACGCCCCTTGAAGCGGGCGATCCAGCATCACCTGTTAGATCCGCTTTCTCTGGATGTGCTTGAAGGGAAATTCGTCGATGGCGATGTGATCAAGGCGGAGATGGAGGGCGGCGCGGTGGTTTTCGGGAAATGAGCAGTGGGGGAGCACACGCGCCATCGCGTGTGCTCCCCGCCCACGCCGGAAACGAGCCGGAATCATCCTGTGCGTTGGGATGACATGCGGGCGCACCGTGCAAAGGGCCGCCGAACCGCGGGGGCGCGCTTCGGAACACGCGATGGCGCGTGTGCTCCCCGCCCACGCCGGAAACGGGCCGGAAACATCCTGTGCGTTGGGATGACATGCGAGCGCACCGTGCATAGAGCCGCCGAACCGCGGGGGCGCGCTTCGGAACACGCGATGGCGCGTGTGCTCCCCGCCCACGCCGGAAACGGGCCGGAATCATCCTGTGCGTTGGGATGACATGCGAGCGCACCGTGCAAAGGGCCGCCGAACCGCGGGGGCGCGCTTCGGAACACGCGATGGCGCGTGTGCTCCCCGCCCTTAGAGCTTAATGCTTCAAATGTCAGATCCGCTTTCTGGCACTTTGCCCTTTCCGTTCCTTACGCGCCCGTTAGAACAGGAATCGACTGCGGTCCCCTCTGCCCGTCGCTCCCTCATCCATGAACGCCGTTGAAATCGAAGAAGCCGTTTCCCGCCTCGCCGAGCAACCGTTCGACGCGGAGGGCTTTCCCTACGCGTTCCTGGAGGCGTTCGGCAACAAGCCGACCACGATCCAGCGGCTGCGGAGCGGAAATTCCAACCAGTCCGACCTCGGCGGGGTGCTCCAGCGCAGCAACATCCACATCAAGGTCTGCGCTCCCGGCGGGGTCGCCGCCACGCTCAAGGCGCTGCGGGAAAGCCCCAAGACCGCCGCGCAAAAGGCGAAGTTCGTTCTCGCGACCGATGGCATCGAGCTCCAGGCCGAGGCTCTGGAAGGGGACGGGGAAACGCTGGCCTGCGATTACCCGAAGTTCGCCGACCACTTCGGGTTCTTCCTGCCGCTGGCCGGCATCTCCACCGTCCGCCAGATCCGGGAAAACGCCTTCGACATCAAGGCCACCGGCCGCCTGAACCGGCTCTACGTGGAGCTGCTGAAAGACAACCCGGAATGGGGCACGGCGGCCAAGCGCGAGGAGCTGAACCATTTCATGGCCCGCGTGATCTTCTGCTTCTTCGCCGAGGACACGAACATCTTCCACAGCGAGAGCCTCTTCACCGCCACCGTGGAGCAGATGAGCGCCCGCGATTCCTCGAACACCCACGAGGTCATCTCCGAGCTGTTCCGGGCGATGAACACCCGCCTCGCCGACCGGGAAAAGGCGAAGATCAAACCATGGGCGAACCTGTTCCCCTACGTGAACGGCGGCCTGTTCTCCCTGGGAGCGCCGACGTCCCCGTCGGCATGCGAATGGAATGACAAAGGAGAAGCCGGAAACGACGAACCTTTGGCATCTCATTCGCATGCCAACGAGGACGTTGGCGTTCCCAGGGCCAACGAGGACGTTGGCGTTCCCAGGGCCAACGAGGACGTTGGCGTTCCCAGAGCCAACGAGGACGTTGGCGTTCCCGGGGCCAACGGGGACGTTGGCGTTCCCAGGGCCAACGGGGACGTTGGCGTTCCCAGCGTGCCGAAATTCTCGAAAATCGCCCGCTCCTATCTGCTCCACGTCGGGAACCTGGACTGGACGAAGATCAATCCCGACATCTTCGGCTCGATGATCCAGGCGGTGGCGGACGACGAGGAGCGCGGCGCGCTCGGCATGCACTACACCAGCGTGCCGAACATCCTTAAAGTGCTCAACCCGCTCTTCCTCGACGACCTGCGGGCGAAGCTGGAGGAGGCGGGAAACAATCCGCGCAAGCTCCTCAACCTCCGCCAGCGCATCGCCCGCATCCGCGTCTTCGATCCCGCCTGCGGCTCGGGGAATTTCCTCGTCATCGCCTACAAGGAACTGCGCGCCATTGAGGCGGAGATCAACCGCCGCCGCGGCGAGGCGGAAATCCAATCCGCCATCCCGCTCACCAACTTCCGCGGCATCGAGCTGCGCCACTTCTCCTGCGAGATCGCCCGCCTCGCCCTCATCATCGCCGAATACCAGTGCGATGTGCTCTACCGCGGCCAGCAGCTCGCCCTCGCCGAGTTCCTCCCGCTCGAAGCCGCCAACTGGATCACCTGCGGCAACGCCCTCCGCCTCGACTGGCTCAGCATCTGCCCGCCGACCAGCAAAGGCGTGAAACTGCGCGGGGATGATTTGTTCGCCCTGGAAGCCTTCCCGGGAACGCCGACGTCCCCGTCGGCCCTGGGAACGCCGACGTCCCCGTCGGCCCTGGGAACGCCGACGTCCCCGTCGGCATGCGCATGGAAAGTCAAAGGAGAAGCCGCCAACGACATCCCTTTGTCATCTCATGCTCAAGCCAACGGGGACGTTGGCGTTCCCAGCGAGATCGATTTTGTGAATGAGGGCGGGGAGACTTATATTTGTGGGAATCCGCCGTATCTGGGATCGACGTGGCAATCGAACGAGCAAAAGTCCGACCTTAAAGCCATCTTCGAGGCCCGAACCAAAAGCTGGAAGTCGCTCGACTATGTGGCGGGTTGGTTCATGAAAGCGGCAGACTATGGCACTCATACGCAGTGTGCCGCTGCGTTTGTTTCCACCAATTCCATCTGCCAAGGACAGCAAGTTCCCATTCTGTGGCCGCTGATTTTTGACAGTGGTCACGTCATCCATTTTGCCCATACCAGTTTCAAGTGGGCGAATTTAGCGAGCCACAATGCGGGTGTGACGGTTGCCATCGTTGGCATCATGAATCAAACTTCTGCGAAAAAGCGACTGTTCACCACTTCCGATGATGGAAATGCCGTGGTCAAAGAAGCAGAACAAATCAATGCGTATCTTGTTACGGGAGAGAATGTAATCGTGGAGAAACAGAGCAAACCGCATGCTGATCTAGCGGAAATGAGTTTCGGCAACAAACCTGTTGATGGTGGTCATCTGTTGTTAACTAATGATGAAGTCGAAGCACTCAATCTGAAAACTATTCAACGGCAACGGTTCATCCGCCGCATTTACGGATCTGCTGAGTTCATACGCGGATTGAGTCGTTACGTTTTGTGGATTGAAGATGCTAGTCTCGATGAAGCGAAAAACATCTTTACCATTCAAGCACGTATCGAGGGCGTTCGTGCAATGCGTCTCAAAAGCCGTGACCAAAGCGCTAATGACATGGCTAAACGTGCTCATCAAATGCGCGAGATGAATATCGGCTTATCACATACGATTGCACTGCCCTGTGTTTCATCCGAAAGTCGCGAATACCTTCCTGTTGGTTTACTAGATTCAAAATCGACCGTTACCAACCTCGCTTTCGCTCTCTACGACGCCCCGCTCTGGAACATGGCGCTCATCGCCTCGCGCCTCCACTGGGTCTGGATCGGCACCGTCTGCGTGCGGATGCGCACCGATTTCTCCTACTCCAACACCCTCGGCTGGAACACCTTCCCCGTCCCTCCGCTGACCGAGCGGAACAAGGCCGACCTGACGCGCTGCGCGGAGGAGATCCTGTTGGCGCGGGAGGCGCATTTCCCGGCGACCATCGCCGATTTGTATAAGAATGCCGACGAGGACGTCGGCGCTCCCGGGATGCCCGCCGACCTCCGCGCCGCGCACGACCGCAACGACGAGACCCTGGAGCGCATCTACCTCGGCCGCCGCTTCAAGAACGACACCGAGCGCCTCGAAAAGCTCTTCGAACTCTACACCAAGATGACCGCCAATGCGCCCGTAAAGAAGGCGGCAGGAAGGAGGAAGGCATGAATGACGACGATCCCGTAAGTTTGACCCCGCCACCCGCTGGCTATGCGGATTGGCTCGGCGACATCAAAACGCAGATTCACGAGGTGCAGCAGCGCGCCGCCCAAGCGCTGAATCTCCACTTGGTTTCCCTTTACTGGAAGATCGGCAGAGCGATCCTGGATCAGCAGGAACAACAAGGCTGGGGAGCGAAGATCATCGATCGCTTAGCGCAGGATTTGCGAACGAATTTCCCCGCGATGAAGGGATTTTCGCCACGTAACCTGAAATACATGAGGGCTTTCGTCGTGGCTTGGCCTGATGCTGGAAATTTTGCACCACCTGCTGCACAAATGGAAGGTGGGGAAATTGTCCAAGGGGTGCTTGGCCAATTGGAGGGCGGAAATCGTCCACCAGATGGTGGATCATTTGTGCAAGCGGCCTTGCACAAATTGCCATGGTATCACCACATCGCCTTGCTGGATAAACTCAAAACCAGGGAAGAGCGCGAGTGGTATCTGCGGAAAGCCATCGAGCACAACTGGTCGCGCAACATTCTCGTGATGCAGATCGAGTCCCGCCTGATCGAACGCAGCGGCGGGGCGGTGACGAATTTCGCCCTCACGCTGCCCAAGCCGCAGTCCGATCTGGCGCGGGAGTCGCTGAAAGACCCGTATCGTTTCGATTTCCTCGGACTCGGCGAAGAGGCGCAGGAGCGGGAGATCGAAGGCGCGCTGGTGAAACACGTCACGGATTTCCTACTGGAGCTGGGCGCGGGATTCGCCTTCGTCGGGCGGCAGGTGCTCCTGGATGTGGGCGGCGAGGAATTTTTCATCGACCTGCTCTTTTACCACCTGAAGCTGCGTTGCTACGTGGTGATCGAGCTGAAGGCTGGGAAATTCAAGCCGGAGCACCTCGGGCAACTGGGCTTCTACCTCACCGCCGTGGATGCCCAAGTGAAGCACCCGGATGACGCGCCGAGCATCGGCCTGCTGCTGTGCAAAAGCAAAAACAAGGTGGTGGCGGAATACGCCCTGCGCGACAAATCACAGCCCCTAGGCGTGGCGGAATACCAATTGCTGGAATCCCTGCCGCCCGAATTCCAAACCAGCCTGCCGAGCATCGAGCAGATCGAGCGCGAATTGGCGGGAGAATCTCCACCAACTTCCCATGCCCCGTCGAAGAAGGCGGCGAAGATGAAACGGGCGGATCGTTCTTCTTGAAAAACGGGACTTGTAATTTGTGAACTTCGTGATACCTTAAAAGTTCTTAAGGTAGTGCGAAGATTACAAAACTATGCCGACTCCCCATCATCCATCCGCCGCCGTGCGCAAGACCCTAGCGAAGCTGGGGGAGGATATCCGCGATGCCCGCCGCCGCCGCCGCCTGCCGATGGCGGTGGTGGCGGATCGCGCCTTCACCTCACGCTCGACGCTGCAACGCGTCGAGCAAGGTGATGCCGCCGTGAGTGTGGGCATCTACGCAGCCGTGCTTCAGGCACTGGGATTGTTGGATGGCTTGGGGCAGTTGGCGGATCCTGCGGTGGATTCCGTCGGACAGGCGATGGCGGTGGAGTCGCTGCCTCGGCGCGTCCGCATCAAGCCGAGGAAGAATCAAGCATCATGACGGGCTTCGAGGTATATCTTTCCCTGGATGGTGGAAATCGCCTGGTCGGCCATGCGCGGAGCAATCGCGCGCGGGGAAAGGAGACCGTGCATTTTGAATACAGCGATGCGTGGTTGAAGGATGCGGAACGTTTTGCGCTAGAGCCGATACTGCCACTAACACGGGGCGGTTTCCAGCCACCTGCCGGTCAGGTGATCCATGGCTCGCTGGGTGATTCCGCGCCGCATACCTGGGGGCGGCGTCTCATGCAGCGCGCCGAGCGCCGCAAAGCGGAGCTTGAGGGGCGGGCGGTACGCACATTGATGGAGAGCGATTATCTGTTAGGCGTGGCCGATGAAACACGGCTCGGGGCCTTGCGCTTCCGCCGGGCGGATGAGGATGAATTTTTGGCGCGACCTCATACCGGAGTGCCCACGCTGGTAAAGTTGGGCGCCCTGCTGAAGAGTAGCGAACGCATCCTGCGCGACGAGGAAACGGACGAGGATTTACAACTGATTTTCGCACCCGGTTCATCGCTCGGCGGGGCGCGTCCCAAAGCCTCGGTCATGGATCAACACGGCCGTCTCTCAATTGCCAAGTTTCCCAAGGAGACCGACGAATACAGCATCGAGACCTGGGAGGAAATCGCGCTGCGCCTAGCGAGGCTTGCCGGTATTGCCACCGCAGACCACGAACTCCTGAACGTGGCGGGCAAGGCCGTGCTTCTCTCACGACGATTTGACCGCGATCAGACCCGCCGCATTCCCTTTCTCTCCGCCATGGCGATGATGGGTGCGAAGGACGGAGTAGGTGGCAGCTACCCAGAGATGGTCGATGTTCTCTCGTCCCACGGTGCGCAGGCGAAGCAGGACGCCCATGAGATCTATCGGCGGGTGGCGTTTCATGTCCTCATTTCCAATGTGGACGACCACCTGCGCAATCACGGTTTCCTCCGGAAGGGGAAATCCGGGTGGGTGCTTTCCCCCGCCTATGATCTCAACCCCGTGCCTATGGATCTGAAGGCTCGTGTGTTGACGACAAATATCGATCTGGACGAGGGCACCTGTTCGGTCGATCTCCTTGAATCGGCCGCAGGATATTACGCGCTGTCCCTTACCGATGCGCGTTCTATCCTGGGGCAGGTCGCGGGTGCGACCTCGCGCTGGCGCGAAGTCGCCCGGGAGGCGGGTGCCGCCCCTGCGGAAATGGATCGCATGGCCAGCGCCTTTGAACATGATGAACTCCGCCAAGCCCTGGCATTTTCCTGACAAGCTGCCAACATTATGAACCCAGATACCCCTATCCCCTCCGTTTCCGTCACGTATGCGCGCGATGGCAGCTCCACGCGTTCCAACGAGCATGGCATGCGGCCGATGCAGGAGCGCGCCTACCAGAAGCGGGGCGAGCAATACCTACTCATCAAATCGCCGCCAGCCTCCGGGAAGAGCCGGGCGCTGATGTTCATCGCGCTGGACAAGCTGGAGAACCAAGGGGTCAAACAGGCGATCATCGTGGTGCCGGAGCGTTCCATCGGGGCGAGTTTCCACGACGAGCCGCTGAGCAAGTTCGGTTTTTTCGCCGACTGGAAGGTGGAGCCACGCTGGAACCTCTGTGATGCGGCGGGTTCCGACAACGGCAGCAAGGTGGATGCGGTGAAGGCTTTCCTCGATGCCGGGAACGCCGACGTCCTCGTCGGCACGGCGAATGGAAAAGCCAACGATAAAGCCGTGAACGACGAGCCTTTGTCATCCCATTCTCAAGCCAACGTGGACGTTGGAGCTCCCAGGACGCTGGTCTGCACCCATGCGACGTTCCGTTTCGCGATGGAGAGGTTCGGCACGGAGGCTTTCGATGAACGGCTGATCGCGGTGGACGAGTTCCACCACATTTCCGCCAACCCGGACAACCGCCTCGGTGAGCACGTCCGCCAGCTCATGGGGCGCGGCAAGACGCACATCGTGGCGATGACCGGCTCCTATTTCCGGGGCGACGCGGAGGCGGTGCTGCACCCGGACGACGAATCCAAATTCGATACGGTCACCTACACCTATTACGAGCAGCTCAACGGCTACGAATACCTCAAACAGCTCGATATCGGATATTACTTTTACAACGCCTGCTACATCGACGACATCACGAAGGTGCTCGATACTGGGATGAAGACCATCCTGCACATTCCCAATGTGAACTCCCGGGAGAGCACGAAGCGGGGGAAGGACACGGAGGTCAGCGAAATCCTGGGGATCCTGGGCGTCTGGAAAGGGAAGGATGCGGCCACGGGCTTCGATCTGGTGGAGGCGGCCGATGGGCGTGTGCTCAAAATCGCCGATCTGGTGGATGACGGCCCCGACCGTCACGCCAAGGTGCTGGCCGCCCTCAAGGATCCGGCGCAGAAGCACAACCGCGACCACGTGGACATCATCATCGCGCTCGGGATGGCAAAGGAGGGCTTCGACTGGATCTGGTGCGAGCACGCGCTGACGGTGGGCTACCGCTCCAGCCTCACCGAGATCATCCAGATCATCGGCCGCGCGACCCGCGACGCGAAGGGCAAGACCCGCGCGCGTTTCACGAACCTCATCGCCGAGCCGGACGCGAGCGAACAGGCGGTGACGGAAGCGGTGAACGATACGCTCAAGGCCATCGCCGCCAGCCTGCTCATGGAGCAGGTGCTGGCACCGCGTTTCGAGTTCAAGCCCAAGAACCCAAGCACCGGCCCGACCCCCGGCTTCGAATACGGCCCGGGCGGCTATGATCCGAAAAAGACGAACGTGGGTTACAATCCGGCGACGGGACAGGTGCAGCTGGAGATCAAGGGGCTGGCCGAGCCGAAAAGCAAGGAAGCGGAGCGCATCTGCCGGGAGGATCTGACCGAACTGGTGACGGCTTTCGTGCAGGACAAGCCTTCGCTGGAGAAAGGCCTGTTCGCCGCCGAGGAACTGGTGCCCGAGGAACTGACCCAGGTGCGCATGGGCAAGATCATCCAGGAAAAGTTCCCCAACCTTGACGATGAGGATCGTGAGGCCGTGCGCCAACATGCCATCGCGGCGCTCAACCTCGTGCAGCAGGCGAAGAAGGCGCTCGACGAAGACAATTCCGGAAATGGCGGCGCGGGCGGCGAAGAACCGAAGAACACCGCACTCATCGACGGCATCAGGAAATTCGCCATGGACATGAAGGAGCTCGACATCGACCTGATCGACCGGATCAACCCCTTCGGCGAGGCCTACGCGATCCTTTCCAAGTCCATGAACGAGGAAAGGCTGAAGCAGTTGCAGGCGATCATCGCGGCCAAGCGGGCGACCCTTACGCTCGAAGAAGCGCGGGATCTGGCGAAGCGCTCGCTTGATTTCAAGAAAGAGAAAGGCCGCGTGCCTTCCATCACGGCGATGGATCCGTGGGAAAAACGTATGGCAGAGGGCATCGCTTTCCTGCAACGTAAGGCAAGGGAGGAAAGAAATGGCTAAGGCGATTACGGACGAAGATTTGGACTTGCTGGACGAACTCGGGGTGGAAACCGAGCCCGTCAAAGCAAGTGCCCACTCGGCGCGCGAACAGCGCATCATCGCGGGTTTCGAGGAAATCGGGCGCTTCGTGGAGGAGCATGGCCGCGTGCCGCAGCACGGGGAAGACCGGGATATCTTCGAGCGCCTTTATGCGGTCAGGCTGGATCGCATCCGCGAATCACCGGAATGTCTTGCCGTGCTGCAGGGACGGGATCCCCATGGATTGCTCGGGAAAGAGCCGCAGGGTGCAGGACAGACATACGCTTTGGGGGAAGACCCGGTGGAATATCGCACTGGCCCGGCGGCGCAGGCCGTGCTCAGCGACGACGAACTTCTTGCCGCCCTTGGTGCCGGGGAGGGCGAGGGAACCGATATCACGGAACTCAGGCACGTGCGACCGTCCGCAGAGAAGCGCGCGGCTGATGAGATCGCCCAGCGCACCCCGTGCGAGGACTTCGATAAATTCAGGCACCTCTTCGAGCAGATCGAAAAGGAGATCCGGGCGGGTTTGGTTCAAACCCAACCCATCACCGCCGAGAACCGGGGAATCGGCGAAAAGGACTTTTTCATCCTCAATGGAGTCACCCTCCATGTGGCCGAGGTGGGAGAGCCGTTAAAGATCACTGCCAGCGAAGTGGATCGCCGCCTGCGCCTGATTTTTGCCAACGGCACGGAGAGTAACCTGCTGCTGAGATCCCTGCAGCGCGCATTTTACGACGACCCGTCAGCCCGCCGTGTCGTTCGGCCCAAGGAGGCCGAGCAATGGGTTTTCGGGGGCGAGTGGGAGCCCGATGATGTCGAGGCGGGAACGATCTACGTTTTGCGCAGCAAATCGGATGATCCCTTCATCGCGGCGAATAGGGACGTGATCCACAAGATCGGCGTGACCGGGGGCGAGGTGAAGGCGCGGATCGCCAACGCGAGAAAAGATCCCACCTACCTGTTGGCGGATGTCGAGGTCGTCCAGACTTTCCGCCTCGCGAACATCAACCGCAAGAAGCTGGAAGCGCTCCTTCATCAGTTTTTCTCACCCGCCCGGCTTGACGTGGATCTGCTGGATCGCTTTGGAGAGAAGGTGGTGCCGCGTGAGTGGTTCCTGATCCCGTTGCCGGTAATCGAGGAGGCGATCGGGATGCTGAAACTTGGGACCATCGCGGATCATTCCTACGATCCCGAGCGGGCGATGATCGTCTAACTGGCTGTCTGAAAATTCGAAACTCTCCTGTCAGCAAGAAGTGAAGAGTGGTTGAATAACTCTTTTCTCGATATTTAAGACAGCCTCTAAGGAGCGGTGTGCCATTCGGCTTTGCGTTAGGGAGGCTGGTGTTCGGAGCCGCGACCAAGGACACGTAAAGTTGATGGCGCTCGTCCCCTGAAACGGGCGATCCAGCATCATCTGTTAGATCCGCTTTCTCTGGATGTGCTTGAAGGGAAATTCGTCGATGGCGATGTGATCCGTGCTGCGATGGAGGGCGGGGCGGTGGTGTTCGGGAAGTGAGCAGTGGGGGAGCACACGCGCCATCGCGTGTTGTTTCCGGCGCCCTCGCCGGAAACGGGCCGGAATCATCCTGTGCGTTGGGATGACATGCGGGCGCACCGTGCAAAGGGCCGCCGAACCGCGGGGCGCGCTTCGGAACACGCGATGGCGCGTGTGCTCCCCGCCCTCGCCGGAAACGGGCCGGAATCATCCTGTGCGTTGGGATGACATGCGGGCGCACCGTGCAAAGGGCCGCCGAACCGCGGGGGCGCGCTTCGGAACACGCGATGGCGCGTGTGCTCCCCGCCCTGAGAGCTTCGCTCTTTTCTTATTGATCCACCGCCATGTTTTTCGTGGTAAAGGTCGTTTGGATGGGAGCTCATTCAATCCATAGCGCGGAGGATGTCAATCCGCTCACTTTCCCATCAGCTTGAGCATGGCTCCGGCGCATTCGTCGCCGAGGCGGATAAAGAAGCGGCCACTGCCGTCGTAGTGGTAGCCGAGGTTGCTGCCGTGGAGGCGCCATTGCATATCGGCCTTTTCCTTGTCGGCGGGGCCGCCTTGCGTTTCGTCCCTGCGCATCCGCCAGATCGCGACTTCCGGGGTGGTCAGCGGCCAGCTTTCCACCGCCGCGACGGTGCTGGCGAGTTCCGGGGATTTCGCCGCCTCGCGCTGGGCGTTGGCGACGTTGTTTGCCATGGCACCTTCGGGGAAGGCGGGAGTTCCCAGCACGGAGATCACGAAGGGCATCTTTGGCTGCTTGACCTCTTTCCGGAGATCCTGGATGAAATGGACCATGTTCTTACTATAGTTCCCGTAGAATTCGGGATCGAACTGGTCGTTGAAGCCCTGGAACCACAGCCCGCCGGCGACCTCGAAGCCCGCCGCCGGATCGTAGGCCGGATGGTATGCCTTGGGATCGGCCAAGACCTTGCGGATGAAGCCGGTCATCTCGTTCCAGTAGAAACCCGCCGCGTCCTGGTTCGGCATATCGCCGGGGTTGGGCAGGCGCTTCGCGCCGAGTTCCTTGCTCTTCGCGTTGAGTTCCGCCAGCTCCGTTTGCTCCGCAGCCTGTTGATCCTTGGGTAGTTTCGCGATCTTCGCCTGGAGGTTGCGCTTCTCGTTTTCGGTGGCTTTCCAGTTCCTGTCGATCTGCGCCATCGCCTGCGGAGTGCCGCCGCCCGCGATGTATTCGTCCCACTTCGCTTTCCTGCATTTTCCAGTTTTCCAACTGCTGCTTCTGGTTCGTCGTCTGCTGGTAGGGGCCTGCGGAGGGCGGGCGGAAATCGTAGTGAAGCGATTTGCCGCCCCATGCGGTCTTGATGATCAGGATGGGCTGGTCGAGGTGCTTTTCCAACAGGATGCCGAACGCGTATTCCGGGCCGAAGGCGGTCGCGCGTGCTCCGTAGCCGGTGCTCAGCGGGCCGCTGGCGAGTCCGGGTTCGGCGGCGCGGTTCACGCCGCCGTAGGCCGCGATGAATGTTTGCTTGCCGACAGGAAGGTTGAGCTTCGAGGGCCAGGTATCGGCCATTTCCTTGATATCCTTGATGGATTTCGTGGCGGCGGCGGTCTCGATGACTTTCGCGTCGGTGATGCCGGGGGTGAAAAGGGCGGCGAGTTCCTTGTCGCGGGCTGTGCGTGCGGGATCGGTCTGGCGTTTTTTGAAAGCCTCATAGCGCTCGGCGCGCATCTTCTCGACCTCCGCTTCGAGCGCTTTCTGAACCAAGGGGCCGAGATCCCGCGGCGATAATTTCGCGTTGGCGGGATCCTTGGCAAGCGCCTCGCGGATGGCTGCCTCGGATTGCTGCCTGACCTCGCGCGGAAGGCCGGAGGTGAGCAGCGCCCATTCCTCCTTGGTCGGCACGTAGGCGGGCTTCGGCAGGTAGGCGAGGGTGGAAACCTCCGCATGGCCCTGCATGTTCGATTGCCCGGCGAGGACGAAAACCAGCAGCTTTTTTCCCTCCGGCGCAGCGGTGGCGTTCGCGCTCATAAACAACGCGGCCAGCGCCGTTGCAGAAAAGAGGTTCAATGCATTTCGATATGGGTTCATAGTGGGGTTATTTTTGATAATTCAATCTGTTGTAGCCAAAACGTAGGGTAGTTGCCCGGTCTGTCATGGCACCAGCGGAAACTTTTTGTTTCCGCGAAGGGTCGGTGCGGATGAGGATCGGGAAACTTCATTTCATTGATCAAGCGATTCACACAAAACGTCGCCGCCGATTGGTTCCGGGCATCGGAGGCTGGCGGTGATTTCATGGGCATCCGCTACGGGCGGGTGCCGCAGGGATCGAATGAGGTGGAGTGGCATTTCGTTTCCCACATCGATTGCGATGGGATTGGAGGATTAGGTCGGTTGCTGCGTGAGCGTGGGATCGGGATGGCAAAGCTTCCCGAAACGAAGCATCCCTGCCGTGGAGTGATCGCGCCGCTGTGGAACCTTTGGCGCGACAGCCGCAAGGAGGTGAAATGCGCGGTGCGGGCCGATTGGCTCAGTCTCGGCCGCGGAACGAGAATCCCCGAAGCGGTGGCTTGGCATCTTTTTACGGTGGAGGAGACGCTGGAAGTGGTGAACCGTTGCCGCAGGACGGGGTTGACTGTAAACAGCTTTCTTCTCAAGCACTTGGATCATGCCGTCCGTCCCGGGATAGGCAAACCGGAGGCGAGGTTGCGTTGGCTGATTCCGGTGAACCTGCGCGGCGATATCCATTATGACGACGACACGGCGAACCATGTGAGCTGTGTGGAGACATGCATCGCTCCCGATGACAGCATCGAAGCCATCCAGGCTGATATCCTCCGCCGACTGAAGCGCGGTGAGCATCGCGCCAACCATCTCCTGTTCATGGTGGGAGGTTTGCTGAGCCATGAGGTTAAGGTCGATCTGTTGAGGAGAGAGCGCGCCAAACGCAAGGGGAATATCGGTTCGTTCTCGAACCTCGGTGTGTGGGAGGCAAGCGGGTCGTGCGGTGACGGCTGGGTTTTCTGTCCGCCCGTCGTGTCAGGACAGCTTCTTGGAGCGGGCTGTGTCACTTTCCAAGGCCGCTTGGGAATGGCGATTCAGAGCCATTCTTCCTCGCCCGCCGTGGTCGAAGGCTGGATGACGCGTTGGCTGGATCTCATCCGCGCATAGCTTTTTCGGCGGCCAGCGTGCGGATCTGGAGGATGAGATCCCGGCGGCGGGAGCCCAAAGCCGATACGTGCCGAAATTGATAATGTGAAGTAGCGGGGACTCGAATAACGGGAAAATGTTGCGAAGAAGCACCTAAACCGAATGACATGGATGCGGTCCGCAAGGCCGGGGTTCCGAAACGCGCCACTTGCCACACGCTACGGCATTCATTCGCCACACACCTGCTTGAATCCGGCACAGACCTCCGCACCGTGCAAACCCTCATGGGACACGCCAGTGTCGAAACCACGATGATCTACCTGCATGTGATGAAAAGGCCTGGTGCAGGCGGTCCCAGCCCTCTCGATCTTCCCTGACCCGAAAGTCCGTTTCCCAGACCATATTCCACGTTTCTTGCTTGGCAGTTCCTCCATGGCTGTCATAAAAACCGCTCAATGAACGTAAATCGCAGAGAAGTATCCTTCCGTGCCGTATTTGTCCCGGTTGAACCGCACGCGGCTGTTACAGAGCAAATGCCGCACGCTACTTAATACCACTGTTAGGCTAAAAATCAAATCCTTTACCAACACGAAGGGTAATGTCAGCATCATCACTCCAAACATCAACACCATGCCACCAAACACGAACGGCAAGCTAGTGAAAGTCATTATCGCAACTATCTTTGCTTTGAGTGGAATATTGGGATCGACAAAACTCTTGAAAGACCAATCAATATCAGAGTGTTCTTTCATTATTTTAATATCGCTTTCTATCTTCATGGGATTACTTATCGCATTTATTGATAGAGTCAAGGCTTTCAACATGAAAGAATTGAAAGTGACATTATATGAGATTGAGGATACCGAGAAGAATATCAAAGAATTAGCAATAGCTACCGCCGATTTGGTTGAATCAGTAAGTGATGCTGCAATTATGACCGAAGATTTTGATGAGGATAGATTCAAAGCAGCCCTCAAGAAAGTTCGCCAAATGGAAGAAGCCTAACAAGACGGTGGACATCAACGCTCTGGAAAGCGTGTGATGAATCAAGCATCAGGGTTCGCGTGAGTCACCTTTGACGTTATGCCAAGAAATTGTCACCATATCCGACTCGCCCACGGTTGGGCAGCCGTTATTGATGACCCAATCCACACAACCAAATGAAAAGCAACCACACACGAGTCCGCTTGGGACAATTTATCACGGCCCTCGCAGCCGTCGCCATATTCAATACCGCACAGGCCGAGAACATCGCTGTTGAAACGCTCCTGGGCGACAAGCGAATCATTTACGATGGCGACGGTGACGGCTGGGACGATCTTTGGTGTGCGATTTACCGTGATCTCAAGCACCGTGACAAGACAATTGATACCGATGGTGATGGTGTTACGGACTACGATGAGATGCTTCTTTGGCGCGACCCGTTTGTGAAAGGGCCGATCCCGAGGAAGCTCACACCTGAAGAGATCGCCGAAGGCAAGCGGAATGCTGAGGAGGCAGAGAAGCGCCGCGTCGCAGCGATGGAATTGCGCAGGGAGCAGCTTGCACCGTTTATAGTTGCCCCATTGGCGAAGAAGGACGGCACTCCTGCATCGACAACAGATGTGGCGGAAGAGCGGAAGGCGGCTGTCGCCGCCTTGGCCGTCCGCCTCGCTGCCGAAACTCTAGAGGGACGCCAGAAGGCCGATGCATTGGCTCGTCAACTTGGAATTGATACAAGACTGACTTTACCGGACGGGCGGGTAGGTTCAATGACCGAAGCACCCGAAGGCATTCCAGATTTCAACATCACCTACAATACCACTGCTGCGGACACCATTTCGACTGATGAGGTGCTAAGCGGCGGATCAAGCGGCCTCACCCTTTCCGGCAGCGGGCAGACAATTGGGATATGGGACGGTGGCGATGTTCTCACGACACATACCGAGTTCACTTCTGGAGGTGTCCGAGTGTTTGACAAGGATGGCACCAGTCCTTTTGGGGTTCAGCATCATCCAACCCACGTATCCGGCACAATAATTGCCAAGGGAATCAATGGTCTTTCAAAAGGGATGAGTCCATCGGGAACGCTTGATGCATATGACTTCGATTCTGATTTCGCTGAGATGGCAGCAGCCGTGGCAACCACTCCGGTTCGTGTTTCTAACCATAGTTACGGCCTACAACGCGGGTGGGGATTCCTCCCAGTTGGCGGTCAGAATTTTCTTGCGTGGTGGGGAGACACCAGCGTTAGCAATACCGAGGATTTTCGGTATGGGTTTTACGACGATTTTGCCCGCACCGCAGACATCATCGGCTACGCCGAGCCTGACTACCTGAGCGTTTGGGCGGCTGGCAATGAACGTGGTAGTTCGGGCGTTCCCGGTGCGAATCCAGCGAACGGCTACTACGCTTGGAATGGCTCATCATGGCAGGTTTCCACGCTCGCACGTCCCAACGACTTCGCCAATAATGGAGGCTTCGGCTTGCTCGAAGGTCGTGGAGTGGCTAAGAACGCCCTTACGGTCAGTGCTGTCGAAGATATTGTTGGAGGATACACAAGCCCTAGTGATGTGGTGTTATCGAGCTTTTCGAGTGTCGGCCCACCGGACGATGGCCGAGTCAAGCCTGACTTAGCTGCTAACGGAGTTCAGGTCTTCTCCACGACCAGCAATGGTAGCTACACGAATGACTCTGGAACAAGCATGGCTGCTCCGACAGTCACTGGTTCCCTTGCTCTTCTTCGCGAGCATTGGAGCAATCTTTTCGGAACACGCCCTTTTCGTGCCGCGACACTCAAGGGTTTGGCCATTCACACTGCTGACGAGGCTGGAGCCTCGACCGGCCCTGACTACCGCTTCGGGTGGGGACTGATGAATACGCAGAAGGCCGCCGACCTTCTCACAGCACAGGAACTAAGCGGTGAAGCTTTGCGGCACATCAAGCAGACCGTTTTGTCGGATGGGGACTATGTGGAGTTCACTGTCCGCGCGGCTGGCGGCCACCCGCTGCGCGTCACTGCGGTGTGGACAGACCCAGCAGGCACCGTTCCCGCCAAGGCTCTTAACGTGGACACCGATGCGACACGCGCTTTGGTCAACGACCTCGATTTGCGTCTTACCACTTCTGCGACGACTCACTATCCTTGGAAGCTTGATCCAACGAATCCGACTGCGGCAGCTACTAGAAGCGGCGATAACAAGCGCGACAACGTTGAGCAGGTGTTGGTCGATTCTCCGACTGCGGGTGAGGAGTTCACGGTGCGTGTTACTCACAAGGGAACTTTGAAGGACGACACAGGGGCAACAGCTCCGCAGGAGCTTTCGCTCCTTTTAAGCGGTATTGTTGCCGATCCCGCAGCAGAATTAAAGGTTTTGGATGTCTCTGCGATAGGTGTCGATCTTTACGCAATTTCATGGCCATCAGTTGTCGGATCGACTTATCAGATCGCGACGTCGCTAGACCTCACGGTGGGATCATGGACGACGCTGTCAGGCGATTACGTTGCGACCAAGGAGATAACCTCGGCGGAGGTACCGAATAACCCAGGCGAGCCGCGCCGGTTTTGGAGGGTCAAGCGTCTGCCATGATGCCTCGCCTTATTGCAGTCTTGTCCGCAGGCTTTCTGATGACCGCCCAAGTATCCGGGGCGGTCACCTACACAGTCCTGCCGAATATTCCTGTATTTCAGGGGGATCTTTTTCCAGCGACCGAGAGGCTTGACCTTAACTCAGATGGCAGATGGGACATAGAGTTCTATGCTCACGATGATACTTTTAGAATTTCAACGAACACAAGTGTGGAGGTGTTTGCGATTCCTGCTACACCACCGAATTTAGGTGGCTATCTTGCGCCATTAGACATCGGATTTTATATCGGTGCTGATTCACCTATAGATGGCTTCGTTTGGTTTTCAGGCAGTGCGGCTTTCTATAGTTGCGCTTTACTTGGGAATTCCGTCGTTTGTTTGGGATTGTGGGGGAATGGGGTAGATTATCTCGGGTTCAGAATTGAGGAAGACGATGGTTTTCATTATGGATATATTACTGTAGATACTCCATTTCTCGGAATTCACGGCGGGTTCATTCAGGGATTTGGATACATGTCATCGCCAGATACAGGGATACTGGCGGGGGCGATACCTGAACCGTCAACATTTCTGCTGGCTCTTGTAGGAATTTCCATTGGTGTATTCAAGCGTCGAAGGCCAAACGGGCAAGGCATAACAAGTCGAGACACAGCAACCCCTATCAGCCGTCCTGTTTACATGATCTTCCGTAATTCCAACCTCAACACCGTGATCGACACGCGCCCTCGCTTCCATGAGAAGGACTGTCAACCGTCAATTGAAATTCATTTCACTAATTTTTCATAAGGCTTGGTTCGAGGGTTCGGATTGTTTTTTGAGTTAAGTATGAACAACGGAATCCTGCTTCCATCCGCAGTCTTTGGTGAGCCGCTTTCGTGGACTCCGCTGCACGTTAGATTCCGGTTTGTCGTCATAAAGGGATCAGGAGGCTGCCATCTGATAGACGCACTTGCTGGTTGCTAGCGGGGGCCCGCAGTCACTCCCGAAATTCGATTTGAGTTGTTCAAAAGTCATCTGAGAAAATGGGATGGGCGATGTTAGGAAAGTTGCCCACAAGGTTCCGGGGCGAGAATGGGCCGATCCGTAGCTCGTCGCAGCTCCGGGTTCTTGTGGGCAACTTTCCGGGTCTCCGGCTTGTGGTCGCGCGGAGGTTTTCCGGAGGGTTTTGATGTGGGTGCCGGGGTGTCTTTTTTGCGTTCGGGGAAAGCTTCGTAGTCGCTGCCTTTTTGCCACATGGCGATCATCATGACGGCGAGTTTCCGCGCGATAGCGATGGTGGCTTTTTTCTTGGCGGCCTTGCCTCCTCTGGCGACCAGTTTGAGTCCCTGGTCGCGCAGGGCGCAGTCTGGGCCGAAGTGGCCGATGAGATATTGCGCGCATTGCACGAGGAGCTGGCGGAGGTATTTGTTGCCGGCTTTGCTGATGGGCAGTTGTTTGTCGGTGTCTCCAGATTGGTCTCTGCGGGGCACGAGGCCTATGTAGGCGCCGACGTCGCGGGGATCTTTGAAGCGCTTGGGGTCTTCGATGCTCAGGACAAATGCGAGCGATGTGATGGGCCCAATGGAGGGGATTTGCTGGAGTTTGAGCGCCTGGGGATGATGCGTCCGGGCGGCGTCTTCGATGGATTTTTCGTAGAACTTGATTTGTTCGGTGACGGTTTCGAGGGCTTTCAATGCGGGGGCGATGGCGGGTTCGAGTTCCGGTTGTTCTGTTAGAAATTCCTTGGCTCTGACATGAAATGCTTCGGCGCTCGACGAGGGGATACGCATGCCCATGGATTTGATGACGCCGCGCAGGGTGTTGACCATGCCGGTTCTCTGCCGGACTAGGGAGGCGCGGATCTTGATGGCGAGGAGGTCTTTCTGCGCTTGTTCCGAGCCGTGTTGGATCGGGCTGAGGAGCTCACGATCCGCGCGCAGCAGCTTGGCAAGCATCCGGGCGTCGAGCTGATCGCATTTACGGTTGTTCTGGTAAATGGCGCGCAGCTTGCGGGCATTGGCCACGGTGACTTTCATGCCCTGCGCCGTCAGAAAACGGCTGATCCAAGGGCTGTGCGCACCGACTTCGATAGCGACGGAGCCACCCGGATAATCCTGGCAAAGCTGCCTGAGGGCGGGGCGGTCATTGGCGATGGTGCACTCTTTGATGATGACTCCATCCTTGTCAGTGACGCAGACATGGTGTTTCTTATCGCCGAGGTCGACGCCGATATACGTTTCGAATTGCTGGCTTGTGATTTTAGTTTTTGATTTCATGGGAAGGTAAGACTACGAATCGCTAGTGCGGCCTCAAGTCCTTCTCATTCTATCTGATAGGGGTGCGTGCTCTTTGACGTTCTGCAAAAAAATCAGTGTTGATTACACAGCATCCAGACACTACACTGACCCATGAATGAAATCGTAACATCGCTAGAAAATGCCGTGGAACAATTGGGTCGCGATGACTTGGCTGTCTTCCGCGAATGGTTCTCATCGTTCGAGGCCGCTGAGTGGGATGCGCAGATCGAGCGCGACATTTCCGCTGGGAAGCTCGATAAGCTCGCCGCTGAGGGAATCGAGGAATTTGTGGCTGGAAGAACCCGTAGCCTCTGAACCCAGTGATCCATCACGCTACCAAGAAGTTTTGGAACGCCTACGACAAGTTACCTTTGCGCGTCCAAAGTGTCGCGGACGAGAATTTTCAGCTTTTGAAGGCTGACCCGTTTCACCCCTCGCTACACTTCAAGAAGGTTGGCAGATATTGGTCTGTTCGTGCAGGTATCCAATATCGTGCTCTGGGAGTGCGCCATGAGGGAGCTATGATTTGGTTGTGGATTGGGCCTCACTCTGAATACGACAAGCTCATCTCAGAATGAAGACAGCAGAACAAGACGTGACGCACCAACCGGCCATAAGCTTTTCAATTCCATCTCAATAACTCTTCAAGCGCGCCGGTGGGCGCACATCAAACGTTCTATCTAAGAAATGATACTCGACGCAATTATCGGTCTGTTCGTGTCGCTCTTCGGTTTCATCGCCGAAGGGGTTGCAATGGCATTCGTGGCCCTCATCAACCTGATCGCAGCCGGTATTGAAGCCGTCATTGGTATTTTCGTCTCAGGGTTCAGCCTTGGGCGGATTGAACGCAAGAAAGGCGAACGGAAGTTTACAGCCTCAGCAGTCGGAGGCATCATGACTCTTCTGATTATCGTCGGGCTGATTGGTTGGTTTGTCGTTGTCCCGAAGGTGATGAATCGGAAGGTGATGTTGGTTGCGGAGGATGGGCATAGCCTGCCCTTTGCCGCATTGATCATCCACACCAGAGACGGAGACCAGCATCAGCGGACGGACAACGCGGGTAACATTGTGATTCCTCGGTATGGCACGAACGCTGTCACAGTAAAGGATCCGCGATATATTGAGAAGACTTGGGCGAAGTCTGATATTGAAGCTGAGCTTGTTGTCGGACGGACGGTTCTAGGTGCGGGCTTGGACTCCCTAGCCGATAAACTCCTCAAGCGCGCAAAAGAATGACAGAACAACAAGACGCTTCCTGACAACCCCTACTAGCCGTTCTGTTTTGATGTTTATTCTTAACTACCGCGGCACGCTGTGGGAGGTGCGCTATAAGAGCGTGATCGTCGAGAGAGGTTTACGGAAAGGAGCGCTGGCCGCGCAAACGTGTTGTGGAGTGTGCGGGATCTGCGGGATCTGCGGGTAAGGGTTTAAGGAAACCAAAACCGTTGATAGCAAGAGGTGAAGAATGGGTGCGGCGAGCGAAGATCGCCGCTACGATTTAGACGCTGAATCTGATCCGCGCCTGGCTTTTTCCGCTGCGAATGTGCGGATGACGCGGACGAGGAGCATGGCGCAAATGAGGGTGATGCAGAGTTCGAGGGTGGGGGCTGCGCCGCGGTCGCGCTCGCCGGTCAGGTATTCCGCGAAGCCGGGGAAATTCATGATGCCGCGGGCGAATCCCAGCAGCGCGAGGATGCCGGCGCCGATGATGCCGTGCCATGGCATTTTCAGGCTAAAGAGCCCGGTGATGAGGAAACCGCCGCCGAGCGTGAGGCAGCCGAGTAGGAGGGCCATGCCGTCGTCCTTTGCGAGGACGCGGGTGCCGTAAAAACCGAGCGCGAGGATCGCGGAGGCGGCGAGGAAGATGAACACGCGGACGAGTTTCATCGCAGCGCCCACGCGATGTGCGGGGTGTAAAGATCCGGCTCGAGGAGGAAGGAATCGTGGCCTTTGTCGGAGTGGACGGTGATGTGCATCACGGACACGCCGGATTTCTCAAGATGGCCGACGAGTTCTGCCTGTTCCTCGGGGTAGAAGCAGAAGTCCGAGTCGATGGAGAAGACGAGCCACTTCTGTCCGGCAAGTTTCGCGCCTGCGAAGAGGTCCTGCGGTGTTTCCGCGTCGCCTTCGTTGAGGGCGTCGTAGCGCGACCAGAGGTCGATGATGCGGAGGTAGGTGTTTGCATCGAAGCGGCGGACGAATTTTTTCCCCTGGTGGAGCATGTAGCTCTGGAACTGGTCGCGGACGCGGTACCAGGCCAGGACATCGTCGGGCTGGATGACGTCTTGGCGGGCGCGGTTCTCGAAAGAGTCAAGGTGGACGAAAGTCTTGTGGGAGATCATCCGGGCGAGCGCGAGGCCGTAGAAGGGGGGTTTGGTTTCGTAGAAATCGCCGCCGTTGAAATTGGGGTCGTTCTCGATGGCGAGGATTTGCTCGAAAAGGATGAGGCGGTTGAGGACGGTGGTGCGGAAGCCGGCCGCGATGTTGATGACGTGGTGGACACGGTCGGGGAGGCGGGTGGCGAAACTGAGGGCGATGAGACCGCCGACCGAGGGGCCGACGACGGCGTGGAGGGTTCCGATACCAAGGTGATCGAGCAGCAATGCGGCGGCGTTGACCTGGTCGGCGGCGGAGATGGAGGGGAACGATGAGCCCCAGCGCTGTCCGGTTTCCGGGTTCAGGGAGGCGGGGCCGGTGGATCCGTAGCAGCCGCCGAGATAGTTGGGGCAGATGACGAAGAGCTTATCGGTGTCGATCGCCTTGCCCGGGCCGATCATATTTTCCCACCATCCTTCGTGGAGTTCCGGCTGCCAGAGATCGCCGGTTCCCGGGATTGAGGTGTTCCGTCCGGCGGCGTGGTGGGAGCCGGAGAGGGCGTGGAAGAGCATCACCGCGTTGGAGGCGTCGGGGTTGAGTTCGCCCCATGTTTCATAGGCGATGGTCAGTTCGGGCAGCGGGGTGCCTTCGCGCAAAGGGAAGGGTTCCTTGCTTACGAAGAAACGGGTGAGGGTGTCGGCGGGCATGGGCGGAGAATCAGGGAAAGCGAGCCGCACGTCCAACATGGAACTTCGGAAAATCCGGTGGGCGGCCCGGGATTCAAAGTTCGAGGAGGTCGAGCTGCCATTTCATCAGGACATCGGCCGGCTGCACCTCGTCGGCGGCGATGGCTTCGATGACGGAGCGCGATGCGATCAGCGAGCTGTCGATGTCCAGTTCGGTGGCGATTCCGTTGCGGTGGGCGATCGTGGCGTCCACGCGTTTGTCGAACTCGCGGTCGCGTTTGCGGCGTTTGGTGACGGGGCGGGCGGGCCAATCGGATTTTGGCAGGGTTTTGAGTTCGGTGAGGGTTTCCTTGAAGCGCTTGATGCGGTCTCCGCGGAAATGGCGGGGCAGATTGATGTTTCCGCCCTCGGCAAGGATCGCGCTCCATTCCATGAGGTCGCGGTTCGTGGCGACCATGAACGACGGGCGATCCCATGCCTCCGCTTCCTTGTCGCGCCAATGCCAGAGTGCGCGGAGGCAGGCGAGTCCGTGGGGTTCGAGTTTGCCTGAGCCGGAGATGCGCCATTGGTCGTCCTTGCTGTCATCGCGACTGGCCACCTTTTCGCGGGCGGCTTCGCAGCTTTCCGTGAACCAGCCGTAGCGGCCCTTGGCCTTGAGTTCGGCGACGATCTTGTCGCCCATTTCGAGGAGATAGATTACATCGTTGAGAGCGTAATCGATCATCTTCTCGGAGAGCGGGCGTTTGCCCCAATCGGCTTTCTGGGAGGACTTCAAAAGGACGACGCCGAAGTAATGTTCGACAAGGTTGCCAAGGCCGAACTGTTTGACCCCGAGAAGCCTGGCTCCGATCTGCGTGTCATAGACTACGGGTGGAAGTTCGCCGAACTCCCTTTTTAGCATGGTCATGTCATAATCCGCGCCATGCATCCACACCGTGGTGTCCCTGAGGTAGCGGGCGAGGGGTGAAAGATCCTCGATGGTGAGCGGGTCGATGAGCACGGATTCCTCGCCTGCGGAGAACTGGATGAGGCACAGGGATTCCTTGTGGCGGTGCAGGCTGTCGGCCTCGGTGTCGATGGCGCATACCTTTTGCCCGTTTATGTTTTTGCAGTTTCCGAGGAACTGTTGGAGGTGGGCGGTGGAGCTGATCATAAATGATGCGCGAAGAAGGGGGATGTAAATGAATGGCGCGGTAATTCACAACCGAAATGTGAGGGCGGGTTCATTTTCATATGAACAGCGAAATGACCCCATGCTTGTAAGCGAAAAGGCCGGCGAGGCACCCGCCCATGCGGCCAAGCTGAATAACTTCGACACACCCAAGGGTCTAATGAGGCTGACAACTGCTGTGCAGCCTTACAAAAATCACACGGGCGATTGTAAAAAATTTACCGTTCTGGGGATCCGGGAAGGATCTTGATGTTCCGGAACAGGCATTCGTCGATGTGGTCGGTGATCATGATGCGCCCCTCGACCTTTTTCTCGAAGCCCTCGGCTTTGGCGAACTTGCTTTTCGCGATGGCGGCCTTGAGTTCCTCGCTTTCGAGTTGGTAGGAGAGGACGAGGTCTCCGTTGAGCCAATGCTCGACGTTTTTGCCCGTCACGACGATCCTTGAGTTGTTCCATTCGCCGACGGGTTTGAGCGGCTTGTCCTCGGCGGGAGGGAGGATATCGTAGAGGCAGGCGGTCTGCCGATGTGGGCCGACCTTGCCGTCCCGGTGGCCGGTGTCGTCGAGCAACTGGTATTCCGGGCCGGCGGCTTGCGGACGTTCCTCGACGACGAGGTATTTGATGCCGTTGTTGCCCTTGGGTGAAATTTTCCATTCCCAGGTGAGGGTGAAATCGTCGTATTTCTCCTTGGTGACGATGTCACCGCCGGGGATTCTGGCGATTTTCCTGAGGATACCGTCCTCCACTTTCCAGCCTGGGCCGGGTTCTTTGTCGGAGCGGAATTTGCGGAAATTGGATAGATCCTTGCCGTTGAAAAGGAGCTGCCAGCCCGCGTTTTTCTCCTCCGGGGTGAGGGTGTTGATTTCCTTCGCGAGCATGGGAAGGGTGAGCAGGAAAAAGATCATGCATTTCATGGTGCGGGGAGGGTATGGGAAAAGATGCAGGCTTGTCGAAGCGCGATCAGCGGAGGCCGAGAATTTTTGGAGAGGAGGCGTTTCCGAAGCGGTCGAGGGAAGTGACGGCGAATGCTTCGGCGCGGGTGGTTGAGATGGAACGAGTCCCGGCAGGGACGATGGCGATGGTGCGCCATGTTCCGGAGTGGCGTGCCTGGATGGCGACCTTGGAAACGCCCTGCGGTGCGGTCCAGCGGACGGTGGCGTTGGTGCCGGAGACAGAGGCGCTGGCGTCGGTCTGCGTGGGGATCGCTTTGCTGATCCATGGCATGGGCGGCACGGCGACGGGCTGGGTATAGACCTTCTGGAGCGCGGTGTTGATGCCGCCCTGGTTTTTCATCAGTCCTTTCACGCTCCAGTGGAGGTGGCCGACGTAGTTCTGACGCCCGACCTTCCGCGAGAGGTTGATCTGGTTGATGATTTCCGAGGCGGGACGTCCGGGATCTTCCGGGGATTGGATGCGGGTGGTGGCGATGCCGGGCCAGACGGGGCGTGTGCCCTGCTCGCGCCACCATTCGAGGAGGGCGGGGTAGCTTTGTTTCCGGGGGGAAATTCGCCAGTAGAGCTGGGGAGCCATGTAATCGACCCATCCGTTCTTGAGCCATTTCCGCGCGTCGGCGGCGAGGTGTTCGTAGGCATCCACGCCGGCCTCGATGCCCTCGGGCACGCCGGGCCGCCAGATGCCGAAAGGGCTGATCCCGACGCGCACCCAGGGTTTCTGCTTTTTCACGGAGGAGTAGAGCTGGCTGACGAAGGCATCGACCACGGCACGGCGCTGGGCGGGGGTTTTGCCGTCGTTGAAACGCAGGTTTCCGGAGGGGTAGGGGTAGAAATAATCGTCGAGGTGAACGCCGTCGATGTCGTAGCGGCGAACGACATCGAGGATGGCGGCGAGGGCTTGGGAGCGAGTCTCGGGGTGTGAGGGATCGCACCAGAGCATGGAGCCGTAGCGTTTCACGATGTGGGGTTTGGTGCGGGTGATGTGGTTGGCGGAGGTGGGATGATCGGCGTTGGAAAGGGCGCGGAAAGGATTGAACCAGGCGTGCACCTCGATGCCGCGGGCGTGCGCCTGCCGGATCCAGTAGGAGAGGGGATCATAGCCGGGGGATTTTCCCATGGTGCCGGTGAGCCAGTGCGACCACGGCTCCAGGGAGGAGGTGTAAAGGGCGTCGGCGTGGGGCCGCACCTGGAGGATGACGGCGTTCATTTTCAGCGAAACGAGCTTGTCGAGGATGGCGCGTGCCTCGGCCTGCTGTGCGGAGGCGCTAAGGCCGCGGGCGGAGGGCCAGTCGATGTTGTGGACGGTGGCGACCCATGCGGCGCGGAATTCGCGGGTGACGGGCGGAGGGTTGTCCCGGATGGGGATGTAGTTTTGCGCGGGGAGGGGCGATGCGGAAAGCAGGGATAGGACGAGGAGCCATGATTTCATCGCGGTAGCTTGGTGCGGGAATGGCTTAGGTGCAAGCGACGATGGGTTTCACATTTGCATACCCTGAAGCGTGTCCATCAGTTCGGTCATCATCCGTCCCGGATCAGGCTTTTAAGGAAAGCTCGGCGATGAGCTGGCAGAGTTGGGGAAAGGGTAGTCCGGCGGCGGCGGCGGATTTGGGGAGAAGGGAGGTTTCCGTCATGCCGGGGATGGTGTTGGCCTCCAGGACGTAGGGGCGGTTGTCGGGGCCGAGCATGACATCTACGCGGGAATAGACCTCGATGCCGAGAGCCTTGTGCGCGGCGACGGCGGCGGCCTGCACGGCCATGGTGGTTTCGAGGTCGAGATCGGCGGGGCAGATGTATTGGGAGCCGGTGGTCTTGCCGGAAAGCCATGGGTATTTCGTGGCCATGTCATAGACGCCCTCGGGCGGGATGATGTGGACGATGGGATAGGCCTTGCCGTCGATGACGGGCACGGTGAGCTCGGGGCCGGAGATGAATTCCTCGATGAGGAGATCCCCGGAATGTTGCGCGGCTTTCGCGATCGCGGCCTCGGCTTCGGCTTGGGTTTTCACGATCTCGATGCCAACGGAGGAACCCTCGCGCGGGGGCTTCACCACGAAGGGCGCGGGGAAAGAGGGGAGGGTGGGGCTGTTCGAGCAATCGATGACCTCGGCGCGTGGGGTGGGGACTTCGGCGGCGAGGAATGCCTGTTTGGCAAGGCTTTTGTCGAAAGCGCGGCGGGAGGATGCGGCCCGCGCACCGGTGTAGGGCATGCCTTTCGCTTCGAGGATTTCCTGGAGCTGTCCGTCCTCGCCGAAGGTGCCGTGGATCACGTTGAAGCAAAGGCCGGTGCCGCCCGGGAGGTCGATTTCCGTTCCTGTGACATCGACCGGGACGGCATCGAGACCGAGGGAGAGGAGGGCGTTGAGGACTGCCTTTCCGGAGGCGAGGGAGACCTGCCGTTCGGAGCCGGGGCCGCCCATGAGGACGGCGATTTTGGTATTTTCTAACATGGGGTAAGCTTCAAGTTTCAAAATTCAAATTTCAAGACAGTGCTTCTACAGTAGCGAAAAGAAAAGATTTTCGACCACGGATTTCACGGATTATCACGGATAAAGAGGTTGAAGAGATCGGGAAATGCGGAGCGCCATCCGTGTCGATCCGTGAAATCCGTGGTTTATGATTCTTCATTGAAAGTTGAAGGTTGAAAATTGAATTTTAAAACTGCGTCTCGTCGTCGCCGATGATTTTGACTTCGGTTTCGAGATCGACGCCGCGTTCTTCCTTTGCAGTTTTCTGGATGGACTCGATGAGTTTCAGGATATCGGAGGCGGTGGCTTTGCCGTTGTTGACGATGAAATTGGCGTGGGCTTCGGAGACGGCGGCCTGGCCGATGGAGGTGCCTTTGAGGCCGAGTGAGTCGATGAGGCGGCCGGCTGCGATTTCCAGCGGGTTCTTGAAGGTGCAGCCGGCGGAGGCGGCGACAGGCTGGGTTTCCTTGCGTTTGTCGCGGGATTCCTGCCAGCGCTGCCTGATGTTCTCGTGGCTGTCGTTTTTCCCCTTGAAGACGGCTTGGAGTGCGAAGTTTCGGCGTAGCTCCTGGACGTTGCGGTAGGTGGCGGCGATCTCCTCGCGCTCGCGTGTGCGGATCACGCCGTCCTCATCGAGGAAGGTGACGCGGACGACCTGGTCGAAGGTATCGATACCCATCGCGCCGGCGTTCATGCGCAGGGAGCCGCCGACGTTTCCGGGGATGCCCTCCATCCACTCGAAGCCGCCGATGCCGTGGGCTCCCGCGTAGGAGGCGAGTTTCTTGAGGCGCACACCGACGCCCGCCACCACATGGCTTTTCGAATCGATGGATAGCTCGGAAAACGCGCCGCCGGTGGGGTGGATCACCGCGCCGCGGATGCCGCCGTCGCGCACGAGGAGGTTCGATCCGCGGCCGACGACGCGGATAGGGATGCCGCGCTCGCGGCAGTAGTCCACGAGGAAGGCGAAGGCGTAGAAGGAGTGCGGCTCCACCCAGTATTGCGCGGGGCCACCTACTAGGAGCGTGGTATGTTTGCGCATCGGCTCGTAGAGTTTCCCGTCGATCTCACCGGCGGGCATGAGGGCGCGCATCTCGTCGAGGATCTTGAGGTCGGCGGCGAGGCGGGTGCCGACCTCGTGGACATTGCCCGCGCCGAGGGTGATGAGGAGATCGCCTGGTTCGAGGGCGTTGCCGACCCTGTGGTGGGCGGATTCGAGATTGGGGAGAAATTTTGAGGGGATGTCGCCGTGGATTTTCATGGCGTCAACGATTGTCTGGCCGGTGACGCCGGGGATGGGCGGCTCGGAGGCCGGATAGACATCGGTGATGAAGACGAGATCGGCGGCCTGGAGGACTTTTCCGAAATCATCGGCGAGCGCCTGGGTGCGGGTGTAGCGGTGGGGTTGGAAAAGGACGACGAGGCGCGAAGGTTTGAGCGAGCGTGCGGTCTGCAGCGTCGCGGCGAGCTCGGTGGGGTGGTGTCCGTAGTCATCGACGATGCGGCAGGAGGGCGAAAGATATTTGGTTTCGAAACGGCGCTTGGCACCGGCGAAGGAGGAAAGCGCGCGGGCGATGAGGGAGAACTCCGCGCCGCAGAGGTCGGCGATGGCGATGGCTGCGAGGGCGTTGAGGATGTTGTGCTCGCCGGGGATTGCGAGCTCGATGTCGCCGAGAGCCTTGCCGTCCCGTTTGACCGTGAAGGCGGAAGAGCCTTTGAGATCGCGGATGTCGGAGGCGGTGTAGTTCGTTTTCTCGGAGGAGCTTTCCCAGCCGTAGGAGAGGGCGTTCGCGCGGGCGGCGCAGATCTCGCTGGCGACGTGATCCTCGGCGCAATATACGATGTTTCCGGTAGTTTGGTCGGCGAGGGTGGTGAAGACCTGTTTGATGTGGTCGAGGTCGCGGTAGAAGTCGAGGTGCTCGGCCTCGATGTTGAGGATGACGGAATGTTCGGGGCGGTAGAGGGCGAGGGTGCCGTCGGATTCATCGCCTTCCGCAACCATGGAGCGGCCTTCCTGCTCCCAGCGGGCGTTCGCGCCGAGGATGGGGATTTCCGCGCCGACGTAATACGAGGGCTTCTGCCCGCATTCACGGAGGATGTGGGCGGTCATCGAGGATGTGGTGGTTTTGCCGTGGGTGCCGGAGATGACGATGCCCGCCTTGGTGTGGAGGATGGCGGCGAGGCATTCCGCGCGGCGGATCATCGGGATGCCCATTTTCACCGCTGCGTCGTAAGTGGGATTTCCCGGGCGGATCGCGGAGGAATAGACGACGAGATCCGCGCCCGCGCAGGAGGACTCCGTCTGCGGGAAGGAGAAATGCAGGCCGAGACACTGCATGCGGTGTGTCTCGGAGGTGGTCACGCGGTCGCAGCCGGAGACCTTGTGTCCCATGCCTAGTAACAGCAATGCGAGCCCGCTCATGCCGGAGCCAGCCACGCCGATGAGGTGGATATGGATCGGACGGGAGCGGTCGGTGAGTTGGGCGGAAAGTTCGGACATCGGAGGGGCGCGATTCTTATGCGCCCGTGAAATCAGCGGCAACCCGTAATTTCACGCGTGCCAGAGACCGACATCCCATCCTCTAGGAACTCCGCCTGGGATACGCTCTGGCGGCGCATCACGACAGTGTGCTCCCATAGGCAATGCGCCGCAAGCCTTGGTCGATGATCGTGACTATGGCGAGGTAGGCGGCGCGCTTTTTATCCAGATGCTTAGCGCTCGATTCGATTTACGATTGATGATGGTTGATTTTGGATGTTAGAACTTTCAGTTAGCCAGTCGCGGGGCGGAGTGGCCTTGGTCTCGGATTTTTTTCAGGAGCGCCTGGAGTTCGGCGACGCGTTCCGGGTGCTCGTCGGCGAGGTTGTGTTTTTGCGCGAGGTCTTTCCCGAGGTCGAAGAGTTGCACGGCTTGTTTGTCGGGCTTGTAGCCGTGGCGTTCCTCCCAGCCTTTGCCCACATTGGAAAGGTAACCGGACTTCGCGTCGATGAGCAGCCACTTGCCGTCGCGGATCGCGTATCCGTTCGCGTTCGTGTTGTGGATGTGGGTGGTGCGGACGGAATCGGTCTCGCCCTTGAGCAGGGGCAGGAGGTCGTGGGAGTCCTCGGCGGCGCTCGCGGGGAGTTCGTGGCCGAGTGCGGAGGCGAGTGTGGCCATGAAGTCGATCTGCGAGACGAGCGCGCCGTTGACGGTGCCGGGTTCGGTGACGCCGGGCCATTTGATGATGGTGGGCACGCGGTGGCCGCCCTCGTAGATGTCGCGTTTGAGGCCGCGCAGGGGATGGGATGACCAGTGTCCGAATTTCACGTCGCGAGCGTAGGCGTAGTGCTCGGGCCCGTTGTCGGCGGAGAAAATCACGATGGTATTTTCGGCCTGGCCGCTATCTTCCAGCGCCTTGAGGAGCTGGCCGATGGAGTCGTCGGTTTCGTAAACGAAATCTCCGTAGGGGCCTGCCTTGGATTTGCCGTCGAACCGGTCATTGGGAATGATGGGGGCGTGGGGGGAAGGGTAGGCGAAGTAGAGGAAGAAGGGTTTGTCGGAGTCCTTCCGGGAGTTGATGTATCCGACGCCGCGGCGGGTGGTTTCCGGGATATTTTCGTAGGGATCCCAGCCGGTGACCATGGGGCCGGGGCGGCATTCCCAGTTGCCTTCCTTGATCTTTTTCCATTTCGCCGTGATCCATCATGGTGTCTGGAGGTGTGAGCACCGTGTCGTCCTCGATCCAGCAGTAGGGTGGAAAATTGATGACGGTATCGCCGAAGTAGTGGTCGAAGCCGTGGGCGAGCGGGCCGTCGGGGATGGGTTTCGACCAATCGAAATCATCGAAGCCGATGGCGTTTTTCTTCGATCCGGGCTTGCGGATCGCGTCCCAATTCCAGCCGAGGTGCCATTTTCCGATGCAGGCGGTCTGGTATCCCTCGGCCTGGAGCATTTCTGGGAGGGTGAGGCGCCCGGGTTTGAACACCGATTTTCCGAAGGCGTTGACGATGCCGTGGAAGTCTCGCCAGTGGTGGCGGCCGGTGAGCATGGCGTAACGCGAGGGTGTGCAGATGCCGGAGGAGCTGTGGGCGTCGGTGAAACGCATGCCCTGTGAGGCGAGCTTGTCGAGGTGGGGAGTGGGGATTTTCGAATCCGGGTTGTAGCAGCCGAGGTCTCCGAAGCCGATGTCATCGGCGTAGAGGATGAGGATGTTGGGCTTTTCCGCGGCGGCCAGCGGCAGGATGAGTGCGATGGTGATTATGATGGATTTCATGGGTTAGGGAGTTTCATTTTTTCCTGGTGTTTTGCCGCATCGCTTCCTTGCCATCCTTCCATACGATGACATCGACGTCGTTCTTTTGTTCCGGGCCGGGCGTGGTGCGGCCTTCGGCTACGGCGGTTTCTAACAGTTTGGTGAGGGCCGCGGCGATTTCCGGTTTTTCGTCCACGAGGTTGTTCGATTCCTTGCGGTCATCCGCCATGTTGTAAAGCTGGAACGCTTTGCCGTCGCCGCCTTTCGACCATCCGCCCGATCCTTTGGCGGCGATGAATTTCCAATCGCCCTTGCGGATCGCGAAACGGCCGGAGATGGAGTGGTGGATGACGAAAGGGTGGGTTGGTTCCTTCGTCTCCTCGCCGCGCAGCACGGGAAGGATGGAGAAGCTGTCCACGCCGGCGGTCATCCGGGAGTTTCGCGCCGAGGATTTCCGCGCAGGTGGCCATGAGGTTGTTGTGGCAGATGACCTCGTCGGAAACGCGGCCGGGTTCGATCACGCCGGGCCAGCGCACTACGTAGGGCACGCGGTGGCCGCCGTCCCAGGCGTCGGATTTCATGCCGCGCAGGGAATAGTTCGGGTCGTGGCCTTTTTTCAGCAACTCTGGGATCTTCGCCTGGGGCGAGCAGCCGTTGTCGGTGGTGAAGAAGATCAGCGTGTTGTCGGCGATTTTGAGGCGGTCGAGGGCTTCGAGAATCCGCACGGTGGCGTGATCCGTCTCCATGACGAAGTCCCCGTAGGTGCCGATGCCGCTTTTTCCGACCCACTCGTCGGACGGCACGATGGGCGTGTGCGGGGAGCCGAGGGCGAGGTAGAGGAAGAAGGGTTCCGGGATCTTCGACTGCTCCTCGATGAAGCGGATGCTCTCATCCGTGCAGCGGGTGATGACCTGATCGAGCGGGATGGTTTCCGTGACCGTGTCATTTACGGCCCAGGAATGCATTTCACGGGCGTGGTGGAAGCCGTGGAACTCATCGAAGCCATGCTCTGCCGGCCCGTCGATGATTTTCGAGCCGATGGGAGCCGCGAGTGCCTTGAAATTGCCGTAGGGTTTTTTCGTGGAGATGTTCCTGAGTCCTTTTTCTCCTTCGGGGAATTCGTAATGGTATCCGAGATGCCATTTGCCCACGATAGCGGTTTGGTAGCCGTGCTGTTTGAGGAATTCGGGAACGGTGAGGACGGATGAATCGATCAGGCAGCCTTTTTTATCTCCCGTGACCATCACGCCGGATTGCAGGCGGCTGCGCCATGAGTAGCGGCCTGTCAGGAGGCCGTAGCGAGTCGGCGTGCAGACGGCGGAGCCGCTGTGGGCGTCAGTGAAACGGAGGCCTTCCCTGGCGATGCGGTCGATGCCGGGGGTGGAGATCTTCGATTCGGGGTTGTAGGAACTGGCGTCGCCGTAGCCTTGGTCATCGGTCATGATGAAGATGATGTTTGGCTTTTCGGCGGCGAGGAGGGTTGCGGCGGATGCGATGAGTATGAGGAGCGGTTTCATGGAGTGACTTTCGATTTCCAGTCCTTGTAGGCATTGATGAGTTCCTGCTTCTTTGCTTTGTGATCATTCCCGATGTCTTTTGATTCAGCAAGATCCCCGACGAGATCGAAAAGTTGTCCGTCGTTCCCGATGCCAACGAGCTTCCATTTTCCGCTGCGGACGGCCCAGCCGCGCCCCGTGTCCCAGAAGAGCATGCGTTCCGGCATGGGGCTGGCTTTGGAAAGGGTCGGCAGCAGGTCCACTCCGTCCAATGCCGGGCCTTCGTATTCCGTCACGCCGACGGCGCTCAGGAAGGTGGGGAAGAGATCCATGGTCATCATGGTCTCGCCGATGGTTTGCCCGGCGGGGATGCGTTGCGGCCACATCACGCAAGCCGGCACGCGGTGCCCCCCTTCCCAGACCTGTCCTTTTTTCCCGCGCAATGGCCCGGCGCTTCCCTCGGCTGCGGGGCCGTTGTCGGAACAAAAGATGACGAGCGTATTGTCCAACCTCTTTTGCTCCCGGAGCTTGTCGAGAATGCGCCCCACGCCTTCGTCCATCACTTCGATCATCTCCTTGTAGATGCCTTGCGGGTCTTTGACGGGCACATTGACCTTGGTATTTCCCTCCGTGCGGAACCCAGGAGTCTTGCGGCCTTGCAAGGGGTAATGGGGAGCGCCATGGGAGAGGAACAGGCAGAAAGGCTTGTCCGGGTGGCGGTCGATGAAATCCAGGGAGTATCCGGTGATGAGATCGGTGAGGTAGCCGGGGTCGTCCTTGAGTTCGGCTTGCAGCCACCAGTCGCGGAAACCGGCCTGATCGATGTGGCGATGGTAATCCACGTTGCCCGACACGAATCCCCTGAACTCGTCGAACCCCTGTTTGACCGGATTGAACCCGGGGTCATAGCCGAGGTGCCATTTTCCGAAAAGGGCGGTGGCGTAGCCGGCCTTCGAGAGGGCTTCGGCGAAGGTGACCTCGTCGAGGGCGAGGCCATCGTCACGGTTGCTCTTGGCGGTGATCACTCCGGTGATCCCGGAGCGTTGCTGATAGCGGCCGGTGAGGAGTGCGGCGCGCGTGGGCGAGCAGACGACACCGTTGGAATGGAAATCGGTGAGCTTCGCGCCGCGGCTGGCGATGGAATCAATGTGCGGGGTCTTGATCGTCTCATTCCCGAAAGCGCTGATGTCGCCGTAGCCGAGATCATCCGCCATGATGAGGATGATGTTGGGCTTTTCTGCGGCGAGGCCCGGTGAATGCCAAAGCGCCGCCGACATGATCAACGGAATGAGGATGGGGGTTTTTTTCATATCGTGGTGGATGGGGCGAGGGATCGCTACCTGGGATCGTGTTCCGGAGCGGGGAGAAACGTGCGGTAGGCATCCAATAACCCGGCAGCCTGCGTCCGGGCCTCTTTGAGCGGCAGGCCTTTGGGCACTCCGGGACGAAGGTGACGGGTTTCAGTGAGCCATGCGAGCTTGAGGATTCCGCCCCGCTTGGCCAGAACGGATAATGCCTCGCCATCGGCCAAGGCCGGTTTTTCCGGGAGTTGCCAAAGCGTCCAGAGCTGTCGGGTGACAGAGGACGCGATGAAGTCGTGGCCTTGTGGACCCGGATGGATCTTGTCGCGCGCATAGACGAAATCCGGATCGTTGCGTTTCGCCGCCGCGATGGCGGCGCGGAGGTCGGGACGGATGTCGATGACCTGCCAGTCCTTTTGTGACATCAACCATTCTGCCTGGGCGTCCAGCACGGCATCGTAGCCCTGTGGAGCCGTCGCCGGATTGTCGCCGTTGAACAGCGGGGCGGTGATGACGACGAGTTTCGCGCCCCGGTTCTCCATCTCCGTCTTCAGGCGAATGATGCCGTCCTGAAAGGCTTTCTGGCGCGCTTCGTCAAGCGGCATGTAGATGCCGTCGTTCATGCCATAGCACGCGAGGACATGGGTCGGCTTGAAGGCGTCAAGGATTCGTCCCAGTCGCTCGTGCAAATGAGGCCGCGGGAATCTCCCTCCGGCATGGCTCGGTTCGGAAAGCCCAGAGACTGTTTCGCTCGAGAGCCCGAAGTTGACGATCTCCGCTCCGGAGAAGGCCGGAGTCGCGCGGAGGGCGGATTCCACCAAGGTGGGCCATCGGCCGTCATACGTGATGCTGTCTCCGAGGATGGCGACGCGGAACCCGGAGTCCTGCGGGAGCGGGATGTTGGATTTTTCCCCGGCAAGGAGGGTTGCGGCGGCGTGCTCGGGTTTCGCGGCGAGGAGGGTGGCGGCGGAGAGGATGAGTAGCAGGGTTTTCATGGATGAGGTCCGGATGTCTGGAAGTCAAAACTCGTCGAACGCGATCTGTTGCCGCTCGACTCCCATTCCGTCCAGCATCCGGGTGCAGGCCTTGATCATCATCGGCGGGCCGCAAAGGTAGAACTCGACGGCTTTCGGGTTCGGGTGGGAATCGAGGTATTCCCTCAGCACGACCTCGTGGATGAAGCCGGTCGGGCCTTTCCATCCATCTTCCGGCTGCGGATCGGAGAGGGCGATGTGGAATGAGAAATTCCCGAATCCCTTGGCGAGGTTTTCGAAGTAATCCTCGTAAAAGATCTCCTGCCTCGACCGCGCCCCGTACCAGTAGCTGACCTTGCGCGGCGTTTTCTCGTTCTCGAACAGATGCGCGAGGTGCGCCCGCAGCGGAGCCATTCCCGCACCGCCCCCGATATAAAGCATCTCGCGCTGGGTCGGTTTGATATGGAAATCACCGAAGGGGCCGATGGCTGTCACGCGGTCGCCCGGTTTCAGGCCGAACACATAAGCCGATCCCATGCCCGGCGGGCAATCCTGTCCCGGCGGCGGCGTCGCGATGCGCACGTTGAAACGCAGTTGGCGTTCGGTCTTGGGATTGGACGCTAGGGAATAGTTGTTGCGGCGACCAGGTCCGGGGTTCGAAACTTTCAGGTCGAAGACATGTTGCCGCTCCCATACCTCGGCGTAGGGGGATGGGATGTCGAAATCCCGGAAGCGGATCTCATCGTATTTCGGGATGTCGAGCTGGAGATAGTCGCCGGGTTGGAAATCGATGGCCTCATCCACCGGTTCCAGCACGAGTTCCTTGATGAAAGTCGCCACGCTGCGGTTGCTCACGACTTTGAGTTCTTGGGTTTTCGGTTCCCGCATGCCCCCACCCGATGCCTTGGCCACGTTCAGCCAGATCCGGCCGTTCCGCTCCTCGATGGGATAGGTTTTCAGACCGCGGCAGATCGGCGCTCTGGCCGGTGATCCGTCCTTGAGGTTGAAGCGTCCGTTGTGTTTCGGGCATTCGATGATCTTGCCTTTCACCAGGCCGTTGGCGAGATGGGTGTTGCCATGGGTGCAGACGCCGTCGGTGGCGTGGAGTTCACCTTCGTCATCGCGGGAAAGGGCGTAAGTCCGCGTGCCGTGGTCGAAGCGGATCACATCCTCGATGCCCAGATCCGCGCCCGCACAAACCTCCAGCCAACCCCCGGCGTCCGGCTTCGCTTCGGATGTCGGCTTTTCCTCCTCTTTGCTCGCCGCCGTTTTAGGCAAGCTGCGTTTCACATGATAGGCCGGGTCCTTCACCTGCCGGAGCACCGTGGGGATGATCTCCTTCCACGTTTCCCACAATCCCGGATAGGGTTCGGGGCAATCGTCTTTCACCGCCTCATGCAGCTCCGGCAGCGCGTGATACGGCACCAGCGGATACATGTGGTGCTCGATGTGATAGTTCATGTTCCAATAGAGGAAACGGTTCAGGCGGTTCATCCTCACCGTCCGGCAGTTCAGGCGATGATCCAAGACGTTTTCTGCCAGGCCGGTGTGCTGGGTATGCCCGTAAACCAACATCAGCCAGGTGCCGAACAGGTGCGGCAGGCCGACGAACATCAGCGGAAGAATGCTGCGCGTGGCGACCGCCAGCGCCACCACGCCGACATAGATCGCGAGGTGGATCCGCGCCTTGGTGAAAATTTTCTGGAACTCGGTCTCGGGGATATACTGCTTCTCATCCTCCGTCATTTTCCCAAACGAGTGAATCACCAGCCGTCGGAAATATTTTGGGTAGGTCGTCAAAGCGAAGACCGACATGATCAGCCCTTTCACATCCGGCGGGCGCGGCACGGCAATCTCCGGATCACGGCCTACGATGATTGTGTCGCTGTGATGGCGGGTGTGACTCCACCGCCAGACCGTTGACTCGCGCATGACCATGAAGGAGGCGATTTCGTAGAGGAAATTGTTCATCCAGTCGGTGCGGAACGCGGTGCCGTGGCCCGATTCGTGCCAGCGGGCGTCGGCGGTGGAGGCATACAGCGCGGCATATGTTAGATATGGCAGCGCCGCCCACCACGTCCCCCAGAAGTTGAATGTCAGGAAAGCGGTTCCCAGAATCAGGCCGAACCAGATGACCGTATCCCGGATCGCAGGGCCGTCCCTTCGCACCAGCAGGCGCCGCATGGCCTCGCGCGGCACCGGGCATTGGTACCAATCCGCCTCCGCCAGCCCGAGTTCGATCGCACGGTCCGAGTTTTCCCGGTTCAGTGTGTAGCCGGGGCGCTCCGGGGGGCGCTGCAGCGTGGCGGTTCCGTGATCGTGATCCATCGTGTGTTTCCTTTATCCGCGGAGGTCGCACAGCCGCATGATGCGGTCGGTTTCGCGGTAGGCTTCCTCCACCCATTCGACGATACGCGAGGGATCGGGCGAATATTCCAGTTCGATGGAAACCACCCCGTCGATCGCCAGTTCCCTGATGGCGTTGAGGTAGGGCGAGAATTTCACGACTCCGCGTCCGGGCGGGAGGTCGCCGTGCACCTTGCCGTCGCAATCGCTGATGTGGACATGGATCGCCTTGTCTTTGAGGGTTGTCAGTTCTTCGGGGCTGACGTCCGCTAGGGCGAGGTGCGAGATGTCGATGTTCGCGCGGATGTGCGGATGGTCGCAGTCGTCGATGAAGCGAACCATTTCCTTGACGTTGTTGAGCAGGCTCAGGCGGAAAGGTTCCAGCTCTAGGGCGATGTCCACGCCCTTGTTTCCGGCGTAGTCGCCGATCTCGCGGCAGGTGTCGATGCCCCATTGCCACTGCGCCTCGGGCGGGATGACCTCGCGCTGCCAGATGTATTCGCCGAGCACGAGCAGGATGTTTTTCGCGCCCCAGTCCGCCGCGAGATCGACGAATTTTTTGCAGCGCGCGACATGGAACTCGCGCACCGGTTCGTTGAAATCAATTAGGCCGGCCGCGACGACGGGCAGGGAAATGATGGGGAGGTTTTTCCTCTCGCAGACCGCGGCGATCTTCCGCTTTTCATCATCACTCACCCTCATGGCCTCGATGAAAATATCCACACAATCGAACCCGATGCGGGCGATGTGTTCCAATCCGGTGATGCGATCCATCCCCGCCTGCTCGAACGCGCTGTCTATGATTCCCAGTTTCATGGTTTTGATTTTTACGAAATGATTTCCGCGAGCGCGACGGATCTTTTTTCCCGCACGCTGCGTTCCGCCGCTTCGATCAGAGCAAGGGTTTTCAAGTTGTCCTCGGCGCTGAGGGCGCAGTCGCCGCCGCTGTCGAGGGCATGGAGCACGTCGCCCATGGTTCCGGCGAAGGCGTCGGGAAACCACGAGCCGTCGAGCGCGGCCACTTGCATCGCCGAGTCGCCCTTGCGCCCGTATCGCATGGCCGAGGGCGAAGTGTAGGGATCTTTGCACCAGCCGATGTCACCGATGGCGAGGCCGTCGAGACCCTCGATGCGCCACTCGATGCGGATGTCCGCCGGAGCGCCCTCTTTCGCGGGACCGGTCCATACGTCATCGATGATCACCGCCCGCATCCCGTTGGCGTATTCGAGGATGTAGGTGCAGATGCCGTCGTGGTGGGGAAACACCGTGCGCGGATCCGGCCTCACGCTGCAGAAAATCCGTTCGGGATCGCCGAACCAGTGGCGCATGCAGTCGAGGTGGTGGATCGACATGATCTTCATGGTCGCGCCTCCCGTTTCCGCTTGCCACGGCTGCCAGTGGGGGATGCCGCGCATGTCGATCGTCGCGAACACCGGCTCGCCCAGCTCGCCGCGTTCGATCATGGCTTTGACCGCCTTGACCGAGGGATCGTGGCGCATGTTCTGGTTTACGGCTAGGAGGATGCCCGCCTCGCGGCAAAGTTTCACCAGCTCCTTGGCCTCCGCGAAATCCAGCGTGAGCGGCTTCTGGGCGAGGATGGCTTTCGCGGTGCCTTTCGCGCAGGCCGCGCGGATCAGGGGCGGTTGTTGTTGCGGCGGCACCGCGATATCCAGCACCTCGATGGATGCGTCGTCTAACAAAGATTCGTAATCGTCATGGACAGTGGGGATGCTGTATTGTTCCGCGACGGACGGCCGCCTTTTCCTTCGTCCGCGAGGCGATGGCGACCACCTGGTAGCCCGCCTTGGCATAGCTGGGTAGATGGCACTCGCACACGATGAAGCCGCTGCCCAGCACGCCGATCCGATGATTTATTTGTCCACTCATGCCAAGGGTTCCTGTTTTTTGAAGATTCAACCGCGAATGAACGCGAAAGTTCGCGAATTCGGAAGGATCATTTCATTTTTTCATTCGCGGCCACCTGTCCGTCGTCGCCTCGGCGAAGTCGGATTGGCGTTCATTCGCATTTAGAATATCAGATTGAGATCTCCCTGTCCGTTGTAAAACTATAAACTGTATTTGGGTCACCGTTGGGGGCGTTGCCCCTTTACGTAGCTGATGCGATCAGGAGGTCATTCGGCGGCTGGGCGATACGGCGGAATTCGGATCAGTAGTTCTTGAGACTTCCACCGCCCTGCTCGGCGGTCTCGGTGTGCTCTGCCTGCTGCGCCGCCGCCGCGTGCAAACGGCCGCATCTTCGGCTAGTCGCAAACGATCATCAGCGCGATTCCTTTTCTCCTCCAGCGGAAATGTGAACCCGGCGAATTTTTTCTTTCCGCGGGACACGTCAAAAGCCAGGATGCCGCCGTTGAAGTGGTTAACGAAAGGTCGATCCTTCCCGCATTACTCCCACTCAATCCGGAACATCCCAACCGGAACATGATGAAACCCAAAGCATCCCACAACATCCCGCGTGCCCCCTGCCATAAAGGCCGCAGCGGGGGCTTCGCATTGGTGGTAACCCTCTCTCTGATGATTCTGCTGACAGTGATCGCCGTCGGGCTTCTCTCGCTCTCCGCGGTCTCCCTGCGCACGGCTGCGCGGGGTAGTGCCGAGGCCGAGGCGCGGGCGAATGCCCGGATGGGGCTGATGTTGGCCATCGGGGAACTCCAGAAATCACTGGGTAGGGACGGCGCCATCACCGCTCCCGCCGCCATCCTGGATGGAAATCCGGAGACTCCCGCGCCCGATGGAGTGAGATACCCGCACCTGACCGGCGTCTGGGCGGCGAGGCGGGAAATGCTGGACGAAACGCCGGATTACGGCCGCGATTCATCATTCCGGAAATGGCTGGTTTCGAACGCCCAGTCCCAACAGCTCGAAACAACCGATTTCGCCCGCGACGGCGCGCTCCTTGAACCGGTCACACTCGCCAATCCGCCGTCCCGCCCGGATGTCGCCCCCGCCAAGGTCCAGGCCGGCCGGGTGCGAACCGCCCGCGGCGGCTTCGCATGGTGGGTGGGTGATGAAAACTGCAAGGCTCTCATCAACCCGCGCGATGACGCGGACCGCAAGGACAACCCGCCTGCGGCCAACCTGCTCGCCCGGGCGGCCACCCCCGGCCCCCACGGCTTGCTCACGCTGGACGCTTTTCGGGATTTTCCGGCCAACACCGAAACCAGCGAGAAGCTGATCAGCCGTGGCACGCTGCCGCTGGTCGTTGCCTCGGCGGATGCGGGGAATTTTTTCCACGACCTCTCCCCCCACCCTCGCAGCGTGCTGGCCGATGTGACCCGGGAAGAGCTCCGCAAGGATCTCAGCCTTTACCTCGAGCGCACCGATATCAACTGGCTCCAGGGCTGGGGCCGTGCCGGGGGAGCCGGCGGCATGCCGCAGGGGCCGCTCGGCCCAAACGGCGAAATCGCCCTCAGCAATCCCGACTATCACGACACGCTTGCATGGAAGCATCTCCACCATTGGTATCACATGCACCGCAGGCAGCTCGCCGACCAGAAGGACCTTCCCGTGAGCGCGATGCTGTTTACCACCCCCGATATCGATCCAATCAGCAATCCGGGTTGGAACAGCGGCGTCACGCGCATCACGCCCGTGGTGGTACGGCTGCAAATGCTCGTCTCCTTGGGGCTGCAGCGCCAGGGGGGAAGCACCAATTACGCCATGCGCATGTATAGCTATCCTGTTGTGACACTCTGGAATCCTTACAATGTGCCGATGAGAGTAACGGAATGGAGCACGTTCCTCCACACATTGCCGATGGAGCATACGGTCTTCAAAGCCGGCGTGAAACACCCGCTCACTGGTCGCGGCACGTTCAATGGTAATTACAACTGGGGATGGCCGCACGGCAACATGACGATGCGGGTGGGCGGCTCCACCGGGCCGAGCCTGACCCTCGCACCCGGTGAGGCGAAAACCCTGACCTACAACTCGTCGCAAAGTGGCGGTTTCCATGCCCACAACATGATCGCCAGCCCACCCGCGTGGCTTCCCAACCGCGCCGGCCAACCGCGCGACCTGGGGAACATCAGCGGCAACCCCACGGACCGGATCGCCATCTCCACGGCACTCGCCAGCTGGGAAACCAGCAACACGTCTTATGCCGGCCAACAGTTCCAAACCACCTTTGACTTTCGCTGCGAACCCCGCGCAGTCCATGCAGGACACCCGGCGCGCTTCCAGAAGCAGATGTTCTCGTCCCAGGTCGCCTGGCGGCATGAAGCGGCCAACCCTCGCATCGCTTTCCTCTCGGAACGGAACTTCCCCCAAAGAACCTTCGCGGATCTGGATAACAATCCCATGCCGTTCCTGCTCCTCGACATTCGCCTCAAGACACTCGACGAACCGGCGCTCCCCAACAAGACCTGGCTGCACAACATTCCCTTCCATCCCTATGCCGCCGTCACCTCGTCCACCAAGCATTCAGGCAGAGGTGTGGATGCCTCGACGCCCTTTTACGCGCACCCCTACACGATCACTTTCGAGCAGGTCAACGGCACCGAGGGGTTGTTCCAGAACGTCCCGTTCTTCGGTCCCAGCAACCGGCCGGGCGGTCAGTCGCGGATCGTCTCGGCTCCCATTCCGCTCGCCCCGATGACGTCGCTGGCACAGTTGCAGAATCTACCGCTGCTGCCTATCGAGGCGCTCAACGCGAGCGGCTATTATCAGCAGAATCACGCCATCGGAAACTCCTTCGCCTCGCCCGGCCTGCCGCCCGCCTTGACCCGCGAGGCCTCGTTTCCTTTCCATCTCGGACAGTATTTCCCATGGCAGGGCGGTGACATCGCCGGCCGCACTTACGACAACCGGGCTTGGTTCAACAGTGCCGACTACACAATTCCGGGAGCGCCCGCGCAGGTGGTGGACCGCAGCTACGCCGCCAACCACCTGCTCTTTGACTCCTATTTCTTTTCCTCTATGGCCGCACAGGAAGGGCCGGTGTTCGGCAGATACGGGGCCAAGCGAACCCTGCGCACGGTCGTGGAAGATTTCTTCAGTGGAAAAACCCCGCTGCCTATCGCCGCCTACCGGCCATACGATGCCGCGGCATCAAGCGCTTCCGGCATCCTGGATCTCCTTACGGTTGGAAATGGTGCACGACCTGACGCCCACCTCAGAGCCGCCGCGGAACTCATGGTGGATGGCGGCTTCAACATCAATTCGACATCCGTCCCCGCATGGACGGTCGTCCTTTCTGCGGCCAACCGAAAACGTCCGGTGCTCATGCTAGGCGATAGCCGGTTGGAGGGACGGGAGCGCGGGAGTCATGTCATCAGCCGCAACCCGAATCCGGCCACCGGCACCGCCACCGAGGCGAGCCGCTGGCTCGGCTACCGTGAACTGACCGAGGAGGAGATCTGCCAGCTCGCCGAGGCGGTGGTGCGGCAGGTGAAGAAACGCGGCCCCTTCCGCTCGCTGGGAGAGTTCGTCAACCGCCGCCTCACCAATGATGTGGAAATGGCGAAATACGGCGCGCTCCAGGCGGCGCTGGAGGATCCGAAAGTCGATATCAACCGCGACTACCACGGCGGAGCCAACGAAATCAGGCAGGCCGACATCGCTGGAACCCAATACAAATTTCCCGCTGCGGCCTTGGGATCCCGCTACCAGGGAACACCCGCCTACATCAACCAGGCGGACTTGCTCACGCCCATCGCGCCGATCATGCAGGCGCGCTCCGACACCTTCCTGATCCGTGCCTACGGCGAGGCGCGCTCCGCAGATGGCGAGACCATCATCGCCCGCGCCTGGTGCGAGGCCATAGTCCAGCGCGTCCCGGGATACATCGACCCGGCAGACCCCGCCTTCACGCCGCATGCCGGTCTCAACGAGGCCAACCGCACATTCGGACGCCGCTTCACCATGGCCTCATTCCGTTGGCTCACCTCCCCGGAAGTCCAGAACCTCGAAGCTTCCATATGAACCCCGTATTCCTCATAGCATGCGCGCTGATGCTTTTCTCATCCGGCTTCGCCGCCGCGCAGAGCCAAACCGATGGTGCCTCCCGGATCGACTTCCGCGTCACTCGCTTCGATCCCGGCGATCAGGCAAGCCCCGTATTCAAGGCCGGTGCGGGCGGCGATGTGGAAGTCGAAGTTCCCCTAACCCACATCGGTGGCCCGCATAAGGCGACCTTGCGCGACGGGCGTTTCCTCGACTTCCGGCGCGGCAATGCGGAACTGCCGGAAATCTCACTGCCTATCGCGGAGAACGAGCGGAAGGATCTCCTTCTCCTGTTCATCGCGGTGGAGAAAGGCTACAGGGTGCTTAAGGTCAATACCCCCCTCTCTCTTATCCGTGGCGGCGACCGCTTCATCATCAACGCCACCAGCCATCGCCTCGCCATCAAGTCCGGCGAGGCAAAACCCGTCCTCATCGACCCCGGCAAATCCGGGCTGCTGGGAGCGCCCCGCGGTGACGGGATGGTCAGCGTCCCCGTGCTGATCAGCCTCGAAGAGGACAGCCGGTGGAAACTGGCCAGCACGGAAAACTGGCACATCGACACGCGATTCCGGAGATATCTCTTCGCCTACATCTCCCCGCGCACCCGCCAGCTCGCCTTCCATGCGGTGTCGGAACGGACGGAGCGGGACGAATGAGGACATGTACGCGCACGGAATCGCTCTCCTTGTAAAAAGTCCTGATTTTATTTCTTCATTCGCGGTTAGAATAACAGATTGAGATTTGGCCACCTGTGGCAAAACCATAAACCGTCCGATGGCGCTGGATTTCTCCGGGTTTCAACAACGTATCCCCGAAGCCCGCGCCAGGATCGGGATAGCCTTGGCACTCGAAACACAGGCCCGCATGGCGCGGATAGGCCGCGCCACCTTTGCCGCGCGTGGTGCCATCGAGGTGACCGGCGGCGTAGAACTGCATGAAGCCGTGCGTCGTGCTCACGGTCATCTCCCGCCCGCTGAGGGGGTCCGTGATTTTCGCCGCGATCTTCATCTCCCCGTCCCTCCCCAAGCGGTAGAGATCACCATGCTCTTGCCAGATCAACGGGAGGACATCACCGATGCGTCTGCCCTCCCGCATGTCGGCGGCCATGCCATCCACCGGTTCGGCGATTCCGAGTGGCGTCATGATCTCATCCGTTTTCATCACCTCGTCGGAAAAAATCCGCACGATATGATCGGTCGCCGCGCCGCTGGCCGCGCCCGCCAGATTGAAATAGCCGTGCTGGGCGAGGGCGATGGGCGTGACCTGATCGCTTTCCGCCTCCGTTTCGAAAACTAGCTCGCCCGCCGCCGTCAGCCAATACGTCACCGCCATCCTGACTTCGCTGGGATAACCCTCCTCGCCATCCGGGCTGATGTAGCGCAGGCGAACCCCGACAGCACCCGTTCCGTCCGTCACCGCTTCGCCCAACCAGAGCCGCTTGTCCAAGCCCATCAAGCCGCCGTGCAGATGGTTCCCCTATCATTTTTCGCCAGATGAAATTCACGGCCCGCGATCCTCAATATTCCGTTGGGAATCCGCCCCGCCACCCGCCCGGCGACGACGCCGAAAAACGATTCGTTCCGTTTCTCCCAATCCTCCAACCGATCAAAGCCCAGCAGCACATCCACCGCCACGCCATGCCGATCCGGCACCCAAAGCTGGCTGAGCGTTGCCCCGTATTCCAGCACCTCGCAGGACATGCCATGGCCGTTCCTCAGAGTCCACGCCCCGACCTCGCGGCCATCGGACAGGGTTCCGGCTAAACGATGTTCGACGCTGGGCTTGTTCATGCTCGCTTTGAAAAACGGGTTTCTTCGCGGCGGGCCATCCAGTCGCAGATGTCCGCGAGGTCGGCGACGGGCGCGCCGGTGTGAGGCAGGGTGGGCATGTAGGGCGGCGGGCCGAACTCGGGCGTGAGGTAGGTGGTTTCCATGCCGCGGCGTTTCTGCGAATCCCAGATGATGTCCCACCAGCTTTCGTGGGCTGTTAGATGAAGCTGCCACTCGGGCGCGCGAGGATCGGAAACCTGCGGCCCTTCCTCGTGTCCGACGCGCGCATGGATCAGGTGGCAGCGGTCGGCCGCGAGTTGGATGATTTCATCGCAATCCGGCAGCAGCCGCTCGGCCACGCAGACCCAGTGGCTGAAGTCGCAGACGAGCCTGAGATCCGGATACGTTTCAAGGATGGGGCGGGTGGCCCAGGGATTCGCGAAATAGCGCAGGCGGTGCGTTTCGTGGCAGAGGGTGATGCCGAGCGATTTCTCCAGCTCCAGCGCCGCGCCGTAGAAATCCACGGCCTCCGCGTGGCTCCATGTGTCGGAGCCGCTGTGGGCGTTGACGAAGAGGGGATCGAGGTCGAGGGTTTCGTCGATCTGCTCTTTCAGCGAATCGAGATGCACGCGCACGCTGCCGCCGGGCGTGAAGTCGTTGGTGAAAACCTGGGGCACCAGCCTCATGCCGCTGGTTTTCAGGAAACCGAGCAAAGCCCCGCGATCCGGCGAAAAACGTATCGCGCTTTCCACCGCCGTGTAACCGACCTCGCGCCAGCGCGGCAGGTAGTGGTCGAGACCGTGGGTGTGATCGACGCCCCAGAGATGGCGGATGAGGGTGAGGTTCATGAGGGGGCCGATTGATTATTGAATATTGATGATTGGAATGCCTTACCGGCCGGGTGCTTGCCACGGAGCCGCGCCGCCTCGTTGGATGTGGCGGGAGAGGGCGGTGGCGAGATCCTCGAGGATTTTGGGGTTGGCCTTGGCGAGGTCGTTTTGTTCCTGTGGGTCGTCCTTGATGTTGTAGAGTTCGTAGGTCCGGAAGGGATCGTTGCGCAGGATCTTCCAATCGCCGCGGATGAGGGCGTGATAGGCTTGGCCCTGATGCTGCTTCCCGCCCTCGCGGCGGACGAAGTAGAGTTCGCGCTCAGGGGTTTCAATCGCCGTTCCGCGAAGGATGGGGCCGAGGCTCACGGCATCGATGCCGTCCGGCGCCTTGGCTCCGGCGAGTTCGAGGAAGGTGGGGAAGATGTCGAACAGCAGGCCGGGGTAGTCGCTGCGGGCGCCCGCCTTCACACCGGCGGGCCAGCGGGCCATGAACGGGACGCGCAGTCCGCCGTCGTAGTGCTCCTGCTTGCCGCCGCGCCACGGGTCGTTGTTCTGGGCGTGGGGGAGGGAGCCGCCGTTGTCCGCGGAGAAAACAAGCAGGGTGTTTTCCGCCAGGCCGGTTTCCTTGAGCGCATCAAGCACGCGGCCCACATTGTGGTCGAGGTGCTCGACGAAGGCGACGTTGCGGGCGCGGGCGGGATCCATGTCCGGGTGGCGTTGTTTGATTTTCTCGAACCATTCCTTGGGCGGTTGGATCGGGAAGTGCGGGGCATTGTAGGCGAGGAACATGAAGAAGGGGCCGGAGTCCTTGCGCTCGCGGAAAACATCGATCGCCCAATCGGTGAAGAGATCGGTGGCGTGGCCCTCGGGTTTGATGACCTCGTTATTGCGCCGCATGTAGTTCTGCCCGTGGCGACCGTGTTTGTAGTAGTCGTCCATCATGTCGCCGGCGAAGCCGTGGAAGAAATCGAAGCCGCGCTCGTTCGGCAGGTTCGGGGATTCTAGGCCGAGATGCCATTTTCCGATGAGGCTGGTGTGGTAGCCGGCGCGTTTCAGTTCGTCGGCGAGCGTGGGCACCGCCGGATCGAAGTAACCCCACGAGTTTTCCGCATGAGTGCGGATCACGCCGGGCACGCCGACGCGGTCGGCGTTGCGCCCGGTGAGCATCGCGGCGCGGGAGGGCGAGCAGACAGTGCAGTTGGCCCGCATGGCGGTGAAAAGGATGCCCTCGGAACCGATGCGGTCGATGTTCGGCGTGCGGACATCGGTTTCTTGGTAGGCGGAGACATCGCCGTAGCCGTGGTCGTCGGTGAGGATGATGAGCAGGTTCGGGCGCTTGCTGTCAGCGGCGGCGGGAGATATGAGGGAGCAAAGGGCTGCGATGAGAGAGAGTGGTTTCATGGGAAACAAAACATAGATACGATTTCGAAGCCTCCATCTTCCAGCCGATCCGGCATAAAGACGGGCTGTCCGGGATTGGCGCGTAAAAACACCCCTTCGGGAGAGATGTCACTCCGGTTTCGCGGGCGGGATGAACTCATCGACGGCGCGGTAATCCACGCGTTTGGTGCGTTCGTTGAGGAAAAAGAACACATAGGAGCGCACCTGGGCATCGATGGGCCAGCGGGTCATGCTCAGGGCGCGGGTTTGGCCGTCGTCTCCCACATCGACGCCGAAGCCGACATCATGAAATCCCTTGCTGATCTTCTCGACCGGGCGGATGGCGCTGCCTTCGCCGGGTTTGATCTGGAAACGCTTGTCGCCGATGAAGCCGACGACGCGCTGCTTGCTGTCGTTGTAGAGGTAGCAATCGCCGGGGCGGAAGCCGGGCTCGTCGGAGCGCAGGACGACGCCGCGGAAGCCGGCCTCGGGAGCGGGCAGTAGGAGCACGATGAAGCGGTCGCCGACCTCGGGCAGCGCGATGTGGCCGAGGAGGCGGCCGTCCGCGGCGGCGGCGCGCAGCTCGAAGGCGCGGGCGGGAGGGATGATCTCCGCAGAGAGGTGCTTGGTGGGAGGCTTGAAGGCTTCGCTGGTTTTCTCCGCGGCGAGCATGACCACCTGATCGACACCCTGAGGCACGCGCTCGGCGAGGAAGCGGACGGTGGGTTCGGAGGCGGAGGCGGATGCGAGTGCGAGTGCGAGTGCGAGTGCGATGAGCAGGGCGAGGGAGCGTGTCATATCTCTTGGGGGTTGAGCCAACGGAAAGAGGTTATTTCAAAACGGCGGCCGAAGAGGCGGTTCTCGTCGTCCTTGAGGTCGGCGGCGGCGGTGTTCTGCTCGTCGGCGGGGCTGATGAAATCGGCCCGCCTTTCCATCACCGCCTCGCACCACGCGCGGGCCATGATTTTTCCACCGGCCGCGGATTCCCCGTAGGCGCGGATGATGAAGGAGTCGGAGCGCACCGAGAGGATGGGGGCGATGGGGGTGAGGATGTCCGCCTGTTTGATGATGCCGGGCGCTCCGTAGGCGGCGGCACCGGCCTCGGCTTCGGGGAAAGGGAACCGCTTCGCGACATCATCCGGGACGCGGCGGTCGCCCTGGAGGTAGGCGGCGTTGATGGCCGCATCTGGCGAGTCGAGGGCACTCTGGATAGCTCCGGCGGCGGCGAGTGCGGGGTCGGAGCCGGGGCGGCGGTTGATGAAATCGGCGAGCGAGAGGAACGGACCGCGCTTGCGGATCTCGCGGACGAGGGCTTGGGCGAGGGCGTCGATCTCCTCATCGCTGAGAGTGCGGCGGCCGATCCATTGAGCGGTTTCCATGATATCCACGTTGCCGTCGCCGCGGGCGATGAGGTTTTCGGAGGCGATGAGGTTCGCTACCGGCGTGGTGTCCGTCTCGCCGGGCATGACGCTTTCCTTTCCTCCGGCATTGCGGGTGACGACTGGCTGTCCGCGCAGCGCGCTGAGCACGGCTTTCCATGCCTCCACGGAGGTGGAGTTCACGTTGAACAGTCCGTCGACGCGCAGGGCGGCGGCGGTGAGTAGGTGGGCGTCGGCGGTGGGATTTTCGCCGTCGAACCAGAGGGCGAGCAGGCGGTCGGCCTCGGAGGGAGGGAGGGCGGGGCGGTAGCGGGTGTTGGGCAGTGGGGCAGCGCCTTTGAGGAAATCCGAGGCGATCTGGCGCTGCGTGCGCGGGGCGCGGATGTCCGGGGAGATGCTGGAGAGGAACCAGTCGTCCCACAGGGCGCGGTTGGCGAGGTAGGAGTGGTCGGCAAGCATGCCGCCGCCGTCGAGGGCACCGGTGGTATCGCCGGGGGAGAGGACGGAGGGGGCAAGCGAGTTGCCGATGGGGTGGCTGACGAGCGGCAGCAGCGGAATGCTGAAATTGAGCATGTTGTGACCGGTTCTGCCCGGGAGAGCCTGATAGCCGTTTGCAAAGGCATTTTGGAAGGCGGCGAGCGAGTGGAGCGGCTCGCGGGGGACGGCGTGGGTGACGAGATAGTTGGTGCCGAATTCTGCGTTCATCCCGCCGCCGAAGAAGCCGCTGCCATTGGGTGTGACCTCGAGGTTGCGGTTCTTCCAGCTATCGAGCGGCTCGATCTGAATTTCGTAAGGGACGAGGTCGAGTTCTGCTTCGGAAAGGGTGCCGAAATCCAGTTTCATCATCTGGGTGTTTTGGCGGGCGAGCCAGCGCCCACCACGGTCGCTTCCGAACTCGGTCTTGGCATTGTGGGCGTAGAGCATGAAAGGCTCCTTGCGACCGCTGAGCTGCGAGAAGGTAAGCGGGCGGGTGTCTTCCGGGCCGATCTTGTCGAAAACCTGGGGGAACGAGGTGGCGCGGAGCCTGAGGTCGGCGGGTTTTTGGTGGGTATGATAAGGATCGCCACGGAGATGGTCGATTGAGTTGTTTCCCAAGCTCACGGATTCACCAAGCTGCGTCCTGTCTTCCTTGTAGTATAGGCCGAAAGCGGTAAGGAACCAATGATTTGAGCCAAGGGAGGTGTCGTTGTTCGGGCGGATCTCGTATTCGAGGGTATCGTTGGAATTGCCATCCACAAATTGGCCGGACGTGTTGCGCAAGGGGATGGCCACGCCGCCGCCCAGGTTCCATCCCGCCCTGCCATTGACAAAGTTGAGCCCCGAAGGGAGATAGGTTGCGACCGGTGTGTTGGAGGCTTGGGAATAAACGAGCACCTCGCCGGGCTTGAGCACGATCGGCTCAAGTTTTCCGGCGATCAGGGTGAGGTAATGGAATTGGGTGTTCGCAAGAATTCTTCGCAGACTGGTATTTAACGTGCGTCCGCCGTAGCGGAGGGTGAGGTTGTAGGGTAGCTGCCAGAATTTGACCGAATTATAGGCGGGGCTGAGTGAGACCGGAACGTCGAGGGGGTTCCAGTAGGTGATGATGGGATCGACGACGAGATGGAGTCTCTCTTTCGGTCCATCGGCGGTGTTGACCCGGCGCGCATGGAAGGAAAGCACGGCCTTGTAGCTGATGATGGCGGGCTGCTTGTAGGTGTTGGCGTGGTCGGCCGTCATCGCGGTCTGGGAGCCGGCGATCCGCAGCGCGGGCGCGTCGGTGGAGCCACCGGTGGTGAAGTTCAGACTACCGGACTGGAGTTCCTTGTGAATGTTGTGGTGGAACCAGAGTTCGGCGAAATTGATGCCGGGTCTTCCGCTCACCTCATACAAAGGTTCGCGGGGAGCAGTCGCTTTGCTGCGCTCCAGATAGATGGAGAGATCCTTGCGGAAAGCGCCAGTGCGGACGTTGGTCAGGAGGCCGGAGGAGTGGGGGGCGAGATCGTGGAACAGGCCGCGATGGGAGGTGGTGTCGGTGGAAACGAACGCCGCCTGCGGCCAGCTTGTCACGAGATGGCGGCGGTTGTCCGTCGAGGACAGCGAGCCGAAGGGGCGCTTGTCGTTTCCGGTGGCGGCGAGCTGAACCCCCATCTGACGGGCGGCCTGGAGGTCGGCGCGGACATCGGCGGCGAGGGCTCCGGCGTTTCCGGGAGGTGCGTCGAGGGTGGCTTTCATGCCCTGGTCTCCCGTCCACCAGGCCAACCGGGCGTCGCTCGCCCCGAGCCTCAACGCGGGGACGGAGACGCGGCCCGCATCCGCCTCACCGAGCGTGCCGCTGTCAACGAGAACCACGGGATCGGCGGCGGAGGTTTTCGCGGTGTCGCGGGAGGATATGGTTTCGGGGTTTCCGGAGACCAGCCAGGTGAGGAAATTGGGTTCCGGGCGGCCTTCGTCTTCGAAGAGCCATGAGCGATAGACACCCGTCCAGTGCCGATGCTCCGCAGCGGCGGCTGTTCCGGAACCGTCTCCGCCGGTATCGGCCAACTGGTCGGCTCCGGTGGTGATGCGCTGATCCGACCCCGCTGTTTTCTGCAATTGGCCGATGGCGAGCAAGAGCGCGAGGCGGGCGTTCGCGCGCGCCTGGGCTTCGTGGCTACCCGCTCCGGCGCTGCGCAATGCTACGCTGGAGAGACTCAGCAGCCCCACCGCGAGGATGGCCAGCAGGATCATGAGGGAAAGAGTGACGACAAGCGCGAAGCCGCTGAGCTGTCGCCGATGTTTATGAAAATTTCGGGCAACGAATGTTTTTTTCGGAGGATACATAGTTTTTTTGGCAGTTCTGGCGAAAAACTGATGAATGAAACTAGATAGGCGGCGTGCTTACAAAGTCAATGCTTTTAGGGATGTGTTGTTTTTTGTGGGATGAAGGTGTTTATGGTCAGATCCTGTTGCCGGAGCGGCTGAAATCGCCCCGCCCGGCGTCGTCGGCGAGGAAGATTACGACGTTGGGTTTGGCGGCAAGGGATGGTGGCGGGGCGCAGAGGAGGGCAAGCGCGAAAATGCCGGGGAGGTGTATCGTGGCTGGAATCTGCCTGAGGTGGGAGGAAGTTCGGCCGCTCAGGGATCAAGGCACTGGCCGTCCTCGATCAGGCGTTTTCGCAGAGCCTCGTAGGGCACGTCCTGGACGGGGATGCCGCTTTCGATGGCGATGTCGGCGGCGGTGGCGGCGCTTTGCGAGAGGATCATGAAGACGGGTTCCATGCGGATGGAGCCGAAGGCCATGTGGCTGGCGGAGAGGCTCCAGGGCACCAACAGGTTCTCGCACTCGCCTTTTTCGGGACGATGGCGCGGTAGGAAACCGGGTAGGGGCCGGGGATGCGGTGCTGGATGTCGCCCTCGTTCTTGACCATGCCGTTGATCACGTGCCGCTGGACGTTGTGGGAGTCCATGGTGTAGGCGGCGAGGCCGATGGATTGCGGCACGGGTTCCTTGCGCAGGCAGTGGTTCTGGTTCATCACGAAATCAGAGACCATGCGGCGGGCTTCGCGGACGTAGATTTGGTGCGGCCAGTGGCCGTTGTCGGTGAACTCATCCTTGGGCAGCCCCCATTTCGAGTATTCCTGGCGGATTTTCTCCGGCACGCGCGGGTGGTTCTGGAGCGTCCACATCAGGCCGCGCTGCCAGTGCTCGTGTTTCTTGGCGAGGGCGAGGCGTTCATCGTGGCCGAGCGTGGTCCAGTCCCAGTCGTCGCCGTAATTGAGGCCGATGGGGTTGTTGGAGATGCCGCCGGTGTTGTTGGAGTCGGTCTTGCGGTTCGGCATGAGGTCGAATTTGGTGAAACCGCCGTTGTGGCCGGCCTTGATGGCGCGGAACAGGATTTCGTAGGCGGCCTCGTCGTAGCCCACGGGTTTTTCGAAGGGCACGAGGTTTTCCGGGACATCGGTGAGGCACATGCGGAAACAGTAGGCCTGGAGGCGGTGGTCGCCCTCGCCATCCTCGCCGCCGGCGTCGGGGTTCACGCCGGGGAGCAGGCCGCTAGCGGGGTCGCCGGGCTTGATGTAGGGATCGATGCCGTCGCGCAGTTGGTTTTTCACGGTGCCCTTGGTCTGGATGCCGTTGACGGTCTCGCCGTAGGTCGCGTTCGCCTCGCGGCCGGTGGTGAAACTGACACCCGCTCCGGGGAGCAGGTCGCCCTCGTAGGTGGCGTCGATGAAGATTTTCCCGGCGAACGCGCGCCCGTCCTCCGTGCGGATTTTAAGGATGCGGTCGCCGTCCATCACGACACCGTTTTTCAGGTCGAGCCGGGCGGTGACGACGGTGACGCCGTGTTCCTTGAGCATGGCATCGAAGACGGCGGTGGCGACCGAGGGTTCGAAGACGGAGGCGAGATTGGTTTTCGGGTTGAGGGCGGGTTGCCCCTGTCCCTTGTTGCCGAAATCGGCACGTTCCTCCCATTTCCAGGAATCGGGTTTCTCGTAGTGAAGGTAGAGGCGAGTGTAGAAATCGCGGCTCAGGCCGCCGAGGATGGAATCGCTGCCGAGATCCGTCCAGCCGAGGCCGCTGGTAGTGAGGCCGCCGAGGTAGGGCGTGGGGGAGACGAGCACGACGGAGCGTTCTGATTTCACGGCTTGGATGGCCGCGATGATGCCCCCGGAGGTGCCGCCATAGATGACGATGTCATGCTGCGTTTCCGCAGAGAGGAGGGGAAGGGTCAGCGCGAACGTTAGGAGGATTTTTTTCATGCGGGTGGGATGGGTGTGCGAGGTGATGATTACTGCCTGTCAATCCTTGAACAGATCATTCATGCTTGCGAAGAAGTCATCGAGATCATCGCCAGACATCTCGGTGTTCTGGATTTCATCGAAGGTAGTGTGGTCGAGGTGCTTATCATCGAGTTCGCCGATGAAGGAGGAGGGCTGGCAGCCGGTTTTCTGGCCCCATTTCATGCGGACGGTGCAGTAGGTTAGCGTAAGGGATTCCTGGGCGCGGGTGATGCCGACGTAGAGCAGGCGGCGCTCCTCGTCCTTCGTGCCCTCGGTGATGGAGCGGCTGTGCGGCAGGAAACCTTCCTCCAGCCCGACGAGATAGACGATCGGAAATTCCAGCCCTTTCGAGGCGTGGAGGGTGATGAGGGTGGCTCCTTTCTTTTTCTCTAGGTCGTCGTCCTCGCGGTCGGAGGCGAGGGCGCTGTCGTCGAGGAAGGACTGGAGTTTTTTGCCTTTGGCGATGTGATCGCGGAGGGAGGCGATGAGGGAGTTGATGGCCTCGCCGCGCTGCTGGCGCTCGGAGTCGTTCTTGCAGCCGCGCTCGATCCAAGGGAGGTATTCGATTTCCCGCAGAAGCTCGCCGAGGACGTCGGCGGGGTTTTCCTTGGCGATGTCGATGCGGTTTTTGGCGGAGGAGATGAGGGCGACGAAATCCTCGATGGCGGCGCGGGACTTCGGGCCGATGGTGGTGGTGAAAAAGGGATCGCAGAGTGCCTGCCAGACGGAGTGGCCTTTCTCGCGGCTCCAGTCGGTGGCGAGGACGGCGGAGGATTGGCCGATGCCGCGGTTGGGGGCGTTGAGGATGCGGAGCAGGGGAACGTCGTTTTCCGGGGAAACGAGCAGGGAGGCGTAGGCCAGCACGTCGCGGATCTCGCGGCGGTCGTAGAACGACTGCGCGCCGACCATGCGGTAGGGGATTTTCCGGTCGCGCAGGGCGAGCTCGAGCTTCCGCGACTGGCCGTTGGTGCGGAACAGGATGGCGAAGTCCTCCCATTCGCGGCCGTGCGCGGTTTTCTCGCCGAGCATCTCGTCGGCGATGAAATCCGCCTCCTCGTCATCGCCGGGCATGGCGACGATGCGGACGTTTTCCCCACCGCCACGCGTGGAACGGAGGATCTTCTCGCGGCGGCCGAGGTTGTGTTTGATCAATGAGTTCGCGGTGTGGAGCACGGCCTGGGTGGAGCGGTAGTTTTCCTCTAGGCGGATGATCTTGGGATTCGGAAAAAAGCGCTCGAACTCAAGGATATTCGCCACATCCGCGCCGCGCCAGCCGTAGATGGACTGGTCGTCATCGCCGACGACGCAGACATGGTAAGGCTCGCCGACAAGCTGCTGAAGCAGACGCATCTGGAGGGAGTTCGTGTCCTGGAACTCATCTACGGTGACTCTAGTATAAAGCTTCCGGAAATGCTCGCGGACATCCCCGTGCTCGCGCAACACCTGCTCGGCGAGGAGCAGGAGGTCGTCGAAATCCACGGCGTTCTGGGCGCGGAGCTCGTTCTGGTAGGCGACGGCGAGCTGCGCGAAATAGTCGTCCTGCAGATCCTGGACATCGATGCCCTTGTTCTTCGCCTTGGAGATTTCCGAAAGGACGGTCTCGGCCTTCACTTTCTCATCGGTGCCGCCCTTGCGGACGAGGAGCTGTTTCATGATGCCGACCTGATCCGAGTAGGCGGTGATGGAGAAATTTTTCTTGTAGCCGAGCCGGTCGATGCCGCCGCGCAGGAGGCGGACGCAGAGGGAGTGGAAGGTGCAGACGGTCATTTCCGAGGCGGCCTTTTTCGAGACCATGCCGCCGATGCGCTCCCGCATCTCGGCGGCGGCCTTGTTGGTGAAAGTGACAGCGAGGATCTCGGAGGCCGGGACTTTCCGCTCCAGCATGTGGGCAATGCGGCAGGTGACCGTGCGCGTCTTCCCCGTGCCCGCGCCCGCAAGGATCATCACCGGCCCGTCCTGGGCGGCGACCGCTTCACGCTGGGCGTGGTTGAGGGATTCGAAGGCGAAATCGTTGGCCATGGGCGGGGTGAATCAATAGGGGTGCGCGGCGTTTGGCAATCGTGGAGCGGAGAAAGCCTAGCGAAGAGATTTTTTTAACCGCAGATGGACGCAGATTCACGCAGATGAAAGAGAAAGAGTCGTAAGATCCATTTTCTTCCTTAACGTCCATCTGCGTTCATCTGCGGTTGGATTTTCTTCCATCAATTCAGGACTCTCTGTTTCCCACGGTTGACTCTTTCCGCTGACCGCCGGAATAATGCGCCCAGCTAAAGCTCCCAATCAACATCATGGAAAACGTCATCATCATCGGAACCGGCTGCGCCGGATACACTGCCGCCATCTACGTCGCCCGCGCGAACCTGACCCCGCTGATGCTTTCCGGCACGCAGCCCGGCGGCCAGCTCACGACGACCACGGAGGTGGAGAATTTCCCCGGATTTCCCGAGGGCGTCATGGGGCCGGAGATGATGATGAACATGCAGAAGCAGGCGGAGAAATTCGGCACGCGCATCCAATACGCCTCCGTTGAATCGATCTTGAAGGATGATGACGGGAATTTCAGCGTGAAGATCGGCGATGATACCCTGCGGTCGAAAACGGTGATCATCGCGACCGGAGCCGCGCCAAGGCACCTTGGCCTGCCGAATGAGAAGGAACTCATCGGGCGCGGCCTTACTTCCTGCGCGACCTGCGACGGCGCGTTCTACCGGGATGTCCCGGTGGCAGTCATCGGAGGCGGCGACAGCGCCTGCGAGGAAGCGGGTTTCCTCACCCGCTTCGCCAGCAAGGTCTATCTGATCCACCGCCGCGACGAGCTACGCGCCTCGAAGATCATGGCCGAGCGCGCCCTCGCAAACCCCAAGATCGAGCCTGTCTGGAACAGCGGGGTCGAGGAATACCTGACCAATGAAAAGGGCGAGATGCGCGCGGTGAGGCTCAAGAATCTCGTGGACGGATCGGAAAGCGAACTCGCCGTCGATTGCGTGTTCGTAGCGATCGGCCACGTGCCGAACAGCCAGTTCGTCAGCGGCCTCGTGGATCTGGATGAGAACGGCTACATCCTCCAGGTTCCCGGCCGCACCGCCACCAAAACCCCCGGACTTTTCGCGGCGGGAGATGTGGCCGATCATTACTACCGCCAGGCGATCACGGCGGCGGGGCAAGGCTGCGCGGCGGCGCTGGAAGCGGAGAGGTATCTGACTGAACTTGAGTGAAAATTCAACTTTCAACTTTCAACTTTCAAAGAAGAATCGTATTTCCCCGTGAAAACATCACCCTTACTGTTATCCATCTTATCCCTGTCTTTGCTTATTTGATCAGGAAGTAGGCGGTTTCTGGCAAGGACTCTGACGCGGGTTGACCTGAGCACCCGGACTGGGCAGCATTCATGCAAGTTATGGAAATTTATCATCCCACCACCGATGACCATCATTTCCTGCGGGAAGACCGCACCATTCTGTGGCTGCGAATCGCCGCCCATCTGGCGGCGCATCCCGAGGACTTGCGGATCGCCTTGGAAAACATTGAACGCTGGTTGATGAGCGGGCGGCTGCATCCCGCGCCTTTGCTTGATTGGCGGGAACGAATCTTGGCGGCGCGTGAATCCCCGGTGGCGTTCGATCAGCTCATCGCATTTCTCGCAGATCCGAACCACGATTCAGAGCGGATCAAATCCTGTTCGCCATTCGTCGGACTACCTCTTCTCACATCTCCCAAATGAACCTTCGCTCGCTCCAGCATGTCATCGTGGCGGCCAAATCGTTGGCGGAAGGGAAAAGGATAATCGTTTTCGGCTCTGCTTCCTTGCTCGCCTCTTACCCGGAACTGGGTTCTCCATCCGGGCCATTGGCGACAACCTACGATGCCGATATCCTCTGCGAGCCTTTCGACGAGTTGACCTCGGTGATGCTACATGAGGCACTCGGGGACAACCGAACTTACCACCGGATCCACGGCTATCATGCCGATGTGTTGCGAGATTCCATCCTGCAAACACTTCCGTCCGGCTGGAGGGAGCGCCTTGTGCCGGTGCCGGATTGCGAAGAGGCGTTCGCGATTTCATCAAATGATCTCGCGGCTTTGAAATTGCTTGTCGGACGCCCCAAGGACATCGATCTACTGATTTTTCTGCGGGAAAACGCGATAGTGAAGGCAGAGGCCGTGGAAAAACTGATTCACCAGCTCGATATACCGATCGAAGCGATGCCCCGCTTACTCTCCAATTTCAGGATGGTATTCAGCTCGTGAACGCACGGCTCATTTGTCTTGCTTGAGTACCTCGAAGACCTGGGGCGGCACGTAGCGTTTCACGGTTTCCTCCCAGCCTGCGGGGCCGGTGAGGGATTTGATCATGCTGGAGGAAAGCTCGGCGATGTCGCGCGGGGGCATGAGGAAGACGGTGGTGATCCTTGGCGCCATGTCGGCGTTGATGTGGCGCATGACGCGCTCGTATTCGTAATCGTTCGGCGAGCGGATGCCGCGCAGGATGTAGGCGGCGCCCATCCTGTCCGCGTAATCGACGAGGTAGCGGTTGTCGAAATGGGCGACCTCAAGGCGGTCGCTGGCCGGGACGGAGGCGCGCAGCATTTCCAGCCTTTCTTCCAGCGTGTATGAGTAGCTCTTGGCCGGATTGCTGCCGATGGCGACGATCAGGCGGTCGAACATCTCAAGCCCACGCTCGATCATCCAGAGGTGGCCGTTGGTCGGTGGATCGAAGGATCCGGCGTAAACCGCGATGCGCATAAGTTTCAAATTTCAAAGTTCAACTCTCAAGGAAGAGGCGTTGGGCAGCGTAAGGGAAGCAAAGCGGGTGTGGGAGGAAAAACATCGTGGCGCATCTTTTCTTCCCCTTCTTTAAATTTGAGATTTGAGATTTGAGATTTGAGAGTTCCTTGGTTGAGGGCGTGAAGGTGTTGGCCGTCGGGGCTTTGGAAAGAGTAGGAGCTGGCGAGGGATTCGTCGAGGTAGGTTTTCGCGAGGCGGACGGACTCTGGGAGGGTTTTCCCGAGGGCGAGTCCGGAGGCGACGGCGGCGGCGAGGGTGCAGCCTGTGCCGTGGGAGGCCATCACGTTCTGGCGCGGGGAGGTGAAGCGGTGGAGGCTTTCCTTTTCGAAAAGCAGATCCAGGCATTCCGCGCCGCCGAGGTGACCGCCTTTGAGGAGGACGGCGCAGCCGTATTCGGCGGAAAGTTGCCGGGCGGCCCTTTCCATCGCGGTGGCGTCGGGGATTTCCGCGCCGAGCAGGGTTTCGGCTTCCGGGAGGTTCGGGGTGATGACGGTGGCCAGCGGGAGGAGTTCGTTGCGGTAAACCGCGATGGCATCGGCTTCTAACAGGCTCGCGCCGGTGGAGGCGATCATCACGGGATCGACCACCAGCGCGATGTGCGGATGCTCGCGGAACACGGCGGCTACGCGGCGGACATGCTCTGCGGAACCCAACATGCCGGTTTTGACCACGGTGAGGGGAAAGGCGGCGAGCATGAGCCGGATCTGGTCTTCCATCATCGCGGGATCGACGGCATCGACGCGGCGGACGATGTTGGCGGTTTCCGAGACGATGCAGGTTACGGCGGTGAGGCCGTGGAGACCGAAGTGTTGGAAGGTTTTTAGATCCGCCTGCAAGCCCGCGCCCGCCGAGCAATCGGAGCCGGCGATGGTCATCACGGCGGGAGGAGCGGGGCGGTTCTTTGCTTGGTCTGTCATTGTTCCTTGATTCTTTGCGGGTGCTTCCCAATCCTTTCCTCATGTCCAAAGACATCAAGGAATTTGAAGGCCTCCGGGTCAAAATCGACGATGTCATCTACATGCCCAGCCTCGACGCGCCGCCGGAACGTCCGCATCCGTTCGTGTATTTCATCTCCATCTTCAACGATTCCCCCGTGCCGGTGACGATACGCGGCAGGAAATGGGTGGTGGTGGAGGACGGCGGGGAAACGACCGTGGTCGAGGGCGATGGGGTGGTGGGCCAGCAGCCGGTGATCGCTGCGGGCGAGCATTTCTCCTACAACAGCTACCACGTGGTCGGCCGGGCGGCGGCGGTGTCAGGTGCATTCTTCGGGGAAACGGGCGCGGGGGAGTGGATCTTCGCGAGGATCCCGGAATTCAGGCTGGAGATTCCGACGTGGGCTTGAAATCTCAAACTTCAATTTTCAACTCTCAAGGAACAAGGTAAGCATAGAAAGCTCGCTTGATCAATGCAATCCGCTACAACCCTTACAAAACAAGGGGTTTTACGCCTGCGATGACCCCCTAGTTGACATGCCAGACACTGGTATGGATAGCTCTGGTGACAAAGTGGTGACAAAACCTGATTCGGGCTCCACCGCCCGCGCAAGAAAAAAACAAGGGCCTTACCTCAAGGTCAAATTCGGATCGGCTGTGGTGCCGATCTACCGCACGATAGCAAATGAAAGAACCCGCTTCACCCTCAGCTTTTACCGATATGGGCGACGGGAACGTAAATCCTTCAATTCGCTCGACGAGGCGAAGAAGGAGGCACTCTTCGTGGCGCAGCGGGTTCAGAGCGGCATGCAGCACGTCACTGATCTCAAGCCGCACGAACGCGACAGCTACAAGGCAGCCGAGGCACTGTTGGAAAAGCTCGGCATTTCGCTGTATTCCGCTGTGGAGGACTACGTGAGCGCACGAACCTTGGCCGGAACTCAATCTCTGACCGTGATGGCCACCGAGTATGCAAAGATGTGCGGATCTGTCGTCCGCCGTATTACATGCACTGAGCTACTACCTGTATTTCTGGCAAGCAAAGCTCAAGATGGGCTTAGTGTAAAATATCTTCAAAATCTGCAATGGTCGCTTAGGAAGTTCACACAGAAATTTCCCGGCCCAATCCTTGAAGTCACCGGTCCAGATGTTGATGCTTGGATACGGTCTCTTTACACTGCCGTGTCTTCAAGAAAGAGCATGCTGCGTATCATCAAGACGTTTTTCGCCTTTGCCAAGGAGCAGAACTACTTGCCTGCTGATAGACGTAGCGTGCTTGAGCAAATAAAACTTTACGCTGTAAAATCGACCGGAGACACGGCGATATTCACACCTGAGCAAATGGAGAAGGTGTTGCACAACGCACCTCCGTCACTGGTTCCAATTTTTGCCATTGCCGCCTTTGCGGGGATTCGGATGGCTGAAATTGATCGCCTCGATTGGTCTGCCATAGACTTGGACAGGCGCATCATTGAATTGCGAGCGGGTCAAACTAAGACTGCGTCACGGCGCGTCATCCCGATCAGCGACAATCTGTATGCGTGGTTGGCACCATTACCCCGCGTCGGGAAGGTGGTTCTCAATTCAACTCAGCACGTGGACATGTCTCGGCTATCTCGTGCACTGGGTATTGGATGGCCGCAGAACGTGCTACGGCACTCCTTCATCACATACCGGATTGCCATCGTCCAGAGTGCCGACCAAGTGGCGCTGGAAGCAGGCAATTCGGCGACCGTCATCTTCAAACATTACCGCGAGCTGACCACACCCGATGTGGCGGAGAAATGGTTCAGCATTCTGCCTAAAGAAGGCCAGTGGGAAAACACTTTTAGCTACTCTGCAGCTAAGCGTGTGGGTGCGATAAACGGGGTGACCTTCAAGTTGCCGCCCGTCCAATCCGCATGCCAACTCTGAAAAACTGCGAGGAATGGAGGTGTGAGGGCTGACCACCCTGGCACACCTTGCGCGGCTGGAACGTGCTCCTACGCGGCACCCAACGCAAAATCTGGGGGTGGGAATGGAGTCCCCTCATTTCCGCAAAAACTGTCATGAAAGAAATCTTGACAGAGCGGCTTGGAGAGCTAGGATCGAGGCAAAGAATCATCATGAAATCCCAACCACCTTCCTGGCCCTTCGGTCCGACCCAATAGCTCTTTCAGAGGTCTACCGCAGCAAACAAACTCCAAGCAGCCAGTCGAAGATTTAGAAGACTAACTGAGACCCATGAAATCTAAAGCACTCATGATTTTATGCCTGCCTTTCGGCAGTTTTTATCCTCATTTTTGCTTATTTTTCTCATGATATGTCTCTGATAATATACGGCTTTTGACTCGGAATTACGTGGGTTTCTCAGAAAACGCATGGTGGCTGTGGCTCTTCACGGGTGTGATCATTGTAGTCCTTTTGTATCATTTAAAAATCTTCTACAGGGGCAAACAGTGAGGAGATTTGTTGGGCTGATGAATTTACTGACGATCTGCTATTTCCTTCCGCTTATTTCTGATTTTGTTGCGTATGAAAAGGCAATAGAGCGTATCCTAACTACTACCGACGATGTTGGATACGGAACTGAGGGTAATTCGATTTCCTTCTCTGAGGCCCTAGATTACGTTGAGAAGATACATGCTGTCGGAGAGGCAGAGCTGGATTTTCTCCGAACTTATGACGTAATAACGAAAAAACACTGGCCGGAAACCCTATGGGATAAAGCATTCAAATGGGCCTTGTTAGCTTTACCCGCAGGTATTTTCATTTACGGCAATGTTCTCCTTTTGTTTCTCAGCAGGGATGAATTATCACGGCCGCTTTCCGACGAGGGCGTCGGAGTCAACACGCGAGGATAAGCTGAACCCCTTTAATATATGGCAACAGAACTTTCAGAAGCGCTAATTTCTACTATCATAAAGAAGATGGAATCGAGGTCTTCCGTTGAGCTACAGGCCATTTACAACGAGCAGAATGATAAAGAGTGGTCTTCAGAGGCATTCGAGGCGATTCGGCGCATACTTGCTGAACGCGTGCAGACAGGTTTCGAGCCACCGGTTCCTCCACAGACCCATCCACTTCCAGACATCACAAACGATTCCTCACAGCAGCTTGCGACTCGCGGAACACGCCTAGGAGCCGTCCTCCTTGACGGCCTCATCATTATGGTAATCACGATACCGTTGAACTGGATCACAGGCTCCTTCAAGCGCACCATGGCCTACTCGCAGGCGGACCCTAGTTTACTCAAACTACCGAACGCTGAAAACCTGTTCTGGTCTGCATTTGGATTGATGATTTTCGTCGCCATCAATTGGTCTTTTCTTCGTGAAGGACAGACCATTGGCAAGAGGTCGCTAGGTATCCGCATCGTCAGGAAGGATGGCAGTCCCATCGCCGCTCAGCGTATTATTGGCCTTCGTATGATTCCCATGCAGATAGCGGCTTTATTGCCTGGCCTAAATTTGGTGATCGGGCTTGTAGACGGTCTTCTTATTTTCCGTAAGGGTCGCAACACGCTCCACGACGACATCGCCGATACTAAGGTGATCGTGGTGTCAAAAAGGTGATAATGGTGCCAGATGATGGGAATTGGGAGACGTAGCCACATGGTGATGCCGAGTAGCTACCCCTCTTCTCCCTTTGCTCCAGCCACTCGCGACTCATTTTATGCGCCTCGATCCGCTCCTGTGTCATCCGTTTTAGGATGTAATCCTTGCCTTCATTAGCAGGTGTGTAGCCTTTTGTGCTTGATATGATGAACCACATGTATGCAACAGAATAATCAATGGGCACTCCTTGGCCTATGATATACTTCCAACCCAACACGTATTGCGCTGCTGCATAACCCTGTTCAGCCGCCTTGCGATACCATTCCGCCGCCTCAGTATCATTCTGTGGCACTCCTTTGCCCTCGCCATAGAACCAACCCAACATGCATTGCGCTCTTGCATCTCCCTGATCAGCCGCCTTGCTGAACCACTTCACAGCTTCGGCATCGTCCTGCGGGACTCCCTTGCCCTCGTCATAGAACGAACCCAACATGCATTGCGCTTCTACATCACCCTGTTCTGCCGCTCTGCGAAACCACTTAATCGCTTCAGCGTCATCTTGTGGCAATCCTTTGCCGTGCCGATAGGATGCGCCCAACATGTACTGCGCATATGCATCACCCTGTTCTGCGGCTCTGCGAAACCACTTCATCGCTTCAGCATCATCTTGTGGTACTCCTTTGCCGTGCCGATAGGATGCCCCAACATCCACTGCGCATATGCATCACCCTGTTCAGTGGCGCGTCGATAACATTCTTTAATGTCCATTATTTTAATTATACCACCTACGCACTGACGAACAAGAAATAAATCGGGCGTATGAGGGCGACTGGTATGAGAGCCAAAATGGTCAGGAGCGGATGGCACTGGATTAATGCCGTTTTCGAGCAATAAACCCATTACGGGGAAAAGGATTCGCCAGCAAGAAATGCCTGCAGGGCTGCCGCAGCACAACGATTTCAACGCCTTCTCAACGCATCAGTAAGACGGAGCAATTCGAACTGACTCAACGATAAACCGCGCAATCCCGTGCCATCTGTGGCAGTAGCTGAATTTTAATATTTTTCCTCTGAATCGCGGTGATTTGATCTCAAATCTTCGCCACCTACTTCGACACGGCTACGATGAGCAGCCCAACCCAAACGACAGCGCTTTCAACGGCCTCCCGTGCAAACTCCTGCAATGACCCCGTGCCGCTCAGCCCTTGAAGCTCTGATTCGGCAACCCGTCGTCCACTAGGTCGCCGATGCGGTTCACCGTGTCCTTGATGAGGGATGCGGCGGCGAAGATGACCACCCCGACCGCTGGATCGACGAAGGGGATGACGTTGAGGGCGGAGACGAATCCGGCGAGTTTGCCGACGTAGGTGAGGTATTTGAGCGCTTTCATGGCGACTCGGGGCTGGTGTCAACTGCGGCGCATCTTCTTCACCATGCTCACGAGCGACATGATGCCGACGACTAAGCCAACGACCAGTGAGGCGACACGCAAAGTCCACTCAACCTGCTCTTGTAGGGACGTGATGACGCCCAGCAGCGGGGAAGCGATGCCGACGAAGGCTTTGGTGATGTAATCGATGTCGATAGGGTGGCGCATTGGCTAGCGGGGCGTGTCAATTTCTCATGCTTCGATGGTGGCGGTGCCGTCTTCGTGGAAGATGACTTCGCTGGGCATTTCCCGGTCGGCTTCTGGCAGGAGATCGTCGAGGGGAATCCCAGAAAGTTCCGCGATTTCTGTAATGTGTCGGACGCTCTCCGAGGCCGCCTGAAAATACGTGACAGCGTTGGTGCCCAGAGCCTCGATGATGTCGGCAGGGTGGGCATCGGGATTTCTCCAGACCGTGTCGAAGCACGATTTGTGGAACTGGATGCGGCGATCCGATTCCTGATTCGCTGCGGCGAGGAGTGAGGTGGCAATCAGAGTGGCGGGTGGTGTGGTGTCGGTGATTTGAAACATGGCTTTATTGGTAGAGTGGGATTTTGAAGAGAGTTCCGTTGATGCGCGCGTCCAACCAGCCGACGGGAGTGCTTGGATTGGCGGGGGCTGTCACCGTGTGAGTGATGCCGTGGCTTGTAGAGTTGTAGGTGGCTCCAGTGGTCCCTCCTTTGATGGCAGCAGAGGCAGCACCGATGGCGAGTTCTCCATCGCTTTGGGTGGTGGCGCGGTAGCCGAGCGCGATGGATTGATTGCGAATTGCCGAACTTACACCAGCGGAGTTGCCGAGCAGCGTGTTGTTTTTTCCCTGAGTGAGGTTCGCTTGCTGACCGGCAACATTGGAATGCCCCACTCTAAAACCAATTCCGGTGTTTCCAGCTCCTGTCGTGACGAAGCGAAGAGCCCCGTTGCCCAATGCTGAGTTCTGCGCCACGGTGGTCAGGCTTTGCAGTGCCTCCATTCCTAGAGCCGCATTGCTCATGCCCTGCGAGCAGTTCTGGAGTGCCGCTGATCCGACTGCCGCATTGTAGCTGCCGAATGTGATGGAGGATAAGGCAGAGTGGCCAACGCCGACATTGAAAGAGCCTGAGCTGATGTTCGACATTACCGATGCTCCGTAACCTGTGTTGTTCGTGCCAGTCAGATTAAGATTCGATGAGCGGAACAACAAATTGTTGCCCACGTTAGTTTTTAGCGTCATCCCGCCGACAAAACTGAGATCTCCGTTGTTGGCGACGACGAGCTTACCATTGCCGACGTTCAAATGGATTCCACTGCCGCTACTTATGGCAGCGCCTGTGCTACTAGAGCTAGCGATGACCGCGCCTATGTTGCTGCCGCTCATAAGAATTGCGCCCATGCCGCTGCCGCTGCTGATCTTTGCACCTACGTCGCTGCCGCTCATGATGACCGCGCCTACGCTGCTGGCACTTGTTATGGTTGCTCCTGTGCCGCTAGTTCCGCTAAAAATAACGCCGCCACCTTGTTCGTTGCGCTGCACTAAGGTGTTTGGTATGTTTGATTGGGACGCTGCCGTCGCACCGCTTACCGTCGTGCCGTTGCCAGAAATAAATCCAGTTAGGTTTGTAGAGGTAATGGTAGTGACGCTGTTCGGGCCTGCTGCTCCGGTTGCTCCTGTAGCTCCTGTAGCTCCTGTGGCTCCGGTAGTTAAAGTGATGTGGGTTGCCGGAACTTTACCGTCTGCATTCAAAGGTGCATAGCCGTTTGCGATTCCTTTGTTGGCCAGAATCTCAATGTTCGCCGGCGCAGGATAGGCTGGGTTTGCTTCGATAGGTATGCCTTCCGTCCCGCGGTTTACATCGTTCTCAACGACCACGATGAAAGTGCGGGTGGAGGTTGGTTCACCTGTGCCCTCGCGGAACGTGATCTCGCCCATCAAGGTGATTTCCGATAGCTCGTCGGCGGTGGCAGATCCGATATTGAGGGCTGCGTTGATCTCAAGAGTATTGAGACTGAGTTCGCATTCGTAGGTAGGCGTCTCGTCGCCTGCTACCGGCATTGTCCAGACTGAGCTTTGTGCGAGATAGGCATGGTCGAACTGGTTTCGCGGTTTGATGCCGATCTGGATTTCCAATTCATCCGGATCGCCAATCGGGACGGGCGTAACACCGCTTTCAAGAAACACCACACGCAGGCGGGCGGCATCCCCACGTTTGAAGCGGAGGGATGAAACCGCGCTGCGCAGGCCTGGTCCCTGGATGAGTTGGAGCGTCTCAAGATCGACGTGGAGATTCACGACCATGCCTGCCTGTCAACCGGCTGACACAGCTGGCCATTTGCGCAGCGGGCATCCCTGGGATCTGAACCGCGCCTTGGCATCGACAAAGCACCCGCACTTGGCGCAGGTTCGGTTGGATCTGAGTTGGTCGCATGATCCGCAGATGGCGAGGCGAGCAGCCACTTGTTCTGGGGTGAGTTTCGGTCTTTTGTGAGCAATTGCCTTGGTTTCCGAGCCGATTGCCCTAGCCAGGCTTCCTGCCCTTTTCATCAATCCGGGGGCAGGTTCCTTGCGTGCCTTGGAATGGGCGGCTCGACGGTTTTCCACCCCGGCGCGATAGCTCGATGCCCGCTTGGAAATTTGCTTCGGCGGACGGGTGGACAAGATCTTTTCCACCACGGGCAGAGCCAAGTTGAGCGCCTTGATCAACGAGTGCGCGGCAGGTGTGAGCATACCATTTGGCAGAAACATCCCGCTGCTTTCGATGTCGTCGAAGAACCGATGGGATTGAATGGGCATGGCAGCACGGAGCGATGCGCGGAAACTCAGGTCGATCTGAATCAACTGAAGGCAGGCGGGTATGAGGTCTTCTTTTTTCATCCGAAACAGCTTGGGTAGTAGATTCCATTGGCGGCGGTGAATGATCCACGGAAGCTCGGGCTGCAATCGCCAGCCGTTTCGCAATAGCCGTCGCAGCAGCCGTTGCCCGCATCATTGCAGTTCTCACCTTCGTCATCATCGAACGGGTCGCAGTTCCCTGCTGAGGAGCAAGTCACGCAGTTCCCGTCGTCGTCGGTTGCCTGGGGGTCGTAGTTGGCAGCAAAGGGATTGGTGCATCCGAGCAATATGCAGGAATCCGGGAAGTTGAACTCGTGTCGGGCGTTAGATTGGATCTTCTTGATCGGCAGGTAGGCGTTGGCGCGGATCAAGACGGGTTTGCCCAAGTCCTGTTGCACGGCGACGTTGTAATCGACTGCGGTTCCTGGCGTCCATGAGGGGGCGTCGATCTTCTTGCCGTGGACATAAACCGAGATCCAATACATCCCGTTGGCGAACGCAGTTGGAGCCGCACCGAGCCTGACGCGAAAGCCGAGCTGGATTGAGTATGGCTCTGCATCGTCATTGTCGAAGCAAGTAGGCGACCATGTGACGTTCTCGATGAAGATCTGTGCGGGATCACGATTCGGTGGTGGTCTTGGGGGACGAGGATCGCTGCCACCACCACCGCCGCCGCCTCCACCACCCCCATCACCATCTCCACCATCGCCTCCGTCATCGTAGGGCGGGTCGATGATTGGAGGAACGTCAGGACAGCTTTGGTCGCCCGTTCCAGGGGCTGTTGGGTCGTCGTATGGCTCGTCGTCCACTGCGCTCGGGTAGTAGAGCTTTCCTTGCTGATCGGGTGCTGGGGTGACCGCGCAGCTTGGAGAAAAAACTGTCCAATCTCCGGCATGAAATTCATCGGTTCCGAAATCCGTGTTGCGCACCACGCGGCTGACATCGCCGACAATGAAATCGTCCCCCCGGTTGAGATACGTCAGATGAAACAACCCGCTGTGATAGACGATCCAGCGCAGGGAGGTTGGTTGCGGGTGGTTTCCGGATTTGTTGGTGACCTCGTCCGTCCAGTTCACACGTCGCACTGCCCAGCCACGGCGAGCATACTCGGCGGCCAAGGGCCAGATCATGCCGTGTCCGATGCTCATGGTGACTGCACTGGTGGCGGTGGAACGAATCTGATTTTATCGTAGAGCGGCACAACTGGGCATCTGCCAAACTTTGAGTTCGGGTTACGCGGATCGACAAATGGACTCACGGTGATCGGGCGTGGATAGCGCTTCTTGCCCTGCTGATCGGTGTCCGCGCTGGTGACGTTTGCCACGTCGAGGCAGGTCGGTGAAAGCACCGTCCAGTCCTCGGCATAGAAGTCCTCGACCATGAAATCCGTGTTGCGGATGACGCGGGTGGCTTTGGCTCCGGTTACCGGCGCACGGTAGAGCAACCAAAAAAGCGCGTTTTGATAGACCACCCACCGCAAGGCTTGTCCGGTGTCGCCGAACAAATCAAGGTCATCCCACCCGGCACGACGAACAGCCCACCCGAGACGAGCGTATTCGGCGGCCAATGGCCAGATCATGCCGGAGCCGTAGGTCATGGGTTGGGGACGAGGTCGCGGTCGATGGCGATGCGGAAGGTCTTGGAAGAGCGGATCAGCTCGTCGGTGAGGGCGCCCGGCTCCAGGTAGTCCACGCGCCATTCGATCTCGGCAATCGCGTCGAAGCTCGTCTGAAAGTCTCCTTCGTAGTTGCCGAGTGCATTGAGCAGTTCAGGAGTGTCCAGATCGACCAAGATCCGGTAGCGCGGTCGGTCGCTGGTGCCGATGATTTCCAGCGCCCCGTTGCTTTGTATTAGGACGGCTTCACCATCGAACTCGCGGATGTTGATGATGATCGAGGCGAGTGCCATGGATTGGAGTTCCTCGCCTTTGAGGTAGCCGAGGTCGAGGAGCACCTTGTCACCGTATTTGAGGCACATCTGCGCTTGGCTGTCATACTCACCGGTTTCTGGAGTGAAGCCTGGGACTGTGACTTTGCCGCTGATGAGGTCGATGTTCACGTCCAAGCCGATGCCGTCGTTGTAATTGGTTTCTTCGATACCCATGGCGATTTCCAAGGGCAGAGATGGGCCTGTGGCATTGGTGGCGATCACTCGAAAGAGATAGACGCCTGCATACTCTGCCGCCCCGCTGACGAGGCCAGACGCGCTGATTGTCATGCCAGATGGTAGTCCGCTCGCCGTCAACGAGGTTCGGCGAGTTGGTCGCCTGCATCTGATATTCGAAATACTGCCCCTTGCGGTAGCCGAGGACGGAGGTGGTGGTGGAAATGACAGGGATGGCCATGGTGATGTGTTATTGGATGGTTGCTTTGCCGAGGCTTTCAGGTTCTTCGCCGGTGAGGGTTGCCTTGAGGCCGTTGAATGCGACGAGTCCACGTGGGTCGGTCTGGTGGTCGTCGGTGTCGAAGCGCACGAGGCGACCCCGGACGATGAAGTTGGCGGTGGTCATCGTGGTTGGCGTGGCTTCCGTGGCTCCGTAGATCACGCGATCCACGACGCAGGTATCGACCGCATCGACAATCTTGCGAACGACGCGCAGGCCGAAGCCGTGTGAGGAAGGAATGCTCGTGAGCATGAAGCTGTGATCGAGCGACGGAGGCAGGAACGTGACATCCGCGATGTTGCTCGGGCTTGGTGGATTGCCCGACGGCAGGCCGATGTCGATGGCCACGCCCCAATGCACAGAGGTGTTCGAGTTGAAGACGGCGGCGACGAACGAGAAGTCGAGCGAGAGCCGCTTGCCAAGTCGCAGTTGCTTGCCGTTGACGTGGATGCGGAACAACTCGCGGGCGAAGTCGGACGGATAGAAAACCTTTTCGCCCGCGATGATTTGTTCGACCTGATAAAACCCGCGCCCGTCCCATGCGAAATATCCTGGGGCGTTGAGTTTGGTCGAGCGACGGCCGAGATAGCCTGGGATCACCAGTGGCGCGGCGGTGTTGGTGTATTGATAGATCACGCCGCTTACCGGTGAGACGGGCAACACGTTTGCCGTGGTGAAGACCAGCGGATCGACATACACGGCTGGCAAGAGTCCGCCCACACGAGGGAGGTCGGCGGGTTTGATCGAGGGCACATCCTCCGCTTCGATCTTCTGGCGAGTTGGAAACACCTCGAAGAGTTCCGGGAGTTCCCACGCGGCAATCACGGTTTGCGTGGATGCACTTACGGATGGATTCGAGGTCGGGATGAAGGTTTCAAGCACTTCAACACGTTCGCCCAAGTCATCGAGGATGAGTTGCAGCCCCTCAATCTGGGGGATCGTGTGGCCGTGGGCTTGAAATGCCGACACTGGGCCAGCCGTGGAAATGGTGACGACATAGCCGTTGAGTGCGGGCACATTGTCGAAAGCAATGGTCAGATCGTCCTCATAGAGCGTGATGGATTGAGGTTCGACGATCATTCCATCTTCGGCATTTTCCCGCACCGTCACGTGCAAGTCGCGGGTGCCGAGGTTGTGGCTGATGATGAAGTCGGAGTTCTCACCATCCCCTATTGGCGCGACGTAATGCTGCGAACCGGTGATGATTTGGTCGGGCGTGAATGGCACGTAAGTCCTGCCGTAGGGTGGTCGCAGCCAGTCGATGTTGGCGGCGGTTTCGAGTCCTTCCCAGTTGAGTTCACGAATCAACGAGATCGGTGCGCGGAACGGGGTGAGCGTGTAAGTCTTCGTCGGATCGTTTTCGTCGAGAACCGTGACTTCAATTTCCAACTCGGGCTTTAACTCTGCTGCGCCGCGAAGTGCTGCGGCGATCTCGGCCGTGTTGAGATCGAGGATGATGGTCGGATCACCGGGCGGCGCGGAGAACACGGCCACCTCGATCAGCTCCTGATCAATGCCGGCCATCGAGCCGTTGAAGGTGATGTGGGCGATGTTGGTCGCCGGGTTGCTGACCGAGAACGATCCTTCATCGTCTGCCAGCGAGGAAAGTGCGTCCTGAATTTCATCCGGTCCATCGTCCGCCGATAGCTCGCGGGTTTTCTTGTATCCACGGCGCAACTGGTAGGTGCCCTTGAAGGTCGGCTGGATTTTGAGTGCCTGGATTTCCGGCCAGATTGTGGTGGCAGATACCCCGCCTGCTTGCACCTCGCTCACCGTGGGCGCAGGTGGCACGATCAATTCAAAGCTCGCGGTCGATGCCAGCGGTGCCTGGACGAGCCGGACCTCGTGGCGGTATTGCCCCGCGATCTCCGTTGATCGCACCCGCACGAACGACACAGGTCGTAGTTCCGATAGCAGTCCCACAGCCGAGTGTCCGGATAGCGCGATGTTCTCCGCGCCAGTGGAAATGATCCAAGAGCCATCCTGCTTGCTGACCACCGCGTCATCCAATCCGATGGCGGCAAGAGCGGTTTGCACAGCGCCCGCCGTGGCATCGTGGGGAATCGGCACCGTGTCCTCGCCATCCAAGCTCAGCTCAAAAAATCCCGATGTCGGGCGCGCATCGACAAATCCAATGGAGGCGCGGATGTGCGTCACCACCCTCTCCACCTCAATAGGCGAGCCTTCGAGTGACTCCCCAAAGCGCATGCCAATACGCACCTTGTCCCCCTGCACGAAGGCCGGGAATGAAATCGCGCTGCCGCCAAGAGTCGTGGTCAGCCTGCGGGTGGTGAGATTGGCGTAAACGGTGGCCTGCATGTCCTGCCCATGCCCGCCGCGTCAACTTCCGATTCCCTGTCGCACCATCCATTTGTCGTCGAGCGAAGGGGAAGCAATTGAAAAAGCCGAAGCCTCCCCGGAATCGCAGCCGCCTCTTGCTCTCCGTTTAGAGTCAACCGCCCAAGTCGAGTGGCGGGTTGGCAGTCCATGTTCGATCCCGCAGTTGAATCGTTCTGCTTTTAAAATCGCCTTGGGCGAGCCGCTTCAGCACCCATGAGAGCTTCTCAAGTATGGCTTGTCGGTTCGGTTGCCGCAGCGCGATTACGATGATCCCAGAATGTTCCGTGTGAAGATGAGGAATCGTGTGGAAAAAATCCCTGTCGGTGGTCAGGAAAACCGCCCCGTGTTGCTGTGCCTCGGCAAAGATGTCGCCATCCTGTGATCCCTCACGGTCTGTTCCTCGAAGATCGAACACCTCGTGCCCCATCCCTTCGAGCATGCCGGAAGCGGCCTTTGGGAAATTCTCATCCAAGAAGAATTTCATGCAACTGCCTCGTATGCCGATACCTGGTAGTCTGATAGCTGACTGCCAAATTCAAGGGCCGCTTCCACATCCTGTCGGGTGATGTTCGGATAGTCCTCCAGCACGATTTCGACCGAGTCGCCGCCACTGAGAGCGCCGAGGATTGTGGATACCAACACACGGCTACCACGGATCACGGGCTTGCCGTGGCAAATGTTTGGATCGATTTGAAGACGTGAATTCATTACGGGACGATACCATCCAAATATGGGTTGGCAAGTCACCGTTGTTGACACTCGTAGAATCCGGAAGTCGGGCGGGCATCGACAAAGCCGATAGAGGCGCGGATGTGCGTCACAATCCTCTGAACCTCGATGGGCGAACCTTGGAGCGATTCAGCGAAGCGCATACCGATGCGCACTTTGTCGCCCTGGACGAACGCAGGAAACGAAATCGCGCTGCCGCCCAGCGTCGTGGTCAGCCTGCGGGTGGTGAGATTGGCGTAAACTGTGGCCTGCATGTCCTGCCCATGCCCGCCGCGTCAACTCGCGGGGTGGAAATTCCGCCCGCTACGCGGGAATCGAAGATGCTCCGCCCCCTTCACTGCGTTGCCTGCGTTCGTACTCGCTTGGCCACTCCGTTCCGTTCGTTGCGCTAGTGCAACTCTAGGGAACTGAACTGCGGGCGACACGGAACCCGATGTCGTCGAACGGGTCCGTAGGGTCGTCGCTGCGGCGGTCCGCGACGCGGCAGTAGGACGCGTTGTCATACCAATTGCTGCCTCGGCACACCCGGTCCGTGCCCGACGCAGCACCCCGTGGGTCTGTCACACCATTCACATACGTCGATGCCCCATACCAGTCCCAACACCACTCGAACACATTCCCCGCCATGTCGTGCAAACCGTAACCGTTCGCCGCGAATGATCCCACCGGCGCGGTGTAGGGATAGCCGCCTGCGGCGTAAGTCGGATGGTAATTATTCACCGCCCCGCTCAGGTCGTAGCTGTATTCGGAAAACGCGTAATAATTCGCCTGGCTGTGACTGATCGTATCTCCCCATGGAAAGCGTTTCCCTGACAATCCTCCACGGGCTGCTTTTTCCCACTCCGCTTCCGTGGGCAACCGGTAGCCGTTGGCATTCCAGTTTGCCACAGGAGCGGTGGTCCCGGTCCTCATCACCGCGCCACTTACTGTGTAAACTGGCGTAAGTCCTTCCTTCTCGCTCCGAGCATTGCACCACTTCACCACATCCCACCAACTGATCGTCTGCACTGGGTGGTTCGCCGCCTTGCCTACTCCCACCGCAAGGTCCGTGTAGCCGTTAGATGCGCCCCACGTCCGCACTTCGTCCCAAAGCGCCTTCGTCACTTCATTCTTGCCCATGAGAAACGCACTCACATTCACCGTCACCGGTGAGGCATCGCTAGAACCGTCAAGTGAGTCTCCCATCGTAAAGTTCCCTGCCGGGATCAGCGCCATGTCTGTGGGTGTTGTTAGAATTGTTATCAGGCCTAAGCTAGATGCTATTTCGCCGGAAATATTGCTTACACGCACCCAGTAGCTTGTTGCCTCTGTCAAAATCGGCGTCGTGTAGCTTGATGAATTTGTCCCCACAGGTGTTGTCGTCGTCCCAACTGCGCCTTCATACCACTGATACGTAAGTGGTGCCGCACCGCGCGCTTCCACGTTTATTGTGGCCGTGCTACCGCTAGCGATCAGTTGCGAAGTCGGCTGGGTCGTAATCGATGGGGGAGGCCTAACAAGCATGAATCTTCCACTATATGTGTAAGGTTCATTTTCACTGCCGCTAGTTCCGTTATCTTGATAGCTGCCGCCGATATCACTATCGAAAGTCAAAATTAGAACACCCTGCCATGATTCATTATCAGCGTCTCGAGATGTGTAAGAAATCTCTCCAACATTATCTGAAGATTTTTCATAATCATAACTTACCTCATATTCGTAAGTAGACGAATCACTACCATTGTATAACGTGGTTACGTAGCCGATTATGGTTCCAGTTTTGAGGCCGTTATTTTCCGCTTCCCAGGTTTCCGTCCAAGAAAATTCACCCCATTCATCGGTTTGAGATCCAGTCATCGTAAGAGTCAGCCCGGAAATTTCATTAGGGGCAAATCCGCTATCTGTTTGTGCTCCAACTGTAATCGTGCACAAGCTGGATGATGTAAAGCCAAGCTCGTTGCTAACTTTTACCCAATACCGTGTGGTGGCTGTCAAAGGCGGCGTGGTGAATGCGGCGGAATCCGTGCCAACTGGGTTGGTTGTAGATCCAACGTTCCCACGATACCACTGGTAGGTGAATGGGGCTGTGCCGTTTGCCACTACCGTCATCGTCGCCGTGCTGCCGCTGGTGATCGTCTGCGAGGTGGGTTGGTCTGTGATTGTTGGTGGCCTGTTTATGATCACTGAGAAGGTATCTGAATCTTTGCTTCCTGCAGCATTCTGCACACGCACCCAGTAGATAGCGTTATCCATCAAAGGACCTGTGATGTAAGACGAGGACGTGGCTCCAGAGATCGGCTGGCTGGTCTTGCCTGTCTCCCCATAATACCACTGATAACTCAACCCCTCGCCCGTCACATTTACTGAAAGCGTGGCGGATTCTTCTTCCTCGATGGCTGTGCTGCTGGTTGGCTGGCTCGTAAATATTGGTATCTGTAATACTTGCAATTCTGGTATCCCAAGCCGGTAGAATGCTTGGGTGGAATTGGCAGCTAAAATCAGCTCGCCATTGGCATCGATCATCTCCGGGGTAACGGGCACAACCTGCCAGTTCTGCAAGTCTGTGGACTGCTCAAGTCTAAGTTTACTGACTCTCTGCGCAACCAACGAGGTAGACATGAGCAAAGCCCAAGTGAGTATGCATGTGACGGCGGCTATTAAGTTAGAAAATTTCATGGCGAAGATGCAGATACCCTAAAGTAGTTTCCCCGTTTGCGTCCAGTTTTATATCGGCCCGTAGGCGAACGTAACAGAATTTGCTACTTACTAGCGCTCCTTGAATTTTGCACAGCGAGCCACCTCACAGCTCGAAATACCCCGCATCGAACTCCTCCATGACGTAAGGAAACGGCGGCTCCAACCCGGCCGCCTGCTCAGCTTCCTCCTCTTCCTTGCCTAGGCGTTTGGCGAGAAGCCGCTGTGCCTTGTCGAGGCCGAAGCCGTCTTTGGGTTCCTCACTCATAGCGACCAGAACCTCCCTGCTAGGTTGCGGTTGCGGAGCACTTGGAGCGCGGTGTTGTAGGCGTCGTTTTCGGGTGCGAGAAGGCTGCTGATGATGGAATCCGCGATGCCGCCCACGAGGCCGGTTTGGAGTGTGATCGGCTCGATAGGTGTGGGGTCGGGGATTTTCTGCGGCGCGTGGGCGAGATTCCAGAACTGGTCGTGCTTCACGAACGTGGTCCAGGTGTCGTCCATCGGCAGCTCTGGCGAGAACCCTGGCGGCGAAAGGAAATAGATGGTTGCGATCTGGATGGCATCGAACTCGGGATCGGGGGTTCCTTCCAGCAGGTTGCCCATGTCCGCCTCTACGATGGGTTTGTATTTTGCCGTTATCTTCAAATACGGGCGTTTGCGGGCTGGCGTAAGTCGTCCGTAGTTGATGACGAGAAGCGCGCTGAAGCTATCGAGGAACGGGTTGCCCTTGATCACATCTAGCTTTGCCGCAGGACGATCCAGGTAGAGCACCACGTCGCAAGCGCGGAGCAGAGGCAGCGGTTCGTTTGGTTGCTCTTCTTGCACTTCTTGAATGCCGGAGTTGAGGTTGCTTTGAAAGGTCAGCTTTTCATCCGTGACTCCGAACTGAATGAAGAACTCAGGCACCTTCTCGAACTTCACGGCGATGTTTCCTGATGCTGAAACCGACACCGAATCCGGATTCGCTCCCTTGCCGATGATGCGGGTTCCTGAGACGGGGATTTGTGGTGCTTCGGTGATGAGTGCGTCCGCCGATTGATCCTTCTCAGGGCGCGTGCCGGTTTCCTCCTCGATCCGGTCGAGCGTGCGTTCGGAGGCGAGCATGGCTGGGGTGGAGATTTCCGGTTCCACTCCGTTAACGAAGCCGGGGCGGATGCGGAACACCCACTGTTCGGCGATGTCGCTCCATTCCGGCACGATAGTCCAAGGATGCACCCAACGCCGCGACGTTCTGACGAAGCGCAAGGGCAAGCGACGCGACACCTCGTCGATCATGGCGTTCCATGTCTTGTGATTGATGATGGGAACTTTGCGCTTCATGTCGGGATGAAGAGGTGGCGACCGATGGCTTTCGCGTCCGGGTCTTTCTTGAGGTCGGCTTCGCTTGGACGGCGTTCTTGGAACTCGTAGCGGATGTTGTGGTGGACGATCTGAAACACCTCCTCGATGGATGCGCCGTCACTGGATGCGCGAAGCAAGGCAAGCGGGTAGTAGCCGAAGCCATCGCGTGGCCCCTTGGCGGAATCGGTCTGCACGATCTCCACATCATCACTCACACTCTCACCTGCCTTATTTTCCTCCACGCCTGAAATTCCGCCGCTCACGGATTGCTTGATGCGCAGCGAGATGTAGATCCGCCCGTCTTTGGATGCCTTCTTTGGATCCAGCTTGAGCGCGGGATAGTCCTTGCCGGTTTCGCGGCTGCCGTCCTTGTCGCGGTTGTCGATGCGGCGTTTCTGCCCGCTCTCGGTGATGACCGGGAATGAGGTCATTCACCGTCCCAGGTGTGATGCGCACCACCGCTCCGCTTGCCATCACACGGAACGGATGGCGAAACATCTGGTGATCGCGAACCCGCACGATGGTTCCGTGGGGCGTGATGCGCACGTCGATGCCGTCGTCTGGAATCACTTTCAATGAATCCACCCAGCGCACGAGACGTTCCCACGCATCGCGCACCTTCTCGCCCTTGCGCACTTTGAGTTCACGCGTCGTCATTGCCTGCTGGCTTTCTCGTAGATCTCCTCCACCCAACCGCTTGGGGGTGAGAGCAGCCATTCGTTTTCGATGCGCCACACGTCCCCTTCCTGTGAGATTTTCGGCGGCATTGCCAACCAGGTGCGACTACCAAAATCCACATCCGCAATCGCATCTGGAGCTTCGGGAATGTTGCTGTAGATCTTGCCGATGTCGTTGATCGTATTTTTTGGAATGATTTTAGACGACCAGGTGCGGGTGACTCGGGCGGTCATCACCGCGTAGGTGGAGGTGCCAAATAACGGGTTCTTCTCGCCTGCCTTCGCCTTGCCTTTGCCGCCGAGTCCGCCTTTGCCCTTGCTGTCCTTGGGCATGAATTCCGGGAACTTGATTGGACCACCCGGTTCTTCAAAAAAACCGCCATACGCCGCCTTGATTTCCTTGAGCTTGGGGTGTGATTCGATGGGTTCCTCGGAAAAGTCGAAGCCGAGGTTCCACTTCTCCGTGTCTTCTGGGTCTGGCTCTTCGTCCTCGGTGTAGCCCTTGTAACTGACCGTGACGATCCAGCCGTCGGTGCCGTCGTTGAGCGCCTGCCACGTCCTGCCGTTTTCGACGAGTCCGTAGTAATTTCCGGAGCCAACCGTGGTGACTTCGCTCAGGCTTTTGGCAAGATAGGAGACGGAGAAGGTCGAGATCATGTTCTCGTCCCTGCCGCCGCTCGCGCCTTCGAGGATGACTTCACTGGCCATGGCTTACGCGAAAACCGCCTCCGCCGGTGCTGGATCTTTGGCTGGCTTTGGTTTGACTGTCTTTGCTTCGATCTTCTTGAGCAGGTCAGTTTGCCGCTTGTTTTCCTCCAGAAGGCCGGCATTGGCACTGCGCCCGAAGAGCATGTTCATGGATTGAGCGAAGCCACCGAGAGCCGTAGCTCCACCACTAGGGGGCGGCTTGATTGGCTTTGGTTCCTCTTCTTCATTGGTGATTGCGATCTTCTTGCCCTCTTTGACGGGCGGGATTGCTTTCTTGATGCGTTTGACGATGTTGCCGAACTCGTCCCGCATAGCTGAAGTGTCAATGACCTCTGCGGTGTTGGCGAAGGCTTCACCGAAACGGTTTTTTACGTTCTCGCCTGCCTCGGTTAGTCGCTCTGAAATTTTCCTAGCAGCAGGTTCCAAGAGATCGCCCGCCGATGAAAACCGCTCTGCTGCCATTTCATCGAGTGCTGCCGCGCTTTCTTTGAGTGTATTCTGAATGTTGTTGAACGCATCTTCCTTCCCGAAGATTTCGGCAAGTGGTCGAGCGATCTCGATGACTTCCGCGACGCCTTTTTGCAGGAAGCTGACGGCGGATAGAAAAATGCCGATGAGGGCGTTGCCCATGCCGCTCCAGAACTCCGGGGTGGTTAGGATCTGAAATAAGGTAACGGCATTCTTGAAAGACTCGACGATGTATTGGCCGGTGGCGGCGATGACTCCACGTAGGGTGGCGAACAGGAAATTCACGCTCGTGGCGAAGGCCAGTTTGAGCGACGTCCAGATGAGATTGATCGCTTCGCCGCTGCGGAAGATGGCGACCAAGAACTGCCCAACTTCCGCCATCTTAGGCTTTGCCATTTCCGCGAATGCTAGGAACTGCGGCGTGAGAGAAGCTAGGGCGTCGGCGAGGGGTTGGCCGATTTCATCGAATCCCTGACCCAGTGCGGCTTTGATCTGCTTGGTTGCATCCGCCGTGGATGCTGCTGTGCCGGCCACTTGAGTTTCGATGGCTCCCAGCACGAATGCTTGAGCTTCCATGATTCGGTTGGATTCGGTGAGCGTCTTGATCTTCTCCTTCTCCTGGTCTGTGAAAGTGATACCGGATTTCCCGAGGGCGACGATGCCCTTGATTGGGTCATTGAGCGCCTTGCCCAGCGCGACAGCGTTGGACTCTGCGCTGCCGAAACCTGCCGCTCCCATGTCCACGGCGGCCATGGTGGCACGGTCGAAATTACCGCCCATTTCGTCTGCGCTTTTGGCGAGTTCCTTGAACGTGAGCAGCTTCGCCTGAGTCATTTGGATCGCAGCGCCATCCACGCCCGTTTGAAGCTCGATTTTGTCTGCTACTCCGTTGAGTCGTTCGGCCACCACTCCGGCCTGATCGCCGAACAAGCCCATTGATTCTGCGATATTGCGGACGCGGGCATCGGCGGAATTGGCGGCTTCGCCTGCCTGGATCAGCTTGAATGCCATTGCACCGATGGCGGCTCCTGCTGCGGCCACTCCAGCGGCAACCACCGCCGTTCCCTTGGCCACTGACTTCATGGCGTTGCCCATCGAACCGATACCTTTTGATGCACCCGACGACATGTTGCTCATCGAGTTTTTCAACTGGCTGGTAGATGCCTTCGCAGCCTTCACGCCGGTTTGAAAGCCGGAGGTGTTGAGTTCGAGTTCTGCGGAGAGCTTGGCCATCTAGCACAGGAGCGATTGTCAATTCAGCTTCACTTGAATCCCGACTTTTTCTTCACATTGATGATGTAGAAGAGCACCCGTTTCTCCATGGCACGGCTTTGTGCACGGAGAGCGGCATTCACCCGACCGCGCAGACCGTGCACCTTACCGGCCCACTCGACCGCGTTGGTGATGGTGGCAGTGATGGATGCCTCCCGCACAGTGATGGCGGTGCTGCCGGGGGCGGTGTGACGTGACACCCAGGCGGGGACGCGAATCTTGCCCACGTCTTTTGCCGCGCTGGCCCATGCCGATGCGAGATAGCCGACCCGAGCCTTCTTTGCCTTGATCAGCTCGGCGATCAACGCCCGAGGAGCCTTGGTTTTTTTCCCGCCCTTGGCGACACGCATGCTGCCGCTCCGCCTTTGCGACCTGAGAATTGCGAGCATCTGCTGCATTGAATCCGCCTCTGCCTTCTTTGGGTCGGTGACGCCGCGAAATACTGAACGAATGTCTGCGGTGATTGCCATGTCTCCGCCCTTTTTTGCTTTTGATCCGCGTCGGCTGCCACGACTCGGGGGCGTAAAATCCAACAGGTGCCGGATGAAGCCACGGATCTGTTCCTTCATGAACGTCTCCCCGTCTCGCTTCGAGTATTGGGCGAGTTTTTCAGCGGCATCCTGAAACTCTTCGACCCGCAGCTTGAATTTGAACTCGTCACTCATCCTCGTCGGTCATGCGGTCGATGAGTCCGATCAACTCGTCGGGGGCGAGTGCTTGGATCGATTCCTCGGTGGGTGGCTCAAGCGTCCAGAGATTCGCCGATTGTAGCGAGCAGTGGTAATACTGAAGGGCACGCGCCATCGGGAGTTTCCAGATGATGAACTCCTCACGCCAGCCGGTGTCCTTGGCGATCGTGTAGACCGCGCTGGCCAGCCATCCAGGGTTTAGGACTTTCCCGGCGCGTCGTCCTCGCTGGACGGATATTTGCTTTCCGCCCGAACGCTGGAGGCTGAAACCATTTCGCCGATGCGGTTGATCTCGGCCATCAGCTCGGGGATCGTGTCGAAGGTGATGCCGAGTGAAAACTTGAGCACGCGGGTTTCCTGCGCTCCCGTCATGCACGGCGGCCACCACCTCATCAATGGGGGCGGATTGCATCCATGCAAAGGTGACGATCTGCCGTTGCTTTTCCTCGTCGGTTTGTTCGGTGTCGCCCTCGCCGGTGAACAGGCTGAGCTTGAACAGATAGGCGAGTTGCATCGACCCGTAGGAAAACGGACGCAGCTTGATGCCGCCGATCTGCCGTTCGCCGGGTTCGATCATGGCGGTGGCGAGGTAATCATTTCTATTACGCATGATGTCAGAATTCGGAAAGGATTTGATCGCGGGTGGCTTTGCTTGCCTCGTCAGATCCGCTTGGGACGATGGCGATGCGCTTGCCTTTGCGGATCAGCAGCATCGGGCGCATGGTCTTGACCTTGTCGAGCAGGCGGTTGTGCTGGTCGTTCATCGCCCGCAGGTAGGCGATGGGGTGGTTGGCGTTGGCCTCGCACCAGTCGAGTGATTCGTAGCGCTTGCGGAACTCATCAAACGTGATGCTTTCGGCGACCTCGATGGGCTCGAAGCTGAGTTTGGCCGCGCCGTCCATCAACCAGGTGACGGTTCGCTTCGCGCCGTTGGGCGTCTGTTCCACCGTATCGGAATAGGCGGCCTCGGTGGCGAACATGGCACCGCTGGAGAGTGCTGCTGCGATCAGGCGGGTGTTGCGGCTTTCGGTGGGCTTGGTGTCGTGATCGCGCACGATGCTGAGTGTGGTTCCTTCTTTCATGGGGTGATCTTTTTTTGGTTGTTATGGTGCCGATGCTCCGGCTCCTGGGTGGTTGATTCCCGATAGCTCGAACGAGTTGTAGTCCTCGTTGGTTTGGGAGTTCTTGACCGTGGTGATGATGGTGGTTCCGCCCGTGATCTGTTCGGGCACGTAGGCGGCAGAAGATCCACCCAGCAGTGATTCGGCAGCGACGCCCCGACCCTTGACCGAGAAGCTAAACGACGGGTCGTAGCGGTGGCCGGTTTCGAACGCTCCATCGCTTTTCTTGATGATCTTGTGCTCGATCTGCTTCTGCACGTCCACGCTCTCCACTAGGGCGGCGGTGACGCATTTGACTCCGATTTCGTTGAAGGCGGCTGGCATGGAAGTGGGTGGGTGTTAGGCGTCGTCGTAGGCGGTTGCTTGGATCTCGAAGGACGGGAATTCATCGTTGCTTTCCGTCACCTTCACCGAGGTCACGAACGCCGTTCCCTTGGTGATGGCACCGGCCACCACGTCGCCAAAATTCACGGTGCCTTTGCCCGATAGGGTGATGCTGCGGGTGATGAGCTTCTTCGGCACGGCCACCACGGTCACCCCGAGCGAGTCCGCAGCGTGGCCACCTCGATGGACGCGTCGGCAGACGATTCCTGGGCGTGACCGGTGGCGGGCGCGAGTCCGTGCAGGTTGGTGACTCCGAAGGTGGCGGGCATGATTCTTACGGCGGGTTGTCAACCGGCGACCAATCCACCCCGAGAATCCCCTCGATGGTGGTGAGCCAGCGGTCGTCGTCACTCACTGCGGTGGCGTGTGACCTCGTCCTAAATCCCCCGACCGTAAATCCGTTCGCCGCAGGTAACACGCCTTCCATGACGTCCTTTACCGCTTGGGCGAGTGCCGCGTGTTGCGCCCGGTCGTCGGTGGGGGACGACACCATGATCTTGATCGTCGCCCGATGCAGTGGGCCAACCACGTTTTCAATCGAGTCTGCCAGCACGAGAACCGCGTGAGATTCAGGCGGTCTGATGTCAGAGGAAGTCCCGGTGAAAATCTCAGGCGCGGGGACGAACGGCACGGAGGTGATCAGTTCGGCCAGATAGTCTTCGATCGCTTGGTTCATGGCGGTGATGGTTAGCGACGAGCCACGCGGTATTCGATGATGCCAGCACCCGGCTTGCGGTTGATCTCGTCGATCTTGTAGCGCTCGCCGCCGATGTGGATCGTGTCGTTGTGGGCGGGCAGCGGGTTGGTAAGATGCGCCGCAGCAGCTTCACCGTGAGCGATCCGTCCTGTGTAGAATCCGCCTTCCTCAAGATCGACAGCCAATCCGCTGGGCGAGACCATCGCCTGATAGTCCTTGCCGCCGATCGTCACCCGGCACGCCCG
>JAGYIT010000013.1 GCA_018402445.1 Akkermansiaceae bacterium | reverse complement strand
AGTCCCTACAGGATATCGTTTCTGTTCGAGGAGGCAAAGCTAAAAAATCGCTGCGTGCAAATCATTGATAACCAGTGGTTAGTGAATTTATTCCGTTTCCTCTGATTTTTTGGAACGTAAAAATTTCAGAATCCTGTGATCTAACAGAAATCGCCCTTACGGTGGCTTGAAGTTTTGGAACGTACGAAGGTCAGGCAATCCGTGGTTAAATTTTCCTTGTCATGGCGTTACATTCACAAGAACAGTGTTCAGATGAATGATTCGCAGCCACCAGCGGTTTCAAGAAAAGTTCAGTTCGATTGGAGGAAGGATCTGGAAGCTTCGCGCGACCTGATGCGCCGTGATATCGACGCTTACGGCTATGTTCTGAGCTGGATCGAGGACTGGCGGGTGCAGCGCGATCTGCCGCCGGGCAGGGATGCGATGGAGCTTTGGTGGAGGGAATGTGCGAAGACTAAGGAACAGCCGGCCTGGCGGCTCAGGCAATGGTCGGAAGCGATCACTTGGTATCTCGGCTGGCTGGAGATCTGCCATAAGAGCGGCGGGACAGGGAAAAGCATACCGGAGAGATTGAAGGATGCGGTTTATGGGGCGGGTGCGCGCAGGGGTTTGGCTTTGCGGACACGTCAAACCTATGCGGCATGGGTGGTACGTTATGGGATTTATGCCGGGACGGAGAGCCGGGTGCTGGATGAGGGAGTGGCGCGGGATTGGCTCTCGCATCTGGTGGACAAGGAGAAGGTTTCCTTCGCGACGCAGAAGCAGGCGCTCAACGCGCTGGTTTTCTTCTATCGGGATGTCTGCGGGCGTGAGGAGGTGGATTTGCAGGTGAAGCTGCGGCATACGGCGAAGCGGGCGCATGTCGTTCTGAGCAAAACGGAGCTGATGGCGCTGATCGGGAAGCTCGAGGAGATCTATAAAACCCCGGCATTGCTGCAATACGGCTCGGGGGTGCGGCTTCAGGAACTGGTTTCACTGAGGATCAAGGATGTGGATGTGGAGCGCGGCGTGGTCACCGTCCACGGCGGGAAGGGCGACAAGGACAGGGAGACGATCATCCCGAATTGCCTCAAGGAAGCCCTGGTGGAGCAGATCGCAAGGGCGCGCGCCTTCTGGGAGGAGGATAGGGCGAACGATGTGCCGGGGGTAGCCTTGCCGGGAGCATTGGGTAGGAAGTTTTCCAAGTCGGGGAAGAAGTGGGCTTGGATGTGGATTTTCCCGATGGATCATCTTTCCAAAGACCCGGAGAGCGGGATGATCCGGCGGCACCACTTGCACCCGAAAACGTATGGTGAGGCGATCAGCCGGGCCGCGGAGAAGGCGGGGATCGGTAAGCGAGTGACGACCCACGCGCTGAGGCACGCATTTGCTACTCATTTCTTGGATGGCGGGGCGGATATCCGGACGTTGCAAGAGCTGCTGGGTCATGCGGATGTGAAGACGACGGAGATCTACGCGCATGCGGCGAAGATCGGGAACGACAAGGGAGTGCGGAGTCCGTTGGATGCGTTGGAGGCGGTGCGGTGAACCGGCGCTTTCCCGGCCGCTTGGAATTTTCCCCGAAGGGGGGGCGATTTCTCAGGGCGGTCAAGCTAGGGAGAAAAGGAACCGCGAATGCACCCTAAAGGGCATAAAAACGCGAATGGACGCTAATCTTGGGTTTTTGGGAATGGTTTGCGGAAAAATTCGAGATCATATCCCCCGTATCCCATTTTCCGAAGCCATATGGATCGGATTCGCGTTTATTGGCGTCCATTCGCGGTTGAATCTTCGAAGCAATAAAAACCAACAAAGAAAACCCAATCATATGGCACACACAAACCGTATCAATATGGCATTCGACGCCACGCAGGCAGCGGCCAGCATCAACCTGATCGTTGATGTGGAGGGCAACATACCCGGCATGGTGAACCTGGACGCAGAGTAGCGCCGGAGCGTGCCGAAGATGGGCGACCTGACGCGGAGCTTCGTAGCGAAGGCGCTGGAGCTTTTTTCTCCGGCACCGGAGCAAAAAGGTGCGGCGTTTTGCGGCCGGGCCGGTTTCCGGCAGGCTTTCCCCGTTGTCATCCCTTAGCCCGCGCTCCCCTTCCCTCTCCGCGACGTGAGGTTTTTCACGTCCTCAAGGATCAGGTAAACGCTGGGGACGAGGAACAGGGTGATGAAGGTTGCGAAAAGAATGCCGAAGGCGAGGGAGACGGCCATAGGGATGAGGAAACGCGCTTGCACGTCCGTTTCGAGGATCATCGGCATGATTCCGACAAACGTGGTGAGCGAGGTGAGCAGGATCGCGCGGAAACGGCGGCCGCCCGCCGCGATGGCTGCGTCGCGCAGGGTAGCGGATTCGTCGCGGTGGCGGTTCACGTAATCGACCATGACGAGTGAGTCGTTGACCACCACGCCGGCGAGCGCGACCAGCCCGCACATCGACATGATGCTGAGGTTGAGGCCCAGCAGGGCGTGGCCCCAGATCGCGCCGACGAGGCCGAAGGGGATCACCGACATGATGATGAGCGGCTGGGCGTAGGAGCGCAGCGGAATGGCGATGAGGACATACATCGCGATCAGCGCGCCGAGGAAACCGATGCCGATTTCCCGCACGCTGTCGTTCTGGTCCTTCTGCTCGCCCTCGAAGCCGAAGCGCACGCCGGGAAATTTCCTCGGGATCTCGGCGAGCGTTTTCGCGGTGAAAGCGGCGACGACCTCGTTCGCGTTCACGCCCGGCTCGACATCGGCGGTGACCTTGATCGAGCGCTGGCGGTCGGTGCGCTCGATGACGGCGGGGCCGCGGCCGGGCTCCAGCTCGATGACCTGGAGGACGGGCACCTCGTCGCCCTGCGGGGTGCGGATTTTCATTTCCTCGAGGCTGGCGAGGGTGCGGCGGTCTGCCTGCGGGAAGCGGACCATGACCTTCACCTCGTCGCGACCGCGCTGGAGGCGCTGGACTTCGTTGCCGTAAAACGCGTCGCGCACCTGTGCCGCGACATCGCCGAGGCGGAAGCCCATGGCGCGGCCGGCGGGGGTGAGTTTCCCGAAACGCAGCTCGTCCTTGCCCGCGCGGTTCGAGTCCGAGATGTCGATCACGCCGTCGTAGGCGGCGAGGCCGGCCTTCGTGAACTCCGTGGCGGCGATGAGACGCTCGAGGTCGTTGCCGGTGAGTGTGACATCGACCGCGTTGCCCGAGGTGGCGGTCTCCGCCTGCACGCTGAGCGAAACGACACCGGGCAGCACGCCGACCATACGCCGCCATTCCGTGACGAGTTCCTCGGAGGAAACGCTGCGCTCGCCGGAGGGCGCGAGCTCCAGGGTGACCTCGCCGATATGCGTCTGCTGCGGCGGGCCGCCGACGACCACGCCCGTCTGGAACGGCTGGCTGCCCGCGCTGGCGAGGACGTGCCTGAGGATGTTGCCGCCGTCATTGGTCTGGTATTTTTCCGAAAGGCTTATGGCCGCCGCCTCGATGCGTTTCACCACCGCCTCGGTCTCCGCGAAAGGCACGCCCTGCGCGAGCTCGACCTTGGCGCTGAGGATGTCGCCCTCCACATCCGGGAAAAAGCGGAACTGGATCAGGCCGGTGGCGACGACGGCCAGCGTGAGCACCAGAACAGCGATAAAGGTGGTAGCGGTCACGTATCGCCACCGCAGCGAGAAGCCGAGAGCTGGCTGATAGACCTTTTCCACAAACCTCTCCAGCCCATCCGCGATGCGGCGCTGGGCGCGGAGTAGGACGTTCACCTTCTTCGTGCGATTCGTCGGTGCCAAGAGAGCGAGGTGGGCGGGTAGGACGAATTTTGATTGGATCAGAGAAAAAGCGAGGGTCGGGATTACAATAAGCGGGATGTTTGGCCAGATTTTCCCGCTAACCCCGCTGAGCCCGAGCATAGGGGTAAAGGCGACCATCGTGGTGATTACGCCGAAGACCACCACGGTGCCGACCTCGCTGGTGCCCTTCCATGCCGCGACGCTGGGGTGCTCGCCTTTCTGGATGCGGGCATAGACGTTTTCGCCGGTCACGATCGCGTCGTCCACCACGATACCGAGCACGAGGATGAAGGCGAAAAGGGAGATCATGTTGATCGAGATGCCCATGAGAGGCATCATCCAGATCCCGCCCGCGAAGGAAACGGGAATGCCGATGGCGACGAGCAGCGCCAGCGAGGGTCGCAGGAAAAGCGTGAGCACCAGCAACACGAGCAACAGGCCCGTGATGGCGTTGCGCTTGAGGAGGGCGAGGCGCTCGCTGAGATAGACGCTCTGGTCGTTCCAGATCGAGAGCGTGACGCCTTCAGGAGAAATTTCCTTCGACTCCGCGACGTATCTCCGCACGAGGCCCGAGAGCGCGATGGTGTCCTCGTTGCCGACGCGGAACACATTGATGACGACTGCCGTGTTCCCATCGAAGCGGCTGCTCAGATCCACGTCCTCGAAGCCGTCGATCAGCTCCGCGACATCGCCGAGCAAAATCTCGCCGCCCTCCGCGTCTGTCCTCACCGGCACGTCCGCCAGCTCGCCCGCCTCGTATTTTTTTCCGAGAGCGCGGAGGATCACCTCGCCGCGCTCCGTCCTCACCGATCCGCCCGGCAAGTCCACCGTGGTGTTCCTCACGGCGGCGGCGATGTCGGAAAGTTTCAGCCCCAGCTTGCGGAGCTTTTCCTCGGAGACCTCGATGGAAATCTCGTAAGGCCGCGTGCCCGCGATCTCCACTTGGCTGATGCTCGGCACGCCGCCGAACATTCTCGCAAAAAAGTTCCCAAGGGTGGATGCGGGCGGCGGGTCGTAGGTGAGCAGGTCGTCGCGGATGCGCTCGGCGAGCTTGCGGAGCGTGGCCTCATCGGTGTCCGCGGTGAGCGTGATGCTCATCACCGGGTTCTTGATCAGGATCTCCTCGATCACCGGCGTCTCGGCCTCTTCGGGGAAATTGTCGATGGCATCCACGCGGGATTTCACATCGCCCATCACGTTGCGGACGTTGTAGCCGGTCTCGACCTCGACGAGCACCACGCCGACATTCTGCGAGGCGGTGCTGCGGACTTTCTTGATGCCCTGAAGGTCGGCGATGGCCTCCTCCACCGGAATGACCACGCCGCGCTCGGTCTCCTCGGGCGTCGCGTTCGGGTAGGGGATGCTAACGGAAACGGCATCGAGCGCGAGGTCGGGGAAAATCTCCTTCTTCAGCTTGAACCACGTCGCGAAGCCCGCGATCAGGACGACCAGCATCAGGAAATTTCCCGCCACATGGTTGCGGGTGAACCATTTGACGGCGTTCATTTCTCCTCCTTCTCGATCTCCACTTCCATGCCCGCTACGGGCGCGGAAAGGCGGGTGAGCACCACGCGGTCGCCCGCTTCAAGGCCGCCGCTGACCAGCGCCGTTTCGCGTGTGAGCCTGGGGATCGTAAGATCTCTGAAGGCGATCTTGTTATCCTCCACGATGACGATGGCGCGCTTCCCTTCCAACAGCGCGCGCCTCGGGATCTCCCTCACGCCGTCTAGGGTTTTGCCGGCGATCTCCGCGTTCACGAAAAGCCCGACCGGCGGCAGCAGGAAAGCGGAACCTTCGGCGGGCAGGACTTTCACCGCGATGTTCGCGGAAAGTGTTTCGCGCGCGATCTCGGGATCGACCCGCGCCGTCTCCGCTTTCCAGATGTATTCGTCCGCCCCGATTTTGCCTTTCAGGATGACCTCGCCGGTGACCTTGCCATCGGCGTCCCGCGCGAGGAAACCGAAGTCCTCCAGGCTGAGCGGGAGGCGCACCTCGAGTTCGCTGCTGGCGTAGAGTTCCGCGACCATGGTTCCGGGAGCCACCACCGCGCCGACCTCGGCGTTGGCGGAGCGCACGCCCGCATCGAAGGGTGCGAGGATCTCCGTGCGCTCCACGTCGCGCCGCGCCTTTGCCGCCGCTTCGACGGCAGACGCCGCGCTGGCTTCCGCGGCCGCCAAGTACGGCTCGCGTAGTACGAGGGGGTTGAGCGGCTTGCTGCCGCCGCCGAGCTTCGACCAATCGAGTTGCGCCTGCTGCACCCGCGCCTTTTCCTGCTCCAGCGCCAGCTCCGCCTCCGCCCGCCGCACCTCTGCTGCCGCCAGCGCCGAGCGGTAATCGGCCGGATCAATTTGGATTAACCGCTCGCCTTTTTTGACCACACCGCCGCGTTTGAAGGAGGGGGAAATTTCCATCACCCGCCCGCCGACCTCCGCCGCGAGCCTCGTTTCCCGCGCGCTCTCGACCACGCCCTGCGTCAGAATTCTCACCGTGTGTTCCGCCTCCCTAACCCCGACGACCTCGACCGCCGGGACGATGCGCTGTTTCTCCTCCTCCTTCGCGACCCGCTTGTTAAGCACGAGCAGGACGACCCCCAGCATGGTGATCCCGAGGATGCCGAGGATCAGCACGAACGACAGCACCGCCCTGACCTGAATGCTCCGGTCGCCTTCCGCATGTTCGTTCACTCGAAGATGCTCATTTCTCCGGGGAGTATTGTCAATGGCAGCAGTTGCAATCCGATGGGGAACACACGCGCCCTCGCGGTCTGTCGGCTGGAAAGATCATACGCTCCGCCAAGCAGAATTATCACGCGCCCGAACTCCAGCCAAGTTCCCGGCGGGGGCGCCGGGAACAACACGCGGGGGCTCGTGTGCTCCCCTATCTCCCCGCGCTGAAATCACCGCCCAGCGCGAGGTGGAGATCCACCCGGTTTTCCAATCTCATGCGGCGGATGGCGGCATGCTGGCTGGCGGAGTCGATCTGGAATTGGGTGGCCTCGATCAGGGTGAGCACATCGCCGGTGCCGGCCGCGTATTCCTCGCCGGCGCGGGTGGCGGCGTCCTCGGAAATAGCGGCGGCCTGTTGTGAGGCGCGTTCGCGTTCGGCGAGAAAGGTTTCCGCGACGAGCGCCTGCTCGACCTCGCCGAAGGCATCGAGCACGGTTTTGCGGAGGATCGCCGTGTCCTCGCGCTCGTCGGCCTCTGCGCTGGCGATACCACCCGCGATGCGCCCGCCCTCGAAAATCGGCTGGGTGAGGCTCCCGCCGATGGCCCAGACCTTGGCGTCGCTGCTCAGGATGTCGCGCATCGCTTCGCTGACGGTGCCGCCGGATGCGGTGAGGCTGAGGCTGGGAAAACGGGCGAGCTTGCGTTCCTTCACGCGCCGCCCGGACGAGGCGAGCCCGCGTTCCGCCGCCAGGATGTCGGGGCGGCGTTGCAGCAGCTCCGAGGGCAGCCCGGCGGGGGTGGCTGCTGGAAAAGCGGGCATTCGCGCGCCGACGGCGAGCGTGCCGGAAGGATACTTTCCTAACAGAATCTCAAGCTGCCGCAAGACCCGCTCGCGCTCCTGTTTCCGCTGGGCGAGCACCGCCTGCCGGTTCGAGCGTTCCGCCTCCGTGAGCCGCACCTGCGAGGCCGTCCCGCCGTCATTGTCGAGTGCGCGGTCGAAGCGTTCCCGCACCGCATCGGCCAGCACGCCCGCCGCCTGCACCGCCGTTTCCGCGAGGGCGACCTGCTCGTTGGCCTCGCCGAGCGCGAGCCATGCCTTTGTGACCTGCCCGGCCAGCGAAACCCGCGCTGCCTCGTATTCGTATTGCCGCGCCTGCGCATTGGCGATCGCCGCCTCCTGCCCGGCCTTCGCGCGGCCCCACACATCCAGCTCCCACGCCGCGTTAAGGTTCACGCCGAACTGCTGGTTCACGTTCGATGCCGCCCCGCCGGCCCCGCCGGGAAAACCGATGAAGCTCTGCCGGTTGCGCCGCCCATCGCCGCCGAGACCGAGGCTCGGCAAACGTCCCGCGCCCGCGATCTTCGCCTCCGCCGACGCGCGGTCCACCCGCGCCGCTGCGGCTTTCAGATCCTGGTTGTTGGAAAGCGCCGCATCCACCAACCCGCGAAGCTCACCCCCGCCGATTTTTCCCACCCATCTCCGGTCGATCCCCGCCCGCGCCTCCTTGGAAGCCGCCCACGAACCCGGCGCGCCCGCCTCGCCCATCCGGCTTTCCGGGGAAACAGCCGCACAACCCGCGACCAAAGCGGCCAGCGCGATACCCATCCAGCCTTTTCGTGATATCGCCCGCACCGCCCTGCCATCGCCGCAGAAAGGGGAAAAGTCAAACCCGGTGATCGTTACCGACAGTGCTACCCCATTCCGGAAGATTCAACCGCGAATTGACGTCAATGGCCGCTAATGAAGATAAAACCAGACCCGCCGGGCTGAAATCGTCGGAATGGGAGGATTTGGTTCCAGATACACGAAGCTCCAATGGCATATTCTGACCATCATTCGTGAAAATTCGCGTTCATTCGCGGTTGTATCTTCAAAACAAAGTCGCCACAGCTCATCGGAATTGTCCTGTTCACGCCGCTCACCTAGCGTGCCTCCATGAAACGCTGCCCATGGGTGCCGGAGGACAAGGCGCTTTACATCGAATACCACGACACCGAATGGGGCGTGCCCTCGCGCGACCCGTGCCACCTTTTCGAAATGATCTGCCTAGAGGGCGCGCAGGCCGGGCTTTCCTGGTGGATCATCCTTCAGAAACGCGCCCGCTACCGCGAGGTTTTCCATCATTTCGATCCCGCCGCCGTCGCGGAAATGTCCGACCCCGAACTCGAAGCCCTCGTCACCGATCCCGGTATCATCCGCCACCGCGGAAAAATTTTTTCCTTCCGCCAAAACGCCCGCGCGTGGCTGGAACTCGCCGATCCCGTGGATTTCCTGTGGCAATTCGCGCCCGCCGAGCCCAAGCGCAAGCGCCCGAAAACCATGGCCGATTACCGCGCGAAAACCCCGAAATCCGACGCCCTGAGCAAAGCCCTGAAAAAAGCCGGCTTCAACTTCGTCGGCTCCACCACCCTGTATGCCTTCATGCAGGCCACCGGCATGGTCGATGACCATTCGGCCGATTGCTTCCGCTCAAGATTCAAATCTCAAGTTTCAACCTTCAAGTAAGAGAAACCCAAAGTCTTCCTCCGCGACCTCTGCGTCTCTGCGGTGAAATTCTTCCTTCAGATCGGCTTCCGGCACCGGATGCGGTTCATCGATTTCCCCTCCGCCTCCCACTGGATCTGGAAATCCGTTTTCGGATAGAAAAACGAATCCTCCTCCCACGGCTCGACCGCGAACAGCCCGCTCTCCCGTATTTTCCCGCAGGCTTCCTCGAAGTATTCTCCGTGATCCGTCATGAAAAGGAACTCGCCGCCGGGTTCCAGCGCGGCTTTCACCGCCCCCAGGAAAGGGATCTGCACGAGGCGGCGGCGGCGGTGCTTGAACTTCGGCCACGGATCGGGGCAGAGCAAGTGGATGCGGGAAACGGAGGCCGCCGGCAGCAGCCACTCCACCACGTATTTCGAATCCAGCCGCATGATGCGCGCGTTGGCCGTGCCCGCCCGCCGGATCTTCTTCGCCACCTTCCGGCAACGCCCCAGCAACCGCTCTACCCCGATGAAATCCCGCTCCGGATGATGACCCGCCAGCTCCACGAGAAACGATCCGTCCCCGCAACCCAGATCAATTTCCAACGGCCGCCCCCCATTCCGGATTTCATCCGTTTCCAGCCGCCTGAAATAGTGCGGAGGAACATACTCGGCTTCGGAAATCGGCGGGCGCGGCAAGGTGTTCATGGCGGATGCGCCGCAACACTGGACGCGGGAGAGCGGGAGGTCATGGAAAATCTCCGGACGAACCCGGTGCCGTTGTCGAGACGGCAGGGCATGTTCCGCCGTCTTGCTCCTTTACTTCCCCCGTCCGCTTCCTGTTGACTTTGCGCCGATGTTCCACGTCCATTTCCCCGCACCGCTATGGGTCGCCGCTCTGCTCACGTTTTCCCTCAACGCGCAGGAAGAAGGCGGGCAAATCCTGCCGGAAGCGGCCGTGCCCCCGCCTGTGGACTTAATCCAGCCCGTCCCGCCCCCCGAAATCCCACTGGGTGGCGTGATCCCGGAAGGCCCCATCCTCCCTGAGAACCTCAAGATCAACAACCGGGGCGGCTCCATCGAGGGCAACCTCGAAGATGGCATCCGCCTCGGCGGGCCGGTGAAGGTGGAGGGCGACAACGGGCTGGAAATCTTCGCAGACCGCGCGAACGTGGATCTCAAGGCAAAGTCCGTCACTTTCGAGGGCAATGTTTCCGTTTACCAAGGCAACATCCTCCAGCGCGGCGACCGCGCCGTGTATCTCTACGAGGCCGGCACGCTCGACGCCTCCGGGCTGCGGGTCTCGATGGATCCCATCTTGCTGGAGGCCGGGAAATTCACCGGGAAATCCGACGGCGGGCGGACGGTATTCGTGGGCGAAAACGCGGGCATCACCACCCACGACGTGGAGAACCCGAACTACTGGCTGCGCTCCGACAGGACTACGGTATATCCGGGGGAAAGGGTCACCTTCCACAACCTCAGGGTTTATGCGGGCGACAGTCCGGTCTTCTGGCTGCCCTACCTGAGCCAGCCGCTCGATTCGGAACTCGGCTACCATTTCATGCCCGGCTCACGCTCCAACTGGGGACCATACCTACTCAACACCTACGGCATCATGCTCGGCGGCGAGCGCAATCCCGTGACCGGCGAGAACGAAGACCAATGGCTGCTTTCCCGATGGCGTTTCGATATCCGCGCCACCCGCGGCGCGGCGCTCGGCCTGGACCTGATGGACATGCGCGAGGAAAACAAGGACGAGATTTCCGGCCTGAGCCTCTATTACCTGCACGACCTCGATCCGCACGAGACGCGTACCGGCATCCCGCGCTTCTCGGTGGATGAGAACCGCTACCAGATCCAGCTCCGCCACCGCAAGAAACTCGATTTCGGATATGACGCGGACTGGCGGCTCGACACGAACCTCACCGTCCTATCCGACCAATACTACCTCGAGGATTTTGCACCGGACAACTACCGCACCAACCCGGCGCCGGACAACACCATCGGCATCTACCGCCGCGACGACGAATCGCTGCTCTCGGTGTTCGGGCGTTTCCGCGTGAACGATTTCTACCGCGCCGACACGCAGAGTCCGGAGATCGCCTACGACCAGGCGCGGCGCCCGCTCTTCGGCCTGCCGCTGCTGCACGAGGGGGAAACGTCATTTTCCATCAGGGGCGCCGAGCCGGGCGATGTAATCCGCCGCGGCACTATCGACCCCCTGCTCGCCCTCCCGCCCGGCAGTCCCCTTGTGCCGGGCCTACTCGCGCAGCTCAACGGCTACGAGCGCTCCCTCGTGCAGAGCATCCGCTCGCCGGGCACCGACCCCGCCCGCATCCCCTCGCTGCGCGCCCAGCTTCTCGACACCGGCTTCAACCGCTTCCACAGCAACCATTCCTTCTCCCTGCCTTTCACCTACGATGATTGGCTCACGCTCACACCCCACGTCGGCGCGGCCTACACGCACTATTCCGCTGTCCAAGGGCCAGCGGACAGCGACGACCGGCTCATGTTCCACGGCGGCGCGGAGGCGGCGGTGAAATTTACCAAGGACTACGGCAATGGACACGACTCTTTCCCCGGCATCACCGGCCTGCTTCACGTCATCCAGCCCTACGCCGCGTGGTCGGTCGTCACCGTCGATGAGCTAGATCGCGATTACCCGAAAATCGACCGCCTGACCTTCACCACCCGTCCCCGCCCGATGCAGACGACGAGCTTCACCGCCATCGACGAGATCGAGAGCTGGAACATCCTCCGTTTCGGAGCGCGCAACCACCTCATCACCCGCCGCGACGGCCAGTCCCACGAGTGGCTATTCATGGACACATACATCGACAAATATCTCGACGATCCTGAGGGTCAGCGCGAATGGTCTAACCTCTACAACGATATCACGTGGCAGCCGCTGCCATGGCTCGGTCTCGATCTGGAGACACAGTTCCCTTTGTTCGGCGGCGGCTCCGGCTTTTCGGAAGTCAACTCCCGCCTGCGTTTTATGCCCTGGCAGGACATGGAGATCTCCTTCGCCTACCGCTACCTCAACAGCCACCCGGTGCTGCTCGATTCGAACCGCGTGGAGCTGGGCACCTACTTCCGCCTCGCGGAAAACTGGGGTGTTGGCACCCGTCACACTTTCGAGTTGGACGACGGCACCCTGGAGACGCAACAATACTCCCTTCACCGCGACTTCGGGAACTGGGTGGCTGGAATGGGCATCACCCACCGAGACAACCGCTTCGAGGACGAGTTCGGGGTCATTTTCAGCCTCACCTCCAAAGATTTTCCCCCCGCCTCCTTGCCTTTCAAGCTTTATGAGGAATAGTCCCGCGCCATGACCATCCAGCCTCAAGACCTCCTCGCCGCCCTTAATTTCCGCTACGCCACCAAGGCCTTCGATGCCGCCCGGAAAATCCCTGCGGAGACCTGGGACGCCATTGAGGAATCCCTCGTCCTCACGCCGTCCTCCTTCGGCCTCCAGCCATGGAAATTCCTCATCGTTGAAAATCCGGACATCCGCGAAAAACTCAAGGCCGCCTCGTGGAACCAACCCCAGCTCACCGATGCGTCCCACCTCGTCGTCCTCACCGCCCGCACCGATCTGACCCGGGCCGACATCGACTCATGGATCGCCCGCCTCTCGGAGGTACAGGGCACGCCGCTTGAGGCGCTGGCCGGGCTATCCGGGATGATCGCCTCTTTCTCCTCAGCTATGACAGCCGCCGAAAAGCAGGCATGGAATACGCGCCAGGTTTACATCGCCCTCGGCCAGCTCATGAGCTCCGCCGCCGTCCTCGGCATCGACTCCTGCCCGCTCGAAGGCATTTCCCCCGCGGACTACGACACCATCCTTGGCCTCCCCGGCACCGGCTACGCCACCGCCGTCGCCTGCGCCCTCGGCTACCGCTCCCCGGAGGACAAATACGCCACCGCGCCGAAAGCCCGCTTCCCGGACGAAAAGGTCATCGCACACCTTTGAGCCCCCCGCCACGCAGGAGATAGTGGGAAAGAAAGGTTGGCGGATGCGAGTAAAGGGGATACCTAAGCGCCCCGCGCAGCAAAAGACCCATGGATCGCCACGACTTTGATATCCCCGTCACCTTCAGGCACCGGGTGATCTTCACCCACGGCGCGTTTTCCACGGAAAACACCGCGCTGGCCGATGTGCTCGCGGAGGGCGGCGGCAGGCGGGCGTTGGTGTTCCTTGAAAGTGCCGTCGCCGACTCCTGGAAAGGTCTCTCCGATGAGATCCACGCCTATTTCGGTAAGCTCGATCTCGACTTCCGCGGCGTGCGCATTTTCGCCGGCGGCGAGTCCTGCAAAGCGGATGAGGATCTCGTCCGCGAGGTCTGGCGCGAGATCGACCACGGCCACATCGATAGGCATTCCTACGTGCTCGTCATCGGCGGCGGCGCGTTCCTCGACGCCGTCGGCTTCGCCACCTCCACCGCCCACCGCGGCGTGCGGCTCGTGCGCTTCCCCACCACCACCCTTTCCCAGGACGACAGCGGAGTCGGTGTCAAAAGCGCGATCAACGCCTTCGGGAAAAAAAACTGGATCGGCTCCTTCTCCGTGCCCTTCGCGGTCATCAACGATTTCCGTTTCCTCGAAACCCAAGACGGCGAAACTCGCCGCGCGGGGCTGATCGAGGCGGTGAAAGTCGCGCTCGTAAAGGACGGCGATTTCTTCGCATGGATCGAGGCAAACGCGGCCGCGCTGGCGAAGGGCGAGCGCGGCCCCTTCGAGGAATGCGTGAAGCGCTCCGCCCTCCTCCATGCCCGCCACATCGCCCTCGGCGGAGATGCCTTCGAGACCGGCTCCAGCCGTCCGCTCGACTTCGGCCACTGGGCCGCGCACAAGCTCGAGGCGCTCACCAACTACCAGCTCTCCCACGCCGAGGCGGTTGCCGTAGGCCTCGCGCTGGACACCGTTTACTCGCGCCACATCGGCCTGCTCGCGGAGACCGACGCCGCCCGCGTCCTTGCCGTCCTCGCCGCCCTCGGCCTCAAGACCTACCACCCCGCGCTCGACTGGACGGACAGGAAAGGCCAGCGCCGCGTGCTCGCCGGCCTCGACGAATTCCGCGAGCACCTCGGCGGCGAACTCACCGTCCTGCTCCTCGCCGACATCGGCAAGGGCGCCGATGTCCACGAGTTCGACATGGAGCTGCTGGAGAAAAGCATCGCGGGACTCCAGTCCGAGTGGGATCGGGAAAATTCCTGAGCCGCGCGGAGCAGGCTAACGAATGACTCACCATCAGCGGCAACAAGGTCGGCCTCGCAATGGGCGAGGCGATGGCCAAGCTGCTCAAGAAGTAATGTGGTTCCGGGCGGGCGAAGAGTTCGCTTGAGGGATGCGGTGTCCGCGCGCAATCTGCGCGGCGTGCGCCGCCTCCTCCGCCCGTCCTCCATTCTCCGCCAGCAATGGCCTTTGCTCGCGCTCATCGCTTTCATCGCGGCGATTTACGGGCTGCAAGTGGCGCTCGGCGCGGATTTTGAGGATCGCTTCATGACGGTGCCCGCCGAGGTGGTGGAGGCGTTCCGCTCCCTGCGATCCGGCGATTTTTCCGGTGCGGGTTCCCTTTTCACCCTGCTCAGCGCGGCCTTCCTCCACGGGGACATCGGGCATCTGCTAGGAAATATGCTCTATCTCTGGATCTTCGCGGCGATCGCCGCGGAGCTGCTCGGGCTCCGCTGGATGCTTCTCATCTTCGTTTTCACCGCGATCTGCGGGAGCGCATGCCACGTCGCATTGAATCCGGAGGAAACGATCCCGATGCTGGGTGCTTCCGGCGCGGTGATGGGCTTCGAGGGGCTTTACCTCGGGATGGCGGTGCGCTGGCACCTGCCCAACCCTCACGTCTGGCCCATCGCCCGGCCCATCCCGCCCGCCCACCTCGCGGCCTTGGGCGTGCTTGGGCTGCTGATGGATTTCGGGGGATATCTTGGTGGGGAAATCGGCATAGCCTACGGCGCGCACCTCGGCGGCTTCATCGGCGGTATGGTGCTCGGCGGCGCGTTGGTGCCCATGCCCCGCGTCGCGCTGCCGCGGTGATCTTTTCCCGGAAAAAACTTGGCACGGGAGTTGCTTATTTTCTTTTGGCGGTCCGACTGAGACGCCCCGGGTTATTGGGTTTTCCCTGTGGCTGATCAGTCGGACTGCTATTTTTGTGCCCGGGTTTCGCGGTTTGCATTTCCCCAAGCTCAGGTAGATTCCACCATTTGTCAGCTCCGCGATTTGTTGTTGCGGTTCGGAGCGGGGTGGGTTTGTTTTCCGGGGCTGTCAGGAGCCGTGGAGGTATGGCAAGCGAACCCCGCCAGGCCTTGATCGGAGCAACGGTAGTTTGTCCAAATTTGCCGCGGTTTCCTGGCGGCACTTTTTTTGCCGCGCGCCTCCGGGAAAAATTGCGGTGGAGCCTGTGCCTTTTCTGCCCTAGGGATGGCGGCGGATGATCCAATTTTCCCTTTTCAACATTCCGATCCGCGTCCTGCCGTGGTTCTGGCTCACCATGGCCTTCATCGGCGGCGTCCTACGCGTGGACGGCAAGGAAGCATTCTTCTTGCTCATACTGTTCCTCATCGCGGGCTTCATCTCCATCCTAGTGCATGAGCTGGGCCATGCCCTGACGGCGAAGGCTTTCGGGAAACGGGTCGAGATCGTGCTGCAGGCCTTCGGCGGATACGCGGCCTACAGCGGCGGCGCGCCCTTGGACAGGTGGCGGACCTTCCTCGTCACGGCCGCCGGGCCGGCGCTCCAGATCGTCCTCGGCCTGGCGGTTTATCTTTTCGCGAAGTCGTTCCCCGGCATGAGCCGGGAGGCGACGTATTTCATGACCGTGCTTTATGCCATCAGTTTCATCTGGGCGATCCTGAACCTGTTGCCCGTGCTGCCGCTCGATGGCGGGCGCATCCTCCAGACCATCCTCGGCCCGAGCCGCATCAAGCTCACGCTGCTGATCTCCATCGCGGTCGCCGGTCGGGGTGGGCTTGCTGTATTTCATGAAGACCGGCGATCCGCTGCTGCCGATTTTCATGGCGATGTTCGCCTACCAGGCCTTCCAGGCATTGAAAGCGCTGCCATGATTTTCACCAAAGCAGCCTCGCGGCGGCGGCGGCGGAGAAGGCAACGACCATCCACTCGAAGGCCGCCTGCGGCACGCGCCCGATGAGCAGGCGCCCAAGGACGATGCCGACGAACACGCCCGGCACGAGCTTGGCGTTTTCCCAAAGGCTGTCCGGGGTGATGAGGGCGAGGCGGGCGTTGAGTGGAATCTTGATCAGGTTCACCAGCAGGAAAAACCGCGCGCCGATGCCGATCATCTCCATCTTCGGCAGGCGGCGGGCGAGAAAATAGAGCTGGATCACGGGGCCGGCCGCATTGGCAAGCATGGTGGCGAACCCGCCCATCGTGCCCGCCGCGACGCCGAAGCCGCGCGACTCCGCCAGCTCGTCGAAGAACACCGGCTTGAGTTTCCGGAACGCCTGGATCAGCACCATCAGCAGCACGCAGCCGCCGATGATGCGGCGCGCGATGTTGTCATCGATCTTGCCCAGCAGCCACCAACCCAGCGCCAGCCCGATCAGCGTGGCGGGCAAAAGTTTCCACACGGGCTTCCACGAGCCGTGTTTCAGGAAAGCGGGATACGCCATGAGATCCGCCGCGATCAGCAGCGGCAGCGCGAGGCCGACGGATGCCTTCGCTCCATAAACCTCCGCCAGCAACACCACGGAAACCATCGATACCCCGCTGAAGCCCGCCTTTGCAACGCCGATGCAAACCGCCGCCACCAGCGCGATCAGGAGCAGTTTCGGATCATCGGCCATGCGCGGCAAAGCGTGGCTTTTTATGCGCCGTGTTGGAAGCCACATGTGGGGAAAACAACCGCGATTGAAAGGTGGGCGGATATCGCCATGTTTCCTGACATCCATGTCACGCACACTCCTCCTTCTTCTCCTCGCCGCTCTCCCGTTTGCCGCCGCGGCGGACGACATCCGCGCCACCAACGATCGAGCCGAACGCTTCGGGCGCGAGAGCGGCGCGCTGGTCTTCCGCGATGAGATCCGTCCGTTCTGGTCGGCGGATAGCAAGAGCTTCGCCTACCGCGTGGACACCGGAGCCGACGAGCACCGCTTCGTCCGGGTCGATCCCGCGACGGGCGCGAAATCCGACGCCTTCGACCATGGGGCGCTCGCCGCCGCGCTCGCCGAGAAGCTGGAACGCAAGGTGGATGCGAAAGCCTTGCCCATCGAAACGCTCATCCTGCAGGGCGATCCGAAAACCGTCATTTTCCGCGCTTTCGGCGAGGGCTGGCGCTTCGATGGGACGCTGCAGAAATCCGAAATCCCCACGGCGGATTCCGCGCTGCTCTCGCCCCGCGAGGCGATGGATAAGCGCGGCCCGGGCGGCCGCGCCACCTCGCTGACGGTGGAGAACGCAACCGACGGGGAAATCGAATTGTTCTGGCTCGCCGACCGCAACGAACGCCGCTCCTACGGCAAGGTGCCGCCGGGTGAAAGCAACACCCTCTCCACCTATGCCGGGCATGTCTGGTTGTTCGCGGACGTGCGGGGTCTCGAGCTTGCTGGATGGGTGGCTGAGGAAAACCCATCGTTGGCGCGGGTGACCGGCCGCGTGGATCCGTCGCGAGCGGAGCACCCGCGCCCGCGCAGTGATGTCTCCCCCGATGGCGCGTGGCGCGCGGTGATCCGCAACCACAACCTCGCCATCGAACCGGCGGGCGGCGGCGATCCCCATTTTCTAACAAACGATGGCTCGGAAGCGGATTCCTACCGCGGCCCATTCTTGTGGTCGCCGGATTCGGCGAAGCTCGCCGCGTTCCGCGCGAAGGCGGTGGAGACACGAAAAATCCACATCGTCCAAACCACGCCCGAAGACCAACTCCAGCCGAAGCTCATCACGCACAACTACGCGAAGCCCGGCGACGATCTGCCGCTGGCCAAGCCGCGCCTCTTCGATGTCACCGCCCGCCGCGAGATCCCCGTCGATGACGCGCTCTTCGCCACGCCCTGGGACATCCGCGACGAATCGTGGAGCGCGGACTCCGCCGAGTTCCGCTTCGTTTACAACCAGCGCGGCCATCAGGTGATGCGCGTGATCGGCCTGCGGGCCGACAGCGGTTCCGTCCGTGTCATCCATGAGGAAAAAAGCGCCACCTTCATCGACTACTCACAGAAATATTTTTTCCGCCCTCTCAATAAAAGCGCGGAGTTCCTATGGGCTTCGGAACGCAGCGGATACAACCACCTTTACCGCTTCGATACCGCAACCGGAAAACTCATCAACACTGTCACCAGCGGCGAGTGGAACGTCCGCGAAGTGGTGGAATTCGACGAAGCGAAGGGCTCCCTGCTGCTCAAGGCAGTCGGCCTACCCGGCTCCGATCCCTATCACGCGCACTTTGTCCGCGTGAACCTGGACGGCTCCGGCTTCACGCGCCTCACCGACGCGGACGGCGACCACGGCATCCGTTTCTCGCCGGACGGAGCGCTCTATCTCGCCACCTGGTCGCGCGTGGATCAGCCGCCCGTCACCGAACTCCGCCGCACCGCGGACGGCAGAAAAATCGCCGAGCTGGAGCGCGCCGATGACTCCGCGCTCCTCACGAAAGGCTGGAGCCGCCCCGAGCGTTTCGCCGCCAAGGGCCGCGACGGCAAAACCGACATATACGGCATCATCATCCGCCCGCTCCACTTCGATCCCACGCGTAAATATCCCGTGGTCGAGGACATCTACGCCGGGCCGCACGATCATTTCGTGCCGAAATCTTACCGGACATGGTCTGGCTCGAACGCAATGGCCGAGCACGGGTTCGTCGTCGTGAAAATCGACGGAATGGGCACGAACTGGCGCGGCAAGGCTTTCCATGATGTGTGCTGGAAAAACCTGATGGACTCCGGTTTCCCCGATCGCATCCCGTGGATCAAGGCCGCCGCCGCCACGCGCCCGTGGATGGATCTCTCCCGTGTCGGCATCTTCGGCGGCAGCGCGGGCGGGCAGAGCACGCTCGCCGGCCTGCTCAACCACAGCGATTTCTACCACGTCGGCGTGGCGGACTGCGGCTGCCACGACAACCGCATGGACAAGATCTGGTGGAACGAGGCGTGGATGGGCTGGCCGGTCGATGAAAGCTACGCGGAAAACTCGAACGCCACCCACGCCGCCAAGCTCAAGGGCAAGCTGATGCTCATCGTCGGCGAACTCGACAACAACGTGGATCCGGCCTCCACCTACCAAGTCGTATCCGCGCTGCAGAAAGCGGGGCACTCATTCGACTTCGTCCCAATCATCAACGCCGGCCACGGCGCGGCGGAGACACCGTACGGGAAATTCCGCCGGGCGGAGTTTCTGGTGAGGCATCTGCGGCCGTGAGGGCGGGGTGTCCTCAGCGCCTCTTGCTTGCGCCCTTGGGCCGGTATTCGTCAGCCCAGTTTTTCCCGATGAGCGCCTTGAGTTCCGCGACGATGGCGGCGTGTTGCGGATCGTTGGCGAGGTTGCGGAGTTCGCCGGGATCGGTTTCGTAGTCGTAGAGCTCGGCGCCCTGCTTGCCGTTATCCCATTCGGTGTAACGATGGCGTTCCGTGCGGACGCTGTGGCCGGCGAAGTTTCCGCGCCAGACCTGGGTGAAGGCGGGGCGGCTCCATTCGGCGTCGGGCTTGTCGAGCAGCGGCCTGAGGCTGGCTCCGGCCAGGTTCGCGGGAGGCTCCAGTCCGGCGAGATCAGCGAGGGTCGGAAAAAGATCCACCAGCTCCACGGTGCGGGGCGAGACGCCGCCCTTCGTTTTCTGGCCGGGGGCGGAAATGATCATCGGCACGCGCGCGGAGCCTTCGAAGAGGCTCTGCTTTTTCCAAAGGCCATGCTCGCCGACATGGTAGCCGTGGTCGCTCCAGAAAACGATGATCGTGTTTTCCGCGAGGCCGAGGCGATCCACCGCATCGAGCAACCTTCCGACCTGAGCGTCCACGAAGGAAATCGTGGCGTGGTAGGCTTGCAGGGACTCGCGCGATTGCTCCGCGGTGACGCCGAACCACGGCCAGGGCTTGCAAAAGGACAGCGCGGCGGGAGGCACGTTCTTCATGTGATCGAACGGCCCCTTCGGTGCGGGCACCTTTTCGAGCGGATAGAGATCGAAATACTTTTCCGGAGCCACATACGGGCAATGCGGGCGGTAGAAACCCGCGGCGATGAAGAACGGCTCGTCCTTGTGCTTCTCAAGAAGCCGGATCGTTTCCGTGGCGACGATGCCATCCGTCTGCTCCTCGTCCGCGCCCTCGGCCCGCTGGAAACTCAGCGAGCTGCCCAACCCGCGCTGCGGGGTGTGATTCGTGAGCAGGTGCTCCTCGTCCTTGTCACGACCCTTTGGATTGATGCGCTCCGACCACGACGCCTCATCGTCGAGCCCGTTCGTGCCGATCTGGCCGGGGTTCCCGTAGTGGTAGATTTTCCCGATCCGCGCCGCGTGATAGCCGTTGTTTTTGAATAGCTGCGATAGCGTGACGACATCCGGCAGGTGTTTGCGGAAATGGTATTGCAGGTCGTAGGTGCGCGTGGTGTCCGGGCGCAGGCCGGTCATGATCGAGGTGCGGCTCGGCGAACACAGCGGAAACTGGCAGTAGGCTTTTTCAAAACGGGTGCCCGCTTTCGCGAGGCGGTCGATGTGCGGCGATTTCACCGTCGGGTGGCCGTAGCAGCCGAGGTCGTTGTTCATGTCATCGACGGCGATGAACAGGACGTTGGGCTTTTCGGCGGCATGGGCGGTGGTGAGGCAAAGCAGGAGGGCAAAACTTGTTTTCGCGAGCATCTTCATTCCAGCGATGCTCCACATCGGGCGGTCATTGGCCAGAAAGAAGCCCCGGTAGGCGGAAATCACAGTTCGCCACGCGAAGGGTTTCCCGCCAAAATCATTCCGAATCGCCCCATGCTCCGCCTAATCCGACACACCCTGCGCTTCCCGCTGATAAGCTATGAGCCGCGCTGAAATTCGCCAATGCCGCCGACTTCATCCGCACCCTGCCCAAAGGCCTCGACACCGTGATGGGCGGGCGCGGCATCCGTTTCTCCGGCGGCGAGAAACAGCGCCTGTCCATCGCCCGCACACTGCTGGAGAACCCCCGCTCCTGCTATTGCGTGGAAAACCGATCACCTCACGTTTTCTTCAGACACGCCTTCCAGCCACGCCTCGATCTCCGGGAAATCGTATCGCAAGTCTCGCACGGTGGCCGTTTTCATAACGTCACAGAAATTTGATGTTTTCGGGTGATATCAAGTTCGCGGATTGGAAGCTGCCTCCGCGCACTTCAGCCCATCCAAAGCGGCCGATACGATGCCGCCGGCGTAGCCCGCGCCCTCGCCGCAGGGGAAAAGGCCGGCGATCTCGGGGTGGCGCAGGGTTTCCGCCTCGCGGGGGATGCGGAGGGGCGAGGATGTGCGGGTCTCGAAGCCGAGCAGCAAGGCCTCGCGCGAGGCGTAGCCGCGGATCTGGCGGTCGAAGAGGCGCAGGCCTTCGCGGATGCGCGAGGTGACGGCTTTCGGCAACAACTCGTGCAAAGGGGCGGCGTGGAGGCCGGGGAAGTACGATGTTTCCGGTAGGTCGGCGGAGATTTTCCCGGAAAGGTAATCGGAGGCGCGCTGGGCGGGGGCGATCTGGCCGAGAACGGCGTTGCCCCCGGCGGCCTTTGCGGTGCGCTCGATGTTTTCCTGGAACGCGATGCCCGCCATGATGCCGTGCTGCGGGATGCCATGCGCGATATCCTCCGGCTCGATGGTGGTGACGAGGCCGGAGTTCGCGAAGGGCGAGTCGCGGCGCGAAAGCGACATGCCGTTGACGACCACCTGTGCGTCTTCCGTCGCCGCCGGGACGATCCAGCCGCCGGGGCACATGCAGAAGGAATGCACGCCGCGGTCGGCGATCTTCGTCGCGAGCCGGTAGCGCGCGGCGGGCAGCAGGTCGGGGCGCGGCTGGCCTTCCGGGAAATGGTATTGCCGGTGGTCGATGAACGGCTGGGTGTGCTCGATGCGGAAGCCGATCGCGAAAGGCTTGTGCTCCATCAGGATGTTTTTTTCCGCGAGCAGGGCGTAGATGTCCCGCGCCGAGTGGCCGGTGGCAAGGATGGTGGCGTCGGCGAGAAATTCCCTGCCGTCGGTCGTCGCGACCCCGCGGATTTTCCCTCCGGAAAGGAGCAGGTCGTTCACCTTCGCGTGGAAATGGACTTCGCCGCCGTGGTTCAGGATCGACTGCCGGATCGCCTTCACCACGTTGGGCAACAGATTCGATCCGATGTGCGGGTGGGCGTCGGTGAGGATTTTCTCCGGCGCGCCGTGGGCGACGAGGACGCGGTAAACCTCCGCGACCGGCCCGCGTTTCGTGGCGCGGGTGTAGAGTTTCCCGTCGGAGAAAGTGCCCGCGCCGCCCTCGCCGAAGCAGTAGTTCGAGTCCTCGATCACCCGCCCCTCGCGGAGGATGGGGGCGAGATCGAAGCGCCGCGCCGAGGCGTCCTTGCCGCGCTCCAGGATGATCGGTTTTGCGCCCAGCTCCAGGCAACGCAGCGCCGCGAACAACCCCGCCGGCCCCGCGCCGATGATCAGCACGCGCTTCGCGCTCTCGCCCAATGCCGGAGCCGACCATACGGGCACGGGTTCCTCAGGCAATTCCTCATCCACCGCCACCTCGAGCCGGAGCTGCACCTTCACCTGCCGCTGCCGGGCATCGATGGAATGTTTCCGCAAACGCAATCCCCGCACCCGGTCCGGAGAAACCCCGAGCGTCCGCGCCGCCGCATGGCGCCGGGCTTCCGGATCTTCGGAAACCTCCAGCGGCAGGACGATATCGATGGTGTGGAGCATCTGCCGAAATCAGATCGCCCGCTTCTCGCCGCGGTCGTTCACGGAAACGAAGGTGACGTTCGTTTGGAAAACGGCGACATCGGGCGCGGTTTTCGCATCGAAAACGCGGACCTGGTAGGCCACGGAGGTTTTTCCCATCCGCGTCATTTCGCAGGCAATGCGGAGGATCGTGCCGTCGCCGACGCCGTGGCGGAACTCGACCTTGTCCATGGCGATGGTGACGAACTGGCAATGCGGGAACTCGGCGGAAGCGGCGATCCACGCGGCCTCATCGACCCATGAGAGCAGGCGGCCGCCGAAGAGCAAACCGTAGTGGTTCAGGTCTCCGGGGAGGACGAGGCGGTGCGTTTCCAAAATTCAACTTTCAAACTTCAAACTTCAAACTTCAAACTTCAAACTTCAATGAAGAGGAAATTTCCGCTCACCACTTTTTGCGGCGGCCTTCTTTCAGGATGTTGGCGTCGAATGAGTATTGGCCAGCGCCGGTGAGGAGGATGGCGAGGGCGGGGATGAGGTAGAGGAGGGCGGGTTCCTTGGGGCCGGGCGCGCCGCCGAGGAACCAGGGGCCGGAGGCGTGGATGTTGAAGGCGGCGACGACCATGGTGAAGCCGAGGATGAACGCGGCGGGGCGGGTGGCGAGGCCGAGGATGAGAAGCGCGGCGCAGCCGACCTCCGCGCCGATGGTGGCCATCAGGCTGACGGGGTTGGACATGTATTTCAGCGGAAAGAAATCGGGCACGGGAAAGCCGTCCTTCTTTTCCGCGAAGCCTTGGATTTTCGGAATGCCATGGCCGAGCATCATCAGCAGGCCGGTGCCGATGCGCAGGGTCAGGATGCCGAGGGAGGCGGTGGCGTCACGCGTGCCGCAATCAAAGAGGAATTTTTTCATAATGGCAGCGGGTTATTTGGGGGAAATGCTGATGCGCTTGAGGCGGTCGTCGCCCGGCGGAGAAGTGGCGATGACCCCGCTGTCCTCGGCGATCACGTTGTAGGCGAGGCGGCGGTAGTAGGCGTTGAGCGGGCGCATGCGGTAGGTCTTGTGCTGGGTTTTCACTAGGCCGATGAGTTCGCGCACCTCCTCGTTGAGCTGATCCTCCTGCATGGAGCGGAAATGCTCGCAATCCACCTTCACCCGCACCGCGTCCGGCATCTGGCGCTTGAGGATGCGGTTCACGAGGTATTGAAAATCGTCGAGGCGGTCGCCGTTCTCGCCGATGATCGTTTCCTTTTCCGAGGAAAACACCTGGAGGGTGGGCCCGTCCTCGGATTCCTGGATCTGGATTTCAGCGGCGATCCCGAGGTGCCCGAGCATGGCGTCGAGGATTTTGGCGGAGAGTTCGGCGGCGGTCATATGCGCAGACTTTAGCCGAATGAGCCGGGGGGTCAACTTTCCCGCGTTTTATGTTGAAGCCGGCCCGCCGCGCCGGAAAATCCCTCCCATGAGCAAGCCAACCCTCGGGGAATTCCTCTCCTTCACGCCCTTCGACATCGTGAAAGTTATGCTGACGGCGGTGATCATCCTGTTCGTGAACAAGATCCAGCTCTTCAGCGACAAGCTCTCCGCGCTCCTGATCGCGCTGCCCCTCACCTCACTGCTGGCGATGATCTGGATGTGGCAGGGCGGCCAGCCCTCCTCGAAAATCGCCGGGCACGCGGAGGGAACCTTCTGGTTCGTGCTGCCCACCTTACCCATGTTCCTCATCCTGCCTTGGATGCTGCGCCACGGCTGGGCGTTCTGGCCCGCCCTCGCCGCGAACTGCGCCCTGACCACGGGCTTTTTCTGGATCACTGTGATCCTCCTGCGCAAATTCGGGATCGACCTGATGCCTAAATGAGGAAAATCCCCGAAACTGTCGAGATTGGACTTGCAAAGCCCACCGATCTCTGGTTTCACACCCAACCCGCCACCGTCCACCCAATTAGTTTTGAGCGAAGAAAGCCCGCCGCCCGTCCCGGAAAATGTGATCCAGTTCGGGCAAGCGCGACCCACTTCGCAACCTCCCGGCTCCACCATGAAAAGCGATCTTGTCGAACAGGCTGCAGAAATTGTCACCGACCCTCTGGTTCTCATCAACCTGGTCTCTCAACGCGTCCGTCAGCTCAACAGCGGGCGCTCACCGCTGATTCCAACGCGCCCCAGCATGGGCGCTGCGGATATTGCGCTCACCGAGATCATCGAGGGCAAGATCAGGCTGATCGACAAGCCGATGTCGATCTGATCGGTATCCTGCCCTACAGGCCATGAGCGCCGAGATCGCCACGAACCGCAAGGCCGGCCGGGATTTCCATATCCTCGACAAATACGAGGCGGGTCTTGAGCTGAAAGGCACCGAGGTCAAATCGATCCGCGCCGGCAAGATCAACGTCTCCGACGCCTTCGCGCGCGTCGAAGGCCACCAGGTTTTCCTCTACGGCTGCGACATCCAGCCCTGGCAGACGGCCGGCGAATGGTTCAATCACACCGCCAAACGCCCCCGCCGCCTCCTTCTCAACAAGCGCGAGATCCTCAAGCTCGCGGCCGAGACCGCCATCAAGGGCTGCACCCTGCCCCTGCTGCGCATGTATTGGAAAAACCGCCGCGTGAAGGTCGAGATCGGCGTCGGCAAAGGCAAAACCCACTCCGATCAACGCCACGACCTCAAGGAAAAGGTCGAGCTGCGCGAGGCGCAGCGTGAAATGTCACGGTTCAACCAGCGGTAGGAATCTCGGGTGTTGATTTCGCTCGCGCGAAGACCCAGCATCACACCCACGCCCAAACCGTTTTTCCCCATGCCCGCTGCCACTCCTCCTGACCACAACAAGGTCACCCGCCATCTCATCGAACAGCTCCAAAGCCATCCGAAACGGGTGGTTTTCACCGAGGGCGAGGACATCCGAGTGATCGAGGCCGCGGCGCGCATGGTCGCGCTGGAGGCCGTCGCGCCCATTCTGCTCGGAAACGTCGCTGCCATCCGGGCGCTGGCCGCGAGGCACGGGGTGCCGCTCAATTTCGTCCGCGTCATCGATCCGAAGACCTCCTCGGATCTGCCCCTTTTCGTGAAACGGGCGGCGAACATGTCCCGCTACCGCGCCAGCGGCCAGGTGGACACCGAGCAAACCATCGTCCGCCCGCATTACTTCGGCTCGATGATGGTGCAATACGGCCACGCTGACGCCATCGTGGGCGGCAACCAGGCGATCCCCGCCTCCTACTTCCGCGCTTTGCTCCACAACATCAAGCCGCAGCCCGGCATCAACCGCATCTTCGGTGTCACGGTGCTGATGGCTCCTCATTTCCCGCTGCTCGGCGAGGAACGGGTGATTTTCCTGGCGGACACCGGACTGAACCCTGATCCCGATGTGAGCCTGCTCTCCACCATCGCGATCGAGACGGGGAAACTCGCCCACCACTTCCTCGGACGCACCCCCGTCGTCGCGCTCCTCAGCCACTCCACGAAAGGCTCCTCGACCACGCCGGAAGCGCGCAAGGTCGCCGCCGCCACCGCGCTGGCGAAAGACCGTATCAGCCGCGAGTTCCTCGACATCCATCTGGACGGCGAGCTGCAGGCGGACGTGGCGGTCGATCCCAGCGCCGCGGAAACGAAACTGGCCGATGCCGCGACACGCCACATTGCCGATGTGCTGGTTTTCCCGAACCTTGATGCCGCGCATATCTCCATGAAGCTGCTCCAACATCTCGGCGGCGCGCAGAATTACGGCCAGCTCATCCTCGGCCTCGCCCGGCCCGCCGCGCAGGTGCCGCGCACCGCCAGCGCTGAAACGATCTTCGGCACCGCCGCCGCCGTCGCCGTGGAGGCGATCAAATACCATGAGCTGTATCCGGACAGCGATTTCTAAGGTGGTGGCGATCTGCAGTCGCCATTCACAAAGCGTTTAGAGAGCCCAGCGGATCCCGGCAGGGATCGCAGCCTTCATACCGAGGGATGACCTTGCCATGTCACGCTTACTCCGCCTTCCCTGCGGGCACTACCAGCGTCGGCACGATGGACTTCCGCACCATGCCTTCCGCGACGCTGCCGAGCAGCAGGGAGGCGACCACGCCATGGCCGTGCGAGCCGAGCACCACGAGATCCGCGCCAATATTCTGCGCCGTTTCCGCGAGGACATGCAGCGGGCTGCCATCGCCGAGGTGGGTGATGGGCGTGAGATCGGCGGTGGCCACGCGGGCGGCCGTGTCGTCGAGGGTCTTCTGCGCGCGGGTGCGGGTTTCCTGATGGAAGGTGTGGATCGCGGGGAACTCGTCCGGCGTGAAACCGTAGGCCGTGTAGGTCGGCTCCGGCTCAATGACGTGCAGGAGGTGCAGCTCGGCTCCGAATGCGTTCGCCACCTCTGCGGCGGTTTCCACCACTCCGGAGGTCGCATTCGAGAAATCAACGGCGGCTAGGATTTTTTTCATAACCGACATTACGCACGCCGGAGCCGGATGGGGAAGGGGAAACCTTCCGCATATCCGCTCGGAAATGACGCAGAAATCATGCGAAGAGATCCTTGATGATCTTGGCGGGTTCCACGCCGGTGAGGCGGTTGTCGAGGCCTTGGAACTTGTAGCTGAGCATTTCGTGCTGGATGCCGAGGGCGTAGAGGATGGTGGCGTGGAGATCGCGGATGTGGACGGGTTTTTCCGTGATGTTGTAGCTCATCTCATCGGTTTCGCCATAGACCTGGCCGCCCTTGATGCCGCCGCCGGCCATCCAGATGCTGAAGCAGCGTGGGTGGTGATCGCGGCCGTAGTTCGTCTCGGTAAGCGCACCCTGCGAATAGACCGTCCGCCCGAACTCGCCGCCCCAGATGACGAGGGTGTCCTCGAGCATGCCGCGCATTTTCAGATCCTGGATGAGGCCGTAGCAGCCTTGGTCCACATCCTTGCACTGGTCGGCGATGTCGCGCGGCAGGTTGCCGTGCTGGTCCCAGCCGCGGTGGAAAATCTGGACGAAGCGGACACCCCTTTCGAGGAGCCTGCGTGCCATCAGCGCGGAGTTCGCGAAGGAGCCGCGGGTCTTGCTTTCCTCGCCGTAGAGCTGGTAGGTGTGCTCCGCCTCGCCGGAAAGGTCGGCCAGCTCCGGCACCGAGGATTGCATCCGGTAGGCCATCTCATATTGCTGGACGCGGTTCTGGATCTCGGGATCGCCGATGGCGCTGTAGGACTTCATGTTCAGCTTGCCGAGGCCGTCGAGCATCTTGCGGCGCATTTCCTTGGAGACGCCGGGGTTGTCCTTGAGGAAAAGGACGGGATCGCCCAGAGAGCGGAGCGAGACGCCCGCGTGCTTGCCGGGGAGAAACGCGGAGCCCCAGAGCCTGTTTGAGATCGCCTGCACGTTCGAGTGGGGCGAGGTGTGCTTCGCGTGGAGGACGACGAAGGCCGGGAGATCCTCGTTCATCGAGCCGAGACCGTAGGACAGCCACGAACCCATCGATGCCTTGCCGTTGACCATGGAGCCGGTGCAGATGAGCTGGTTGGCGGGTTCATGGTTGATGGCGTCGGTGTGCATCGACTTGATGACACATAGGTCGTCCGCCATTTTGCCGTGCCATGGCAGATAATCGCTGATCCATGTGCCGGACTGGCCATGCTGGTTGAACTTGACGCGGGCGGGCGCGATGGGAAAGGCCGCCTGACCTGAAGTCATGCCGGTGAGGCGCTGGCCCTCTTTGGCAAGATAGCCTTTCAGGTCTTCCTTGTAGCGTTTTTCCAGCTCCGGCTTGTAGTCGAAGGTCTCAAACTGCGAGGGCGCGCCGATCAGCGAGATGTAAACCGCGCGTTTCGCCTTCGGGGCGAACTGCGGAATGGTCATGCCGCCCATCGGCTGGGCCGCGGAGAAACCTTTCTGGCCGAGCAGCGAGGCCATCGCAGCGACACCGAGGCCGGTGCCGGATTTCCGGAAGAACTGGCGGCGGGTGTATGCTTGATTGTAAATATCTACTGGGTTCATCGTAGTTTAGCGGGTTACGGTTTCGTCGAGGTTGAAGAGCTGACTGGCGACAAGCGACCAGGCGGCGAGTTCGGGGGCGGGGATGGTTTCGGGAGCCTTGCTTTCACCGGTGGCGATCGCGAGACGCGCCTCTTCGGGTTTGGCGGTGTAATGCTCCAGTGCGGCATCGAGGGTTTCCTTCACGATCTCGCGCTCGGCGGTGTCGAATTTTCGGGTCAGCAGGCGCAAGGAAATGAGGTCGAGGCGCTCGTCGAAGCCCTGCTGCTCGGCCAAGGCCTTGGCGGCGAGGTTGCGGGTGGCTTCCACGAACTGGGGATCGTTCATCAGCGCGAGCGCCTGGAGCGGGGTGTTCGTCCGTGCGCGCTGGAGGCAGAAGATCTCGCGGGTCGGGGCGTCGAGGATCTCCATGGTAGGCGGTGCGGCGGTGCGTTTCCAGAACGTGTAGATCGAGCGGCGGTAGAGCGCCTCGCCAGTGTCCTGCTTGTAGTTCTTGGTGTTGGATTGCGGCATGGCCACGGCCTCCCAGATGCCTTCCGGCTGGTAGGGCTTCACGGGCGCACCGCCGACCTTAGGCCGAGAGCGTTCCGGAAGCGGCCAGCGAGAGGTCGCGGATCTGCTCGGCATCGAGCCGCAGGCGCGGGCCGCGGGAGACCAGGGCGTTGGAAAAATCCTTCTCGAGTTTCTCCGGACTGATGGCACCGGACTGGCGGTAGGCGCGGGAGGTGGCGATGGTTTTCGCCATGTGGCGGTAATCCCAGCCGCTGGAGAGGAACTCGGCAGGCCAGCCAGTCGAGCAGTTTCGGATGGGACGGGCGGGCACCCATGATACCGAAGTCCCCCGCCGATTCCACGATGCCGACGCCGAAGAAATTCGCCCACAGGCGGTTCATCGTGACACGCGCCGGGAGGGGGTTTTTCGGATCGTTGAGCCATTGCGTGAGGCCGAGGCGGTTCTTCGGAGCGCCCTCGGGCATGGGCGGCAGCATCGCGGGGGTGTCGGGGAAAACCTTCTCGCCTGGAGCGGAATAAGCCCCGCGCTCAAGGATGTGCGCGAAGGGTTCCTGGCCTTTCTTCTCTTCGAAAACCAGTGAGGCCGATCCACGGCCGCGGAGCGCCGTTTCCTCCGTCTTAAGCGAATCCTTCTCACGCAGCAGCTCCAGCGAAGGGGCGTCCACGACGGTGATGTAATGCTCGAAGAGAGCGGTGTTCTGCTCCTTGGTGCGCTCGTTTTCCGGAAGCGCCGCCCAGACACTGATCATCTTGTTGTTCGCGAGGTGGGAGATCTCCGCATCGGTGAGTTTTTTCCGATAGAAGCGGAAATCCTGCAGCGCCACGTTGCCGTTGAGCTTTGATTGGCCGCCCTCGCGCGAGCCTATGCGCAGCGGCACCGCTGTTTCCAACGTGCCGCCGACCGTATTCGGATCCGGGCCGCCGCCGGCGCGCTTGCCATCCACATAAATGGTCATCGCCTGGTGGCCGGCCTGCGTGCCGTCGAAGACGACCATGACATGGTGCCAGGTGCCGGGTGTGAGCGCCTTGGGGGTGATCACCTTGGTGGCGGAAGCATCCCATGTGTCGATCACGTGCGCGCCGGGCTGGCCGCCCTGCAGATAGAGATCCCAGCCGCGGAAACCGTTGGCGGGATCCATCTTCGCGATCACCGAACCGTTGACGCCCTTGACTTGTTTGTCCTCGATCCGGATGAAGCCGCCGTAGCTGACCTGATCGCCGCGCGAGAAATTCCCGATGTCGCCCAGCGGGATGTCCGCGCCGGAAACGGTGATCGCCTTGCCCAGCGGGCCGTCGATGCGCTTCGGAGCCGCCGTCCATTCCTGCGGCTGGCCGTCCACCTTGCCCTTGATGTTGCCTTGCGTTTTCCGTGAGGGGAAGATGGATCGCGAGTGTCGAGTCCGTCTCTTGGGTCGCCGCCGCCTTACCCGTTGCGGCGAGCCATACCTTGTATTCGCCGTCCGCCGCCTTGCGCCGCGCCGCAATGCGGCCATCCACATCCTTCAGAGAGGCTTGGACTTTATCCCATTTTTCCCTGTCCTCAGGGATGGGGACGAAGACCGTGGGCGGGTGCTCCGCGTTGTTGCGGTCCATGGCGCTCATGGTGTTGTTCCGGAAGAATGCGGCGAACTGGAAGAATTCTTTCTGGGAGAACGGGTCGAACTTGTGGTCATGGCAGGACGCGCAGCTCGCCGTGAGGCCAAGCCAGATGCCGCTCATGGTGTCCACGCGGTCGGTGGCGTAGATCGCTTCGTATTCCTCGGCGATCGCGCCGCCCTCACCGGTGGTGGCGAGGCTGCGGAGAAACCCGGTGGCCACGTGCTGGTCGAGTGTGCGGTCGGGCAGCATGTCGCCGGCGAGCTGCTCGGTGGTGAACTGGTCCCATTTCATGTTTTGGTGGAAAGCCCGCACCACCCAATCGCGGTAGGGCCAGATGGCGCGGTAGTTGTCGATGTGGATGCCGTGCGTGTCGGCGTAGCGGGCGGCATCCAGCCAATGCCGGGCGAAGTGCTCCGCGCTCTGGATGGTGGCGAGCATGCGGTCCGCCTCCGCGGAAATGGCGGCCTCCGCGTCTTTTTCGTAAGCGGCCACGAAGGCATCGGTCTCGGCGGGCTCCGGCGGCAGGCCGGTCAGATCCAGCGCGAGCCTGCGGTGGAATCTGCGCGCGTCTTCGGCGGGATTCGGCGCCAGGCCCGCCTCGGCGAGTTTCTCGAAAATGAAGCCGTCGATCGGCTTATCCGACCAATCGTTTTTCACCGGATCCGGGCGGCTCACGGCCTCATAGGACCAGTGATTCTCGTATTCCGCGCCCTGCTCGATCCATCTCTCTAGCATCGCGATCTCTCGCTCGCCCATCGTCTTGTGGCTTTCCGGCGGCGGCATGATCTCGCCGATGTCCTTGCTGTGCATTAGCTTCACCAGCTCGGATTCCTGCGGCTTGCCTTTTATGATCACCGGCGCGCCGAAATCCCTCACTTTGAAGGCGTCTTCCTCGATATCGAGCCGCAGCGGCTCCTTTTCCGGCATGCGCGTCCCCGCGTCCGGGCCGTGGCAGTGGTAGCAATACTCGGAGAGGATGGGCTGGATGTGCTCGTTGAAGGAAACCACCTCCGGCAGCACCACTCCGCCCGCGCTTGCCGCCACGGCGTCCGCCTCATCGGATTCGTTGAGGTCAGCCACGGTCTTCTGCTGGCACGCTGCGGTGAGCAGGACGGCCAGTGCTGCGATCGGGTAGAACGGTCTCATGGGGAACTGTTTCATGCTTTTTTGAAATTTACGCAGGAGTGGCATCGTCGCAACGCGTTACTTGCACATAGCCACGCAAATTACGCGGCGGAACTACCCGGTTTATCAGCCGACGAAGGAAATTTCCCCCTTGGGGTTTGGGGTTTAAAATTTAAGGCTTTCCCCATGCACCGCCTTTTCCTGCTCGACGGCATGGCCCTGATCTACCGCGCCCACTTCGCCTTTATCCAGGCACCCATACGCAACTCCAAGGGTGTCAATACCTCCGCGCTCTACGGTTTCATCAACACCCTGCTTGCCATCCTCGAAAAGGAAAAGCCCACCCACATCGGCGTCGCCTTCGACACCTCCGCGCCCACCCCGCGCCACATCCGCTACCCCGCCTACAAGGCTCAGCGCGATGAGATGCCCGAGGAGCTCGCCGCCTCCATCCCCCACGTGAAAGCCCTCTGCCGCGCCTTCCATATCCCCGTCCTTGAGATCGACGGCTTCGAGGCGGACGACCTCATCGGCACCCTAGTGAAGCGCGCCGAGCCCGAGGGCTTCGAGTCCTATATGGTCACTCCGGACAAGGACTTCGCCCAGCTCCTTTCCCCCACCACCTTCATGTGGAAACCCGGCCGCAAGGGCACCGACCATGAAATCATCGGCCTAAAACAGCTCCCGGAAATCTGGGGCGTCGCCGAGCCGCACCAGATCATTGACCTGCTAGGCCTCATGGGCGACGCCTCCGACAACATCCCCGGCGTCCCCGGCATCGGCCCCAAGACCGCGCAAAAACTCATCGCCGAGTTCGGCTCCATCGAGAACCTCCTTGCGAACACCGCCTCCCTGAAAGGCAAGCAGAAGGAATCCGTCGAGGCGAACTCCGACAAGGCTCTTCTCTCCAAGGAACTCGCCACCATCATCACCGACGTCCCCGTCGAGGTCACATGGGACGACCTGATTCTCTCCCAACGCGACGACGAAGCTCTCAAACAGCTCTTCAACGACTTCGAATTCCGGTCCCTCACCAAGCGTCTATGGAGCGCGGACTTCAGTCCGCAGCCATCCGAAAAAAGCACCGCCCCCCAAACCCCCACCCTCTTCGACACCTTCAAAACCATCCGCGAAGTCCCCCACACCTACCACCTCGCCAACACCCCATCCCTCCAAGCCGAACTTTTCAAAAACCTCGCCGCGCAAAAATCCTTCTGCTTCGACATCGAGACCACCTCCCTCGACCGCCACTCCGCGAAACTCCTCGGCATCGCCTTCTCCTGGAAAGCCCACGAAGGCTGGTATCTCCCATATTCCGAATCTCTCATTTCAAATCTCAAATCTCTCTTGGCCGGAACGGCGGTCAAAATCGGCCACAACCTCAAATACGACCTCTCCATCCTCCACTCCCACGGCATCACCGTCGCCGGCCCGTTTTTCGACACCATGCTCGCCGACACCCTAGTCGCCCCCGAGCGCCGCCACGGCATGGACTACCTTTCCGAAACCCTCCTCGGTTACACCCCGGTGAAACTCACGGAAATTGCCAATCAACAATCAACAATCATCAATCATCAATCCGAAGACCTCTTCGCCTTCGCCGAAGCCAAGAAACCCTCAAAGGACCTCGACATCGCCTCCATCCCCTTGGCCACCTTGGCCGAATACGCCGCCGAGGACGCCGACGTCACCTTCCAACTCGCCGAAAAACTCCGCCCGCTCCTCAAGGAATCCGGCATGGAAAAGGTTTTCACCGAAATCGAATCCCCGCTCCTCCCCGTCCTCGTCCGCATGGAAATGGAGGGCATCGCCATCGATCCCAGCGCGCTCAAGGATATCGGCGTCGATCTCCAGAAAAGCATCGACCAACTCGCGAAGTCCATCGAAGCCCATGCAGGCACCCCCTTCAACATCGCCTCGCCGAAACAGCTCGGCCAGATCCTCTTCGATCACCTGAAGCTCCTCGACAAGCCCAAGAAAACCGCCACCGGCCAATACAAGACCGACGAGCAAACCCTCTCCACCCTCCTCGGCATCCACCCCATCATCGCGGAAATCCTCGAATACCGCGAAGCCACGAAACTCAAGTCCACCTACCTCGACGCGTTGCCGAACCACATCGCCCCCGAGACCGGCCGCATCCACACCCACTACCACCAGCTCCTCGCCGCCACCGGCCGCCTCGCCTCCTCCGATCCGAACCTCCAGAACATCCCCGTCCGCTCCGAGTCCGGCCGGAAAATCCGCCAGGCCTTCGTTCCGAGGAAAAATTTCACCCTCCTCTCCTGCGACTACTCCCAGATCGAGCTCCGCGTGATGGCCGCCCTCGCCTGCGATCCGACCATGATCTCCGCCTTCCAGGACGGCGCGGACATCCACACCATCACCGCCGCGAAAGTCCACGGCGTCACCCCCGAGGAAGTCACCCGCGACATGCGCTCCGGCGCGAAGATGGTCAACTTCGGCATCATCTACGGCATCTCCGCCTTCGGCCTCTCCCAGCGCCTCGCCATCCCCCGCGCCGAAGCCGCCGAGCTCATCGACGCCTATTTCCGCGAATATCCCGCCATCAAGGAATACATGGACCGCACCATCCAGGAGTCCCGCGAAAAAGGCTACGCCGAAACCCTCTCCGGCCGCCGCCGTTATTACCCCGACCTCTCCTCCGGCAACGTCGGCCTACGCCAGAACGCCGAGCGCGCCGCCATCAACATGCCCATCCAAGGCACCGCCGCCGACATGATCAAGATCGCCATGATCCGCATCGACGAGCTGCTACCGCAAAAAGCCCTACCAAACCAAAATGCTCCTCCAGGTCCACGACGAACTCGTCTTCGACCTCCACCCCGACGAGGAAACGGAGCTCGTCCCCAAGATCCTCCACATCATGGAAACCGCCCTCCCGCTCCCCCACGGCGTCCCCATCCTCGTCGAGAAAGGCACCGGAAAGAACTGGCTCGCGGCGCATTGACAAGACACAGGAATACAGCTACCCGTATTCCCATGAAAGCCACCTTGGAGATTCCCGATGAACTCTATCGCAACGTGAAGGCGCGCAGCGCCTTGGAAGGGCGTCCTGTCAGGGCGGTCACGGTCGAGCTTTTCGAAAGATGGCTCTCCGGGGAAATCGAAACCACAGGCAAATCCTCGGATCCCACCGCCCTCCATCCAGAAGCGGCCAAAGCCTACCCTTGGCTGAAGATCGCGTCGAAATATCCGACAGAGGGAGTGAGTTATGAGATGGATGACATCCGTGAATCCATCACACTTCGGACGAAGCGCCACAGCCCCCTTCTAACAACCATGGCTTCCTTCTACCTCGATACCTCCTTCGTCCTTCGCATCCTCACCGTAAGCCCTGAGCCCCAACTGACACTCGCCCTCTCCTTCTACGAGAAGCAACGCCAAGCAGGAAACCCGCTCTTCATCTCCGACCTCGTGCTTTCCGAATGCTACTACGCACTCCAGTTCCATTTCGGCTTCACCAAGGCCGATGCCTTGGCGGCGCTCAAAGCCCTGACTGCGGAATCTCCCGTAACCATCACGCCTTCCGCCCGGCTTGTCTTCGATCTTCCGAACCTTTCCCAAACGAAACCCGGCTTCATCGACCGCCTCATCCACGGTGCCGCCCGGGAGGAAGGACAAACCCTGGTGACCTTCGAAAAAGCCGCGAAAAAACTTCCCGGTGCCTTGGTTCTCGCCGCAACCTGAACTGACCACGGAGAACACGGAGACTCTCCTGCCATATCTTAGGGTTTCGAACCAAGACCTCTGTGTTCTCCCTGTTCTCCGTGGTCGGAATTCTTCCATCAACACCATCGTATCCCCCTCATCCGCCCGCCAAGCCGCGATTCAGGTTTGCCCTGGGTCTGCTTGCTCTCCAGAATCAGGCATCACAAATCGTGATGCCGAGTGCCTTGCCAACGGCTCCCGGTTCTGGAATTTCGCATTGCCCCGCCAACCCCATGCCCCATCCATCGCCAGCCAAACACGCGGTTTTCTCCTTTTTCTCCGGTGCCGGGTTCCTCGACCTCGGCTTTGAGGCGGCGGGATTCGAAGGGATGAGTCCGCCCCCCAATTTTCACTCCCGCCATAGGATCATCTCATCAGGGAAATCATAATGCTTTCTCCACATGCTCCTTCTCCTCAGCAGATCATTGCGTTCTATATTTGGATGATACCCGGTCTTGCGGATCAGTTCTAATATCCACGTCAAAGGCAATGGATCTTCCTCGCCGATGAGCATCGCCTCCGTGCAGCGGCGTAAATCAGTCCGTCCCGGATGAACACGCGCTGTAGATTGGTCGAGGCGGAAGCTGTTCATTTCCATTAACCGTGCGCAAAACGCTTCGCGTTCCTCCTGCTGGAAGGGATTTAGAAAATCTTCGAGGATCACACCCCCAAACCAAAGATCCTGAGCCGACCAGAGTGCCTCTTCGATACCTTCCAAACGCGACTCTAGTGCAAGATCCTTTGCAACGCCATGTGCGCTATCCTTGAAGATCGCGTCCAAAGCCGCTTTCATCAGTCGCCCACCGTGGGAAGATTGATGCCACCTTACGAGTGTGAACCAATCCTCACCTCGCAACCATGCATCTAAAATTGCGTCCCTTTGTGAGCTGAAATAGTCGAGCCTTCGCCGCACTTGCTGGAGAAACTTGCTCTCCACTTGGCGAACGCGCTCGCGTGTGAGATCTTGTGTTTCTGCGCTTTCCTCCAGAGTCAGTCCCTCCTGTAGTCGCCGTTCCATCATCCCCAATTCAGCTGGAGAGTGAACAACAAGAACATGCACTAGCGATGCCGCTAAATCCGTCCCGACACCTTCGCTCCCAAGTGGGAGAAACCGCGATGCGACCTCCACATTTCCTGACACGAGGCTATCCACGAACGCAGCCAATTCATTGACCGATTTCCTGCCCAAATTCCGCTCCGCCTTAAAGCCCGTCGCACCCAGTCGCTCCCACTCCTCGATAATCCCTCCCACAGTCGTAATGCCATTCTCCTCAAAGTAATGGCACAAACGGATAGGCAATGAGATTAAGTCATAGGGGAAATCCAAAGAAACAGCCCATTTATCCAAACTTTCGACAGGTGAGATGGGGCGCGGCAAGTGAATCGCCACATCCTCGTCCCCATCCGTGAGTGTTTCTAAAATGTCGCATAATCTGGTGACCTTCGTTTTCCCAAGGCCATACACTTTGAAAATATCTTCTCCGTCATGGCCCAGAAAGTCCGCTAGGATTTCGTCACCCCTTTTATAATACCAAGTGAATCCCGCCCGTTGCGCCAGATCACGCACTCTCACATTAGCCAAGGCAACGCTACGCGCTCTTCTCGATAGACTTTCCCAGCGCGCGGCAATCCCCTCTTTTTTCACACTCATGGAATGAAACCCTTTCCACAAGCAGCATCAAACAGCTCCAGCATCGTCTCGCATTCCGGCACCTTGGGCTTCTTACCCCTTTCCAGCTTAGCCCGGAAGTTTATGCAAAGGGTCTGCTGCCACGGCTCCAAATTGCCCGTTTCCTTACCCCACGCTGACAAGCTATCCCAGGCTTCCATACGGAGCTTCTGGATTTCATTGAAAAGCTCCTGCCACGGAAGTTTTTCCCTAGCGCCTTGCTTAGTTCCTGAGCTCTCGCTTTCCGGGGCAACAGGTGCCTTCCTCCGCGCCCTTGCCAATGCGGGAATCACTATCTTCTTTGATTTGAAACCTTCCCAACATTCCTCCCGCTTCGACCACTCCGTCACGTTCCTGCCTCCGGCGGTTTCCGTCAGGTAGATGAATGCCTCGCGTGCGATCAACCTGACCGCCTCCTCGACGTTCCCAGAAAGTCCCTGCTTCTCCCAGATCGCCTCCAAGTCCAGTTGGCTTCCCGTTTCCCGTGAAAGCCATGCCAACGAATACGCCACCACATTTGCCCGGTAGCCGCCTTGCTTGAGTCCATTCACGATCTTCTCCGCTCTACGCCACAAGATGGCTTTTGCTACCAGCTTCTTGAAATAATCGAGCTCAGGCAGCGCAGCCTTCGCCCGCGACTGCCGCAACGTCCATTCCACAAAGTTTTTCTCAGCTCCCTTCCCAACAAGGTGCGGAAGCTGATCCCAAGCGTGCTCATACTTTGCCACATCCGTTTTTGTGAACTTCTGGGTAAGTGGATGCTCCTCCAACCATGATTTCTGCCTCGCCGGGGTGCCGGCACGCGCTTTGTCATCCAAGTGCGAGCCCCGCGCCCGCTCGTAATACCACCGCGTTCCCCGCGACATGCCATCCGCCGCCGGTGCCCAGATCGTCCGGGAAAGTGATTCAAGTTTCTGGTGGAACACATCATTCGCGGAAAAATCCGCCGTGTTCACCTTGTTCTGGCTGTTAGCGTATAGCGAAATCAGCGGCACGAACTCCGCCACCTGCTTTTCGCTGTGTACGACAGTGACTTTCACCTGCACCGACACCTTGGAAATATCCGCCTTCTCTTTCCTCACCGCGTGATAGATTGACGCTGTCGTCTGCCCACCGTTCACAATCTGGAAATCCCGCAGCAGCCGCAGCGTTCCATCCTTGGAAACCTCCACCGTCTCCGCCGTCGCCGAGATGCCGTTGTTGTAGGCCAGAAAACGTTGGGGTGCCTCACGTATCGTGGTCTGGATTCCCTTGTTCACTTTTCCACGAGCCTGCAGATATGAGCGCACGTTCTTTTCAAGCAGTCGCGGACCATAGTCCCCGTAAATCCTTGCCAAAAGCGTCGCCGGGAAAAACGAAAGGTACGCTGTGTATTCGCCGGTCCCATCGTGCCGGGAAATGCACGGCACACCGCCGCCGTAGTCCCCCTCCAGATCGATCACGATCGTCTCCCGCTCCTGGCCGCTCCCCAGCAGCCTGCGCATCTTCTCCAGATCCCAGAGAAAATGCTTCACCTTCACCCCATGGAGCAGGCTATCCACCTCCTCGCTTTGCTTCGCCACACCATTTGTCAGGAGGAAAATTCGCGCCGTCTCCAGCTCACCCCTCCTCCGGTAAATCGTCTGCACGGATTCGTAAGGCGGGGCGCTTTCCTCCATCTCGTGCATCCTTCCACCGAAACCGGTCAACGATGCCTCCAGGAAATTCCTCGCCCATTGGAAATGCTCCGCGATCCGCGCCTTTGGGATCAATTCCCCTTCGGTGTCCGGCTCATAAAGGGTCACAAACAGATCCACCATCGGGGCGCTGTCGTCCTCTCCCTGCGAGTGGATGTGCCACGCGTTGATCTTGAAAGCCGGTGCCCCCCTGCGTCCCGGTTTCTTGGCATACCCCAGCTCCCACGTATCCACCTGCCCATCCCGCGCCAGGTATTCCAGCATCACCTCCGTGAATCCGTCCTCCGGCCCCTCCAGATCCTTATCCCCGTCACAACGCGCCCGCACCTCATCGTCCAAATGCTTTGCCAGCTCCTTAAGTTCCATATCGATCATTTCACTGTTTGTTTTAAGACATCCTCCACAATTTTCCGGGACACCCGAAAACCCGCCACCGAATCCAGCGAGAGATCATAAACCACCCCGCCTATCCCTTGTGGCAAAAGCGGCGGTGACAGGCGCGGAAAATCACCCTCCACCCGGTACATCTCCACTTCCCGGACAATAAAGCCCCGGCTCCGGTGCTTCTCCTCCTCCGCATCCAGCCAACCCGCCTCAAGCAGCGCATCCTCGAAAAGCTCGGCAGCCGCATGACCTCGCAGCGTCGCCCTAAGTTTAGAGATCCGTTCCGGTAGGGTTTCCCCCGCGCCATCCTGCTCATCCACCGCCACCTGAATTAGGAACAGGTTTTCCCACGGCTCCGGGTGCAGTTGCCGCTCGCTTGAAATACGAACCACTGCTGGGGATTTTGCCGCTCGTGTTTTCACCTCAAGCGCAACAGTGGAAAGCTGAAAATCCTGCGGAACACCGAATGGACCTTTCCAAGCATCAATCGACGTTTCAATTCCTAGATCGGGAAATAATAGGTCTTCGAGAACTTTCAATTCACCCCACAAACCACGCCGTGCGTCATCGGAGAGACTACGCCCCATTGAAGCCAGAAATCGTTGCCACCGAGCTAACGCCGCGATTACACGCCGCGCCGCATCTGCTTCTGTCCCTCCAACAGCTTTCTTTGCCAAATCCTCTGCAAGAGCAGTGAAAACATCCTTTCCTCGGGGATCACGCAACCTGACAATTAGATTGGATTTTCCAGAGTCTCCATGGTCGAGGAGCAATTCTAATCCTCGGCATTCCGGCCAAGCCGCGCGCGGTGGCAGCGCAGAGGTGTCGGCCGAGAACAATAACAGCCGAACTTTGGACGGAGACTCCAGCCCCACGCGCAGACGCTGTCCGCTATCCGGTGTGGCGAGTCGTGTGAAACTTCCAGCTTCCGTAGACTGCCCAGATGCAATCTCGGTTTCCATTTCCTCCCAAAGCACCTCAATCCTCTTCATCAAAAATGTCTCCCAGTTCGTAGCGATCAAGCTGTTCCTTGATCCATACCTTGTTCACTTTGTATTGCACCCGGCGTGCGCGATCTGTGGCTGGGAAGCTTAGCGCCAAACCAGGCACGAAAGGAACTTCTTTCAATCCCTCAACGTCTTCCGTTGATAAAGCGTATAAAATCAAAAGACCACGACCGCTAGGCCGGAGCTGTCTCACTTCTTTCCTGATCTGGCTTGCACCCTCTTTTCCCCTTACTTTCCCGAGAGCGATGACAGCTTCTGAAACCGGTTTCCCGATTAAAGCCGTGACCGTTTGGGCTTCTTCTCCTTGATGTATTAGTGGGATTTGATTCGCTCGTTGTGTGATTTCTTGCTTCGCGAGAGCTTCGGAAAGTAGCTCATACGTCAGCTCAATCTCATCGAGATCAAGAATCTCATGAGCAGGATCTTGGATGTTGGCCTTACTAAGGCTGTAGTAGGGTTTGTCAGGTGAGTCGTCTTTACGCCGAACGAGCTTCACTGTTCCTCCAGCGATTTTAGTCTCTTTCCGCACTCCTTTCGGAACGATTACCGTCCACTCGGCCAGACCTCCGTTCTCCTCCTGCGCTTCGATGAAACTGCGAAGTTCGGGGCCGAAGTGGCTACATTTAGGATGGGTATATCCTGGTTTGCGGAGCCGTTCCAAAAGCCCAAGGATCTGTGCGCGACTTGCAGTCCAACGCAAATTCCCGACAGAATCCGACCTGAAGTCGGTCAAGGATTCTAACCATTCCTCGCAGGTCGCTGCCCGGCCTTTCTGAATCTCCGCATCCCTAGTGAAAAACGCGGTTTGCACAAGCTTGTCCGCAAAAGTCACTTCCCTGCTTTCACCATGTGCCATTTTGTTTAGCGCTGTGACAAGCATTCCGTCTGGATGCTGTCTCACTCGGAGCCCGTAGTCTGCCGGTGTAAGGCGAGCATTCGACATGTGTTCGAACTCCCTCTTTAGTTCCTCTTCCGCGAACGCAACATGACTGAACCAGTCACGGAGTTCGTCCGTTGTGTAGAGACGGCAAAGGTCGAGATAACCTTCCCTGTAGCCGAACCATCGTCCCATCTGCATGAGGGTGTCATACATTTTGGTGGATCGAAGGAAATAGCTGACGGTGAGTCCTTCCAATGTGAGTCCCCGTGAGAGCTTGTTTCCACCAATCGCTATGACATAGAGTCCGTCGGTTTCACGCCCGTAGTCCAATAGCTCTCCACTCGTTCCGTGGATTGTGCGTATGGAAATTTTGTCCACCACAACTGAAAGCTCTTTAGCGATTGCCTGCCAATCGGCAGTGATCAACCGCTCATCTCTCTCGCGCTCCCTGATCGCATCGGTACATGGGCGGAAATCTTTTTCCCAAAGTGCTTCCAGTCGCTGCCAAATCTGATTTGAACGGTCGTATCGGATCGCTCTCCGTACTTTGCAAAATTCTTCGCCGAGAAGATCAGAGGTTCCTTCTTGCACAGCTTTGAGATGGCTCACATGAATCAGCATCGAACAGTGAGCTTTTCTCTGCCCCCGGAGACGACGCGCGGCGCACGCCAAGACGTAAGAAAGCACCGCATCCACCATTGAGTCCGTTAGTGTGGCAGGTGCTGACTTCTGCTTGGGTGGATAAGCATCCTCATGGTCTGAAACCTCACGGAAAACGGGCAGTGGGGTGGCGTCTTCAATCCCTGTTTCAAGTTCAGCGGAATATCCGAAAATTTTAGCCGGCCCCACGTAACGCGAGCTGGGTCTTACATTGACGATGAAATCCCTTGGGAAAAGATCCTTACCCTCCTCATCACGCTCGGATTCAGGGTCAATGAAAATATTGGCAAAAGGAGTAGCAGTGTAGCCAATGTAGGCACTTTGCTCGAATCTCTTGAGGATGAGACGAATCAGGCGATTGGTGGCCGTAATGTTCATCTCTTCATCCTCCGCCACAGGCTTGTCCTTTGTGTTGATTGAGGCGTTGTCCGCCTCGTCGTCAATCAGAAGGAGGGGGATACCCTCTATCGGTTGTCCCTTTTCCTTGTATCCCAAACTGCCTGCAGCGACATCGAGCCAACTGAGAATGTTCCTCAGCGGACTCACGTTCTTCTTTACCACCAGAATGATCGGCCCGCCCTTTAAGCTGACGTTAACCGATTGCGCCCGTGCGGTGAAATCACCGTTGTCCGCGCTGCTCGTCAAGGTCGTGATGCCCGGAGTGTTACCGAGTTCTGGTGAAATGATTTTTCCAACCCCGATCCGGTAATCCGTCCTCCCATTGGTTGGTCTCCTTTGGCTATCAAAACCTACAATTCCCTCATCAATACGTTCCTGAGTCTGCGCGCGGAGGTTTTTATGAATACCACCCAAGACAATGATGATTTTGTATCCGGCATCCAAAGCCTTCGCGATCACACCCGTGTAGTTTGCGGTTTTTCCGGATTGCACACTACCGACGACCATTCCCCTTACCTCCCAGACTCCATCTTTTGTAGGATCTTCTATTCTGTCCAACACTGTATCCGTTTGCTCGTCCACGGAATCCAATTCCTTTTCACCGAAGTTCTTCTCTTCTGCGAGATAAGTCCTGTAACGCCTCCAGAACCGCATCGGTTCAATTTCCGGCTTACGTTCGATCCACCACGGGCGAACTTTGCCATCAGTCAGGAAAATGGAACTCCGTGTCCAAACCGAAGCCGCATGAGCGATCTCAGCAACTAATTCGTCGATTCTAACAAACAACTCGGGCAGGGTGACCTTCGCGACTTCTGCATACAAATCTACCAATGTCCGTATATCTTCCGGTGTCCGTTTCGTGCCGTCGCGCATGGCGCGGCTCACGTTGTCCAAAACCAGCTTTTCCGCATCGTTAAAATCGATCATTAATATGGTGGGTTTGAGTGAAGTTGTGCAACGAGTGCTGGATGCGCGTTGAAAGGCTCCCAAGCCGCAAGCATTGGGATGATTTGCGGATGATCTAAACCCTTGTTCTTTAGCGAATGCCACGCGGTGATTAGCATTTTACGGACTTCGAGATTATCACCGGAGGCGGGAGCTACGCCTTCCGCCGCTCCATCATCTGGTGGATTGGGATCAATCAAATGCATGGGAAAACGGTCTTCGACAAGTTTCAGGAGCCGTTCAAGCGAAGGGGCGTCGCCGGACTCTTTGGCCGCCAGCACAAGAGGATGCTCGCGGTTAATCCGGTAGGTCGTCTGGCCGTGCAGGACAACCTGTTCCCAGACGAACTTCATTTCAAAAGCGGAGCCAGGTGAGATGCGGGATCCTCGAAATGTGTAAACTCGCTTCGCTCGTTCCCTCGTCGTCTCACCTATTTTGCGAAGAGCCTCTTTAAATTGCTCTGGTGGTGCTGCTTTCCGCTTTGTGACATCTATCTGCCACAAGTCGTCCGACTGGTTAGTTATGGAAATGCGTATCCGTGCAAGTTTGTGATGTTCATCCTTTCTCCAACCACGGAAGCCGAGCCAAGAACCAGCCACCAGTAGGCGATCCTGCCGATATATGTAAAACCCCTGTCTGGCCACCCAGTCCCGACTATCGCCTGCCTTTTCCCGTGCCGAACGATCAGTCACTTTCGATTCGTGAGGCATGACGAATGGCTCGACCAGAACTTTTGCACCATTTGAATCGCGCAGCCTGTGGGATTGGAGAATTTGCGTAGCCTCGACGACGAAAAAAGGATCAACGGGCGCGATTCTGTTTTTGTTTACGAAAATCTGCACACCGTTCCGGGCTTCGATGATCCGATGAAACACAAGTGATAAGTATTCTTCTACCTCTTCGCACTGCCGCATGAAGGACTCTTTGTCTCCAGCTCCATCTTTATTCGGAACTCCTGCAACCCGGTCTAGCTCCTGAAGTAGCACAAGTGTTCCTGATTTTAGATTTTTCAAACCTACTCGATCCTCCATTGCTCCATCACGTGTAGAAAGCAGAACATGCCAAGCATCCTTCTCTGAGAGATGATCCAGATCCCAGCGCATCACGGCTTCCTCCCCGCCTTTCATCTTCGAGATTACCGTCACGCACCGGCACTGTGAAAACGATGCCGTTTTTAAACCCAATCCGAATCTTCCAAGATCGTGATCTCCCCTGTGATCATTTGGGCTGCGGCTTCCGAGCCTCATTGCTGACCGCAGCGCCGTTTTATCCATTCCTTCTCCGTCATCTGTTATCGAAATGGTTGATGCAGATCCATCCCATGCAAAATCTACATGGATCATTGTGGCCTTAGCCGAAATGCTATTGTCCACAAGATCCGCTATGGCACTGCCCAAGTCATAACCAAATGCACGCAGTGATTCAACCAGCGATGCCGCACGTGGCTCGACGACTTCAAAATCGTTTTGCGGCGGACTTTTCAAATTTTTCCTATGCTACGGATTGCCGATCTTCTCTAAATGATTTCAGTAGTTCGGGCTTTCTGAAGCATTCGCCAGCCATCTGAGCATCACTGCAATAGAACTCCTCGTCTGCCAAGAGTTCGCGATCAAAACGACGCCACGCTTCCTTTGCGATACCTTCCAACACAACCGGCCATCCGCTTTGAACATAGTATGGACTGAGCAGCCTTGGATCTCCTTCGGAGACCACCGGATAATCTACGGCATCGTTGCTTACTTCTTTACCGTGTTCCAGAGCGCTGTCTGGATGGAGACCCATAAAAATAAAGCTTATCGAATACCAAGTCTGCTTGAATACTTTGCTCGGCACCTCCTTCAACGCACGCGAATCCAAATCAAGAAGAGGAATTATCCAGCGGACGGCTTCCTTCTCACTATTTGGTAATGGGGATAAATCGAACTTAATCTGTTTCTGCTGCTTCATGGATTTCTTTAGGAATGATTTCACTGCAATTCCCACCGCTTCGCCGACCAGCGGAGGCACCGCATTTCCAATCACACGGAACTGGTGTGTCCGGGCGACTGGGAATTGGAACCAATCCGGGAAACTCTGGACTCTTGCCGCCTCGCGTGGCGTGAGCGTACGGTTCTGCGTAGGATGGATGAACATCAACCCATCCTTAGCCAGATGGGCAACGATGGTCGAGCAGGGGCGATGGCGGTGTTGTCGGGTGTAACGATCCTTGAAGGTCGTCTTGTCGTAGGGGAAATCGAACTCGACCTTCCGACGTATGGCTTCCCCGGAGTTTTCGCCTTCCTTGAGTTTGAGGAAATCACCGAGGTCGCGGTCACTGTGTGGCCGGGCACGGTGGGCGGTGAGTTTGTTCGCTTTCGCAACTTCAAGCACCTCGTAAAGATACCGGGAGGAGCGGGGGGTGATTTTATCAATGCGCCGGGCGATGTCGTATTCCCTGACCTCTTCACCCTCCCCGGCTTTCAGCGGTGGCAGATCGCCAATGGCTTCCCAAAGGGTGGCGTCCGGAATGGACTTACCGGGGAGTTCTAGCCTAGGGTGAAAATAGCCTGGCAAATCCTCCCGGGTGCCAATGAAAAGCTGGCGGCGCCGCTTTTGGGGGACGCCGAGTTTCACACATTCCTCGACCTGGGCATGGACACGGTACCCGAGCTTACGTGCCTCCGCTTGGACACGGGTGAAGTATTGCCCTCCGGAAGCGGAACGGATTCCGAGGACGTTTTCCATGATAAAAACCTTGGGCTGGAAGTGCTCCACATGCCGGAGAAATTCACGGTAAAGGTGCCGCCTGGGATCTTCCTTGAGGCGTTCGCCATGGTTGGCTCCGTCCACTTGCCGGGCGGTGCTGAAACCTTGGCAGGGAGGGCCGCCCACGATGAGGTCGATGTGGCGGGTGCCGATTAGGGATTCCAGATCGGATGGAGAAAACCGGGTCAGGTCTTTTTCAAGGATGTGTGGGATGTTAGGGAAGTTGGCTTGGAAGACCTGTACGGCTTTGTGATTGAAATCGATCGCAGCGAGCCCTTTGAAGCCCGCCCGCTCCAGCCCGAGGCTAAAACCGCCGCATCCGCAGAAAAGATCAAGGAAAGTGGGTTGGGAAGCCATAAAAGGTAAGATGAACGTGTCTTAAGGGATGTATATTTCAAAGGTGCTTGGGTCGTCGAGGTAATTTCAGCGGGATGCGAGCTGGATGCTAGGCTGCGGAATCGTGTTTTTCAGCCCATCAAGGGATGTGACCGGCCTGGTTCCCACCCATGGCTGTCACGCCTTTTCAAAGACCTTGAAAGATTTTGGGAACTGCGTGGCGGCGGTTTGAACCCGGAGCCGCGTTTCCCGGAACGCGCCCCCTCCGGCTTGACACCCGCACCAAAATCCTTACCTTGCGTAAGGAATGCAATCCACACTCACCAGCAAAGGGCAGGTCACTGTTCCCGCGAAAATCCGGGAACTGCTAAACCTCCACACCGGCGACAAGCTGGATTTCCAGATCGAAGGGACTGGCATCAAAGTATCCCCGGCCAGGAAAAAAGGCACGCTGGAGGAACTGATGAACATTCTCCCAAGGGCAACACGCAGTCACACTGTCGAGGAAATGAACGAAGGCATCGCACGGGGAGCTTGTGATGGAGGCTCTTGATACCAATATCCTCGTCCGCATCGCCACCCGTGATGACCTGATCCAGCTTGCCAGGGTTGAAAAGCTCATGGCGGAAAAATTTTCGGACGAACATCCCGCATGGGTCAGCGTCATTGTTGTCACGGAACTCTCGTGGGTTTTGGGACGGACTTACGGCTACTCGCGCTTGGAGACGGCTGCCTTCATCCGCAAACTTCTCGATACGGCCTCCATCCTCGTCGAAGACGAAATTCTCGTCAGCCTGGCCCTCGAACTTTTCCTGGAATCCACCGCCGATTTCTCCGACTGCCTCATCCTCGCCCGGAACCAATCCCGCTCCATCACCCCCACCCACACCCTGGACCGCAAAGCCGCGAAACTCGAAGGTTTCCAGCTGCTTTGAAACGCTTCCCCGACGGAATCCCCATCCACGTGGAGCACGGCACCGGGAAAAACTGGCTGGCGGCGCATTGACAAGGCACAGGGATACAGCTGCCCGTATTCCCATGAACCTAAAATCCGCAGTTCAAACGAAGATTTTCACCGCAAAGGCGCAGAGGTCGCAGAGGGAACGCTGAGAAGAGTTTGTGTTTCGGGATAGTGCAGGGCATTTTTCACGGCAATTCCATTTCACCCATTGGGTGAACCATGCAGTTCCATCGTTTTTCCAAATTTTCTATCTTCCCACATGCAAGGCTCTGCGTTCCTTTGCGACCTCTGCGACTCTGCGGTGAAAAATTGATACCCAACTGCGGTATTTAGGATGAACTCTATCGCAACGTGAAGGCGCGCAGCGCCTGGAAGGGCGTCCTGTCAGAGCGGTCACGGTCGAGCTTTTCGGAAAATGGCTCTCTGGGGAAATCGAAACCACAGGCAAATCCTCTGGAGCCCACCTCCCTTCCTGCGGAAGCCGCCAAAGTCTATCCTTGGCTGAAGATCTCGGCGAAATATCCCAAGTAGAATCCGCCATCGAAAATTCCCCATGCTCCTGCCCGATCCGCCGCTTTGTCACTGACCACGACTCGGTGCTTCCCATCCATGGCTTTCACCCCGTCCCTGATACGGAGGCTTACCATTCATTTCCCTTCAAGCCTATCGTTCAGATGCTCATGGCCTGGAAGCCTCCATCCACGATCATTTCCATGCCGGTGATGAACGAACCGGCCTTGGCGGAGGCGAGGAGGAGGGTGGCTCCGATGAGTTCCTCGGCGTTGCCGAAGCGGGAGGCGGGGGTGTGGCGGAGGATGTCGAGCACACGGGACTCGTCGAGCACCTTGCGGTTCTGCTCCGCGGGGAAGAAGCCGGGGACGAGGGTGTTGACGCGGATGTCCTTGTCCGCCCATTCGCGGGCGAGGTTGCGGGTGAGGTTGTGCACGGCGGCCTTGGATGCGGAGTAGGTGAAAACGCGCGAGAGCGGGTTCAGGCCGGAGATGGAGCCGAGGTTGATGATGGACGCGGGGCGCATCTCATCGACGAAATACTGGCCGAAAACCTGGCAGGCGCGGAAGATGGAGGTCAGGTTTGTATCCATAATGCGGGCGTATTCCTCCTCGGTGATATCGAGGAAAGGGGTCGGCGAGTTCGTGCCCGCGCCGTTGATGAGGATGTCCACGCCTCCGGATTTCCCCAAAACGGTTTCCAGCATATCGTGAAGGGACTGGCGTGAAGTGACATCGACGGGCACGAAATATCCTTTGCCGCCGTAGCCCTCGATCTCGGCGAGGCGCTTCTCGGCTTTCTCGGGGATGCGCCCGCCGAGCACCACCACCGCCCCCGCCCGCGCGAGTCCGACGGCCATGGTGCCGCAGAGTTCGCCGGTGCCACCGATCACGACCGCCGTTTTGCCGCTGAGATCGAAAAGGTCTTTGAGATACGCGTTGGTTGTCATGCGCGGATGGTCTCCCGGAGGTGCGGGTCTTGCCAAGAGGAATCAGCCAGTGCGGCAGGACGGGTTCGGGTTCAGCGGCGCGCTTGTGCGACGGCCCGCCCGTCAACGGGTGGGAAGCGTCCATTCGCAAAGGATCCGATCACACCACGGAACGCGAGATCATCAGCAGGCGGAGGCCGTTGAGGCATACGATGACGGTGCTGCCCTCGTGGCCGATGACGCCGATGGGGAGTGGCAGGGCGAAGCCGAGGGCGGCGATGATCAGGACGAAAATGACGGCGGAGGCGAAGGAGAGGTTCTGGATCAGGACGCGGCGCGCGCGGCGCGAGTGGCTGAGGAGCAGCGGGATGCTTTCCAGTCGGTCGCCCATCAGCACCACATCGGCCGTTTCCATCGCGACATCGGTGCCCGCGCCGCCCATCGCGACGCCAAGATCGGAAGTGGCAAGCGCGGGGGCGTCGTTCACACCGTCGCCGACCATCATCACGCGGCCTTCCTTTTTGAGCTCGCCGATCACGCGCAGCTTGTCCTCGGGCAGCAGCTCGGCGCGGACTTCGTCGATGCCCGCCTCCTCGGCGATGGTCTTGGCGACGAGGCGGTGGTCGCCGGTGAGCATGACGACCTTTTTCACGCCGTGGCGGTGGAGCTGGGCGGTGAGTTCGAGTGCCTCGGGGCGTATGGTGTCGGCCATGGCGAGGACGGCGAGCGCGGTGACGGAATCGCCGTCGCGCAGACCCATCCAGACGCAGGTGCGGCCTTTTTCGAGCAGGGGTTTTGATTTTTCGGAAAGGGAAGCGAAGCCCGCAGCCTGGTTCTCGCGAAACCAGCGCTCGCTGCCGATCACGTAGCGCTTGCCTTCCACGGTGGCCTCCGCGCCTTTGCCGGCGGTGGATTGGAACGCCGTCGCGGGCGGCGCGGCGATGCCCGCTTTTTCTGCCGCCTGCATGATGGCGCGGGCGAGCGGGTGCTCCGATTTCGACTCCAGCGCGGCGGCAACGCGGAGCAGTACCTTCGCTTCCGCAGAGAGATCTTTTCCGAAAGCATCGGCTCCCTGCGGTGTGACAATTTCAGTGAGGGAGGGCTTGCCGACGGTGAGCGTGCCGGTCTTGTCCACGGCTACGATGTCTATCGTAGATGCGCGCTCGAGGTGGGAGCCGCCCTTGATGAGGATGCCGCGCCGCGCCGCGCCGCCGATCGCGGAAAGGACGGTCGCCGGCGTGCTGATGATCAGCGCACAGGGCGAGGCCACGACCATGATCGTCATCGCGCGGTAGAATGCGGTGCCGAACGTTTCCCCCCACAGCGCCCATGGTACGAGGAACACGCCGATGGTGAAAAGGATCACGCCCATGGCATACCACTGCTCCGCTTTCTCAAGGAAGCGTTGGGCTTGGGATTTCTCCGCCTGCGCCTCCGCGACGAGCTTCACCATCCGCGCCAACGCAGAATCGTCGGAGCGCTTCAGGACGGTCAGCTCGATGCCGCCGCTTTGGTTGATCGTTCCCGCGAAAAGCTTGCTGCCCGCGTGCTTGGTGACCGGCATCGACTCGCCGGTGAGCGAGGATTCATCGACGTGCGTCTCACCCTCGGAAAGCTCGCCGTCCACCGGGATCTGCCCGCCGGGTTTCACCACCACCGTCTCGCCGATCTGCAAGTCCTCGACGCGCACCTCGATCACCGCGCCACCGCGTTTCACTAGGGCAGTGTCGGGCCGCAGCTTGAGCAGGGACTCAATCGCGCGATGCGTGCGCTGCATGGCATAGCGCTGGAGGACATTGGAAAAGCTAAACAGGAAAAGCAGCAGCGCGCCCTCGAAGGGAGCACCGACGATGGCCGCCCCGAGCGCGGCAAGCACCATCAGCACGTCCACATCGAGAACGCGCTCACGCAGCGACGCGATGGCCGACTTCACGCCCTCCTGCCCGGCGAAAAGATAGGCCCCGAAATACAACCCGTGCGTCAACCAGCCGACCCCGGAAATTTTCTCCGCCGTGAACGCGGCGATCAGAAAAAGCAGCCCGAGTCCGCAGGAAATCTCCTCGTTGTGCTCGCCGGCGCGGATGCGGGCCAAGAGCGGCTTGTCCTCAGTTTTCCTGAAATCCAGCGGCGCGATCGAGGCACCCGTCCCTTTCACCCCGGCGATCACCGCCTCCTCCGGCGCGACCGATGAATCGAAAGTCAGGCACAACACCTTGCCGAGGTAGGTGGCCGTCGCGCGGCGCACACCGGGAACCTTGCCGACCTTTTTCTCCAGCTTCAGCGCCCCCGCCTCGCTGCTCGAGCTTTCCAGCCGGAAGCTGAGTTTGCGCAACGCGTTGGAGAGGTCGGCGGCGTCCTCCGAGGCCATGGCTCGCAGATCGCTCTCGCTGAGGCGCGCCGGGTCGTAATCGATCTCCAGCCGCCCGTGCTCCGGATCCGCGGTCACTCCGAGGATGCCCTCGTGCTCCGCCAGTTCGCGGATCGGCTCCTCGGGGCTTTCGGTTTCGCGATTCATTCCGCCGCAGACTATCGCCGGGGCGGCGGAGAGGCGAGCCGGGAAACTTGAGCGACTCCTTGCGGTGACCTCACTCCAACAACCTGCTTTGGAACGCCGCATCTGACCCCACACTGACACAAGTATCTGGCAACGATTGGTGTCCGGCTGCGGGATAATCCGGTGGTAGCCTTGGTGGATCCCAGGCAGGCGGGTAAGACGACTTTGGCTAAAAAGTATGCTGTAGGGGCGGGCGAGTATCGTTCATTGACGTGTCAGGGTTTTCTCTCACCGAGTTGGGGGAGTGAAACGGTAGCCGATGCCATTCCGCCGGCAGGAGACGCCTGGGCTCTCATCCGTGCGTGAATTACGCTCAATCTAACACGATGGTCGGCGGTGGGCTTATGATGGGAAATGCGGCTTGCCGATGGTTGGTGTTGGAAGCATATTGCGAACGGAAATCATGCCGAATCAGGACAAGGAATTCTGGGATGCTCACGGTCGTGTGGGACTTGTGTGGTCGAATCCGGACGCGTCGGATGATGTGCTTATTGCGGCGGCGCTTCTCAAGCAGCCGAATTTTCATTTGCTGTTGGAGATCGCCTCGCGCTTTGGATTGGCGAGGCTGGTCCGGGTATGGGAAAGGGTGCAGCGTGAGGTGGAGCAAAGCCAATGCGATGGGGAATTGAGGAATTTGGGGCGCGCGAGGCCGATTGTGGAGCGCTGTCTGAAAAGCATGGAGGAGGCTGTATGTCAGAAGGGCTGAGGGATGAGGATGTCATGCCCGAGGGGACGGCATGTCTGTTCCGCGAGATCAGGAAAAACCCTCTGCTCGATCATTTCATCCTCATCGGGGGCACGGCGCTTTCGCTGCATATACGGCATAGGATCAGCGAAGACCTTGATTTCATCACCCTTTTGCCGAGGCTGCCGAGAGCGGCGTTGATGGAGCTTGAGCGTCAACTGGTGGCAAACGGGCACAAGATCGAACACCAGGTGAATCCCGGCGCATACGAGGATTTTCAAATTTCCGGACTCGATTTGGCGGATCAACAGCAGGACTGGCTGGTGGATGGAGAGGTGAAATTGACTTTCTTCGCGGCGGAGCCTCAACATCTGAAATTATTGGGTCAAACGCATGAGAGGAAGGAATCGGACGGGGGTTTCAGAATCGCGACGCGGGACGAGTTATGTTGGCTGAAAGCCACGGTGACAGCAAGCCGGTCGAAGAGCCGCGATTGGTTGGATTTATTTGTTTTGGAAAGGGATTTTGGGTTCGGAGTTGTCGGGTGGAAGGAGGCGTTTGATCGCGCAGGGTTGTCACCGATGCAATTCGAGATCGCTCTGAACCGGATGTGTGAGGGCAGGCTTGGCGCGGGGGATGAAGGTTATTCCGCGCTGCTGTCCGATGCGCCGAGCGTGCCGGAGATGCAGGAGAGATTCAGGAAACTGAGGGAGGACTATGAGAAAACGATGGCACAGCAGCGGGTGCAGGAGCTTTTGAGGAGTCGGGATAAAGAGGATTGAAAGTGCTCGGACACCAAGGCGATGGCGCGAACCCGGTGACGGCGTTCGTGGTGGCTTTTCCTTCGGGGAATGTGCGCTTACTGGAGGTGGACGGCACGCCGGATTATCGCCAGCGCTTCGTATTGGAAATCGTGCGCCACGAAGGGAAGGAAGAGCCGCTTTTTGAGATCACGCGCTGCATGGCGGTCGGATGGATGCTAGAGGCGCGGGAAGTGGAAAAGGAGTGGATGGAGCGAACGCTTGACTCCGTTTCGGAATGAAATTTGGATTTCTCGTCGTTCCCTGAAATGGCTTGCGAGAATCCGTTGGTGAAGAAGGGGAAATAGGTCAGTCCTTGGAGCCGTTGATGACGAACAGCGTGCCATCACCACCTGCAATGATGATGCGGCCTTGGGCATAAATGGGCGAGGCGGTGAGATCTTCTCCCAAATCGAGGCGCCAGAGCTCGGTGCCGTCGGCGGGGTTGGCGGCGTAGAGGCGGCCGTCGCTGGAACCGAAGATGATCCCGTCGTCGAAGGCAAGGGGTGAGCTTTCGACGCGGCCGCCGGTCTTGAAAGTCCATGCGGCGGTGCCGTCGGCGCGTTGGATGGCGTGGAGGGATTTGTCGCGGGAGCCGAGATAGACATTTTTTTCATCGACGGCGGGGGCGGTGAAAAAAGGGAAGTTTCCGGCCTCGTAGATCCAGGAGAGCTGATCGGCGTCCGCCTCGGCGGCAACAAGTTGGTTGGCGTGGTTGCCACTGTAAATCGTGGTGCCGATAGTGGCGACGGAATTGGTGATCTGAGCCTCCGTGGCGATTTTGTTCACGAGCTTGCCATCGGCGAGATCGAGAACATGGATCACCTGGTCGCAACCGCCAAACGCGATGAGCCGCCCGTCGATGACAGCGGGGGTGCCGTTAATGAAGTCGTTGGTTTCGTAAGTCCAGACAATGGAACCGTCATCCGCGCGGAGGCAGCGGGTGATGCCGTCGTAGCCGTTGACGAGGATCCAAACGTCCGATCCATCGGGGGCGGAAACCAAGTTTGCGGCTGAGGAAAATTTGTCACCACCTTCGATCGACCAGATTTTTTCGCCGGTCTTGAGGTCGAGGGCGTAGAAATGCTTGTCGCCCGAACCGACGAAAACTTTTCCGTTCGAAATCGCGGGTGCGGCTTGGATCGTATCGCCGGTTTCCATTTTCCAACGGAGTTTTCGGGTCTGGAAATCGATGCAGTAGAGGATGCCCATCGCATCGCCGACGAGGATGGCTCCATCGGCGACGGCAGCTTCCGCGGTGCCGGGGGACTCGAGCTCGAAGGTCCACTCGATCACCGGTGCTTCGGGAACGGCGGCGTGCACCCGGCCCTGGAGCGACGGGCTGCCGCGTGTGATCGGCCAGTCGGTCAATGCGGGAGGAGCGGCTGCTGCCGGTTCATCGGGATTCGCAGGCTGTGGCTTGTCACAGGCTGTTAGAAAAAGAAGCGGTAGGGCGGCAAGAAGTCGGTTCATGGCGCGAGGGCATTTTGGTAGAGCGCGGTGATTGAAGCGTGGTCGAGCGGCACGGGATTGAAGCGGCCGGTCCATTGTTGGGAGGCTGACTCGGCGAGATCGGGGATGGCGCTGCTAGGAATTTCGGTTTTCGGAAGATGAGCTAGGCTGATCGTTTTTTCCAGCCAGTCGATGAGTGGGGAATCGAGGTTGCGGGCGAGACCCTGATAGATCGCAGCGATCTCCGGGTCGCTGTGGTTGAGGCGGATCACGTGCGGCAGCATGATCGTCACGGCGAGTCCGTGAGGGATGTTGAAACGGGCGGTGAGCGGGTTGGCGGTGGCGTGGGCGGCACCGAGCATGCTGTTCTCGATCGCACAACCGGCGAGCGCGGCGCCATGGAGCATTTGGCCGCGGGTTTCGAGATCGGCGGTGCCGGTGAGGACATCGCGGATCGCGGTGGAGATGAGCTCGAAGGCCTCGGTGGAGAAAGCGGACGAGATGGGGCTGCGCTTGGTGCAGACGGCGGATTCGAGGGCGTGGGAGAGGGCGTCGAGGGCGGTCAGGGTGGCGACACCCTGCGGCTGAGAGGCGGTGAGTTCGGGATCGAGGATGGCGGTGTGGGCGAGGGCTTTGGGGTCGCCGCAGGCCATTTTCTCGTGGGTGCCGTCGCTCGAGACGATGGCGTAGGATTGAGATTCGGAGCCGGTGCCCGCAGTGGTCGGGATCGCGATGAAGGGCAGCATCGCGTTTTTGGCTAGGCCGTAGCCTTTGTAGTCGGCCATGCGGCCGGGGTTGTGGAGGAGGAAATTGCAACCCTTCGCGGTGTCCATGCTGGAGCCGCCGCCGAGGCCGATCAGGACATCGGGTTGGATGGATTTCGCGAAGTCGCGGCATGCCTCGATGTCGGATTCAGTGGGGTTGATGTGGGAGCCTTCGAAGACGGTGGTGCGGATGCCTGCGGCTGTCAGGAAAGTGGTAGCGCGGGCGACGTGTCCGGCGGCGACGATGCCGGGGTCAGTGACGATGAGGGCATGCTTCGAGCCGAGGGAGGCGAGGCAATCCGGCAGTTCGGCAAGACGTCCCGCGCCGAAGATGATCCGGGGGCTGGGGCGGGCGTCGGTGGGGTGCATGGGCTGTAGTAAAGAGTGAAGAGGAACCACGGATGAACGCGGATGGACTCGGATCATGGATGAGATAAATCGAGCGAGAATCTTGGGGAGCACACGCGCCCTCGCGTGTTGTTTCCGACGCCCTCGTCGGAAACCGCGTGGAATGGTTGGGACGGCCGGTCTTCGGCGAGGGCGCCAAAGACAACACGCGGGGGCGCGTGTGCTCCCCGTGATGCTTCGCTCCCCTCAACTGGATTCATCACTATATCGATTCTTTCGCACTAGGCGGGTGTGAGTTCGGCTTGGCGGTTGGAAACCGCCGCCACATTTCCCTGGATGGCGCGGCGGTGGTAGAGGAACTCGAAGAGGTTGCCCTCGTGAGGTTGTTCCCATTGGACGCGGTTGGTGGGGAAGGTGCCGAGGTTGAGGCGCTCGATGTCGGGGCTGAGGAGGAGCTGTTCGATGAAGTTTTGGTCTTCGGTGAACGCGGAAACGACGAGTGTCTGGCCGATGTTGGCGAGCATTTCGGCCTGCGGGATTTCCACGATGCTGGCGTAGGGGAACATGAACTCGGTGTTGGCGAGCGCGTGATCCTTGTCGGTGCAGGAAATGAGCGTGGGCTGGAGGTAGGTTTGCTCGAAGGCTTCGACTTTCCGTGCGGAGTCGCGGTGGAGGGCGGTGACATCGGTGGCGCCGGAATCCTTGAGGTGGGCGGTGATGAGGGCATCGATTCCATCGGCGAGCGCGGGATTGGCGAAGCCGCAGAGCAGGGCGTCCGGGTGCTCGCGCGGATGGGGCTGGATTTTCGCGAGCTCGGTGGCGAGGGCGTTGGCCAGTTCGTCGCGGAGGCGCGGGACGAGGATCGCGGAGGTGTTGATGCAGGAGCGGCCGCCGTTGGCGGAAATGGATTGCACGATGACATCGAGGAACTCGGGCCAGCGTGCGATCATGTCCTCGCCGATGAGGATTTTCGAGCGGCCGGTGCCGTGGACTTGGATGGAGGGGAAGGCGGAATACTTTTTCACCGTGGCGTCGCTGCCGAACGAAATGCCGCGTCCGCAGGTTGTTAGAAGCGTGTCGCCGCCTTCGTGGGTGGTCGGGTAGAAACCGAACGCCTCTTTCGGGAAACCGGCCTGGATCATCGCCTGCACGATGCGGAGAGGCGTGAACGGATCCTCGCGACCGGGTTTTAAAAGAACGGGAATTTTCATCACTGGTGCGGGAATCCACAGCGAGTTGACGGCGGGGGCGTTGGACGGAAGCGAGACGCCGAGGGATGACGTGGTCGGGAAATAATTGATGATGAGGTCGTCGATGCGGGTGATGCCTTTGTCGAAAATGTTGAGCGGCATGTTGCGGGTGAGTCCGGCGATGATCGTGCGAACCTGTGACATCGCGGCATGGATTTTCCCCATGTTCATGCGGACGAGGGTGTGGGGAAGGCGGGTCAGGGCGGACAGCGACTCGACGTATTGTTGCGGCGACTGGACGGCATCGCCACAGGGAAGATCGGCGTGGAGAAACAGCTCCGCCGCCTGCTCGCAATAGGTGGCGAGCGTGTCCGCCGGGATCGCGTCGAGCGCGGCCTTCGCCTTGGCGATCTGGAGAAGATCGCGGCGGATGAGGCCGGGATTGGCGGTATGGGTGGTCAGCGTTTCGGAACCAAGGTCGAGTTCGACCAGGTCATGGGAGGTGTATTCGCGGCCGAGGCGGAGGATGGGGATGTTCATGGCTTGAAGAGGTGGAAGTGCCGAGTGATTTGCCCGAGGTATTGAGAATGAGTCAGTCGGGCTATCTCGCTACGCTCGGTTGTGATCGGTGATCGGAGGGGATTTGGGGAAGTATCTGACGTGAGGGAGGTCTTTGAAGTGTTCGTCTTGAGTCCAGAGTATGGCGCTCCAACGAAGAGCAGTCGCATAGATCAGGCTGTCGGCAAGCGGTAATGGGTGACGCGCGGCTTCCATGGCGAGGGAGGTGCCGATGTCCACGACGGTGCCGGCTTGCATCTGGCCGACCGCCTGGAGGGCGGCGCTCTCGCCCCGCTCACGTAGGATCTTTTTGAAAACTTCGTAGATCGTGATCACCGGGACGATCAGGTGCTCGGGATCCGAAAGCGGAGCCTCGAAATGGCCGGCAAATGCGGTGCCGGAGAAATACTCGATCCAGCCGGAGGAATCGACGATGTGCAATTGTCTCACAGGCGGTCGTCTTCCCGTTCGATTGTGGTATCCATCCCACGGAGAAATCCGCGGAGTTCCTTGATCGGTCGAATTCGGATCAACTCGACGCGGTTATCGTAGCGGAGCACGCGAAGCTTCTCCCCAGGCTTGAGTGAAAGTTCTTCGCGGATGGCCTGCGGAATCACGACCTGGAATTTGGGAGAGACGGTTACGGTATTCATATCGATGGGATGATCGTATGACAAAATGTTTATCGATGCAAATTTTAATAAACCCCTTCAATCACTGTCTTCGTCCCGGACTGAAACGGTCTCACATCCCCTACCCCGTCCCACGGGAATTCCTCGCAGGGGGCGCGGCGGATGGCTTCGTCGCGCTCGAGGAAGCGGGGCATGAAGAATTCCTTGGTCATGGTGGTGAGTTCGACGCGGCCGTATTCGCCGTAGGGCATGAGTTCGGAGGGGGAATCGGGATTGACGATGCGCAGCACGGCGCGGGGTTGGGGGCGTGGTAGGTGAGTGAAAATTCGCCGGGCGCACGTTTTTGCTGATGGCGAGCCCCATGAGGGTGTTGCCGTAGGTGGGTGCGAAATTGATTTTTCCCTCCAGGACTTCCTCTTCGATGAAGCGGACGTATTGCGGGGTCATGGTGGTGCCGCCGGCGAAGACGCCCTTGATGCCGGCATCGACGAGCGACATGCGTTCGGCGAGGGATTCGAGGAGTTTCGGCGTGGTGAACAGACAACCGATGTCGCGGTGGCGGATGATGGTGGCGGCCTGGTCGATGACGTGTTCCTGGTAGAGCTTGGCCATACGCATTTCGCCCATGCCGATGAGGCGTTTCACCCAGCGCGGATCGAGGTCGATGAAGTAGCAGGCACCGCCGCGGATGTTGGCGAGGTGCTCGATGGCGAGTCGCAGGCGGCGCGGGCCGGTGGGGCCGACCATGAGCCAGTTCGCGCCCTGTGGAAAGAAGTCGGGGCCGTAGTGCTCGGAGAATTCCGTGTAGTCGGTCATGTAATCGTCCCAACCGATGCGCTGCTTGGGCATGCCGGTGGTGCCGCCGGTTTCGAAGACGTTGTAGGGGCGCTTGCCGAAGGCTTTCGGGATGAAACGGGCGGGATCTTCCTTGCGCAGAACCTCGTCATCGAAGGGTTCGAATTTCCGGATGTCGGCGAAACAGGTGATGTCCTTTAGCGGGTCGAAACCGAGGTTCGGCAATTGATCGAGCCAGTAAGGGCAGCCGGTTTCCGGGGAGAAATGCCACTTCACCATTTCGCGGGTGTGGGCGTCGAGTTGGTCGGCGGCGGCTTGTGGGGTCAAAGATGAGGACATGATGTGCGGTTATGGATGGATACGTTGGGAACAGGTGGGGGCAAGGCGGATTCTTGGGCTTCAATCGAATGCTTTCGGGTCGATCTCCAACTGCTTGAGAGCAGCCACGTCGAACTGGTCTTTTTCCCGGACTGAGCCGCTTTTCAGCCGAATCAACGCGGCTTTCGAGGCATACGGGATTTGATGGCCTTGAAGTGAAAGGATGGAGGCGTCGGTTTTGAGGTCGAGATAGCGGAGACCTGACATGCGGGTGAAAACATCGATCTGGCTGAGTTCCGTTTCTTCGACGATGCGGATCGCGCCTTCTTCGTCGGTGAAATCTTCTTGGGAGAGTTCACGGGCGAAACCTTCGCCGTAGTCGGCCAGTGAATCGAGGAAGCGCTGGATATTCCCGGGTGAGGACTCGAGGAGGATGTCCACATCTTCGGTGAGGCGGACGTAGCCGTGAAGGGTGACGGCGACGCCGCCCACGATCACGAACTGCACGCCACCTTCAGCGAGGATGACCAACAGTTTTTCGAACGAGGGTTCCATCGTTTGTCGGGGGCTGCCAATTTCCGCCTAGGAGCCAGCGGGCGTTTTTCCGGAGAGCTTCCAAGCGAACCAGCGGAGGCAGGACGGCGAGAGTGCCGCCGACCCGTCGTTTTACAGGTTCTCGGAGATCTTGGTTCATGGAGGTAGGTTAGAATGTGTGAGAATTGAAGTCGAACGGGATCTTCAAGCGAAGAACTTACGCAAGGTGGAGTCTGATGGTTTTGATGTGAGAAGGGAAACAACCACCAGCGTGATGGCGGATGCGGCGACAATGACGGTGACGGGCATCATGCCGACGATGAGGAGTTCTTCTCCGCCGGGCGGTTTTACGGCGATGATGTCGCGGTAGAAAAGGACGGCCCAGGTGAGTGCGGTGACGGCGATGGAGGCGATGGCTCCGGCGGCGGTCGTCCGTTTCCAATAGACGGCTCCCACGGCGAGCGGAAACAAGCCCGCGAAGCCGCTGAAGCACCAGACGCCGAGGGCGAAGACCTGGGCGGTGTCCATCAGCAGGACGGCCATTCCGTAGGTGACGGCGACGATGGCGAGGATGAATCCACGGGCGATGAGGACTTTCTGACCGTCGGTGAAACGATCCTCACCGAATTTTTTCAGGACGATGTCCTTGGTGAACATCGTGCCAAGGCACATGAACTGCGAGTCGAGGCTGGACATGATGGCGGCGAGCACGCCGGCGCCGACGAGGCCTAGGAGAGCCGGCGAGTGGACGAGGCTTTCGACCATGCGGCCGAGGATCGAGTTGGGCGATTGTCCGGGGCCCAGCGGGCCGATGTGCGCGGCAGCCCAGACGCCGATGAGGATGCAGGGCAGCCAGACGATCATGATAAAAATCGGATGAACGACGACGGTGAGCCTGAAGGTCTTTGCGCTTTTCGCGGTGAGCCAGTGTTGGAAAATGTGGGGGAACATCCCGACGGAAAGGGGGATCATCCAATACGAGAAGAACTGGCCATGACCCATCATGCCTTCGCGGGCGGCGCGGGGTTTGGCGAAATCGCTGTCGAGCACGGCCTGGCTGGCGGCGGAGAGGCCGCCGAGTTTTTGGGAGATCATCCAGAAGGCGATGACTCCGGTGATCATGAAAACGAGGGTCTGGAAGGTGTTCGCCCAGACCGCGCCGCGCAGGCCGCCGAAGAAGACGTAGAAAAGGACGATGGCACAGATGGCAAGCCCGCCGAGTTCGGGCGGGATGCCGCCGGTGAGCGGATGCGGGTTTCCGTCGGGCAGGGTGAGGACGAAATGCTCGGGAAACATGCCCTTGGTGGTGGCTTGGATGAATTTCCCGGCGGATATCACACCCACCAACAGATAGGGAATGAGCAGCAGGATCAGGATGGGAAACAACAGATAGCCGACGGCGGGCGAATCGAAGCGGTTGCGGAAATATTCGCACTGCGTGACGTAACCGTGGCGTTTCCCGATCGCCCATAGCCGGATGCCGACGAGGAAGAAAACCGCAGAATGGATCAGCCCGGACCACGAGGCCATCAGACCGTAGGTGCCGATGCCGGAGCTGAACGCCTTGCCGGTGGACCCGACGAGGGCGAAGCCGGTCATGGTGGTGCCGAAGATCGACATCAGCAGCAGGAAGGATCCGACCGAGCGGTTGACGACGAAGAAGTCGGCGGCGGTCCCTTTTGAAAAACGGCTACTGACTAGGCCGAGACCGATGAGAAGCCCGAGGTAGCCGATGATGATGAACAGGGGCGTCATGGAGAAGTGCCGGGTGATCCGTCGTCGCTGAAGCTATGACGGACAGGTCAGTGATCAGTGATCAGTGTCCGTGTTGGGTTCGTCCGCCCATTTTTCAATGGAATGGGGCCAGGCGAAGCGACAGACGAGAAACCATAGCAAGCCTGCGGCGAGGGAATAGCCCACGTGATAGGCGAGGCCGATGGGCATGAAACCGAAGACGAGCGTTGTGTTTCCCCAGTTCCAGAAATCGTGGTGGAGGATGAAAAGGGCCACGAATGCCAGGATGGAAATGAGGACGGGGCGTTTCATGGATGGGGTGAATGTGCGGACTAAAGTCCGCGCTCCATTCATTGCTTGGAGCCGATTGCGTAGAGGTGGGTCATGGTGGCGATATAGAGCACGTCGTTAGCGACGATCGGCGAGCTGTAAATGGGTGCGCCGAAGTTGACCGTGCTGAGGACGTTTTTCTCCTTGCCGGTGGCGAGGATGTGGAGGTCGCCATCCTCGGTGGGTAGGAAGACCTTGCCGTCGGCGACGATGGTGGAGCCCCAGATGCGGGATTGCGTTTCGTGAACCCAATGGACCTTGCCGGTTTTCGCGTCGAGGCAGTGGAGGTCACCGTCATATTCCGCGATGTAGATGAGGCCGTCCTTGACGCTCGGGGTAGAGATCGAGCGGCCGATTTCCTTGTAGGTCCAGACCAGGCTTGCCGGTGGCGGGGTCGAGGCAAGTGAGCATTCCCACTCCGTCGCCGTGTTCCGGATCCTGGCCGATGACGACGTAGGCGAGTCCGTCTTCGTAAACGAAGGTTCCGATGACTTCCGAGGGGCCGCGGTAAGTGGCGTATTTTATGGGTTCACCGTCTTTTTCGCGGTATTCTGGCGGATTGGCGTCGATTTTCCAGAGTTCCTTGAACACGTCGAGTTCTTCCTCCTCATTGCGGACCGGCTTGGGGTCGAAGCCATAGGCGAAACCGTCGCCGCCGCCCCAGAGGAGGATTTCCTTGTTATTGATCTTGGCGAGCGTGGGGGATGACCATGAGGCGTGCAGGACGCGCTCGGTGACGCCGGACATCTCCTCGCCGAGCAGCTTGCCGGTTTCCGCATCGACGGAGACCAGCGCGGGAGCGAGCGGGGCGGGGATGTTGGTGTGGGACCAGTCCATGCCGTTGGAGGTGGCGGTGTAAACGACGCCGTTGACGACCAGTGGCGAGCATGACGAGACATTGTGGGGGAAAGTGCCGAGTTCCTCGCGCATGTCGTAGGACCAGATGATGTCGGCGTGCTTGTCGCCGATGGTGATCGGGTTGGCAGGGTCTGCGGTCATGTATTTTGCCTCATCCTTGAACGAGCCGGCAGTTGCCGTTGGCCATGCCATTGAGGTCGAGGCACATGATTTCCGCGCGGTTGGTGATGACATAGGCCTTGTCGCCGACGATGGCGGGGGACGAACAGAGGCCCACGAATTCCCAGTCGCTGACCTTGCCTGCGCCGAGTTTGGGGATGATGAGCTGCCAGAGGAACTCGCCGGTTTTCTCATCGAAGCACATCAGGTTGCCGCGGTCGCCGTTTTGCGAGGGATCGCGCGGGGACTCGTTGTTGGTGCCAACGAGGACTTTGCCGCCGCCCACGACTGGGTTGCCGTATGTCTGCGAGCCGAGTTTGGCGACCCACAGGACGTTCTTGGTTTCCGCGAGGTCAACGGTTTCGTTTTCCGGGTTGATGGTGCCGGGTTTGATTTCGGTGGGGAGGTTCTTGGCCTCCGCGATCATGTTGCGGCTGGGGGTGCCGCCCCACATGGGCCAGTCCTGGGCGTGAAGGGCGGGGCATAGGGCTAGGAGAAGGATGGTTGGTTTCATAAGTTTGTGTATGGGCATGGCGGATGAAATTTGCGGGAGATTATTTATATTTTAAGTCAGTCCCGCCATGTCGCTTTGCTCCATTGCCGCCACGGTCAGGGTTTGGTGACTTTGATGTTGTCGATGTAAACGCGCTTCTGTGACTGCGGAGAAAAGGCGTAAACGGCGGGAGCGCCTTGCGGGTGGACGTGTTTGACGGGCGCTTCGAGAGTCCATGCGGCGGGTTCGTCCTCGCCGCGCGGCCAGGCTTTGGCGAAAACGGTTCCGGTGCCGTCGGCGTTGGCTTTGACGTGGGTTTTGAGGCGATACCATGTGTTTGCCTTGATCGGGAATTTCACCGATTGCTTGAGCCGGTCGTGGTTGCTGGAAACCTCGAGGATCTGGTTGTTTCCGGCGAGGGTGACGAGGTAGCGCTGGTTGACGAGACCGACGGTGGACATGGTGCGGCGGTTGCCATCGGTCATCACGTCGCCTTCGAGCACGTAATCGCTCATGTGGGAGGCTCCGAAAAAATTCATGGTGCGTTGGAACAGGACGTTGTCGAGGCGGTTGGCGAGAACCTTGGATCCGTCCTTTTCGAGAACATACCATTTGATGCGGGCGCCGAGCCATGGCAGGGGCGGGAAATTGACGGCTTCGGTTTCATCGAACTCGTTTTTCATCGATAGCTCGATTTCGTCGAAGTCCGCGCCATAGCCGTAACCGGCGACAATGCGCCCGCGGGTGGTGGCGGTCATGCCGTTGGCGGTGACCTTGAAGGCACCGGCGGAAAGCTTGGCATCCGGGGCGGACTTGAGGGTGGAGCCTTCGAACTTGGCATCGACGGTGGACTGGACGCGGGCGGTGGGCGGGATGAAGGTCTCCCATGATTCCGCCTTCACTTCGCCGACGCGGCGACCGTTGGCATCGAGGCCGAAGACCTTGAAATCGACCGATCCGCCGGGCGTCATCTTGAACTCGGATGGGACTACCTGGAGGCTGGCAATTTCGCCGCGAGCGGGTGCCAGTGTGGGATCGACTCCCTTGAAAGCCCCCTCCTTGGCACCGAAACAGTAGAGTTTTTCTTTGCTGAACATATACACCTTACCGGCCCAGATGGCGGGTGCGCCGAGTAGGTTGGCTCCGAAATCGGTGTTGAAAACGGATTCGGGTTTCTCCGCGCCGGGTTTGAGTATGTGGAATTTTCCGTCAAACATCGGAACGTAGAGCTTGCCGTCGCCGAAAGTCGGGGAAGCGTGGATCTGATCCGGGGCGAGTTTTTCCGTCCAGAGGGTTTTACCCGTTTCCGGATCGATGCAGACGAGCGAGCCGGTGGCGATGGTGGAGTAGATCTTGCCGTCTGCGAGGATGGGTGAGGAGGTGAAGGCGGTGATGTCGTCATTGCGCCAAACTTCCATTTCCTTGCCGTAAGTGACCAGTTCGGCCGGGTATTCGGTCGGGATCTTGAGGCAGACCATGCGGCCGGCGGTGGAGGCGTCGGTGTTTTCCTGGCCGTGGCTGGCGATGAGCCTGTCGTCGCCGAGCAGGATCACCTGGCCGTTGATGCCGCCTTGGGAGAGGCGGAAGCGCCAGAGCGGCTTGCCGGTGTTGGCATCGATGCAGACGACGTGGCCGCATCCCGTGCCGGAATAGAAAACGTCGCGGCCATCGAGTTTTGCAAAGACCGGGATGGCGAACGAGCTGTCCACTGGCCTGGTGCCGGGTGTGGACGACCAGACGAGGTCGCCGGTGATCTTGTCGAAGGCGTAGAAGCGGTCAGCGGCGGGGCCGTCGGTGCCCCAGTTGGCGGTGACGCAGTGAAAAATGGCGAGGTGCTCGAAGATCGCGGGGGCGCCGGTGCGGCCGTTGGGAAAGGTGAGCCGGCCGAAGTCTTCCATCAGGGAGCGCTCCCACAGCAGCTTGCCGTCCCCGGTGTATGCGACGCTGTGGCCGTTGCTGAGCTGGAGATAGACGTTGCCGGTGGCCGGATCGACCGTCGGCGCGCCGATGCCGTAGCGGTTGTAGATGATGTCGCTGAGATAATCGCTGAAGCGGACTTCCCAGAGTTTCGTGCCGGTAATGGCGTCGAGACAAAGCAGCGCCTCGCGCACGTCCTCGCCTTTTTCGCCGTAGAACCCGTAGGCGTAGAGTTTACCGTTTGCGATCACGGGCGTGCCGGCTCCGTGGATATCATAAGACCACAGCTCGCTGCCGGGCTCGCATTTGTCCGGAAGACCGGTTTCCAGCGATACTCCGGTGTGAAGCGGCCCGCGCCAATTGAGCCAGCCGGTGGTTTCCGCAGCGCCGGCCACAAGCAGCGGAAGGGTGGCGAGAAGCAAGGTGAGTTTCATAGTGGGACGTGGGAGAGGGAATAGAAGCGTGAAAGACGGGTAGAACTTACGGCTTGCAAGGCTTATTTCGATCAGAAAACAGGAGCGAGGCGCAAAAAGTTAGTGATCCATATAACAAGCGGCGGATTTTTTCTTCTAGCGAATAATTGATGGGAGCGGAGACGGTGGATTCCTCTCGTCTTTTTTTATTTCCTAGGTAAATTGTAAGATGGGTCTGTTTCCCGCTATTTCACGCCACGCGCAGCCTCTTGAGCGGATACCGCACGGAGAGCAACTCCGGCCGCGATTAGGATTACCACAACGGCTCCTACTACCAACGGGGCGCCAGCGGATACGTCGTGACGGAAGCTCCGTGCCAGAGCCGCTACCATACGGAATCCAGCAATTACCGTTGAGCGGCCGGGTTGGCAAAGCGATCAGGGGCGGCGGATGAAACCCTGCCCCCTTTTGTAGCGGGGGGGGATGCCCCGACCAGCGCGGCCACGGCGAAATCGATTTCTTCCAAGGAAACGCACAGCGGCGGCATCAGCACCACGGTGTCGAGAATGTTGCGGGTGAGAAGGCCGTGATCGCGGGCCGCGAGGGTGATTTTCCCGCCGAGGCCTTTCCGGAATTCGATCCCCGCGATCAGGCCGCATTGACGGATCGCGACGATATCGTTGCTTGTGGCCCGGAGTTTTTCCAAAGAAGCGGCGAGGTGGTCGATTTTCGCGGGCAGCCCCTCGAGAACCCTGTCCGTCTCGAAAATTTTGAGCGAAGCCAGCGCCGCGGCGCAGCCGATGGGGTTCGCGGTGTAACTATGTCCGTAGTAGAACGCGTTCTCCGCGCCGCCGAGAAACGCCTCATAGACCGCGCGCGTGGTAAGCGTCGCGGCGAGGGGGACGGTGCCGCCGGTGAGGCCTTTCGCGAGGCAGAGGAAATCCGGGATCACGTTTTCCCGCTGGCAGGCGAACATCGCGCCGGCGCGCCCGAAGCCGGTCATCACCTCGTCGAGGATGAGGTGGATGCCGTGTTTCGCCGTCCACTCGCGCAGCTTCCGCAGCATGCCTTCCGGCCACGGGCGCATTTCGTTCACGCCCTGGATGAGGGGTTCGATGACTACTGCGGTCACCGTAGTTGGATCCACGGATGCCAGGTCATGCATTGAGGCGATGAACTGCGTTTCGAAGCCGAGGTTCCGGAATCGTGAGAAAAACCGGTTCACTCCGCCGAGGGAGGCCGCGCCGAGGGTGTCGCCGTGGTAGGCGTTGTCGAAGGCGAGGAAGCGCGTGCGCTTGCCCTGCCCTGTCTGCATCCGGGATTGCAGCGACATCTTCAGCGCGGCCTCGACCGCCGTGGAGCCGTTGTCGGAAAAGAAAACGCGTTCCAGGGTGTTTTCAGGAAAAAAGGAAACGAGTTTCTCCGCCAACTCCGAAGCCAGCGGATGGCCGAGGCCGAGGTAGGAGGAGTGGTCGAGGGTGGCGGCCTGTTTCGCGATGGCCTCCGCGATCTCCGGGCGGCAGTGGCCGTGGATGTTCGTCCAGATCGAGGAATTGCCGTCGAGGTATTTCCTGTCCTGCGAATCCCACAGCCAAACGCCCTCGGCGCGGACGATCATCAGCGGCTCGTGCGCGGGATCGCACCACGCGTCCTGCGGGGTGAAAGGGTGCCAGCAATGGGCTTTGTCGGCGCGGACGGGATCGGTCACGCGGAAAGAATGAACCACGAATCCGACTTCGCCAAGGCTACGACGGACAGGTGGGGTATTTCGAATCCTAGGACGGCATGACGCGGGTGAGTTATGAGGAAACGCAGGCTTACCGCGTCACGCAGCGCTTACTCAGCGAGGGAGCGGGAATCGAACTGGAAAACGAGATCCGCATCTTTCGTGGAACGGGGAATTCCGTAGAAATTCGAGGAATACGAGCCGACCAGCATCTACGGCGTGCCGACCTCGTTGAGGACACGAATCAAGGCCAGCTATCCATCGTTTCTTCCATGGGTGTATGGTAATGCGGCGGAGGGGAAATGGGAAGGGTGCTTTTGGGCGGAAAGGAACCGCGATTTAGAAATCGCGACCTGCATGGCGAATTACCGGGTATGCTCGCTCCCGTTGCAGACGTGGTTTCTAAACCACGGTTCCTCTCCAACGGCGACCGGAGATCGCCGCCACTTTACGCGAGTATCCCCTCGATCACCTTCGCGGGTTTCACTCCGATGAGTTTCTGGTCGAGGCCTTGGAAGGGGTAGGAGAGGCGTTTCGCGTCGAAGCCGAAGAGTTTCAGCATGGTGGCGTGGAGGTCGCGGACGGGGACGGGGTCTTTGGCGACGTGGTAGCCCATCTCGTCGGTTTCGCCGTAGGTGATGCCGGGTTTCACGCCGCCGCCGGCCATCCAGACGGTGAAGGCGTTGGGGTTGTGGTCGCGGCCGACGAAAGCGTTGCGCGCGCCGCCGCCGCGGTTTTCCTGCATGGGCGTGCGGCCGAACTCGCCGCCCCAGACGACGAGCGTTTCCTCCAGCATCCCGCGCTGTTCGAGGTCGGTGAGCAGTGCGGCGATGGGCTTGTCGATGTCCGTGCATTTCCTGACGAAACCGCCGGTGATCGATTCCTCCTGGTTGGAGCCGTGGGAGTCCCATCCCCAATCGTGGAGCTGGATGTAACGGACGCCGTTTTCCGCGAGCTTGCGGGCGAGCAGGCAGTTGTTGGCGAAGGATTCCTTGCCGGGCTGGGTGCCATACATTTCGTGGATGTGGGCGGGCTCGTCATCGATGGTCATCACCTCGGGGACGGAGGTCTGCATGCGGAACGCCATCTCGTATTGGGCGATGCGGGTGACGGTTTCCGGATCGCCGAGCTCGCGGTAGGTCGTTTCGTTGAGGTTTCTCAGCGAGTCGAGCGCCTTGCGGCGGATGTCGGAGGAGATGCCGCGCGGGTTGGCGGCGTTGAGGACGGGATCGCCGGTGGAGCGGCATTGGACGCCCTGGTAAACGGAGGGCAGGTAGCCGCTGCCCCAGAGCGAGGCACCGACGCGGGGCGAGCGGCCTCCGGAAATGAGCACCATGAAGCCGGGCAGGTTCTGGTTTTCCGTGCCGAGACCCCATGTGGCCCATGAGCCTACGGAGGGATGGCCGAGGTTCGCGTTGCCGGTGTGGATGAGCAGCTCGGCGGGGCCGTGGTTGAACTGATCGGTCTGCATCGTGTTGATGATGCAGAGCTTGTCGGCGTGCTTGGCGAGACTCGGGAGGCGGTCGGAAATCCATGCGCCGGATTTGCCGTGCTGGGCGAACTCGAACTGCGGGCCGAGCATCTGCGGGACGCCCTGGATGAAGGCGAAGCGCTGGCCTTCGAGGTATTCCTTGGGGCATTCCTTGCCGTCGTATTTTTTCAGCATCGGCTTGTAGTCGAAGAGCTCGAGCTGGCTGGGCGCGCCGACCATGTGGAGGTAGATCACGCGTTTCGCCTTCGGCGCGAAGGAGGGGGCGAGCGGACGCAGCGGTGCGGAGGGATCGTGGGTGATTTTCAGCGGCCCGGCGGCTTTGGCGATGCCGTTGGTGGCGAGCCACATCGCGCCAAGGCCCGTGGTGCAGTCGCGGAGGAATTCGCGGCGGGTGGCGTGCTGAAGTTTCTCGGTCTGGAGTTTCTGGAAGAGGTTCATGGAAGTGGTGGTGGACAGGGGTTGTGTTGTTTTCAGCGCAGAGGCGCGGATCGCAGAGGACGCGGAGGAAGATTATTGGATTCGATTTTAAGGGACATCAGCGATTGACGGCTTCGTCGAGGTTGATGAGGACGGAGGCGACGACGGTGAGCGCGGCCCCATCGGGCGTGCCTGCGAGGCCTTCGAGGAGTTTCGGGTCGGCTTGGTAATCCTTTTCGAGGGAAGCGAAGAGCTTGGTGAGTTCAGCGAGACGGTCGGGGGTGATCCTTTTCGAGGTTGCGGCACGGTAGCCGAAGGAGATCCTTTCCTCAAGGGATCCGGTGGTTTCGTATTTCATGCGCCGCGCCAGCGCCTGGGCGCATTCGTGGAAGGCCGCGTCGTTGAGGACGGCGAGCGCCTGGATCGGGGTGTTCGAGGGCATGCGGCGCTTGCTGCACAGCTCGCGGGTGGGCGCGTCGAAGGTGGCGAAAGTCGGATACGGGATGCTGCGCTTCCAGAGGGTGTAAACCGCGCGGCGGTAGCGCTGCGGATCGCCGGGTTTCGGCGTGTCCCATTTCGATGCCACGAAAGGCTTCCACACGCCCGGCGGGATGGGCGGGAAAACGGGTGTGCCGTAGAGCTGCGGATGGAGCAGGCCGGAGGCGGTCAGCGCGGCGTCGCGGGCCATCTCGCCGGTGACGCGCTGCCGTGGGCCGCGGGCGAGCAGGCGGTTGTCGGCGTCGAGCGCGTGGAGTTCCGGCGTGACCTTGTTCGACTGGCGGTAGGTGGCGCTGGTGACCATCTCGCGGAGGAGGCTCTTCATGCTCCATTTCATTTCTGTGGAAAATCGAACAGAAAGGGTATCGAGCAGCTCGGGATGGGTCGGCTTCTCGCCGGCGGAGCCGAAATCCTCGGGCGTGGGGACGATGCCGACGCCGAACAGCTCCAGCCAGAAGCGGTTCACGGCGACGCGGGCGGTGAGCGGGTTCTCGGGGGATGCCATCCACTTCGCGAGGTCGAGGCGGGTGGGTTTTCCGGATTCCGCTTTCAGGCGGGGGAAGACATGGGGGGTGTCGGAGGCCTCGATCACGTGGCCTTTGTCGAGCCAGTTGCCGCGGTTGAAGAAAGTGGTGACACGGGAGTGCTCCGGTGGGCGCTCGGTGATGACCGGGATCTTGATGTTCGGGATTTTCCCGAGTGCCGCCGTGGCCTCGCGCAGCTCGCGGCGTGCGGAGACGATCCCGGGATCGGCCTGCCTTTCGATCCATGCGGGATCCGCGCTGAGGGCGATGCGGCCGCGCTTCGCGACCATGGGGAACGAGGCCATGTAGGTGCCGCCGTTGTGCAAGGTCAGGCGGAGGGTCTCGCCGGGCGCGATGGCGGCGGATTTCTCCAGGACAAAGGTGGCGTGGCGCGGGCGGAAAAATTTGTAATGCGTGCCCCAACCCTCGCCGCCCTTCTGCAGGGAGCCGAGCGGGTCGTTGATGGGGTGCGCCTCATCCGGGATGACATCGATGAGTTTCAGCGGCTCCGCCTTTCCGTCGGCGGCGATTTTCTCGGCGATGATATGGTTCAGCGAGGCGCCCCATTCCGCGTCGGTGAGCGCCTTTTTCTCGTCCTTGGGGAGGTAGGTGAGGCGGAAGGCGGTAACGGAGGTGAGCGCTTCCGGCGGGGTGGCGGTGAGGGTGTAGACGGAGCCGGATTTCGCGTTGTCCGTGGCTCGGAATTCCGCGTAGCCGTCCTTTTCCACCACGCTCAGCTCGGAGGTCGGGCACGTGGCGGCGAGCTTCGCGACGGGGAGCCACGAAGGGGACTTGTCGATGGCCAGCCATTTCCCGTGGATGTCTGCCTCAAGCTCGCGGATCCTGTCGATGAGTGCGTTCGCCTTCGGGTAATCCGCGTGATCGAGGGGGATGGGCAGCTGCGGTTTGTCGTGCGCCGCATCGGCATCGGTGGCGTTGTTGAAGAAACTAAGGCTGGTGTAGTATTCCTCGTGCTTGATCGGGTCGTAGGGATGGCTGTGGCACTGCACGCAGCTCATCGAGAGGCCTTGGAAAACCTCCCATGTGGTCACGTTGCGATCCATCGCAGCCATCAGGCGGAACTCCTCGTCATCGGTGCCGCCCTCGCTGTTCACCTGGGAAAGGCGGTGGAAGGCGGTGGCGAGTTTCTGGTCGAGCGTGGAGCCGGGGATGAGGTCGCCGGCGAGCTGGTCGATGATGAACTGGTCGTAGGGAAGGTCGTCGTTGAAGGCCTTGATGAGCCAGTCGCGGTATTTCCAGATGTTGCGGTTGGCTGTCGTTTCCGAGGCCTTCGGAATCGGCGTAACGCGCGAGATCCATCCAGACGGAGGCCCAGCGCTCGCCGAAGCGTGGGGAGGTGAGCAGGCGCTCGGTCTCGGTGGCGATGGCGGCGGGGAAATCCTTTTCGGCGGCGGTCTCGAAGACGTCGAGTTCCGCGAGGGTGGGCGGCAGGCCGATGAGATCAAGTGAAGCGCGGCGCAGCCACTCGGTGGGCTCGGCGGTGGCGGAGGGTGTGAGGTTTTTCGACTCGAGCTTGGAGAGGATGAAGCGGTCGATGTCGTTGGACGGCCATGCGGTGTTTTTTACCGCGGGAGCTGGATGATTTTGGGGGCGGTGAACGACCAATGCTCGCCCCACTCCGCGCCCTCGGCGATCCATTTCCGCAAGGTCTCCACATCGGCGTCGCTGAGGCGCGGGCCGTGGTCGGGCTGCGGCATGAGGTCGTCGGGATCATCGGTGATCACACGGGCGATCATTTCCGATTCCTCCGGCTTCCCGGGCACGACGACGGTTTTCCCCGACTCGCCTTTTCCGAGAACCTGGTCGCGGAAAATGAACGAGACTCCGCCGGCCTCCTTCACCCCGCCGTGGCAGGCGACGCAGTTCTTGTTGAGGATGGGCTGGACGTCGCGCGTGAAGTTGATTTCCGCAAGGGCGTGGGGAGCGGTGGCCAGGAGCAGGAATGTGAGGGATGTTTTCAAAACGGGATGAGGAGAATGCAGGTTGGGTTTCTACCGAAAGATCTGGATTTCGGAAAGGCCGCCTGAGTGGTGCTGGTGGGAGGGATTCGTAGGGTGGCGGTAGTGGGAAAGCACGATGAACTTTACATAGCGGGCAGTGGTTTCCGGAAAGGTGAACTCGTGGAAAGGGAAGGCTTGCTCGGGTTTGTCCGGCTCGATCCGGGGCAAAGTCCCCACGATCAGGGGGGTGAAGGATTTGTTGTCGGAGGAGATTTCGATCGCGAAATTTTCGGTGCCTCTGTCGTTGATGAACCGGTTGGAGGTGTTTTGCAGGGAGATGCGGGAGATGATTTCATCCTGCATGAGATCCACGGTGAACTCGCCGTTTTCGTAGTCCGGAGCGAGCCAGAAAGACCAATCGCCCGGAACGCCGGAGTCATTGAGGCGACCGTCCGTGAGGTTGTCCGGCGGGAAGATGGAACCATGGGGACGGACGCAATAGCCGGGGCTGAAAACCGGTTTCCCGAGGGCGAGGTTTTTCCTGTCCGCAGGTGCGTTTGAGGCGGATCGGGAGAGATGGATGGGTGAGGAATCCAGAGAATTCACGAGCCTGCTGGAACGGCCGCTGGAGAGGATGGCGGTGGAATCGCCATTGCGGAGGAGGCGCATGGGTTCCGAGGGGGTCTCGATGTTGACCTCGCCTTCGAAGACTTCGCTGAGGATGACGGCGTCGGAGCCATCGGATCCGACGGCGACGCCGAAACGGGTTCCAAGATCGATGAACTTGCCGCTCGGTGTATCGAGAACGAAGCCTTGGGCACCCGGGGGGGCGTAAACGGAAGCCCGGCCGTGGACGAGTGTGAGGGCTTCCTTTTCATCGAGCTGGAAGTGGCAGGGAGCCTCCAGCAAGACCTGCGCGCCGCTGGGATAAGTGAGGGTGAGGGAGCCGCTGGCGATGGAGAGGGGAGTGCGGGCGGGGATTTTCCCGAGGGCGAGGGGCGTCGCGCCCGGGGAGACGGTGAAATCGCCGTCTGTGATGTCCGCACGCGGGCCGGGTTTTGCGAAAAAAACGCTGGCCATCAGAACGATGCCGGCGGCGATGGCGAGGAGTTTCTTAAAGGGGAAGCGGAGGGGTTTGGCAGCGACGGGAGGAGCCGCGAAAGGGAGGCTGGAAGGTGCGGCGTCGCATTTTCGTATCAGGGCACCGTGGATGGCGATGGCCCTGAGATACGATTCGCGCGCGGCTTGTGAGCCACGCAGGAGATCGTTGAGTTCGATGCGCTCGGCCTCGGAAAGGGAGTGGTCGAGCATCATGTGGATCAGTGTTTCCGTGCGATCCGGGGTCATGCTTGTGAGGAGGAAAGTTGTTGTTCGATGCAGGCTTTCAAGCTGCTGCGTATGCGGAGGAGGCCGATGGAGAGAGCGTTCGGTGTCTGGGAAAATTCCGCGGCGAGATCCTGAACCGACGCCCCCGGCTGATAGCGGGCAAGGATGAGTTTGCGCTGGGTGCGGGGGAGTTTGCGGAGGCAATTTTCGAGGGCTTTGTCCATCAGGTCGGCTTCGCAATCCATGGGTTCCGCGGCCAGGGAAGCGATGAGATCGTCATCGAAGAGGTGACGGTCGCGGGAGGAATCACGGCGCGCGGCCTTTACCTGGTAGAAGGCGAAAGTGAGCGCCCATGGCAGGAAAGGCCGTGATGGATCGAACTCGTGCGCCTTGTTCCATAGAACCAGATTCGTTTCCTGCAGGACATCCGAGGCCAATGCCCGGTCTGGAAGCAGCGAAAGGATATAGTGATGGAGATCATGCTGGTGTTGCACGATGAGATTGACGATCTGTCCTTCGGTTTTGGTGGGGCTTTCCGGCATCCTTCAGGGAATATTACCGAAGAAGCGGGAAATCTTTCGGATTATTTTCCGAAAAATTTCCCAAATGACGCCCATCCCTGATGATCCGGGGAGAGAAAGATGTTAGGACGCGCCGCGTCGCCTTACGTCATAACCGAATCCGGGGTAACTTGACCCGAAGGAAGCAGGAAGATAGGGGATACGGACGGTTCCATGATTTCATCCCCCGAGCCAGCCTACGACTTCTCCCCACTCAGCCCTGGCGAAATTCCGCTTTCCCAAATCCAGCCTCGCCGTCTGCCTCGTCGCCGACCGGTTTGATCTCGGGCGCGTGGGGATTATCCCGGATCCGCTGCGGCTTTCGACCTCCACGGCGAAAACAATTGCGAACAACCACGATTCTGTCTGAGCAGCGTTGGATATGCAGGGCTGACAACATACTATTCTATTCGCTTTAAAAATCAGGCAATTTTTTAAAGAAATCCCAGAAAGCGCATGGGTCATCTGTGGCGTTAATAGGATCATCCACCAGGCCGGAAAAGTAACCAACCCAGCTCCTTTCCACCGACAAGGTTGCCAGCGGGAGGCATTTCAGATGAGACTGCGCCCGAACGGATGACTCAACTTTACCTCGAACCAGCCCGGAGAGCGGGATGCGAAAACTTGCCCGCTGTCGGCGAGCTTCTTAAGGAAGCTGCCTTGCTCCAGCGCTCCCCTATCGACGACCTCCTAGACGCAGCGGTCGTGGATGAGGAAAGCTATCTCCGCGAGCTGGCGCACGATCTCGATCTCCCATGGCTAGCAAACATCCCAACGGATGAAAACACCCTTCCCCTCCGCGAAGCCTGCGGGCCGCGGATCGCCCTGCGGCATCGGCTTTTGCCTGTGGCCATCGAGGGCGAGGGCGCTGAACGGAAACTTCTGCTGGCCACCTTCGATCCCTTCAACCTCATCGCCCACCAAGCCGCCGCGCAGGAGCTTTCGATCCCCTTCGAGTGGTGCATGGCTTCGCGGAAACGCATCCACGAGGCGCTGCGCCGGCTTTATGGAGTGGGCGCGGACACCTTCGAGCAGATCCTCGAAGGCCGCGATCTCGACTACGACCAGCTTTCCGATTCCGAGGACGAGGCGAACGTGATCGACGCCGATGAGGACGAGGAGGCAAGCGTGGTGAAATTCGTGAACCAGATCATCCGCGAGGCGCTCGATCAGCGCGCGACGGACATCCACGTCGAGCCGCTCGCGAACAACCTCCGCATCCGCTACCGCATCGACGGGCGGCTGCTGGAAATCGCGGTGCCGGAAAACATCAAGGCGCTGCAAAGCTCGGTGATCGCGCGACTCAAGATCATGGCGCGACTCGACATCGCCGAGCGCCGCGTGCCGCAGGACGGACGGATCAACCTCCAGTTCGAGGGCGCGACCATCGACGTCCGCGTTGCTACGGTGCCTACCGTAGAAGGCGAGAGCGTTTCGCTGCGTCTCCTCAACCAGGAGAAATTCAACCTCGCGAAGCTCGCGATGGAGCCCTTCGTCCGGAAGAAAATCGAGGCATTGCTGCACCTTCCCAACGGCATTGTCCTCATCACGGGGCCCACGGGTTCGGGAAAATCGACGAGCCTGTATTCCTTCCTCAGCGAGGTGAACAGCCCGGAGAAGCGCATCGTCACGGTCGAGGATCCGGTGGAAAACAAACTCACCGGAGTGATGCAGATCGCGGTGAAATCGGAGATCGGCCTGACTTTCGCGACCGCGCTGCGCTCCATCCTCCGCGCCGATCCGAATATCGTCATGATCGGGGAAATCCGCGACCTTGAGACCGCCGAGATCGCGATCCGCGCCTCACTTACGGGACATCTAGTATTTTCGACCCTCCATACCAACGACGCGATGGGCGGCATCTCGCGCCTTGTCGATATGGGCGTGGAGCCGTTCCTCGTCTCCGCTGCCGTCCGCGCCTTCCTCGCCCAGCGCCTCGTCCGCCGACTCTGCCCGCATTGCAAGGTGCCGCGCGAAATTTCCACCCAGGACATCATCGACCTCGAGATCCCAAGCGATATCCATGGCCAGATCTACTCGCCGAAAGGCTGCGACCGTTGCCGCATGACCGGCTTTTCCGGACGTCTCGCGATCTACGAGGTCGTGCTCCTCACCCAGGCCATGCAGGAACTCGTCGCGCATTCCCGCCCGCAGGCCGAGATGAAAACCCAGGCACTCCGCGACGGCTACGTCCCGATGCGGACCTACGGCTGGCACAAGGTGATGCAGGGCGAAACCACGATCGAAGAGGTTATCTCCGTCACGTCTTCGGATATTGGCGGAGCGGATTAGGAAAAAGCGCTCGACGGATATCCAATGTAGATTCATATTCGCGCCATGAAAACCAAGCTTTCGAAATGGGGCAACAGCCTCGCGGTGAGAATTCCTTCGTCCGTTGCGGCCCAAGCCTCGCTGGCGGTCGGCAGCAGCTTCGAGGTGGAGTATGCGAACGGCGCATTGTTGCTCACTCCTCTTGAGGACGAGCCTGGACTCGATGAGCTTTTGGAAAAAATCACCCCTGAGAACCTGCATGAGGAAGTGGATTGGGGCGCTCCCGTAGGAAAAGAGGTATGGTAGCGGCCGGTCATTTCAAATGCCCTGATCGTGGTGATATCGGTTGGCTTTCCCTGGATCCCCAACTGGGCAGGGAACAAGCCGGGCGAAGACCTGTGATTTGCCTAAGCCCTGCGGGTTACAACCGCAAGGTTGGTCTGGCTTTGTTCTGCCCGATCACCTCCCAAGCGAAGGGTTATCCGTTCGAAGTTCCGATTTCCGGCGTCAAGGCGATCAAAGGTGTCGTCCTTGCCGATCAGGTGAAATCACTCGATTGGAGCAAAAGGAATTTCGAGAAAATCGGTAAATGCGTCGCGCATCAGGTCGATCAAGTCCTGTCCCGCGCGACAAAACTGCTAAAGCCCTGAAACCATGCCCCTCTTCTCCTACAAAGCACTATCCACGAACGGCACCGTCGCGACGGGTGAGATCGAGGCGGCGGATCGGCCTGAGGCTCTGCGGACCTTAGACAAGCGCGGACTGCGTCCGGTGAACGTGAAGGAATCCACGAAGGTGGCTCCTGTGAAGAAGAAAGAGGTCGCGCCGGTGCGGCAGAAGGAGAAGTTGGCCGGAAAAGAGGAAGTTTCTAGCAGCGGAGAGCTAAAATTGAAACGGGCGGAGGTAATCCTTTTCACCGAGGAGCTATCCGACATGTTGGGCGCGGGCTTGCAGTTGGAGCCGGCGCTGAAGTCGATGGAGAACCGGCAGGAACTTGGCAGCCTGAAGGACGTTTCGCAGCGCATCCGCAATATCGTCCGCGACGGGGTAAATTTCTCGGTGGCGCTGAAAAAGGTCAGCCCCAGCTTTGGGCCGCTGTATTGCTCGCTGGCTGCGGCGGGCGAGGCCTCGGGCGCGTTGGACACCATTTTGAAGCGGCAGGCGCATTATCTGAAAACGCTCGCCGAGCTACAGAGCCGCCTGATCCTTGCGATGATTTATCCGGCGTTCCTGATCCTCGTCGGGCTTGGCGTGGGTGTCGTTTTCGTGACCACTCTGATCCCGCAATTGACCGAGCTGATCAAGAGCACGCCGGGCGGGAAAATCCCGTGGGCGATCGGGATGATGATGGGCTTCGCGGATTTCATCAAAAGCTGGTGGATCGTGATCCTGCTCTCGCTCGTAGGCGCATTCCTATTTTTCAAGGCGTGGAAGGACAACGAGGCAAACAAGCCAAAGTGGGATGAGATGAAACTCAACATGCCCCTGATCGGCGCGGTGATCTCCTCGCGGTTTTATGTCCAGTTCCTCGAAACCATGGCGAACCTTGTTGGCAACGGTTTGCCGCTGCTGCGCGCCCTGGAGCTTTCCCGCGATGCGACGCAGAACATCTCGCTCCGCGCGCGCCTCAACGGCGTGATCGCGCAAGTCGGTGATGGCCGCGCCTTTTCCAAGGCGATGATCCGTTCGGAAAGCTTCCCGCCCCTACTCATCGACATCATCGCTGTAGGCGAGCAGACCGGTAAAATCGACCAATCGCTGCGCCGCGCGGCGGAGCGTTACGACAAGGAGCTGGACAAGGATCTGCAGCGCGTAATGGCGCTCATCATGCCGACGGTACTCATCATGATGGCACTTCTGATTGGTTCCTTCGCCTACCTGATGATCACCGCCATCTTCCAGACGATCTCGAACCTCAACTGAAGGTCATGCTTCCGGAGCCCGATACGGAAAATGATTTTCTCTCCAGTCATGTGGCGAATTTGCTGCGGAGCCATCACGCGCTTACCGGCAAGCATCTGATCGCACCTACGGAGGATGCGGCTAAGCTCGCGTATGCGGCGCCTTTCGTCCTGCTCTCGCATGATGGGGCGGATGACCCCTTGCTCACCTACGGCAACCTCGCCGCGCAGAAACTCTTTGCCATGGATTGGGAAAAGCTGGTTGGCATGCCCTCACGGAAAACGGCCGAGGCACCCGAGCGCGCGGAGCGTGAGGAACTGCTCCGGCGCGTGGCGGAGAACGGCTTCATCGACGACTACTCCGGCATCCGTATTGCTGCGGACGGGCGACGTTTTATGATCCGCAACGCCAAAGTTTGGAGCGTCTGCAATGCGCAGGGCGATCGGATTGGCCAGGCAGCAAGCTTCTCTGAATGGGAGCCGTTGGGTGGCTAGTGGCTGATCGAAAATTGGATTCAACCCGGAAACGCAACGGTTCGGAATAGAGTAGATCGGGGTGACCGGACGGCTTTGATCCCAACGAGATAATCTCAAACCAAGCCGCAGTCGTTGCATATCCGAGTCGAAACTCCCAAAAAATATGCTTTTTTTTTTGACATCGCAATAAAACGCAACATTACTTGAGAGTGATTGTTATGAAAACCCATCGACAGGCACGCCAAAATTCTTTGCGGCCAGCCTTCACACTTACCGAGCTTTTAATCACCGTCTCAATCATATTGATTCTCGCCATATTGGCATTTTGGGGGACGAGTCGTTTTATCGCGTCTGCGAAGCAGGCGAAGTGCTTGAGTAATCTGAGACAGATCGGAGTTGCGGTAATGAGCTACAGTGGAGATAACGGTGGGAATTTGCCGTATCTGGTTACTGGGGATGTCGATAAGCCGGCGAGCCAAACGTCTATTTGGCAGCAAGATTTGGATTCATATCTGCCATATCCAAAGCCCAATCCCAGCGGAGGCGGTAAGCCATTCGCTGATTCGCCTTTTCACTGCCCATCGGCGAATCCAAAGAAGAAATGGATGGGTAGTAGTCCAGATTACGCGGCGGTAAGAAGAGTCTCGGCGAGTGCGGGAGCTTCCGGAGTTTTTTCGCAAAACGCATGGGGGGTTCATGTAGCGCCTCTGAAGGCTTTGAATATTCTTAATCCCGAGCGTTGCTTGATGGTCGCGGACGCTTGTGCGGCAACATGTGTCAAGGATGGTGCTTGGAATATGAGCCTGAATGTGAATAATCTTAAAGTATCCGCCGCAGTTCCCACGTCTGGCCTAGCACCCAGACATGGCTATGATGGCAAAGACTCGCGCAGTGGATCTATAAGCATGCTTTTCTGCGACGGACACGTGGAAGTTTTTCGCTATAGTGATCCCCGCTTGAAGGATCCGACTTTTCTTAAAAGCCTACTGGTGCCCTTCTGATTATGATCGCGGTGCTGGTAACCGTTCATAAAGCAACCCTGATCTCAACCTCGCTCGTTTTGCGACGAGTCCGGCAGTGATGTGGTGACGGATTTGCCCGCGTAAATAAGCCTCCAGATCGTGGGGGAACTTCATGAATTTCAGTCGGATTCAATTTTCTGCGATTAGGATACGCCTGTAAATACTACTTATTGCAATTTATTCCGAGAGAATGAAGATGGATTTAGAACTGGTTAAAACTGCTCACGGGAGTGGTGGGGTTCGGAAGGGAGCGAGTGGTAAACCCGAGCCATCGCGGATATTTTCGAGGGGCCAGTTTTTCCACGCATAGCGGAATGTAACCGGACCGGCGGGAACGGAGTCAACGACCAGCATGTCCTTCTCAATTCTTGCCGACACGGGCGAGTAGATGCCATCGGCACCCGCCAACTCGAGACCTTGTGGGGCTTCTTTGTTCGATGTGATCAGATCATCGGTATGCTGAAAGCGGAGGCGGACTTGGCCTGCCTCGCGGGTGGCTTCGAGAAACCGGGGGCCTTCCGCAATGATGTTCGGTCGGCGATCGACCATCTTGAGAGCGGCGAGAGCAGCCCTTTCGCCCACGGGTTGTTTGCGAACGGGGTGGATATCATGCTCAGTGCCGAGATCCAGAGTGACGACGAGCGCTGTGTGAGGTGTTTTCTCCACGGTTGCGGCCTGATGGGCCCGTAAGGTTGGCCAGTCCGCCCATCGACTGGGTGACTCGTAGCCGGGAAGCTGGACAACAATAAAGGGAAGCGTGGGATTCCGCCAGCCGAGCCGCCAGCGTTTGATCATCAGCGGCAGCAGCTCTCCATATCGGTTTGCGGCTGCGGTGTCCGCCGCGTTTCCCTCACCTTGGTACCAGATCACACCGCGGGACGCAAACGGCTGGAGCGGGGCGATCTTGCCGTTGAACAACGCAGCCAGCAGCATGTAAGGTTTGACTCCATCCGGTTCTTTTTCGAGATGAGGCGGCAGTCCGGGCTGGGGGAGTCCCTTGGCTTCAGCTTGGTCCGCCTTGGTTTGCCAAGCGTGCTTTTCCTCCAGCCACTGCGCGTGTTTTGCCTGATAGGATGCGACTGCCTTGCGGAAGAAATCCGCACCCACTTTGCCTGCGGCGTTAGATTCCAGAGCGGGAAGATCGATCCATGATTCGATGGCGGTGCCGCCCATGGCGGTGTGAACCAGAGCCACAGGCACCTTGTCCTCGAGACGCGAGTGCAAGGCCTCCGCGAAGAAAAAGCCGACTGCGGAGAAGTGCGGCGCTGTAGTGGGTGTGCACCGCACCCATTTCCCTCCAGTGACGTTTTTCGCCGGTTGATCGGTGGCTCCCTCGTATGGGGCCTGCTGGAATGCCCGCAGCCACGCATGGTCGGCGCGCGAGGCTGCGTCCGCTTCCGACGACTGCTTGACAGACCAGCCCATGTTGGATTGGCCCCCGAGGATCCAGACGTCGCCGACCAGCACATCCCGAATGACGAGTTGTTCACGCGTCGAACTTTGAATGATGAGGGTTTTCGGTTTGTTAGAAGCATTTTGCTTGGGAAGCAAAACTTCCCAACGCCCGTCCGAGGATGCGGTGGTGGTGAGTTCCGATGGATCGAACCGTACTGTGACGGTTGCGCCCGGATCCGCCCATCCCCACACGGGCAGGAGCGTTTCCCGCTGAAGGACCATGTGGTCGGAGAAAACAGCCGGTACGTGGAGGACTGCCATCGTCGTCTCAACCGTGATGAGCGCGATCAGGAAGTGAAATCCGATTTTCATGTTAGAAGATCAGCGGCCTTTACGGATGGCTTTCAACCGGGCATCCAGTTCCTTGACCCGCTCCTGCTCGCGGTTGGCGAGATTCTCCAGCTGGAACGGGTCTTTAGACAGATCATACAATTGCACCGCGGGAGCATCCGGCTTGAGGGTTCCGTCGGCCTGGTAGTCCGAGTTGACGAGCCCGAGTTCTTCAAACTGCATTGCCCATGAATGATTGGAATCGGTGGTGACCCCCATGGACCCTTGGCTCGGGATGTAGACCCAGTCTCCACTGCGCAAGGCTAGTTGCGGGGGAGTGATGGCGATGTAGGTCATCTCGTGCCGTGCGGGTGCTGCGGCGGGATTCCGCAGCACATCCAATTGGTTGATGCTGTCGCGCGCCGCTCCTGCGGGTGGCTCAACTCCGATGGCGGCACAGGCGGTCGCGTAGAAGTCGTTAAGGGCGATGAGGCGGTCATTGGTCACTCCTGCGGGGATCTGTCCGGGCCACCTTGCCACAAACGGGATGTTCACGCCACCCTGCCATGCATCGGTTTTCTGTCCCAGCAGCTTCCCGTTGGAGCGATGGCCAGCCTTGTATGCACTTTGGTTGATGATCGATCCGTTGTCGCTGGTGAAAATGACCAAGGTGCGGTCGTTAAGCCCCTCGCTATCCAATGCGGCAAGGATGATTCCCACGCTGGCGTCCATTTGTTCGGTGAAATCACCGTAGGGCCCTATGGTGGTGCGGTTCTTGAATTCTGCCGCCGGAGCGATCGGTACGTGTGGCGCAACGAGTGAGACGTGGAGATAGAACGGCTTGTCCTTGTTCTGGCGGATGTATTCCGCGGCACGCACTGCAACGATCAGGTCAATTCTGTCCAACGGGCAGGCATCGTGTGCGGCCTTTGCTCCCTTACTGATACCATAACCGTAATATTTCTCCTCCTTGGGGCCAACGATCCGTAGCGGGTCATCGGGGTCGAGCCCAACAACGGTGCGGTCGTGAACAAACACCATGGGGGGTTCGTTGGCGGACCATGGTGTGCCGAAGAAGGTGTCGTAGCCGGCTTCAAGCACGCCGGTGGGCAGTTTTTCCACGTTCCAGTCGAAGTCGCTGCGGTGGGCGCGGGGTTTGTTGGCGATGGATTCCCCCCAACCGAGGTGCCATTTGCCAAAGTGACCGGTGGAGTAACCCGCCTCGCGCAGGGTGCGGGCGACCGTCGGCGTGGATTCGTCGACCAGAGCCTGTCCTTCCCACTGGAACGGGATCCGCCAGTAGTTATCTCCGGTGAGGATTGCATACCGTGACGGGGTGCAGATGGAAGCGGAAGCATGGGCGGCGGTGGCCTTCATGCCCTCTGAGGCAATTCGATCGACATTGGGCGTGCGGATGGTGGCTGATCCATAACATCCGAGATCACCGATGCCCAAGTCATCGGCGATGATGAAGACAAAGTTCGGGCGGTCAGCCGTGGCTGGCTTCGGGTTAGCCGCGGCAAGGCAACAGCTAAGAACAGCGATAAGGATGCAGAAGGAATTGATTGATTTCATTCGATGGTTTGGTTGCTTTTACTGAGTTCTACTGAAATTATGAGGAGACGCGGATTCCGCGGGGGAGTTCTTTGGAAATGTGGAGTTGGTTGTCAGTTCCGCGCTCGCAGCGGATGCGGATGACACCATGTGGGGTGGGGATATCGGCTTCCGCCCATGATAGGTCGCCGAGCTGTGGTTGGATCTGGATGGAGCGCCAGCCGGGTGAGGACGGCCGGACGCCTAACACGTAGGCGGGAAGGAGCCAGGCGGGGCTGGCTGACCAGCCATGGCACCACGAGCGGGTGGGGAGGCCGGGGCGGTGGGCGCCCTCGAACATCTCCCACGCGGTGGTGGCTCCACGGTCGAGCATGCTACCCCACAGGCGCCGGATTCCGGGCAAGACTTCGCTGATTCTACCCGCATCGGCTGCGATTTTCGCGCCGAGCGACCACATCCAAGGGGTGCCGGTAGGGAGCCAGTCACCATCGGTCCGGAGGATACGTGCGACGGCGGATTTGGCGTGTGTTTTGGGAAAAAGCCCGGCCATGAGCGCACAGATCTGGGTTGAGGCTGTCACGCTGCGGGAGGTTGTTCCTGCGGCGCGTGTTTCACCAAAGCCGCAAGCGTCTTCAAGCCAGTAGGCTTTGCGGCAGTCAGCCGTCATTTGTCTGGCGACTTTTCTCCATCGGCGGGCTTGCTCTGGTTGATTGATAGCCTCGGCGATTTCAGCGGTGGCCTTCAACGAGACGATGGCCAGCGCGTTTTCGTGAGAATAAGTCCTGGACGCTGCGTGGCGGTGATCGTTTTCACATCCGTTCCAATCGAGGAAATGCCAGACGCCGCCATGCATCGCAAACAGCCCTTCATCGTCGAGCGAGCGTTCGACGAATTCCGCCTGCTTCACCATGGCGGGCAGAAACTCCTTGGCAAATTTGTGGTCACCGGTGAACAGGAAATGGTCGCGCACGCCCAGGGCCCAGAGGAAACTCCAGTTCGGGATCGGCCGGTCTTCCCATGCGCTGGGCACCTGTGAGTTGACCAGCGGCATGCGCTCCAGCGACTGGGCGGCGATCCGCAGGCTGCGCTCCGGTAACAGCGGTTCGCCTTGGACATAGTGGTGGACTTGCAAGACCATGCTGGCCATATCGCCCACCCAGAGTGCTTGCTCGTAGGTGGCGTCCACGAAGGTGTCCATCGAGCTCATCCGCAGGGTATGCGTGCAGAGTTCGTAAATTTGATTCAAGCGCGTGTCCGAGCAGCGGAAAGAGCCGCGGGGGAGCCATGGATAGGTGGATACCCGAACGCGGGCGCCAAGCAGGGTGAGTGGCTTTCCGTGTGGAGACAGGTCGAGGACGAGGTAGCGGAGGCCTCGTGGCAGGATGGAGGTGAAAGTTTGCCCCCCATCGCGGCACACGTAAGAAAACGTGTTGTTGTTCAACTCGGTGAACTGGATTCGTCCGTGGTTGATGCCCTCCACTCCAAAGGCGTCAATCACGCTGCCGGCTCCCGCATCGATGTCGAGCTCGATGAAGCCGTTGGCGTGGCGGCCGAAATCGAGAATCAAGCGGTGATTGCGACCTTTGGTCAAAGGCCCGCCCGTCCACGGCAAGGTTGCTGGGCGGTCTTGAGCGACCTCTTCAATGGTTCGACAAGTGATTGACTGATAGATATCGCGTTGCGGGAGCGCTTCGGGTTCTACGGGTTTCCACATCGCGGGAATCGCGAGTAGGGATTTCATGTCGGGTGCGCTGCGGATTGCCTTCCTCAAGCGTCCGGGCCGCGGGGCTACGCTCCACGGGGCATTTTCGCTTCGCGCGTTTCCGCGGAGTTTCAGGCCGCTGATCCCGCCGAAGGTGAGACCGATGTCGGTGTCGTGTGAGAGTCCTTTCCAATCCACCCAGAAGACGTGTTTGCCAGCTTTGACCGGACGTGTGGCGATGAGATCGAACTCATCTTGTCGAAATTTCAGGGGAACTCCGTCAAGTCCGAAGCTCGCTGGGCCGCTATACATCGCACCGTGTTTGATCCAAAGAGTGCCGTCGCGCGGGACTTCGAGTTCCGCAGCGAAAATGCCATCGATGTTGAGAAGGTTCATATGGCGGACTTCTGATGCCAACATCTTGCCCACTCGAAGGGCGGCCACGAGTGGAGGATCCATGGTGGTGCCGACTTTTTGCAGAGAGACGCAGTCCCATGGCTCGTCGGTTAGGAGGGGGATTGTTCTCGGTGACAGGGTGCCCCAGGGAGGGCAGCCTGCTGGCCCGATGACTTCGGCGCTTGGCCACGTGCCACGCTCGGAAAACCAATCCTCGCCTCCCGCAACGACCTGCTCTTCAAATGGCATCATGCAGGCGATGCGGGGCGTGATTTTCAAAAAATCCGGTGACTGCCTGGCTTGCCATGAAGCATCGGTGGCGATGAGGACGTTTCCGTTGGAGTCGGTGATTTCCAAAATCAGTCCCGCTCTTGCAACGAAGGATTGGATGTTGCCTTCGCCCCAGTGTTGGACCCGGACCGCGACTTGATTGAGCCCTGAGCGCAGCAATCCTGCTAGATGATGCTCGTCGTATTCATAGTGATTGGTGAAGTTTCTGTTGGGTCCGTAGGCCAAGCGGATGCCGTTAACCCAAAGAGTGTAGCGGGTATCCGCACTGATCTTCAGCAGGCATGGTTCGTTGCCAGCCACACGGAATTTTTTTCTGAACTCCGCCACGGTGTTTCGCGGTGCGGCTTCACCGCAGATCCAAATCCAGCCCGCTTCGTTGAAAATCGCCGGGGTTACTGTCTTTGTAGCTCTTGGCTGATGGATTTTCATGGGTAACGCCCCCAAGCCTCGTCCTTTTCGCAATAATACGCAATAATATTTGCCAAGTCTGAAGCTTATATTTTTGAATGTGAATGTGAAGCTCTAATTGTTGCAGCCATTCAGCGCAACTTTGAGTTTGTTGTTTTGCAGTAAGTTTTCTAAGAAATCGCATGGCAGCAAAAAAAAAGACAGAAAAGAAGAAGAACACTTCGATTTACACGATTGCGGAAGCGCTTAACGTCACACCTGGAACCGTCAGCCGCGCACTGAACAATCGTCCGGAAATTAGCGTGAAGACCCGCAAGTTGATCCGTCAGAAGGCCGGTGAATTGGGATTCAAGCTACGGTCCTTCGAACCTCGGGTGACCAACATCTGCATGGTGATCGAAGTGATGCCGAATCAGACGAGCCTTTTCTCGCCATTTGTGGATGCGGTGCTGGATGGGGTTTGGAAATATTGCACGGAAAACGACATGGAGTTGTCAATTTTTGGAGAAAAGCCCGATCGGCTCAATGAATGTGACCTGATACGGGTGCTCGGCCGGCGTTCGGTGAATGGCGCGGTGTTTCTGAACGCGACGCGGCAGAGTAGTTACTTCACAGCGCTCAATGAACAGAATTTCCCCTATTGTTGTGTTTTGAGCGGTGCGCCGGAGGCCTTCCAGTGGACAGTTCTTTCGGATGGTGCCGGACTCAGCAGGCGGGCGACCAAGCACCTGATCGACCTCGGCCATCGATCGATCGGCTTTCTCGATACGCTCAGCGGACTGGAGATCGGAACCGAGAGGCGCGCCGGATTTGAAGCGGCATTGGCAGCGGAAGGTTTGGCGCTGAATCCGGATCTGATCTACAGCCATGCCGACAGTGGGAATGAGATTGCTGATGGATTTGAGTTTGGTCTCCGCGGCGTGCAGCATCTTCTAAACCAGCAAATCAAACCAACCGCCTTCATGGCGATGAGTGACGAAGTGGCCTTCGGAGCGATGCGTGAGTTGATTGCGCGGGGTTACCGGGTTCCCGAGGATTTCTCGGTGCTATCCTTTGATGACTCGAAATTCTGCCAGTTTGCAAATCCGCCTTTGACGGTGATCAGCCAGCCCAATGAGCGCTTCGGATACGAGGCCGCTAAGCTGGTTTCCCGGAGAATCAGAACAAAATCTAGTTACAAATCCGTTTCCACCACTGGCTATCCCGGGCGATTTGATCGTACGTGGGAGCACCGGACCTGCACCGCGCAAGTCTTGAGCCCCAAAGCATGATCAACCGGTTACTCTTTACCGGGCACGTAAGGTCCGTCGGTGAGGCAACGGTCCACCAAATCCTTGATCGATAGGGTGGCGAGACAGATGGAGCTATCCGCAGCGCCGTAATAAACCAAAAGCTCATCCGGGTGCGAACCTTGAACTGCGGCGGTGGGGAATACGACCTGCGGCACGTTACCACGAAACTCGTAGTCGGTTTCAGGCCACATTAGGCAGGCTCTCATCTTGCCGATGACTTTGGATGGATCGTCCAAATCGAGAAGCATTGCGCCGGCATTGTAGCTGATGCCGTTCATGTGTTGGCGGCAGCCATGATAGAGAACGAGCCAGCCGGCGTCCGTGCGGACGGGTGGAGCGCCGGGCCCGATCTTGGAGCTTTCCCAGTAGCGTGTGCCTTTTTGAAGCACCAGTTGCGTCCTTCCCCAGTGGATTAGATCCGGCGAGTAGGAAAGATAAATGTCACCCCCCGTCGTGCCTTCACCATTGGGGCGCTCGAGTCTTGCGTAGTGTCCATTGAACTTGTGGGGGAATATCACACAATTGCGGTGGTCGATCGAGGTGATGAAGCCCATGTCTTCAAATGTCACGAAGTCGTTGCTGCGGAGGAGCCGTATCCGACCTCCGAGGCTGGAGGAAACGTTGTAAGTGATGTAGTGGTATCCTTCGAGTGATGTGATCCGTGTGTCGAAAATTCCATCCGAGTGACCGATGTAAGGATATTCTTCGGGTGGCTTGGCGATGGATTTGCTTCCGATATCAAAGTGGATGCCATCGCGGCTGCGTGCGATCAGAAAGTGTGGAACCCATTCGGAGTCCCAGCAGTTTAGCACCATGATGATCTCCCCACCCACCCGGACCGCGCCGCTATTGAAACAGCACTGCCCAAGAAATGGCAGATCGGCTGCGGTGATGATCGGGTTGTGCTCACTGCGAATCAGCAGCGGGAGATCTTTTGTCTCAGTGGCGCTTGCTGTGGCAGATTTCGGGTGAGGGAGAGTTGAAGTTGCGGTAGTCATATGTTGCACTCTATTGTAAATTTTAGGAATGGATTATCAATGGCAATGTAAATAAGAAACGTAGAAAATTCTGCAAAGCGGGCTCAATGCTTGGCCGGCGCTGCGGGAGCGTCATTCGTGTTGGCGATTTTGCGGCGGATTTCCGCAACGCGGCGCTCACTGAGAGGATAGAAACCAATGAATGCGAGGGCTAACAGCGACATGCCGATGGGGACGGACATATAGAGCATACGGATCCGTTCGACCACGCCTTCCGCCTGGGCTGCCTCGCGATTGGCATCATAACCAGCCCAGGAGAGCATGTAACCTCCGAACACCATGGTTAGGGCGATGCCGGCCTTGATGGTCCAAGCGTAGCAGGCGCTATAGATTCCTTCTCGGCGCAGACCGGTCTGCGACTCGTCGAGATCGCAGATGTCGGCCAGCATCGAAGGCCCGATGATCCAAACGCAGGCGAGGCCAGGGCTTACCAGAATCAGACTGAGCATTTGGAGGTAGGGAGCGTCAGGGGTATAAGTCCACCAGCTCGTTAGGAAACCCAGCATGACCATGATCGTTCCGCCGGCGAGAGTGCGCTTTTTGCCCACACGGAGCGCGATGGCGGCGATGATCGGGGTGATCGCGAGGCCCGCGATTTGAAATGCGGCATTGACCACGAAGTTGAGGGTTGAGACTTGGGTTTTATCCCCCTCAAAAACATGGAGCACGTTGATATAAAGGGCCAGCGGATTGATTACAAAGATGCCGAAGATGATGCAGAGGTTGAATCCGGCGAGGCAGAGGAATGCGGGGTTTTTGAAGGTGACGGCAGTTGCCGCTAGAATTGGGATTTTCTTCTGGCTGCCGGTGGTTGCAGGGCGTTCCCGCAGGAAAATGGCGGGGATCAATCCTGCCGCCGCAATGAGGCAGCCGAAGATGATTCCTACCCATTTCACGCCCTCGACCTCGTCTGTGCCGAGCCGGAGGGAAAGCCACCAGAGCGCACCGAGAAACAGGCCGCCGACCGTTTGGAGCGCGTTTTTCCATGCCTGCACATTCGTGCGCTCATGATATTCACCTGTGAGCTCGAGCCCGAATGCGATCCATGGCACGGTAAAGATTGCGTAAGCCGTGTAATAAATGATGGATGCGACGAGGAAAAAGATCCCGATCACTTGCGGAGTGGCATGGGCGGGCGGCATCCAGACCAGGGCAAAAGCGAGGCCGCTGAGAATCGCACCGACGGCGATGTAAGGTCTGCGGCGTCCCCAGCGGGAACGGGTGTTGTCCGAAACATTGCCGACCAGTGCATCCGAGAGCGCCTCCCAAATGCGAGGGATTCCCATCGCCCAACCCAGAAAAACCGGGTCCACTTTCAATGCGAGGTTGTAGATTGGCAGCGCGAGGTAGTTGAATGAATTCGCCATGAAGACGTCCGCAAACGCACCGCTCGCCCAAATGGCCTTGGTTTTCGCAGGCAGCTTTTCGCCAGAGCCAGTGGCGCGGTTCGAATCCGCTAACGGGTTGGAGGAATTAGCCTTGGTAGGTGATTTGGCAGGGGATGTCATGTGCGTGGGACACATGTCTCTAGAATGTTGTTTATTATTGCGTCAAGCGCCGATCCTACAGATCTTCCGGGCAGCATGAAATTTCTGATGAGAATCTTATGGTTGGGTGTTACCTGGTGGATGGCGTCAGGGGGCTTTCCTGCTCGGGCGGAAGCAGCCCCGCCGTTGGAGGTGGTGGACGGGCACTTCCGGCGAGGTGGGGAGCTTTATCAAGGGATTGGGGTCAATTACTTCGACGGCTTTCGCAGGCTGTTGGAATTTCCCCACCGAAAGGATGAGGGCATCCGTGAGTATGAAGCGGGGCTGGACATAATGGCCAAATATGAAATTCCGTTTGTCAGATTCGCGGCTTGTGGTTTTTACCCCAAGGAATGGAAGCTCTATCAGGAAAATCCTGAAGCCTATTTTGCGTTGCTCGATGCCTTTGTCGCTGCTGCGGAGAACCGTGGAATCGCTTTAATACCCACCTTGTTCTGGGCTCATTTCACCGTGCCGGATCTTTGTGGTGAACCACTGGAAGCCTGGGGCCGTGAGGACAGCGAGACCCGCAAGTTCATGCGGCGCTACACGACGGAATTCGTCAACCGGTATGGGCAATCCAAGGCGATCTGGGCGTGGGAGTTTGGGAACGAATTCATGCAAGAGGCGGATTTGAGGTTTCAAGCGAAGAGCGATTACTGGGTAGTGCCGCAGTTGGGCACGCCGGAGAAGCGGAGTGCGGCGGATTTCCCGAGCTCGGCGGACATGGCGGCTGCTTACCGGGATTTCGCGGAGACAGTTAGGAAATTGGATTCCAAGCGACCATTGATGACGGGCGATGCCATTCTGCGGGAGGGGGCTTGGCATTTGGCACGTGGGCTGGGTTGGAAGGCGGACAGTCATGAGCAGTGGCGGGAGTCTTTGATAGCTGCAAACCCACAGCCGATCGACACCTTGTCGGTTCACATCTATCATCCGAGAACGAATGGGCAGGGGTATCCCGGGCAGGGACCCGCAGGGACATCGCTTGATGAGCAGTTTCGGCAGTTAGGAGAGGCTGCTGCCACCTCCGGAAAGCCGGTCTGGCTGGGTGAGTTCGGGCCGGGGATTGACGAGCAGGACCTAGCAGAGCGGCGTAGGCAAGTGGGTGAAATGTTGGAACTGATTCAAAAGCACCGGATTGGCCTTTCCGCTTACTGGGTGTTTGACAGCCTCAACACCGACTTGGCGGTCTGGAATGCCACTGAAGGAAACGACAACGCATTCGTCTTCGACATGATCCGCGCAGCCAATAGGCGACTTGCCGCGGAAGCAGCCACGGGATACGGCAGCAAATAAAAAGTTCCCCGATCATCAATCGTCGATACTATTGAGCGCCAAAACCCGCGATGCGGAATGTCTGGCGAATGAAAAGCAAATGCCATGCCTGCGGGATCATCCATTCACGAATCCATTCTCATCTCATTCGCCGGACCGTTGAGGAGAACGATCCCTGCTTCAATGTCGAAAAATGTGCTGCGGTCGGGGATTTGCGTTCCATTGGCGGTTCGCCTCGATCACATCCTCGAGCATGTAGGAGCGTGAATTGTTGAATTGGATTTCCCATGAATCCCGTTGCTGGGGTAGGTCGAAGACCCAGACGGCAGCGAGATCGACGCCCGTCTCCTCCATGGCCGTGATGATGTCGCGAAAGCGGGATTTCACCTGCTCGGGATTGAATTGGCCACCGTCGGCGAGCCCAAACTCGCCGATGAACAGCGGGCGTCTGGTGTCTGTGGAAAAGGCCCGCAGCTTCGACAGGTAGTCGGCCCAGCCGCTGGTCCATTTACCACACACTTCTTCGGCCTCGGTGTCGGCGTAGATGTGGATTCCAACCGTGTCGTATTCCGGCGGATTGTCGCGGTGCAGGATTGTAATCCACTGTTCGTAGCTGTCGTTTTTCCAACTGCGCTGGTGCGTGTTATGCCATGCTGCGGCACGCGGATGCGAGTGGCCGGTTATCAATGGTCGGGTGGGATCGAGTTCCCGAACGACTTGAGAGAATGCGGCAAGGGCAACGGATAGATGGTTGTTGGTGAGGTCATCGAGTTCATTCTCGCCTTCGCGCCGAAGCTCGGCGGCGTTGGGCAGGTCCGCTATCAGGTTCCACTCGTTGCCGAACTCCCATGCCCAGATCGCGGGCGACTGGCCGTAACGGGTGATGAACTCGCGCATGTAATCCTTCATCAGGGAGGTGGTGCGGCTTTGCGGATCTCCCCATGCTTGTTTTCTCTCGCCGGCGGCGTGCGCGAGGTAGGGGGTCCAGAAACACGAGGGAATGAGACCGATGCCCGCTTCTTCGGCGGTGCGGACGACCCGATCCATCTGTTGGAAATGGGCGTCCTTGTCCTCAAGATAACGTGTCCATTCCTGGGCGCTGTAGGCCGCGGCGTTGAAGCGGATGAATGGAATGCCTGCCTCGCTAAGATCTTTGAGACCCTTTAGAGACGAGTCGTCGTCGGGGTTTTTCCGGATACGCAGGAAGAGATCGAAGTAATTGGCACCTACGCCTCGGTAGGGCTTCCCGCCGAGTTGAAAACCACCATCCACCACCGACAAGCCGGGTGGAGGTGGGAGTGATGGTGCGCTAGCAGTGGGTTTTTGGCACGAAGGAGAAAATCCACATAGGGGCACGAGGAAAAAAACAGTGAGGATCCGTTTCAAGGGGCGATTCATAAGATACAAGATTTGGGAGAAAGAAATGGAAACCGGCGGAGAGCGGAGAGATGAAAACAGAAATCATGAGACTCTAGCTTTGAGGAGGAGAAATGGATTTGATGTTTCGATCTTTACGTGAAAAGAGAGCGGGTGTTTCTAAGGAGCCGGAATTAATTCCAATCGGTTTCAACGGGAAAAGGAAAGTGACCATTCATGTGGAAAGTGCGGGGCAGGAAGGCTGCTAGATGAATTTGCTTTTTGCGCGAGGCTCCTGGAGGAGTCAATGGGTCGGACCGGAGGGCGGGGAAATGGGGGTTGATATCTATCTCCTCATTGTCCCAAGAGCACCGTTTCTAAAAATGTTGTCGGCGATAAATCCAAGCTATTGCGCTCATGTGTTCCATATTTCAACGTGATTGGGCCTCCTGCTCAATTAATCGATAGAACCTCCGCTCTGTCATTTTCGGATGAGGGTTCGTATAAGTTCCGTCATCAATCAGTTTCAACACTTGATCAAAATCGCCTGCGGGGACGCTTAGATTCCAAGTATTCCAAGTCGCCAGATCCTCGCTGGATTGTACTAGGTAATTTTGTCCGGCTTTTAGTGCGAAGGCCAGCATTACGTTGCCAGTCGCGGTGTGGAGACTGATATTCGAATCGGCAAAGGAAAGTTCATACTGAAAGGGGGCGGCGGGGAGCTCCGCGCTGTTGATTAGATTGATGTCTGGAAGGTTCTCGGCCGCGTAGCGGATGCGAACGGGAGTGGCCCCGGATTCGGGAGCGGTGAGTGTGACTGTGTCCGGTCCGGTCAAGCGGGCTTCGGCGCTCAGGGTCGCGCCCGTCTCCGTTTCGAAGACGAAGCCCTTGACGGTATCGCCTGCGCTCAGGCGGAGACCTTCGCCGGTCTGTGAGAAGGTCAATTGGAAGGTCTCGCCCCGTTGCGAAACGCTTTGCAGCAGGGGGCCGGTGGCCACCCCGGCTTGACCGTAGGCAAGGCTGAGTGCCAGGCGGGTGACACGCTCGGCGACCGGTTCTTTGTCGCGGGGGTGGATGTCATTCGGGTCGCCCAGGTCAATGGTGGTGACAAGACCGGTGTGCGGGTCTTCCTGCGCAACCTCGAATTGCTTCTCCCGCACCATGGGCCAGTCGTTGTGGATACCGGGGAGGAACCGGGGGAGTTGAACGATGATGAAGGGGAGCTCGGGCGTGTTCCAAGCGTCGCGCCAGGAAGTGAGCAGCCCGCGGAGGATATCGTCGTAGTAGGGGGCGCGAGGCTTTTGGGTGTTGCCCTCGCCCTGATACCAGACGACGCCACGTGCGGCAAAGGGGGCGACCGGAGCGATGCGACCGTTGAATTGGGCGTAGGGCCGCTGAAAGTGGTTCGGCCCCATGGGGCCGTTGCGCACGAAGAAACTGGGTTGCGGTGGGACTGTGCCAGCCGCAAGTGCCGCTGCGACTTCGGCGTCATGGATGGCCTTCTCCGCTTCCCAGCGCTCCGTTTCCTGTGGCAGCACTTCGAGGGCGGCCTGATATTCGTCGAGGCGGGGCTGGGCCTCGGGTATGGCTTCGAGAACCTCCCGGGGCACCCAGCTTTCGCCATAGGTGCCGCTAACTGCGGTCTGGACGAGCCCCACGGGGACCTGGAACTGGAGATAGAGGGCTTCGGCAAACCAGAAGCCAATGGCCGAGGTGTTGCCGGCGTTCTGGGGGGTGCAGACGGTCCATTTTGCGCCGGGGGCGGTGTCGCGGGCCGGTTCGTTCGGCAGTTGCGAGCCGGGGTCGAAAACCCGCAGCCAGGGGTAGTTGGCCTGCGCCGCAGCGGCCTCGCCTCCGTCGGACGACTTCAGCCACCAGGCCATGTTGGACTGGCCGCCTAGGACCCACACCTCACCGACCAGAAGGTCTTCGACCACTTGAAGCGTCTCGCCTGATGCGCCGGTCAAGATGAGCTGCTCGGGCGCAAAGGAAGCCTCGAGAGGCTCAAGTTCGATCTGCCAGGCTCCGGACGGGTCGGCGACGGTATCGACGCTCTGGTTGCCAAAGCGGACGGTCAGCTGTTGCCCTGGCGGGGCAAAGCCCCAGATCGGCAGTTTCTGGCCCCTTTGCAGGACGGCGTGGTTTCTGAAGATTCGGGCAAAAGCGGGCGTTGGGGAGTTGGTGCTGCTGCCGGTGTCCGAGCCTGCGCCGCCCACGCTCAGCTCCAGGGACGAGCCGTTGATGGCCAGGGTGACGGGGCGGCCGTCGATGGTGCCAGATGTCTCTCCGAGTGAGCCTTCCACCATCGAAGGAAGGCCGCTCACCAGCGTGTAGGTGCCGGCCCCGAACCCGGCCAGTTGATTGAAGTCGAAGTGGCTGAACGCCAAGCCGGCCAGGTTCACCGTCGAAAGGCCCGAAAATGCCAGCCGATCACTGCTAC
>JAGYIT010000012.1 GCA_018402445.1 Akkermansiaceae bacterium | reverse complement strand
TGCTGCCCCTGCAGGATCCAGGCCTGCTGCCCGCTGGCCCGCTGCAGACCCTGGCGGGCTTTCAGCGATCCATCCCCAGCTTGAGGCCGGCACGCTTAAATCCGTGCTCTACGTGTTCTCGTTCTTTTTGAGTGAGCAGACCGGTGTGTTCAGCGGCCACGACCCGGCGGATCTGCCCGCTGGAATAGAGCCGTCGGTAGTAGTTAGTGGGTTTGCTCGGTGCTGCAGCGAATGTGCCGGTGCAGCGCAACCGCATGCAGGGCCGCCCAATCCAGTCTGCGAATCGCTCTGGCGGGTGTGTAATGGCGGTGGCGCACAAGGTGCAGCGCAACTCTGTGGGCGGATACACCCCGTCGTGTGGTTCCACATGCACAAACTCGATCCGGCTTTGCGGTAATCCCCACACTGGGCCTTTGTCAGAGTGACGCACCTCAAAGATCCCGGTAGCAGAAAGCTCGTTCAATAGGTCACGCAGCACTGTTTCGGCCGCATACGGGTCAACACCTAAGAGTTTGCGAGCCCATAACACCATCCAGGTTTGGGCGCCGGTGATTGGATCAAACTCGTCACTTTGGCTCGCTGCAAGGAATGCCGGAGCCGAGATCCCTTTAGGAAATTCCGGGGCGATCGGCATGGCTCCACCCCAGATCTCCCACCGTTTACCGTTAGTGGCCACATAACGATCTAGGAACGGATGGAAGATGCCGCCGCGTAAGCGGACACGTTCCACGACCCCGTGGATCCACGGCTTGATGGTGGTCTCGTCAATCAGGAGTTTGCCGGCATTGACGCGCAGGGATTCGATGACGAATGCCTCGAGGTGTTGCCATTCCTCTGCACTGATCAGACACTTCAGCGATTGCGGTGCCGGTGGTCTCTAAGGTGCGGCCCATTCGTGACCGCAGTCCGGCTTCCATCACCGCATCAAATGACAATCGAGATCCGATCGCCGAGCGAGCCTGATCGGCAGCGGCGGTGCCGTGTTGCTGCCATGCGTCTTTGAGCCAGTCCTCCCAAATCAAGTCCGGTGGAATCAAAGAAAACACTGCATCAGCCGGTGCGGGCTGTTGATCGGCCACTGTCAGCACCGGTGGTCAGCCACATCTGGCCACACCGACGCGACCTCCTGGTCTGGAGGGCCCCCTGCCAATGTGGCGCGCAGATTAAAGCGATGGGTACGACCCGAGAAGAACGCTGCTCGATGTGAGGCATCTTGAACAGAGTCAGTGAACGCCAACAGTTTGCGTTCGTCATCGGCCACAGCATCTGAGCCAAACATTTGGGTGATCACCACAGAGGCGAGGGTGGTAACGCGTGACCCAAGGAACCGGACCGAGTCGCGGGTGCCACATGACGGGCAGGCCTGCTGTTTGGCGGCGGTGTCACGACCTTCAGCGGACCGGTCGTCACCAGTCATTCCTCCCACCAGCACCGGGATCCGTGTGTCTGCTGCGGCGCTCGGGTACACCTGCCCGTCAGAGCGATCCAGCCACAAAACATCGGCCTCATCTGGTTGGGCTTTCATCAGGGTGCGGGTGCGTTCCCGATCGCGCACCGCCACCAGATACGGATCCGATTGCTCCACCGTCTTCGAGGCGTTCGATGGCGGCCGCGCCTTTGACCGGCCGCACGATTGGCTACGGCGATCCATCCGGAGCGTCCACAGTGGGTGCAATACACCGCAGGTAGTTCCAAGTCTTCTGTGGCATGACCACTAGGTGAATCTGACCAGTGGAAACTCGGAACATTTGCCACCGAGCGGGTAAGGCGTGTGACCTCACGAATCCATACCTGCACGTCAATAGAAAACAGTGGCCGTGTCCCGCCGGCCGCGTTGCGTCCACGTGCCGCAGAGATCAGCCCAACGAAACGTTCGAGCGCGATCTCTGCAGCGATCGGGTCTTCGATCACCGCTGTGGACCAGGTGGGGACCCGGGCCGCAAGGGTCACCACTACATCGCCCCACACCCGTGGCGTGTGTGATGCGATGTGTAACAGCCCGGCGGTGAGCGGATGACGCAACAGTCGGTCACCCACGTCCTCGGGGGTGTCAAACCCTTCCCCGGTAAACACCATCGCTAAGGCGTCCAGATCAAAGGGATCCACTGCCATCACCTCTGCGGGCGTGGGGATCGGCATAGACAGATCCAGATCCGAACACACCTCTTCCACGGTGCGGCGCTGTTCACCGATCACCGAGGACTCATCAAAGACCTGTCCAAAGACCCGCTCGGCAAATCTGCGCATTTCGGCCAGTGCAGTACCCGATGATCCAAGGGTGGCTGAAGTCCCCACACAGGCCACACCTGATAGCGGTGATGCAGCGGTAGCGGTCTGCAGGCGATGTCCAAGGCGTCGCAGCAACATCGCCACATCGGTGCCTTGGGCTCCGTCATAGGTGTGGAACTCATCGAGTACCAGATACTTCAGTGGCTGCTCCCAGCCCTCTGGATCTGCGCCGGGGTGTTCAGCGCCCACAACGCTTGACGGCTCTCATTAGTGAGGAGCCGGTCAAGCATCTTGTAGTTGGTCAGCAAAATGTCGGGCGGGTTCGCTAACAATGAGGCTCGATCGGTGATCAGGTGCTCAGCAGACATCGCCGATCTACTGGACGCAGTGCCGTCATCACCGATCCACACACCGCCGGTGACGTCCAGCAGAGCGCAGCTCGGGGGCGGAGAGAAGCCCGCGCGATGCGTCGCTCCTGGTCCACGACGAGCGCGTTCATTGGATACATGATCAGCGCTTTGATGCCTCGCAGCCCCCGCTGTCTGGCCCACAGGCAATGATCCACGATCGGATACAAAAAGGCCTCAGATTTACCTGACCCCGTACACGGTGGTGATCAATGTGGAACGCGCTGTGCTGTCTCTGCCGGCGAGTCGTCGCCATGCGTTGAGCTGATGCACATAGGGCGCAAACCCAGGTGGCGTCCAAAACAGCCCATGTTCAGCACCTGGGTCTGCATCCACAAAGGGCAAGCGCACCCGCAGATATGGCCCTCCAAGAGATGCCATCGGAGTCATCAAGCAAAAACTCACTGAGGCGCCGCACCAGCCTCTTCCTCGGTGAGGGCAAAGGTGGTGGCCAGATACTCAACAACAGCTTCTTTGAGTTCACGGGCCACCAATGACGGAATCACGATGCGTCCATCCTGACCGCGAACGCCTGGTAGGCCCGACTCATCGCCAGTTCACGATCTGCCGGCACAAACGGCCCCACAAACGGACCGAGATCTATTGAGGTGTCACCGGCCATGTAGGTCTGCACCCGCTCCCACATGCCCATCTTCTTTTCGCCACGGGCCACTTTGATCAGTTTGTTCTCTGCCTCCCACTGGGCCTGATGGAACCCGTGGTTGTGGTGGATGCCTGAGATCTGTCGGCCGTTGGCATCAAACACCGTCACAAACGTACTTGCGCAACACGGCGAACTGGGCCCGGTACATCTGCAGTAGTTGCTCCTCCGTCAGGCCAGCAGTAACGCCACGATCGCATCGATCTCGCAAGCGCCAGCCAGCGGTCGAGTTCTGTCCGCAGCGGGTGGTGGTGTTCCATTCAGCTGAACTTGATGCGAGCGACACCGTTCCCACCCCGGCCACGAACTCATCCTGCGCCCACTCTGTCGTACAACCTCCCATAGGTCGCTGTAGGCCGCCGTTAGCACTCCAGGCGTAGCGTGCGATGTAACAGAGCGTCGGAGTGCTTCCCTACGGTTGGGAGAGCGTCGATGAAAGTCGCAATGTGCGAAGTGCCAGAGGTCTTGACGAGGTAGTCAAGGGGAAGACTGGACAATCCGCCCACCCATTGCACCAACTGACGGTCATCAATGAATTTGTATTGAGTTGACTGCGTGTACGTGGTTTGGGCCGGCAAGAAGTGCAGGCCTGCATGGTTCGCGCTGAACCTGAGCCAACGAACTGCGCGGTGGGCCTCGCGGTAGTGTGGTGTAGGGCTGGTCGTCCCAAATGGTCTGGCGGCGTAGAAACTCTGCGGGGTCAACGAGACGCTGATAGTTGGTGCGGGGATGAAATCGGCAGGCAAGGGTCTCGAGGTTCACAGCCTCCCAGTCGGTGTTGTTCTTACAGTTCTCCCGTGGTTGCTGAGCGAACGGAGTTGCGTTGAGAATGTGAGGCCCTTGCAGGATGCAGTCCTCCAAGGTGTCGGGAACTCCGTCCGCCACTCGAAGGTGCCGTCATCCTTCTGGTTCTTCCTCGCCAAACCAGCGGTCCAGAAGCGCTGGGTGTCACCGAGGCGTTGAGGCTGACGGGCGAACGCTGAGAGTGCGCCGAGGTCAGCTTGGGTGAGCGGACGCAAAGGCGCGATTCCGTTGCGGGAGTTCCCGGCGGGTCAAACAGGCTGACCCATTCACCGAGCACCGCCTCGTCCACGGCGACCAGTCGTTGCGCATGAGGCCGCAGATCCCAGCCACCCTCGGGATACTGGACACCGGGGTGTCGCCCGCGTCGTCGTGATCAAGGCTGCGATCCGCAGTAGCTGGACTCAGCAGATTCACGGCCTGCATAAAAAGTAGGCGGGCGGCGTGAGCTATAGATCTGTACTCCAGATTCCGTCACATGGTGAACGTCAACGAACAGGAAGAGCTCGTTAGCGAACTGCCAATGGCGGCGGAGTCGGCCGTACGTGACAGCGCGAAGCGGTCCGGCTTTGGGGTCCACAAAATGTGATTCCGGATGGATCAACCCCACCACACCCTGAAGGAGAGGATCGCCTCCAGGTGTTAGTCATGAAGTTCATGTAGAGATTGGTTCGCAGACCTGACAGGTCTGGCTCCAATGTTGACGCACCCAGCATCTGACTGACCGCCTCATTCTCGGCTCGGTCAGTCCGATAACGCCTCCGCGCAGGGGTTCTGAAGTGTCGAGGAGCGCCGAGTTCGCTTGATGCCATCGTTGGTCTTGGTGAGATCAGTGATCGCCCACCATGGATCGTGCTCAGCCAGACAGGCCGGTTCATCCCAAGCTAAAGCGCACCCACGGCGGGTTCCCCACTTGCAGGTCAAACCCTACCGGCGGCAAACACTGGCGCAAACTCCAGCTCCCAATGAAAGAAGCCTTGGCGCTCAGCGATGCGTTGGCAGGCCACCAGCCACGGGTGTCGCTCAAGTATCTGGGGGATGGTGGCTTTGCCGTAGACCTCGACAGTGTCCAGATCCACACTGTCGGCTTCATAAGCGGAGAACAGCTGTCCTGATTCTTCAGAGGTGGGCTGGCCGAGTAACAGTTCAGCGGCATCGAGCCATTGAGACAGGCTTGGCAGTGCGGTGCCATCTGCGGGCGCCCAAAACCACAATGCACACCAAGCATCCATTAATAACCGAAGGCGCGCCACTGGCCCTTCGGGCTCAAGGAACTCGGTGCTGCCATGCGTGGCCTGTTGAGCTGGGAGTAGAGCCGGATCCGCACCCCACACATCCACTCGATATTGCAGACCAGAAAGATGGCTCGCCACCGCACTTGCGGCGCGGCGCCATGCTTCTTCCACGCGGCGGCTCAGCGCCACAGCGCGATCCACATGGGATTTCGCCGGTGCGGTGAGGGTGGCCTTACGCCACTCACGGACCTGTTCTGACCATTCTTCGGCCAGACCGGGCTGGCCCTTTTTGCCTGTCTGAGCTCCATCGCATCTGCAGCGCAGCCCCAGCCCTTCACCGGGCAGTAAGAAATGATGGATACCGATCTCAGATCCGAGCGGGATGTCGGCGAGCGGACGTTCGGTGGGTGCCAGCACCGGGCTCTTTGAGGTCCCTTTCCACGGGGCCTTTGATGCTTGAGCCGCGCTGTAGGTGGCGCGACGGGCTCCGATCAGGCTGTTACCGCGGCGCAGTCGGGCATCAAAACGCGGGGCGCTCAGACCCTCATGCATCACATTCAGCCACAGGCTCACTTCGGCCAGTTCCACAGCCGTGCGATTCAGGTCCACCCCATAGGTGCGATTAATCGCAAAGTGCGCTTTGGCCTTTTGCAGCTCTAGTTGATAGCGATCCGGGTCAATGGTTTCGCCGTGTTCGCGCTGGGCGGCTTTCTCAGGTATCTGGCGGCCAGCTGATTCACTGCTTCGTTTGCGAAGGCACCCGACCCGAGGGCTGGCTCACAGACGGTGACCGCTAGCCAGTCAGCAGCAGACATCTCGGGGTGTTCTTCTTCGTAGACGTCAAGGGCGTGACGCACCGTGAACTCGGTCAGCACCTCAGGGGTGTAAAAGCTGGCCGAGCGCTGCCGGTCGCGACCCGCCAGACGGAACACAAAATCACCTTCGGTGTAGGTGATGCGCCGTGGTGTGCCATCGGGGCCGGGCTCGGTAACAAACACATCATCGGCGTACGCATCTGCAGCAGAGGCCGGGATCACCCACGTGCCGTTGTCCCCGTCACCGTCGTTATCTACCTCAAAGAGCGTTTCGGTGGCGAGAAACCCCCGAAACGCCATCAGGCCTTCATAGACCGCACCGAGTTGGTTAATGCCCAAGGTGGCGTAACTGAGGCTGCGGCGTTCACGACCTGATTGCTCACGGGTGAAACACAGATTCGCGAGCACCTGTTGCATCACCGGATCAGGCAGCTCGGCCCGATCCAACATCGGGCAGGCCTCCGCCCCAAATAGTGCAGACCGCAACCCGGGGAAGATGATCGATCGGGCGTCATCAAGTTGGGCGGGTGGCTCATAGCCCTCATTGACTAACGCAAACAGCACCTCAAGGGATTGCTGGATGTGGGTGGAGTGAGCCGACAGTTCGCTGTGGAGATCAACGAGTGCCACCTCACGCAAACGGGCCACCGAGTAGCCGGCCTGATAATCGGTGTCATTGACCGGCAAGATGCCGAGCTCTGGCCGGGCCTCGGCAAAGAGCAACACGATGATCCGGTACAGATACCGCAACGATTGGCGGGTCAGTTCTTCAGCGTCGATATCTTGCCAACGCTTTTTTTGGCGATTACGGATGTCTCGCACTACGGCACCCGAAAGAATTTCCACGCTGCGGCGCATGCCTTGGCGTAGCTCTTTAGAGACACCGGCTGACTCATTAGTGGCTTTATCAATTAACGAGGTCAGCACCGACTGGGCGTCATCGCCTGGATCAATGGCGTCAGCACTGAACAGTGCTGCGATCGCCGCGAGTTCACCCTTGGCGCGATCATCACCACGCCACGGCCTCATCGATGTTGGCTCCGAGATAGACACCCTCGCCCCAGCGTTCGCGGTCAAGCAGTGTCACCGATCCGCCTGAGCACACCAGCAGATAGGCCGGCGGCTCATCGGCTGTGAATACTGTCTGCGCGGCCTCTAACACGGTGCGAGCCACAACGCGTTCACCGATGCGGACCGGCTGAAGCAGAGTCCCAGTTGGCGCATGTTTGGAGGCCATGACCGTGCTCGGGTCCGTGGCAAACACCGTGGAGATCGCGATCAACAACAAACCTGAATGGGTTTCATGGTGTGCGAGCACCGGCACTGTCGCTTCTGCTTCACCCACCATCAACGACACATCTGTTGGGTTTGTCTGCCAGCGCAAGGCCCGCAAAATGGCGGTGTTCAGTTCTTGTTGGGCGGCGATCCCGTCATCGTCCAGGGTGGCCAGATCAAGCGGCTGATCTTGAGTGGACTCTGCGCTTTCAGGGTTGGTGTTGTGGACGCCGTTCGGACTGGTGGTGGCCGCATCGGCACGCAAACGGGTGAATGCTGTGCCGAGGCCGCGCAGCGAGGTGCGCGCCGTAGGGTCACCGCGACGTTCGCGTTCCTCCCAACGGGCATACAGGTCAGACAGTCCAGCATCGCCGGTACGCGAGGAAGTACTCGCTCAGATAACCCTGATTGATAATCGATGGGTACGCCGAGTCACCTTGGGCGTGAGTGGAGTGTCGTCTACGTGGTGCCATCAGTGATCAGTTCCTTGGTACCAAAGCGGCGAGCACCCGGATCAATGGTGTGCTGGCCGGCTTGTTCTCGTTAATCAAGCCTTCGATGCGGCGAGTGACCCGCTCAATGTCTTCTCGACGTCTGGTCTGATGGGCGCCAGGTTATTTGATCGGCCACTGATCGTGCCTCCACCCGCCATGTCCGCAGACGCGTCATCTGCTCGAGTTGGGTGGTGACCCTTGCGATCTGGTCTTCGAGTTGGCCTTCCAGATAGCTGTTAGCAGCAGCCACCACCTGGGGGAGGAACTGAGTGACCGCGGTGAGATCTACGTCAGTCGCCGTGTTCACCATCGTGGCCGAGACCCCGGCCTCCGCCTGCAAAGCCCGGTGAACAGGATCATCAAAGACCACCACCACTCCGTCATCGGTGGCGGCCAACCACGACGCAGCGATCGGCTCACCGGAGCGCGTTCGCCCACACCCCTGATAACAGGATTGTTGGTGCGGTCACGTCAGCCACCAGCGCCGGGGCTTGGCCGCGTTCCATTTGGTAGAGCACTTTGTCGGCAATCCAATCAAGTACCGGATGCATCGGGCCGAGATGATGAATCTCGGGCCAGGCGGTGCCGGTTTCCCCGGCTGAAGCTTTGGCTTCAAGAGCGTCAGCGAGGGACTGATTGGCTCGGTGATGATCTGTGGTGACCCGCAAACGTTCAGCCAGATTGCGCTGTTTCAAATAGGACTGCGGTAGGGCTTCGAGGCGCCGCAACAGATCGGGCGGCGGCACAAAACTGATGACCGGGCCGTCCACCTCCCATTGCAGATTGGAGAGATTCCCGAACACGTATTGGAGACCATTGGTCAGGTAGTCCTCGTCGGAATCGAAGATGGATCGCTCCTCACCGATCTTCGCAGTGGCCACGGCAGTAGTGGTCGTCGTGGGGCTTGGAGAATCAGATAGTCCCGCAAAGGCCCACGGATCCCACACCTTGGCAGTCGGTGCCGCCTTTTCGAGGGCTTCTTCTTTTTCACGTTCGGCACCCTTGCGCAGCACCTTGATGATCTCGTCCTCTTCGGCTCTTCGCTGTGCAGACCCATCACCGACGCGGCATCACCGAGCGCGATGTGGGCTTCATGTTCTTTTTCGATCAGTTTCTTCAGTACCCGCACATCACTGGCGATCTCTGGATCGTTGGGGAGATAGACGAGATAGCGGATCTCTGGTGAATGCAACTGTCCATAGCGGTCGATGCGGCCGTTGCGTTGAGTGGTGGTGATCAGCGACCACGGCAGATCGGCGTGGATCAGATGGTGACACTGCTTATGCAGGTTCACGCCTTCTGACGCAATGTCAGAGGTCACGAGCACCCTGATCGCTGAGGAAGCCATTGAGAAGTCCTCAACGATTTGTTGCTGCTCATCATCACTCTTGGAGTTATGGAAGGTGACGACCGCGTCCTCATCAAGACCGAGGCGTTCAGTGACTGCAGCGGCAATCCAATCCAAGGTTCGCGATCCGCTCAGAAAAATCACGGCCCGGGTAGGGGACTTTGGCCCGACACCGATCTTCGACTCATCGCACAACACACCTTCCAGCTTGGCCTGGCAGCGCTCCTCTGCGGGCCGTATCTGCCAGATCCCACAGCTCTTTGAGCGCCAGCGGCTTCTTCGAAGGTGTGAGTGCAGGTGGACGTCCCTGCGAGCAACGCTCTAAGCGCTGGCGTGACAGCCGCCGAGTCACGGTGTCATACAGCGCTTCAGGCGATGTGACAGCGCCGCCTTGGGCAGCGCGGCAGGCGAGCGGGTCCTATGGCGTACGGATTTCTCCCCGGCCTCACGCCGCGGCTCAGAGATCAACCACTTCTCGGTCAATGCACTAAAAATGGCCTCTTCCGCCGCAGAAGGGGAGACCGTCACGGTGATCGGCTCTTTACGTTCGGCCCATTTGTCTCCGATCACTGCGGCCACATCAGGAGAATGCTTATGGCGACGCACCACGAGATGGGCGATGTCATCAGCGGTGACCTGAGTGGGATCAGGCACAGCGGTGCGGTCAAGTAGCGACACCAGCTCGGCGAAAGATTCTGATCGCCCATTGTGTGGTGTGGCCGAGGTGAGAATCAGCGCGTCCGCATTAGGGGCGAGCACCTGAGCTAGCTGATTGTTTAAGGTGCCGCGGTTCACCAGTTTGTGCGATTCGTCGATCCACACGACATCCCATCGCACCTTCTCGAGGTGATGGCGATACAGGACTGCCGGGGTTCTTTCAACGTGTCGATAGAGATGATCGCCCGGTTGTAGTAGGTGAACGGGTTACGGCCCGCAGGGATCCGCTGACGCAGACGCTGGATCCCATCAGAGTCAAGCCGCACCAATGGGAACGCAAACCGGCACCACATCTCGTGTTGAACCTGATCCAAAATGTGGCGGGGCACCACTGCGAGCACACGGTTAGCTCGACCGCGACGCTGCAGTTCACTCAGCATCACCCCGGACCTCAATGAAGTCTTGGCACCGAGACCCACCGCATCAGCGATAAGAACTCGCGGCTGCAACTGTTCGGTGGTCTTACGAAACGGCTCTAACTGAAACGGCAGATCATCGATGAGGGCGCGGTGGCCCACAATCACATCGGTAGTAGACACCGGCACCGGAGTGCGTCTGACCATGGACTCCACAAGCAAACGGGTCTCAAGGCCGCGTGCTGAGGTGTCGATACGGAAACGGGTTTGTGATGGGTCTTCAGGAACGATCCGGTCCAGGATCGCTGAAAAATGACGCCCGCTGGCCACGGACGAGTTCACTACCGACCGGTGCGACGCAACGATCGCCCGCAAACCAAAGGGCATGGCGCTCCACCTCTTCCACTCTGCCATTCCTGATCACGAACGATCCCTCGAGCCCAGGCGCTAAGAGATTGAGCACAGCGGGTTCAGTGGAAACAATCGGCACGTCAACAGTCTCTCATCTTGGTGATGCAGAGATGAATATGTCCCGCCTTCGGTCAGCAGATCTCGCGCACCATCACGCCCAGGTCTTCGCTGCGAATGCCCTCTCTCATTGGCGTCATCGCATATTGGGGTAGCACAGCCATCCGGTCAAATCGGTCATAAGCGACGAGGGAAACAAGCCGAGATGTCTGGCTCACACAGTCGATCTCCCCAATCCAGCGCAGGCTCGAGAATTTCGATGTTCCGACCGTTTTCTCTTGCTGATAATTCCAATCAACGCTCATTCGGATCCGTGAACGACTAAACACCTCTACGCCTACGCACTTCTCATCAGCACCAACTTGCACGCAACGACTTTGACTGATCGGGGCTGAGGGTGAGGGGGCCACGTCCTGTGTTTGTTGATTCGTGGACACCGAGGAGCGTGAGGCCGAACTGGGGGTTGGTCCAAACAGTTCGGCACCGATCAAAGCGATAACCCCGATCACGAGGGCAAGTCCGAGAACCTTGCTGCTGGCCGTAGCCGGGCCGAGGTCGTTCCTCGCTGAGCGTCACGCTCTTCGAAGCCTGCGGCGGATCAGAGCTGGGACGTGAACACGAACATGACAACTGCAACTAGCACACCAAGAGTGAGAGATCGATGATGGCTGCGAGTGGTTCATCACTCAAGACCGGCCCAGATCCCGACATCCGACTGCCTTGGCTCCAACCGGCAAACCCTCCAACGACAAGCGCCCAGATGACAAGCGGATCCCGATGCAAGTTTGCATAGAAAAGACTGGCGCGGCGACCGCGAATCGTTGATGTCGGATTCAGTTCCCGGATCCATCCCTAGAGGTTATTCCGGAGGTGTGGAAGTTCCCCGTGCCCCCAAGATGGTGGCAAAAATCCCATGATACCCCTCCGTAATCATGGCCTTCTGAACGGTCTCGTTAGAGACCCATGCCTCGTCAATCACAAGGGGATATCTCGCCTCTGGGTGAGCCGATCTGCTCGGTACCGCACCGCTTCGGAATCTCGGCCAACACAACCATCTCAACTGCGAGAACAGCTGTCCGTGAGATCTGAACATTGAATCTGAGGTGAAATGCTCCTGCCGCAACTCGTAATTGCCCATTTATTGCCAGAAAATAAATCCCATTTTGGTTCGTAGGGACGGATTTTAAGTAACAGCAATCCGGGAAGAATGTAATTTTTACCGATTTTAGTACCTGTTGCCTCGGAACAATTCTCCCGCTTCGCAGGCCGCGCCAGTTGATTGCTAGCCACGGGCCATCACGGGTACCTCCGGTCCCAGCGATGATTGTGAACTGACAGGAAGCACTACAACAAACTTTCTTCATGAATCTGCTGTAATTGAACAGGAAGGGGAAGAGGTACCCAATCATGTAGCCGGCTTTTGCCGCTTGGTGGTAGCGGTCATGTTTGCCGTAGCGAGGCTTCAATGTCTTCGGTACGGCAGGGTGCGAATCCGTCTCTTTTGACTATCGGGGGTGCGCGAACCTTCACGATTGAGTGCTTTACGGGCGCCTCAGGTGCCGTTTCCGGCTGACCTGGCAGGAACAGGACTCCTCGCTGGGTCAGGCCCGTTGATGGCCTGGATATGGTGGAAATTCGACGGCAAGCATTCCAGCGCCCCCGTTGCGGCGCCTCAACAGCACAGTTGCTCTCACCCGCATCGCCTTCGCGGACCAATATTGTAAGTACTGCATCGTTGCTCGTTGCGGCATCACCAAGCGATCCTCAGTTGAGAACACCTCTCGTGGCGATGATTGATGATTATCAGGGCGAGCAGGCCGAGGTAGCTACCCGGCTAAACATACGGCGTATGTTTCCCGCCGCCGATTCGAAGACGAGTTGTCCGATCTTGCCGAAACTGTTGTCAATGCGGCTCAGTTGGGTGTACCGCTCGGGTCAGGATTGGCTCACGCGGTGTTCTCACTGGCGGTTCATGATGTTTTTGAAATCAATATCGACGGTGCGCTTCCGATACACAGAGCGATCTGCTGCTCCGTGTCGGAAGCAGTAGAAGCTTTTTAGTGGAGCGAGGACTGCTAAACGAGGCCAAATCTGTAGTACAACTTGGTAAAACGTTGTTCGGCAATGCCGCTGATTGGGACGTCTATCACAGAGGGCTTCGAAGCCTTCACAAGGGGGTACTTGATAATGCATGTTCCCGATGAGATTCGTGCGACTTGGGCGTCCAAACTTGATCGACTCGAGAATCGAGGAGCGACCGAACTTCCCCAAGGTGCCCTTGGTTGCTCTGATCTTGAACGGTCGAAGCCGTGACTCTCTCCCAACAGCTGCGTTAGCTTGGCAGATCGCTTCTTACCCGAATGAATTACCGATAGATGTTGGTTCAGCATTTTGCGAGAAGCTTGATAGAGAGCTGCTCGGTGGCCGACCTGCCGCCTCAGCACGAGCATCATGTGTTTTAGCAACCGATGAGTCCCTGATTTACGTGATCCCGCAACGCGGTCTCCATCGACGTTGGTCGTGGGCCGAAGTCAGCGTGGAGAAGCGACGTTCTATCGCCGACGCTCTCATCTGGTCAACCTCCTGAACCCCGACAGGAAGCTACAAGATCTCGATGGGCGCAGGTGCTGCCGCAAACATCACGTATGTCGCCTCGGAAATCCCGGATGGATCCCGGCAATGGTGGGCACAACAGCGTTATTCATCGATTTAAGAAACGACTCAACCATTACTGGGGATGTGAGGTAACTCGGTGATCGAGGCTCGAGACCCTGAAAATCGCAACGTTGGAAGCGGAAATTTCGCGGCGTCTCGCCATCGGCTGGACCCGTCGTCATCAAAGCTGCGGGCAAGAGCCTGCTCATCTCAACGCATCCCGATAAAGCAGCAGCGGCTCCGACAGAGGCGAGCGTCTAAAACGCGCACAAGAAATCACGGAGGCCGTTGCCGAGACTGCGTGTGATCCGCCTGTCTCCACTTACGAAAGCGCCGCCAACGCCTAAAGCACACTAAAGCGCACCTAGGCGACCGGCGCCGGGGCCAAACGCCTAAAGCACAAAGCGCACCTAAGCGGCCTGCGCCGGGGCCATTCCCGTTTGCTCACAGGGCAGCAGTCAGCCGGCGCCCGACGATCGCTGATCTCTGCCTCGTGAACCTAGAGTTCGATTTGATGCTTTTGCTGTTCTTGGCAAATCGAAGTCAAACCTCCGTTGCGCCGATCACGGCACTCACTGAACTAACCACGCTCCTCGAGAGGGAAATCACCTCAGCGGTGAAAGAGTGGACGAAACCGGCCTTACCAAGCTGCCGTAATGGATGACGCCCCGGGCACGCATCTTCGATGGCAAGAGAGGAACCCAACTGCAGCTGGATGGGATAATTCAGCTCAGAGGCCTCGAGCGGCCTAGTACGACGGACCCTGCGAGCACAAGGCGCATGATTCCGAGACCGATCACGTACCAGATGCCTGCGCCTAGAGCGATATCAAAAATATTTCCCGAACTGACCGCTCAGATGCTTCACCGAATGCAGAATGATGGGACCTATTCTTTTTCGGCAATCTGGTCTGCACTAGCGGTCTGGGGCAAATGCATAAACGGCACCACATTGCGTCCTGCTTTGTTTCGGACGCTACGGCAACACAAGATCTTTGACATGTGCTCGATGGCTGAAGTGATCCAGTTTCACGATCTCGCAAAAACTCTCGAATCTCCACACAATAGTATTCAACCACGTCCCAGAAGCAGACTCACATGGCCATAACAATCTGTCAATTAGCTCATGCACTTGAGGAGACCATTAGGCAAGTTAAGGTGCTAGTCATGAAGGACGTGCGTGTTGACGGAGATGGTGAGTTCCGCTGCTGGAACTGTGGCAATAAGGGGTTACTTGCCAAGCGGACTTTTCGATCAAAGGTGCTCATTGGCGTTGGGGCTCTTCTCACGAAGAAGAAGTTGAAATGTCTCAAACCTGCGGTGAGTAGGCGCAACGGCCACGAGGGAACGCCAAGCCGTGCAGCCGGTCCAGAGGATCGAAAGTGGCGTAAGCGTTGGGAGAAGGATCAGGAGCCGCTAAGTCGGCTTCGCCCGGCGCCAGGTCTGGGGACAACGCAGCTCGAGGCGGCAGCTCAAGCGTTGATCGCGGAGGTCGCCCTCGCACAGGCGCTCGGGGTCTGGCGCAGGTGAACGAGGAAGTCCGAGGGATGCGGATTACTAGTCCCGCTCAAGCAACTCTGGCGGCCGCTGGTGGTGATCCCGCCGCCACCCCGGCTTCTGCCACCACCAGCAGGGTGGTACCAGGATCCCTATGGACGGCACGATCTCCGTTACTTCCGATGGAAAAGTGTGGACGGTGCACGTCTCGACCGCTGGGGTGCAGCGCGAAGGGATCAATCGAATAACCGCAGCATCAGGTGGAACTCGTAGGGTTCGCATCTCCGCATGTCGGCGGCCTTATGTTTCGGACGTGCCGGCGAGCTGGCCACACGACCGCCACTACCTGTGCACAGGAAGATCGTTCTGAACGTTTCGAGCGCAGACGATGGAACGGTCCGTGCGGCCCCGTGCACTTTCGCAGCAGACTGGTACGGGGTGCAGCGTTATGACACGCACAGGAGATGAGTGGCATGAAAGGTGACACAACATCCACACGGGTCAGCTCAGATGTGGTTCGTCGGGCGGCGGCTGTCGCTGCTGTGGAGCGTCGCAGCGCTGCTGAACAGGTCAGCTATTGAGCGCGGATAGGGATGCAGTGCGAACGTGACGCAACCGCACACCGCCGGCGGCTCTATGGAAGTCGTAGCTGGTGAGGCGCAGTTTTCTGATCTGGACATTGGTGAACGCAGCATCGCCCACGCTCTGATCGACGCGAACATCGCACGCGGCGTTGCATCTCAGCGTTTCGGGCCATCGGGTCGTCGCAGTGGTCAGCGAACGGTGTCCCTTGATGACGACGGCAACCACACCGGGGGCAGACCGGATCTGACAGTCCCGTCGGGCTGTCGGTTGGGGTGGTGGCGCCGTTGGGCATGACCAAGGTTGCTGTTCGATGGTTGATATGTCGGTCATGGTGAGAGAAGTTGCGTGTCATACCCACCGAATCGGCAGACAGGGAGCGAGTTGCTTCAACACCACGCCCACCGACCGAACCTGCGCATAGCGCGGAACCGAGACGTCCTATTGCGCGGAAGGCACACCATGAAGCTCCTGCTCACGCTGGGTTTCCGACTCAAGCCCCCGTATGCGGTGGCATTACACCATGAGGCCGGATGGGTTGGGGAGTAGGTGTTTGCTGCCGATCCGCACACACAGCACTGCGGCCTTTTCAATGAGCGACGGACAGCGGTCTGTGTCGCCGACATCTGTGACGGACTCGCGGTTCAGCGGTGGCCGGGGGCCATGTAGAACCACATCGGGAACGGCGCCTCGGCATCCTTGAGAGCCTGACGAGCAGCCAGCGTGGTGCGCCCAGCCTGCGTGGACTCGAAAAACCAGGCCTCCACGGCCCGCCCGCCGGGAGCGGGCCCGTCTGTCAGCTCCAGACAGGCCTCGTCGTAGTAGGAGCGGATGTCGTGCATTACGGCGATGGTGTTGCTTCCGGGGATCCCGACGCTCTTCCATTCCTCACCTGAGGCGATGCGGTGCAGTGCATCGAGGGCCTCGGGGACCTGATCCGCGCTGAGTACTCGCCCCACATCGGTGCGCCCGCGACGGGTAAGGGAGCGCTCATAGGCTGCGCGCAAACCGCGCGCTTCATCCACACAGGCCGGCAGGTTCGGATCGAAACGTGGTGGAATCGCGCAGGCCACGGGCTGCTCATCGGATTCGATCACATCGGGGAAATCCACGATCACTGGACCCTTAGGTGCGGACAGCAATTCGAACGCAGCTGCCAGCACTCGATGCTGGAATGCCGGGTCGTTAGGGATGCCGAGGGGCCGCCCCAGCGGGAACTCGCAGTACAGCGCGCGTGGCGGCCGCATCTTCTCGACCACCGGGCGCATCGAGGCGAGCACGATGCTGGCGAGTCCGGCGTCTTCCATCACATGGGCGAGCACACTCACGGTGCGCGTGCACAGCGGTCAAACAGGTGTGAGGATGACGACGTCGACCCCGTCGCCGCAGTTCGGCTGCCTGCACGGGGCCGCTGTCGAAGCGGATGGTGGCGACGTCGTCGGGCTGATTGCCAGCAAAGGACACATGGCGCGATCGCGACGCCGCCGATCACACCATCGGAGTGCAGTTCGATCAGGCGGTCGATCGGAAACACCACGTTGACATCCACCTGGAAGCCGGTGTGATCGAAGTTCGGGCTCCAATGACCCATCACCAGATCACGGGTCGCAGGACTAAGGAACCGGTACCCGGTGTCACCCGCCGAGAAACGCTCGTCGTGGGCATGGTGCAGGGCCGCAGACGTCACAACGGCGACTGTGGCATCACGCATGGCGGGGGGCGTAGTGAACGAGGTGTGATCGAACACGGGCACCGCCAGGTTGCGGCCCATCTCTCGCATCGTCTGATCACCGTTCATGCACCCTCCCTGGAAGCGACCGTATCAGTTGCGCACAATACGTGGCCGAGGGTCCTTGAACGCGAGCTCACGGGGCGTCGGCTTCTCCCCCAATCGCGCGCAAGCAGATCCCACCGAGACCAGGCCAGGAGCGCCGTAGTGGCGGTCGACGACTACTGGCTATGCCAATATCGAGAGGCGATCGGGGTTCGCCGAGGAGCGAACTGTCGACCATCCTCTCCAGGACCTCAGCGATTGCTTCGAGGCTCATGCGGCGGTTGATGGCTTGGGTGGCGAGGGTGAGGCCGAGTTGGTGTGGGGTGACGTGGCCGGTGCCGGTGTTGCGGTCAGCGGTCGCGACTGCTCCGTCATCGAAATCTCGCAACAACACCACGGTCGTTGAGGTCGTGTCGCGTCGCTCGGCGTGCAGCGCTTGGAGTGGCGCAAGCTGTTCGAGGATTACGTCGAGCCCCGTCTTGATGTCGCTTCGGCAGGTCTCGCCGTAACACCCGGGTGGACATGTCGTGGAATGCCCAGCGCACCCGTCGAATTCTGGTGAGTGTGGATGTATCGGATCAGATACACTTTCGACATGAGTACTGGAACCCTCATCAGCAAGCGCCGACGTGAGCTCGGCCTCACGCAGGGCCAGCTCGCCGAGTTAGCGGCCACGTCACGCGAGCGGATCAATACCTACGAGCGTGGCCATGTGTCGCCTCAGGCGGACACGTTGGAACAGGTGCTGGCAGCGATGCAGTCACGAGTTGATTGCTGTTCCGGCGCTGACCTTCGAGGAGCGCCGATCACTGGCAATCAGCACAGCCATAGCTGCCAAGCTGCAAAAGGACCCGGCAGCAGTGATGGCCAAGGCGCGCACGAACATCGACAAGATGCGATCGATTGGACCGAGTGAGCAACGCTGGGTCGACGTGTGGGAAACCCTCCTTGCCCTCGGAGCCGGTCATGTGGAAGCGCTCCTTACTTCGACCGATCAGTTCGCTCGGGATCTGCGTCAGAGTTCTCCGTTCGCTGGCGTGCTGACCGAGGCCGAACGTCGAGAAATCCTTAAGGAACTTCAGAGGTGAACCTCGAACAGTTCCACCACGGAATACGAGCAGCGCGAGAAGTGCTGCGGCATCAAGGTGCGACGGGCGCGCTCGTCATCATGGGTTCGCAGTCGATTTTCGGCGTCGTACTCGACGATGGTGCTCGACGGTGCATTGATGATGTCGGCGGAAGTCGACATCATGCCGATCGCCGCAGACCGCCATGAGATCGATCGCCTGTCGGATTTCCTCGACGGCTCTCTCGGTCAGGAGTCGCGCTTTCATGAGTCGTTCGGCTTCCATGTCGACGGGATCTCGTTCGAAACGTCCGTGCTCCCAGACGGATGGATCGATCGACTCATCCCCGAGGTCGATCCCAGCTCCGGAGCCACCGGTTGGTGTCTCGATCCACACGACCTTGCCGTCGCCAAACTAATTGCAGGTCGGCCGAAGGACAACGACTTCGTCGACATCTTGATCGCCCAGTGACTCATCGACCCTGCGGTCGTTCGTGAAGGGCTGCATGCGGTCAGCGACGCTCGGGCGATACCTGCTATCGAGCGGATCGACGCCGCTGGCGCGAGCGGGCTTCCCGAAGGGGACCGATCCCTTTGGCATGCGAATCGTGAGCGCTCGCTCAACGATCGTCGAGCCCGAACCAGCGAGCCGTCTCCGGCTGAGATTCTCGCTCAGCTCAGCAACGGGGAGTAGGGCGAGGTCCCCAAGGCCAAGCGTCGCTTTCCAGCAATTTGCACGCGAAATATCTGTGAGTCATGCCGGGTCGGAGGAGCCATTGTTCTGTGACTTTCGGTCTGTAGGGAAAGAGGCTGCTTTCTTGCAAGGTCATCGAGATGTTCGCCTGAACTTTGACGTCGAGCGGGATGTTGAGGTAGCGCAGTGGATCCGTTGTTTAGTGGATGTTGCTCGAGATCTTGGGGTTGGTCGTCCTGTCTACGAACGTATCCCTTCGTATTTCAATCGTGCCACGGAGGACTTGTTCGATCTCGATCGGTTGGACGACACTGACCCGTTTGAGATCGACCGACAAGCCGCCCACCTGCTTAAGCACGACTCCTAGGGCATCGACGTTCTACGAGATTCGGAACTCCGACTCGCTGTTCTACCCGGCCAAGGCCTGAGCGAATTGGCTGATGGTTACTGAAATTGCAGGAGAGGTGCTGATGATGCCGCTCGCACCATCCGACGACGACTCGACCAGATGCCGATCGATCGGCTGCTAGCTCGCCGCCAGACACCTCGGACCGGTCAGTGTCGGCCTGGGATCCGACGTGCGGTCGACCGTGAGCTCGAACACACCAGTAAAACCGCATGAACGCGCAGCATCGGCAGCAGTGCTGCGAGGGTGCGGTGTCCGAGTAATCGGGATGCTCGTAACGCCGGAACGTGAGTGGTGGTCGTGAGATTGATTGCCCCTCGATGTGACCGATGAGCCAGGTCCGAGGGAGGGCTCACGGTGTGTCTGATATGGGCTGCAGATTTTGAAAGTGTTGCTATCACTTATTTCTGAAGTTATCTTCTCGAATCGTGTTTACTGCTTGGCGTCGCGGTGTCAGGGTTTCTGCGTTGCTTGGAGCGGTGGCGGTCATGGTGGTGGTGTCGTCGGTGGTGATGACGTCGTCGGAGACTGTGTTTGGGTCGGGTGTTGTTGATCGGGTGGCGGGATCGGATCGTTATCAGACGGCGGTGGAGGTGGCTGCGTTGGTGGGTGGCGGGTCGATCTCGGGTGTGGATCGTTTGATTGTGGTGTCGGGGGAGTCGTTTGCTGATGGCCTGGCGGCTTCGGGGTTGGCCGGGTTTTTGGATGGTGGTGGCCGGTCGGGTCGCACCGCAATCCTGCTAACTCGTAGTGATTCGTTGCCGGTGGTGGTGCGTGACGCGGTGCGTGCGAGTGGTGTGGCGGCGTCTGAGATTGTGGTGGTGGGTGGTGTAGCGGCAGTGTCGGATGCGGTGCGGGTGGCTGTCAGTGTTGCTGCTGGTTGGGATGGTGTCGGGGTGAATCCGGTGGTCCGGATTGCTGGTGAGGATCAGTACGGGACCGCTGCAGCGATTGTTGATTATGTGACTTCAGTGTCGGGTGGGGTTCTGGCGGGGTCGTATCAAACGGTGTTGGTGGCGAGTGGTGAAGGGTTCGCTGATGCGTTGGTTGCCGGGGCGTTGGCGTATCGCAACGGTCATTTGTTGTTGCTGTCATCTCCGTCGGCTGCACCGCAGGTGGTGTTGGATGCTGTTGCTGGTGTGCGGGCGAACTGTGTGGTGATGATTGGTGGGACCACCGCGTTGGCGCCAGTGGTTGCCAACGACTTGTCGGGGGTTGTTGCTTCTGGTGGGTGTGGGGTGGAACGTGTTGGTGGTGCTGACCGTTTCGGCACGGCAGTTCAGGTTGCAGATCGTTTCATTACGGTGAATGGTTCTCCTCGGGAACCGGTGGTGGTGTCGGGGGTGGGGTTTGCTGACGGGTTGATTGCTGCACCGTTAGCTGCGGCTGATAGGCCGTTGTTGTTCACGGCTCCTGACCTGTTGGCTGGTCCGACTCATAGTTGGTTGCGGCAATACCGAAATAGCATCCAAGAGGTTGTTGTTATCGGTGGGACACGAGCTGTTAGCGCCACAGTTGTGAACGAAACCAACCAGGCCGTCCCACCGCCAGCGCCGCCGATCATCCCACCTGCGTTGAATCTGACGTACGCGTCGACCACGTGGACTCAGGGTCAAGTATCGCAAGTGGTTACACCGACTGTCACCGGAGCGATCGGCTCGACGACGTTCAGCGCCACCGGACAGCTACCTCCCGGGGTCACGTTCAATGCGACCACGGGATCGTTCACCGGGCCAGCCGCCTGGAACTTCAACGCCACCACCATCTCCGCCGGCGGAGAATATGCTTGTGCGGTGCTTGACGACACAACAGCACGCTGCTGGGGATCGAATGGCTGCTGGCCAACTCGGTGACGGCACCACCACCCCTAGTTCTGTGCCAGTGGCAATTGTGGACACGGGCGCTGGGACTACGTTGTCGGGCGTCACTCAAATCTCCGCCGGTGCAGCCCATGCCTGTGCGGTGCTTGTTGATGGTACGGCGCGCTGCTGGGGATTTAACGGGTCTGGACAACTCGGTGACAGCACCACCGCCAACAGTTCTGTACCGGTGATAGTGACGACGAGCGCCGGGACAGCGCTGTCGGGAGTCATTCAGATCTCCGCCGGCGGTTTCTATACGTGTGCGGTGCTGAACGATGGGACGGCGCGCTGCTGGGGATCGAATGGTGATGGCCAGTTGGGTAATGACAGCGCCGCCAGCAGTTCTGTACCGGTGATAGTGACAACCAGCGCTGGGACAGCGCTGTCGGGAATCATCCACATCTCCGCTGGTGTGACCAAGACCTGTGCGCTGCTTGCCGACACAACGGCGCGCTGCTGGGGACGGAATACCGAGGGCCGACTCGGTGACGGCACCACAACCCCTAGCTCTCTACCGGTGACAGTTGTGGACACAGGTGTTGGCACCACGTTGTCGGGAATCACCCAGGTCTTCGCTGGCTACGAACACGCCTGTGCGGTGGTTGCCGACACGACGGCGCGCTGCTGGGGAAATAATGGTGCTGGCCGACTCGGTGACGGCACCACCACCAACAGGTCTGTTCCGGTGACAGTGACGACTGGTGCAGGAACGGCGTTGTCGGGTATCACCCAAATCTCCCTCGACTTTCAACATAGCTGTGCGATGCTTGTTGACACGACGGCGCGCTGCTGGGGAAATAATGCTGCTGGCCAGCTCGGTGACGGCACCACCACCAACAGGTCTGTACCGGTGGCTGTCACGACTAGTGCAGGAACGGCGTTGTCGGGGATCACTCAGATTTCTGCCGCCAACTTCCACACCTGTGCGGTGCTTGTTGACACGACGGCGCGCTGCTGGGGAAATAATGGTTCTGGTCGACTCGGTGATGGCACCACTACCCAAAGCCCCATACCGGTGACAGTTCTTCACATCGGTAATCCGGGTTGGCCGGCCACCGTGACGGTGTCCGTCACCGATTCCGCCGGCAGAACCTCGAGTGTGAACGTGACGTTGACATATCAGTGAGCGCTGTCAGGTCTGTCTCTGATCTGATTGGATGTGGGATCAGGTAGCAGAATGAAGCGGTAATGCGTCAGTGGCTACTTGTCAATGAGGCGTTTATGGCCACCCGTAAATGGGCTCCTGTGCCCGCCAGCGTCGATAAGGCCTCCCTCTCTGACACCAGAAATCCCGGAAGAAGATGATCGATTCCGGTCATTGATCCACATTTGCTGCGTGTCGTTGACAGTCCGGGTTGAAAGAGCACCGTAAAGTTTCCCCGTGCGAGGTCCCGAAGCCAAAAATTCGTCGATTGCTGGTGCTGGCTTTCATCGTGTCCCTGCTATCAGTCGGCGCCTATGCAGTGGACACGCCGCTTGCGTTCCTCATTGCCCTCATTCCACTGGCTCTATACCATCCCCGCTTTTGTCTGGCTCGACCGGCTCTGAGCCCGAGCCGCGAGCCATGCGATGGAACGCGTTCCTGTGGGGCGCTGGTATCTCGGTACTCGTAGCGAGGATTGCCAACGAAATCACAGCCGCTGTGTTCGGTGTTTCTGCGGCGCTTGTCGTTAGCGCCCCGGTTGTGGAAGAGATCATGAAGGCCCTCGGGATCTTGGGAGCTGCCAAACGACGCCACCTGGACTCCCCACTTGATGGTGCTGTCTACGCCGGCTACGTAGGCCTCGGTTTCGCGATGGTCGAAAACGTCATCTATTTCTCGCAGGCGATCATCGATGATGACCTCGGATTGGTGTTTGTGTTGCGAGGCCTGTTCTCGCCCTTCGCGCACCCTTTCTTTGCGCTTTGGGTAGGGCTCGTCATAGGCGCTGCGGTTCGCGACGGGCGTTCTCGTCGGGCCGCTGCGGTGCGTGGACTTCTGCCGGCGATCGCGTTGCATGCCGCATGGAATGCATCAGGGTTAAACGTCGTCTTTGCATTTCTTCTGCTCGGACACATCGTGCTCTTCTTCGTGATGGTGCGACGCCTGCGACGTGACGAAGTCGCTCTCGTACGCAGCCGCCTGCAACAACTTGCCTTTGCGAACAATTTGTCACCCGTTGAACTTGATGCCTACGGCGACCTTCGTGCGACCCAGCGCCTCCGCCGGGAGCTCCCACGCAAGCAGCGCCCCGCGTTTGATGAGCGCCGTGTGATGATCACGAAACTTGCTCTCCAAGAACGATCTTTGTAAACGCATCTCAAAGGACCGGGTCTGTCGGGAACTTGGTGTAACTGATCAGGCTGGTCATTGTTGTTGTGGACCTCAGGGCCTCAGAAGAGGCGGTCTTCGAAGGTGATCGCGAAGGCGTTGAGCGGCGCGATTCTCTAGGCGGCGGTGCTGCCTAGTGTGCGACCTTTTGTTTCTTCCCGGTCTGAGGTCCCGGGCTGTCGCTCTGGTTGTCGGTTGGGGTAGTGGTGGTGAAGGCTGCAGCGGCTGAGGAGTGGAATGGTGGTGGAGCGCGCGGTTTGGGCTGTGGTAGTTCGCAGCGACGATATGGTTCGTTTCCAGGTGCGGCCCGAGAGACCCGATGACTGGCGTCGCAGCGAGGGGTTCGAACCCAAAACTCAGTGATCGCTTCAGGACTTGGTAGCCAGCTCACTATTCAAGGACTCAGGTGCTTCAGGTGAACTTTGGGTGCTGTTCACCAACCGTTCATTTCAGTGAGGTCCCCAAGCCATCTGTGACCCGTACCTTCACGTCGGCTGCTCAAATCAGGCAGTCTCGAACGATCAAGGAGATTCCACTCGTGAACATGAAATCCCGACGTGCTAAGTTCGTAGCCGGCCTCACCGCCTTGGTCCTAGTGACAGCGGCGTGTGGTAGCGATGACTCGTCATCAACGGACACCGATACTCCCGCCACAACGGCCGCTCCCGCAACCACCGCTGGCGGATCCGACACCACTGCCGCACCGGCGGCTCTGGAGGGCACCATTGTGGTGTCAGGGTCGTCTACTGTCGAACCTATTTCCATTGCCGTGGCCGAAGAGTTCGCCGCTGTGAATCCCGACGTCAACATCTCGGTAGACGGTCCGGGTACCGGCGACGGGTTCAAACTCTTCTGTGCGGGCGAGACAGACATTAACGACGCCTCTTCAAAGGTGAAGCCTGCGCAGTTGGAGGAGTGCGCCGCCAACGGTATTGAGATGATCGAACTCAAGGTTGGTAACGACGGCATCACCATGATGACCAACACGGCCAACTCGGCGGTCGAGTGCTTGTCGTTCGAGCAGATCTATGCGCTTACAGGCCCCGAATCCCAAGGCATATCGTCGTGGGCTCAGGCCAACGCAGTAGCGGCGGAACTGGGCGAGACCGGAACGCTTCCCGATGCACCGTTGAGCTTGGTCGGCCCCGGCGAAGAGTCGGGCACGTTCTCCTCATTCGTTGAAATCGTGATCGAGGAGTTCAACGAGGACCGTGGCCAGGATGCCACCACCCGCCCCGACTATCAGGCCTCGGCCGATGACAACATCATCATTCAAGGAATCCAGGGTTCGGATACCTCGCTGGGATGGGTCGGATTCGCCTTCGCGAAGGAAGCGACAGATGTGAAGGTCCTTCAGGTTTCCGAGGAGGCGGGCGGCGAGTGCGTCACCCCGACCGACGAGACAATCGGCAACAATACCTACCCGATTTCCCGGCCACTGTTCATCTACGTGAACAAGGCTAAGGCTGAGTCGAACGCCGCTCTGGCTGCCTTCGTGGACTACTACCTGAGCAATGACGGTATCGCCAATGTGGCCGAAGTTGGCTACGTATCGTTGTCGGACGCCGATCTTGCGTCGCTGCGCGACACTTGGAGCACTCGCACGGTGTTCGCCGGCTGAGTCCCGTCAACCTAATGTCGTTGGTGGGTCCGGTCTTCATGGACGGACCCACCAACGTGTTTCCCGGCTCTCCTGGTGTGTGTGTGTAATGGTGTTGAATCGAAATCTGAGAAAGGGCGAATCCGAGTGACAGTGGTGACTGAATCGAACGTGCTCGACACATTGCGATTGAGTGGTCGCCGAGCGCGATCCGAGGCAACTTCGAGGATCATGTTCTTTGCCGCAGCCATGACCTCAGTGATTATCTCTGCGCTGATCGTGTGGTCGCTGGCCCGTGAAACTTGGACCTTCGTGACGCAGGTGGAAGTCGCCGCCTTGTGGACCGACGGTTGGTTCCCTCGCCGTGGCATGTACGACGTGAAGACGATCGTGGTTGGCTCGGCACTCATCACCGGAATCGCCCTTGCCGTAGCCATCCCGATTGGACTGGCTGCAGCAATCTTCCTAGCCGAGTACGCACGCCCCAGGGTGCGCCGAGTGCTCAAGCCGGTCCTTGAGATCCTTGCGGGCATTCCCAGCGTGGTCCTCGGGTTCTTCGCCCTCACGTTTATCTCTCCGCAGATCGTGCAGCGGTTCACCGACGCATCGCAGTTCAATATGTTGGCAGCGGGCATGGCAGTGGGTGTGCTGACGATTCCTTTGATCGCCTCGGTGTCTGAGGACGCTATGCGGTCCGTGCCCGACAGCCTTCGAGAAGCTTCGTACGGCCTAGGAGCCCGCAAGGTTCAAACAACTCTTCGTGTCGTGATTCCAGCCGCCGTGTCCGGCTTGGTGGCAGCGCTCATCATCGCCGTCTCGCGGGCCATCGGAGAGACCATGGTGGTCTTCGTGGCCGCAGGGGCGACAGGCGGATCACTGTATTCCACGAACATCCTCGGTCCGGGCCAGACCATGACTGCGGCTATCGCCTCCCAGGCGGCCGGCACTGATCAAGTGGTTGGAGAGGGCCTCACCTTCCAGAGCCTCTTCTTTGTGGCGATGCTCTTGTTTGTGATCACAATGTTTCTGAATCTCGTTGCCGATCGTTTCGTCCGCCGGGTCCGGCAGAGCTACTAAGGAGTTTCGACGACATGGCACTCTCTCAACCCCGCCAAGCGGCTTCGTTAGCTGCAGACCTGGTGTCGGACATCACCCGTAATGAGCGCGATCTTTCCGGCAAGGCCTTCCGTATTGCTCTACTCGCTGGCATCATTACCGCCTTTGTCGTGCTAGTCGTGTTGATTGTCGATGTGATCAACGTCGGGAGCCCAGTGCTGAGCGAGCGACTGGGAGATCTGCTCAGCAGCACCTTGGGATCGAAACCAGAGACCTCGGGATTGTCCCAAGCGCTTCGCGGTTCCTTTTACATCGGAGTGTTCGTTCTGCTGGTTGCGGTACCACTTGGGGTGTCGGCGGCCATCTTTCTCGAGGAATACGCCAGACAAGGTCGCCTCACTCGATTCATCGACATCAATATTCGGAATCTCGCTGGAGTGCCATCGGTGGTGTACGGCATCTTGGGGCTCACGGTGTTCGTGCAGGCGTTGAGGGCTTTCACCGGGCCAGATTCCAACGGACGCTCGGTGATCTCAGCGGGACTGACGCTGTCGATCCTGGTGCTCCCGATCATTATCATCACCAGCGCAGAGGCGATCCGAGCGGTTCCCAACGGCATTCGAGAGGCCGGTTACGGGGTGGGCGCCACGCGCTGGGAGGTCGTCAAGAGCCACGTCCTACCGTACGCCGCTCCCGGCATTCTGACAGGTACAGTCCTAGCTCTGGCTCGGGCGTTGGGCGAGGCGGCGCCGCTGATTCTCGTGGGGGCAACAACGGGCTTCCTGACGTCGGGGTCGTCCTATCTGCCGAGCAGCCTGCAGGAGCGCTTCACTGCCCTGCCCATCGTGATTTCGACCTGGTCAGGGCGCCCAGGCGAAGATTGGCGTGCCTCAACCGCCGCAGCCATCGTGATCATGCTCGCAGTGGTGCTCGTTGCCAACGCCGGCGCGATCTTGCTGCGGAACCACTACGAAAAGAAGAGGTAAGAATATGACGAGCGATCAACTACCCGAACTCGCCAAAGGATCCTTCCGCATGCATACCAGCGCTTCGCCGCCTGAAGTCTCAACGGTCAGTAATGCCACTGACGAGGTGTTCAAGGTGGCCGACCTCAAGGTGTTCTATGGGCAGTTTCTCGCCGTACGCGACGTAAACCTGACGGTGCAGGCGCGCGAGATCACAGCGTTTATTGGTCCGTCCGGATGTGGAAAGACGACGGTCCTGCGTTGCTTCAATCGCATGAACGATCTCATTGAGATCGCCCGAGTCGAAGGCAGTCTTAACTACCGCGGCATCGATCTCTACGGTCCTGCTGTGAATGCGACTGAGGTGCGCCGACGCATCGGCATGGTGTTCCAGAAGCCGAACCCGTTTCCCAAGTCCATCTATGAGAATCTCGCCTTTGGTCCCCGTCTCAACGGTGTGAAGAAGAAGAATGATCTCGACGACATTGTCGAGTCGTCGCTGAAGCGGGCGGCTCTGTGGGACGAAGTTAAGGATCGACTGAAGAGTTCGGCCATGGGACTTTCCGGTGGTCAGCAACAGCGTCTCTGCATCGCCCGGTGTGTAGCGGTGAAGCCTGATGTGATCCTCATGGATGAACCGTGTTCGGCCCTCGATCCGATTGCGACGGCACGGATCGAGGACCTGATGCAGGAACTCAAGCAGGACTACGCCATCGTGATCGTGACCCATAACATGCAGCAGGCGGCTCGTGTGAGCGACCGCACCGCCTTTTTCACCACCGAGGTCAACCCCGAGGGCGACCGTCGCACTGGTGTACTCGTCGAGTACAACCCCACCGAGAAGGTGTTCTCGAAACCCGATGACACTCGTACCGAGCAGTACGTGACGGGGCGATTTGGATGATGGTGGAAACCCGCAAGGCATTCCACCCAGGCCTCGCTCGTGTGCCTGCCTCGCAGGTTCGGCTCACTTCATAAGCGATCGAGGAAATAACCCTGCCACTAACGTGTTGCTCGGCGGAGATCTCAGTAATGCCGGGTACGTGATACGAGTCGGAGACGAGATCGACGCCCCGCCCTTCGTTGAGGAGCGCGTGTCCGATCTGATCGCCCTGCAGGCCCCGATCCCCTTGGGCGCTTGGGGCGGTGGCAAGATCGTGGGTGACATCGAGCGCAGAGAAGATCTGTGTGTGAATTTCTGCGAAGTGGTGCACCCATCGCTGGTCTCAACTTCGACTTCACATGTCTAGCGGATCAGCCCACGTGGACGCCCTCGGGTCTTTCGTCGTGTCGGCAACCGCCGTGCTCATCAGTTCCGCTTGACTGTCGATCGCAACACGGGTGCGGAAATATCCCAGCGAAAATCTTCGGAAGATTCGCGAGAAGGTTCCCGGGAACTTTTAGAGCTAGGTGTTTCAACGACGTTGTAGCCGAAATGGAAATCGGCACGATCCCGCTAGGTCAGGGGTTAGTCCTGATCGCGATGCACATAGTGTTGGCATTCGTGTTGAGCGACGCCGAGTTGTGCCCGAACCCGGTGCGTACTGCGGTCATGCGTCAACAATGGCGAGATTTGGCTTATGTGCACTGGCGCTACGACCCGGCGGTGGTCCAGGCCTTGTTACCGGCCGGATTGCAAGTAGACACCTTTGATGGTTCGGCGTGGGTGGGGTTGATTCCATTTTTCTATGCGCAGAATCGGACTGCCCCATGGGCCTGCGGTGCCGTATCTCGGGTCTTTCGCTGAGGTCAATGTGCGCACCTATGTGCGCCATAACGATGCGCCGGGGGTGTGGTTCTTCTCCCTTGATGTGGACCGGTTCGTTCCGGCCGCAGTAGCTTGCCTCACCTATCGCCTTCCCTATTGTTGGGGACGCACATCGCATGAACGCGTTGGGGACACTCTCACCACGGTGGTGCGATCGGCGTTGGCCTGACCGTGTGGCCGATTCTCATCTGATCGTGGAGATCGGCGAACCGGTGGCGGCTAACGACACTTGACCTGTTTTTGACCGCACGATGGGGCCTGTACTCGCGCACCCGGCGAGGTGTCCGCTACGCAGCGGTAGACCACGAGCCGTGGCCGCTTCGAACAGGTGCGATATCGCATCTTGACGAGTCATTGATGTGCGCCGCTGGTCTACCTCGCCCAATCGGTGAAGCACACGTAAGGACTTCTGATGGTGTGACGGTTCGGATCGGTAGGCCTCATCGCACTCATCACCTCAAGCAGTGAGGTTGCAGCGCGATCAGCAGATCGCCGTGCGTCAGCGAGTCAGGTGGTGAGACGGCGAGCGAGGCGCAGCTCAGCCATTCAGGTCAGGTCATTAATCTGTGTGAATATCCCCACCGAGGTGCGCAAGCCGAGATGTAACTGTGCCGTGATCAGGCTCACCAGTGCCAGCGAGCACCGCCAACACGTGGGTTTAGCCGGTTCCGTTGGGGCCGATCAGACCGACGCGCTCACCGTGGTTCAGCTCTGGCGAAACAGCCGGAACAGATTGCCCACAGATACGGCCTCAAATGTCACTACTCGATGGGCGGCATCGGCACCCCTCTAGCAGACGTGGATCTGTTGGTCAGGTACCGGTGGCGGAGGCGGACCTGCAGCAGCAATCTTTCCCACCGGGTCCCAGCCGCATCAGTTTCGGACATTTTGTGAAGTTAGGAGTGGCGCGTTGCTGCATGATTTTCAACTGATGGAACAATCTGCGTTCTTCATCAGTTCGGTGCTTTAACTCATCCCCGGGTTGCTCTTGGCACTTTTGTCGAGCCTCGGGAATGGGGCGGATCAAGGGTGGGTTAGATCTTGCAGGTGCTGGTTTTTAGGCCGGCTTCGATGCTCTGACAGCGCCCGCAACCTGTGAGGTCCTTCATCGCATCAGCGACGCCAGCATCCGACAGCGACAGGATCAAACCGCTCTCAACAACGAAGCGGGCACAAATAACGAGTTCAGCAACAATGGCCGGATGTGGCAGATGTGAACCGTCAGAAACGACTCGACGATAACCCAAGCGTTGCCGCCGACCGGATCAGGAGTTCACATCGTCGAAGTCGGGAACGAGGGGAGCGAGGCGTTGTCACGACGTATCGGTGCGGGATCACCCCATTGAGAGGAGAACGGCACCAGCTGCGCGACAGTCAGTTTCCAGTAGTCGCCGAACATCCGCTGATCGAGAAGGCGTCCACTCTTGCGCAGTTCCTGTACGAGGGCCACGACGAGGTCTGTCATCGAGATCGGCATTCCCGCCACAGCCGCACTGAACGCCGAAGCGGCGGACAGCCTTCCGAATATCGGCTCCACTCAGTTCCGAAACCAGACAGGAACTCAAGATCTAGTTCGGCCTGTGGAGGCTCCGTAGGGGATAGGCTTTTTGCCACAGGACCAGACGTTCGGCCTGACCCGGGAGGCTCAAACTTCACCGAGATGTGAATTCTGCGTGTGAATGCTTGATCGATGTTGCCTTCAAGGTTGGTTGTCATCACGACTAGGCCATCAAATGACTCAATCCGTTGCAAGAGGTATGAGACCTCAAGGTTCGCGTAGCGGTCGTTGGATTGCGTCACACCCCCTCGTTTGCCGAACATGCTGTCGGCCTCGTCGAACAGCAGGACGACATTTCCCGTGTCGGCAGCATTAAACAGTCGCTCGAGATTCTTCTCTGTCTCGCCGATGTATTTGAGACCATCGTCGCAATGTTCACCCCTGAACCCAGGTCAAGCCCGAGGCTCGTTGGCGATTACCTCGGCCGACGCATTGTCTTGCCGGTGCCGGGCGGCCCGGAGAATAGGGCGATGACACCCCCAGAAGGAATGGCCCCGAATCCCCATTCGTCGAGCACTGTGCCACGATGTCGGTACCGCGCAGCGACCTGCCGCACTTGAGCGAGTTCCTCTGACGGCAAAACGAGGTCACCTTGCCATGAACGACGTGGCGTCATCCAGTATTCGTCCGCGATCTTCTGCGCCTTGCGCCTCGTCGACACCGTGCCGTCAACCCGGACTCCGGTGCTCCGCTGGAAGCGCTTGCCATCCCCGCCCGTGAAGCAGGCGATGTAGCGTGATGATTTCGGATGACGGCGCAAACTGGCCATTGTTGTTACTTTTGTTGTTACCCGAGGAGGGGTCTTTTGAGCCGCGGACGGACGCTCAAATCGTGGCGCTGCCCACCGCTCCTGCCAACAAATTTTTCGCGTAACACCCACAACACCAGTAACAACAAGCGCTGATATTCACCCAAGTTCACCGAAGCGTAACTCGTTGAAAATGAACTTCTACAACCTTCCTTGACCCCCCATTTTCCAAACAGGGGTTCGACTCCCCTCGCCTCCACCATTGATTTCCAACGATTTATGAATCGGGCGTCCTAGATTTATACCTCTGCCTATACCAGCCGTTGACAGAGTCGCGGCTTTCTCTACCTCCGATTGGGGGGGCGGGAATCACCGCTCTTCCGTCATCGCTCACCATCGGGAACATTCCCGCAAGCTCCCGGCTGAGAGGGCAGGGAAAACCCCGCCCGACGTTTGGGACAGCGTCCGTTCAACAACGCACCCCAACCTGCCCAGCGCCTTCTGTCAGGAAACTGACCGCACGAAGGCGAGAAGAAACAAGAGCGCAGACAGGCTACTCCGGGTGAGCGGTTTTTCCGTGCTGTGAAACACTGGTAACAGGGGCTTCAAAAAAATTCGGGGGGTGCTCAATTCGACTTTTGGCTGCGTGGACTTTGCATTCTGCGGAAGTCTCTCTTAAAGAGCTAAAGCTCAGCCGCTGGCACGAACTTTTCCTGACTCTGAAATCCATCGAACAGGATCTCTGAGGGCGGCAAACCTCTTAGGGATAATATGGGCGTAGCATCAGGTAGCAGATCGGGCCGGTGACGGCGACGTATAGCCAGATTGGGAAAACCCAGCGCGCCATCCTGCGGTGCGCATCGAAGCGGTTAGTCCATGCGTTGATGAAAGTGAGCAGGATCAGCGGCAAGCTCACCCCAGCAGCGATAATGTGGGTGATGAGGAGAATGAAATAGACAGCTCGCATCACGCCTTCGCCGCCGTAGCGGGTCTCGACGGTGGTGAAATGATAAGCCACGTAGCCGAGGAGGAACAGCACGGAGAGAGCCATGGCCGCGAGAATGAAATTCTGGTGTACGTTAATTTTCCCCTGCTTTACGCTGATCACAGCACCGACCAGACATAGGCTCACTAGTGTGTTGATGGCGGCATGAATGGGCGGCAGAAATGCCATAGACCAACCTTCTGGAAGAGGGATTTTATATGGGCTTCGCATCATCCCGACCAGCAGCAGCACCAGCGCCGTTACGATCCATGCCACAACCCCCAATTTCTTAGCAAGCGCTTCGTCCGGTTGCTTTTGTAATATCTCTTTTCTCTCTTCACTCGATTTCATCGCGGCGATCTATAGTCAGGGTTCCTCTTTCTTATCAAGCTCAGCACGAATGCGCTCTATCATCGCCGCCTTCACCTTTTCATAGCCTGCCGGAGAGCCCATATCCGAGCGCTGGAAAGCAAGATCCCATTTCCCAAACGCGCTGAAATCTCTACCCACTGCCAGCATCCCCATATCGTGTTGAAAGCGACCTTCCGCCTCGATCTCCGCAGGATTCGTCCTCTCGCGGATGCCGAGGAAATTCATCGATTTCTCAAGGTATTCATGGGTCGCCTTCTCGTCACCCGCATTCAGGAACCACCAGTTTGCGGAATCCGCGCCAAGAGCTTTCGCGTAATCCCTGAGCTTCTCCACATCATCCTGCTCCGGATCGACACTAACACATACGATGTGAAAATCGGGGTGATCGCCAAACTCATCGTAGAGGTCGCGTAATTCCTTGCCATTACGCACCGCACAATGCGGGCACACTGCAAAAAACTGCGCGACGACCCAGACCTTGCCGCGGAGGTCGGAGAGCTTCACGGTTTCGCCCGCTTGGTTCGTGGCGACGAGATCCTTTTCGATGGCGAACCATTCCTCCGCCTGCTGCTGGCCGACGTCCAGGAATACGTCGGTCTCGCGACCCTTCATTTTCAGGCTAGGCAGGATCACGAGATTCACCAGTGCGAGGATGGCGGCACAAACCAGCGCCACTCCGGTGTAGAATAGGATCAGGGTCTTCGTCTTGCTCATGGTTTCGTGGTGGTGTTGCGGGAGAATCGGGATTTCAGGATGATGAGAACGATCAGGAGGACGAATCCCAGCCCTACGCCCAGCAGGGTCACGGCCGGCCGGATGCCCTTTTCCTTCTCCAGCTCGTCAATGAGGAGCCGGTCAATGGTGTCGCCCAGCAAGACCTCCATCTGTGCGGTGTTGGAAAGCTTGATTCCGGTTTTCAGTCCTTGATCATCCCACTCCCGCGCCTGCTCGAAATCAAACGGGACAACGTGCGACCGGCCGCTGACCTGCGGGATCACCGCGCGTCGGACGTGCCGGTTCCTGTCGATGAGGACGATCGAGCGGTCGTATCTCCACTCACCCTCCGCCTCGTGGGGCAGCATGTTCGCCTTGAACTCGTTCTTGATGAATTTGTGCAGCGTCTCCCGCTCATTGGATCCGACCACCCACTGCGGCAGCTCCGCGCCGATTTCCGCGGCCACATCTCTGAGCTGCGAGGCCAATACCTCCGCCGGGCCGGGATCGAGCACCAGGGTCACCAGCACCACATCTCCATTGCCGGAAAATTTCTCCGCAAGGCGGTTCATCACGGCCACCGTCATTTCGTCCGGTTGGGATTGCGCCAGGCTCTGCACGACGAGAACCTTGCCTTTCAGGGCGATCAGCTCCGACACCTTGCCGTCCTGCCGCATGAAGGTGAGATCCTTCTCTTTCGAGACCTGCGTCACAAAGCTCGGCCTGTCATCCTTAGCTCCCTCCTGCGTCCGTTTTTCATAGGCCTTGGTGATCACAAAACCGCCCACGACCATGATCGCGACAAGGATCCACGCCGTGCGGCGCAGCTTTTTCGGATTAGGGACAACAGGTTCGTGATCGTAGGCAGGCATCGTTTCGGCGGAAACTTAGCGGGGGGCGGAGCCTTGTCCACAGCGGACCGGCGGAAAATCCGGACGGCAGCTCAGGCCTTCCCCGCCGCCGGCCCCACCGTCCCTCCATCCACGAACTTGCCCACGGTAAAGCTCTGCCGCCGGTCATCCTTCCCCATGGCCACGTTTTCCGCCCATCGCACGACCCGCCGCACGATCGGCTCGTGGCTCCACGCGATGTGCGCCACCGACGGGCGGCACCAATCGAAGATCGGGTCGGGGTCGTCGCAGACCAGGGAAACATCGCGCGGAGCCACAAATCCCCGTTGGGCGAGGTGATCCCGCACCGCCACGAACAGCTTCGGCTCGCTGATTACCAGGGCGGTCGGCGGCGTGATGGCGAAAAGCGAATCCAAACCGCGGCACAGACCCTCGGGGCTGTCTTCCCAATCCGGCAGGTTGTAGCGGCCGGTGGGGATGCCCTGGGCTTCGAGTTCATCCAGAAAAGCCTGCGGGAAAATCCCCGGAGCCGGTTTGCGCCACTCCCCGTGAACGATCATCCCGATCCGCCGGTGACCGAGCGAAACCAGGCGCCGGACCGCCCCGGTCAGCGCCGGGATCTTCCGCGGCGACGCCCCCGCGATCGGCAACCCGGCCTTTCCTCCGAACAAAGCGAACGCCGGCATGGGCTGCGAGGAAAACCACTCCAGCACCTCCCGCGATCCGGCATTCACCACCCAGGCAGCCGCCGGTTGCCGCCGCACGAAAGCCGCCACCCTCCCCGCATCCATCCCGAGTTCCTGCAAATCCTTCTCGGCGTAATCCACCGCATGGCCAGCCTGCTGGAGCAGATATCGCAGGTTCCGGGACTCGAACCTCGCGAGTTCGCGCTTGTCATAAAGGAGGATGCGGATCGTGAGGCGCACGGCCTTGGAACCCGGACGCGCGTTGATCCGGCGGCGCCTCCCCGCGCCCTCCGCGGTGAGCGAACCCTCGGCCTCCAGGATATCCAGCGCCCCCTGCACCGTGCTCTGGCTCACCCCCAGTTCCCGCGCCAGCACCCGCCGCCCCGGCATCAGCCCCATCCACCGCCCCTTACCCAATTCCTCCCGCAAATGCGCCGCCGCCTGCTCCGTAACCCGCGCCAATCTAAGTGCCGACATGCTGCAACGTGATGAAAAACAGACCGGTAGTCCAGCCACAAAACACTTCATAAGCCGGCGATCACCTGCCACAAGTCGCATCGTTAACCCAAATTTAGGGCGTATCCAAACTCAGGAGCCAACTATCAGACACTCAGAAACCATGAAAACGACTTACCGCAAAATCATCATCGCAGCCACGGGATCGCTGCTTCTCCCGCTCTCCTCGCAGGCGGCTGTCATATCCCAGTTCCAGTTCACTTCGGGTTCTAGTGCCAGCAGTGACAGCGAAGCAATAACCACGACATCCGGCACCAGCTTCGGCAGCGGCATAAGCGGAGGAAAAGCGGGCGTCTTCAATGATCGCTTGGAGATCGATGCCGTCGCCACCACACCGGTCGGACCCACCGGACAAAATCTTGACGCCCAACTCGGACACGCGCTCACCAACAACCAGTATTTCGGATTCACGGTGACGATCCCTGCCACCCACACGGTGGATTTGACGCTGTTGACCTTCACCTACAGCACTGTTGACGCGTTCCGCTTCGGCATGGGCGCATTTTCCGACAAAACCGGCTTCGCATTGGCCGATCGGTTGGACGGATTGTATGTAAACACCGGCACTTCCTCATTCAACCGTAGCATCGATCTCACAGGCATGACTTCACTCCAAGACCTGACCAACACCACGGTGGAATTCCGGTTCTATACGGGCGACAACAGCACGGCCTCGACAAGGGAGCACCGTTTCGACAACATCGAACTCACTGGCGACATCACCGTCATCCCCGAACCCGCCTCCGCGCTTCTTGGAGGACTCGGTCTGCTCGCGCTCCTTCGCCGCCGACGTTAACGGCGGCAGTTCGCCGGCCTGAGCTATCTGTTGCGATTTCCTGGACTTCCGTTTGCCAGAGCTCCGGCGTTCCTGGGAAACAGGTCGCGCATCCTTCACAAATCCACACCCCACTCATTCCTTGTATTCCGTGCCTTCCGTGGTTCAACGCCTTCATTCGCGTTCATTCGCGGTTGAAGTTTAGAAGCCCCTGGGCGGAAAATCGGACGTCGGCAAGTCAGCGCTAGCCAAGCCGGGAAACATCTCCCATCTTCGCGCGGCTATGAACTTCACCGGCATCCACACCGCCCTGATCACCCCGTTCCGCGACGGGAAAATCGATACCGCCGCCTTCGAGGCACTGATCGAGCGGCAGATCGCGGGGGGCGTGGACGGCATCGTCCCCGTGGGCACCACCGGCGAATCCCCCACCCTCGACACCGAGGAGCACATCGAGGTGATCCGCCTCGCCATCGAATTCGCGAAAGGCCGCGTGAAGGTCATCGCGGGTACGGGAGCCAACGCCACGGCGGAAGCCATCGCGCTGACCAAGGCAGCGGAGGAACTCGGCGCGGACGGCACGCTCCAGGTCTGCCCGTATTACAACAAGCCCTCGCAGCAAGGGCTTTACCTCCATTTCAAGGCCATCGCGGACTCCACCTCGCTGCCCGTCATGCTCTACAGCGTGCCCGGAAGATCCTCCATTGAGATTGCCCCAGAAACGGCCGCAAGCCTCGCCGCCGACTGCAAGAACATCACCGCGATCAAGGAAGCGGGCGGCTCAGTGGATCGCGTAAACCAGCTCGTGCAGGCGCTGCCGGACGGCTTCGGCATCCTCTGCGGAGATGATCCGCTCACCCTGCCCTTCGTTTCCTGCGGCGCGACCGGCCTCGTCTCCGTGGCCTCGAACCTCATCCCCGGTGTGATGTCGAAGCTCACAGGCCACTGCCTCGCGGGCGAGTTCGCCGAGGCGCTTACGCTGCAAAAGCAATACTACCCGCTCGTGCGCGGCCTCATGTCGCTCGACGTGAACCCCGTCCCGATCAAGACCGCCGTTTCCCTCCAGGGCCACTGCTCCGACGAGCTGCGCCTCCCGCTCGCGCCGATGTCCGACGAAAACCTCGCTGCCCTCCGCATCCTTCTAAAATCCTACAACCTCATCTAATTTCGTTAGAAGTTAGAGGTTATCCGTTAAACAGAATCCCCGACCAATAACTTCTAAAAAATAAGCTCTAACCACATTCAACACCATGACACCCAAACTCTTCAATCCCGGCCCTGTCGATGTTTCCCCGGAAACCTTCGCGGCGATGTCTCACACCATGATCGGCCACCGCGGCAAGGATTTCGAGGATCTCTACGCCTCGCTCCAGCCGGGTCTGCGGGAGATCTTCGGCACCGCCCGCCCCGTTTTCCTCTCCACCTCCTCCGCGTGGGGCGTCATGGAAGGAGCCCTGCGCAACCTCGCCCGGAAAAAAGTGCTCTGCCTCTGCTGCGGCGCGTTCTCCGACAAGTGGATCGATGTCGCGAAAAAGTGCGGACTCGAGGCCGAGGCAATCCAGGTCGAGTGGGGCGAGGCGATTGATCCCGAAAGCGTCCGCGCGAAACTTTCCGAAGGCGGCTTCGACACCGTCACCTTCATCCACTCGGAAACCTCCACCGGCGTCCTCAACGACCTCGAAGGCATCTGCGCCGTCGTGAAATCCTTTCCCGACACCATGCTCATCGTCGATACCGTCTCCTCGCTCTCCACGGTCGATATCGACATGGACAAACACGCCATCGATGTCTGCCTCGCCGGCGTGCAGAAGGCGCTTGCCCTGCCGCCCGGCCTCGCGGTGTTCGCCGTTTCCGAGATCGCGATGGAGCGCGCCAAGACCATCCCGAACCGCGGCTACTATTTTGATTTCTTGAGTTCGCGAAAAACGACGCGGCGAACAATACGCCGACCACCCCCGCCATCTCGCTGCTTTTCGGCCTGCAATACATACTCGGCGAGATCGCAAAGGAAGGCTTCGCTGCCCGCAAGGCGCGCCATGCGAAAACCAACACGATGATCCGCGCGTGGGGCGCGAAGCATGGCTTCGAACTTTTCGCCCCGGAAGGCCGACGCTCCTTCGCCCTGAACTGCTTCGCCACCCCCGACAGCCTCGATCTCCCCGCCTTCATCAAGGCGCTCAAGACCAAGCACCATTTCCTCATCAACGGCGGCTACGGCAAAATCAAAGGCACGACCTTCCGCATCTCGAACATGGGCAACGAAACCGAGGCCACCATGCAGGAACTCATCGACGCGATGGACGATGTCCTCGGCGCGATGTAACCCCCGCCCGCCTCAGAAAAATTCGGTGAGCGAGTCCCTGTCGCTCATCGCCATGAGGGAGAACGCGTATTTCTCTTTTCGCCAGTGCGCCTTCGCCCAATCGCCGGATTGCTCGATGACGGGAGCCGATATCTCGGGCAGCTCGTCGGCCACGTCGGCACGGCGGAAAATGACGAGATGGACAGTGCCTCTTTCCGTATCGAAACAGATCAGAGAGCCGCGCTTGCCGTCGATCAGCAGTTCGCGGCAGCCGATGCTGCTGACACCCTCCAACCCAGGGGGAAGGTAGCCGCCGCCGCAAGGCAGGCCTTTCGACCTGAGATGGGAAATAAGATGCTGCATGCCGCCTTCGACCTGATCGATGCTGAAAATCGGCGAATCATGGATGCGGACAAAACCCGCCTGCACCGCCCCGATAGCGATTTTCACCGGTTGCTGGGTCTTCGCAACGGTATTTTCCGGCTGACCGCCATCCACCATGAAAAACGCTAGCGCGATGCCTGCCGCCGCAGCGAGCGGAATGCCGAGACGCTTCCAGCCGAACGCGCCGCGTTCCACCTTCGCCGTCCGCTCCATCGCCTCGATCACGTTCTCCCGCAGGCCTGTCGGCATTTTGATGTCCGCCATCGCGGCAATTATCGCCGTATCGAACGTGGAGTCCACCTTCGGAAAACCGCCGCTGTCCTGCACCATCGCCAGGAATACTTTCTCCCGCAGCCCCTCGGGCAACGCGACACGAGCCAGCGCCTCCGCGAACTCCGCATCGAAGGCCCGCTCGCGCATCAGCCACTCGCCGAGCTCGCGGTCGTTGGTCGCCAGGCGCAGCGCCTCGGCGAAGTCCACGTCATCAGCGTCCGCCCCGTCGGGACGGAAGCTGCGCAATACGAATCTGGCTCTTTCCTTATCCATTTTTTTTCTGAAACAATTCGGGGTTCACATCCACTAGGTTCTTGGGGCCGCTCGAAGGCTCGGCCGCCATCCGTTTCCGGAGCATCTCCTTGCCCCGCGAAAGCCTCGACATCACCGTCCCAATCGGAACTTCCAAAATTTCCGCGATCTCCTTGTAGCTGTGCTGCTGGAGGTAGAAAAGCGCAAGCGGCGCGCTGTAGATCTCATCCATCTCACCGAGCAGCTCCACCGCACGCTGCCCGTCCATCTGGCGGTCGGCTCCGTCTTCGGGCGCTGTTTTCGCGGCAATGCCCTCGTCGAGCGGCTCGTCGGAGAACCTCGCCAGTTTCCTCCGCTGCCCGAGGAACTCCCGGTGCAGGGTCGTGAACAGCCAGGTCTTCGCCTTGCTGCGATCCTTGAGTTGCGCGTTCTTTTCCGCCCAGATACAGAAGGTTTCCTGAACCAGATCGGCGGCACGCTCGGGACATCGGGTCAGGGAATACCCGAACCGAAAAAGAGGCTGATAGTGGGCATCCACCAATTCCGCAAACTCGCTCATACTGTGAACCTAGGAGCGTTTTCCCCCGCACGCTATTCCGAATAATCCGAAAGGGCTGAAAAAACATCCTTCCGACCTGCGTATCGGACGGGCTAGCATTCGCAAGCCTTATGATACGAAAAGCCATTCTCGCCGCCATCCTCACCGCCCTATTCACCGGCACCGCCTGCGCGGAGTTCCGCTTCGAGGAAAAAGACGGCACCCATTCCCTCTACGACGGCGACAAGCTGATCACCGCCTTCCGCACGGACTACCGCGTCCCCTACCTCTATCCCCTCACCTCCCCCTCCGGCGCGAACATCGCCCGCCATTGGCCCATGGAGAACGACGCCCCTACCGAGGACAAAGACCACCCCCACCACCGCGGGCTCTGGCTCTCACACGGGAACGTGAACGGCTACGACTTCTGGGCGGGATCGGTCGGAAAAAAGGATGCCGTGATCCGCACCGACAAGGTGGAGGTGACGATGGACGATAAAGGTAGAGCCGAGATCACCGCCACCCTCACCTGGCTCGGCGATGGCAAGGAACTCCTCCGCGAGAAACGCTACCACATTTTCACCCGCCCGGATCCCAAGACCCTGCAAATCCACATCCACTCCACACTCACCGCCCTCGCGGACAAGGTCACCTTCGGCGACACCAAGGAAGGCACCTTTGCCATCCGCACCGACCGCACCCTCCGCGTGAAAGGCAGAGAAGCGAAAGCCACCCTCACCAACTCCAACGGCGAGACCAACCTCGCAGCATGGGGCAAGCGCGCGAATTGGGCCGCCTATTCCGGCCCCGACGAACTCGGGCAGCCCGTGGTCGTCGCGATCATCGATCATCCCGCTTCCTTCCGCCACCCCACCCACTGGCACGCCCGCGATTACGGCCTGCTCGCCGCCAACCCGTTCGGCATCCACGACTTCGAGAAAAAGAAGGACAAGACCCTCGGCAATCATGTCCTAGCGAAAAACGAAACCTTTTCCCTGACCTACGGTGTGATCATCCACCAAGGCACCCTCGAATCCGCCAAGCTAGACGCCATCCATGAATCCCTAACAACCCAAAAGCCACAATGAACCGCCGCCACTTCCTCTCCACCACCTCCCTCGCAGGAGCCTTCGCCTTCACCCCCTCCTTCGCCCGCGCCGCCTCGCCCAACGGCGACCTCCGCGTCTGCGTGATCGGCTTCAACAGCCGCGGCAAAGGCCTCGCCGGGGATGTCATGCGCTGCAAGGGCGCGAAGCTTGTCGCCCTCTGCGACGCCGACTCCGCCGTCCTCGACTCCTTCACCGCAGACCTCGACAAGAAAGGCACCAAGGTCGCGAAATTCACCGATTACCGGAAGGTCTGCGAGTCGAAGGACATTGACGCCGTCATCATCGCCACGCCTAACCACACCCACGCCCTCATCGGTGCCACCGCCGCCGCGAACGGCAAACATGCCTACGTCGAGAAGCCCGTTTCCCACAACGTCTGGGAAGGCCGCCAGCTCGCCAACGCCGCCGCGAAACACAAGGTCATCATCCAGCACGGCTTCCAGCGTCGCTCGGAAACCTCATGGCACGAGGCCTACGATTTCGTGAAATCCGGCGAAATCGGCAAGGTAACCCTCGCCCGCGGCTTCTGCTACAAGCCCCGCCCCTCCATCGGAAAAGTCAAACAGAGCGTCAATCCACCCAAGACTGTGGACTACGATCTCTGGTGCGGCCCGAGCGAGATGGAACCCGTCCGCCGCGCGAAATTCCACTACGACTGGCACTGGCAGTTCCCCTACGGAAACGGCGATTTCGGCAACCAGGCCCCCCACCAGCTCGATGTCTGCCGCTGGTTCATCGGCGATCCCAAGCTCCCCGCCGCCACCGTCTCCATCGGTGCCCGCCTCGGCTACGAGGACGACGGCGAGTGGGCGAACACCCAGCTCGCCTGGTTCGATTACCCCACGCCCGTCCTCTTCGAAGTGCGCGGCCTCAAGACCGCCGGTTACAAGGGCGTCCCCCTCGGCAACATCATCGAGTGCGAGGGCGGCTACATCTCCGGCGGGCACAATCCCAACTGCGCCGCCTACGACAAGGAAGGGAAAGAGATCCGAAAGTTCAAGGGCGGAAAATCCCACATGCAGTCCTTCGTCGATTCCTGCCACTCCGGAAAAATCGATGCCGGCCACACCGCCGAAAGCGGCCACCTTTCCTCCGCCCTCGCCCACATCGGCAACATCTCCTGGAAACTCGGCACACCCACCGCCCCCGACGCGATCCGCGCCACCCTCAAGGACGCCAATACCACCGACGCCTTCGAGCGCATGCTCACCCACCTCGCCGACAACAAGGTCGATACCACGAAAGACATGCTAGCCCTCGGCAAGCACCTCACCTTCGACCCGGAAACCGAACAGTTCACCGGCGATTCCGCCGACCTCGCGAATCCGCACATCAAAGGCAGCTACCGCAAGGGCTTCGAGCTGCCAGATTGATCCCAGCGCTTAATCTCCTCAACCAGCCGCCCCTCGCGATCCGCGTCGGGCGGCTTTTCTTCATAACGCAGGGCGTAGTGGTATTTCCGCAGATCCTCGGCGAAGGCGGGCGGCGCCTCCATTTCCGCGAGCTGCTGTTTCAGAGTCCACCCCGCGCGCCCTGCTAGTCTCTTTTTCTCGCAGACTTGCTGCCATAGGCTGAAATATCCGCCCCTGCGTTTCGCTGCGGGAAAATCTTGGTTCCCGGGAAAATCACGGTCTCTCCGCGCCCCCCTGAATAGAAACACCCCGGCCGCGACCGCCCCGAAAGTCGCCATCAGCGCGAGAGCGATCTTTTCCACTTCCCCGCCTTCATCCGCCGTTTCGTCCGACTCATCGGAGAGTTCCTCCTCCGCCATGGGCGGCTTCTCACCCGGCTCTGCCCGCCGTGGCGAACCACCCCCACCGAGCGCAACCGGAGGTGTCGGCTCCATCACCACCCAGACACCTTTCATTTTCACCTCTACCCACGCATGGGCTTCCCGCGCCCGGAAAACGAACATCCGGCTGTCCCCAAAATACTCGCCGCCCGCCCAGCCATACGCGACCCGCGCCTCCACCCCCAGTTCCCGCGCCATCAGCGCTCCCGCCGTAGCGAAAAACTCGCAGTGCCCGCGCTTCTCGGCGAAGAGGAAATTCTCCAGCGGATCGAGATCATCGCGGTTCACCGTCATCAGGGAGTAGCCGTAGTTGTCGCGGAGAAACGATTGGATGTTCAGCAGCTTCCGCAGGATATCGCCCTCCCCCGCCGCCTTCGCGGCCAAAGCCCCGAACCTACCCTCCGCATCGACCGGCTTGCCATTCCCCCACTCCTCCGTTTCCGGAAGATCCTCCAGCGCCACCGGCAACGAGCTGGCGAGATACGTGTAACCCATCGCCCCGCCCACATCCGGCAATATCCCCATGCCATCCGCCACCATTTGCAGGCTGGGCAATCTCACCGCCCGCACTCCCTGCAACGCGGTCAGAACATCCCTACCGCCGTTTTCCTTGCCATGGAAAACCTCGTGCAGGATCTCGCCCTCACCGCTTTCGGCGAAACGGATCCACCCGCCCGCATCCGCCTCCAGATGCCGTGGCTCATCACCGGCAAGACTCCAGACGCCGTCCTCATAATCATCCAGCGTGAACGCCCTCACATACAACTTCCGCTTAAGCAACCGCTCGGCGTCCTTCGCCTGCGGCAGCTTCACGAACACCTCGGGCTTCGCGCCCGGTTTCAGGTTCGTCCGCTGCGGCAAGGCCCGCCTCTTCTCATCGCTCCAGAGCCAGTTGCCCGCATTCCGCGAATTTCCGCTGCCCGCCCTTATAGCGGCGGCACCCGGCTGGAGTCTCGCCTCGATCAGGATCGCCACCTCCTCCAGCGGTTTCGGCGCGGCGTTGAGCAGCCAGAGGAAACCGCACTCCAGCGCGAGGATGCCCATACCCATCGCGAGGAAATCCCTCATGCCCGGTTTCCTCGCGCCCTTCGCGATCGGCAGGTCGTCCTTCGCGCGCTTTGCCGCCCACCATCCCAGCCCGCCGACAAGCAACAGCACGGCGAGGCAAGAGCTTACCAGCGTCGGCAAACCCTCCGGCCACCCCCTCAGCAAGGCATACGCCCCCGCCCCCGCCAGACAAAGAACAATGAGCCGGAAAATCATCTCCGCCCCCCTTTCCTGCGCACCCCGTTTTTCCTACGGGAACCATCGTACTCGCGGATATCCACCAGCACCGGCGCGATCGCGCCAACCTGCACGAAGCCCTCCCACGAAGAGCGCGGCATGTCGGAAACCACCACCACACATTCATGATCATGAGCCCTGCCCAGCGCCGCGATCAGATCGTGCGCCTCCGTTCCCGAAGCCCGTTTCACCGTCAGTAAACCCTCGCGCACCCCCGCCAACTGCCGCCGCGTTTTCACCGCCCCTTCCTCCCATCCGTTGAAATCCGCGATCCACCGCACCGGCATCCCCCACCCCACCAGGTTGCCCAACGTGCCGCAAAGAAGTGACAACGCCTTCTCAAAGCGATCCGGACGGATCAGGTCGCCATCGCCGCCGTAGGAATGGAACACTACCAGGCAACCCTCCGCCTGCGAACCGGGCGGCTCATCCTCCCGCACCAGCACCACCCCACCCGCCGTCTCGGAGCGCAGGCTCGCCGCCCAAGCGATCCGTCGCAGCCCATCCCCGCCCCGCCGCTCACGCAGCCCCTTCCACTCACCGATCCCGCCGAAATGCTTCGAACCGCCCAGCGGTACCCCATCGAGCAGATAACCCCTCAGCGCCAGCGCGCGCGGCACGATGGGTTTCGGCAAAACCCCGATCTCCGCTTCCACCCGCAGTTTCCTAGAAAACGACATCAGCCCCAGCGGGAAACCCGATCTCACCCAGCCCCGCTGCGCACTCCGCAAAGCCCGGGTGCGCAGAACCGGCCGCCCCTCCACTTCCGCCACGCTCCCTGCCGCGATCCAGAACGCCTTTCCGGAAACCACCGCCTCCCCCATCAGCTCCACCCCGAACTCGATCCACAGGCTGTCAAAAAATCCGTTTCGGTTCGTCAACATCAGCTTCCCGGAAAACCCCTTTCCCGAATCCACCCGGCTCGGCCCACGATAAGCCAAGGCCAGCGGCTGCAGGTTCACGCGGCCTGAAACCAACGCCACCAAAAAAAGCGCCGCGACAGAAAGCCCCATCGCCGCCATCACGCCATCCACCCGCCACAGCCCCACCGCGAACAGGGCGAAGCCTAGCCCGCCGAGAATCACCCCGCGCCGAGTCCAGGCGACACGGATCCGCCCTTCCACGCGTTCACACTCAATGGGTGAAATTGGATATCCGCTTGCCGCCATCGCCATTGCCGGTGCCTGCCGGGCTCCAATCCATCTCCTTCGCGTCCGCCCAGAGTTCCTCCAGACCGTAAAATTCTCGCATTTCCTCGTGCATCACATGCACCATGACATCGATGTAATCGAGCACCACCCAGCGTGAATCCACCTTGCCCTCGGCGTTGGCCGGCTTCGCGCCCGTATCCTTCTCCACCAGTCCCGCCACATCGCGGATGATCGCCCGCAAGTGCGGCATCGAGGAGCCGGAGCACACGATCATGTAATCCGTCAGATTCGAAACCCCGCGCATGTCCCACACCCGGATGTTCTCCGCCTGGATCTCCGCCGCCGCCTTCACACACGCTTTCGCCAACTCTTCTCCTTCAATCGCCATAAATCTTACTTTCGAAAACGGACGATAGACACCCCGCACTCCCCTTGGCAACCCGCTTTCTCGCGGGTGTTTACGACTGCTCGCCCCGAGGCATCGTTCTCCGCCGAACACCCCCCCCACAACGGGGGCGGTGTGTGGGATCGAGGCCATCACTGCGCAGCGCGAAGCCCGCCACATGGCCGGATCGGATGCTTTCCCCGTTGATCACGCTGGAACCAGCCGGATCTTCCTGAAACGGAAAAAGCCGGACAGGCGAACCTGTCCGGCTTTCGGGGAAATGCCGAGCCGCGTAACTACGGCTCGGATGAATCTTAGTCCTGACCCGGACTCCAGTCTTCGGAAGCGGCGGCGGCGAGATTGAACGCCTGCTCGAGGCCGACCATCTCGGAGGATGGGCGGAGGGACTCGAAGCTCGCGCTTTCCTTCTTAAGCTGCTCCTCGGAGTAGCCGACGGCCTTGATCGAGAGGCCGATGCGGCGCTCGACCTTATCGACCTTGATCACACGAGCCTCGATGCCGTCGCCGACCTTGATGACGTCCTTGACCTTCTCCACGTGATCCTCGCTGAGTTGCGAGATGTGGATGAGGCCGTCGATGTCGCCCTCGAGGGAAACGAACGCGCCGAAGGATGCGATCTTCGCGACCGTGCCCTTGACGAGGTCGCCGACCTTGAAGCGGTCGTCGATGGCGGACCATGGGTCGTTCTCGGTCTGCTTGATACCGAGGGAGACGCGTTGGTTCACCTTGTCGATGGCAAGGACGACGGCCTCGATCTCGTCGTTCTTCTTGAGAACTTCGGAAGGATGGTTGATCTTGCGCGTCCACGACATGTCGGAGACGTGGATCATGCCGTCGATGCCTTCCTCCAGCTCCACGAACGCACCGTAGGCGGTGAGATTGCGGACAGGGCCGTTGATCGTGGCACCGACAGGGTAGCGGAGTTCGATCTCGTCCCATGGGTTACCTTCGAGCTGGCGCACGCCGAGGGAGATTTTCTGCTCCTCGATGCTGATGCCAAGGACGACCGCGACGATTTCTTGGCCGAGTTCGAGAACATCGGACGGACGGGTGATGCGCTTGACCCAGGAGAGTTCGGAAACGTGCACGAGGCCTTCGACGCCGCGCTCGATCTCGATGAACGCGCCGTAGGGAAGGAGCTTGGTGACCTGACCCTTGACCTGTTGACCGATGGGGTATTTGCGCTCGATATCTTCCCATGGGTTCTCGGACATCTGCTTAAGGCCGAGCGAAACGCGCTCTTTCTCGCGATCCACGTCGAGGATGACGACATCGACGGATTGGCCGATGTGGAGCAGTTCGGAAGGATGGTTGATGCGGCCCCACGACATGTCGGTGATGTGGAGCAGACCGTCCATGCCTGCGAGATCGACGAAGGCGCCGAAATCGGTGAGGTTCTTGATCGCACCGACCACCTTGTCGCCGATCTTGACGGTCTGAAGGAAGGCCTGGCGTTGCTCGGAGCGCTCGGCCTCGATGACCTCGCGGCGGGAAAGGACGATGTTCTTGCGCTCGTCGTTGACCTTGACGATCTTGAACTCGTAAACGTTTCCGACGTATTCGGAAAGATCCTTGGGCGGAATGATGTCCACCTGGGAGCCGGGAAGGAAAGCCTCGACGCCGACGTTGACGGTAAGCCCGCCTTTGACGACCGCCTTGACTTTGCCGCGGACAAGTCCGCCGTCCTGGTAAACCTTGACGATCTTGTCCCAGTTCTGCTTATAGGCTGCCTTTTCCTTGGAGAGGACGACCATGCCCTCGTCGTTTTCGAGACGCTCGAGGAGGACTTCGATCTCGTCGCCGACTTCGATTTCCTCGTCCTCGAACTCGTTGGAAGGGATGGCTCCCTCGGATTTGTAGCCGATGTCCACAAGGACGATCTGCGGGCGAATTTCGAGGATGGTTCCCTTGACGATGGATCCCTCACGGAATTCCGTGAATTTGGAGTCGATCAGGTCGCTCAGCTCTTGGTTGGTGGGTTCTGCGATGGCAGCACTCATATGTGTAGGTTAGTGGTTTGGTTAGTTTGGTTTCGTTTTCCTTCCGACAATTGCCCCGGAAAAAAGCGTCCTGCAGGCACCGGGGCTCCAACCGCCAGCAGGACAAAAGAAAAACGGAGGGCGAACCTAGTGGCCAGACCTCCGTTTGCAAGTCCAAAGATTTCTACAGTCCAAAGATTTCTGTCGATTCGTCCGCTTGCAATCCGAAGATCACCCTCCATTTTCCCAGCATGCCTCTCAGCCAGAAACCAAACACCGCTCTGCTCATCGTCGGCCACGGATCGACGGAGAACCCCGACTCCTCCACGCCCTATTTCGATCACGCCGCCGAGATCAGGAAGCGCAACCTCTTCGCCGAGGTGCATGTCTGTTTCTGGAAAGAGGAGCCGTCCATGCGCGAGGCGCTGCTCATGATCGATGCGCCCGAGGTTTACATCGTGCCGGATTTCATCAGCGAAGGCTATTTCACCCAAGACGTCATCCCGCGTGAACTCGAACTCGACGGCCCGACCACCCACCGCAACGGCAAAACCCTGCACTACTGCCTGCCCGTCGGTGTCCATCCCTCCATGACCGGTCTCATCCTGAAGCGCGCCAAGGAGGTCGCGCCCGAAGCCGATCCCGCTGACACGACACTGATCATTACCGGCCACGGCACCGGGCTGAACCAGAACTCCACGAAGGCGATCAAGGATCAGGCGGATCTCATCGCAGCCACGGGCGCGGGCTATGCGCTGGTGACCGACGCCTACATGGAGGAGCAGCCGTTCATCGCGGATTGGGACAAGATGGCGGATACGAAAAACGTAGTAGTCGTGCCCTTTTTCATCTCGGACGGGCTGCACTCCTACCAAGACATCCCGGTGATGTTGGGACTGGAAAGCGAGGTCGGCCCGGCGGCGAGCCAGACGGATGTGTTCCGGCAGAACCCGAACCAGCTGCGCGGAAAAAACCTCTACTACTCTTCCGCGATCGGCACCGAGCTTCTCATGGCAGACGTGATCCTCGACCAGGTCGCAGATTTCGATACGAAATACAGCCCCACCCCGCCCGCTCCAGTGGATGCGGAAACGCTGCCCGCCCATCTGAAAAAGCTGATCCGCAGCGGTGTCCGCCAGATCGGCCAGATCGAGATCCAGCGCGATCTCTGCGAGTTTTCCTACGCGCTCCATCACATCGACGACGAGGATCTCGCCACCCAACCGGCCTACGGCGGCCTCGACCATCATCACGGCCCGGACATGGCTCGGGACATTTCCACCTACGCGGAGGACGGCGAATACCGTTTCACCAAAGGGAAGATCAACCTCAAGCGCGGCTGGATCATGACCCTCGACAACGAGACCGACTTGCTCCGCGCCCTCGACCATTTCTACCCGGCCTGCACCGCGCTGTTCATCCGGCATCAGGACGGCTCGCTGCCCATCGAGGATCTGCGGGAAAAACTGGGACGCCAGACCGGCATGTATCGCTTCGCCCGCTCGATCAGCGATGCAGGGGCGCAGGAACTCGTCCGGAAAGTCTGCGGGCCCGCCCACAACTGTGCGAAGAAAATCCTGTGGAAACTCGACGAGAACACGCCGCTGGAGGACAGCGAGGCATCCCGCTTCAATGGAATCGCCGGCAACGCCCCGGAAAACGAATCGATCCCGTTGGTTTGCCGCGAGGCCTGCAACCACTTCGTCGCGGAGTGCCGGAAAGCGGCCAAGGCGGAGTTCGACGCGAAGGCCGCTGCGACGGCATGATTTAGCTCTGGATGCGCTGCCCCGATTCGGGAATGCTTTCCGCACATGGAAAGAATCCAGATCCTCATAGATAACAACATCGCTTGGGCGGAAAGCATGCGCCAGAGCGATCCGGAGTTTTTCACCCGCCTCGCCCAGCAGCAAAGCCCCAAATTTCTCTGGATCGGATGCTCGGACTCCCGCGTCCCCGCGAACCAGATCACCGGACTGCCGCCGGGTGAGGTCTTCGTCCACCGCAATGTCGCCAACGTAGTCCAGGAAACGGATTTCAATGTCCTCGCCGTCCTCCAATACGCCGTGGATGTACTGAAAGTAAGACACGTGATCGTCTGCGGCCACTACGGCTGCGGCGGGGTGAAGGCGGCTTTCGACAATGTCCGCCATGGCATCATCGACAACTGGCTCGCCCCGATCCGCTCCCTGAAACGAATCCACAAGGACGAACTCGCGGGAATGGAACCCGGTGCGAAACTCGACAGACTCTGCGAACTCAACGTGCTTTCCCAGGTGAGGCATGTCGCCCGCACCACTATCGTGGAGGACGCTTGGGAGCGCGGGCAGGAGCTCGCGATCCACTCCTGGGTTTACCGCCTCGACCAAGGGATTTTGACCCCGCTTCGCGACCCGATCAGTTGCCCACAGGATACGGAAAATTGACTTTGCGGAAAATTTTTCTTTACGGGTGGAGCTTAGTGCCATACTAGGTATGGCATGAAAATGACAATGCACATAGACGAGGCCCTGTTGAAAAGGGTGGTCGAGGCCTACGGCTGCGAAAGCAAGACCGAGGCCGTGGAAATGGCCTTGCGTGAGATGGATCGCAAAGTCCGCTACCGCGAGTTCATCAAGAACGGCTTGGGCTTGACCCGGGAGGAATTGATGGACGCCGTAATCCCCGGCTACGATCCCAAGAACCTGAACATCACCCCCTACATCCACGAGGATGCCCCATCCAGCAAGGTCGCCGAAGAACCCAAGCGTTATGGCCATTGAAATATTAGTGGACAGCAATGTCTATATCGACCTGATGAAGCACGGGCGGGATCCCGTCAGCACCTTGGGCGAGTGGGTGGGGACTTCCGAGCTGGTGACCTGCGGCATGGTGAGACTAGAGGTGCTTCGCGGGTTGAAAATACCGAAGGTGCGCCAACGAATCTGCTCCTTCATGGACATCATGATCAACGTCCGCACCGACGCCGCTTTCTGGCCGGATGCGACAGATCTGGCATGGAAGCTCGACCGGCAGGGGAAGGTGATTCCCGGTACGGACATCATCATCGCCGCCTGCGCGCTACGGACTTCGGCGGCGGTCATGACTTCCGACTCCCATTTCCGCTACGTTGAGGGGCTAAGGGTCATCGCTCCGCCGGCGGACTGGTTTTCCTGACGTTTCTGATTTGCATGGCTGCGTGGCCGGGGGCAACACTGCGGCGTGTCCAATCAGGAAAACCAAGCAAAAGTTCGTATCGCCGTCGATCTCGGGGCGAGCAGCGGCCGTGTGATGGCCGCCATCCCCTCCGGCGGAAAACTCACTCTGGCCGCAATCCACCGTTTCGATAACCCTGCCATCGAGCTGCCGACCGGCCTTTACTGGAATATCCTCGGCCTGTTTCATGAGATCCTCACCGGCCTGAAAAAGGCCATCGAAACCCACGGTGAAAACATCGCCTCCATCGGCATCGATACCTGGGGCTGCGATTTCGGGCTCTTCGACCACTCCGGCGAGTTGATTGGCCCGCCGCACCAATACCGCGATCCCCGCTTCGAGGGCATGGCAGAAAAAATGCACGACCTCATGTCCGAGGACGACATTTTCAGCCACACCGGCATCAAGACGAATTTCTACAACAGCGCCCTCCACCTGCTCTCGCTCAAGCTGCGCGAAAGCAAATCCCTCTCCCAGGCGGGCAATATCCTTTTCATCCCGGACATCCTCGCCTACTGGCTCACCGGCGTGAAAGCGGTGGAGCGCACGAACGCCTCCACCTCCCAGCTCCTTGACGCGGAGACCGGGCAATGGTCGCACGAGGTCATCTCCGCGCTCGGCCTGCCGGATCGGATTTTCGGAAACATCGTCTCCCCCGGCACCGTGCTCGGCCCGCTGCGCCCGGCGCTCAAGAACACGCTCGGGCGCTGCGACATCCCGTTCGTCGTCGCCCCGTGCCACGATACCGCATCCGCCGTGGCGGGCATCCCGCTCACCGAGGAGGAGCCGCTTTGGCTCTCGTCCGGCACATGGTCTATCATGGGCGTGGAGCGGAAACATCCCATCCGCAGCTACGAGGCGCTCTCGTTCGGTTTCTGCAACGAACTCGGCGTGAACAACACCGTCCGCTTCCTAAAGAACATCGCCGGCCTCTGGCTCATCCAGGAGTGCAAACGCCAATGGGATAAGGAAGGCCAGAACCATTCCTTCGCGGCTCTCGCGGAAATGGCCGAGGCGGCGGAGCCTTTCACCGCCTTCATCGACCCCGACGACGCGGTCTTCGCCAGCCCCGGCAACATGCCGGGAAAGATCCGCGATTACTGCGAAAAATCCGGCCAAGCCGTCCCGGAATCCCTCGGCCAGATCCTGCGCGTCGCAACCGAATCCCTCGCCCTGAAATACCGCTACGTTTACGGAAGCATCTGCCACCTGACCGGCCGCACCTACTCCCGCCTCCACGCGGGCGGCGGCGGCATCCAGAACCAGATGCTCTGCCAAGCCACCGCCAACGCGCTCGGCATCGAGGTTCTCGCCGGCCCCATCGAGGCCACCTCCTGCGGAAACCTCATCACCCAGATGATCGCCACCGGCGAAGTCCCCGATTTCCCCGCGGGCCGCCAACTCATCCGCGAGTCCTTCGACTTCGTCACCTACACGCCACAAGATCAGGAAAATTGGGACAAGGCCTACGCCGCTTTCCTGAAAATCATCGGCTGACCCGTCATGCGCCTCGCCGTCCTCAACATCGTAGGTCTCTCCAAGTCTTTGCTTGGGGAGAACGCGCCGGGCATCACCGCTTTTGCGGAAAAGCACGGCCTGCAGACCTACACGCCCGCCTTCCCGGCGCTGACCACCACTGCCCAATCATCCATCCTCACCGGCACCCCGCCGGAAAAGCACGGCATCGTCGCGAACGGCTGGTATGACCGCGAGAGCGCCGAAGTCCGTTTCTGGAAGCAGTCGAACCACATCGTCCACGGCGAAAAAATCTGGGACAGCCTGCGTAAAAAAGTCCCCGGCGCAACCTGCGCGAAGCTCTTCTGGTGGTACAACATGCACTCCTCCGCGGACTTCACCATCACGCCGCGCCCGCTCTACCCCGCCGATGGCTCGAAGCACTTCGACATCCACACCCAGCCCATGGCCATGCGCGATGAGCTGAAAGCGGATCTCGGCCCCTTCCCCTTCCCCGCCTTCTGGGGGCCGGCGGCGGGGATCGCCTCGTCGGAATGGATCGCCTCCTCCGCGAAATGGGTGGAGCAAAAGCACTCCCCCACCCTCTCCCTCGTCTATCTCCCCCACCTCGATTACTGCCTCCAGAAAGACGGCCCCGCCGCCCCGAACATCCCCTCTGAAGTCCGCGCCATCGATCGCGTAGTGACCGATCTCATTTCCTACTACGAATCCCGTAGTATCCGCGTCATGCTCCTTTCCGAATACGGCATCTCCCCGGTTGACAAGCCCATCCACCTCAACCGCCTGTTCCGAGAGAAGGGCTGGCTCTCCATCAAGGACGAGCTCGGCCGCGAAACGCTCGACTCCGGCGGCTGCAAGGCCTTCGCCGTCGCAGACCACCAGATCGCCCACGTCTATGTGAACGATCCCGCCATCCTCCCGGAAGTCCGCGCCCTGCTCGAATGCACCGGCGGCATCGATGAGATCCGCCCGCAGAACCATCCCCGCGCCGGAGACCTCATCGCCATCGCCAAGCCGAACGCGTGGTTCACCTACTACTACTGGACCGACGACGCGAAAGCCCCCGACTTCGCCCGCACCATCGACATCCACCGCAAGCCCGGCTACGACCCCTGCGAGCTCTTCATCGACCCCGCCATCCGCTTCCCGAAAGCGAAGATCGCGAAGTTCCTGCTGAAAAAGAAACTCGGGATACGCGCCCTCCTCGAAGTCATCCCCCTCAATCCCACCCTCGTCAAAGGCTCCCACGGCAGGGATCAGGTGCCGGATTCCGAGAAGCCAGTGCTCATCGGGTCAGCGCAGAAAGTCCAGAAAGCCGAGGACGTCCATGCGGCGATCCTGAGTCACTTCGAGCAATCCTGATGACGGATACAGGCGGAGCAAAAATCTTGGGGAGCACACGCGCCCTCGCATGTTGTTTCCGACGCCCTCGTCGGAAACCGCGTGGAATGGTTGTGACGGCCAGTCTTCGGCGAGGGCGCCAAAGACAACACGCGGGGGCGCGTGTGCTCCCCATGGGCGCTTCGCGCCCTAGACAATCTGGATACTTGATCGCGGACACATGAGGGATTAACCTCCAGTCATGTTGGTAAAAGCGCAGATTTCGCGCATGTCATCCACGGAGCGTATGGAAACCATGGAACTCCTGTGGGATTCCTTTTCAAAGGAAGGGATCGAATACCCCTCTCCCGAGTGCTCACGCCGAAGTTCTCGCCGAACGATCCCAAATCATCGACTCCGACCAAGCAACCTGGCTCTCCGTCGATGAACCAGCACCGGAAAATTGAAGTCCGGTGAGACCTTGTGGGTTAACCTGACCTGACCGGTCACCGGATTGAGGCAAAGCTTGGAGATGAAAGCCTAGACGTGCCGCCGGGGGGGCGGGCGGTAGGCGAGGCTCCGCTCAAAACCAGCGGATATTACAAAGCAAGGTTCGCCTACCAGCCTAGGGACGGCAAAGAATTGCTGCCGATGAAGCAGTGGAAAATTTTGGAAATACGCGATTGGCTGCGATCGTGTATCAGGGTTCTCGATACCCACAAAAAATCCGTGTGCGGAAAAATCGCACACGGATCGTAAAACTCCGGGGGTGAGAGATTATTTATCTTTGAGCAACTTCGCCATTTCCTCGCCCAAGGCGAGGCCGACGTTCATGTAGGTCTTGGCGTTGCCGCTGTAGTGGCCGCTCGAGCTGCCGGGGCCGCCGAGCAGTGGCTTGCTGTAAACGAAGCCGATCTTGTCGCTGCTGGCAGCGAAGTTCTTCATGGCGTGAAGGATCTGGCCGTGGCCGGAGGTGGTGTCACTTTCGTCGGTCTGTCCAAGCGAGGCGCTGACGAAGCGGGCGTCGGGAGCATTGAAATCCTTGCGCAGGGCAGCGAGCAGCAGCCCGAGGTGTTTCTCGTAATTGGCGGCATGGGCTGCATTGCGCATGTCCTTGTCGCCCTGCCACCAGATGATGCCGGCGACTTCATATTTGGTGGCGCCGGGGTAGTGGGTAGCGAGGTCTTCGAGGATCTTCTTGGCGTTGGCGACATCATCGTCGTATTGCTTGCCGGCATACCACGGGTCGGTTTCCTTGCCTTTGCTTTTGCCTTTCGTGCCGATTACTTTGGAAACGCCTGGTTCATAAGATAGTATTTTTCCGCCATCTTCATATTCGCGGTATCCGGGTTGTTCCTTGCCGTCGTGGGTGTAGCGGGGAGTGCCTGGAGGCAGCAGATCCCAGCCGAGGCTGCGGTTGCCGATCGCGCTCTTGAGGATCATCACCGGCGCGTCGATGGCATTGCCGAGTTGATGACCGACGCCGATCTCGATGCCGATCTTGTTCTTGCCTTCGACGGTCAGCCATTCGTTGCGGTAAACGCCTTTGCCGACCATCACCGAGACGTTGCGCACGTCCTGGCGGGTGCTCCAGCCGTCGTCAGCGGCGAGGAAGGGGTAGGCGGTTTTCAGTTCGTCATTGACATTGCCGAATTCAAGGGTGTTGGACTGGCCCATGATCAGGAACACCTGGACGGGTTTGGTCATATCGGCGGGTTTGCCATCCGGCTTCGGGAGATCCGCCGCGTGGAGGGCTGAAGTCGCAAGCAGCGACAGGCCGCATAGAGCGGCGAGGTTTTTGGGTGGGATATTCATAGTCCTTTTATTACCGTGCGTAGTGATGTTCCTTTCAAAAAACATCACGGGGGTGGCTTAATATCCGGGCTAGCGAGCGCCGGGCTGTAGGGTGAAAGACTTGATGGCCAGGCCGTATTGCGGCGGCTGGTCGCGCCAGAAGCGCAGCACATTCGCACCCTCCTTGAGGGTGAGCGTGACCGGCTCGGAATGCTGCCATTTGCCGAGCGTGAAGGGCATGGTCAGCACGGTTGCGGACTCGCTGTCATTGGTGGCGACGTTAAGCCGCTGATCGTAGTTGGCCGTGACCACTTCCGCCGTCAGCGAGTAGTTGCCGGCGCGTGGAACTGTGACCTCGTATTCAAAGCGCGAACTATCCCCTTGGCTCGGCCCGATCGGATCGGTTTTCGCGCCCTGGGCATAGTAGTTCTTTGCATAAGTGTCCGAGATCCGCTCGCAGACATTGCCATACATGTCGTAGAGACCCCACGGGTTGGGTTTCTTCTGTCCAACCGGGTGCGATTTGCCGTCCGCATTGTCCTTGAACCAGGCGTAGTCGCCGAGTGCCGCGGGGTCGTCGCCGAAGAACCACTTGGTATCCTTGCCAGCGCGGGCGGCATATTCCCATTCAGCCTCGGTCGGAAGCCGGGCCTCCGCACCGGTTTTCTCCGCGAGTTTCTGGCAGAATTCGCGCGCGTCCTGTTCGCTGATATTGTCCACCGGAAAATCGGGGCCTTTGCTGGAGCCGCTGGGGTTGGAGCCCATGATGGCTTGATATTGTGCCTGAGTGACCTCGTATTTGCCCAGGTAGAAGCCCTTGGTCAGCGTGACCTCGTGCTTCGGCACCTCGACGCATTCGAAGCGACCGTCGGTCGTGCGCTCGCCGCCCATGGTGAAGGTGCCGGGTTTGATGTAGACCAACTCCATGCTGACGCCGTCGCCCAGATCGAGGGTCATTTCAGCCGGGGCATCCCCTTGGGCAGGTGTCACTGCGGCGCGCAATCCCCAGTTGTTGTAGCGGCCGAAGCCGCCACTCAGGAGTCGTGTGCCCGAGGTGGTTTCGGCGATGTCGCTTTTCCATGTGCCGCCGCGCAGCATCGTCACTCCCTGGCGGGCAAAACGCGGCAGGTAGATCTGCTGACCACCGGCGAAGCTGCGCATCACCAGAACGTCCCGCGTGCTGCCGGCGGGCTTGGTGAAGGCGGCGCTCGGGATCGAAATGGCGCCGTCCGCACCCACGGTGATCTGTTTGTCCTCCGGCTTGATTTCGGTGGCGAGGACTTCCTCGGCGATCGACAGCGGAGTGTTGGATTCGCCGAGTTCCTCACCGAGAGCGGCGAGCGTTTTGGTGTTTGCGCCGTCGAGGATGGCACGCTGGGCGCGGAGAGAAACGGCATTCCACGGGGCGGCATCGCCATCGTTTTCGCCGTAGGTGCGCTTTTCACCTGTGACGTCACCAGCCCACTGGGCGCGCTTCACCTGCAGGAAGCCATCCCGGTTGGCGCGCGCCTGGGTGGTGGCGACGAAGTCGTGATCGTTTTTGTAGCGCGTGCCCGTCCAGCCGCCGCCCCAATTCGGACCCAGATTGACGACCCAGCCGTCGGGCGTCCAGCGTGCCAAAGCTCCATGGCCGCGACTGGGCTTGGCAATGGTTGGGATGCCGTGGGCGCGCAAGATGAAACGTCCGATAAAAGCACGGCGACCACAGATTCCGCCATTCATGAGGATGTTCTGGTAGCGTTGCAACTCGGGCCGGTCATATTTCACGTCGCCGGATCCGTAGCGGACATCACTGCCGACGAGGCCGCTGTAACGCCAGCCGTGATTGGTGGTGAAGATGTGGTCGGGACGGAAGTTGCGCAGCATCTCACGGCCCCAAGCCAGGGTTTCATCCGGCTCGTCGCCATCGACCACCATGCGCAGTTCCCAGGCGCTCAGGCCCTCGAAAGCCGGGTCTAGCTCGCCATTGAGAAAAGCTTTCTCGAAGTGGAGATATCGCTTCACCGGATCAACGGTGGCCGGGGCGTCAACCAAGGCCTCCGGGTTCCCTTGGGCGATGGGCACCGAATGCTCCAAGGCGATCGCCAGTGCCAGCTCTGCAAGCACACCACCCGCCGCCTTGTCGCTGGCCTTGAGGATATCGGTGTGGATCTGCATCGCCCGCCCGTATTGGGCCGGGCCGTTGCGGGGGGCTTTGGCACCATCTGCCACCAGCATAGGCCTCATCAGGTCGGCATCCGCGAGCAACTGTGCGACCAGCGCCGCCTGCTCCTTCCCCTGCTGGGCGAACTCCGCCAGGCCCTGGGGCGTGGCCTCGTGCAGGACGACGAACTTCGTAAGCTTGGCGTCCAGCGCGTCACTGGCAAGAAACGCTTTTACTCGATCGGCCTTCGCGACATCCGGCAGTTTGGCGGTGAGCTCCGTGCGCAGCTGTTCGAGCGTCGTGGCGAAGTCCGCCTCCAGTTTGAGGCCCGCCTCGGTGAGCGGAGAGTGGGGATCGGCTCCCTTGGCGGACGGTAGACTTGCGGTTCCGATCGCTAGGGCGATCAAGACTGGGTGGAACTTTTTCATCATGATACCTTTAACGTCGTCAAAAGGACCAACTTGCAATCATTTCTGACAATCCCACATTTTTCTGCTTCACCCATTCATTTATCCGAAGCGCAATGAATGAGGTCTTCGGAAAAGATTGTCTTCTGAATTACATCCTTTGGAAACGGACACCCTTCGCAGGGAGCAGCAAAGCTCGCGCAAACAAGTTCCCAAGGTCGCAAATGGATTGATTCAGACCTAGGCAAGTTGGCTATCCATGCAACGCGGAAGCGTATCATCGGGGTGCAGCGCGAACTTAAATCTGCGGGCGTGCCGTTCCGCGCCTTCGAGGTGCTCAACCTCGGCCGCTACGAGCGCCAGGCCTAACTCAACGTCGGCGGGCGGCTAAGCGGAAAAAAGAAGGATCAGGCGCTCGCTCGCAAGGAACGGGAATTCCGGGAACTGAACCTCAAAGCCTACCGCGCGGAGCCGTTGGGCGGGGGGAGTTTTCAATGGGGACGTCAGGCAGGATCCCTTTTCCCTTTCCAGAATGTCATCCGTCTCTAAACCCCCACCCGCAAATCTCGCATACTCCACAACACCCCCTTCGCCGCGGCACCGCTCCCCCGCATCCTCCGCGCGCCGTCCTTCCTCCTTTCCGTGAACCTCTCCCGCGCCCCCGCGAACGCCTCGTTCACAAACTCCTTGCTCCCGATCACCGCCCCGTCCGTGAAATACCTCACCCGCTTCATCAACATCCCGGCCATTCCGAGATCCGGCAGGACAGTTTCGTTGTCCTCCGACTCCAGCATCTCCTCCGTGTTCTTGGTGATCGAGGTTTTACTCTTACTTGAATTTTGAATTTTGAAATTTGAGTTTTTCCTCCCCAGCGCCATACCCATGGCACGGCGGTAGATCCTTGAAACCTCCTTCCATTTCTCCGCCTCGAAACCGATTCCCTTGTGGCTCATGCACGCGCGCACAAGCCCTTCCCGTGCCTTCTTCCCGTTGCCTTTCGCGCCGCCGCCCACCGCCTCGCCATAGCTGCTCCAGCGGTAATCCGCCGGATCGGATACCATTCCCGCCCGCACCGGATTGAGATCGATATACGCCGCGATCGTCCGCGCCGCCGTCCCGCTCTCCACGATCACGCTCTTGAAACGATCCTCCCAAAGCGTCCCCGTACGGTCGTGCGTGCGGTTGAACCAACGCGTGAACCTTTGCAAAAGCGTCTTCATGAAATCGCTCAAATCATGCATCCGGGGGGTGAAACGACCGTGGATCTCCGCAACCAGTTCCGGGCTACCCCCTTCGCCATCGCCTTTCTCCCGCGCGGCGGCAAGCTCATCGGCCACGCTTTTCACGAAATTTTCGGCATAGAGCACACCCAACCGCTTGAGCAGCTCCGCATCGCTCAAACCAGCCTTCGGCATCGGCGGAACCTCAAGCAGGATATGGAAATGATTCGACATCACGCAGTAGGAAAGCACCCGGCAGCCGCTGAAATTCTCCATCATCCGCATGAACATGCGGAACTTCCCCCGTTCCTCATCCCCGAACACGAACCGCCGGTCCACCACGCGAGAGGTGAGGTGGTAAACGGACGGCCTTTCCTCGGAATCCGCCCACGGAGTGAGCCAACGCTTCGTTCCTTTCTTGCCTGACATGCCCCCATATTGCCGAACTTCTCCCCGCAGTCAACGGAATTTTGTTATTTTTTCTGGAATCTTGCAATGGAGTGAGCCAACGCTTCGTTCCTTTCTTGCCTGACATGCCCCCATATTGCCGAACTTCTCCCCGCAGTCAACGGATTTCTGTTATTTTTCCTGGAATCTTGCAATGCAGGCCGGAGGGCACTTGTGACTGCGACGGGTAATGCTGCCGAGGGTATTCCCCGAGGGAACATCAGAGGGAGGGAGGGACCCGCTTGCGGGAGGCACCCGGACTGGATGCAGCATTACCCCGCGCACGTCACATGTTCCCGCAGGACTAGCTGCTCGCGTGATCAGCCGCCAGCGGGATGCCTCGCGGTGCGGAGCGACGATCTTTTGTGGAATTGAAGTGGGGGCTGTAGGCGATCTAACACGCTTATCCGATTACTCTGATCCCATTCACTTGACCCCATCTATGGATTGACCACCCTTTCCTCAAATTTCAGATCGGCAAATTTGTTTTTGCTGGTGTCGAACTCAAGGTTCCGGTCGTTGGGAGTGGGATTGAAGACGTATGTGAATTCAATTCTCCCTCGTGGGTCGAAATGGATCGGGGATGTGATCTTCGTGTAATTCGCAGAAGCGATCTCCCCTTTATCATCCAGCGTAACCCGTGTCCTGACGAAGTAAGCGGGATCCGGTGGCGTGTTTTTTGGCGTGTGGTTATCAGTCTTTATGTGCAGGTCTTTAGAATAGCCCTCCGGGTAAGCCTCGTGGGGCAGGGTCAACTTGGAGTAGTGGCAGTAGTCCTTCTTTGCGTCCGCGATACCTTCTTGTGGATTGGGAAACGTGACACTTAACTTACCATCCCATTTTCCTGCGTTTATGTTTATAGTCTGCCGATAGTCAGACCTATCCATCTTTCCATACAATTTCTCCATACCTTTGAAATATGTCTCTTTCTTGCGCGGGTTATCACTATGGATTGACTCTAAATCCTTCGCCATGTCTTCATATTTAAGCTCTCCCCGATACCCGACTAGCATCCTTTCGAAATCGAGTAGCATGTCAGGTGACTTACCCTTGCCGTGCGGGGCCACCCAGTCGCCCGCTTCGAAGTCGAAGCCAACGGGCTTGTCATAGTCAGGGATGATGGCCGAGAATTTCTTGGCGTGCAGTGGGATGGGTTGCTTGATTTGGCGCATGATCAAGGGCAACTCAAATTCCCTTATTTTCTTCCAGTCCACATCCATGCGGATCAGCGCACGCTCATAACGCAGTGGATAGTAACCGGGTTTCTCGACGTTCACCAGCAGAGACGTCACGACCTTCTCGGATTCCCGCACAGTTCCTGTGGTGTCGGTGGTAAGAAGATGAGTGACGTTCTTTGCTTGGTCGTAATGGGAGAACAGCAGTTTCACTTCGGCGCCCTCTACGGGAGTATCGTTCCCGTCTTTGATCGACACCTTTACGTCTGTCTTGAAGTCTGGCTCCACGCTCCCTTTGCAGTCGCACAGGGCGAGCGACATTGCCGCCATCATCAGATAATTAAGTTTCATCGTATTAGTCTTCATTAAGTTCTCCGAGTTCGATCATTTTTGCATACATCTTGTGATTTTTGGGGTCAGGTGCTTCATCGCAACATTTCTTCAAGTTCCGTCAGTTTCCGCGTGCTTTCCTTATCCTTCCGGCATTCGCCGAGGAGCCTGCTCAAGCCTGCCGCATGACCCATCGCCAGACGATCCGTAAGCCAGCGATTGCTCACCGACGTGTTCTTGCGGACAATCACCGCCACCAGAACCTTCCGGGGATCGCCTTTGCGCAACCCGGCCAAGGCCTCTGGCTCCACCGGCATTCCCAGCAATCCCAGCGCCCGCCTCGCCAGATCCTCCGCCTCGGATTCATCGTGTGCCTTCGCGGTTGGGTCGCGGCCTTCGGTTCCGCGATCCCGCTTCGCCTCGACAAGCGCACGCAGCTTGTCGGCGAAGGTCGGCTCGCCCAGATACCAGCCGCGCCGCAGCTCCTTCATGCCCTGCTCGCCCACATCCCCTCCCTCCTCCGCCCGCGCTTCCAGCCACGCCACGTATGCCCTCCGCCCGCGCCCGTCCTTCGCCAGCTCGAACGCCCCCAAGACCCGATCCAGCACCAGCCAATCCGGCCCCTTGCCGCTCAGGTAACAGGGCAGGCTGCTCCATTTGTAGGAAACCAGTTTCCCGCGCCCACCGCCCGCCAGCCCCGCCCTGGCGGGATTGAGGTGGATATAGTCCGCCGCGATGCGGAAATAATGCGGACTCCCCGCCGCCGCGCTCACCGGCACCGATTTGTAGCGTCCTTGGAAAACATGACCTCGCCGCGACCGCCGCGCGTTCCATCCTTGGCTGAACGTCCCGAGCAGGAACTTCATCCCGGTCACCAGGTTCGGCTCCGGCGTCTCCAGCAACAGATGGAAATGGTTTCCCATGAGCACCCAGGCATGGACACGCCAGCCGTGGCTCCCGCAAACCTGCCCCAGCCGGAACAGGAACGCCTTCCTGTCATCATCCCCCTCAAAAACGGCTTTCCCCCCATCCCCGCGCGCCATCACATGATAAACCGCTCCGGGGTATTGGTGGCGCAACGCTCTCGGCATGCCGGGATTCCACTCCTCAACCCGCTTCCCGACAAGAAAAATGTTGCGATGAAGCACCTGACCCCAAAAAAACTCTCTCGAAACGGTTTTTCCAGGTCAGTTTGCTGCGGTTGTCGCTAGTCGGGAAATGTGTATGCCAACTGGAGGAGTAGAGGCGTTGCTGGTGGATTGTGCCGAAGGGTTTCCACTGTGCTTCCGTCATTGCCCATCTCTCCGCATCTGTGGCAATGCTGGAGTCGTAGGTCTCGGTCGCCACGGCACCGTTGATGATGTAGTACCGGTCAGGGGTGAATCCTCCGTTCTGGATCGCCTCGCCGACAACCATGTTGCCCAAACTGTGAGCGGCTACGGTAACATCCGCCCCTTGAGTGAAGGTCAGTGCGGGGGCAAGAGCTCCACCGGTTTGCAGCGCGAAGAACACCGCTTTGTGATAGTCCGTGCTGCGTTCCGCAGTGCCGATGTTCGGTGGAGTTCCGGCTATCGGAATCCCAGTAGCACCTGTCCATGTAATGCCTACGAACCGGGCTTTCGAACCCATCTGATGCATGCGCTTGAAGATTTCCGCGTTCCAGCCTCTGGCCCGATGAACGGGAACATTGAATCCGTGAAGGAAGACGAAGTATTTTCCGTTGGTCAGACTATCGGGATATGCGCTGCCGGGATCAACAGTTTTGGTCCCGACCGGGCTGGCCGCCGCACCGGGCGACCCTCCGTCGTAATCCAAAGGAACTTGGGTGAGATCGATGTGACGATACATATTCTCCACCTTGGAGATTTTCACAGGGAAATTGATAGTCGCGATAACTTGAGAGCCTTTTCGGATTTCAAGCTGGATTGGCGAGGTGGTTTCTTTGGTTGCTTCGAGCAGGAGTAGACCTTTCCCATCTTCAGCCTGATTGAGATAGGAGTTTGAAAGTGGGACTCCTGCTGAGGTGACGGGAGTGACTGCGTAGTTAGCCAATCCGCTTGCTCTACTAGTATTAGTGAGATGTGAATTGGGACTGCGGGAAAGATCATCCTCGGATGGATCAGGCTCGCCTGAAGGAAATTCAATTAATTTTAGGCCTCCTTCAGAATGCTTGACAAAATATTGGTATTCACTTTTTGGCAGTACCAAAAGTGACTGCTTGATATCGAGATGGATAGGGAAGAAGTCGATCAAATCACGCATCCCGTCAACTTGCCCATTGGCATGATCTGGGGAATTTGAACTCGGAATATCTCCCCCGGTGGCAGAATCAACATCGTCATCGTCATTGACCCACCACCTCCATGGTTTTTCGTCGGTTACTTTACCCCGATCCGATGAATCAATTTTCCCATCCCGGTTCCAATCAGGGACTATGTCCACCGGGAGGAGGTAAACGCGCCACGTGCCTTCTTTTTCCGGTTCGGTGGCGGGGTCGATTTCATATGATTGGGATTCGGTGCCACTCGTGATGGTGATTTGCCTGAGCCTGTATTCCTTTTCCTCGGTGGTGGCCTCATCCCCGTCGTCCTCAGGGGTGAATTCCTCCACCACCAAAACCTTGCAGGGGAGAGTCACCTCTTCCCCGATTCTAACGGAGTATCGTGTCTTTGAGTAGCTTATGATGTTTTCCTCGTCCGGGAGGAGCAATTCCGCAACGGGTGTCTCTTTTATGTAGTATCCCTTGTAGAACCAGGCGTTTTGGAAAGTATCTTCCTTGAACCTGGCGGTGGTGTGGAGATCCGAGAGGCTGGCGCTTGCTACCATTGTGCCCGGTTCGTCATGCTCCTGGTTAGGGCAATCATCGTAGCTTGTGACGCGCCATTGGGCGGCCCATGTTGTTTGTGTGGCGTTCGGGTCATCAATGGCGGGCAGACCGTAGTAGCTGACGTTGCCTTGCCGCGCGACCTCAATCACCGCGCCATCCGTAACGCACACGTTTTCCGTTACTGTGCCGCCGACGGGGCTTTCCGGGTTGCCGCCAACCAGATGCTGTTCGATGTTCTGTGTCAGATAGTATGCGGGCAATTCACCTTCTGGCTGCGGGATGTAGGTGACGAATCCGAATTTCCGCCGATGATGGGCTATGTTTTCCGCAACCAGGATGATTTCACCGGGTGCAGGAACCGCTTCCTCCGGCTCAAGGCGGCGGTCTGGTGGAAACGGGCGGCAGATACCAGGGACGAAGGGTTTCCCGCAAAGTTCCTTCTGCTCCTCTTCGGTGGTTGGTGGATTGCCAAAAGGCGGGTCTCTCTCGTCCTCGTCCTCGTCCTCGTCCTCGTCCTCGTCCTCGTCCGGCGGAGGTTTCGGAGATTTCGGAGGTTTCAGAAACTGGAACCCATATGTGGAGCGGAACTTATGGTGGAATGTGCTTTCACAGGGGTGCCAGTAACTGAGATAAAAGTTTTCAGTGGTCACCTGTTTGCCCGCGAATGGAACGAACTCCCTGAGTGTGACTGTGGCTGCCGGGGTGACGAGACCATCGAGTGGCGCTTCATTCCCGCTCCGTTTGTCGGGTATATATCTGCCGTTGGCATAGGTTGCTTCCCAGACGGTCGTGAGCCGGGTTCCGTTCAAACCATGGTTGCCCCATACCACGCTTTTGAGCCGCGCCATGCCATCGAAGGCAGGCAAAGAGACAAGCTCGCAACGGCCAGGTGGAAGATGAGGCTGCGGCGGTGGGGCGTCCTGTGCGCACACTAAGACGCTTGTGCAAACAAGCGCAGCAAGAATAAAGCATGAAATTATGTTCATGGTCGGAATCAACGGAGTATGCTGGCATCCTGTGCTATTTCCCGCAGCGTTTCGCGCAGGAAGTCCGCCGTGTAGGTTGATCCACCCAAACCAACCGCTTTATCGAGGCTGCCGTCCGCGAGAAGACACACTGCCTTTGCATCGATTTTCCATTCATCCAGAAGGGCGGGTTTTCCCGAATAGCATTTCCGCAAGCTGTATGCGTGTGCCTTGGAAGCGGCGTGGTTGCCTTGTTGCATCTCATGCAGGGCTAGCCAATAGTGTGCTGATGCGGCTTTCCTGTGGGTAGGTTGCTCGATGGCGATCCAGCGGAAGTATTCGAATGCCTTTTCCACCTTGCCGCTGCGAAGGAGTTGCTCGGCATAGACGGAGCCGAGGATGACGTAGCTCTCCGGTGTGGAGTTGTTGTTGTCCAAGACCGAGGAGGCGAGGCTGATGGCTTCCTGGTTGCGGTTCGTCGCGCTGAGCGATAACAAAACGAGGGACAGGTATTCATACCACAAGGAGCCGGCCGTGGTTTTGTATTCGTTTTTCCGTGCCGGGGTGAGTTCTTCCCAACGACGTATGACGATTTGATAGCGAGCGAGATCCCAATAGGATTTTCTGGAAAGGTATTCCAGGTCTGCGAGGGCGGCGGAGGCGTTTGAAGCTGTGGAAATTGATTGGTCGGCGAGAATGGTGGCACGGTCAGCGGCTTCGTTCTTGAGCGCGGTGAAATTTGATCCTGCAAGGGCGAGCTGTCTGGCGGCGTCGAGGAGGATGCGGAAGTCATCGGTTTCGCGCAGGATGGCGCGGATGTTTTCGGTGAGCTGGCCGATGTCGGTGGAGGTGTCCCCGGATTTTCCTAGGAACTTGAGGCCGCGGAGCATGGCCTGGATCTTAAAGCGGGGCGGGGTGTCGGGGTGGGCGGCGACTTCCATGTAGTAGAAGGCGGCTTCGGCGTTGTTTTCGAGGAGGGATTCCATGCGGGCAAGCGCCCAGTTGGCGCGACCCCATGCGGCGATTTGGCCGAGCTGGGCGGCTTCGGTGATGAGGGCGAGGAGCCATTGGCGGGCGATGTCGTGCCGGGTGGCCATCATGGCTCCGAGGGCAGCGGCGTGGCGGATGGATAGCAGGGCGACGGCGGGGAATTTCCTGGCGGCGATGCGGACGATCCTTTCCAGATCAGGTTTATTGCCCGCGAGAAGAGAGAAGCGGACGTATTCCTTGGCGTGGGCGACGGTTTCCTGGATGGAAACTTCCCCTGCGCGGATGAGCCGGAGGGCGCGGGCGGCGGTTTTGTGCGGTTCTTCGGTGGCGAAGAGTTTGGCGTCCGCATGGAGGAGCTTTTCGATCTCGGTGGTGATTACCTTGTCGCCTTTCCGGTGGGCGAGGGCTGTGGTGGCGATTTCCTTCCATGAGGGATCGCCGTGGGCGCGGAGGATGCGGGCGATGGAGAGGGTGGAGGCGGAGGCGATGCGACCCTGTGCGTGCTGTTGGAAGGCGGCGAAGACGTCGGGTTCGAGAATGGGGACGAGGTTCTGGCGGGCGCGGGCATCGAGGTAGAGGGGCCATGCGGCGGTGGTTTTCGCTTGGAAACGTCCCATGAGGAGGGCTTCGCGGGCGTAGCGCTCGGCGAGTGCGGGTTCGTCGGAGGCGAGGGCGAGCTTGGCGAGGGATTGGCGGGCGCGCGAGGCGCCGTTGGGGGAGAGCTGGATGGCTTTCAGAAGGAAAGACTTCGCCTCATCGGTGAGGCCGGATTCCATGAAGGCGGTGGCGATTTTCGTGAGGCCGACGGTAAGGCGGGGCGGACGGGCGGGGACGGTGATCGAGCCTTGCTCGGCCAGTTGCTCGGGTGTGAGGTTCTGGATGTCCGCAAACTTTTTCCCGGCGGCTTCGAGGTCGGCGAGAAGCTGGGTGGCGGCGGCTTTCGCCTCGTCGGAGCGCAAGGAGCGCAGGAGGGAACGGATCATGCCCGTGCCGGCGGCTAGGGTGAGATCGGTGGCCTCGGCTTGGTTCGCGTAGAGGGAGGCTTTTGCGAAAGCGGCGTGAGCTTCGTTGTGGCGGGAGTGACGGGTCTGCGACTCGCCGATGGAGAGCAGGATTTTCGCGCGGCGGACGGGGTTCCGGGAACTCGCCGAGAGCTGGTTGAGAGCGGCGAGGCCGTTTTCGGTATCACCGGCGGCGATGAGTTCCCTGGCTTCGCGCAGGGATCGGGAAAAGGGGGAGTTGGGGACGGTCTTGGCGGTCGCCCTTTTCCGCAGCCTGTTGTTTTTCTTGTTTGGGGGATTGCCCATGGCGGCGGGAGGGGTGGCTGGTGATAGATCTGTTCAGATGGATGGGGAGACGGGCGGCAACTCGCCCCTCCCTGGTGCCCGCCGCCCGGGAGTTCCCGGTGCGGCGGGTTTCTGCAAACCTTCGTATCGGTCGGTCCCGGTGATCCGGGACCGATAGGAACGTTTGCTTTGATGTGGACGACGCGGACGGGAACCGACCGGTCGCGGATGGAGGCGATGGCGTTGCGTACGGAATCGAACTTGGCGCGGCTCATGAACCGGGCGAAGGTTTCCGAGTAGGCGTAGCCCTCGACAGGCAGCAAGCGGATGGCTCCACGATGGGCATTCCCCCGGGAAACCACTTTGTAGCCGATGGCGGCACCACCGGCGAGGATCGCTGAGTTGGTGACGAATTTACGGCGACTGATCGCTTGCATGGAAATCACGTATATCCGATGATGCTGGCATGAAAAGATATATCTCCAGATTTATTTGTTACCAAAATCGGCCATGGGTTTCATTGTTATTGATATTTTTCACGAATTGCGCATATGCGGGCAACGTTGGCTATTTCTTCGCGCTGGACGAGGACAAGGTTGCTTTCGAGGCGGCGGCGGGCGCCCCCATACGTGCTATGAATCTGGTGGGTGGGACGGTGGCCTTCGAGTACCGGGTGGGAGCGCACCGCGTGGTGGCTGCGAAAATGGGGTCGGGATGCGTGAACACGGCGGTCACGGTGGCACGCGTCCTCGCGTTGAATCCGGTGGATCGGATCATATCCACCGGGCCGGCAGGCGGGATCGGGGATGAGGCGGGGATCGGGAGCTGGTGGCGGATCGGCGAGGTGGCGGCGTGGCAGCAGGGTCGTGCGGGGGAGGGCGGCAGGGTGTTCCCTTCCGAGAGCGCGTTGCGGACGGTCGCGTGGATGCCCGATGATTGGCCGGAGGGCACTTGGAAACAGATGCCAGCCACGAAGCTGGTCTCCGGCGAGGTCTTCGTCGCCTCCGGTGAGAAGCGGGGGGAGCTGGCGCGCGGATTCGGGGCGGAGCTTGTGGAAATGAACGCCTTCGGGCTTCTGGCGGCGGCGGAAGAAGGGACTCCGGCCAAGGTTCTCATCCTGCGGGTCGTCAGCGATAAGGCGGATGAGAAGGCGAGCGAGGACTTCGCCGCTTTCCTGAAATCCTATGATGGGACGGGCGGGAAAATGGTGGCGGAGCTGGTGAAGGCGATGCCTGTCGGCAAGGACGAGCCGGCCGCGCATGACGCGCTGCGGGAGTTGATCAATGAGTGAGGGTTTTTCAGGTTACGCGCGGCGGTGAGAGTCCGCTCAATCCGCCGCGCTGATCTCCGGGATAGGATCGCCGGGCAGGATCTCCTTCCCTTCCCAGAAAGGTTTGCCGTTGCGGGATTCGAGGATGCGGGAGGCGCTGCCGGGGGCGTGGGGTTTCTCCTTGGCGGGCAGCCATTTTTTCAGCCTTTCGATCTCCGCCGCGAAGGCCGGATCGCCTGCGAGGTTCTTGAACTCGTTGGGGTCTTTCTCCATGTCGTAAAGTTCCTCGGCGCCGTCCATGTAGCGGATGTAGCGCCAGCGGATGTCGCGGACGGAGTTGTTGCCGGGGTTGTGGTTCGTGAGGGCGGGGCGTGCTCTGACCGCCGAGGCGTCTTCCAACTGCGGGACGAGCGAGAGTCCCTCCAGACCAGCGGGTTTCGGCAGTCCGGCGAGGTCGCAGAGGGTGGGGAAAATATCGAGCAGCTCGACGGGTTCCGCGCACCTCGTCCCGCGCAGCGAGCCGGGGCCAGCGAACATCAGGGGCACGCGCGTGGAGCGTTCCCAGAGCGTGTTTTTCCCGGTGATTTCCTTTTCGCCGAGGTGGAAGCCATGATCCGACCAGAGCACGATCACCGTATTGTCGGCGTGGCCGGATTTCTCCAGCGCATCGAGCACGCGTCCGAGCTGCGCGTCCATGAAAGAGACGGTGGCGAGGTATGAGCGGACGAAGTTTATCCACTCGTTCTCCTTTTTCAGGAACTCAAGCCGCGGCTCCGGCAGTTGCCAGTGCAGCCACCACGAGGAACGCGGGGTGTCGGCGCGGTCGTTCTCCATGACCTCGGGGAGTTTCAGGGTTTCCTCCGGGTAGAGATCCATCCATTTCCGCGTCGCGAAGTTCGGCACGTGGGGCAGGAAAAATCCGGTGGCGAGGAAGAAGGGCTTGTCGTCCGGCATTTCGACCAACCGCTCCGCCGACCAGCTCGCGATCTTGTAATCGTCCTTGTCCTCATCCTTGTGCGGGAAAAAACCCCAATCGACGAGTTTCATCGGGCTCGGGGTGTTGACGAGTTTCTTCGCGGGGAAAGGCGCGCCTCCGGCCGGCGGCCCGACCTCATCCCAATCCGGCCCGCCTGCCTTGAAGCCGTAGTTACCGTGGAAAATCTTCCCGGCGACGTAGGTGCGGTATCCGTTGTCGCGGAAATGCTGCGGCAGCGTAGTGAGATCCTTGAGTTCCGGGACGTTGCGGAACCAGGGCGCGAGGCCGTAGATCCCGGTCGTCGTCGGGCGCAGGCCGGTGAGAACGCTGAGGCGCGAGGGATTGCAGAGGACGCTCTGGCAGTGCGCGTTAGTGAAAGTGGTTCCCATCGCCGCGAGCCGGTCGAAGTTCGGCGTCTTCACCTGCGGATGCCCCCCAGCGGCCCGACCCAGTCGTTGAGGTCATCGACGGCGATGAAGAGGATGTTCGGCTTTTTCCCCAAGGGCTCGGCGGAGCTGAGGTTGAGCGGGAGAAAAAGGCAGGCGAGGAAAACGCGCATACCCGTCACTATCGGCATGCGCTTTTGCTGTCGATGGGGAAAGGCATGTGATTTTTTTCCGGTAGGGCTGATCCGGCTCGGTCGGCCCACTTCAAAAATCTAGCGCACCGCTCACCATGGCGGGAGTGAAATCCCGAGACAAAAAGCTGCCTAAGGGATTCTGCCAATTTTTTATTGTCGAAGACATGTGCGCAGCACCTTGGACTGCCAGAGCCTGCTGTAGCTCTGGCCAATGCAGCCCTGCTGCGAGGTCGGCGGCATTGGCACGGGAAACGCCCGATGAAACCTCTGCTAGCCCCGCTCGCAGCAGGCTGCATGGCGGAAAGCGGCAGCAGGCTGCCGCAGTCCATGGACTTCGTCGGAAATCTCGTTTAAACGCGCGTTTATTTTTTGGCGGAGCCACTAACTGAGGTTGCACTACCATTGCGTGATAAAGGCTCCTCCGTTTTTGATCAGGGCCGACCGAGCCGGATCAGCCCTACCGGCATGGAAGCCCTTAGCCTCTCCGCTGGAGGAACAAATCGATGCCATCGACGAGGGCGAGCCAGCTGGCCTCGATGATGTTTTCCGAGACGCCGATGGTGCCCCAGGTTTCGCCGCCGTGGGCGGAGACGATGAGCACGCGGGTCTTGGCGGCGGTGGCTTCGTGGCCGTCGAGGATGCGCACCTTGTAATCTACGAGGGAGACTTCCTCGATCTCCGGATAGAAAGGCATGAGCGCTTTCCGCAGGGCGAGGTCGAGGGCGTTGACCACGCCGTGGCCTTCCGCGACGGTGAGTTCGGTGGACTCGTTGACGCTGACCTTGACGGTGGCCTCACAGACGGGTTTGTGGCCGTCGCGGTATTGGCGGAAGCTGGTGTGGTATTCGTTGGCCTCGAAAGGTTTCTTGTATTTCCCCAGCTCACGGCGGATCAGCAACTCCAGCGAACCGCCGGCTGCCTCGAAAGAATAACCCTCGTGCTCCAGTTCCTTGATGCAGGCAAGGATGCGCGCGGCCTCGGGCGCGCCTTTTTCGATGGGCATACCCATCTGCTGCGCCTTGAGGAGAATGTTGGATTGGCCGCTGAGTTCGGAAACAAGGATGGTCTGCTCGTTGCCGACGCTGGCGGGCGTGATGTGCTCGTAGCTGCGGGCGAGTTTCTGCACGGCATTCACATGCATGCCGCCCTTGTGGGCGAAGGCCGTGCGACCGATGAAAGGAGCGCGGGCGAAATGGGGGTTATTGGAAACGTCGTCCACGAACCACGAAAGGTCGCGCAGACCTTCGAGGCGCGGCACCACCTCCAGCCCCATTTTCAGCTGGAGGATGGGTATGACGGAGGTGAGGTTGCAGTTTCCCGTGCGCTCACCGTAGCCGTTGATCGTGCCCTGCACGTGGGTCGCGCCCGCATCGACGGCGGCAATCGCGTTGGCGACGCCGAGTTCGCAATCGTTGTGGGTGTGGATGCCGATGGAGGAGCCGGGCAGATGGGCGCGCACGGCGGTGCAGATCATGGCGATCTCGGAAGGCAGGGTGCCGCCGTTCGTATCGCAGAGGACAAGGCAGGCCGCGCCCCCGTCGGCGGCGGCTTTCAGAGTGGCGAGGGCGTGCTCCGGGGAGTCCTTGTAGCCGTCGAAAAAGTGCTCGGCGTCGTAGATCACCTGGCGGCCGTGCTGGGCAAGGTGGGCGACGGTTTCGCGGATCATCGCCTGGTTCTCCTCGACGGTGGTGCGCAGGATTTCCGTGACCTGCATTTCCCAGCTTTTCCCGAAAATCGTCACCACGGGTGTCTCCGCCTCCAGCAAAAGTTTTACCTGTGGATCCTCGTCCACCGGGGTGTTCGCACGGCGCGTGGAGCCGAAGGCGGCGAGCTTGGCGTGCTTGAAATCGATGGATTTCGCGGCCTGGAAAAACTCCACGTCCTTGGGGTTCGATCCCGGCCAGCCGCCCTCGATGTAGTCCACGCCGAACTCGTCGAGGCGCTTCGCAATCCGCAGCTTATCGAGGCCGGAAAGCTGAAAGCCCTCGCCCTGGGTGCCGTCGCGCAAGGTGGTATCGTAGATGTGAACGGGTTTCATAAGACTGTCATGGGGCGCGCAAGTTAGAGGTCACCAAGGGCCGGTGCAAGGCAAGAAGCGCATTTCGCAAGGTTCCCACGCGCATTGACAGCTCTCTTGGAGCCGCTTTAAACTGATCGCGTGGTGATTTGATTTATCGCCGCTTTTAGTTTTCACCAACGCGTTACATAAATGGCCTCGGCGCATAGCTCCACCATCGCCGCCATCGCCTCCCCCACGGGCGTAGGTGCCATTTCGCTGATCCGTGTTTCCGGCCCTCGCGCCATCGAGATTGCGGATCTCGCCTGTGGCGGCATCGCTTCTGCCACGATGCCCCGAGTGGCTCGCCGCTGCAAGATCCGCGACGCCGCAGGCTCGGTGATCGACGACGGCCTGCTCACTGTTTTCCTGTGCCCGAACTCCTTCACCGGCGAAGACACTGTGGAGTTCGCGGGCCACGGCGGCATCCTCGTGACCCGCGAAACGTTCTGGCCCGTTTCCTCGAATGCGGCGCCGTCCACGCCGCGCCGGGCGAGTTCTCGCAGCGCGCCTTCCTCAACGGCAAGCTCGATCTCACTCAGGCGGAGGGCATCATGGATCTCATTTCCGCCCAGACCCGCCTCGCGATCCGCGCCGCCCACTCCCAACTCGAGGGCACCCTCGGAAAACGGACCACCGCAGCCCGCGACGAGCTGTTAGAAATCCTCGCGCATCTGGAGGCGTGGATCGACTTCCCCGACGAAGATATCGACCCACAAACCACCGCCCAGCTCCGCCTCCGTATCGGTAGGATTCTGCAAACCATCGATTCCCTGCTCGCCACCGCCGACCAAGGCCGCGTGCCTCCGCGAGGGCGTGCGAACGGTTATTTTCGGCGAGCCGAACGTCGGCAAATCCTCCCTGCTCAACCGCCTGCTCGGCTTCGACCGCGCCATCGTTTCCGACATCCCCGGCACCACCCGAGACACGATCGAGGAGGTCATCAACCTCGGCGGCATCCCGCTGCGCCTCGTCGATACGGCGGGCGTCCGCGAATCCGACGACGCCATCGAGGCGCAGGGCATCCAGCGCACCGTCCGCCAGATCGAGGGCGCGGATCTGCTCCTCGAAATCGCCGACGCCTCGCGCCCGCGCCCTGAACGAGCCGTCTATCCCTCGAACCACGCCACCCATCTCCTCGTCCTCAACAAATCGGATCTCGGCGAGCATCCCACATGGAAAGGTGCAGAAGCCACACGGATTTCCTGCGCGAGCGGCGAGGGCTTCGATACGCTTTCGGAAAAAATCCGCACCGCCCTCCATTTCACCGAAGCGGATTTCGGCGAGCACGCCATCGCCATCAATGCCCGCCACCAAGCATCCCTGGCATTGGCCCGCACCAACCTCACCGCCGCCCTCGACCTCCTCACCGAGCAAAACTCCGACCCCGAACTCGCCGCCATCGACCTCCGCGAAGCCCTTGACGCCCTCGGCGAAATCCCCGGCAAGGTCGATACCGAGGATCTGCTGGGCGTGATTTTTTCCAGCTTCTGTATCGGGAAGTGACCGTGGAGGCGATCTTCGGTCGCCACATGAAATTCCATCTTAGCTGGCAATCCTGCCCCCCGCTTACCTTTCACCCACCCCGCGCAACAGCTTCGTTTCCAGGTCGGCGGACACGAAAAAACGGCATTCGTCGCGCAGCCGTTTGATTTCGTCTTCCAGCGAAGGCAGCCTGCCCGCCATTCGTTCCTCGGCTAGCAAGCCGAGCAAGCCCGTATAGGGCAAACCTTCCTCGGAAGCGATGCCACGCGCGTCAAGATCGTCCAGAATCAAGAGATCCGCATCCGTCTGCCGCGCCAGCTCGATCGCTTCCGCCTCGCCCTCGTCAATGCGTCGGCGGAGGATCGGCAGCAAACGGCGGTCAGAAACCCGCTCCACCACAAGCCAGCCATCCCGCAGCGCCGCTTCGATGTTTGCCCGCCCGCCTGCATGATCGAGCGCGGAGAGTTCCCGCGCCACCGCCTCCGGGATCACGACTTTTCCGAACTTCCTCCGCAGCAGATCCAGACGGTCGATGACCGCGAGGTTACAGACCGGCGACGTGTTGCTGACGACTCGCATATTCCAGATCGTGTGCCGCTTCGTTGTCGTCGTAGTGACGGGGGATTTGTCGGTCTCCCAGTTCGAGACCGAACCTGAAATGATCCAACCCGGACACCCGCGCCGCCTGCCCATAACTCAACCAGCCCTTCGCATACATCAGGCAAGCCATCTCGGTCTGCAGGCGCTGCTGCCGCTCCTCCGCAGGCAACGGCAATGCGCGAGCCACCTCGTCCGGCACTGTCAGGGTCAAATCCATAAGGAGAACCTACCGCCTCGTTCAAGCATTCACCAGCCCAATAATCCTCTTCATCTGCGTCCATCCCGTCCATCTGCGGTTGGATTTCTTTTTTGCAGGTTCCTTGCCGTCCGATTCGTCCTTGTGCATACCCGCCCGCACGGGCAAAAAACCTCTCCGAAACCATGCCAACGAACCCAACCCAACCCGGAAAAATCATGGCCGCCAACCGCGGCGAAATCGCAATCCGCATATTCCGCGCCGCCACCGAACTCGGCCTCCGCACCGTTTCCATCTTCGCCGAGGAAGACCGCTTTTCCATCCACCGCTTCAAGGCCGACGAAGCCTACCAGCTCGATTCATCGAAAGGCCCCGTCGGCGCGTATCTTGATTACGAGGGCATCGTGAAACTCGCGAAGTCCAAGGGTGTGACGATGATCCACCCCGGCTACGGTTTCCTCTCGGAAAACCCGGCCTTCGCCCGCGCCTGTGCGCGTGAGGGCATCATTTTCATCGGCCCGTCGCCGGAGCTTTTGGAAAACATGGGCGACAAGACCGCCGCCCGCGCGCTGGCCCACAAGTTCAAGGTCCCCACCCTGCCCGGCACCGAGGAGCCGATCACCGATCCCGACGTCGCCCTGACCGTCGCTCACGAGATCGGTTTCCCGCTCATCATCAAGGCGGCCTTCGGCGGCGGCGGACGCGGCATGCGTGTCGTGGAAAAACCCTCCCAGCTCCCCGGCCTGCTAGCGGAAGCCCGCGCCGAGGCGGAGAACGCCTTCGGCAACCCAGCCGTTTTCCTGGAGCGCTACATCAAGCGCGCCAAGCACATCGAGGTGCAGATCCTCGGCGACCAGCACGGCAACGTCGTCCACCTCTACGAGCGCGATTGCTCCGTCCAGCGCCGCTACCAGAAAGTCGTCGAAGTCGCGCCCGCCATGCACCTCGATCCGGTCGTGCGGAAAGAGCTTTGCGACGCCGCGGTGAAACTGGCCGACGGCATCGGCTACAACAACGCCGGCACCGTGGAGTTCCTCTACGATATGGATCAGAACGACTGGTTCTTCATCGAGATGAACCCGCGCATCCAGGTCGAGCACACTGTCACGGAATGCGTCACCGGCATCGACCTCGTCCGCTCGCAAATCCTCGTCGCGCAGGGAAATGCGCTTTTCGGTGAGGAAATCGCCCTTCCCTCCGCAGGAAAACATCCCCTGCAACGGTTTCGCCATCCAGTGCCGCATCACCACCGAGGATCCCGAGAAAAATTTCGCGCCCGACTACGGCCGCATCCTCAACTACCGCTCCGCCGCCGGCTTCGGCGTGCGCCTCGACGCCGCCTCGGGCGATGCCGGCTCGGTCATCACGCCGTTCTACGATTCCATGTTGGTGAAACTGACCACTATGGGCCGCGATTTCCCGATGGCCTGCCAGCGCATGGATCGCGCCCTCCGCGAGTTCCGCATCCGCGGGGTGAAGACGAACATCCCTTTCCTCGAAAACATCATCGCCGACGAGACCTTCCGCTCCGGCCAAGCGCACACCAAGCTCATCGACACCAAGACCGAGCTCTTCAAATTCAGCAAGCGCCGCGACCGAGCCACACGCACCCTAGCCTACCTCTCCGAAATCACCGTAAACGGCAACCCCCACGCCAAAGCCTACCGCCCCACTGAAATTATGGCTCCAGCGGACGTGGGGGCGATCTCCGGTCGCCCAGTATCCTTCAACGAATCCACCAAAAACCTCCTCCAGGAACTAGGCCCCGAAAAATTCTCCCAGTGGATCTTAGATCAGAATCGCCTCCTCATCACCGACACCACCATGCGCGACGCCCATCAGTCGCTCATTGCCACCCGCATGCGCACCTTCGACATGCTCGCCGTGGCCGACGCCTACGCCGCGCGCACCCCCGAGATGTTCTCCCTGGAAATGTGGGGCGGCGCGACCTTCGACACCGCGATGCGTTTCCTCAACGAGTGCCCGTGGGAACGCCTCCGCCAGCTCCGCGCGAAGGTGCCGAACATCCTTTTCCAAATGCTCTTCCGCGGCTCGAACGCTGTCGGTTACTCGAACTATCCCGACAACGTCGTCGCCGGTTTCATCAAACACTCCGCCGACAGCGGGATGGACATCTTCCGCATCTTCGACTCGCTGAACTACCTGCCGAACATGAAGGTCGCCATGGAGGCTGTTAGAGAGCACGGAAAATCCATTTGCGAGGCCGCCATCTGCTACTCCGGCGACATCCTCGATCCCGCCCGCCCGAAATACGACCTCAACTACTACATCGCGAAGGCGAAGGAGCTTGAGAAAATGGGCGCGCACATCCTCTGCATCAAGGACATGGCCGGCCTCTGCAAACCGCAGGCCGCCTACAACCTCGTCCACGCCCTGAAACAGGAAATCGGCATCCCCATCCATTTCCACACCCACGATACCTCCGGCCTCAACGCCGCGTCCGTCATCGCCGCCTCGCGCGCCGGGGTCGATATCGCCGACCTCGCCATCGCTTCCATGTCCGGCTCGACCTCGCAGCCGAACCTCAACTCCGTCTGCGCCGCGCTCAAATCCTCCCCGCAGGATCCCGGCCTCGACCTCGACGCCCTCAACGACATCTCCGACTACTGGGAGCACGTCCTCGGTTTCTACAAACCCTTCGACTCCGCCCCCCGCGCCGGCACCGCCGAGGTTTACGAACACGAAATGCCCGGCGGCCAATACACGAACCTCCGCGAGCAGGCCAACGCCATGGGACTCGGCCACCGCTGGCGCGAAATCGCCCGCACCTACGCCGAGGTCAACCAACTCTTCGGCGACATCATCAAGGTCACGCCCTCGTCCAAAGTCGTCGGCGACATGTGCATGTTCCTCGTCACCCGCGGCATCAAGGCGGCCGATGTCACCAAGATCAAACCCGGCTCCATCGACTTCCCAGAATCCGTCATCGACATGCTCTCCGGCGGCCTCGGCCAGCCCGACTGCGGATGGCCCGCCGACGTCCAGAAAGTCGTCCTCGGCCCCAATCACAAGATCACCACGAAACGCCCCGGAGAACTCGCCGAACCCATCGACTTCGACGAAGTCGCCAAATCCCTCAATCTCCCATCGTCAATCGACAATCCACAATCCGCCGACGCCATCTACAGCCACCTCATGTATCCCGCGGTGTACAAAGAGTTCCAAGCCGTCCGCGAGCGCTACGACGACCTCAGCAAGCTCCCCACCCCCGCCTTCTTCTACGGCCTCCAGATCGGCGAAGAGATCGAGGTCGAGATCGATCCCGGGAAAATCCTCATCATCAAGCTCATCTCCATCGGCGAGGCCGATGCGGAAGGCGAGCGCACCCTGTTCTACGAACTCAACGGCATGCCCCGCGAGTCCATCGTTACCGATAAATCCCTCATCAACACCGCCTCCGCCGCCCGCCGCAAGGGCGACCCCGGCGATCCCTCCCAGGTCTGCGCCCCCCTCCCCGGCATGGTCACGGAAATCGCCATCTCCCCCGGAACCGAGGTCAAGGCCGGCGACAAGCTCGTCACCATCGAGGCCATGAAAATGCTCACCACCGTCTCCGCCCCCGTGGACGGAATTGTGAAGGAAATCATCGTCAAGAAAGGCGTGCAGGTGGACTCGGATGATCTGCTCGTGATCCTGGAGTAGGCCCAAGGAGGGGCGGAATCCTTCCGCCCAGCAACCCCAGCCATTTCTCGGTGCTTATCTGGCGGAAGAATTCCGCCACTCCTTGATGCTACCCCAGCATCTTCTTCACCCAATCCGCTTCCCACAGCGTGTATTCCTCATCCCGCAATCCCGCCTTCTCTGGATTTCTCCTGATGTATTTCGCCACCCTGAACATGTGATCCCAGTCCCGTATCATCCTGTCGAAATAGTCCTTCTGCCAAAGTGCGCCTGCCTTCCCGAGAAGCGAGTTGATATCCTTCGCGGAATATCTCTTCCATCCTCCGACCGTCTTCTCGAGTGTCTGCTTCTCGGCGATGGAAAAAAGGACATGGACATGGTTCGGCATCACAACCCATGAGTGCATGAGGAAGCGGTCTCCATCGAACATCCGCAGGGAGGTGACAAGGGCCTCCCGGCATTCCGATGCGCGCAGGACACATTCGCCGTAACCCGCGTCCATCAGCTGATCCATCCGCGTGGAGAACAAACGGTGGAATTCCGCCTCCTGTTCCTCCGTCATGGGAGGGGGATACAGCCTCACCCATTCGTTCCGCTCATGCCTCCATTCGTCTGACAATTCCTTTGGTATGGAGTCATTGAGCCGCCATGTAACGAAGTAGGTGGCCGCTTCCTGTTGCCAGTGCGGGAGGCGGTTGCGGGTCACAACCGTCTCTGCTAGATCACTGAAAAAGCGCATAGATTCTGGCTATTCCTTCACCAAAGCCGGGTCAAGCTGCAAGGAGGGGCGGAATCCTTCCGCCCAGCAACCCCAGCCGCTCAAGCGGAGCCTCCCCTTCCCCATACATATCTGGCGGAAAAATTCCGCCACTCCTTGTCCTTCCGCCGTGGGCGGCTTCATCAGCTCTGCGAGCGCTTCGCTGAGGAAGAGATCTTGCTCGGCGGCGATGGCTCGAAAGATCCCGAGTTCCTCCGCGTGATAGCTTGTGCCGCCATGAATGCGCGCACTTGCTTCACAGCTTTCTCGGAGCTGAGCAACAAGTGGCGGGAGCGGGACTCCCTGAACTTTTCGGCGTTGATCACTCATGCACATTAGCCTCCGGAGCGGACATGGGAAAGGGATTTCTGGGGTATCAATCAGCGAATGTTGCCAGAGTGAACCAACCCCGCAACCTCCGAAACTCGATTTGAAGAATTAACCGCGAATGAACTCGCCGCTTTCCCGTTTGCCTTTCCCGGAAATTCCACGCATTTTACCGCACGTCAATGATCCGCCTCACCGCCCTCACCCTCGCCATGGCTTCCGCCGTTGGTGCCGCCCCGCTCGTCAAGGAAACCCTCGCCACCGGCCTCCGCGATCCGATGGAGGTCGCGATCGCTCCGGACGGTGATTTCTATGTGGTGGAGAGGGAAGGCCGGGTGCTGCGGATCAATCCGAACACAGGCGGGATCTTCGTCATCGGGCAGATCGCGGTGGAGGCCTTGAGGAGCGCGGATCCTAAGAGCAACTACGCCCGCGAGGACGGATTGCTGGGCATCGCGCTCGATCCGGATTTTGCGAAAAACCAGCGCCTGTTCCTTTTCTACAGCGCGCCGGATGTGCTCGCCTGCCGCCTCTCCCGTTTCACCCTCAAGGATGGGAAAATCGACCCCGCCTCCGAGCTTAAGCTGCTCGAAATCCCCACCGAGCGCACGAACAGGGTCTGCCACCTCGGAGGCTCCGTGGAATTCGGCCCCGACGGGCTGCTCTACGTTTCCATCGGCGACAACACGAACCCCTTCGAGAGCGCAGGCGTCGCGCCCATCGACAACCGCGACGGTCGCACCGAATGGGACGCGCAGCGCACCGCCGGGAACACCAACGACCTGCGCGGCAAGATCATCCGCATCAAGCCCACGGAAACCGGCTACGAGATCCCGCCCGGAAACCTTTTTCCGAAAGGCACCGAGGGCACCCGCCCCGAGATCTATGTGATGGGTTGCCGCAATCCCTTCCGCATCTCCATCGACCCGAAAACGAAGTCTCTCTACTGGGGCGAGGTCGGCCCCGACGCGCGGGATGCCGGCGACAAAGGACCGCGCGGCCACGACGAAGTGAACCAGGCCAAGGCCGCAGGCAACTTCGGCTGGCCTTTCGTGATCGCCGATAACAAGCCGTATCCGATCGTCGATTTCGCGACCAAAAAACCCGGCAAAATGACCGATCCCGCCGCCCCGGAAAACCCCGGCCAGCGCAACACCGGCCTCAAGACCCTGCCGCCTGCGCATCCCGCGCTGATCTGGTATCCCTACGGGAAAAGCGAGGAATTCCCCGCCATGGGCGAGGGCGGGCGCAACGCTATGGCCGGCCCCGTTTTCTACTACGATCCTAGTAAGAAATACAACATTCTCGGAAAAGAGGACAACCGTACCCTACTCACCTACGAATGGATGCGCGGCAAGATCTTCAAAGCGAAGCTCGATGCGCAGGAGAAGGTCGAGAAGCTGGAGGTCTTCATGGAAAAGCTCGTCCACCCCATGGATCTGGAGATGGACAAAGACGGCTCGCTCGTCCTCCTCGAATACGGCTCCGGCTGGTATTTCAACGTCAACGGCTCGGTCTCCCGCCTCCGCCCCGACGATGGCAACAAGCCGCCCACCCTCACGATCAAACCCGCCGCGCCCAACACCTACAGCGTGGACAAAGCCGCCGACCCCGAAGGCGGCAAGTTGACCGTAACCTGGTATCTCACCGAAGGCGTCACGGAAAGGAAGCTCGGCACCGGGTCCACCGTTACCGTGCCGGAAGGTAGTTTCGAGGAAATCCGCGCCGTCGCCACCGATGACAAAGGAGCGCTCGCCATCGCCCGCATCCCGCTGGCCGGTGACGGGGAACTGCCCTCGCTCGTGCTCGAACTTGGGAAAACAAAAGGCAAACCCGGTTTCGGCGACGCTTTAAATTACAAGGTCAAGGCCGAGCGCCTGCCTGATGCTGGCCAGATCAAGGTTCGCGCCCGCTACATCCCGCCCACCGGCCATGATTCCGGCGGCCCGGAGCTTTCCCCAGAGGCCGCGAAACTCGCCACAGCCAACCAATGCATGGCCTGCCACCAGGTCGATTCCGGCACTGTCGGCCCCTCTTATCTCGATGTCGCAATACGTTACTCCGACCGCGCAGACGCCTCCGCATACCTCAAGGAAACACTCAAGACTGGCGGCGTAGGTGTATGGGGCGATGTCCCGATGCCTGCACAGGTCGCCCTGAAACCGGAGGACTCCGACAAACTCATCGCCGCGATCCTCGGCCTTTCCGCAGGCATGACGGAAACGCGAGGATCGCTGAACGGGAACATCCGGCTCTCCCCCGATTTCGGCGCGGAGCCGGGCGGCGCGTGGGAAATCTCCGCCGAAGCCCCCGGCTACGCCCCCGCGAGAACTCGCATCCCGGCGAAGTGATCAGAAGGTCGGCGCGGCCACCGTGGCGTTGTCCCTTTCCTCGATGCGGCGGCGCAAGATGCGGTCCGCCGTTTCCGTGACCATCTGGGAGAGCAGCAGCCAGAGGTGTGAACCCTCGCGGTAATCGGCGGGCGCGATGTGTTTCACCCGGCCCGCGTGCGTGCAGAGATCGAAACATTTCCGGAACGACCGCCCGGTCTTGTCCTCGGGGTTGTAAACCGCGATGCCGTGGCCGCCGTTGCGGTTCACCACCGTGAAGCAGGGCACATCGGTCGGGCCGTCGCCGACATAGACCATGTTCTCAAAGGGGATGGGGCGCTGGTCGGGCGGCATGTGGTCGTTCACGTCCTGATCGTAGCGGAGCATGCCCTTGTTGATGCGGAAAAGGAACTGCGTCTTGGTCGTGTGGGAGATCACCCGTTTCGGGAAACTGATCAGCCCCTCCGCGTCCTCGCCGAACTCGCAGCCGAACATTTCCTTCACGTAGGGCTTGAGCCGGGAGCCGTCGAGCAGCGCCTTCAGGCCGGAGGAAATGATGTAGTGCTCCACCTTGATCCCCGCCAGCTCGTGCTCCGGGCGAAGCGACGCCTTGGGCAGGGCTTCGAAAAGCTCGGGCAGCCCCGGGAAAAAACTCAGCCCCGCGCCGAGTTCGGAAAGCATCGCGTTCGTCACGCGATCCATCCCGAGGTAATCCAGCAGGCATTTCATGTAGGCCAGCTCGCCGTCCCATTTCTGGTCGTGGACGAGGCTGTTGCATTTTTTCCAGAACTGCGCCGGATCGATCCCATATTTGGGAAACACCACGTCGTCCTGCATGTATTTCGGGCTCAGCGTCTGGTCATAGTCATAAACCAGAGCGATCGTGTTTTGCGGGGCGGCCATAGCGGAGCATAGGCAACCAAGCCCATCCCCCAGCGACAAGGAGCAATTTTTTCCAAAATCGGCGCACTGCCGCATTGACAAGCCCGCCCCGGTTCCTAAAGTCCCGCCCCCGCGCCCACGCAGGCCGCGCTTTCCAACCACGATCACGCCATGAGCTTCCGCACCTATCAGCCCACCAAACGCACCCGCAAGCAGCAGCACGGTTTCCGCGCCCGCATGGCCACTAAAGCCGGCCGCGACTGCATTAAGCGCCGCCGCCAGAAGGGCCGCAAGCGCCTGATTCCCAAGGGAGCCGAGCTTCACTTCAAGCGCCACATCACCCAGCACGGCAGGTGATCGGGAGGGAGGGTTCCCTTCCCACCACCCGATGCGCTCACACCCTACGAGGATTCCCGATGAGGCTCCCGAGAAAGTGCAGCGTCAACAACCACGCGGATTTCCTCCGCGTCCGAAAAACCGGCCACGCGAAAGCAGGCCGGTTTGTCATTGTCAGCACCCTGGCCGATCCCGCGCTGCCCTCCCTGCGCGCCGCCTTCGTAACCAGCAAGCGCGCCGCAAAAAAAGCGCATGACCGCAACCTCATCCGCCGCCGTCTCCGCACCTACCTCCAGGCGCACGCCCCGGCCTTCGCCGATCCGAAGCGCTACGTCATCACCATCGCCCGCCCCGGCGCGGCCGCTGCCTCGCACGCCGATCTCGAAGCCGACTGGCTCCGCCAATGCCGCCGCCTCAAGCTCTTGCCATGACATGCAGGGCTGCTTTTACTGGAAAGAGTGAACCGCGAATGAACGCAAATGGCCGCGAATGAAGAAAATATAAACAGCCAGAAACTAGTGACGCGGAATGCAGGCACAGGCTCCGACCTGGGTATGCCTGGCTCGAAACAAAAATCATTAGCGAAAATTCGCGTTCACTTGTCCGTCGTAGCCTTGGCGAAGGCGGATTCGCGGTTGAATCTTCAAGCCATGGAACCCATAACCCCGCGTCTCTTGGCCATTGACCGCCGCCGCTCCAGAGCCTAAGCAGCCCTAACCGATTGCCTTTTCCGAAAGGCTCACACCCATCACTTTCCGACCTCATGTACGACCGTAAAACCTGGATTGTTCTCGCTATCTGCGGGCTTCTGATCGCGCTCAACATCCATTTCTCCTCGAAATACCGCCCGGTGCCGACCGCGAAGCCCCCGGCTCAGGATGCTCCCGCACAGACGGAAGGCGTAGCCCCGGCGGAACTCAGTGTAGAGACCCCACCACCGCCGACCGAGGAGGAATTCATTATTCTTGAAAATGACAAAGTCATTTTCACCCTCACCAACATCGGCGGCGGGGTGAAACATGTGGAGCTGAAAGGGCAGAAAAACGTCCGCGACAAGACCACGAATGTCCTCATCAACCGCCATGGCTCCGGCCCCATTGCCGGTTTTGTGGACACCGCTCAGAACCTGGTCAACACGCCCTTCGCTTACAAGGTCGACCAATCCATACCCGGTAAAACCGCGGTCTTCATCGCCAAGCTGCCCAGCGGCGTAATCGCGAAAAAAACCTTCTCGCTCGAATCGGCTGATATCCCCGGCGCACCCTATTTCCTCAACCTCGCCCTCGACCTAGAGAACACCAGCTCCGCGAATTTCGACATCTCGGAATACGGCCTTTTTCTCGGCTCCGCCGCGCCGCTTTACCAAGCCGAGCGCGCCGACCACACGGGCTTCTTCTGGTATGAGGGCGACGAAATGCACTTCGAGGGAGCCAACGCCTTCACGGGCGGCTGGTTCTCCTCCGAGAAATCGATCATCTGGAGCGATTCGGGCGAGGAGATCAAATACGCCGGTGTCACCGATCAGTTCTTCAGCACTGTAATCCGCCCGGAAAATCCGACAGCGAACCGCGTCTGGGGAAAACCCTCACAGGTCGCACTCTCACCGGATGCACGCGCCGTCTCCTCCGTCCGCGCCGCGATGATCCTGCCGTCTGTCTCCCTCGCGCCCAACTCGCCCCTAACCCTGAATTACCGCATCTTCACCGGCCCAAAGGCGAACACTATGCTCCGTAAATTGGAAAACACCGGTGCCGCTGGCGAAGGCTGGGGTGCCATGATGCAATACGGTTGGTTCGGCTTTGTCTCACGCCCGCTCAACTGGCTCCTTAATTTCCTCCACATCGGTCTCGACAAGCTTTCCACTGAGCAGTCCTGGGGTATGGCAATCATCTGCCTTACCATCATCGTCCGCATCTTCATCTGGCCACTCCACGCGAAATCGACCCACACGATGAAGCGCATGTCCAAGCTCCAGCCCAAGATGAAGGAACTGAAGGAAAAATACCCCGACGATCCCAACAAACTCAACACCGAGATGATGGGCCTTTACCGGAAATATGGCATCAACCCCCTCGGTGGTTGTTTGCCGATGCTCATCCAGATCCCGATCTTCTTCGGTTTCTTCCGGATGCTCGATTACGCCGTCGAGCTCCGCAACCAGCCCTTCCTCTGGGTGGACGACCTTTCCCAGCCCGACACCGTGGCCGTCTGGATCGGCATCCCCATTAACCTCCTCCCCATCGTCATGGCCGGCACCAGCGCGCTTCAGATGGCGATGATGCCCAAGACCGGCGATAAGATGCAGCAGCGCATCATGATGCTCATGCCGCTGATGTTCTTCTTCTTCTGCTACAACTACGCCTCCGCCCTCGCCCTCTACTGGACCACCCAAAACATCTTCTCCATCGGCCAGACATGGCTCATGAACAAGATCCCCGAGCCGGAACTCGTCGCCCGCAAGGACGGCGGCAAGAAATCATGGGTGCAGCGCATGGCCGAGAAACAGGCGGAGATGCAAAAACTCCAGCAGCAGCGAGGCAAATCCGGCGGCATGAGAAACGTCACCCCGGAGCCTACCAAGAAAAAGGGGCCGCCCCGCACCGGCGGCTGATTTCCCGCCACGCGCTACGCTCCTCCCGTCCGACACGGATCACCACCTCTCCCCAAATCGCCCCAAGTCCGCCCGCCACGCGAATTTTCCCTCCCCCACCCGCCCTTTCGGTGCTAGTGGATTACCCATGCGTTTCGCCCCCATCCTACTCGCCGCAGCGCTCTCCGCCCACGCGGAAACCAACATCCCCGCCGATCCGGAGGAGGCCGCCTATCCCGCGTTGGAGCGGTTCGTAAAGGTACTCGAGACCGTCCGCAAGCGCCACCCCGACCTCGACAAGGTCGCCTACGACCGCCTCGTCAACCAGGCGCTCGACGGCATGCTCTCCAGCCTCGATCCCCACTCCTCCTTCATCCACCCCGAGATGCGCCAGATGGTCGGCGAAGAGGGTGATCTCAACAACGAGATCCGCTCCCTCGGCCTCAGCCTGGGGATGGATTCCGCGAAACTCTTCGTTTCCGCCGTCGCAAAATCCGGCCCCGCCGACAAGGCCGGGATCCTTCAGAATGCCGCTATCCTCGCCATCAACGGCACCGCGCCCGGCGACACCCCCCTCACCGAGATCATGGGGCTTTTCCAAGGCAACCCCGGCGACACCGTCGAACTGACTCTACGCGATCCCGAACGACCCGGCGAAACCAAGGCCACCCTCATCCACCGCTTCGTCGAGGAGCGCTCGCTCATCGAAGCGAAGCTCCTCGAAAAACACCCCGCCACCGGCTACCTGCGCCTCGCCCAGTTCGGAGCCGCCTGCGCGCGGGAAACCGAAGCCGCCCTCGACGATCTCGAGGACAAGGGCATGAAATCCCTCATCCTCGACCTTCGCGAAAATGGCGGCGGCGATCTCCACCAGACCGTGGAAATACTCGGCCTCTTCGTCCCGCCCGGCACCGCCGTGGTCTCCGTCCGCGGCCGCGGCGAGCCGGAGGAATTCCTCAAAACCCCCGACCGCCAGCGCCGGAAACGCGATTACCCCATCGCCGTTATCATCGACAGGAACTCCGCATCCGCCTCCGAACTCACCGCCGGCACCCTCCAGGATCTCAAGCGCGCCACCGTGATCGGCGAGAAAAGCTACGGCAAGGGCAGCGTCCAGAACATCGTCCCCATGGACGGCGGCACCGCCTTGAGACTCACCATCGCCACCTACCACACCCCGTCCGGAAACACCCCACACATGAAGGGCATCGAGCCGGACACCGCCATCCCCTTCACCGAGGCCGACCGCGACTTCTTCACCCGCGCGGGTCATCCCTCCGCCCTGAACGAGGAGGAAAAGCAAGCCCTCGCCGCATGGCAAGACCCCGCCATCAAGGCGGCGGCACAAGCTATCGCGAAATGACCTTCGCGTGAATTTGCGGCTCACCCTTCGCGATGCATTTTCTCGGCTGGGCGGTTGCAAACCGCCGCCACGCTTGGCAGCTTTTCCGTCACGGGATGACTGGAGAGAGAGTTACAAATCTGGCGGCTTACCGCTTTGTGGAATTGTCCGGCCTGAAAGGGTTGCGGGAAGAACTGCTGGCGCTTTGCAAGGAGGCGGGACTCAAGGGGACCATCCTGCTCAGCGTGGAGGGGATCAACCTTTTCGTGGCCGGATCGGCGGAGGGGATTTCGCGGTTGATGGCTCGGCTGCGGGTGATCCCGGGGCTGGGGGACTTCGAGGGGAAGGTCAGCGATAGCGGGGATCAGCCTTTCCGGCGTATGCTGGTTAGGATCAAGCGGGAGATCATTTCCTTCGGCGTGGAGGGGGTGGAGCCTGGAAAACGGACTTCGCCGAAGCTCTCCGCCAAGGAGCTGAAACGCTGGCTCGACGAGGGGCGCAAGGTCACGCTGCTCGACACGCGTAACGATTACGAGGTGAAGCTCGGGACGTTCAAGGGCGCGGTGGTGCCGGACATCCGCACCTTCCGCGAGTTTCCCCAGGCGGTGCGGGAACTGCCCGCGGCGATGAAGGACGAGACCGTCGTAATGTTCTGCACTGGCGGCATCCGCTGCGAGAAAGCCGGGCCGTTCATGGAAATGGAGGGTTTCCGGAACATCTATCAGCTCGACGGCGGCATCCTGAAATACTTCGAGGAATGCGGCGGGGATCATTACGACGGCGAGTGCTTCGTGTTCGACCAGCGGGTGGGCGTAGATCCGGCGTTACAGGAGACGGATACGGCGGTGTGCTACGCCTGCCAGGCGCCGCTCAACGCCGAGGATCAGGAGGACACGCGTTACGTGGAGGGCAAGACCTGCCCGTTTTGTTTCAAGTCCGAGCCGGAAAAAATGGCGGGGCGCATCGCGGCGGCGCAGGCAAAAATCGACGCGGTGTGTGCGGTCTTGCCCGGCTCCGTGCCGCTGGAAAACCGCAGGCCGGTGAACGTCCCGGCGAAGTATGACCGATGGACGCTCGGCGATATGCTGGCGGACCAGTTTCCGCAAATCCCACGCGAGGAATGGGTGCGGCGCGGCGCGGAAGGACGCTTCGTGAGCTACGGCGGGAAGCCGCGCGGGATGGATCACATCGTCCGCGCCGGGGAACGGATTTTGCAGATTTTTCCGCCGGAAGTGGAGCCGGAGGTAGCGAAGGGCATCCGCATCGTCTGGGACGATGAGGCCGTGGTGGCCATCGAAAAACCCGCGCCGCTGCCCATGCACGCGAGCGGCCGCTATCACCGCAACACCCTCCAGCATCTCCTCAACCAGGTCTATCAGCCCAAATACCTGCGCGCCGTCCACCGCCTCGACGCGAACACCCGCGGCCTCGTCCTGTTCGCGCGGACGCGGCGTTTCTGCAACCTGCTGCAACGGCAGTTTCTCGAAGGCAAGGTGGAGAAAATCTACCGCACCCGCGTCCAGGGCTCCCCGGATTGGGATGCGAAAACCTGCGAAAGCGCGATTTCCGCGGAACCCACCGGCCCGGGCGCCAGAGTAGTCGATGAGGACGGCTTGTCGGCACGGACGGATTTCCGTGTGATCGAACGCATCGCCGACGGCACCACCCTGCTGGAAGCCCGGCTCGGCAGCGGGCGGACAAACCAGATCCGCGTCCATCTCTGGGAAATGGGCCTGCCCGTCGTCGGCGATCCCTGCTACCTGCCCGGCGGGAAAATGGGCGACAAGCAGACGCTGGAGGTCGGCGATCCGGCGATGGAGCTGGAGGCTTGGAAACTTTCCTTCATCCACCCCCTTACCGGGAAGCGAATGGATTTCGAAAACGGAACACCGGTCGGGAAATGACCGCTCCCCTCCCCATCCCGTGGCCGCCCGCCGCCGCGCGCAGGAAGCGCTGGCTCATTGGGGTTTCCGGCGGGCTGGATTCCATGGCGCTGATGCACCTGCTCAAAGAGGCGAGTTTCCGCGATGTGGTGGTCTGCCATCTCGATCACGGTTTGCGCGGGCGTGAGTCGGCGGCGGACGCCCGTTTCGTGAAACGCGCGGCCGAAAAACTCGGGTTCTCCGTGGAAATCGCGAAGATCCAACTCCGCAAGGAAATGGCCGACGGCGGGCAATCCCTTGAGACGGCGGGCAGAAACGCAAGACATCGCTTCTTTGCAGCTTGCGCTTCAATCCATCGATGCAAACGATTGCTTCAAGCGCACAATCTTGACGAACAAGCGGAGACGGTGCTCTGGAATCTGATGCGCGGATCGCATGGCTGCCGGGGGATGCGGGAGGTTTCCGGGCTGGAAATGGGCGGTATGCGGATGGAAATCCATCGCCCGCTTTTGGGCATCCGGAAAGCGGAGCTGCAAGCATGGATGGAGGAGCGGAAACTGAAATGGCGAGAGGATGCGAGCAACCGTGTCAACGACGTGGCGCGCAATCGGATCCGCAACGAGGCGCTGCCCCTGCTGGCGGAGATCGCGAAACGAGACATTGCGCCATTGCTCGCCCGATCCGCCGAAGCCGACGGGGATCACCGCGAAGTGATGGATTGGGCGCTTGCGAAAGCGGAAGTGCTCGATCCGCAGGGACGGCTGCATCTCGGTGTGTTGCGCGAACTCCCACCAGCGCTGCGAATCCACGCCATCGCCGGTTTCCTGAAAACACAGGGCATCCGCGACATCAGCGGCTCCTTGCTGGCAAATTGCGCGGCGATGCTCGATCCGGCGAGTCCCGCCAGCGTGAACTTGGCGGGCGGGCGGCGCTTGCGGAGACGTGCGGGCAGGTTTTTCATCGGCTGAGTTGAGGCGAGGCTTGCTTTGCTCAAGACGACCGGGACATACTCGCTGCATGGCGGCAAGCGAAGAACAAACCACCGTGCCAAGGCGTTGGACTGCATTCGTCTGCCCGGACTGCCGCTTTGTTTTCCGCATCCCTAGGGATCACGATGGCGAGGGCATCGTCTGCCCCTCGTGCCGCCGGATGCTCAGGATACCCAGCGAGGGCGAGGAAGTCGCACCGCTGATGGCACCGCTCCAGAAAATCGAATTCGCTGAGGAAGATACGCCCGATCCGCGCGACGAGAAACGCACCCGCAGCAAGCGCAAAAAAAAGGCGATAGAGGCAGAAACGCCCGGTTGGGAAGCCAGCGCCGGCAAATGGCGGGCGAGTCGGAAAAAGGGGAAGCGCACCCTGCAGACCCTCGCAGGATGGACGCTCGTCATCGCCTTGGCCTGCGGGGTCGCCTTTTTCCTCGTGAAAGGCGATGAACCGGAGGAAACCGCTGACAAGGCCGAAAAAGCGGATGATTTCGATGAGCTCGTGCAGGTGCCGCTGCTGATGCCCGACAAGGAACTTGAGGAACCCATCGAGCTGCCGAAGGTCATGCAGCGCAGCGAGGCGGAGTTCCTCGCGCTCGCACAACCCATCGCGGAAGCCTTCCTCACGGCGACGGATATCGAGCAGATCCTACCCTTGGTCAGGGATCGCGAGAGGGTGAAGGCGCACATCCTCGCCCATTATCCGGATGGGAAAATCAAACCCATCGGTCTCTCCAAATTCAACGCCACCGGGCGTGTCAGCTACAAGGACACCTTTGCCGCCGTTAGCGTCCTCACCCCCGACTTCGAGAGAAAGCAACTCGCCTTCATCGATGGGGAGGGAGGGTTGAAAGTCGATTGGGAAAGCTGGGTCGGCTGGTCGGATATGCCGTGGGACAAGCTTATCGAATCGCGGCCCACACAGCCCGTTCTCGTCCGTGCCATGCTCAAGTGGGTCGATTACTACAACTTCGGCTTCGCCGACGAGGGCAAATGGCGCTCCTACCGCCTCGTCTCGCCCGATGGCGAGCACACGCTCTACGGCTACGCGGAACGCAATTCCCTGCTCGACCAGCGCCTGCGCCCCGGCGAGCAGAGCGCATCCGTCGCCGTCACGCTGAAAATCCGCTTCCCCGGGGACGGCGAAAAGCACAACCAGGCCATGATCGAAGCATACGTCTCCGACGGCTGGGTGACTCCGGACAAGGCGGAGTAGGTTGGCGCGCAAGGCATTTCGCTCGCCGGCTCCCTAGAATTAGGGTTTCCCATCCGGGGATTGGGGCATAGCTTTCCGAATATGCGCCTCGCCGATACCTTCGCCGCCCTCAAAGCCGACCACCGAAAAGCCTTCATCGCCTATGTGGCGGCGGGCGATCCTTCCTTCGATCTCTCGCTGGAGGTGATGCATACGCTGGCCGGGATCGGGGCGGATGTCATCGAGTTGGGGCTGCCGTTTTCCGATCCGCTGGCGGACGGGATCGTGAACCAGATGGCCGCCGACCGCGCGCTAAAGGCGGGAATGTCCACCTCCCGTACGCTGGAGCTGATCCGTGCTTTCCGCCAGACCAACGACAAAACGCCACTCGTGCTTTTCACCTACCTGAACCCGATCTTCACCTACGGCTTCGCGAAATTCCAGAAGGATGCGGTGGAAGCCGGGGCAGACGGGGTGCTGCTGCTCGACCTGCCGCCGGACGAGGCGGAGCTTTCCGCCGAACTCGCGGAGAACCACGGTCTTTCCCACATCCGGCTCATCGCGCCATCGACACCGCCGGAGCGGGTGAAATTCCTCGCCCAGCAGGCGGAAGGTTTCATCTACGCCCTATCGCGCAGCGGCGTGACCGGCGGCCACTCGGCTCCAGCGGAGACCATCCCGGCGCAGGTCGCCGCGATCAAGGCACACACCGATGTGCCGGTCTGCGTCGGCTTCGGCATCTCGAACCCGGAGCAGGCGGCGATGGTCGCGAAATCCTGCGACGGCGTGATCGTCGGCTCCGCGATCGTGAAACAGGTGGAGCTGAACCTCGCGAATCCCGCGCAGGCGGTCAGGGATTTCACCAAGCCGCTGATCGACGCGATACGTTGAACTTTCAACTTTCAACTTTCAAGTAAGAGCATCGAAAGCCTGCTAGCCACCCTCGAACTCGAATAGCCGCCTTGCCTTCAACCGCACCCACTGCAATCTCCGTCCCGAACAGAAACTCTTCCTTGAGAGTTGAACTTTAAAATTTGAAACTTAAATGCTTCTCCACTTCTACAAAATGAACGGCGCGGGAAATGACTTCATCGTCATCGACAACCGCGATCTCTCCATCTCCCTCGACGAGGACACCATCGCCGCGCTCTGCGACCGCCACCGCGGCATCGGGGCCGACGGTCTGCTCGCCGTGGAGCCTGCGGAAAAAGGCGCGGACTACAAATTCCGCTACTACAATGCCGACGGCGGCGAGGCGGAGATGTGCGGCAACGGTGCGCGCTGCTTTGGCTTCTTCACCGCCCACCTTTCCGCAGAGGAAAAACTTCCCTCCAGCGTGAGCTTCGAGACCATCGCCGGAATCCTGACGGCGGAAATCATCGGCGACGACGTCCGTATCGCCATGTCCGAGCCGAAAGATCTTGAAATGAGCTGCCCAGTGAGCATCGAAGGCTTCGCGGGCGATCTTCATTCCATGAACACCGGAGTCCCGCACGCCGTCAGCTTCGTGGAGGATCTGGAAAATACCGACGTTTTCAACCACGGCCGTGCGATCCGCAACCATCCCCATTTCGCGCCCGCCGGCACGAACGTGAACTTCGCGAAAGTCCTCGCCCCAGGCCACATCTCGATCCGCACCTACGAGCGCGGAGTCGAGGACGAGACGCTCGCCTGCGGCACCGGCATGGTCGCCTCTGCCCTGATCCACCACCTCCTCACCGGCGCGGAATCACCCGTCAAGGTCGATGTCGAGGGCGGCGATACCCTGTCCATCGGATTCGAGAAAACGGGCGGGAATACTTTCGCCAAAGTCACCCTCACCGGCCCGGCGGATTTCGTCTTCGAAGGCGAGATCGAGATCTGAGGATTTCAATACACCGGCGCGCCGTACTCGTAATTCTGGCCACCGCCACCTTGCGACTCTTGGATCTTGTTCTTCGTCCAGTTGTAGCTTGCCTTGGTGTCGCGCCAAACACCGATCGATGTGTTGCAGGAAGCGAGGGAAAATACGAACGCCATGAGCAGTAGTGCTTTCATGCGACAAAAATACCGAAAAGATTTACTTAAGTAAACCTGATTTTCAGGAATTCATGCGGATCACCAGCTCTTGACGAGGGTTTTCGCGCTGGCCTCGGAGGGCTTAGCCACACCGAGGCTGTAAATGGCGACTCTGCGGCCGTTGAGAGTTACTGGGGAACTACCTTGCGGGGAGACGATCAAACGCTCATCGTAATCGTAATCGAGACGAACGTAAAACGGTTGCGCCCACGCGTCATACATTTTTTCGATCGATTTACCATCAGCACTGTAAACGATTCCGTCCCTGCCTTTGTTCGCTTCCTTGGCGCTAAGAAAACGGATCTTGCGGGGGTTCTGGTCGCCGGCGTCCACGCCCGCGAGGATTTCAAGGAGTTTGACGCCGTTGCCCTCGTTCGTGTTGAAAAGGGCGTCCGCAGAGGAGTTTCCGGTGGGGTCGGGGAGCGCCGAATACTCCGTATAAAATTGCTCGACAGCGGTGGCGATGGAAGCAGCTCCGGTCTGGGCGCTTAGTTTCTTGGCTCTGTTCATCATCGCGGGTCCGACGGAGAATCCCGCCGCCGCGAGAACCGCGATGATCGCGATTACGACGAGTAGCTCAATGAGTGTGAAGCCCTTGCGGGAAAAAGGTTTTGATAGGGTTTTCATGATTCCTAGAACGATTCAGATGGGATGAGGTAAGGTCGTCAATTTGTTTTTTGGTATATCAGGAATGGACAACATAATTACCTACCACTGCAGCGCTTTCAAGGCAATCGGAATTTCGGGCGAAGGAATCATTTCGATTGCTCCAGCATCCGCAGCAGGGGCAGCTCGGCGCGCTTGCGGGTTTCCTCGTCCATCTCCACGCGCGGCGCGAGGTCGCGGAGGCAGTTGCGCAGCTTCTCCATGGTGTTCATTTTCATGTAGCGGCAGTCGGCGCAGGCGCAGCGGTCAGTGGGCCCCGGGATCAGGTTCTTGTCCGGGCACTCGCGGCGCAGGCGGTGGAGCATCCCGCTCTCAGTGACGACGATGATGTCCTTCACCGGCGCATTCTGGCAATACGTGACCATTTTCTCGGTGGAGCACACCTCGTCCGCCAGCAGCCGCACGGCCTGGGTGCATTCCGGATGCGCGACGACCAGCGCGTCGGGATATTCTGCCTTGATGCGGTTGATCGAATCCCGGGTAAACTCGACGTGGACATAACACGCGCCCTGCCAGAGATCCATTTTCCGCCCGGTCTGCTCCATCACCCATGCGCCGAGGTTTGCGTCCGGGACGAAAAGGATGGGCCGGTCGGCAGGCGCGAGGTTCACGATTTTCACCGCGTTGCCGGAGGTGCAGATCACGTCGCAGAGCGCCTTCACGCCGCCAGAGCAGTTGATGTAGGCGATGACGTAGTAGTTCTTCTCGCGGTTCGTTTCGAGAAAGGCGGCGAGTTGGTCTGCGGGGCAGGATTGCTCCAGCGAGCATCCTGCGTCCTTGTCGGGCAGCACGACGATCTTGGTGGGGTTCACGATCTTCGCCGTCTCCGCCATGAAATGCACCCCGCAGAAAACGATCACATCCGCGTCGGTGGCCTTCGCGTGGTAGGCGAGACCGAGCGAATCTCCCACATAGTCCGCCACGTCCTGAATATCCCCGGTCTGGTAGTTGTGGGCAAGAATGACCGCGTTCCTCTCCCGCTTGAGTTCCAAGATTTCCTCTTTCAGATCCAAGGCGAGATGCATGGCGGAAAATTCCCCCGTGGCCGACGAAGATGCAAGCGTCAAACGGCCTCGACCGCATCGGATGGCGCTTTGACGACCTCCATCATGCCGGTGTGCTTCGCGCCCGCCTTCACAACGAGCGCCCCGGCTCGCGCAAGTCCTTGCAGGTGGGCTTTTTTCTCAAGGGTGATCGTGCCGGTGCAGGTGAGCTGCGCCTTCACGTTGCCATCGATGGTTGTGCTACCCGCATGAACCTCGCCCTGGAACTCAACCACCGCGCCGCGCTCCACGCGCAGCTCGCGGCAGGTCACGTTGCCGACGATCTTGCCGTGGCTCCGGATCCGCAGCGTGCCGGAGCACTCCACCGACGCCGCGAGTTTCCCGGCAACGGTGAGATCATGGCACTGCACGCTGACCCCGATAATGGAGCCGGTTTTCAAAATCATGACATCGCCGCGGGTCTGGATACGCCGCCTCCAGTCCGTATCCACTTCGTAGTCCTGCAAGCTGATGTAGCCGCCGCACTTCGGGCACTGGCTCGATTGGGCGTCGCACACGACCTCGAAAACATTTCCACAATGAAAGCAATTCACGGGGCGCTTCTCGGGCTCGCCCTGGAAGATTCTCCGGAAAAAACCGATACCCTCCCTCTTCGCGAGCTTGGGCGCGTATTCACTGCCACCCGTCGAGGGATGCTGAAGGGGCGGCTTGCCGGGGCTGGCCAGCCTTGTGGCGTGCTCGGCACGGATCACGGGTTTGCCGTCCCTGATGTCCATGTGAAAACCGCAAGAGCGGCACAAGGTCGAGATGACCATGGCCGGCTCCAGCTGGTGGTGCTCGCACTTCGGACAGGCAAGCTCGATCCGCTTGCCATTCGTTTCCGCTCCCGTCACCTCAGATACCTCCTATTGGAAAAAACCTGCTCGCTGCTCAATTCGTTGCCAGCTCCGGCTGGGTGGGGGTGGCTGCCGCTTGCGCGGGTTTTGTTTCCGGCCCGGAGACGGCCTGCGAAGGCGCGCCGACAGTAGATTTGCCGACGAAGATAGCGCCGCCCTCAATGACCAGGGTCTTGGCCTTGATGTCGCCGATTACCTCGGCGCTCGACTTGAGTTCCACGCGGTCTGTGGCGATCATGTTGCCGTGGACTTTTCCGTAGATGATAATCGTACCAGTTTTGATTTCCGCCTTGATGCGGGCGTTCTCGCCGACGGTGAGGTTTCCGGTGGATTGGATGTCGCCCTCGATCTTGCCGTCAACGATCAGATCATGCTGGAATTTCACCGTCCCCTTGATCTCCACATCGGAGGAAAGCACGTTGCGCGTGGCTCCGGCGGCTGGCTTGGGGGGCGCTCCGTAACCGGAACTCGCGGATTCCCTGTATCCTGCGGCAGGTGCTTGGGGAGCGCGCTCCTCAGGGGTGGTCAGCGATGGCTTCTGTGGCTCGCTGGGTTCTTGGCCGATGACTTTCTTAAACACGGCTCAAGCTAAGTATCGCCGGCAGCGCCTGTCAATCGGGTTTTCCCCAATATCACTCGGAATCCGGCGTTTCTTCCAGCAGGGGATTCGTCACAGGGGCACCGGCTCCTCCTTTCGCGGCCTCGATGAGGTCGTCCCTCTTCACATCACCGGGTGCGTCCTCGTCTTCGCCGAGTTTCGTTTCGGGCACCGTGATGGCGGCCGCGACCTCGACGGGAGCCTTCGCCCTGAGCAAAAGCGCGCGCTGCGCGGCGTCGCGGGTGAAGGGGCTGCCGGGATCATCCATCTCAACCATTCCGTAATACTTCATGGCGGCATCGGTGTCGCCTTTGGCCGCCGCCATGTCGCCGAGCGAGATCCATGCGTAGGGGGCGAGGAAACGGGCGTTCGGATCATCCGTCAGCTCGCGGAACATCTCCGCCGCCTCGTCCTGCTTGCCTTGTGCGAGGAGCTTGGTGGCCAGACTCGCCTTCGCGTTCGAATGCGCCGGGTGATTCTTTCCGCCGTCGATGAAAGCGTTCAGGGTCGCGACCGCGTCGTCCTGCTGGCCGTCCTCCCATTGTTTCTCGGCGAGCAATACCTTCGCGCTATACGCGGCGGTCGTACCCTCGTGGTTTTTCACCACTCCTTGCAGATCGGAAATATCCTCCGCCTTCGCCAGCAACGCGCCCGCCGCTTTCTCGCCGCCCTCCGCGATGCCTTTGTAAACCACATACACCACCGCGATGATTGCCAGCAGCGCCGCCAGCGCGATGATCTTCATCTGGTGCTTATCGAGGAACATCTCCAGCGCGGGAGGGGCTTGGGGAATTTCCCCCAACGGTGTTCCGAGCGGGGCGGCGGGCTTGTTATCTTGAGACATAAATCATTTCCGCCAACCGGCGGGACACTCATGCAAGCCACCACCGCCACCGAAATCAATCGCATAATCACCTCTTCTCGTTTCTTCAATCGACAATCAACAATCGACAATCCTCAATCTCCCCGCCCCATGTCCGATTCCTTCGTCCACCTCCACCTGCACACGGAATTCTCGCTGCTCGACGGCATGATCCGCACCAAGGAACTCGCGCAACGCGCCGCCGAGTTCGGCATGCCCGCCGTCGCCATGACCGACCACGGCAATCTGTTCGGAGCGATCGAGTTCTACCAAGCCTGCCAGAAAGCCGGCGTGAAACCCATCCTCGGCTGCGAGATCTACCTCGCCCCGGAGACCATCGCGGAGAAAAAGAAGATCCCGAACCGCAAGTCCGCCACCCACCTCACCCTCCTCGCCGAGACCGATGAAGGCTGGCAAAACCTCTCCAAGCTCACCTCCATCGGCCACCTCGAAGGCATGTATAACGGCAAGCCCCGCGTGGATCGCGAGATCCTCCGCGCCCACTCCAAAGGCATCATCTGCCTCTCCGGCTGCATCTCCGGCCCGGTCAACGAGTGGCTCCTGAAAGGCGAAACCGACAATGCTCTGGAGACCATGACCGAGCTCCGCGACATCTTCGGCCCCGACCACCTTTTCGTCGAACTCCACAACCACGGCCTCGAAGCCCAGCTCAACCTCATCCCCCAGCTCGTCGCCCTCGCGGAAAAACTCTCGCTACCGGTCGTCGCCGCCAACGACGTCCATTTCCTCCACCGCACCGACCACGAGGCGCACGATGTTATGATCTGCATCGGCACCGGCTCCATGGTCATCGATGAAACCCGCATGCGCTACACCCCGGAGGTCTATTTCAAGACACCCGCTGAAATGCGCCGCATCTTCAAAGACATCCCGCAAGCATGTGACAATACCCTCGTCATCGCCGAGCGCTGCAACGTCACCATCAAGCTAGACTCCACCTCCTCCGAGAAATACCCGCAGTTCCCCACGCCCGACGGCTCCCCGCGCGAGGATTACCTGATGAAAATCTGCCAGGACGGCCTCGTGAAACGCTACGGCGAGGAAAAGGCCAGCTCCCCCGAGGTCGCCGAGCGCCTCAAATACGAGGTCGATACCATCAACTCCCTCGGCTTCGCCTCCTACTTCCTCATCACCGCGGACTTCATCCAGTGGGCCCGCGACAACGACATCCCCGTCGGCCCCGGCCGGGGCTCCGCCGCCGGATCGCTCGCCTCCTACGCGATGGGCATCACCAATATCTGCCCGCTCCAGTTCGGCCTCCTCTTCGAACGTTTTCTCAACCCCGAGCGCGTCTCGCCGCCCGACGTCGATATCGACTTCTGCCAGTCGCGCCGCGCCGAGGTCATCGATTACGTGCGGAAAAAATACGGCGAGAAATCCGTCTCCCACATCATCACCTACGGCACCATGGGCGCGAAGTCTGTGCTCCGCGACGTCTCCCGCGTCATGGGCATCTCCTACGGCGAGGCCGACCGCATCGCGAAAATGATCGAGCCGAAACCCGGCACCACCCTCCAGTCGGAGTGGGACGCGAAGGCCGAGCTCCGTGAACTCATCGAGTCCTCCTCCACCTACAAGGAACTCTGGTCCTACGCCCTCCGCCTCGAAGGTATCAACCGCAGCGTCGGCATCCACGCCGCCGGCATCGTGATCGGCGATAGGCCGCTCGATGAGCACGTCCCCCTCACCCGCGGCAACGAGGGCGAGGTCGTCACCCAATATGACATGAACGCCATCACCGAGGTCGGCCTCCTGAAAATGGATTTCCTCGGACTGAAAAACCTGACCGTCATCCACGACGCCGTCTCCCACATCCGCCGACACACCCCGGACTTCGACATCGAGAAAGTCCCGCTCTTCGACCAACCCACCTTCGACATGCTCAACCGCGGCGAGACCATGGGCGTGTTCCAGCTTGAGTCCGGCGGCATGGTCGAGACCTGCAAGAAGTACGAGATCCGTAGTATCGACGATATCATCGACCTCATCGCCGTCTATCGCCCCGGAGCGATGCAGTTCATCGACCAGATGCTCGACGTGAAAAAGGGCAAGAAGGCGATGTACGAGCATCCCCTCATGGAGCAGATCTCCGGCAGCACCTACGGCGTCATGATCTACCAGGAGCAGGTGCAGAACGCCGCGAAAGTCCTCGCCGGATACACCCTCGGCGGCGCCGACCTCCTCCGCCGCGCCATGGGAAAAAAGGACGCCGAGAAGATGGCCAAGGAGCGCGTGAAATTCATTGCCGGAGCCAAAGAGCACAACAACATCGGCGAGAAGCTCGCCAACGCCATCTTCGACAAGATCAACGCCTTCGCCGGTTACGGCTTCAACAAATCCCACTCCGCCTGCTACGGCCACATCTCCTACTGGACCGCCTACATGAAGGCGAACCACCCCGTCGAGTTCATGGCCGCCCTCCTTTCCAACGAGGTCAACAACACCGACAAGATCGCCGTCTTTGTCAACGAGTGCCACCGCATGGGTCTGGAAATCCTCCCGCCCGATCTCAACCAATCCCTCCTCCGCTTCGCCCCGGAAATTTCCTCCGGAAAAGCCGCCATCCGCTACGGCCTAGCCGCCATCAAGAACGTCGGCGAAGCCGCCATGGCCTCCGCCATCCGCGAGCGCGAAGCCAACGGCCCCTACAACTCCCTCGAAGACTTCTCCTCCCGCCTCGATTCCAAGGTCATCAACAAGCGCATCCTCGAAAACCTCGTGAAAGCGGGCGCGCTCGATTGGACCGGCGAGAACCGCGCTACCATGTTCGCCCGCCTGGAGCAGGTCGTCGCCTCCGCCTCCTCCGCCCAGCGCGACAAGGCCTCCGGCCAGTCCTCCCTCTTCGATGCCATGGACTTCGCCCCGCCCCCCGCCGCCCGCGCCTCGGAATCGGCCAGCTTCGTCGAGGAATGGTCCAAAGACGACCGCCTCGCCCACGAGAAGGAACTCCTCGGCTTCTACGTCACCGGCCACCCGCTCGACAAATTCCGCGGCGTCCTCGACTCAGACAAATACAACCGCATCGGCCTCATCGACGAGATCGAGCTGGAGGACCCCCGCGCCCGCTACCCCATCGCCGGCATGATCCGCAGCATCGAGTCCCGCATGACCAAGGCCGGCAAAGCCTTCGGCATCCTCACCATCGAGGACTTCACCGGCTCCTGCGAGATCATGCTCTGGTCGGAAAGCTACCTCCCCGCCCGCGATTCCGGCATCCTCCAGCCCGGCAACATCATCCGCCTCAAGATCGCCATCCAGCTCGACGACCGCACCGGCGGCCGCCGCCTCACCGGCTCCGACATCGCCGAGCTGAAACCCAAGAAAGCCTCCAACGGCAAAGGCCCCTTGGAACTACTCCTCTGGACCCACCGCCACACCGCCAAGGATCTCGAGGAAATCCACTACCACATCACCGGCCACCCCGGCCAAACCCCCGTCATCCTCCACTTCCAGAACTCCGCCGGAAAACGCCTCTCACTCCAGCCCTCCCCCATCTACCACGTAAAACGCTCCCCGGAGCTACACCAGGCGCTGGATCGGTTTATGGAGGAGTAGAATGACTTCTCATCGCAGCATCTTGTTCGGCTCCTTCGATTACGTGTCGGTGAAGTAGTCCGTATCGATCCTCTTGACCTCGTAGTTGGATGCGGCCGAAACGCCAACACCGTGGTCAAAGGCAGTGAAGTCTTACCGGAGAAAAGGGGGAAATCGTTGGTGGATCAAGGTTTTCCGCCGGGAAGGGTGCGTGGATCAGGCGGGTGGAGGGGTTGGGTGGCTTCCCGGATCTGGCGAGCCTCGCTAGCCAGCGGGAGGCGTTACGCGGGCAGCGGTTGGATCCTCCGCCTTGTTCCCGTTTTCCTCTTCGTCGATCTGACGCAGGGCTCGCACCATGGCGATGACATCGAAACCATATTTCTCCGCAACCGCCGTTTTCGCGCGGCGCACCGCGGAGATCACGGGATCTGCGGCAACCGTTGTATCCTTAAGTGTCTTCATCGTATTGGATCAGTTCTTCCGGGCTACACATCACAGGCAACTGGAATCCGGCATCCGAAACCACGGCACGCAGACGATCCCGCGTATAAGGGTTGGCGATGTGCTTGAAGTTCCATGTCACTATGTAGTTCATTTTGTGCACGGAAGCCACAGCAATATGAATGGCATCCGATGCCGCCTTTTCGGGAACCAAGCCAGCCCGGACCAAACTCTGCGCAAGCGCGCCGACTTCCTCGGTAAGTTCCAGCTTGGGAAGTGGAGAAAGAAGCTCCAGACGCTGGCGTGCCATATCGGCATCTCCGTGCTTCGCCTCCTGCAAGACCTCTTGCGAGGTGAACAGGTCGAACGATGAGCGGCCACCGTCCCACCACGCACGGGTGCTCGCTTGTCTGGACGCTTGGATCACATTCATTGCGGGTCGCGCCACATAATAGCTTGGGATCGTGGTTTCGATGTACGCGGTCTGCATAGGATGCAAGGAAATCTTATCCGAGAAAAGGGGGGAATCGTTGGTGGATCAAGGTATTTCGCCGGGAAGGGTGCGTGGATCAGGCGGGTGGAGGGGTTGGAGGGGATGTCAACGCGGGTTTGGGAGGACGGAGGACGGGAGCGGAGCCGCGTTCTCCAGAACGCGAGCCCTCCCACACGCGCTGTGGAGAGCGCGGCTCCTCCCTCATCCTCCCTCATCCACCCTCATCCTCCCCTTCCAGAACTCCGCCGGAAAACGCCTCTCACTCCAGCCCTCCCCCATCTACCACGTGAAACGCTCCCCGGAGCTACACCAGGCGCTGGATCGGTTTATGGAGGGGTGACACGCCAAACGCCCCCGCGAGACGCAGTGTCCACATCCTGCGACGACCTCCAATTCCCATTCCGCAAACACATCTTGCGGTAGAGGTATCCCCATGCGATACACATGGCTATGGCCTTCACATTTCCAAAAGCCACCGCGCTGAAGCCTGACCTGATCCAGCGCATTGATTCGATGTCCGATGAGGATTTGCGCCTAGTGCACGAGGTTCTCCTCCACACGGAGAAGGACAAGTTATGGAGGGAAATTTCAACTGAGGCCGAGGCCGAGCGCGAATCCGGAAAATGGGACAAGCTCCCGGAAATCATCTCCGAAGTCAGAAGCCAGCTTCGCCGGGCATGATGGTTTGTTTGGACACCAATGTCCTCGTCCAAGCGCGGGCAACAGGCCACGTGTTTTTCCCCATTCTCAACGCATGGGTCGCGGGCAAGTTCGGCTTGGCGGTCTCCACGCCGATCCTCCTGGAATACGAAGAAGTCATCGCCCAGATGACAACATTTTCACGGATTGTGCGATCACCGCAGGTGCGGACTTTATCGTAACCGAAGACCGCCACTTCGATCCACTCGCCACAGCCGGATACCATCCCAAGCCCATCTCTCCAGCTCTTTTCATGGGAAAGTATCTGTAGAGGCAGAAGAGGAAATTTCGTCAACAGCCATACTTTTTGACGATACCGCCTCACCGGCTCCGACATCGCCGAGCTGAAACCCAAGAAAGCCTCCAACGGCAAAGGCCCCTTGGAACTGCTACTCTGGACCCACCGCCACACCGCCAAAGACCTCGAGGAAATCCACTACCACATCACCGGCCACCCCGGCCACAACCCCGGTCATCCTCCACTTCCAGAACTCCGCCGGAAAACGCCTCTCACTCCAGCCCTCCCCCATCTACCACGTAAAACGCTCCCCGGAGCTACACCAAGCGCTGGACCGGTTTATGGAGGAGTAGGTCGTAAACGTCAGCGTGCACTCACGCGCGTAGAGTGTTGATGTGCCACAACCCATCAGCATTAACAGTATGCGTCGAGGTGCGAGGACATTGTGAAGTCTTTCTGATCAAGCTGAATTCCTTGAACTAACACCGTGCGCAATCTTTTCATGCGTTTCCATCAAGGCCAAATCGAAGAACTCAAGAACGATCTACAAGCCGACTGCTCGCGCTCGTCACGGGAAAGCTCTGTGGCTTGGCGTAGAATTTCCGCGAAAGCTGCCATGGCGATTCACCCCAGCCTCTTCGAAACCGCGCTCCAATCGACCACGTTCCAGAACGCCGTGACGTAATCCGCGCGCTTGTTCTGGTATTTCAGATAGTAGGCGTGCTCCCACACGTCCACGCCGAGCAGAGCGTTACCGATCTCCGCGTCGGGGACCACGCCTTTCATCATCGGCGCGTCCTGGTTCGGCGTACTGGTGATCGCGAGCTTGCCATCCTTCTCGATGAGCCACGCCCAGCCGGAGCCGAAACGGGTCATCGCAGCAGCGGCGAAGGCCTCCTTCATTTTCTCCTCGGAGCCGAATGCGGCGTTGATTGCGGCGGTGAGATCGTCGGAAGGTTTGCCGGACTTCGCGGCGGGCGTGAGTGAGTCCCAGAAAAAGCTGTGGTTCCAGTGGCCGCCGCCGTTGTTGCGGACGGTCGTCATCAGCTTCTCGTCCTTGATCGCCGGGAGATCACCGAGCAGCGCCTCGATGGACTTGCCCTTCAAATCATCCGCGGAGGCAAGCGCCGTGTTCAGGTTCGCGATGTAGGCTGCGTGGTGCTTGCCGTGGTGGATGCCCATGGTCATGGCATCAATGTGCGGCTCCAGCCCGTCGAGCGGATAGGCCAGATCCGGGAGAGCGAAACCTCCCTTCTCCTGCGCCCTCGCGTATTGTGCGGAAACTAAAACACTCCCGGCGGCGATAACCCCGGCCTTCATGAAATCACGTCGTGCCAACATGCGTTCATTCTTCCCCTCCTTCCTCACCTTTGCAATCCGCTTCTTCCCCCCCCTGCGTTTCATCCGAAAAAATCCATTCGACCAACGCGTATCCTTCGTCCAACTTTCCCGCAAAAACCAAAACCATGCCGAAACGAATCCTCTCCGCGCTCATCCTCCTCTCCGCACCTCTGCTCGCCCAGCAGGGCAACCGCAAGGGCCACGACAATATGAACCCCGTCGTCCCCGAGGAACTCGTCCCGCCCGCGCCCGTCCTCTCCGTCGAGGACGCCATCAAATCCTTCGAGATCGCCGAGGGCTTCGCCATCTCCCCCTTCGCCGCGGAGCCGATGATCGAGAAACCCGTCGCCCTCGATTACGATCCCGCGGGCCGCCTCTGGGTCTGCGAAATGATCGGCTACATGCTCGACATCGACGGCACCGACGAGGATAAGCCCCACGGACGCATCGTCGTCCTTGAGGACACTGACGGCGACGGCAAGGCCGACAAACGCACCGTCTTCCTCGACAATATCCTCCTCCCCCGCGCCCTCGCCGTCTATCCCGACGGCCTCCTTTTCGCCGATCAGGAACTCCTCCGTTTCGTGAAACGCGACGGCCTCAAGCCCGTCGGAGAACCCGTTGTCGCTGTCAAAGACTACATCCAGGGCGGCAACGTCGAGCACGCCGCTAACGGCCTTGTCCGCGGCCTCGACAACTGGCTCTATAACGCGAAATCATCCCAGCGCATCCGTCGCGACGGCGATAAATGGATCGTCGAAAACACCCCTTTTCGCGGCCAGTGGGGCGTCGCCTTCGATAACTTCGGGCGCATCTACACCAACAACAATTCCCAGTTCCTCATCGGCGAAAATATCGCCCCCAACCTCCTCGAAGGCAATTCCGCTCTCAACACAAAGACCTCCAGCGCCGTGCGCCTCGGCTCCAATAAACCTTTCCCCGTCCGCGTCACCCCCGGCCTGAACCGCGCCTATATCCAGAAGTCCAACGGCTACGACCAGAACACGCTCGATCCGGAAACCTATAAACTCCTCTCCGCCACCGGCGCCGCCGGCCTCACCATTTACCGCGGATCGAATTTTCCCTCCGAGTGGGTCGGCCAGAGCCTCATCACCGAGTCCTCCGTGAACCTCGTGAAGGCAATCAAGGTCACCGAATCGGACGGCACCCTCAAGGCCGAGCACACCTACAAAGACAAGGAATGGCTCGCATCCACCGATGAGCGTTTCCGCCCCGTGAACATCTACAACGCCCCGGACGGCTCCGTCCACCTGCTCGACATGTACCATGGCATCATCCAGCACAAAACTTACGTCACCTCCTACCTCCGCGAGTATTACACAAAGCTCGGCCTTGACGGTCCCGGCAAAGGCCACGGCCGCATCTACCGCATCACCGCAAAGGGCGGGAAAATCGAGAAAGTCCCCGACATGGACACCCTCCCGAACACCGATCTCGTCAAACTCCTCGTCCACCCCAACGGCTGGCACCGCGACATGGCGCAGCGCGTCCTCAACTCCCGAGAGGCCGATCAGGAAACCCTTGATCTCCTGCACAGGCTCGTCTCCATGAAAGACCAGAGCCTCGGCTCCATCCACGCCCTCTGGACTCTCGAAGGCATGGGTAAACTCACCGCCGCCCCCATCGCCGCCGCCCTCAAGTCCGGAGACAAAAAACTCGCCATCTCCGCCCTCTGGGCCGCCTCCACCTTGCCGCACCCCGAGCTTCTAAAGCTGGAGAAAGAACTCATCGCCCTCAAACCTGCCAACAAGGAAACCGCCGTTTACCTCGCCCGCTCCCTCGGCCCCATCGCCACCCCCGCCGCTTTCCTGCGCCTCAACGATCTCGTGAACACCTCCAAGGACAAATTCGTCTCCGCCGCTGCCTTCTCCGGACTTGACCACCGCGAGACTGCCTTCAAGGCCGCCATCGGCGACAAGACCCTCGACAAGACCCTCGCCGGATGGATCGAAAAGGCCGGTCAGAAAAAAGGCCCCTCCGGTCCCGCCCTCAAGGGCAAAGCCCTCGCCTCCTTCCAGCGCGGCAAGGATCTCTACCATGGCGCCGCCGCCTGCTTCGGATGCCACTCGCCCGACGGCTCCGGCATCCTCGGACTCGCCCCGCCGGTGGACAATTCCGAATGGGTCACCGGCACACCCGAGCTTCTCGGTAAAGTCCTCCTCCACGGCATGACCGGCCCCATCACCGTCAACGGCATCAAATACGAGACTCCCGCCGGAATGCCCGCCCTCGCCGGAAACCCCATGTTTACTGACGAAAACATCGCCGACATCATGACCTACGTCCGCAACGAATGGTCTAACAAGGCATCCCCCGTCCAGCCCGACTTCGTGAAGAAACTCCGCGCGGAAACCTCCTCCCAGCTCGGCCGCCCCTACACCGAAAAAGATCTGCGCTGATGCCGGGGGAATTACTCCCCTAGCACGCCCTTACCCATTTTGCCGCTTCCACCTGCCCCGCTCCGCGCTAGCATCCGGGCATGAATCATCAAGAAGCCACTCCCAAGAACATCGTTCTGATCGGCTTCATGGGCTGCGGAAAATCCACCGTCGGGCGCGAGCTGCACCAACGGCTCGGCTACCGCCTCATGGACATCGACCACATCATTGAGGAAACCATCGGCAAGAAAATCACCGAGATCTTCCGCGAGATGGGCGAGCAAGCCTTCCGGGAGTTCGAGACCATACAGCTTGCGGAAATCTCCAAACAGACCGGCGTGCGCCATATCATATCCACCGGCGGCGGTATCGTCATCCGCCCGGAGAACCGCACCCTGTTGCGCAAACTCGGCTACGTCGTCTGGCTCCGCGCTCCCGAGGACGTCATCTTCGAGCGCACCTCCCGCAACCGCGACCGCCCACTCCTCAACTCACCCGACGCCCGCGAAAAAATCTCCTCCCTCCTCGCCGAGCGCGAACCGTGGTATCGGGAAACCGCCCACCTCCGCGTCGATACGGCCGGCCTCGAGTCCCACGAGGTCGCAACCGGCATCCTCGAGAGCGCACGCTATTTCTTCGCCCATCCCGCATGAGCGATCCCGCCCACACCATCAAGCGCTGGGCCGCCGAACTCGGCTTCGACGATTGCCGCATCGCCTCCGCGAAACGCGCTACCCACGCTGACGAGTTCATGGAATGGATCGCAGACAATCGCCACGGCGAAATGGCATGGATGGGAAAAAACCCCCACCGCCGCTGCGATCCCCGCGAAGTCCTCCCCGGATGCCGCGCCGTCATCTGCCTCGCGCTGAACTATCACACCGGTGATTCCCCTTTCCCGGAAGGCCACCCCGCCGACTACCGCATCGCGCGCTACTCCTGGAACCAGGACTACCATGATCTGATCGAAAAACGCCTCGCCGCATTCGACGCCAAGCTCAAGGAACTCGGCGGCACCCAGCGCTACTACGTCGATACCGGCCCCGTGCTGGAGCGGGATTTCGCCACCGATTCCGGTCTCGGCTGGAGCGGGAAATCCACTGTCCAGATCCACCGCCGCCTCGGCGCATGGTTCTTCCTCGCCGAGCTGCTCACCACCCTCGACCTCCCGCCAGATCCTCCCTTCGGCGATCACTGCGGGAAATGCACCCGCTGCATCACCGCATGCCCCACGCAGGCCATCACCGCCCCACACCGGCTCGACGCCCGCCGCTGCATCTCATACCTCACCATCGAGAACAAGGGCCCCATCCCCATGGAATTCCGCCGCGCCATCGGCAACCGCATCTACGGCTGCGACGATTGCCTCGAAGCCTGCCCCTGGAACCGCTTCGCCCAAACCTCCCGAGAAATCACCTTCCACGCCCGCCCCGAAATCTTCGCCCTCCGCCTCCGCGACTTCCTCGCCATGGACGACGAAGCCTTCCGCCGCACCTTCGCCAAATCCCCCGTCAAGCGCATCAAGCGCCCCCGCTTCCTCCGCAACGTCTGCGTCGCCCTCGGCAACAACGGCACCCCCGCAGACCTCCCCGCCTTGAACCAAGCCGCCCAAGATCCCGACCCTCTCATCTCCGAACACGCCGCCTGGGCCATAGCAGAGATCAAGCAGCGCGAGCAGAACGAGACAGAGTCATTTTAGTAAACGTTGGAAAATCATTTCCGCCGTTTTCCCGGACGCAAAACCACGTGACCGTAGGATTCTAGGTGGGGAGGAGGACAGGGCGGACGGAGTGCCGGGACTTGTGTTGAAGAACTAGCTGAAGGCGTGAGCCACCGCGGAAGTTCAAATTCCCACCCGCAGATCCCTCATACTCCACAACACCCCTTTCGCCGCCGCTCCGCTGCACCGCATCCGCCGCCTGAGCATCCCCGCCATCCCCAGCTCCGACAAGTGGGGGCGATCTTCGGTCGCCCCCTCCAGATACTCCGCCTCATTCTTCGTCGTGTAACCCGGCACACCCACCGCCGCCCGTCCGCTTTTTCTTCCAAGTGCAAGCCCCATCGCCCGCCGGTAGATCCGTGAGACCTCTTTCCATTTCTCCGCCTCAAAGCCAGCCCCCTTGTGGCTCATGCACGCGCGCACGATCCCTTCCCTCGCTTTCTTGCCGTTCCCTTTCTTTTAGGCTAAATCATGGCGGAGGTTTTCAACCGCCACGCCAAAAACCAAACAACCAAAACCTATGAAATTCATCCTCTCCTTGCTTTTCACCTGCATCATCAGCCACGCCCACACCACCGCCGATCCCAAGATCGACCACCAGACCAACCCGCTGGGAGTGGATGATACGAAACCCCGCCTTTCATGGCGAATCGAGGGCGATGAACCCAGCCTCGCCCAGACCGCTTACCAGATCCTCGTCGCCACCTCGCCCGACCTGTTAGAAAGCGGCAAGGCCGATCTCTGGGACAGCGGCGAAGTGAAATCCAACACCGCCGTGGCGAACTACGCGGGCAAGCCCCTCCCCTCCTCCACATGGATCCATTGGACTGTCCGCACCTGGGCCGGTGACAAGGCATCGGAATGGTCGGCTCCGCAGAAATTCCTCACCGCACTGATCGGTTCGCAACCCAAGCAACCCTTCATCTCCTTCAAGGACACCACCCCCTTCCACACCGAGCGCAACAAGCTCCACCTCCCGCCTGCCCGCTACTACCGCGGCGTTTTCACCCCGGAGAAAAAGATCGTCCGCGCCATCGCCTACGCCACCGCTCTCGGCATCTACGAGCTGCACGTGAACGGCCGGCGCGTCGGCGACACCTACTTCGCGCCGGGTTGGACGGATTACCGGAAACGCATCTACTACAACAGCTAAAACCTCGCCCTGGGGAACCGGCGACATCACACCAGAAACCCGAACTCTCACATCCGGCACGCACAAGATTTCAGTGAAATAAGCGCACCCTGAAACCTTAACATGAACTACCAACCACCCCTCGGGAAAATCATCACGCTCGCCGGAGCGATGCTTCTAACAGCACCCTTGCAGGCCAATCCCGCGCGACCGAAACCCGATCTCCTTTTCATCGAAAACGCCGCGATGAAAATCGGCATCGACCGCTCCATGGGAGCCTCGATCACATGGTTGTCGTGGAAAGCGCAGCCGGAAAACATCATCAACATCCACGATCCCGGCCGACTCCTACAGCAATCGTATTATGCGGGGAAATCCCTCGACCGCACCGCAGACGGCCAGCACAAAGCATGGAGCCCCTGGACTTGGAACCCAATCCAAGGCGGTGGCGTGATGTCCTGGGCGCGGGTCACCCGCTTTGAGAAATTGGAGGATCACAAGCTCGTTGCCGAGACCGTCCCCAAACTCTGGGACATGCCCGACGAAGAGGCGGAGGCCTTGATGTTTCAATCCACGGAATTCGAACCGGACATGCCCAACGTCGTGCGGGTTCACAACCGCCTCGTCTGCGCCCGGAAAGAAGACGATCGGTGGGGCGAGGCCGTGCCGCGCCACCAGGAACTGCCGGCATGTTATTTCACCAGCGCCTTCCGTCACTTCCACTCCTACCTCGGCGAGGGCAAGTGGCGGCGCGAGGAGCAAGCACCCGGACCACCGTGGGGCAGGGCCACGCCCCCGCTCAATGTGATGGCTTGCTTCAACGACAAGAATCAGGGCGTCGCGATTTTCAGTCCCACGGCGGATCAGCATTGGTACTTCGGCCCGCACCGACCCTACACACCATCCGCCAAGCCCGAGGACGGCCCCTGTGTCCACCTCGCCCCGATCGCCACCGTAGCGCTCGGATCAAAATCCACTCTCGAATACCGTTATTGGATGATCATCGGCACCAAAGCTGAGATCACAGAACGGATCGACACCCTGCTCGGGAAATACCCCGACGAAAAACTCACCCTCACCAACCCGAAGTGACATCTCATCCATTGAATCCAAATCGCCCCTATCAAATTCCCCAATTTCACCGGTCCGCACCGAAGATCTCATCGCTGTATTGTTGCCGGAGGAAAAGCAGATCCGCCTGGTCCTTCACGCGGTGTGTTTTTTCCTTCATCCGCCAGAGCAGGCGCGGTGAAGCGAATGGAATTGGCACCCCGTCAACCGTGCGGATGATGGAATCCTGAATCGCCTCCTCATACCCGATGCCGCAGGCGGAGGCCATCAGATCCACGCAGATCTCATCCCCCACGCGCACCACGCTGTATTGGGAAACTTCGCCGGGGGAGAGTTCCTTCACCGCCTGGTCGGGCAGGATTTCGAGGGCAAGATAGACGAGAGCCTCGTTCTCCAGTGAGGTGTCGATCAGGAGATCCACATCCATGGTTTCGCGCATGTAGCCCGCGCCACGTATGGCGAATCCTCCGATGACGATATACTTCGCCCCTTTCGCGTTCAGCTCGGCACAGAGGTGGACGAGATCCTCCACGGAAGGAGGCCTGCTCACCTCGGAACTCAAGGGATCGTATTCGGAGTCCTCATCCATAGATCAGCTTCCTCATGGGTATGGAACCGGTAAACGCCGCGCTTTGGCATCCGGCAGGGAAACGCGCGTTGGAATTCGTTCGCCCGCTGGATCGTGCTGTCCGCCACCCGCAACGGATCCGTCGGCGGCTTGCGGCGTCCCACCTGCTTGCCGATGGTTTCCTCCAGATTGATGACCGTGCGGGGCTCGTTCATGGGCGCAAGCTAGCATAACGCCCAACGGCTAGCGAGTGCTTGTTTCATCATGGGAATGAGAGGGGGCTTGTCAATACCCCCCCGCCGCCTCGCTGAAGACGTAGGGAGCTTGGTAGTTTCCGGTTTTCTCCTTCACCAACTGCCGGACGAGATCGTTCAGAAGGGCTGACGCTCCAAAACGATAACGGCTGTTATTGAGCCACGCATCGCCAAGCGTCTCCTTGACGGCGATAAGGAAAGTAAGGGCCTGCTTCGCGGTGCGGATGCCGCCGGCCGGCTTCATCGCGATCTCCGTGCCCGTCTCCAGATAGAAATCGCGGATCGCCTCCAGCATCACCTGGTTGTTGCCGAGGGTGGCGTTGTCGGAGGTTTTGCCGGTGGAGGTCTTGATGAAATCGCCGGGGCGCAGGACTTCCATGGCGAGGAACGAGGCGGCGCGGATGTGGTCGTAGGTTTCCAGCTCGCTGGTCTCCAAAATCACCTTGAGCGTGGCCTCTCCGCAGGCATCGCGCACAGCGGCGATCTCGTCCTGCACCCGCCGGATCTCGCCCGCGAGAAACGCTCCGCGCGAGATCACCATGTCGATCTCATCCGCGCCGTCCCGCACCGCGCACTTCACTTCCTCAAGCCGTGTTTTCAGCGGTGCCTGCCCGGAAGGGAAAGCCGTCGCGACCGACGCGATCTTCACCGGGCTGCCTTTCACGATCCTCGCCGCGTGCTTCACCATCGCCGGATACACGCAGACGGCGGCGGTGGGCGGGATGTCCGAATCATCGTGCGGACGCAGCGCCTTGTGGCAGAGCGACTCTACCTTGCCGCGCGTATCCTTGCCCTCCAGCGTGGTGAGATCGACCATCGAAACGGCCATCCGCAGCCCGAAAACCTTCGCCCCCTTCTTGATACTACGGGTGCCGTATTTCGCCACCCGCTCCTCGATCCCCACCCGATCCACACGCCCGCAACGATCCACCAGCTCACCAAGCGTCCGCGCATCCCTTAGATCCATGGCCTCAGCTTCCGCGCAAATCGCCCTGCTGCCAAGATTCAAGTTTTCTGGTACGGAGATGATCATGGAATGCACGGCGATCCGTTGCCACAGCAAGTGGATTTGCTCTAACAGGTAACCGCCCGCGCCCCTCACTCCCCGAGCATCGAGACGATACGGATCGCCAAATCATGCTTGGGGGCTTTCGGGAAAGGCTCGGTGCGGTCGGCAAAAACGAGGAGGGCTTCGTTTTCGTGGGCATCGAATCCGATGTCGCTGCGTGAGACGTCGTTAGCGACGATGAGGTCGCAGCCTTTCGCGGCGAGCTTGAGGCGGGCGTTCGACTCCACGTTCTCCGTCTCCGCGGCGAAACCCACCAGAAACCCCGTAAATCCGAGTTCGCCGCGCGCGGAGCCGAGGATATCCTTGGTTTTGATAAGCTCTAGGGAAAGCGGATCTCCGCTTTTCTTGATTTTTTGCGCCGCAGGGGTGGCGGGGGTATAATCGGCCACTGCGGCGGCGAACACCGCGGCATCCATGCGGGGCAGGTGGGCGGCGACGGCGGAAAACATTTCCGACGCCGTCTCGACCAAGATGAAATCCACGCCCGCCGGGACGTCGAGCGTGGTGGGGCCGGAGATGAGTAGGACACAATGCCCCGCGTGGGCGGCGGCATCCGCGATGGCGTAACCCATTTTCCCGGACGAGCGGTTCGTGAGGTAGCGGACGGGGTCGATGGGTTCCCGGGTGGGGCCGGCGGTGACGAGGAGTTTCACGGAACTACTCGGCGGGCTTGTCGGACTTGATGCGCTCCAGTTCCTTTTTCGCGGCCGCGAGCTGCTCCTTACTGAAGTCTTTCTCAAGTTCCTTGATGAGGGCGGCGGCATTCTCCTTCTCCCCGCGATCGGCCGCGAGGGTGGCGAGCGCCCATGACAGCTCCCGGTTCATCTTCGTGCCCGCGCCCGCCGCGTGGAAACGTGCAAGCGCGAGGGTGGCGCTGGCGTTGCCCTGCTGGGCGGCGAGCGAGTAGAGCTGGCCGGCCTTGTCGAAGCTCTGTTCGACCCCCGCGCCGCGCTCGAAAAGGGCAGCGAGATTGTTCTGCGCAGCGGCGAGGCCACCCTGTGCGGAGCGCGTGAACCACGACGCCGCAGCCGGGAGATCGGCCACGCCGAGACGCCCGGAAAGATAGAAGAGTCCGAGTTCGTTCTGCGCGAGGGCGAGGCCGCCGTTCGCCGCAGAGAGGAGGTGGGCGTAGCCTTTGCCTAGGTCGGGTTCCTCTTTCCCGAGGATCTGGGAGGCCAGCATGAGATGCGCTTGTGTGTTGCCGACCTTGGCCGCCTTATCCAGCAGCTCGACCGCGCGCTCGCTGTTCTTTTCCGTTCCCTTGCCATCCATGTGAAAAGCGGCGGCGCGCACCATGCAATCGCTCTGCCCAGCCTCCGCTCCGAGGGTGTAAGAGGATAGCGCGGCCTTGAGGTCTTCCTTCGTGTTCTCCAGATAATCGCCGAGCGCGAGGTGGGCGGAAAACTCTTTGTTGTCGATCGCCTTTTGAGCCATTCAGTGCCCTTTGCCTCGTCGCGCTTGATGGTGTCGCTGTTGAGCAGGCGCGAGCCGACGGCGACCATGGCCATGGCGTCGCCCTTTTCGGCGGCCTTGAGGAAATGATCGTAGGCGAGCTTGGGATCGGCGAGATCCGGGTGGCCGAACTGGCTGTCGTAGAAACGGGCGAGTAGGAACATGGAAGGCACGTCGCCGGCATCCACCGCCTTTTTCCACCAGGATACGGCGGTTTCCGGGGCGGGTTCGCCGGTGAGCCTGCCGGTCAGGAAGGCTTCCCCAAGGATGCGACCCGCGACGGCGGGATCAATGGCCGCCTGTTTCTCAAGAAGCTTGCGACCTTCCTCGACCCGATCCTTAGCCCCGGATCCCATGAGAATGAAGGAGAGACGGTAGATGGAATCGGGGTGATTCTTTTCCGCGCCCTTGCGGTAGAACTCGACCGCCTTGAGAGCGGAAGCCTCGGCACCCTGACCGGTCTCATGGGCGAAACCCATGATGTAAAGAGCCAGAGAATCCCCTTTGTCAGCGAGGGGTTTGGCGAGTGCGACGGCCTTCTCGTGTTCTCCTGCGGCGAATTGCTCCAGCGCTTTCCCGGCTGGTGTGGCGGCAGCCGCCTGGCCGACTTTCTTCATCGCGGGGTCGGTATCCAGCATGACGGAATTATCGGTGCCGGCTTCGAGGGAGACGGCTCCTTGTGCGGCGATGACGGCAACAAGGGCGAACGGGAGGAAGGCGAGTGCTTTCATGGGGTCTTTTTTAGCCTTCCCGTTTCGGAACGCAAGCCCTGACGATCGACGTATTTAGGAGCAGCGCGCGGACACCGGCCACATGCGCGGCGACGCGGGAGCCGAGATCCGCCGAACTGGGTGTTTCGAACGTGAAGGAAAGCGGGCAGCCCCGCTTCGCGAGCCAGATCGCCTCGGGCCAGGCGTCCGGCAAATCCGCCTCCGCGCGATGGAAAATCCAGCCCGGTGCCCGCACCGCGTGGCCGTCGATTTCCGGGCCGGGTTCGGCTTGGAAATACGGGGATACGGCGGCAAGGAGATCGGAGGCGCGGTCGGTGTCGTCATCGCCGAGGTTGATCTCGTAGAAATAGAACCCGGCCGTTTCCCAGTCCTCGTGGAGCGAGACGAAAAGGCCAGGTATCGGGCGGCTTTCCAACCAACGGGAATGAGCGGCGGTCTCCGGCATGAACATGTGGAGGTAATCGCGGTTGAGATCCGCGCCCAAACGGTTGGTGCGGGAAGCCGCTGCGAGCCCGCCGGGATTGAGCGCGGGGCAGACGATGCAATGGCGGCCTTCCGGAAAGGCCCCGATGTTCATGAGTGCCAGAGCCGCGAGGGGGCCGGCTGGCTCGTCGCCGTGGATGCCGGAGGAAAGGTAGATGGGCGCACCGTCGCCCCCGCGCTCCCAGGCCATGATCGGGCCGTCCTCCGTTTCCAGCAGGGTGTGGGGCGAAAAACCTGCGGCGAGGGCGGCGCGGGAAAACTCCGGGAGAAAGGACGGCCAATCGAAAGCGTCGCGCATGCGCCTCAGGGAATACCCGCGCTCTTCGATCATCGCTTCAGCCGTATCGATGTGGACTTGCCGTGGGCATCCAGCCCCTCCAGCCGGGCGAACTCCTCCACGACACGCAGGGATTTCCCTACGGCCGCCTTGTCCATTTTCACGATGCTTGTGCGGCGCTGGAACTGATCCGCCCGCAGTCCCGAAAACGAGCGCCCCGCGCCGCCCGTTGGCAACGTGTGGCTGGGCCCCGCGAGGAAATCGCCGACCGCGACGGGCGAGTCCGCGCCGAGGTAGATCGCGCCCGCCGTGCGAATCTGCGCGAGGGCTTCCTCCTCGTTCTCCACCACCAGTGAAAGGTGCTCGGGCGCGAAATCGTTGGTGATGCGGATACCCTCCGCGAGCGATTTCACATGCAGCAGGAAGGTGCCGGTTTTCAGGACTTCCTTGATAATCTTCGCGCGGCTCAGCTCCGCCGTCTGCTTCGCAATTTCCGCCACGACCCTATCTAACAGCGCCTTCGAGGGCGTCACGAAACCGACCACGCTGTCGCCGCCGTGCTCGGCCTGGGCGAGGAGATCCGCGGCGATGTAGGCGGCTTTCGCGCTCGCGTCTGCCAGGATTAGAATCTCACTCGGGCCGGGCAGAAGATCAATCGACACCGCGCCGACCAGTTGCCGTTTCGCCTCGACGACGAAGCGATTCCCCGGCCCGAAGATCCGGTCAACCGGGCGTATCGTTTTCGTGCCGAGCGCCATCGCCGCGATCGCCTGCGCGCCGCCGACCTTCACCGACTCGGTGACACCGGCCTGACGCAGGGCGTAAAGCAGAGCCGGATTGACCTTGCCGTCCGCGCCGCAGGGAGTCGCCGCGAAAATTTCCGGGACACCCGCCGCCTGCGCGAAGCCCGCTGTCATCAGCGCGGTGGAAACCAGCGGTGCCTTGCCGCCGGGCACATAAACGCCCACGCGGTCGAAAGGCGTGAAGCGCTCGCCGACGGTCGCACCCTCCGCGTTTTTCCCCGACCAATCCTTCCTCATGCTTTTCCGTGCGAAGGAATGGATGTTGCGCAGGCTGCGGCGGATCGCATCGCGGGTGCCCTGTGAAACGGCGGCTTCCGCTTTCGCAAATTCCTCTTCGCTCACGAAAAGTTCCTTCCTGGTGAGCTTCGCCCCATCAAAGCGATGGGTAAGCTCCACCAGCGCGTCATCACCTTTCATGGCGACGGCGGAAATGATGTCCCCCACCAGGTCGCGCACCGTGTCCTCGGGCATAGCCCTGCGCCGCAGGCGTTTGGTGAACGCCTCGTATCCCACGTCCTTGTAGCTTAGAATCTTCATGTTGGTTGCCGCCGCGAAGATGCACGATCCCGCGCCCGCCGCCAACATCCAATGCACGGCTCCGATTCGGCGTTGCCCACCCCCCACTTCGGTGCAACTTTCCTACGCGGAGCGACGTATCCGCACAAAATCATGTCTTGGAAACGCAACATCGGCGCCACCCTCGCCACCGGACTCCTCGCATCGGCCAGTGCCGCCGATGAGATCCGCTTCAACCGCGACGTCCGCCCCATTTTCACGAAACACTGCACCGCTTGTCATGGCGGAGTAAAAGAGGCCGGCGGCATTTCCTTCATTTTCCGCGACCGCCTGCTCGTCGAGGGAGAATCCGGCAACATCGCGGTGGTCCCCGGAAAGCCCGAGAAATCGGAAATGATCCGCCGCGTGAAAAGCAAGGATCCCGATGAGATCATGCCACAGCCGAAACACGGCCCGCCGCTTTCCTCGGATGAGATCGCCATCCTTGAGAAATGGATCGCCGAAGGTGCGGAATGGGAGGAACACTGGGCCTTCATGCCGCCTCTGGAGAATCAGGTGGCCGGCCTGAAAAACGAATCCTGGCCTTCCTCCGCGCTCGACCGCCACGTCCTCTCCAAAATGGAGGATTCCGGCCTCACGCCCGCCCCGGAGGCTGCGCCGGGAGAATGGTTGCGCCGCGTCTCTTTCGATCTCACCGGCCTACCACCCACGCTCGAAGAACTCGCCGAGGTGGAAACAGCATGGAAAGCAGACCCCGCCGCCGCCCGCGCGAAAGCCGTGGATAAGCTCCTCGCCTCACCCGCTTACGGCGAACGCTGGGCCGCCGTTTGGCTCGATCTCGCACGCTACGCCGACACCTACGGTTTCGAGAAAGACCCCCACCGCGATATCTGGCCGTGGCGAGATTGGATCATCCGCGCGCTCAACGCCGACATGCCCTACGACCAATTCACCATCGAGCAAATGGCAGGTGACCTGCTCCCCGGCGCCACGCCCGACCAGATCCTCGCCACCGCCTTCCACCGCAACACCCAGACCAACACCGAAGGCGGCACCGACGACGAGGAATTCCGCGTCGCCGCCGTGATCGACCGCGTCTCCACCGTCTGGACGGCATGGCAGGCCACCACCTTCGGCTGCGTCCAATGCCATGACCATCCCTACGACCCCATCGCCCATGACGAGTTCTACGAATTCGCCGATTTCTTCAACCAATCCGAGGACTCCGACCTCAACAACGAGTTCCCCAAGCTGAGACTCGCCGGCGACGAGTTCGTTGCACTCGAACGCGACACCCGCGCCCTGCGCGAACAGCTCAACGCCGACGGCCGGGCAATTTCCGATGCCGCTTGGAAACCGCTCGGCAACCATGTCCTCACCCCGCAATTCGGAACCCTGACCATCGATAGCACCGGCCTCATCGTCAGCGAGGGAACCCTCCGCAGGGGAGTTACTCATAAGGTCAATGCCAGCGCCGAACCCTTCGATGCGCTGAGAATCTCCATCTTCCCCGTCAGCGACGACCCGAAAAACTGGCCGGAAATGGGCGTGATGGTCACCGATTTCAAAATGGAGAAAATTTCCCCCGACGGCTCCCGGCAGCCCATCCCCATCGCCGAGATTTTCGCGGACTATCTGGCCGGCCCGTCGGATCCCATGAGCGCATTCACCGGCCAGGCGGACGGAAAAAATTCGAACGCTTTTCCGGCCCCGGCGGCAAGGGCGGCGGCGGGGTGGGCTTCGGAGAGTATCCGCGCCTCACCGGTCCGCGCCAATTCGTGCTGCTGCCCGCACAACGCGTGGAACTCAGCCCCGAAGACCGTATTGAGATCTCCCTCTCCCAAGGCGCGAACGCCAACGAAAGCCAAGGCACCTACCTCCGCAAATTCCGCCTCGAAACAGCCTCGGATGCGCGCTACCCATCCCTCCTCAACGATCCCGCCCGCGCCGCGAAATGGCAGAGCGTCATCGCCAACACCGACCGCATGGCCACCATGAAAGGCACCGAAGTCCCGGTCATGCGCGACCGCGCTCCGGACGCAAAACGCGACACCCGCGTATTCGCCCGCGGCAACCGCCTCACCAAGGAACATACCGTCAAAGCCGATGTCCCCAACCTTCTGAAAAAAGGCTATCCCGGCGGTGAAAACGCGAACCGCCTCGACATGGCGCGCTGGCTCGTCAGCGGCGAGAACCCGCTCACCGCCCGCGTCATGGTCAACCGCCTGTGGGGCGAGATGTTCGGGATCGGCATTGTCGAATCCGCCGAGGACTTCGGTAGCTCCGGCATTCCGCCATCCAATCTCCCGCTCCTCGACCACCTCGCCCTCCGCTTCCAGAACGATCACAAATGGTCGGTGAAACAAGTCCTCCGCGAGATCGCGCTCTCCTCCACCTACCGCCAAGCCTCCGCCGTGTCGCAGGAACTCCTTTCCAAAGACCCCAAGAACCAGCTCCTCGCCCGCGGCCCGCGCAACCGGCTCTCCGCGGAAATGGTCCGCGACCAGGCGCTCGCCGTCGGCGGGCTGCTCTCGCGCAAAATGTTCGGTCCCTCCGTCTTCCCGCCCCAGCCGGATGGCGTCTGGAACTCGGTTTACAGCGGCGCGAAATGGAACGAATCCAAGGGCGAGGACAGGCTCCGCCGCGCCATCTACACATACATGAAACGCACCAGCGGTTTCCCCGGCCAGCTGACTTTCGATGCACCCAGCCGCGATCTCTGCTCCGCCCGCCGCCTCATATCCAACACACCGCTCCAAGCGCTCGTCACCATGAACGACCCCGCACACATCGAGGCCGCCGTGGCGCTTGCCGCCCGCATGACCGCCCATTCCGGAGATATCCGCGCACAGATCACCCACGCCTTCCTCACCTGCACCCAGCGCGTCCCCGATGAGGCGACCCTCGCCGATCTCGAAGGCCTTTTCCAAGACCTCTCCCGCGAAACCTACGACAAGAACGCCAAGCTCGGCCCGAACCCCGCGCTCACCCTCACCGCCAACACGATCCTCAACCTCGACGCCTCGCTCACCAAATGAAAGACCTTGAACAACGCCTCCGCATCGGCGAGCTATCCCACCTCACCCGCCGCCATTTCCTTTCCAAATGCACCACCGGCATGGGTGCCATGTGGCTCGCCTCCCTCGGCGACAAAGCCTTCGGCGCCGGTGCCAAGATCGTAAAAGACCCGGCCCGCCCCTTCGCCCCGGACGTCCCTCATGCTCCCGGGAAAAGCAAAGCGCGTCATCTACCTCCACATGGCCGGAGCGCCCTCGCAGCATGAGCTTTTCGACTACAAACCGGAACTCAGGAAACTCGACGGCCAGGACTGCCCCAAGGAATTCCTCGAAGGCAAACAGTTCGCCTTCATCCAGGGAGTCCCGAAAATGCTCGGCCCGCAATTTGAGTTCAAGCAGCACGGCCAGAGCGGAGCGTGGATCTCCGACCGCCTGCCCCATCTCGCCACGGTCGCCGATGAGCTGTGTTTCATCAAATCCATGCACACCGACCAGTTCAACCACGGGCCGGCGCAGCTCCTCGTCCACACCGGGACAGCCATCCCCGGCGGGCCTTCCATCGGCTCATGGGCCACCTACGGCCTCGGCACCGAGAATCAGAACCTCCCCGGCTTCATCGCTCTCACCTCCGGCGGCAAAAACCCGGATGCCGGCAAATCCGTCTGGGGCTCCGGATACCTCCCTTCCGTTTACCAAGGCGTCCAGTGCCGCTCCCAGGGCGAGCCCGTCCTCTATCTCCAGAACCCCCAAGGCGTCTCGCGCGACATGCGCCGCCGCTCCCTCGACACCCTCGACCGCATCAACCGCCGCATCGCCGAGGAAACCGGGGATCCGGAAACCGTAACCCGCATCGCCCAATACGAGATGGCTTTCCGGATGCAGATGAGCGCCACCGACGCCTTTGATCTCAAACAAGAGGACGAAGCCACCCACGCCATGTACGGCACAGAGCCCGGCAAGGAATCCTTCGCCAACAACTGCCTCCTCGCCCGCCGCCTCGCCGAACGCGGCGTCCGCTACATCCAGCTCTTCGACTGGGGCTGGGACTCCCACGGCACCGGCAAGGACACCTCCCTCAACCACGGCTTCAGCGACCTCTGCGCCCGCATCGACAAGCCCATCACCGCCCTCATCAACGACCTCAAGCGCCGCGGCATGCTGGAAGACACCCTCGTCGTCTGGGGCGGTGAGTTCGGCCGCACCCCCATGCGCGAAAACCGCGGCGGCGGCGAAATGGCCTTCGTCGGACGCGACCACAACCCCGGTGCCTTCACCGTCTGGATGGCCGGCGGCGGCGTAAAAGCGGGAACCTCCTACGGCGAGACCGACCCCATCGGCTACGAGGCCATCAAGGACAGGGTTTCCGTCCACGACCTCCACGCCACCATGCTCCACCTCCTCGGCTTCGACCACGAGCAGCTCAGCTACCCGTTCCAAGGCGTGAACCAGCGGCTCACAAACATCACCAAATCCGGAACCAAAGTCGTCAAGGGCGTGCTCGCCTGACCAGGGCGCGCACCACGATCCCCAGCCCGCCGACCACGAAAAGCAGCGGAAACCAGATCGAGTAACCCGCCGCCTTCGAGTCCGGCTTTAGGACCGCGTAATCCGGTTCAGCCGGATTCACGTAGGCTGTCGTCTTTATGCCCACCGGAAATTTTTCGAGCGACCTCTCGATTCGCGCCAGATCCTTCGACCATGGGTTTCCGCGGGCAGTCAGTAGCTCCCCGGTCATCCCCTCCCCCTCCCACTCGTATCCGTAGAGCAGCTTCACCCGGTATTCTTTGGACGAGTATTCGTCATGCCGCCGCTCCTCGACCTCCGAAGAAAGGATCACCGCCTCCACCTGCGGCCATCCGTGCATCGCGCTAGCCCGCTGGAAACTGTCCCACATCAGCCCCGTGAACAACCCCCCGATCCCCGCAGTCACGAGGCCGAACACAACAAGAAAGACAATGGATGATTTCATCAGCAGGTGCCGAAACAATAGGCCACCGCCAAAAATTGCAAACCCGGCGTAGACGAAGCCGCCCCGTTTTCACGCTCCCGGAAGTTTTGCGTTTGAAAATACGGATTTCCGGCCATCGTTGCGACCCGTGAAAGTCATTGCCATCGCAAACCAGAAGGGAGGGGTCGGTAAAACGACCACCGCCATGAATCTCTCCCACGCCCTCGCCCTGCGCGGACAGCGGGTTCTGCTCATGGATCTCGACTCGCAGGCGAACTGCACCAGCGGCCTCGGCATCGAGGCACCGCCGCTCTCCTCCATCTATCCCGTGCTGCTCGGCGAAAAGGATATCCGCGAACAGTTCGTCACCGGCGGTCGCGAGAACCTCACCTTCGTCCCCTCGGAAATGGATCTCGCCGGCATCGAGATCGAGCTCGCCCGCTCCGACGACCACCTCACCCGCCTGCGCGGCATCCTCCAGGGCCTGAAACCCAACGACCTTTTCGAATACTGCATCCTCGACACACCGCCCTCGCTCGGCGTGCTGATGACCGCCGCCCTCGCCGCCGCCGACGAAATCCTCATCCCGCTGCAATGCGAGTGGTTCGGACTCGAAGGACTCGCGAAAATCGTCGGCGTGCTCGATGAGATCCGCGGCTCAGGCGCGAACCCCGACCTCAAACTCGAAGGCATCGTCATGACGATGTATGACGGCCGCACCCTGCTTTCCAGGCAGGTCGTCGAGGAGGTCTCCAACTATTTCCCCGAGGAGATCTATCAGAACGTCATCCCGCGCACGATCCGCATCGGCGAAGCTCCGTCCCACGGCAAAACGATCTTCGAACACGACCCCACCGGCCTGGGAGCCAACGCCTACGGAAACCTAGCCGATGAATTCCTAGTCCGCCACGCCCGCGTCGGCCCGCTCCTCGCCGCGAAGTGAATAACTTCCAGTCTCTGGATCGGATCCGGTCGGATCTTGAAGCCGGGACTAACCCTGCCCTCATGGAAGCGGCCTCAAGTCCATTAAATCGGCGGGTAGGGATTTCCACCTCACAGATGGGACATGTCTTCCGCCCCCCTAAATTCCCCTGGCTGGCCTGTGAAATATCTCTCAGCTCCCTCGCATCACAAAAATCGATCCCGACTTCCGGCCGCTTGCGCTTTTCAATGGCTTCGCACTTCGTTCCTTCTGCCTCTCAAACTGCGCCTGATACCTCGCTGCCATTCCTTTCACATAATCTTCACTGCCCAGCGCAATTCCTTCACTGAAAACCTTCATCCGCTTGCGTATTTCCAACATGGGTAAAAACAGAAAGTTTTCCACCGCAGCTTGCTCCGCCTCCACCTGCGCTTGGGTATAACCTTTTCTTCGCGAGCCTTCTACCACCACGCGTTCTCCATACAACCATTTTCTATAATACGCTTGCGCCTTTGTAGTCCAGGCATCCTGCGCAACTTCTAACACCTTACAAAGCCCCCGTCGTGCGCGCTTACTCCCGCCCACTGCTTCCCCATAACCACTCCACGCATACATCGCCGGATCTTTCACAATCCCTGCCCGCACCGGGTTCAAATCGATATAGCCCGCCATCGTCTGCAGTGCCTCACCGGTCTCCACCAGCACACTTTTAAACCGATCCATCCACAACGTCCCACGTCGGCTTTTCTGCTTGTTATACCAACGGCTAAACCGCTCTTTGAGCTCTTTTACAAACAAACTCAGGTCACAAAACCGATGTTGGAAGCGCTCTAACAACGCCTGCGCCGTATCCTCCTCGTGGCGATTACGCAACTCGGTGATTTCACTGCGGAATTGAGCGATGAAAGCCTTCGAATACACCAAAGAAAGATGTTCAAAAAACCTTTCCTCTCCATCTTTACCATCAAAACGTTTCAGCCAATTTTTCTGTTCAGGCACTTTGAGTAAAATGTGGAAATGGTTATCCATGATCGCATAGGTCAGGATTTCAACCCCTGAAAACGTCGCCATCCGCCACATCATCCGACGCAGCGCCTCTTTTTCAATCGAGCCGAACAAGAACTCGCCATTCACCACCCGCGACATCACATGGTAACACGCCGCACCATCCGTTACGCGCATCCGCTTACGCCCTGAAAACCCTCTAGCCCGCCGAATCTGCCCCAACCGCCGCCCCGTTTTCATCTCCGCCAACTCCAGAGGAGACCACACCTTTTGCCCCTCCAAATCCCTTTGTTTATCAACTTTTGACTCATCCATAGCAAAACCCTACCTACCCAAAAAAGCATCCGCAAGTCAATTTTATGCCTGGCAGTTTATTCCTCTCACAGCTCCGCCAAGCCCGCGAGGGTTTGAGCGGCAAGAGCGCAGCGGAATACGGGCGCGAGGCGGCACTGCGCGTGCGTGAGGAAAATGACAGAATTATCCTTGAAAACGCCGCCGAGAATAGTATTGTCTTTCCAAGTGAGCGCAGTACGCACATTCAAACAGACAAATGGGAAATGGGTGCGGATAAAGAACCCGACGAGGGAAGAATCGCGCTCGATATCCGAGCAGCGAGCCAAAATGTTTATGCCGGATGGACAACTTCGGATGGTAGTGGAGATGAGGGAGAGCTATCGCAAAGGGCAATTGAAGCTCAAGTCTCCGCAGCTGTGACCGGTCGAAAGCCGCTCTATTTCGAGCCTTGGGGCGAAGGTCTGAGCGAGCAATTCGCGGAATCATACCGAAAAGTAATTCCGGGTGATGTAGAAGTCATTGCCCGAGACGGAATGCTTTTCGTTTTCCGATCCGAGGCGGTGCAGCCCATTGTGGATTCTGATCCTGCGTTTTACAAAATCGGGAGCGAATCGCTTTTGGATTCGATTGTTCGGGTTTCCGCCGCTGGACGCAACGGAGAGCTTCTTGGCTATGGATCAAGAGACATGTTAACTAGGCCAGCTCACGGGGTGACCATTCTGAGAGGTAAACAGCCAGTGCTGTATTATTTCATCTCCGATCCTGACCCAGTGCACGCTGGAAAATTCGCGCAAGCCAGGGCGACCGACTTCGTTAGGGCTTTCGGATGGGCTGATGTTCGGTTTAAGATAGAGAAACTCGATTGATTGGGGACCACCGCCCAGCGTGGATCGCGGCGGGCTTTGCGGTGAGTCTTTCGGCATGAAGCCACGGCTCATTGAATCCTCCATCACCGCCGCACTCGGCGAGGTGAAAGACGCGCCCGCCGAGGTGGTCTATCTGCCCGAGGGTATCCACACGATCACGCCCTTCGTGGATGGGAAGCCTCAGGAAGTAACGGTCAACGTATCCAGGGAAAAGGGCGAGGCCATAGCCGCCAGACTGCAAGCCTCCCTCGCCGAGCGCAACACCCAGAACGTGCGCCCGTGGTTCGATTTCGAGCACAAGGGCGGTGCGGCATCCGCCATCCCCACCGCCTTCCGCTATGAGGACGGCAAGGGCATCATGGCCGCCGTGGAGTGGACAGCCTCCGGCCTCGCCGCCATCCAAGGCCGTGATTTCTCCTACCTCTCGCCCACTTTCCTCATCGATGACAACGGCGTCCCCAGCGGTTTCCCCGAGCGGGGACCACTCGCCGCATTGGTCAACGAGCCCGCTTTCCGGGAAATTCCACGTATCGCCGCGAAGGATGCGGCTTCAGATCCCACTACCACCACCACTAATATCATGAAACTGCTCCTCGCAAAACTCGCCATCGATCCGGCTCACGAAAACGCCGAATCATCCGCCGTCTCCAAGGTTGAAGCCATGGAAATGGATATGACCTCCAAGAAAAAACGCATCGAAGAACTCGAAGCCGAGCTCGCAGAGGCCAAAAAGTCTTACGAGGCATCCGACGCCAAGGTCAAGACTCTGGAGTCCGCCGCAGCCGATGCGAAGACCGCCGCTCACAAGGCGAAGATCGATGCAGCCGTCGCATCCGGCAAGATCGCTCCGAAAGACGAGGACACCAAGACCCAAGCCCTCGCCCTTCTCGAAGCCAACGAAGCCCTCGGTTCGAAATTCCTCGAGTCCCTGCCCGCGAAAGACCCTTCAATGAATGCTAGATGACATGGGGTTGTCAGGCGGGGGTGGAAACCGCCAACCTGATCACCGTCATGAAACATTACAAAATCACCAATACCGAATCCTACGAATCAATCAAGCTCGGGATCGACGCCCACGCGAAGTGGTATTACGTCGCCCGGCAACTCGACGGGGCGACCCCGCAACCGGTGCAGAAGATGGACTTTGAGGGTCTGCTGCACTTCGTGGCCAAGCAGAAGCGAATGGCCCGCGAAGTCCACACCTGTTACGAGGCGGGAGCCTTCGGTTACCACCTGCACCACCGACTCACCGCCTTGGGGGTGACCAATTACGTCGTGCAGCCGCAGGACTGGGACGAGCGCGGCAAGGGAGTGAAGAACGACCGGATCGACGCCCAGGCACTCTGCCAGCGGCTCGACCGCTACGTGCGCGGCAACCGCAAGGCGTTCAGCGTGGTGCGGGTGCCCACTGCGGAGGAGGAACGCGAGCGGGCCATCAGCCGCCAACGCCAGCAACTGGTGCGCGAGCGGCAGCGACTGCAGGCGATGGGCCGCAGCCTGCTGGCCATGCACGGCATCCATGTGAGCGGCAAGTGGTGGCAGGGCAAGACCTGGAGCAAAATCCGCAGCGAGGCACCGGAGTGGGTGATCGAGCGCCTGGAGGTTTTCAGCCGTCTCATCGCGCCGTTGGAAGTCGAGTCAGCGAAGCTCACCTCACAGATCGAGGCGGCGGCGGCGGACCAGAAGATCCCCAAAGGAGTCGGGCCGTTGACCTTCGAGGTTTTGCGCCGTGAGGTCGGCGACTGGTCGCGCTTCACCAACCGCAGGCAGGTTTCGAGTTATACCGGACTGTGCCCGCGCGAGCACAGCAGCGGCGGGAAACGAAGATCCGGCAGCGTCAGCAAGAGCGGCAACCCGAGGGTGCGCGCGATGCTGGTGGAAATGGTCTGGCGCATGACACGCTGGCAACCGGGCTACCACGGATTGCAGAAGTGGCTGCCGGTGCTCACCGATCCGGCGCGCGGCGGTGCGGCACGCAAAAAGGCGGTGGTTGCCATCGCCCGGCAACTCGCCGTGGACCTATGGCGCGTGTTCACCGGGCAAACCACCGCGGAGAACCTCGGCCTCGTTTATCTCCCTGATGCCGCATGACGCGGATCCATCCCAACCCCACACCCATTCCTTACCAACCATGAGTCACTAACATTTTCCGACCGGCCACCGCCGCAACGAATGTCGCGCGTCTGAGAAATTCCATGAACGTGCCAACCACGTCCGACTGCTAGATGAGACCGCTTTTCCCTTCCCCGACCCGAATCAGTCACCTGGCGCTTTGCGATCAAGCAAACGCGCGGATAGCAGGCTGCGTTCGCCGGAACCCCGGCGAAGCCACCCAGGAAGGAAAGACATTCGTATCCGCCGTGTCCGGCTCCACAAATCCTCACTCCCGCGAGGTGGACCCGCTCCATTCCTGGGACCGTCATGGGGGCGCTGCCCCCAAACCCCCGGAGTTTTCCGCATTGGGCCAAGGGGCAAGCGCCTCAATAAAACGTGCCGCGCCGCAGGCAAAACCGACGGCACGACACGGAGGCAAAGACCCCTTTGGCATCGTCCGCCGCTCCGGTTGCCCTCCGGCAGAGCCGTATCCTGCGGACGATAAGGAACCATAACCCACATCAAGCCGCATCGCCAATTCTTCAATCCACTATCAACCCGCAAATCCAGCCGGACTAAGCAAGTCGGCTAAAACCTGAAAATATACACAATTTCCACATCAACCCTTGACCAACCTCATAGCAGGAATTTGCTTTCTGCGGGAGGCCCCTGAAAGAGCCATTGGGGCGGACCTTAGGGCGGGGAAATGGGGGTTGTCATGTTTAGGATCACCGCGTTAGCGCCAGTGAGAGCCGCGGCAAGTTTCTGGCTGTCGATGGGGGACGGAGTGATGTTGACACGACAGGCGGCGGTTTCGGCGTGATGTTCCGCGAAGTGTTTTTCGACGGCGGCTTTGGCATCTTCAAGTGAGGCGGCGCCGCGCCCGCCCTTGGATATGTCGCGTGCAAACTGTTCATGAAGGTTTTCTGCTCGTTTGTTGAAGTTTCCGCGACCAGGGACTTCCAAAAGACCGGTTTGATCCCACCACAGGAAAGCGGACCATACGGCGGTTGTGAGCATATCCTGGTCGCTCGAGCCGAAGTCTTTGGGAGCGAGTTTAGGAACGAGGCTGCGGTCGGGCTCGGGGAGGGTTTTGAAGCCGCCGCCGGTTTGCGGGGCGGGTGGCGGAGTGGGGGCCGGTCGTCGAACCGTGCCCAGCAGGATGTCGCGATGTTGGGGGATCAGGTTGGCCACGGCGACAGTGACGCGTTTGCCGGTGGAGGTGTCGAAGGTGGCAGTGGAGCGGTCTTCATTGAACGCGACGAAGGTGCCCCGGAAAGCTTTGCCGTTATTGCCACGCCAAAGCTGCTCAAGGGGGTTGGCGGAGATTGCCATCGTTCCAAGGAGGGTGAGGCAAAGGAGCTGGAGGACGATGTGCATTTCAGTTTGTGTCAGTTCTGTAGTTTCCACTCCAGTTTTTGAAAAAGGGCGGTATCTGTAAAGCGGATCGCGTCGTCGGGGTTTTCCTCGAAGAACAGGGTGAACCCGTAGCCTTCGCGGGAGATCACCAGCACCGCTTCAGCGCGGATCCCGTTCTCAAGAACCAGCTCCCCCAGCTTCTCCGCCTCCGTCGCGTCCCCCTTGAGCTTTTTCCTTCGTTTTTCCCGCTCCCTCCAGCTCGGTGACAGGATTGTATAAAAATTTACCGAGTATTTCCCCGGCAAGGGATTGTCCTTGGCCGCCTGAAGGATGGGGACCAGTTGCTCGCGGATGTTCTCGGCCTTCAAAAAGGTGCAGTCAGCGGCCGCGTAATCCGCCATCGAGTAAAGGGCGACCGGATATTTGGGGTTGGCATCGTCCTGAAAGACCTTTTTCATGAAGGCCTGCCCCCGCTCCTCCGCCCAACGGGGAGAGGAACCGTCAAGCACGACTTCGTAATGTGGTTCGTTCTCAAGCGAAATCCTTGTTTCCTTGATCGCCGGGTGGCCGGACAAGCCGAACTCATCCATCCAGCCTACCACCATTTCGCGGACCAATTCCGGGTCAACCTTTTCATTACCCGCTTCCAAATGGACTCCGGTGATGTCGCGATAGAATGAATCGGGTCTAGAAGAGCAGAAAAATTTCACACCCCCGCCGCTCGCAAGCGGACGTGCCATAAAACCGATGCCATATTCAGAAAACACCATCACATCGACTATGCTTCCAAGGCGCGACGAAAAATACCAGCTTCGCAACAGCAACTCCCTGCTTTTAGGCATTTGTTTGACGTGATCCCAGTACGGGCCTATCACGCATAGTTCACCGGGGACTTCCGATGGAGGGAACAGCGAATCGGCAGCGACTTTGATCCCACCACAAGACGGAGGCACTTGCAGCATTTCCATCTGTTCATACGCCAGATCTTTATGACACAGCTCCTTGCAGGTGCCCCCGCCGGGAATCTCGGCAACAAATTTCGCCTTCCTACCTGGTTTGAGGATGGATTTCATGCCGGCTTTCGCCGCGGTGAGGTCCAAGAGGTCGCTGCTCCAGAAAACTGTGCTCATGTCCAATTATCGGAAGGGTGGCGGTGGAAGAATCTTGAAAGCATAGTCGTAGCTAGGCTCTGTAATTTTTGCATTTTTAGCAGCGACATTCAATTTATCCTTCGTCGCTTGCGAAACCACACCATGCCCGAGCATGAAATCAATCTTTCCTTTTCCTGAAGACTCAAGTTTTCTTCATTTTTCCGGGAATCTTGCAATGGCCTTGAAGCGCCGGTCGAGCTGCTGCTGGATCAACTCCCAGATCCCGTATCCCCACGGCTTGATCACCATGCAGCCACGCGTCTCGGAATTCTCCGCGAGGTCCGCAGCCTTGATGACTTGTTGATACCATTCCGGAAAATCCTCTTCGCGGGTCGGTGTGATGGCAGTCTTGTTGTTGGACATGGTGGTGCCCAAAACAGTGACGGCATCCGCTGTTTCTTTGCAAGCCGCGACATGCTCAATCTCGGCGCTCCTTTGCCCTGATCAGAAGCGCGTTCGCATTCATCGGCGCGTACATCACCACCGCGCAGACCGATACGATGAACAATACCAGCCAGTAACGGATCAGGGCCCGGGCGATCCATCAACCCTGATCAAGCCGATCTTGTGAGCAGCCACAAGTCCATCCACGCCTTTGACCGTGAAGGTGATGGTTCCCTCGCCCTTGCGGAAACGGTAATTGCCTTTCTTCACCCAGACCTTGTCCTCGGAAAGGTTGAGCGATACCTGTGAGACTCCATCGGCGTGGGAGATTTCCACCGGGGCGTCGGTGGCCTGTGCGGGGTCGCCGACGGTGAAGAAAAACACGTCGTAGTGCCCGTCTTCCGGAACCGGAGGGTGAAAAACGGCGGAGGTTTCCTCCCCCGCTCCGGCCTCGCTTTGTTTGTAGAAGTATGTCAGGAGCTTGCCGAAGCCGGGTTTCGACACCGTTTGCCATTTGCCGTTGAGGGTCACGCGATCCTCATCGAAGCAGTTGACCACGCAACCGGTATGCACGCGGAGGGCGGCGGGAATATTGTTAGAGGCGGTGGCTCCAGCTCCCATTTCACGGGTGTCGCCCTGCGGCGGGTTGTTGGCGAGGATGTTGTGCTCGCCGCCCATGAAGACCCGCGTCGAGGTGTCGCCGTGCCCGCCCGAGCAATCGTGGATGACGTTGTCGGCCACCCTCGAGTGGCTCGTGTACCAATCGAGGTAAATCCCGTAGGCGTAGTTGCTGCGCGCTGGATTACCATGACTCCGGCTGATGCCATGACCGTCGTGGACGTGGTTGTTGACGATGAAGTTCGGCGCGTTGAGCTTGCTCATCGAGGCGAAGTGGATGCCGGCGCCATCGATGGTTTCCTTGAGGAAATCGTGGATGTGGTTGTATTCGATGACGTTGCCGCCCTGGTTGCGGAAGGCGAAGATGCCGTTGCGGGAGAGGTCGTGAAAGGTGTTGCTGGCGATATGGTTGCCGATGCTCATGACGAGGTTCTCGGGGCGGCTGTCGAGGTGGACACCGGCATTGTAATAGCGGATCCTGCCAAGGCCATGGGCGGTGTTGCCCGTGATGGCGTTGTTCATGGGATAGAGCGCGCCGGCTTGCGGGCGGTGATCAAAGACGAGATGAGGCTCCATGTAGCTGAGCTGCGCACCCGTCGCCAAAACGAAGCCCGCGCCGAGTTCCTTTGCGGTGTTGTTTTCGATCCGGTTGTCACTGGAATCCAACCGCAGCCAGACCGCGTAGCCGCCGAGATGTTGGAAGTCGTTGCCGGAAATCGTGCAGTGCCGCGCGTTCTCGAGCACGACCGCGCCGTCGGTGTTCACCCGTGGTTCGAGATGGCCGAGGGTGTAGGTGGTGTGGCGCATGGAAAAGCCCTTGATGCTGATGTGCTCGACGTGGGTTCCTTTCTCCACATCACCCACGAGTTGAAAGATGCTGTTGAGCCGTGGCGCGACCACCCGGCCGGGGCGCTCTCCCTTTGGCTTGAAATAGAGACGCCCGGCCGGGGCGTCCAGATACCACTCGCCGGGCGCATCCAGCTCGGACTTGATGCCCTCGACGTGAAACGAGTTGTTGTTCCGAATCCCGGTAAAGCACTCGTCCTCGAACTTGATGGTGCCGGTCATGGGGTCGATGGAGGTGATCGTGGGCAACTGGTTGAAGAATTTCGGTCCCGCCACGATGTGCACCTGCGCGTCGGGTTCATCGCCCCACGAAGCCTTCGCCTCCCCGGGCCGCATGGTCATGTGATCAACAGCTCCTCCGGTGGCATAGAGATGACCGGTGTTGGGGAACCGGGCGCGGGTTTGTCTCTCGTCGTCTTCGAAGAGCTGTCGAAAAACCCAAGGGCGCGGCTGGTCCGCCTCGATGAACATCACCGCCTCCGCCATGACGAAACCCTCGGTGTCGTCGTTGCGGACGATCACCGCGCTGTTAGAAGCGGACGTGAATCGGTGCCTGCCGAGTTGATACCATCCGCCGCGTGTGGCCTGGCTGATGGTGTGGCGCCGCGTGCCGCCGTCGAAGCGAACATCCACCGGCACCTTGCGGGCGGCATCGTCACGCTGCGTCCAGCGCAGATAGACCTCGTAGTCTCCGTCCTCGGAAATTTCCGGTCTGAAGGTCACGCTCTTGGCCTCCTTCTTGGCATTCTGGTCGTGGAGATATCCGCCCTTGCGGCTCCAGACTCCCTCGATTTCGACCCTTGCCGGATCATTGATACGGATGACCTGCTTGACCCTTTGATCCGTGGTTCCGGTGAGTTCGGTGACGAACACTTCTTCACCGTTCAGAGTGATCGGAGTCCAAGGCCCCTCAATCGGCACGCCGCCGCTAAGGATAACGGTCTCTCCCGGAGCCGCTTGATAAGTCACCGGCTTGCCGGGCGCGCCGGAATCCCCGGGGCCGAGAAAAATCGGCTCGGCGAGGTGATAGGTTCCCCCCATCACGGTCACGGTGACCGGCGCATTGAAACGTCCGTCCTTTTTCATCTGCCGGACCGCATCGCGGGCTCGGGAAATAGTGGCGAAGGGAGCGGTTTGGGTTCCCGAGTTGGAGTCGTCCCCGGTGGTGACCACGTAGAAGGCAATTACCGGTTTATCCCCAGCTTCGGTTTGTCCGTTAGCATGGAGGGTGCCGAGGACTGCCAGCAGAAAGGCGATACAGCCCCGGATCGGAAAGGCTGAGGAAGCAATTCGGGTGAAGGTGTTGGATAGGCGCAAGGTCATGATGAGGCAGATGAAAGGGTTCGGATAGAGTAAACCTGTGCGCGCGGCAGGCCGTTGGCATCAAGAATTTCGAGGCGCAGGCGGCGCAACTGCGTCAGCTCAACCCGGTGGCGGCGGTTGCGCTGGTGATTGCCGTTGATTTCCACGACGACCGATTCGGAACCATCCGCGTGTGTCGCGATGATCCGATAGTTTCGGACGATGGCTGGGATGGTGTTGACGGCGTATCCCTGCCAGCTCTGGTAGAAGTGAAAGTGAAGCGAGGAGTCGAAAAGGATCTGGATTTCGGAAATCGATTTCGGTTCCTTCCAGCTCAGTTCGATCCACTCGGGTGAGTCGAAGGAAGTCGCGGCCGATACCCAGAGGTTCGGCTCACGGGTGGGCCGGGAGTGAGGATTGACGACCATCGACGGCTCGTGCACGGGTTGCGCGGGAGTGGCGCGGCAGCCATACCCGAATTGGAGAAAAGCACTCATCGAGGCGAATTGGCGGGCGTGTTCGCTCCAGTCCGGAGCATCGACCCGCGCTCCGTCCGCATCCACGGCCCGCTCCATGCCGATGGCCAGCGAGCGGGCGGTCCAGGCGCTGAACGGATTGGGGCGGATCGGATCGTCCGGCTTGAGATAATACCAGCGGCGGCCGGGTGGCGTCTCGACGATGTGAACCGCCACTGCGGGATTTTCCTCCAGAATCAGGAAGTGCCAGCCGGGACGCTGGATGGCAGCTCCGACCGGCAGCTCCACCCACCGTGATTGGCCGGCGGAAATGGCAACAGCTCCCCCGGCAAGCCGCTCTTCGGGGTAGGTCGAGCCGTTCACTGGGCCTTGGTGGAAATGGTAACGCAGCTCCGTGTCCTCGTCCGCATTGATGAGCAGAGCCAGGGAATCGAGGCGGTCGGTGACGACGGGCAGTTGCAGCATGCGGCGGTCGCCCAGGCGGTCGGTGCCCCAGCTTTCGACCGGATCCCCGTCGGAGAACGTGCTCGAGGCGCGGACTTCGGCCTCCGGTGCGATGTCATTCTTGATCGGCAATTCCAGCGCGTGGATGTGGTGGTCGGCGCGGAGCAGATCGCGCTGGATGGCGCGGACGGCCTTGCCGGATACCAGCTCGCGCGGGTTGCGCCGGGATCGGATCGCGTAGCTGGCTGCCATGCCAACCGCCTCACCGATCTGGGCGCAGGTGAGCATGACGCGGGTGGACGACAAGGCGTAGTGGGTGGCGCTGATGTTGCGTCCGGCGAAAAACAGGTTGGCCACATCGCGGGAGTAGAGCGAGCGAAGCGGAATGTTATGCGGCCCGCGCAGGTATTGGTGGGTGCTCGGGTTCTCCTTGTCGTGGAATCCGTCCGGCGGGTGATGGTCGAAACCCCAGCCGCCATAAGCCACGGCGTCCTCGAAATATGCCTGAGCATCGATCTCGTTCATCGTCAGGATGTGATCGCCGATGAAGCGGCGCGACTCGCGTTTTCCCGGCACCGCACCCATCCAGTCTAGTTCATAGGTGGCGAGCCGTTCCGCAAGCGGTGAGCGGTTTTTCAGGTAATCCCATACCGCGAGGGTGATGCGCTGGACCTCCTCCTTGATTTTCGTGGTGTCGTGCACGGTATCGAGCGCACCTCCCCATTCGAGCCACCAGAACCCGCCGGTATCGGCAAAGAAATGCTCGTTCACCGGACGGTAGGGGCCGAAATCGTCGTGGTTGATTTCCATGCCCACCCAATCCGGCAGCATGAAGGGCATCGCCCGCCCCGCGTCACGGGCGTGCAGGTGCAGGCTCATGCCCATGGTCTCGCCGGTGGCCTCTTCCGGGCACATCGGCTCGTCGAACTCAGCACGTGCCTCCACGCCCATTCGGAACTCAGCGCCCGAGAGTGAGCCGACGATGCCGTCGCCCGAGCAATCGGCGAAATACGGAGCCGCGAAGACATGCCAGGTTTCCTCCATGGAACAATAGGCCTTCACGCCCGCGATCTGCTTGCCGCCCTCGTGCATCGTGATCTCGCAGACGGCGGTGTTGAGGAAAAGGTCGAGCGACGTCTCATTTCTAACAAGAGACTCCAGCTCAAGGTTCCATCCCTCCGGGCACCAAGTCGGGTTGCGGAGCAGGTTGTTGAGGAAGAGTTCCTCGATCAGCCCGGTTTCCCGGGAGTAGGCGAAGTTGCACTGGTTGGCACCCACGGGAGGCACGCGGATCTCGGTGCTGGCATTGCCGCCGAGCACGGGGCGATCCTGGACAAGCGCGGTGCGTACACCTTGGCGCGCGGCGGTCACTGCAGCGCAGATGCCGGAGAGTCCGCCGCCGACCACGACGAGGTCATGGGTATGTTCGATGGTTTTCAAAGGTTTGTGGATAAGGATTTGCGGAACACGCCCATGCCCGCCGCCACGGCGGCGAAGACCAGGCAGGTGATCGGGTAGATGTAAAACTCGTCAAGGGTGGTGACGCCGCGCGCCTTGGCAACCAGCAGAGCCAGGGCCACCGCCACCGATGCGGTCGCGCCGCCGGCCATCGCCGGGAACGAACCGCGCCGCGCCAATGCGAAAAACGCGACCATCAAAAGCGGGCCGTAGGTGAGCACCGGCATCTTGTAGGCGAGATTGAGCAAGCCTTCGTTGCGGACCAGGTGACCCGCAACAAAGGCAAGCAGGCAGAGCACGAAACCCCAGACGACCACCGAGACGCGCGACATGCGCAGGCACTGCCGCTCGGTCGCATCGGGACGTATCCATTTCCGATAGATGCCGTTCACCGTCGTCTCCGACAAAGCGGCGAGCGCCGAGTCGAGTGTCGAAATCCCCGCCGCAAAGATGCCGGCGATCAGCAGCCCGCTCACGCCGGGCGGAAGCTCGTGCATGATGAAATAGGGGAAGGCGCGGCTCGGTTGCTCCGCGAGAAAGGCGGCGGCTCCTGGATCGGGAGGGTGGTGCTGATAGAAAAGCCACAACCCGAGCCCGATGGCCGACATCAGCAGGGTCAACACCACGATTCCAAGTGAACCGAGCACCGCCTTGCGCGCCTCCCGGGCATTGCGGCAGCACATCATCCGCTGGGTGATCACCTGATCGACCGAGTTTTGCGCCAGCTCAAAAATGGCGAAGCAAATGAGTCCGGTCCAGATCGTCCAGGTCTTGGTGGGATCGGCGGCGACATCGAGCAGCCTCAGCTTCGCGGCCTCGTCGAGCTGGCGCACCGCCTCGCCGAGGCCGAACGGCAGGCCGCCCACCACCACAAGCAGCGAAACCAGCGCGCCCGCCACGATCACCCCGAACAGGATGAAGTCCGTCCAGATCACGGTGGTGATGCCGCCCATGATCGTCCATAGCACCGCGAAGACGCCGATGATCAGGATCGATTGCCCGATCGGGATATCGACCACCACACCGAGCACCAGCGCGATGGTCAGCAAGCGCACGCCGTGGCCGAGAATCGCGCTGACGAGGAACAATCCGCGCGATAGCTGGGCGGCACCCGAACCCAAGCGGTGCTCGATGAATTCGTAGGGGCTGTAGATCTTGCGCTCGTAGTATGCCTTCACGAAAAGCCAGGACATCAGCAGCTTGGCCACGATGAAGCCCAGCAGCGTACCCTGCAGGAAAAGCAGATTGCCCCCGGGGGCGAAAATCGCGCCCGGCACCGCAATGATAGTCACCGCGCTGAGTTGCGAGGCCATGATCGAGGCGGAGACCGCCCACCACGGCAGACCCTGCCCGCCGAGGAAAAACCCGTCGAGTCCGGCTGCCTTGCCTTTGAGCCGGTGCCCGAACCACGTCGTCCCGAGGACGAATGCGACGAGCACACACCAGTTGATCCATCCGAAAGTCATGAAAACCTTATTTTTAATGTCGCGCGGATCTATCTGTCAAGACGCAGGAGCGGATAAATATTATGATTTTGCGTCTGGTTTGTCCTTTTTCTTTTGTCCGCTTGACTATCTTACAAAAAGCGAAGAATGTAAGGAATGAAAGTGATGCAGGCTAAAGTGACGAGCAAAGGGCAGATCACCCTGCCGAAAGCCTTGAGACGATCACTCGGAATCATGGAAGGCGACCAGGTCGAATTTTCGATGGAGGCTCCCGCCCAGGCCAAGTTGCGGAAGCTGTCGGCCGCAGGTTCCAGTGCGGGAGTTCTGAAGTGTTTGGCGAAAGACAAGCCGCTGTCCGTCGAAGCCATGGATCAGGCCATCCGCGAGTCAGCAGGAAAACGCGCGCGCGCCGAGAGAAACCGATGATCGCTTTCGATACCAACTACCTCGTCCGGCATTTGGTGCAAGACGATCCGAAGCAGTGCCGCGAAGTGGCTGCGACACTCCGTTCCGAGGCCGAACAAGGGCGGCGCGTCCTGCTCTGCGACATCGTTCTTTGCGAAACGATGTGGGTGCTGGAGTCGGCGTACGCGGCGACCCGGAACAACTTGCTGCAGGCGTTGAACGCCTTGAACGACGAACCGCTCTTCGAGTTTGAGCATCCGGAGCGCGTGCACACCGCGATTCGCCGATATCAAGGTGGGAAAGCGGATTTCGCCGATTACCTGATACTCGGGCTTGGACAAGAAAAGCGGCTGGAGTTGAAGACGTTCGACAAAAAGCTGAAAGCCGAAATGGCCGCCGAATCCAAAGATTGATTGGCAGGCTCATCCTTGGGTTCCGTTGGCCAAGACAAAGCACAAAGGACAACCTCACACCCCCAACCGCGCATTCTTCCGGTAGCGCGAGGGCGTGCAGCCGTGGTATTTCCGGAACACCGGAATCATGTGCTCGACGTAGTTGAAGCCGCAAGCTTCGGCGATGTCCGGAACCGGTAGATCCGTGGTGTCGAGCAAGCGCCGCACCCGCTCGATCTTGGTGCGCCGGATCTCCTCGGCGGGGCTGCGGCCGGTCACCGATTGAAACCGGCGCTCGAGGGAGCGTCGGGCCATCGGCACCGCCTTGAGCACGTCCCGCACATCGATCCCTTCATGCGCGTGCTCGCGGATGAACCGCAGCGCCTGGCGCACCTGCGGATCGTCGCAGGCGACGAGGTCGGTGGACTGCCGGGTGGTCAGCCCGAGAGGCGGCAGCCGGGTTTCGTGCGGGTTGGCGCGTTCACCCCGCATCAGGCGATCGAGCTGGGCGGCCGCCTCGTAGCCGATTCGTTTCACCGGGATGTCCACTCCGCTGATCGGCGGATGCACCACCTTTCCCAGCAGATCCTCGGTTTCCAAACTGATGATGGCGACATCCTCCGGCACTTCGAGACCGGACGCCGCGCAGGCCATCGCAAGCTCCCGGCAGATGCCGGTGGCCCAGCCGATGATGCCCACCGGCTTCGGCAGGGATTCGACCCAGCGCCGCAGCTCGTCCTGCCGTTCCCTGAGCCCTGCGCCGGCACTGCGCCGTCGCGGCGGTGGATAGATCATTCCTTTGTCCCCTCCGTCGGGCATGATCCCACGGAACGCCTCGATCCAAAAATCGATGAACGACTGCTGCGGTTCGCCGCAGAAGGCGATATGCTTCAGCCCTTTTTCCCGCAGGTGCCCGATGGCCATGCCCATCACGGCGTCGGCATCGCTGGTCACGCGCGGAAAATGATCTCCCGAGCGTCGCGAACCGGAAACATTGACCACCGGAATCCCCAGCTTGATCAGCTTTTCCTCCAGCCGCCTTGTCTGGATCGCGGCGATCATACCGTCACCGTTCCAGCCGTGCGGAACATTCGCATTCCCGTCCGGTTCGCTCGGCTCCATGTCCAGAAACCACGGCCCGTGCTGCTCCGCGTATTGCCAAACCCCCTCGATGATGCCCCGGCCATACTCGTTCCAAGCCCCCACCAACAGGGCAACCCGCCGCGGACTGTTGCGGACACCCGCCGCGCTTGAGGATTTCCGGCGAAAGGATTGTTGAGGCGTTGTCATCCCTGGCAAGCTGCCCGGAAATTCGGCTTCGCGCAACCGATAATGGCGCAAAACTGTGTAAATGATACGCGAAAGCGCATTGTCGTTCTTCGCAGAATCCGCTACACGAGATGGTCGGCGAACCCGCCGTTCCGAATCCAGATGAACCGTCCCGAAAACCCACCTTCATACGACCAGGCGCATGACCGCGATGTCCGCCGGATCGGCACCGTGATCGGACTGCGGCCGGAGTGCATCGCGGAATACCGCCGCCTTCACGCCGACGGCCACCCGGGCGTGCGCGACCTGCTGGAGAAATACCATCTCCGCAACTTCTCGATCTTCCTCCATCCGATCGGCGGGCGATGGTTTGAGTTCGGATACTGCGAATACACCGGCGATGACTACGATGCCGACATGGCCAAACTCGCCGCCGAGCCGCGCAACCGGGAATGGCTTGCGATCTGCGACCCGATGCAACTGCCCTTGGATGGCCAAACCGGATGGGCGGAGATGGAGAGGGTTTACCTCAATCCATGACCACGGAAACAGACAAAGAACTTAGACCCAATCCCTTCTTATCCGTGATCATCCTGAAATCCGTGGTTCAATTTCCAATGATCCGCCGGTATCTCCCTGGTGCAGGAATCCGGAGTCGCCCTGAGCAAGACCAAGCTGACGCAAAATCTTAATTAGAATACGCATCAGGGCATTTACAAAAAAGAGCGGAAATGACAAAAGGTGATGTCCTTGAACCGAAACCAACTTTGCACACCATGAAAGTCACATCCCTCTGCGCGATCCTCGCCACCGCATTCGCAGGCCTCACCCATGCCGCCACGATCATCACGCCAAGCAGCGCATCCTCCACGACCAGTTTAAGCAGCCGCTCGATGACCGAAGCCGTCAACGGCAGCGATCTGACTGCCACCGCCCCCGACGTCCTCAACTGGACGCATGATTTAACCGACGGCACAAGTCGCTACTGGCTGTCCGCACAAAATGCAGCCACAGGCGGCACTGAGCAGATCACACTCACTTTCGCCAGCCCCGTCACCGTCGCCCAGATCTACGTCTGGAATTATAAACGCAATTCCACTAGTTGGGACGACCGGGCGCTCGGATCGTTCGACATGCAATTTTCGACCGACAATGGGTCTACGTATCCCACCACCATCACCGGGTTCCAGCTCGCCGACACCAGGACCGGCACCATCACTTCAATCTCTACTCAGTCGCTGGGCTTTGCCACCCAGACCGGGGTGACCCACATCAAGCTCACCAACCTACAGAATCTGCACCAGGTTTATGGAACCGGTGATCCCGACGCCGACAGCAACCACATCGGCGTGGCTGAGATCCGTTTCAGTGCGATCCCCGAGCCGTCCAGCGCTCTGTTGGTCGCCTCCGCCCTGTTGGTGGGGCTCCTGCGGCGTCGGCGGTAAACCTAAAACCGCGCCCGGACACCCGTGCCCAGCCATTAAAAAATACTGTTGTCGCGTTCATTACTTCACAACCGCCACCACCCCGGTCGTACCCACCACCTCTGGTCCGCCCTTACTCCGCCGCGCAGCGGCTTGGTTCAACACCAGGAAGGAACGACACCTGGCGCATAAGTCCAGGAGCCTAACACCAACAACAGAAAAATGAACAAAACAAGAGTCACAAAAGCAATCGCGAGCGCACTGCTCGCATGCTGTGCCGGTGTGCAGCCCGCGGAGTCCGCACCCGGGAAACTGAAGGTCTTCATCCTGGCGGGCCAGTCCAACATGGTGGGGCATGCCAACAATCACACCATTCCCTACTTGAGGACAGGGCCCTATGTCCCGACGGGCGGGTCTCTGATGCCTATGGCCAAACACGAGGTTGATGTTGAACTGCGGGAAAAAAAGATGGGTCTGGACGCGGCTCAGAAAGAGGCCCGTTACGAGGAAAAGGCCAACGAAATCCTGGCCTCGATGAAGCATCTGCTCGAAGCGGAAAAGTCGGATGTCAAACGCCTGTCGGATCTTCTCATACCCGGTGTTACCGCCGGAATGATGGATGACTATTTCAAGAAGCAGGAGGCGATCAATGCCGACACATCCCTATCGCGCGGTGACCGGGATGCAAAACTGGCCGAGCTGGCCAAGACCATCCCCTTTGCCACTGGCAAACGCGCCTACATCGCGGCCTTCGGCGAATGCGAAGGCGGAGCCAAGGCGGGGCCTGCCAGTCCGGGATTTGGAGCCCACAAAGGCAAATCCGGCCCTGAATATGGATTTGCCATGAGTATGGAGCAACTGGTGGATGCGCCGATCCTGATCGTCAAGGTTTCGTGGGGTGGCAAATCGCTCGCCTACGACTTCCGGCCACCGTCAGCCCCGGACTTCAAGACCACCCGGGCCTATGCCGATGCCAAAGCCGGGGCGGAAGAGGCGCAGAAGCGTTATGAGGAAGCCGTGAAGTACTTTCCGCAGGCTCAGGAGAAGTACAAAGCAGACCTGGCGGCCTACGAGGAGCAGATGAAGACAGCCGATGAGAAGACCAAGAAGAAGCTTCGCAAACCCAATCCGCCAGCCCAGCCGCGCCAGCCCAAGCCGTTCAGCATGGACGACGCCGGATACTGCTGGCGAAACATGGTGGAAGCCGTCGAGAAGGTGCTGGCCGATCCCGGCAAATTCCATCCGCAGTATGATTCGGACGCAGGTTGTGAAGTGGCCGGCTTTGTCTGGTTCCAGGGCTACAATGATCAGTTCAGCGATGAATTCCATGGCAACTACACGGGCAACATGAAGCTGTTCATCGAAGACGTCCGCAAGACCTTCAAGACCCCGGCCATGCCGTTTGTCATTGGCGTGCTCGGCACGAGCCGCACCAAGGCCGGGGTAGACGCCAATCCCGTCTCCGCCGCGCAGCGGGCTGCGGCGGCTCTGCCGGAATTCAAGGGGAACGTTGCCGCCGTCGAGTCCTACCTCCACTACACGCAGGAGATTTACCCGATTTACACGGCCTGGCGCACCCCGCAGTGGGACTCGGTCAAGGATCAATGGGGACGCTGCGGCAGCGACCGTCCCTACCACTATCTGGGCAGCGGCAAGTTCTTCGTGCGCCTCGGCGACGCCTTCGCCACGGCCATGGCCGGGATGATCCCGAAGCAGTAGTGGGGGCGGCCCCCCTCCAACCCCAGCCGACATGGCTCCTTCCGCCGGACCTTGAAGAACTTCCCACCAGTAGCATACCGAACCTTTCCAGCAAGCCTGGGACGTGGTGTCGAAAACCCCTCGACGGGAGTCGGGGCGGCGGCGGATTCAAAAAGCGCAGCCAGCGGGAAAAAGTGGAGTTCACTGGGGCAAGTTTGAAAACATCCACACAAGAAAATTACCGCCAATGACAAACCTCCCACGTAAAACAAACCGAATCGGACTTTGCCTGACCACGGCGTTGCTGGCCGCGATGACTCCCTGCCACGGTGCCGGGCCCACCCTCGCCCCGGAGGTGAAGGAAACGCTCGCTGCCGTTCGCAACACCCAAGCCGCTGTGTTCGACGTGTTTGAATCAAGCACGCTCGGCAAAACCGCCACGCCCGCCGAGTTTGCGGCGACGCAGCGTGATTGGCGCGCCTACTACTCCCAGCCACCCGCATCACTCTCCAAGGCGGATCGCGACGCGCTGGCAGCCAAGTATGGAAAGGTCTCGTTGATCGGCCGCCCGCGCGCGACGACATTCCCTTTGGGTATCCTCGGGGCCGAGGTCATCGACGTGGATGGGCGCCCGGAATTGACGGTGACCGCCGTCACTCCGGACACTCCTGCCGCGGCCGGCGGGCTGGCGGTCGATGATGTCATTTTCGCCGTGAACGGACGGGTTATTCCGGAGTGGGAGGATCCGCGCGTGCCGATGGGCTATGCAATCGCCGCAGCTCAGACCGAGGCGCACGGCGGCAAACTGACGCTGCATGTCGGCCGGGACGGCGCGATGGTCGATGTGACGATCACGCTGCCGGTCGCCACCCCTTACGATGAAGCGGATCCCTACGCTGGCGAACGCGCCCGGCAAATCGCCGCCGACGCCGTGGCCCACGTGATGAAGGAGGGGGACGACACGTTCTGGATGGATCTGTTCCTCATGGCCTGCGGCGATGAACAGGCAATCGCCCTCGTTCGGGATCGCCTGCGCAAAGCATCCACGGCCGAGACCGTGGGCAGCAACTGGGGCGCGGGCTACAAGCTGATCTCGTTGTGCGAATACCACCTGCTCACCGGCGACCAGGAGGTGCTGCCGGCCATCTGCGGACATGTCCGCGCGCTGGAGAAGAACCAGGTGCTCTGCGGTGGCTGGGGTCACGGAGTGCCGGGCGGGTATGGCATCATGAACAACGTGGGGCAGACCTGCCTCATCGGATTGATCCTCGCCGGGGAATGCGGCGTGGAGGTGGATTCCAAGGTCATGGCCCGGGCAGTGAAGCTTTCCGGCCGGTTCATCGCTTCCTACGGCGCCTACGGCGACCACGCGCCGGGCGTGGCGCGATACAACACAGTGGGCAACATGTACGAAAACGGCCAAATCTGCACCCGCGCGGTGCTGTTCCACCTGCTCGGTGAAGAGGCCGTCGCGACCCGTGACGCCCGTCACACCTGTTATCTGTATCGCTCGCGCTTGGCCGGACACGCCGAACGCATCTTCGCGATCGCTTGGTCGAGCGTCGGGGCGTTTCTGGCACCCGAGGCGGAATACAAGATGTACGCCAACAACATGCTGTGGTTCTACGAGCTGTCCCGCCAGCGCGACGGTTCGCTCAGGAACCTCGCCCAGAACCGCTACGGTCGCAACACGGCTGCCGTGGGCATGACGTTTGCGATGGCGAACAAACGCCTGCGCATCGCCGGTGCGGCCAAGGGCACCAAGCCGCTCTTCCCCGTGGCGTCGCTGCCGGCCGCCTCAACACTGCCGCCGGAGAGCGTTGCGCAAAAGCCACAGCCTGTGGCGCCGGCACCGAAAGAGTTGGCATGGGATGTGTCGAATTTCACCGTGCCGCAGGTCAAATCCGCAACGGAAATGGCGGAAGCCGTATTCACGTGTGAGAATGACCCGAAATTCTATGAGCAATACAGGGTCACTGTACCCGCTCAAATGGCAGGGGAGTTGTGGCTCAATGGCAGTTGTGTGGCCACCTTTCCGAAGGTCGCTAACTACCGGCAAGAGCTGCAGACGCTGCAACTGGGCAGGAAGGCCACGAGCCTGCTGCGGAAAGGCGAGAACAGGTTGGCCCTGAAGGGTGCGGTCATCGACAAACCGACCACGCTTGAGACGGCCTTTGCGCCGGCCCGGGGCAAAGGTACGGAGGCAGTGCTGCATAAAGCGGATTACGGCAACAACCGGCGGAATGGCTGGTCTGGGACATGGGAGCAGCACCGCCAGGGCGTGGCCTGGTTCTTCGAGGGCAAAAGCCCGAAGGAGATCGCGCGCTACCTTGCCTATCCGGACTGGATGGGCGCCCAGACGGCATTCCAGGCCCTGGCCGGTGGCGGCGACGAAGCAATCCGTCTGGTCAAACAGCTCGTTGCCGATACGCATACCGGTATCCGTGTCGGCGCGTGGGATGCCATCGCCGAGATGAACACGCGGGAACTGCTCGATGCCGCCACGCAGCAGGAGTTGGCCAAGCTGGCGGCGTCGCGCATCGCGACGGAAGACCCGGCGGTAGGCGTGGCATTGGCGCGGGCAGCCAGCCCCATGGCAAGCGGCGAAGACTTGTCGAAGCTCCTGACGAGCATCGCCCGCTTGGAAGACATCAAAGCCCGCGAGGCCGCGGTCAATACCGCCGTGGCGCGACTCAAGGCACAGCCGGAACTGATGGTGCCGGTCCTGCGGACCGTGATTGCCGCCAAGCTTGGCAACAACGATATCCGCGTGCTCGGCGCTGCGATGCAGGGAGTGTCCAGTGTGGCGAAGACGCCGGATGCCCGCGGCTCACTCCCCGAGATCGCCGCCGTGCTCGACGAGACGTCGCCCGACACGCGGGGCATGTTCTCCAACGGGATGATGTCTAACGGCTTGGATGTGATCGACCTCCAGTTTGATGACCAGGTGGAGCGGACACCCCAGCTTGTGTCAGGGCTCTGCCGGTGCTTTGCCAAGGTGCCCGACATGGATCATCCGGCGTGGACACACCCCAACCTCCATCTGCGGCGGCTGATCTATCGGCTCGGGCCGGTCTCCGCCGCGGCCATCGACAAGGCCGTAGCGGGCATGGCGAACGGTGAGGGCATACCGGCCCGCCCGGAACCCCTGGCCGAGTTGCGGGCCTGGTCGGCGACGCTCAAGAAGACCCGCGGCGAGTCCGCCGCATTGCGCACCGAGGCGCTACGCATGGCTGCCAGCAAGGATCCGTCCGAACGCCTCGTCGCGCTGTCGCTGGTGTGGCCAAGCGACCGCAACATCGGCCGCGCACCCTTGGATCGGTCCGGCAAGTTTGCCGACACCGCAAGACTCACCGAACCCGCCGACCGGCTGGCGGTTGCCGCTGCGGCCGCCAAGCATTTCGAGAGCAATACCGCGACGCATTGGCTGCTGATCTGGGAGACGGCCAAGCTATTCAAAGACCACCCCGAGAGCAGCCAGGTCACGGCCTCGCTGGGCGGGTTCTTCGACACGGTCGCCTACCGCAAGCGGGGCACCTTCATGTTCCGCGCGATCGGGACCGCCACGGAACTGGCGCAGGCCCAGCTCGCCGCACCGGGCACCGACACCCACGTGCTCGCGCGCGGGCTGTGCAAGACCTATTCGACCGCCGCGAACTTCGTATGGTACACCGGGATCCGCGACCAACTGCAGAAAGTCGTGACACCACTCGCCGTGTCCTCACCGAAGGCGGCGGCCGAGGCATCCACCGCCATGCAGGCGTGGCTGAAGGAAGCGCCGAAAGAAGAAAAAGACACCGTGTTTGGCGGGACGTATCGCGTGAGTCCCGCCGAGGTCACCAAGCGGTTGGCCGAACTCACCGGGAAGAAACCATGATCCGGTGTCCGGTGTCCGGTGGCCGTTGTCCAAGACAACGGACAAAGGACAAGTCGCTCCTGAGCAACCGGCACAACTCACCCGTCCAAAACGGTTTCTTTGAAAAAGCAAAGCGCTTCTTCGATCTCTGAACGTGGCGGCGGATTTCATCCGCCATGCCAAGCATAATCCCACAAGGCAGGGCTGACACAATCCCGCCGCTCCATCGCAGCAACGTCAGGGGTTGGATTCAGCAGCTTTCAATCCCTGAAATATCAATCCGAAAGAACCGACCCCGAAATCCGCCGTGCAGCAGCTTGCGGATCACCTGCGCGGCCAGATCGCCATCGGCGCGGTCGGCGGGACCATGCCAGGGATCAACCAGCTGGTGCGGGAGCTGGGGATGGCATGGATCTAAGGCGGATCGCCCGCTTTGACGAGGGCACGGAAGCCGACGCGTGGGTAGTGGGGGCCGGCTCCCGGGAGCTGCTTGAATGGTTCAACGGGCGGATGACCCCGACCTTCGCGCTGTTCGGGCTGCAGGAATTTGCTTTCTGCGGGAGGCCCCTGAAAGAGCCATTGGGTCGGACCGGCTTGCCTGTCGTAGCCTTCTTGGCCTTCGTAGCTTCAGCGAAGTAGGCGGCGAAGATTGGAGGGCGGGGAAATCGGGGTTGTTTGGGAATGAGGAAATCGTGTTGGGCGCATCTTGGGCGAGAGCGCAGATTCGTCTTCGGTTTGTGGTGATGGCTTTCATTGCCGGGTGTTGAGGATCGCACCGGCCTTTCGCAGGGTGTCCTGCAGCCGGAGGACATCGATCCTTCGGGTAGTGGTGTTGCCGGCATGGGAAAGGTAGGCGGCGACACCTGCGGCCTGGCCCATTTTGATGTATTCCGGCTCCATCCGCAGCGTGCAGTAGCCGAGGTGTGTGGAAGAGACGCATAGGCTGACCAAGACATTGTCGAGTTTGCGCGGCAGCAGGATCCGGTAGGGAATCTGGTAACCCTTGCGCACCGGGATCTGGACGTTTCCCGGCGGACGCTTGAGATGGAGAATGCCCGGGTGATAGTCGGTCACATGGTGGCTGTCGATCGGGTAGCCACCGCAGCCGATACTGTCCGGTTTGATCGTGTCCCTTGTGGCATCGAGCTCGGTGAACAGATGGTCGCCCATGATGCGGCGCGCTTCGCGGACGTAGGGCATGAACGGGATGTGCTCGGTCTCCCGGTATTCATCCTTGGGCAACCCCCAGCGCAACGCGTCCTCGCGCAGCACCTCGGGTACGGACGGGTCATGCTGGAGGAAATAGAACCAGCCCAGTGTGCGCCTTTTGTATTCCTCATAAATCTCCTGCCGTCGCTCCCACGTCCCCTCCGGGTAGTCATGGTGGAAGCTCGCCCAGTCGGTCGAAACCCAGCAGCGCCACTGGGCATTGCCATCCGCCTTGCCCCGCGTCTTCTCCCGTGCATACAGGCAATCGGGGACGAAGCGCGTTATGTCTTTTTCGTTCACGTATCTTGCCAGCAGTTCGAACTCCTCCGGATGGTAGCGCACCGGCTTGCGGATCGTCACACGGTTCCCTGGATCGTCAGTGACGGTGAGGCGGAAGCAATAGGCTTGAAGCAACCGGTCGGGCTTGTCCTGGCCATGGGGCTCCCGGAACTCCGACTTCTCCTCCCGGCCCAACCTGTAGGGTGCCCCTGCCATCGCCGCGAGGTCCCCCTCGTAGGTTGCATCGACGAACACCTTTCCCGCGATCCGCCGAGTGCCGCCATCCGGTTGTCGGACCCAGATGGCCTTCAGCGTGGCACCGTCCTTTTCCAATCTGGTCAGACGGGTGTGCTCGATGACGACGATTCTGCCGGTTTCCTCGAGCATCTCCCGCCAGACAATACCCGCCACGTGAGGTTCAAAGTCGTAGTAACGTTCGCGCCTGACGCCATGGGTCTCGTAGTATTTCGCCACCCGTGCGAAAAACTCCCGGCACAGCCCCCCGGTGGTCTCCTCATCTCCCAAATCGGTCCTGGTCAGCCCCGCAGCCATCATTCCGCCGATGTGGAGATAGGGCTCGATCACGACCACCTGCGAGCCGAGCCGGGCCGCCTGAACCGCCGCCGACAAGCCGCTCGGGGATCCACCATAAACGACGACCTCATAGGCAGCGTCCTGCGCGGTAGTGCTGCCACGACCGAATACCGAGGGCGCAACGATGAGCGGCACCGATGCCGCCGCAGCGCCAGTGATGAAGTGTCTTCTGGTCGGGTTCATTGCCTGGGGCAGACGGGGATGGCTTCATTTTCGAGAAGTGTCTTCATATTGATATTGGCGTTCTATCTATTTCACCTCGATGGTTCCAAACTTCTGCTCCCACGCGGTCACCACTTCGTCGAGGCGCTCGAGTGCGTCCTTCGTTGTCTTGCCCTGCTTGCGATCCTTCTGGAGCGCCACGAGTTGGGGGCGGATGCGTTTCAGGCTCTCGATGAACGGGCGACCGTCCTCACCGAGAAGCTCGGCGGCCTTGGCTAAGCCGATGTTGCCCCAGCGGGCGCCGACCACTGTCCAGCTTGCGGGGAGCGGTTCGAGGTCGGGATAGATTCGTTCGATGGAAGGGAGGAACGGTTCGGCATGCTCCGGGTGCCGCTTCATGTCGATGTAGCGGAGGGTTTCGAAGGTGTTGTTCACGTCGATGGACCGCTCGATACCATTGCGCAGCTCCATGGTCCGGAGCGACTTCGCCATACCGGCGATGATCTCGTCCTTGACCTCGGGGTTGGCCGCGATGGCTTTCTTGAAGAAGTCCGTGGCACCCCATCGCCGGCTCGGGAGGTAGGTGTCGGCATCATAGCTTGCAAGCATGGCGGGAAGCATCGAGCGGATGGCTTCGGTGTCGTCGATGAGGGCAAGCATGACGTGGAAGGCCGCCGCCCTGAGCCACCAATCGTCCCCGCCGAGCTGGAGCTTCACGGCAGCCAGATGGGCCTTGATCGACGCCGGGGCGGCACAGCTCAGTGCCATGAGGGCCTGGCGCTTCTCCCACATCGGGGCGTCGGGATCGTTGAGCGGGGCGACGATCTCCGGGAGAAAGTGTTCCTTGATCATCTCAGGGGTGATGTTGGATTCCGTTTTCCCAATGCTCCATCCGGTGGCGCAGCTGATGGCATCCAGTCCCGCCACCCGCAGGCGGCCGTCCTTGCTCGCAAGTGCCTTCTTGATCTCCGGAATCGCCTCCTCGCCGAGGTAGCCGAGGCCGTGGGCGGCCCACTCGCGCACCGTGGGAGAGTAGTGGCGCATCAGCTTCGCATACCAGGCCGCGGGCACCCTCTTCTTGCGCTTGTCGTTTTTGTCCGCAAGGCCCCTCATCGGCAGTTCGTTACCCGATTCGTCGTAGAGCTTCATGAATGCATCCGCGATCTCGTGGGGCTGCTCCTCGATGACCGTTCCGTCGATGAAGTCGGTGCGGTGGAAGTCGTCGGTTTCGAGAGCGATCTCCACCGAGCTGGCCCTGTGGGGGCCACTGAACTTCGTGCGCGGCTTGCCGCAGATGCGGAGCTTGTGGAGGTGCGCGGTGTAGGCCATCGCAATGAGGCCGGTCTGATGGAGCGGGGCCTTCCCGATGGTGCCGTGTCCGGGATACCAGGGCGCACGGAAGCCTCCTCCCGGCATCCGCGAGAGTTCGTAGAACCAGATCATCCGGTCCTTATGGCGGCGCCATGAGTCGTGGTGATCGTCCATCACGAGCGCATCGACGATGTTGCGCCAGGTCTGGTTGCCGAAGCACGATCCGTGGCCGCCCTCGCAGCCCCAGTAGCTGTCGGTCTCGGCCAAGGCGAGCAACCGGGCGCCTGCCTGGAATTTCTTGTCCGGAAGCAGCGTCAGGGCGGAGGCGAGGCCTCCGTTCTTGCCATTCGAGGCCCACCACAACTCCGGGTGATGGTTGCCGTAGGGAACGCCGCCCCGCCCGGCGAAGCGGAAGAAGAAGCGCAGGGCGCTGTCGTAGGTATGCTGGTTCACCTCCACCCCGCATTCACGGGAAAGGACCAGGGTGGTCAGCGCTTGATTACCAGCCGCATTCAGCACCCCACCGGTGACGTAGCCCGGGTTGCAGCTCTTCACCCCATGCCCCCAGCCATCAAAGAACTGGCCTCTGCTCAGGGCATCGCAGCGGTCCTTGAGGGCAGGAAGGACCCGCTTGTCGCCTGTGGCGAGATAGTATTCCCCGAGAAAAATACCGCTGTAGCCGATCATCCAGGTGCTCGTCCCGGGCCCCTTGTCGGCGAGGGCGGTGGCATACTTTTCGAGGGCGGGCAGGTATTTCTCTTCGCCGGTGGAAAGGAGAAAAAGTCCCTCAAGATTGCCGTTGATCCCTTCCCCCGGGCCGCCGTTTGCGAGGATAAAGGCAGCGGTTTGGTCGATGATGCGCTGCGATTTCTTGCAACCGATCGGATACGTCGCGCTGTAGCTGCCGATGGGGTCGAGCTGGATGGCAACCGATTTCTTGGCACCGCCGCGCTTGATGTCGAAAGTGATTTTCCCATCCTTGCCCTCGGCGGCATTGATCGCCAGGCCGATGGGATGGCGCGGATCCTGTATCCCAAGCGACTCGCCGTTCACTGCGAGCAGCACGTCACCGTTTTCAAGCTTCCCCGCCGCCGGGGTGTCGGGCGTGACTTCGGTGACCTGGAATTCCGCGCCCTTGATGGCGGCGAACAGGCCGGTCACCCCGAGCATGATGTCCTTGGTGTCCTTGCCGGCGGGCAGGGTGTTTGCCAAAGCCCCCGAGGAGGCCAGCGCCAGGGACAGAAGGAATGTTTTCAAAATTTTCATAAGGGATCGGTCAGGGTGTTCAGGTGTATGGTGCGCAGGAAGATGGATCATCATTTCTGCAGCTTCACCATGGCCTCGCCGAACGCCACGCCTTTGAGGAAATAGGTCTTGCCCGAGCCGTAGTAGTGGTAGGGGCGGTCGCTGCCGACTGTGCTCCACTTCGCCATCCCTTCCTCGCCCTTCTTCCAAAGGTCTTCCTTGAACCACTGCACGGCCAGCGGATCCAGAAGCTGGGCGGTCTCGACGAAAACCACGCTTCCCTTGAACTCGGGGAGCTTGGCGATCGCGGCCTGGGCGGCTTGGAAATCGCCCCGACCCTCGACCCCGCCGGTGCCGCACTCGCCGATCGCCACGGGCAGATCGGGCGCATCCAGATCCTTGCGCAGATCCTTGATCATCGCCGCCGTCCAACCGGTGTATTCGGTCCACTTCGTCGGCGCATAGGCCTTGCGGACCATGTCGTTGAAGCCCTGGTGCCAGACAAAACCGGCGAGTTCCGGTTCGTAACCTTTCAGCTCGGGAAACTTGTTTTCAAAATCACCGAGTTCCTTTTTCACGTTCTCGATCATGCTGCGGTAGTATTTGCCGAAGGACGACCTGAGTTCATCGGGAGTGGGCACGGGCGTCGTCCTCTGGAGCTTCTTGCCTTCCGTCTTCTTTTTCTCGTTCGCCAGGGTGATCGCATCGAACGACTTCTGCATCCCCGCGATCATTTCCCTGAGTTCCTCGTCGCTAGGCATCGCGCTGGGCGGGCGGAAGTCCTGATAGACGCTCTTGCCGCCCCATGCGGTCTTGATGATCAGCACCGGCTCGTCGAACGCCTCGCCGACCACATGGCCGAAGCCGAACTCCGGCCCGATCGAGTCCTCCCCAAGAGTGCCGTAGCCGACCGTCAGCGGGCCATGCTTCGCCCCCTTGCTTTTGACGGGATAGGTGATGAAGACATCGTCTCGCACCGCCCAGCCTTCGCCATCCTTGACCCTGGCATACCAGGGCTTGATCAGCGGATCGTCCTTATGGGTGACAAGATGCGTCGGATCGCCCTTGCCCTCCATGTTGGACTGGCCGGCGAGGATGAAGACCTTCACGGTCTTGGCCGCCAGCGGTGTGGAACAAACGGCCAGCGAAGCCGCAAGGGTGAGAAGACGTAGGGAATGGTGGGTCATAATTTGGGGTTGGATTGGGTCGCGGACATGAGCTGCGCGCGCGCGGTTCTACATGGAACTACGCGGGCGAGGAGCTGATCTTGCGCTCCACCCATGGAAATGACAGGGATTTGTCTCCCGCCTTCTATTACTTTAAGGATAATAGAAGAAACGTGAATCCCGTCCGCCTGAAATGTTGGAAGGAAGATTGAACCGCGAATGAACCGGATTTAAATAGCGGGGACTCCAAATGATTTCATTCCCGCCCGAACCAGACAGCCGGGTGGTGGTGGAAAAACTCCTCAAGCGGCACTCCGCCGCCACCGATCAGAAGCGCCTCGGACTCGGGGAAACGTTTGCGGAAGGCGGGCAATCCGGGAGTCTTGCCGCCGCGACCGGACTTGACTTCCAGCGCCCAAAGCTTGCCTGGCCGCGCCACCACGAAATCCACCTCGGCATTGCCCTCGCGCCAGTAATGGACGGAATACCCCATGTTGGGAAGATGACAGAGCAGGTGCGCACCCACCGCGTTTTCGACCAAACGGCCGCGCCATCCGGCATCCGCCCGCACGTCCACCGCAGTCCGCCGGGACATCGCGTGGATCAGGGCATTGTTCCACAAAATCAGCTTAGGACTGCTGGATCGCTGTTTCACGGCGCTGCCCGACCATGCCTGCAGGCCGGAGAGCAAAAAGGCGGTTTCGAGAGCTGCGACGTAACCGGCCAAGGTGGTCGTGTTGCCTGCGTCAACCAGTTGGCCGAGCATCTTGTTGTAGGAAACGACCTGGCTCGGATAGGCGCAGGCAAGCGCGAACAAATGGCGCAGCAGAACCGGCTTCGCGATCCTGTGGCCGGTCATCACATCACGCGCCAAGACCGCCTCGACCAGCGAATCCGTGACATAACGCCGCCAGAGGGATTCATCACCCGCCAGGGCGGCTGCGCCGGGGTAGCCGCCCCACAATAGCCAATCGTCGAGCGACCATCCGAAGGCCTTTGCGCATTCCGGCAGAGTCCAGTGCATGCAGCGGTGGAGGAAATAACGTCCCGCCAGGCTTTCCGTCATTCCCTGATGAAGCTGCAGGGCGGACGAGCCGAGCAAAACCACCCGTATCCTGCCCTTGCGGGTTTGCTCCTCGTCCCACAGGCGTTTGATCACCTCAGACCAGCCCGCCACCTTCTGGATTTCATCCAAGACCAGCAGGATCGGCCCCCCGTCTCCCGCTTCCTTGACCCGCGCCATACGCCATTGGCTCTCCACCCACTCCGGCCCCGGTGGCAAGGGTTCATCCGCCGAGGCCACTACCTTCGGCCAGCCTAACCGCTCGGCGACCTGCATCACCGCCGTGGTTTTCCCGACCTGCCTAGGGCCGATAACAATCTGCAGGAACTGCGGCATCTCCCGCAGTCCTTTCTCAAGATCACAGACAATATCCCGCTTGAATTCCATGAGTTCTCATCCTGCCATTTTTTAGGACAATGTCAAATTTAACTCAATGGTTGAGTGATTTTACGCGATGATTGAGTAGTTTTTGATTCCTCGCACGCTGAAAATCAGGAACGACCTCGGCGGGAACGTCACTACCCGTTTCCATCATCAATCCCCAACCCCATCCCGCGCATCTACTGAATCCGCAAAATGTCAAAAAACGAAAAGAGTTCGGAGCGTCGCCACGCGACGCGGATTCGTTATGGTTCGGTATTCCATGGGTTGAAACCCACGGCTACCATCAATTGTCGCGCCGCGACAGGGAATTGTTTCCGTTCGGAAACGCATGGTTTCTTTCCGTCGCGGCGCGACTCCGTGATGGAGGCAAGGATGTATTGTTCCAAGGGGCAAAAAAATCGGGGCACTTGCCTCGCAAGCTGCCCCGATCGTGAAGAGGTGATCCGTGATCCGCCCTAGCGGCGGCGGCGGAGCAAGACCAGCAGGCCGAGACCGCCGAGAAGGGCGGAGGAAGGCTCCGGGATGACCAGAGCATTCAACTGTGCCTGGCTCAGGGTGTCGCTGTCGATCCGGATGTCATCGAGGGTGCCAACGAACTCGCGGGTGGTGGCGCTGGTGAAACTGCCGATGGTCAGGTTCTGCAAATTGATCACGCTCTTGCTCTGGGTGCCGTCGAAGTGCTGCCAGGTCGAGGTCGTGGTATCGTAGAGGGAGATCCTGTTGTTCGCTCCGGCCGTCCAGCCGAAGTTCACGTCTCCATCGGTGTCATGCAGCATCGCCACGAAGTATGTGCGATTGGCTGAGATGCCCGCCGTCGCTCCGAACCGCAGGTTGCCGAAGTCCGCGACGATATTGGTGCCACTCGTGCCAAGCGCAAATCCGGTGTTGGAGTTGAACGTGTTGGAAATGATCATCCGGTCGCTATTTCCGGCGACAGAAGAGACATTGAACCAGGCGGTGATGGAGAATGTGTTTCCTAGCACCAAGGGAGTGGTGGCAGCTCCCGAGACGTAGGTTCCATTGCTCTCGACACTGCCCGCATTGATGTAGCTGTCGGGGTCCGTGGCGGTGAACGTCATCGCTGTGCCGCCATCGGGAGCCAGGCCAGCCGCGCCTTCGGTGATAGAGGTAGAAGCGGACACTTCCCTGGCAATCGTGGAGTTGCCGCTGACTTCTTCCCTGATGCCACCAGAGGTGTAGTCGCCGTTCGCCTCATCGAGCTTCCAGTGTGCGATGAGCGCACCCTGGGCGGAGGAGACGGCCAGGCAAAGGGCGGCTGCCGCGCTCAGAAGCCCGGCGGCCTGTTTGTTGTAATTTCTGTTTTCCATGGAGTGTTGGTGGTTTGGTTTATGTGGGAGTAGGCGTGTCGATAAAAATAACCATTCATCGATTACGGATCTTTTTTACCTCCCCCGAGATCAAGGTCTTCGTAATTTTTCTTCGTGCATTGCTATTACTTTATAGGTAATTGAAAACGCATGAGACCTTTCACACCGAAATCCGCCGTGGTGCAGCTCACGGATCACCTCCGCAGCCAGATCCTCAGCGGCAACATCGGCGGGACGATGCCGGGGGTCAACCAGATGGTGAGGGATCTCGGGATGGGGACGAACACGGTGCTGGCGGCGGTTGCCTCCCTGGAAAAGGAAGGCCTGCTGGAAAACCGGGGAGGAAAACGCAGCCGCAGGATTCTGAGGGACGCGGAGAGCCTGCGGACGGTCGGGCTGAAGGTGATGATCCTGCTCTACGAGCCGTCCGACCGGACGACCGACTATCTGGTGGAGCTGGTGCACATGCTGGGGGCGGGGGGGCACAGGGCTTCTTTCGCCGCGAAGACGATGCGCTGCCTTGGCATGGATCAGAAGCGGATCGCCCGCTTTGTCGAGGGCACGGAGGCCGATGCGTGGGTGGTGGTGGCGGGTTCCCGGGAGCTGCTCGAATGGTTCCACGGGCGGATGACGCCGACTTTTGCGCTGTTCGGACGCCACAGAAAGGTTCCGCTCGCCGCCGCTTCGGTGGACAAGGTGCGGGCATACCACGATCTCGTGGACCGCCTGGTCTCCCTGGGCCATCGCCGCATCGTGAACGTGGTGCGGGAGGATCGCCGCAAGCCCGCTCCCGGGTTTCTCGAATGCCTGTTCCTTGAGCGCCTTTCCCACCACGGCATCAAGACGGGCGCTTACAACCTGCCGGATTGGGAAGACAACCCGAAGGGATTGCACACCCTGCTCGATTCGCTTTTCAAGACCACGCCGCCCACCGCGCTGTTGCTGGACGAACCCATGATCTTCATTTCCGCGCGGGATCACCTCGCCCGGCAGGGCATCATCGCCCCGGAGAAGGTTTCCCTGGCTTACTGCGATACGGACACCCTGATGGACTGGTGCCTGCCGCAGGTCACCCACATCCGCTGGCACACCCGCCCCATTATCCAGCGGGTGGTCAGATGGGTGGATAAGATCGGGATCGGCGTGGACAACCGGCACAAGAGCGCCAGCAAGGCGCATCTGTTCGTCGGGGCGACCATCGGCCCGGCTCCTTCGAGGAGCCAGTGATCAGGATGGATCGTGACAGTCCGGATCGGCGCAGCTGTCACCATGAAACGGCGCGAGGCATTCCGGAAGAAATCGGTTTCCAAGCGCAGCATCGCAGGGTATATTCGGGAAATGAAACGACACGCACTCATTGCGGCGGCATTTCTTGCCGCTTTCCCGCATCTTTCCACCGCTGCCACGGATCCCGGCAAGAGTCCGCATGTCCTGCTGATCATGACGGATGACATGGGCTGGATGGATCTGGGCTGCCAGGGCAACGCCGCCCTGAATACACCGATGATCGACCGCTTCGCATCCGGAGCCGTCCGGTTCACCGATGCGTATGCGGCTTCCCCGGTTTGCTCGCCGACGAGGGCGGCGCTGATGACCGGGCTGAGCCCGGCGCGCCTGCGCATCACCCAGCACGGGCCGGACGGGAAGCGGTTCTGGCCGGACAATCGGACCATCCAGCCGCCGCCTTCCGACAACACACTGCCCCATGAGCGGATCACCGTCGCGGAGCGTCTCAAGAAGGTGGGCTACACGACCGCATTCATCGGCAAGTGGCATCTCGGCAAGGAGGGGCATTACCCGGATAGCCAGGGCTTTGATGTGAACATCGGGGGGTGTGATATGGGTGGGCCGCCGACCTATTTCGATCCGTATGGCATCCCCACACTCAAGGACAGGAAGAAGGGGGAGTATCTGACCGACCGCTTGGCCGATGAGACGATCCAGTGGATGGAGAGGAACCGGGAGCAGCCGATGTTCGTCTGTCTGTGGACATACAACCCTCACTTCCCTTTCGAGGCTCCCGAGGAATTGACCGCCAAATACAAAGGCAAGGAAGGCCCCGGTCTGATCAACCCGATCTACGGCGGGCAGATCGAGGCGACGGATCGCGGTGTCGGGCGGGTGATAGAACATTTGGACAAGATGGGCATCGCGGAGGATACCTTGGTCATTTTCACCAGCGACAACGGCGGCTGGTCGGGTGCCACGGACAACCGCCCGCTCCGCAACGGCAAGGGGCATCTGCATGAGGGGGGCGTCCGCGTTCCACTCATCATCCGTTGGCCGGGTGTATCCAAGGCCAACGAGGTCAACAACACGCCGGTGGTCAGCATGGATCTGACCGCAACGATTCTTGATGCGGCGGGTGTGGCGTCCAGTGACAGGGAAGCCTTCGATGGCGAGTCACTGCGAGCTGTGCTCGGGGGCGGCTCCTTGGAGCGTGATGCGCTGTTCTGGCATTATCCGCATTGGTCTTTCCATAAGGAAAACCGGCCCGGCTCGTCCATACGGATGGGGGATTACAAGTTGATCCGCTCCTATGATGACGGCTCCCTGGAGCTGTACGATGTGTCAAATGACATCGGCGAAACGAAGAACCTCGCCACCGAAAAGCCCGCGCTGGCCACGCGAATGAACACGCGGCTGCAGGAGTGGCTCGCGGAGACGAAGGCCGGAATCCCCACGGAACGGAAACCGGAATAGAACGTCCCTGTTGCCATTTCCGATATCAGGTTTTTTTCAGACGCAGGCCGCTATTGCCGCGGGTTTTCATCCCTTGGGAAAAGGTCGGCAACCAGCTTCGTGCGAATCTTGTCACCGTCATCGGTGAAGATCACGATCGTCCTGCGCCCCGCTTTTACGGGAAAATAGGAGGAGTAGAACAGTTTCGGCTCGGTGCCCCGGATCCTGGCCTGGCCCAGGATCGTCGCGGGCTTGTTTTCATCGACATTGATGGTGTACAGCTTGGAAGCCTTGCTCTTCAGGAGAATCGGCTTCGATTCGTCCCCGACCCTGAAGGCGATCTCCTTACTGGAGAAATTGATGAGTAACCAACGGTTGTGTTGTTTTCCGAGAAAATCATCGTCAACAGGTTGCAACTGTAGCTTGCCTTCCACCATCCATGCGAACAGCAGGATCTCCTTGGCACCGGCGGGGATTTTCACCGGATGCGCCACTTTGTAAGCGGATTTGCCATCCGGATCCATCTCCATGCGGAACAGTGGAAGAACGCCTTCTTGGGCGAATGTCACGGCAGGCATCGAAGGCTGCCTTCGCGACCAATCGACCGGAACCCATTTCTCATCCCCAGTTGTGGTAAAAAACAATGGATCTGATTCAATCTCCGACAACGCCATCGTTCGTACGCTGATCTTTTGCTGGGCCGCAACGGGAAGAACCGTGGCAACGAACCCGAAGAGAGTCACGGTGATGAAAATCCAGATGTTCCGATTCATGATGCCTTGTTTCAAATTTCCTCCGGGTGGAGCCAGCGGAAGGATGTGATTTTGAAGCGCCGCCCGAATTGGCTGCTGGGTTCTGCGAGTTCCGAAAGGGCATCCTGACTGGATTGTGAATGGGGAACCGGATCGGGAAAGCGTTGAACGGTAGCTTCACACCATGCGCGTGCCAGCACCTCTTGCCCATCCGGTGAGCGTGTTTCGCCATAAGTGCGGATGGTGAAGGTGTCCGAGCGGACGGTCATAAATGGCGCAAGGGCTTGCAGAACATCTCCTTGTAGCAGTTGTCCCGGAAAGCCGGCACCCTGCGTTGAATGGCCGGGAATGCCCGGGTGTCCGGCATCGCTTTCGAAGTGCGAATCGAGATCCTTGTTTACCGTTGCGTCGAGCGCCGCCTGAAGGGTGCCCCTTTGCCCCAGTTCACCGGCTTCAAGTTTGCGGTTGACGAATTCAGCCATCGACAGAAACGGACCGCGCTTCTTCACCTCTTCCACGATGGCCTCGGCCAATTCGCGCACTTCGGTTTGTTCAAGGCTGCGGAAGCCAGTCCAGTAACCCTCATCGAGACTGCTCTTTTCGGTGGGTCCGCCAAACGATGCCTGCACTCGTGGGAAACGGACACCTTCCACATCGCCCGCAAAGCCGGTGACCACGCCGTTCCCGTCAATTTTCTGATAGGGAAGCTGATGGGTGCCCGAGAGGAAGGCCTCCCAGGCATCGACGGAGACGGAGTTCACGTTGAAGGAGCCATCGACCATGACGTGGCCGGCGTTGTGGTGGAACCCGCCGGTTTCCTCGCCCGCAGGCGTCGTTTGCTGCAAGGACGCGAGGTCGAATTTCGATCCAACCGGCTCGTAGGGAAGATAGCGCGGGTTGGGCAGGGAAGCCTCCCCGCTGAGTAGCCGCGAGAACAAGGCTGCGCTGGGCGCCTCTTCCGAGGACGGGTCGCGGTTGTCCGCCACCTGCGGGATGGTGGTGAAGGTGTAGCCGTCCCACAGCACCTCATTCGCCAGGTAGGAGGCGTCGTAGAGGTTGAAGTTTCCCTGAATATTCCAGTTCGCGGTGTTGGTATAGGTGTCGGAAACCGAAGCCCGCCATTGATCGGTGGGGATGCGCAGGTTGGCGTAGGAATTGCCGATCACATAGCTGGGTTCGTAGCTGAAGCGCCCGAGATTCGCGTGCTGCAATTGCCCGATTGAAATCAGGTCTTTTCTGGGAATGTCAAAAAGGATGACCCGGTCGTAGCCGTCCACGGGATCTCGTCCGCCTCCCCAGTAGGCGTATCCCTTCGGATCGTCCTGCACATTCATCTGCATGATTTGCGCGTCCACCTCGCCTTCCCCATCCTGCGAGTAACCCGCCAGAAGATTGAGGCCAAGCGGGGAGTCCCAGCGCCCGTTGGCCAGCAGCGCCCGGAGATTCGAGTCCACCAGTGGACGGATCGCGGGACCCGCGCCGGACACGGGTTCCCGGGTGGTGCGGAGGCTGAAAGCGAACGAGCCCATGAAGTTCTCGTTGAGTTGATTGAGGCCGACATTCTCATAGCGGATCTTTTTTGTCGTGAAGGCATCCCACGAGTAGGGTGCCCACAGGATTTGGGAGACACTCCACCCATGCTTGTTCCCCACGTTGCTTGGGTTGAAATTACGATTACTGTTACCTCCGTGGACGATTGCCCGGTTTCCGCCGAGATTAAAGGTGTAGGTCAGGGTGTTTGGCTGGCATTCTTCTTCATACAAGCGACGGTCCATGTATGAACTTTCCATGCTCAGATCCTTGACGTTTTCGCCGAACGTTCCGCTGACATAATAGCCGCTTTTGTTCTCGATGGCGTTGTCGGTGTCCCTCTGGATCGCCATGACGTGGGATCGCCCGGGGGCCAGTAGCACGGGAGTGCCCGATGTCACCTGGGTCCGGCCGAGAAACCCCTTGTAGAAGCGGGTCATCCACTCCTGCACTCCTCCGGGGCTTCGTTCCACCCGCAGTCCCTTGTGATCGAAATCCACCTGCGAGTAGCCGCGGGAGAAGGGCCCCCGATTGTCCAGGCAGATGTTGTAGGGGTTGTATTGGGCGAGCCAGATCTGCACGTTGGTGCGGACATGCGGCACGCCGTCGGTTACGAGCCTCTCCAGCCAGGCATTCTGCTGCAAGCGCTGAAGGACGGGCACCACCGGACTGTGCTTGTAAAAGTCGACTGGTTCCAGCGCTGCAGCTCCGTTCTTTCCATAGTCGCCGTAGGGAAGCCGTCTTTGATTCGCTACGGTGTCCTCATTGTTGCCGATCTGATGTGGGCCAAGTCTGCCATTCTTGTAAAGCGGTTGGTCTCGTCCGTCAATGGCTCCCGTGTATCCCATGCCGTAGCCGGAGAATACGACGGGCTGGAGTGACTCAACCCCCCCTGTGGTGCTGATGTGCTTTTTCAGGTTGTAGAAATCCTTCAACATTTCCCAGTGGATGTAGCCATTGGTCTGGAGGTCGGAGCAGAGGGCGAACTTTTCCTCATCCATGATGATGTAATTGGAAGGGAACTTCCCACCAACAGGCACACCATCACCGAACACGGCGGCGAAGACCTCGTCTTTTTCAAAGGCGATCGTGAGGTCTTTTTTTAGCCCGCCATTCTTGACATCGCTCAAAACGCCGTGGGAGCGGGTGGTGTAGCTGAAGCGCTTGTCCCGGGCGATGTCCTTGGGCGCGCCGATAAGCGGGAGATCGTTGATCGACAGGAGGCGACCAGCCGTTTCAGGGGAGGTGCCTGATATCACATCCAACCCGCGCAGGATCCCTATGTCATAGGACGCCGGAAGAACCCCGCCCCCGGGAGGCTCGGAAAGATCGTTGCGCACCCCGGGCGGCGAGGCCGCCAATTGGGCTTTCATGCCCTCGTCCTCTACAAACCACGCATAACTTCCGGGTTTTCCGTTCGCCCCGGCGGCCAATTTGATTTTCCCCGCCCGGATCGGCTCGCCGCCGCTCAGCGCTGCGGTGTTGATGCTGTTCTCGCCATGTAGGATCACGGGGTAGGCGAAGGAGCCGGAGAGTTGTTCGGCCGGGGATTTGCTTGTGTCCAAACCGGATACAAGCCACACCACCGGATTCCCGTTCGTGTGATCGACGTTTTGGGAGGGGTCGCTATGGGATACGCCGACCCACCAGGCCTGGGGCGTGGCGGGTGAAATACCGTGACCGACCCGCTCATCGCCTGCGAGCGTCGCGGCATATGCGCTCATACGTCTGTCCGGCCCCATGGTTTTCTGCAGTTCGCCGATGGCGATCATCAGTCCCATCCGGGCATTCGCCCGCGCCTCGGCTTGCACCGCGCCTTGCGCCGAGGAGCGCAGCGTCACGGAAGAGAGACCGAGCAATCCGACGGCCAACACCGCCAGGAGGATGAGCATCATGAGCGCCGCAACCAGGGCGAAGCCCGGGTTATTCAGGTTCGTCCGGCGTTGTATTGCTCCAAACTCCTTTTTGCTCTTGGCGAACGGTGATTCCTCGCGGGAGTGAATCTTTCCCGGGAAAATATAAACAGGCCGGTTGGGAAAATCATCATTCATGGCTACTTTGTAACCACATCCTTACGATGGGAACTGGTGATTGGAAGTGATTTAGCATCCACCAGCTATTACTTTTTAGGTAATTGTTTCCGGGCTACGTCCCGCCGTGGCATCGTGCGCCACTCACAGCCAGGGCGCATTCATGATGGCCCAGGGAATGGGCGATTGCAAAAAAGTGCGTGCGCACTTCGGATTACATGGAGCTGTCAGCGGGTGATTGCTGTGGAAAAGCGTGAGCTTGAGGGTGCGCCGCGGGACGTGCCGGGAAACCTCGATGCGCCCGAGGTAGTTCCCGCGCTGCCAGGTGGGCTCGGTCATCGAGCTGTAAAGCAGGTAGATCCTGCCCCGGTTCGCCCATGCGCCCGTCGAGCGCCAGCAGGCCGCCGATGGATTCCTTTCCTTTCACGGGTTGGTTGCGGTCGAAGAGCCAGCCGCGCGCTTCGTTGATCTGCGCGACGGTGAGGGCTGGGGTGTAGCGGTATCCGGAGACGCGGTAATCCATCGCCTCGCGCCAGATTTCATAACCGTTCGGCCATGGGCGGCCTCCTTGCGGTGGACGGTGCCATAGGTCTTCACGGTGGCTATGCCGATGTCAGGGCCTTTCGCGCCGCGCCAGGTGTCGTAGTCGACGCCCATCGAAGGCGGGCGGGAAAACGGCCTGGGGTAGGCGGCTTGGGCGGGGTTGGCCGCATCGTCCGCCATGAGCGTGGACGCCGGACATGAAAGGAGGATGCAGCATGTGATGGCGAAGTGTTTGGAGAAAGGGTACATGATCGGATTAGCGGAGTGTGATGTTCCTATCCAGGTTGAGGAGGGCTTGGGCGAGGCTGGCGAAGGTTGCGGATTCGGTTGGATCGAGGGCGGGGTCGGGTTTCGAGTCGCCGACCTTGAGCAGGGCGGCAGCATCGGAGGCCTTTGTTTTGAAAAACTCGCGCTGACCGGCGACGATCTCTAACAGGATGGCGAGCTGCTCCGGGGTGGGCGCTTTCCCGGTGACCTCGCGGTAGCCCCACTTCGCGCGGGATTCGTCGGTGGCACCGCCCTCTTTCATGATGCGCTCGCCGAGCTTGCGGGCGGCCTCGACGAACTGCGGGTCGTTGAGCATGACGAGCGGCTGGAGGGGGGTGTTCGTTGCCTGGCGGCGGGTGGCGCAGACATCGCGGGTGCCGGTGTCGAAGGTCATCATGTTCGGCGGGGTGGTGGTGCGCCGCCAGAAGGTGTAGAGCGAGCGGCGGTAGAGGCCTTCGCCTTTGTCGGGGGCATATTCCGGCAGGAAGCTGTTGAGGGTCTTCCACATCGAGCCGGGAGCCTGGTAGGGTTTCACCGGCGGGCCGCCGACCTTTTCCACGAGGAGGCCGGAAAGGGAGAGGGCGGAATCGCGGAGCTGCTCGGCGGAAAGGCGACGTGCGGGGCCGCGGGCGAGGAGAGCGTTGGCGGGATCGCGCTCGCGGAGTTCAGGGGAAGCGGCGGAGTCCTGGGCGAAGGTGGCGGAGAGAACCATCTGTTTGATCGCGCGTTTCTGGTCCCAGCCATTCTTCATGAGGTCGCGCGCGAGCCAATCCAACAACTCGGGATGCGAGGGCTGCTCGCCCTGGAGGCCGAAGTTGTCGGAAGTCGCGACGATGCCCTGGCCGAAGGTTTCCTGCCAGATGCGGTTGATGGTGACGCGGGCGGTGAGTGGGTGATCGGGGGAGGTCAGCCATTTCGCGAAGCCGAGGCGGTTGAGCGGCTGGCCTTCGGGAAAGGGCGGGAGCCAGTCGGGCGTTTCACGTTCCACCTTTTCGCCGGGCATGGTGTAGTCGCCGCGCGCAAGGATGTGGGCCGGGCGTGGCTCGGCGCTCTCGCGCATGGTGACGATCTCACGGACCTTGTTCTGCTCGTTCCGGTAGGCGGCGCGGGCGGCGGAAAGTTCCGCGGTGAGTTCGCGGGCGGTGGGATCGATGGCGGAGAGGTAGTAATCGCGTAGCAGCGTGGGATCGGCGGGGGTTTGCGCAAGCGGCGCATCCTTGTGGATGGCGAGCACCTCCAGCGGGGTGATCGCGCGGAGGTGGATGGTGACCCCATCGATCATCCCGCCGCGCAGGCCGGGGAAGCGGGAGCGGGCGGCGAAGCTGATCGAGTTCGCGGCCGTGAAATCGCGGGTCAGGGTATCGCAGGCGATGGTGGTCGCGGCGGGCTGGCCGTTGAGGAACATCCGCAAGCCCGAGGCACGCCGCGAGCCATCGCTGGTGACGGCGACGTGGGTCCACTCGCCGGTGGGGATCTTGCCGGTTGTGACGATCGACGCGGCGTTTCCGGGATACTCGCGGGTGAGCGTCCACGCGAGTCGGCCGTTTTCGAGAAGCAGCTCATAGCCGGAATACGGGACATCGGCGGAGGTGGAATTGGCGAACACCACGGCGACCGGGTAATCCTCGCCGGGCTTGAGCCAGAGGGAAACGGAGAAGGGCTGGTCGGCATGCCGGATGCCGAAGTGCGGGATGGACAAGGCCGCGTCGCCATTGGTGAGGACACCGTTTCCGGCTTGTCCGGGGGCAAGCGTGTTGCCACCAATCTTGGCGGACTGCTTTGGATCCACGGTGTTTGCCGAAGCCGCCTTGGCATCGCCGTCGAAGGAGAAACGCCCGGCGAGGTCGGCTTCCTGAAAGGTTTTTTCGGAGGAAAGCCATTTCTGGAAATCCGCTTCGGCTCCCGCCATGCGGGCCTCGAGTTCCGCTTCCGCGGCGGTGATCGCCTGTTCCAGCGCGTCGAGGTTTTTCTCCTGCTCCGGCGTGGGCAGGGCGAGCGCCGGCTGGGCGGTGACCCCGGTCTTCCAACCCATGATCCCGAACTCGTCGATGCTGTTGAAAAAGGCGGCCATCGAATAGTAGTCCTTCGCGGAGATCGGATCGTATTTGTGGTCGTGGCAGCGGGCGCACTCGAAGGTGAGGGCCATGAAGGTGGTGCCGGTGGTGTGGACGCGGTCTGAGATGCCGTCCTGCCGCATTTCCTCGGGAACAGCTCCTCCCTCGTTGGTCTTGCGGTGGATGCGGTTGAAGGCGGTGGCGAGTTTCTGGTCGCGCGTCGCACCCGGCAGCAGATCGCCGGCGAGCTGCTGGATGATGAAATCGTCGAGCGGCAGGTTTTCGTTGAAGGCACGGATCACCCAGTCGCGGTAGGGCCATGCCTCGGTATCAACGTCCGCCTGGTAGCCGAAGGAATCCGCGTATCGCGCGACATCGAGCCACGGGGTGGCCATGTGCTCGCCGAAACGCGGCGAGCCCAGCAGGCGGTCCACGACGGCCTCTTTCGCGGAAGGCGATGTATCTGTTAGAAAGGCGTCGATCTCCGCTTGGGTCGGAGGAAGGCCGGTGAGGGTGAAGGTGACGCGGCGCAGCCAGCGCTCCGGCGTGGCAGGTGGGGATGGAACTAGCGTTTCTTTTTCAAGCCTATCGAGAATGAAAGCGTCGATCGGGTTCTTCACCCATTCGCTTTTCGTTTCAGGGACGGGGATCGCTTTTGGCGGAGCGACGAAGGCCCAATGGGTTTCGTATTCGGCGCCTTGTTCGATCCAGGTTTTGATCAGTTTTTTTTGCTTGTCCGTAAGGCTCCGGTGGGAGTCGGGCGGTGGCATGACCTCGTCCTCGTCGTCGGAGAAGATGCGGATCAGGGCTTCGGATTTTTCCGGTTTTTCGGGATCCCACGCGAAGGCTTCGATGGCATCGGCACGGATGTCGAGCCGGAGGTCGGCCTTCTGGTTTTCCTTGTCGGGGCCGTGGCAGTGGAAGCAGTTTTCCGAGAGGATGGGCAGGATCTCGCGGGCGTAGGAAATTTTCTCAGCAGCGTGTGAGAACTGCGTGGCGGCAAGCAACGGAAGAAATGAGAGAAAAGGTTTCAAGGTTGGATTCTTACGGATGAGATCGGGTTGATCTTAACAAGGACTTCCGGGGTCTGGGGCTGCGGCGGCGTGGATCGGTGGCGGAGGCGTTTGCTTGCCCGGGATTCGTGTGATGTTTTTTCCCGGGGCGCTGCCCTGGGCTGGCATGAGTCGCCCCGTTGGGGCTGGAGAGCTTTTTGTGTGGGCTGGAGAGTTTTTGGCAGTTGAATTCTGAAGGTTGGGAGTTCAGCGGAGGGTGATGTTGGCGTCGAGGTTGAGGAGGGCTTGGGCAAGGGAGGCGAAGGTGGCGGACTCGACCGGATCGAGGGAGGGGTCGGGTTTCGAGTCGCCGACCTTTAGAAGAGCGGCGGCATCGGAGGATTTCGAAGTGAAAGATTCGCGTTGTTCGGAGATGAGTTCTAGAAGAATGGGGAGTTGCTTTGAATTAGGGGATTTTCCGGTGACCTCTCGGAATGCCCATTTGGCGCGGGATTCATCGGTTTCTAATGCTAGGAATTTGCTTTTGGGGTGAAGGCCGTTAAAGGAGCCGGTGGCCAGACCGGAGGGCGGGGAAAAGGGGGTTGCCCCGTCCGTGAAATACCTCACCCGCTTCATCAGCATCGCGGCCATCGAAAGCTCAGGGAGGGGCTGACGCCTGTCTGCCCCGGCCTCCAAATACTCCGCATCATTCATTCCCGCCGTCCTATCTTCTTTTCTTGTGTCTTGTGTCTCCAAGTCTTGTGTCTGCGGATTCTTCCGCCCCAGTGCCATGCCCATGGCACGGCGGTAGATCCTTGAAACCTCCTTCCATTTCTCCGCCTCGAAACCGATTCCCTTGTGGCTCATGCAGGCTCGCACAAGACCTTCCCGCGCCTTCTTCCCGTTGCCTTTGGCACCGCCCCCCACCGCCTCGCCGTAGCTGCTCCATCGGTAATCCGCAGGATCGGAAACCATCCCCGCCCGCACCGGATTGAGATCGATGTAGGCTGCGATCGTCCGCGCCGCCGTTCCGCTCTCCACGATCACGCTCTTGAAACGATCCTCCCAAAGGGTTCCCTTGCGGTTGTGCGTGCGGTTGAACCAACGGGTGAATCTCTGCAAGAGGGTCTTCATGAAATCGCTCAAATCATGCATCCTGGGCGTGAAACGCCCATGGATCTCCGCAACCAGTTCCAGGTTTCCCCCTTCGCCATCGCCTTCCTCCCGTGCGGAGGCAAGCTCATCGGCCACGCTTTTCACGAAATTCTCGGCATAGAGAACACCCAAGCGCTTGAGAAGCTCCGCATCGCTCAAACCACCCTTCGGCATCGGTGGAACCTCAAGCAGGACATGGAAGTGGTTCGACATAACGCAGTAGGACAGCACCCGGCATCCGCTGAAATTCTCCATCATCCGCATGAACATGCGGAATCTCCCCCGTTCCTCATCCCCGAACACGAACCGCCGGTCAACCACCCGTGATGTAAGATGGTAAACGGACGCCCTGTCCTCCGATTCCGCCCACGGAGTGAGCCAACGCTTCGTCCCTTTTTTGCCTGACATGCCCCCACCCTGCCCGGCTTTTCCCCGTAGTCAAAGAATTTCTGTCATTTTTCCTGGAATCTTACAATGGGAATCTTACAATGGGAATCTTGAATCTTGCAATGGTGATCCCGGCCATAGCTACGATGCGGAGGTGTACGGAGTTTCTCATGGTCAGCTTGGTTTCAGTCCGTGAGACCTTGAATCCGCAACCTAATAGAGTCCCTCAGGGCTTCGTCCTTGTCCAGTTGCTTGCTGCGGCGGCTCATGTCGGCGTCCATCTTGACGCGGATGGAGTAGACGAGCTCGGCATCGGCGAGGGCTTTGTCCCACTGCTCGAGGGCCATGTGGACACGGGTTCGGGCCCGAAGGTGGAACAGGCTTTGTTCCGGATGTTTGATCTCTCGGCCCTTGCCATCGACCGCGTCGGGATCCAGATGTGGAGCGAGGGTGAGGATTAGTTCCTTGGCCGCTTGGGCCTTCCCGTTTTCGATCATGGACAGGACTTCCAGCTCATCCTGTCTGGTGACGCCGTTGCTGACCATATTGCCAAAAGTGTTGCCGATGCGGGTGGATTCGGGAGACAGGCTGGAGTTCGTAATCAGGATCCGGCCGGTTTTGTCGAGCAACACTGCGTTGAAACCTTTGTCGAGAGACGGCATGCCGAGACGGTGGACCAGCGGGTTTTCCAATCCACCCGGCACGGCGAGCATCGTGCAGGGCACCTCCTTTTTGGAGCGGTCCGTGAAGGTGCCGTCGTAGGGCAATTCGCCCAACATGGCCAAGCAGACCTGCACATCCTTGCCGGGACGTGCTTCGACAAACGGAGCCACGTTGAGAATCGAATTCCCGGGTGCGGGGGGCAGGCCGTCGTCGCGCTTGCTGCTCCAGGGAGGCGAAACCGTGAACAGGATGGCGGTATAGTCGGCGGTCAGGTCTTCGGGAATGCGGAAGGGGTTGCCATCGGCATCTTTAAGTTCGGCTTTGATCAGGCGGTTCGCTTGCTCGGAATGACCATCGGTGATGAAATTGCCTTCCCGGATATGATAGATCCACCCGAAGGTGTAGGGCACCTGGAACATCCAATACTGGTGGTAGCGATCGAGGAGGAAGGAGGTGGCGAGCCACATCATCGGATCCTCGGTGTGATTCTTCAGAATGATGTCGCGGTATTTCCCGTAGCGAACCTGGTCGCCGGTATCGAGAGCGAGCATGCAGGCGGATGCGAAAACGGAACCGCCGGCTTTCTCTCCACCCGCTTCGGCGATAAAGGTGTCGATGACTTTTCCCGGGTCCGCTTCGGGGTCGCGCAGGGCTTGGCGGGCGAGGCAGAAACGGGCGACGACATCGCAGCCACCCGGATATCCCGCGTCGATGGCGTTCTTGGCTTCGGCGAAAGCGTCTTCGAGACGGGCAATATCCGCCCCGGTCTTCCACAGTCCCATGAGGGCGACGATGAGGCGGTTGCGCACGATCCAGAGGTCGGGGGCGTCCGTGTGGGCGGCGATGGCCTTGCGGCACAGATCCACCGCCTTGCGCAGGTTGGCAAGCTGTTCCGCATGGGAGAGCTGGTGGCGCATCGGAGGCGCGATGAAACAGGCCTGGATCTCCAGCAGCGTTTCTGCTGGAACGCAGTTGGCATCGCGTTCCAGGGCGGTCGCGCCGGGCCGGGCTTTAAGCTCCGGGGGCACGGCGGGATCGAGCGTTTCCAGAGGGTCGATGACCAGGAATTCACCGGCGCTCATGGCATTCAGATGGGAGGAGTAAACCAGCTCCGTCCACGGACGAGTCATGTCGGATCCGAGTGTGTCCTCGTAGTTCAACGAGCCGTCTTCCTTGTGGCGGCGGACACCACCCATCGCGATGGCCGCCTGGGCGGTGGCGCTGAGCCGGAGCAGAAAAGGATCGTTCGCGGCGTAGGTCTGGAAAAATTCGTTTTCGCGGCCACCCGGCAGACGGAGGCACGGCCAGTCCATCCCCAGGCCCCGGATGATGGACTCGCCCGCGTCATCCAGATCGTCGAGATTGCAACTGAGCACGGTCAGGCGGCCGGTGAGCTCTTCCCGCATTCCTTCGTAGGCTTTGGCGAGCTGTTCCGCATGCCGCATTCCCTCATCCTCCTTCGACCAGAACAGCACGTAAGCGGAGCGGCCGAACACGTCCATGGGGAAGCGCATGAGCTTGCCGTCGGATCGTTCGAGGATGCCGGCAAAGGGTGCGCCAAAAATTTCTCCCGGGAATTTTTCGCGCTGGAAGGCGATCATCCCGTGATCGGCCCCGTAATGGACGTCCATGGTCTCGCGCAGATCGCTGGTCAGACGACTGTCTCCGAATTCGAAAGCCATGATGGTGGCCGTCTGCAGCGCCTTGGGTCCGGCGGGGGTGCCCACGTAACGCTCCACGAAAGGCCGCAGGGCGTCGGCGCGCGCGACCGGGTCATTGCCACGCTTCGCTTGCTCGACCTGGGAGAGAAGCAGATCGGCCGTGAGCTTGAGTTCGGCGAACCCGTCGGGTGCCTTGACCAATTCCCGGCAGGTCTCGAGCAGCGCGTCGCGGTGTTTTCTGTCATCATCGATCGCGACAAGTCGCTGCCGCGCGCGAAACAGGAACTCGAGCCTCGCCCAACGCCGCGGATGGTCGCCGGCCTGCTTTAAGACTTCCTCTGCGTCGCGGATCACCCGGCGGATGGCCAGGCGCTGGCGGGCGGCCGAAGCCTCCTTGTCGATGGAACCCAGTCCCTCCTCCAAGGTCGCGAGAGTCCCGTCGGCTTCCTCCCCGTGAGCCAGCGGGATCCACACCATCATGGCCGCGTATAGCAGGCCTGCGGGTAGCGGGAGGTGTGTTGGAAATCTCATCAAGAAGCGGAGGCCACCTTAATAAATGCTAGGAATTAATGCTAGGAATTTGCTTTTGGGGTGAAGGCCGTTAAAGGAGCCGGTGGCCAGACCGGAGGGCGGGGAAAAGGGGGTTGCGGGGGAAAAGGGGGTAGGAAGAAGTGAAAAGTGCCGAGTTAGCAGTGATCAGTGAAGAAAAACGCGACGCAACAGGATTACTGCAATGGCCGTTTCTGGTTTTGACGGTCAAATTCATTCGCAGCAAACGTAGCTCTCCAAGCCGCTTTGCCAAGATTTTTTTTTGGCATCGGTTGTTTTTTTCCGCCGGGCGGGTCAGATGTATTCGAGAACCAGCGTTCGACCTTCGTCCAAAAGGATTTCGGGTGCCTGCCATGTGGGACTCTGGTCGATGTCATCGAAATCCTGAGATTGGATTCGTGCGTTCCTCGGCTGATTGAACCCATTCAGGTTGGGTTCGTCGTCCGGGATCCATTCCTTGATGGCTCGCCAGGGCGGCTCGATGCGCTGGAGACTCTCGATATCGAAAGGTGGCGGCGGCGGTCGAGGCAAGTTGACCAGCCCCTCCCACAAACCGTGAAGGCGTAGGAAAAATTCCACTTCCTCACACTTCAGCACAGGCCGCATGATCTTCATCGTGCCGTGGCAGCAGGGACATTCGAGCGGATCGCCGCCCCACACCTGTAGGATGAGATCACGCCACAAGGGGCGCATGAGTCGGGCGCTGCGTTTGGGTGGTGGGGCGACGAGTAGGAACTCCGATTGATAATTGACGATTGTTGATGTTTGATTTCCAGAAGCAATTGAAGGACTAACTGCGCTCTCAGTGATCAAGGACGGTGATTTGTCCGCGACTCGTCCGCGGATCTTGTTGGAATATACGCCATAGTAGCGGACCGTTTGTTGACCCTTGGGAGGCAGGTGCAAGAGAGCGGCAGCGATGAAGTCGGGAGCTTTGAATATCTCGAAATTGCGTTTGGGGATTCCGCCAAATTCATTTCGTCGACGACATGTCGCGAAGCGCCCTGGACTGCTACAGCCTGCTGTAGCTCTGGGCAATGCAGCCCTGCTGCGAGGCCGGCGGCATTGGCACGGGAAAAGCCCGATGAAACCTTCGCTTGCCCCGCTCGCAGCAGGCTGCATGGCGGAAAGCGGCAGCAGGCTGCCGCAGTCCAGGGACTTCGTCAGCAATCTCGTTGAATTGCGCGTTTATTTTTGGCCGAGACCCTTGGTGTTGTGATGGCGCTTGGAGCGGTAGATGACGGTCTGGGTGCTGGCGTTCCAGGTGATTTTCTGGATGGAGAAGCGATGGCGAAACAACTCGGTCATAGGGCCGATGGCTCCCTGCGGCAGGCAGTGAAAGCGCCCGTCGGGGGCAAACAAGCCGTCGGCGACGAGCACGTGGAGATGGGGATGGAAGACGAGGTAATCGCCAAAAGTATGAACGGCGGCGACTGCCCCGAGTTTGCCTTCGGCAAGACCGAGTTGGAGGCGAAAGGATTCGGTCAGGGTATCGATCGCACTATGGAACAGAAGAGAGAGCAACTGGCGACGTTTGCGAAAGATGCCGCGCAGCACTTTGGGAATGGTGAAAACCACCTGTCGATGAGGGACTTGATGACATACAGATCCCGCGATCCATTCACTGGTGGATCGCACGCGTCGCTGATGGCAAGCGGGACAGAAGTGGCGAGTCTTGCAGGTGAAGGCGAGTAACCGCTCATGGCCGCAATCAGAGCATTCGAGGCGCGTGAATCCGGACGCAAGATCACCGCAGCGGAGGAAGGATTCGACTGTGGTGATGGTAGCCGAGTGGAGCGGACCCAGTGCCGAACGGTGCTTCTTCTCGTAATCGGCAAGGAAAGAACTCCAGCCGTGATTGACGAGTTGCCAAAGGGGCGAGGCGCGGGGGCGGCGGGGCTGATAGATGGACGGCACGAAGAGTGTTCATAAGAACAATTTTTATGCGGTGCAAGATCGGTGGTGATGGATCGGATATAGGGAAAGTAAGGGTAGGTGTGGTAGAGTTCATGCCTCACGCGGAAAAACGATCTTCGAACACGACCTCACCGGCCTGGGAGCCACCGCCTACGGCAAGCTCGCCGATGAATTCCTCGTCCGCCACGCGCGAGTCGGCCCGCTCCTCGCGGCGAAGTGATTCTTCCTCTTCTTTGGAGTTTAAAATTTAGAGTTTAAGGCTTCAATACTCCTCCTCTTCCTCGCCCGGCACCGGCGGGATGAGATCCTCCCTCTCCAACAGACGCTGCAAGTCGAGATCCGCGATGAGATCGGCGGGCGTGCTCCTGACCGTCGATGCATAAGGCACGATCCGATCCAGCTCCGCGATCGCGCAATGCACCATGGATACCACGATGTCCGCATCGAATTTCTCGCGTTCGAAAAGGTTGGTCACGCGGAACACCAGCATCTCACGGTCGAGGTCGTATTCGAAACCGCCGAGCGTGAGCTGCTTGTTGGCGCGCATCAGCAGTTCCAACAGTGCGGGCATCTGCGGCTCGGCGATGAACATCGGGCTTTCGGAAACGATGCTCAGCGCGTTGAGCTCCGTGAATGCTTGTGCTACAACGTCCACCCGCGTGTGGTGTGCCTCGAAGCCGGCTCGCAACACATCCCGCCCTTCGACAAGCTCGGCGTGCCAGCCGTTTTTCCCGAATACTTCCTCCACGGACAAAATCTGCCTCGAATGCGGTCTCATGGCCGTGTCTTGCGCCCTGACCTTTGAAGTTTAAAGTTTAAAATTTAAAGTTTCACCCGACCCAGCACCGCCTTGGCCAGCAGTTCGCGGAGTTTCTTTCTCACAGGGGAAAGGGAAAGGTGCATCCCGGCGGTGCGCTCCTCATTAAAATGGAGTGTCAGCCATTTCCCCCGCTCGTCGATCTCGGCGGCGCGGATTTCCTGCCAGAAAACCATCTGCATCCCCTTCGCGGGTCGGAAGAACGGGAAAATCTCCAGCCCCATCGGCGTCAGGATCAGATAGGCGTGCTTCGCCAGGCGGCTCGCCAGAAAGAACGCACAAGCTGCGAGCACAACACAAGGCGCGGCCCAGCCAGGATGCGGCAGCTCGGGATTTTCCGGCCGGTAATACCCCGTCGCAACCAAAGTCACCGCCACCCCGCAAAGCACAGCCCCCGCCACACAGAAACCCACCGCCTGCCCGGAGCGGGTGAATCTCAATTCCTTCTGCGGCTCCGCGACCATCAACCGGAGTTATCCCGTTTCCGCGCATCCCGCAAGCGCCGCCTAACTGCCGCCCGGCGATCCATCCTCGTCGTCCTTTTCCTCGATCGTCACGAACTCATCCCCCTCCTTGCGCTGCCGCCATGTATTCAGAGCCACCACGATGATCATTCCTAGGATCACAAACGAGGCCTCCATGAAAAACGGCGTGGACATAATGCCTACGACCGTACCGATACTTTCTCCCACCCATCCGGGGATCCGCCGCCAATAAATCAGCAGCGAAACGAAACCCACCGCCACGGTGCAAAGGATCGCCACTCCAACCAAAACCTGTTTCCCCCTATTCTCCGTTGTTCCATACCCAGCCATCGGCACGAACCTAGCCGCACCCACGGCCAACTCAAATCCGAATCGGCCTTTTAAAAAACGGAATACTAATGATCTTAAAAATCATTGCAGACACAATGAGGCTCCGTCCGATCACGACGATATTCCAACGACCCAGCGCCTGCCCATGGAGATCATCGCATCCGACACCCAGCCGAAATGGGGCTAGTGCCCATTGATCCGGGTTAAGTGCGGGTTTCTGCTGTCCCCGAAGCCTTTTCCCGCGAATCATCCGCGCGTGACCCGCAACGTTCCCGCTAACCTCCACGATCAGATCCGCCAGGAAATCCTGTTGGCACGGGAGCGGGTTTATCACTTCGGACAGCCGACGCCGTTGGAGAAAATCATCGTCCCGGGCGGCCCGGAGATCTGGGTGAAGCGCGAGGATCTTTCGCCGATCAAGGCTTATAAATGGCGCGGCGCGGCGAACCGCATGGCCACCCTCACGGACCTCGAGGCGGCGCGCGGTGTCGTAACCGCATCGGCCGGAAACCACGCGCAGGGGGTTGCGCTGGCCGCGAAAAAACTCGGCATCCGGGCGCGGGTTTACATGCCGCGCTCGACCCCGAAGGTAAAGCAGGACGCGGTGCTCGCCCACGGCATGGAATACGTTTCCATCCACCTCACCGGCGACAGCTACGACGATGCCGTGCAGGCCGCGCGCGAGGACGAGGCCGCCACGAAGGCCCTTTACATCCACGCCTACGACGACCTCCTCGTCATGGCCGGCCAGGGCACGCTCGCCGACGAGATTATCCTTTCCGGCCACGGCCCCTTCGATGTCGCGTATCTCCAGATCGGCGGCGGCGGGATGGCGGCAGGTGTTTCCACGTGGCTGAAAACCTACTGGCCCGGCATCGAAATCATTGGCGTGGAGGGCGAGGGACAGGCCTCGATGAAAGCGGCCATCGAAGCGGGCGAACCGGTCACCTTGAAACAAGTCGATCTTTTCTGCGACGGCACCGCCGTAAAACGTGCGGGTGATCTTCCCTTCGCGGTCTGCAAGGACACGCTCGACCGCATCACCACGGTGACCAACGCGGAAGTCACTTCCGCCATTCGTAAGCTTTGGGAAGGGCTACGCTGCATCTCCGAACCTTCCGGCGCGATGGGACTCGCCGCCGCGCTCGCGGAAAGGGATCGGCTCGCCGGGAAAAAAGTGCTGGTCATTCTTTGCGGGGCGAACGTCGATTTCCTTCAGATCGGACGCATCGCGCAATCGGAAGGATCCTCGACACGCCACAGCCGCACCCTGCGCGTCCGCATTCCCGAAATCCCGGGCACGATGCGCAAACTGATGGACGATTGCTTTGCCGGCCTCGACATCACCGATTTCCAATACGGCAAGACCCACAACGACCTCGCTTGGCCTGCCTTCACACTTGCCTCCGAAACGGCCGATGCCCTCGCCGCCGTAACGGCGATGCTCGACACACACGACCTCGCTTGGCAGGACATCACCGGCGCAACGGACATCGGATTCCGTGCGATCCCGTTCCGCAGCGACCTGCTTTCGAACCCCATTTTCCTCCGCCTTGATTTCTACGAAAGGCCCGGAGCCTTGCATGATTTCCTAGAAAAGCGCGTCACCGGCAACGCGAACCTCGCCTACTTCAATTACCGCCAGTCCGGCGAACGCATCGGTCGCGCCCTCATCGGCCTCGATTTCCCCTCATCATATGAGCGTGACGCCTTCCTGATGTCCCTTCCACCACAGGGCGAGGGCTACCGCCTGTGCGAAGCCCTCGACGCCGCAACCTCCGCCCGCCTCGCCGCAGCCGCGACGCAATGACCCTTTTCCCGCACAACCGAAGCAGCTCCCTCTCGCGTGCCAATTCCTCTGTGCCAATTCCTCTCGACACGTCCCCGCCAGCGGACAAACCTGCCCTTCCTATCCCCTTCCCTTGATGCGAACTGCATTATTCGGTGACATCCATGCAAACCTTGAGGCTCTCGAAGCCGTCCTCGCTGACGCCGCGAGCCAAGGTGTCACGGACTATGTCTGCCTTGGCGATGTCGTTGGCTACAACGCCGATCCCGTCGCCTGCCTCAACATCGTCCGCGACATGGGATGCCCCACCGTAAAGGGAAATCACGACCAGGACGCCTCCGACGACCACTCCCTAGACACCATGAACCCCGTCGCCGCCACCGCCCTCCAATGGACGCGCGACCAGCTCGACGAAGACCAACGCCTCTGGCTCAAACGCCTTCGCATGGTTCGCCAAGTCTCCGACTACACCATCGTCCACAGCACCCTCGACCAACCCGCTCACTGGAACTACGTCACCAACCGGTTCGATGCGATGTCGAACTTCTCCTATCAGTTTACCCAGCTCTGCTTCCACGGCCACACCCACGTGCCCCGCGTCTACATGAAATCAGACAAGGTGCGCGAAGTCCCCGCCGAATCCGTCGCCATCGAGCCGGGCGCGAAATATTTCATCAACATCGGCTCCGTGGGCCAACCTCGCGATGGCGACCCCCGCCCCTGCTACGCAATCTACGACCAGGAAAACCACGTCGTCGTCTTCCGCCGAGTCGAATACGATATGGCCAAAACCCAAGCCAAGATCATCGAGGCCGGCCTCCCAGAAATGCTCGCCGAACGGCTGGCGGAGGGGAGGTGACTCCAATTCACACCCGTGGAACATCCGAACCAATTGCGTGGAACACTCTTTCCCGCTTGACGGGCAGGGGGGGCGGCTCTGATTCTGGCTCTCTTCCGCAGGGATCACTTGCGGCCTGATCGAAAACCGTAAATACGGAACACCGGAAAGGCCGAGCCAGCCTTCGGGATTTTTCGTCACTTTCCCATTCAACTCACTGATTTTCAACCACTTCCCATACCACCTTCCATGTTCAAAAGATTTTTCGGAAACATGTTTTCCAACGATATCGGGATCGATCTCGGCACCGCGAACACCCTCATCAACGTCAAGGATCACGGCATCGTGCTCCGCGAACCCTCCGTTGTGGCCGTCAAAGCCGGCACCAACGAGGTGCTCGCCGTCGGCGATGACGCGAAACGCATGCTCGGACGCACACCCGGAAACATCGTCGCCATCCGCCCACTCAAGGATGGGGTCATCGCCGACTTCGAGGTCACCGAGGCGATGCTCCGCCACTTCATCCGCAAAGTAAACAAAGGCCGCCGCAACAACCCCCGCGTCCTCATCGCCATCCCCTCCGGCATTACCGAAGTAGAACGCCGCGCCGTCCGCGAATCCGCCGAACAAGCCGGCGCCCGCGAAGTCTATCTCATCGAAGAACCCATGGCCGCCGCCATCGGCGTCGGCCTGCCCGTCCAAGAAGCCTCCGGTAATATGATCGTCGATATCGGCGGCGGCACCACCGAGGTCGCGCTGATCTCCCTTTCCGGCATCGTCTATGCACGCTCCGTCCGCACCGCAGGCGATGAACTCGATGAATCGATCATCCAATACATGAAGCGCGCCTACAACCTGATGATCGGCGAGCGCACTTCCGAAGAAATCAAGATCCGTCTCGGCTCCGCGGCTCCGCTTCCCAAGGAACTCACCATGGAGGTGAAAGGCCGCGACCTCGTCGCCGGCCTGCCTAAGACGATCACGATCACCTCCCAGGAAATCCGCGAGGCGATGGCCGATCCGCTCAGCACCATCGTCGATGCCGTCCGCACTACCCTCGAGCGCTGCCCTCCAGAACTCGCCGCCGACCTTGTGGATCGCGGCATCGTCCTCGCCGGCGGCGGCGCGCTCCTCAAGGGGCTCGACCGCCTCCTCCGCGAGGAAACAGGCCTGCCCGTCCATGTCGCCGAGGATCCCCTCAGCGCCGTCGCGGAAGGCACCGGAAAGGCGCTCCAGGAACTCGCCCTCCTGAAGCGTGTCACGAACACGGACCGCTGAGCCCCGGAACTCCGCTGACCGGAGACTCCAACGGCCATGAAACTGCTCAATCTCATCGCATTGCTTCTCTTCCTCGCGGGGGCGACGTGGGCGCTTACCCGCAGCGAACCGGTGGTGCGAGAGATCCAGGTCGCCTATTTCAAGGCCATCTCGCCCACCCTCAAATCCGGCTCTTCGCTGGAAACGAAAACCCGCGACCTGCTGCGGGAAACGAAACATTCAAAGAGCTGGAGGCGGAGCTTTCCACCATCCGCGGCGAGATCGGCAGGCTGCGCATCATCGAGTCCCGCTTCAAGGAACTGGAGCGCGAAAACGCCGAATTGCGCCACGCCCTAGATTTCAAAAAAGCCACCGACTTCGATGTCGTCGCGGCGCGCATCATCCGCCGCCACCCTACCACCTGGTGGCAGACCTTGGAGATCGACGCCGGCGAAGACCGCGGAATCGGCATCCAACTTTCCGTGCTTTCCAACGACGGCCTCGTCGGACTCATCGACCGCCCTTTCGGAAACCGCTCCTCCGTCCTCCTCATCACCGATGAAAAATGCCAAGTCTCCGTCCGCGTTGAAGGATCTCCCGAAGTGGGCATCCTCAGCGGCCAGCGCGGAGAATTCGATAGAAACCCGACCCTCCGCCTCCGCTTCCTTTCCAAGAACGCATCCATCCGGCCCGGCCAACGTGTCTTCACCACCGGGCGCGGCGGCATCTTCCAACCCAATATCCTCGTCGGATCCATCACCACGGTGGAAAGAGGTCCGCTGGACTCCGAGGCACTGGTAAGACCCGCCGTAGATCTCAACGACCTAAGTACGGTATTTGTCGTGCTTTCTGAAAATCCCTGAAACCCCTACTTTGCTCCGTTACAATCTCAGCGCCGTTTTCCTCCTGCTCGCCGCCTTCCTGGTCCAGCAATTCGTACCCGCGTTCACCGGTCTCAGCCACGCTCGCATCCTCATCGTCCACCTGGTTTTCCTCTGCGCCGCCGTCTCCGTCGCAACACCGACCATGCTACTGCTCGCTTTCATCGGCGGAATCCTCTGGGACGCCCACTGCTCGCTCGCGCCGATGATCGCGGATCCCGAGGTCTATACCCAGCCCACCGAATCACTGCGCTTCGGATACTCCATCCTTCTTTTCGCCGCCATGGGCTTCCTCATGCAGGGACTCAATCCCCTTTTCCGGGCGGGAAAATGGCAGTTCTCCGCCCTCCTCACCGGCGTCGCCACTTTCCTCTATCTCGCCGCCGATTACTCCCTGATCTCCTTCGTGCGCGGGAATTTCGTGATAAGCCGCTCCATCCTACGACTCACGGGATATACCTCGCTGCTCACCATGTTATTTTCGCCGATCGTCTTCTGGCTCCTTTACCGATTGGCGAAATTGTTCGACCATTCCTTATACCCGGAGGCCGAAAAACCGAAACGCCGGGCCTACTGAAACCATGGAACCCAGCTACCGTCTACGCCTCTACCTGCTAACCGCCCTCATCCTCTTGGGCTTCGGCACCCTCTTGTCGCGGCTCCATGAATTCCAAATCGAACGCCAAGACGAGTTCCAAGCCCTCGTCCCAGGAAACCGCACCGTCACCGTCCGCGAACCCGGCATCCGCGGAGAAATTACCGACCGCAGCGGCATCCCTCTCGCCCGCAACCTTCGCAACTACGTAGTCTCCTTCAACCTCGACGAGATCGCCCGCGCCTACCGCTTCCAAAACGAGGAAATGCCCACCCTCGACCGGCTCACCATGCAAGGCGGCCTTCCCCGCCCCAAAAGAGAAAAGGATATCGTCGCCATCGTCAACGAATGGACCATCAAACCTCTGCAGGAACTCGGCCTCGCCAAAAACTACAACGCCGGAGCACTGCGCACCCATTTCATCACCCACGGCGGCCTCGTCCCTTTCACCTACCGCGCAGATCTCACCTACGAGGACTTCGCCCGACTCGCGGAGCGCAACCTCGAGTTCCCCGGCGTCACCCTCGGCATCCGCCCGCAGCGCCAATACGCCTACGGCACACTCGCATCCCACATCCTCGGATACCTCAAACAGTGGGAAAAGGGCGATATCTCATCCGCCGACAAGCGCGCCTTCAACCATTACATCGGCGAGGAAAAAGGCATCGCTGGCGTCGAGGCCACGATGGACGAATACCTGCGCGGCCCCGAAGGCCGCAAGACCGTCCTCAAGGACGAAAAAGGCCGCACCATCGGCATGCTCGACTACACTAAGCCCGGCACCGGCGCCCGCGTAGAACTCTCCATCGACGCCCGTATCCAATTCCTACTAGAAAACACCCTCCGCCGCGCAGGACGCGCCGCCGGAGTGGTCATGGACGTCAACACCGGCGAGGTGCTCGCCATGGCCTCCGTTCCTGACTACGACCCCAACGCCTTCATCCCCTCCATCTCCCGCGAAAAATTCATCGAATACAAATCCAACCCCCAGCTCTCGCCTTTCACCAACCGCGCCATCGCCTCCTTCGAGCCAGGTTCTACCATGAAAGTCCCCACCGCCATCGCGGGAGCTGTGCAGGGCATCGCGGGCCGCACCTTTTCCTGCGACGGTTACGTCCCCTTCGGCAACCACAAGATCGGCTGTTGGATCTACAACAAGAGCGGCGGCCGCCACGGTTCACTACGCCTCCCCGAGGCCATCCAACGCTCCTGCAACCCCTACTTCAACAAAATGGCCAATGCCATCGGCTGGAAGGCGATGGTGGACGGCTGCTCGCTCGTCGGCTTCGGGAAAAAAACGGGCGTCGAACTCCCCAACGAAGATCCTGGCATCCTTCCCGGCTCCCGATCATGGCGCACCGCCCGCCCCGGCGCCGTCATGACCCCCGCCCTAACCGCCATGATGTCCATCGGCCAAGGCGACATGCTCGCCACCCCGCTCCAGATGGCCGCCATGTCCGCCGCTGTCGCAAACGGCGGGAAATATTACCAACCCCGCATCGTCAAAAAGGTCACCGCCGAGACCGGCGAAGTCCTCGTTCCCGATTTGCCGAAACTCGAAGTCGATCTGCTCCGCCACGGCGTCAAGGAATCCGACCTCACACTCATCCGCGAGGGCATGCGCAAAGCCGTCAACGAAGCCGGCGGAACCGCCGGAAAAGTCCGTATGGACGATATCATCGTATCCGCCAAAACAGGCACCGCACAGACCACCGACAACGGCAAAAAATCCAACAACTCTTGGATGATCGCCTTCGCTCCCTTCGACACACCAAAATACGCAATCGCGATCATCGTCCAAGCCGGCGGATCGGGCGGTGGCGTCTGTGGCCCTCTCGTCAATACCGTTTATACCGGCCTGTTTGCCAAAGAAAACGGAATGCGCCTCCCACTCAAACCACAAACCGAATACAAAGGCCACCTCGAACGCATCGAGGCCATCGAACCGCTCAAAGACGTCCTCGCTGCCATCGAAGCCTCGGAAATCCCCGTCGGCGAAACCACCGCCGCCAACCCGGAAGACGAAATCGGCGAGACCGGAGACGAAATCGGTGGAATCCTCCCAGAAACACCCATCGGCAACGCTCCCACCGTTACTTCTCCACAACCCACCATTACCCCGGAAACCGACCGCGAGGGACAAGTCATCCCCCGCGCCACACCCATCACGGAATAAACCGCGTTCCCGGAAACACAGAATATTTACAAACCAACACAACCATCACGTGATCCAGAAAATCAAAAGAATGTTAGGCATCGGCTCCACCGATCCATCGCAAGGCAACTCTATCATCGTCAACGTCGAGAAACTCGAACGCCGCGTTGCCCTCCTTGAAAACGGAGTCCTAGAAGAATACACCGTCGAGCGAGAAGGCGATCAAAACATCGTCGGAGGCATCTTCAAAGGCCGCGTCAAAAACATCGAGCAAGGACTTAAGGCCATGTTCGTAGACATCGGCCTCGACAAAAACGCCTTCCTCCACTTCTGGGACGCCATCCCCGCTGCCCTCGACGGCGGCCTCGAGGAAATCGAGCGCGAGGGCAAGAAAAAGCCCCAGAAAAAATTAGCTCCAAGGACATCCCGGACATCTACCCCATCGGATCGGAAATCATGATCCAAGTCTCCAAGGGCCCCATCGGCACCAAGGGCCCCCGCGTCACCACCAACATCTCCCTCGCCGGCCGCTACCTCGTCCTCATGCCCTTCACCGAGCAATTCGGTATTTCACGCAAAATCGAGGATCCCAAGGAACGCCAACGCCTTCGCCGCATTGTCCAGAAACTCTCCGTTCCCGAAGGCATGGGCATCATCATGCGCACCGTCGCCTCAGGCACCCGCGCCCGCCATTTCGTCCGCGATCTCGCCATGCTCCTTGAACAATGGGACTCCATCGACCAGCGCCGCGCCAACAACCCCGCCCCATGCTGCGTCTTCCAAGAACCCAACCTCATCGAACGCACCGCCCGCGACTTCCTCACCGAAGAAGTCGATCAGGTCCTCTGCGACGACGCAGAAACCACCGAACTCATCCGTGAAATCGCCGGAAAAATCTCCCGCCGCGCCAAACGCCGCATCCACTATCTCCCCACCGCCAACCAACCCATCTTCGAGCGCGTCAATATCCAAAAACAAATCGACGAGGCCTTCTCCCGACAAGTCTGGCTGCCTTGTGGCGGCTACATCGTCATCGATGAAACCGAGGCTCTCATTTCCGTAGACGTAAACACCGGTCGTAACCGCGGATCCAAGGACGTCGATAAGATGATCCTTCAAACCAACGTCGAAGCCGCCGAAGAAGTCGCCCGCCAATTGCGCCTACGCAACATCGGCGGCCTTGTCGTCGTCGACTTCATCGACATGCGCCACCGCCGCGACCAGATGGCCGTTTACAAGGCGATGAAGGAACGCGTCAAAAAGGACAAGGCCAAGACCCAGATCCTCCAGATCTCCGCCATCGGCCTCATGGAAATGACCCGCCAGCGCCTCAACGAATCCCTCCGCGATTCGATGTACGAACCCTGCCCCTACTGCCAGGGCCGCGGTCGCGTGAAGACCCCGATGACCATGTCCATCGAGATCCAGCGCCGCCTCAACACCGTCATCCAGAGCCGCCGCGATCAAGTCGGCGACCTTATCGTGATCGTGAACTCCGATGTCCTCAACCGCTTCAAGCAGGAGGACGCCAAAGTCCTCGTGGAACTCGAACGCTCCCACTCCGGCCGCCTCATTTTCCGCTCCGACCCGACCCTCAACCGCGAACGCTTCGCCATCCTCGACGCCGCCACGGAGAAGACCATCGAGCAGGGGTGAAAAGGGCTTCCGGACTTGACCGTGCGCCTCATGTGGTATCCAGTTACCACATGGGCACCACCGGAACATTGAAACGAACCAGCATGTCGCTGGATCTGGAAACCGTGGGTGCGCTCGAATCGCTCGCGACGAAATGGAACACCTCCAAATCCGAAGTGATCCGACGCGCGGTTCGCAAGGTAAAGGAGGATGAGGCAATGAAAGAGATCCGCATGACTCCGATACAAGCCATGAAATGGCTGCAGGAAAACGGCATTTCGCAAGAGCAGGCAGACACCATGAGGGAAGAAATCCGCCTCGAAAGAGAGGCGAAAAGATACTGGTGGGAATGACCATCCATTTGGACGCAAACATGTTGGTCGAGGTCGGATTGAGCGGATCCGCGAAGAGAGCATCCCTGATCGCATGGCTGAAGGAGGGAAACCACCTCGCCGCCTCGACGATCGCATGGTCTGAATTCTGCAACGGCCCGGTTGGGGAAAAACAGATGAGGCTTACGGAGACGGCAATTGATGATCGTATTTTGGAGTTCACGAAACCGATGGCCGAAACAGCTTCGGTTCTGTTCAACAAGTGTGGTCGCCGCAGAGGCTCCCACTCCGATTGCATGATCGCCGCCTGCGCCATCCTTTCCGACACCCCTCTCTCCACCCTCAACCGCAAGGATTTCGAACGCTTCACCCCCTACGGACTGCGCATCCACACCTTCTGAACCCCACGGCACATCCGCTGCTACCCACTCACCATGTCACGCAAAACGAAACTCATCGTCACCCTCGGCCCAGCCACCCAGGAACCGGAAATAATCGGCCGCCTCATCGATGGCGGTGTCAATGTCTTCCGGCTCAACATGAGCCATGCGAAGCACGAGTGGGCGATGGAAATGACCAAACTCGTCCGCACCGAGGCGGAAAAGCGCGGCACCTACACCGCCGTCCTCTTCGACCTCACCGGCCCCTCGATCCGCACCGGCGACCTTGAGCAAGCCTACGACCTGAAAGAAGGCGACCGCGTGGAGTTCCGCAGCGCCGACTCAAAGCCCTCCATCCCCCTTTCCACCACCGTCAACTACCCCGGACTCATGGCGGATGTGAAAGCCGGCAACACCCTCGTGGTGGACAACGGCGCACTGCTGATGCGCATCGAAACCGTCGCGGAAGACCGCATCATCTGCGATGTCCGCACGCCCGGCTCCATGGGTTCCCGTCGGCACATCAATCTTCCCGGCGTGCGCCTGAACCTCCCCGCACTCACCGAGAAAGACCACAAGGATCTCGCCCTCGCCGTGGAATGCGGAGCCGATTACATCGCCGGCTCCTTCGTCCGCGACGCCGAGCACGTGATGGAACTGCGCGCCGCGATGGAAGCCCTGGAGGGAGAAGCCCAGATCGTCGCCAAGATCGAGGATCAGGAAGCCGTCCGCCATATCGATGCGATCATCCGCGTCGCCGATGTGATCATGATCGCCCGCGGCGACCTGGGCATCGAGGTCGATTTCGAGGATCTCCCCATCCTCCAGCGCCGCATCGTGAAACGCTGCCATGAACTCGGCACGCGGGTCATCGTCGCCACGCAGCTCTTGGAGTCGATGATCACCAACCCAACCCCCACCCGCGCGGAAGTCACCGATGTAATGAACGCCGCCTACGAGGAAGCGGACAGCCTCATGCTTTCCGGGGAAACCTCCATCGGGCGCTATCCCGAGCGCTGCGTGGAGGCCATCGACCGCATCGCCTCGCGCATCGAGCGTTCCGGCGGCCATGGTTTCGGGCAAAACGTAATCCTCCGCGACGAGCGCCAGAAGATCGCACGCGCCGCCGTCACACTTGCCGATTCCCTGGCGGACGCACGCCTCGTCGTCCTGACCCGGCGCGGCGTCCTCGCCAACCAGATCGCCCTGATGCGCCCGCGCACCGCCGGCTTCTACGCCTTCACGCCGAAGGAACTCGTCTGCCGCCAGCTCGCCCTGACACGCGGCATCCGCGCGTTCCGGATGTCATTCGCATCAAACATCGAGGAAACCGTGCACCGCCTCACCACGCAGTTGCGCGAACTCGATCTCGTCCGCCCCGGCACCCCCATCGTGATCGTCTCCGACATCCTCTCCGACCACTTCGCCGCGAACTCGATCCTGCTCCACCACGCCTAGCGGAGTAGGTGCGTCACTGGAGCGGAGCCAGGAGGTGGCCGAGCGTCTCGGGATCGATCCTGAGCTTGCTGGTTTCCTCGGAAAGCAGCGCCTCCACCAGACCCGACTTGTGTTTCTGTAGCTCCAGCATCCGCTCCTCGATGCTGCCCCGGCACACCAGCTTATGGACGAACACCGGCTTGGTCTGCCCGATCCGGTGTGCGCGATCCGTGGCCTGGTTTTCCGCCGCGGGATTCCACCACGGATCGTAATGGATCACAGTATCCGCCGCTGTTAGATTTAGGCCGGTTCCGCCGGCTTTGAGGGAAATCAGGAACACCGGCACGCCCCCCTTTTGGAACTCCTTCACCAGGGCACCGCGCTCCGTGGTCTGGCCGGTAATCTTGAGATAGCGTATGCCCATTTTACCCAGATGCTCCTCGATAATCGCCAACATGGAGGTGAAGGTGGAGAAAAGCAGAATACTGCGCCCTTCCTCGATCAGCGTCGGCAAAAGCTCCCCGGTCAGGAAATCGAGCTTGGCGGATTCCTCCACCTTTTGCGCGGCGGGCGTTTTCAGCAATTTCGGATGGCAGCAGATCTGCCGCAGCTTGAGCAAGGCGTCGAGGACGATGATGTGGGATTTCGCGAGGCCTTTCTCGCTGATCGCATCCCTCACCCGCTTGTCCATCGCCGCGCGCACCGATTCGTAGAGATCCGTCTGCTTGCGGTTCAGGTCGATGCCGTGGATGAGCTCCGTTTTCTGTGGCAGATCCTTCGCCACCGCGTCCTTCGTGCGGCGCAGGATCAGCGGAGCCACTCGCCGGTTCAGGGCGAGCTGGGCGTCCGTGGAACGGTCGCGCTCGATGGGTTTGCGCAGGTTCGTGTTGAAGGTTTTCTCATCCGCAAGGAAGCCGGGCATCAGGAACCTCATCAGGCTCCACAACTCGCCGAGGTGGTTTTCCATCGGCGTGCCGGAAAGGCAGATGCGGTGCGCGGCGTTGAGCTGGCAAGCATTTTTCGCGGTGAGCGCCTTGGGGTTCTTGATGTATTGCGCCTCGTCGAGCGCGAGGACATGCCAGTTGCGCCCGGAGAGGACATCGAAGTCCTGCGCGAGCAAGGGATAGGAAGTGATCACCAGATCCGCCTTCGCCAGCTTCGGGAGCTGCGCCGCGCGGTCTTTCCCCTGCCACAGGATCGTCTTCAGCTGCGGCGCGAACCGCTCCGCCTCCGCCGCCCAGTTCGGAGCGACCGATGTCGGCGCGATCACCAGGGAGGGATTCCCCGGCTTCTTCTCACGCTCCGCCACCAGATGCGCGAGGGTCTGCACCGTTTTCCCAAGACCCATGTCATCCGCGAGGATGCCGTGCAGGCCGTTATCCGCGAGAAACTGGAGCCAGCGGAAGCCCTCGATCTGATACTCGCGCAGCTCCGCCTTGAGTTTGCGCGGCACTTTCACCTCCGGTAGCGAGGTCAGGGTGCGGAGATTTTTCCCAAGCTTCGCCAGCGCCCGCAGCGTGGCCGTGCCATCGATGGAAAGGCCGTCCGCGACCCCCGCCGCCGCCAGCCGGTCCAGCCGGATCGGCCCGTCGAAATCCTCTTTTCCGTGAAACAGATGCCTGACCTGATCCACGATCTCGATCAGCCGCCGTGTCGGGAAACGCAGCATCCCGTCCGCCGGATCATCGCACTCCACCAAGATCGTCTCCGGTAAATCCGGATCGTCCGCCGAAGGCAAGCCCTGCCGGATCGCCTGCGCGATGATCGGGATCAGGCTCACCTTCCGTCCGTTGATTTCATGCGGAATGTCAAAACTGAACCAGTCGATCCCATGATCCGCATCCCCCTCGATCGCCGGGAAAAAATCCTCCACGTCATGGATCGTCAGACCCGCCCCGGCCTCCACCTCGATCACCCATCCCTTCTCCCTCAGCGCCGCGCAACCCTTCCCGTCCAGGAAGCGGATCCACATTTCCTTTTCCGATAGGTATTCCTTATCAAAATCATCATCAAAGTCGTCTTCGGAATCGTCCCCAGATACGTCCCCAAAGTCATCCTCGTAATCTTCCCCGAAATCTACGCCCTCCCCGAATAGATCGATCATGTATTCGTGATCCGACCCCGAACCAGCTCCTTGGAAGGGCAAACATTCGGAAACAGGAATCATCCCCTCCTTGGCCAGCGCTTTCACCATCCGCCCTTCCTCCTTCGTATCCCTGTCCCACACGATCCTCATTTTCCCCCGCAGCTCCACATGCACGGGAATCCCTTTGCCAATGGACGGGAGCAACAGGCCGCTGTCCCCGTACTTCACGCGCAGTTTTCCGGTCACCTGCGCCCCGCCATACTCCGCCACATTCTTGCCCGCCTTCCCGATCAGGAAATGCGCGACAGGTTTCAGGCCTTCCCGCCGCTCCGTTTGCACCGGCACCGGGGTCGGCAGGGCCGCCGTTTCCCCCGCCATCAAGCTCTCCGACACCGTGTTCAGGTTCTTCTCCCCGATCACCGGCCCCGAAGACCACGCGAGCAGCATCTCGGCGGGATGCTCGCTCTTTACCAAACCCATCGCCGCGCCTTCCTCCCGCAGGTAGCGCAGCGGGATCGTCGGGATCAGCACCATGCCCTCCTCCGCAAATTTCAAGACCGGCCGCATCCCGCTCTGCACCGTCATCTCCCATTCCGGTGACACACTCTCCTCGCTGCCCGGCTGGATTCGCTCGTATTTCATGGGAACCTGATAGCCCCTCACCGCTTTCGCGCCCTTGACCTCACATCCGTAAAACAACCGGCCGGTGTCACCCGCTAGGCGCAAAAGTTCATCGAAACCGCCGCCCCTGAGCACCAGCTCCCCCCAGCGATAATCGTTCTTCAGCAACTGGTGATGGATCGCCACCACCGGAAAATCCTCCGTCACGAAATATTTCGGAGGCCGCGATAAGTCCGCTCCCGCCTTCGTGTCGGAAATGCTGATCCCACCATCCTTTCGGCGCGTCCCGACCCGCAGATGGAACAGCAGTGCCTTGCTATACACATCCCACTCAATGCAATACGCTAGGAACCGGTTCTCCGGCTTCGCGATTTTCGTCTCCCTGGCCTTACCCTGTTTACACGCCGCCTCCTTTACCTCCTTCAGCCACTTCGTGACCTCCGTCGGCACGAAATCCGCCACCGCCGCCTCTCCGGAAAGCTCCTGCGTCATCAAGGCTAGTGTCGCCGCGGAATGCTTGCACGACCGGCCGACCGGACAGGAGCAATCCGTATGCAAGTCCCACCGCTTCCCCGCCTTGGAAACCGCCATCAACAGCTTATAGGGGATATCCGACGTCCCGGCGATCACCGCTTGGATCATCGTCAGATCCGTCTTCGCCGGTTTCACGATCTTGATCCCGCTGATCAGCCGGGGGTTGATGTACGGCTTGCTGCGGTTGACCGTCGCCGTGTCATACCTTTCCTTCCAGGCTCCGCTCACCAGCCACTCGCGCAGCTCCTTGTCCTGGATCACCAAAGAATAGTCCGTCAGTGTCATCAGGAAACCACGAGATTCAGGATCTTGCCGGGCACATAGATCACCTTGCGCATCGTTTTGCCGTCGATGTGCTCCTTGATTTTTGGGGAGGCCAAAGCGAGTTCCTTGGCCGTATCCTCGGGTGCATCCATTGCCAACCAGATGCGGTCGCGGAGCTTGCCGTTGACTTGCACAACCAGTTCGCACTCGGTGCGGATCAGCGCCTGCTCGTCGTAGGACGGCCACTCTGTTTCGGAAAGCAACTCCCGCCCACCTAGCCGCTCATAGATTTCCTCGCTGATATGCGGCGCGAAGGGATTGAGAACCTTGAGGAAACGCATGAACTCCGCCTTCGGCACGAATTCGGCCTGCGTGAACGCATTCGTGCAGATCATCATCTGCGAGATCGCGGTGTTGAAACTGAGTTTCTCGATGTCTTCGCCGACTTTCTTGATCGTCTCGCTGACCACACGGAGCAGCTCCTTGTCGGCACATGGCGTGTCTTCGATTCGCGGCGAAAGACTGCCTTCTTCGGTGATCGCAAGTCTCCATACCCGGGCGAGGAAACGGGAAACGCCCTCCACGCCCTTCATCTGCCACGGTTTCACCTGCTCCAGCGGCCCCATGAACATTTCGTAGAGGCGCAGGGAATCGGCTCCGTAGGCGGAAACGACATCGTCGGGATTCACCACGTTGCCGCGCGATTTCGACATCTTCTGCCCGTCCTCGCCCATGATCAGGCCTTGGTTCACGAGCTTCTGAAACGGCTCCGGCGTGCGGACATGGCCTAGGTCGAACAACACCTTGTGCCAGAACCGGGCATAAAGCAGGTGGAGCACGGCGTGCTCGGTGCCGCCGACGTAGAGATCGACCATGCCTGATTGAGGATTGTTGATTGAGGATTGAGGATTGGAAGACCAATACTCCTCCGCCTCAAGGGAGATGAAGCGGCCTGAATTACTAGGATCACAGTAGCGGAGGTAATACCAGCAAGAGCCGGCCCACTGCGGCATCGTGTTCGTCTCGCGGACGGAGCCGTCCGGCAGCTCCACCCAGCCGCGCGCTTTCGAAAGGATCGGCTCGGGCGAACCGGAGGGCTTGTAGTCATCCAGCGGCGGGGCGAGCAGCGGCAGTTCGCTGTCCGGGATGGCCTGGTGCTTGCCGTCTTTCCACACGATGGGAAACGGCTCGCCCCAGTAGCGTTGGCGGGAAAACAGCCAGTCGCGAAGCTTGAACTGGACGCGGCGCTTGCCTTGGCCATTCGACTCCAGCCAATCAATCATCTTCGCCTTCGCTTCGGCGGTGGGGAGTCCGTCGAGGAAACCCGAGTTCACGGCGATACCAGGATCCGTGTAGCCTTTCCAATCGGTATCGTTGGTCGGCTGGACCACCTGCAATACAGGAAGGCCAAATTTTTGAGCAAACTCAAAATCCCTCTCATCATGCGCCGGAACCGCCATGATCGCTCCGGTGCCGTAGCCCATCATCACATAGTCAGCGATCCAGATCGGGATCAGCTCGCCGTTCACGGGATTGATCGCGAAAGCACCAGTGAAGACACCGGACTTGTCCTTGTTGAGGTCGCCGCGATCCAGATCGGATTTCGAGGAAATGGCTTTCCGATAAACCTCAATAGCCTCCTTCTGTTCGGACACAGTGATTTCGGAAACCAACGGATGCTCAGGAGCCAGCACCATGTAGGTGGCTCCGAAGAGGGTGTCAGGACGAGTCGTGAACACCTCCACTTGAGAGTTGAAATTTAAAATTTGAAACTTCACCTCCGCCCCTTCGCTGCGCCCGATCCAATTCTTCTGAAGCAGCTTGATCCCTTCCGGCCAGTCGAGGGTGTCGAGTTCGTCGATGAGGCGCTGGGCGTATTTCGTGATGCGGAGCATCCATTGGCGCAGCGGGCGGCGCTCGACGGTGTGGCCTTTCGCCTTCCATTCCTCAACCTCCTCGTTGGCGAGCACGGTGCCCAGATCCGGCGACCACCAGACGGGCGTGTCGGCCACGAAGGCGAGGCGGACGTTGTCGATTTCATCGCGGCTCCAGCCTTTCGCCTCCAATTCGGAAACCGGGCGGGCGATGTTCGTTTCCCCGCAGAAATACGAGTTGTAGATCTGGAGGAAAATCCACTGCGTCCAGCGCACGTATTCGGGATCGGTGGTGGCAATCTCGCGATCCCAGTCGTAGCCGAAACCGAGAGATTTCAACTGGCGGCGGAAGTTCTCGATATTCGCGGCGGTGGTGATCGCGGGATGCTGGCCGGTCTTGATTGCGTATTGCTCGGCGGGCAGGCCGAAGGAATCGTAGCCCATTGGGTGGAGAACGTTGAAGCCCTTCATCCGCTTGTAGCGGCCGATAATGTCGGTGGCGGTGTAGCCCTCGGGGTGGCCGACGTGCAGACCTGCGCCGCTGGGATAGGGAAACATGTCGAGCACGTAGTATTTCGGCTTGGACGCATCGAAGCCCTCTGCGCCCGGATTCGGGGTGCGGAAGGTCTTATCGGAGTCCCAGCGGGCTTGCCACTTGGGCTCGAACTCATCGAAGGGGAAAGGTTTGCGTGTTTCGGACATGGTCGGTGGTGGGCGGGAAACGTGGCGGGTGCCCGCACGTATGAAAAGAAAAACCCTGCCTCGCGAAATCGCGGATACTGCGGATTTTCACAAACCCAATCAATCCTGATAATCAGTATCCATCTGGTTTTCTGAACATTTTTCCGCTGCGCGTCAGATCTGCGGCATGCCGCACGTCCCTTTCCGTAGCCCTGCCCCTTCCGAACAGGAAATCCTCAACCGTGTCATCGTTCGCACGCTTCCTCATCCTGCCCGGCGTGGACTATCTCAAAAGGGGATTCCTCTTAATCGACACCTCTTCTCTTGTGTCTTATGTTTCAAATCTAGCCCTTCGTAGCCTTCTTGACCGTCGTAGCTTTAGCGAAGTCGGTGGCGAAGTAGGGGTCTCGTGTCTTTCAAACCCTCACCCGCAGATCACGAATACTCCATAGCATACCCTTCGCCGCCACGCCGCGTCCCCGCATCCTCCGCGCTCCATCCTTTCTCCTTTCCGTAAACCTCTCCCGCGCCCCCGCGAAGGCCTCGTTCACAAACTCCTTGCTCCCGATCACCGCCCCGTCCGTGAAATATCTCACCCGCTTCATCAACATTCCGGCCATTCCGAGATCCGGCAGGACAGTTTCGTTGTCCTCCGACTCCAGCATCTCCTCCGTGTTCTTGGTGATCGAGGTTTTACTCTTACTTGAATTTTGAATTTTGAAATTTGAGTTTTTCCTCCCCAGCGCCATACCCATGGCACGGCGGTAGATCCTTGAAACCTCCTTCCATTTCTCCGCCTCGAAACCGATTCCCTTGTGGCTCATGCACGCGCGCACAAGCCCTTCCCGTGCCTTCTTCCCGTTGCCTTTCGCACCGCCGCCCACCGCCTCGCCATAGCTGCTCCAGCGGTAATCCGCCGGATCGGAAACCATTCCCGCCCGCACCGGATTGAGATCGATGTACGCTGCGATGGTCCTCGCTGCCGTTCCGCTCTCAACGATCACGCTCTTGAAACGATCCTCCCAAAGCGTCCCCGTACGGTTGTGCGTGCGGTTGAACCAACGCGTGAATCTTTGCAAAAGCGTCTTCATGAAATCGCTCAAATCGTGCATCCTGGGCGTGAAACGACCGTGGATCTCCGCAACAGTATCCGCGCTCCCCCCTCCTCCATCGCCTTCCTCCCGCGCGGCGGCAAGCTCATCGGCCACGCTTTTCACGAAATTTTCGGCATAGAGCACACCCAACCGCTTGAGCAGCTCCGCATCGCTCAAACCAGCCTTCGGCATCGGCGGAACCTCAAGCAGGATATGGAAATGATTCGACATCACGCAGTAGGAAAGCACCCGGCAGCCGCTGAAATTCTCCATCATCCGCATGAACATGCGGAACTTCCCCCGTTCCTCATCCCCGAACACGAACCGCCGGTCCACCACGCGAGAGGTGAGGTGGTAAACGGACGGCCTTTCCTCGGAATCCGCCCACGGAGTGAGCCAACGCTTCGTTCCTTTCTTGCCTGACATGCCCCCATATTGCCAGGCTTCTCCCACCGCAGTCAACGGATTTCTGTTATTTTTCCTGGAATCCCGCAGTGCTCGGCATAAGTGCACCCAGCCGCTTGAGGCTCCGCATCGCTCAAACCAGCCTTCGGCATCGGCGGAACCTCAAGCAGGATATGGAAATGGTTCGACATCACGCAGTAGGAAAGCACCCGGCAGCCGCTGAAATTTTCCATCATCCGCATGAACATGCCGGAACTTCCCCGCTCCTCATCCCCGAACACAGACCGCCGGTCCACCACGCGAGAGGTAAGGTGGTAAACGGACAGCCTTTCCTCGGAATCCGCCCACGGGTAACCAGCACTTCGTTCCTTTCTTACCTGACATGCCCCCATATTGCCAGAGCTTCTCCCCACCCAGTCAACGGTTTCTGTTATTTTTCCTGGAATCTTGCAAGTGCAGGCATCGAGCGGAACCTCAAACGGGATATGGAAATGGTTCGACATCACGCAGTAGGAAAGCACCCGGCAGCCGCTGAAATTTTCCATCATCCGCATGAACATGCGGAATTTCCCCCGCTCCTCATCCCCGAACACGAACCGCCGGTCCACCACGCGAGAGTGAGGTGGTAAACGGACGGCCTATCCTCGGAATCCGCCCACGGAGTGAGCCAACGCTTCGTTCCTTTCTTGCCTGACATGCCCCCATATTGCCGAACTTCTCCCCGCAGTCAACGGATTTCTGTTATTTTTCCTGGAATCTTACCAGTAGGAATCTTGCAATGCAGGCCCGGAGCGCAATTTGCGAGCTGCGACGGGTAATGCTGCCGAGGGGTATTCCCCGAGGGAACATCAGAGGGAGGGAGGGACCCGCTTGCGGGGCACCCGGACTGGATGCAACATTACCCCGTCGTCATGTTCCCAGGACCTTTGCTCGCGTGATCAGCCGCCAGC
>JAGYIT010000011.1 GCA_018402445.1 Akkermansiaceae bacterium | reverse complement strand
AGTTTTTCGTACCGTCGGGGAAATGGATGGAGTGGGAGACTACGCGTCCATCGAAATAGATGTTGGCGAGGGAATCGGCGGTGACGTTGGGGAATGATTTCATGATGGTATAGTTAGGGGGCGGCGACTTTCCACGCCTCGTATCCGCCTTGGAGGACGGAGACGCTGTGGCCTCGCTGGGCGAGCCTAGTGGCCATATGGACTGCATCGGGACAAGCAAGATTCGTGCAATAAATCACGACGGGTGTGCTTTGCGCGTTGGCGGCGCGGATGCGGGGCTCGTGTTTGGTGAGATCGCGCTCGTAGGCGGCTTGCGGCCAACTGATGGAGCCTGGGATATTACCCATCTTGTGGAAAATGGCGGGGCGCACGTCGTAGATCACGGCGGCGTTGCTCTGGACGAGTTGGTAGAGGTCGCCGAGCGGCATGCGCGTCACCTGGCCGGGCTTGGCGGGAGGGGAGGTGGCTATGGCGGGCATTTTCTTCTCAACGGCTTTGGAGGGATCGAGGGCGGGCACGGGTTTTTCCGGCGGTTCGGTGCAGGAAAAAAAGGCGAACAGGCAGGGGAGCAGGAGAATCCGCGCCATACCTTTCGCCGCTTTTTCCGTAGATTGTTTCATCGTCCGATTTTGATGAGTTCCACGTCGAAGACAAGCGTGCCTGCGGGATAACCGGCGCCGGGGTTCTCGCCGTAGGCCATTTTTGCGGGGATCCAGAAGCGGCGTTTCTCGCCGACAACCATGAGTTGGAGTCCTTCCGTCCAGCCAGCGATCACGCCGTTGAGCGGGAAGGAGGTGGCTCACCGCGTTTCACGGAGGAGTCGAAGAGTTTCCCGTCCGTCGTCCAGCCGGAGTAGTGGACGGTGACCGTGTCGGTGGATTTGGGTTTGGTCTCGCCGGCGCCTTTCTCAAGAAGTTTGGAAGCGAGTCCAGAGGCGGTGATCTCTGCATCGGCAGGGGCGGCGGCTACATCGTGCGGTGATTCGGGCATGACGGTAAGTTTCGTGAAAACGGAGGAAGATCAAACGAAAAGCTCGCGAATGGCCTCCTCGCTCTCCTCGTGGCTCATTTCCACGGCGGTGCGGCGCTCCACCGTGATGGTGCCGAGCAGGTGATCTTGGCGGACGACGAACTGGTTGAGTTTCATGAGCTCCAGCACGGCCAGAAAAGTGACGATGACCTCCGCCTTGGTGGTGGCGGTCTGGAAAAGGGCGTCGAAGGAGAGCGCCTCGCCGGGTGTGAAGCGGGAGAGCAGGAATTCGATTTTGTCGGAAACGGTAAAGCGGTCATCGACGATGTCGCCGAAGTCGTGCGATTCCTCGAAGCGTTTCAGAACGTTTTGGAACGCGCGGATGAGGTCGAAGATCGACACCTCGGCGAGCGCGGCGGGTTCCTCGGGCGGCTTGTTTCCGGGATCTGGCTGGAGGGCGAAGCGCCCCTGCTGCTCCAGCTCCCTGATCGAGAGAAAACCGGCGGCGTCCTTGAATTTCTTGTATTCGATGAGCTGGCGGATGAGTTCCCAGCGCGGATCGTCTTCCTCCGCGTCCTCCTCGGGCGGCTGCTCGGTGCGCGGCAGGAGGGTTCGGGACTTGAGATACATCAGGTTCGCCGCCATCACGATGAACTCGGAGGCGAGGTCGATGTTGAGGAGCTTGAAGGTGTTGATGTAGTCTAGGTATTGTTTCGTGATCCGCTCGATGGAGATCGAGTGGATATCGAGCTCGTCCTTTTTGATGAGATAAAGGAGGAGATCGAGCGGACCCTCGAAGATCTCGAGGTGGACTTTGTATTCAGATGTTTCCAATGGGACGGTGTTGGCGGAAGTTTCTTCTCGTAAGAGGGGAAGCAGACGGTTTTTATGTGGGCGGAGCATGAACGTACAGTCCGAAACAGAGCAATTGCAAAACTTCCACCAGCGCCTGAGCCAGTGGGTTTCCAGTCAGGGTTTCTGGTTTCAGCTCCGCTATTCCTTTTCCGGAAAAGGGACGAAGGGCACGCTGACCTTCCACTTGCTGAGGCTCTGTGCGCGTTTCGCGGTGTTTCTGTTGGTTGCGGCCGCTGGTGTATGGGTTTATCTTGTGAAACAGTCAGATATGTCTTCCTACCAGGAGGAGTTCCAAAGCATCCTGAAGGAGAAGCTGGGTGCGGAGCAGATTGAGATGGGAGGGTTGGAGAGGCAGCAGGGACAGTTCTCCATCAGCCGGTTGACCATGTCCGGCAAGGAATCCACGTTTTTCAGCGGTCTTGAGCTACACAACCTGAAATGCCGGAAAACCCTGCTCGACGTGTTCCGCAAGGAATGGGATCCGGGCGTGATCACAATCTCCAGGGTCGATCTCGGACTGCGGGCTGGATCGGATTCGCTGGAGGCCGCCGAATCCATAGCCGACGTTTATTTCCAGGACACAGAGGGGATTAAGCTGAAGGTGATCGTTGTGAACGACCTGTCTGTCAGGTGGGGTTATTCGGCGCGCACCCGCGGCTCCATCACCGGCAGCAAAATGAGGGTGGAGCGCCTAGCGGATGGTTGGAGGCTGAGGTTCAAGGGCGGCACTTTCTCACAGAATTGGCTCAAGCGCCTTGAGATTGATGAGATTGAACTGTTTTTCAATAAGGAGGGAATTGTCTTCGAAAAAGCACAGTTTCGCAAAGGTGCGGGATCCGTGTCGTTCGTTGATCTCAAGGTGAAAGCCGGCGAAAGGCCGGAAATCAGCGGCGCGATGCGGCTGCGGAAAATCGATGTCTCGTCGCTCCTACCGATGGCCGTCAGGAATTTTGTGGAAGGCACGCTTTCGACCGAGCTCAAGGTATTCGGCTCGACGAACTCCACGGAGGGAGTCGGTTTCGAGGGCAATGTGGCGCTCGAAGGCGAGGATATCATCGTGATCCGGGACAGGGTGCATCTCCTGAGGGCTCTCAGCGTCATTGATGCGATCAACAACTACCGCCGCGTTGAGTTCCGGGAAGGAAGCTTCCACATGAAGACCCATGGCGGACGTATGGAGATTACCGATGTGAACCTCGCGGCCGGAGAGCTTTTCAGGATGAAGGGAGGGCTTGCTACGAGGTTGCCGACCACCGAAGAGGCGCTGAGTTTCACCGAGGACGCATCGGTTGCGGATCAGGGTGAGATTTTGAACGAGGATGAGCTGGACTTTACCCTTAAGCGCGCTGCAGAGCAGGCATCCGATTCGACAAGGGTGGGCTTCGGCAAAGCGGGCGATGATTCGCTCTATGACAAGCTGGGTCTGAGTGTTGAGACGCGCAGGCAGGAGGAAAGGGCGACCGAGCGTCTTTCCCGGTCTTATCGTTACGAGGGCGACCTTGAGATCAGTTTGCCGAAGGAGGCGTTCAAGAAGGCTCCGAGGCTCGCTGAAGCCTATCCGAAGCGCGACGCGGGGGGGCGGATACTTATGGGTGTCCCGCTGGAAGGTGTGCTCTACGACCTCACCTTGGAGCAGTCCGATGAAGTTTACAAGAAGGGCGCGCGGTGAGTTCCCTCACCAGCCGAACACGAGCGGCGGCACGATGATGCGCACGTTGCCAGGTCCTTTGTTTTCCTCTTCCTGAAGCGCGGTTACCAGGCCGTCCTCGAACTCCACCACGGTCTTACCAGTTTCCTCGCGGGTCACATGGGAAAGCTGCCTGATCGCCCGTCCCGTGAGTGGATCGATGCGTGTGACGTAGTGCTTCACCTCGTCGTAATCGATGTATTCCCAGCTCCCTGCTTCGCCTTTCGCCGTGCGGCGTAAGGATGTCTTGGTGGGTTTGCCGCGTGATTTCTCCACCTCGCCAAGGGTCATGCCGATGGCCACGCCCTCCTCCGCGATGATCTTGTTTACGGCTATCTGGCGCTCGTAAAGCTGCTTGAGTTTTGCCACGAAGTCCTCCTGCGGGTGGCTGAAAGCGTGGGGGCCAACCCATCCGGCGATGCCGTTGTTCGTCCTGCCCATGCCGCGTATGCGATAGGCCTTCTCGGTCATCCCCTCCAACTCGACGGTCTGGTTTGCCTTCAGGAATCCGAGCCGCTGTCGGCCTTCCTTGTCGGAGAAAACGGGTGCCTCTTTGGTCACCTTGAGTTTGATCGGTTCCTCAAGGATGTCGGCGAGGTAGATCACATTGGGTTCCGAGTTCAGTAGCGATTTTCTCTGCTGCTTGGTCTCCGCCGACAGGGGCAGTACGAGGGCGAGACCCAGCAGGGCGATGATTCCGGCTTTCATAAGGAGACACTAGAATTCGGTCGGGAAAAGGGAAGCGGGAATTCCTCCCGACCCGCGCCTTTGACGGGGCGGCCTTGGGAGCATTCGATCTTTTTTTCCGGGAGAATAATGACCGGAAGCGACGCTGGCGGTGATGGGGGGTGAACTTTCACCACCATTTGTCGAATTTCATCGCACCCTCACGAAGTAACCGCCGAGCGGTCGTCGCTGAGGCCGGATTTCTCTAGGAAATAATCGTAGCCGCCGGTGTAGCGGGTGACGAGTGCGCCGCCCTGCGGATCCTTCTCGTTGCGGGTCACGTGGAGGGTCGTTTCCGCTAGGGTGCGGATGAAGTGCACATCATGGGAGATGAACACGAGCGTGCCTTCGTAGGCTTTGAGCGCGTTGACCAGGGAGTCGATGGAGAGGATGTCGAGGTGGGTCGTCGGCTCATCCATGAGGAGGAGGTTCGGCGGATCGACGAGGAACTTCACGAGGTTGAGTCGGGATTTCTCACCGCCGGAAAGGATGCCGCATTTTTTCTCCACATCCGAGCGGCGGAACAGGAAGGTGCCAAGGATGGCGCGGGCATCCTCCTCGCGGAGAGTAGTGCAGGCGCCCATGACCTCATCGAGGACGGAGTTGAACTCGTTGAGCGCCTCGGCGCGGTGCTGCGAGTAGTAGCCGATTTTTGTTAGATAGCCGGTTTCCTTTTTCCCCGCATCGATCTCAAGTTCACCGGCGAGCAGTTTCAGGAGGGTGGTTTTCCCCGCGCCGTTGGGGCCTACGAGGACGATCTTGTCGCCGCGCTCGATGGTGAGATCGAGATCCTTGTAGATGCGCTTTCCGGGGTAGGATTGGCCGGCCTTGATCAGCTCGACGACTTTCTGGTTCGAGCGTGGCGGCTGGGGGAAGGCGAACTTGAAGGGCTTACGCGGGGCGCGGGGTTTTTCGATGCGCTCAATTTTATCGACGAGCTTGATGCGGGATTGCACCTGCGCGGCCTTCGAACCGACCTGGCGGAAGCGCTCGATGAACTCCATGTGCGCCTCGATCTCCTTGTTCTGGTTGCGGTAGGCCTGAACCTGGAGCTCGTAGCGTTTTTCGCGCTGGTCGAGATAGGCGGTGTAGTTTCCTGTGTAGGAAATGAGCTGCGCGGCGTCGGGATCGATCTCGATCACGGTCTCGATCATAGTGTCCATGAAATCGCGGTCGTGGGAGATCATGAGAATCGCGCCGGAGTAATTGAGCAAATAGCGCTGGAGCCAGAGCAGGGAGAGGAGGTCGAGGTGGTTGGTCGGCTCGTCGAGCATCAGCAAGTCTGGCTCCATGACGAGGAGCTGGGCGAGGTGGGCGCGCATCACCCAGCCGCCGGAGTATTCGCGGGCGGGTTTGGAAAAATCCTCCTGCTTGAATCCGAGGCCGGAGAGGATCTTCTTCGCCTTCGGTTCGAGCTGGTAGCCGTTAAGCGCGGTGAATTGGTCTTGTGCCTTCGCGAACTCGGGCGTGCCGAGGTTTCCCGTGGCCTCGCCCTCGCGGATCGTCCGCAACAAGCCGATCATTTCCGGGGTGATGCCCATCGCGATCTCTAGGATGGTCTCATCGGTCGGCTCGCCCGCCTCCTGCGCGAGGTAGCCGGTGATGGCGTATTCGTCGCGGTCGATGGTGCCTTCGTCGGGCTGATCCTCATCGAGGATCATGCGGAAAAGGGTGGATTTCCCCGCGCCGTTGGGCCCGACGAGGGCGACGCGCTCGCCCCAGTTGATAGACATCTCCGCCTCGCGTAGCAAAGTCCGCCCGCCGAGGGTCTTGGTCAGTTTCTTGATGGTCAGCACGCGGATGGGGTAGGGGAAGGCGGCACGGATGTCAAATGTGCGAAAGTGTTTGATGTCTCTTGTCGGCATTCCTGCGTTTCCGGCTCCGGCGGGGAAGGTTCCGTACTCCACTTGCAGGGGATGTTTCGCGGTGAGATAATGGGAAAGAGGGAGACATAGATTTTACCACCATTTCTCTTGCCAGCGACGGATACCGCCGCCACAACAAGCGCCGCCGTTTCGGGGGTGCATCAAAGGACTGTTGCGCCGCCGCCGCGAGCGCCATACCCATCCAAGCACGACCATGCACAGCATCTCATCACGTATCGAAAAAGTTTCCCCCTCGCTCACACTCGCCGTAACCGCACAGGCCAAGGCCATGATCGCAAAAGGCGAGGAGGTTTACGCCCTCGCCGGCGGCGAACCCGAGGTCGATACCCCGACCTTCATCAAGGAAGCCGCTGTCAAGGCACTCATGGAAGGCCACACGAAATACACGCCGTCCGGAGGCGTCCCGGAGCTCCGCGAGGCGCTTTCCGAGAAATTCAAGAAGGACAACAACCTCGACTACGCCCCGAACCAGATCTGCGTCACCTCTGGCGCGAAAATGGCCTGCTTCAACGCGATCCTCGCCATTGTGGAGGAGGGTGACGAGGTCATCATTCCCACGCCGTTCTGGGTTTCCTACCCGGAGATGGTGCGCATGGCCGGCGGTGTCCCGGTGATGGTGGAGACCAAGGAATCGACTGGCTGGAAAATGACCCCGCAGCAGTTCGAGGATGCCATGACACCGGCCACGAAAATGGTCATCATCAACTCCCCGGGCAATCCCACCGGAGCCGTTTACACAAAGGAGGAACTGCTCGCCATCGGGGAGATCGCGCTGGAAGAGGACATCGTGATCCTTTCCGACGAGATTTATGAAAAGCTTGTTTACGGCGAGGCGGAGCACGTCTCCATCGCCTCCCTCAGCGAGGATCTCTACAACCTCACCATCACCGTCAACGGCTTTTCGAAAGCCTACTCGATGACCGGCTGGCGCCTCGGTTACACCGCCGCGCCCAAAGCCATCGCTGACGCCATCGACAAGGTGCAAAACCACTCCGTTTCCAACGCGACCACCTTCGCCCAGTACGGAGCGCTCGCCGCCCTCCAGGGAGACCAGAGCTTCATCGAGGATCTGCGCGGCGAGTATGACGTGAAGCGCCAGTTCATGTTCGCCCGCCTCAGCGCGATTTCGAATATCCGGGTCGTCGAGCCGAAGGGTGCGTTCTACTTTTTCGTTTATACTGGCCAGATGGGACTGAAATCGATGAATCTCTGTGACAAGCTCCTCTCGCGCTACAAAGTCGCCGCCGTTCCCGGCATCGCCTTCGGCTACGACGAGGGCATCCGCCTCAGCTACTGCACCACCCTCGACGTCCTCAACGAAGGCATCACCCGCTTCGAGCAGTTCTGCCGCGAGCATTGATCCGTGTTTCCACAAAAAGGCGATCCTTCCGTCCACCGCAGGGCAAGGGCGGGATGCTTCCTTGATTCCGGCATGACGCCTTGCCAAGCGCGCGGCGGCGGATAAGGTCGGCCACTTTACGCGATATGACGCCATTTTTGCGGAAAATACTGGGGATGAACTGGGTGCTCGTGTTCGTCATGTACGCGCTGCTCGTCTTCGGGGTTTTCATGATCGAGAGCGCGGCACGGCATCTGCCGGTGGGGACGGAAACGCTTGGCGAGTTCGGCTCGGCGGGCGGCTATTATGCGTGGATGCAGAAGAACTGGATTGCGGTCGGCAGTGTCGCTTACTTCGCGGCAGCGCTCATCGACTACCGCTGGATCCGCTGGCTGGGCGTGCCGCTCTACGCGGTGAGCCTCGGCCTGATGGTGATGGCGATGCAGGCGGATGATGACGTCCACCGGCTGGTGATCGCGGGCCTGAGCTTCCAGCCCGCGCAGCTTGGGGTGACCTCGGGGATCGTGATGATCGCATGGCTCATGCAGGATATGCCTAAGCTACATCCCTTCCTGGGGAATCCATTCATTCGGATCGGGATGATCGGCCTGATCTCCGTCGTGCCATTCCTGCTGGTGATGAAAATGGGGGACATGGGTTCCGCCTTGGTCTGGATCCCGGTGGTGATCGTCGCGCTGCTGGTGGCGGGCATCCCGTTTCGTTTCCTGAGCTTCATCGCGTTCATTTCGGCGGGGGTGCTGCCCATCCTCTATTTCGTGATCCTGCCCCTCGTCTCCGAGCGCGGGCCCGACCGGATCGATCTCTGGCTGCGAATGATGCAAGGCCAGGAGGTGGATATCCGGGGCGACGGCTACGCGCCGCACAATGTTTCGATGGCGGTCGGGAAGGCCGGTTGGAAAGGGGTGGGCTGGAAGGCTCCGGCGGAGAGGGGATCGCTGCACGACAAGAAATTTATCCCACATCTCACAGCGCACAATGACTTCATCTTCGCGGTCATCGCGGAGGAACTCGGTTTCCGGGGGGTATTGCTATTGCTGGGGGGCTTCGCGCTGCTTCTGATTCAGGGGCTTTACATTGGCTTCTACAGCCGGGATGTGGCGGGGCGGCTCATTGTCTGCATGGTGGTGGCGCTGTTTTTTGCCCACATCTACGAGAATATAGGCATGTGCGTGCTACTCATGCCGATTACAGGTATCCCGCTGCCCTTGGTGAGTTACTCAGGTACCTTCGTGGTGATCTGCATGTTTCTCCTCGGGCTGGTTCAGAGCGTGTGGGTGCACAGGCGCCGCGGCCATGCGGAAAGTGCCCGCTCCTCGGGCTGGTTGGCTAGTTAGGAAGGCTCGCCCGGCGTGTAAGTGGTGTAATCCGTGCGTTACTTTATATCGTATTTTCCGGTGAGATGGGACGGGGTTTTCATCTTCCTCTCTGCGGATTTCTGGCACGAGATACTACCAGCCAACAGGACGAGGGCGAGTGTAACGCGATGGTTCCGGGGGAATGAGGCGACGGATTAAGGTTTCTGCCGCTTTTTCTGCGGATGTGTGAGGTTTTTCTTGGCAAGTATCCCTTGGCTTCGTCTTCTCTGGGCATCCTATTGAAATAAAAATGTCAGTAAATTCCGCCAGCGCCTCCGCCCCCTATGCCTTTGCCCAGCAACGCTACGCCACGATGGGCGTCGATACCGAAGCCGTCATGGCAAAGCTGGCGACCATCCCGATTTCCCTCCACTGCTGGCAGGGCGATGATGTCGGCGGCTTCGAGAACACTGGCGAGGGCTTGAGCGGCGGGATCGCCGTAACGGGAAACTATCCGGGGCGTGCGCGCACTCCCGATGAGCTCCGCGCGGATCTCGACATGGCGCTTTCCCTGATTCCCGGTAAGCACCGCCTGAACCTGCACGCCTTCTACGGCGAGTTCGGCGGAAAAAAGGTGGAGCGTGACGAAATCGAGCCCGAGCATTTCTCGAACTGGATCGCTTGGGCGAAGGCGAACGGCATGGGTATGGATTTCAACCCGACCTGCTTCGCGCATCCGAAGGCGGCGGAGGGTTTCACGCTCTCCCACGCCGACCAGGGCATCCGGGATTTCTGGGTGGAGCATTGCGTCCGCTCGCGCGAAATTTCCGCTGTGATGGGCAAGGAACTCGGCTCGCCGTGCGTGATGAACGTGTGGGTGCCGGACGGTTACAAGGACACGCCGGTGGATCGTGTCTCGCCGCGGCAACGCCTCGCCGAATCCCTCGACCGCGTGTTCGCCAAGGCGCAAGACCCTGCGCACATGCTCGACGCCGTCGAGTGCAAGCTCTTCGGGATCGGCAGCGAGAGCTACGTGGTTGGTTCGCATGAGTTTTACATGGGCTATGCGGTGAAAAACCAGAAGCTGCTCTGCCTCGACGCCGGTCATTTCCATCCCACCGAAACCATCGCCGACAAGCTCGGTTCCGCGCTCATGTTCGTGCCGGAAATCCTGCTCCACGTCAGCCGCGGCGTGCGCTGGGACAGCGACCACGTGGTCACGCTCGATGACGCGCTCCAATCCATTTCCTCCGCGCTCGTCCGTGACGGGCTGCTTTCCCGCACGCACATCGGCCTGGATTTCTTCGACGCCAGCATCAACCGCATCGCCGCGTGGACGATCGGCACGCGCAACACGCTTAAGTCCCTGCTCATCGCCTTGCTGGAGCCCGCCGCGCTGAAGGAGGCGGAGATTTCCGGAGACCTCACCACCCGCCTCGCCCTCATGGAAGAGCTGAAAGGAATGCCCTGGGGCGCGGTGTGGGACCAATACTGCGAGAAGCAGGGCGTGCCCACCGGCACCGCGTGGCTGGCCGAGACGAAGCGATACGAGTCCGAAGTCCTCTCCAAGCGCTGAGACCGAATTTCCCAAATCCAACCGAAAATCCCACATGTCAAACGTCCACATTGATCCGGAAGCCGTCGAGGAAATCGTCGGCGGTGAATACGAGCGCGAACCCGTGCCAGCGAAAGCGCAGAAAGGCCCCAAGGCGTTCTGGGGGATGTATGCCGGGGAGCACGCGGCGGGCACCGAGTTCATGATCGGGCCGCTGTTCCTCGCGGCGGGCGCAAGCCTCAAGGATCTCATGTTCGGCCTGCTGCTGGGGAACATCCTCGCGGTGCTGACCTGGCGCTACCTCGTGCTGCCCATCGCGATGAAAAGGCGGCTCACACTTTACTACCAGCTTGAGAAGGTCGCGGGCGGGAACATGGTGAAGATCTACAACGTCACCAACGGCGTGTTGTTCTGTTTCCTCGCGGGCGCGATGATCACGGTCTCCGCCTCGGCGGTGGGCGTGCCCTTCGGCATCCGCTTCGAGGTGCCGGACGCCACCTTCGGCCTAAACGGAGGTGCGTTCACGGCCATCGTCGCTGTCGTCGGCCTCGTGATTGCGGCAGTCGCAGCGGCGGGATACAGTATGGTTGCGCGCTTCGCGAACATCGCCGCGCCGTGGATGATCCTCGTCTTCGCGGCCTGCGGCGTCGTTTCCATCGCGCAGATGGACGCGCATTCCTTCGAGAAGCTCAACCGAATCTGGAACGAGGGCGTGGCCTTCGTGCAGGTCACCAACGGCCCGGCGGATTTCGGTTTGTGGAAAATCGTAATCTTCGCATGGCTCTGCAACGCGGCGATGCACTTCGGCATGGCGGATCTTTCCATCTTCCGTTTCGCGAAAACGAAATCCGCGGGCTGGGCTCCCTCCGTCGGCATGTTCCTCGGCCACTACATGGCATGGATCTGCGCCGCGCTGCTGCTCGCCGCGCTGATCGCCACGAACCCCGAAGCCTCGCTCGGAGCGAACGGCAAGGTGCAGGCGGATCCTGGTTTCCTCGCATGGAACGCGCTCGGCTGGACTGGCATCATCTGCGTGGTCATCGCCGGATGGACCACCGCGAACCCGACCATCTACCGCGCCGGCCTCGCCTTCCAGAGCCTGTTCTCGAACGCCCCCAAGACCACCGGCGTGATCATCGCGGGCGTCGTCGCCACCATCGCGGGCGCTTTCCCGAACCTCTCCGCGCAGCTCCTCGGCTTCGTCGGCACCTACGGCATGATCCTCGGCCCGATGGGCGCGATCATCTTCGTGAACCATTACTTCGCGAAACGCCTCGGCTTCCATGAGGATGCCGCCGCCGCCACGAAGTCCGGCTTCAACATGGCGGTGCTGCTCGCTTGGCTCATCCCCGCCGTCCCCGGCCTGTGGCTCATCCTTTCCAAGGGCGTTTTCGCCGCCTACCTCGTGATCCCCGCGTGGATCGCCTCCGCCATCCTCTATGTCATCCTCGGCAAGATGATGTTCCCCAACAAATCCCAAGCCTGATTCCCCATGAAAACCCTCCTCGCCATCGCCAAACCCGTTAGCTGGACGTCGCTCGCGCTCATCGTCGTGCCGCCCATCCTGTTCTTCACCGGCTCGCTCTCGCAGGCGGCCATGAACCAATTCCTGCTCGCCGGGACGTTCATCTGGTTCATCTCCGCCTCGCTGTGGATGAGGTCGGAGTGACACGCCTTTTCGCATGAACGCGAAGCCCCAAGGAGGGGCTGCCTCCGGCTGCCCGGCAAGCCGAGCCATTTCCGTAAGAGGTTTCGGAAGTGTGAAGGAACTCACCTACGGTAGCGCAGGCAATCCCAGCTCCTTGAGGAACTCGTTGTGCTTCGCGGTCGCAGCGAGGATCTCGCCTTCGATCCTCATCAGATCGCCGTGGGTGTCGGCGAGGTCGATCTCCTCCTCAGCCACCGCCGTGCTGATGTAGCGGGAGATGTTCAGGTTGAAGCCGTTCTTCTCGATCTCGTCCATCCCCACCCGCCGGGAGTAGCGGGGTTCTTCCTTCCGGAACTGGTAGGTGTCGATGATCTTGGCGATGTGCTGCTTGCTGAGTTGGTTCTGGCGCTTGCCTTTGTCGAAGTGCTCGGCGGCGTTGATGAAGAGCACGTCGTCCGGCTTCTTGCACTTCTTGAGCACGAGGATGCAGACGGGGATGCCGGTGGAGTAGAAAAGGTTCGCGGGAAGGCCGATGACCGTGTCGATGTGACCGTCCTTGAGCAGCTTGGTGCGGATGCGTTCCTCGGCACCCCCGCGGAAGAGAACTCCGTGCGGCAGGATGATCGCCATCACGCCTTCGTCTTTCAGGAAGTGGAAGCCGTGGAGGAGGAAGGCGAAGTCGGCGGCGGACTTGGGGGCGAGGCCGTGGCTTTTGAAGCGCACGTCGTCCGCCATGGCGTCGGTCGGCTCCCAGCGGAGGCTGAAGGGTGGATTGGCGACGATGGCGTCGAAGCTTGGCTTCCTGGCTGGGTTCTGCTCCCGCATCATGTCCCAGTCGTTGAGCAGGGTGTCGCCGTGGTGGATCTCGAACTCCGTGTCCTTCACCCCGTGCAGCAGCATGTTCATGCGGGCGAGGTTGTAAGTGGTGATGTTTTTCTCCTGGCCGAAGATCTTGCCGATGGTGCCGTCCGCGTTTTTCATGCGGCGGCGCACGTTGAGGATCAGCGAGCCGGAGCCGCAGGCCATGTCCATCACGCTCTCCAGCCGCTTCTTGGTGCCGGTCTTCGGTTCCTGGCTGTCCAGCGTGACGATGGCGGAGAGGATGTCGGAAATCTGCTGCGGGGTGTAGAACTCGCCCGCCTTCTTGCCGGATCCGGCGGCGAACTGGCCGATCAGGTATTCATAGGCGTCGCCTAGCGCGTCGATGTCCGTGGAGAACTCCGCCAGCCCTTCCGCGATCTTCTGGATGATGCGGCATAGCATGGCATTCCGATCCTCATACTTCTTGCCCAGCTTGGGGGAGCTCAGGTCGATCTCGGAGAACAGGCCGTCAAAGGTGCTCTCGAAGGACTCTTCCTGGATGTATTTGAAGCACGCTTGCAGCGTGTTCAGCAGCTCCGCGTTCTGGGTGCGGGCCAGGTTGGCGATGCTGTTCCAGAGGTGCCCGGGCTGGATGACGTAATGCACCTTGCGCCGCATCTGCTTCTCGAACTCCGGGATGTCGTCCACGTTGTTCGCATACCAGAGCGCCAGCGGCACCTTGCGGGCGTCGCCGCCCGTATCGGGGTAATCCCGCCCCAGCTCCTTCTTCGCCGCGATCTCGTAGTTGTCCGAGAGGTAGCGCAGGAACAGGAAGGACAGCATGTAGTCGCGGAAGTCGTCCGCATCCATCGCCCCGCGCAGTTGGTCGGCGATGCTCCAGAGGGTGTTGCCCAGTTGTTTTTGATTGGTGTCGGTCATGAAATTTGGAGGCGTCAGGCAGAGACCAAGTCTGCCTCCAAAGGATTTTCTTTCCGATACTGGCTCACTCCCATGATGCTGAAGCCGATCACTTGACCCTGCGCGTCCACGCGCTCCATGACGGCATCGTGGTTGGTTTCCTTTTCGTAGCCAGCGGCTTCCGAGAAGCGGACTTCCAAGAAATCCGCCTCGGCATCGAACCAGACTTTTAGTTTATCGGCCATAATGTGTCTCCTGCTTTTGGTTTGTCGGTGAGATAGGCGGTGATGACGAAAGCATCTTCCTCCAAGATTTTTACGACAACGCACAGCCACTTGCCACCCACAATTGTCTGCGCGTAAAATTCGTAAAACAAGCGCACGGCGTCATCGGAACGCGAACGCCGGACGGTCTGCGGCGCGGACAATACCCGCTCGATCTCCGCGCCCATCTCTTTCATTTCGGGGTGTTCCAAGATATGCGCCATTCGTTCATCCGTCAGCCTCACCGCATGGCCGAAGCAATCGTGGATCGTTTTCATCCCTTGGGGGGCTTCTCCGGGCGTGCTCATGCCTCCACCTCCTCCGGGGATGGGAAAAGCTGCTGCATCAGCCCGCGCTTGTGGGTAGAGAGAATCTCACACGAAGACACGAAGGCACGAAGGATTTCAAAAGACTCTTCCTTCCCATTCTTAACTTCGTGTCTTCGTGCCTTCGTGTGAGTCATGAATTTGGTTCTTCCGGGGATGGGAAAAGCTGCTGCATCAGGCCTTTCTTGTGGGTCTTGAGGGCTTCGTGCTTTTGGGTTTCGGCGGTGATCAGGGCGTCGAGGCTGCTCAGGCACGTGGCGATGCGTTCTTGTTCCCCTTTCTGCGGAGGAACACACAGTGGACATTCGGTGACCCCTCCTTTGCTCAAGTGCGTTTGATTCAGCCCATCGTCGTAGGCCAAAAGACGTGGATGCCGATTCAGCGCGTAGTAGAGGAATTTGCCTTCGATCCGTTTGGGCTTCAGTCTACAAACTCGCTGGTTCACCGCATAACGGTCGTTTGCCTCGACGAAGTAGCACTTCGCCAAAGCCTTGCCTTTCGGAAGATCGCTCAAGACCATCAAGACTTCGCCAGCCTTCGCGATGAGGTAGTCGGCGTTAGTGTATTTCCGAACTACCCCGTCCGTGGAAATGAAGCGTGAATTTACCACGACGTATTTTCCGGTCTCTATGATATCCTTTTCGTAGGCTTTGCCGTTTTCGTAATCGGCGAGCTTTGACAGTGGCTCAGTCACCCACTCCCCGGCGTTTTGGAATTCGGGGAAGCGGAGGCGGGGTTGGGTTTCGCCTTCGCGGGGGAAAAGCTGCTGCATCAGCCCTTTTTTATGGGTCTTGAGCGCGTCCACTTTCCGCGCTTGCGCGGCCATCAGCTCGTCCACCGAACTCAGGCAGGAGGCGATTTTTTGTTGTTCGTCCGTCGTGGGAGGAACTGGAACCGGGATGCCCTTTAACTTTCCCAATGTCAGTTTGGGGGGTGCGGCTCCTGTGACGAAAGGAGCCAAATCGATCATCGTCAGGTAGTTTTCCAAAAGTGTGTCCGCAATCGCGATTGGCTTGAGAACATGAGCATGATTGTTCACCCAATATTCTCCTTCGGCGATGAATGCGGTTCGCTCGAATGCTCCCCACTTTGCACCGTCTTCACCCACTAAGAGCAGTCTTTCGTTAAAGATGAAATCACCGACAAAATCCACGATACCACTTGCACCATAATATGGATAAGGCCCCGGTTGTCTCTCGCTTCCGGTGATTGGCCGTCTGCGGTTGTTTAAGATTTCGCAGACGTTCCCGAGTTCATTTTCCGCCCAGCCCTCTGCATTCCGAAACTCCGGAAACCGCAGCTTCGGCACCAGCGCGGGCTTTGCCTCTTCCTTCGTGGCGGTGGTTTTGGTTTTTCGGCTCATGGGCGCGGGGAATGGGACGCCCCTTCAGGGCTGAATGATGTGGTGGCCGTGGACCCAGGGCGATGCCCTGGGCTGGTATGTTTCGCCCCGTTGGGGCTGGAGAGATGGGGAAGTCTCATCATTTCAGCCGCTTGAGGTTGGTATCCGCCAGCAGGGTGCGCATCTGGGTGATGGCGATTTCGTTGAGCTTGAGGAGGCGTTCGGGTGCCGGAAGACCTTGGCGGATGAGGACGGAGTTAAGGCTTTCCAGATTGGTGAGCACGACGAGTTGCTCCAGCGGGGCGTGGTCGCGGAGGTTGCCTTCGGCATCGGGGTGGGCGTCGCGCCATTGTTTCGCGGTCCGGCCGAAGAGGGCGACGTTGAGCAGATCAGCCTCGTTGGCATAGACGAGCGAGGCTTGGGTTTTGGTAATCGCAGGAGGGATGAGCGTCTCCTTGATCGCGTCGGTGTGGATGCGGTAGTTGATTTTGGCGAGGGTGCGCTGGAGGTTCCAATCCAGCTTGAGGCGGTCGTTTTCGTCGTCCTTGAGGCGCTGGAACTCCTTGATGAGGTAGAGCTTGAACTCGACCGAGACCCACGACGCGAACTCGAAAGCGATGTCCTTGTGGGCGTAGGTGCCGCCGTAGCGGCCAGAGGCCGACACCAGCCCTGTGGCTCCGGTGGCATCGATCCAACGCTTGGCGGTGAGGATGAAACTGTTCAGCCCGGCCTGTTTTCTAATCCCATCGAATTCGATGGGATTAAAACCCGGGTTGTGGAGCTGCTCCCAGATACCGAGGAACTCGATGGTGTTGCGGTTGCGGAGCCAATTGGAGATGAGGTAGTCGGTGCGCTCGTCCTTGTATCGGGCGATGTCGGTGAGGCTGATGAAGTCCTGATGTTCCTTGGAAAGGACTGCGACCGAGGCTCCCTTGACGGCGATGGTGGTGCGTTTGGCTTTGCTCATGGTTACAGGGTTGGAGCTGGGGCAATTCTTAACCTCTCGATTTCGAGAGGTATGGCACTGATGGACGGAACCATTTTGGTGACGCCAACAATATGGTTGATGGCTGGGGTGCTGGAAACCGACAGGGCGGGATCTAAAGGTCTCGAATTCGAAACCTTTAATTGTGGCAGATTCGCCGTAATTAGATTCCGTGTTTTATTGCTCATACGCGCTGAGTCCTGAGATGTCGCGGCCAGCGGCGCGTTTGGTGAGGAGGGGGTGGAGGTCGGCCATGAGGGCGAGTTCGGCCTGGGTGCGGGCTTTCCATGCGAGATCGAGCGGGGCCATGAGGTCGCCGAGGTGCTCGCCATCGAAGATCATGCGGTCGAGGATGCCGTCCACGAAGGTCTGGAGGGCGGCGGTGGCGAGGCCGTGTTTTTGCGCGATGGCGGCGAGTTCCTTGGCGTTCCTCTCCGCCTTGAAGCGGGTGTAGCCGTCGCGGATGGCGGTTTCGCTGAGGCCTTCGCCCGCCTTGAGCGTGCCGATGTATTCGGCGATGTCGTCGCGCTCGTCCATGAACTTGGCATCGGCGCTGATGAGGCCGATGAGTTCCTCGTGGGTCATCTTCGATTTGCCCGGCCCCTTTTCCGAGAACCTGGCGATGAGGCCCATGATGTAGTCGTAATCGATGACGGCGGAGGCGAAGAGGACGAACTCGAAGTCGATCTGGTCGGCGGGGTTTTCGGTGCCGGGCTGCTCGACGCCCTTGCCTTGCTGTTCGCGCAGCCGCTTGGCGGTTTCCAGATACTCGCCCTTGAAGCCACGTCGCACCTCATCCGGCAGCACCTGGGCGATGGCGGTCTTGTCCTCGCCGGTGAGGTCGGTGTATTGGTCGAGCTGGGTGGCGAGGCGCTGAACCTCCTTCATGTGGGTGCAGAAAGCCACCTTGGCGGCATCGCCCTTGAGGTTCGCCACCTCGGAGGGCGTGCAGTCGAGACCCTGGGATTTCATGAAGCCGTCCAACTGCTGGACAGCGGCCTCCAGCTTCTTGATGACGACCGGAGCCTTGTCCACGAGCCAGATTTCCCGCGCCTGCTCGCCGGATTTCTCGCCGGAGAAGAGGGCGATGGCGGCATCCACGGCGTCCTGCTGCTGGCGGAAGTCGAGGATGTTGCCGTAGGGTTTCGTGCCGTTGAGCACGCGGTTGGTGCGGGAGAAGGCCTGGATGAGGCCGTGGTGCTTGAGGTTCTTGTCCACGTAGAGCGTGTTCAGGAACTTGGAATCGAAGCCGGTGAGCAACATGTCCACTACGATGGTGATATCGATCTTCTGCGCGGCGGGATGATCGGCGTTCGGCCACTGCTGATCCTTGATGCGCTTCTGGATGTCCTGGTAGTAGAGATCGAAATCGGAGAGGCGGTGGTTCGTGCCGTAGCGGGCGTTGTAATCGGCGAGGATGGATTTCAGCGCGGCTTTCTTGCCCTCGGGGTCTTCCTCGTTGTCCGCCTGCTCCTGCGGCAGGTCTTCCTGGATCTGCTTCACATCGGGATCGCCCTCGGCGGGCGGGGAGAAGACGCAGGCGATGTTCAGCGGTTTGAAATCGGGATCGGCGGCCTGTTTCTCCGCCTGCATCGCCTTGAACAGGGCGTGGTATTCGATGGCGTCGTTGATGGACGAGGTAGCGAGGATGGCGTTGAAGCGGCGGTGATCGGTGGATGGGTCGTGTTTTGAGAGGATGGATTCGATGACGGCTTTCTTGGCGATGGCTTCGCCGGGCTTGGGCGGGTTCTTGCCCTCGGGCTTGAAGAAATCGATGTGGAAGCGCAGGACGTTCCCGTCCTCGATGGCGTGGGTGATGGTGTAGGCGTGGAGCCGCTTCTGGAACAGGTCTTCCGTGGTCTTCATGGAGGCCTGCGTGTCCGTGATTTTCTGCTGGGCGGCGTTTTCCTCGAAGATGGGCGTGCCGGTGAACCCGAAGAGCTGGGCCTTGGGGAAGAACTCCTTGATCGACTTGTGGTTCTCGCCGAACTGGGAGCGGTGGCACTCGTCGAAGATGAAGACGATGCGTTTGCCGGAGAGCGGGGCGAGCATCTCCTTGTAGGTGGGCTGGTCGTTCTTTTTCCGCTGCTTGTTGCGCTTGCTGGTTTCATCCAGCGCGAGGCCGAGCTTCTGGATGGTGGTGACGATGACCTTGTCGGCGTAGTCCCGGGAAAGCAGGCGGCGGACGAGGGTGGCGGTGTTGGTGTTTTCCTCGACGCAGCCTTCCTGGAACTTGTTGAACTCCTCGCGCGTCTGGCGGTCGAGATCCTTGCGGTCCACCACGAAGACGCATTTGTGGATGTGGTCGTTTTCCTTGAGCAGGGTGGAGGCCTTGAAGGAGGTGAGGGTCTTGCCGCTGCCGGTGGTGCTCCAGATGTAACCGTTGCCGGAATCATCCTCGATGCACTGGACGATGTTTTTCACCTGATAGACCTGATAGGGGCGCATCATCAGGAGCTTTTGCTCGCCGGCGAGCAGCACCATGTAACGGCTGATCGTGCGGCCGAGGTCGCACTTTTTCAGGAAATGCTCCGCGAATTCGTAGAGGTGGGTGATCTTGCGGTTGGCCTCGTCCGCGAACTCATAGACTGGGAGGAAGCGCTCTTCCGCGTTGAAGGCGAAGTGGCGGGTGTTGTTGTTGGCGAAGTAATGGGTGCGGTCGCGGTTGCTGACGATGAAGAGCTGCATGAAGCAGAGCAGCGTCCTGCCGTAGCCGTTGCCGGGATCGTTCTTGTATTCGACGATCTGCTCCATGGCCTTGCGAGGAGGGACGCCGAGGGTCTTGAGCTCGATCTGCACGCAGGGCACGCCGTTGATGAGCAGGATGACATCGTAGCGGTGGTGGCTGTTGTCCGTGTTGATGCGGAGCTGGGTGATGACCTCGAAGTGGTTCTTGCACCAGTCCTTGAGGTTGACGAGGGAGTAGTTGAGCGGCGTGCCGTCGTCGCGGGTGAAGCTGTTGATGCTGCGCAGGGTCTTGGAGGCGGTGAAGACATCCGGCGTGACGATCTCATCCAGCAGGCGGGCGAACTCGCTGTCGGTGAGGTTGACGCGGTTCAGAGCCTCGAACTTTTCCCGGAAATTCCTCTCCAGCGAGGCGCGGTCGGTGATGTCCGGGCGGTATTCGTATTTCAGCCCCTGGAGCTTGCCGATGAAACCGGATTCGATGCCATCTTCCTTGAGGGAGGCACGCGGGGGATCGGGGATGTCGTGGTAGCTGATTCCTGAGGGAGTCATTGCGTTGAAGGGGACGGTGCCTGCGATTCTGGGCGCTATTTCTCCAGCCAGTTCTAGCGGGGCCGGTATTTGGGGGAAGTTTAAAATGGCGGACGCTACCTGAGCCATTTGTTGAAAGCTTCGGAATCCGCCCAGCCCATGAGGTGAAGATGGGGAAGAGCGGAGGCGCGGATCATCGGCTTGCCATGGGCATCGGCGGATTCCGATCCGCCGCTCCATGCCCTCACGCCTCGGGGCGGTCCACGAGGGTGTTGAAATTTTCCTCGAGGGCGCGGAGGCGGGCTTCGTCGGTGACTTTGCCGCCGCCGGGGATGGTGATGTAGAGGGTGTCCATGGCGACGCCTTTCTCGGTGCAGATGCGGGCGTGGGTGGTGTCGAGGCCGGCTTCGTTGACGGTGTGGAAGAGATCGTGGAGGAGGCCGATGCGGTCGAGCGCCTGGATCTCTACGGTGGTGCAGGAGGGGTGGAGGTCGTTGGAGACGTGGGCGCGGACAGGGACGGAAAGGCCGGTCTCGGCGCGGGGCTTGAGGAAGTTCGCCTTGCGTTTCAGGAAGGTTTCTGGCTCGTAGCGCTCGGTGCCGAAGATGGTGGTGAAGGTGGCGAGGAAACGCTTGCGGGTGGCTTCGTCGGAGACGGGCTCGAAGTTCGTGGTGCAGACGCGGAAGATGTTCACAACGATTTGGTCGGTGCGGGTGAAGAGATCGGCGGAGAGGATGTTCACCTGCTCGGCGGCGAGGGCGCAGCAGAGTTTCTCCAGCAGCAGGGGGCGGTTGCGGGTGGTGAGGATGAGCTCGGAATAGCCTTTGTCGGGATGTTCGAGCCAGCGCACACGGAAGGCGTTGGGGTTTTTCCCGCCGCTTTCCTGTTCAAGAAACTCGCGGACGGCCTTGATCTGGGTGGCGATGAAAGGAGCCTCGCGGTAGGCGAAGGCGGCGGCGGGGGTGCGGTCGAAGTGCTGGCGGATCTCGGCGGCGAAATCCTCCGGCATGAGGGCGGTGACCTCGGCGCGGAGGACGCGGCGGTCGGCGTCGAGCTTGCGGGTGAAGTTTTCCCGGCCCTCCAGGAGGAAACGGCGGGTAGCCTTGTGGAGCTGTAGCATGAGGGATTCCTTCCAGCCGTTCCATGCGTCGGGGGCGGTGCCGTTGGTGTCGCAGTAGGTGAAAAGGAGAAGGGCGTCGAGGTTCTCCGGGGTTTTCATGATGGCGGCAAACTCGGCGATGACCTCGGGATCCTCCAAGTTCCGCGTGGTGGCGGTGCGCCAGAAGGTGAGGTGGTTGTCCACCAGGAACATGATCCTAGCGCGGCGGCGGCCGGTGATCTGGAGTCGGGAGCAGAGTTTGGTGGCGAGCATGGCCGAGCCGTCGATATGCTCGCGGACGTTTTCCGAGCGCCCGGTGTCGTGCAGGATGAGGGCGAGGTAGAGGGCGTAGGGATCGACGACCTCGTGGAAGAGGCGGCGGAAGATCTCCAGCTTCGGGTTGGTGTCGCCGACGAGCTTGTCGAGTTCGTCGATGCAGCGGAGGGTGTGCTCGTCGGCGGTGTAGCGGTGGAAGAACTCGTGCTGGACTAGGCAGTCAAGCGCACCAAACTCCGGCAGGTATCGTCCGAGAAAGCCGATGCGGTGCATCTGGCGCAGGGTGCGCGCGACCTCGCCTTTCCGCTCGAGGATGGCTTTGAAGGTTTCGCGGTTCGCCTTGTGGTAGCGGAAGGTGCGGTCGATGTCCTCCCAGTGGCTGGCGATGAGGCGGCGCATGGGCGGGGAGAGCCGGAGCTCGCGCACCTGGCAATGCTGAAAGAGGCGCATGAGGCGGTGGATATCCTCCTTGAAGATTTCGTTGTTCGCCGGGTAGATGCGCCCGTCGCGGGCGATGAAGCTATCGAACTCCTCGCGCTTTTTTTTCCGGAAGGTGAGAAAGGAGCGGAAGCCCGTTTCAGCGACGGCTTCCTGCTGGATCTGGAAGGTCTCCATTAGGGAGGTGGCGTGGCGGTAGAGGTGGCGGGTGTGGGTGTAGTAGTCGCGCATGAAAGCCTCGGTGCGGCGCAGGATGCTGCGCTGCGGATAGCCGAAGGCGGTGGCGACGACGCCCTGGAGTTGGAGGGTGAGGATGTCGGTAGCCTTGCCGCTGTGGTAGTGGAGTTCGTTGCGGACGCGCATGATGAAATCGTGTGCGTCCTCGATTTCGCGGAGGGTGTTGGCGGTGATGAGGCGGTCATCGACGAGTTTCCGCAGATCTTTGGCGCCGGCCTTGATGCGGGCTACCCAGAGCATGTTCTGGTAATCGCGCAGGCCGCCGCAGGATTCCTTTACGTTGGGTTCCTGGAGGAAAACGGTGTAGGAGCTTTTCTGGTGGCGGGAGCGGAGATCCTGGCGGCGCATGTCGAAGAAGGCGTCTTGGCCTTTTGCGACGCAGTTTTTTTCGAAGGCGACGAGGAGATCGCGGAAAAGGGTGTCGTTTCCGGCGATCAGGCGGCTGTCCAGCAGCGCGGTGAGGTTCTGCGGGTCGGCGCGCGCCTGCTGGATGCACTCCGCGACGGAGCGGCAGGAATGGCCGAGCTTGAAGCCGCAATCCCACAGTGGGTAGAGGATGGTCTGGACGAGTTCCTGGACGTTTTTCGGGAGTTTGGTGGAGGCGCGGGGGAGGAGGAAAAGGAGGTCGATGTCGGAGCCGGGGTTCAGCGTGCCGCGCCCGTATCCGCCGACGGCGACAAGGGCGAGGGGAGATTCGGCGAGGCCTTGCGAATTGATGGTGGCGCGGAGGATGGCGGCGATGAGGGTGTCGATCATCGCGGAGCGCGCGTGGCAGATCTCAAGGCCGCCCGCGCCCTCGCGGTGCCGGGCGAGGATGTTTTCCTGCTCCGTATCGATGAAACGCTTGTAGAGGGAGACCCGCTCGGCGGGGGAGAGCTGGCCTTCGATGGCGGGCTGGAGGGAGACGGATTTGTGAGGTTCGGACATGCGGGAAGTGATTTTTTACGGAGCAAGCGGAGTCAGCTCCAGAAAGCGGATGCCGTAGGTGATGATGTAGGGCAGGGTGAAAAGCGAGATAACCGTTGTCGCGACGACGACCTGCACGGCGACGGCGGGTCGCCCGTCGTACATGCGGGCGATGAGGATCGGGCCGAGCGCGGCGGGCATGGCGGCCTGGACGACGAGGATTTGCTTCAGCTCGACGGCCATGGGGATGTATTTCGCGCAAAGGATGATGACGACGGGAGCCAGTGCGAGGCGGACGACGCAAGCGGCGCCCATGATTTTCCACGAGGGTTTCTCGGCGGTGGCGAGATCCATGATGGTCGCGCCGGTCATCATGATCGCGAGGGGAAACGCGCCGATGCCGATCATCGAGATCGCCTCGCGGACGGGGCCGGTGATCTTGTCGTCGATGCGCAGCGCGACGAGGATGAGGCCGATGGCTACGGCGATAATGGGGCCATTGATGAGGCGTTTCCAAGGGATGCCGGTGCCGCCGGACACGAGCATCACACCGACCGACCAGATGGCGACCTCGACGCCGAGGTTATGGACGAAGAGCAGTGCCACGGCGGAGCCGCCCCAGAGGATCTCGACGACGGGCACGGCACTGAATCCGAAGTTCTGGCAGCCCGAAGCGAGCGCGAATGTCCGTCGGCCCTGCCCCGGCGCGAGACCGATGAGTTTTCCGACCCCATACCCGATGCCTATTCCGGCAATGATCAGCGAAAAGCCTAGGCCCGCGCCGGTGACGAGGGTGCGGGCGTCGCGCAGTACCTCCGCGCCGAGGGTGCGGTCGAGGATATAGCAGGGCAGCATCACGGAAAAAATCACGTGCATGACCCCGATGTCGTGATCGCTTCGGAGCACGCCGATCTTACGCAACGCGGCACCCCCGGCCATCAGTAGATAGACGGGCAGGACGGCGAGGATGATGGTGATGGGCGATAAAGCGGGCAACGGCGGCAGATTCGGGAGAAGGGTGGGGAATGTCGATTCTGGAGTGCGCGCGGGCAGGCCGGTATTTTCTGGATTGATTGCGCGGGCGGGTGGGGTTTATTTTACGGGCAGGATGATTTTGGCGCAGTGGGAGGTATCGGGACTGATCGAGAAAGGGGGGCCGCTCGTGTGGGTGCTGCTGGCGCTGGGATTTTTCGGATCGGTCTGCGTGGTGGAGCGTCTCTTCTATTTCCATAGAGCGAGGATCAACGTCAGTTCGCTACTGGTGGGGCTGGCTGTCCACGTGAGGCGGCGGGCGTTCGCGGAGGCTCTGCACGAGGCCGCGCGGGCGCCGGGGCCGGTGGGTCGGGTGGCGCACGCGGGCTTGTTGCGCTACTATCTGGAGAGGCGTGATCTGATCGATGTGGTGCGGGAGGCGGGGCAGCTCGAGGTGCCGAGGATCGAGAAAAACATCCGCGCGATCCTCGCGGTGGCGCTGCTGGCTCCCTTGGTGGGAATGCTGGGGACGATGCTGGGTATGGTGGATGCCTTCCAGCGGGTGAGCGAACAGGGCGGAGCCACGATGCCCGGCGAGCTATCCTCAGGGGTGATGACGGCGCTGATCACCTCGGTGGTGGGGCTGACGGTGGCAGTGCCGATGTATGTGTTTTACCTCTACTTCGTGGGGCGCTCGCGGAGGCTGGCAAGCCGCCTGGAGCGGGCGGGGATCGAGATCGTCCATCTGATCGCGGACTCGCGGGAGGAAGAGTTCGCGTCGTTCCGGGGTGAGGTCACGCACGGCAAGAAGCGTGCGAAAGGTAATACAGAAACCCCGCCACCCGCCGAGTAATGAAGCTGGAAACGACGCTGGAGGAGAAGCCGGGATTCCTGCACGCGCTGCCGCTGTTCGATCTCTTCGCGCTGGCGACGATGCTGCTGCTGCTCGGGCCGATGTTCTTGAGTCAGAGCGGGATCTCCGTGGAGGTGCCTTCGTCGCGTTTCCAGATGCAGCGCTACGGGGACTCCATCGTGGTGACGGTGGGGCAGGGGGATGAGAAGGCGCCCGTTTACCTCGGCAGGCAGGCGGTCACACTGGAGGGGCTTGGCACGCGGCTTGATGAGCTGCGGAACGATGAGCGGATGTCACGAGCCATCGTGCTGCTAAAGACGGATGCGCGCACAACCGTGGGGATGGAGCGTAAAGTGACAGAGATGGTTCTCGCGGCGGGTTTCAAGCTGGCGTTGGTGGGCGACGCGAAATCCAGCGAACCAAAGCCTGAACCCGCCGGAGGTGCGCCGGAATGATGAAGGAAGATCTCATTTTCGACTGGAAGAAATCGGAAAGCTTGGGAAGGGACAAGTTGCTCGCTTTCGTTGTGGTCGCGTTGCTCTTCGCGGTTTTCGCCGGAGCCTTCGATCTGCGCCAGCCCGCCCTCCGCGACTCGCCCGCGCCGGGGGCGGGCTTGATCCTTTTTAGCGATGAGGGGATGGCGCGCGCATGGCTTCTGGAGGCTGAGGAAAACGGGCCTTTCCCGGGGCGGCTGGAGGTGGACAAAGAAGGTGATATGGCCGTATTTTTGGACGGCGGGAATTTGGATACCTTGAAGGATTACCGGATGACCATGCGCAACCTCCCGGAGAAGGAACCGGTGGTGCGCGCGGAGATCACGCAGAAGGGAAAACGGGTAATTCCCGCGATCCAGGAAACCCCGGCCGGTCATCTGCCGGAAGTTTCCGCAACAGGAGAAACGAGGCGCATCCCCGTATTGATCCCTTACGACAAAGCTGCCCAGCAATGGCTGCCGGAGAAAATGCCGAATTTCGAGATGCCCGCCGGGGCGGAGATCGCACCGGACTCGCTGCGCTTCGCCATGAGCCTACGCGAACATGGCTCCGTGGCGGAGTTGATTCCACTGGCAGGAGGCGACGATCCCGCGCAGAAGGCGATGGAGAGTTGGCTGCGGGGATTGCGTTTCAAGGAGGGAACCGGCGAGCGTTGGTTCGGACTGCGTGTGGATTTCGTGAACCGGAGGGAAGATGTCGCTGAGCCTCAATGAGTTCGTGCTGATTGTGCTGTCTGTGAGCCTGCTCCTTACAGCCGGTTTTTCCGTGGTTTCAAGGCTACTCCACCTACGGGCGGAGAGCCGTCTGGTGCGCGCCAGGATAGTTTGCCGGATCTGCGGCAATGTGTTCGTTTCCGGTCATACCGGGAACCTTTGTCACTGCCCGGCCTGCGATAAACCGAACCTGCGCCGCGGTAATGGAAAGTTGGGGTGAAGCTTGTATGCCCTAGAAATTGGCCTCCCCTGCGGAGATTTTGCGTGTGTCCCCGCAGCGCGACTGCTTGGATCATCCATAATCATGCAATCGACCCTTTTACCCCCGCAAAACTCCGTGCTCTGCGCACCGATCACCGCCAACCGCGAACTCGCCGCCGAACTCACCCGCCCGGCATGCAGCTCGTGGGAAACGAGGACACTGGGCCGCGCACACTCCGCATCCACTGTGACCAAATCGTCACACTACACCCGTTCCTGAGATGAGTGCCTCCGACATAAGATATCTCATTGATGCAACGAGTTCTTATTGTAGAGGATGAGGTGGATATTGCCGACCTGATCATGTTCAACCTGCAACGTGCGGGTTATGAGGTGCTCAAGGCGCATGACGGGATCACCGGCACGGAAACGGCCATCCGCGAAAGGCCTGATCTGATCGTGCTCGATCTGATGCTGCCGGGTCGCGACGGCTACTCTGTCTTCCGCGAGATCCGGCGCGACGCGCGGACATCTCGCATCCCGGTGATCATGCTCACCGCCCGCGCGCAGACGGAAGACCGCATCCAGGGACTTGAGGCGGGAGCCGATGATTACCTCACCAAGCCCTTCAGCCCCAAGGAATTGGTGCTACGTGTCAACGCGATACTCAAGCGCACCGACGCCCCCCCCGGCGCGGTGGAATACGAGTTCGGCCCGTTCCGTTTCGATAAGAACGCCGTCCGTTTCTATCTGGACAACGAACCGGTTGATCTCACCGCCACCGAGTTCAAGCTCCTGCTGTTTCTCTGCGAGCGCTCCGGCAAACAGCAGGATCGCAACGATCTTCTCCGCACCGTCTGGGGCTACAGCGACGAGGTGCACAGCCGCACGCTCGATACGCACATGAAACGGCTCCGCCAAAAGCTCGGTTCGCATGGGGCTTTGATTGAAACAGTGCGCGGTGTGGGCTATCGTGTGACGAGCCCCCCCGTCACATGACAGAGAACCTAGCCATCCTTGCGTCCCTCACCGCCTTTGCCGCCCTTTTCCTACAGGTCATCCGGTTGAAGCGCTCCAGAAAGGAATACGAAGCGCAGGTGAAGGCATGGAAACTGCGACTCGAACTCGACCTCAAACAAGCAAAAGATGAACGCGACCGCCTGCTCGACGCCCTTGGAGACGCCTTCCTCATCGTGGATTCACGCGCGAACATCCTCTTCGCCAACTCCGCCGCGCAGGAGTTTTTCCGAGGCCGCGCACTCACCGGCCGCCCCGTCCGCGAGGCCTTCCTGGATTCCCGCCTCGCCGAGGCCTTGTTGCGCTGCCTGGAAACGGGCGAGCCGGTGCGCTCCCGCGTCGTCCTTCCCCAGCAAACCTCGCCCCGCGGCGATCTTGAGACCCGCGGCAACAACGCATGGATCATCGACGCCGCCCAGCTCTCCGACACCCCTGACGGCAACCCCAATACCCGAGTCGTGATCCGTGACGTGACATCCGAGTATCAGCTCGACCAAATCCGCAAGGACTTCGTGGCGAACGCCTCGCACGAACTCCGCACGCCGCTAGCCATCATCAACGGCTATCTGGAAAATCTCCTCGACGACGGCATGATCGAGGATACGGAAATGGCGAAGCGTTTCCTCACCGTGATGAAAAAGCACACGGAGCGGATCTCGCGCATCGTCGAGGACATGCTGGTGATTTCCCGCCTGGAGTCAGGCGAGGCATCCGCGATCAAGATCGAGCCCTTCAAGCTACGCCTGTGTGTGAAGGACGTCATCGAGCGCCTCGAATCCGTCGTCCGCAGCCAGCAGGCGCACGTGGCTATGATCCTCCACGACGAGGAACTCACGCTGCAGGGCGATCGTTTCTACTGGACTCAGGTGCTCTTTAACCTCGTCGAGAACGCGCTCAAGCAGAATCCCTACAAGGATCTCAAGGTCGAGGTTGGTACTTCGGAAAGCGGCGATGACATCCTTATCTGGGTAAAAGACAACGGCATAGGGATCCCTAGTGCGGATCTTCCTCACATTTTCCGCAGGTTCTACCGTGTCGAGAAACACCACTCCCAGCTTGATGTGAAAGGCACTGGACTCGGGCTTTCCATCGTGAAACGCGCCGTCGAGGCGCATCATGGAACCATCTCCGTGACCTCAGTTCCCGGCGTGGAAACGAAATTCCTGATGACGATCCCGAAGTCTCCGTTCTAGGCTGCAGCCATGAAACGAATCGGGATTTTCGGCGGCACCTTCGATCCCGTCCACGACGGTCACATTCACCTCGCCACCCTTGCGAGGGAAGCCGCGGATCTCGACGAGATATGGTTCCTGCCCTGCCAGATCTCGCCACACAAGACCGCCCGCCCGCCCACCCCCGGCGCAACCCGCGTCGGCTGGCTGCGCGCCGCACTCACCGGCATCCCCTGGGCGATAACCGACGAGACCGAGCTGGAAGCGGAAGGCCCCTCGTTCTCCTACGCGACCATGCAGAAACTCACTTCCCGCCACCCCGGCAACGAGTGGTTCTGGATCATGGGCGGCGACCAATGGAGTGCATTGCCCACCTGGAAACACCCGGAAATCCTCGCATCCCTGGCGGATTTCATCGTCCTCGCCCGCGATGGCGCGGAAGTCTTCCCGCGCGAAGGCTACCGCATGTCCACCGTCCGGGGGAAGCACCCCGCTACCGCCACCGCCATCCGCGCAGCCCTCTCCGCCGGGAAGACGGACATCCCGCACCTGAGTCCCGCCGTCGCGCGGATGATCGTGGAGAGGAACGAGCCGCCCGCGCATGGCGCATGATTTTCTCGCCGCCCGGCCTGCGGGTTCACTCTGAAGGTTCTATCGCCTCGTCGATCCAATGCTAAATTGCGCGCCAGATATCGCACTGGAGGGATTCGTTGTGTCCCGCTTGCGGAACGAGAATCAGGCGTTTCGGGCGTTTCGGCGCGCTACAGTGAAAAGTGGCAGGAAGATGCCGTGTTCCAAAAAGCGGTGTGGATGTTGTCACGGGAATTACCTTTTTCCCTAAGTGTCTTTTTCGCTATGTTCCCGATCATGGAACGCAGGCAATTCCTTAAGATCACCCTTCCTCTAGCGCTCGCGGGTAATACCTCCGCCGCACCTGCCGGAGGGCCGGATCTCACTTTCGGTGTCATCGCCGATCCGCAATATGCGGACGCCGAACCCAAGTGGGGGCGTTTCTACCGCAACTCCCTCGCGAAGCTCGGGGCAGCGGTGGCCGATCTGAATGAGCGCCGGCTGGATTTCAGCGTCACGCTGGGCGATCTGATCGACCGGGATTTCGCGAGCTTCTCCTCCATCATGCCGATCTATGCGAAGCTCAAGGCACCGCATTTCCCGGTCTGCGGGAATCACGATTTCGAGGTGGCCGATGCGGACAAGGGCAAGGTGCTGGGAGCGATGGGTTTGGAGAGAGCCTATTACTCCCTCGTCCGGAAATCATGGCGCTTCCTGTTCCTCGACGGCACGGATATCGGCGTCTGGCGGCATCCTGCCGGAGATGCCCGCACGGCGGAGGCGGCGGCGATGTTGGAAAAACTCGCCGCCGCCGGATTGGAGCAGGCGAAGAATTACAATGCCGCCATCGGTGCCGGGCAGATGAAATGGATCGCGGCGGAGCTGGATGCCGCGCAAGCCGCCGGCCAGCGAGTGATCGTTTTCTGCCACTATCCGCTCATCCCCGCCGCTGATCCCCACAACCTCTGGAACGCGGAGGAATTGCTCGCGCTTTTCGGGGGCGCGAGCACATCGTCGCATACATGAACGGCCATAACCACGCCGGGAACTACGGCAAGCATGGTAATTGCCACCATGTAAACATCAGGGGCATGGTCGAGACGGAGAAGGAGAGTGCCTATGCGGTGGTGAAATGTTTCCCCGACTGCCTCGAGATCGAGGGCTGCGGCCTGGAGCCGGATCGGTCGTTGGGGGGGCTGTGACCCCGCCGATGCCCGGGGTGGCGGCCGGATCGGAGGCACCGGATGTGGATTTCCGATATGCGGATGTGGAAGGTCTCCTCTTGTCGAGGCGGGGGGAATCGTCCAATTTCGGGCCATGCCGAACCAATGGACAGGAAAAGGGAATCCCTACACGCGGGAGGAAGTCGTCGAGCGTCTCCATGACACGCTCTCGAAAGGAACAGCGATCATCGCCGCCGGAGCGGGCGCGGGGATCAGCGCGAAATTCATCGAGAAGGGCGGGGCCGACCTCATCATCATCTACAACAGCGGGCGCTTCCGCATGATGGGCCACGGCTCCACGGCGGGTCTCATGGCCTACGGCGACGCGAACGCGATCGCCATGGAGATCGGCGAATACGAGGTGCTGCCTGTCGTTCAGGAAATCCCGGTGATCTGCGGGGTGCACGCCACCGATCCGCGCCGCCGCATGTGGCACTGGCTCGGCAAGGTGAAGGACATGGGTTTCTCCGGCGTGAATAATTTCCCCACCCACACCATCATCGACGGCCAGTTCCGCGCGTATGCTTGAGGAAACCGGCATGAGCGTGGAGAAGGAGTTCGAGATGATCGGCCTGGCGCGGCGCATGGATTTGTTTTCCATCGTCTATGTCGGCTCGCCGGAAGAGGCGGTGAAAATGGCGCAAAACGGGGCGGACGCGATCATCGCCCACGTCGGCACCACGGTCGGCGGCTCCATCGGGGTGCAGCGACGCAGTGGTGAGCTGGGACGAGACGATCAAGCGCACCCAGGACATCATCGACGCCGCGAAGACCGTGCGGAAGGATATCTTTTTCCTCTGCCACGGCGGCCCGATCAACACGCCGGAGGATGCCGACCGTGTGATCCAGGCCACGGATTGCGTCGGCTTCGTCGGTGCGTCCTCGCTGGAGCGGATGAGCGTCGAGAAATCACTCGAAAGCCTAACGCGCGAATTCAAAGCCATCCCCGTCAAACGATGAAGACCATCGCCGTGCTAGGTACGCTGGATTCGAAAGGCTCGGAGCACGCCTTTGTCGCGGAGCTGATCCGCGCCCATGGCCATACGCCGCTGTTGATCGATGTGGGGACTGGCGCGGAACCGACCGTGAAACCCGATGTCACTCGGTATGAGGTCGCTGCAGTAGGAGGGATCGATCTCGAAGCGATTATTGAAAAAAAAGATCGTGGCGAGGCGGTTATTGCGATGTCGCAGGCCGCGCCGAAGCTGCTTTCGAAGCTCCAGTCCGAAGGAAAAATCCACGGTGTGATCTCACTGGGAGGAGGAGGGGGCACAGCGATTGCCACGGCCGCGATGCGCGCCCTCCCCATCGGTTTCCCGAAGCTGATGGTCTCCACCCTCGCCGCCGGGAACACGGCTCATTACCTCGGGACTAGCGACATCACCATGATGCCAAGCATCGCCGATGTGGCTGGGCTAAACCGCCTCTCTCTAACCATCTTCACCCGTGCCGCTGGTGCGATCTGCGGAATGGTCTCCGCTGACATCCCCGAGTCCGGCGCGAAGCCGCTGATCGTGGCCTCCATGTTTGGCAACACCACCGCCTGCGTGACGGAGGCGAAGCGCATCCTTGAGGAAAGCGGATACGAGGTGCTCATTTTCGCAGCGACAGGAACGGGCGGGAAATCAATGGAAGCGGTGATCGAAAGCGGCATGGCGGTGGGCGTGCTCGACATCACTACGACGGAATGGGCGGATGAGCTATGCGGTGGCACCCTTAACGCTGGTCCCACCCGTATGGATGCCGCTGCGAAGGCGGGCATTCCGGTGGTCATCGCTCCCGGTTGCCTTGATATGGTTAATTTCGGAGAAGGCTCCTCTGTCCCCACGAAGTACGAGGGACGTAGTTTTTACATCCATAACCCGCAGGTTACACTGATGCGGACAACGCCGGAGGAATGCGCCGAACTGGGCCGCATCATCGCCGGCAAAGCGAACGCCTGCGCAGGCCGCTGTGAGATCTTGATTCCGAAAAAGGCGATCAGTGTGATCAGTGCGGAAGGTCAGCCGTTTCACGATCCTGCGGCGGACTCGGCGCTCTTCGGCGCGATCCGGGCAGGTTCTAAAGTTCCTGTCAGAACCTTTGCCGAAGAGATCAACAGCCCGGTTTTTGCGCAGGCCTGTGCGGAGAGATTGCTCACGCTGTTGGGGTAGAGTGGCGGCGATCTTCGGTCGCCGCCCTTTCCATTGCCACTGCACCGGGGCGACCGAAGATCGCCCCCACAACCAATCTGCATTCCGTGTTTGCACAGGCAGGACCATTGCCTATCTTGCCTTGTGATGAAAATACTCGGCTTATTTATCCTCAGTATCGGTTTCATAACCGCCGAACCCCTACGCGTCTTCATCCGCTCCGGAGAGAAGACCCATGCGCCGGGCTGCCATGACTATCCCGCATTCCTGAAAGACTGGACGGCGCTGCTCAACACCCGCGGCGCGAAGGCCACGGGCGGCAATGCTTTTCCCACCAAAGAACAGCTCGCGGAAACGGATGTCGTCATCCTCCACGCAGCGGAGGCAGGGAACATCGATGGCGATGATCGGAAGAACTTCGAGGAATACCTGAAACGCGGCGGCGGGGTCGTCGCGATCCATGGCGGGGCGGTTTCGCGCGATCATGATTGGTATCAAGGGCGTGATCGGCGGTTCATGGAATTTCGGGCAGACGAAATGGCTGGAGGGGGAGATGTCCCTGTATTTCACCGACCGCGAGAACCCGATCACGCAGGGCGTCTCCAACTTCGATCTCGACGATGAGATCTACTACGACATGGAGATCCTGCCCGAGGCGAAGATCCTCGCCGCCGCCTACACGCCGAAGCCGAAGCAGGGCGAGGCGAAGCCCGGTGCGCCGGTCAGCGTGTATGACATCCAGCCGCAGATGTGGACCTATGAAACGGGAAACCGCCGCGCTTTCGCCTTCATCCCCGGTCACCGCTACGCGAATTTTTCCCACACCTCGATCCAGACCCTGTTGCTGCGCGGGATCGCGTGGGCGGGGAAACGCGAGGCCGACTCGTTGCTCGATGGGAATCCGAAACTGGCGGACGCGTTGCGTTATCCGATCGGCGGCCCGACGAAACCCGAAGAGGCGGCGGCGAAGATCGAGGTGCATCCGGAGTTCGAACTCTCGCTGGTGGCCGCCGAGCCGCTGATCAACAAGCCGCTGAACGTCGATTGGGACGCGAAAGGCCGGATGTGGGTGGTGGAATGCCCCGAGTATCCCAACGGCCTGCGCAAGGCGAACACGGATGTCTGGAAGGAAAGCGGCTCCGTGAAACCGGGTGTGTACGAGCGCGAGCCCCTCGACCGGATCAGTATCCTGACAGATACGGATGGCGACGGGCGGATGGACAAGAAACATGTTTTCGCCGACAAGCTGGAGCTGGCCACCGGTTTCGTGTTTCACAAAAACGGCGTGATCGCTGCCGCCGCGCCGGACATCTGGTTTCTCGAAGACACCGATGGCGACGAGGTCGCGGACAAGCGCACCAAGCTCTACACCGGCCTCGGCAACGGCGACACCCACGCGGTGATCAACAACCTCCGCTGGGGTCTCGACGGCTGGGTTTACGCGACCCACGGCTATAGCGCGGGCGAGGTCACGGCGCTCGCTTCGCCGGATCAACCGAAAGTCCGCGTCGGCTCGGGCGTGGTGCGTTTCAAGCCGGACGGCACGGAGATCGAGATGGTTTCCAGCAAGGGCGGCAACACCTGGGGCTTGTGCATGACGGCGGACGGCCAGTGTTTCTGGACGCAGCCGACCAGCGGCACCCTGCTTTTCCACACCGTCCTTCCGGAAAGCATCCTCGCGAAGGGCAAGATGCCGGGAACGGACAGCTTCCATGGCATGATTAGCGGCCAGAAGACCTTTCCGCTGATGGATTGGAAACAGGCGGCTTACAAGCAGATCGACTGGGTCGGCTCCTACACGGCGGCGGCGGGCTGCGCGATCTACGAGGGCGGCGCATGGCCGGAAAAGTGGAACTACTCCTATTTCACCGGCGAGCCGACGATCAACATCGTCAGCCACTATTTCCTGAAAAAGGACGGCGTCACCTACGCGGCGGAGAAGGAGAAAGGCCGCGAGGAAACGGAGTTCATGCGCAGCAGCGACCTGTGGTTCCGCCCCATCGAAACTCGCGTGGGGCCGGATGGCGCGCTGTATGTGATCGATTTCTACAACCAGGCGGTGATCCACAACGACACCCGCGGCCCCCAGCACGGCAATGCCAACGCCGCCGTCCGCCCCGACCGCGACCATTACTTCGGGCGGATCTGGAAGGTGATGCACAAGGAGGCGAAGCAAGTCCCGGTGCCGGTGATCGTGAAAGACAGCGAGTCATCGATGGATCTCGCGTTCGGGAGCGCGAACGCCCACACGGTCGCAACCGCCGCCCGGATGATGCGGGAGGCCGGGAAGATGTTTGAAATCGAGACGGGTTCCGTGGTGGAGAGATCCCTGCGCGAAGCCGGTGATCCTGCGCAGATCATCGCCGCTTTCGTGAAGGCGGAGGACAACTGGACCAAGTCCGCGTTGATCGCCGCTGCGAGCGGTCAGGCGTTGGAAACGGTGAGCGCTTGCCTTTCCTCGCCGCAGGCCGAGAAGCTTCTTCCGCTCATCGAGAACCTCGTCCCCATCGCGCTGCGCGAAGATGCGGCGGGCAGCGCGGTCAAGTTGCTCAAAGCAACTGCCGCCGCGCCCGCTTCGGCGGATGGGATCAAGGCGGGCGTCATTTCGGCGATCATCGCGGCGAAGGTCGCGCCGCCCGCGTTGGATCAGGATGTCACCGGTGCGTTCACCGCGTTGCTGGAAAATCCGGCCACCGCACCGAAGATCCTGCCGCTCATCGCGGCTTGGGACAAGGAGGGTGTGTTGAAGGATGCTCTCGGGAAACAGGTCGAGTTGATTTCCAAGACGCTCGCCGATCCGAAGGCGAAGCGGGAGGATCGCATCGCCGCCGCGCGGACGCTGGTTTCCATCGGGACGGATGAGACAGTGGCTCCCGCGCTGTGGATTTTGCAGCAAGCGGGGGAACCCCAGGAATTGCAGGCCGCGATCGTGGAGATGATCGGCGCGACGGATTTTTCCGTGAAGATGGCGATGCTTTTCAATGAACTCGCTCCCTCGATCCGGGTGGCGGCGTTCGATGAGATCGTGAAGCGCCCCGCCGCCGCGCTTGAATTCCTCAAGGGTGTTGAAGGCGGCACCGTCGATCCGATGGACATCGGCCCGGGCAATGTCGCGCGGCTCCGCAGCCATCCCGACAAGGCGGTGGCGGCGCGGGCGAACGCCTTGCTCGACAAGCTCATGCCCGGCGCGAAGCAGAAGGCGGAGATCATCGCGAAATTCCTTCCCGAGGTGACCAAGCCCGGCAACGCCGCGAACGGCAAGGCGATGTATGCCGCCGCCTGCGCGGTCTGCCACAAATTCGGCGATGCCGGGAATATTGAGGCAGGTCCCACGCTGACCGGCATGGGCAGCCACGGCGCGGCGGAACTGCTCGTCCACATCATCGATCCGAACCGCGAGGTCGATCCGACCTATTGGCAGTGGAACATCACCACGAAAAAAGGCGAGACGCTGGCCGGTGTGATCACCACGGAAAACAACGCGGCCGCTCACCCTGCGCAACCAGGGCGGCGACACGGAAATCCGCAAGGAGGACATCGCCTCGCGCGTGAACACCCAACGCAGCCTGATGCCGGAGGGTCTCGAGGGGCTGGGGGCGGAAAACCTCCGCGACATCCTTGCCTACATGACCGAGGTGGATGCGGGCGCGCATCGCGTGCTCGACCTGCGCGGCGCCTACACCGCCGATGCGCGGCGCGGGCTTTTCGCGAGCGCAGAGGCCACCGACGACAGCGTTTTCCCGAGGAAATTCGGCAACATCAGCGCGGAGGGCATCCCGTTTTTCCTAATGGATCCGGCGAGAAGCCCGGACGGGAAAAGCCTCATCGTCCTCAAGGGCGGGAATGGAAAAAATGCCGCGAAGGGTTATCCGCAGAAGGTCGAAATCGCGGCGGATGTGAAGGCGACCCGCCTCCATCTGCTCAGCGGGATCGCGGGCTGGGGATTTCCGGCCATCGATGACGAAAGGCCGGTGATGAAAGTGACCCTCACGCACGCTGACGGGACGACGCAGGTCACCGAGCTTCTCAACAGGCGCGACTTCGCGGATTACAACCGGGAGGTCGATGTGCCGGGCTCGAAGCTTCAGAAGGGCATCGTGAGCCGCGGGCAGCTTAGGCTCCTGACGATCCCGGTGAAGAAGCCCGCCGCCATCACGAAGATCACGCTGGAAAGCTACGATAACATGATCTCGCCGGTCGTCGCCGCGATCACGGCAGATTTTTCCACGAAGCCGCCGGAAACCAGCGAGGCCGCCCCGATCCGCTGGCAGGACGAGCCGCCGGAAAGCATCGCCGCAACCGGACTCAGGTTCGCCGAGCCGAAGAAAAAGGACATGCTCCGCGTGCTAATTGTCGGCTCGGGATCGTCGCACCATTTCCCCCGGGATTTCATCAAGACGGATCGCGAAACGCTCGCCGTCGTCCCATTGACCGATGTGATCGGCACCATGAACCTCGCCGAGGCGCTGGAGCAAATGCCGAAGGCGGATGTGCTGGTTTTCTCGGGAAACCACAACCAATGGGGCACGCCGGAATTCCAGAAAGCGCTGCATGATTTTGCGGACGCGGGGAAGGGGATCGTGCTCATCCACGCGGCCACGTGGTCGCATCCGTGGCAGGGCTACAACAAGCGCTTCGTCGCCGGGGAAACGAAAGGCCATGGCCGGGGCGACGTGATCGCCGAATCCATCCTTCCCGCCGTACATCCGATTTTGAAAGGCGTGCCGGAAACATTCACCATCGCCGACGAGTCCTACCACTCGGTCTTTTTCAAAAAGGATGGCCAGACCACCCTCATCGAAAACAAGCCCGACGGCCAAAGCCCCGATCCGCATCCCGCCCTCTGGATCGTCAACGATCCCAAGGCGCGCATCGTCTGCTACACCCACGGCCACGACGACAAAGCCCACGCCCACGAAGCCTACAAAACGATCCTCCGCAACGCCGTGAAATGGGTCTCCGAAAAATAACTCCTAACTCCTAACTCCTAACCCCTGACCCCTGACCCTGTCCCCCATGTTTACCGACGCAGAAAACGCACCCCGCGAAACGATAGACGGGCGCCACCACATCTGGCACTCGAAGCCCGGCCTCACGCCCACCGACGATCTCATCTTCGTCCACTGCACCATCCCGCCGGGCGGTGGCCACGCCTTCCACACCCATCCGAACAAGGAGGAGGTTATCTACATCATCGAGGGCGAGGCCGAGCAGTGGGTGGAAACCGAGAAACAAACCCTAGGTCCGGGTTCCTCCGCTTACATTCCGGCAAGTGCTGTCCACGCGACTTTCAACCGCAGCGACAGGGATCTCAAATTCATCGCGGTTATCACCCCCTGCTCCTCGGAGGGCGAGATCCACGTCGCCGTCGATCACATGGAGCCGTGGAAGTCGATTCTCGCCGCGAACGATGCGGGGCACGTGTGATCCGCGAATGACAACTCCCTCAGTGCCTAGAGCTTCTCCACCGAGTTTTCCGCGACGCGGAGAACGGTGAGGAGGTTGGCTTCCGTGGAAGAGTCGCGCCAGCCGAGGTGGGTGGTGGTGATGAATTTCTGGGCGTGGGAGGGCAGGTGGCGGAGGAGGGCGTTGCGGCGGGTTGGGTCGAGCTCGCCAAAAATATCGTCAAGGAGATAGATGGGGGTTTTGCCGCGGCGGGTGTGGAGGAGGTCGCCTTGGGCGAGCTTGAGGGCGAGGGCGATGGTGCGTTGCTGGCCCTCGCTGGCGTAGTCGGAGGCCATCATGCCGTGGAGGCGGATGGAGACATCATCGCGGTGCGGGCCGACGACGGCCTGGCGGGTGGCCGTCTCGCGCTGGCGGGCCTGGAGGATGGAGTCCTTCATGCAGGGGCCGGAGGCGGGAAGGTAGGTGAGGGTGAGGGCTTCGTTTTTCCCGGAAATATCCGTCTGCGCGGCGGCGGCGAGGGGAGATAGGTCTGCGACGAGGCGGGCGCGGCTTTCGGTGAGGAAGGTGCCGTGCTCGATGAGGATGTCCTCGTAGGCGATCAGTTCAGGGAGGTAGAGGCGGGGTTCCTTGAGGAGGAGGTTCTTGGCGCGGAGAGCCCGGCGGTAGCGGGTGTAGGCGGTGCGGTAGGCGGGGTCTAGCTGAGCCCCGAGGAAATCGAGGAAGTGCCGCCGCCCCTCGCCGGGGCCGCGGACAAGAGAGAGATCCTCGTTGCCCATCCAGACGATGAGGCCGCCATCGGCGAGGTAAGCCGTGCGGGAGGCGCGCGATTCGCCATCCGCGAACAGCCGCAGGCCGCCGGGGGTATTCTTGATTTTCCGTTCCTGCCCCCATGGATCGCCGGCGATGCCGAAGCCGGGGGTGGAGAGCTTGGTGAGGGTGTGGAAGCCGGAGCAGCGCGGCGATTGCAGGCGCACGAGAGTGCAGATGGCCTCAAGGATGGAGGTTTTGCCACGCGCGTTTTCACCAATGAGAATCACGCCCTCCTCCGGCGCGTCGAGCTCAAGTGAGCTGAAGCAGCGGAAGTTCTGGAGGCGGAGATGCTGGATCAAACTTTCAACGTTTAACTTTCAAACTTCAAGGAAGAGGCTTCGCGCTTCACATGGGTTGAGCCAGATGCTCGAGGGCTTTCTGGTAGGAGGATTGGGTGAGGTAGTGGCGGAGCTTGGGGTCGAACTCTTGTCGGTGCGTTTCGACGTAGGACTGGATGGCTTCGGAAACTTCCTTCAAAGCGGTGAGATGGGCGGCGGGGTCGCGCTCGCGGAAAGGGTGGTCGGCGATGATTTCCACGCGGCGGAGTAGGAGTGTCTGGAGGTCGGGGTGCATCGCTACGGTTTGGGGGTGGCGCGGAATTGGTAGAAGAGTTTCGGGGCGGTGGGAATGACATTCACGCTGCCATCGGGGAGTGCTTGAATATTTTGCGCGGGGACGGGGATCCAATCGTCTTCGAGGGTGGTGGATTGGAGGATGTCGAGATCAGCGAAACGGAGTGCCGTGGCGGAGGGTATGTAGGAAACGGTGCCGTCGGGCAAGAAGAGGAATCCCGGGTCGGGTTGGCGCGGGTCGGTGCCGAGGAGGAACTCGATGAGATTGGGGAGGGCGTCGTTGTCGGGATTGGCGGTCATGGCTCCGGCATTGCCCGCCCAGTCTAGGTAGGGCTGGTCGGGGTTTTGGCCGAGGATGTCGGCTAGAATTTCCCGGTTCGTGAAAAGCGGGATGGGAGTTTCCGCGATGGTGTTGATGGCCTTGAGGATCTCGTTGGCGATGAGCGCCTGCGTGGCGGTGCCGGCGTGGAAGCCGTCCTTGCAGAAGAGATGCAGCGGGGGATTTTCGGGGTCGGGCAGAAAGGCGAACAGGGTGCCGTTGAGGTGGAAGGGCTGCTGGTCGAAGATGCGGTCGGTGATCGCGTCGATGCGGGCGATGTGGGTGTCCGGCAGCGAGGCCAGCGCGGCGATATTCGCGTTGAGCGTGGCCACCCGTTGCCTCGCCAAAGCGGCTTGGGCGGGATCGGAAAGTTTCTCCGCCGGAGTCGCGCCGATGTCCGGGACGGTGGCGACGATGATGGGTATACCCGCCGGGGCGTTGGTGCGGACGTAGGCGTGAATGCGGACGATGTGCTCCCGGATCATGTCATGCTGCGCATCGCTATTGGCGAGGCTCAGGTCGTTTCCACCCACGAAAATGAGCACGGCGTCCACGGCGGAGAGATCGCTTCTCAGTTCCACTCCGCGTGATATGAAACGCGTCCGAGTCAGACTCAGAAGGTATGCCGAGTAAAGCAGCTTCGTCCCAGCGCTGCGCCTTGAAGCCGGGGATGCCGTAGTTGTATTCATAACCGGCATTGCGGAAATCGGCGTAACTGCCCAGCGTGGACTGATAGCTCCCCATCGTGAAGCCGTGCGGGCGGTGGGCGTGGAGTAGCTCGACCCAATTCCGCGCGTTCGCGACTAATGAGTCGCTGTCCGGCGCAGAGAAGGGCGCCTCGAAACGGTATTCCTCCGTCAGCGAGTCCCCGATGGCGAGCAGACGGAAGGGCGCGGCCTGCAGCGGCAAGGTCAGAGCGACCGCCATCCATAACGTTCCATTTACCCTCACGCGGGATACCTAACGCGGATGGCGCGGAATGGAAACGATTTCACCGGAACAGCGAGTCGATCCCCATCGCGGATTTCCGCAGGAACTTGGGCATGGCTTTGGGGTCGCGCGGCTTGAAGAGGCGGAAGAGGTAGCCGATGAGGTGGAGGGTGAAGAGGTGGTCGATGACTCGGTAGCCGCGTTTTTTCCGCAGCATTAGGGAAGCTGCCCAGGAGAGGGTGTGGCGCTTCACCTTGAACGGCTCGAAGGAGACCTTGATCCGGTAACGCTCGCGGACAGTGGCGGGGTAGCGCTTCTTGTATTCCTTTTTCGCGGATCGGATCCGCTCTGCCAGCTCCTCATCGAAGGGCAGGAAGTAATAGCGCCGCGCGAGCAGCAGCATCGCGAAGAAATCCCGCATGTGCTCGATGTCCGCCACAGGCAGCTCCGCCTCCCGCGCGAGGCGGATCATTTCTGGGAAAAGGGTGGCCGCGCCCTCGCCGGAGCGCAGCGCGCGCTCGGGATCGGGCACGAAGTGGCGGAGGGTCTTGGAGACGGCGTGGTTGATGAATAGGCAGTCCCAATAAACGTTGAGCAGCGGCGGGATGCGGACGCGGCGGAAGAAGAGTTTCTGGCGGGCGAAGTCCTCGATGTAGAGTAGCTGGAGGATTAGGGTGTCGGCGTGGCGCAGGAGCTGGAGGGTGGCGGGCGCGCGCTCCTCACCGACCGTTTTCGTCACGGATTGCTCGACGCTTTTCCGGTATCGGAAAATGTGGATCGCGGCGGCGGCGTTCAAGCGGATCCATGTGTCCGGATGTTTGTTTCCCGGCAGGAAGGCAAGCCGCCGGAAGCGGTGCCAGCCGCCCGTCTGGCACCACACGGAAATGCCCGCCATGTTTTCCGCCGTCTCCAACTCCCGCGCGAAGGCCTCGCACGCGCTCCCGATGTAAGACGGGTATTCGCCCGCGCCCTCGTATTCGCGCCGCGCCTGGAGCTCGATGATCTTGCGCTGCTTCACCCGGAAGAAGGCCTTGTTCAGCGGCAGGTGGCGGAAGAAATCGCTCTCGCCATGCTTCATGGAGACGATGAAATTCGGCGAGTCCATACCCTCCAGCGTTTCCGCCAGCGTGCCGCGGTGCCAGATGAGATCGCCGATGCGGTGCGCGCCCACCGTCCAGGTCCGCAGGATCATCGTTTTCCCTCGCGAGTCGAAGGCAGGCATGAGTTTTCGTAAAAGTCGGTTGGTCTCCCTCGGATTGCGCAGATGGAGGCGGGTGCGGATCGGGTCTGTGACATCGTTGCCGTCGCTCTCTCCGATGCGGAGGATGAGGCCGGAGAGCTGGGGGAAATCGTCGAGTATGCCCTCGACCAGCGAGAGGTAATAGGCTTCAAGTTTTGCGGTATCTTTACCGAAGGCGGCGTTGAGCGCCGGGGTGAGCGGGAGGATGTCGGAGGTGAGGTAAACGCTCAGGCCGAACTCCTCGGTGAGCATGTCGAAGAGGCGCGCGAAACGCCTCCTGAACAGCGCGATGTCCGCCGCGATTTCCGGCTCGTGCATGGGGTGCGCGGCGAGGTGGGCGAGGTCGTCCAGCGTGACGGCGTTGTAACCCATCTCCGAGACCTCCGCCGCGAAGGCCCGCATGTCCGCCTCGATCTCCGCCCATTGCTCCTCTGCGTCCTGGCCGGAGGTTTTCAGGTGGGTGAAAGGGATTTTTGACCAGTTGATCCGGCGTTTCCCGTAGTCCCTGAAGAACGGGCCGATGGCGTCGATAAGGAAAAGCTCCATGTGATATCTGCTCTTAGGTGGGAAAGCGCGTAACGGGGAGTGACGCTGGGTGACGGGGTTGTCACATGGCTTCGGACGCTGAAGATGGGAGGGAGGGAGAGAAAATGGGGTTTCGATGGATTTTTGGGTTGTCAAAGGCGGAGCCGGGGGACTTACTCGTTGCCCGCCCGAAAGGGCGCTGTGAGGCCCGATAGCTCAGTTGGTAGAGCAGCGGATTGAAAATCCGCGTGTCCCTGGTTCGAATCCGGGTCGGGCCACCATTTTCCCGTTTTTTATTGATTGGACTCTCTCGCGTGAGTTGAGTTTTCCAAGTGTATGCAACAGGGATTATTGCACTAGGCACCACCTCATCCGCCTGCTAAGGCGTTGGGATGGTTCGCTTGCCTGAAAGCAACCATTCACCCCGGAGATGACCGCAAGGCCACTTTTGGCTATGGGTTTATCCCGCCTTGTGAGCCCTGAACGTTCACACCGGCAGGCATGAGCCGCGGCTCTTTCTGCTTCTCATGGAGTTGAGCCTTCCGGTGGGGCGGCTCAACTCAAAGGTTGTCCTTGCTATCGGCCTTCTTGCGGGCGGCTTTCTTGGCGGGTTTCGTGGCGGCTCTGGCTTTTTCCTTCTCCTCGTCCATCTCGTCATCGTCGATGGTGTGGGTTAGGATGAACTGGAGGTCGTCGATGCCGAGATTGGAGGCGAAGCCTTCGTCGCCAAGCACGTTGGTGACGAGCTGGGTTTTCTGGTGCTGAAGGATGCGGATTTTCTCCTCGACGGTTTCGCGGGTGAGGAGGCGGTAGGCGATGACCTTGTTCTTCTGGCCGATGCGGTGGGTGCGGTCGATGGCCTGGTTTTCGACGGCGGGGTTCCACCATGGATCGTAGAGGATGACGTAAGAGGCGGAGGTGAGGTTGAGTCCCGCACCGCCGGCTTTGAGGGAGAGCATGAAGACGGATGGGTCTTTCGTTGTTTGGAAACGCTCGATCTCGCCTTTGCGATCTTTTGTCTGGCCTGTGAGGTAATGGAAGGGGCGCGCTTCGAGTTCCAGGCGCGCCTTGATGAGGTCGAGCATGGAAACGAACTGGGAGAAGACGAGCACCTTGTGGCCTTCCTCGTGGAGCTGATCGAGGAGGTAGAAGAGGGATTCCATCTTGGCGGATTCCTCCTTGAGGTATTTCGGATCGATGAGACCCGGGTGGCAGCAGATCTGACGGAGGCGCATGAGGCCTTGGAGGATGGCGAAGGAATTTTTCTTCACCGCCTCATCGGAGTCGAGGCCGAGCAGGGCTTTTTGGATGCGCTTGAGTTCGTTTTTGTAGAGTTCGAGTTGGATGCCTTCCATTTTCGAATAGACTTCTTCCTCGGTTCTCGGCGGGAGATCCTGGGCGACCTGGAGTTTCGTGCGGCGCAGTAGGAAGGGGCGGAGGCGGGAGGCGAGGCGTTGTTGGGAAAGAGGATCTTTCCGTTTATCGAAGCGCTTCTTAAAGTAGGCGCGAGAACCGAGCACGCCGGGCATCGCGAAGGCCATGAGCGACCACATGTCGAGCAGGCGGTTCTCGATGGGCGTGCCGGTGAGGACGAGGCGGTTCTGGGAGTCGAGCTCGCGGGCGCACTTGGCGGCCTTGGAGTCGGGGTTTTTGATCTGCTGGCCTTCGTCGAGGATGGTGGTGAGCCATTTGATGCCGCTGAGCTCCTCGCCGCAGACGCGGAGCTGGGCGTAGTTCAGGACAAGCATATCGATGTTGTTCTGAATGTGGGTGACGTTGATATCGTCGCGGTTTTTCAGGATTTTGACGCGGAGCTGCGGGCAGAATTTCTCGGCCTCGGAATACCAGACATCGAGCACGGATTTCGGGCAGACGATGAGGGCGGGTTTATGCGGCGCGCCGGTTCCCTTGTGCTTGTCAAAAAGCCAGAGCAGGTAGGTGAGGGACTGGATGGTTTTGCCGAGACCCATGTCGTCGGCGAGGATGCCTCCGAAGTTGTTTTCCGAGAGGTAGGCGAGGAAATGGAATCCGTCGATCTGGTAAGGGCGGAGCGTGGCGTTGAGTCCTTCGGGAAGGGGAGGGGTGACCTCGAGCTTGATGTCGTTGGCGCGGTTCTTGATGCGCTCCCATGCCTTCGGATCGAAGACCTCGGCGGCCTTGGGATCGGCGAGCTGTAGGGCGTGCATGCGGTGGGTCTCGCCGGAGAGATCGAAGGGATCGAGCCCGAGGCGGGTGACGGCCTCGCGCTGGTCGGCGTCGAGCTTGATTTCCAGGCGCATCCAAGTGCCGTCGTCCATGCGGACGTAACCGCCGCGGGCGGCGACGAGCTGGCGGATCTGCGCTTTGGAAAGGTTTGCGCCTTGGACGTCGATGACGATGCGGAGGTCGAACCAGTCGATGTCCTGTCCGACGACCTCGAAGCGGACGGCTGCGGTGACTGGATCGTTGAGGATAGATTTGAGGCGGAGGTCGATGTCGAGCTCGATCTCCGGAGGCATGGCGCGCACCCACTCGGCGAACCTTTCGGGGAACTGTTTCGTGATGCGGGATTTGAAGGAGATGAGTTTCTCGTCATAGGCGAGGGACATTTCATCGAGGATGGGCGTGACGGCGTGGAGCGGTTCGCGGGCGAAGCGGAGCAGTTGTTTGCCTTTGACCGGCTGCTGCTCGACGAGTTCCCAGCCGTCCTTGGTAAGGCGCTCGGTACGGCGGCCTTTGGTCTCGATGGCGGTGACATCGACGACGAGGTGCTCGGTCTCGGCGGCGGTGAGGCCGGCGATGAGCTTCATTTCCATCTTCGGTTTCAGCTCGAGATCGACGACGCGCTTGAAGAGGGATTCGGGTAGGGTTGCGCCGATTTTGCGGAGGAATTCCACGCCTTCTAGGGAGTCGATGACTTTCCGGGGGATGTGGTAACGGGGCATGACTTCCGTTTCCTCGAGCCATCGAGGCGGCCCGGGGAAAACGGTTTCATCGGACTGGTAGAGTTCCTTGCGGCCGGGCAGGAGGCGGACGGAGTGGGAAACATTTTCACCGGAGGCGGTAACAAGCTGGAGGGCGAAGGAGTTGGGATCGTAGGCCTCGTCCTCGCAGATCCAGGAGAGAGCTTCCTCAGAGACGCGGAAGGGCTTGTCGTCGAGGTTGACGAGATAGCCGTTGAGGGCGGGCTGCTGGAACACGCGGTTCATGAAACGGCAAGATTCCTCCTGATCGAAGTCGAGTGTGGTGTCGCCGTGCTTGCGGTAGAAGGCGAGGTAATGTTCCCAGAGCGTCTGCGAGGAGGCGTCCATGAGGAGCGCGCCTTCTTGATGGAGCGAGATGTATTTCTCGATGTCGGATTTCTCGCGGAGCTGGATATATTGGGCGTTGGGGCGGCTCTCGCGGACTTCCATGCGCGCCTCGTTGATCGTGGCGACGAGGCGAAAGGCGACGGTGAGTGGCGCGTCCTGCGGCGGGCGCTCGTTGACCTGCTCGATGCGGTCATACCAGGAAGCGACCTCTCGCTCCTGTTCCCACTCCGCCATTTTTTTCTGCACCGAGGCGAGATCCGTGATGGCGGACATGAACTCGGGGTAGGGGAGCTTCTTTTTGTAGAAGGCGTAGGCGAGGAAGTTCCAGAACTCGAGGATATCGCCGGGTGGCATGGGCCAGAGCTCGAGCGGCTCGTAGGTGGTGATGTCCCAGCGTGGGTTGATGCGAACCATGTCGTGGTCGTGGAGTTCGCCCTCGATCACGAAGCGGCGGTAGCGTTTTTCGATTTTCGTGACGTAGTCGGCTTCCTTGTCGTCGAGCTCGCGGCCGAGCTTTTCCTCGATGATGTCGAGGACGGGTGTGTCATCGAACTCGTTGGGCGATTCCGGAAGATCCTCGCCGCGGTGCATGCGTTCCATCATCGTGGCGTATTGGCAGGCGCCGGAGACGAGCTCATCCTCGGCAGTGCAGGAGCCGAACCAGCGGTTGCCCTGGAGGCGGAGGGAAGTGCGGTGGGTGCCGGACTCGTCCTCGACGCGGCCTTGGATGAAAAGGTGGTTTCCGAAGATCTGGGTTACGGCTCCGTCTTTCTGGAGCATGTCGCCGCGTCTGCGGGCTTCTTCCGGAAAGGAGTTTAGGAAATTGAGTGTGGCGCGGTCAGGATTCATAGACGTGTAAAGGGGCCGACGATTCAATCGCCGGGGGAGGCAGTCTAAGTCTGGAAATCGGAATCGCGCAATAGGAAGTTTCGCGATCGTGGCAAGCGGCGATGGTATCGGAAGAAAGCTCTTGATGGGTAGGAAGAGGGGAGATTGGATGGCGGGAGATTTACGTAATTTCCCCCTTATGAGCCTCCGAAAGCAGCTGAATGATATCTTGCCCGCACTGTTGCCGAACAATCCCGCCGAGGCGATCAAGGGAACGGAGCTGATACGCCTCGCGCGGCGCAACCTGTCGGGCAATTACTCCGACGCTTCGCTCAGATACCATTTCTCGATCATGTCCTGTGATCCCGCCTCCGCGATTGCGAAGGTGGAGAAGGGGCAGGGTTATTACCGGAGGAGCGAGCAACTGCCCGCGCTTTCCGGTGCGCAGGAGCTTCTGGCATGGACACAGGGGCGGCTCGACGACCTCAGCAGCGATGAGACGACCGTGGACAACGCGATGCTGCGGATCCGTAAATTCCGCGCGGTCGTGACGCGTTACTATGAGATCAACGGGCGTTTCCCCTTCGCTTTCCGCGACCCTTTCGCGGCCACCTCGCCGCTGGGAAACCTATGGAAATATCCCGAGCTGGTGTTGGTGGATTGGGAAACGGGCGGCTCGCCGGACGAGGAGATGTCGCTCGACGAATCAATGCTTTCCCTCAAGCAGCGGCTGGGCATCGCGCCGTTCCGCTTGCATTCGGCGCGGCTGCGTCTTTTGCCTTCGCTCATGACTTACCGTGAGGATTTTTTCCAGGCGCTCTCCGTCTCGATGTGGGCGCAGGGCGGCGAGTTGATCTACGCGGGGCCGATTGAGGACGAGGCGCTGGCGGACGGTTTGCGGAAACTCAGCTCCACCTTTGGGGTGGGAGTCGTCTCGTTCGGATTGACCCCGGAGGTGCTCGACGATCTACCGCGCCCCGCCAACATCCTCAACGCGCACCCGAAGGAGACCGAGGCGATCATGGGCAAGCTGGACATCCACCGGATCGCGCCGGTGCAGTCGCGCCCGCAACTCGATTGGGCGGCGCTGGGCTCGATGCGCTCAGAATCCGAGGAGGCGGAGAAGCTCGTCCGCTGGTTGACGGGCTGCATCGACGCGCGCAGGGCGGAGCCGTTCAAGGACGAGTGAGGGGCGTCCCGGTAAAGGGATCGTAAATTCAGCGGGCTGTGGCGAGAAAACTGCTGGAGTTGTCGCGTATCCCTGTCAGATTCCCGCAACCCTTTACGGCATGAGAAATGCCGATCCCGCCGATGTCCGACCAACCACCCGCCGCACGGAACGCGATTCCAGAGAGCCTGCGCATCCAGCTTGAGGTATTCAGGACGCGGCTTTGGCGGCGGAAGCTGGTGGAGGCAGTGGCTGCCGGGTTGATCGGGCTGCTGGTTTCCTTCCTGCTGATCTACGGTCTCGACCGGGTCTGGCAGACTCCGGGCTGGGCGCGACTCCTGATCCTTCTCGGGGGTGTTTCGCTATTCGGCGGGTTCGCGCCCTATTGGCTGCACCGCTGGGTCTGGGGGCACCGCCGCGAGGAGCAGCTCGCGAGGCTCATTGCGAAACGCTACCCCGGCCTCGGCGACCGCCTGCTCGGCGTGATCGAGCTTCAGGGTCAGGAGGAGACGGGCGATTCCCTTTCCCCGAGGCTGAGGGCGGCGGCGATGGAGGTGGTCGCCGCGGAGGCGGGGAAGCGCAAGCTCGACGATGCGCTGCCCGTGCCCAGGCACCGCAAGTGGGCGCTGTCCGCGCTCGCCCTCATGGTCGGGGCGGCGGGCGCTTTCCTGGCGACGCCCAAGGCGGGTCTGAACGCCCTGGAGCGCTGGCTGAAGCCTTTTTCGGACGTCGAGCGTTACACGTTCACCCAGCTTGAGAACGCGCCGGCTTACCTTGCGGTGCCTTACGGCGAGGCCTTTGAGGTGGTGCTGAAGCTCTCGAAGTCTTCGGAGCAGAGTCCGGACTCGGGATTGGGGCAATATGGCCTGCAACCGGAGATCGGAGCGAATCTGGTGGGTGAGCGTTATGTCTTCCGTTTCCCCGGGCAGCAGGAAAAGGGAACCGTCGTGTTCCGGATCGGGGATCTTCGGCATTCGCTTGTCGTCGAGCCGCTGCAACGCCCGAGCGTGGTGAGCACCCGGGCGTTTGTGACCGCCCCAGATTACATGAGCCTCCCCGACCGGACGGTGGAATTCAGCAGCGGCGAGCTGAGCCTTGTGGAGGGCAGTGTGGTGAGCTTCGAACTGGATCTCAGCCGCGGGGTGCGCACGGGTTCGTTCGGCCCCGGCAAAGCCACCGGCGAGAATCCCGCAGGTGCCGCACCCGTGGACGAGGCAGGAGCACTGGAGATTTCCGGACAGAAGGCGAAGACCGCCGCAATCGGGGTGGGTGGGGTGCCCTTCGAGCTGCCTTTTTCCTGGGTGGATCAGTTCGGCCTCACCGGCGGTTCTGACTTCCGGTTGCGCGTCGATGCGGTGAAGGATGCGCCTCCGGTTGCTTACACCCAGGGAATTGAGCGGCAGAAGGCGATCCTGCCCGAGGAGTCGATTGATTTCGAAATCCTTTGCGAGGATGACTTCGGGCTGAAAGAGGTGGGCATCGAGTGGCAGAGCTTGGTGACCATGCCCGGTGAGATCCCCGTGGTGACCGGCGAGCTGGTGCTCGCGAAGGGCGCTCCCGAGGAACGCCGCATCATGAAGCCCGTGGTGTTCTCGCCCGCCGCGTTCGGGATCGGCCCGCAGCGGCTGGCGCTCCGCGCGTTTTCCGAGGATCTCTATCCGGGGCGTGGGCGGGTCTATTCGGAACCGATCATCCTTTACGTCCTCAGCCGCGAGGAGCACGCGCAGCTTTTGAAATCCCAGTTCGACCGCACGATCAGCGAACTGGAGGATCTCGCCCGCAAGGAACTGAACCTTCTCGATGAGAACCAGCGCCTCGACAATCTCTCCGCCGAGGAGCTGGAGCAGGACGAGAACCGCAAACGTCTCGACACCCAGGAACAGGCGGAGAGTGAGAACGCCCAGCGCATGGAAGACCTCAAGGAAAAGATGGAAGAGGTGATGAAAGGTGCGACCCGCAACGGCGAGATCGACAAGGAGACGATGAAGAAAATGGCGGGTGCCCTGAAAGCCATGCAGGAACTCGCCGAAAAGGACATCCCGGAAGTCCGCGATGAGCTGCGCGAGGCGCAGGAGCCTTCCAATACGGCGGAGAAAACCAAGGAGGACGTCAAGGAGGCGGTCGAGAAGCAGAAGGAGGTGGTCGAGAAAATGAAGAAGGCGCTGGAGCAGGCCAACGACGCGAACAAGCGCTTCGAGGCCAGCACCTTCGTGAGCCGCCTGAAAAAAGCCTCCGCCGAGCAGAATGGGATCGCGGGAACCTTGATCGAGACCTTTTCCCGCAAGCTCCTCGGCAAACGCCACGACGAACTCGACCCCAGTGATCAGATGAAGCTCTCTGACACGGAGCGGCAGCAGATGCTCACCGCCGCCGACGTTCGCTGGATCCAAGAAGACCTCGGTCATTACCACGCCCGCACCAACGACGCCGCGTTCAAATCCATCATGGAGCAGATGCGGGATTCGAAGATCGATCTCGGCCTTGAGAATGTCCGCGCGAAACTCCAGCTCCACCATTCCTTCATGGCCACCGAGGGTGCGAAACTCTGGGCGGCCAAGCTCGAGGAATGGGCGGCGGCACTCGGAGACGAGATGAACAAGGAGGGTGGTGGCGGCGGCGAGGGCGGCGGTCCCAGCCCGGAGGACGAGGACTTCGAGTTCATGCTGCGGGTGATGAAAATGATCCAGCAGCAGCAGGATCTCCGCGCGCGGACGCGCGTCCTAGAGCAGCTCAAGCGTGACGCCGGAACCCCGACAACCACGAACGAATGAAAGCGCATCTTTATCTATCCTTTCTCCTGATCGCCTCACCGTCGCTTCGTGCCGAGGAAGCGGAGGATCCCGCCGACATGCTCAAGCGACACGCCGAAGGTTCAGAAAAACTCGCGGACGAGCAGGACGAGCTTTCCGCCGACGTGCAGCAGCTCGTCATCGAGCAGACCGCGCAGCAGGTCATTGACCTCCTGACCGAGGTGGAGGGGATCATGGACGAGACCACGGATTACCTCGTGGAAACGGAGACCGGAGGCGCGACCATCGCCGCACAGACGGAAATCATCGAAAAAATCCACCAAGCCGCCAAAGCAAGGCAGCAGCAGGGCGGCGGCGGCGAGGCCGAAGGCGCGATGATGGATATGATGGAGCGGATGATGGGGAAAAAGGAAGGAGAGGGCGAGGGGGCAGGCAAGGAAGGCAAAGGCGACAAGCCGGGCGACCAAGCGGGACAAGGCCAGACCGGCGACTCTGACGCCGCGAACGACGCGGACGGCGGTGCCTCCGGCGGGAAGATCGAGGAACGAACGGTGCCAAAAGCGGCCGGAACAGCCGGCAAAAGTCTGCCGCGCGAGTTCCAGGACGCCCTCGACGCCTACAACCGCGGACTGGAGGGGAAATCCGAATAACATGAGAAGGCTGGCTTTCATTTTCCTCGGGATAGGGTTCCTCACCGCCTCGCACGGACAGGGATTGCTCAATCGCCAGGACGACCGCGTCCCGGCACAGGTGGATCTGATCTATGAGCGCGGCCTCCGTTACCTCGCCGACAAGCAGAACGCGGAGGGCAGTTGGAACGATGGCGCGGGCAGCGAGCCCGGCGTCGTCGGACTCTGCGTCGCCGCGTTTCTAGCGCACGGCGAGGACCCGAACAACGGTCCCTACGCGAAGGTGATCCGCAAAGGGATCGACTACATCATTTCCAAACAGAATGCGACCAACGGCTACATCGGATCGAGCATGTATAACCACGCTTTCGCCACTAAGGCTCTGGCGGAAGCCTACGGGGTCATCGATCATCCCAAGGTTGCCAAGGCGCTGGAGCAGGCGGTGGAGCTGATCCTCAGCTCGCAGAAGCGCAATCGCTTCGGCGCGTGGCGCTACACTCCGGAAAGCCGGGACGCGGACACCACGGTCACGGGCTGCCAAGTGGTGAGCCTTTATGCCGCGCGCAACGCCGGGATCCCGGTGCCGGACGAGGCGATCAAGAAAGCCCTCGCCTATCTCGCGAGCTGCCGCGGCGGCGATGGTGCCTACGGATACACCTCTTCGGCGGGCGGCAAGCCAACCCTCACCGCCATCGGTTCGCTATGCCTCTCTCTCGCGAAGGAAAAGGACTCCAAGGGCTACGCCGCGAGCCTCGCCTACCTCAAGAAAAACCTCGATTACCGCGATAGGTATTATCCCTACTACTACGAATACTACATGTCCCAGGCGCTTTTCCACGCCGACTCAGAGATATGGGAGGAATGGAACAGCCGCAACATCCGCTACCTCGCCACGATCCAATCCCCGGACGGTTCCTTTCCCGGGAATCAGGGTCAGGCGTTCAGCACATCGGCGGCGCTTTTGTCGCTCGCCTTGAACTACCGCTATCTGCCAATCTACGAGAAATGAAAATCCGCACAATCATTCCGCTTTTCGCTTTCTCCCTGTTGAGCCAGGGAGAGGAAGCCCGCGACGACCTCATGAGTTTCACCAACGGCGACCAACTCCACGGACGCCTAGCTGGGATCGCTGCCGGACCGTCGGTGATATGGAAACGCGCGGATGTGACCGGGGAGGTGAAATACAGCGCCTCCGACCTTCGCCGCATCGTCCTGCGCGGCGGGCGCCCGGCGCGTTCTCTCGAAACGCTATCCCACATCGGCACGGCCAACGGCGACCGCATCCCCGGCGTAGTCAGGGAAATGGACGACAAGCGGGTGGTGCTCGACACCGTGTTCGGCGGGATCATCGAATTTCCCCGCGAACAGGTTGGCCTCCTCGCGCCGAACCCCCTAGGCGGGCGGACGCTTTACCATGGCCCTTACGATCCGCAAGAGTGGGTCATGCTCAACGCCGAGCACCCGGATGGCATTCCCGCCTCCAAGGATGAGGAGAAGAAGGGAAAAAATCCCGCTCTCTGGAAACATACCGGCACGGCCTGGTATTGGCAGAACAAGGAGGTCGGCACCGCCCTAGTGAGGAAAAACGGAATGCCCGACCGCGCGATGCTGCGCTTCGACATCGCATGGAAAAGCCGCCTTTCCTGCACAGTAGCTTTCCACGCGGACTTCAAAAAGCCCGCCAAGCAGGCGGAGGGAGGCGCAGGCGCCAGGGATCGTGCGGGCATGGCCGCCAGGTTGATGAACTCGACCTCGCTTCCGGATCTCTTCGGTGAGTCCTACGCGTTACAAATCTACTCGAATTACGTCATGCTGCACCGCACCGGCTTCGACGAGGAAGGCAGGCCCAGACTCGACCGCGTGCAGACGGCGAACAGCAGCCTGCGTCTCGGCGACTCGGGGACGGCCACCGTGGAGATCCGCTGCAACCGCCTGACCGGCGAGATCCTGCTCTTCATCAACGGCGAGTTCGTCGTGCAATGGAGCGAGATCGCCGATGCTAACGAGAACACCGGGGGATACGCCGGAAAGGGCGACGGCTTCGGGTTCGTAGTCCAGGCGGAGGATACGCCGGTGCGTATTTCCGAGGTTCTCGTCGCGGAATGGAACGGAATGCCCGACGCCGCGCGCAGCCTGCAGGTGGACGACGCGGACATCGTGCTGCTTGCCAACGGCACTGACCGCTTTTCCGGGAAAGTCGTGGGGCTCAAGGGGGGCAAGCTCAAGCTGGAAGGCCGCTACGGGGATTTCGAGTTTCCGCTCAATGAGGTCGCGGAAGTCCGCTTCGCGAAATCACGGCTCGCGGAGGCTCCCGATCCAGCCTCCGACGAAATCAAGACCCGTCTCTATCCTCTCGGCAGGATCAGCGGCAGACCGCTCTCCGGAGATGGCGAACGGCTGCGCATCCTCAACGGATCGGCCGGTGAGATTGATGTGAACCTGGATTACGCGGCGATGCTGGATTTTCGCGGAACCGAAAGCTTCTTGGATGACTGGGATGTCGAATTCTGATTTCCAACGCCTTCTGGCACTGACCCTCTCCCTGGCGGCATCAGCCTCCATGGCTGCCGATGTTTCGCTCAAGGGCGAGGGAAAGCTCACCGGAGAGATCACGGGGATGGACGCGGAAGGAACCATCACCCTCGTTTCTCCCGTGTCCGGATCCCCCCTCCTGCTCAAGGGTGATCAGGTGGAGAAAGTTGATTTCGGAACGCCGGCCGGCGAAGCGATCCTCCCGGACCAGCGCCTGGAGCTGACCAACGGCGACATCCTTCCGGTCAAGGTGACCTCCATGGAAGGCGGCCTGCTGCGGGTGGAATCACCGGTTCTCGGGCTCATCACCATCCCGCGTGAGGCGGTTTCCTCGCTCCAGCTCGGCATCATTCCCAAGAAAACAATCTACTCGGGGCCTACTGATTTTACCGGATGGAACCGCGTGGAGGGCGGCGGCCAGGCATGGGATTATGATGAGCAAAATGGATTCGTCGCGAAAGGTCACGGAACGCTCACCCGCGATGTCGGCCTGCCGGAAAAGTTCATCCTTAGGTTTTCGTTCGCATGGCGGAATCACCCGAATTTCCAGTTCGGATTCGCGGAAGCCGCCGCTGCGAAGGGGGACAGGTATCTCATGGAGTTCGGAAGCTCCGGCCTAGCCCTTTTTAGGGAATCCCCGAACCGCGCTAGAACACCCATCGTCCTGCTCGCCCGCAGGCCGGAGCAGTTTCCCGTGAGGCGGATGGAAGTGGAGATACGGGGTGACCGCTCGCGCGGATTGCTCGAACTCCGGATCAACGGTGACCTCGAGGGACGCTACACGGATCCCATTCAGCCCATCCCGATGGGGTCCGCCGTTTCCCTCGTCAGCCGCGCCGCGCGCGAGAGTGGGCAGAGTGTCAGCGAAATCCGCATCCTTGAATGGGATGACCGCGGCGACAGGCACCGCAGCGAGGAAAGGGGGGATGGCAAGAGCGACTCCCTGATCGGCCGCTACGGCGAGAGGTTCGGAGGAAAGCTGGAAGGCATTCGCTCCGAGGGAGGTTCCTTGGTTTATCGCTTCAAAAGCGATTTCCAGAAAAAGCCGCTTGAACTCCCCGAGGAGGAGGTTTCCACCGTTTTCCTCGGCGGCGCTGCTAAACCCTCAAAATCAGACAATGTCGGCGGCATCATACTTAACTTGCGCGGGCACGGAACGATGCGACTTTCCTCCTGCGTCTTGGATGGGGATACCGTGAGGGTGGCACATCCCTTGCTCGGCTTCCTAGAGTTCCACCGTTCGGGCATCGCTTCTATTGAGCGGATCTGGATACCCAAGGCAAAAACCATGAAAAACCGATGAGAACCGCTGCCCTATTTCTTGCTCTCGCCGTAAACTGCAACGCCCAGGGAGGCACCTCCGTCGTGCGTTTCTCCAACGGCGACCAGCTTACCGGAAATCTGCTCGCGCTCACCGGTGAGAAGCTTTCCTGGAAATCGCAGCTTCTCCAGGTGCCTGCTGAGTTCGATCTGAGACACGTGCTTGATCTGGAACTCCCGGTGGGCGCACCTCCCGCCGATCGCCCTCTGGCCGCCCACGAGGCCATCCTCGAGATGACTAGCGGCGACGTCATCCGCGGCCAGCTTGCGGGAATCACGGATGAGGAGATCACACTCACCACATGGTATGCTGGGCAACTCCCCTTGCGGCGCGTGAACGTGAAATCGGTGAAGATTTCGAGCGTGGCGGACACTTACTACCGCGGCCCGAACAGCATCGATGAATGGACGCAGGGCGACGGTGGGGAAAGCTGGCGCTTCCGCGGTGGTGCGCTACATTCGGAATCACCCGGCGGTGTTGCGCGGGAAATCAATTTCCCGGATGAGTGCGTGGTGTCCTTCGAGGCTTCGTGGCGCGGCTCGTTCCGCCCTAAGATCATCCTTTTCTCCGACGACATCACAACCTCCAATTCGCAAGTGGGATACGAAATGGTGTTCCAAGGGAATTCGGTTCATGTGAAAAAAGCCGGTTCCAACAACTGGCTCGGGCACTCCACAAACGCTGGCGTGCTGCGTGAGAACGAGAAGGCGCGGATCGAGATCAAGACCAGCAAGAAAAGCGGCAAAATCGCGCTCTACGTGGACGGCGGTATCATCGATGTATGGCAGGATGAAGTAGTGGAAAAGGAGCGCCTCGGGAAAGGCCTTCATATCGTTTCGCAGGATAGCTCTCCGTTGCGCATTTCTAACATCGAGGTCACAGGATGGGACGGATATCTCGATGACGTGCCGGAAAGGAGGCTTCGTTTCCAAGGTCGTTTCCAAGGCGGCTTCGAAATGCAAGGCGGTGGATTCGGCGGGGGTGACGGCTCGGAGACTCCCAAGGAGGAAATTCCCGATGGGCGCATGATGCTGCGCAACGGCGATACCATCGAGGGCGAGGTGCTCGGCATCGAGGGCGAGGAGATCACGCTCAAGACGCCTTTCTCGGAGGTCAAGTTCCCGGTATCGCGGCTCAAGAACATCGCTCTCGCAGGTGACGCCATGGAAACTCCGAAGATTTACAATGGTGATGTCCGCGCCACCCTGGCCGACGGATCAAGGATCGTCTTCCGCCTCGACGGGGTTGAGGAAGATGTCCTTGTAGGGTTCAGCCAAAACTTCGGAAACGCCAAGTTCAGGCGGGACGCGTTCAAGCGCATCGAGTTCAATCTCTACCCGAAAAACGGTGACCCGATCCGCAAGCACAAGGATTGGTGAATCCACAGGGCGGTGGCCGAACCCGAGGTGGGAAAAATAAGCACATGAGATGTGCTTAGGTGTGCTAGTGGGCGGTGATTCGGTAGGGATAATCCCATTCAATGCATGAAAACTACGGACTCACGAAATTTCATTGAGCCGATTGTAAATTTAAAACCCGCACCCGATAGAAGCGCCTTTTTTGTATCTCTCCCACATCGTGCGCGAAGGATAAGGTCGCGCCGGTGCCCTCAACCGGATCACCGAGGTCGGCCCACTCTTCGGCTTTCAGCGAATTACTGGTCTGGAGGCGGTAGCTTCGGCCGATGGTGCTGTTGCTTGTCAGTATAACTTCATCTCCTGTCTTGATGAAGCTCAGAATCCTGAAGCTGGAGCTGGCATCAAACGGATCCGTTCCCGCTGTTTCCTCATCGGCATTGCTGTAGCCGTCGCCGTCCTCATCTCCGGCAGGATCCAGCAGGATAAAAGGAGTGGTCGCGGAGTCCCTGTTCGGTTCCCCGGCATCAGATGAAGCGGGTGCGGTGGATTCGATCCCGGCGGCGCTCTTCGCGGTGATTTTGGCGGAGTAGATGCTTCCGTAGATGCCGGTGAAACTGAATTGGTTCGAGCCATCGGAGACGTCTCCCTGCGCGACAATAGTATCGCTCTGGTCCCTGACTTCGACCAAATACGAGCCAACGTTGTCATCCGGACCAGCATTAGGAACCCATATGAAAGTACCGGTGCTGCCGGTCTGATAGTGGGCTGTGAGAGGTGCGGGAGAGGGTGGTGGCGTGACATCGAAAACTCTCAGATACTGCGCCTCGAAGGGAGCGGACTCCCACTCGCCGGGATCGCTGTTGCTGCTGCCGGTGACGGGCACGCGGTTGAGCGAGGCGAAGAAGCCAGAGCTTTTCAGTTGGGAGCCGGTGAAGCCCGCGTCCCATAGGAAAACATCCCGCCTGCCTGTCATACCGATGGCGGGATTTTCATATGCCGCGATGTTCTTCGTATTATATTTCCGGTCGTCCTTGAGACCAAGCAGCCCTGCGAGGGTCTCTGGAATCTTGAAATTGTCGCTCTGGTTGTTGTCGCGATCCAGGTTGGCGAGCGCGATCACAACATCTCTGAAAGCAGGCGAAGCATTGGCTTCCTCATATTTCGCCACCGCGTGGATCTGATTGTTATTTCCATCGCCATCGATGAACCAGCGGTTCGAGGCGCGCAGAGCAGGGCTGGCGGAGCGGGCGGAACCCATACCCGCATACACCGGATAAAGCTGCTTGTTTCCGAAGTCCGTATCACTCCAGATCGGCATCATTGAGTTGTAGCGTTTGAAATGGGCGATCTGTTTCCCGAAATTCGTCTCGTAGCGGTCGTAGCCGAAGGTGCGGCTGATGCCGAGTTCCTGCCCGGGGAAGATCATCGGCACGCCATCTAGGCTGGAGGTGACGCCATAGCGAACAAGCGCCCGCCACGGATCCTCGTAATTTTCCTCATCGTGGGAAGTGGTGTTGGCGAGTATCAGTCCCTGGCCGTAGGCATTGCGGCGGTTTTCGTAGATATTGCGGTAGTCGAATTTGTTGGAGGCGCTGGCAAGCGGAAACACGATGTTCTCGTTGAGGATGTCGAAGTGACGGTTGGAGCGGTAGGTAACGGCGCCGCCATCGAGGGACTCCGACATCATGACAAAGTTCCACTTCACCTCACGCGCGACATTGATCATATACTCCCATGCGCGAGGTGGAAGACCCTGGCCGAAATCGCAGCGCAGGCCGTCGATGCCCCGGGCGTCCCACGCGTAACGCTGAGCAATGCTGAGTCCAGGCTCGGTGGAGCTGTTGCGGTTTTCACCGGCGGGGCGGGTTTGCTCCAGCCAGTGCAGCGCATAGTTGGCGAAATACTCCCAGACCTTGCGGGTGACGTTCACGTCGACACCGTTTTGAGTGTAGTCGATCGCGTTCCAGTTCGGATCCCAGGTGAAAAACTGGTCCGCCTCGCTCGTGTAGCGGCCCGCGTCACCGGCGTTCGGAACGAGGGCGGAGTAGTTGCCGAAATAGACGTCCTTCACATCGCGCCATTTTCCGAAGTCATAACGATCCGGCCCGGCGGCGATGCTTTCAGCGCTGAATGCCCGCTGGTCGTAAGCGTCGGCCTGTGAAAAGAAGCGCGCCTCGCGGTTGCGGATCTCATCCGTCCCCGACCACACCGCGCCATCCGGCTGGAAAAGATCGACGCCGATCTGGCCGAACTCCACGTCGAAGGAGGTGTGGTTAAAAGGTGCGTCGAGCATGATGCCCACCTGTTTCACATCCGCATCAGCGACAAAATTCCGCCACGCGGTCATCGCCAAGTCCCGGTTGCCTTGGTTCATGGTGTCGGCGGGATTTATCGGATCGCCGGTGAAGTCTTTCGACATGATCGGATTGACCTCGAAGAAATTTTTCACCGCGTAGGGGCTGCCTGGATCGTAGAGCGGCGTGCCGCTGTCGTAGCCGCCGTTCGGTTCGCGGCCGTCGTAGCCGTTCGGATGAATGGGCTGGAACCACAGCCAGTTCGCGCCGAGGCCTTTCACATAGTCTAGATCCCAGCGGTTGGTGGCGTTGTGGGGCGCGCCCGAGGCGTTGTGCATGTCCTCGATGGTCGAGCGGGTAGCGAAGGTATCGCCGCTGGCCTCGATATTGAGGACATTGATTTCATAGAGGATGATGTCCCGGGCGTCGGTGGGCGAAATGGTAATCGCATGATCGCGGCGGTTCGCCGAGGCGTTGCTATACCAGCGCCAATTCGGATCGCCCTGCACTTTCCAGCGGGCGGTGAGGCGGTAGGCTCCGGTTTTTTCCGCAGAAAGCGTGAGGGTGAAGGCACCGTCACCGGCGGGGTCCATCGTGTATGCCTTGTAATAGTGATCGTCATTTCCGGCGACGAGCAGGGCGCCGTCGATGCCGCTGATCCCATCTGCGTAGCCGTCACCATCGGCATCGATCGAGGCTCGGTCGCGGCGGTTCACGTTAGTATAGATTTCAGCGTCGGTGATGTTCGCCTCGTTCGGCTGGAAGGATATCTGCAGTGGGATGGAATCGCCCGCGATCTCATCGACGAAGACTTTCGTCGTGGTGTAGTTGGCGTTGAGTTCGTTGATGGTCAGAACCGGCGCGGCGAACACGCGTGCGACAAGAAATAAGCCGCAGAGGAGCCAGAGGAAATATTTCGACATGATACGGCGGAATTTAGTTGTCGGATGGGCTGACCTCGAGGCGGTAGAACCTCCGGGGTTGTAAGGCGGCGGGGGTAGGTTCGATTTTCTGGTAGGCTGGGTTCCCAGGTAGCCCGAAGGTGTTGAGATCCGGTAACAAGGCCTGCCAGTCGTTGTCCAATCTCTCCGATTTCCAGACGCGGTAGCGGCGGTTCGTGATGACGGGATATTCAAGTGTAACGGAGCCATCGGCATTTCTGATGACCTTGATCTGGGGTGCGGCGGCAATATCCGGAGCCCTAGGATGTGTCCCGAACAGCCATTCCTCATAGTTGGTGAGGCCATCCTGATCAGGATCTCCGTTGGGGCCGTTGTTGATATCCACGGTTCCGTCGTCATCCGGATCAAGGTTGTGTTCGATCTCCCAAGCATCCGGGAGTCCATCGTTGTCGCGATCCGCAGACGCAGCTCCAAGCTCGAGTGCGAAGACAAAGTTTCCGCTGCCCTCGATCTCTACCTGCTCGGTGTGCGCCTGGTTGCGCATGTCCATGGTATCAGGCACGAAGGGAATGCCGCCCGTCGGGCTGTGATCCGTGGCGGAGGTATTGATCTGAGCACCGCTAAGACCGGCCCCCGCGGTCACCAGCGCAGTGTGCACCGAGTGTGTGAAGTTCTGATTGAGGATATCCTTGCGCCCGTTTTCGACCGCAGGGGAAAGAAGGTTGGCCTGGCCGTTGACAAGCAGATCCTCCAGATGGGGAGACAGCCCGAAGCGGACGAAGAGCTTGCTCAGGTCTCCGGTAAGGCTGTAGGAAGCGGTAAGTGACGTAGAATCCGACTGTAGCGAAATGATCTTGGTAATTTTCTCATCCTGCGAGGTGAAGATCCAGCCGTTCGTGCCCGACGGTGCGACCTTGTAGAGTTGGTTCACGTAGCTGGTGTTCGGCCCTTGGGCAAACCAATCCTTGAAGCCAGAGGTGCGGCGGGCACCGGTGCCCCCCGTGCCATTGTCGTTCGCCGTGCCTTCCTCTTCGGTCTCCCGGTCGTTGTATGCGAGAAAATTTCCGGCAACCTGATAAATCTGCCCGTCATCCATGGAGCGGGCCCAGGCTGCGGTCATGCGCCCGCCCAGCGCCTCGAATACAGCGAAAATACGTTCGTTTTTGAGGATATATTCCGCTTCACCATCGAGATCTACATCGAGGGTTTCTGCGACGGAACCCGAAAGCGGATTTGCCGCCCATGCCTCCACCGCAGAATACACGGCGCCGAAGCGGAGCTGCGACTGACTTCTCGTTGCTAGAGGTGAGAGGATATTGAAATCCGTATCCGGCGAGATGTAGGAGCCGGTACTGTATTTACTCAGGTCGTTGTTCCGCTGGCTGTGGAACCCGGTCAGGAGCGTGGAAGCGTGAGCCGTAGCGCGGGCAAGCAGGCGGGGCGAGTGCGTGCCGTTCGCACCACTGAGGCCGGATACAGTTTCCCAGCTGACGTCGGCGAGTTTGCCATCGCCGAGTGTCTGCATACCGAAGCTCAGCGAGGCAGGAAGGCTGACTCCCGGGCGGATCTCGAAAACCTTGTTCATGAGACCTTCCTCGCGACCCACTTGGCCGAGATACCAGTTATCATAGTTTTCTTGCGTCGCGTGGTCGATGAAATCGTGGGCAACCTTCGGCAAGGTTCCCGCACCGCGTTCGATCACGAACCATGGGTCGCCGTTGCCGTCGCGATTGAGATCGATCTCGCCGTTGACAATCTGCCCGGGGGTGATGATCCGGATCCATGGCCTGTTCGCTGCCCAGCGCAGGTTTTTCTCGTAGGCCTCGGCGTTTGCGAAGTTTCCGAACTCCTCCCACCAACTCTGGATTACCATCACCTGGTCCTGTGTGCCGCTGCGCGCCTTGCGGTGCGCGAGGCTGCGGAGGGGGCCGGGAAACCCGTTGTTAAGATTCTGATACCGATAGCTACTGGCCTGGTCGTTGATCATGAAACAAGTGACCCCATGAAAACGGTTTAGGCGGTAACCATCATCCGAAAGCGCGGCGTTTCTCCCCTGCCATTTAAAGAGATGCCTCGTCTGATCGACAAAGGTATATCCATATCCCATCGCGGCGACGCGTTGCAAAGTGCCGCCATCCGCCACCCGCTCCGGTGTCCAGAAAACCTGGCCGGAGGGCGGGGCACCGTAGATGCGGTTGAGCACGTCATCGGCCAAGCTGCGGTTGTCCATGTTGTAGGCATCCGAGAAATAATCGATCATGTGATCACTGAAGGTTGTGCCGAGAAGCTCGATGTTTCCCGAGTGAACTTGCCGGGACAAACTCCGGTTGAAGGCTGGCCCGTCACGCCACGGACGGTTGGCGTCGGGTTTGACGGACGCCCACTCAAAGGAGGTGGCAAGGGTTGGGGTGAGATGCAGGGTCAGCGGCTTCGCATAGGCTTCATGCACGTCGATGAGGCGGTGATAGCCCGCGCCCGAGGCATCGTTGATCAATTCCTGGGTTTCGGCGCCCGCAAGGACCGGTTGGTTGCCGTGGGTGAGGAAAATCATTTTTGCGGCCTTGCGCTGGTCGGGATAAAGCCCGTTTCCATCGGCAGAGAGCCAGTTGATCAGGCGCCCGTTGTTGCGGATGTTGTTCTGGGTGCTCCACTCGTCATCGGTGAGCCAATCGTCGGTTATCGTGTCGCGGAGATCGTTTCTCCCGCCGATATCGCCGGCACCCGGACCGCTCGCCCCGCTGTTGTTGGTGCCGTCCTTGGTGGTGTAAATCTGATAGTTCAGCTTGGCGGAGCCGTTCCAACCGGCGTCGATCAGCGCCTGCCTGCTGATGGAGAACTCCACCGCGTCCAGGTCGGCGTTATAATACGAACGGCCGAAACCGTTCGGCGTGTTCTGGTCGCGGATCACCACCCCGTTCGCTCCGGTCAGAGCCTCGTTCACCGTCGTCGAATTCACCGCCGGGTTGGTATCGACAAACACCCGCCCCACGTTCGTCTGATAAGCGGCCACCACCACCTCCCACTTCATTTCTGTCAGGATATCTACCTCGTCCGGTAACGCCGCCTCACCCGAAGCCGGATTCCCCGTATCGATCACCACATAGATGTCCAGATTCCCTTCCTCCGCCTGTGGACGAAGGTCGTACATGTCCACTCGGAAATAGAAGTTCCCGTCCTCACCGCCGTCCCTGGCGTAAAAAGCGACCATGTCCCGCGAGCTGTCGAAGCCATCGTAAGCGCGGTAAACGTCCCCGCCCTGCGAGTTGTTTCCATCGCCTTGGAACTGGTCGAACGATACAAGGTCATCCCATGTCCAATCGGTGAACGCGTTGTCGTTCACTGTCGTGCCCACCGCCGTTTCTTCGCCCGGGCCGATCACAATGCTATTCGCCACCGGAGTGGTGACCGAATCGTCGATCAGCGGCTTGGTGCCGTTCTGGAACTCCTGGAGGTTGTTGAACCCGTCCCCGTCCGGATCCCCATCGGCACCCATATCGGGATTCCCGGGGCCTCCCGTCCGCAGATTCACAAAACCATCGTCCAGCGGATCGAGGCCGTTCGCGATCTCCCAACCGTCCGGCAACCCGTCCCCGTCCGTATCCGCATTCAACGGATCCGTCTCTAGCCATAGCACCTTCGGGAAACCGTCATGCGGGAAATCCTCCGACAGCTTCTGCCGGTTGATCGCCCGTGATTTCACCCCCGGCAGATTCGACCCAATCAGATAGATCGCGTTCTCCGGCAAACTCAGGTCAAAAAACGTCTTCGTCCCGTCCTCATGCAGCAATTCCATGTCCACCCGCCCGTTGCCATTCACATCCTCCGCTCCATCCGCTACACCATCGATATCTGTGTCAGGATTGTTCGGATCGGTCTCCAGAAAAACCGCGTTCAAAGGCAACGATGAACGCTGCACCCGCGAGGTGTTGTAAACCGTCACTGGAGAGGCGATCAGCGACTGCGCCACACCGCCGCTCGTCAGCGCGATGTCCACCCGCCCGTTCCGGTTCAAATCCTCCATTCCGTCGATCAACCCGTCGTCGTCCGTATCAGCCTTCGTCGGATCGGTCATCGAACCACCCAACTGATCCGTCCGCGCACGGTTCAGGTTGAAACGCGGATGCCCCGCATTGTCCGTCGTGTTGAAGATCGGCGGATCCACATCGGCGATGAAATTGGGAAACCCACCCCCGTCCGTATCCACCCCGGGATCGGTGCCCGCATCGAAGATTCCGGCGATCCCGGACTCCAGGCCGTCCGGCAGCAGGTCGTCATCCGTATCCGGACTCACTGGATTTGTTCTCCCAAAAATCCGCCAAGTATGCACATCCCCATTCGTCCAGGTTTCGGGATTGCTGGAAGGCAGATCACGCCTCGTGAGCTCATCCTGATCCGGCAAGCCGTCGTCATCGTCGTCCGTGTCATCCGGGTTCTCATTCACCACCTGCCGGATCACCACCGTTACTTCCCGTCTCGCCGTCGCGCTGACCGCCCCTCCCTCCATCAGAGAAGCATCCGCCCGCAGGCGGAAATTCCCCGCCTCCAGCTCGGACCAGTTGTAGATCCAGATCTTTTTTGTGCCGATTGTCTCCACGCTCTGCAGATTGATCACCCCGACGCCGGTCTCGGAAACCAGCACCAAGCCCTCCACACGGTCATCGGTTTCCACGCGCACGCGGGTGGAGCGCTGGTCGGGAGTCGGATCGGCCACGGCGGGTAGAACCACTTCAAACGGACGCCCGTCGCTACCCACAGCCGCCGGCTGCGTGATCGCGATAAACGGACGCTCGCTCACCGCGGCCCTGACTGTGCGGGTCGCCTCCAGCGTGACGTTGTTGCGCGTGTGCGTGATGCCGATGAAATGCTCGAAATCCGGCGAGCCGTTGTAGAGGGCCGGCGTTTCAAACGCGAGGGCATGATACAGCTCCGTCTCGTCTCTAACAATACTGTAGCGCGACCGCTCCTGCGCCACCGCGTCACGATCCGTGCCACTCACCGAACTGCCGATCCGCACCAGGAACTCGTTGATCAATTGCTGGTTAGAGACCCCTTCGCCCAGATTTTTCGTGAAGTAGGTTTTCAATACATAATTCTCACCCATCACCTCCCCATCGGCCTGCGGAAACGCCACGAACAGCCTTGTCTCGGGCCCTGCGGTGTTCACGTTGCGGATCAGCGTGGTGTAATGGCCATCGACGTCACCCAGCGTCTGGCTATTGCTTGAGGAAACCTCCTTGAGCCGCACCTTAATCTGCGCGGTGCCGCTGGACGGGATGTTCCGGTAATCGAAACGCCACTCCAGAGGAAACCCGCTATCGATGGTTGCTGAAGTGCGCACCGGGGTCGCGCGCGCCCATGATTCCGCGAGATTATTGTCCCAGACATCGTTTCCGTTCAGGTCCTCGAAAGGCTCGCCCGAGTCCCTCACGCCGTTGCGGTTCACATCGGTGAACGGCTCGAAGCCAGCGCCATTGCCGTTGATTACCCGCGTCTGGCTGTCGTTGTTCGCGGGGTCTGTATCCACGATCTGATACCACACCTCCCGCACCGATCGATCGGTCCTGACAACCGCTCCATAACTCTGCTGGCTAAGTGTTTCATTCTGAGTTGGGAATACGATCTCTCCCTTGGGCCGCTCCGCATCATAATAGAACGTCTGGACATAGGTATTGTAAATCGGCGCATCGCTGCCGCGGCTCAGGAACGCCCGCGCCCGCATCACGTGGAAACCCTCGTCGAGCCCCCTCTGCGTATCCCATTCCCAGGTGTTGTAGTTCGGATTCGTCGCGTCCTGCTTCCGCGCATAGTCGTTGTGGGGGAAAAACTCCACCTCCGTCGCATCGAAGCCATCCACCTCGAAGACGGTCATCATGCTCCTCAGCTTGTCCACCGAAGGCGAGTTCCCGGGGAACCACGAAGGCGCGCCCTCTTTGAAAATCCCGACCTTGTACTTGAGCGTCCGCCCAACGGCAGGCTTGGGCACGTTCGCGTTCATCCACCAGTCGTTGGAACCCTCGTTGTGGCTGAAATTCATCTCCACCGCCCGCGTCGAACCCACGCCTTCGCCGCCGGCTCCTTCGGGATTCGTTCCATCATCGGTATAGTAAACAAACATCCTGAAGCCGCCGCCTACACCGTTCGGTTTCGCCCAGATGGAGATGTTGGCTCCCGCCTCCGAATATTGAAGCGGCGCCTCGCCACCGGCCCACCCGCCACCGGGTTCGCCTCCGACATCCGCCTCCGGATCATGATAGAGAAACGCAGCCACATCGCCGCCTTCGTTGTCCAGATTGTTGGCATTCACCGGCCCGTTCACCACCGTAAATCCGGATTGTCCCATCACCTTCGAGTAAGTCTCCGCACCCGGCGAGCCCAGCTTGTTGCGCGAGGTGTCAATGGCCGCGAATTTCTCCCCATAGATCCGCTGCCTGAACTGCGGCTGCTCGTAGCCAAGAAACACGTCGTTGGAGATACCCGGAGGATTGTCGCGGAAAGCCGGATCCGCGTTGCCCGGAGGCCGCGTCCCGTTCAGGTCCACCCCGCCGTTGAGCCGGAAAAGGATGTTCTCGGCCGATCCGTCGGCACGAACCACAAAGCGCAGATCCTTTCCGTCCGTCACCCGCGGGATATCGATGTTGTAGGTGAAATCCGTCGGATCATCGTTCGGCAGCCCATATGGGTTGAAACCCGGATCGCCATCCGGCCCGTCTTTTCTCGAAACGGTCACAGTTCCAGTTGGCTCGCCGCCTTCATAGATCTCGATCGCCCGCCCACCCGCAAGGCTCCAGGCCGGGGCCGGATCCGGATTTTTCCAGGAGAACAGATAATAGCCGCCGGGAGGCACGATCACCCCGTTCGGCTGGCTGAGGTTCGCGGAGATCTGCCCGCGCCCGCCCCCGGCATCGCCGAGCTGGATGAAGAAGCCGTTCATCGACTGCCCGTTGGCCGCAGCGCCGCGAGCGTATTGCCAGAGGAACGCGTTCGGAGGGAAACTCGTCGAGAAATCCTGCCCTACGCCGTTGGCGAAATTGTCGTTCAGCATCATCAGCGCCACCGCCCCCGCGGCATCGCTGATGCCTCCGTTCCCGCGCTTGTCGATCCGCTCGTAGGCCACCAGATCTGCCGAGCTCCACGCACCTTTCTGGAATCCCCGCGCGAAATTTTGATGCATCTTCATCAGGTTCGGCAGACGCCCGTCACCGTACTGCCCAAGAAAGGACGTGTTCGCGTGCCGAGGAAACGCCCCACCACTCTGGCTTAGGGTTTCCGCATGATAATTTCCATCCGTATAAACCAGCGGTAGTCCCGCTCTGGTGAAATAAAATGCATGCTGCAGCTCCCTCCGCGCTGCGAAATCACTGTCATGGCTCTGCGCATGGGTCACCGCCACTGCTGCAGGAAATCCACCGGATCCCTCTTGGTCATAGCCTTGCAATCCGGCCGAAGGGTTCCCCAGCAGGTTGTTGAAATTGCTCCTGAGATCGTTGTCGATCAGCCGCTGGCCGCGCGCGATGTAACCGCCGTAACCCGGAGGCTGGCCCAGGTGCTCGCCGAATAGCATCGCGTCATCCCGCGGGCTCTCTGTATCGAAAACCGTGTCCCGGTGGTTGCTCCAATCGCTGAATCCGCGCGTCAGGTTGAACTGCTCTTGCGCCTGCCCCGTGTAGCCGTAGCTGCTGCTGTCCGCTCCCGGCCCCTCGGCCCCGAAAAAATCATCCCGCACGTGTTTCACCGCATCCAGCCGAAGGCCGTCCGCCCGAGTCCGATCCATTTTCCACCGCACTGCACGGTGCAGCATGTCCTCCACCAGCTCGGTGTAGAAATCCGTGTTCGCCGCCAGAAAATTCGCCGTCAGGCCATTTCCGGAGCCGAAACCAACATATTGTCCCTGCCCCGCCGAGTGCCGCTGCCCTCCGCCCGTCGGCCGGTAGCAATAGTATTCCGGATTCTGCGGATGCCGCAGGAAGCTGATTTTCCTGATCCGATCCCCCTCATTGCGTCCAAAGTTGTTGTTCCACTCGCCCGGCTCTTGCGCGATGTCGATCAGGTCGGAAAGTCCCAGATGCTGCACCTGCCATGCATCCCCCCAGTTGCGCGTATTGTCCCATTTCCTGAAAAACCCCTCTTCCGTAACCCGCAGGTGGAAATCCTCCGGCACGAAGCCCTGGTAAATATTGATCGGAGTGGAGGCGTTGAATCCGGGGATATCGAACGCGTTGTGATTCATGATGTTGTCGAAGTAGATCCGGATCCCGAAACGGTGCGCCGTCCGCATCAGGCTTTGCAGGTCGTCCTCCGTGCCATACCTTGTCCCCACCCCGCCCCGCTGGTCTTTCGATCCTAGATCGAAGCGATCCCACAAATCATAGCCTACTGAAAGCCCCCCGCTCGCCTTTGTGGGAGGCGGCAGCCATATCGACTCATAGCCCGCCTCCGCGAGCTCCGGCATCTTGCTCTCAATCTCACGCCACGAGGTGTTGAAATATTGCAACATCGCCTCCCCCATCGCCAATGGACTGAGCAGAAATATAAAAACGAGAGAGTAGATCAAATTGGGTTTCATCGAGCTGAAGGCGAAAACGCTTCACGGGTTGGGTTCAGTCTTCGAAGGCTCGCTACCTTTGAAATGTCATGATTTCTCCAATGGTTTACAGCTGAGTTTACATCACCTCGCTGCTTACGCCTTTCTGTATGCCATCGAGAAGCCTACGGATTTCACGGCGGAAGTTGGCAAGACCTACGGTCTGCTTAGCTACACGGGTGAGGAGGGCGGCGCGTTTGTGCGAGCGCACCGCTGGGACAGCGTCGTCGCGCTCAGCCCCGGCTGTGGGAAGCACGCCGAGGCCGCGATCCGGTTGTTTTATGCGATGCGTGAGATGGACGAGATGGGTCTCGACGAGATCATCGCCAAACCCTTCACCGAAAGTGGCCTTGGGGTCGTGATCATGGATCGGCTCAGGCGCGCCTCGGTGAGGAGTGTGGGATAAATCTGCAGTTGGATAGCGGATGGAGCGCGCAGGCTGCTCATGTAACGGCTGACCAAGTGGCTTTGGTGGGGTTAAGGATCGCCCCCCGAGGAGCTATGCCAATCCTCAATCTCAATCGCGTTTTCGATTTTCTTGGGCCTTTTCAGGAGTCTCCGTGCTGGGCTTGGAGAAGATGATTCTGCGGAGGTGCGGCGGTCGTGCTGACAATTTCGGGTTACCAGGAAACCACGTCATCCGATCCGGCGAGAGGGACGACGTTGGAGGCGTTGGGTGCACCCTTGCCTTTTTTGCCATCCTTCCCGTAAGACCAAAATACGAAGGATTGGTTGCGGGGTTTCTTTTCGGTGTATTCGGCAAGTCCCCATGTGTGCAGGCGCTCGTCGTTTCTTCCGTCATTGAAATCCACCAGTTCATCCGCGTCGTTGTTGGATTTGAAACCGTTGATAGCCACCATGATTTCACGCCCCCATGGGTCGTAGAGTTTGCCGTCCGTGCCCACGCCCTGCTTGTTGTTGGGAGCGTAGGGGAAGGTCATGTAGGATTCGCCACGTGGGTTCACCTCGGAGGTGGAGAAATTCTCGCCCTTGTAGGGGTAGTCTTTGTCGTCGCCCGCCAGCGCGGAAACGAGGAACTGGTTCGTGTAGTTACCGCCGGGGTCGCCGTAGATCGTGTCCCAGCCGGTCTCTCGTTTGCTCCGTGGGATCGGCGGTCGCTTATAATCGCTTTCAAACAGGGTAAGACCGACTTGGAAATCGCGAAACTGTGCGAGCGCCTGGACCTTCCGTCCTTTTTCGATGAAGCCGTTGGCTCCCATGGTAACCAAGACGCTGAGAGTCGCGATGATGGCGATCACAACCAAGAGCTCGACCAAGGTAAATCCTCGGGCAGTGAGGTGGGTTGGGTTTTTGGGCTTCATACGAAATGCGTTATAAATGATATGTCGAAAGTCCACCTTGCGGTTGGGGTGAATCGTCGCCTTTCTCTAAACCGCTTGCAGCTGGGAGAACATCTGGGAGTGTAAACCCTGTAATGACGCAAAACCCACAGAGTGATCCGGATACGGAGGAATTTATCCGCGAGCTGACGAATCACCAGACGGCGATGCTGGCCTATATCCGCTCGCGGGTGCCGGGATCTTCGGGCGCGCGTGATCTTCTCCAAGATGTTAATATCACACTGTGGCAACGCCGGGACAGCTTCGAGCTGGGGACGAATTTTAAGGCATGGGCTTTTCAGACGATCCGCTATCACATGCTCAACCAGCGTCGGAAACTGGCTTCGCAGGGTTGGCTGGTGTTTGATGATGATCTACTTGAACGCATGGCTACCGGCTCTGAGATGGACTCTGACGGGCTGGAGGAGCGTCACATTGCCCTGCGAAAATGCCTATCACGCCTCCGACCCAAGGATCGCGATTTGCTGTTTCATCGCTACGCGACTGAGGCGCCATTGCAGGAATTCGCGGATCGCACGAAACGCAGTGCGGGCACCCTCAAGGCCATTCTATACAATCTCCGTGCTGCGCTTCGCCAATGCATCGAGCGCGAACTAAAAGCTTCTGCTGCCAATACGCCATGAACCGAAACGATCACCACCTTATTCAGCAAGTGCTCGACGGAGATATCACGCGCGAGGCGTTTGATGCGTTTCAGCAGCGCCTGCGGGAGGAGCCCGAACTCCTGGCGCTCTATGGGGACTATGCTCTGTTGCATCATACCCTCTGCGAGGAATTCGAGGGTAGGAGCGCGGCTGGTCTGCACTTGCTGGGGCGGGAGCGTAGGGTTTACGGCATTCGTCACGCACTTGCCGTAGCGGCGGTGCTCGCCTTGTTGGCGGTGGTTTGGTTCACACGTCCACAGATGGGCAGGGGTGCTCCGGATGATGTCGCATTGCTTACGTTTTCTGTAGATGCGGTGTGGGAAATCGAAGGTTCCTCGCGCTCGATTGGCGGTGCCACCGGAGTTGGTGGCGGCAGTGTTTTGTATCTGGCGTGTGGGCGAGCCGGTGTTTCGCTGAGTCCCACCGTCACGGCGCTTATCGAAGGTCCAGCCGAGTTGACCTTTCTTTCTGGGAAGGCCGTATTTATGAAAACGGGGCGCGGTTACTTCACGGTAGGGGGAAGCGGTGATGGTTTGGTGTTAGATACGCCGCGCATAAAAACATCCGACTTTGGAGCTGTGTTCGGCATTGAGGTGCCAGCCCAGGGCGCGGAGGAAATCCTCGTGTCCTTTGGGGAAATGCGTATCGTTTCGAAAGCCAGCAAGGAGGAGGTTGTCCTTGCTGAGGGTGATGCGGCGCAGATACCGCCGAAGGGCTCGATAGGGCGTTTCCCAGTCGATGACAGGCGTTTCGCGAAGGCGTTGGGTCGTTTCCGTTCCGTTAGCCCTATCTCCGTGGACGCTGAGGTCGATGGTCACAACCGACTCCTCCGGCTTCCTCAAGCAGATAGCTCGGTGTTGCTTACCACGCTGGATCTTGGGAGGCCTTCTGAGGATGTGTCCTCTACGGATAGCTGGCCGTTCATGAGTTTTTTTAGTAAGGGCAGCGAAGTGTTACAACTTGGCGACGCGACCACGCCGGATGTCCCACAAACCGTGACCCTTCGCTACGATCCTTTCACCGGTGATGTAAGCCTGCATGAGGGCGGACTGCCCCTCGGTCCTGTCATCTGTTCTGGAAAAATCCCCCCGGGAAGCGAATTCGACGAAATCCGCATGGGGACCTTGTCGGGCGAGGCGCTCTCGGCGAAGGCGCTCGATATTAGGGTGGGCCTAGAGTGATCTCTCTCACTTAATAGCGGGGATCGCCTCGTAAACCACAAGACTGGCTGGCGGTGCTTGCAGGCGCAGCAAACCGGTGGCAGAGACGGATGGACTTGGCTCGGCATTACCCATCCCGATCACTAGCGCAGTTTGAAGAACTTTACCTGCCGACTTGAGTGAAGCGGGAAGCTCCATGGCTCCCGTGACTCGTGCCTCATCCGAAGCGTTGATGACGACCACGGCGAAGTTTTCTCCATCCTCTCCGGCTCGCGCGAAAGCGAACAATCCGTCGTCGTCTGTAATCGAATCGCTATCCACCCAGAGAGGAATCACATCGCCGCTGCGTAAAACGGGTAGCCGCTTGCGTAAATCGGCGAGCGCCCGAATCTCCGTGAAAGATGCCGAGTTTTTCACCTCCGTGATGGTAGGTGCGTTGCGGCGAGGGAAAAACATCAAGCGCCCGGTTTCGCTGTCCTCGCCGATTTTTGCGGTCTGATCGGCTAATGCGAACTCGGTGCCGTAATACAGGCAGGGGATGCCGGGCAGAGTCATTACCAAACCTTGAGCAAGGCGGTTGCGGCGCTCCGTGATGCCATCCACACGGAAGCGATTGATCCCGTCGTGGTTCTCGATAAAGGTGATCATTTTCTGTCGTGAGTTGAGTCCATCCGGGCCTGGGTTTGGATTGTAGAAGGGGCGCCCATCCGCTGGGTTGATGGCGGTGCGAGTTGTCAGGGATTTTTCAAGAGCCGCGGCGCTTCCAAAATGTTTTCCTGCTTGGCGCAGGTAAGTGCGTGCCGTGAAGCAGGTATCGAAGTCCAATACGCCGTCCAGCAAGGGTTCGTTGCTCGCGGGCCAATCCGAGCGCCATGTATAACGCCCCAGAACCGCTGGGTTGCCGTCGTAGATCTCTCCGAAAATAAGCTTATCTTTCGCCGTCGGGCCGAGGCGCGCGCGCAGGCGGGTTGTGAAGGCATCCCAGAATTCGTGATGTGCGTGTTTTACCGTATCGATACGGAGTCCATCCACTCCGACCGTTTCCAAATAGAAGGCCTGAATCTCTACGAATTCATCCACCAACTCATCAAAATGCTCGCTATCGGGTGCTGTCCAAAAATCGCGAAGCGAGTAGAAATCGCACATGATCTCCTCGCCGTCCGATTTTCCGAGGCTATCGTTGGAAAAGCCTTTTCGACCGTAAGTTTCGAGACGCGATAGTGTGCCACGGGTATGAATCCTCGTCCCTAACAGTTCGCGTGGCCCGTCAGGTTGTGTCCTGTGTGCGTTCCATTTCGGTATGTTCGCCCATTTTGCGCTGGCGTGGTAGCCGTCCCAAAGGAAGGGCTGGAGCCACTCCTCTCGTTTCGTGACATCGAAAATGCCATCGCCGTTCGCGTCGTAGTAGAAAACTGGCCCGGCGTGGTTGAGCACTACATCTTGGATCACTTTGATTCCCTTGGAATGCGCAAGTTTTACGAAGTCTTGGTAATGCCGCATCCGTCCCTCGGTATCGTCGGAGTAGGGTTCTCCGCTGAGCGATTCTGCGCTGGTCAAGTGGGGGTCGATGTCGAGGAAATCTTGCGCCCAGTAGCCATGGTAACCGGTTTTCCATCCGCCGAGGTCATAGCCAGAGCGCCAGACATTTTTCACCACCGGTGTGAGCCACAGCGCTGTCACGCCGAGATCGTTGAAGTATCCAGAAGCGAGGGCTTTTTCCAGCCCTCGCAGGTCACCGCCCATGTAGCGGGAAATGTCCTTTTGGTGGGGATCATATAACGCCGGATCGCATCCGGGCGGTGAATTGTTGGTCGGATCGCCATCCATGAAGCGGTCGGTCATCACGAAATACATCACGTCATCGCTCCATGGTCGCGCGTGGCTAGCAAATGCCAGAGCGGCCATCAGTAAGATGATTGTCGGGACACACACATCTCTAGATGTTGCGAAACACGATAGGGTTGGCACATTCCACGATTTCCGATCTATTTTTCCACAGACGGGAGAGGAATCGGACTAAACCCGCACCTCAACACCGACATATATAAGAGGTTTTTCATAAACCCATTTTTCCGTAAATCCATGAATGAAAAACCCCGCCTCTCGTTTTGGCAAATATGGAACATGTCCTTCGGCTTTCTCGGCATCCAGTTCGGATGGGGTCTGCAGATGGCGAACATGTCGTCGATCTATCAGTTCCTCGGAGCCGATGAAAAAGACATTCCCATCCTTTGGCTGGCGGCGCCGCTCACCGGCTTGATCGTCCAGCCAATCGTCGGCTACTACAGCGACCGGACATGGACGCGTCTCGGGCGGCGGCGCCCATATTTCTTGGTCGGGGCGCTGTTGTCGAGCTTGGCGCTCATCGCAATGCCCAACTCTCCCTCGCTGTGGGTGGCTGCGGGTCTCCTGTGGATCCTCGATGCCTCGGTGAACGTGAGCATGGAGCCGTTCCGTGCTTTTGTCGGGGACATGCTGCCCAAAGACCAGAGGAAAAGGGGCTTCGCGATGCAGAGCCTGCTCATCGGCCTTGGCGCAGTCCTTTCCTCGGCGCTACCCTTTATTCTGACGAATGGCTTCGGTGTCAGCAAGGAGGCCACCGTCGAGAGTCCGATCCCGCCGGCGGTGAAGCTGGCGTTCTATATCGGCGCGGGCGTGTTCTTCGCGGCAGTGCTCGTCACCATCCTGACCACTCGTGAATACCCTCCGGCGGATATGGAGGAATTCAAACGTATGAAACGCATGCACTCGGGGCTCGGAAATGCTTTTCGCGAGATTTTCCAAGGTATCGGCTCCATGCCCACGGCGATGAAACAACTCTCGGTGGTGCAGTTCTTCACTTGGCTAGCCCTCTTCAGTATGTGGATTTACTTCGTGCCGGCGGTCGGGAAAAAAGTGTTCGGCGGCATACCGCTCGGCCTGCAGGACGACGCCGCGCGGGCGCAGGTAGATATGGGCTGGCTGGCTCCAGCCGCGACCCTTGCGAGAGCTTATGAAGCGAAGAAGTGGGAACTCGCGGTCGAAGCAGGCGCGGCCCGCGCGCCGAAACCATGGTATGGAGGCATGTTCCAGATGTTTGGCCTTAGCCCGCCAGATCCTGATCCGGGCGAACGGATTGATACGGAAATCCTGGCGACTTTGATTAGCGAGGCCGCTGGAAACAAAACACCGCCTAGCAAAAACGAGACAGAGAGCCCAATGGTGCAAAGTTTCGCCCTAGCGCTCGCTGCCTATCAGGTCAGCGCGCCAGATTCTCCTGGCGTCGGGGATGCGGCGTCTCGTTTGCAGGAAGCCTTGGCATCCGCCCGCCGCTACCAGGAAGGTACGGCGTGGGGTGGGGTTTGCTTCTCCGCCTACAACCTAGTCGCGTTCGGATTTGCCTTTGTCCTGCTCTGGTTGACACGCTTCCTTGCCGCCAAGCGGATCCATCTGGTCTGCCTCGCGATAGGGGCGGGCGGTCTAGCCTCCGCCTACGTGGTGGAACAACCGGCCCTCCTCCTGCTCTCAATGACCGGCGTCGGCGTGGCCTGGGCCTCCATACTCTCCATGCCCTACGCGATGCTCGCTAACGTAATCCCTGGCCACAAGATGGGATTCTACATGGGAGTCTTCAATTTTTTCATCGTCCTGCCACAGATTCTCGCAGCCGTCGCCCTCGGAAAACTCGTAGACTCAATGCTCGGCGGCGATGCAATGAAAGCGGTGCTAGCTGGTGGGGTCTCGATGGCCATCGCCTCCGTCGCCACCCTAATTGTTGGCGACGAAACGGAAACCTGAACCCTATCGAATTATGAGAATCCTATCCTGCGTTCTTTTCGGAGCAGCAATAGCTTCCGAACTACATGCGGAAGAGCCCCCCCCGCGCGCGGTGATTTACCAACTCCTTGTGCGCACTTTCGGCAACACCAACGAGACCCGCAAAACCAACGGCACGCTGGAGGAAAACGGCTGCGGAAAATTTGCCCACATCACCCCTGTCGCGCTCGCTTCGATCAAGGAAATGGGCTTCACCCACGTCTGGCTCACCGGCGTTCTTGAGCAGGCCAGTGGCACCAACTGGCCGCGTATCCCAGCAGATGATCCGGACATCCTAAAAGGCGTGGCGGGCAGCCCTTATGCCATCCGGGATTACTTCGACGTCAGTCCGGACTACGCCGTAGTTCCCGCAAAGCGTATGGACGAGTTCAAAGCCCTGCTCGCGCGCTGCGAGGCGGAGGGACTGCGAGTGCTCATTGACTTTGTGCCCAACCATGTCGCTCGCTCCTACGCTTCGGATGTTCGACCTGACCTCTCGTTTGGTGAGGGCGATCGGCGCGGCGAGTTTTTTCACCGCGATAATTCCTTCTTCTATCTCCAGCAAGACGAGGGGGGGCTCGTCTTGCCAACTTCCCACACGCCAGGCTGCGACGGGATATTCCTTCCCGAAAAAGATCAAGCACGCGTTACCGGAAACAACGTCGTTTCCAATAGGCCCGCGCTCAGCGACTGGTATGAGACGGTGAAACTCAACTACGGCCATGACTTCACTAGCGGGCGCGACACCTCGCACCTTCCCGGCCCTAACGCGGAACCTGCGGATGTCCCGAAAACTTGGCGCATCATGGACGAGGTGCTGGCATATTGGCAGGCAATGGGTATTGATGGTTTCCGCTGTGATATGGCTCATATGGTGCCCATAGAGTTTTGGAAGTGGGCGGTAAAACGCTGCCGCACCCGCGATCCCGCCGTGTTCTTCTGCGCCGAAGCATACGACAACGACCCAATGAAACTCACCGAAGGCCACGTCCTCGACGCTCTTCTCGGCGCGGGCTTCGACGCTGTTTATGATGACCCTAGCTACGACCTCCTCGCTGATCTCTACAAGGCGGACAAATGGACCAACGACCTCGACCCGCTCACTTTCACCGGCGAGCGCTTTCACAAATCCCTCCGCTATTCTGAAAACCACGATGAAGTCCGCCTCGCCAACCCGCGCGAGTGGGGTGGCCACGGGATATCGGTCGGTAAGCCGGTTTCCGCCGTTCTCTTCGCCATGGGCCGCGGCCCAGTCATGCTCTACAACGGCCAGGAGGTCGGCGAACCCGCGGAGGGCGTGGAAGGCTTCGGCGGGGACGACGCCCGCACCTCGATCTTCGATTACTGGTCGATGCCGGAGTTTACGAAATGGGTGAACGATGGAAAATTCGATGGTGGGAAGCTCAGCGCCGAGCAGAAATCCCTACGCGCATGGTATGGGAAGCTGATTCGTACCACCCAAGCCAAGGCTTTCACAAGAGGAGATTTTTATGGGTTGAACCACGCAAATAACGCCAATCCCGCCTTCGGCAGGGTGAGGGACGAATCCGCATCCGGTCACTGGCTCTACACCTTCCTCCGCCACGACAGAGAAAGCGGTCAGGCCTTCCTTGTGGTTGCTAACTTCCACGGTTCGGAGACCCTGCATGGCGTGAAAATACAAATTCCTCAAAACGCGAGAATCTTCCTTGGCCGCAGCGAGATCGAAACTTGGCATTTTTCCGACAAACTGGCCTCCTCATGGGCAGGCTCCACTTCCCGTGAATCTCTTGATGTTGATGGAATCACCCTCCCAGATCTCCCTCCCTGCTCGGCCCTGCTGCTAGAAATCGGGTGCTCGGGGCATTGACCCAGAGTAACTTTAAATTTTTTTTATTTTTGTTAAACCGCACTACCTCTAGCTTACATAACCATAATGCTCAGAATTTTAAAAAGCCCGCAAGTTCAAGTCAATCTACAGAAACCCACTTAAAGAATGAAACTCAATAGCTCCATACTCGTGTTGATAACCGTCACATCGGTGCACTCTGCCACCATTGTTGATGACTTTGAATCAAACTCTTTAACTGGGGGATCAGGTTGGTCGAACGATTGGACAGCCGGTGGCAGCGGTGGCTTCGTTGGTGGCAACGTCATCTCTGGAAACCATGCCGGAGCTCTATTTGGGACTTCGAGTTTAGTGCGAAATTTTTCCGCGATCACCAGTGGAACGGTAACCGCCACATGGAGCATCAAAGGGCTGGGTGGTAGCGGTAACTTCAACGAGATCGGCGTGAATCTCTTGGGACTTAAATCGAACAATCAAACAAACATCATTACGCTCAAATTCGATGACAGTAACACCTCGACTCTTTTTTTGAACGATGGCGGTAGCGATTTCACGCAAGGAACTGTTGGTTACACTGACAATACGATCTATGATTTCACGTTATCCGCAGCAATCGGTGGCGACAAATATAGCTGGTCTGTTATCCAACGGGGAGGCGGGACTGCATCAGGAACAGACTTCACATTCTCAGGTAGTGGAACCACCCTTACCAACGTAAGTGGCATTGCCTTTTTCTGGTCGGCTGACGCTGGGGCTGGTAATGATGGATTCATCGACAATGTGAGCATCATCCCCGAGCCCTCCTCCGCTCTTCTCGGTGCTCTGGGTGCCCTGATGCTCCTCCGCCGCCGTCGGAACTGAACTGCAAGATTTTCTGTTTTCCAATAAGCGCCGCATCCGACTCAAGCTCCTCTTCCTCGATGGCACCGCCCGTGGCTCGCGACAAACCGGCTGGATAAAATGCTGGCACAGCTAGCTAGGCTTCAGTTGGCGGGATAGCGCCGCATCAAGCTCCATGCCAAAGTATTGCAGCTTTTTATCGACGCCTTGGATCTGTGCGCAGCCGCCTTCAAGCCATGGTATGAACGGGCGGAATAATCTTTGGGAACATCCCACCTTTAGGCCTTGTGCATCGAGGCCTTCGCCAGCGATATCTGCTCGTTTTCATCCATGACATCACCCTCGAAATCCTGGACGGTCCATGACCATCAAATCGCGACATCAGCGCACCTGCTGTGACTCCGCGATCATCGTTTTGCCGTTTGACTCGCCCGGTATTGCCAGCGTGGGGATGTTCGGCGGGGGAGGGGGGAGCCATTTCGGGGCTTTGGGCGTGCGGTCAGAGTTCCAGGCGAGGTAGGTGAGCAGCAGGACACCCGCCAGGCTGCCGAAGCCGCAGGTGAAGGCGGCGACCATGCCGACGATGAAGGGTGCTAGGCCCATGATGATGAGGAGGAGGGAGGAGGGTTTTAGCTCGAAATTCATCATGGCGAGGCGCAGCCGCGAGCGCGCGACAAGGAGGCCGATCACGCAGTAGCAGAGCACTACGGCGAGTGCGGAGATGTGGTAAAAGAGGCTGCCTAGCCAAGACCACTTCGAGGTTGAACTCATACCGAGAGTCATTCCACCGCCGATCATGCCCGCGCCGCCTCCGCCGAGCGCGGAGAATATGTAGAGGACGAAGACCCCGAGTTTTGCGGCCAGCGAGGGAAAGCCAGAGGCCGCGATGGAACCTGCTGCGACGACAGCCGCCGCAGCTAGCACAGATCCTGTTGCGGCGATTTCGCTGCCCCACTCGATGCCGCCGATGAAATAGCGGATAATCACATAGGGCAGCAACGAGGTGAAGGTCAGTGCGCTGAGTCCCCAGAGCATGAGAAATTTCCCCGCGACGACCTGCCAGCGGTTGAGCGCGGTGAGCAGGAGCAGTTCGTGGTTCCCTTCCTCGATCTCCTGCGGCATCAGGAAAAATCCGGCCAGCGGCATGAGCAGCCCGCAGACGGTCATCGCGACCCACCAGAACGGCCCGACCTTGTTGGGATCCCACGCCAGAACAGCGGGCACGCCAGAACCCGCGCCTATGTTGAGCTGAAACTCGGCATAGATCGCGATCGTGGCGAAGATATGGATGCAGATGAACGGATAGACGAAGCTGGTGCGCCGGAGACTCTGGCGGAGTTCCTTCACGATCATCGGTCCGAAGCGCTCCGGGAGATCGTTTTGCTCGCTGATCGCCACGGAAAAAATCAGGGAAGGATGTCGGCATAAACACCGGGGTCGCTGCCGGGGATCTCGATCGCGCCGCAGTTTTTTGCATAGAACTCGCGCGGCCCAACGCCGCCGATGATGCCGTAGGCGTAGCCGATTTCGCGGAGCGATTCGAGGGACTTGAAAAGCAGGGCCTTGCCGAGGCCGGTGCCGCGCGCGGACTCGATCACGCCGGTGGGGCCGAAGAAACCGCGCTGCGTGGTTTCGTAGCAGGAAAAGCCGAGGACAGACTTGTCCTTGGTGGCGATCCAGCAGGAAACCGGCTGGCGGGTCATCGCGACCTCGATCTCGCTGGCCCATTTTTCCGAGAAATATTCCCGTGCGAATTTCGCCAGCGTATGTTTCTCGAAGGCGCGGGCACGGCGGAGGTTGATGCCCTGCGCGGCGACCGCGCGGTAAAGCTCCGAGCTGTCCGGCAAATCGTAGAGGCGCACGAGCATGTCAACCATGCCCCGGATGAAACGCCAGATCGCGCAGCAGGTGAAGCGCGGATTTTTCGATTTTCTCTGCTAGTCAGCGCCGCTTAAGCCCGTAACTTTGCCACATGAAATTACCGATCGTTTTCATCGCCCTGCTCGCACCCCTCGCAATAGCCAAGGAGAAATGGTTTCACAAGATGGACTTGGGGCCGGCGTGGATGAACACCTTCGGCGATTATTTTGAGGGGAAGAAACGGGTGGGCGCGATCAAGGGCATTTCGCTGGATCTTGGCGATGGCTGGCGGGCGCTGTTCGATACCGAGACGCTGCGGCTTGTTACCTTTTACAAAGGCAGCGTGGAGTGGGGTGGAACGCCATGGACGGGGGCGCACGGGACGCTGGTGACCCACGGCAACAAGGATGCCCTGCTTTCCACCGCCACCGGCTACGGATGGGCGGATGCGGAAGGCTCTTTCGAAGACAGGCGCGAGATCAAAGGCTACGGCGACATGCCGCATGGCGATTTCACCGGCCATTACCGGCATGGCCGGACGATCACGCTGAGTTATACGGTCAACGGAACCGAGGTTCTTGAGACGCTCGCGGCGAAAGACGGTTCGGTGACGCGTTCGTTCCGCTTCGGGACACGCAAGGAAGCCCTGACCCTGCTCCTCGCGGATGAGAAGGCTGCCGTTGCGGAAAGCGGGCTCCGGCATCTTGCGCAGGGTATGGAAGTCGTTGTGGAAGGAAACAGGTTGCTTGCGAAAGTGCCGAAGGGTGACGGCGAACTCTTCGCGCAGCTCGCGTTCGCGCGGGGCGGCGATCCTGTGCCCGCCGATAAACCCGATTTCAAGGCGCTCACTTCCGGCGGGCCGGGCATCTGGACGGAGACCGTAACGACGACCGGCGAAATTTCCGGCGACACCAAAAAGCCCTACGCCACCGATGCTATCACGCTCCCCGTCAATAATCCGTGGGGAGCAAACATCCGTTTCGGCGGCTTCGATTTCATCGACGAGAACACAGCCGCCGTTTCCTCCTGGAACGGCGACGTATGGACTGTCAGCGGTCTGGCGGGCGATTGGAAGGAGTTGAAATGGCGGCGCATCGCCTCGGGGCTTTTCGAAACGCTAGGGCTGCAAGTGGTGGGCGGCATCATCCATGTGAACGGGCGCGACCAGATCACGCAGCTCATCGACTTAGACGGCGACGGCGAAACGGACTATTACAAGGTCTTCAACCGCGACGTCCTTATATCTCCGAACTTCCATGAGTTCGCCTTCGACTTGCAGACCGACAAGGAAGGCAATTTCTATTTCTCCAAGGGCGGCCCGGTGAAGGGTGGCGGGCGGAATTTCGATCCCATCCTGCCGCATCATGGCATCGTGGCGAAAATTTCTCCCGACGGCAAAAAGTTCGAGGTGATCGCCACCGGGCTGCGCGCTCCGGGCGGGGTGGGCGTGGGGCCGAACGGCGAGATCACCACGGGCGAGAACGAAGGGACGTGGCAGCCCTGCTGCAAGGTCAACTTCGTCAAGGCCGGCGACACGCCCGCGTTTTTCGGAACCGAGCAGACACGTCAATCGCTGACCGATGCACCCTACACCGCGCCGCTGGTTTATTTGCCGATGGACGTGGACAACTCGGGGGCTTCCCAGGTCTGGGTGCCGGAGAATGCGAAGTTCGGCCTCATGGCCGGTGAGATGCTCCACCTCTCCTACGGGAAATCTAGTATTTACCGCGTGCTGCCCGTGGAGGGGAATGGCAAGCCGCAGGCTGGCGTTGTGAAACTGCCGATCCAGCTCCGCTCCTCCGCGATGCGGGCGCGCTTCCATCCGGACAGCTCCTTGTATGTGATCGGCTTCCGCGGTTGGCAGACGAACGCCGCGTCCGAAGGCGCGTTCCAGCGCGTGCGCCACATCGCCGAAGTCGCCCCGACGCTACCAGAGAAGTTGGGATACACGGAAAAGGGCGTGACGCTGACTTTCCCCGTAAAACTCGACGCCGAACTGGTCGAGGATGCGGCGAGCTATTCCGTGCAGCGCTGGGACTACGTGCGCGGCCCGCAGTATGGATCAGGCGAGTTTTCCGTGGATGCTCCGGACACGGCGGCGCGTGAAAAGGCGCTCGCGGCGGAGTCCAAGAAACATCGCAATCGCGATACCGTGAAGGTGGAGTCGGCGAAGCTTTCGGACGACGGAAAGACGGTGGAACTCGTCCTCGAAGGGATGAAGCCTGCCATGTCGCTCAAGATCGGATATGACCTTGAGGATGAGGATGGCGAGGTGATCAACGGTGATGTCCATTCCACGATTCACGGGAAATAGGCGTTATGTTCAGGTTCGTTTTCCTCACCATTGGCCTTCTTGCCACCGCCCGTGCGGAACTCGCTGCGACTTTCACCCAAGGAGGTGAAACGGATGTGCGCCTCGACCGCATGGCCGCGCTTTCCGTTCCCGCCGGGCAGCCGCCCACTCCGTTTCTGGATGCGGGGAAATTCGAGGTGGCGTGGAAGGGCTCCATCGAGCTGAAGGAGCGGAAGAGGCTGTATTTTTCCTTCGAGGGAAATGGCAAGGCTGCGCTCGCGGTGGGTGGCGAGGAGGTTCTTGTGGAGGAAGGGACTCTGGGAGCCGCGAAGTCGAAGCGGCTGCGGCTGAATCCCGGGCTCCACGAGATCATCGTTTCCTACAACAGCGCGGAGGATGGCTCCGGTTCTTTCCGGCTGTATTGGGAAGAAGAGGGATGCCGCGCCAAACGATCCCGCCAACGGCTTTTTCCACCGAACCTGGCGATGAAGCGAAGCTCGGCGAACTGAAGCGGCACGGCAGGCTGGCGTTCACCAGCCAGCATTGCGCCAAGTGCCACGCGCCCGAGGGCGGCTTCGGAGCAAACCCGATGCCGGAGACCGGCGAGATCGCCCCCATTCTCGCGGGCATCGGGGATCGCGTGACGGAGGATTGGCTGCGGAACTGGCTCGCCGATCCGAAGGCGATGAAGCACGGCACGAACATGCCGAACCTGATCGATGCGAAGACTCCGGAAGGCTTGCGGAAAGCCGCGGATCTCGCCGCGTTCCTCGCCGCATCGAAGCTCGGCGGGGAAAAGCTTCCCCCGCCCGATCCGGCGCTGGCGAAGGCGGGTGGCGTCGTTTTCCACGAACTCGGCTGCGTCGCCTGCCATGATCAAACGGCCGATGATGCCTCGCGCGTGCCGCTGAACAACGTCGCTTCCAAATACCTTCCCGGCCAGCTCATGGCCTACCTGAAAAAGCCTGAGGCCTTCCATCCCTTCACGGCGATGCCGAATTTCCAGCTCTCCGACGAGGAGGCGTCCTCGCTAGCCGCGTATCTGACCGCTTCCTCGGAAGGGAAAGGGACGGAGCTTGGATACGAATTCCCGGCGGGCGACGCCGCGCGTGGAGCGGAGGTCGCGGCGAGCCTGCACTGCGGCACCTGCCATCCCGGATTGCCCGGTGGTGTGCCGAGCGCGCCCGCTCTGGATGCGGTTTTCAAGGCGGATTGGGCGGAGAAAGGCTGCGTCTCGGAAAGCGACAAGCGCCCGGAGCTGCCCGTGATGAATTTCGGCGAGGGGGAGAGGGAAGGGCTGCTGGCGTTTTCCAAGGCCGGTTTGGAGTCGCTCAAAAAGGATAGCGCGGCGGAGTTTGCGGAGCGGCAGGTCACTGCGAAGCGTTGCACCGCCTGTCATGCGATGGATGGTAACGCGTCCGGCCTCGACTCTCTCCACTTCACGACAGCCGGTCTTGCGGCGCATGTGGAAGGTTTGGACGAGCGCGTCGATCAGTCGCGCCCGCCGCTCACCTTTGTCGGCGAGATGCTTTTCAGCTCCTACATCGAGTCGATGCTCGCCGGAACCGCCCAGCCGCGTCCGAGGCCATGGCTGGGCACGCGGATGCCAGCTTTCCCCGCCTACGCGAAACCGCTGGCAGAGGGTCTTTCGCGAGTCCATGGCTTCGAGCCGGGCGTGCCGGTGAAAGTCGAGGTTGATCCCGCGCTCGCGGAGATCGGGGAAAAGTTGGTGAGTGCGGAGGGCTTCGGTTGCACGACCTGCCACGGCATAGGCGACCAGGAACCGACCGCTGCCTTCGAGGTCGGCGCGGTAAATTTCGCCCTCACGCCGGGGAGGTTGCGGGAGGAATTTCACCACCGCTGGATGGACAACCCGGCAGCCGTCACGCCTGGCAGCAAAATGCCGCGCTATGCCGATGGCAATGAATCCCAGCGCACCGACATCCTCGAAGGAGACGCCCGCAAGCAATACGAGGCGATCTGGCAGTGGCTGCACTCGCAATGATCCGGGATCAAGTGGATTCCGGTATTGCTGTTCTGCAAAATCAGTATTACTTTTCAAAGCATGACAACCATTTCCCTGAAAGTGTCCGAAGAGTTAGTTTCTCGCATGGACGCCGTGGCGCGGGCCAGGAAAACCAGCCGTTCCGCCTTGTTGCGTGAAGCCTTGGAGGAAAAGCTCAAATCCGCCGCCCGCAAGTCGTCGCTGAGCCTTTTCGACCAAAGCGCCGACCTCTGCGGTTGCGGAAACAGCGGATTGGGAGATCTGGCCTCCAATCCCAAACATCTTGAGGGCTTCGGAGAATGACCGAAATCATCTCCGATACCGGCCCGCTTGTGGCCTATCTGGATCGCAGCGACCGGGATCACGCATGGGCGAAAGAGGTCTTCATGGGTATCACACGTCCTCTGCTCACTTGTGAGGCTGTGATCGCCGAGGCGCTGTTTGGTTAGGATGTCGGAAATCTACGGGGATTCGAAGGTGATGACCCTTGATTCGGATTTCACCGTTTACCGGAAATCCCGCCGAAGGGTGATTCCGCTGATTTGTCCCTCGCGTTGAATCCCCGTTCCGCCTTGCCATGAGGGGGGCGGGATGGGAGCTTTCCTCCGGATGTTGGTATGAAAGGGCGCTTGATCGGGATTTTGGGTTTGTTGGGTTTCATTGTCGGCCTGCCGCTGGTGATGAAACGCGAGACCGAGACGGCATCACCCGCCTCGGCGAATGACCGCCTGGTGATCCTTTCCCCGCACAACGAGTCGATCCGGAAAGAGTTTGGCGAGGCCTTCGCGGCGTGGTGGCGCGCGACAGACGGGGCGCTCGGTGTATGTGGATTGGCGGACGCCGGGAGGCACTTCCGAGATCCGGATGGTGATCGAGGCCGGCTTCAAGGCGGCGGAGGAAACGGGGCGCGAGGGGATAGGGGTGGATCTGTTTTTCGGGGGCGGCGAGCCGGACTTCGCAGGGCAGGCGAAGGCGGGCAGGCTCGCAGAGCTGGATGTTTTCGGGGATGCCCCGGAGCTCTTCCGCGAGGGTGGGGTGATCCCGGAGATTTTCACCGGCGAGCGCTATTTCTCTGCCGAAAAGGTTTGGGTGGGCACATGTATGTCGCAGTTCGGGATCTGTTATAATCCTGATTTCATTGGGCGGTTGGGTATCGCCGCGCCAAGCGAGTGGCGGGATCTGGGCGAGCCGGCGTATGCGAGGAGCCTAGCCTTGGCTGATCCGACGAAGAGCGGCTCGGTAGCGCGCACCTTCGAGCTGCTGGTGCAGGGAGAGATGCAGAAATCCCTTGCGGCGGGCGGCACGGCGGAGCAGGGCTGGGACGAGGGTCTGCGGTTGATCCAGCGGATGGGCGCGAACGCACGGTATTTCACCGACAGTGCCTCTAAGATCCCGCATGATGTGGGGCAGGGGAACGCGGCGGCGGGCATGTGCATCGATTTCTACGGGCGTAGCTACGCGGCGGATCTGATCACCCGAGACGGGAAACCGCGCGTGGTCTGGATCGCGCCGAAGGGTGGCACAACGTTGAGCTCAGATCCCATCGCCATCCTGAAAGGCGCACCGAACATGGCGCTCGCGCAGGAGTTCGTGAAATTCTGTCTCACGCGGGAGGCGCAGCGGCTGTGGTTCCAAAAGCCCGGCACCGAGGGTGGGCCGGAGGATCGCGCGCTGCACCGCACTCCCATCCGCCGCGACATGTATGACGCGGAGACGCTGGCGCTGACCACCATGCCCGGTGTGAACCCTTTCGAGGACGAGGGCAATTTCACCTATGACCGCGCCCTTACCGGCAAAGTGTTCAACACCCTCCGCACGCTCGTGAAAGTGATGTGCATCGATTCCCACGAGGAAATGAAATCGGCATGGGCGGCGATCATTGAGGCGGGGATGCCGGAGGATGCGCTGGTAGTTTTTCAGGATGTTTCGCAAGTCACGTATGCCATCGCGGGACAGGGAGATCCGGGCTTGGACAGTAGGGACTCCATGAAGCAGGCGGCGCGGATGAAGCAGCTGGGGGAGTGGTTCCGCGCGAACTACCGGGAGGCGCAACGGATGGCGGAAACGAAAGGGGCGCGACCATGATGAACCGGAAATTGGCGTGGGGGATCAGCGGGGCGGTGGCTCTGCTGTTCGCGGTGTTTTTTATCTATCCGGCGGGGATGGTGGTGAAGCAGGCGTTCGAGGCCACGGGGCCGGATGGGGAAAGGGTGTGGACGCTGGATTTTATCGGCTCGGTTTTCTCGAACCCGATCTACCGCGAGGGGCTTTGGAACGCGCTGATGATGGGGGTGGTGAGCACGGGGCTGACCCTGCTGATCGCGTTTCCGCTGGCGTTGGTGGGGCACCGTTATGATTTCGTGGGAAAAAGTTTCTCGGGATCCTCGTGCTCGCGCCGATGATCCTGCCACCTTTCGTAGGTGCGGTGGGAATCAAACAGATGCTCGGTGTGAACGGCGCGTTTAATGCGTTGCTCATCGATCTGGGGATGATGGATGCGGCCACGCCCTTCGATTGGCTGGCGGAGGGGCGTTTCCTCGGGATCGTGGTGATGAACGCGCTGCACCTTTACCCTATCCTCTATATGAATATCGCCGCCGCGCTGGCGAATCTCGACCCCGCGATGGAGCAGGCGGCGGAGAACCTCGGCTGCCCGCCGTGGAAACGCTTTTTCAGGATCACCCTGCCGCTGGCGATGCCGGGCGTGTTCGCGGGGAGTTCGCTGGTTTTCATCTGGTCGTTCACGGAGCTGGGCGTGCCGCTGGTGTTCGATTACGCGCGGATCGCGCCGGTGCAAATTTTTGACGGGATTAAAGGACTGGAGAAAAATCCCGTGCCCTACGCGCTGACGGCAATTCTGCTGGTGATCGCCGCGGCGGTTTTTGCGCTGGCGAAGCTGGTGATGGGTCGCGCGCCGCTGGGCACCGCGCCGAGGCCGAAGGGGCGCAGCGACGGGCAGAAAATCGGCGGATGGAAAGGGATCGCATGCGCGGCGTTTTTCCTAGGGGTTTTCGTGATCGCATCCATTCCGCACGCCGGGGTGGTGCTGCTTTCGCTGGCGGAGCGGTGGTATGGGACGGTCATCCCGGATGAGCTGACAATGCGGCATTACATCGAGGCGCTGGGCAACGGCTTGGTCGTGCCCTCGATCCGCAACAGCCTGATGTATGCAGGGACGGCGACGGTGTTAGCGGTCATTATCGGGCTGGGTGTGGCGTGGGTGGTGGTGAGGTCAGATCTGAAAATCCGCGGCTGGCTGGACGCACTTGTGATGATGCCGCTGGCGGTGCCGGGACTGGTGATGGCCTTCGGATACCTCGCGCTGTCGCAGGAAGGGAAACCCTTTGCGTTTCTCGTGGGGGCGGGCGGGAGTCCGTTTTTCCTGCTGGTGCTGGCATATTGCATCCGGCGGCTGCCGTATGTGGTGCGGGCTGCGGTGGCGGGCTTGCAACAGAGCAACCCCGCACTGGAGGAGGCCGCGAAATCGCTCGGCGCGACACCTCTGCGGATGATGCGGCGCATCGCCATCCCGCTGATCGCCGCGAACCTTGCGGCGGGAGCCATCCTCGGTTTCGCGTTCGCGATGCTGGAGGTGAGCGACAGCCTGATCCTCGCGCAGCAGGCGCAGCATTACCCGATCACCAAAGCGATCTATACCCTGCTCAGCACGCTGGGCAACGGCACCGAACTGGCGGCCGCGCTGGGTGTGTGGGCGATGGTGTTCCTATCCGTCGCGATCATGGGGGCGGCGGTGCTCGGCGGGAAACGCGGCGGGCTTTTCAAGGTGTAGTGGCGGCACTCTCCCATAAAAGGTCACCCCAGTGAGGGGAGTCCTTGTGTGATGGATCGTGCTCTCGTCAACCGCGTCGCGGTCGCGGCGGTCTGGCGCGACAGAACCGAGTCCAACTAGGAGGACTCTGATGATGATGGATTTGGGAGTGTTATCCGGGATATTCTCTTTCGCCAGTTTGTTTTAAAGGGTGAGGAAACGGATCCGATTCTATAAGCACCCGAGACAACAGACATGCACCTCTGCCTATCGAAAAACCACATTGATTTCTAGTGGGAGGTGCCCTAGTATCGAGAACCCATGGCGGCGAAAACGAAGAGACTATCCGAAACGCACCAATTGGGTGGAAGCAAATGGATTGCCGTGAAGTCTTCCGGGGATGATGCTCGCGGCTGGCTGGCGGCGGCTCCGGTTTGCCCGGCGATGGAGCGGAAAAACATCGCCCACGCGGGTGTGATGAGCGCCAAATATCCTTTCAAGGTGGTGCGGCTTTTCCAATCTGGCACCTTCATGTTCGCCTGCCTTTCGGGGAAAGGCGAGGTGATGGTGGACGGGCGGTGGGTTGAAGTGGGCGCGAACGAGGCCTGCCTTTTGCCGCCTTTCACCGCGAACGCGATCCAGGCGATGCGCGGGGAGCCCGAATGGAAATTCTGCTGGGTGCGCTACCTCGAGACGCCCGGGCAGAATCCGCTGGTTTCCGCGAAGTCCCCGGTGAAAGGGCCGTTCGCCGCCACCGCGTTTTCCCATGCCGTGGAGGGTCTTCACGCGGAGTCATCGAAACGCGAGCCATCGCCCGCGCAGATCCATCTCTGGATCGAGCTGATCCACGGCTACGTGACGGCCTTCGCGCAGCCGCGCGCACGGCGATCCCCGGCTGTGGCGGTTGTGGCAGGCGGTGGAGGCGGAGCCGGGCCGGGCGTGGACGATGCATGAGCTGGCGGAAACGGCCACGATGAGCATCGAGCACCTGCGGCGGCTGTGCGCGAAGGAGCTGGGACGCTCGCCCGGCAAGCATGTCACCTCCCTCCGCATCCAGCGTGCCTGCCACCTGCTTTCCACTACGGATGCGAAGATCTCGACGATCGCGAAGGCGGTGGGTTACGAAAGCCCGTTCACTTTCGCCACCACTTTCCGGCAATGGACGGGTCTTCAGCCCTCGGCTCACCGGAATCAGCGGTAGGGCGGGCGCGAAAAAACCCGGCGGAGATTAATCTCCGGCCGGGTTTTGTGAAAGGGTGGCGATACCGCTCAGAATTTCTGGGTGCGGGTGTGGCTGTAGTAGCTCTCGAAGCCGAGCTCCGGTGGGAACTCGGAGAGGCCTTCGTGCACGTTCATCTCGATGCGATTGTCCTGTCCGCACTTTTCGTAAGGGGGCTTGAAGGTGCCGCGGTAGGTGGGGCAGGTGAAGGTGAAAAGTTCGTAGAAGCCGTAACCGAGGCGGCGGAAGACGCGGTTCGTGCCATCGACGGCTCCATAGGTCCAGCCCGCTTTGCGTCCGTAGCTATCGGACTTGCGGACGATCTGCTCGGGGATCTCGACGACGCCGTAGATGATGTTGCTGATCGCACGACCCAGCTTGCGGGTGGAAGTGTAGTGGGAACCCGGAGGCGACTGGATATCGGCTGCGGCAAATCCAGTGAGGACGCAGAGGGTGGTGACTGCAAATAGGAATTTTTTCATGCCGAGAAGAAGATAGGGATAGGGAGCGGAGGTTGGCAACGGCAAAAATGGATTTTTCGTTCGGCGGCTGCGGGTCTCACCCTTCCGCCGCGAGATCGGGATAGTGGATGTCTAGAGCTTTACCTTCGCACGTGTGGGGAGGAAAAACCTATTTCAATTCGTCGCGGGCGAGAAACTCGGCCTCCTCTTCGTGTGAATGAATCTGGAGATTGACCTGGACGCCCTCCTTGTCCGCCGCGGCCTTGAGGACGCTACGGATGGCGGAGGCGGTGAAGCCGTTGCGCCCGATCAGCATCGCGACATCCTCGCTTGCCAGGATGAGCTTGAAGCGCAGTTTTTTCGGGCCAAGTTCCGCGACCTTGAGCTGCGCCTTGGCTGGCTCGTCGATCAGTTTCACCGCCACGAATTGCAGAAAATTCCTCAACCTGTCTGTCACCGCTTGCATGGTGGCAGTTTTCCCCATCTCGGGGAAATTCGCAAGCCTCCATCGCCGGGATCGATTCAGAAGCTGTGAAGCTTCAGTCCGTGAGGGACGAAGGGGTCGAAATCGGCGGGGTTGGTGGTCGCCAGATCCGCTCCGGAAAGGATCGCGGTGGCGGCGATCATGGTGTCGAGTCGGGTGCGTCGCCTGGAGCCGGTGGCTTCGTCGAAGAGGACGATGCCGCCGGAGAGGAGTTCCTTCATCGCTTCCCGCAAGGCGCTCGTGTCGGGTGTGGATAGCAACTCCATCCATGCCACCGATGAGCAGGCGAAAGTGCCGGGCTTGGCGAATACCTCGCAAGCCGTCAAGTGGTGCGGATCGGTGGGATCTTCCACGCCGATCAGCAAGTTGGTGTCGAGATGAATCATGCTTCGAGTTCTTCTTCGATGATCGCATCGCGTTCACGGGCTTCGCGGAGCTCCCGGCGGAAGTCCTCGCCCCAGCCGGCTGGGCGCTGGGGGTTCTGCCGCAGCCAATCGACAATCTCCAAAGGTTTCATGCCCTTGAAATCGGGTATGCCAGATGCGGCGGACGATATTTCCGCGGATTCCAGCGCCCTGCGCAGGGTCTCGGATTTCGATACGCCCCAACGTTTTGCCAAGCGCTCAAGCCGAGCTGCGGTGGCGGGATCGAAGGCGACGGTAGTGCGGACGGTCATGGTGGCCATAACGCTACGATGTTATGCGCATCACATGATCAGTCAAGGCGTGAAGCAAACCTTGGCAGCGGCTTGCGAGGGTGCGTAAAATCCGGTTCAACGAAGCGCCTTGAAAACCACCTCCCTGAAGCTTGAGTTCGACACTCCGCAGTTCCTGCAGGGGCTGTTCGCGAACGACCGGCGCAACCTTTCCTACATGGAGCAGGAGCTGGAGCTGAAAACCGTCACGCGAGACGGCTGGATCAGTTTCACCGGTGGCGAGGCCTCGACACTGCTCGCGGCCCAGGTTTTCCACGATCTGGAATCCACCCAGCGCAACGGTCTGCATATCTCCGCGCGGGATTTCCGGCTGGCGGTGGATGTCGCCCGGCAGTCGGGCGAAATTCCGCTGAACTCCCTTGCCACCGTCCGTCTCGTCGGCTCACGCAACCGCAAAACCGTTTCCCCGCGCACGCCGAACCAGTTCGGTTACGTGAAGGCGATCCAGGAAAACGATGTCACCTTCGGCCTCGGTCCGGCCGGCACCGGCAAGACCTACCTCGCGATGGCTGTCGGCCTGCACATGCTGAAAAAGCGGGCGATTCACCGCATCATCCTCACCCGTCCCGCCGTGGAGGCCGGCGAGGCGCTGGGTTTCCTGCCGGGGGATCTGAAGGAAAAGGTCGCTCCTTACCTGCGCCCGCTTTACGACGCGATCCATGACATGCTCGATCCCGAGGAGGCGCAGCGCTACCTCGATGAAGAAATTATAGAAATCGCGCCGCTCGCTTTCATGCGTGGCCGGACTTTGTCGCGTTCGTTCGTGATTCTTGATGAGGCGCAGAACACCACCCGCGAGCAGATGTTCATGGCGCTCACCCGCCTCGGCGAGGAATCGAAACTCGTGGTGACGGGGGATTCCTCGCAGATCGATCTCAAGCCCGGCGTGCGCTCCGGCCTCCACGAAGCGGAGCATGCGTTGGGCGGCATCAAGGGCATCGCGTTCACTCGATTCACGTCAGCCGACATCGTCCGCCATCCCATCGTCGAGCACATCGTGAATGCTTACGAAAAATACCGGCAATAGTGCGGCGCATCAGGCGACCTGCCGATCCACGTCCTCGCGGAGGTTCTCGATGATGTATTCCTGGCGGCTCGGGGTGTTCTTGCCCATGTAGAACGCTAGCAGTTCTTTCACTCCCTTGCCCTCCTCATATTCCACGGGGTCGAGCCTCATGTCGGCTCCGATCATGAATTTGAACTCATCCGGCGAGATCTCACCGAGCCCCTTGAAGCGGGTGATCTCGGCAGCCTTACCGCATTTCTCGATCGCCTTTACGCGCTCCTCCTCGGTGTAGCAGTAGAAGGTTTCCTTTTTGTTGCGCACGCGGAACAGGGGAGTCTGGAGGATGAAGAGATGCCCGTCGCGGATCATTTCCGGAAAAAACTGTAGGAAAAATGTCAGAAGCAGCAAACGGATGTGCATCCCGTCCACGTCGGCATCGGTGGCGATGACGACCTTGTTGTAGCGCAGTGATTCGATGCCATCCTCGATGTTCAGCGCCGCTTGCAGCAGGGCGAACTCCTCGTTTTCATAGACGATCTTGCGGGGCAGCGAGTAGGTGTTGAGCGGCTTGCCGCGCAGCGAAAACACAGCCTGTGTCTCCACATCGCGGCTCTTCGTGATCGACCCCGAGGCTGAGTCTCCCTCGGTGATGAACAGGGTGCTTTCCTCGCGGCGCTTGTGCTTGGAATCGAACCTCACGCGGCAGTCGCGCAGTTTCTTGTTGTGCACTTTCGCCTGCCGCGCGCGCTCGCGGGCGATCTTCTGGATGCCTTTGAGATCCTTGCGCTCGCGCTCGGCGGCGTTGATCCGTTTCTGGATCGCCTCCGCGACTTGCGGATGCTTATGGAGGTAGTTGTCGAGGGAGGCCTTGAGGAAATTCCCGATGAACGCGCGCAATGACTCGCCGCCCGGCGCGATCACCGAAGAGCCGAGTTTCGTCTTCGTCTGCGATTCGAAAACCGGCTCGATGATGCGCACGCAGATCGCCGCCTCGATGCCCGCGCGGATGTCGGCGGGGTCGTACTGCTTTTTATAGAAACCTCGTATCACCTGCACCAGTGCCTCGCGGAACGCGGCGAGGTGCGTGCCGCCCTGCGAGGTATTTTGGCCGTTTACGAACGTGTGGTATTCCTCACTGCTCTCGGCGCAATGCGTGAACGCGATCTCGATGTCGTGCCCGATGAGATGGATGGGCGGATAGAGCGCCTCGGTCTCCATTTCCTCGCGGAGCAAATCTAACAGCCCGTCCTTGGAGCGGAACTTCTTGCCGTTGAAAATCAGCGTCAGCGCCGGATTCAGGTAAGAGTAGTAGCGGCACATCTTTTCCACGAAGGGATCGCGGAATTTCGTCTTCGCAGGGAAGATCGAGCGGTCGATGTCGAAGGCGAGGCGCGTGCCGTTGAGGCCGTCGTCCTTGCGCGAGTTTTTCATGTCCACGGTCAGCTCGCCCTTGGAGAACTCTAGTGCCTTGGTCTGTCCTTCGCGCCAGGATTGGATCTCGAAAAAGTCGGAAAGGGCGTTCACCGCCTTGATGCCGACGCCGTTGAGACCCACGGATTTCTTGAAAGCCTCGCTATCGTATTTCGCGCCGGTGTTGATTTGCGCCGCGCAATCGAAGAGTTTCCCCAGCGGAATGCCGCGCCCGAAATCGCGAACCTCGACGCGGCCTTCCTCGTCGATCTCGATCCGCACCTCTTTGCCGTGGCCCATGATGTGCTCGTCGATCGAGTTGTCCACGGCCTCTTTGAGTAGGATGTAGATGCCGTCGTCCGCCGAGGAGCCGTCGCCCAGTTTCCCAATGTACATCCCCGGCCTGAGCCGGATGTGTTGCCGCCAATCCAGTGACTTGATGTCGTCCTCCGTGTATCCCGCTGCCATAATTTGCTTCACGTTTCTAAAAGACCGCAACCATGAGTTCAAGTAAGGTGTTTTTTTTCTCAGGCGGTGGTCTGAATCTTGTTTCCTGGATATTCTTGCCCGCATGTAAACACAAAATTATCCACAAAATTATTCTTGCCATTCTGCCTGCCAAATGTTCTCTGGGTGCTGAAGAGTACTCAGCGACTTTTTCATGAAATTATCACTCACAATTCTAATTACAGGCCTTCTCGCTGCGGCCTTGCCTGCTGCCGTAACCATGGACTGGGTCAACGTTGGCGATGCCGGTAACGCGGCAGATAGCAACGGCATTGGCGCGGTGGCTAACGACTATAGGATTGGCAAATACGAGGTCACCAATGCTCAATACACTGCGTTTCTAAATGCGGTGGATCAAACGGGGACTAATCCCAACAGCATCTACAAGTCTAATATGGGCAGTGATGCTCGTGGCGGGATAACTTTCACGAGCGGCGCGGCAACCGGCGCGAAATACACGGTCCGCACCAACATGGACAACAAGCCGGTGAACTTCGTAAGTTGGTATGACGCGGCGCGTTTCACCAACTGGCTCGGCAATGGCCAAGGCAGCGGCAGCACGGAAACCGGAGCCTACACCCTCAGCGGCAACACAGGTCTTATCAGCAAGAACGTGGGTGCCACCGTCTGGCTTCCTAGCGAGAACGAGTGGTATAAAGCAGCCTACTACGACTCTACAAAAGGCGGCACCGGTGGCTATTGGGCATACGCCACTCAGAGCGACACGGCGCCAACGGTGGGAACCGCCAATGCCAGCGGAGACATCAGCAATCCCGGCTCAAACGTGGTAAATTACAACGGTGGCGCAGTTTGGAACGGCCAGACCGGCAACGTGACCACGGTGGGCAGCGCAGGTAGTTCATCGGAGAGTTACTACGGCACGGCGGACATGAATGGCAACGTCTGGGAATGGAATGACTTGATAAGTGACTCGACTCGCCAGATACGGGGTGGTGCGTTCAGCAGTGCCAACGTCGCCGCGTCTGTCAGCCTCTTTCTCCAAGGACCCTCGAGCACATCCGACAACGTGGGGTTCCGCGTCGCCAGTGTCCCCGAGCCGTCTGCACTATTATTGATTGCAGTATCTTTGAGTGCGCTACTCATCAGAAGACGTTGTAATTTCCTTTGATTCTGGACATCCAAAGGATTTACTAGCTTCCTCCACTTGCTCCGCTGACACAATTTGTGTAAGATTTCTAAAAGACCTCAAAGCCCATCTACAGTGTGGAGAGTCCCCGGAACTCTTTCATTTCACCTCATCGCGGGCGCGCCCGCGCAAAATGCACTTGTGTTTCCCGCACGGTGTTTGGATTGACTCGCCGCGCGCGCTCGGCTTGGGTTGCGCCCCGCCGCTGGCGGAAATCCATGGATTACTCATCGAAAATCGCAAGGCATGTGGCATCAATCCCGAGATCGGGAATCCGGGATTTCTTTGATCTCGTGGTCGGGCGGGACGATGTGATCTCGCTGGGCGTGGGCGAGCCGGATTTCGTCACGCCATGGCATATCCGCGAAGCGGCGATCTATTCGCTGGAGAAAGGCCAGACCACCTACACCGCGAACCTCGGCTTGCTGAGCCTGCGGAAATCGATTTCCAAATATGTGAGCGGATTTTTCGAGATTGATTACGATCCCGCGAAGGAAATCCTCGTCACCGTCGGCGTCTCCGAGGCGATCGACATCGCCCTGCGCGCATTGCTGAATCCCGGTGACGAGGTGATCTACCACGAGCCGTGTTACGTTTCCTACTCGCCCAGCATCGTGATGGCGCATGGGGTGGCGGTCGGCGTCGAGACCACGAAGGCCGACGGCTTTTCCCTGAAACCCGAAGCACTTGAGAAGGCGATTACCTCGAAAAGCCGGGTGCTGATGCTGAATTTCCCCACGAACCCGACCGGAGCCGTGGCCTCGTATGAGGATCTGGAGGGGATCGCGAAGCTCGCGGTGAAATACGATCTCATCGTGCTGGCCGACGAGATTTACTGCGAGCTGCGCTACGATGGGATCAAGCACGTCTCCATCGCCTCGCTCCCAGGGATGCGTGAGCGAACGATCCTGATGCACGGCTTTTCCAAGGCTTTCGCGATGACAGGGTTCCGTCTCGGCTACGCCTGCGCGCCGCAGCCCATCATCGAGGCGATGATGAAGATCCACCAATACTCCATGCTCTGCGCCCCGATCATGAGCCAGAACGCCGCCATCGAAGCTTTAGAAAACGGCGCTCCGCAGGTGGTGATGATGCGGGACGAATACCACCAGCGCCGCGACTTCCTGGTGAAGCGCCTCAACGCGATGGGACTCGACTGCCACACACCCGGCGGCGCGTTCTACGTCTTCCCCGATGTTCGGGAAACCGGGCTTTCCTCAAAGGATTTCGCGATGCGCCTGCTGGAGCAGGAAAGCGTCGCCGCCGTGCCGGGCGGTGCCTTCGGGCCGAGCGGTGAGGGCTTCCTGCGCTGCTGCTACGCCACCGGCATGGAGGATCTCAGGACGGCGATGGATCGGATGGAGCGCTTTGTTTCCAAACTTTAAACCCTAAGGAAGAGGCCGATGGCAACGGATGTGAATAACCCGGATCGGCTCACCAAGGCGCATGTCGTGCCCTTCGCGGTGTTCATGGTTTTCCTGATCGTGCTCCAGCTTTGCGACAGCCTGTTCGGATGGGATCATCCTTCCGCTCCCTGGTGGCAAAGGGATGTGGCGCATTGGATCTATCCGATCCAGGTGATCGCAACCCTCGGGATGCTGGTGTATTTCTGGAAATTCTTCCGCTTCGATTGGAGTTTGAAGTGGAGTTTGGTGGCCGTGGTCTTCGGGGCGGTGGGGATCGGTTTCTGGCTGCTGCCAACGACCCTTTACGATGCCTGGAAGCTCACGGGGGAGACCGAGGGCTGGATGAAATGGCTCGGGATTGCGAAGCGTGACGAGGGCTTCGATCCCGGGATTTTCGAGAATCCTGCGGCCTACTGGGCCACCCTGGTGATGCGCTTCATCCGGGCGGCGGTGGTCGTCGCGCTGGTGGAGGAGATTTTCTGGCGCGGTTTCGTGATGCGTTTCTGCATGGATTGGGAGGGAGATTACTGGAAGCAACCCTTCGGCCGCGCGCATTGGAAAAGTTTTCTGATCGTGACCGTCCTGTTCATGGCTGCCCACGCGCCGATCGACTGGGCGGGTGCCTTCGTTTACGGAGCGCTGACTTATATGCTCTGTGTTTGGAGCAAGAACCTAGGCGCGTGCGTCATCATGCACGCCGTTGCGAATTTCCTCATGGGCCTCTACATCATGGCCTACGGGAAATACGGGTTGTGGTGAGGGTCGTGGCGGCGGATTGCATCCGCCCTGCCAACCACTTTCAAACCGAAATCCTATTTTTGAACCACGGAATACACCGAATACTCGGATGCTCTGTGCTACGGGAGCAAATTGATTCGCCTTCATGCTTTCCAGATGCGCATCACCGCTTGACACTCCTTACAAATCCTAGCAAGGTAAGGCATGGATACTGCGAAACTTACCTCCAAAAGCCAGATCACGATCCCGCGCGAGGTGCGGGAGAAATTGCGGCTGGATCGCGGCGACCGGATCGCCTTCGAGCCGACCGCCGACGGGCGTTTCATCGTAGCCAAGGACGCTCCGATTCGCAAAAGCGACGGGGCGGCGCGGAAACGGCTTTCCAAAACCTCGCCCGTCAAGCCGATGGATATGGCGGCCGTAATCTCGCGCACCGTCCAGGATGACGATCTGCGTATCCGCCAAGGTAAATGAAGACTTGGGACACCAACTTTCTCCTAAGGCACCTGCTGGAGGATGATGCCGCGCAGCTCGTCATCGTCCGCGACCAGCTTACCGCCGCAGAGCGGTCTGACACCGTCATTTTCCTCCCGCAGATCGTATTGGTGGAAACCTCATGGTATCTCCGCAGCCTGCTGTCCCGAACGGCGGTGCTCGATGTCCTGGCCGAGTTGCTCCTCGACCGGCGCTTCACTTGTGAACGGGCGTATGAGTTGGATGCTGCCATCCGCGCCGCCCGCAAAAAGGGAGATTTCCCTGATCATCTGATCGCCGCCGCCGCGACCGCCGCCGGAGCCTTGCCCGTGCAGACTTTCGACAGGATCCTCAAGGTGTTCCCCATCTTTGAGGTGCATCGTGCGTAAACCAGACTGGGAACGAGAAGAATTCGAACCACGGATGAACGCGGATGAACACGGATAAAAAGGCTGGAATGAGCTTTCCAAACGAGCCGCCGCTTCCCACCTACCGCTTCGCGTGCCACTCGCGGTAAACCTTCGGGGAAATTTCCGAGGGCTTGATCTCGGAGCGGCCGCCCCAGAAGACGTTGGTGTAGGAGAGGGGAATGCCGACGGATTCGAGGTGTTTGTCGATGGCGGCCTTGTGGGCGAGGACGCGGTCTTTCTCGGTGCCGTGGACGACGCCCATGATGTTCACATCGCCGAACTGCGGGCCGCCCTCGCGCCAGTAGCAGTGGGTCATGCAGAAGTGACGGCCAACCTCGCCGCCGGCCTCGATTTCGCGGCCTTTCGGCACAGCCCAGTGGAAAAGGCCGTTGAAGCGGGTGACGCGCTCACCGGTTTCCGCAGAGGGTTTCACGTGTTCTAGGAAAGTGGAGAAACGTCCGATGACTTTTTTCGCGTTTAGCGTTTCGGCCACCTCGCAGAAGCGATCGAGCGAAACACCGGCCTGTGCGGCGCGTTTTTCCCAAGGGTTTTCGCAGATCTCATCGAGCGTGAGTTCCTCTTTCAGGATGAGGAGAATGTCCCATTCCTCTTCAGAGAGATCGGCGGGGACGGTAGTCATCATCACGGCGGGTTCGTCGGATTTTTCGCCGGGTTCCATGATCTTGCGTCGCACGTGGCCGACGCCGAGAGCGAAGACGCCGTTGGCGGGCATGAGAAGGTATTCGGTCGCGCCGGTGAGTCCCAGGAGTTTGGTGGCGTGGAAATCGAGGGACTCGCCGACGGGGACTTTCAGGGTCGTCCAGAGCCGGTAGCCGGAGCCGGAGACCTCGGTATCGGTGGAGCGGATCACGACGTGGCCGGAAAAGGGGTCTTCCTTCGCCATGAACTCGAAGGCGTCGTTGAGTTTCTCTTCCGGCACTTTCCAGGCGACCAGCGCGCCGTGGGCGAGCTTGGTGGCGAGCATTGTCTGGCGGACGCGGCGGATGATGCCCGCCTCAAGCATCGCGCGGATCCGCTCGATCACGGTTTCGAGCGGGACTCCTGATTTTTCCGCGATGATCTGGAATGGGTGCCGCTGGAAACCGGATACGAGGTCTTCGGAAATGGCGAGGATCTGCGCGTTGACGGGATCGGAAATGGAGGTGGGGATGGATGAGGTCATCGGGGGGAGAGGATGGAACATTGAACATCGAACGTCCAACATTGAACATCGAATGGGGAATATTTCGCAGGATTTGCGGATGGTTGCGGGGGACAGAATGTCCCCGCGACGGACTGGGACTGCAAGTCCCAGCCACGATTATGCTCAACGCAGGAGCTTTTCCAGATACTCCAGCGCTGCCTCACGAGTGGTGAGGCGGTTTTCGAGTTGTTCGGTTTGGATTTCCTCGAGGATGTCCTTGAAGCGGGGGCCGGGTTTGAGGCTGCGGGCGATGAGATCTTTGCCGGTGACGAGCGGGGGGGGGATGAGCGGTTCGTAGGAGAATTCCTCGGCCTTTTCGTTGAGGAAATCGTAGTTGTCGGTGAAGCCGTTCGAGGACGCGCAATCGACGCGGTGAAGCTCCATTTCTTGGGGAAAGGTTGGCTCCGACATGAAGCGCTTGAGTTTCGCCTTCCGCATCTGCTGCACGTTCATGAACTGCATGTGGCGGGAAACCATGTGGGCGGCGTCGCGGATCACGGCGTTCGGGTAGCGGAGGCGGGTGAGGATTTCCTCGGCCATTTCCGCGCCGAGGGCGTCGTGGCCGTTGAAGCGGATGCGCCCGTCCGGATCGATGGTGCGGGTGGGCGGCTTGGCGATGTCGTGGAGCAGGGTGGCGAGGCACAGCTCCAGCGGCGCGTCGGGCGCAAGCATTTCCAGCATGATGCGGGTGTGGATATAGACGTCGCCCTCGGGATGCCATTCGGGCGGTTGGTCGCAGCCGATCAGCGGCAGGACTTCGGGCAGGAAATGGGAGATCAGGCCGGTATCGACCAGCAGCTCGAGTCCGCGGCGGCGGTTCGGCGAGGTGATGATTTTAGAGAACTCGTCGCGGATGCGCTCGGGGGAAATCTTGTCGAGGAGGTGGGCGTTATCGCTGATGGCGGCCAAGGTTTCCGGCTCGATGGGGAAGCCGAGGGTGGTGGAGAAACGGACGGCACGGAGCAACCGCAGGGCGTCTTCCCGGAAGCGGTCGGCGGGAGTGCCGATGGCACGGATGAGCTTTGCCTCAAGATCGCGGACACCGCCCACATGGTCGATGATCCCGCCGGTCTCCGGGTCTTCGAAAAGCCCGTTGATCGTGAAATCGCGGCGGTGTGCGTCCTCGTCTGGGGTTGAGAAAGTGACGGAATCCGGCCTGCGTCCATCGCCGTAGGAGCCGTCGGTGCGGAAGGTGGCGATCTCAGTGTGGTGGCCTTCGTGTTTCACGATGACTACCCCGAAGTGGGCTCCGACCTCGTTGGAGCCGGGGAAAAGCCCCAGAACCTCTGAGGGGACAGCGGAGGTGGCGATGTCGTAGTCTTTGGGTTCAAGTCCGAGGAGTTTGTCGCGCACACAGCCACCCGCGAAGAAGGCCGTGTGGCCTGTCTTATTCAGCTTGAGCGCAAGGCTCGTGGCGGCGGCGCGGGAAGTCATGTTTCGCACCGAGAGTCTTTAAGTGCATCGGTCATGCCAAGGGCAAACCGCGCCGTTCACTCACTCCTTTTCCTGGGAGTCTTCGATCTTGGAAAGCACCTCAACCTTGACCGGGACAACCCCGCGTTTCACGAAGCCGAGCTTTTCGGCGGTGCCGATGGTCACGTCAATGACGCGTCCCTTGATGAAAGGTCCGCGGTCGTTGATCGTGACGATCTCGGATTTCTCGTTGGCGAGGTTGGTCACGCGCACCTTGGTGCCCATGGGCAGTGTCTTGTGGGCGGCGGTGGGCGCGTCGTTGCGAAGGCGCTGGCCGCTGGCGGTTTTGGTGCCGTAGTTCGTCTTGATCGAATACCAGGACGCCTTGCCCTGCTCGATGGATTTGACCTGGTAACCGGCCTCGCGGAGTTCGCAGAAAGCGGCCGAGTCGGCGTCGCTGGTGCTGGCGCAGCTTGGGACGATGGCGAGTGTGACTAGTGCCAACATCGCGGATTTCAGGCTTCTTGTGCGTTTTTTCATACGTCTATCTTCCATTACGAATCGCGGGTCAGTAACGTAGGGTTAAGAAATTATCAAAAAGAAAATCACATCAATTTCGATATGGGATTGAATTGGGATTTTGTGATTTTTTTTAATATGTATTTTATGGATGCGAGCGTTCAAACGGTGTGGATCGGTTTCCCGGCGAGGAAGGCGGAGATGTTTGTGGCGGTGATGGCCATGAGGCGCTGGCGGGCTTCGATGGCGGCCCAGGCGATGTGCGGGGTGAGGGTTAGGTTTTTCGCGCGGAGAAGGGGGTTGGTGGGGAGGATGGGTTCGGCGGAAACGACATCGCAGGCGGCTCCGGCGATGAGGCCGGAGTTGAGGGCGTCGGCGAGGGCTTTCTCGTCTATGAGCGGGCCGCGGGCGGTGTTCACGAGGAAGGCGGTGGGTTTCATTTTCGCGAGCGAGGCGGCGGAGATTAGGCCGTGCGTCTCCGGGGTGAGCGGGCAATGAAGGGAGATGAAGTCGGAGCTTTCCAGGATCTCATCGATGGATGCCCATGCGAAGGGGAAGGCGGTTTCGGCGGAGCGGGAGCGCGAGTGGGCGAGGATGTTCATCTTGAACGCGGAGGCGAGTGCGCCGACGCGCTGTCCGATGCGCCCGAAGCCGATGATGCCGATCGTTTTCCCGGCGAGTTCGCGGAAATGCGGATTTTCCCAGAAACAGAAATCAGGGCAGCTTTCCCAAGCGCCCGACATGGCGAGTTCGCTGTGGAAGGCCGGGCGCTTCGCGAAATCGAGAATCAACGAGAACACAAATTCGGCGACGGCGTCGGTGCTGTAAACCGGGACGTTGGAGACGGGGATGCCGCGCGCGGCGCAGGCGGCGGTGTCGATGATATTGTAGCCGGTGGCGAGGACGGAAACAAATTTCAGGTTAGGGAGCTGTGCGAGGGCTTCCGCGCTGAGCGGCACCTTGTTGGTGAGGATGATGTCCGCGTCCTTCGCGCGTTCGACGATCAGGTCGGCGGGTGTCCGGTCATGGACAGTGAGTTCACCGAGCGCCCCGATTTCCGTCCATGGGTTGTCGCCGGGATTGAGGGTGTGGCCGTCTAGGACTGTAATCCGCATGGGGTGAGGCTCCGGGTTCGGGGTGGAAATATCAACCGGAAAGCGGGCGGTGCATATGCGCCAAATAAGGTTGTTACGAAGCTCCCGCGAAGCGCATGGAGCTGCGGATCATAAAAATCCGCAGATTGCCATGCCTTGATCATCGCATGAAGATCCGAGGGTCGTCGCCCCGGCCAGCAGGCAGGCGCCAAGAACTGATGCCGCCGCACCGGAAAGGAATTTTGGTGTGTAGTTTTCCCTAGCATGCGTTCAGTTTGATCTCAGAAAATCCAAAAGGAAAGCAGCGAACTTTTCCGAGAAACCAGGGATCGCCGCGATCTCGGATGTCTCCGCTTTCCGGATCCGCTCGATGGAGCCGAAGGTTTTAAGGAGCAGGGCTTTCTTGCGCGGCGACATGCCCGGGCAACCGTCGAGCGCACTTTCTTTCATGCGGCGGCGGTAGAGCAGCTCGTTGTAGCCGTTGGCGAAGCGGTGCGCCTCGTCGCGGATGCGTTGGAGGAGCTTGAGCGCACCGCGGTCGTGGGGGATGAGCAGGGGGGCGGACTCGCCGGGGAAAAACACCTCCTCGCGCTGCTTGGCGAGGCCGATGATCGGCAGCTCCTGCAACCCGAGCTGGCGGAGTTGCCTGAACGCGCTGGAAAGCTGGCCCTTGCCGCCATCGACGATGACCAGATCCGGCAGGATGATCTTCGCCTTGCCCTCCTTCGCGAGCCGGCGCTGCGCCTCGATCAACGACTCCTGCGAGTGCTCCGTTTCCTCTCCCATGTTTTCCCGTAGGATGCGCGAGTAGCGGCGGAAAACGACCTCGGCCATCGATGCGAAATCGTCCTGCCCCTCCACCGTGCGGATGCGGTATTTCCGGTAATTGCGGTTGTCTGGCACTCCATCGGTGAAGCGCACCATTGAGGCGACGATGTGGTTTGAAGAAACGTTGGAGATATCGAAGCATTCCATCACCCTCGGCGGGCCGCAGAGTCCCAGCGCCTCGCCGAGATCCGCGAGATCCTCGGTGGGCTTCACCGTGGTCGGCACGCCGCGTCCACGGGAAAACTGGCGGGTGGGGGAGAGGGTCTTGCGGAGGTTTTCCAGGATATCCCTCATGATCGCCGCTTTCTCGAAATCGAGAGCCTCCGCCGCCGCCCGCATTTCTTCATCCAGCTCCTCGAAGATCGCCTTCTTGCCTTTTCCTTCGAGGATCACGCAGGCCTCCTCCACTTTCGCGAGATAGTCTTCGCGGGAAACGCGCCCGATGCAGGGTGCTGAGCAGTTGCGGATGATGTCGGCGTTGCAGTGGCGGTAATCGGCCTCGCCGGGCGATACCGGGCGGCACACGCGCAGGCCGAGGCGGCGGTTCAGCCAGTTCAGCGTGTCGTGCAGCGCGGAGGAGTGCGGAAAGGGGCCGAAGTATCTCGCGCCGTCCTCCTTTTTCGTCCGCACCGCACCGAACCTCGGGAACGGATCCGCCATGCGCAAGCGGACATGCAGGAAGCGCTTGTCGTCGCGGAATGCCACGTTGTAGCGCGGGCGGTAGTCCTTGATCAGCTTGCCCTCCAGCAGCAGTGATTCCTGTTCGTTGCGCACCTCGTAGATCTCGAAATCATGGATCGAATCCATCAGCGCGCGGTTTTTCAGGTTCGCCCGGGTTTTCCGCGAGGGGGTGAAATAGGAGGAAAGCCGCCGTTTCAGATCCAGCGCTTTGCCCACGTAGATGATCGAGCCGAGGCGGTCTTTCATCAGATACACGCCGGGCTTGTGGGGCACGTCGCGGAGCTTGGTCTTGAGTTCTTGGGAAACCATTTTTCGTAGGGTGGGGCAAAAATCTAGTCCAAGCTGGCGCGGATTAGAAAGGTTGCAATGGTGCGCAGTATGTTATAATCGGTGCCGCTGTTGATCGCTCCACCTACCATGTCCCTGAATAGAATCATCCTGCTGACCCTCGGCCTCGCCGTAGCTTTCCTCGCGAGCTGCGCAAACACCAAAGCCCCTGATTCCTCTCTCTCGAAGACGGATCCGGAGTATAAAAATCCTTACGAACCCGGCAGTTACGACCATTTCAAGGCGGAGAAAAACTATCCGAAAACCCACAGCACCTGGACGAACACCCAGCTCATCACGCGGACAAACCCATCGAACTCATGGCTCCGCATCGACCGCTCCATCCAGCGCGGTTTCCTGATGAACGGTGATGAGGTTGTGATCGACTACCCGATCAGCTCCGGCAAGCGCAGCCACCCTACACCCGAGGGCACATACAAGATCCTAGAAAAGATCGTGGACAAAAGCTCCAACAAATACGGCCGCATGTATGACGCTGAGGGCAATCTCGTGAACGGTGACGCAAACGCCTTCGTGGAGGAAGTTCCGGAAGGCGGCAAGTTTGTCGGCGCTCCCATGAATTACTGGATGCGCCTCACATGGGACGGCATCGGCCACCACATCGGCCCCATCCCGAGGTCGCGTTATGCCGCCTCCCACGCCTGCATCCGCGGGCCAAGGCAAACGATGCCCGTCGTCTATTCGAAGCTGGCGGTGGGCTCCAAGGTTGTTGTCGATTGAGCTGTTGCATCAAGAAAAAGCCCGACGGAGGATCTCCGGCGGGCTTTCTTGTGCTTAGAAACGGCGTCGAGCAGGGGATCACTCGTCCTCCATGAATTTGTCGTGACCTTCCTTCTTGATGTCGCGCATGGACTGCACGATCTCCTTGACCTTGGCCATGTCGTTGTTGAGGAAAGCGAGTTCCATGTTGGCGAGGGTGGCGATGAGGCCGCCCATCATCTTGCGGTAGGAGGCGGATGCCTTGGCCTTGTCTGGGCCGTCCGGCATGGCCTTTACCATTTCGGGCAGCTCGATGATGCCCCTGACCATCGCGTCCTGCGCCGTGCGTGCCAGCTCCGCGCCTTTCGCCGGATCGGTCTCGCGGCGCATCGCCTTGTAGGCGTCGTTCATCACGTCCATCTCTTTGGCGAGAGGGGATTCATCGGCCATCATGGGTTGGACGAACATCAGGGTGGTGGCGAAGGCGCAGAGTATCAATTTCATTGTGCGCATATTACGATGCCATTCCGCCGGTTCTTCCAAGGGAAAAATCCGGTATATTCCCAAACCCACCCATCCATACTTGGGATTTGTTAAATTCGTGGTTTCCATTATCCCGTTTGCGCTAAAAGTTGGGTGTGGATACCAAGCAACCCAAACCCCGGCGCCGTTGGAAACACGCGGTCACCGCGCTTGCCGCCGCCTTGCTTGCAGCTGCGTTTGTGGGGTTGGTCCTGCCCTTCGCCTTTCCGCTTCCTCCCGGACTAGCCTCCGCTCCGGTCGCCTCGCCCGTCCTGCTCGACCGCCACGGTGCGCCCTTCCGCCATCTTACCTCCGGGGATTTCACCCGCTCCGCACCGGTGTCGCTTTCGGAAATCCCCGCCCGCCTCGTCGATTGCACGCTTGCCGCCGAGGACAAGCGCTTCTTTTCCCACCACGGTATCGACACCCTCGCCACTGCGCGCTCCGCCACCGATTTCCTCCGGAACCGCCGCGTAGTCTCGGGTGCCTCGACCATCACCCAGCAGCTTGCAAAAATCTCCGCCCCGCCCGCCCCGCGCAACCTTGCCTCGAAATTCCGAGAAGCGATGACTGCCCGTCGCCTGGAAATGACCTGGGAGAAAGACCGCATTCTGGAGGCTTATTTTGCGCGGCTCGATTACGGCAATCTCCGCATCAGCCCCACGGAGGCGGCGCGCTTCTATTTCCAGAAACCGCTCGCCGATCTCTCGCTCGGCGAGGCGGCTCTTCTCGCGGGCTTGCCGCAGGCACCCTCGTGGCTCAACCCCATCCGCCACCCGGAACGCGCGAAGACCCGCCGCCGCGCCGTGCTGGAGAGGCTGGAGCGGACGGGGAAATACTCCGAAACCGAGATCGCGCTCGCCCGCGAGGAACCGCTCCGCCTCCGCCCGCTGCGTGAAACGAAAGCCGCCCCGTGGCTCAACCGCTCCCCCGGAAGCGGCGCGCGCTCAACCCTCGACCTTTCCCTCCAGACCGACATCCAGCGCATCGTCCGCGAGGAGACCGCGAAGCTCAAGGAATCGAACCTGCGCCACGCCGCCGTCGTCGTCATCGATAACGCCACCGGCGACATTCTCGCCATGGTCTCCTCCGCAGATTGGGATGATCCGCGTGGCGGCCAGCTCCACGGCGCGATGACCCCGCGCTCGCCCGGCTCCGCGCTCAAGCCTTTCACCTACCTGCTCTCTTTCCGCCACCTCGGCCACCTGCCCTGCACCATCATCGCGGACATCCCCACGCCGCTCCGCACCGCGCAGGGCTTGCAGCTACCGCAAAACTACGACCGCCGATACCGCGGCCCCGTCACCATCCGCCACGCTCTCGCCTGTTCGCTCAACGTCCCCGCCCTCCGCGAACTCGACGCCCTCGGCGGTCCCGGAAAACTCCGTGATTTTCTCCAAAGCCTCGGCATCTCCACCCTCGGTGCAAGCGCCACCGAATACGGCCTCGGCCTCACCCTCGGCAACGCCCCCGTCCGTCTGCTGGAACTCACCAACGCCTATGCCGCCATCGCCCGCCGCGGCGTATCCCTTCCCACCCGCCTCTTCATGGATCAGGAAATCCCCGCCGGGAAAAAACTCATCGACACCACTCACTGCTGGCTCATCGCCGACATCTTGGCCGATCAGGCCGCCCGCGCCCCAGGCTTCTCCACCGGCGGCCCGCTCGATCTCCCTTTTCCCTGCGCCGTGAAAACCGGCACCTCTTCCGACTTCCGCGACAACTGGTGCGTCGGCTTCACCCCCGAGTTCACCATCGGCATCTGGGCGGGAAACTTCGAGAATCGGCCCATGAAAAATATCTCTGGCGTCTCCGGCGCGGGCCCCATCTTCCACCGCAGCCTCGTCCGCGCCCACCGCGACACGCCGCCCACCTGGTTCGCCCGGCCTGAAGGCGGGGAGATCGTGGAAACCGACACCCGCACCGGCAAGCGCCTCGCACCCGGCGCGTATCCCAAATTCTCTGTCACCGAATGGCTCCCGCCCGGCACCGGCATCCCAGGCGCCGCCCCTTCCGATTACGACGAGTCCGGCCGCGCCAAGCTCCCGCCCCTCTACGCGGATTGGTTCAAGTCCAACCAGAACCAACGCCGCCACGAACTCGCCCTCGAACCCACCGGGGCCAACGCGATCCCTTTGGAAATCCTCCGCCCCCGCGACCAAAGCACCCTCCTCCTCGATCCGGAAATCCCCGGCTCCGGCGCGGTGCTGAAACTCCTCACCAATTTCCCCGAACACACCGTCTGGTCTTGCAAAACCCTCGCCATCGAAGGCGGCACTGCAAAACTTACCCCCGGCACCCACACCCTGACTGCCACCGACACCCGTGATGGGAAGGAGCAGCGGGTGACGATTACGGTGAAAAGGTTGTGAAGATAAGACGGGTTTCCGATTCATTCAGAAACCTTAGCCCAGCCAATTACGCTTCTCATCCTACCTCGCAGGCTATCGCCTTGAGCTTTCCTTTCCCGCAAAAATCGGCACCACCGGGGTCGGTCACGAGGAGGTCGATCTGATCCGGTTTTACGAAATAGTGATCCGTTTTCCGACCGAGTTTGGTGTGATCGAGCATCGCGCATTTCCAGCCGGCGTGGGCAATGATTGTGGCCTTGAGCCTGGCCTCTTCGGGGTTCGGTTCGCCGATGCCGAGTGAGGGATCGAAGCCGGCTCCCGAGAAAAAAAAGCGGTCGATGCGCAGGGCGCGGACACCCATTTCCGTGAGCATACCATGGAAGCGCCCGGCCTTCGGATCGTGAATGCCGCCCAGTAGGATGACCTCTATGTCGTTGCGGACGGCGAGCTTTTCCACCACGCCGATCGCGTAGGTGACGACGCGTAGGCTCAGCTTGTCAGGCAGGTGTCTCGCGCATTCCAGAGCGGTGGAGCTTGCATCGAGCATCACGGTCTCGTTTTCACCAATGTGGCGGACAGCGATCCTGGCGATGGATTCCTTTTCCTGCGCTTGCCGGGACTCCCGCTCGCTGCGGGAAAGCTCGCGGATGACCATGGAAATTTCCGTCGCGCCGCCATGGGTGCGGTGTAGCAGTCCTTGGCGCGCCAAGCTGTCCAAATCCCTCCGCACCGTTTCCTCGGTGACGTTGAGGAGCGCGGCCATCGGTTGTGTCCGCACTGCCCCATCTCGTTTCGCGGATTCAAGGATTTTTCTGTGTCTTTCAATTGCTAGCATGTGGTTTTTTCTTTTTTTAATCTTGCTCTTGATGGCTTTTAACACCACCACACTGCGGCAGTTCAATACAAACTAATCAATGTCCAATTTCAAGCACGTAACTTACTCTTGGGACGATTCCCACGCCGCTGCCCTCGATCCCGTAGCACGCCTCGTCTATCGCTCCAACATCCTCGGAGCCGACCAACGTATCACTAACACCGGCGGCGGCAACACTTCCTCCAAGATCATGGAGACCGATCCCCTCACCGGCGGGCAAACCGAAGTTCTGTGGGTGAAAGGATCCGGCGGCGACCTGCGCACCTCGAAGCGCGAGAATTTTTCCTCTCTCTATCAGGACAAGCTCATCGGCCTCCAGTCGGTTTACGCCGCGAAGCCCTGCAACGGTCTAAAAACCCACGCCGAAGACGAGATGGTCGGCATGTATTTCCACACGACCTTCAACCTCAACCCGCGCCCGTCGTCCATCGACACTCCGCTGCACAGTTTCCTATCCGGAAAACACGTCGATCACATGCACCCGAACGCGATCATCGCCATCGCCGCTTCGAAAAACTGCGAGGCGCTGACCAAGGAGATTTTCGGCGGTGAAATGGGATACGTGCCATGGATGCGCCCCGGCTTCGAGCTCGGCCTCGCGATGCAGGAAATCGAAAAGCAAAATCCCAACACGCAGGCGATCATGATGGGTCAGCACGGTTTCATCTCGTGGGACAACGATGACAAGAAGTGCTACGAACTCACCCTCCGCCTCATCGACAAGGCGGCGCAATACATCGAGGAAAAATACGCAGCCAAGGGCGGCGATGAAAAAGCCTTCGGGGGCCAGAAATACGCCACGCTCCCTGAAGAGCAGCGCCGCGACACTTTCGCGAAAATCCTGCCATGGCTGCGCGGCCAGGTTTCCCAGCAGAAACGCTTTATCGGCACGATTCAAGACGACGAGAAAATCCTCCGCTTCGTCAACGCCGCCGACGCCCCGCGCCTCGCCGAACTCGGCACCTCCTGCCCCGACCATTTCCTCCGCACCAAAATCAAGCCGCTCTACGTGGCATGGGATCCGCAGAACGAAGACCTCGCCGCGCTCAAGGAAAAACTCGCCGCCGGTCTCGTCGCCTACCGCGAGGATTACGCGAGATACTACGAGTCCTGCAAACATGCGAACTCCCCCGCGATGCGCGACCCGAATCCCACCGTGGTCCTCATCCCCGGCCTCGGCATGATCGCATGGGGCAAGGACAAATCCGAATCCCGCGTCACCGCTGAGTTCTACAACTGCGCGGTCGAGGTGATGCGCGGCGCCGAAGCCATCGATACCTACATTTCCCTCCCGCAACAGGAAGCATTCGACATCGAATACTGGCTGCTTGAAGAAGCGAAACTCCAGCGCATGCCCGCTGAGAAAGAACTCGAGCGCCAGGTCGTCATCGTCATAGGCGCAGGCTCCGGCATCGGCAAGGAAACCGCCCACCGCCTCGTCAAAGAAGGCGCGCACATCGTTTGCGTCGATATGAACCTTGAGGCCGCTCAAGCGACCGCCAAAGAGATCACCGACAAATACGGCCTCGGCATCGGAGTCGCTGGCACAGGCATTTCCAACTGCGGCCCGGCCGTCGCGCTGCAAGGCAATATCACCGACCGCACCGGCATTCGTGCGATGCTCGATCAGGTCGCGCTCGCTTACGGCGGTTTCGACCACATCTGCATCACGGCGGGAATCTTCGTCCCCTCCGACACCACCGGCCACATCCCGGATGACAAGTGGAGCCTCACTTTCGCGATCAACGTCTCCGGCTCCTACTTCGTGGCCGACGAGGCATACAAGACATGGAAAGAGCAAGGCCTCCAGGGCAACCTCGTCCTCACCACCTCGGCCAACGCCGCGGTTGCGAAAAAAGGCTCCCTCGCTTACGACACCTCGAAGGCCGCCGCGAACCACCTCGTCCGCGAACTCGCCGTCGAGCTCGCCCCGCTCATCCGCGTCAACGGCGTCGCGCCAGCCACGGTTGTTTCCGGGTCTGCTATGTTCCCTCGCGATCGCGTCATCGGCTCCCTCGCGAAATACGATATCCCCTTCACCGAGGATGAGGCCACGGAATCATTGGTGAACAAACTCGCGCAATTCTACGCCGATCGCACACTCACCAAATCTCCGATCACCCCGGCCGACCAAGCAGAAGCCTACTTCCTCCTCGTCACCAAGCGCCTCAGCAAAACCACCGGCCAGATCATCACGGTCGATGGCGGGCTGCACGAGGCGTTTTTGAGGTAGTGGCGGCGGAGGGATTTTCCCCCGTAAAAACAGGCCGTGGCTGGTGGCTATCGCTTTTGCTCGGCTGGCTTGCGACCAACGGCAAAGCGGTAGCGGAGAATGGCATCGACCATGCCCTGGGCAAGGGCTGCCTGATAGGACTCGTTCGCGATCAGACGCGCCTCATAGGGGTGGCTCATGAAGCCGCCTTCGAAAAGCACCGCGGGATGCTTGACCCCGGAAAGCACACTGAAGCGGGCTCGCTTGATGCCGCGGTCGAGGGTGTTGTTGCCCAGCCTGCGGAGCACCGAGCCGTGGAGTGCGGTGGCGAGGGCGATGTTTGCGGAGTCATGCTCGTTGCCCGCGCGTGCAACCGCGTCGCTGGCCTTGAGGTTCGCGCCGTAGTGGGAAACACCGGGAGGGGAGAGGGTGAAGGTCTCGATGCCGCGGGCGTGGCGTCCGCCGGAGTTGAAATGAAGGCTCACGAAAATCGCATTTTCCTTCACCGCGTTGGCGATGTCCACGCGCTCCTGCAGCGAGTAGAAGCGGTCACTGTCGCGGATCATCTTCACCTTGTAGCCCTTCGCCTCCAGGAGTCCCTTGAGGCGAGTGGCGAGCCGGAGGTTGTATGCGGCTTCGGTGCCTATCGGATTCGTGGCTCCGGGATCTTTGCCTCCATGACCGGCGTCGAGGATCACAGTGCGGAAATCCCCAGCATTTCCGATGAAATTGGGACGCAGGACAGGATCGATCAGTTTCGCGAGATCCATGCGGGACACATAAACCCCGTTTCCCGAGGCTTCGACCGCGTGCGAGAAGACGAACTTCACGTTGTTCATCAGGCATTCATTGCCTCCCACTTTGAGCCTCATTGCCACTTTCGCATTTTCCAGCATCACCGAGTCGCCGGAGCGTGTAAGCTTGGTGAATTGGTAGAAGCGCTTGATTCCCTCCACCGAGACGTAATCGCGTCCACCAATCTTGATCATATCCCAGCCCGCGTTTTTCCGGCCTGCGCCGACACCACAGACCACGGCGCGATCAGGGTAAGGGTGAGGGTGAGCGCGAGGAAAACGGTCGCGCAGGGATTGGATTTTTTCGTCGAGGGCATACTGATCACTCGCTTAAGTGCAAACGATACGTGCTTGCGCGCGGCATGACAATAGGATTTTCCCCTGGACCTAAGCGTTGATTGCCGTGAACAAAACACCCCTACGAAAAAATCGAAGATTCGCTTGCATTGATCCGTCGCTCAACTTATTCCCTGCGTCCCACCAACGGAAATAAAAGCTCGGATGGCGGAATTGGTAGACGCGCTAGACTAAGGATCTAGTAGGGAAACCTGTGGAGGTTCGAGTCCTCTTTCGAGCACTTTCCCTTGTGGAATAAGAGATCCCGGAGCTAAGTAAGCTTCGGGTTTTCTGTTAGGATCCGGTAGTTGTGCCCAAAGTGTGCCTGATCCTGCCGAGCCATGGCTAATTGCAGATCGCTGCAGCATTTTATTGCGACACCTGTGACGCGCCTCCTCTCCCTTCCTACCCGTGGGAAGCGTGGTGGAAGAGAGATGATCCCTCGATGCAATCAGCCCCATCCCAAAAACGTGAAATGGCGGGAACCGACCCCATCCACGGATTTCCACGGGTGGCCGGCGCTTGGAATGTAGCGGCGGTCTGCGACCGCCGGTGACTGTGAACGAAGTGGCGGGTCCGCCTCATATCCCGACCCGATGGTGGAGCGGATCCATGAGGTGGCTTCGTTACAAAGTGCGGCGGTCATAGACGCGCCGCTACATTTTTGCCCGCAAGTCATAGCAAATCACCCGCGCCTTCCTGCCCGTGCCGGGATCCGTGCCGTTCTGCACCACGTAAAGCAAGCCGCGGTGCAGGCTCGGCAAGGTCCATGCCTCCCGCGCGGTGAACAGCCGCGACCGCTGGATCTCGTTCGTGCCCTCGGGGGTGATTTCGATCTCGGCGAGAATGCCATCTTCTCCCAAGGCAAAGACGCGCTTCCCGGCTTGCAGGAGGCTGCCGCGGAACAACCCCTCGACCTGGCCGTCGACCTGCCAGCGGAAGTCCTTCGTCCATACCAACTCGCCGTTCGCGAGGTTCACGCATTTGAACTCGGTGTCCGGCGGGTTGCGGCCGGCGAAGCCGAAGAGATGCCCGTCCTTCACGAGCGGCATCATGAAGTGCATCCCGAACTCACGCTGCTTCCACAGCGGCTTCGATTTCCGCGCTTCATCGAACTCCAACAGCACTCCACCGAGTTCGTAGCACTCGGAGATGAAGACGCGCTTGTCGTCGATCGCCAGCGGGGACGAGGCGAGAACCGATTCGTATTTGCGGGCGCGCCAGGGGAAGCGGTCGTAAACTTGACCCGTCACAGCATTGATCGTCAGCAGCCCGCCGTGAGCCGGCTTGCTCTCGCCCGCCGCCAGCACCAGCGCGCAGGCCTTCCCGCGGATCGTCGCCACCACCGGCGAGGCATAACTGGCGCCCCAGGTGTCGCGGACTTCCCACAGCGTCTTGCCTGTCTTCTTGTCGAAGGCGGCGACGCAGACCCCGGCTTCGTTCTTCTTCTCGCCGCCGACATTCACGATCAGCCGGTCGTCATGCACCACCGGCGTCGGCCCGTAGCCGAAGAAGTTTTGCGGCACCGAGTATTCCTTCGTCAGGTCGCGCTGCCAGATCACCTCGCCCTTCTCGGCGCTCAGGCAGTGCAAGACGGCGGTCACGCCGGCGATGTAAACACGGCCGTCATCGACCACCGGGCTCGACCGCGGACCGCTGCTGAAGCCGTAGCGGTCCTGGTAGTCGACCGCGTAGGAGAAGCTCCAAACGATCCTGCCGGTTTCAGGCTCGCGGCAATCGAGGGTCTCCTTGCCGTTCACACGGTGGAAGAGAAACAGACGGCCGCCGGCAAGGATCGGGCACGAATAGCCGTCGCCCCGTTCCGCTTCCCAAACGATCGGGGGTCCGCCCGCCGGCCACTTGTCCAGCAGCGGCCCATCACGGGTCGTCGCGTTGAAATGCGGGCCGAGGAAGTGCGGCCATTCCTCCACCACCGCGCCCTCCGGCAAAGGGGCGGGCTCGGCGGCGAGCAGTGCGGCTGCGCTGCCGATCAGGAGTGCTGGTATCTTCAGGGTCATCTCTGATTCTACGCTCGGCGCCTTTGAAACTTCCAGTCGGCATAAGCCGCAATTAAAAATTGTAGCGGCGAGTCTGCGGCCGCCGGTGACCCGAGCTGCTTCCGGGGTAGGGCCGCACGACCGAACGCCGGACGACGCGCCCCACTGACCGGACTAGCGCAATTCAAATCCCGATCCGGTATGGCTCCAGCCAATGGTTGACGAACTCGTGGGTTGCGGAGTCCGCCTTCCGGTTGCAGGACGCTTCCAGTTCGGAAATTCCCCAGTTTCCGTCGGACTTCCGCCGGATGCAGAGGGTAGCGCGACTCGGATACAGCACCCGGTAGATGAAGCATTTTCCCGCCGCCACTCCGGCCGCATAGGTGGCTACGCAGTTTTTCTGCTCCCGTCCTTCCCCAACCAGTTCCGACTGGGTGCGGAGCGGAACGATTTTTCCCTTCATGCCAGGTAGTGGGGGAGGGGGCAATACACCGTGCTCCTTCTTCAGCCCATCGAGCTTTTGGTAATCCGCCGACGTTTCCGCATGGTATCGCCGGAGCTGCGCGATCGACTTCATCCCCGGAAGCGGACGCGCGTCGTCGAGTTCCTCCCGCATCGCCACCGTGTCGCAGATCATCCTCACGGCGGTTCCCCGATACTTCTCCTTGGGATCCGCCGCCACTTCCTCCAGCAGGCCGGGCGTGAGAGCCGCGCGGATGTGCGTCGTCAGGATCAATTCCATCACGCCGAGATTGATGGACGGGACATGAGCCAACAGTTTGGAAGACGATCCGTCAGGCTTGCGCAATGCGGTCAGCAGGGCCGGCCACAAGCGCCTGTCCACGGATTCCGGCGGGATCTTCTTTAGCAGTTTCACGATGGCAGCCGAGTCCGGCAGCTTCAGCAATTTCAGGAGCGCCCGCTGCGGCATGCGACCGAAGTCGAGCCGACTCCTCGGGTAGTCCGCATACCAATCCGCCACCGCATAGGCGAGCACCGGGTTCGCGTCTGCCAGGTCCAGCACGCGCTTGTCATGAGCCAAGAGCACCAGCAGCGGCCATTGGTGGCTGCGGAACGGTTCGAGCGCGCGGGCGATTTCCTTTGGCAGGGAAAACCGGAACGAATCGAAGGCTTTCTTGCGCTGCTCGGCCAGGGAGAGCGCCTTGGGTGCGGCTGGCTTCAGGGCTTCGGACGCAGCACCGGCCTCCGCGACCCATAATCCGAGATCCATCTGTTCCGCCGAAGCACCGGCAGGCTTCGTGATCCCCTTCTTCGGTGATGGCTTGGCCGCACGCCGATAGGGCGCGACCAGCCGGAAATCCGGGGTGAATGGCTCCCATGTGTCAACGCCCTTACTGACTGCGGAAGGTTCCTCCCAGCCACGGATCAACATGACCTCGTCCTCTCGGAAAATCATCAGCCTGCCATCCTTGAAGCGATAGCCGGGAGTGCGGGGCATGTCGGGGCTGGGCATGGACGGGAACCAAAATTCTGGGATCTGCGACATCCCCGGCCATGGATGATCGACAATTCTATCGGCGGATAAAAGGTGAAATGCGCGCCGTGATGCTGATGGTGCTGGTGTTCATTTTTATGGTTGGGGGTTGTGTTTTCCGCCCGCTTGACCGGAGGCTGGCGGGGGATATGGTTTTGCCGATGGAAATCAAGACGTTCAGCTTTGAGGAGTTTCAGCGCAACAAGCGGCGCGCGCGCTTGCGTGACGGGCTTAGGCTGGCTCGTTGAGAGGTGGTGGGAGTGGTTTTGGTGGTGGTTCAAAAATCAAACGTGTGCGGGCGATGTCGGTGTGATGGGTGGGTTGTCAGCTTGCTGGGAGAAATTGGTTGTTTTCCACGAGAAAGTTGCAATAATTGCAATGTTCCCGTTGAAATCATGCACCTTGAACTTCCAAACGACGTCATTCTGGACACTGTCCGGATGCGCGATGTCCTCGCCGGACTAATGGATTGGAAGGGTAAGACTGCCCGGATGCTTGGGACGGGAGACCTGGTTTCGCTGCGGCGGGGACTCTACGCCAGCCGCCGGGATCTCGATCCCCGCTGCCTCGCGGGGCCGATCTACGGGCCGTCCTACGTGAGTTTTGAAACCGCCTTGGCGTGGCACGGCATGATCCCCGAGGGAGTCACCGAAATCCTTTCCGCCACGACGAAGCGCCCCGCCGGGTTCGAGAACGACTTCGGCCGCTTCCGCTACCTGACGATACCGAAGGCCGTCTATCCGGTGGGGATACAACGCGTCACCGAATCGGACTTGCCGTTCCTGATCGCCAGCCCGACCAAGGCACTGGCAGATAGGATCGCCCGCGAGGCCGGCTTCCGCTCCATGGCGGATGTCGCCCGCTGGATGGAGGGCATGCGCGTCGAAACCGGCGGCGGCCTCGACCGGGATGAGCTTGCGGCCTGCGCGGAACGCTACGGGCGTCCGTCCGTCCGCTGGTTGCTGCGTTTTGCCGAAAAGAACCAACTGACCCGATGATGAACCCCGCCCTCAAGGACATGTTGGAGGCCTACCGGCCGGAGACGCCCGCCGACTATCAGAACGCTGCCCGTGAGATCGTGCAGGAAATCGCGCTGCTTGGATTGTGGCGCGGAGGCTTCTTCGAGCATGCGGCCTTCTATGGCGGCACGGCCCTGCGGATCTTCCACGGACTGCGGCGGTTTTCGGAGGATCTCGATTTCACACTGGTGGAACCCGGTAATGTCACCCGGCTGGAACGCTTTCTGCCGGGAGTGGCCGCCGAACTGGAATCCTGGGGCTTCTCCTTCGAGACGGAGCCGAAATCGGCGGGCGGAGAGTCCGGTATCGAGTCGGCTTTCCTCAAGGGCAGCACACAGCTCAATCTCCTCCACATCGGCGCACCGGCGGATCTCGCCAGCAGGCTGCCGCAGAGCCAGAAACTCCAGATCAAGCTGGAGATGGATACCGAACCGCCGCCGAACGCAACGACCGAGGTGCGAACGCAGCTCCTGCCAACTCCCTATCAGGTCCGGCTCTACGACCTGCCCAGCCTGTTTGCGGGCAAGCTGCACGCGGTGCTCTGCCGGGGATGGAAGAGCCGGGTCAAGGGGCGGGATTTCTACGACTTCGTCTGGTATGTGGGGCGCGGCATCCAACCGAACCTGGGTCATCTGGAGGCAAGGATGCGGCAGTCGGGCCACTGGAATGGCGGCACGATCACCCGGAATGTGTTGGTGGACTTGCTCCGTGATCGGTTCGCCGCAATCGACTTCAAGCAGGCGGCCGATGAAGTCCGGGTGTTCCTGCCCGATCCGCGGGAACTACAGTTGTGGTCGCGTGACTTCTTCGACGGGCTGGCTGGCCGGTTGGGGGAGGGATGATCGAGAAGATCTTCGCTCCTTTGGGCATCGCTCGGATAGCGGCGTGCGCTATCAAATGTTTCGGTTCATAGACCAATCTCAGGATCGATGCCCTGAGGTGATTTCGATTCTCGGCTGAGCAGCCTCGACGAACTCGATTGGAGTTCGGCAGGAAAATGGCTGCGATTGCAGTGGGATGTCTGGAACAGGAGGGTTCATGGTAAAGTCCGTGATTTACAAATTCCTCTAAATGAATGGGAAAAATGATTTTCTTTGGATCGTAGGGCATTGGGTATCTGGCAGATCGGGTGATTTTAGCGCGCACCTTGCCCCGATGAATTCAAGGGAGTTAGCAGCCAGTTCTTTCACTCCGGCGCGTCCGGAGAAAATCACACCCGTTCATGACTGGCTTTCTTCCTGCGGACCTTTGAGAATCCAGGCGTTGAGCTCTGTCGGGCGGATATAATCGGCGGTACCAATTCTACGGAGATCGATCCCGGTATCGCGGATCTGCCGCTCGGTCAGGCCGGTCTCCAAAGAGGCTTTGGAAATGAGCACCAAGGGGGCGCATTCCTCGGCAAATTGAATCATCGGTGACTTCGGCCTTTTTCGTTTTGGTTGAGTTTTCACCCCAACTTTATCCTGTCAAAAAATCTCTCGTGTGAAGAAAAGTGAAAATAATCGAAAAAAATCGGAAGCGGATTTTTTCCCGTTAAAATGTTAAAATTTATTGGTGCTGGTTGATCGGGCGATGTTCCGACATCGCCTGTTTGGAATTAAACACAAACCAACCAACACCATGACCAAACAAACAGCGACACAGTCCCCGGAGCAAGCCGGGATTGAGGATTTTAACGGGATTTTCCAAGAGCGGCTGCGCGGCATCGTGCGCGACGGACTCCTGGCGATGTTCGAGCAGGAAGTCACCATGCTATGCGGCGAAACCTACCGGCCTTCGGAGAGTCTCCACCGGCGTGCGGGGAGCGAGATGGTCACCATCCAGACCACCGCGGGCAAGGAACTCATCTCGAAACGCAGGGTGCGTGAAACGCTTCCGAGCGGCCTTGAGCGGGAGGTGCGGCTGAAGTCCTACGGCGAGGTCAAACGCCGCAAGGGGATGTTCGACGAGGTGCTTGAGTCCATCCGCCACGGGGCTTCGGGCAACGGCGTAGGCAGGATGCTCGGCGTGAGCGCGAGCACGGTCTGCGAGGGCTGGAAAGCCCGCAGCAAGGAGCTTCTTGACGAGTTCCGGGGGCGTGATCTTTCGGGGATCGATGTGGTGGCGATGATGGTGGACGGGATTTTCCCGGGTAAGGAGAGTTGCGTGGTGGTGGCTTTGGCCATCGACTCCGAAGGGCACAAGCATCTGCTGGATTTCGAGGAGGGCAGCAGCGAGAGCGCGGAAGTGGTCAAGGGCTTGTTCGCGCGGCTCAAGGCGCGGGGATTGGAGGCGGGGACGGCGCGGAGGCTGCTGCTTGTCCGCGATGGCAGCGAGGCGATCGCCAAGGCGGTGAGGCATTATTGGCCGGATGCGGTGCAGCAGGAATGCCTGGTGCATGTCGAGCGCGGGCTGTGCGGGAAACTTTCCTGGAAGCACCAGAAGGAGGTGGTGGAGCGCATGAACCGGTTGCGTGGCGTCCAGGGAGAGGAGGCGGGGGAAGAGGCTTTCGGGGAGTTGCTGGAATACGTCAGGGGCAAAAACCTGGCGGCGGCGGAGGGGTTGGAAAACCGCAGGGACGGCATCCTGGCGTTCCATCGCCTTAATGTCCCGGCGACGCTCAACGTGACTTTTTTGAGCACCAACCACATCGAGAACGTGATGCGCAACTCGCGCGGGACGCTCGGCAAGGTGTGCCGCTGGAACCCGAAGACCGACCAGTTGACGCGGTGGATGGGAGTGGCGTTGCTGCGGGCGCAGGAGGGCTTCCGGCGAGTCCGGGGGCATAAGGAGTTGGGGGATCTGGCCGCCGCGCTGGGAAGGGCCGGTTCCGCCGCCTCGTCGCTCCGCTCCTCGTCGGCTCCACCGGCCCTTCCCAGCGTGGGAGATCATTCGGAGCTTGCAGGGGAGACCGGATTCTCCTATCGAATGTCCATCAGCCAGCCCGCTGAGATTCTAACGGATTAACGGAAAGAAAAATTTCCCCAAATTCTTGCCTCATACGGGTGATCTGCAGCGGACCGCAAGTCGATCATAAGACTGCACAAATCTATTTCTGTAAAAGCTATCAATGCCTCAAATACGGATGCTCGTGAGGGGAGGAGATATTGCCATCCCTTGCGCGAGCGGCACGTGCTCCTACGGGTTCCAAACGCTCAATTCGAGGTAGGAAAATCGCTTCCTTCACACCAGATTTGTGACGTACGAAATATGGTGATGCCACTCATCCCTTGAAGCTGGAGTTCGGCAAACCGTCGTCCACCAGGTCACCGATGCGGTTCACCGTGTCCTTGATTAGAGATGCGGCGGCGAACACGAGCACCCCGACCGCTGGATCGCAAAGGGAATGACGTTGAGGGCGGAGACGAATCCGGCGAGTTTCGGGATTTATTCATCTCCTACCGCATCGCCATCGTCTAGAGTGCCGATCAAGTCACGCTGGAGGCAGGAAACTCGGCATCCATCATCTTCAAGCACTACCGCGAGCTCACCACACCTGAGGTCGCCGAGAAGTGGTTCAGCATCCTGCCCAAGGAAGGCCAGTGGGAAAACACCTTCCGGTATGACCGCAAGAAGCGGCGGGTGATCCTCAACGGAGTGGAATGTCGATGATCGCTCGTCCTATCCGCGCGCCAACAAGCCTAACGGATGCGGAATGGAGGTGAGAGGGTGGGGGATACCGGTATCCCTTGTGTGGTTGGCACGTGCTCCTACGCGGTTCTAAACGCAAAATCTGGGGGTGGGGGAGATGGCCATCATCTGCAAAAAATCGTCACGAAAAAAAGTTATCAGAGCGGCTTTGAGAGCTACGCTTGCGGCAAAAGAAAACCGCCGGAATGACGATGACACCAATCCGGTTGGTGGTAGTATCAATCGCAATCAGGCCTCATCGCCGCCACCCTCCGCCATGCCTCCTTTTCCCAGTGCGCGGAAGGATTCCCAAGAGTCTACACCTGTCGTGCCGATAGCCAGAAACACCCACAAACCGCCAACAGCGCCCTCCGCCAAAACGGCACCGAACTCCCCCCAAGGCATTTCCTAGAAAAGGCGGTGGGTTTCTCCATCGGCAAGGCCTAGCTAGGCGGCTCGCCCCTATCAAGTTTCAGGGATGGCTACCGCATAAAGTAAAACCAAACAACTTGACAAGTAATACCCTTGGAAGTAATACTTACCACATGAAAGTGACGGTTAAAGGCCAAATCACCATCCCTATCGCCATGCGCGAACGCTTCGGGTTGCGACCGGGAACCGAGGTTGAGTTTGTCGCCACAGAAGGGACTCTGCAGATGAAGCCGCGCAAGCGGAGCCGGAAGAAGGCGAGCGCCTTCGATCATTGGCTGGCCAAGGCGGCGGGTTCGGCCCAAAAAGGCATGACCACGGATGAAATCATGGCAATGACCCGAGGGGAGGATTGAGCCCATGGTTCTAGTCGATACCAACGTGCTGCTCGATATCGCGACCCAGGACGCGGTTTGGTTTGAATGGTCGAGCGGGCAGCTTGCTTCCTTGATCAACACGCGGGAGGCCGCCATCAATCCGGTCATCTACGCTGAACTCGCCCCCCTCTACCGGAACGCGCGGGAACTGGATTTGAATCTGGTACCTCCCTCGGATTTCCGCCGCCTGACCTTACCGTTTTCGGCAGGATTTCCTGCGGCCCGTGCGTTTCAGGCCTACCGCAAATCCGGCGGCCAACGGACAGCTCCACTGCCCGACTTTTTCATCGGTGCCCATGCAGAGGCGGAAGGGCTGGTGTTGTTGACACGCGATGCCGCGCGGTATCGGACGTATTTCCCGAAGGTGAAGTTGATTTGCCCGTGAGGGCACAATTCATGAAGCCGAATTCATGAAGCCGGGCTTTCTGAAGATGGTGCCCAAAGAAGGCCAGTGGGAAAAAACTTTCCGATATGACCGCAAGAAGCGGCGCGTGATCCTCAATGGAGTGGAATGCCGTTGATCCCGTCCTATCCGCGCGCCAACAAGCCTAACCGACTCGGAACGGTCATGAGAGGGGATGGGATATTGCCTTCCCTTGCGCGGCTGGAACGTGCTCCTACGCGGTTCCAAACGCTAAATACGGGGGGGGACGAAGTCCTCAGCAGAAAATAAACCGTTACGGAAAAATCTTGGCAGAGCGGTTTGGATAGATAAGATCACAACAAACTGAAACCGCAGAGAATTCCCAACCCCATTTCCCCGCCCTCCGGTCTGGCCACCGGCTCCCTTAACGGCCTCAACCCCAAAAGCAAATTCCTAGCATTCATTCATTAGCATTTTGTAGTTCCTCCATGTTGAATCCCACCACTACATCCACCACCGGGCTCGCCGGACGACTGATCAAGAGCCTCCTCGCGCTCACCATGCTACTGGCCGTGGCGGGATGCGGAGAGGTCTCCGATGAGAGTTTCAACAAGATCAGCACTTCCATGAAGCTGTTCAAGGTGAGAGAGTTACTCGGATCTCCCGACGAAACGGGCGTGGGCAAGGTTACCGGCCAGAAGAGCAGTGCCTTCGGTCGATATGATCTCTGGGACATGTACGATGGTCGTTACATCGTTGTCGCGTACCGGAATGGTGATTCGGACAGCGACAACCAAGTCAGAAGCAAGAAGATCCACGAAAGTCGGCCCCACATCATCCGCAGGTAGGGCTGGAGCTTTCTTTCTGCCGTCCACGGTCAATCTGGCTGCAGGCCGTTCGTCAAACCCCTTTTCCCCGCCCTCCGGTCCAACCCACCGGCTCTTTCATGCCTCCCGTGCAAACTCCCGGAATGGCACCGTACCGCTCATCCCTTGAAGCTGGAGTTCGGCAACCCGTCCTCCAGCAGGTCACCGATGCGGTTCACCGTGTCCTTGAGGAGGGAGGCGGCGGCGAAGATGATCACCCCGACCGCTGGATCGACGAAGGGGATGTCGTTGAGGGCGGAGACGAATCCGGCGAGTTTCCCGACGTAGGTGAGGTATTTGAGCGCTTTCATGGCGACTCGGAGGCGGTTGTCCATATGGTGCTCGAGAAAGGGTTTGATCGAAGGGAAATGTTGGGTACGATATGCGTGTGACGGTTGCGATCAGTGCCATTTACGAGGGTGGAAAATTCCGGCCGCTTGAGCCATTGGAGTTGGCCGAAAACTCGGTGGTGCAAATCTCCCTGGAGAGTGGACAGGAGGGCGACGCCGAGCGCCGAGAGTGGCTCAATCAGGGCAGACGGTCGCTGATGGGTGTCTGGGACAACGAGGCTGATGAGGTTTACAATGTTCTGCTCACGCGATGATCTGGTTCTGCTGCCGATCCCGTTTACGGATTTGAGCAGTTCCAAGGTGAGGCCCGCGGTTGTGGTGGGTCACGGCAGCTGGCCGGGCGATTTGCTCGTGGTGCCGGTGACTTCGCAATTGCAAAACGCTGATTTGATCATCGGCCAGTGGGCGGAGGCAGCTCTTAATGTTCCGAGCGGTATCAAGGGGCAAATCTGCACTGTGGAGGTGCGCCTGGTGCGGAAGGTGGTCGGTAAAATCACCGCAACCGACCGGACTGCACTCGATACCTTGTGCGGAAGTGGCTTGAATTGTGAGGCCGCCTGAATCTTGCGCGCCATGAAGTCTAACCGACGCGGAACGCCATCGTCCAGAGTGCCGATCAAGTCGCGCTGGAGGACAGCAACTCGCCGTCGATCATCTTCAAACACTACCGGGAACTGACCACCGAGAGTGAGGCTGACAAGTGGTTCTCGATCATGCCCAAGGACGGACAGATCTAGAACACGTTCCTATGGGACTGCCATTCGAGTCAGGTGCTTCATCGCAACATAATTCCAATAAATGTTGCGATGAAGCC
>JAGYIT010000010.1 GCA_018402445.1 Akkermansiaceae bacterium | reverse complement strand
GGTCAGGTGCTTCATCGCAACATTTTTCTTGTCGGAAAACAGGTTGAGGAGTGGAATCGCAGTATGCCGAGAGCGTTGCGCCACCAATACCCCGGAGCGGTTTATCATGTGATGGCGCGCGGGGATGGGGGGAAAGCCGTTTTCGAGGGGGATGATGACTGTTGCAAGATTCCCGGAAAAATGACAGAAATCCAGTGACTGCGGGAAAAAGCTGGGCAGGATGGGGGCATAATAGAAGGCAAGGGCCTCTCCAAGTGGGGCTTCTTACCTGAGGAAATTGGTGAATTATCACCTGCGGCTCCACCGACTGATCAGCGACTCACAATCCGCCTTCGGGAAAAACTTCCGCTCACTGCCCGTGCGACGGATCAATGCCTCCAAACGATCAGCTGTCACCCTTGGACGTAGCAGTCCTGCCCTCTCCAGTTTGTCCATGATCCAAAGCGTGCCGTGGATTTCCAAATGCCTGGCCTGAGCCGTGATCCGGAGCAATCGGTCGCCGGAAAAGACCATCGCGTCCTCCCGTATGGCGAGATAGATCACCGAGAGATCCGTCTCGCTGAGGCCGGCTCCTCCATGGGCATCCTGAAACTCGGCATAGGCTCCCGCCAGGGCGAGAGCGCGAACCAATCCCCCAATCCTCCGCCGTTGACAGCAGGCTGTCTCACGGAAAGCTACAGCAGGCTGTAGCAGTCCAAGACCTACGGCAGCTTAGGAAACAAATCCCGCGATCTGCTCCGCCAGCCACACCTCGTTTTCCCCCGCGATCCGCAGCGTGGGGATTTGGATCGCGGAGAGTTTTTCCCAGAGCGGCTCCTGGTTTCCCAGCGACCAATCGACGAAGCTGCGCGCGATTTCCCGCCGCCTCTGCATGAGCTTGCGGTCTTCGCGGTCATCGTGGATCGCGCCGCCGAGGATGGTTTGGGCGTTCCATTTCGTGAGGAAATCCGGCCACGCCATGGTCAGCGCCTGCGTTGCCCAAACCGTGTCCGCGCCGCGCCGCGCCGAGGCCTCCGCCGCGTCACGGAGACCTGGGTTTGCGGAAATGATCACCGCCGCCTCCCACGGCCCGCCTTCGAGCAGGGCATGCAGCGCGAGACGCCCGCCCATCGAGTAGCCGACGAGGATCCTTTTCCTCCCGCGCGCGACCTCGCCCTCCGCATCCGCGTTCAGGCGCTTGCCGAACTCGGGCATGGGCACGCTTTCGCATTCGAGGAAACGCCAGAGATCCACCGCGCGGGTGGCGATGCCCTGTGTGGCGAGACGGCCCGCCAGATCCCGCCAATCCGCCATCGCGCCGACCGCGCCCTGCAGTCACCAGCACTCGGCGGACGTCACGGACACATCGCCGAGATGGGACTCGCCCTCGACCAGGAACTCACCATCGACGAGATCCACGCCACCATCCACGCCCACCCGACCATGTCGGAGGTGATCCACGAGGCCACCCTCGCGGCGGAAGGCCACGCGATCCATTTCTAGGTGGCTGCCGCGTCCCGCGGCAGACTCTTCAAGAGGCGTCCCGCCTCGTCTATCCGACAAACCCCGCGATCTTCTAAGCCAGTTCCATTCCGGGACTTGGAGCCGTCTCGCAGGACTCCACAATCAGCGATGCCGGTGGTCAAAGGCTTTCGTCATTCTTCCGGAAATTTTACAATGCCCAATACCGCGATGGCTGGGAATACTCGGCGGACAAAATCTGAGCACCTGAAACAAAGTGGTGGCAGTGGGCGGATTTGAACCGCCGACCAAAGGCTTATGAGTCCTCTGCTCTACCACTGAGCTACACTGCCGTTTCCCTGCGTGCCGTTGCGCCCGGCGGGGCGGAATCCTTATCCGTAAACCCTCGGTTTTGTCAAACGGAAGATTCCACGCCCTGGAAAATCATCCCTCGTCCGGAGGGGTCATCACCAGTACGCGCTCGATGCCGTTCTTGGAAAATTCCTCCCAATAGCGTTTCTCCGAGGAAACGGTTTTCGCCCGCCTGTCCTCCTCGCTCATCGCCTCCCAGACCTTGATGCCGACGGATTTCGCCAGATCCCGGTCGGCCAGACGCACGGTCAGCTCGTCCCAGAAACTCTCGTTACGGAATTCCTCGTAGCACTCGTGGTAGAAAAGGCTCTCCTCCACCGTCTTTTTCACGCGGAAACGCTGCGTCTCCTGTTCGAATTCGATCATTGCGCTCAGCCCGCTGTGCGCGGCTTTCTCCAGCATCTTGCTCTCGAAGGCCTCGTATTCGGAGAGTTTCGCGTCCGCGCTCTCCTTCTGGTTCCAGGAAGCGACATTTGCGGCCAGGCTCAACATCTCCACCAGCGTCGCCAACTCCTGTTCGGTGAATCGTATGTGCATCCGAACGCAGGGAAACACCCCGCCACCCCTTCCGCAAGCCCGCATGTGGGCCTTGGCTAGCCCGCACGATGACTTTGTGGAAAAATTCACACTGCTCGACCGCACAAACCACCACCTTTTACAGCCGCTGCTCTATCAGCTTCTTCGCTTGGATCGCATGGCTGCTCATCCACATCCTTTTCCTCGTCGGATTACGCAACAAGCTCTCCGTCCTCCTCGGCTGGGCATACGCCTACCTTTTCGACAAGCCGGAGGCGCGCATCATCATCCACCCACCCGCGTTCGTCACGGAGCCGAAGGCCTGAGGGCGCCGTGCCTCATTCCTCCACCAGGAGTATGCTACTGGAACTCTCGTAGATGCGGTCCACCTCCCTGTCGAAAACCATATCCCGATGCCGGTTCCGAACCTCATGGTCACTCCAGAGCCATCTTCGGACGCATCCAGTAACTCCCAGAAGCGCCCCCTGACCAAGCCGTGGGAAGGCTGCGAGGCATTCGCCGGATGCGCGTTGAACCACGGCCAACAGACCGGAATGCCCCCGCGTATCGCCTTTCCCTCCCGGAAAACCCCGTCCGTGCTGAGATACAGAACCTCCTCCTCATCCACAGGCCGCCATGACATCACCTGCGCCCCGTGCAAGGCCACCCGCGCCGAGCATGTCGGATGATTGATCTCGAAAACGGGATACGCGGGATCGGCGTCGGACAAACGGACGGAGGCGAGCAGGTTCATGGCGGGTTCCGCTTCGCATTCCGTCCTTCGTCGATGAGTTTCCAGAAATGCTTGGAGCTCGAAAGCGCCTCATCCTCGCCAAGCGGCATTTTCGCGCGGAACAGGAAATCGGAGAGGGTGCCTTTGTGGAGCACGCGATGGACGATGACCGAGCCGTCTTTCACCTCGAAGTAAAAACGGTATTCCTTTGCGCGGAAGCGGTGCATCACATGACCGTCCCTTTCCATTTTCCCGAACCTCTCGCCGCCCGTATCGGCGAGATCTTTCTCCGTGACGCGGAACTCCTCCAGCAGCTCGAGCTGCTCCAAAGTCCCCAAGGCGGAGATCTCCGCGGCGCTGATTTCATTGAAAACGATCTGGAACACGCCTGCAGACTACCCGCCGCCGACCCGCGCGGGAAAGAGGAAAGATCAGGAGGCGGGTGTCAGGCATTCGCCCCGCCGAGGAGTATGTTGTCCGGATTATCTTTTGACAAACGGGGCGGAAAGTTCCGGTATCAATCCCACCCCGTGCCAATCAGATTTACCGCCAAAACCATGATCACCCGTCGCCAGTCCCTGAAGTCGCTTGCCGCGTTTGCCACCGTCCAGATTGTTCCGAGCCGTGTGCTGGGGCTGGGTGGGCAGACTCCACCGTCGGAACAAATCACGCGCGGCATCATCGGCTGTGGCGGCATTTCCGCATCCCACCTCGGCATGCCTGGCAAGCTGCTCGCGCTGTGCGATGTGGATAAGAACCATCTCACCGCGCGCATGAAGCAAACCGGCGGCGAAGCCAAGGGCATCACCGGCTACGAGGATTTCCGCGAAATGATCGCGCGGGAGGACATCGATGTCATCCACGTGGCCACCCCGCCGCATTGGCACGCGCTGATGGCCATCGAGGCCGCGAAAGCCGGCAAGGACATCTGGTGCGAAAAGCCAATGAGCCGGACCATCGGCGAGGGCGTGGCGATGGTGAAGGCGGTCGAGGCGCAGAAGCGCGTGTTCCGCCTGAACACCTGGTTCCGTTTCAAGGACAACTTCTACGGGATGGGCGTGCCGGTGAAGCAGTTGAAAAAGGCGGCGATGCACGACCTGCTTGGCTGGCCGCTCAAGGTGACCGTCTCCGGCGTCACCGGGTTCGATTGGAAATTTTATTGGGTCGGCAAGACAGACCTCGCGGAGCAACCCGTCCCGCCGCAGCTCAACTACGACATGTGGCTCGGCCCCGCGCCGAAGAAACCATACAACGCCCACCGCACCCACGGCACTTTCCGCGGCTACTGGGACTATGATGGCGGCGGGCTTGGCGACATGGGGCAGCACTACCTAGATCCAGTCCAATACATCCTCGGCAAGGACGGCGAGGCGCCCATCTCCGTGGAGATCGACGCCGATCCGCAGGACGACGATGCCGTCGGCACCTGGCGGCGGATGGAGTTCACCTACGCGGATGGCTGCAAGATCATCCTCGACGGCGAAAACAAGGACAAGAACGCCGCCTACATCGAAGGCCCGAAAGGCAAGATTTTCAAAAGCTTCAAATCGGACATTCCCGACATCGAGAAGAAGCTCGCCGAGCTGCCCGATCCCGAGCCGCAGATCACCGATTTCCACGAGTCGATTCGCACCCGCAAGCCCTTCGCGCTGAACGAAAAGAACGGCTTCTGGTCATGCACGCTGGTGAACATGGGAGTCACCGCCCACCGCCTGAACAAGAACCTGAAATTCGACTCCAAGACCCTGCGGTTCGATGACCCGACGGCGAATGAGCTGAACCACGCGCCGATGCGTGAACCGTGGAAAATTTAACCCGACCGCACGTTTCGTCCATTCCGACGGCTCTTGGTCTCCCTGTGTTGCATTTTTATAGATCGCCAAATGTTCCGTGCTCTGCACCGCCGTCTTTCCCGTTGCGCCACCCTTTTCATGGTGAAACCGGATCACATCGGCGTTCTCTACGAGGGAAAAAGCTCGATGCTCTATCTCAGGCTCCCGCTCGATGAGTGATCGGAGTGAGCGTGATTCGGTTTTCCGTAGAGCAGCGAGCCCGTGCCTCCATTTCGAGGAACACAAAACCCGCTCACCAAGGTAGCGGAAACGCCCGGTTGAAGGCGAAGACCTTGTCGCGGATGGCGTGGAGCTTGGCGGTATCGGTGTGGGCGGCGAGGGCTTCGGCGATGAAGTCGGCGACCTGTTCGACGTCCTTTTCCACCATCCCGCGGGTAGTGACGGCGGGGGTGCCGATGCGGATGCCGGAGGGCTTCATGGGGCTGCCGGTGTCGAAGGGGATGCCGTTCTTGTTGACCGTGATGCCCGCCTCGTCGAGGGCGACGGAGGCTTCCGAGCCGTTGAGGCCTTTCGGGCGGAGATCGACGAGCATCACGTGGTTGTCCGTGCCGCCGGAGCAGATGCGGAAACCGTGGTGCGTGAGGCGGGCGGCGATGGCCTGCGCGTTTTTCACGACCTGCGCGGAGTAGGCCTTGAACTCCGGTTTCAGCGCCTCACCAAAGCAGATGGCCTTCGCCGCGATGACGTGCATGAGCGGGCCGCCCTGGATGCCGGGGAACACCTGGGAGTCGATTTTTTTCGCGAACTCCTCCTTGCAGAGGATGATGCCGCCGCGCGGGCCGCGCAGGGACTTATGGGTGGTGGAGGTGACGAAATCTGCATGCGGAAACGGGCTGGGATGCACCCCGGCGGCGACCAGACCGGCAATGTGCGCCATATCCACAAAAAGGTAAGCGCCGACCTCGCGGGCGAGTTTCCCCATGCGTTCGAAATCGATGATCCGCGAGTAAGCGGAAGCACCCACGGTGATGAGGGCGGGCTTGAGCGAGCGGGCGGTTTTTTCGAGCTCGGCGTAATCGATGCGTTCGTCATCGGGGGAGACGCCGTAGTGGGTCACGTCGTAGAAGCGGCCGGAGAAGTTCGCCTTGTGGCCGTGGGTGAGATGCCCGCCGTGGGCGAGATCCATGGTGAAAATTTTATCTCCCGGCTTGAGCACGGAGAAATAGACGGCGGTGTTCGCCTGCGAGCCAGAGTGCGGTTGGACGTTGGCATGATCGGCTCCGAAAAGCTCCTTGGCGCGCTCGATGGCGAGGGTTTCCACAACGTCCACGTATTCGCAGCCGCCATACCAGCGTTTCCCGGGGTAGCCCTCGGCGTATTTGTTGGTGAGCAGCGAGCCCTGCGCCTCCATCACGGCGGGCGAGGCGAAGTTTTCCGAGGCGATCAGCTCGATGTGGTTCCGCTGGCGATGTTCCTCGCTGACGATGGCCGCGTAGAGTTCGGGATCGGTGACGGAAATGCGGCTGCCGGAGGATTTGCAAACACGAGATTCGTGGCGGCCGCCCTCGAAGGCGGTGGTGACAAAGGCCTCGGCCATTTCCAGGGCGATCGCGGTGTCGGTGGCCTTTCCAGAAAGGCAGAGCACGTTGGCATCGTTGTGTTTGCGGGTGGTGACGGTTTCCTCGACCGTGCGGACGTTCGCGGCGCGGACGTGGGTGTGGCGGTTCGCGGCGATGCACATGCCCACGCCCGAGGTGCAGGCGAGGATACCGAAATCGAAAGTGCCGTCCGCGACGTTGCGGGAAACGAGATTCGCGTAGTCCGCGTAATCCACGGATTCCGGGCCGTGCGTCCCGAAATCCTCCACCTCATGCCCGGCCGCGCGCAGGTGGGCGACGATGGCGTTCTTCATTTCAAAGGCGCCATGATCGGCGCCGACGGCGATGCGGAGTGGGGAAGGGCTCATGGGTCGGGGATGCATGCGCATTCAACGACGGGAAATGGGGGTTGGAAACCGGAAATTTGGGGAAAGTGAGGGCGGGCAATCTTTCGCTCGCATCCGGCGGGGCGGAACCTAAGAATCGCGGTGCGGAAAGCCCCCGCACAAATCTGAAAGCTTCAAACATGACGATCCTGTCCTTCCTCCTCTTCACCCTCTTCGCGGCGGGTCTCACCTGGTTTCTCACCCGCAAGGACGAGCGGAATAGCTCCGAGGGCTTCTTCCTAGGCGGGCGCTCGCTGACTTTCCCCATCATCGCGGGATCGCTGCTGCTGACGAACCTTTCCACGGAGCAGATGGTGGGTCTCAACGGAGCTGCCTACGCGCACGGCCTCAGCGTGATGGCGTGGGAGGTGGTGGCCGTCGTGGCGCTGGTGATCATGGCGCTATTTTTCCTGCCGCGTTTCCTACGGACGGGGATTACCACGGTGCCGCAGTTCCTAGAAAGGCGCTACGACCGCACCGCGCAGTCCATCGCGAACACGATTTTCCTGATCGCCTACACCTTCCTGCTCATCCCCCTCATCCTCTACACGGGAGCCGTCGGCCTGATCAGCATGATCGACCTGCAACAGCTCACCGGCATCGAGGACTACAACACGCTGCTACGCGGGACGGTGGTGCTGATCGGCGTTATGGGTATCCTCTATGCGCGTTTCGGCGGGCTGCGCACGCTCGCGATCCTCGATACGATCAACGGCGTGGGTCTGCTGGTTGGTGGCATGCTGGTCGCTTATTTCGCGCTCAATGCGGCGGGCGACAACCAGGGCATCGCGGCCGGCTGGGATGCGCTCAAGGCGGGCCAGCCCGACCGCATGAACTCGATGGGAGCGGAAGGCTCCGAGGTTCCGTTCTCGACGCTCTTCACCGGCGTCGCGCTGCTGAACCTTTTCTACTGGTGCACGAACCAGCAGATCATCCAGCGCACCTTCGGGGCATCGAGCCTCGCCGAGGGACAGAAGGGCGTGCTACTCACCGGTGCGCTGAAACTTCTCGGGCCGCTCTACCTGGTGCTACCGGGGCTCGTCGCCTACCAGCTCTATTTCGACAAAGGCATCCCGAACGACCAAGCATACGGCACGCTTGTCCGCAACCTGCTGCCGGAGCACCTCACCGGCTTTTTCGCGGCGGTGATGATCGGGGCCATCCTCAGCTCATTCAACGCCGCGCTAAACAGCACCTCGGCGCTTTTCTCCATCGGCCTCTACAAGCACGTGATCAACCCCTCCGGCACGGAGCAACAGACCGTCCGCGCCGCCAAATGGTTCGTCGTGATCGTGGCCATCGCCGCGATGATCGGCGCGCCTTTCCTCATCGGGCAGGACACGATTTTCGGATACCTGCAGAAAATGAACGCGATCTATTTCATTCCGATCTTCTCGGTAGTGGTCGTGGGTATGTTGCATCCGCGCGTCCCGGCGCACGCCGCATCGATCGCGATGGTGGCCGGTATCGTGTTGATCTCGGTCGGTTATTTCGTAAAACCCGCCGCCGCCGCCCTCAGCGCCGCCAACATCCACGGCTTCCATTTCATCGGCATCGTCTTCGCCATCCTGGTCGTTTTCCTCATCGCCATGGGCAGCCTCGCCCCGCGTGCCACGGCATGGAAGATCGAGACCGACAACGAGATCGACCTCACGCCATGGAAGGGCGCGAAATGGGCCAGCGCCGCGCTAGTGATCGTGGTCATCGGCATTTACGCCGCTTTCGCAGGGTGAAAAGGGAAGACGCTCATGCTTTCCCCGAACGCCCCCATCAGATACCTCGTCGCCGAGGCGAAGGATTCGCTGCTTTCCCGCTACGGCGTTGAATCTACTACGGTTGCCGTAGCTCCGGGGAGGGTGAATCTGATCGGCGAGCATATCGATTATTGTGACGGTTTCGTGCTGCCTTTCGCCATCGAGCGGGCGGTAGTCATCGCCGCCGCGCCGAACGGGACTTCGGAGGTGCGCGTAGCGACCTCGTTCGATAGCCAGGGCACAGTGATGCCGACCGGCGGCCCGCAGGAAATTTCAGAGCCGAAATGGTCGAACTACCTGCGAGGCGTGATCGAGGGCTTCCGGTTGCGCGGGATCGCGGTGCCGGGGTTCGATGCGTTCATCGTCTCCAGCCTGCCGGTGGGCGCGGGGCTTTCGTCCTCCGCCGCGCTGGAATGCGCCATGGCGACCTTGCTGGAGGGCTTCACGGGAGCCTCCCTCGGCACGCGCGAAAAGGCGCTGCTGGCGCAGAAAGCGGAGCATGATTTCGCGGGCGTGCCCTGTGGGATCATGGATCAGTTTGCGTCCGCCTTCGGAGAGACAGACCAGCTCATCCTGATCGACTGCCGTTCCTACGAAACGGAGATGGTGCCCTTCGCCGATCCCGCGCTGACTATCCTCGTATCTAACACCAAGGTTTCCCACGAGCTTTCCGACGGCGGCTACGCGGCACGCCGGAAAAGCACGGAGGACGGCCTCGCCGCCATCGGCAAGGCGAGCTGGCGCGATGTCACACCTACGGATCTGGAGGGCGCGGCGGGGAAAATGGATGCCATCACCTACCGCCGCAGCCGTCACGTCGTGGGTGAGATCGCGCGAACCATCGGTGCGGTGGATGCGTTGAAAGGGAATGATTTTTCCAAGCTCGGCGGCCTCATGTATGCCAGCCACGATTCCCTGCGCGATGATTTCGAGGTTTCCTGTCCTGAGCTCGACCACCTCGTGAAAACTGCGAGCGGCCTTGAGGGCGTGATCGGTGCGCGGATGACCGGCGGCGGCTTCGGCGGCTCCACCGTCACCCTTTGCGAGGCGGGCAAGGCGCAAGCCATCGCCGCCGCTCTCGTGAAATCCTACGGAGCGGAGTTCGGCTTCGCCCCGGAGATCTTCGCCACCCGCCCGGCGGAGGGCGCGAGGTTGGTGTGAGGTGTCGAGTGTGGCGTGGGAGCCGATGCCCATAGGAGGCGCAGCTGCATACCTTCGTGCCATCCATCGTCACCTCATGGGAAAGGGCGGATCTCTGAACCTCCGCTCCATGCGGTCTCAAACTCCCGTCACGATCTCCAGCTCCGGCAAAGCCTTTTTCAGCTCCGCGATGGCCTCCGGCGTGACTGCGGTCTGCCAGAGGTAAAGGCGCTTCAGGTTCGGCAGGGCGCTTAGTTTCTTAACGCCCGCGTCGGTGACCTTGGTGCCGTAGAGGTTCACGGATTCGAGTTTCGTGAGCTGCGCCAATGTGTCCATCGAGGCGTCGGTGATTTCCGTCTCGGAAAGGCGCACCATGCGCAGATTCGGGGCGGAGGCAAGCAGGGCGATGGACGCATCCGTCACCGAGGTGGCGGAGAGATCGACCGCGACCATGTTCGGGATCACGGACGTGAGCTTCGCGAAAAGCTCGTCGTTGAGGTTTTTCCGCATGGAAACGCCGGTGAAGGTGAGGTTCGCCGTGGATTGCGACTCGAAGGTCAGGCCGCCGGGAAATTCCGCACCGAGCTTCGCGACGGTGGCGCGGAGGTCATCCGAGGGTAGGTCGGAGACGACCTCTTTTATGGCCGTCTCGATTAGCGTGATGCCGAGATCCAGCTTACCGATCGCCGCGCGGATCTCATCGGTCAGGTTCAGCTCACCGGCGGTTTTCGCCGGATCGCCGCCTTCGTCGAGCCACCATTTCAGGACCACCAGCTCGGGTTCCTCAAAGCCGGGTTTGCCCTCGGGCGGCATGTGCTCCTCGTCGTCCTCGGGCAGCTCGATGCGATAGACGATGTTGCTGTCCTCCGCGCTGCCGGGCTCGATCGCCGCGCCTTCCTTGCCGCCTTTCACAAGCATCTCGTAGGTGTCCATGCGCAGGCGGCCTTTCGATTTCCCTTCCTTGTGGCACTCCACGCAGCGTTTGTTGAGGATAGGCTGCACAATGTCCGCATAGACGATCTGATCCTCAAGGGGTTTGACCTCGATCTCCTCTTTCTTCGGTTTCGGCTCGAGCCCGAGCACCTTGCGGATGGGGTCGGGGGCGTATTTCGTGAGGTAATCGGTGCCGTGGGTCATGGAGGCACCGTTGTGGCTGGCGTAGGTCATTACGCCGACGCTTCCGAAAAGCAGGACACGGTAGAAAGCCAGCGATGCGGTGGGGGCGAGGCTCCACGCCTTCACGATCATGGTCAGCACGGCGGCGCTGGCGAAGCCCAGCCCGCCCCAAAGGTGGTCTTCCGCCAGCTCGCTGCCCTCGTATCCGCCGCCATGGTAGAGCAGGAAACCGGCAATCACCGCGACCACCGCGCTCGCTGCGCCGATGAAGATCGGCAGCACGCTGCGCCGCGTTTTCTCACGGGAAAACATGCCCAGCAGCTCCTGGAGCAGGATCAGCGAGAAAATCCCGATGGGTAGATGAAGGACGACGGGATGGAAGCGGCCGAGGAAACGCACTATGTCTGGCATTTTTTCCCCGTCCGGCTCACCGGCGAGGAAAGGCATGGCGATCATGCCGCCGATGGTGAGCAGGCCGGTAATGGTCAGAAACCAGGGCAGCGCTTTTCCGGCGGGCCGAGAGTCGAGGTCGATTTCGTGGGACATGTCAGGGTAGGTGGTTATGGGAGGTGTTTGCTCAAACGTCGATGATCACGCCTTTCTTACTCTCGGCGCGGCGCGATGTGTTGGATTTGCCTTTTTTCCGTATGAAGGGCAACCATTTCCCAAGGTCAAATCCTAGGTAAGAGGTGCATTTCAGAAAAATGGCGAGGGCGGCCGCCTCGTCGATAAAAGGGATCGGATCCGGGATCGGCCCCACTGTTAGCAGATACAATCCCGAGAGAATGGCTCCGATCCATGCGAGTTTGCGTTTCATTAACGGAGTTTCATACGGACGGCGCGGCGCGCAACTTTCCGGGTTTCTCTTGATTCATCGCCGCCGCCCCCCGAAGCTCCGCCGCGTAATGGATCTTCTTTTGCTGCAAACCCTCCACGTCGCCGCCGCCTTCGCCCTTTTCGCCTCGCTCGGCGCGTCCCTGCTCGCCGGCTCAAGGGGCAACTCCGCCTCCATGCTGCACGGCATCTCGCTCGTCCTCATCCTCCTGATCGGCTTCGCCATGCTGAAAAAACCGCCGATGGATCAGCAGTGGTGGATGGTGAAGCTCGGCCTTTGGCTGTTCATCGGCGTGGCTCCCGTTCTCGCCAAGCGTAAGTTGCTGGCTCCGTGGATGGTCTTCGTGCTCTGCCTCGCCGCGGCCGCGGCCGCTGCCTATCTGGGCATCCGCAAGCCGTTCTGAAACCTCATTTGCAGGCGGGAGTTAGGACGGTGATCAACAACCTTATCGGCAGTATCGGGAAACGCATATCCCGGTGGAAATATGGTCGCGCACGAATTCTCAGAAATCTAGGTAAATCTCCGTCCTGCGGTTGGCGCGGCGGCCGTCGGGGTTGTCCTTGCCGGTTTCGGTGACATTGGGGCGGCGGGGTTGTGAGGAGCCTTTAGCGAGCGTGATAATCTGTTCGGCGTGGACTCCGGCAGCGGCGAGGAAATCGCGGACGATGGCGGCTCGGTTGGCTGAGAGGCGATCGTTGTAGTCGTCGGTGCCGAGAGAGTCGGTGTGGCCGCTGAGGGTGATTTTTTTGTTGGGGTCTCCCTTGAGCATGGCGGTGACGATCTCAAGCTGACGGCGGGTGCGGTCACTGATGACGTCCTCGTCGAAGCCGAAATAGAGGGCAAGAGTTTCGCCGCCAGCGGGGTTTTTCACGAGGGGCGAGTAGTAAACGTCGCCGCCTGCGATGCGCTTTGCGTAATCGGCGAGGAGGCCGTCGAGGTTGATCTCTGCGACCCGCCAATTGGCGGGTGCGGGGGGTTGGCGGAGGTTAAGGGCGAACTGTGCGCTCTCGGCTCCGTCCGCCGCGACGACGTTGGCGAGGTAGCCGACGGTGTCACCGCGGTTGAACATGGCGCGGAGGGGTTTTGTGGGGCGCATGCGGTATTCACTTTCCTCGAAAAGGATACAGAGTGCGGCGATCTTAGCGTCGGATACGGTAGCGGGATCGACGAAATCGCGGGCGAAGTCGAAGTCTTGCTTTAGGACGGCCTGGAGGAAGGCGTCGGCGACACCGAGCGAATCGGCGAGGACGGCCTTGGGGATGGGCTCGCCGGGGGCGGGAGGGAGGGTGAGTTTCTCGATCATCCATTTGCCATTTTCATTACGGAGATCGAAGAGGATGCGGTCGCGGCCGGGTTCGCGTTCATCGAGCTCGAGGGCCCAGCGTGCGAGGCGGTTGAGTTCCAGCTCTCCGACCTCGCGGACGCCGCCGGGTTTGCGGATGCGGAGGGCTCCGTCTAGGGCGAGAGCCTGGAGCTTGGTGAGGTTTTCCGCACCAAGCGCTTGTTTGCCGATGAGTTTGGAAACGGCGGTCATATCGCCATTTTCCAAAGCCTCTCCGATGCGGGCGAGAAGATCGGCGGGATCGGCGGCGGCAAGGCCGGTGCCGAGATCCGCAAGTATTTCCTCGGGAGTGCCGGGCGACATGGGTTCATCAAGGGTCTCAATGGGCTCCGGTTCGGCGGCGGTTTCCTCGGCGGGCTGTTCTTTGGGCGCTGGAGGCGCGGGCTTTTCGGATCCGGGACGGATGATGAGCAGCGCGAGAGCAGCGGCGGCGAGGATCGCTGCCAAGGCAAGAAAGAAGTAGGGAATGGTGTTGCGGCGCATAAGTTTCAAATTTCAAATTTCAAATCTCAAATCTCAAAAAACCAAATGGATATCAAGGAGCTGGGAGGCTGAGGCGGAGTGGGGAACCGGAGCGTAGCACACTGAGGCTGGTGGCTTGCACAGCGGCGGAGGCGGCGAGGTGGAGATAAAATTCGTTGGTATTGCTGATGCGGAAGTTGTTTAGGCTGATGATGAGATCGCCGGGTTGGAGGATTCCCGCCGCCTTGCCTCCGGGAAGGAGGCTGGTGACAAGCACGCCGGTGTATCCAAGGGCGCGCTCGGGTGCGGTGAGGTCGCGAACTTCGACGCCAATGTTCCTGAGGATCAAGAGATTGTCCTTCGTTTTCTCTTCGGGCGTGATCGGGCTATAAACGGGAGGTGAAGTGGCCTCGCTAATGGTGGCTTTCAGTTCGATGAGTTCGCCTTTCCTCCATATACTTATTTTCACCTGCTTACCGATGCCGGAGCGCTGGACGAGGGAAATGAGTTGCGCGGTGTCCTTGATAATTTCTCCGTTGTAGGAAACGATAACGTCACCCGCCCTCAGTCCAGCCTTATGGGCGGGCGCGCCAAGTGTGGTGCCGAGGACAGCGCTGCCTTTGCCATCCATGTAGCCGAGCTCTAGGCGGACGGCGGGGTCGAGATCGCGCATCTGCACGCCAAGGTATCCGCGGATGGGGCGTCCGCGGCGGATAATCTGCTCCAGCGCCTCGCGCACCTCGTTGGATGGGATGGAGAAGCCGACACCTTGGAAGCCCGGGTTGTTGCGATCCGGGCTGTAGATCGCGACGTTGATGCCGATGATCTCGCCGGTGAGATTAACGAGCGGGCCGCCAGAGTTGCCGGGGTTGATGGCGGCATCGGTTTGGAAAAGGTCGCGCTGGTTGTCGGAGAGCGAGCGTTCCTTGGCAGAGATGATGCCCTGGGTGACGGTTTCGCCGAGGCCAAAGGGATTACCCACCGCGAAAACAAGTTGCCCGACCTCAACTTGCGAGGAATCGCCGAGCTTGAGCGGTGCAAAGGTCTCGTTCGAGTCGATCTTGATGACGGCTATGTCGAGAAGCGGATCCTCGCCGATCATGGTGGCTCCGTAGGTTTTTCCGCCGTGCAGGGTAATGCGGATCTTGTTCTGCCCGGCGATGACGTGGTGGTTGGTGATGATGTGGCCTTCCTTGCTGACGATGACACCGGAGCCTTGGCCCTGTGTGGGGTAGCTACGGACACTGGAACGACCGAAGAAATCCATGAGCCTCTCGGTGCGGACGCCTACGGTGTCGATGCTAACCACGGAGGGCACCACAGCTCTCGTGAGGCGGGCGTATTCCTCGTTGAGGCGGGAGATGATTTCCACATCGCTGAGGTTCAGCGCGGGCTCGTTAGAGGGCGTGAAGGCCTCAGGACGGTTTGTTTCCGTGTTCCGCAGGAAAGAGGGGATCAGCGAGGTGAGATCGCCTCCGGAGCGCCATGTACGCGTCGCCATGACGAGAAGGAAGAACAAGGCAAAGACGAACAGCAGCACGAGGAAGCGTTTGAAGGCAGGCAGCATGGGTAGGTGAACTTTTGGAAAGATGGCAGCTTTGCCCCTCGTTTCCAAGCGCCAATGGGGCGGGTTGTGCCTTCCGGATGATGAGTATGTTATTTTTTGACCTCATAAGATCTTCATCATAAGCGTGTGGATAAGTCGTCCGAGCGAGGGTTCCACGGTTTGGCGGTGGGCGTTCCATGCGAAGGATAACCTGGTCACATCCGATGGCGGTGGGGTCTCAACTCGGGGTGATACGGAGATCCGAAACGGTTTTTGGGTGAAAATCACAGGTTATTGGGGCTTTATTCGCAGCTTGTTGGGGGTGAGGATTCCGGGGTTGAAACGCGTGGTCATCACTGGTGGGACAGGCGGGCTGGGGACGGCCATCGCCGGGGAATTTGCGGAAAACGGCTGGGAGGTATTGGCGTTGGGGAGCAAGGATCTTGATTTGGGGGAGGATGGGGCGGTGGGGAGGTTTTTCGATGAAACGCCGTGTGATCTACTGGTGTGCTGCGCGGGGATTATCCGGGACGCGCCGCTTTTTCGGATGGAGGAGGAGGGATGGGATGAGGTGATGGCGGTGAATTACGGGGCGGCTGCTCGTTGTGCCATGGCGGCGGTGCGGGGGATGCGGGCGAGAGGGTGTGGGCATGTGGTTTTCGTGTCGAGCTATGCAGCGCGGCGTCCGGCGGTGGGGCAGGCGGCGTATGCGGCGGCGAAGGCCGGCTTGCACGGGCTGGCAAGGGATCTGGCTGAGCGGTATGGAAAGGACAACCTACGTTTCAATGTGGTGCTGCCCGGTTTCTTGGAAACGCCGATGACGAAGGCGGTGTCCGAGAGGAGAAAGGCGGTGATCCGGGAGGGGCATTGTTTGGGAGGGTTCAATACACCGGAAGCCGCTGCCGGGTTCGTGCGGTTTCTGGAGGAGAAACTGCCGTTCACGTCCGGTCAGGTATTTTCTTTGGATAGCCGCTTGTGAGATTTTGTAAAAAATCGGTGATGTTCTTGACAGGGCCGGGGTGTTCGTGATTCTTTTCCCGCCCGCAGCTAATGCCGCAACGCACTCGTAGCTCAGCTGGATAGAGCACCTGACTACGAATCAGGGGGTCAGGGGTTCGAATCCCTTCGAGTGTACCACTTTCTTCAAGCCCTCCGGCGACCTCACGGTTGCGGAGGGCTTTTCGTGGGGAGCGTGGGGAAATTTTCGCTCAATCGAGCTTGGGTTTGAGCGCCGGAGGTCTGGGAGGTCTGGCCCCCGGCGGTCTGGGTGGGGGTTCTTGGAGGCGTCTGACGCTGAGATCGGGAACGGCGATACGCAGCTCCGCCGAACCATTAATGTCCCAACCCGCAGAGATGTTCACCTTTTCGCTGAGCTCCCGCGCGGCGAGGTAGGTAGGGAAGGAATCCGGATGGACGCGATAAAGCAGGACGGAATTTCGGGTCTGCCGGATGACGGGAACCGCCTTCGCGAACTCGCCTTCCGGCTTCGCGAGATCCTCTAGCGCCGTGCCGCCTTTCTCCAGGTCGGGGCGAACTACGAGGGAGAGGTGGAACGCTGTGGGGTTTTGCGCGATCTCGATCTTCTGGCCGCGCGTGTTCCCCCAGTCGAAATTGTTGAAATGGGCGGCGATCTTCGCCCCGTCGTAGATGAAGCGGTCTGCCTTTCCCTTGACCTTGACGCGCTGGTGCAGCCAGTCGCCTTTCCTGCGCTCGAACTCGCGTCTGAATGTGGTGAGCAAGCCATGCGTGTCGATGAAGTGGACGCGGTTCCTGATAACAATGGAATGAAAGGTGCTCGCGTTTGTGGGGATGGGTCGGCTGTTGGGGATGTTGACGACGGTGGTGGTGTCCGCCACCGGGGATGGGATGGTGTCGAGCAAGGCCTCGAGGCGCGCGATCTCTTTCTGGATGGTGACGGTCTTTGTGTTCTCCGCCTCGCGCTCGGCGCGGACTTTCTTTTCCAGCTCGCGCACTTGGTCGAGGTCGGCGAGGAGGGCCTTGTTTTCCTCCGTGCTTTTCTCAAGCAGGGCGATCTGGCGTTTCTCCTCCTCGATGTCCTCGGGAGTGGCGGGTTTTTCCCGCAGGCGGGCTTCGGCGACGCGCTGCTTGCGCTCTAGCTCATCGACGAGCTTCTTATTTGCTGCCACTTCCTCGGGGGTGGCGGGTTGGAGATCGTCTAAAAACTTCTGCACTTTCTGGCTCACATCCGCTTGGACGAGGACGAGCACAAGGATGAGGACGGCCACCACGTTGGTGAGGGCATCCATGAGGGAGTCGAGGCTGATCCCCCCTTCCGATGATGTTCGCTTGCGGGCCACGGTTTGTCAGTTCTTGAAAAGTGAGAGGTCGATCTTGCCGGCGTTGGGTACGGGGAGCTTGCCCGTCCTGACCTCGAAATTGTTTTCCGCGATGCCTGCGGCCCATGCGTAGGAGCTGGCTCCTTCCTTGCGGATGAGGAAAAGCACCATGGAATCGCGGGTGCGTTTCACGTCCTCCAGGAAAGAGGCGTATGGCAGGCTGTTCTGGATGGCTCCGGTGGCGACGGTGGTCTCGCCGCCGCCCTCGCCGATGAGAACGAGGCCAGTGGAGTTGCACTCGACGAAGAAAATGCGGGCGGCCATACGCACGCCGCTGCCGCTGGGGCGGATGACAACGGACTCTACTTTTTTCGGCGGATTCTGGCGGGCGGCGATTTCCTTGGTGAGTTCCTCCTGCCGTTTCACCAGCGGCGGGCGGCCGGTCTTCAGGGCGGTGATCTCCTTGCGCAGCATCTCGATGGTCTTCTGGAGGGCGGCGTCGGCTTTCTCAAGATCCTCGGCCTTGGAGAGTTCGTCGAGTTTTTCGCGGAGGACGATTCTGCGGTCTTTCAGCTCGGCCAGCGTGGCGGAGGCGGAGTTCTCCTTCTTCAGCTGCTCCTCTGCCTTGCGGATCGTTTCGGTGATCTTATCCGCTTGTTTTTTCAGGTCGCGGTTCTCAAGGGCGAGGGCTTTTTCCTCCTCGGTGCGGCCTTCGTTTTCGATCTGCTTCATCTGCATGGAGACGCTGATCATGAGCGTGAGGATGCCGATGAGACATGCCAGAATGCTCATGAAAGGGAAGAGCGAGACCGCCTCCCCGGAGTTGTTGCGGCGTTTGGGCAAGGTTTCTGGGAAGCGTTAGCGGCCGAAGAATCCGCGTTTCTTTTTCGCGCTGTCAGGGATGCGGTTCTCGCCGATGTCACGCAGGGCATTGTTGAGGAGGTCGATGCCGACGGCCATTTTCTCGAAGGTCTTGGTGAGCTCGACGTGGGAGCGGATGAAGACCTCGGTGCCAGTGTCGGATAGTTTCGCGACGGATTCCTTGAAGGATTGCTCGACGGTTTCCTGGTGGGTGGCGAGGCGCTTGTTCATGGTCTCGCCGGCCTCGCCGAGCATCTTGGTGGCTCCGTTGAGGTTCACCAGGAACGTCTCGTGGGCGCGGGCGAGGGAGGCGACGAGCTGCGGGATGCTCTCCGCCTGCTCGAGGAGCGCGCCGGTGGTGGGGTTGCGGCTGTCGTTGAGCTTGGGCAGGAGTTTCTCGGTGCAGAAGGCGTCGATGAGAGTCAGGGTCTCATCCTCCTTTTTCTGCACGGCGGCCATCGGGAAGCTCATCAGCAGGCTGAGGATGAGGCCGAGCAAGGTGGTGTCGAAGGCTACGCCGAGGCCGCCGGTGAGGCTGTTGATGGAGGACTTGAGCGCCTCGGGGTCGGCGTTGTCGCCCATCGCCAACGAGCCGACTGCGGTGGAGAGGCCCATGACCGTGCCGATGAAACCCAGGATCGGGATGGCCCAGAGGAAAACCTTCAGGAGCGAGTAGGAGCCGCTGGAGCGGTTCGCGTCGATGTCGGACTGGGTAGAGAGGAAGGCGGCGACCTCGCCGTTGTCGGTGCGGTTTTCGAAAAGCTCCAGCGCCTTACGGATGCGGTTGACGATGAGGCTGTCGCGCATCGTGAGCGGGATCTTGTAGATGTTGTCGATGAAGCCGCCGACGTTGTCGCAGTTGATTTCATTGCCGAGGCGGGCCGGGAAAAGCTCAAGCATCGCGGCGCGCTCTTGGCGCTTGTTCTGTTTCCATTTCATCACGAGGATGGTCATGCCCCATGTGAAAAGAAAGGTTTCCGCGAAGTTCACCCAGCCGCGTTTCAGGAAGATGGAGCCGAGCGCGGTGTCCACGAACGGGATCAGCAGGGCGAGGAAACAGGCGGTGAGCACGGCTCCGATGAGAAGGCTCTTGATGAAATCGACGTTGGCGTGGTCGCGCTCGTCCCAACCGGAGCGCTGCGGGCGGCTGCGGGTAGAGGAGGTTTCGGTTTTCACCTCGGCGGAGGGGACTTCGAGCTTACCTTTGCAAGCCGGGCATTGCACGGTTTGACCGAAGAGTTCCGGGGTCGCGGCGAGGTCTGTCTGGCAGTGCGGGCAGGTTACGAGCATAGGGTTTTTTGGATTGCGCAGCCATCCTTCTATAACGTGCGGGTTCTACGCCAGAAAATTTACAAGGCGTATTCGCGGGAAGGGGGCGGGGTTGCCTTGATTCGGAAACCGGGGGGGGCAGACTACTTAAGGATTTTCCGCCTGATTCCTGTCCCTCTGCCATCTGATTCCTTGACTTCCAGATCATGTGCGTCATGGTTGTTGACAAATGAAGACAGCTACCATCCGTGAGGCGCAGCACCATCTTTCCAAGCTGGTGAACGAGGTGCGTGAGAGCGGGCGGGAGATCGTCCTGACGCGCCGGGGGGAAGAGGTTTGCAAGATCACGCCGATCCTACCCCCAGAGGAGAAAAAACTGGATTGGGCGGGATGGCTCAAGGAACAGCGGAAATTTCTGGAATCCATGCCGATGATCGAGGGCAGCGCCATGGATCTGGAACGCGAAGGATACCGCTGGTGATGGTGTATGCCGATTACATCGACCCACCCTACAACACCGGCAACGAGGGCTGGGTGTACAACGACAAGGTCAACTCCCCGGAGATCAAGCGCTGGCTCGGCTCCGTCGTCGGCAGGGAGGCCGAGTATCACCCGCTAACGATGCAAAGTATCTGAGTACTGATCACGAGTATGTGGCGGTCTTTGCTCGTGACAAAGAAACATGGAGACCGAGAAAGTTGCGGCACGTATGCCACGCCTCAAAAGATTCTTGAGTGAGATGGGTGATGTCGTACCGCGATCTTTTTTCCACTACGACGACACCGAGCACACTCAGGAGTCACGGACAGAACTACTCAGCATCATTGATGAATGCCCGTTGTCTACCCCGAAACCCAGTCGTCTCATTCAGCGCATCCTCCAATTTTCCACCGACAAGAACTCGATCATCTTGGACTCGTTCGCGGGCTCGGGGACGACGGGGCATGCGGTGCTGAAGCAGAATGCGGAGGACGGGGGGACGCGGAAATTCATTCTTGTGGAGATGGAGGGGGAAGATCGCGAGCGGGAGCACGGCGGAGCGGGTGGCGGGCGGTTACACAAGCCCGGCGAAGGCTTTGGACTGCGGCAGCCTGCTGCCGCTTTCGGCCATGCAGCCTGCTGCGAGCCGGACGGCATTGGCATGTGGCGGCGCGTTCCCCTCCAGTCCTCCGCCGTTGACAGCCCAGCCTTCGCTGAAGCTACGGCGGGCAGGCAGGCTGTTTCACGGAAAGCGGCAGCAGGCTGCCGCAGTCCAGGGCGGCGGGGGCCGCGACAACGAAGACCTTCACCACGAACACCTTCCAAGCGCAAGCTGGAGGACGGGCGCATCCTCGCGTTGGAATACAGGGCAAGGATCGCTGGAGCGATGCGCGGGACGACCGGGATATCGGTGCGCTTTGGGAGGAATTGAGCGGCGGGAAGTGCCTTTTCGTGATGGCCACGGAAAAGAAGTGGGAGACGATCGCGGAGAAGTTGGGGTGAGAGCCGGATGAAGAGTAAGTGGGGACAGGATGTCCCCACGACGGACTGGGACTGCAAGTCCCAGCCACGGGTAAGACTCACCCCGCATTCCTTCGCTCGCTGATCCAGGTGAGGAACATGACCCATATGGAGAGGGCGGAGTAACCGTAGCCCCAGCGCAGCTTGAGATCGGCGAGGCGTTTGATTTCCTCGACGGCCCGCCGTTTCCGGGAATGATCGTGTGCGATGCGTTTGGCGAAAATTTCGGGGATGATGACGGCGGGCTTCCCGCTGTGGCTGCTGTTGGGTTGCGCGTGGGCGTGGGGGCGGCCGGAGGATTGGGGATGGTTCAAGCCATGGATTTCCATCGCGCTCGGTGTGGTGATGCTCGGCATGGGGCTGACCCTGCGGTTCTCCGATTTCGCATCCGTGCTCAAGGATCCGAAACGCATTGCGCTGGGGGTGTTCGCGCAGTTTGTGATCATGCCGTTGGCGGGGTGGGGTTTGGCGAAGGCGTTCCAGCTCGAGGCGGGCCTTGCGCTCGGCCTGATCCTCGTCGCCTGCTGCCCGGGCGGGACGGTGTCGAACGTGATCTGCCATCTCGCGCGGGCGAACGTGCCGCTCAGCGTGCTGATGACGATGACATCTACTATGACTGCCGTATTTGCGACGCCATGGCTCACCCGTTGGCTGGCCGGGGCGTGGATGCCGGTGGACGCATGGGCGCTTTTCAAATCCATGCTCATCGTGGTGCTGCTGCCGCTGCTACTGGGGATCGCGGTGAATTCGCTGCTGGGGAAAATGAGGGACGAGCGGAAGGCGCGGGCGTGGATCGATTCGCTCGGGCCGCTGGTGAGCGCGCTGGTGGTGGTGGGGATCGTCGGCTGCATCGTGGCGGGGGAAAAGGAACGGATCGCCGCCGCCGCCGGGCCGCTGTTCCTGTCCGTGTTCCTGCTGCACGGCTTCGGTTTCTTCCTAGGCTACTTTTTCGCGAAGCTCGCGGGCTGTCCGGAAACCCTGCGGCGCACGGTCTCCATCGAGGTCGGCATGCAGAACAGCGGCCTCGGAGCCGCGCTGGCGACGAAGCATTTCCCGCAGATCGCGATGGCTCCCGTCCCCGCCGCGATCTCCGCCGTGTTCCACAGCATCATCGGAAGCTGCCTAGCGGCGTGGTGGCGGAGGACTTCTGGTAGGAAATGAGATGGCTCAAAGCGGATTGCTGAAACGCACACCCGCGAACCGCCCGAAATCGAGATCCGCCGTATAGACTTCGGCATCGAGCCGGAGCGCGACGGCGGCGATCTGGGCGTCGGTGGTCAGGTTTCCCGCCGTTCCTGCGGATTCCAGCAGCCCAAGCGTCGATTCCACATCATCCGGCAACATGTCATGCAGTCGCACCTGTCTCCGGCCCAGCCACGAACGCACATGAGCGGATGCTTCGGCCACGGAAAGCGGATCAGTGAAGATCCGGGGATGAGTGGAAATCCTCACGAAGGCGAAAACCACGGTCGGTAGCAGAATCACCGGCTGGGTGCCGTTCATGATGCGCCCGCACCATGCCGCCGCCTTGGCGTGAAAGGGACTGCTTTCGTCGCAGGCGTAGAGCAGCAGGTTGGCATCCGGCAGGATCATCGGCCGCGCTCCATGAGTTTGCGGGTGGTTTCCAAAAACGCCTCCGCTTCGAGATCATCCGCCAATTGGTTGAAACCGGCGGGATCATAACCGGCGCGTAATCCCATGGGGCGCGAGCGCAGGACAAATGGTTCGGCCTGCCCCATCCCTGTGGCCTGCTCGATGCCAGCGCGCAGGGTTTCGTTGAGCACTTTCTTGAAAGGCTTGTGGGTGCGTATTGCGGTCTCGCGCAAAACTTGCTCCAAATCCCGATCCAGATGCACGGTGGTTCTCATATACGCATCATAATGCATTTTTTATAGATGTAAAGATGTCAAGATAATGTCCTCATATTTCTTTCAAGCAGAGCGCGGGCCTCAGCGCAGGGTAAAATAGAGGCAATTAGCTGACCTTATTTTATCAATATAGCTTTAGTGACAATGCGTTGATCTTATTTTGATTGACTCCACTTAAGATCAGCCTATTAATCTTAACGTGATTGAAATCAGTCCAGAACAGCTAGGGCAGTCCCTGTGGGAAGAAAATCCATGGTGGGAAGGGCTTCTTGGCATTTCTCCGTTCTTTAAATCCGCAAGTCCACGCGGTTTTTTGGGCAATTTCATGAAACTCGTGGAGGCAGAATCACCCCGCCGCGAGGTCGTCCTATTGGGGCCAAGGCGGGTTGGGAAAACCTTTCTCATCCACCACACGATTCAGGCACTTTTAGAACGTGGGGTTTTCAGTGACCGGATTCTCTACGCGCAGATCGATAATCCGATCTACGTGGGATCGAGTTTGGTTGAGATTCTGGACTCCTTCAAACAGGTAACAGGGACGGATTGGAGAACGAAAGCCTGTTACATATTTTTTGATGAAATCCAGTATCTCAAGAATTGGGAGGTGCATCTCAAGTCGCTCCACGATGCTGGTACGAAGACCCGCTTTGTTGTTTCTGGCTCTGCGAATGCGGCTCTAGGCATGGGAAGCCGCGAGTCGGGGGCGGGGAGGTTCACGGACTTTCTTCTGCCTCCTTTGACCTTTGCGGAATTTCTGAATCTCCGGGATCTGGGAAGCCTCGTCGGGCAGGATGAAAACGGATGGTTTGCCACAGATATCGAAGAACTGAACCGCGAGTTTCTCCAATACTTGAACTTCGGAGGATATCCTGAAGTTGCCCTTTCAACGACGCTCCAACAAAACGCCGTGCGCTTCATGCGATCCGACATCATCGACAAAGTCCTCCTCCGGGATCTACCAAGTCTGTACGGAATCAGCGACGTGCGGGAGCTGAACCGCCTGTTCACCATGCTAGCTTTGAACACGGGAAACGAGATTTCGCTCGATGCCCTCGCCTCGAAATCCGCCGTTTCGAAGAACACCCTCAAGCGTTACATGGAATACCTCGAAGCGGCTTTTCTGATCCGCCCCGTAATGCGTGTGGATCAGAAAGCGGGCAGATTCCAGCGAGACCGCGCTTACAAAGTCATGCTGACGAACCCTTCCCTCCGCACCGGGCTTTTCAACTTCGTCGGCGAGCAAAACCCTGCTCTTGGAAGTCTTGTGGAGACCGCCGTCTTCGCCCAACGCTTTCATCGCATCGACGAGTATCTTCACTACGCCCGCTGGAAATTGGGAAGCAAAGACCAGGAGCTGGATATGGTTGTTCTTGATCCGGGGCTGCGGGTCACTGAGGCAGTCGAAGTGAAATACACTGACCGTGTTACGAAACAGAGAAGGGAATGGGAACCATGGATCAACTTCTGCAAGGAAAACGGCCTGAGCGAACTAACAGTTACGACGCGCACCGTAGATGAGAAAACCCAAGCCGGAGGTATCGCTATCCATTTCGAGCCGACGGCGGTGCACGCGTATCGGTTAGGAAGCGCTCCTTCTCACGCATGATACTCCTGGATGCTCTTCACCGTCAGTTCCCGTTCCTTGAGTGAGCGCATGGCTTTCACGCTGGCCTCGGCGGCGGAGAGGTTGGTGGCGTGGGAGATTTTCTGGGCGATGGCGGTGGAGCGGATGAGGATCTCGTCGGCGCGGGACTCGTGGGTGGCGGGGGTGTTGATGAGGAAGTGGATCTCGTTGTTCTTCATCATGTCGATGATGTTGGGGCGCGCCTGCTCCAGCACCTTGTAAACGCGGTCTGTGGGGATGCCGGCCTCGGCGAGCCTGGCGTGGGTGCCGCCGGTGGAGACGATGCGGAAGCCGAGCTCGTGGAGATCGCGGGCGATGGCGATGGAGCGTTCCTTGTCGCGGTCGGAGACGGAGAGGAAGACGGTGCCTTCCTTGGGCAGCGGGTTGAAGGCGGAGATCTGGGATTTCGCGTAGGCCATGCCCCAGTCCATATCGATGCCCATGACCTCGCCGGTGGATTTCATCTCGGGGCCGAGGACGATATCGATGCCGGGGAAGCGGTTCCATGGGAAGACGGCTTCCTTCACGGAGATGTGCGGCGGGACGATGGTTTCGGTGTATCCGAGATCCTTGAGCTTGTGGCCGAGCATCACCTTGGCGGCGAGCTTGGCGAGCGAGACGCCGGTGGCCTTGCAGACGAAAGGCACGGTGCGGGAGGCGCGCGGGTTCACCTCGATCACGTAGAGCTGCTCATCCTTCACGGCGAACTGGATGTTCATCAGGCCGATGACTTTGAGCTCGCGGGCGAGATCCTTCGCGGCGCGGACGATCTCGGCCTTGATGCTTTCCGAAAGGGAGAACGCAGGGATCACGCAGGCGGAATCGCCGGAGTGGATGCCTGCCTGCTCGATGTGCTGCATGATCGCGCCGACCACCGAGGTCTCGCCGTCGGAGATGCAATCGACATCGATCTCGGTGGCGTTGTCGAGGAAGCGGTCCACCAGCACCGGGCGCTCCGGGGATGCGGTGACGGCCTCGCGCATGTAGCGGGAAAGCTCCCCGTCGGAATAGACGATCATCATCGCGCGGCCGCCGAGCACGAAGGACGGGCGGACGAGCACGGGGTAGCCGATGCGGTTGGCGATGGTGAGCGCTTCCGCCTCGTTGGTGGCGGTGCCGGCTTCGGCTTGCTTGAGGTTGAGCTTGTCGAGGAGGGCGGAGAAAAATTTCCGGTCTTCCGCGAGTTCGATCGATTTCGGCGAGGTGCCGATGATGGGGACGCCGTGGCGCTCGAGGTCGGCGGCGAGGTTGAGCGGGGTCTGACCGCCGAACTGGACGATGACGCCGTGCGGTTTTTCCTGATCGCAGATGTTGAGCACGTCCTCGAGGGTGAGCGGCTCGAAGAAGAGCTTGTCGGAGGTGTCGTAGTCGGTGGAGACGGTTTCCGGGTTCGAGTTCACCATGATGGCCTCGTAGCCGAGTTCCTTCACGGCGAAGGCGGCGTGGACGCAGCAGTAATCGAACTCGATGCCCTGCCCGATGCGGTTCGGGCCGCCGCCGAGGATGATGATCTTTTTCTTATCGGTTTCGCGCGCCTCGTTCTCGTCGCCGTAGGTGGAGTAGAAATAAGGTGTGTAGGCCTCGAACTCCGCGGCGCAGGTATCGACGAGGCGGTAGGTCGGGATGATGCCTTTTTCCTTCCGCTCGGCGCGGACGGCGTCCTCATGCGTGCCTTTCGCCTTCGCGATCTGGCGGTCGGAGAAACCGAGTTTCTTCGCGCGCTTGAGATCGAGGGTGGCGAGCTGCATGCCTTCCTCGGCGATCTGCTGGAGGTGGCGCAGGAACCAGGGATCGATGCTGGAGAGCTCGTGGATTTCCTCCAGCGTGAAGCCGTTGGTGAAGGCGGTCTGGAGCCAGAAAATGCGTTCCGCGTTGGGGATCTGGAGCTTGCGGGTGATCTCGTCGCGCGTCGGGTTGACCGGTTCCTTGCTGTCGAAGCCAAAGCCCCAGCGCCCGGTCTCCAGCGAGCGCAGGCATTTCTGCATGGACTCCTTGAAGGTGCGGCCGATGGACATCGCCTCTCCCACCGATTTCATCGAGGTGGTAAGTACGGCGTTCGCAGTAGGAAATTTTTCGAAGGTGAAGCGCGGGATTTTTGTAACTACGTAATCTATCGTAGGTTCGAAGGAGGCGGGGGTTTCGCGGGTGATGTCGTTGGGCAGCTCGTCGAGGGTGTAGCCGACGGCGAGTTTCGCGGCGATCTTGGCGATGGGGAAACCGGTGGCCTTCGAGGCGAGCGCGGAGGAGCGGGAGACGCGCGGGTTCATCTCGATGACGATCATGCGTCCGGTCTTCGGATCGGTGGCGAACTGGATGTTCGAGCCGCCCGTTTCCACGCCGATCTCGCGGATCACGGCGAAGGAGGCGTCGCGCATGATCTGGTATTCGCGATCGGTTAGGGTCTGGATGGGCGCGACGGTGATCGAGTCCCCGGTGTGGACGCCCATGGGATCGAGGTTTTCGATGGAGCAGATGACCACACAGTTATCCGCGCAATCGCGCATGACCTCCATCTCGAACTCCTTCCAGCCGAGCAGGGATTCATCGATGAGGACTTCCGAAACGGGCGAGAGATCGAGGCCGCGGTGGACGATTTCTTCGAACTCTTCTTTGTTGTAGGCGATGCCGCCGCCCTGCCCGCCGAGGGTGAAGGCGGGGCGGACGATGAGCGGGAAGGTGCCGATTTCTTCGGCGACCTTTTTCGCCTCTTCCATGGTGCGGGCGATACCCGAGCGCGGCATGTCGAGGCCGATCTTTTCCATGGCCTCCTTGAAAAGGTGGCGGTCTTCGCCCTTGTCAATGGCCTCGGCGTTCGCGCCGATCATGCGGACGCCGTGTTTTTCGAGAGTGCCGGATTTGAAAAGCGACATCGAGGTGTTCAGCGCGGTCTGGCCGCCGAGCGTGGGGAGCAGGGCGTCGGGCTTCTCGCGGATGATGATTTTCTCGACGACTTCCGGCGTGATCGGCTCGATGTAGGTGCGGTGCGCGAACTCCGGATCGGTCATGATCGTGGCGGGGTTCGAGTTGACCAGGATGACCTCGTAGCCTTCTTCCTTCAGGGCTTTGCAGGCCTGCACGCCGGAGTAATCGAACTCACAGCCTTGGCCGATGACGATGGGGCCGGAGCCGATGACGAGGATTTTCTTGATCGAGGTGTCTTTGGGCATGTGAACGCGCGAGGTGGTTAAACTTTCAGGGGTGTGGCAGGGGATCGCCGGTTTGTAAAGGCAAGGCGAAGGGTGAGTGCGGAAAACGAGCACTGTGACGATGCCAGATCATCCGTTCTTGGCCAGCCTGTGGTTGAGAAGGATGGATTTGCGCAAGGCGCGCATGACATCGACCAGTCCCTGGTGCTCCTGGCAGGCATCCCGGCATTGCGGATCCGTCGCGGCATTCCGGCTGACGTATCTTCCGATATCCCCGTAGATTTGGCGTATCCGCGTATCGAGAACCCCGATTTCCGCGCGGTGGATAGAGACTTTCTGATTCGCGTCCCCGACGTGCTGGAAGGCTTCCGAGGCTTTTTCCCGACGCTCTTTCTTACGTCTCTGGATTTCTTTGTCGATCCTGTCTATTTGCGCGTCACCTTGGTCATACTTTTCGGCTATTGCGTGGCGTTGGACCTTCAGTTCCGCGAAATCTGCCTTCAGTTGGTGGAGGCGTTCGTTCAATTGCGTAGATTCCTCCGGGGTATACTTGCCCTCGCGGGTGAGCACATCCTCCTTGGTTTTCATCCCGTCGTAGCTGCGGCGGACTTCGCGTGCCTTTGTTACGATCTGGTCGCGCTCGTGGGCGAGTTCCTCGAGCTTGTTGAGGATAATCTGGCGTTCATCGAGGAGATCTTGGTAGGGCTCGTTCGTGGCTCCGAACAGGCTAGCCCGCTCCTCATGGGCTTCCGCGAGACGGGTCTGTACGGTTTCCAGGTTGGCTGCGACACGGTCGTGCTCCTTGATCAACATGCGTAGATTCCAGTATTCGACGGAGAGAGCCTCGATGTCTTCCACCTTCTCCCAGATCGCGTTTCCGAGGTAGGATTCCGCTTCCTTGAGGAGATGGGTTTCACCGGCGGCGTCGCTCATACGGATGTTTTTCCGGCTGTAGCCGAAAGCCTGGGCGACTAGGCAGATGAAGTAGCGGGTGGAGGTCATTGAGAAAGTTACTTCTTAAGCAGCTCTTTGAGGTGTTCGATGACACCCATGTCTTCGAGCGTGGTCACGCTGCCTGTGATATCCCCGGTGGTGACCAGCTCCTTCAGCAGGCGGCGGATGATTTTCCCCGAACGGGTTTTTGGCAAGGCGGGAGTGAAATGGATGTCGTCGGGCTTGGCGATGGCTCCGATCACGTGGCCGACGTGGTCGCGGAGTTCTTTTTCAAGCTCGGCGGAGGTTTCGTAGCCTACTTTCAAAGTCACGAAAGCTGCGACGGCCTGGCCTTTCAGATCGTGGGGGCGCCCGACTACCGCAGCCTCCGCCACGGCGGGGTGGGCGACGAGGGCGCTCTCGATCTCGGCGGTGCCGAGGCGGTGGCCGGAGACGTTAAGCACGTCGTCGAGGCGGCCGATGATCCAGAAGTTGCCTTTCTTGTCGCGCCGCGCGCCGTCGCCCGCGGTGTAGATGCCCGGGTAGTCGGAGAAATAGGTTTTTTTGAAACGGGCTTTGTCGCCGTGGATCGTGCGGGTCATGGAAGGCCATGGCTTGCGGATCACGAGGCGGCCGTCGGTGTTGGGCGGGCATTCCTTCCCGGCGTCATCAAGGATCGCGGCGTCGATGCCGAAGAAGGGGCGGGTGGCCGTGCCGGGGATGCAGGGAGTGGCGCCGGGGAGCGGGGAAATGAGGATTGCGCCGGTCTCGGTCTGCCACCAGGTATCCACGATGGGGCAGCGTCCGCCGCCGATTTTCTCGAAATACCAGTGCCATGCCTCGGGGTTGATCGGCTCTCCGACGGAGCCGAGGAGGCGGAGGGAGGAGAGGTCGTGTTTCTCGGGGAAAGCGTCGCCCGCCTTGATGAAGGCGCGGATCGCAGTGGGGGCGGTGTAGAAAATGGTGACGCGGTGTTCCTCGATCATTTTCCAGAAGCGACCGAAGTCCGGCTCGTTCGGTGCGCCCTCATACATCACTTGGGTGACGCCGTTCGCCAGCGGGCCATAGACGATGTAGGAGTGGCCTGTGATCCAGCCGACATCGGCGGTGCACCAATACACATCTTCATCGCGCATATCGAAGATGTATTTGCAGGTCGCGTAGGTGCCTGTGAGGTAGCCGCCGGAGGTGTGGAGGATGCCCTTGGGTTTTCCCGTGGAGCCGGAGGTGTAGAGGATGAAAAGCGGGTGCTCGGAATCGAAGCCCTTCGGCTCGTGCTTTGCGGAGGCGTTTTCCATTTCCTGATGCCACCAATGGTCGCGACCCTGCGCCATGGAAACCTCGTTTTCCGTACGGCGGACGACGAAGATATTTTTTACCTTGTCGTATTTTTTCAGCGCCTCGTCCACGGCGGGCTTGAGGGCGACGACCTTTCCGCGCCTCCAGCCGCCGTCTGCGGTGATGACTGCGGTGGCTCCCGAATCCTCGAGGCGGTCGAGAATGGCCTCGGACGCGAAGCCGCCGAAGACGACATTGTGCACCGCGCCGATCCGCGCGCAGGCCAGCATGGCGATGGCGGCCTCCGGGATCATGGGCATGTAGATGAGGACGCGGTCCTTGGCTTTCACGCCGCGGTCGAGCAGGACGTTGGCGAACTTGCAGACCTCGCGGTGGAGCTGGGAGTAGGTGATCGTGCGTTTGTCGCCGGGCTCGCCCTCCCAGATGATCGCGGCCTTGTTCGCCCGCGGCCCGAAGGCGTGGCGATCCACGCAGTTTTCCGCGACGTTGAGTTTCCCGCCGATGAACCACTCCGCATCGGGAGCTTTCCATTTCAGGACTTTCGAAAAAGGCTTTTGCCAGACCAGCTCCTTCGCCTCGGACGCCCAGAATTTCTCGGGCTTCTCGATGGATTGCTTGTAGAGCTTCTCATACTCCGCCATCGATCCGATGCGTGCTTTCCTGGAAAATTCCTTGCTGGGTTTGTGGACAGCCGTGAGTTCGGCGGCATGCTCGGCGGCGGCGATAGAGGTGGCGGATTTTTTGGATTTTTTGGAGCTCATAGGTCGAAACTGCCGGGAAGTTAGGGAGCCGCCCCGTCATGGGCAATGGCGAAAAGCGCAAGGTTGGGCGTCCTGTAATTTACGCCTTTTCGTCGAGGAGCATCGCGATTTCCTTACGGTTCAGAATCGCGTATTGGGCGGGTTCGAGGTCGCCGAGCCAGAGGTTTCCGATGCGGACGCGGAGGAGCTTGGTGACTTGGTATCCGAGCGCCTCGAACATCACGCGGATCTGGCGTTTCGCGCCGTGGTCGAGGATGACCTTGATCCGGCGTGCGGACATCCGCTCGATGCGCTTCGCCTTGAGCTTGCCCTCCTCGGTGAAAACGCCGACGAGAAACTGGTCGAGGTGGGCGTTCTCGAAGGCCTGGTTCGCGGTGACGAGGTATTCCTTTTCCACCGATTTCGACGGGTGCATGAGGCGCTGCGAGAGATCGCCGTCGTTGGTGAGAATCAGCATGCCCTCGGAATCGGTGTCGAGACGCCCGACGTGATGAAGGGCGTGCAGCGCGGGTGGCAGGAGGTGGTAAATGGTCTGCCGCCCGAGCTCGTCGCTGCGGGTGCAGACGTAGCCGCGCGGCTTGTGGAAAATGACGACCATCTCCTCCTTGGGGAGGATGCGCTTACCGTCGAGGCGGACGTGATCCGAGGCTGTGATGCGGGTGGCGAGCTTCAGGCAGGGCGAGCCGTTGACCTCGACGCGACCGGTCTCGATCAATTCCTCACAACCCCGTCGCGAGCCGATGCCGCAGGAGGCGAGGTATTTGTTGAGACGGACTCCCTCAGGCATGACGGTTCAAAAAATGACCGCGCCGGGATGCGGCGCGGAGGTGGGAGCAGATAGCAAAACGAGGGTTAGGCCTCGCTCTTGGTCTTCGGCAGACCGATCGGGGATTTTCCGGCTTTCCATTCGCCGCGCTCCTTGAGCAGTTTCACGCGCTCGAAGCGCTTGAGGACGGAACGTTTGCCGCCGACGGTGGCTGCGGATTTCAGGGAGTTGTGCTTGGACATCGGAAAGGCGGGGTTAGACGGTTGGGGCGCGGAAGCTATCCGCCCTCCCGACCGGTGGCAATGGTTTTTTTAGAAAAATGGGGAGATGAGATAGGAAGCATGCTTTACTTTCGCATCTATTCGTTTCCTTCGAGTATGTAGAACGCCGCGTTACCCTGCGGGGTGACTTGAATGCTCATTTTCCCGTTTGTTACGCTGACATCTGAGGAACCCACTGGCATGTCTGCCCAGGTCGTGAGCCTTGCCCGCCTTCGAGGAGTGACTTCCCGCGCTATCAGCAACGAGGAAGGCACCGAGCGCTTCTGGGGTGGCGATGATCCGCAGCGCCTGGAAGACGGCATCGCCAGGACTACGGAGGTGGAGTATTCTTGGCCGGAAACGATGATTTTGCCGCCCGCGGTCGTCTGGCGCAGCGACGGTGTAACGCAAAGTTCCATTACCGATACCCGTGGTGCTACCAAGCACGGTGATCCACGGTTGGGTGACGACAGCCTCCCACACGGCACTCAGTGGCGCGGCAACACCGAACTCTCCGGCCCCGGAGTTGCTTCCGATCTGAGCGACCTGCGGGCTGATGCTCAGCGCATAGCCGCGCTGGGTGAAATAAATGGTCTTACCTGCCACAGTCACGGAACCCGTCCTAGACTGAGATGTGTTATTGTATGGATCTGCGATGAGGAAAACGGAACCGTCTCCCTCCCCGCTTTCGCCGAGGGCAACGGTCAACCAGTTTACTCCGCTTGTCGCTGTCCACTGAGCATTCCCACCTGCAATGACGTCGATCATCATGCTACCGCCATCCGTGGTGAAGATTTCTGGGGTGTAGGCGATCTCAGCAGGCATGCCCGCTTGGCTCACGGTGAACTCACGGCCAGCGATCGTGATGGTCGCCGTGCGGGTGGTGACGGTCGGATTCGCTGCCGCGAATACCTGGAGAGTGGTTGACCCGGAACCGTTGGCACCGGAGGTGATCTGTAGCCAATCGGCCGAAGATACTGCGCTCCATGTAACGTTGCTCGCCAGCGTCAAGCTGGCGCTTGTTGTGCCACCGTCTGCACCGAGAGTCGCAGTTTGGGGTGAGAGCTCGGGAGTCACCACCCCTTGGGAAACGACGTGATCAATAAAGACCATTTTCTGCTCATCGTAAATTTGCTTCACTTGGGCGGAGGTCAATGCGCCATCGTAAAAGCCGAGGGAGCTTAGTCCGCCTTCCCAGCCACCGATGCGCATGACAATCGGATCAGTTCCTGCCTTTCCAAACTGGTAATTTCCAAATGCGTTAGTATTGCCAACCTCCAAGCCATCCACATAGACGGTCTTAGCCCCACCCGGAACTCCAGTGAAAGTGAGCATTTGCCATTGATTCGCTTGAATGCCTGCGGCGATGACCACAGTCTCAAAGCCATTGCTCCAATGTATGTTTCCGCTGGAATCCAATTCCGCCGTCATCAAATGACTGATAAGCCCGGCACGCTTGAAAATTCTCTTGCGATTGCCGCCAAGGGGCAGTGTGTCCGGGCGGATCCAGAAGCTGTAGCTCGCACTGTTTCCTGAAAACGAGCTTTGATGGTTCCATAAGACCAAGTCCGAGTCTGCATTTCCTTTCAATGCACGCTGCTTGACTCCAAATCGATCCGTGTTCTCATCAAATTTCCATGCTACCGAAAAATCTCGCTCAGCGATGCTTGGTGTTGTTGCGGTGAAGCTTGAAAGCTGGTAAGAATATTTAGCTGGATGGCTGAGTATACCCGTTTGTCTTACCGTAGCCGGTCAAACATCTTTCACAGATCTCGTCCATTTTGAGGGATTGGGATTATTGAATCGGAAGTTCGCAGTGGTGGTTCTACCGCCGCCGCTGGAGTTATTTGGTAAATCAGCTCCAAGACGTTGCTCGGCGGTAGCTATCTCGGTGCCATCTTCATAAACGTAAACCGCCTTCATAACTACATCTTGCCCGCCTCCCGACCACCCACCGTTATAACCCGGTGTAATCACATTAGTAACTCCAATTACTAATTGGGCCTCGTATTTAAACCATTAAAAGGCCCGCTGTAATTTCCTGCCATTTATCACGCTATTCCCGCTAGCTGTGCTTGTCCCTGAATTGTAAGATCCTCTGAGCGTAACGATGTTTTCCACACTCGTAACGGGAGGGCGCGATCCGCTGGAAAGCGTGGCGGCACCACGCAGATTATAAGCAGCGACAGGCGGCACCTGAGAAGTTTCTGGGGTGCCATGCGGCGTGGCTGTGAGAGCGGAAGCGAACAGCAAGGCCACTTCGTCGTCATTTAATGCCCGTCCGTAGAAGCGGAAATCTTTGAGCACGCCGCCGTTGAGATATCCAGGAGATGGAGCGTCCGCATAACCGATTTTAATCGAAGCTGGCGGGGTGGCGACGCTCAGCTTGAACGGGGGTGCAGGAAAAGTCTGGGTGCCAGCAAGGCGAATCGAAGTGCCAACGAGGCCGGCATGGATTTTTACCTGATTGGACGTATCCGCAGTGACCACTGCATGGTATTCCTTATTGGCCTCGATGGTGAAGTCTGAAACAAGGGTGGTCGCTCCAGACTGGAAGGTCACTTTGTTGGAAGCGTTCACATAGAGGCCCGTATTGGTTCCGTTCGCATTGATACCAGCGAGCCGATGGATGGCTCCAAGATTCTCAACGCTGAAGCGGATCGCAAAACTTCCCGCGTCTGTATCCAGCTTAATGGACGGCATTGCACTATCGAGTTCTCTGCGGAAAGAGCCGTCCATGCGGTTCTCGATGGGCCCGGCGATGTGGCGATGCCAGTGTCGGTGCGCCTGAAAGGTTTGCCGAGCGTGTCAGATCGGCTTTTGGTAAAACTGCCGGAGCATAAACACGCACCTTGCCCGAACGTGGAGTCAAGGTGGGGTTAGCAGAGGCCACATAGCTGATATTGCCGTTTCCAGCTCCGGTGGTCCCCTGAGCGATGATCCACGGGGTTAGGCTTTCCGCCGTCCATGGGGCATCCGGCGTGGCGATGACCGCGATATTGGCGAAGGCTCCAGTAGGTTCCGCAGTAGCCGTCTTGGGCAGGATATCAAGCTGAGGGGAAGAGGTGCCACTTTGACGGATGGTGAAAATTGCTGATCCGAGGTTATTTGTTCGCTAACGCATTGAGTGGCCAGAGTGACTGTGGAGTTACCTTTCTTGGCTCCAGGATCGACGACCGAGATCCAGCTTGCGTTGGAAGTGACATTCCAGTTGGTGGCAGAAAGAGCGGCAACCTCGACCATGACGATGTCCGAGCTGTAGGCCTTTCGACTGAGTAGGTGCGATGTTCACGTCTGTCCCAGTTTGGGAGACCGTAAAAGTCTGACCGCCGATAAGGATGGAGCCCGTGCGGGTAACCACCCCGAGTAATTGGCGACCGTATAGGTCACGGTGCCACTGCCTATTCCCGAGGGTGAGTTGACGGTGATCCAAGGGGTCGATGTCGTAGCTGTCCAGGAAACACCGGCAGACGTCGTGATGCTGACCGTTTTGGCACCGCCGGTCAAACTCACGGTGGCGGATGTCGGACTGAGAGTGGCGGTGTAGCCGAGCTGGGTGACCGTATGAGTGGTTCCTGCAATGTTGATCACTCCTTGGCGAGTGTCTGCCGAAAGATTCGAGCTGACCACGTAGATGCATGAAGTCCCTGCGCTACCAGTCGTACGCGGTGTGATGGATAGCCATGGTGCTGTGGTGGTAGCAGACCAAGTCCCCGTGCCAGAGGTGAGGATGGAGCCTCCGCCCCCATCCTTCGTGAAAGAACGAGTCGGAGGGTCGATGGTGACTTGCGCCCAGACCGCTGACGATAAAAGCCAGGCAAATGAAAGTGTCTGCAGGGTTGGTAGTAATTTACTCTATGCACTATTGTAGCTTCCACAACCCAAACAAGTGGTCCGCAAGGCAGCTAGAAACCCTATTGGGTCATTTAGTTTGAAGCTAGGCTTGCTTCCGCTTTTCCCGGGAGTTGTCTCACTTCGCTGATAAAGTGTTAGCATGTAACCGGAAAGGTCAGAGCAGGGTTTATCAGAGGATTTTGTTTGATCCTTACCACTCTCCCTAAATACAAAAACCCTGCCAGAGTCTGCGCCTTTTATCGCGAGTGCATATAGGTCAGGTGGTGACCACGCAGACGCCCCACTGAAACCCTGAGCTTATTGGGTGCGCCAGTGCGCGTGCCGTTTGCTCTAGCTCGTACAGCTGCCGTCTGAACTTGGCGCGTAAGCGCCAGCGATCCGCGTTCCTGCTTGCTGCTTGCTGCTTGCTGCTTGCTGCTTGCTGCTTGCTGCTTGCTGCTTGCTGCTTGTGTTTTTCATTGCTTATAGTTTCTCCGGGGCAAATTTTTATTTGTGTCTATTCGGGTCCGGTAACGGCTTGATTTGAGCTAGGATCTGTGCCATAAAGATAAACGGCCAATGATGGGATAATTACTAGATTTGTACTAGTTATGGGGTGCCGCTTACTACCCGTTCCCGTTTTTCTAGCCAGATTGTGAGAATCGCGATGTCTGCCGGGGTGATTCCGGGAATCCGAGCTGCTTGGCCGAGGGTTTCTGGTTGGATTTCGGAAAACCGCAACTGTGCCTCCTTTTTCAATGCAGGGATGGCCGTAAAATCGATATCTGGCGGGATGCGCCGCCCTTCTTGGCGTGACATGCGGTCGATCTGGGAGCGCTGCCTCCCGAGGTGGCCTTCGTATTTGAAATCTGTTTCAATGAGCGGCCAAATTTCGTCGGCAAATTCCTTTCGCATGTCTGCGGGCAGGGCCTCCCAGCTCTGGTCGCCGCGCCGGAACCAATGATCCAGTTTCACGCCCTCGAAAGAGGTTTCCCGCACCCATTTGTCCGCCCGCTTCAGCTCGGCGAGCTTGGCGGCGGTGCGCTCGACCCGTTCGCCCGTGGCGAGGCCGATCTCGGCGGCGCGGGGAGTGAGGCGGAGGTCGGCGTTGTCCTGGCGGAGCAGGAGGCGGTATTCGGCGCGGCTGGTGAACATCCGGTAGGGTTCCGTGCAGCCGCGCGTTACGAGGTCATCGACCATCACGCCGAGGTAGGCCTCGTCGCGTCCGAGGATGAAAGCCGGTTTGCCCTGAGCTTTCAGAGCGGCGTTCGTTCCGGCGATGAGCCCCTGCCCTGCCGCTTCCTCGTAGCCGGAGGTGCCGTTGATCTGACCCGCGAAATAGAGACCCTCGACCCGCTTCGTTTCCAAGGTCGGATGAAGCTGGGTGGGCGGGCAATAATCATACTCGACCGCGTAGCCCGGGCGCAGGATCTCGCATTTCTCCAGGCCGGGGATGGTGCGGAGGAAATTCATCTGAACCTCGTAGGGAAGCGAGGTGGAAACCCCGTTCACGTAGTATTCCAGCGTGTGGCGGCCTTCGGGTTCGAGGAAGATCTGGTGGCGCTCCTTTTCCGCGAAACGGACGACCTTGTCCTCGATGGATGGGCAATAGCGTGGGCCAACGCCTTCGATGATCCCGCAATACATCGGGGATTGGTCGAGGTTTGAGGCGATGATCTCGTGGGTGGCGGGGTTTGTGTAAGTGATCCAGCACGGGATTTGTTCCACGTGGAACGCGGGATCACCCCATGGATTCAGGGTGAAGATGTCATCCCTCCCCTTTTCGATCCGATCTGCCATGAAGCTGAACTTCGGCACCGGCGTGTCGCCGTCCTGCCGTTCGCACTTGGAAAAATCAAGGGATCGTCCGTTGAGGCGGCACGGGGTGCCGGTCTTGAAGCGCTCGACCTGGAATCCGAGGTGTTTCAAGGAATCGGAAACGGTGGAGATCGCATCCCCCATCCTGCCACCCTTTTCGTTTTTAAGGCCGACGTGCATCAGTCCGCGCATGAATGTTCCGGCGCTGAGGATCACGGATTTCCCGCAAATCTCCATGCCCAGCGAGGTGCGGATGCCGGTGATTCGATCCTCTCCGTCCACCATGAGTTCGGCGACGTTACCTTGGTGAAGCTCGACCCCTTCCGTCCGCTCCATCTCCATTTTCATCCGGAACTGGTAGGCCTTCTTGTCGCACTGGGTGCGGGGGGCACGAACCGAGGGGCCTTTCGAGGCATTCAGCATCCGCCATTGGATGCCGGTGGCGTCGGTGTTGATTCCCATCGCGCCGCCGAGGGCATCGATTTCACGCACCATGTGACCTTTCGCGAGGCCACCGATGGCGGGGTTGCAGGACATCTGACCGATCGTATCGAGATTCTGGGTCAGCACGGCGACGCGAGCGCCAAGCCGGGCGGCGGCCAGCGCGGCCTCTACCCCGGCATGGCCGGCGCCGATTACGATTACGTCATATGGGGTGGGATAGCGGAACATTCGCGGGGCGCGAGACTATCACGGCTTTTAGCGGGCGCAATCACCGACTTGGATGCTGGAAAAGTTCCACGTGGAACTTTACGGGCGATCCAAGATGCCTGTGCGGGCTCTTGGGAGCAGATCCTCTAGGGAAAACTCCACCCGCTCCGTCCGGTTCGCGAGGATCACGGTTTTCACGCCGAACTCCGCCAACACCTGCCGGCAAGCCCCGCATGGTGAGATGGGCTGTGCCGTGTCCGCCACTACAACCACCTTTTCGAAACTACGCGCCCCTGCCGCAATCGCCGCGCCCATCGCCACCCGTTCCGCGCAATTCGTCAGCCCGTAGGAGATATTTTCCACATTGCAGCCGGGGAAAATCCTCCCGTCGCCCGCCAGCAAAGCCGCGCCCACGTGAAAGTTCGAGTAAGGCGCATAGGCCATTTCCCTGACTTTCCATGCCGCCGCGATCAGTTCGTCATCCGTTGTCATGGATCATTTCTATCACGCCCGCGTCAGCTCGACCAGTATCGCTTTCTGGGCATGGAGCCGATTCTCTGCCTGCTGGAAAATGGTATCGGCGTGGTTTTCGAGCAGTTCTTCGCTAATTTCCTTACCGCGATAGGCGGGCAGGCAGTGGAGGACGATGTGACCTTTGGCCGCGCCGGTAAGCAGTGAGGAATTCAGTTCGAAGCCCTTGAACTCCGCCTCTTTCTCCTTCTGCCCCTCCTGCCCCATGGATAGCCAGACGTCGGTGTTGATGACATCCGCGCCCGCGATGGCTTCGCGGGGATCCTCGCAAACGCTGACGAGATCGCAGTCGAGAGCTTTCAGGAAAGCGGCGGGCGGCTGGCAGTTTTGGGGGGAAGCGACCTTGAGTTGAAAGCCAAGGCGTTTCGCCGCCCACATCCAGGAGCGGGTCATGTTTGAGAAACCATCGCCGACGAACGCGAATTTCCGCCCTTCCCAGCCGCCCAGCTTCTCGCGGACGGTGAGTAGATCGGCCAATATCTGGCAAGGATGCTCATCATCGGTGAGGGCATTGATCACGGGGAGTTTTGAGTATTTCGCGAAATCAATGACATCCTGTTGTGCGAACGTGCGGATGATCACTCCGTGCACCATCCGGCCGAGCACGCGGGCGGTGTCCTTGATGGGTTCTCCCCTGCCGAGCTGGATGTCATTGGAAGAGAGGAACATAGTAAAACCGCCTAGTTCGCGAATGCCCACTTCGAAGGAAACCCGGGTGCGGGTAGAGGATTTCGTGAAAATCATTGCCCATGTCTGCCCGGCAAGCGGCCGCTCGGTGTCCCGACCGCGCCATGCTTTCAGCCTCATCGCATCGTCGATAAGGTTGGTGATTTCGTCCGCGGACAGTTCCTCGATGGATAGCAAATGTTTCATCTTCGTAAATTAGTATCCGGACAGCGTGTCCTTAAGAATGGCGAGCGCTTCGTCGATTTCTGCGTCTGTCACGTTGAGCGGTGGTAGCAAACGAAGAGTGTTAGCGCCTGCGGGAACTGTGATTAACCCTTTGGCAATCAACGACTTAACAATCTTCAGCGCTGCCGTCTCCCCCTCCCCTACTTCAATCCGTGTCGGATCAAGCCCGATTCCGAAAAGCAGCCCAAGTCCACGGATTTCGGTGACCACGGGCAATTTCCATGACTCGATGGCCGCGCGCAGCCTCGCGCCTTGGCGAGTTGCGTTGGCGGCAAGATTGTTCTCGCGGATTTCCTTCAAAACCTCCAGTGCTGCGGCGCAGACCAGCGGATTGCCCCGTAGGTGGAGCCATGGGAACCCGGCCCCATCAGCGAGGAAAGCTGCGTCCCCTTCTCATCGACGGCGCGGTCGCTAAGCCAGAACGCGCCGATCGGCACGCCCCCACCCATACCCTTGGCCCAGGAAATTCCATCCGGCTCGATCTCCGGTGCAATCGCACGCCATGCCATCGCCTCGCCGCAGCGGCCGAAGCCTGCCTGGACTTCATCGAACATCAGCAGCAGGTCATGCTTTTTCCGCAGTGCATCGAGCGCTCGGAGAAACTCCGCCGAGGCGACGTGAATCCCGCCCTCGCCTTGGACCGGTTCGAGCAGAAATCCGACCGTCTCATCGCGCACCGCATTTTCGAGAGCGGCGATGTCGTTGAAAGGCAGGTAACGGAAGCCCGGCAGCATCGGATCGAAGCCTTGTTGAATCTTTGCCTGTCCGGTCGCGGCCATGCTTCCGAGCGTGCGTCCGTGGAAGGATTGCTGGAACGTGACGACCTCGAAGCGCGGCTTGCCGTCGGCTTGTGTTTTTAGGTGGCCATAGCGGCGGGCGGACTTGATCAGGCCGTCATTGGCTTCCGCACCGGAGTTTGAGAAGAAGTTTTTTCCAGGCAACCCGATATGGTGAAGGTTCATTTCCTCTGCCAGAAGTCCTTGACTATCAGTGTAATAAAGATTTGAGACGTGGATCAACTTACCGGCCTGTTCGCGGATCGCGGCGACCATGCGCGGATGGCAATGCCCCAGCGAGCACACGGCGATGCCCATGCAGAAATCCAGGTATCCGCGGCCGGCGTCATCGGTAACACGTGTCCCCATCCCTTCGACAAGAGTCAGCGGAAAGCGCCCGTAGGTGCCCAGCACGTGCTCTTCGAATCTTTCGGGGGTGGTCATTTCTTCGGACGGAAAGGGGCGGAAGCTATCCTAGATAGGGGAAATGGCAAACCACTTTCGCGGCGGGATGACACCAGGGCGATCAAGCTAGGGGAAATCCAGTCCAAATAGTTGAAGATCTAACCGCGAATGAACGCGAATCCGGCACTGGGCGTGCCAATGGAAAGAGGAAACGATTCCGTCACGCTAGGGATGGACTCTGGCCTAGGCGCTATTTGCGGAAACCGAGGCCGCATCGATACTGGTGCTGGCTTCGGCTATTTAGCGAGATGCGGTTGATTTCGCTGTTATTGCAAAAGCAATCGCAGAAGCTGGGATAACTGAGTTCCCATGTAAGAAAGCATGGGCGGATTGGTAGTGAAATCCCACCCATAATTATCAGGGTAAACAAGATTCACAGAGACATCAGTGGCCACAACGATGGTGGCGCTATCATCATTGCTGATACCCAAACGATACAACCCTCCAGAAGCCGCCGTGGCCGCAAGGGGACGGGCGCTGAAATTCATTCCGGCAACTTTTAGATGCGCAAAATAGCTAGCGTTAGTTGTCGGCAAGGCGGTGAAGGTAACTTCATATGAAGTGGTAAATTGCCCCGCTTTAGCAGGCAGGTGGTGCAACGGCGAGACGCTATGCTGCGACTCACCAACCGTTAGCCCGGGCTCATATGAACCAAACCTCGTCTCGCCAGTCGTTTCACTCAGATTTTCCCAAGATGCGCCTGAAGCAGCGAGGATACCAGCGTGTGCGTCCGTAAATGATTCCATAAGGACGGTAGCCCCCCGGCACGTAACCGCCGCTAGGACAGTGATGGCCATGACAGCGGGGGATACGGATTTCATTTTCTTACTCATGTGTTTTAAATTTTTGCGGCAACCACCAAACCATACCCGTCGCGCGTGCTTATTAGGAGGGAGCACCACCTATGCCAACGAAGAACAAGAACAATTTCGTCACCGTTCTTCTTATTGGGAAATTCAATCCCAAGGAGCGGCGGATCGGAAATCCGCCGATGTCCATGGGGAGGTGAATGAGAGGCGCAGGAGCTCTTTTCCATGCTCACCTCATGGGCTGGGGCGGATTCTGATCCGCCCCTCCATGCGCTGCGCGTCGGTGTGTTTCATCCTAAATACCGCAGTTGGGTATCAATTTTTCACCGCAGAGTCGCAGAGGTCGCAAAGGAACGCAGAGCCTTGCATGTGGGAAGATAGAAAATTTGGAAAAACGATGGAACTGCATGGTTCACCCAATGGGTGAAATGGAATTGCCGTGAAAAATGCCCTGCACTATCCCGAAACATAAACTCTTCTCAGCGTTCCCTCTGCGACCTCTGCGCCTTTGCGGTGAAAATCTTCGTTTGAACTGCGGATTTTAGGTTCATGGGGGCTTCGTGGGCTTGGCATGAGATCACGCGTGCGAGATCCCCACGCAAAAACCGGCGACCCCTCGCGGGAGCGCCGGTCTGCGATGAACCGAACAACCGGAAAAACTAGCGGCGGCGGCCTTGGCCGTCATGGCTTTAGCGACGACGGCGGAGTAGTGTGAGCAGACCGAGACCGCCGAGAAGAGCGGCGGTGGGCTCTGGGATGAGGGTGACAGTACCATTCAAATTGATCGGTTTAGTGCCTGCTGTAGAGCTTGTCGAATCGAAGTTCATGATCCGATGCGTGCCGCCGGTGCCAACAGTGGCTGTGCCGTTGGACGACGTGTTGGATGTGAGACCAACCCTGAACTCATATGTCCCTTCGGTCAGGACACCCAAGGATGACAGATCAACGATGGCATTGCGATACGCAGAGCCAGATGTGGAAAACGTGTCGATGTTGCTGTCGAACGTGTCGCCGCTGTAACGCACGGCGAAATCACGTGGACCCGTGTTGGAAGACCTGACAGCGAGCTCCCATGAGGTGAGTTCAACCTCATAGCTCGCCGCGACGGTGATCGAAAATCCGTAGTAATTTCCATTTGCACCATTCAGGTCTGCCGCCACCCAGCCGTTGGTATTGATACCGCCTCCACCATTACCGGTTCCTAGTCCTGCACCCAGTGTGATTGCAGTCACCGAAAGTCCCGTAGGCACACCGGAAAATGTGATCGATGTTTCCGTGCCGGTAAATCCCGTGGTGTCCCATTCGGCCAAAACGGCTCCTTGGCTTGATACCGCGGCAATGGCGGAGAAGGCCATGATGGCCAGTGATGTTGATTTTCTTTTCATAATTGTGTGTTTGATGTTTATACGTCGGCCGTCAGCTCGTGGCCAAACACCTTCAGATTACAGAGAAGCACCGCCCGTGCCACCGATGAACGGGAACAATTCCGTCACATTATTTTGCGCGTAAATTCCGGGAAAGCGGGCGGGACAACGTCGTGTTTCCCACGATAATCCGGGGAAATCCGCGCCATGAACGTCCTAGAAAAGGATCTCCTCGTGCTTGCCTCGGCGGGGTCGGGGAATCCGGGACGCGGATACGGAGGGACGGCGGGACGGAGGGTGGGGGCGTTAGTGAGATCTCCTATATCCGTCCGCCGCCACCCCAATCACCGTTCACCTTGTTCCGAAGAGGGAACCACGAAAGGCACGAACCACACGAAAAATGGAAGGTGGCGGGAAATGCGCAGCATACCCAAGTTTATCCGGTAGGGCTGATCCGGCCCGGTCGGCCCATTTCCAAAATCAAACGCACCGCTCAATCTGGCGGGAGTGAAATCCCGGAACAAAAAGCCCATCTCACCGCGGATTCACTACCATTTCGGGGTTACGGCTCATCCGTTTTTGATCAGGGCCGACCGAGCCGGATCAGCCCTACCGGTAGGGGGTCAATCTCGCCGTGCGATCATCATTCGCCGGAAAACCCAGGGTTCCTCCGCTAGGGATGAGAAGAATTCGAACCACGGATGAACACGGATAAACACGGATGAAAAGACAGGAGTAAACATTCTGGCTGTGTGCTGGCTCGATCAAGATCTCTCAAAATATCCAAAAACGCATCCAGCCAGCCATCTTATCCGTGTCCATCCGTGTTCATTTGCCGGAAGGATTGGAGGCTTCCAGTCCGGCTATCTCCGCTTCGCTCCGGTTGTGGTTCTCTTTTCAATTCGGACAGATTTTCTCCCTAATGGAGGAACCCCGCCGGAAAACCCATCAAACAAATCGTGACAAGCAACGGGTAATTGCGAGGCTGGGAGCGCGAACCCATGAAAATTTCCGAGAAAAACCTACTCGTGCTCGCCTCGGCGGGGTCGGGGAAAACGTTCCGCCTTTCCGATCGGATCATCAGGTTGATGGCAAGCGGGGCGGAGCCGGAAAAAATCGTGGCGCTGACGTTCACGCGGAAGGCGGCGGGGGAGTTCGCGGACGCGATTTTGCGGAAGCTGGCGGGCGCGGCGAAGGATCCCGGCAAGGCGGCGGAGCTGGAGGCGGGGTTCGGGATGTCGGAAGTGGATTTCCCGGAGCTACTGGAGAAGGTGACGAGGAAACTCCCCCGCCTGACGTTGGGGACGATGGATTCCTTTTTCGCGAAGGTGGTGAGGGGTTTCCAATACGAGCTGGGCGTGACCGGCGGGCGCTTCGAGCTGCTGGAGGGCGAGGTGGCGGAGGCGCTGAAAGAGGAGCTGCTGGAGGGTTTGCTGGAAGGCGGCGCGCACGGCCACGATGAGGAGGAGTTCGCGGAAATCTTCCGCCGAGCCACGCAGGGCAGCGAGGGTGCGCAGGTGCTGGAGGCGCTGCGTGGGTTCATCGGCGGCTGGCATGGGGTTTATGTTTCCCCGAGAAAACGGCAATGGGGGCCGACCGGGCTCGCGGGCGTGGAGGTTTCCGAATGGGAAAAACGCAAGGCCGGGCTGGCGGCGGCGGTGAGGCGCGATGTTCCGGGCATCGTGCTCACCGACAAGCGCCAGCAGAAGGCCATCGAGGCGATGATCGATGCGCTGGAGCGGCACACGGTGGGCAGCGGATCGCTGGACAAGGCCTCGAGCCTGCTGGAAAAAGTGATGGAGGCGGCGGTGGATGGCTCCGGGGCGCTGGAGCTTGCCTTTTACAAACCCTTCGCGATCACCGGCATGGCCGCCGAGGCCCTGCGGGAAATGGTGAACCTCGCGGCGCGCTGCGAGTTCGCCGCCGCCCTCTCGCGGACGCGCGGGGTGGAGGGCGTGATCGCCGGATACGACGGCCTCGTGGAGCGGGAGCTGCGCCGCAAGGGCAAGCTCGGCTTCGACGACGTGAAGCGGCTGATGGGCCGGTGGATGGGCGACGAGGACGCCCGGCTGCGGCGCGAGGCCGTGGATTTCCGGCTCGATTCGAACTACGGCCACTGGCTGCTCGATGAGTTCCAGGACACCAGCCGCGACGAGTGGAACGCCCTGCTCCCGCTCGTCGAGGAAGGCCTCACCAACGACGAATCTACGGTTTTCATAGTAGGTGATAAAAAGCAGGCCATCTACGCCTGGCGCGGCGGCGAGGTCGGGCTTTTCGACGAGATCACGAAGACATACGGCGGCGGGCTGGAGGTCGCGACGATGGCGGAATCCTGGCGCTCCTGCCCGGAGGTGCTGGAGCCGGTGAACCGCGTATTCGGCGACAAGGCGACCATGGCGGAGCTGTTCGGTGCGGTCGCGGCGAGGTGGGATTGGGAAAAACACGTTTCGGCAAAGCCTCTACGGAGTCCGGGAAAAGCGGGTCACGCGAAGATCGAGGTGATGGACAAGGACGATAAGCCGGAGCGCCTCATCGCGCTGCTCAAGGATCTCGGCGTCGGGCGGAAACGGATTTCATGCGGTGTGCTGGTGCAGACCAACGACAAAGTGAAGGCCTGCGCCGACGGGCTGCGGGAGGCGGGTTTCCAGGTGGTCGAGGAGGGCGCGCGGGAGCCGGGCAAGGATCATCCGGTGGGCGTGATGGTGGTGCAGCTCCTCCGCTGGCTCGCGGATCCCGCCGACCGCTTCGCGGAGCGCACGGTGATGATGTCGCCGCTGAAAGCCGCGCTCGACACCCGCTTCGGCGGGGCATGGCAGGCGGCGTGGGAGGGCTTGGGCGGGCGCGTCTCGGAGGTCGGCTTCGCGGGCATGATCGCCGAGCTGATCGAGCCGATGCAGGACGGCTGGAAAAAGTTCGGGCGGCGCCGGGCCGAGGTGTTGCTGGAGGCGCTGGGCGACCTCGACCAACGCGGCGTCGTCACCGCACGGGAGGCGGCGGATGCGATCGCGCGGCTGAAAATTTCCCAAAGCCCCGGCGTGGCGGCCGTGCAGGTGATGACGGTTCACAAATCAAAAGGGCTCGGCTTCGATGTGGTGGTCGTCCCCGACCTTCCCGCCGACAAGATCCCGAATTTCAAGCACTACCACACGGTCATCGGCGAGGAATGGGTCTGCATGCCGCCGGCGAGGTGGGCGCGGGCGCTGATCCCGGAGCTGTGCGAGGCTGAGAGCCGCTGGGCCGCGCAACAAACCTACGAATCCTTCTGCAAACTCTACGTCGCAATGACCCGCTCGAAACGTGGCCTCTACATGTTTCTCGACACTCCTTCGAAGAGCGCGGAGGAAGGCAAGGCAAGCCTCCCGAACTGGCTGATGACATCGCTGGGGCTGGATGGCGGCGAGAACACGGTTTTCGAAACCGGCGATCCGCGCTGGGCGGATGCATTGGAGGAAATCGCAGCGGCCGTGGATACGAAATCCAGCACGATTGGGCGCGGCGCTCGCCAAACGTGAGCGCCGGACTCCGAGCGGAGAGAAAGGGAAATACGCCGTCAGTGGATCGGCGCAAGGCCGCCGCTTCGGCACCGCGATCCATGCGGCGTTTGAAAAAATCGGGTGGATCGATGAGGGAGATGATCCCGTGTTTCCCGAGGATCTCCGCCCCACCATGGAGCAGGCGCTTTCCATTCCAGAAATCCGTTCATTGCTCAGCAAGGGCGGACGAAACATCAACCTCCACCGCGAACAGCGGATCGAGGCCGTGCTGGACGGCGGTTGGTTGAGCGGGGTGATCGACCGGCTCCACATCCACCGCGACGGCGACGGCTCGGTCAGCAAGGTGGAGATCATTGATTTCAAGACCGACCGCGTGGACTCGGCGGAGCAACTCAACACCAGATACGCCGGTCAGATGGAAGCCTACCGCCGCGCGATGCAAGCCATCCACCCGCAGGCGGAGGTGAAATGCCTGCTTATCTCCACAGCGCTGATGGTCGTGGTAGGCATGGAGGGGCGGATCAAAATCCGCCCCAGCCCATGAACCTAAAATCCGCAGTTCAAACGAAGATTTTCACCGCAAAGGCGCAGAGGTCGCAGAGGGAACGCTGAGAAGAGTTTGTGTTTCGGGATAGTGCAGGGCATTTTTCACGGCAATTCCATTTCACCCATTGGGTGAACCATGCAGTTCCATCGTTTTTCCAAATTTTCTATCTTCCCACATGCAAGGCTCTGCGTTCCTTTGCGACCTCTGCGACTCTGCGGTGAAAAATTGATACCCAACTGCGGTATTTAGGTTAAATGGGGGCGACCAAATATAGCCCCCACTTTCAGAGGAACGGGTTGCGGATCGTGACGCCCTGGATGGTCTGGTTGTGGTTGAGGTCTTCGGTGAGGAGTTCAGTGGCGTTGGCGGCGGCTGCGGCGGCGAGGATGAGGCCGTCCCAGAAGGAGGTCTGGTGGAGGAGGCTGGTGTCGATGCCGGTCTCGATGAGGTCGGGGGTGATTTGGACGATGTCGAAGACGCGGAAGTCGCGGAGGTGCTGGCGGGAGACGGTGGGATCGACGCCGAGCTTGCGGGTGGCGGCGGAGTGGAATTCCTGGAGAACCTGGGTGGAGATGATGCCGGTGCGGCTTTTGGCATGGGTCTCGATAAGGTGGATGGCGGTTTCCTGTTTCGCGGGATCGGCGCGGTCGATGGCGTAGAGGAGGATGTTGGTGTCGATGAATGTCCGGGCTGGCATAGGTCAGTGGCGGTGAAGTTCCTCGCGACTGATGCGGATGCCCTTGGAATCTCCGGTGGAATCGCGGAGGCGGGTGAGCATGGAATCCACAGAATCGGCGGGTTTCGAGACCTTCTCGGAAAGGAGTTCGCGGACGAGGGCGTTGAGGCTGGTGCCGCGGGTTTGGGCATAGCGGCGGCCGTTTTTCAGCAGATCCTCAGGGATGGAGAGGGTAATGTTGGGCATGTGCACATATTATGTGCGGGGGTCGGAAAGTCAATGGGGGAGAGGCTGAACCGCTAAGGCGCGAAGAGGCAAAGGAAGAAGGGGTTAAAGCTCCGGGTAGCGGATGTCGGGGGCTTTGCCTTTCCAGACGGGGTGTTTCGGGGAGAGGAGGTCGATGCCTTTGTCGTAGATATGGCCGTCCTTGTGGATGTCGTAGGTGCGGACGGAACAGTCGATGTGGAGGATGATGGCTTTGCCGTCGAAGGGCTTGGGGTCGAACTTGGTGGTGCCGGGGATGAGGGGCGTGAGGACTATGGGGGTGGCTGGATCGTCGGCAGTGGCCATGCCGGAGATGTAGGAGAAACCGCACTCGCCTTTCTTCAAGGCTTCCCCGGGTGGGGCGATCCTGCCATCGGGTCTGATCGTGCCGGGGATTTTTGCGAAGAACATCTGTTCTGATCGTGTGATTTCGGCAGCGAACAACTGACGGAAAAGGGCGTTCGAAGACGTGCCGGACAGGTTGTAACCGTGCGCCGGATGATGCTTTGTGATGTCGGCGGCGGTGGCATCGCTGGGGAAGGAGCCGTATTCGTTCTCGAACTCAAAGAGGGTTAGTCCGATCTGGCGGGCGTTCTTCGCGGCGCTCACATAATCACGCCCGGCGGCACGCTGCCGGTTCTTCGCTTCCATCCAGATGAAAATCGCAGCGATGGAGCCTAACAGGATGAAAATTCCCAATCCGTATTCCAGGGATTTTGATTTCTCGGGTTCTGCATCCATGAGGTTTGGATTTATGGAAGACTAGCTCTGCGACCCTTTGCGGTCATTGCGTCTTTGCGGTGAAAATTTTCGGAAAGGGAGGGCGACCGAAGATCGCCCCCACTTTCCCACTTACAAGAGCTTCGCCCGCAGGAGGTCGGTGACCTGCTTGGGGTTGGGCTTGGTGGGGGCGGCTTTCATGACCTGGCCGGTGAGGAAGTTGAGGAGTTTTTCGTTGCCGGCTTTGATGGCCTCGACCTCGTTCGGGTTGGCGGCGATGGCGGTAGCGATGAGGGCTTCGAGGTCGCCGGTGGAGGTGGGTTTGAAGCCGAGGTCGTCGGCGATCGATTTCACGTCGCGCTGCGGGCTGGTGAAGAGGACGGCGAATACTTCCTTGGCTTGGTTCGGGGCGAGGGTGCCGTTTTCGACGAGGGTGAGAAGATCGCGAAGCTTCTCCGGGGTGACGGGGCAATCGGCGATGGCGAGGGATTGCTCGTTGAGGGTGCCGAGGAGGTTGTTGATGAGGAAATTCGCGGTTTTCTTGGCGGGGATGGAGGGGTGGTTGGCGGCCTCGAAATACTCCGCAAGATGGCGGTCGGCGGTGAGGACGGCGGCGTCGTAGGCGGTGAGGCCGAAGTCGTTTTCGTAGCGGCGGATTTTTTCCAAACGCGGCTCGGGCACGAGGGATCTAACCGTTTCCAACAGCGGCGCGGTGGCGATGGGGAGGAGATCCGGGCAGGGGAAGTAGCGGTAATCGTGGGCGTCCTCCTTGGTGCGCATGAGCTGGGTTTCGCCGAGGTCGTCGTTCCAGCGACGGGTGGATTGGATCTGGGGGATGCCCATGCCGAGTTCCTCGCTCTGGCGAGCGATCTCGAAATGGATGGCGCGGCGGATGGCGGAGAAGGAGTTGAGGTTTTTCAGCTCCACCTTCGCGCCGAGAGGGTCGGATTCCTTCTCGCGGAGGGAGATGTTCACGTCGCAGCGGAGGTTGCCCTTTTCCATGTCGGCGTCAGAGGAAGCGCATTCGAGGAGGATGAGCTGGAGCGAGCGGAGGTAGGCGACGGCCTCCTCGGCGGATTCGAGATCCGGCTCGGTGACGATCTCCATGAGCGGGGTGCCGGCGCGGTTGAAATCGATGAGCGAGGTGCTGGCGAGGTGGGTGGATTTCGCGACATCCTCCTCAAGGTGGATGCGGTTGAGGCGGACGACCTTGTTCGGGGTCTTGATGTTTTTCCGCGCGTCGGTGGGATAGCAATCGTCGAAGAGCGGGACGCCGCCGCCGAGGCAGAGGGGAAAATCCATTTGGGTGGTTTGGTAATTTTTCGGCATGTCCGGATAGAAATAGTTCTTCCGATCCCAGCGCGAAAACTCCGGCGAGCCGCAGCCGAGGGCGAGGCCGGTGAGGAGGGTTTTCTCGATGGCGCGCTGGTTGAGGACGGGCAGCGCGCCGGGGTAGCCGAGGCAGACGGGGCAGGTGTTCGTGTTCGGGTCGTCGCCGAAGGAGGTGCGGCAGGCACAGAACATCTTGGTGTCGGTGTTGACCTGGGCATGGACTTCGAGGCCGATGGTTACGAGTAATGACATGGGTGAAGAGGGAAGAATTTAACCGCGAATGGACGCGAATTTTCGCAAATGATGAAAGGGGAAAGTTAGAGGGGTTTGTCTTGTTTTGTATGCTCGGCGGAGATCAGAAAGATGGTGTCTTTTTCGAACACATAACGAATTCGGATGGGGAACTTCGGGAGCAGGAACTTGCGTACAGGTGGAGCTGAGGTAAGCGGGCAAGCTTCCGGAAAGCCGGTTAGGTGGGTTTTCATCCGGTCAAGGTGGTCGAGTATGCTCTTGCCCAATTTGGGATCTACGGAGGTGTAGTAATCCAGGATGTTCCGAAGATTCCTCTGATAGGTGGCCGAAGGCTTAAAGGTCATACCGCTCCCGCAAGGTGGCCATCATCTTGTCGTGATCGACGGTTTGCTCCTCTCCTGTTTTGATGCGCTCCCAGATTTCAAGCGCCTGCAGGTCTTCGAGGCGATCATTCACTTGGCTGAGGACGATGATCTGTTGATCGCGCTCAAGCTTTAGGAGGTGGGATGTGATCTGCGTGACGCAGCCGTTCATTTCCGGTGAGAGAGACGCTTCCATGGCTTGGGAGTCTAGCGGGGATCGGTGCGGGTGTCAAAGATGCTCATTCAGGGCTTTCTGTGGTAAGAGTTTCACCGCGGAGGCGCAGAGGCCGCTGAGGGACGCTGAGGAAGACTTGGGTTTTGGAATTTTTAACCACGGAGAGCACGGCGGACACAGAGGTTTTGATTAGATGTTGCAAATTGATTCTGAACTGGCTTTCTCAACATTTGAGTCTCTGTGGTTTGAACTCTTTGCTCTGCGATCCTTTGCGGCCTCTGCGTCTCTGCGGTGAAAAATTGGCTAACCTAAATTCTCGATACGGAAGACGACGGGTTGGGAGTTGATGCAATCGAGGGCTTCGATTTCGGCGAGGGCGGCGGTGAGTTTTCCGAAGGGGCAGGAGTGGAGGAGGAAGACCATATCGACGAATTCGGCGTCGGGGTTGGAGGCGTCGATGGGGGAGTGGGTGCCGGAGATGCCGATGCGGTGATTGGCGAGGACGGTGGCGATTTCCGCGACGACGCCGGGGCGGTCGGTGACATCGAAGCGGACATAGTAGGCGGTGGTGGTTTCCTCGATGGGGACGAGGGTTCCGGTTTCCCGGTAGGGCAGGAAACCGCGGTGGCGAGCAGTGTGGGCGAGGTCGCGGGCGGCCTCGACGAGATCGGCGACGACAGAGGAGGACGTGGGGCCTTGGCCTGCGCCGCGGCCGTAGAAAAGGGATTCGCCGGCGGCGTCGGCGTTGACCGAGACGGCGTTGAAGACGCCGTGGACGGAGGCGAGGATGTGTTTCTGGGAAATGAAGGACGGCTGGACGCGGAGCTCGACCGCGCCGCCGTCGCGCTCGCGGACGATGGCGAGCAGCTTGATCACATAGCCGAGGGATTTCGCGAACTGGATGTCCGTGGGACGGACTTGCTCGATGCCAGAGACGTGGACTTTGGCCGGATCGATGGGAAAACCATAGGCGAGGGTGGCGAGGAGGATGGCCTTGTGGGCGGCGTCCCAGCCGTTGACGTCGAGGGCGGGATCGGCCTCCGCGTAGCCGAGTTCCTGGGCTTCCTGGAGGGCGGTGGCGTAGTCGATACCGCGCAGGGTCATCTGCTCGAGGATGTAGTTTGAGGTGCCGTTGATGATGCCGGTGAAGGAGTGGATGTGGTTGCCGATGAAGGAGTCTTGGACGGTCTTGACGATGGGGATGCCGCCCGCGATGGCAGCCTCGAAGAAGATCGGGGTCTCCATTTTCCGGGAAATCGCGAACAGCTCGATACCACGCTCGGCGAGCAGAGCCTTGTTGCCGGTGACGACGGGTTTTTTCGCAAGTAGCGCCGCGACGACAATTTCGAAGGCGTCGGTGGTGCCGCCGATCAGCTCGACGACGATATCGACGGCGGGATCGTTGACGAGGGCGCGCCAGTCGGTGGTGAGGATTTCCGGGGGGACGGCGGAGGTGGTGGCGCGGGTTTTGGCGAGGTCGCGGACGAGGATTTTCGTGATTCCGAGGGAAACGCCCTTGGCGGTGCGGTCGGAGATCAGCTCGCCGTTTTTCTCAAGGGTGTTCCATACGCCGGAGCCGACGGTGCCGAAGCCCGCGAGGCCGATTCCCAATTTGTTGCAGTTGCTCACGCGGGGAGGGTGAAACCATAAACCTTAAACCTCAAACTTCAATTTTGAGGAAGAGGGCTGCTTTCGGGTTTCGGATGCCCGTGGAAACCTCCCCTGCCCTACGGAGCATGCCCGCCCCGGGCGCTATGAAGCCTTTGCTCTGAAGGAGCAGTTCCCGCTCGCCGCCTCCGATGCGACCGGAGATGCTCTCCGCAGCCACAAGCCATGAACCCCGCCCTCGCAACCCTCGCCCTCGCCTACCGGGAACATGGCGATCCCGCCGCGCGCGCTCTGTTCCTCGGCGCGGAGCCGCATCCGGACCTCCTCCGCGCCACCGCCTGGCAGCCTCTGAAACCGCTGGCCGATCTTTGCGCGGCCGCCGGGATGGCGCTGACCGATGGACCACAGGGGAAATTCGCCACCGTGCTTTTTCTCCCCGGGAAATCCAAGGAAGAGACCCTCGCCGGATTCGCCCGCGCCCATGATTTCCTCGCGCCGGGGGGCATGCTCATCGCCGCGCTCGCGAACACGGCGGGGGCCGCCCGTTTCGAGAAAGAGCTAGCCAAGGCCTCCCCTCTCCTCTTGTCCGTTTCCAAAAACAAGTGCCGCGCTTTTGCGGTCGAGAACACGCAACCATGGGATGACGCCGCCCTCACCGCGTGGCGCAGGCTTTCCGAACCCCGCCTCATCCCGGATACTACATTCACCGTAGTTCCCGGCGTGTTCAGCGCGGATCACACCGATCCCGGCTCCGCCCTCCTCGCGGAACACCTCCCCGCCTCCCTGCGCGGTGAGGTCGCGGATCTGGGCGCCGGCTGGGGTTTCCTCAGCCATGCCGCCTTGGCGAAATGCCCGAACATTTCCCGCATCGATCTCTTCGAGGCAGATTCCCGCGCCCTCGCCTGCGCCCGCAAAAACGTCACCGGCCCGGCGGAATTCCACTGGCACGACGTCACCACCGGCCTACCGGGGAAATACGACCACATCCTCACCAACCCGCCCTTCCACACTGGCCAAGCGCGTGACATCGGCCTCGGCCATGCTTTCCTCACCACCGCCGCCCGCTCGCTGAAACGCGGCGGCAGCCTCCACCTCGTCGCCAACCGCCAGCTCCCCTACGAGGCGCACCTGGTCTCTTTGGGGCTACGCCCCCGCCTTCTTGCGGAAACGGGTGGATTCAAGGTGATCACGGCTGCGTGATTAGGGTGTCGACCGCTAGGCGGTCATTACTTCCGCCCTGCTCCAAGGCCTGTATCCCGGCGTGAATGCTTCCCGCTCAATATCCGCAGCGTCTTCGCGATCACGAAGTCCCCGCAATTTGCCGTCGTAATATTCGCAGATCTCGTTGACCTCGCGGTTGGCGAGCCTCTGAAAGGTGACGTTCACGCCGTCTTTCCGAGGCGATGGGCAAAGGAGACGAGGAATTCGGATTCCGAGAGGGAAGCCGAGAACTACGCCGGCAAAGGACGCTGGGAGGGGACCCCGCCCGATCAGCAACCTCAAGTCCGCGGAAGCCAAACGCGCTCTCGAAATCATCGAAAGACACAAGGATCTTGGAGCTTCGAAGGAGTGATGGGGAAATGAACTTGGAAATTTGATATGGGGTATCACCTTCCGGGCGTCTTTCCGGCTTCCCGAATCCCGGGCGGCAAGCTAAGGGTTCTGCGTCCGCGATTTTTCCGATGCCCGCCGGATAACAAAAAGGACGCGAACATCATGAACCACTTCAAGCAAGAAGCCCGCTCCGGCCCGGCGACACGCAAGCCTCAAGCACTGCGCGCGCCATCCATTCTGTTCCATGCCGAGGCCAGCGATCCGGACATGCTGTATTTCAGCCGGTTCCAGGCCTTCGATCCGTATCTCGCCTTCACAGTGGGCGGCAGGCGTGTGGCCGTGATCAGCGCCGGGGAATACGGCCGCATGGTCAAGGAGTCCGTGTTCGACGAAGTCCTGCTGCTCGAGGATGTCCGGGAAGGCGCGGCGAAGCGCTTCAGTTTGCCAAAAGGCAAGCGGCCGGAAATCCATCAGATGGCGCTCCATTTGGCGGAAATCCACGGCATACCGACATTTCGGGTGGGGTCGCGGTTTCCTGTCGGCCTCGCCCGCAAGCTCAGGGACGCGGGCATGATTTTGGAAATCGCGGCGGACGGCGGGCTTTTCCCCGAGCGGCAGATCAAGACCGCCGCCGAAGTGGAGGCGCTGCGCAAGGGCAACAAGGCCAGCGAGGCGGGCTTCCGCATCGTGGCGAAAACGCTGGCCGAATCGGAGATCCGCGGCGGCAAGCTTTTCCACGGCGGCACCGTCCTGACCGCCGAGCGCCTGCGCGCGCTCATCGGCCATGCGGTGCTCGATGCCGGTGCGGTGGCCCTGCACACCATCGCCGCACCCGGTGACCAGGCCGTGGACAACCACTGTGTCGGCCACGGCCCGTTGCGTGCGGGCGAGTTGATCGTGGTGGATATTTTCCCACGGCGCATCGAGGACGGCTATTGGGGCGACATGACCCGGACATACCTGAAAGGCCGTGCCAGTGACGCCCAGCGGCGCCTGGTGCGCACGGTGAAACAGGCGCACAAGCTGGCGATCGACATGATCAAACCGGGGATCAGCGGCGGCAAGGTTCACGATGCCGTGCAGGCGTTCTTCGACAAGGAGGGCTACGAGACGGCGCGGGACTGCAAGGAACCCAAAGGCTTTTTCCATGCGCTTGGCCACGGCGTGGGACTGGAAATCCACGAGCAACCCATCATGCGCTCAAAGGCTCCGTTCAAGATCCGCGAAGGGATGGTGTTGACCGTCGAACCCGGCCTCTATTACCCGGGGCTGGGTGGCTGCCGCATCGAGGATGTGGTGCATGTCGTCCCGGGCGGCTGCGAACTGATTTCCCGTGCTCCCTACAAGTGGGAGATTCCGTGATCGGATGCGGCTTACGCTTCGCACCCTTCACTTAGTCCATCCGGTTACTCACCGCCAACGTAAAAAAGGCGAACACCGCCGTCCGCTAGGACGCCTGTCAGGGCAAATCCAAACTGGCGGTTGGAAGCAAGTTCGCCAGCTTCCTGAAGCAAGCCTACCAGTGGCTTGAAGAGGGCGGAGCCATACTGCGCTGCAGTTGAGCTTGAGTATGGGCAAAGCTTCTCCGTGGCTGCTGTTTGACCCCACCCAAACCACCTCATCAGCCGTTACTTGACCCCACTTGCGCCTCTCATCCTCTTTCCCACTACGGATTCTAGGTTTATCCCAGCCATTTCCGCACCGTCGCGAGATCGTTTTTCATCGCCTCGACGGTTTTCGCCACGTCCCCGCCCTTCACGTAATCGAAACGAATTCGCATGTCAAAGCCGCAGTGAAATCCGCACTGTTGTCCGGAAAAGGTGAATTTTCAGGATCGCAAGGAAGTGAAAAATCGCCGCTTGTTGAAATTTACCCAATCTTTCGAGTTGTCTTCTGCGTGAAATCACCCATGTTGCGTGCCCCAACCCCGATTTTTATGAGCAAGCAACAACTCGACGGCGCACAAGCCCTCATCACGACGCTCGACGATCTGGGGATCGAATACATCTTCGGATACTCCGGCGGTGCGGCGATCCCGATTTTCGATGCCCTCGAAACGGTGAAGACGAAGATGAAGTTCATCCTCGTCCGCCACGAGCAGGGAGCCGTTCACATGGCGGATGGTTACGCCCGCGCCACCGGCAAGCCCGCCGCCGTGCTTGTGACATCGGGCCCCGGCGCCGGCAACACCGTCACCGGCCTGATGACCGCGATGATGGATTCCGTGCCGATGATCGTGCTCTGCGGCCAACAGGTGACATGGATGCTCGGGAAGGACGCGTTTCAGGAGGCCGACATTTTCGGCATCACGATCCCCGTGGTGAAGCACAACTACCTCGTCAGGAAATCCAACGATCTGCCCCGCGTCGCCCGCGAAGCCTATCACATCGCCACCACCGGCCGCCCCGGCCCCGTGCTGATCGATATCCCGAAAGACATTTCACAAGGCCCGTTCACCGGCGACCTCAACCCGCCCTTCGACCTTCCCGGCTACAATCCCGAGTCCGCCTTCGACATTGATGAAGCGGCGGTGCAAACGGCCGCCGAAATGATCGCCCAGGCGCAGCGACCGGTGATCCTAGCCGGCCAGGGAACGATGATTTCCCGCGCCGACAAGGAGCTGATGCAACTCGCGGAGACCCTGGGTTGCCCGGTGACCTCCACGCTTCTCGGCAAGGGTGTTTTCCCGGAAACGCACGCCCTCTCCCTCGGAATGCTCGGGATGCACGGCACCGCCTACGCGAACAAGGCGATGGTCGAGTGCGACCTGCTCATCAACGTCGGTTCCCGTTTCGACGACCGCATCATCGGCCAGCCGCACCGCTTCTGCGCCACCGCGAAGATCATTCACATCGACATCGACCACGCCGAAATGGACAAGATGATCCGCCCGCACGTGCAGATCGTCGGCGACGCGAAGGCCGCGCTCGCCTCGTTGAACAAGCACATCAAGCCGCTGCCGACCACCGAGTGGCTCACTAAGCTCGACGGCTACAAGAAGAAATTCCCGCTTTCCTACAAGAAGCAGGGCGGCCTCCGCATGCAGCAGGTCATCGACGAGCTTTACGAACTAACAGAAGGGAAAGCCATCGTTTCCACTGACGTGGGCCAGCACCAAATGTGGGCGGCGCAGTTCTACAAGAACCACGAGTCCTACCACTGGCTCTCCTCCGGCGGCGCGGGCACCATGGGCTTCGGTTTCCCGGCGGCCATCGGCGCACAGCTCGCCTGTCCGGACAAAATGGTAATCTCGATCTCCGGCGACGGCGGTTTCCAGATGACCCTGTTCGAGCTTTCCACCGCCGCCATCCACAAGCTGCCGATCAAGATCGTTGTTCTTGATAATAAATATCTCGGCATGGTGCGGCAGTGGCAGGAGCTGTTTTTCGAAAACCGCGAGTCCGGCGTGGATCTGGAAGGCAACCCCGATTTTTGCAAGCTCGCCGCCGCCTACGGCATCCCGAGCGTAAACATCAAGCGCCCCGCCGACGTCACCCGCATGTTGAAAAAAGCCCTCGCCTACAACGACGGCCCCATCCTGATTCATGCGGAGTGCGTGAAACATGAAAACGTGTTCCCCATGATTCCTGCGGGTGCCGCCCTCGAGGACATGCTCACCGAGCCGCCCAAGCACAAGATGGGCAAACCCACCGGCTCCACGTGATCCCGCTTCAGGAATTGAAATTTGAGATTTGAAATTTGAAAGTTATGCCAAACTCCGCTCCCATCTCCAACGGCCACACCCTCTCCGTCCTCGTCAAGAACGAGCCGGGCGTCCTGATGCGCATCTGCCAGGTGTTCTCACGCCGCGCTTTCAACATCGACTCCCTCGTCGTCTCGCAGGGCCGCAATCCGTCCTTTTCCCGGATGACGATCGGCATTTCCGGCGATCCCTCCGGCCTTGAACAGATCATCAAGCAGGTCGGGAAACTCATCGATGTGATCCATTGCTTCGAGCACACCAGCCATGATTCTGTCACCAAGGAAATGGTGCTCATCAAGATCCTCTGCTCGGCGGACGACCGCTCCGGCGCGCTCCAGATCACCGAGCACTTCGGCGGAAAAACCGTCGATCTCACGCCCACCTCCATGATCGTGATGATCACCGGTGACAGCCCGAAGGTCGATGCCGCCGTGACCATGTTCTCCCAATACGAGATCATCGAGACCGTCCGCACCGGCAAGGTGGTCATGGCCCGCGGGGAGCAGCCCACCTAACCGTTCCTGCAGGCCATGAGAAAATTTCTCCTCGCCCTGTTTTCCGTCGTCGCGCTCGCCTCATCGGCTTCTGCGCAAGTCCTCGCGCCACTGCACGCGGAGCTTCTGAAAAAATGGCCCGGCAACCGCACGGTCAACATCGTCTTCCATGGCCACAGCGTGCCGGCCGGTTATCACAAGACCCCGGATGTCCGGCCCTTCGAATCCTACCCGCATCTCGTCCACGTGGGCTTGAAGGAAAAATTCCCCCACGCCGTGCTCAACGTAATCGTCACCGCCATCGGCGGTGAAAACAGTGGCACCGGAGCCGGGCGTTTCGCCCGCGATGTCCTGCCGCACCGCCCGGATCTCATCCTCATCGACTACGCGCTCAACGACCGCCGCATGCCCGAGGAGCAGGTCGAGGCCGCGTGGCTTTCCATGATCCGCGCGGCGAAGGAGGCGGGCGTTCCTGTCGCCCTCATCACCCCCACCGGCGATGCGAAGGCCGATATGGCGAATCCCGCCGACCCGCTCACCCAGCGCGCCGCCCTGATCCGCAAGCTCGCTGTTTCCGAAAAGGTGATCCTCGCCGATGTTTCCGCCGCATGGGTCGCGGAACTCGCGAAAGGCACCCCGCAGAACGATCTCCTCAGCCAGGGAAACCACCCGAACCTCCGAGGCCATCAGCTCGCCGCCGATGCGATCATCAAGGCGCTTTCCGCCGCAGGCCTTTGAGTTTCAGACCTTGGACTGCGGCAGCCTGCTGCCGCTTTCGGCTATGCAGCCCTGCTGCGAGCCGGACGGCATTGGCACGGTGTGGCTTGCCATATCCCAGTGCTCCGCCGTGGACAGCAGGGCTGTCACACGGAAAGCTACAGCAGGCTGTAGCAGTCCAAGGTCTCACGCCGACACCTGCGCGATCCAGTTACTAAGGTTGTAGTAAGTCGTGATCCGGCTGATTTTTCCGCCGGTGATGATAAAAAAGGTGCCTGCGGGGAGCTTGTAAGTCTGGCCACCAGCTCCGTTAACGGCCTTCACCCCAAAAGCAAATTCATCCTTCAGCCAGTAGTCGGTAAATCAGGATCGAAAAAGCTTCAATGCCCTGCCATCACCCTCAGGCATCTGAAATTTGCCTTTGATAAACGGATGATTCCGCGTCCACCTGTAATCATGCGTGGTTCTCTTCTACAATTTGCCCGAGTTTCGCCCTAGTGTAGAACTCTGCCCGGTGACTTCTCTCCCGACGATTGACTTGTGTATCCCGCGCCTTACAGTTTGAATAATGATATTACGTCGCCTCTTTCTCTCCTGCCTCCTGACCAGCGCCGCGATAGCCGCCGATGCTTGGCCGCAATTCCGCGGGCCGACCGGCCAAGGTATCGCAAGCGGGCCCGGCCCTCTCAAATGGGGCAAGGATGTCGGGATCGCATGGAAAGTCCCGCTTACTTCCCAAGGTTGGTCGTCGCCCGTCATCGCTGACGGGAAAATTGTCCTCACCGGTTCGCGCAAAGATAGTGAAACCACGGTTCTGACCGCTTTCGCCCTCGACGTCGCCACCGGTAAAAAAATCTGGGATATCGATCTTTTTAAACCCACCGCCGAGGAAACCGCCGCCCTCCATGGCAAGAACAGCCTGGCCTCCTCCACACCGGTCATCGCGGACGGCGTCGTTTACGTCCACTTCGGCCACATGGGCACCGCCGCGTTGCGCCTCGATGATGGCGAGGCTCTCTGGAAACGGCAGGTTCCCTACAAACCCATGCACGGCAATGGAGGTTCGCCGGTCATCGTCGGCGACCTGCTCGTGGTCAACGCGGACGCCGAAATCGATCCCACCATCGTAGCTTTTCATCGGAAAGACGGAGGCATTGCGTGGCGGACCCCGCGCGGGCAGGAAGTCCGCAGTAAGTTTTCCTTCAGCACCCCGCTGGTCGTCGAGACGGATGGCCGCACCGAAATCCTCAGCGCCGCTAGCGGCATGATCGGAGCCTACGCGCCCGAGGACGGACGACTGCTCTGGAAAGCCACCTATGGCGAGGGCTACTCGGTGGTCCCGCGCCCTATCGTCGCCGACGGCATGGCCTACGTCGCCACCGGTTACAATGTCCCCAAACTCATCGCCATCCGCCTCGGCGACGCTACCGGCGACGTCACGAAATCCCACATCGCGTGGGAAGTGACGCGCCGGATGCCCAAGACCCCGTCGATGATCGCCACCAACGGACAGATCCTCGTGCTCGACGACACCGGCACACTCACCAGCCTCGATGCGAAATCTGGTAAACCCGCTTGGAACGAAAAACTCCGCGGAAATTTCTCTGCCTCGCCGGTTCTAACAGGCGACACCCTCTATGCCGTGACCGAAGACGGAGTTTGCTACGTCGTGAAAATCTCACGCGACGCCGCGAAGATCGAGTTCGAAACCGATATCGCCGAACGAACGCTCGCCTCACCCGTCCTGCTGGATGGAGCCCTCTATCTCCGCACCGAAAACCACCTCTGGAAAATCACCGGAAAGTAATTTCGAACAAGCTATGAATCTCCGCCTCATCCCTCTCGCGGCCGCCATCGCAGTTGCAGTTTCCTCCTGTACGAATTCCTACCACCGCGGATTCGCCGAAGCCGCCGCCGCCCTCCCACGCCCGCCCGCCAACGCGGCAGGCCCGTGGCTAGGCACCTGGAAAAGCGATGTCAACGGCCACACCGGCCCGCTGTGGTGCATCGTCCAACCGACACCGGATCGCCCGGGCACTTACGATTTCCGCTACCGCGCCGGTTGGGGAGTGCTGAAATTCGGCGATTACACCCACACCACGCACGCCAAGCTGGCAGCCGATGGTTCAATACAACTCAGCGGTGAAATGTCACTTCCCGGAGGTTTCGGAAACTATCAGGTCGAGGGCCGCCTCACCCGTGAATCCTTCACCGCGACCTATCGGTCAAAAGGTGACCACGGCACCATGACCTTGAAGCGGCCCTCATCGAGTGGCGATTGAAAACGACAGCAGCCAAATTCCTCGCCATCCCACCGATAAATCCCCAGGTTGCACCCGTAATAAAACTCCCCATAGATCATTCCCATGAACCTTTCCCGCCTCGCCACCACCACCGCCGCCTTCGCCTTGTTGTTCATCGCCTGCTCGGATTCCGAACGGGCGGATTTTGTCAGCATCGGCACCGCGCCTCCGGGTGGGGCATTCTTTGTGGTCGGCGGCGCGCTGGGCGAAGTCCTCAACGCCCATGCCGAGGGCAACAACTGGCAGGTCACCGCGGAATCCACCATGGGCTCGCAGGAAAACATCTCCCGCCTCGCGAAGAGCGAACTCGATCTCGCGATGTCGAACGCCGCGATCACCTACTTCGCGGTGAGAGGTGAGGGTGAATGGAAGCAAAAACAACCGGTCCAGGCGGTCATGACCCTCGCGCCGAACGTCGCCATGTTCATCACCACCAAAAACTCCGGCATCACTTCGCTTGGCGGACTCAAGGGCAAGCGCGTCGTCATCGGCCCGGCGGGCGCGGGTTTTGAAAGTTTCGTGATGCCCATCCTCGCCGCGCACGATGTCAATGCCGCAGACATCACCCCGCTCAACGCGACCCAAGCCGGCGCGGTGGACATGCTGGCCGATGGTTCTGCTTCCGCTGTTTTCCTCGGCGGCGCGGTGCCCACCGCCTCCATCAGCCAAGCGGCTGCCTCGCAGGACATCGTGCTCATCCCCTTCGATGAGGAAGCGAAAAAACGCTGATCCGCGACTACGATTTCTTCCACCCGGCAACCATTCCCGGCGGAACCTACCGTGGGGTGGATGAGGATTACCACGGCTTGAACGTCGGCTCGATGCACCTGATCACCGCCGCCGATCAGGATGAGGACATGGTCTATCGCTTCACCAAAACGATCTATGAAAACCGCGAGGAGGTCGTGGCCAAGCACCCGGCCGGCAAGGCGATCAATCCCGCGAATGTGATCCGCCACACCGGCACCGACTTCCACCCGGGAGCCATCCGTTTCTACAAGGAAATCGGGATTTGGAAAGAGGACGGGGCGACCGAATAATCGGGGGTTCCTCCTTTAAGTAAAACAGAAGGTTCTCAGCCACAACTGGAGCGCAGCGGAGAGGGACGAACACGAATCTCTGGAACCCGAAAAAGAAGTTCGTTTTGCCTTTCTTATCCGTGATCATCCGTGAAATCCGTGGTTAAAAACTCGAAACATCAGGCAGTATCCGATTCGAGCCCCTTGCCGGCCGATCAAACCGCTAACCCGGCACCCCGCTGGCAGGGAATCATGGTAACGGCCTTGGGCACCTTGCTTTGCGCGTTCACACTGTCCGAAGTCAACTATCCAAGGCTTTCCCCGCAGTCGCAACTCGCGATCTTTGCGATGCTGGGAATCGTGCTTTGTTTCCTGACAAACCCGCTGGCACGCAGGTTCCAATCACACCCACTCTCCCGCGCCGGCGATTCCTTGCTGGCCTTTCTTGCGGTGCTGACCTGCGGATACTTCGTCGTGCAGACGGAGCCAACGTTTTCCGGATTCTGGATCAACGGCCAGTCCCTCGGAAACCGCGCGGGTTCGGAAACTACTCTGGATTTCGCGGTCGGCGGGGTGCTCGCCCTGCTGGTGTTGGAAGCGACCCGACGTTCCATCGGCATCGCGCTGCCGCTTCTCGCGCTGTTGTTCGCCGCCTTTAGCCTTTATGGCAATTCGCTGCCGGACTGGCTGCTGCCGCACCGTGGTTACACGATCGAGCGCACCGTTTCCCAGGCGGTGCTGCAAGGGCAGGGGATTTTCGGCGTGGCGCTGAATGTGATGTTCACCTACGTGTTCCTGTTCGTGATCTTCGGCGCGTTTCTCAAGGAAACGGGAGCCATCGGATTCATCATCGATTTCGCAAAGCGGCTCTTCAGCAGGAGCGTCGGCGGTGCCGCGAAAGTCTCGGTGCTCAGCAGCGGCCTGATGGGTTCGCTTTCGGGTAGCGCGGTGGCGAACACGGTCACCACCGGCACCTTCACCATCCCGATGATGCGCGCCTCGGGTTATTCCGCGCCGATGGCTGGAGGCATCGAGGCGGCGGCAAGCTCCGGCGGTGCGCTGGTGCCGCCGGTGATGGGCGCGGCGGCTTACATGATGCTGGAAATCGTCAGCCCGCCGGTCACCTATCTGCAAATCGTCCAAGCGGCGCTGCTGCCTGCCATCCTGTTTTATTTCTCGCTGTTCCTCATCGTCCATTTCCACTCCAAACGCCTTGCATCGTTAGCCGGAACAACCGGCACACTCGCCGATTTCGAGTCGGGAGCGGCGGCTCCGGCCAAGCTCAACCCCTATGCCGGGCTCGTATTCGGCGGGGCTTTCGCGAGCTTGTTGGGATTTTTATTCGCAGGCTTCAGCCCCTTCCGCGCGGTCTCGCTTTCCTTGGTCGTGATCATCGTCCTGAGTTCGCTGCATCATTCCACCCGCCTGAAATTTGGCGCGCTGTTAGGTGCGATGCGTGACTCGGCGCGCGATGTCATCCCGCTGGTTTGCGCGGCCGCTTGTGTGGGTATCATCATCGGCGTGGTCACGCTGACAGGGGTCGGCACCCGCTTCCCCTCGCTGATCCTACCGATCGCACAAGACAGCCTGTTTCTCGCGCTGCTCCTGATCATGTTCACTTCCATCATCCTCGGCATGGGCCTGCCGTCGGTGGTGTGTTATCTGCTCTTGGCGACATTGATCGGGGATGTGCTGGGGGATCTCGGGGTGGTGCCGCTGGCCGGGCACATGTTCATCTTTTACTTCGGCATGCTTTCGATGGTCACTCCGCCCGTGGCACTGGCGGCCTTCGCGGCGAGTTCGGTCGCTGGGTCGCCGGTAATGGCCACGGCCTTCGCCGCGTTCCGGTTTTCCCTCGTCGGCTTTTTCTTGCCCTTCATGTTCGTGTTCCGCCCCGAGCTGCTGATGCTGGCTCATGATGGGAGTCCCGCCGGATTCATCCACATCGCCCAAGCATTCGGCATCGCGGCAGTCGGCGTGGCGGCCTTCGCCATCGGCATCGCGGGGCATTATTTTCACCCGGTTTCGACGGCGCGACCGCAGCCTGTTCTTCCTTGCATCCGGCCTGCTGCTTTTCCCCGGCAACACCACCTTGTGGGAAGGCTTCGCCCTGCCTCTCCATGACCTCGCGGGCGGCTTGCTGTTCGTAGTGCTCACAGTGATGAACGCGAGATCCACATCACCCCGCGCGTCGTGGCGGCGGAGGCTGGTGTCGCGCACGCCGAGGCGGGATTTCACGTGATCCAGCGAGTGCCCGGTGCTGCGTGTTTTCCCGAAGAGTATCTTGGAGATGTGGACTTCACCGATTCCATCCACATCTCAAAGCAGCTCGAGGAAGGTCGGGAGGACTTTGAGGAACAGGGAGTTCTTGCCGCCACGTGAGAGCTGCTGGGCGACGAGGCTTTCGGCGGCCTCGGGGTCGGCGGGGGAGAGGGAGCTTACCTTGTAATCGCCGGATTCGATCTCGCGGAGGAGGTGGGCGGAGCCTTTTTCGCGGCTGACGCGGACGGTCGTGCCCGGCGAGGAAAGCTCGACCAAGCCGAGCGGCGCAGAGTCCGGGGAGGATTCGATCACGGCCGTGATGCGGTGACCGTCCCTGGTTTCGAAGACGCCGGCGCCCTTGTGTTTCCAGCCCGCCTGGACGGCGAGCCATGCGAGGATCTGGAGGGCGGTGTTGCGGTTCTGCGGCGAATGACAGATGCGGATTCCCGCGATCCCGCCGAGCGCGGCCTGCGCCACGGTGTCATCGAAAAGCCCGGCGATGCCGACGCGGTATTGCCAGCAGCGCGTCCAGGCGAGGTCTTGTACTACGAGCGCCGTATTTCCCTCGGTGGCCTCCGCGATGCGCGCGAAGCCGGCCTTCGCATCCGCCCACGAGGAGCTATCGACGATGAGGCGGTCCATGACGCTGGCGAGGCGCTCGGTGAAGACCTCGGAGAGTTTGCCCTGCCACCAGAAGATGAGGGGCAGGTCGGAGTTGAGGTGCGAGAAAACGGTATTGCGGAAGCGCCCGGTGACACGCCCGGTGAGGCGAAAGGCGATCTGTTCGGAACAGACGGACTTGCGGCCGTCCGAGAGGTGGCAATGGGCGGTAATCCATGCGCGGAGGGAGGTTTCCTCTTCGCGGGCGATCTCTACGAGGATGGCGCGGCAGGCGTTTTCCCGGGCGAGATCGCCGATGATGCGGGAGTTCTCTAACAGTCCGCCTCTCCTCTCCGTATAGACCACGAGGTTCATCAGAGAAGCGTTGGTGCGCGCGTCGTCCTGCTCCCACAGGGCGCGCAGCTCGTGGTCGATCTGGGAAACGGGGACTTCTTTCCCGAGTTCGGCGTATTCGTCTGTTGGGGTGGTGGTCATTTTCAGCGGTAGATGTCTTTGCGGTGGCCGATGCGGATGACGAAAATCGTCAGTAATTTGTTCTGAACCTCGTAGATCACCCTGTAATCCCCGACCCGGATCCGGAAAAGCGCTTCGGAGCCGACCATCTTCCTTGAACCGGGCGGGTGGGGTTCCGAACCAAGGGCATCTATCGCAGCGCCGATTCGCTCCCTGGCGGACTGATCGAGTTTCTTCAGCTCCTTGCGGGCAGCTTTCTTGTAATCAATTCGAAACAAGTCGTTCGGTTTTTATGTCTAGCTCCTTCTTCACCTGCTCCCACGGAATCGTTTCTTCGTCCCGCCGCTCCGCGCATGCCGCGATGTCGATCAGATCCTCCATCATCTCCTCATACTCCTTGATCGGAATCACGGCCGCGATTTTCTTGCCACTCTTGTCTGTGAGAAATTTCGTGCTCATGCGGCCAGTTTACCAGAACGCTCCGCCCGCGCAAGCTTCCAGAAACTCACAGCCTCCGCCATGCGAAGCCGTCTTTCTTGATCATCTCGTCTGCCTCGCGCGGGCCCCAGGAGCCGGCGACGAACTCGGCCATCGGCGGCTTGTTGTCGGACTCGTGCCAGGCGCGCTCGATGTGGTCGATGAAGCGCCAGGCCTCCTCGACCTCGTCGCGGCGAGCGAAGAGGGTGGCGTCGCCGGCGATGGCGTCGAGGATGAGACGCTCGTAGGCCTCTGGGCTGCCTTTTCCGAAGCTGGTGGCGTAGTGGAAATCCATCTTAACGGGCTCAAGGCGGAGGGAGGTGCCGGGGATTTTCGAGACCATGCGCAGTGAGATACCCTCGTCCGGCTGGATGCGGATGACGAGGACGTTACCGCCGGGGACGCCGCCGGGCAGGGCGCTGAAAAGCACGGAGGGAGCCTCCTTGAAATGGACGGAGATCTCCGTGGATTTTTTCGGCAGGCGTTTTCCCATGCGGATGTAGAAAGGCACGCCGCTCCAGCGCCATGTATCGATAAGAAGGCGCACGGCGACGTAGGCCTCGGTCTCGGACGTAGGGGAAACGCGGTCTTCCTCGCGGTAGCCGGGGACGGGATTGCCATCGACGTGGCCGGCCGTGTATTGGGCGCGGATTACGTTTTCCGCGACCTTTTCCGGCGTGTCCCACTGCCGCAGCGAGCGGATCACCTTTACTTTTTCATCTCGCACGCCGTCGGCGGAAAGGTCGGTGGGCGGCTCCATGGCGACGAGGCTGAGGAGCTGGAGGAGGTGGTTCTGCACCATGTCGCGGAGGGCTCCCGACTTCTCGTAATAACCGCCACGCCCGCCCTCCATGCCGAGGTTTTCCGAGCAGGTGATTTGCAGGTGGCTGATGTAGCGGCTGTTCCAGAGAGGCTCGAAGATCGCGTTCGCGAAGCGCAGCACCATGAGGTTTTGCGCGGTTTCCTTGCCGAGGTAGTGGTCGATGCGGTAGGTGTCCTTTTCTGCGAAAGTTTGGCTAACGACCTTGTTGAGGTGCTTGGCGGTCTTGAGATCGGTGCCGAAGGGTTTCTCGATGATCACGCGCGCCCAGCAGCCGTCCTTCGCCTTATTCAGGCCCGCGCCCTTGAGTTGGATGAGGATCTCATCGAAAAACTCCGGTGCCGAGGCGATGTAGAACAGGCGGTTGCCCTTGCCGCCGCGGCCAGCGTCGATCTCGTCGATGCGTTTCGCGAGCGAGGCGTAGCCCCGGGCGTCGTTAAACTCGGACTGGTGGTAGCTGACGCTGTGGATGAAATTGTCCCAGACCTCGGCGTCGTGGCCGCTGCGGGAAACCTTGCGGTTGAGTACCTCAAGCCCGGTGCGGAATTCCCCGTCGCTCTTTTCCCGGCGCGCGAAGCCAATGATGTTCACGCCGGTCGGCAGCTCGCCGCCCACCGCGAGGTTGTAGAGCGCGGGGATGAGCTTGCGGTGGGTCAGGTCTCCAGTGGCTCCGAAAATCACCACCGTGCATGGCTCGGGTCGGTTACGGGAAACGAGATCTTCTCGGAAAGGATTCGACATAGCAGTGCCGAGAGTTTCAACGGATGCCTTCATAAGGCAACGCGAAAGCGGCGAATCATCGCAGGCAGCCAAAAGCTTCGCGGGACGTGATTACGACGTTTTAAAGCGCGATCATTCATACCACAGTTTACTCCGGAGCTTGATTCGCCCACATCGGTTGACGTAGCTTTCGCACACTGAAACCCCTCCTCCAACTCTCCGGCATTACGAAATCCTTCGGCGCGGTGCGTGCGCTCAAGGGCGTTTCCTTTGAGCTCCGCGAGGGCGAGGTGCACGCCCTGCTCGGCGAGAACGGCGCGGGGAAATCCACCCTCATCAAGGTCATCACCGGCGCGCACCAGCCGGACGGCGGCGTGTTCGAGGTGAACGGCGAGACCCTTTCCCAACTCACCCCTGGCAAGGCGCGGGAGCTTGGCATCGCCTGCGTCTATCAGCAGCCCGCGCTCTTTCCGGATCTCAGCGTGGCGGAAAACATCTCCCTGCGTTTGGAGAAATCCAGCCCCTTTGCCTTGGTGAAATGGGCGGAGCGGCGGCGGAAAGCGGATGAGCTGTTAGGGAGGATCGGCGCGGACATCGCGGCGGACGCGGAGGTGCGCGCGCTCTCCATGCCGGAGCAGCAGCTCGTCGAGATCGCCTGTGCGATGGGTGCCGGCGCGCGCATCGTGATCATGGATGAGCCTACCGCCTCGCTCACGCGCAAGGAGCAGCACCTGCTTTTCAAGGTCGTGCGCGATCTCCGCGCCAACGGCGTGGGCGTGATCTACATCTCGCACCGACTGGAGGAAATCTTCGCCCTCGCCGACCGCGTGACCGTGCTGCGCGATGGCGAAAGCGTGGGCACGAACCCGGTGGACGGCCTTACCGAGGAACAGATGATACGGCTCATGGTCGGGCGCGAGGTTTCCGCGATCTACCCGCCACCCGAGGGCGTGGTGGGGGAAGCGGTGCTCTCTGTTAGAGATCTTTCCTGTGCGGAAAGCGGCGTGGCGGGCGTCGATCTCGATGTCCGCGCGGGCGAGGTCGTCGCGCTCGCGGGATTGGTCGGCGCGGGGCGCACGGAGCTGGCGCGTGTCCTTTTCGGGATCACCCTCGCGGATGGCGGCGGGATTTTCCTCAATGGCAAGGCGGTGAAAATCCGCAGCCCGCGCGAGGCCATCGCGCACGGCATCGCCTACGTGCCGGAGGACAGGCGGCGGCATGGCGTGATTTTGGAAATGCCCGTCGCCGCGAACATCACCATGGCAGGCCATCCGAAATTTTTCCCCGGCACGCTCCTGAGGTTCGGTGCGGAAACGGAGCTGGCGCGGCGTTTCATCGCGGATCTCGGGATCAAAACGGACAGCTCCGAATCGCCCGGCGGCAGCCTCAGCGGCGGCAACCAGCAGAAGGTCAGCGTCGCCCGCTGGCTCGCCACGGAGCCGCGCCTGCTCATCCTCGACGAGCCGACCCAGGGCGTGGACGTCGGCGCGAAGGCGGAGATCCACCGCATCATCCGCTCCCTCGCGGAGCAAGGGCCTCGCCGTGCTGATGATCTCCAGCGACCTCCCCGAGGTGCTCGGCATGGGCGACCGCATCGCCGTCATGCGCGGCGGCCGCATCGCGAGGGTTTTCGGAAAATCCGAAGCCGATGCCCATCAAGTCATGGCCGCCGCGCTTGGAGGTGCTGCGGAAACCCTGAAAAACCCCGGTGAAAAATTGGATTGTCGGGGGGGGTGTCTCTCCTAAGCTATGGATCAGCCATGAAAATGATAATCGCTTGCTTGAGCGCCGCCGCCTGCCTGATCCTTCCCTCCCAAGCCGAGGATCTGAGAATCTGGACTTCCCGGAAAGGCGGCACGGTGGAGGCCACGCTGGGAGGGATTGATGGCGTGATGGTCACGCTCGTCGGCAAGGACTCGAAAGAGATCAAGCTCAAGGCGGAGGATCTGAGCCTTGCGGACCGCCTCCACCTCGTAGAGTTCGGCGGGGCGGATGAGGCGATCCTGACGGGCGGCAAGCCAGGGTTGGTGGAGAAGCAAACCCGGATCGACACCTCCACTTTCAAGCGCCGGGACGACATCCTCACTTTCACGGACAGCCCCTCGGAGGGCTTCGAGCTGTTCGAGACGCCGCACTTCCTGATCGGCACGGCGGGCAAGGTGCGCCCGCAGGCGGTGGCGGAGACGGCGGAGCGCCTTTGGCACGGCATGGCCTTCGTGCACATGAATTTCCGCAAGGATTGGGGCGATAAACGGATGCTCATCCTGCTCGCCGAGGATCGCGACACTTATGCGGCGCTGGGGAAATGGTACTCCGCCCACCTCGCCGCCAACGGCAACCAGGACGCCTCCATGTCCGTTTCCGCCACGTGGGACAGGCTCGGCTCCACCTCGATGTATGTGCCCGACGAGGTTGCCGCCAAATACGACATCTTCGACCGCGCCACGGTCTTCAACGTCAAGGACGATAAGCGGTTCCGCAAGGATCTCGCGCCCTTCCCCACCCACGTGATCTCCGGCGCGCTGCTTGCCAAGCAGATGGGCGGCGTCTCCTCCTTCGGCGCCGAGGGATACTTCGCGGTGCTCACCGGTCACTCGTATTTCAAGGAGATCAGCCTCGCGGGGAAAACGGAGACGCATCTCCTCTCCGTCGAGGGATCGCAGAAGGACGAGATCAGTTCGAAGAGCGGCTTCGACGACGGCTCCTCTTGGGCGCGCACGCTCCGCCCGCTGGTGAAGTCCGGCAAGGTGCCCGTGAAGCTCCCGGAGCTCCTGAAATGGAAATCCGACGAACTCACCCCGGAGCGCCTGGTGCTCATCTACTCCCTCGCCCACTACATGGAGAGCGATTCCAAGCGGCTCGGCCATTTCGCCAACATGATCCGCCGCATCGAATCCTCCAACCAGATCCCCTCGCCCGAGGAGTTCGCCACCATCTTCGGCTTCGGAACCGTCGCCGAGTTCGAGGCGGATTGGAGCGAATTTATCCAGAAGGGCGACTTCAAGTGAACGATTTATGAAACCTCTCCGCATTGCCCCGCTCGCCCTCGCCCTGTTCCTCGGCTCGCCCGTTTTCTCGCAGAAAGTCCCGGACTCGGATTACCGGGATTTCAAGGGTGCCAACGGCAAAATCATCCAGGCCGTGCTGATCGACAAGACCGACACCGCCGCGACGCTGCTGCTGCGCAACGGCCAGCGCGCCACCGTGCCCTTCGAAAGCCTGGCCGCCGAGGAGCAGGAATACATCAAGGAGTGGCGCAAGGACGAGGCGGTGTTCCTCCAGAAATGCCGGGCGCTGACGATCCGCCAGATCCTCGAGCTGCGCGGCTACGAATCGTTCCCCTTCCGCTTCGAGAGCAACTCGATCTTCGTGGACGGCAAGATCAACGGCAAGCCCGCCCGCCTGCTCATCGACACCGGCGCGGGCATGAGCATTCTCCACATCCCCTACGCCGAGTCCGTCGGCCTTGAGGTCGGCCCGCTCGACGAGAAGATCTACGGCGTGGCCGGCGAGGCCCCGGCGGGCTGGACTCCCGTGCCGACCATTCAGCTCGGCGAGGCCGTATTCAAGGACCGCCGCCTGCTTTCCACCGACATGCTCAAGGACAAGCCCCCGGGCACGAAGGCGCGCGAGGACGGCATCCTCGGCGCGGAGTTCATGTCCCAGCTCGACGCCGTGATCTCCTATCCCGACCGCCGCATTTTCCTCCGCCCCGACCGCTCCGACCAGGACGAGGCTGGCCTCGCCGACGGCAGCGGCTCCACCGATTTCCGCCTCTTCAAGACCAAGGACGGCAAGACCCTGCGCGGCAAGGTGCTTTCCAAAACCCCGACGGTCGCCACCTTCCAGCTCGTCGGCGGAAAAACGCAGCCCGTGCCCATCGCGAACTTCGCGGCGGAGGATGAGGCTTACCTGAAGAGCTGGACGGAGGAGGGTGCGCAGTTCCTAGAGCATTGTCAGGGACTCACCATCCAGGAAATCCTCACCCTGCGCCGCTACCAGTCCTTCCAGTTCGAGCGCCGCGGCAACCATATTTATGTCGATGGCACGCTCAACGGCCACGACGTCGTCTATATGATCGACACGGGAGCCGACGGCACCCTGCTCCAGATCGACGCGGCGAAAGAGTTCGGCTGCAACGTCGGCCCGATGGATCAGGAGGTCTGGGGCATCGGCGGCAAGAGCCCCGCCGCCGTCGCCGTCATCCCCAACCTCACCATGGGCGAGGCCGCCCTCACCAACCGCAAGGTGCTTGCCGCCAAAATGTCCCGGGACGAAAACGTGACCCACAAGGAGATGGGATACGTCGGCCTCTTCGGAGCCGACTTCATGCGCGAGCTCGACGCCGTGATCACCTACACGGAAAACCGGATCTTCCTGATCCAGCGCTGAGCGGGCCGTCACCCCGGCGGGCCCTTTTTCCCCAGGGTATCGACGATGCCGCGCAGCACCTTGAGGTCGCCCTCCATCCGTTCGAGGAGTTCCGCGAGTTCGGGTTCGGGGTGGTTCGTTTCCGGGAGCATGGAGAGTTCCTGCATGGTGGAGACGATGATGCCGATGAACAGGTTCAGGATGGTGAAGGTGGCGATGATGATGAAGGGCACGAAAAAGACCCACGCCAGCGGATGCGTCTCCATCACCGGGCGGACGATGCCCATGGACCAGCTTTCCAGCGTCATGACCTGGAAGAGGGTGTAGAGGCTTTTCCCCAGCGAGCCGAACCACTCGGGATGGGTTTCCCCGAACAGGCGCGTGGCGAGCACGCCGGCGGTGTAGAAGAAGATCGCCATGACTGCACAAACGCCCGCCAGCCCCGGGATGGAGTGCAGGAAAGCGGCCACCACCTTGCGCAGCGAGGGGATGACGGTGAGCAGCCTCAGCACCCGCAGGACGCGCAGCGAACGCAGCACCGACCAAACGCCCGCGCCCGGCACCAGTGCCACGGCGACAATGAGCAGATCGAACACGTTCCACCCGCTGCGCCAGAACTGCCCGCGGTAGGCGTAGAATTTCAGGCCCAGCTCCACGATGAAGACGGCGAGGCAGAGTTTGTCGATGAGGAGCAGGACGCCGCCCCAGCGCGCCATCGCCGCGGCGGAGGTTTCGATGCCCATCACGGCGGCGTTGAGCAGGATCACGGCGATGATGAACGCCTGGACGACGCGCGATTCCACCCACCGCGCCAAGGCGAGGCGGCGGGGGCTTCCGCCGGTGGATTGGGAAAGCTGGAGCAGTTCGGGTTCACCCATACGCGCGGGAAAATACACGGATCGCGGCGGCTGGCAATGGATCTGATGGGAGGGGAGCACACGCGCCACCGCGTGTTGTTTCCGGCGCCCTCGCCGGAAACCGGGCTGGAGATGGGGCAGGCATTGTTTCGGCTTCGCGGCACACAGAATCTTTTCAGCCAGCGGAGCGCGTGGGCGCACTCCGCGACACGCGAGGCGCGTATGCTTCCCACGGGACGGCGCTTATCTCCGGGCGGGATGATCGTCGTTTTCGCGAAAACCACGGCTCCCGTGATGGAGGAGTGAAAGAGGGGAAGAAGTTAAGCACGAAAGGAAGACGGCTTCTGTAAAGCCGGGATCATGCCCTTCGCTGCCATTCCAGAACTTTCGTGCGATTCGTGTTTTTCGTGGTTCCTCCTCTTCGAATCTTCCCGCCTTGCGGGCGCCGGGATCGGTGCTTTCATGCGGCATGGGAAAACGGGTGGTGATCTACGGGGCGAGCGGTTTCATCGGCGGCGGTTTGGTCGGGTTGTTGGCGGCGGAGGGTTATGAGGTGCTCGGCGTGAGCCGGAAGGGGGAGGGAAGGGCGGAAGGCGTTTCCGAATGGGTGAAACCGGACGCCGTGGATCTGCGGGGCTGCGCCGCCGTCATCAATCTCGCCGGCGCACCCATCGACCAGCGCTGGACGGAGGCGCGGAAAAAGGAATTCCACGCCAGCCGGGTGGGCGTGACGGAGGACATCGTGGCGAGAATCGCGGCCTTGCCTGCGGCGGAGCGGCCGGAGCTGTTGCTCAACGGATCGGCGGTGGGTTTTTATGGCGATGGCGGCGACGCGGTTCTCACCGAGGACGCGGCGATGGGCGAAGGTTATCTGGCGGAGCTGTGCGACGCCTGGGAAAAGGCGGCGCATGGCGCGGAGACACTGGGCGTGCGCACCATCCTCCTTCGCACCGGCGTGGTTCTGGGGAAAGGCGGGCGGGCTTTCGAGAAGCTGATGACCGTTTTCAAGCTCGGGATCGGCGGCAGGTTGGGGAGCGGAAAGCAGTGGATGCCGTGGATCCACGTCGATGACCTGAGGGCGGCGATGGTTTTCTGCCTCCGCGAGCGCGGGGTCTCCGGCGCGGTGAACGGCACGGCACCCGAACCGGAAACGAACGCCGCCCTGACCCGCAAGCTCGCCAAGGCGGTGGGCAGGTGGGTGTTCCTGCCCGTCCCCGGCTTCGCACTCAAGCTCGCGCTCGGCGGGTTCGGCGGCTTCCTGCTCGCCAGCCAACGCAGCGTCCCTAGCAAACTGATGGACGCCGGTTTCCGTTTCCGCCACCCGACTCTCGATGAGGCGCTGCGCGATCTAACCGCGTGACGTAATCACCGATACACCAAGCTCACATTTCCAGTCCTCGTCCGAGCCGTCGTACATGGCCCGGGTGTTTCGCGCGCATGTGGCGTGGATGGGGGCGATGGCCTTGCTTGAAACAAGCACGCCCTTTCAGATCGTCCCGAACAAGCGGTCGCCCGCATCGCCGAGGCCGGGGAGGATGTAGCCTTTTTCGTTGAGGCAGCGGTCGATGGCGGCGGTGAAAACGGGAACCTGTGGATGCGCGGCCTCCATCGCGGCGATGCCTTCCGGGGCGGCGAGCAGGGAGGCGAAACGGATGCGTTTCGCGCCGGCTTCCATGAGGGTGGTGACCGCTTGCACGGCGGAGCCGCCGGTGGCGAGCATAGGATCGAGCAGGATTAGATCCGCCTCGGCGAGTTCGGTGGGATGCCGGAGGTAATAGGATTCCGGGAGAAGGGTTTTCTCATTCCTCGCGAGGCCGATATGCGCCACCGCCGCGTGCGGGATGAGATCAAGGAAGCCGTCAAGAAAACCGAGGCCCGCGCGGAGGATGGGGACGAGGATGATGGCGCGGGCGATGGCCTCGCCGGAGGTGATTTCCAGCGGGGTATTGCAAGGCACCACCGTCCGCTCCAGATTCGCCGTGACGGCGGGCACCATCAGCGAGGCGATGCGGCGAACGCGCTGGCGGAACTCATGGCTCGGGCATACCGGATCGCGGAGGCGGGTCAGCTCGGCGGAGATCAGCGGATGATCGATGTGGTGGAGCATGTCAGTCCTTGGGAGAGAGGATGCGTTTCACGTCAGTAAGCTGCACGCCAAGCGCGCGGGCGGTTTCCTTGAGATCGCCGTGGGAGCGGTCGAGCATGCGTCCGACGATCTGACTGGAAACCCAGGTCATGAGCGGGACATTGGAGGGAGCGGCGTTGATGACCTGATCGAGGCCATGCGCGAGCGCGGATGTCCTGACAGGAGCGGATGCGAGGGGGATGTCGGCGGGCAATAGGATCTGCGAGGAGGCGAGTGCGCAGGCGCGGGCAATGGTGTTTTCTAGTTCCCGCACATTTCCCGGCCAGTGGTGAGTGCAGAGTGAGGCGACGGCCTCGCCGGATATGCGGATGCGGGCCATGCCGTTTTTCCGGGTGATGCGCTGGAGGAAATACTCCGCCAGCAGAGGGATGTCCTCCGGGCGCTCGCGTAAGGGCGGGATGCGCAGCTCGACGACGTTGAGCCGGTAGAAAAGATCTTCGCGGAAACGCCCGGCGGAAACCTCGGCGGTGAGGTTCTTGTGGGTGGCCGCGACGATGCGGACATCCGTTTTGAGCATTTCGTTCGATCCGACTCGCGAGAAACCGCCGTCCTGGAGCACGCGCAGGAGTTTCACTTGGATGGAGAGCGGCATATCGCCGATTTCATCAAGAAACAGCGTGCCGCCGTCCGCCTGCTCGAAGCGGCCCGCGCGGCGCGAGATCGCGCCGGTGAAGGATCCTTTCTCATGGCCGAAGAGTTCGCTTTCCAAAAGATTTTCCGGGATCGCGCCGCAGTTGATGGTGATCATCTCCTTTTGGCGGCGCGGGCTGTATTCGTGCACCGCCTTGGCGACGAGTTCCTTGCCGGTGCCGCTTTCCCCGGTGATGAGAACCGGCGCGTCCGATCTCGCCACGCGCCCGACGAGTTTGAAGACGTCCTGCAAGGCGCGGGAAACCCCGATGATTTTCACCCGCCCGTCGGTGCTGGGCACTTCCTCCACCGGACGCTCCGCGCTGCGCCTGTCCTCCACGGTCTGCAGCGCCGACTCGACCACCGGCCGCAGCTCGAAGGAAAGCGATTCCTTCCGAAGCACATCGTGCGCGCCCTTTTGCGTGGCCTCGATGATCTGGCCCGTGGTGGGGAAACCGGTGGTGAGGATGACGAGGGTGTCCGGGCTCTGGGCACGGATGCGACCTAACAGATCTAGGCCGTCAAAGGGCTGGAGCGCGACCGCTGCGACAACCACACAGACCGGGGTTTTCTCGATCACCTTGATGGCCTTGCCTGCATCGTCGCAGCGGAGGATGCGCAGACCTTTCGCGGCAAGATGCTTCGTGGCCCAATCCAGGAAATCCAGATCGGGATCGACAAGCAAAAGTGTTTCTTCGGGGGTGGCTTCGGGCATAACGCTCGGCGGGGCGGGAGAATCCGGGATGTGCGGGCGGATTGCAAGGTGCAAGATGGGAAGGGGATGCCGCCTCCGCGAAAAAAACTACGCGATCACTTGATAGGAAACGGGGTGTTTTTGGTTGCGGTTCGGATGTCGGTGCGAGCGGGATTCCCCCCCGTTCCACTCGCAAAGACACTCCCCCCGGATGTCTGCCGATTCGCTTTTCCGGGGTGCCCATTTCCGGGGTCTCTATTTTCCCGCCTGCTTGATCATGCCTTCGGCGAGTTCACGGAGTTCCTCGACGGGGATGGCGAAGGTCTCGGCGCGGTTAGCGCGGGCGATGTTCATGCCGACGGCGCGGCCTTCGAGTTCGAGGACGGGGCCGCCCATGGTCCGGGAGCCGGCTCCGAAGATATCGTGCTGGATGACGCGGGGAAAGCCGCTGCGGCGGTTGGAGAAATCGCCGCTCATCTGGTCGTTGCGGGAGGTCTCGCGGAAAAGATCGCCGCGGGCGGAGAGCTTGACGTCGAGCTCCATTTTTTTGCCGTCGCGCAGCAGGGTGACTTTCACATCGGTACCGGCTTTCATTTCGCCGACGATCTTGCCGAGGGCGGCGATTTCCTTGACGGGTTTTCCGGCGATGGCGGTGAGGATGTCGCCCTTTTTCATCCCGGCTTTCTCGGCCCCGCTGTCCTTGCTGACTTCCTCCACGGACAGGCCTTTCTTGCTTTCCTTAAGGGTAACACCGAGCACCGCGCCGCCTTCGGGCGGGATTTCACGAGCGTCCGCGCTGATAATGCCGACGAGGACGCGGCGGTTCGTGCGGCTGGTGACCCCGTTGGCGACGACCCATGTGCCGCGCGGGAGCTTGCTGTCCGGAGCCCAGACGATGGGTGTGAGATCCGTGGCGTCGATCTTGAGCAAGGCCACGTCCCAGCGCGGATCGGTCATCACGACCTTCGCGTCCTTGAAGGATTCCTTGTCCACGCGGACGTCGATTTGTCCCACTCCCTCGACCTCGCTGGCCTTGGTCAGAATGTGGCCGTCGGCGGTGATGACGATGCCGTAGGCGATCTCTTTGCGCCCATCGTAGATGACGGCGCTGGAGAGCTGGATGACGGCGCGCTGTGGCTCGAACGCTGCGGTAACGGCCGCGCCGGTGGTGCGGTAATTCGTTTCAAGGCTCTGCTGCGCCGACGCGGGGAGGGCAAGCGCCACCGCGACCGCCAGCCTAACGGGCGCCGAGCTTGAGATTGACCGGTTCATCTTTGCCATCGCGGGTGATTTCGAAAGCGAGTTTGTCCCCGGCGGCGAGTTCCGCGAGGATGGATTGGAGTTTTTCGCGGGAGTCGAGCTTCTCGCCGTTGAGCGTGCGGAGTAGGTCTCCTTCCTTGATACCCGCTTCCTCCGCCGGGCTTTTTTTCCCGACCTTGGTGACCTCGATGCCGCCTTCCGCAGGCTTCGTGGCGATGCCGAGGTAGCCTTTACCTTTTTTTGGTTTCTCCGCGAACGGGCCCTCGCCGATGAACTCGGACTTCAGCATCCTGTCCCAGTTGTCCGTGAAAACCTTGACCGGCACGTGCATGTTTTGGCCGATGACCGCGCCGACGCGCGAGTGGATGCCGATGAGACGGCCCTCCATATCGAAGAGCGGCCCGCCGGAATCCCCGCCGATCAGGGCTCCGTCTGTCTGGATCGTGGTGTTCGCCACGCGGACGAGCCGCCCGATGCGGGAGACGGCGCCGCGCTCCTTGTCGAAACCGCCGGAGTGGCCGAGCGAGAAAACCCAGTCGCCGAGTTTCGTGTCGTCTGCCCTGTTGATCTCGACGAACGGGAAAGCTTTTCCTTCGGGAAGTTTCCCAGTGATCTGGAGCAAGGCGGCGTCGGTCTCGGCGTCCAGCCCGAGCGTCTCGGCCTTGAGCTTCGTGCCGTCAGGCATGTCCACGGTGACGTCCTTGCCAACTCCCGTGGAAACGTGGGCGGCGGTCATCACCAGCCCCTCGGCGGAGACGATGACGCCGCTGCCGGAGCCTTCGCCGAGATCGATGTTCACCGTGGCGGCCTCTGCCCTCGGGATCGCGGCGAGCAGCGCAGATTGGATGGCCTTGATGTCGCCGGGCGACTCCGGAGCTTTTTTGGAGTTGATGGGGAAAGCCTCCGCCACCGCGATGAGGCATGCGGATGCGATGAAGAAATGCAGCGACAGTTTTTTCATATCACCTTTCCAGGATCTCCACCTCATATCCGTCGGGATCGGTGACGAAGGCCATTTTCGTCCCGCCGCCGGTGAATTTTTCCCGCCAGCCGGAGGGCCAGATCTCGATGCCCGCTTTCTCGACCGCGTCGCAATACTCCACGATATCATCAACGCCGAGGCAGGTGTGCATCAGATCCTCGGGACAGGTGGCGGTATAATCCGGCGACCAGGTGAGCTCCAGAAAGACATCGTTGCCCTCCAGTTCCATGAAGGCGAGCTTGTTGCCTTGCGGGGAGTCCTTCCTTTTGCCAAGCCTGTAGCCGAGCTTCTCGTAGAACGCGATGGAATCTTCCAGGCTCTTCACCCGGATGCGTGTGTGCAAAAATCGAATCGCCATAAGCCAACCCTGAACCACAACCCACCGCCCCGCAAGTCCCGCCATGGAATTCACCGAAATCGACCGCGATGATTTTCGCAACCTCCTCATGGAGATCCACCGCACCCGCATGCCTTTCGGGATGTTCGGAAAAGAAAAATACCCGCCAAGCGGAGTCCCGCTCTGCGACCTGCCCGAGGAATACCTGATGTGGTTCAAGCAACGCTCCTTCCCCAAAGGCCGCCTCGGCGAACTCATGGCCCACGTCTGCGAAATCAAGGAAACTGGCATGGACTCGCTGTTCGAGCCGATGCGGAAAGCGAACGGCGGAAGAACCAAACTCTAAGTTTCAAATTTCAACTCTCAATGAACAGAGTGATCCACCATCCATGCTCTTCCTTGAAAGTTGAATTTTGAATTTTCAAACCAGCCCGTCCTTCCGCGCCTGTTTCCAATACGCGTATTCGGAGCGATTGAAATCTACGTATTCCGGCGAGAGGTCGCTGGAATACATCGTGTAGGTGGCCTTGCCCTGGTTGAGGTCGATGTCGATGGTGAACTCCGGTGCGGCGACGGCCTCGCGGAGTTCGTCCATCGGCGTCTCCGCCTGCAGGCCGCCGAGGCAGGCGGCTTTCCCGCCGATGAAGATATCGATCAGTTCCTCGCGGATCCGCGCCCGCGAGTAGCCGACGGCGTGGATAATGCGCCCCCAGTTCGGATCGCCGCCGTTCCATGAGGATTTCACGAGGGCGCTTTTGCAAACGGCCTCGGCGACCTTTTTCGCATCGAGGTGGGTGCGCGCACCCTTTACGTTCACGGTGACGAATTTGGTGACGCGCTCGCCGTCGCGGACGACCGCCTTCGCCAGTTCCAGCATCACCCATTTCAGCGCCTCGCGGAACTGCTTGCAGGCGGCACCGTTGCGGCGGGCGGCGGGCATGCCGCTGGCTCCGTTGGCGAGCACGATCACCGTGTCGTTGGTGCTCATGTCGCCGTCGATGGTGATGCGGTTGAAACTTTCCTCGACGGATTCCTGCACGGCGCGCTGGAGGCAATCCTGGGAGAGGTTCGCGTCGGTGGTGATGAAGCAAAGCATCGTGGCCATGCTCGGCGAGATCATGCCCGCGCCCTTCACGCAGCCGCCGATGCGCACCCGGTGCTCGCCGATTTCGAAGGAGATCGCGACCTCCTTCTCATGCGTGTCGCTGGTGATGATCGCCCGTGCGAAATCGTTACCCTTTTTCGCGGCGAGACCCTTCACGAGCTTCGGGATATTCGGCGTGATGCGCGCCATCGGCATGGGTAGGCCGATCACGCCCGTGGAGCATACGCCGATCTCCGTTTTTTTCAGTCCGAGGTCTTTCGCCGCCTCCTCGCACATCGCGTTGGCGTCCTGGATGCCACGCAGGCCGGTGCATGCGTTGGCGTTGCCGGAGTTCACGATCACCGCCCGCAGGCTACCTTTGCGCAGGTGGCTTTGCGAAACCCTGACCGGTGCGGCCTTGACTTTGTTCGTGGTGAAGGTTCCGGCGGTCACGCATTTCGTCTCCGAATAAAGCAGCGCGAGATCTAGTCGGTCGCTATCCGGGTTTTTGATGCCACAGCTCACCGCGGAAAGGAGGAAACCTTTCGCCGCGCCGACGCCGCCTTTGATTCTTGTGATCGGAAAATCCATACCCAACGAACGGCGGGCAAAGTAACGACCCCGCGCACCCGCGCACAAGCAATTCCTCCGCAAACCCGTGATGCAGCTCGGATCCTATCCGATCACCCGCCCCCAGATCGCCTTCAGGTAGCGCGACTCGGGGTAGTTCGAGAGGGTGGGATGATCCCCGCCCGCACCCGTACGGTCGAAGACCTGGAGCCGCTTGTCCTGGCGGTGGATCACGTTGGTGACAATGTTTTCAAAAGCCTCCACGCCGAGCTGCCCGGAACACGAGCAGGTCACCATCACGCCGTCCTTATCGACGAGCTGGGCGGCGAGCTTGTTGATGTCGTGGTATTTCGCGTAGCCCGCCTCGTCCTCTTTCCCGAACATGAATTTCGGCGGATCCACCATCACCACCTCCCACTTCCGTCCGTTCTCGAGCATCGTCCGCATCCACGTAAAGGCATCCGCGTGGGTGAGCTTGATCTTCGCGTCGTTGAGGTTCGCGTTGCGCTTCGCCATGGCGATGGCGGCCTCATCGAGATCCACCGCCGTGACCTCCGCCGCCCCGCCCAGCGCGGCGGAAACCGCAAAGCCGCCGGAGTAGCAGCAAAGGTCGAGCACGCTTTTCCCCTCCACGATGCCGCGGAATTTCTTCCGGTTGTCGCGCTGGTCGCAGAAAAATCCGGTCTTGTGGCCGGTGGTGAAATCGATCTCGTAGCGCACGCCGTTTTCCACCACTTTCACCAGCCGCACCTTGTCGCTCCCCACCCCTCCACTGCGCGGGATGCCCTCGATGCGCGCCAGATCCGCATCGACCTGCACCACTACCCTTTTCGTCCCGAAGGTCTCGTGCATCAGCGGCAGCCAGCCCTCCAGTCGCAACCACGCACCCAGTGCAGTGATTTCCACGGAAAGCACATCGCCGAACCTATCCGCCACGATGCCCGGCAGGAAATCGGCGTCTCCATGGACGCAGCGGTAGCATTCCGTCTCGCCGTCCAAGCCCAGGATCGCGCGCCGCAGCTCGCCCGCACGCATGATCGCTTTCTGGAAAAACGTCTCGTCAAGATCTTCCAAACTATGGCTCACGATGCGCAGGGGCATACGTGCCTTCGGGTTCCACAAGCCCCAGCCGAAACGCGTGCCCTGTTTCCCGATCACCTCCACCAGATCTCCCGCCCCCGCATCCCGTGAAACCTCCCCCACCATCTTGGGCCAGATCGAGGGATGAAACGTTTGGTATTTCAGTTGAACGCTAGGCATACCGCTGCATATCCCAAAATTCAAAATTCAAAATTCAAAATTCAACAATCGGCATTCAGAAATCCAACACATGAAGCGAAAGCCTGTCGATCTTGCCGAAATGACGTCGGTTGCGCGTGAGCAGAGGCAACCCGGCCTGCACGGCCACCGCTGCGATCCACAAATCATTCTGGCCGATCCCCGGGTAAACATCGGGATGATGCTCCTGCAGTGAGGCGGCGACCTGGGCATAGACGGGCACTACGACGCCAGAGTCCGACGAGAAATGTGGTGTCGGCGATCAGATCCATGGATCGTGTTTGGCTGCCGAGCGGCTCTCAACCGTCGATTCCAGTAATTCATCGCGCCCCTCGACAGACGACGCACGCTCCGCAGCGAAGCTCGCCATCGCCGCAAGCGTGCCCGCTCGGGGCACCACCCGCTTCACCACCGCCGAAAACGAATCGCCGCGCAGACGTTTCCAACTCTTCAGCCGCTCGTAGGCGTCGTCATCCAAGGTAATCGTTTTCATGCGAATATTCATGCATACACGAAGCGCGAAATCAATCCAAAAAAGCCTTACGGCATTCTCGTCTGCTATCGCGAGAGCCAGCTTCGTTTCGCCACGCTCCAGCCGATCCCCGCCGCCAAATACGCGCAGCCCGCGAACGTGACGACAAGATTCCCCCCGCCCAGGATGATTTTCCGAATATATTCTTCCCGCACCCTACCCGCACGCGGAGAGTCCTCACCCGCACCCCGCCAAGCAAGCCAATCCCGCACAAGGCTCTCCGTTGAAGGTTGAAATTTGAAATTTGAGTTTTATGAAACTGCACCGCCACCTCTGCTCCTCCACCCTCGAGATTGCCAAGTCCGTCCTGGTGAACCATCGCGTTCTTGACCACGAACTCGCCGCCGCCTTCGAGGCGAACCCGAAATGGGGCAAGCGCGACCGCAACTTCGTAGCCGAAAGCCTCTTCGAAACCACCCGCTGGCGCCGAGCACTATCCTTCCTAGTGGATTCCGAGGAAACGAACTCCCTACTCACCGCCCAGTGGCTACTGATGGGCTACGAGCTTCCCGAATGGCACGAATACAACGGCCTCCCCGCCGCCGAAATCCTCGCACGCCGGGTAAAACTCCCCGATCAACCCCGAGCGATCCGCCAGTCCATCCCCGATTGGCTCGACCAGCTCGGCGAATCCGAACTCGGCGAACTCTGGGAGCCCCAGCTCGCCGCCCTCAACGAAAAGCCCAGCGTTTTCCTCCGCGTCAACACTCTCCTCGCCACTGTCCCGGATGCCATCGTCTGGCTCGCGGAAAACGGCGTCGAGACCACCCCGCTGCCCGGTCACCCGCACGCGCTCGCCTTGCCACCCGGAAAAATGCTGCCGAAAGCCTTGCGCCTCGACGGCCGCATCGAGATCCAGGATCCCTCTTCGCAATCCATTTCCCCGCTCCTCGATCCCCAGCCCGGCGAGCGCATCATTGACGCCTGCTCCGGCGCGGGCGGCAAAGCCCTCCATCTCGCCGCCCTCTCCGACAACCAGGCCCGCATCTTCGCGATGGATGTGGATCGCGAAAAACTCGACCAGCTCAAGCACCGCGCGAAACGCGCCCGCGCCACCGCCATCTCCCCGAAACTTATCACCGAATCCACCCCCGCCGATTTCGAAAACATCGCCGACTCCCTGCTCATCGATTCCCCCTGCTCCGGCCTCGGCACCCTGAAACGCCAGCCCGATCTCAAATGGCGCCTCAAGCCCGCCGCCCTCGATCGCGTCCGCTCCATCCAGGCTCAGCTCCTCGCCGAGTATCCGCGCATGCTCAAGCCCGGCGGCAAGCTCCTCTACGCCACCTGCTCCATCCTCCCCTCGGAAAACCAGGATCCCATCGCCCACTTCCTCGAAAAACGCCCCGGCGAATACGAACTCATTTCCCAAACCAACCTCCTCCCCTCCCAAACTGGCCACGACGGTTTCCACGCCAGCCTGCTCAGGAAACTGTAGCGCCACTATCATTCAACGTTCAATGTTGGACGTTCAATGTTCGGCGTTCCTCTCCCCACCCCCGAACCCGTAGCGAAGGACTCCGCACTCGTACCGATGAACCCCGCACTTGTACCGATAAACATCTAATCCGTACCGATCAACCCGTCACCCATACCTATCAACCAATATCTCCCCAAACGTCCAAAAACGGATCTCTCCCACCATCTGATCCGTGTTCATCCGTGACCATCCGTGGTTCGAATTCTTCCCAGCTTGGTGCGAACTCCAACGGAAATGTCACTCCCGCATGGATCGCCTCGCCGTCGTCTTCCGCACCACCGACCCGGACTTCCTCGACGCCTACGAGACCGCCCGCGTCATCATCGACCGCCCCGCCACCCGGGACGACGACGAGGAACCGCTCCCACCCGCGCCATAAAACAAATCAACCCAAGCCAAACCCCGCGCCGCATCTCCCGCTCCATAACCCGAACCCACCGAACTCCCCGGCCCGCCGCTCCCCACAGGACGGCGGGCTTTTTGTTGCCGGAACGAGGTCATGGGAAACCACCCGAAACCGCAGGATCCGTCGGCCGCAACCCGCCCTGCCCCAGCGGAAGCGGCCGCAAGTCTAAGAAGTGCTGCGGGTAGTGGGCGGTTTCCGGGAAAATGTTAAAATGCGGGGACCGCACCCCATACAGGGTCGCGCGGTTCAGGCGCGGGGCGATCTTCGGTCATGTAGTTCGTGCATCAGTCACGCTGGACGGTGTAAGTGCTGGAGCAGTTTTAGCCGACACCCACCCGCAGATCCCTGATGCTCCACAGAGTGCCTGAAGCAGCCGCGCCGATTCCCCGCATTCTCCGCGCCCCGTCCTTTCTCCTTTTGGAAAACCTCTCCCGCGCCCCCGCGAACGCCTCGTTCACGAACTCCTTGCTCCCGATCACCGCCCCGTCCGTAAAATACCTCACGCGCTTCATCAGCATCGCAGCCATGCCGAGGTCTGGCAGCACCGTTTCGTTGTCCTTTGTAGCCAGCATCTCTTCCTCGTTCTTGTTTGCATGTCCAGATGCTCCCACTTCCGCCCGTCCGCTTTTACGTCCGTGCGCCATTCCCATGGCACGGCGGTAAATCCTTGAAACCTCCTTCCATTTCTCCGCCTCAAATCCCGCCCCCTTGTGGCTCATGCAAGCTCGCACAAGCCCTTCTCTGGCCTTCTTCCCGTTTCCCTTCTTCCCGCCGCCCACCGCCTCGCCGTAACTGCTCCAGCGGTAATCCGCCGGATCGCCCACCATCCCCGCCCGCACCGGATTGAGATCGATGTAGGCCGCGATCGTCCGCGCTGCTGTTCCGCTCTCCACGATCACGCTCTTGAAACGATCCTCCCACAGCGTTCCGCTGCGCTTGTACCTGCCGTTGAACCATTTGGTGAAACGCTCCAAAAGGGATTTCATGAACCAGCTGAGGTCATGCATTCTCCGCGTGTAGCGGCAGCGGATCTCCTCCACACGCCCCGCCGCCTCAATCTTCGCGATCGCAAGCTCTGCCTCCCGCGTCAAAGGCACACCCGCCTCATCCACAGGAGCCAGCTCGAACTCGCCGCGCTCCCTCACCGCCGCCGCTTCCTCCATTTCCCTGGCGATCTCCGCCAACTGCGCCTCGCCGTAGAAAACCCCCAGCCTCTGGAACAACACCTCATCCGAAATCCCGCCCTCGGGAACCGGAGTCACCTCCATCAGGATATGGAAGTGGTTGGACATCAGGCAGTAAGCTCAGAACCCGACAGCCCGTGAATTTCTCGCACATCCGCATCAGCATCCGGAAATGCTCGCGCTCCTCCTCCCCCAGCAGGAAGGCGCGACCTACAATCCTTCCTATCGCGTGGTAGATTTCCGGTTTCTCCACCGAGTTCTTCCAAGGCGCGATCCATCTCCGACGATTGTTCCTGCTCATCTCGCCACCGATATTGCCCGCAACGCACCGAGTAGCAAGCTTCTTTTCAAAAAGCCTGGCTTCTTATATTAATTCCTGCCATCTGCCCTGCAACGCACCGAGTAGCAAGCTTCTTTTCAAAAAGCCTGGCTTCTTATATTAATTTACCGGCATCCAACCCGTGGCCATGCTGGATGGTGAAGCGCTCGCTGAAACACTGCTCGGCAAGGCCGAGACCGGACGCAAGTCCCCGCTGTTCTTCCGCCGCCCGCCAGACCGGCCGGGCACAGCGGATGATCCGGATCTCGCCGTGCGCGATGGCATTTGGAAACTCGTCTGTGCATACGACGGATCCCACAGCCGTCTCTTCGACCTCAAGGCCGACCCGGCTGAAAGCACTGATCTCTCCGCGTCGCACCCGGAGATCACCGGGCGCCTGCGTATCGCCGCCCTCGACTGGAACAAGACTCTTCCGCCCGATAAAAGCATTGCCAACCCCCTTTTCCCCGCCTCCGGTCCGGCTCCCGGCTCCTTAAACGGCCTTCACCCCAATATTCAAAGGGACAGACAAATTGTATTCCCGCTCAGACGAATTTCAGATCCCATTCTCGCAGCGGGAGTTCTTGTGGACAAATCTCCTGCCGACCGCTGTTCATCCGTTTCGTCTCCCACTAAAATCTCTGATGTGCCCGTTTTTTTGGGTTGACGGGCATGCTCCATTGTCGTACCAAATATCCGCAGACAGAAAATCAGCTAATTTTGTGACACCTTAATACGATCTAATTTCACCCGTAAAACTAAAATTATTATTTATGACTAGTATTCATCATTTAACAATTGGGTATATTCCTGCCGACTGTAATTCGGATAGAATTATTTGTGGTGACCCTGGAGAATCTGGCACGAAAGAAGTTACTCTTAAGATTGAGGGCAACAAAATAGCCTCTATCGATACCAACGAAATAATTGAGGTTGATGTTACAGATTTTTTTAATGAGAAAAGTAAACTATGGAAGCAAGTTACTAAAAGTTTTTGCTCCAATTTTACCGAAGCTGAACTAAAGCCAAACATGATAGGCGCATGCTGGGCAATTTTTATGGATGAAATATCAGGCAAAAAAGGAATTACAAATCTTGCTGATGAAGAGGACGGTGGCGAGTTTCACAACAGAGGTGGATGCAAGAATGGTTCGTTTTACGTGAGATACCAACTCGAAGAAGATGGCGAGTATTATGGAGAAAAGGTCTTAGGCTTTGGTTACTACTAAGTGCCATTAACCTCCTCTATTCATGCATAGCTTAAATGTCATAGATCTGTAAACTATGAAACCTATGAAGCGGTTGGAGCAACAACCGACGCAAGGCGCTACAGCCCCCGCTTAACCCGAAGCCACCCCGATCAAGCCGCCGCACTGACCCCGCCCGCGTCGCCATCGAGCGGCGAGCAAAGGCAGCGGCCGAGGAAGTCGCCTGATCAGCCGCGCCCTGCCCCAGGCTGACAAAGCATATGACAAAGTTAGGACGCTTAGCTTCGAATTGCTGCAAACCACTCTGTTTCATACACTTGAAAAACTATCGGAGCAAAAGTTTACCCACAGATTTTGCTGAAGAGCCAAAAGAATTAACCCTTAAAATTCTTCATCAATTAAAGAAACTGGATATGCTTCAGTTAATTCATCGTTCACAAGTGCTGGGAATCGATCTATCCCAATCGCTAATACCTTTTTCTTGATCTCAAGCATTTCCTTGTCGCCGCCTGATGATGTGGAAACTTCGATGTAAGGCAGATGAGGATGTCGCTCGCGAAGTATTTTGCAGCCGGGACAATTATTTAGGCCCAGAATAATCATAAATTATTAATGATACTAGTGATTAAACAACTGATCATTACATATGGTACTCCTAAAAATGCAGTGGTCATTGAAATAAGCCGTATTATCACCTTTTCACGCAATATTTTCCAGAGGAATTATATCCACTCGGGCACGACAAGCCTGACTTGGGAATTACATTATTAGGATTTGACTTACTGGCGACACAATAATTTCCAGATGTATTCCAACCGCTTGGGCAAGAAGAACCAACCTTAAAGATT
>JAGYIT010000009.1 GCA_018402445.1 Akkermansiaceae bacterium | reverse complement strand
CACCGTCTGAAGATTCTGGCAGGTGTATTTCATAGGCGTCATAGTTCACCAACCTATGACACCTGTGAACGAATCCATTTTGAAGACCGACCGACAGGGTCGCCTGCGCTACACGCCGGAACAGAAGAAAATCATGGTGGATGCCTACCGAGCCAGCGGTTTGAGCGCCCCGCGCTTCGCGGCTCATCACGGCGTCAACTACCAGACATTGGTTACCTGGATCAGGAAGGACAAGCAATCCTCCACATCCACAACTCCAAATTCCTCGCCTTCCGGATTTCTTTCCCTGGTTCCGGCCCTCATTGAGGTGAGCGGGAATGCGCCCGCAGACGCGGCCATGGAAATATCCCTTCCGGGTGGAGCGAGGCTTTCACTCACCTCCGCCAACCAGGTCGCGCTTGCCGTTGCGTTGATTCGCCAACTCGAACAAGCCAGGCCATGTTGAGCTTTTCGGGCAGCCTCAAAGTATTCGTGGCGGTGGAGCCCTGCGACATGCGCCGCAGCTTCAACGGCCTGCATGACGCGGTGACTACCCGGTTGATGGAAAATCCCAAAAGCGGCTCCATCTATGCCTTCACCAACAAGCGCCGCACCCTTCTCAAGATCCTTTACTGGGATGGCAGCGGACTCTGGGTTCTGGCAAAGAGACTTGAGAAAGGCACCTTCTCATGGCCCAAGTCATCGGATGTCAGGGATGGAAAACTCCGGCTCAACTCCACTGCGCTCGCTCTCCTGCTCGACGGCATCGACATGCGCGACGGCTGCCAGCGGCCATGGTATGAGATCCGCTGAAAAATCCTCATTATCCCGTGAAAATGGCTCGCGGTGTGCTACTACATATCTAGTAAATGGACGAGGACGAAAGACAGCACCTGCTAGAGATGATTGCCAAGCGCGACGAGGTCATCGCACGCCAAGCCGCCGAAATCGTCGTCCTCAGGCAAACCATCGACGCCCTCTGCCGCCGCGTCTTCGGCAAATCCAGCGAAACGCTCGACCCCGCCCAGCTCGAACTTATGCTCGGAGGCGACTTCGCAAAAAAAGCCCCCGCCGCCGATCCCGCAGACCCCGGACCGGCGGCTGAAATCCCCGCTCACAAAAAGGCTCACAAAAAGACCCGCGCCCCACGCATCCCCGACCACCTTCCCATCGTCCGCGAAGAACTCGATCCGCCCGAAGTCCTGCTCAACCCCGGCGACTTCCGTCGCATCGGCGAGGAAGTGCGCGAGCAACTCCACTTCAAGCCCGCCGAGTTCATCCGCATCCAACTCGTGCGCGGTAAATTCGTTCGCAAGAACGACCCCGCCGCTAAGCCCTTCATCAACCCGCTGCCACCCTCCCTCCAAGACCGTTGCATCGCCACCCCCGGCCTCATCGCCGAAGTCATCGACAACCGCTTCATCTGCCACCTCCCCTACTACCGGCAAGCCGAAATGTTCGCTAGGATGGGAGTGCACATCCACCGCAAAACCCTTTGCGACTGGGCGCTGCTCGCCTCCGACTGGCTCTCTATCATCTACCGGGAAATCCAATACGAACATTGGCGCGCCCTTTACCGACAGATCGACGAAACCCCCATCCATTACCTCCAACCCGGCAGCGGCAAAGCCCAAACCGGCTACCTCTGGACGTCTAACATCCCTGACGGAACCGTCTTCTACCACTGGCATGACGGCCGCGACGCCAAAGGCATGACCGGACTCTTCGGAAAAACCGAGGCCACCAACGATGGCCAAGGCATCGATCCCAATCCTTGCCCGCTCCTGCGTATCATCCAGTGCGACGGCTACGCCGTCTATCCATCCTGGGCCAAGGACAAAACTTGGATCAAACTCATGGGCTGCCACTCCCACGTGCGGAGGAAATTTTTTGAATCCACCGAGCAATCGCCGAGGCTTGTCGCCTGGATCCTGCGTCAAATCGCCCACCTCTATCACATCGAAAAGCGCCTGCGCGAAACCAAAGCTAGCCCCGCCCTGCGCGAGGCCGTGCGCGCTGCCGAGAGTCGCATGGTTCACCGGCGGCTCAAGAAAGCCATCGACAAACTTGCCCTCCGGCGTTCCATCCTGCCCAAGAGCAAACTCGGCAAAGCCATCAGCTACGCCATCAACCAATGGCCCAACCTCGAAACCTATCTTGCCGATGGTCGGGTGGAAATTTGCAACAACCTCGTGGAAAACGCGATCCGCCCGACCAAGTTGGGAGCCAAAACTGGCTGTTCCTCGGCAACGAGGAGTCCGGCCAAAAGTGCGCCATCCTCTACACCATCGTGGAGAACTGCCGCCGTCTGGGAATCAATCCCAAGGAATACCTCACCGACGTGCTCACCCGCCTGCCCGGTATGGTGGCCAAAGACGCCGTCACGCTGACCCCAGCCAACTGGCTCAAAGCCCGCAACGGCAAGCCAGGGCGTATGGCGGCGTGACTTCATAAGTGTCATAGATCTGCAAACTATGAAACCTATGAAGCGGTTGGAGCAACAACCGACGCAAGGCGCTACAGACCCC
>JAGYIT010000008.1 GCA_018402445.1 Akkermansiaceae bacterium | reverse complement strand
TGCCGCGTAGGAGCACGTTCCAGCCGCACAAGGTATGCCAGGGTGGTCAGCCCTCACACCTCCATTCCTCGCAGTTTTTCAGAGTTGGCATACGGATTAGACACGCGGCAACTTGAAAGCCACTCCGTTTATCGCACCCACACGCTTAGCTGCAGAGTAGCTAAAAGTGTTTTCCCACTGGCCTTCTTTAGGCAGAATGCTGAACCATTTCTCCGCCACATCGGGTGTGGTCAGCTCGCGGTAATGTTTGAAGATGACGGTCGCCGAATTGCCTGCTTCCAGCGCCACTTGGTCGGCACTCTGGACGATGGCAATCCGGTATGTGATGAAGGAGTGCCGTAGCACGTTCTGCGGCCATCCAATACCCAGTGCACGAGATAGCCGAGACATGTCCACGTGCTGAGTTGAATTGAGAACCACCTTCCCGACGCGGGGTAATGGTGCCAACCACGCATACAGATTGTCGCTGATCGGGATGACGCGCCGTGACGCAGTCTTAGTTTGACCCGCTCGCAATTCAATGATGCGCCTGTCCAAGTCTATGGCAGACCAATCGAGGCGATCAATTTCAGCCATCCGAATCCCCGCAAAGGCGGCAATGGCAAAAATTGGAACCAGTGACGGAGGTGCGTTGTGCAACACCTTCTCCATTTGCTCAGGTGTGAATATCGCCGTGTCTCCGGTCGATTTTACAGCGTAAAGTTTTATTTGCTCAAGCACGCTACGTCTATCAGCAGGCAAGTAGTTCTGCTCCTTGGCAAAGGCGAAAAACGTCTTGATGATACGCAGCATGCTCTTTCTTGAAGACACGGCAGTGTAAAGAGACCGTATCCAAGCATCAACATCTGGACCGGTGACTTCAAGGATTGGGCCGGGAAATTTCTGTGTGAACTTCCTAAGCGACCATTGCAGATTTTGAAGATATTTTACACTAAGCCCATCTTGAGCTTTGCTTGCCAGAAATACAGGTAGTAGCTCAGTGCATGTAATACGGCGGACGACAGATCCGCACATCTTTGCATACTCGGTGGCCATCACGGTCAGAGATTGAGTTCCGGCCAAGGTTCGTGCGCTCACGTAGTCCTCCACAGCGGAATACAGCGAAATGCCGAGCTTTTCCAACAGTGCCTCGGCTGCCTTGTAGCTGTCGCGTTCGTGCGGCTTGAGATCAGTGACGTGCTGCATGCCGCTCTGAACCCGCTGCGCCACGAAGAGTGCCTCCTTCTTCGCCTCGTCGAGCGAATTGAAGGATTTACGTTCCCGTCGCCCATATCGGTAAAAGCTGAGGGTGAAGCGGGTTCTTTCATTTGCTATCGTGCGGTAGATAGGCACCACAGCCGATCCGAATTTGACCTTGAGGTAAGGCCCTTGTTTTTTTCTTGCGCGGGCGGTGGAGCCCGAATCAGGTTTTGTCACCACTTTGTCACCAGAGCCATTCATACCAGTGTCTGGCATGTCAACTAGGGGGTCATCGCAGGCGTAAACCCCCTTGTTTTGTAAGGGTTGTAGCGGATTGCATTGATCAAGCGAGCTTTCTATGCTTACCTTGTTCCTTGAAAGTTGAGATTTGAATTTTGAAATTTATGAAACACATCGGCATCATCCTTAACGGCGTCACCGGACGCATGGGCACCAACCAACACCTTGTCCGCTCCATCCTCGCGATCCGCGACCAGGGCGGCATCCTCCTCCCCGACGGCTCCCGCCTCATCCCCGACCCCATCCTCACCGGCCGCAACGCCAACAAGCTTGCCGACCTCGCCAAGGCGCACGGAGTCACCCGTTTCACCACCGATCTCGACGCCGCTCTCGCCGATCCCTACAACGAGATTTTCTTCGACGCCTCGGGCACGCCCCACCGCATCCCATTCCTGGAACGCGCCATCGCCGCCGGGAAACATGTCTATTGCGAGAAACCCACCGCCACCGAATACGCCGAAGCCCTGCGCATCGCCGAGGTTGCCGAGAAAGCGGGCGTGAAAAACGGCACCGTCCAAGACAAGCTCTGGCTGCCCGGCATCCGCAAGTTCCAGCTTCTCAAGGAGCAGGGCTTCTTCGGGAAAATTCTCTCCGTGCGCGGCGAGTTCGGCTACTGGGTCTTCACCGGCGAGCACGAGGGCCAGCCCATCCAGCGCCCCTCGTGGAACTACCGCTCGGAGGACGGCGGCGGCATGATCGTCGATATGCACTGCCACTGGCGCTACGTGATCGACAACCTTTTCGGCAACGTCACCCGTGTCTTCTGCAAGGCCGCCACCCACATCCCCCAGCGCTTCGACGAGGCCGGGAAATCCTACGCCTGCACCGCCGACGACTCCGCCTACGCGATCTTTGAAACGGACACCGGAGTCACCTGCCAGTTCAACTCCTCATGGAACGTCCGCGTCCGCCGCGACGACCTCCTCACCATGCAGGTCGATGGCACCGAAGGCTCCGCCATCGTCGGACTCCGCAAATGCTGGGCGCAGCACCAATCCGTAACCCCCCGCCCGGTCTGGAACCCGGACATCGACTCCCCCATCGACTACTTCGCGAACTGGACGGAAGTCCCCGACCAGCTCCATTTCGACAACGCCTTCAAGATCCAGTGGGAAATGTTCCTCAAGCACATCGCCATCGACACCCCTTTCAAATGGACTCTCCGCGAAGGCGCGAAAGGCGTGCAACTCGCCGAGCTATCCATCAAGTCCCACGAGCAAGGCCGCTGGATGGACGTGCCCCAGTAGCGGCGATCTTCGGTCGCCGTTCTTTATTCCAGCAGCTTCCGCAAAGTGGCGGTGATCTCCTCCCGAGAGAGCAAACTCGCCGCCACGGCCAGAGTGAGGTTTTCCCAAGCGTCCGCATCGAGATCCTCGTTGGGAAGTAGGCCGTTCTCGCTGAGGAAAACAAGGCATGTGGCGAGCGCCATGCGTTTGTTTCCGTCCACGAAGGGATGGTTACTGCACAGGTAGAAAAGGTAAGCCGCCGCGATCTCAACAGGTTCGCTGATCATCGGGCTGCCCATCATCGTGGCCTGCGGTGCCGCGACCGCTGACTCCAGCAATTCCATCGAACGAATCCCCTCCCCGCCTCCATGGGCGGCAAGAACCTCCGCATGGATGGCGAGAACCGCTTCCACCGTGGGATGTTTCAATGAAGCGCTCATGACAGCCTACGGAAAAGTTCGCTGTTCTTCCCAATCAACCTCCTGGCGGTTTCGGAAGCCTGCGACGCCTCGATCCGTTCCTGCCTCAGAGGCTGTAGCGTGATCCCCCCACCCGAATGGATCTCCAAATTCACCTCATCCCCCGTCTTCAGCCGCGCGAGCTCCATGATCGCATTGTCGAAAATGATCCCCTGCGAGTTCCCGATCTTCGTAATTTTCTTAATCATGCGGTAATACTACGTTTTACCAGCCCGAAATCAAGCGCCAAAAAAGAGCCTGACGGATCCCGCCAGGCTCTTCTTGAAGTATGAAATTTGAGTTTTAAAATTTCAAAGCTGCACGTTCCAGCGCAGCAGGCGTCCCCACTTGTTCCACTCGGTGGTGACCACGTTGCCGTCCTTGTCGAAGGTCGCTCCGTGGGGGGAAGTGGTGACTCCTTCGCGCCATTTGTCGGGGGCGACGTTGTTCGTATTGAATTCCTTGGGGTTGTCGTTCGCGCCGAGGCGCTTGAGGACTTTGCCTTCCTTGTCGAGGATGGTGACGCCACTGGCGAGCTGAGCCACGCAGACGAGATCACCGTGGAAATCGACGGTGCAGGGCCGTGGGATATCGGTAGCGAAAACGCTCAGGAAATTCCCTTCGAGGTCGAGGTGGACAAGGCGGTCGTTTGTGCGGTCGCAGACCAGGATGCGGGCAGGCTCGAAACGGTTGTCGAACGCGAACTTGTGAGCGGTCTTGAAATTCCACGGCTCGCCTTTGCCAGCAGTGGCGCGCTTAAAGGTGCCGTCCGCCCCGAAGATCAGGAATCGGTCGGAGGCGTATCCGTCGATCAGGTAGATGTCACCGTTCGGTGCGCGGTCGGCGTGGGTCAGGGCGAATTTCGTGCCGATCTCCGCCGGGATCGCGGACAGCGGGATCTCAAGCAGAACCTCGCCCGCCGTGGAGAGCTTGAGGAAAGCGGTGGTCTTGTCACCGAGGCAAGCCGCGTAGATCACGTCCTTGCCGTCTTCCTGGACTATGGTGAAACCGTGGAAGTTGTTGCGGGCGTTGGGAAGGTTCCGCAGGTATTTCCCTGAGGCATCGTAAATCTGAAGCCCGTGCTTTTCCCCGCCGACGACGGAAACGTAGAAGTTCCCCTCCGAATCCACATCGATCTCCCCGTGAGAATCACCGATGGTCTCAAGCCCTTCAGGCGTTGTGGGCCAACCCTTCAGAAAATCATATTCGTGGGCGGCGGCGAAAGTCGCAAGCGCGACGGTGACAAGTAGTGCTGTTTTCATAAATCTCAATTTGGAACCTTCTACGGGAAAGCCGTAGTGATCTTGCACGCCGATCCGGATGAGTCGATTACGGATCACCAAAAAAATCACCTCGCCAAACCTTCCGCCCCCATCAGGGACTGGTCGAGTTCATGAGCTACTGGGACATCAACCATGTAAGATGAGGGCGTTGGAATGTAATGCCTCTTAGGTGAATAGCCGAAAATCATCTGACCCCAACAAGGTGAAATGTGATTGATCGGTATGCGCAGCAATCGGAGGCAGCCGCTCCTTGGAAAAAAAATCACATTTTCCTGCAACACGCGCCGGATGACCTGCGTAGGTTCTTATCCGGCGTTTTTTTTCGGGGAAAATCCCCTTCCTTTCCGACCAGACTTTCGTAGGATTTCTATCAATCGAAACAATCCAACCCCAGTGTTCGCCAAACCCACGTTTTTTACCGCCTTGGCGCTTGCGGCGCTCGCCACGCAAGCCGCCGCGAGTCCGGATTTCGTCGCGAATATCCAGCCGATCCTCGAACAGAACTGCCTGCGTTGCCACAACGAGGACGACGCCAAGGGCGGGCTGCGAATGGACACTTATGAGGCGATCATGGAGGGCGGCGATACGGCGGACGCCCTCGTGCCCGGAGATCCCGCCGCCAGCGAGCTTCTTGTGCGCCTCCACCTCCGCCCCATCGACAAAGGCGTAATGCCCGATGAAGGCCGCGCGCTGGAGCCGGGCGAGGTCGCGATGCTGGACGCCTGGGTGAAAGCCGGTGCGCCGTGGCCCAAAGGGCTGAAACTCATCGAGCAGAAACCGAAGCCGATCCAGCGCGTCTCCATCCCGGATCGCACCCCAGAATCCGCCGCCGATGCCGCTTCCATCGTCGATGACATCCTCCGCCGCGAAAATGAGGGTTCGGAAGCCATAACCACGCAAACCATCGACGACCGGGTTTTCCTCCGCCGCGCAACGATTGACATCATCGGGCGCATCCCGACTGTGGCGGAGATCAGTGAGTTCGAGAAATGGGGCGACGACCGCCGCGAAAAACTGGTCGAGAAACTGCTCGCCCACCCGCGCTTCGCAGACCGTTGGACGGTTTTCATGGCGGACATGCTGCGCGTCCGCTCCAACATCGAGGGCGGCAACCAGCTCCTCGCTTATATCAACGGCTCGATCGCCACAGGCAAACCCTACGACGAGATGGCGCGGGAACTCATCGCCGCCTCCGGCCGCGCGAACTCGAACCCGGCCGTCGGTTTCATCCTCGGCGACGACGCGGATCCGATGGAACTCGCCGCCGCCACCGCCCAGGTGTTCCTCGGCGTGCGCATGGGTTGCGCGATGTGCCACGACCATCCCTTCGACGATTGGGAGCAGCGCGATTTCTACGACCTCGCCGCGTTTTTCGGAAAGACGAAAAAGGTCGGCGACCAGCGCCGGGGCACCGTTTACACCACAGAGGGCGACAAGATGACCGTCCTCTGGCCGCCGGAGGATCAGGCGAAACCGGAGGATCGCGAGGCCGTCGATCCGCGTTTCCCCTTCAAGGTTGCAAAGGCGAAATCCACGCCCGGATACCTCGTCCGTTTTGAGAAACTCCGCGAAAAAAAGGCAATGGAAGCCACCGAAAGCAGCAGCGGCGCATCGCTCGACGCCCTGCTCGATTCCGTCGATCCGTTGGTCGGCAAGAAGGAGGATCCCGTCCTCGCCGAGGCGAAAAAGGACAGCCGCCTGCTCGATGTCCACGGTGACATCTACCGCGCCAGCGAACTGCGCGGAAAGCTCGCGGAACTCATCACCAACCCCCGCAACGATTTCTTCGCCCGCGCCTACGTGAACCGCGTCTGGGCGGAAATGATCGGCCGCGGCTTCGTGGAGCCCCTAGACAATTTCTCGCCCTACGTGGACATGCACCACGCCTCGACCCTAGATTTCCTCGCGCAGGAGTTCGTAGCGAGCGGGTTCGACCTGCGTAGCCTGATCCGCATCATCGCGCTCTCCGACGCCTACCGCCGCGCACCGCTCACGGCGGATGTGCCGGTCTCGGTTCGCGAGAACAGCGAACGGAATTTTACCGCCGCCCCGCAGCGTCGCATGCTTGGCGAGGTGCTTTACGACAGCATCGTCGCCGCCGGGCACCTCAAGGATTTCAAATGGCCCGCCGGGGCGAACAAAAAGGAAATCAGCCGCCAGGTGCAGGTGCCGACCGGCGAGTACGTCATGGTGGAAGGCGAAGCGCCCACTCCACAGATGGAAGCAGAGAAGCCGATGATGCGCGGCGACGGCTACGACCTGGAGTCCTCGCTGAAACTAGATTTCAACTCCATCCTCACACCCGGCGAGGCATCGGAACTGGAGGCGATGCGCAAGGAATCCGACGAGGCGATCAAGGCCCGTGAGATGGACGAGATGCGGCGCGAGAACGAGAGGACTGTCATGAAATACACGACCAAGACCGTCACGGAAACGGTCGATGACAACCCGCGCTTCGACAGTGCGATGCGGATGGCCACCCCTGCCCCGCCCGCCCATTTCCTCCGCGTCTTCGGCCAACCCGAGCGGGTCGGTCTCGGCGAGTTCCGCGATCCCTCCTCCTCCCTCCGCCAACAGCTCATGATGCTCAACGGCCGCATGACCCACGAGGCATCCCGAGTCGGCCCGCTGGAACCGATCCACAAGATCCTGGAGAAAGACCCCGCCGCCGCCATCGACCACGCCTACCGCGAAATCCTAACCCGCCCGCCCACGCCCGCCGAAAAAACCAGCGCGCTCTCCCTCCTCTCCGAAGACCCCCACGAAGGCATGGCCGACCTCCGCTGGTCCCTCCTAAACTGCAACGAATTCCGCTTCATCCCGTAAGCACAACCCAAGTCCACCACTGATCACCGCTCACTGATCACTCGGCACTCATCTCCCTAACCCTGAAAAAAATGAACCCCTGCAACGACTACCAATTCACCCGCCGCAAGATGCTGAAAATGTTCAGCGCCTCGATGCTCGGCATGCCGATCAGCCGCTTGATGGCGCAGGCCGTGCCTGGCAAAGGCCACGCCGAGCATGTGATCCTGTTCTGGAACAGCGGCGGCATGAGCCACCTCGACACCTGGGATCCAAAGCCGGGCCGCAAGGTGCAGGGCGAGTTCAATCCGATCAAGACCACCGTGCCCGGCATGGAGATCTCGGAGATTTTCCCGCAGGTCGCGAAGCAGATGCACAACGCCGCGCTGATCCGCTCGATCGCGGGGACGAACGGCGACCATGGCCGCGCCCAATACGAGCTGCAGACCGGTTTCCCGCAATCGCCGAACATCCTGCATCCCGGGATGGGATCGATGGTGGTGCACGAGCGCGAGCCGCTCGGCGACCTTCCCGCCTTCGTCAGCATCAGCGGCCAGCCCGCCCGCGCCGGTTATCTGGGGCAGCGCTGCGAGGCGTATTTCGTCGGGCTGCCCGGCGAGAAGGATCCCTATCTCGCGTTTCCCGAAGGCATCAGCCACGAGCGCGGGATGCGGCGCTTGCAGGTGCTGGAGCGGATGAACTCGGAGCTTTCCGGCAACGTCGGCGCAACGGAACTCAAGGCCTCCGAGCAGGCGCTGAAAGACGCGGTCGCGCTGATGGAAAGCCCGGCGCTGAAAGCCTTCGAGATCGATGAGGAAAAGCCGGATACCATCGAGCGCTACGGCAACACCGAGTTCGGACGCGGCGCGCTGCTGGCCCGCCGGCTCGTGGAAAAGGGCGTCCGTTTTGTGCAGGTGAACCGCGGCGGCTTCGACAACCACGGCAACATTTTCCCGGCCATGCGCGCCCACGCCGCGACGATGGACGCGGGCATCGCATCGCTCATCTCCGACCTCAAGGCGAACGGGCTTTTGGAAAAAACACTGGTCATCGTCCTCAGCGAGTTCGGCCGCACCCCGCGCATCAACGACGGCGCAGGCCGCGACCATTGGGCGCGCTGCTTCAGTTGCCTCGTCGCCGGCGGCGGCACGAAAGGTGGCACCCTCATAGGCGCGTCCGACGAGGATGGCATGGAACCCGCCGAGCGCCCCGTGAAAGTCCACGACCTCCACGCCACACTCTGCCACGCCCTCGGGATCGACCTCAACAAGGAAATCATAACCCCCCAAGGCCGCCCCATGCGCCTCGTCCAAAAGGAAGCCAGCCCGATCACGGAGCTTTTCGTATGAAGATTCCAACCACGAATCGACACGAATTTCCACGAATCATTTCCAGAAAAAAACAAAATCCCCTCTTCTCTTCATTCGTGCCCATTCGTGTCCATTCGTGGTTCCTCTTCCTTCTTCTCTTCACCATCTCCCAAGCCCAGGAAGAGAAAGCCGAGCGCGGCTCCATCATCGAGGATCGCGCGGCCCGCAAACTGATGCAGGCGGGCGACGCACGTCTTGAGGTCGGCGAGAACGAGAAGGCGCTGGAGATCTGGGAATCCGTGATCGAGCGCTATCCGCGCAGCGCGATCCGCTTCGAGGCACATCTCCGGCTCGCCGACCATCTGTTAGAGGAGACCAAGGATTTCGACAAGGCGCGACTGCATTACGAAGCGGCCGCCGCCGAGGAGAACGAAGACGACGCCCTCCGCGCCCACGCCGTCCTCAGCACCGGGCGCTGCTTCTACGAGGCGGGGAATTACGGGAAATGCTTCACCATCATGCGGGATGTGATCGAGCGTTTCCCGACCGCGCCCGAAGTCAACGAAGCCTACCACTACATCGGCCTCGGCCACTTCAAGCTCGGCCACTACAGCCGCGCGATCGAGGCCTTGGAAAAGGTCGGCACGGCCATTTCCTCCGAGGACTCGAAATCGGAAAAGGTCGAGGCGGGGAAACGGCTCTACGTGAAACTCGACGACAGGGATTTCGCCATCCTCGAGCCGGGCACGCAGATCAGCGTCACCTGCGTCACAAAAAACGGCGACAAGGAAACCATCCTCTGCGATCCCGTCGGGCGGCACCCGCGCCTGGCCTTGGGCAGCATCCCCACCCAATCGGGAACCGCCGTGCCGGACAACGGCGTCCTCGAAGTCCGCGGCGGCGATATCATCACCATCACCTATACCGACGCGCACACCGCCGCCAAGGAATCCGACCGGAAAGTCATACGGGAGGTGCGGGTTGTCGGGAACGGCTTCGCGCGCATCACCGACGGCTCCTACCAGCAGGACTTGCCCGCCGCAGTGATCGGAAAGCCGCTCCATCTCCAGGTGACCGACGCCGACCGCGACACCACCGCCGGGGCGGATTCGCTGGAGACCGTAGTGCAGGTTTTCCGGCAGAAGACCGACGAAGAGATCGATGACGAGGTCGCGAGCGGCGTGGCCAGCGGCGAACTCACCGAAGGCCCCGAGGGCGAGGACATGCGGACCCGCATCGACCCCATGCTCCTGCTCCGCAGCGTGACGGTCATCCTGAAAGAGGCAGAGCAGGCGGGCGTGTTCCGCGCCGCGATCCCGTTGCTCAGCGGCACGGAGGAAAACTCGCTCACCGGCGAGCCCGGCCAGACCATCCGCCTCGTTTACCGCGATGAGCTCAACCTTTCCGAAGGCACCATCGTCCGCACCGCCGAGGCGCGCATCATCGAGGGAAACCTAGGCGAGATGCGGGTCACTCAAACGGACATCGCCGACGCCGACCTGCGCCTGAAAACCCAGCTCCGCACGGCCTCCGCGCTCACCGAGGTGGGGAACCATTACAAGGAATTCGGCCTCAACGCGAAGGCGGACCTGAAATACACGGAGGCGCTCGATGTCTGCGAGGATCTGCTCGCGGAGTCGCAAAAGATCGGCGGCAAGCTGCTGGAGGAAACCTACGTCCAGCTCTGGCGCATCTACTTTGCGATGGATCAGCTCGACCTCGCCCTCGGCATGAGCCGCAAGCTGCTCGCCGAGTTTCCCTCCAGCGCCTTCGTCGATGAGGCGATGCTCCAGCAGGCAAACGTCGAGCGGAAGCGAGACAATTTCACCCGCGCGATCAACCTCTACGCCAGCGTCGCCAAGATCGCGAACAGCCCCTTGCGCGGCGAGGCGCAGTTCCAGATCGGCGAGTGCTACGAGGCGATGGCGCTCAAGGCCACGGGCGGCGAGGCACCGAGGCTTTTCGAAAATGCCTTCGTTGCCTACCAGCAGGTTTATGAAAATTTCCCCGACTCCGGCCGGGTCGGCGACGCAGTGGCGAAAATGGCCGCGTTTTACTACCAGAAGGAGGACTACGCGCGCGCCGTCGATGTCTTCGAGAACGTCCTCGCCGATCATCCGGACGCAAATTTCCTAGATGTGATCCTCTTCAACTACGGGCGCTGCCTGTTCAAGCTCGACCGCAAAACCGAGTCGCGGAAAAAATTCCAGCAACTCATCGACGACTACCCGGAAAGCGCGATCTCCCCCGAAGCGAACAAGATCGTCGAGGCTCTAACCCAAGCCGGATTCTGAAAGCCAAAGAGGAATGCGATGCTGCTGAGGGCGAGGATGACGGCAGACGAGGCACAGCGGTTCGAGATAAGGGGTCATAGTGCCATCCAGAAAGAAGAGGGTTTGCGGGCAAGGTTCGCTTGCCAGTCAGCCGGAAAGCCCCACCATCGCCGAATGAAATCGAAGCGGTTGCTCTGGGCGCTGGTTCTCCTCGCGGTGACCTTCGCGCTATGGTTCCTCGGGAAACCGAAGGAAGCCGAACTGGCGAAAGAGGCGCACGCCCTGACGAACGAGATCCTCGCCTATGGCCCTCGCCCTCCGGGCAGCGAGGCGCTCGACAAAGTCCGCGCGCATCTCCGCAAGGAACTGGAGGCAGTCGGCTGGGCGGTGGAGTTCCAGGAATTCGAGCGCGACACGGTTATCGGCAAGGTCAGATTCGCGAACCTGCGCGCGAGGCTCCGGCAGGGCGATGCGGATCCCTGGAAACGGAGAATCGACGGATTGCTCTGCGCCCACGTGGACTCGAAGCTCTACAAGGACAAGGTTTTCCTCGGAGCCGACGACGCGGCCTCCGCCTGCGCGGCGGTGGTGGTGATCGGGAAACACCTTTCCGAAAAGAATCCCGGACAGGCGGCGAGGCTGGAGCTGGTTCTTTTTGACGGGGAAGAGGCCTTCGCGGAGGACATGACGCTTCTCGACGGACTATACGGCAGTCGCCATTATGCGAACGGCTGGCGCGGACGCGACGACAAACCGAACTTCGCCATCCTGCTGGACATGATCGGCCATGAGAACCTGCGCATACGCATTCCCTCGGATTCGCCGGAAAAACTGGCCGAGCTGATGTTCGAGATCGCAAAAAAGCAGGGGGTAGCCTCCAAATTCGGCACGGCTTCCGGCCCCATCCTCGACGACCATGTCCCGCTCAACCTTGTCGGCATACCCACGCTGGATATCATCGGGGATTTCGCCCGCAGCAACTGGTGGCACACCCCCGGAGACAACGCTACGATCATCTCCACCGAGTCGCTGTCCATCTCCATGGGTGTGACGGTCGCGATGTTGGACGAGCTGCTCGCGGAGTGACGCTCACAGACCCGACTCCCGGAATAGGATCCGAAACGCGGGCGAGAAATCACCGGGACATGCGGCCATCCACACTTTGATCTCGGCGATGGGGAAAGGCATGATCGACTCGACTTCGGCCGCAGGAAAATTCACCGGGCCGGTGTGACGGGTTAAGAAAACGTGAATGTGCTCCCAGCCGGTTCCGGCGGAGGGCTTCACCGTGGCGATGCGCTGCAGGGCGTCCGGCTCCGCGCCGTGGATGCCGATTTCCTCGCCCAGCTCGCGCGCCGCCGCTTGGAGATAATCCTCCCCCGCATCAAGGTGGCCTGATACGCTGGAATCCCATACACCCGGATTCATGTCCTTGAGGCGCGAGCGCTTCTGGAGGTAAAGGTCGCCATTGCGGTTCAGCACCATAACGTGCACCGCGCGATGGATCAGGTTTTTCGCATGAACCTCCGCCCGGGTGGCGGTTCCGACGGGAACATCGTTCTCATCAACGACATCGAAGATCTCCCCGTCCTTCTGCGGCTTGTCCTTGAGCGGATGAAGATCGTATTCGCGGGTCAAGGTGATCCATTTGGCGAGGTCGAGTTCCTCGCCGCGCGTGGTCGTCGGCCAACCGAGCTTTTCCGCGACCTCGCGCCATGACGGAGAATCTGGCAGCTGTTTCCCGAGCTGTTTTCTCCTCTGCGAAAAACCCCTGCGGACGAGTTCATCGAATAAATGCAGGTCGAAGGTCGGCTCGCCCGCCTCGACCCGCGGCGTCAGCACGGCCACTGCGGAGTCGATGCTTGGCCTTGGATAGAAAGCCTCCGGCGGCACCACGCGCAGGGGCGTGATTTCCCAATCCACCTGCATGCGCAGACTGAGGATTCCGTAATCCTTCACGCCGGGCTGTGCGGAGAGGCGGTCGATCACCTCTTTCTGGAGCATGATCACCGCGCGCGAAAACGGATGTGGGCGGCAGAGCATGTTCTTCATGATCGCACCGCCGGAGGAATACGGTAGGTTGCCGAGGAACTTTACCGGACGGTGTTTGAAAAGGGTGCGGCGGTCGAACTTCGCGCCGTCGGCATGATGGACTTCGACATCATCGCGGTCGCGGAAACGTTCCCGCAGCTCCGCCGCGAGGCGCGCGTCGAACTCCACCAGCACCACCCGCTTCGCCTTGCCCAGGACATGTTCTGTCAACGATCCCGTTCCCGGACCCACCTCCACAACCGTGTCATCGGGAGAAATTTCCAACTGGGAAACGATCCACCGCGCCATGTTTGGATCGGTCAGAAAGTTCTGGCCGAGTTGCTTGCTGGGGAGAACCCTCGCGCGGTCGAGCGCCTCTCGTATTTCCTGTCCGGTCACAACGGGATGCTGCGCGGCGGCCCGTCGCTTGGCCAGCGCGGAGATTTCCTCAGCGCCCGGTAAACACCCGGCCCTTGCCGCTCACCCAAGCCGTCTTCGCGCTTTGATACAGCGCACCGAGCTGTTGTTCGGAAAGCAAGCGGTATTCGATGGTCTTGGTGTGCGTTGTCAGCGGATATTTTTTCATCACCATATTGTGGACATCGCTGCCCGCCCTTTGCGCCGCTCCGTCCACGAGCGACGCCGCCCTTTCCACCGCCTGCGAGACCGCTGCGCCAGTACCACCGACGCTGATCGGGCTGATGAAATAGAACCGCGCCAACGCTTGCCCAGTCGTGTCAATCGTCACCTCATCGACGATGACCGCCCCATCCAGCACATACTTGTGGCGGCTCACCGAGGAGATGCGGCCTAGCGCCACCATGTAATTCCCACCATCCAAGTTCGCTTCCCAAAAGCCGTTCCTAACCTCACGGTCGGTCGGCTCGTTGCGCGTATTTCTATCATCCCCTTCTTCCTGGGAAAAAACGGTCGGCGAAAGGGCTAGGAGGGTGAGGAGGAAAAAGGTCAGGCTTTTCATGACAGAAGAATTTGCCACCGCATCCCGGTCTTGGCCAGCCTCCAAATGTTTAGGAAAAGTTAAGGATTGATCCCCGCGCCGTCCGTGGCACAAACTCACGCCATGGTTCGATACCGACCCAACGTCGCCGCACTGATCGTCAACTCCGACGGCAACCTGCTGATCTGCGAACGCACCAACGTCCCCGGAGCCTGGCAGTTCCCGCAAGGCGGCGTCGATGACGGCGAAAGCATGGAGCAAGCGCTCTCCCGTGAGGTGCGTGAGGAGGTGGGTCTCGGGATAAATGATTACGATGTGCTCGAACGACGCGACGGATACCGCTACCTCTACCCGCCGGAAGTCCGGGTGAAAAAAATCCGCAAGCACGGCAACCACGGCCAAGAGCAGACCTATTTCCTCTGCAAGCTCAAGCCCGCCGCCCCGCCCATCAACGTGAACCAAACGCCCCAGGAATTCGGCGCTTACCGCTGGATCGCGCCCGATGAGTTCGATCTCGACTGGTTGCCATCCTTCAAGCGCGAGGTTTATCGCGCCGTGATGGAGGATTTTTTTGGCGTCCGCCTGCAGCCCGCCGTCTTTCCCTAAAAAACTACGCGATCACGTCATAGCGTGACATTTCCTTTTTCTGCGGCTTTTTCGCTGCGGATTCAGTCTTCCAGGGGGTAATTTGTAATCTCGGGTATGAGCGATTTTTCCGCACACGCCCGTTTTTCTCTCAGCCCACAAGGGGATCGGGGTAATCCCCCGCCGCGACAAGGGCACGGATCGCCTCGACAACCGGTTGCTTGTCCTCGGGATAAGTCACGCCGAACCATGAGGCGTCGGTTTCGATCACATGGCAGGTCGTTTTGCCTTGGCGGATCAGGGAATCGACCACCGTCGGGATGTAGCACTCGCCGGTCACACCCATCCCGGCGGCCAGGAATTTGAAAAATTCTAACTCTAGGGCTGTCATGAACTCGGAGGGAAAAACCCAGAAATTCATGGAAACGGGTGCATCGGAGAAGACTTCCCGGCGGGTTCCATCGAGCCATTCACCGGTGACCGTCCCGTTCTCCTCTCGGCCGATCCTGACAACCTCTTCGACACTTTTGAGAACTCCACCCGCGACTTCACAAACCCCGCGGTTCACCTGTCCGTGGTCGGAAAGGGTGTTGCGCAACGGATAGGCGACGAGGCCGCATCGGTCGGCGGAGATTTCCCCCATGAAATCCGCAGCTCGGGCGTAGGCGTCGCGTCCGTAGAAGTCGTCGGCGTTCACGACGGCGAACGGGGAATCGACGAGATGCCGCGCGGCGAGGATCGCGTGGGATGTGCCCCAAGGCTTCGTTCTTCCGGCGGGCTGTACGTAGGGCTCGGGAAGATCGTCGAGACGTTGGAATGCGTAATCGACCCTGACGCGATCCGCGAAACGAGCACCAACCCCCTCTCGGAAGGCTTGGGCGAAATCCTCGCGGATCACGAAAATGACACGGTCGAAGCCGGCTCGTATCGCGTCGAACACGGAGTAATCGAGCACGGTTTCGCCGGCTGGCCCCATGGGATCGAGCTGTTTGAGGCCGCCGTAGCGGCTGCCCATTCCGGCGGCAAGAACGATGAGTGTAGGCATCGGCACTTCAATGAGGGAACGCAGCCAATCTTGCAAGCCCTACGCAGCACTGCTCGGTGATTGGATCAGGCGGTGTAGATCGCTACCGGGCCGATTCCGTTGCCCTGTACGCGCCTAAGTTTACCCACCGCTGCGATCGTTATCGCGGCTGCTCGCTCCGCCTCATCCGGCGTATTGAGACGGGAAAACGAAACACGCAGGCTAGACTTCGAGCGCGCCTCAGGAATCCCCATCGCGAGCTGCACGTGCGAGGGTTTGCGCTTGCCGCTCATACAAGCGGATCCCGCCGAGCAGGCCACGCCCGCTTCATCGAGCAGAATGAGAAGACCCGCAGCGTCGCATGACTCGAAGGAAAGGTGGGAGGTGTTCGGCAAGCGGAAGGCGGGGTCGCCATTCCGCACACAGCCGGAAACCCCCTCCATCACCATTTGTTCGAATGCGTCGCGCATGTCCCGGATACGCTCTGCCGCTCCATTTTCCAAAGCCAAACTGGCCCATCTGGCAGCTTCACCCATCGCGACGATCCCCGCCACATTTTCCGTCCCGCTGCGCCGACCGCTTTCCTGGCCGCCGCCTTGAAGCAGCGGCGAAAAATCCAGCCCGCTGCGGACATAGAGAGCACCAACACCTTTCGGCCCGTGAAATTTGTGCGCGGAAAGGGATAGTAGATCAATCCGATCACGACGGACATCGACGTCGATTTTCCCCACCGCTTGGATCGCGTCAGTATGGACGGGCAAACCGAACTCGCGGGCGATGCCGATCGCTTCGGCGAGCGGTTGGATCACACCGGTCTCGTTGTTCGCCGCCATCACGGAGACATACGCCGCGCCCTCGCAAGCCGCACGGAAGGCACTCAGATCAAGCCGCCCGTCCGCATGCACCGACACTTGCTTCACATCCCGTTTCCCGCTTTCCACAAAGCGCAGCACAGCGCTGTGCTCGATAGCGGAAACGACCGCCGTTCCCTCCCCTGTCAGTTCGTCGAGCGTATGCAACGCCATGTTCACGCTCTCCGTGCCGGTGCCTGTGAAAACGATCTCACCCGCATCCGCCCCGATCAGCGCCGCCACATGTCCCCGAGCTTCCTCAATGGCCGTTCGCGCCAGTTTCGATGTCCGGTAGGTGCCGGACGGGTTCGCGTGGTTCACACGCAACCACGGCAGCATCGCTTCCACCGCTTCGGGAAGCATGGCCGTGGTCGCATTGGAATCGAGGTAGATCACACCGCGAGTCTCTGCTTGCTCCGGCGAAAAACAATGCCGAAACACGCTCAACCCCTACCCGCGATGCCCTTCGCAAAAGTCTCCAGCCACCGCAAGGCGCCATCCCCCCAGGTCATCGCGGTGGCAAACCACGAGTGGCCGAAATCGCGCAGGCTTTCCAAGGGCGCGGGGGTCGCGAGACAGAGCAAGCCGATGAGCACGAGAAGATTTCCGAAATAGATCAGCGTCAGCGAAAGGAAGGTGCCGTTGTCCTTGAGGTCGGGCTGGTCGCGCGGGATCATCCAAAGCGTCCACGCGAGATGGAACGACCACGTGGCGCCCATCACGCCGTAGAAGACCTGGTTTCCAAGCGGGGTGATCTCATAGAAGACGCCCGCCGCGACATAGACAATCACCGCGATCACACTCCAAAACGGCACGAAATACGGGGACAGCGCGATCACCCAGTTCGTTTTGTCTGTGGTCACATAGCCACCGTCCGCTCCCCACTCGATCTCCAGGATTTTCCCGCCGAAGCATTTCACGAAAGCGGCGTGCGTCAGCTCGTGGCCGAAGACGTAGCAATAAAGGAAGGCGGGCTGCGCGATCCTCGACCAGAACCAACCGAGCATCACCAGCGAGCCGACGGCGAAATACCAGAACGGCTGGGTTTGCCAGAAACCCTGCTCGACGGTCGCGTGGGAAAAACGGGCGAGGAAAACCCACGTGGTCACCCAGCAGAGCGGCAACAGCAGGCACGCCAGCAAAGCCCTGGTGATATGTGTCAGGAAACCCGCCTTACCATCCTCCTCTTGGAAATCTCTGGCGGCAAGCGACGCCCAGATCGGCTTTCCCCGGCTGTGCAGGCGGCGGTTCGTCCTCTCGTCGCTGCGCTTTTTCACCGAGGAAATGAAACCGTCGCCCGGGCGCGGCCTTTTCCTGTTCTGCGGGGATTTCCCAGCAAGCTGTTTTTTACTCTGCTTCATGCGGTAAGCGAGACGGAAGTTATTTTAGAAAACTTAACGAATCAAGCACCGGATTCGCCCGGCAGCATTTCCTGAAGCAGCGCCAGATATTCCCTTTTGCCGATTTCCAGACCTCCGAAAGTCCTGAGGTGATCGGTCATCCACTGGGTATCAAGCAGCTCGAAGCCCCGCTCCCGCAGCCTCTCAACCAACGCCACCAGTGCGATCTTCGAGGCGTCGGTTTTCCGGGAAAACATGCTTTCTCCGAAAAAAGCCTTACCCAACGCGACGCCGTAAAGCCCGCCCTGCAAGCCTTCCGCGTCCCAGCACTCCACCGAGTGCGCGTGACCGAGTTCGTGGAGGGCGCAGTAGCTTTCAATGATCGCCCCATCGATCCAAGTCCCATCCCGCTCCGCGCAGCCCAGCATCACTTCCCGGAACGCGGTGTTGTAGCGGATCTCGAAGGGTCTTTTCCGCAGGGCTTTTTTCAAACCGCGGGGAATGTGGAAACGCTCATCCAACGGGATGATCCCGCGCCGCGTCGGCGAAAACCACAGGATCTCGCCGTCCTCGGCCATCGGGAAAACGCCCTGTGCGTAGGCTTCCAGCAACACTTCGGGCGGTATGATGCCGTGCTCCATTTCTTCACGAAGGGTTCGGTTCATACCCCAACCAATCGCCCGTATCGCACTCCAAGGCGGTGCTGAGATCGTCGATCCATTCCCACGCCCACGCGTTTTCCTTTTCCCCGGAATCCAAAGTCACCTCGACCTTCACCCGCCGGTATTCGCGCGACTCACCTTCTCCAGAAACGATCCCCTCGAACACATCCAGCGTCCGCAAATGCTCCTCGCTGACCCGGTAAAGCTCACCCTTCACCGCACTTTCCCCGCCGCAAACCAGCGCCGGATACCAATCGATTTTATACATCCTACCTGCGATCCTTCCCGCTCCCAGAAACTCCGCTCCATCCATGCGGAAATGATTCGATCCGCCGCGCCTCAATGTCCCGTAAATGAAAAGTTTTGTCATGTTTTTTACTTACCATGCATGTAAGTGTTTTCTGTAGCCCGTTTTTGCTTAACGGGAACATGATTATTTAGGCAGGTTTGGGCACACACGGGAAGGTATTTTGTGGCCATTGTCGCCACTACGGGGGAGATAAAACAGTCCTCGTGGAGTTGACACGGCAACAACGTGCATGATGATGGAACTTAAGAAATGTCGCGATACAGTATCTGCCCCCATGGAATGCGGATTCTAGGGTCATACCGTTCATACCGGCATCAGTTTGCCCCCGCGCGGCGATGCGCCAGCCCTTTTCCAAGAGCGGGCGGGGCATCACCTGGACGCTCGACCAAGGAGCCGCGGCTGGGGATGCCGATCCAGCATGGCGCGCAACTCCGCGACGATGGCGGGTTGCTCTGCGGCGATATTTTTGCGCTCGATGCGGTCTTCGAGATACTCGTAAAGCTCGATTTCGGCGGTGGATTCGGGCTTACCGGGATTTTGCCAGACAACGAGGCGATGGGTTGCCGTACGGATCGCGCGGCCGAGCTTGTGGCGTTGAAAGCAGTGGTAGGCGTGATCGCGGATGCGGGCGCTTGGATCTTTCAGCACGGGCACCATGCTGATGCCGTCGATGGGCTGCGGCCCGGCGGGCGCGGGCAGGCCGCAGAGTTCGGCGAGCGTGGGGAAGAGATCGACCGTTTCCGTGAGCTGGCCGGTGGCGCTGCCGGGCTGGGTGATGCCGGGTGCGGTGATGAGAATGGGGATGCGGTTCGCGAGTTCGTAGTTCACGTGCTTCGTCCAGATGCCCAGCTCGCCGAGGTGGTAACCGTGGTCGCCCCAGAGGACGACGATGGTGTTTTTCGCCAAACCGGTCTCGTCAAGAGCGTCGATGATCCTGCCGATCTGCGCGTCGGCGTAGCTGGTGGATGCGTAGTAGCCGTGGATGAGCTTGCGCTTCAGATCTTCGGGAAACGGGCCGTTGCTCTTTTCCGGCACCGGGAAAAACGCGGCGATCTCGCCATCGCGTTTCTGCGCGCCGGCCGGGGCGTCCTGCGGTGCGTGTTCGATGGTTGGCAGGGGCAGCTTGGCGGGATCGTATAGCTCCCAGTATTTTTTCGGCGCGCTGAAAGGCAGATGCGGGCGGGCGATGCCCACGGCCATGAAAAACGGCTTGCCGGGATTCTGCCGATGGGCGCGCAGGCGTTTCACCGCCTCGTTGGCGACCCGTCCGTCGGCGTAGGCATCGTCCGGCACATCGGGTGACTCCCATGCGGCGCCGCGCGGGCGGAGTTTTCCCTCCGATACTTTGCCCTGGTTGGCGAAAAGGCCTTCCTCGCGGGTAAGAATGCCGTCCGGCTTGGATTTCGGATCAAGGTATTCGATGACGAGATCGCTCAGATGCGGGACGCTGAACGAAGCGGCGTCGGCGTAGGTGTCATGCCCGATGTGATAGACCTTGCCCATGGATTCGGCATGGTAGCCGTGGTTCATGAAATGCTGCGGCAGGGTGACCGCCTCGGGAAACGGTTTGCGGAAATCCACGCCGAAACCGTAGATCCCGAGCGAGGTCGCGCGGGAACCGGTCATCAGGTTGTAGCGTGACGCCGCGCATACCGCGATGTTGCAATACGCCATGTCAAAGCGCATGCCGCGTGCGGCGAGCTTGTCCAGGTTCGGCGTGATCGCGGTCTTGTCGCCGTAAGCACCGAGGGCCGGCTTGAGGTCATCCACAAGGATGAGCAGGACATTGGGCCGCTCCCCTGCACAAGCGACGGCTGTCAGCGCGCTGAGGAAGATGGCGGAGATCAGGATTTTCACTCTGCGGAGAACTTGTGGATCATCACATGTTTGTAGGTCTCGCCGGGGCGGAGCACGCAGGACGGGAAAGCGGCTTTGTTAGGAGCGTCCGGGAAGCCTTCGGTTTCGAGGCAGAGGGCGCTGCGTTTCGCATATTTCACGCCGCCTTTGCCGGCGAAGGAGCCGTCGAGGAAATTGCCGCCATAGAACTGGATGGCCGGCTGGTCGGTGGAAATCTCCATCACCCGTCCGGTTTCGGGATCCTTCAGGCGTGCCGCGAGCCGCACGCCCTCGCCTTTTTCCAACACCCAGCAATGGTCGTAACCGCCGCCGAATTTCAGCGCCTCGAAATCCGCCTCCACGCGCTCGCCGATGATCTTCGGCTTGGTGAAATCCATCGGAGTGCCCGCGACCGGCGCGATCTCACCCGTCGGGATCAGGCCGATGTCGGTCGGCAGGAAATGGGGGGCGCGGAGGGTGAGTTCGTGGTCGTTGATCGAGGTGGTCGGATCGCCGGAAAGGTTCCAGTAGCTGTGATGGACAATGTTGACGATCGTCGGCGCATCGGTGGTGGCGCTGGTTTCCCATTTCAGCTCGTTGTCATCGTTGAGCGTGTAGGTCGTCTTGACGGTGAGGTTGCCGGGATAACCCTCCTCGCCATCCTTGGAGACGTAGGTGAACTCCACGCCGTTGTCGCCGACGGGTTTGCCCGACCACAGCACCTTGTCGAAGCCCTTGAGACCGCCGTGGAGATGGCAGGGAATGCCGCCGGGATCGTTGTTCGTGGCGAGCGTGTATTCCTTGCCTTCAAGTGTGAACTTGCCGTCCTTAATGCGGTTCCCGAAGCGGCCGACCGTGGCTCCCAGATACGAGGTGTTGGTCAGCCAGCCTTCTAGCGTATCGTAACCGTGGGTGATGTCCGCTGTTTTTCCCGATTTGTCAGGCGTTTCCATGGAAACGAGAATCGCGCCGTATTCCGTGACGCGCGCCGTGAGGCCGTTGCTGTTAGTGAGGGTGAAAATTTTCACCTCGCGGCCATCGGGCATTTTCCCGAAGACCTCCTGTTTCATGGCGGACGAGGTTTTCATTTCGGCGGGCTTCTGGCAGGAGGCCAGGGCGAGGATCATCGCGGGGATCATCAAACGGGTTTTCATGGGTGGGCTAGGTTATACAAGGTTAGGTTCTCAGGGTTTCTAATACTCGTAAGGTGTCTCGTTTCCTTCCGGCAAATGGGCATGGTAGAGATACATGGCACCGTACGTCCAGTTCTTCTTGGGCATGCCGGGGAAATTGATGCGGTCCATCATCAGCGCGATGTAGCGAGCCGGATAGCCCTCGGGCAAGGGGATGACATTCGGCCAGATGCGCGTGCCGGATTCATCGTCCCATGGCGGCAGGTGCATCTTCAGCTCGCCCGCCGGCTCAAGGCCGGGATACGAACGAATGTAAACCTTGCGATCCGCGCTGCCGAACATCGCGTAGCGCTTCGATCCGATTTTCTGGATCGAGGTGCCGGTGCTGTCCATTTCCACCGGTCCGCTGAGCCGCGTGTAGCCGCTGTCCCAGGTGTCGGACTCCCAGATGCTGGCGCGGAATTTCCCGGCGTGCTCGGCGAGGAGCATGCGCCACTTTCCCGCCTCGGCATCGTAGATCCCGTGCGGATCCTCATGCATCCCTTGCGGCAAGCCGATGGGCTTGGCGCGCATGACGGAAAATCCCTTGCGCGGATCCCGCTTGCTGGAAACGGCGAGCACCGCTTTCTGTTTCCCGCCGGAGTCCAGCCCGTAGGCGCTGAACCCCACCGTCCAGCCGCGCCATTCCTTTGAGGCATCGTCGTAAAACAGATGCGAGGCGAGCTCGTTGCGCAGCAGGCCATCGCCCATGTCGAAGGCGATGATGCCCTCGAAGCGCAGATCGAAGACCGAGGGATTCATCGAGAAAACACCCTGCATCGGATGCGGCAGCGCGCGGCCGCGTACGGTCATCGTGAACCACAGGCGGTCGTCCTCGATCAGCGGCTCGCCGTCCGCGCGGGTGATGGCGCGGATATCCGCCTGCCCGCAACCCGGCGACAACGCGGCGGTCATTTCCGCGATGTCAACCGAAGCCCCGGCGCTGAGATCGCTGTGCAGGCAGAACTCGAACCGCTGCATCAGAGATTTTTTCCGCAGCTCGAAATGCTCCGCGAAATCCGGATAGGCGATGAGGTGCGCCTCGCCTTTGCTTTCGAGAAACAGGTTCACGCCGACCGCTAGCATCTGGACACGCAGGCGCAGGGGAAACTCCGCCTTCACTCCCTCTGGCAGCGGGTGATCCTTGCGCGCGACCTCCTCGCCCTCCTTCACCACCACCCAGCGGATGGCCGAACATTTCCCGTCCTTCATCACCAGCGAAGCGCTGATACGGTTCTCCTGCTCCAAATCACGGAACAGGATGCCGACCTGACCCGAGCCGCTGAATTTCTCTAACAGAAGGTCATACGAAGCGAAAGGATTGAAGCCGCCGACCCAGCGATCCGCCCGCGAAGCGGTTTTCGCGCTGATCCTCAATTTGCCCTCCGTGATTTCAAACTCCGCGTTGCCGGTTGGCGTCCCGACGATCGGATGCATGACCTCGATACCCAGGATCTTGGTGGGCTGGAGCCCGGCAAGAGGGATTTCCTGATCGCGGTCGAAGAACATCCGTTGCGTCGCCTGACGGCGGAAATCGAGGGACTCGGGGGTCACGTCGGCCGCGGCCATGCCTGACAGGACGCTGAAAGCCAGCAAGAGATGCAGCCTAGGAAATGAGAATGGGTTTTGCATGGGTAATCATGGGCGGAGCCCTCAGTGACAGGAGGCTATTGTCAAAAGTATGGCCGGGGGCGGCAGGATTCACCATACGGGATCGCTGAGCGGGATCGCTTTCACGCTGAAGTCGAACATCAGGGTGTTGCGGTATTTTCCGTGGGGCGGCTCGATCTCCGCTCCGTAACTGGAGGTAGATGGGCGGATGATCTGGTCGATCTCCGTGATCCATGGCTTGCCGCGCGTCTCTTTGGCGGACAGCTGAACCATTCTCATCGGAGGTGTCCTATTTCCCGAACTGTTGCGGTTGTAGTTCCCCAACGGCCAGAAGATGGCGCCTGTGATGACGTCCGTCTGCTTGGCGAAAACGACATAACTCGGCTTCGCCTTGCTCTTCGAATTTTTCGCATCCGTCCTCGCGGCGGGATACTCGAGCGTGGGGGTGAGGAACATCCTCGGCCGGGGGTTGTCCGGCTGCGGCACCGATGAGAGGTAATCCTTGAGAAGCCAGCCCAACTGCCCGCTGATCGCATTATTCTGGTAATGAGAGCCTGTTGGAATGCCGTCTTCGAGCGTGTCGTTTGGATCCACCAGAGGGCCAGAATCAGCGCCGATACCGCAGGCACCGCCAGCCACCACCCCGCTGCGCGGATTTTTCCCCCTGCCCCGCTGCGCATCGTCGATGGTGCCACGCTGACCCAGTTCGAGTGGTTTGCGGTGACCGTGGACACGCCTCCCGCCTGTTCGATGACCAGATCGCGGTTCTCGTGGATTTCGATGCGCAAAGGTCGGGCCAGCGAGTGGATTTCCGAATGGAGCCGGATCCGCCCCGCGCAATAACGCATGGCTCCCGGATCGTCTCGCAGCAACGCCTCAAGGCGTTTCCCGCCCGCCTCATCAAGCCGCTGGTCGAGATAGCGATCCACAAGCTCGATCAATTCACCGCTTTCCTGCGGCTGCTCTGGGGAAATGAGGTTCACGCGGGCAAGTCCTTTAGGCGTTTCGAAATGCAATTATGGAGAGAAGTCCGGATCCGCTCAAGCCGCTTGTAGAGTGTCTCCATCTTGCAGCCTTTCTCTCTGGCGATATCCGCGACGCTTTTCCCTACCCCGTCCTTTTCGTAGCGGGCATCGAGCAGCTGCCGCTGGACGGGATCGAGGCCGTCCAAACACTGCCGCAAGGCCTCGATCCGCCCCCGGACGGGCACCGGATCGGCGTCGATCTGCTCCTGCGTTTCATTTCCCAGTGCCTGGACGACATCCGGTGCCAGGAAGACGATGCGTTTGCTCAGGCGGCGGCATTTGCGGTGATATGAGCGCGCCTCGATGTCAGCACAGCGGAATGCGTATCGCCGGAAATCCTCCGCGTTCCAATTGCTGTCGTGTTTCTTCCAAAGCACCTCGTCGAACATCGCCAAGAGTCCGTCGCCCACGGTGCCGCGCAGCCGCTCTTGGAAAATCCCGCTAAAATCCTCAATACCAGCTTGCGCCGATACCTGTGTCCCTGTCTGTTTGTTCAGGTGGTTGGTTGCTTTGAATTCAATTCCAAACAGGCGATGTCGGAACATCGCCCGATCAACCAGCCCCAATAAATTTTAATATTTTAACGGGAAAAATCCACTCCCCGTTTGCCATGCTCTAGGACGGCATGCAGTTAGCAAAAAAGGAAGAGATGTAATCATCCAATAAAGATACGATGAAATCCAATTCTGTTATTTTCCTGGCTGTGGGGCTCGCAGCGGGCTTCGCCTTTGCTTGGGTCTTGAAGCCCGCGCTCAAGACGACCGTTCAAGATCCGCCAGACGTCCCGTCGGGAACCAAGGGATCCGTTTCGCCTTTCAAGGTGTCTGACCGGCCGTCTGGCGTTCCTGCTGATCCAGGAACCAAATTGTTGGAAAAAAAGCCCAGCGATGCCGATATCGTGGCGGAGGAGAAGGAGTCCAATGAACGCTTCTCCAGCCAGCAGGACGAGCGAATACGTGGTGAAGATGAACAACAAATCAGGAAGCTCTCCTCGGCGATGAATCTCGCCCCGTGGCAAGTGGAGAGGCTCGGGAAATACCTCAATGACCGCCGTGCGAAAGTGGCTGAAATCTACAGGACAAATGACGACACCACCTTTGACAAGGTGTCGGAGATTCTGGATCCCGAACTTTTTGATTCCATGCTCAAGGAACTCCTGACACCCGAACAGGCCGAACTCTATTTGGAGAACAAGACCAAGGAACGGGACACCAAGGTTGATAACGCCTCACTGGCGAAGCTCGCCGCATTCAACAGTGCGGTCGATCTTCGCCCCGATCAGAGGGATGCGATCTATGAGGTGCTCTATGCCGATGCAGCCAGCCAGGTTGACAAGAAAGCGGAAAGCGATCGCAAGAATAAGTTACGCTTCAATACGGGGATATTTAATCCCAGCGATTATACGGATGGACGCGATATCTTTGATTTCAGCAATTCGGGTGAAATCACAAGGATTTACGACAGTGCCGGGGATGACCCGGAATCGATCAAGAAGGGAATCAAAGCCCTGGTTGATCAGCGGATCGAGGAAAGGCTCGGCCGATTCTCCAGCATTCTCGATCAAAGCCAACTGGAGCAATACCGTGCCGACTTGAAAAAGAAGGCGAATACCATCTATGGCGGAATGCTGGGCATCCAGTGATTCCGCTTCACTTTTTGGGGTCAGTTTTTTGGGTCAGATCTACCGTGGAAGCCGGCGCCGTCACCGATCCCACCACGGGCATGACCTTCGTAAGCGGGCTCCCAAGCACCGTCTGAAGATTCTGGCAGGTGTATTTCATAGGCGTCATAGTTCACCAACCTATGACACCTATGAACGAATCCATTTTGAAGAACGACCGACAAGGTCGCCTGCGCTACACGCCGGAACAGAAGAAAATCATGGTGGATGCCTACCGAGCCAGCGGTTTGAGCGCCCCGCGCTTCGCGGCTCATCACGGCGTCAACTACCAGACATTGGTTACCTGGACAGGAGGCTTTACTTATGGATACAATCCAGTAAGTATCACGTGGTCCCGATATTCGTCCGAACGTAATTCTGGATGGCTCGAAGACGCGGAGTAATCGACGTCGGGAGACTCGCACTCAAAAAACCATAAGGCCAATCGGGTCCCGGGGAGTGATTAGCTCCCCGGTTCCACACCACCCTGCGTAAGGCTCCGTACAGGGCGGTTTCAAGCAGACTCGGCGTGGCCCGCCACAAAATAGATGCTGTTCACCCCAACCACATCTCCAAACCCGCCATCGCTGCCCTGACGTTGCCTGCTGCCCCGGCCGCAATCATCTGGGTGGTGGCAAATAGGGACAGCCCACCGCCTCGCGAGGAATGCCACGAGAATCCGCAGATTCAAACAGCGATCAAGGAAAATGTTAAAATGCGACACCCCCCTTTGGTTAGGATCTGGATTTCGGCCAGGGCACCATCACCATTCACGACGGCAAGGGAGGAAGACATCGCGTGGTCACTCTGCCGGTCGCCCTTGAGCAGCGGCTCCAGCAACACCTCGACCGCCTCCGCGAAAAACACCTCCAGGACCTCCCTGTCGGCGCGGGGGACGTTCACATGCCCGAATCGCTGATGCGCAAATGGCCAAACGCAACCCGTCAGTGGTGTTGGCAATACCTGTTCGCATCCGCCACCCTCTGCCCACACCCACGCACCGGCAGGATCGCCCGCCACCACCTGCACGAATCATCCATGCAGCGCCAATTCAAGGATGCAGTCCGCAAGTTAGGGGTTCCCAAACGCGCCACTTGCCACACCATGCGCCATTCGTTCGCGACGCATCTACTCGAATCCGGAACCGACATCCGCACCGTGCAAACCCTCATGGGACACGCCAGTGTCGAAACCACGATGATCTACCTGCATGTGATGAAAAGACCCGGTGCGGGCGGCCCCAGCCCTCTCGATCTTCCCTGACCCGAAAGTCCGTTTTCCCAGCCCATATTCCACATTTCTTGCTTGGCAGTTCCTCCATGACGGTCTAAAAACCGCTTTATGAACCTTGGATTCCAAGAGAATTAACTTTCCGTGCCGTATTTGTCCCGGTTGAGCCGCACGCGGTTGTTACAGGACAAATGCCGCACGCTACTTAATACCACTGTTCGACAAAATGAAATCACACTCCGTTCTGCTAGCTGGACTTTTCGTAACCGTTTTTGCTTCAGCTAGGACGTTTACCCAGAATCCTGCCCATCCAGGGTGGCAGATGGACACGCTTTATCTTAAAGATGCTACAGTATATTTACGCTACGGGAACGCGAATCCACACACCAAGAAGATATCAACAGAGTTCGTTACTAAAGGAGGCGATCCCATGGAGATTGCTTCATGGAATTCAGATTTTGTCGGCAGGCATACAGTGGTGGCGTATCTGGGAGAGGAGACAGGCAAGCCTGAAAATTCTTTGAATGGCATGCATCGAGTATTATTCGGATGGAGGTTTCACCCAGATTACGAAGAGCCAAAGAGGTATGCGGATGAGTTTGTTATCGTGGAGTTCCATCCGACAGATCCCGAAAAGGCTCAACTGGAATGGTCAGCGGGGTTCGACGATGCAGTAACTTTTTTAGAAGCGCTAATTTACCAGCCAGATAAATTGGACACTCCACAGATCAAGAAGATTGAAAAGGAATTGAAGATTAAAATTCACCGGTGCAAGAGTGACTACGCAAAGGTCACGCTAGGTGCATCCATCTCACTGGAGCCCGTGAACAAAGAAATCGTCGAACAAGCCGGCACTGGGCAACCCGCTACCCGCCCCGAGTCGAAGTCGGAGGGTAGCGACCAACCTCAACCTGAATCGGAGGGGCGCTCCCGGTAGCGGGTGCCAGGCCTCGACGTTGTGCAGAAAAATCGCCTTGATCGGGTCTCAGGCTCCATTATTATACCTTTATGGATTTCGAGTTCGACGAGGCGAAGTCGCTGATCAACGCTGAGAAGCATGGGATCGACTTCACGGAGGCTCAACTCCTTTGGTGCGATGAAAGACGTCTCGTGGTCGAAGCTCGAAGTGAGGACGAGCCACGTTATGCCCTAGTCGCCTCCCACGCAGGCAAGCTTTGGACAGCAATTTTCACTGTAAGGGAAGACCGAATCAGAATCATATCAGTAAGGAGATCACGCCATGGCGAAGAAGAAAGATACCATAACAGCTAAAGAATTGGATCGCCGCTTTGATGCGGGTGAAGACATTTCCGAATACCTCGACTGGAGCAAGGCAAAGAGGCCTGGGCTTGAGCAACGTCGTGTGAACGTCGATCTTCCGTCTTGGATGATCAATTCACTCGATTTGGAGGCCAAGAGAGTCGGAGTGACACGACAATCCATCGTGAAGGTCTGGCTCGCTGAGAGAATCAAGGCAGAACAAGCTGGCGCATACAACCCCTGACCCGTTCTGAGTTCGATGATCACCTGTAACGTAACCCTCAACCCGCAGTCGAAAGCGCGCCCCCGGTCAGGGGTGCATGGCCTGTGACGTGTACTTAAACGAAATGAGCAATCCATTTATCAAAACGGCAGTCCGCACGCTTTTCACTTTCACGAGTCAGGCAAAAGCGCTGCAGCAAAGTGAAGCGCTCTTGCTGCAATATAAAGAACTTGCCGATGGAATATCGAACGAAGCCGGGCGGCGTTGTTTTGAAGCTCCCACCCATGCGGGGTGTCGATGAAGACATGCGAAAGTGGTCATTCTACATGATCTTGGAACACAATACCATTGTTAACCGAAGCATCACCGCCACCGTTGTCCAGCTGGCTAGGGGCGAGAGATTGAGTGGCCCGGCAACTCTTAACCCAAAGAAGGATGTCATGCCGACTTCTATGGCTGATGAGTCGCAGATCGAGGTTTTTGCCGACTCCGTCAACAGGCACATGGAAGCCGTCAAGAGCCTGAAGCGGCTGCGAGGCACGGGAACTTCCCCGCACCCAATCTTCGGAGAATTCGATGCGCACAAATGGAACTGCATGTTTGCTTTTCACCTGGGTTTGCACCTGCCACAGGCGGAATATGTTGTGGGTAAGGCAAGAGCAGAATCGGGTCTCGGGGAGTGATTAGCTCCAGAGTCCCACACCACCCTGCTTACGGCCCCATACATGGCGGTTTCAAGCAGACTCGGCGTGGCCCGCCACGAAATAGATGCTGTTCACCCAACCACATCTCCAAATCCGCCATCGCCGCTCTGACATTGCCTGAAGCCCCTTCCGCGATCATGCGGGTGGTGGAGATGGGAGCGCCCCACCTTCTAGCGAGGAATGCCGCGAGAGCCCTGTTTTCCGGGGGCTGGAGTCTGACTGGTCTTAAAAATATTACCGTGCGAGCATTTTTTCACGCAGCACCTTCGAAAAGTTAGAATAATTCCTGATCGGGAACTTTCTGATTGATCAGCGCTCAATAATCAAGGATGTTCCCGATCAGGAACAATGAACATTCAAGATGCACAAAGCCTTGGCCAGGCGATTCGCAAGCAGAGACTCCGCTTGAAGGTGACCCAGAGAGATTTGGCCATGACCTCGGGAACCGGCTTGCGGTTCATCATCGACTTGGAAAAGGGCAAGCCGACCTGCCAACTGGGCAAAGCCCTGGAGATTGTCCGGGCACTGGGTTTGAAACTGGAAATTGGCGAGCCATGAATCCATTGATCGTCCACTTTCATGGGAAGCGGGTCGGTTTGCTTACCGATGATGGCCAACGACTGGTCTTCCGGTATGACGAAGCCTGGTTGGAGGATGCGGGGGCGTTGCCCTTGTCTCGCCAGTTGCCACTGCAAGCCGAGCTGTTTGAAGGTCAGCGAGTGAATGTCTTCTTTGGCGGTTTGCTACCGGAAGCCGACTCGCGGGATCAGATCGCCAGAAACCTGGGTATCAGCGCGAACAACGATTTTGCGATGCTGGAGCGGATCGGCGGTGAATGCGCCGGAGCGATCGCGCTTGTGCCCGAGGAAGTGGAAGGACGGGCACCGTCCGATAGCGGAGTGCGTTGGCTCAACGAGGGGGAGGTCATCGAGATCATGGATCGGCTCCCGCACCAACCGTTGCTTGCCGGGGAACAGGGCCTGCGACTTTCGCTCGCCGGAGCACAGGTCAAATTGCCGGTGGTGATCGATTCCACGTCCGGCGGTGCAAGCCGCTTGGCATTGCCGCTGGGAAACACCCCGAGCACCCACATCATCAAACCCGAGCCAACACGTTTTCCCGGCCTCGCCGAAAACGAGGCATGGTGTATGGCTCTCGCCCGCCGCATAGGACTGGACGCCGCAGAAGCATGGGCAGAGCGAATTGGTAATGTGCCATGTCTGATCAGCAAACGATACGACCGGGTGCAAGGGGCTTCCGGCGAAATCGTCCGGCGTCTGCATCAGGAGGATTTCTGCCAAGCCCTTGGTTATCCATCATCACGCAAATACCAGCAGGAAGGAGGGCCGTCGCTGCGCGAATGCTTTCAGATGATCCGTGAATGGTCCACCACACCGGTGCTGGACATCAGGCATATGCTCGATGCGGTGATCTTCGCGGCAGTGACAGGCAATGCCGATGCCCATGGAAAGAATCACTCGTTTCTCTACGCACAAGACACCCACAGAATGGCACCGCTCTACGATCAGGTCTGCACCCTGGCTTGGCCGGAACTCTCGACCACGCTCTCGATGAAAATCGGCAGTGCTTCGACGCTGGTGGAGGTTTCCCCGGAACACTTCAAGCAACTTTGTGGCATGGCCAAACTTGGATGGCCAATGGCTCGCGAACGAATCAAGACCATGTGTCGGCAGATTCTGGATGCGACCCGCGAACCGCAAGCTCTGCCCGAGTTAAGGGACGCGACGGCCCGTGAGATCGTCACCAAGCGTGCGGAGAGAATGCTGAGCTTGATGGAGAAGACAGCAGATTGATCCAGCAGGACAAACCCATCACCCCAACCACATCTCCAGATCCGCCATCGCCGCCCTGACGTTGCCTGAAGCCCCTTCCGCAATCATCCGGGTGGTGGAGATGGGAGCGCCCACCGCCTGGCAAGGAATGCCGCGAGAGTCGCGTTGTCGGGTGGCTGGAGTCTGACGGATTGAAAGCGTGTTTGAAAGCGTTCGGTGAGGCTGCTGAGGTCGAGGTTCGTGGTGCCGAGGAAGGCGTGGCCTGGCTTCATCCGGTCGAGGTAGGTGAGGAGCATGTCTTGCGCGTCCTTGGAGCAGTGGTAATCGGACTTTTCCTCCGCTTATTCCGTGATAAGCTCTGTTCATGAGCATTGATCAGATTGCACCAGAAGCCCTGAATCTTCCCACCAAGGAACGGGCGATGCTTGCGGCATCTTTATGGGAGAGCATCGAGGATCCCTTTCAGTTTTCCGTCGATTTAGACGACGAAACTGCATTGAGGCTCGCAGAGGAGCGGGATAAAGAAATCGAAAGTGGACAGGTCACAGCTATTTCGCACGAACAATTGATGTACCGCTTAAGGTAATGAGAATTGAGTATCATCCTGCGATTGAAGGAGAGCTTGTCGAGATACGTGATTACTACAACGAAAAATCCCGTAATCTGGGTGACGATTTTATCAACGAATTTGAAAGGCAGGTTCTTCGCATTGCAGCCATGCCGTATCGCTGGATGGTAGTTCGTGGTGATACACGGCGAGCACTGATGAAGAGATTTCCCTATTTGATCCTTTTGTGGAGTAACCTTCGTAAATGGCAGCAGCCATGGTGCCGCGTAATCAACCATAAGAACACACGCTCTCCTCACAAGGGATGCCAATGCGGTCAGCCCTCACATCCACCATCCGCGTTTGTCAGGCCGCCGTTAGACGCGAAAATGCACCATTGCTATAAGGATTGAACGAAGGTTCACAAATCGCCTTGAAAATTGTAAATTAATAGTCAGCCTATCGAAATGCAACCTTTTAAGCGTAGCGCGACCCATGAACTCCACGAGTGCCTATCTCATTTTCCAGCCGTAGTTCTCACCGGGCCGAGACAGTGCGGAAAGACCACATTGGCCCAAGAGATCGCCAAATCTCTCGATAAACCGACTATCTACCTCGATCTCGAAAGCGCGACGGATCGACGTAAACTCACGGATCCAAACGCTTTTCTCGATGCTCTCTCTGACCATCTGGTCATCTTGGACGAGGTTCAACGCGTTCCCGGATTGTTTCCGCAGCTACGGGGCATCATCGACCGCCGTCGCACCCCCGGTCGTTTTTTGCTATTAGGTTCAGCGTCCCCGCTACTGCTTCGTCAGTCTGGCGAATCATTGGCCGGTCGAATCGCCCACGTTGAACTCACCCCGTTCCGTATTCCGGAAGTGGGAGCGGAGATGCTTTCCCAGCTTTGGCTGCGAGGCGGCTTTCCCGACAGTCTGCTAGCTCCCAATATTAAGGTTTCCTGCCGTTGGCGGGAGGAATTTATCCGCACTTTTCTTGAGCGAGACATACCTCAACTCGGCTTTCGGGTTACTGCCGAATCTCTTCACCGCTTATGGCAAATGCTCGCTCACCATCATGGCCAACTCCTCAACAGAAGTCAGCTAGGACAATCACTCGGGGTGACTCCAGCGACCATCGGCCATCATCTTGATATGCTTTCACAAACTTACATGGTTCGAAGCCTGCCGCCCCTACTGCCAAATTTGAAAAAACGATTGGTCAAAAGTCCCAAAGTCTATCTGCGAGACAGCGGCATTCTCCACACGCTGCTGGGACTGGAAACAGAACCTGATCTTCGCGGGCACCCAGTTTTTGGCGCATCATGGGAAGGTTTCGCGCTGGAACAAATCATCGACCAATATCCTGGCTGGGCAGCGAGTCACTATCGCACCTCAACCGGTGTGGAACTCGACCTCATCCTTGAAAAAGGACGTCGCCGCATCGCATTCGAGTTCAAGGCATCATCAGCCCCTGATGTCACTCGCAGCTTTCATCAAGCGATTGCTGATCTCAAACCGGAACATACCTACATTGTCGCTCCGGTTGAGCAATCCTATCCAATTGGAAACAATGTGACGATTCGCCCAGCCTTGTGCGAGTGAATTGGACCGACTGCGAATCCGAACGTAAATCAACACTCTCATTTTTGGGCTTCTCTCCCGTGACTTCGCCAACTTGGTCGGTCGTGTGCAGAAAGGCGGAAAGCTGACCCGTGCCGAGCGGACGATGTTGCAATCAATGGCAACCGGCACAGGAGCAGCACCGCCTACCGCAACAAATCTAGCTGACCTAGCAGCCATTCTAGGGGTCAGCCGCCAGCTACTCAACGCATGGAAAAAGCGCAAGGACGCCCCGAAAGCCGCCGCCAATGGCACGCACGACGTGGCTGCGTGGCGTGAGTTCATGCGGCGCAACGACCTGAAAGGCGGCGAACCTGCCACCCAAGATGCCGCCAAAGACCAAAGCGAAAGCCGCCTGCAAAAGCTATTTGATGAATGCATCCCCGTGCGGTCTCTCTACCCGGCCAACCGCCACAAGAAACGCAACAACACGATCCACTTCGCCAATGGCATGACGCTGTGGGTGCTGGGGGCAAACAACAAAACCAACCTCCAGCGCCGGTCGATTCGTTGGCTCATTATGGACGAGTGCTGGCGGGCTCCTACCGGCCACATGGCAGAAGCAGAAGCCCGTGTCACCGCGTTCGGATGGCTGGGAAAATGCCTGTTCATGTCCCAAGGCGGCGAGGAGGACGACGACACCCACCGCAAGTTTGAAACCACCAGTATGCGCGAGTGGACGTTTGCCTGCCCGCATTGCCACCACCGCCAACCTTTTAGGTGGGAACAGGTGGAATGGAGCAAAGACGCCCGCGACGAATCCGGTGAGTGGGATTTTCAGCAAGTCTTCATCGATGCGGGATACGCCACCTACGATGTCTATCGCGAATGCGCGACTCATGGATGGACGGCTCTGATGGGCGACAGACGAGCCACGTTCACGCACAAGGTGAAAGGCCGCAAATCCGTGGAGCGGTTCTACTCACCGCGCCGCAAGGTGGTGCTTGGTCGCGACCAATCGTGCTCAGTCTTTTATTGGTCGAACCTCAACATCAAGGACACGCTCGCCCGCCTACGCCGCAATCAGAACCCGGACAACGGGCCGGTGTGGGAGGTGCCGGACGACATCGACGAGGACTACCTCGCCCAGATGGAAAGCGAGCACCGCATCAAGAAGAACGGCAAGTGGTTGTGGGAACGCATCGGGTCAAGACCCAACCACCTATGGGATGCGGAGAGTATGCAGGTAGCCGCTGCCACCATGCTCAAGATCGTGGGACGCGAAGCCATCTCGCTCACCCCGGTTGACACTCCGGACGAGGAGCCATGAAAACTTTGATCTCCATCGCCGCTGCCCTGTCTCTCCTGCTGCCGTCATGCACCCATCCGCCCGCCCTCGTCCGGCTTCGTCCACATCGACACCCGTGGGCGCAACGCCACTTGGCGAGGTTTCTGAGAATGGAGGAAATTGGAGAATAAATGGATGGAAATGGATGGGAATGGAGGTAGGATACTCACGCGCCGATGCTCCCACCTCGTTTCCAGCCCTCCAATGAGATCCTCCGTCTGATTGCGTCAATCGACGAGTTCAAGGGCGAGTGGCGAGTCGTCGAGAGCATCGAGCCTGAGCGACTAACCTCCCTACGGCGGGTTGCCACGATCGAGAGTATCGGATCATCCACCCGGATCGAGGGCGCAAAGCTCAGCGACCGTGAAGTCGAGGCGCTGCTCGGTAATCTCAAGACCGAATCGTTCAGCTCCCGCGACGAAGAGGAAGTAGCCGGATACGCTTATGTGATGGAAACCATCCACGCCTCGTGGGCGGAAATGCCAGTGACGGAGGGTATCGTCCTCCAGCTACATCGTGACCTACTTCGATACAGCAGCAAGGACGAGCGGCACAGGGGCGATTGGAAAACCCTGCCAAACCATGTGGTCGCGTTCGACCCGGATGGCAGTCAGATCGGCATCGTATTCGAGACTGCGCCGCCATTCGATACTCCACGCCTGATGGGTGAGCTCTTCGAGTGGCTGGCCAAAGAGGAACACGAGCCGATCCTGCATCCACTGCTGCGCATCGCCATCTTTAACGTCGTGTTTCTCGCCATCCATCCCTTCCAGGACGGCAACGGTCGGTTGTCACGCGTGCTGACCAATCTCCTTCTGCTCCGCAGCGGCTACAGCTTCGTCTCATGCAGTTCGCTGGAAAGCGTGATCGAGCACAACAAGGAAGCCTATTATCTCGCGCTGCGGCGGACCCAGACGACTTTGGGCACGGAGGATGGCGACTGGGAGCCATGGATTCTGTTCTTCCTGCGCTCGATGCGCACCCAAGTGGACCGGCTACGCGAAAGAATCAGCACTCGTGCCCCGAATCAGACAGGGCTATCACCGCTTGCCGAACGTCTCGCCACAATGCTTCGCGAGCAGGGCGCGCTTTCGGTCGCCGATGCCGTGGAAGCGACCGGAGCGAATCGTCATACGCTAAAGGACAAGTTTGGGGAGCTGGTTGGAGCCGGCGTTGCGGAACTTCACGGAAAGGGCCGCGGCTCGCACTACCGGCCTGTCCGTTGACAACAGTCGCCGTGCATGGCACGCGGACTCTTCATCACCGACTTCACGATTTCCGAAGTGCCCGCAACGAACTCACGTCAGGAGTGCGTGCCGAACTGGTTCGCAAGTCCCGCTACCTCCACAAGAACAGCGGCTTCGTGCGCGAACTGGTCGCCAACATGGCGATCTACTCGACGGGCGACGGCATCCGTGTCCAAGCACAATCACCTGACCAAGCATGGAACCGCGCCGCCGAAGCATATTTCGCGATGTGGTCGTCCCGCTGCGAGGTGACGCGCCGGTTTTCCTTCGAGGAATGCCAAGCACTCGTCTGCCGGGGCATGGACATCGACGGCGAGTATTTCATCCACAACGATCTACCCGCCACCTCCATCCTGCACATCCACGAACCTGAGTGGGCAGGCGGGGTGCGTTCTCATCCGACCATCCAGCATTCCATCAACCACGTGCTCGATGAAATGGAATTGCTCGCTCTCGAAAAACACGCGGTGAAGGACAATGCCGACGTCTCCCGCATCCTCAAAACAGCACGCGGGGAAATCGACGACAGCAACGACTTCATGGTCGGCGGAGCGGCAATCGGCACGGAAAACAGCGACCCGGTTTCGCTCCAACGCATCGTCGGCGGCAAGTTGATCGCCCTCAAACCCGACGAGTCACTCGACAGCTTCCAATCGAATCGCCCCTCCCCACCTTCACCGGCTTCCTCGAACATCTCCGGCGTGACTCCGCCCTCGGGATGATCCCCTTCGAGTTCGCAGCGGATTCAAGCAAGGTCGGCGGCGCGGGCGTTAGGTTGGTCGTCGCCAAAGCCGACCGTCGCTTCTCGTTCCGCCAAATGATCCTCGAAACCCGTCTCATCAAACCCGTCTGGGCCTATGTGATCGGCGACGCGATTTCCCGTGGATCGCTACCACCGATACCGGGTTGGTGGAAAATCAGCACAGTTCCGCCCAAGCGTGTTACCGTAGATGCCGGACGCGAAGCCCAACAAAACCGCTCCGACGTGGAACGCAGGAAACCGTGCTAACGGCGATCATCCCTCTGCCGCAGGCACAAGTTGGCTTAGCCGAAGGCAAATGGGTCTCAAAACCCTCAGCGACCACTTCAACGAACAAGGTGCTGATTTTGGCGAGGAAATCGAACGCCGCGCCAGCGATGCAAAGCTGATCATGGAGACGGCCGAGAAATACGGCATCCCAGTGGAGATGCTCTGGAAGCCTTCGTAACGAAAAAATCACACAGAATCAGATTTTTTTCTTGCACTCGGGGGGCTGCGAACTGTTTGCGCGTCAAGCAAACACACCATCAGTAGGGCAAATAAATACACCGCAACATGAAAATACACCAGAACATGAAAATTCAAAGCCTCCTCACCCTCGCGGCAACTTCCGCGCTCATCACTTTTGCAGCTTCGTCTGCTCAGGCCCAAACTCAGGTCGGCGACGCCTATATTTTATTCAATACCGCTACTGGCGAATTTCGGATGAATCCTGGCAACGCGGTGAGCTCTGGCGGCAGCTACACTAATCCGTCACAGACTCCGCTGAGTTGGGGTATAAATTCGTTCGGCGTCGAAATGGATCCGGCCATCGGCACGCTCTCGACGAACGTCAACGACTACTACTTCCCTTCGGGCACCTGGCCGCTGTTCAGCCCGCAGACCGGGGCAAACACCGGAAACGCTTTTGGCTCGGCCTTCCAGACATGGTCATTGGTGAACGTTTTAGTTAGTGGAGGTTTAGCTGGCCCGTCAAATGACAGCCTCAATAGTAACAATCTTGTAATCGGCTCACCGTGGGTCACCCAGACGGGTGGCTCGACGGGCAGCACGGGGGCTGAGATTCCCGGCACGACGGCTGTCTACGCATCAGAAATCCCCGGCTACATCGGCACGCCCGAGTTCTCCTTCGGCACCTTCGGCCCGACCAATCTGAGCCAAGCTCAGGCCCTCGCGGCCCTCGGAGCTACGACTGAAGGCGGCTTCGCCACGGGCAACCGGGTCTACTCGATGCAGAACGTGGTCGGAACCCAATTCTTCAAGGTCTACACAGTTGTTCCTGAACCAACGTCGATGCTGCTATCAATGGTCGCAGGCGGCATGATGCTGATCCGCCGGAAACGCTGATCATTCCCTTTGACTCTCTATCCCTTTGATCCTTTGAAACGCAGGGGCGGGCTTCCGGGTCCGCCTTTTGCTGTTAGGCCGGGAACCACTGGTGCGGTCAGGCTCAATTAGCTCCGTTCCACCCAAGTGAATTACCGCAGATGCCGGACCTGAGGCCGACTTCGGCGAGGAAATCGAACGCCGCGCCAGCGATGCAAAGCTGATCATTGAGACAGCGGAGAAATACGGAATCCCGGTCGAGATGCTTTGGAAGCCAGCGGGAACGATGTCGGAGGCACCAGGGCGCTCAGCGTAAGCGACGCCGCGTGACGCGCTGTTTCATGTGGACAATGGTCACCACTTGAAACTCATCGCCGAACACACCGTAAATGAGCCGGTAAGAACCTTCATGCACCTCGCGCAGGTCGGACTCGATAAACTCATGAACGGGATGGCCTCTGGAAGGCATCACGGCGGCACGTTCCACGCGAGAAATCAGACGCTCGATCTGCAATCGTGCATAGTGCTCTGAGTCATGGGCTATGAAATCCCGAATGGCCTGCAGATCGCGACGCGCCTGCGCTGACCATGTGATGTTCATGCGGCGCCGAACTCGCTGCGGATGGATGCGTGGTCATGCTTGCGACCGTTTCGTAAATCAGCCAGACCAGCTTCGATTTTCTGCCGGACGAGGATTTCATACATGAGATCATCCCAACTGGCGGTGTCCGGCAATTGACGGACAAGACGGGCTGCCGCCTTTTTGACTGAAGTGTTTTTTTCTCCCGCAGGCATAGAGTTATTCAATCTCAAAACAAGGTACGATGCAAGCCGTCATTCTGTGCCCGCCGCGTTGACACCACCAACCGATGCGTGAACTCGCTCCTCCTGCAAAACCGTGAATGGCTGATCCAACCCGAAGCGCTGCAATCCATGGCCACCTCCCTGCGGGGGCTGTCGGAACACGAGTTTTTCCCCAAAAAGGCCACTGAAAACCCGCTTCTCACCATCGAGGACGGCATCGGCGTGATCGCCATCGAGGGGCCTATCCTCCGCAAGCCTGACCTCATTGCGAGAGTCTTTCTGGGTGCCACCAGTTCCGAGGAAATCGGCGAGGCATTGCGGGAGGCAGCGGGACGAAATGACATTAAGGCGGTCTTCCTCAACATCGATTCCCCAGGCGGCACGGTGGCAGGCACTCCGGAACTCGCCGCCGCTGTGGCATCGTTGAATGAGCGCAAGCCAGTCTATGCCTTTTCGTCCGGCCTGATGTGCTCAGCTGCCTACTGGGTGGCATCTCAAGCCCGTGCCATCTACGCCACTCCTTCCGCGCAGGTCGGCTCCATCGGCGTGGTGCAGGCGGTGATCGACAGTTCTGCCGCCATCGACAAGGCGGGCATCAAGGTGGAGGTGTTCTCGGTCGGCAAATACAAGGCGATGGGCGCTCCCGGCACCGCACTCACCGATGACCAACGCGAGCTGATCCAATCCAACCTCGCAGAAATCGCCGCCGAGTTCCATGATGCCGTGCTTTCCCGTGGTCGTGCGATTCCCGCTGAGGCCATGGAAGGCCAGACTTTTAGCGGCAAGCAGGCCCAACGCCACAACCTCGCAGGCATGGTTCCCGACCGCGCAGAAGCCATGCGCCGCCTCAAAGTTTATCACACCTCGGTTGACACGAAATCACGGGTGATGACTACCGCACTCGAAGACCAACTCCTCGAAGCCCGCACCCAGGTCGATGACCTCACGCGGGACCACCAAGCCCAAACCGAACTGCTCAACGAAGCATCGACCCAAGTCGAATCGCTGCGCGGTGAAGTGGAGCTCCTTGCCGCTGAAATCGACACGCTCAAAGCAGAGTGCGACGAGGCGAAAATCCAAGCCGCCAACCTGATCGCGCAACGAGATGCCGCAACCAGCCAAGTCTCCACGCTGCAATCCCAGATCACCGAGCTGGAGGCGTCCCAAACGGATTTCGACCGCAAGCTACAACTCGAAGTCGCCCGCGTCGTTGCCAGCACCGGCACCACGATGCCCGCCCGCGTCACCCCAGCTGGTGACACCAACCAAGCCGCCGATCTCCATTCGCGTTTTGCCGCCATCACCGATCCCACCGAGCAGACCGCCTTCTGGCGCAAGCTCACCCCCGACCAACAAGCTCTCATTCTCAAACACCAAGCCTAATAACTCGCCATGCCAAACACCCTCACCAACGTCAAAGACATCAAGGTGGCGCAACGTGCGCTCATGCCCTTCATGTCAAACCTCCTGCCGGTCACGGCATTCTCCACCGACTTCAGCCCGCTTCCCGCTGAGAAACTCGACACCATCCGCGTCCCACTCGTGGGTGCGCCCAGCGTGTCGAGCGACTTCACCGGAGACTACTCGTCGAATGCAGATGCCACGGTCACGGTGGTTCCCGTCACGCTCAGCCGTCACAAATACAAGACCGTCCACGTCACCGCCAAGGAATCTGCCGAGGTGTCTCTCAACGTGCTAGAAACCTTGGTGGAAGCCGCCGCACAGCAACTCGCCCAAGACGTGCTGGTGGACATCTTTAGCTGCATCACTGCCGCCAACTTTGGCGCTCCCGGCATCGCTGCCCTGGCTCCCACCGCCTTCGATTACAAGAAGGTGCTCGGCCTGCGCGAAGCCTGCGGAAATGCCAAGATGCCACCGAACCCACGATCGCTGGTGCTCGATTCCGGCTACTACACCAACATGCTCGCCGACGACGTGGTGGCTAAGAGTTTCAACCTGAACCTCAACGCCCCCGCCGTCACCGAAGGCATGGTCAAACGCATCGCCGGATTCAACCTCCACGAAACGACCCTCATACCGTCGGATCACGGAGAAAAGCTCGTGGGTTTCGCCGCCCACTCCAGTGCGGTCGCGGTGGCCATGCGCTACCTCCAGCCGGTCGCCGAGTATCAACAAGCCGGTGCCGTCACCGATCCCACCACGGGCATGACCTTCGGCTACCTCCGCTTCACCGACACCCGCTCCAACAAAATCTTCGTCACCCTAGAATGCCTCTACGGCTTCGCGGCTGCCAAGACCGACGGACTCAAGCGGATCGTCAAGCCCTGAGCCAAGCTCCTGCAAATGTGGATCGT
>JAGYIT010000007.1 GCA_018402445.1 Akkermansiaceae bacterium | reverse complement strand
GAGGCTGGGGTTGTGGTTTTCACCGCGGAGGCGCGGAGGTCGCGGAGGGAACGCGGAGCTTGTGTTGTGTTGGTTTTGGGGATTTTCATCGTGCTGGCTTTGCGACCCTTTGCGGCCTCTGCGTCTCTGCGGTGAAGTTTTCAAAGATCTTGTGTGGAGGTGATGATTTTTTGGAGGAATTCGTGTTGGTTCATCGCCCAGTATTTGCGGGAAAAGATCTCGACCTCGGTGAGGCCGGTGAAGCCCGCATCGCGGACGAGCTTTAGGATGCGGGGGGTGGCGTTGACGCCTTCGCCGGGGAGGCCGCGGTCTAACAGGGGGTGGTCGAAGTCGGACTTGAACTCGCAGATGTGGAAGGCGAAGAGGTGACCATTTTCCGCGCAGGTTTTAATTTCCGTTTCGAGGTTGCTTTCCCACCAGACATGGAAGGTGTCGATGGCGATGCCGACGAGCGGGTGGTTGATGCGTTGGGCGAGCAGGTTGGCATCGCGGAGGGAGGCGACAGCGGAACGGTCGGCAGCGTAAATGGGATGCAGCGGCTCGATGGAAAGGCGGATGTTCGCGGCCTCGGCGGCGGGGAGGAGGGCGCGGATGCCTTCATCGATCTGAATGAGATTTTGGTCGGGGCATTGGCCAAGTGTGGCTCCACAGACGAGGACGATAGAGGGCAAGCCCAGGGCTTCCGCTTCCTTGAGCGCCGCGAGGTTCACCCCGATGGAATCCGCGCGTTCGGCTGTTGTTTTCCCGGTGAAAAATCCGCCGCGCACGAGGGAGACCGGAGTGAGGCCGGAATCGTCGAGGTGTTTCCTGACTTTTTTCAGATCCTGTCCGGCGATGGTTTCCCGCCACACCGATACGCCGCCGATGCCGGCGCGGGCGTAGTTCTCGATGCACTCGTGGATCGACCAGGGCTGGTTGGTGAAGGTATGGACGGCTAGTTGGGAAGGTGACATTTGGTATCTTTACTTCAGGAGGATTCGCCGACGAGCAGTTTGCCGGGAATCTGGATGATTTCCTCGTTCGGCAAGTGCTCGATAATGTGCTTCTTGAGGCTGCTTGCGGCCGCCGCGGCGAGTTCTGCCAGGGGCATGCTGACAGTGGTGAGCAGGGGACGGGAGAGCTTGCGAACGGGGGAATCGTCAAACCCCGTGACGGCCACCTGTGAGGGTATTTCAATGCCGAGGCGGTCGAGTTCGGTGAGGACGACGGTGCCGATGATATCGTTCGCGCATACGAGGGCGTTGTGGCCGACGGTGATGTTTTTCACCCGCTCTCCGGTGATGGAGGAGATGCCTGCGAATGAGAACGAGTCTTTCTCGGCGTCGAAAGGCACGCCAAGTGAGCGACAGGCAGCGGCGAAACCTTCGAGCCGTTCCTCGCCGATCTGCCCCATGCCGTCGAGTGTCACGAAAGCGGGTTTCAGGGAGGGGTTGCGCTGGGCGAGGTGGGCGGCGATGTCAGCCATGCCCTTCGCGTTTTCGGAGGCGACGCAGGGCAGTCCCTCGATGCGACGGTTGAGGATGACGTAAGGCGTTCCGATCGCGTCGAGTTCCTTCAGGACGGCCTCCGAGGGGCGGTTGAAAGCGAAGATGAAGCCGCTGGTGTCGCCGCCCTTCTTGTGAGGAAAGGGTTTGTATTTCGATGAGGCGGTTTCGCAGAGCAGGTTGATGGAGCATTCGCGGAAGCCGACCCGAATGCCTTCGATAAGGGACGGGAGGTCGTAGAAAAGGGAGCGCTCCGGCTCCGCGTGATGGGGCAGGATCAGTTTGATGCTGAGGATTGCCCGTCCGCGGTGGCGGCGGATGACACGTTTCTTATATCCGAGTTCCTCCCCCTTCTCGCGGATGCGGGCGGTCAGTTCCGGGCCGACAAGGCGCGAGTTGTTCATCGCCCTCGATACGGTAGCGGCGGAGATTCCCAGGGCTTCGGCGATGTTGGTGATGGTGGTCATGGTTCTTGGTGGTCGTTGTCCGCTCAGGCGGGCGGGTAGGAAAGGCGTTTGGCGCAATCGGCGAGGATCTCCGCTTCCCAGTCGGGGCGTTTCGCGGATTTCGGATGGGTGAGGGGTGAGGGGCAGCGACCGATGAGGTTTTGGAAAACCGCGCAGGAGTGTTTGTAGGCGGGGACGGGCGCGCGGAAGGAGACGTTGCCGAGGTATTGGATCGCGTCGTTGAGGGCGTCGTAGCGCTCGTCGCCTTCCTGCCAGTATTTGTCGCGCAGTGCGAAAAGCTCCGGACAAAAGGCGGCGAGACCGAGCAGGTAGTCGGAGCCGTATTCGGTCATGTCAATGGCGAGGTCGTTGCCGGTAAAGATCTTGAAATCAGGGCGGATCTCGTCGCGAATCTCCAGGCGACGCAGTTCGACTCCGCGGTCGAGCGAGGAATGCTTGATGCCTTTCAGCGCTGGGATTCCCATCAGTCCGCGGATTGTTTCCTCATCGAAAACCATTCCGTTCGGCGCGAACATGGATCCCAGTTCGAAGCCGACGACAGCCTCATAGCCCTCGCAGGCCTTTGAGTATAGATCGACGATCTCGGCGGGTTTCCAGGAGTGGAAGCGGGTAGTCTGGAAAAGGATGGGGGTCCCGCCGTGGGCGACGATCTGATCCATCTGCGAGCGGTAGAGGCCGACGAGATCCCCCTCCAGCCCCTCAACGAAGGCTCCCGCGATGAAGTCGCGGCGGCCTGCGATGGTTTCGCGGGTGAGTTCAAGGATCAGGGTGCGCTCGGCGGGTTCCAGATAATTTGCGTAGCCGGTGTCCATATTCACTGCGCATCCGAGACCGGCCGCGGTGGTGCGCTCGACGGCGATTTGGAAGGAATCCCGTGAAATTGAGCCATCTTTTTCAAATGGCAGGAGGCAGGCGGCGTAGCCTGTGGTCTTGCGGTGGAGCTTTTTAGCGGAATGGCGACTGGCAAGTGACATGCTCATGGATTGCATGCAAAATAAAGCCAGTCAAGGGCGAAATTCCAATGGGCGAGGTTGGGACTTTGCTGGTTTGCATGAGTTGTTTTCAAGCCATTTCCAATTTCGTGGCAAACGGTTTTGACATGCGCGAAGCCCTAGGAATAATGGGCGCATGTATGAGGCAAGCGGTAAAATTAAACTGATTAGCGACACACAAACCTTTCCGAGCGGTTTTTCCAAAAGGGAATTCGTGGTGACAACGGCGGACGGGAAGTATCCGCAGGATCTCAAGTTCGAGGTGGTCAAGGACAAGTGTTCGGTTCTCGACGGCTATCAGGAAGGATCCGATGTAAAAGTGAGCTTCGATATCCGGGGCAACGAATACAACGGCAAATATTACGTGAATCTCTCCTGCTGGAAGCTGGAAGGTGGTGCCGGTGGCGGGAGCCGAAGTGACGAGCACTCCCAAGAGGCTCCGGAGGGCGAGCCTTCGGCGGAGGATCTACGCAAGCAGGACGACTTCGATGACGACGCGATCCCGTTCTAACTCCTAAAAGGGTATGGTTGCCATCGCGGAACCGATCCGCGCATAGAGTTCCGTTTGTTGCGCGGAGCTTTCCAGCAGGTCATCTGCGAGTGTCACGGCACCTGGCTCGAAGATTGTGATCGTCGAGGAGCCGCCGAACGCGAAGTAGCCTTTCTCGGCACCTTTTTCCACGGGTGCGCCAGGAGTGAAGGTCTGCTGGATTTTGCCGACGCAGGTGGCGCCAATCTCCAGCAGAAGGATGGTGCCGAAATCCGTGGTTTTCAGTTCCGTGAGAGTCCGCTTGTTCGTCCAGAGATAGGAAAGGTTTTGGGCGAGCGCGATGGGGGATACAGAGAAAAGCGGGCCGTTGAGCGGACGTGTTGCGGAGGGCACGCCGGCGGCGGGGAAGTGGAAGCGGTGGTAATCGACCGGGCAGAGGCGGGAGAGGACGAGCGAGCCTTTCGCATATTTCGCGGCGAGCGCAGCATCATCTAACAGTGCGGCGAGATCGAAGCGCTGGCCTTTCACGAAGAACGAATCGATCGCCGAGATATCGGGAAGCCGAGGTGGCGGCCATCGGCGGGGAAGACTACGGGTGCGGAGTCGATGGGGCGGGCGGCGGGCTTGAGCTTGCGATAGAAAAACTCGTTGAAGCTGCGGAAGGAGGGCAGGGGATCGGCGAAGTCATCGGGATCGAGTCCGTATTTCCGCACGAAAGGCTCGACGCGCGCGGCGGACTCCGGTTTTGACATTCGCCAGCCATACCACTTGGAAAACGCGGGGCGTTTCACGAAGGCGTGCAGGGAAAGTTTCCCCATCGGATTCCCGTAAGCCCAGCGCAGGAAGGGCTCGCCGTAGATCTCCTCGGTTTCGTGCGTGCCGGTGTGGCGGTTGAAGTATCGGATGCTTTTCACTCTCGCGGCAGTGAACGGCAGGGCGGTGATGAAGCCAAGGGCGAAGATGGCGGCGATTCCATTCGGGTTCGTTGAAATACACGGCGAATCCCTGCGTATTGTGGAGCGATTCGACTTGCGGGCTGTATCGTCCGCGCCTATCTCCCGAAAAATGACGACAACTCGCCTCTGCCTACTCGGTTTTAGCCTTCTCTTAGTTTCCTGTGACAGGGATTCCGCTCCCATGGAGGTGGAGGAAACCCGACCCCTGACAAGCAAGGACAGGGACTGGAAGCTGTTCGCCAACAGCGATGAGCGTTTCCGCAACGCACAACCCTCTCCCGTGAAAGGCAGCCCTCCTGAAAACTGGCTCGTCTTGCCTTCCGCCCAATTCCGCGAATTGAACTACCGCTTCGGCGCGACCGGTGAAGTGTATGTCACTCTCGCCTCCGGTTCGGTGGCCGACAATGTGAACCGCTGGCGCGGCCAGTTCGGCGTCGCTCCCTTCACTTCCGCTGAATTCGCCGCCGCAGAGAAAACCGCCATCGCCGGAACCGAAGGTGTATGGATGGAGGCCAGCGGCGAATACGCTTCCGGCATGGGCGCACCGCCGCAGCCGGGATACGGGCTTGCGGGCGTGATCGCGCAAGTCGATGGTCGCATACTGACCGTAAAAATGGTCGGGCCGGAAGCCGAGGTCGAGGCCGAGAAACCCGCACTGAGAGCTTTTGCGGCAAGCCTGGAGATGATCCGTTAGATTTTTTTTGAAAATGGAAAACGAAACACATAAGCCGGTGCAGAACCGTTCCGCGATACGCAGGGTTTACGACATCCTGGCCGGGTTCCACCTTGCCACGGCCACGCTGCTCCTGCTGCTGGTGCTCACATGGCTCGCCACCCTAGAGCAGATCGACGCGGGACTTTACCCGACCTTGACCAAGTATTTCAGTTGGAAATCCCCTTGGCTCATCCCGGAGCTGAACGGCAAGACGGTACCGATCATTCTGCCGGGCGGCTATTACGTTTCCGCGCTGCTGCTGGTGAATATGACCCTCGGCGGCATCATCCGCATACGTAAAGGCTGGAAGCAGGCGGGCAACCTGATCTCCCACTTCGGCATCATCTTCATGCTGCTCGGCGGCGGGGTGGCGCACCACTTTTCGGAGCGCGGCAACATGGCGATCTATGAAGGCGAGGCCAGTAACGTCGCCGAAGATTACCACGAGTATGTTGTCGAGATCGCCGAGTCGAAGGAAGGCGGCGCCGAGAAAATCCATGTGATCCGCGGGCGTTTCCTCGAAGGCCTCACGGGTGGTAAGCCACGCGAATTCCGTTTCGGCGATCTGCCGTTCTCACTGGAAATCGACGGATACCTAGGCAACTGCCAGCCCGAGAGCAAGCTGATCAACGCACCGCGCAACCGCGAACTGGTCGCCGACGGATACTACCTTCGCGAGATGGAGAGCCATGTGGAGACCGAGCGCAACGTCGCAGGCGTCTATGCGCGGGTCGTGAACGCCGACGGATCGAAATCCGATCCGTTCATCCTCTGGGGTGGGCAGTTCCATCCTTTCACGGTGAATGTGGACGGAAAAAATTTCACCATCGACATGCGGAAACGCCTCTGGCCGATGCCCTTCGAGGTGAAGCTGGACAAGTTCACTGCCGATTTCCATCCCGGCACCTCAAGACCCGCGAAGTTCATCAGTGACGTCCGCCGCGTCGAGAACGGGCGCGAGGCCGAGATCCGCATCGAGATGAACGAGCCGATGCGATACGAGGGCTACACCTTTTTCCAAGCCAGCTACGGCCCCGCCGGCGCCAAACCAGGCGAGGACATGTATTCCGTGTTTGAGATCGTGAAGAACCCGGCCGACCATTGGCCGGAATACAGCCTTTATGTCGTCGCGTTCGGTATGCTCGTGACGTTCCTAACCAAACTCGGCGGCCATCTCGGCGCCTCCTCAAGAAAACGAAAAAATGCAGCATAAGAAACCAGTATGGGGCAAATGGGTGGTGGCGGCGCTCGCGGCGAGCTCCCTCGCCGTGGTGTTCGTGAACATGTTGATCGACAACATGCCGAAGGGCCAACCGCAGAAAGTGGAGGGCTATGTCCCGTGGGAAAAGGAAACCCTAAAGGTCGCCGAGTCCCTGCCGCTGCAGGACGGCGGGCGGATCAAGCCGTTCTCGACCTACGCCGGGTTCAAGATGCTCCAGTTCCATGGCGCGCGCTCGATGAAGATTGAGGGCAAAGGCGGCGCGGAATTCAAGATCAAGCCCACCGCGTGGCTGATGGACTCCTTGTTCCGCCCCAACCTCGCGGTACACATGCCGACCTTCCGCGTGGATAATTCCCAGGTGCTTGAGGCCATCGGCGTGGATACGAAAGGTCGCCGCGACCGCTACAGCTACGCCGAGATCGAGCCGGGTCGCGACAAGCTCATCGAACTCGCGCAATCCTACGAGCCCATCGAGAAAAAGCAGCGCGACCCGACGCAGCAGCAGACTCTTGACCTCGCCTACAATATCCGCAACTACGAGAGCCTGCTGGGATACTTTTCCTTCGCGCGGCGTGGGGTCGAACTGCGCGGAACCGGTGGCGGTGAACAGGCGGACAAGCGCGCCGACCTTAGCGCAGTGATGACAGCCGCACCTCAGCTCCGCAGCGAAATCGCGGCAGCACAAAGCGAGGGCAGGGAGGTCGAGCCGCGGCTACAGGAGCTTCTCCAGCAGGTGCTGGAGGGCGCGAATTTCTCCAAATACGGCCTCTTCGTCCTCCCTCCGAAAGACGCATCCGACAGCCAGTGGCAATCCGCGGGCAACGCGATCATGGGCGTGATGACCATGGAATCGAAAGATCCTGAAACGGCTATCGAGGACGTGATGGCGATGGAAGCCGCCGCGCGCGCTGTGCCGGTTTCCGAAAAGGATTTCCAGAAGTATTTCGCGGAGTTTAAAGAGATCGTCGAGAAGCGCGCTGACTCCCGCGGAGAGCTGAAACACGTCGGCATGGAGGTCTCGTATTTTAAAACCGACTATTTCCTCAAGGCGTTGGTCTGGTTCCTCCTCGGCACGATCTGCGCACTGGCGATGTGGGGGATCGGCTCCGGGAAAGTATCAAAAATCCTGACCTGGGCGACGCTCGGTTTCACCGTGATCGGGGCGCTGTATTGCGTCGTCGCGATCGTTGTCCGCAGTGTCATCATGAGCCGCCCGCCCGTGGGTAACCTTTATGACACGATCATTTTCATCGGCGCGACCGGTGTGATCTTTTCGCTGCTTGTCGAGTGGATGAACCGCCAACGGTTCGCGCTGGGTCTCGCGCCCATCCTCGGCCTCGCGCTCATCATGCTGGCGCGGCGTTATGAGGTCGGCGACGCGGCCGATCACCTCGACCCACTCGTCGCGGTGCTGGACTCAAATTTCTGGCTGGCGACCCACGTGATCACCATCACGCTCGGCTACTCCGCCGGATTGCTGGCGGCGATACTTTCCTGCGGATACGCGCTGATGCGCGGCTTGAACCTAGACGGCGGCAACAAGGATCTGCGCCGCTCGCTTTCTAAGGCGGTCTATGGCTGCATCTGCCTCACCGTTTTCCTCTCGCTCGTCGGCACCGTGCTAGGCGGCATCTGGGCGAACTACTCATGGGGCCGCTTCTGGGGCTGGGATCCGAAGGAAAACGGCGCCCTGATGATCGTGCTCTGGACGCTGGCGATACTCCATGCCCGCATCGGGGGTATCATCAACGAATGGGGCTTGCACGTGGCGTCGATTTTCACAGCGTGCATCGTGGCCTTCTCTTGGTGGCACACGAACTTCCTCGGCGTGGGCCTCCACAACTACGGCTTCACCACCGGCAAGGGCACGATCTGGGTCTTCTACGCGATGATGATGTGCTTCGTGCTTTTCGGAGCGGTGGCCATGATCGTCGAGCATTACGACAAGCAGGCTAAACGCGCCGCCGCGAAGCCCAAGGAGATCAAGGGTCTCGAAGCCTGAGCGATGAACCTCCTGCCCTGCGACGGAGCGGTGACATACCACGGCTCCGTTTTTAAACCCGAGGATAGCAACGAACACCTCGCACGGCTCATCGCGGAGATCCCGTGGGAGCATGACGAAACCGTGATGTTCGGGAAACGCATCGTCACGAAACGCAAGGTCGCGTGGTTCGCGGACGGCGGAAGGGCATACGCTTATTCGGGAACGGAGAAGCGAGCGCATGGATGGACGGAGCACCTGCTTTCGCTAAAAGCCACTGCCGAGAAACTCTCCGGCGTGGCCTGCAACTCCTGCCTTCTCAACCTTTACCACGACGGATCCGAGGGTATGGGCTGGCACTCTGACGACGAGCGCTCGCTTCAGTTCGGCGCACCTATCCTATCCCTGAGCTTCGGTGCGGTGCGGAAATTCTCTTTCAAGCACAAGCGCACCAAGGAAACCGTTTCCGTGTTTCTCGATAACGGCAGCCTCCTGAGTCATGGGTGGCGAGACGCAGAAGCACTGGCACCACCAGCTTCCGAAAACGTCGAAGGTTTCCTCGCCAAGAGTGAACCTCACTTTCCGGACGATGATTCATGGCCACATGAGTGGCCAAAAATAACGGGCGAAAAATCTTGGTAAAGCAGTTGGGGAGTGCCACGTTACTGTCTTAATTATGTCGCAGTGAAGTATCGCGGGTCCGTAGTTTTCAGGCGTTAACTGGGTATTATTCCTACCGAATCACCGCCCACTAACACACCGCAACACCTCTCATATGCTCTTTTTCCCCGCCTCCCCATTTTCCCCCGCCCTCCGAACCGATTTATTGGTTCTTTCAGGGGTCTCTCGCAGAAAGTGGATTTCTGCAATTCCTAGCAGTCAACGTGCTGGTCTTGCCGGTTGGAAGCGGATTTTTTTCCGTTAAAATGTTAAAATTTATTGGTGCTGGTTGATCGGGCGATGTTCCGACATCGCCTGTTTGGAATTAAACACAAACCAACCAACACCATGACCAAACAAACAGCGACACAGTCCCCGGAGCAAGCCGGGATTGAGGATTTTAACGGGATTTTCCAAGAGCGGCTGCGCGGCATCGTGCGCGACGGACTCCTGGCGATGTTCGAGCAGGAAGTCACCATGCTATGCGGCGAAACCTACCGGCCTTCGGAGAGTCTCCACCGGCGTGCGGGGAGCGAGATGGTCACCATCCAGACCACCGCGGGCAAGGAACTCATCTCGAAACGCAGGGTGCGTGAAACGCTTCCGAGCGGCCTTGAGCGGGAGGTGCGGCTGAAGTCCTACGGCGAGGTCAAACGCCGCAAGGGGATGTTCGACGAGGTGCTTGAGTCCATCCGCCACGGGGCTTCGGGCAACGGCGTAGGCAGGATGCTCGGCGTGAGCGCGAGCACGGTCTGCGAGGGCTGGAAAGCCCGCAGCAAGGAGCTTCTTGACGAGTTCCGGGGGCGTGATCTTTCGGGGATCGATGTGGTGGCGATGATGGTGGACGGGATTTTCCCGGGTAAGGAGAGTTGCGTGGTGGTGGCTTTGGCCATCGACTCCGAAGGGCACAAGCATCTGCTGGATTTCGAGGAGGGCAGCAGCGAGAGCGCGGAAGTGGTCAAGGGCTTGTTCGCGCGGCTCAAGGCGCGGGGATTGGAGGCGGGGACGGCGCGGAGGCTGCTGCTTGTCCGCGATGGCAGCGAGGCGATCGCCAAGGCGGTGAGGCATTATTGGCCGGATGCGGTGCAGCAGGAATGCCTGGTGCATGTCGAGCGCGGGCTGTGCGGGAAACTTTCCTGGAAGCACCAGAAGGAGGTGGTGGAGCGCATGAACCGGTTGCGTGGCGTCCAGGGAGAGGAGGCGGGGGAAGAGGCTTTCGGGGAGTTGCTGGAATACGTCAGGGGCAAAAACCTGGCGGCGGCGGAGGGGTTGGAAAACCGCAGGGACGGCATCCTGGCGTTCCATCGCCTTAATGTCCCGGCGACGCTCAACGTGACTTTTTTGAGCACCAACCACATCGAGAACGTGATGCGCAACTCGCGCGGGACGCTCGGCAAGGTGTGCCGCTGGAATCGGCAGACCGACCAGTTGACGCGGTGGATGGGAGTGGCGCTGCTGCGGGCGCAGGAGGGCTTCCGGCGAGTCCGGGGGCATAAGGAGCTGGGGGATCTGGCCGCCGCGCTGGGAAGGGCCGGTTCCGCCGCCTCGTCGCTCCGCTCCTCGTCGGCTCCACCGGCCCTTCCCAGCGTGGGAGATCATTCGGAGCTTGCAGGGGAGACCGGATTCTCCTATCGAATGTCCATCAGCCAGCCCGCTGAGATTCTAACGGATTAACGGAAAGAAAAATTTCCCCCACAAAAAATAACCATGAAAACATCCTACCTAGGCGCGGCTTTTTTCGCCGTCGTCACCCTCGTTTCCGGTCTCCACGCTGCTGTTTTGAATTTAACCATCGTCACCAGCAACACCGTAACATCCACCTACACCCCGGAAGACATCGAAGATGAAGATCCTGCCGAAATTCGTTACACTGTAGGTTACGCGGTCATACCGGCTGCCGATTTCACCGGATTGAACGCCGGTGACACGATCAACTTGGACGTGGTGGCTCCTGCCGGCTACCAGTTCAAAATCACGCCGGAAGGCACATATAGGTTTAGCACCTACAACCGATGGTTTGCCTTCGGAGAGAACGTTGGGGCCGGGGGGCTCACAAACGTCTCCTTTTCGCTGCTTAACCTCACTGGGAATGCGCCGACACCCAGCCTGACTACCACCCTGGTTTATCAATCTAGTAACGACGCCTCCAATTTCCTCTACAGTGCTTTTTTCGACAGCACAGACGTTATTATTTTTTCAGGATTCAGATTTACCGGGACGCTGGCCGGCTCGGTTAACGCGATCACGCTCCCCTTTAACGAAACTCCTTCTTTTTCCGGCTCTTCAGCAAAATCTGTGGGTGAATTTCGGCTCGGGTAGTTTTCCAAGCGTATGAAATAGAGTGATTTGCAGCAGTTCGAAGCTGCGGTAGCCGTAGGCTTTTCTCATGCACAGATTGATCCGCAGGTTGAGACCCTCGACGATGCCGCTGTTGTAGTGCTTGCCTGCCTTGAAATAGTTCATCAGCAGCTCCTCGTGGTTGCGAAGGGTGCGGACGAATTTCTTCATCGGGTCGAGCTGGCTGCGCATCGCGCGGGTGCACCATTTGCGCAGATACCACCTCGCCCAGTGCGGGCTGTTGTATTGCCAAAAGGCGTCAAAGGATTCCTTTAGCATCCATGCCCTGACGGTTTTGAGATCATACTTGAGCAGGTCTCCGAGCTTGGCGGCTTGCCCGACGGTGAAGTTGCGGGGACGTTTCAGGAAACAAAGCGCGATTTCCCAAGGATGGGTTCGTAGCCTTCGGCGGCGAGCTTTTTTACTTCCTGGCGGCGGACTTCATCGACGGCTTCGTTGAGCTTCTTGACGATGTGGAAGCGGTCGAGGACGTTGAGCGCGGCGGGCAGCATGGCGGCGATGACGTTGAGATAGGGCTTCCACATGTCGGAGCAGACGACCTTGATCTGCGCGCAACGTTCCGCACCCAGGGTTGCGAAAAAACCGGTGAGCGATGCGGTGTCGCGATCTTTGATGACACCGAGGAGGCGACGGCAGCCGCCGTCGATCTGATAGACGAGGGTCATGTATTTGTGGCCTTTGCTGTAAGTGACCTCATCGACCCCGATGGCGGTGATCCCCTCCAGCTCCCTGTGTTCCAGGCCAAAGTCGACGACCCATTTCACCGAGCGGCAGACGTTGTCCCAGCTGGTGTGGAAACAGGCGGCGGTTTCCTTCCAGCTCAGGCGCCTAGCCCAGGAGGCGAGGAAATGGCGGTAGGCGTCGCAGCAGGAATGCTTGCCCTGCGCCCATGGGACGCTCTCCACTTTGACTCCGCATCTCGGGCAATCCACGCGGCGCATGCTGTAGGAGAAGGAGATGGGGATGTTCCAGATCGGGATGAACTCAAATTCGCGGGGGAGCATGCGGTCGTAACCGGGCCGACGTATCCCGCAGCCGGAGCAGACGGGGCGGGAGTTGGCTCTGGGTATGATCTCGGCGATGAGGCGCGCCTTGTCTCCGGTTCCGCACATTTTCACGGAATGGTAAACGAAGCTCTTGAGTCGGTGGACTTTGTTGAGTAGGGTCTTGATTTGAATTGGCGGTGCGCTGGTTGTTTTGTTGTCGCAAACAGATCCTGCCAGCCTCCGCCAGTTCATCAACCCTCCATGCGGATGAAGAGGAAGTTGCCCACAACAAACCGCTTCTCCGACGAGTTTCATACCCATTCTCGAATCGGTCTGTTGTGGACAACTTCCAAGAACCTCGCGCCGCTCCGCAGCGCTATGATGCCAGTCTTAACCCACAGATTTTGCGGAAGAGGCCTTTTTCCATTAGAGACAATAACTATCAAGGTCCACCATCTCCCAATGACCTCGGCATCTTGACCATCATCCCTGAGCCGTCGACCTATGCGTTGCTTTTGCTGGCCGGAGCGGGGTGCGTGCTTCGGCGGCGCCGGTAGGTTACCCTTTGATCTTTGGCTCAGTGTTACACGCTTTGCGGTATGGACTGGAGCTAAGTCGGCCAGAAGTTCCGCATGTTCATGCGGATGATGGAGAATTTCAGTGGCTGCCGGGTGCTTTCCTACTGCGTGATGTCGAATCATTTCCATATCCTGCTTGAGGTTCCGCCGATGCCGAAGGCTGGTTTGAGTGATGCGGGGAGAGCGGGACGGCCGCGCGGACGATCGCAGCGTATATCGATCTCAATCCGGTGCGGACGGGAATGGTGAGCGAACCGGCGGATTACCGCTGGAGCAGCTATGGCGAGGCGGTGGGCGGTGGCGCGAAAGGCAACGGGAAGAAGGCACGGGAAGGGCTTGTGCGCGCGTGCATGAGCCACAAGGGAATCGGTTTCGAGGCGGAGAAATGGAAGGAGGTTTCAAGGATCTACCGCCGTGCCATGGGTATGGCGCTGGGGAGGAAAAACTCAAATTTCAAAATTCAAAATTCAAGTAAGAGTAAAACCTCGATCACCAAGAACACGGAGGAGATGCTGGAGTCGGAGGACAACGAAACTGTCCTGCCGGATCTCGGAATGGCCGGGATGTTGATGAAGCGGGTGAGGTATTTCACGGACGGGGCGGTGATCGGGAGCAAGGAGTTTGTGAACGAGGCGTTCGCGGGGGCGCGGGAGAGGTTCACGGAAAGGAGGAAGGACGGAGCGCGGCGGATGCGGGGCAGCGGCGCTTCGGCGGCGGGGACGCTGTGGAGCATACGGGATCTGCGGGTGCGGGTTTGAAGAAGCACCGCCGCGGCAATCGAAACCTAATACGCGCGTTTTGCCATGGCGTAGTCGGCGCTTGCGTTCGGAGGCTTGTGCGGGAAGGATTGCGGTGTGGAGAAGGAGCGCAGGCCGTGGTGGCTTTATCTGAATTTGTTGGGCTTGGATGCGCCGCTGATTGCGGTGATATGGCTTTTCCTTTTCGCACAGACGTGGCGGGTGGATTATCATCCATGGGAGGCTTATGCCGCGCTCGGTTTAGCGGTCTGGACGATACGGATCGCCATGAAGCTGATCCAGGGCACGATTGCCGCCGACGAGTCCTCGATGGCGATGGCGCATCGGAAAACGCTAAAGGCGATGGCAATCCTGACGGGTGTGACCGCGCTTGTCCTTACGGTCATGAATTTTCCGCTGTCCGTTTACTTCTACCTACTGGTGGGTGGCGTGCTCATGATCATGCATTTCGCACTGACCCTGTTTTCCGGGAAAGAGGGCAAGGAGATTGGCTATGTGCGCCATGCAATGGGGGGGGCGGCTTTCGCCTTCGGCACTGCGCTGACGGCGCATGTGTATCTTCCCAGCCTTGGCATACGGGAAATGATTTTTTCCCGCGAGTTCATCTGCTTTGGGGTGCTTTGCTTTCTCTGCTCATCGGCTACGGAGCTATGGGAGCGTTCCGGCAAACCTGTTGCGGACGGCGAGGCGGGGTCGATGGATGAGATCGCGCTTTCGCTGCCGTTGACGCTTTTAGGGGCTGCGGCGCTGGTGTTCGCGGTACAGAATGACTCCATGACGACTAGGCCTTTTTACTATGCGATACTCACCGGCGCTGCCTTGCTCCAGGTATTGAACCGTACTCGGGGGCGGTATGCGCCGGAGACTATCAAGGTTCTGACGGCGCTCTGCCTGCTGGTGCCGGGAATTATTTTCAAGAGTTTCCCGCACGCCGGGTAGCGCGATATCATCGGCGGTGTATGCCTCCCATGGGTCGGCGGGAAGTGCCGTCTCCCTGGACGGGAACGGCGACGGGAGGCACGTTTCGCGTGGTGTTTGAGCCTTTCTGTTGGACGGGTTCCAGGGGCGGGAGCACGGAACCATCGGAGAAGGTGCGGGCAGTCTGTGAGACATTATAGCGCGAGTCCATGTCGGCCTGGACGTAGTCGAGGGTGTTGCCGTTGTTGACGATGGAGGGCTGGATGAAAATCATCAACTCGTCGCGATCCACACCTTTGGTTTTCGTCGAGAAAAGACGGCCTAGGCCGGGGATGTTGCTGAGAACAGGTATGCCGGTGACGGTCTCCGTGTCGTTGGTGGTGATGAGTCCGCCGAGGACGATGGTTTGGTTGTTGGGGACGGTGACGGTGGTCAGAAGTTCGCGGGTGCCGATGATAGGGACGCTGCCAATACCCTCGATATTTTCCGACTGTCCGACTACATCGTCGCTGATCAGAGCGATCTGGAGGGTGATCTCCTTGTCCGAGTTTACGAGGGGGACGACTTCGAGTTTCAGCACCACATCACGGTATTCAATATTGGTGGAGACACCGCCGCCGGAGAACTGGTTCGAGTTCGTGGGGATTGCGATTCTGCGGCCTGAGGAGATCGTGCCGATCTGGTTGTTTTTCACAAAGATCGAAGGGCGGGAGAGGACGGTGAAGTCGCTAGAAGTGCCGAGCAAATTCGCATAGATGCCGAGTTCCTCACCGATTCTGCCATACAACGACAGGCCGGTTCGGCTGGGGAAACCGCCGGCGGCGATGCCAGTGATCGGGTTGATGATGTTGCGCGGGTCAATACTATTGGTAGGTGAGGTCGGCTGGCCGCCAATGATAGAGCCAGCTAATCCGCCGTTATTGTTACTATCATAGGCGCGCAACCAATCGACTCCGGTTGAGGTGGATTTGCCGAGCGAGAGCTGGCCAAAGACAGTGGAGATCATGACCTGATCCGCTTTGACGTCCACTTCGTCGAGGAGTTTTTCGATGATTTCTACGGCGGTGGGTGGACCCTGGACGATGATGGAGTTGGTGATGTTGTCGGCGATGAGTTGGGTGCGTCCGACGAGGAGGGATTCGGGTGCGGAGCTGACCTGGGGATCGGAGAGGGAGCTGCCGCGGGATGCACCGCTTCCACCACCGCCTTGGCCGCCGAAGCTGCCGCCGCCCTGTTGGCCACCGCCGGAGTTGAAGAGGTTGTTGTTGTTTTGAGGGCGGCGGCTGCCTTGCCTGTTAGAGCCGCCTTGAGCTTGGGTTGCGGTGCCGCCCTCGGCGGTGCCGGTGCCTGCGAAAGCGCGGGTGAGGGAATCTCCTGCGATGGGGAGGAAATCGGAGACGGCGAGGTATTTGAGCTTGCGGCGGAGGAAGTTACGTTGGTCTGACTCGATGTCGAACTCGCGGATAAGCCCTTCCACGAAGAGGAGATCCACGGGACGTCCGATGGCGAAGATGCGGTTGGTGCGGGCGTCCGGGATAATTTGGACAGCGGTATCCTCGCCGGAGGAGGATGCGCCGGGCGTGCCTCCATCGATTGTGGGGAGGCTGGGTGCGGGATCGATCTGTTGTTGCGGGGCACGCTGGACACCGGCGGTGCGGGATGTGTTTTGTTGCTGGCCGAGGAGTTCGTTAAGTGTGGTGGCGAGTTCCGTGACATCGGCATGCTGGACTACGATGAAACGGGTGGCGACCTGAGAGGAGGGTTTGTCGATTTCCTTTTTTAGGTCGATGAGCTTACGGATCAGGGAGGTGTTTTCCGTGATGACGACGGAGGCGGCGTTGGGCACGGCGGCGATAGAGCCAAAGGCGCCGAACTGGCCGATGATCTGGGTAAAGGTGCGGACGGCCTCGTCGGGTTTGATGTATTGGAGGGGCATTACGTAGGAGATGACGGCGTCGCCTTCGGGAAGGGCGTCGTTTTCCGTATAGACTTTCACGCCGCGTCCGGTGGGTTTGAGTCCGGCGGTGGCGAGGGTGAGGATGTCGAGATTGGTGTCGACTGCGTCGGGGACGAAGACGAAGTTCTCGATGGTAGCGGCTTTCTTGAGGAGTTCCGCGGCCTCGCGGTAGGTGAGGGGGTTCTGCGGGGAAGCGGGCTGGACGAAGCGGAACTCGGCGGTGGCGGCGGTGGAGGCGACGATGACGCGGCGGCCGGTGTATTGGCGGTAGAGGTCGGCGAGGTCGTCTCCGGAAAGTTTCAACTCCTCGATGCCTTCCTCGATGAGGGTGTCGCCGAGATTGGCGGCGGCTGCGGGAGCCGGGACAGGAGGTTGTGCGGCGGGCGGCGGCTGGGGGATACCGGGAATGGCGGGCAGCTCATCCTGCGCGGATAGGGAGAGGGTTAGGAAAGGGATAATGATGAAAGGGAGAGGACGCATGATCGTTGGGTGGCTACGGGCTTTTTCTGAAAAAGGGAATGAGGGTCGGGAGTGGAAATTCTAACGGCGGATTGTGCGGCGCTCGCTATCCGGGCGTGATCCGCCGCGGTTTTGTCCTTGGGTTTGTGGCTGCGGTTGTTGTCCGGTGGCGGCGGGAGGTGGCACGATGCGCGGGCGCGGCTGGCGTTGGCTATCGCCGGGGTTCTGTCCCGCTTGTGTAGGCAGCGGTGGTTGGTTCGGGTTATTGATTCCCGGAGGCAGGTTAGCGTTGCCCTGCTGCGGGACGGGAGCGGCTTTAATGGTGATGAGATCCGGCTCGAAGGAGACGGTGCCTTGGATAGACCCGGAGGAGAGGACGACGGTGGTGCCGAGTGCTTTGTCGGGGTTGCGGTTCACGGAGACGACTTTGAATTCGCTTTTCGAACCCGGTTGGATGACCTTTTTGACGTCCGGGTTCTTTTTGCTCATGATCGTGATGCGATATCCGCCGGGCACGGGGGCGATGCCGGTGAGGGTGAAATCCTCGAAAGGGTTGGCCATTTCCGGCGGCGGCGGTGGCGGCGGCTTGGAGGTGAAGGGACTGTTCGTCCACAGCCCGGTGTATTTCACGAGCGGGGCTTTTACCGGGGTGCTCGCATGGGCGGGCAGGCAGGCGATGGCGGCGAAGAGGAAGATCGTTTTCATAGCGCGGGCGGGAACCATTGGGAGAGGGTGGCGGAGCAGTCGATGAGGGTGTCGTCCTGGCTGTTCGGGGTTCATGCGGATGTGGTAGGTGGTGCGGAAGGCGGCGGGATTATTGATCGCGTCGAACCATTTGTAGAGATCCTGTTCCCGTCCGGTGAGGTTCATTTTCACCTGGGCGCGGTGGTAGTGGACGCCGCTGTCGTCGGTGGGCAGGAGTTCCTGGGACTTGATGGTGAGCCCGAAATTCCGCGCCTGGGTTTCGGCGAAGTTCTGGAGGGCGTTCTGGGTGTCCTGGTAGGTGGCGGGTGCGGGCTCGTTTTGCGCGAGCCACTCCATCTGCTCGGCGAGCTGGTTGGAGCTTTCGCTGAAGGCGATGGCCTGCTGGAGGCGGGCTTTCGCGGCGTCGAGGTCGTTGGCGTAGAGGGTCTTTTTCTGGACGTAGAGCGTGTAGAGGAAAAAGTTGATGATGAGGAACCCCGCGACGAGAAGCAGTGCCAGGAGTTTCTTTTCGCGGTCGGACATGATGGGGTTACGGGGTAGGAATGCCGGTGGTTGGGGAATTTGTCGGGAGAACGGCGGGTGATTTCAGGGAGCGGCGCTGGGGATGGTGCCGGTGTAGGTGAACTGCCATCCGCGGGTGGATTGCCTAGGCGAGGGAGTCTGCCACTCGAAGCCGGCGAGGTCGTTGTTGTTGTCGAGGTTCAGGGAGAACTGGTTGACGGCGGCAGGGAGGGGAGCCTCGCCGATAAGCTGGATCTCGGTGGAGCGGATGTCGGCGGTGGTGAGGCGCAGGCCGGAGTTCGGCGGGATGGAGCGGGCGACGCGGCTGAGGATGTCGATGGTATTGTAATTCAGGTCGATGCCGTATTCCAGTTCATCCCATTTCGCGATGTGCAGGGCGTAGGCCTCGCCCTCTGGCGCGACGGCTCTGACCTGGGCGAGAAGTTTGTTGGTGGTGGATTGGGTTTTCCAGAGTTCGAAGCCGAGGTAGCCGACGCTACCAAGGTAGATGACGGCGATGGCGGCGACAGCGAGGATCGTGTTCTGGCGCTTGCGTGCGGCGCGGCGTGCGGCGCGGACATCAGCGGGCAGGAGCTTGCTGAGAAGCTCGGGCATGGCGGGTGCGGGGCGGGGTTCGACCTCTACTTGGATGGAAAGCGAGCGGGAAAGTAGCGCGGTATCCGTGGATGGTTCGGATGTCCAGATGATGGCGCGGGAAGGCTCGGCGCGGACTCCTTGCATGGAGAGTTGGGCGATGGCGATGCGGATCTCGCGGACGAGCGCGGCGTCCGGGGAGGGAGCGGAAACGGTGGTTGCCTGGCAGTAAAGGAGTTTTCCCTCCTGATGGATTGCGAAGACCCATTGCCCCAGTTCGCGCCAGAGGGCGAGGGTGTTGCCAGCCACGGGAAACGCGCGGGGCGAGATGTCGAAGGCTTTCGGAGACTTCGGCGGGAGATCCGCCGTCTGCGGGGCGCGGAGGACGACGGAGAGGAAGACGGAGTCCACGGAGTGTGTGGACAGCGGGAAAATGTCGGTGAGCTGCCCGGCGAAGGGATCTGGGCGGAAACCGGCGCGCTCGGCGTGGGTTGCGGCGAGATCCTCGAAGAGCGAGGCGTCGTCCGTCGGCACGTGGAGCGGGAGGGCGGTGAGGGATTTCACCGGGAAAAAGAAGACCAGATCGCCCTGCGGCGGTTTCCCGATCTCGGAAGGATTGGCTACCGGATGGCTGGAAAGCAGGGTGTTCCCGCCATTGGGGACGACCGTCCAGATTTCCCAGTCGCTTTCGCCGGGGAGGAGGAGATGGGTGAGATTCGCTTTGCTCATAAAATTCAAAATTCAAAATTCAACATTCAACATTCAAGGAAGAAAGTTGGATCAGGGTGTGGAGGGTTGTTTGGATGTGTGGAGCGGAGCATTGAAGGTTGAGATTTGAGATTTGGAGTTTAAGGGACAATTTCGGTGGTTCGGTCGAGGAGGGCGGGTCTGCCGGTGCGGTTGCGGACGATGGCGGTGATGCGGCGGGTGGAGTCACCGGAGCGGGCGGTGGAGGTGATGCGGGTGGTAGTGTCGTCCACGGTGAAACGCTGCGCGATGAGTTGCCCTGTTTCCCCGCCGATGCCAAGCAGGGAAAGCGCGGTGCCGACATCTTCGAAAGGTTCGTCGTCATCCGTGTCGCGGATGCCGTCGATGCCGCGCACGGTGCTCGGGATGATGGAGGCCTGCTCGGGAGTGACATCCGCGGCGACGGAGATGAGTTCGGCGTCGGCCTCGTTGAGGTCGAGCGTGCCGCTGGACCAGACGGTGAACCAGTTGCGCCAATCCGGGCGGAGGCGCTCGACCTCATCCATACCGCGGACGAGGGCCATTTCCTCGATGTCGTAAAAAGGGCGGTTGAAGGGCTGGTTGATACGGCCCATTTTTTCGTATTCGGCGAATTCCGCGCCGTTGAGGGCGACCTCGTCGTCGGCATCGACCCAATCGGTGAAGGCGTCGGTGAGGTCTTGGGCGGAGTAGAGGTCGAGGCCCCAGCGGATGAAGATGGAGCGGATCAGGGTTTTATCCTCGGAAAGGATGAGGCTGTTGATGTTGAAGCGGGCGCCCTCGGAGGTGAGCGCCACATGGACTTCCTCGTTGTTCGCCTCGTCGAAGCGGTGGAGGAGGGGATCGTTGCGCTCGACGGCGGGATTGGAACCGATGGCGATGCCCATTTTCGCGAGGTGGAAAGCGCGGGAGCCGTGGACTTTCGCGGTGGCGAGCTGCATGTCGAAGGAGATCACGCGCAGGGTGGTGATGGCGGCTAGGGAGAGGATGGCGATGAGCCAAAGTACGGCGACGAGGGCGAAGCCGCTGTTGTGTTGCTGTTTATAAGCTGTGGTTGTCATCGGTTTCCGGGGATGGGCGGCAATGCGCCGGGTTCGATGGAAATGCCCGGCGGGGTGTTGGGGTCTCCGGGGATTGCGGGATTTTCGGGCTGTCCGCCGCCTCCTTGACCGCCGCTTTGTTGCATCTGGCGCATGAAAACCTCCGGGTTCTGGCGCGGCGGGATCCAGAATACCTGCCGGTTTTCCCGGCCCTCCGCACCGAACGCGCAGATCAGCTCCATCTGCAGGGGCAGGCGGCCGGGCAGATCCCAGTCGTATTGGTATTCCATGGTGCGGCCATCGAGCAGTCGCCACTCGAAGTAGGCGACATCGGTGAGTAGGACGATCTCCGCGAAAGGCAGCTCGGGGGTGGCGGTGGAGGCGAAGGAGGTGCCCGCGCCGGTGGAGTCCGGCTCGATGATCTCGTTCTCGTAATAGCTCATGACGATATCAAGGAAGCCGGAGCGGCGCTTCACGGTGGAGAGCCGGATCGCTTTCGCGGTGCGTTCCTGGCCGCCCCATGTGAAGGAAATCGGCACGTTCTGGAGGGTGAGATCGGAAAGGTAATGCGAGCCGGAGTCGGAGACCGTCAGTTCCATCCGGGTGTTTCCGGGCAGTGACGACAAGCTGTTTTCCATGAAATCGAAGAAGGCTTGGTTTAGCATTTCCTCGTTCTGAGTTTTCACCACCGTATTGCCGAGGAGCAGCGAGGAGTGGGAGGTGGTGAAAATCATGCCTGAAAGCAGGGCGACAAGGAGCAGCGCGATGACGAGCTCTAGCAGGGTGAAGCCGCGATCCGAGTAGAGGGGGGGATGGGGTGAGTGGGTGAGGGGGTGAAATGAGAGAGCACCCCCCATCTCACTCTCACCCTCTCTCCCGCTCCTATTGAAACCTCTCATGGCTGATACATGGGGTTGTAGCGCCAAGTCTCGGCGGAGCGGTTCTTGCCACGCGCCGTTCTCGATACCAGTTTGCGGTGATCCGGATGTGGAACATCTGCTGGAGGAGCTCCCCGTCCTGGTTTTCGAGGTCTTCGATGGGCAGGATCTCCACATCGAGTTCGATGTCGGAGTCTTCGATCGGGATCTGGGTTACGCCTTCCTCAAGCATCGGCATGCTGGACTGCTCGGTGAGCGCGGAATCGAGGATGCGGGTGATACGCAACTCGCTCTGGGCTAAGCTCGCCGCCCCGGCCATGCGGTGGAAGGCTACGGTGAGGCCGGTGCAGGCGATGGCGAACACCGCCAGCGCGAGAACCACCTCCAGCAGGAGGAAGCCCTTCTTTATTCGGCGTTTGGAAAACTCAACTTTCAAATTTCAAATTTCAAGGAAGATGCCGGAAGTGGAATTGCGAGTTACCCAATATCAAATTTCCAATATCCAATGTCTTTTAGGCTCTACTTCGCCTCCAACTCGGAGTCGGCGATGGCGGCGGTGAGAGGGTGGTAGGTGTCTTGGGCGTAGCTTTCGCCGATGGTCATGCGGACAGTGATGGGTTCGGAAAGGCCGTTGGGATCGAAGCGCCAGACGGGGACGAGATTTTTGGAAGGGGCTAAAAAATTCGAGGTATTCCAGCGGCGCACTCCGAGGGTGATGTCGGGGTCGATGGAGATTTCCTCGCGCAGGGTCGGGCCGGATTTGCTTTCGACCGCCGTGCCGCCGATCTCGTTGCCAAGGGCTGTCGTCCGCTCGTTTTCCGAGGCTTCCACGAAGGGGAGGAGGCGTAGGGAGTTTTCGTGGAACTCGATGGCGTAGGGCTTCTGGTGGAGGATGGAGGCGGTGCGGGCTTTTTTCGCGAGAAGCTCGATCTCGCTGGAGGCGTTGGTGAGTGTGCGTTCGGAGGAGGATAGGACGACGGTGGTGATGGCACCGCCGAGGATCAGCGCGAAAACCATCAGCACGATGACGATTTCGAGCAGTGTGAAGCCGCCCTTGGGGAGGGGGGACTGAAAATCCCCCCGACGGACTGGGACTGCAAGTCCCAGCCACGGGCGCTTAGTCCTGTGAGGAAAGATCATCTTCAGTGCCGTCTTGGCCGTCGGGGCCCTTCGAGTAGATCTCGAAGGTGGATGCGTCCTGTTTGCCGGGGTTGCGGTATTGGTAGGGGTTTTGCCAAGGGTCAAGGGGGATCTCGGTGGCGAGCTGCGTCCAGCGTTTCGGGATAGGGGTTGAGGAGGGTTTGGAAACCAGTGCTTGGAGCCCCTGGGCGGTGGTGGGAGCGCTACCCGCGTTGAGTTTGTAGGTATTCACGGCCGAGGAGATGGTATTGAAATCCGAGGTGACACGCTGGATTTTCGCTCCATCACCGAGTTTCCCGACGACCGCGATGGAACCGCCGAGGATCACTGCGATGATGCCGAGGACGATGACGATTTCTAGGAGGGTGAAGCCTCCGGAAGAGACATTGGATGTTGGATATGGGATATTGGACTTGCCGAGTTTCATGGTGGTTGGTTGGGAAATGCCGTGGGCGGCGGTTCTTGTCTGAAAAGTGTGCGAGGTCAATCCACCGGTTGGGCGCGGAGGGGCGGTTTCTCGACGGGTCGGGCACGGAGTGGTGGTTCCTCGACGGGCTGGGCGCGGAGGGGAGGGCGTTCTTCCAGCACGGCGCCCGCGCGCGGCGGAGGCGGAGCGTGATCGTTTTCGGAAACAGGCATGGCGCGGGCGGGATGGATGGGGCAGAGATCACCGGGGGAGGGTGCTGTGTCGGCGGGCACCTGATCGCTGTAGGCGGTGCCCGCGTGACGGCAGCCTGCGGTGGCGAGTTTCCCGGAAAGGCGGCAGAGTTCGTAGGATTTCAGGTTGATGTTCGAGTGCAGATCGCCGGCCTTGTAGCCGAGGCGGTCGGCGGTTTTCATGACATCCACCCAGATAGGCAGGGCGAGGGTGGAGCCGTATCCGCCTTGGATTGTTTTCTTCGGCTGGTCGAAGCCGACCCAGACGGCGCAGGTGAGGGAGGAGGAGTAACCGGCGAACCAAGCGTCCTTGAAGTCGTTGGTCGTGCCGGTTTTCCCGGCGGCGGGTTTCGTGAAACCGAGGCGTTTTACCGAGGCGGCGGTGCCGGAGCTGGCGACCTCCTGTAGGATCTTGGAAACCGACCACGCGGAGCCTTCGTTCGCGGCCTGGTAGGGCAGGGCGGGGGTGGAATACAAAATATTTCCCGCCTTGTCCCGGATCTCGGAGACGAGGAAGGGGCGGTAGCGGGTGCCGTCGTTGGGGAAAATGGTGTAGGCGGTGGCGACCTCCCACGGGCTAGCTTCCCAAGAACCGAGGAAGGAGGAGGGCGTTTCCGGCATCGCCATGCCGAAGCCCGCCATGCGCGAGACCTCTTTCACCTTGGAAACACCCGCGTAGTTCCCCACGCGGACGGACATGGTGTTACGAGATCGGATCAGGCCATAGGAAACCGGGTGCATCCCGCCGAATTTCCCGTCGGAATTGTTCGGCCGCCATGTGGGCGCGCCCTTGATCTCGTTGCGCTGGATGGGGCTGTCGGAAATCTGGGTGGAGGGGCGCAGCCCTTTATCGAAGGCGGCGAGATAGACGAAGGGCTTGAAGATCGAGCCAATCTGGCGGCGCGCCTGGATCGCGCGGTTGAATTTCGATTCGTTCGCGTCGCGGCCACCGACGAGGGCGAGCACGGCTCCCGTGCGGTTGTCGATGAGCACCGCCGCGCCCTGGATGTATTTCGGCTCGCCGCGCCCGTCCTCGGGAAGGTTCTGCCAGGCGGCGCGGGTCTGATGCGGGTATCCGGAAAGGCGCTCCGTCTCGCGGAGTTTTTTATCCAGAGCCTCCTCAGCGACGGTCTGCAGGCGCTGGTCGATGGTGGTGATGATGGTGAGGCCACCAAGCTCGATATTTTCCTTTTCGAGGATGATCTCAAGGTCGCGCCGGATCGCGTCCATGGCGTAGGAGTATTCCGCGTAGCGCCGCCATACGGGGCGGACGTTGATGGCTTCCAATTTTGCGGTATCGGCTTCGGTTTGGGAAATTTTTTTCGCCGTGACCATACGGGCGAGGGTGGTGTTGCGCTCGCGCTCGGCGGCCTCCATGGAGCGGAAGGGGTTAAAGGCGTCCGGGCCGCGGACGATTCCCGCCAGCAGGGCGGATTCGGAAAGGGTTAGTTCTGAGGGATGTTTTTCAAAATAGATGCGGGACGCTTCGCCGACGCCCTTGATCTGGCGGCCCCAGTTGATCTGGTTGATGTAGGCCTCAAGGATGCGGTCTTTGGAAAGGGCGGATTCTATGCGGAAGGCGATGGCGATCTCCAGACACTTGCGGTCGAGCTGGCGCGGGAGGTCGCCGCGCTTTTCGCCGAACTTGAGCTGGAACACATCGGAGGCGAGCTGCTGAGTGATCGTGGAAGCTCCCTCGCGTTTCCCTTCCAAGTTTTTCAGGAATGCCCGTGCGATGCCGATGATGTCGATGGCACCGTGGGAGTAGAAGCGCTCGTCCTCGCGGGCGAGGATGGCTTTGCGGAAATCCTCGGAGACGTCTTTGAGAGGGACGATGGAGCGTTTCTCTCCATGGATGCGCCCGATCTCGACAGCTTGGCGGTCGAGAATGATGGTGCGCTCTGGCATCTTATTGATGCGGTTCAGGTCGTAGCGGGAAGCCCGGATACCGTAGATGACGGCGAAAGCGGCGAACAGCAGCAGCGCGGCCACGGCGGGCACCCCGACGAAACGCACGAAAAAGCGTTTCCCGCCGCACAGCCCGCCGGTGAGCCAAAACAGCAGGTAAAAAGGCCAGAAAAAAAGCAAGAGGATTGGGTTCGGCGATCCGCCGGACGCACGCGCCTCGCGGGGTTTGTTACTCTGTTGTTTCCGTTTCGCCATTTTCCGGTGCGGCGGGAAGATACGGTGAAACGCCGAACTTGAAACCGCAAACTTTCCCCGTGCAGCTTCCCACAAATCGCTAGACGAACGGCTACCGTGGTGTCGATTGTCAGGAGTGATGAGAATTTTCCCTATCGCATTGGCCATCCTCTCTTCGGTGGGCATGTGCCTCGCCTACGAACCCGTGGAGACCGTAGCCGACCTGCTGCGCCTTCAGGAAAAGGTGGAGCGTGTCGCGGCGAAATCCCTGCCGGCCACCGTTTCGCTTGTTTCCGAGAGGACGGGTTCATCCGGTTCCGGCGTGATTGTATCCGAGGACGGCCTGATCCTCACCGCCGCTCACGTGGTGCAGGGCATGAAGGAGGTTGATGTCTATTTCGCCGATGGCAAGAAATGGCTCGGCAAAGTACTGGGCGCGAATTTTTCCAAGGACATCGGCATGGTGAAAATGGAGAACGCCGGGCCGTGGCCGTTCGTCGAGATCGGAGAGTCCAGGCCGCTGGAGGCGGGCGATTGGGTCATCGCGCTCGGGCATTCGGCGGGATTCGATCCCGCAAGAACCCCTCCCATCAGGTTCGGACGGCTCATGTCCGACGGGCCAGGGAATTATTTCACCACCGACTGCACCCTGATCGGCGGCGATTCCGGCGGGCCGCTATTTGATCTCGACGGTAAGCTCGTCGGGATCAATTCCTCGATTGGTGAGTCATGGAAAAACAACAACCACGCGGGCGTTGACGGTTTCCGTGAGGACTGGGACAGGCTGCTGGCCGGCGAGACATGGGGCGTCCTCCAGATGAACCCCATGGCTAACCCGGAAACTCCGGTGTTGGGGATAGGCATGGGCATGGATCGAGGCGCGACGGGTGTGCCCGTTTTCAAGGTGGAGCCGAATTCTCCCGCTGCCGCGGCCGGTGTGAGGGTGGGGGATCTGATCCGCTCGGTGGACGGCGACCGTGTCCGCGAGGGTTCGGAGCTCCAGCAGGTTTTGGTGAAACGCATGGTCGGGGATGTGGTGAAACTCGGCATCGTCCGGGACGAGAAGCCGATCGAAATCGAGGTGGAGCTGGTGAAACGAGAGGAACTTTACAGGTCACGATGAAACGCTGCGGATGTTTTTTGATCAACGCCTTGATGTTTTGTGCTAGCCCATACGCTGCCGCCCAGCGCGAGCGCGTGGCTCCTCCGTTGGGCGAGGCTTTTTTCGGGGTCGAGGGTTCCGCCGGGGATGGAGCGTTGAAGACGGTTCCCGTTGAGGATGAGGAACGCGTATCCGCCCGCCGCGCACGAGAGGAGGTGCCCCTGATGCGGCCCGATGAGCGGCGTGTTGTGGACGCGCAGTCCCTCGCTTTCAACAAAGCGCTCGAACCCATCCTCGCGGACGCCGCGAAATCCACCGTCAGGGTCTGGGCGCGAGTGAAGGGCGAGAACCGCGTGCTGGCTTACGGGACGGTGGTCGGTGATGGCACCAATGTCCTCACAAAGTGGAGCGAGATCGAGGGGCACGCCGACGGGCTCGTCATAAAGGGCGATCTTGGCGAGGGAGCAAAGGCGGAGGTCACGGGCGTTTTCACCGACGAGGATCTGGCTCTGCTTTCTGTCACGCCGGAAGCCGCCGCTTCGGAAGATTTCGTCCCGGCGAGATTCCACAAGGCGGACCTCCCGCTGGGGCGTTTCCTCGCGGCCGCCCGTCCGGACAGCAAGCCTGGCGCGTTCGGCGTGGTGGGTGTGCTCGAAAGGAATCTCCGCGAGACCGACAAGGCCCAACTTGGTATCATGGCAGATTTCCAATACAGCGGCGAGGGCGTCAGGATCGCCAATGTGCAGCCGGAATTCGGCGCGGCGGAGGCGGGCCTGCGCTCCGGCGATGTCATCCTCAGCGTGGACGAACGCGTCATTTCCGGCCTTCAGGAACTGAAAAACGCGCTCAGCGTAAAGAGTCCCGGCGACAAGGTGACCCTGCGCATCGAGACCGCCGGAAAGGAACGCAGTGTCGAAGTCCGCCTTTCCAATCGCCCTGTGTTAGGGCAGTTCGCCGGCGGCCGTCTCAACGCGATGGAACGCATGGGCGGTGAGCCGAACCGCATCCGCGACGGCTTTTCCCGCGTAGTGCAGTCGGATATGAAAATCAAATCCAACCAGATCGGCGGGCCGGTCGTGGATCTCGAGGGGCGCGTGGTGGGCGTAACGATGGCGCGCGCCGACCGGACGCGGACTTACATAATGGCCAGTAAGGCGGTCATGGATCTTTTGAAAACGGAGTTCGACAGTGTCGCAGACGCGAAAGCCAAGACAGTCCTGCGCCAGACCGAACTTGCCGAGCAACGCCGCGCGATGATGCCCACCCCGCGCCGTGCCCAGGGAAAACCCCGCGATATTGAGCGCACGCGCCGCCACCTCCGGGATGTTGAGCGCCTGCGCAACCGCGCAGACCGCGAACTCGACACTCTCGGCGCGAGATGATTTAAATCCGTATTTCAATCGCCGGGGCTGTCTGTTAGCCTATCGACGCAATGAGCGAAAAGGAATTTCACTACCAGGATCCGTTCCCCTTGGGTGCGGATGAGACAGAATACGACTGCATCCGCGAGGGCGGGGTGGAGGTCGTCGATTTCGGCGGAAAGGAGATTCTAAAAGTCGATCCCGAGGCGCTCACTTTTCTCTCCGCCGAGGCGATCCGTGCGATCAATTTCACCCTCCGCGCCAGCCACCTCGCGCAGGTCGCCGCGATCCTCGACGACCCCGAGGCCTCGCAAAACGACCGCATGGTCGCGCTCATGTTGCTGAAAAATGCGGAGATCGCCGCGCACGGCATTTTACCATCCTGCCAGGACACCGGCACCGCCACGATCATCGGGAAAAAGGGCCAGTATGTCTGGACGGAGGGTGACGACGCCGAATCCATTTCCAAAGGCATCCACCACACCTACACTAGGGAAAATCTCCGCTACTCGCAGACCGCGCCGCTGACGATGTATGAGGAGGTGAACACGAAGACGAACCTCCCCGCGCAGATTGACCTCTATGCCACGCAGGGCGATGAATACAAATTCCTCTTCGTCAGCAAGGGCGGCGGCTCTGCGAACAAGACCTTCCTCTATCAGGAAACCAAGGCACTGCTCAATCCCAAGCGGCTCAAGGAATTCTGCGTCGAGAAAATGGAGTCGCTCGGCACCGCCGCCTGCCCGCCGTACCACCTTGCGTTCGTGATAGGAGGCACCTCGGCGGAGAATAACCTCAAGACCGTGAAGATGGCGACCACCCGCTACTACGACTCGCTGCCGACCTCCGGCAACGAGCACGGCCGCGCCTTCCGCGACCTGGAGCTGGAGAAGGAGCTGTTAGGGCTGGCGCGCGAGATCGGGATCGGCGCGCAGTTCGGCGGGAAATATTTCGCGCTCGATGTCCGGGTAATCCGCCTGCCGCGCCACGGCGCGTCGTGCCCGGTCGGCATCGGTGTCTCCTGCTCCGCCGACCGGCAGGCGAAGGCGAAGATCACGCGGAAAGGAATTTTCTTAGAGAAGCTGGAGAAAAATCCCGGCCGTTTCATCCCGGAGAAATACCGCGACTGGAAATTCAAGGGCGTCGCCATCGACCTCGATCTCGGCATGGAGAAGACGCTCGAAACGCTTTCCAAATATCCCGTAACCACCGCCCTCTCGCTCAGCGGCACGATCATCGTCGCCCGCGATTCCGCCCACGCGAAGCTCAAGGAGATCCTCGATGAAACCGGCGACCTGCCCGACTACTTCAAGAAATATCCCGTCTATTACGCTGGCCCCGCGAAGACTCCGGCGGGGATGCCCTCCGGTTCCTTCGGTCCCACCACCGCTGGGCGCATGGATGGCTACGTCGATCTCTTCCAATCCCACGGCGCGTCCATGGTCATGCTCGCGAAAGGTAACCGCTCCCAGCAGGTGACCGACGCCTGCAAGAAACACAGAGGCTTCTACCTCGGCTCCGCAGGCGGCCCCGCGGCCTTGCTCGCACAGGAACACATCCGCTCCCAGGAAGTCGTCGATTTTCCGGAGCTGGGCATGGAAGCGGTCTGGAAAATCACCGTGGAGAATTTTCCCGCGTTCATCCTCGTGGACAACAAGGGCAACGACTTCTTCCGCACGATCAACCAGTGTCCGGTTTGCGCGTAGCTCAAGGGTGATGGGGGGAGCTCCCGCATCCGTGCTCCTTCGCCTACTCTGGGAACAGCCAGACATCGGAGCAGAGATCCGCATATTCCGGCCCGTTGCGGAAGTGGGTGCAAATCGGAATCCGCCGATGACAATGCGGAGCGGATAGTGGGTGTCTCCGCGCGCTTTCCACTGTAACCTCAGGGTTGGGAAGGATTTTCTATCCGCCGCTCAATGCTTAAGCATCCAGATATTTCGAAAGCGATTCCCTGAGCGTGGTCCGCGCGCGGAACAACAAACTTTTCACGGAGGGGACGGAGGTGGAGAGGACTTCGGCGATCTCCTCGTAGGGGAGATTCTCGTAGCGGCGGAGGACGACGGCGAGGCGCTGGTTCTCTGGGAGGGACTCGATAGCGGCGTCGATGACGGCGCGGAGTTCGGTGTCGAGTAGGGTGGAGTCGGGCTGTTGGGCGGGGTCGTCGGGGTGCTGGAGGTGGATCTCGTCCTCGCGCTGGTCGGTGGAGACGGTGCGCTTGCGGGAGCGGCGGCGGGACTCGTTGTAAACGAGGTTCCGGACGATGGTGTAGAGGTAGGTGGTGAACTTGTTGTCCGGCTTGTAGCGCTTGGCGTGCTTCCAGACGCGGATGAAAACCATCTGGGCGATATCCTCGGAGTCGGAGGTGTTCCCGAGCATCTTGGTGACGGTGCCGACGACGGCGTTCTGGTGGCGCTCGACGAGATCCCGGAAGGACTGGTGATCGCCTTCCGCGATTCGGGCCATCAGGGCGTGGTCGATGTCCGCCTCGGCGTCATCCATTGTCGTGGCTTGGGTTTCCTCCATCGGATGGGCGAAAGGTGGGTTTCCGGTGAGAAACATGCTTGGATGCAACCCCGGGGCTCGGCGCATGTTGCGGGGAAATTTCCACCGCGCGGGTGAGACGGGGAGGGGAGGCGATCCATTCACTGCCTCGCGACGCTTCGTTGCCAGAGCGGGGAGGGCGGGATGTCGAAGGGGCGGCAGACTACGATGCCGGCGTGCTTGGGGTTGCCGTTGACGTAATCGGTGATAGGGCGGTCGATGATGGTCATGCGGCCCTTACTGCGATCCGAGGTGGCGTGGGTGAAATAGGCACGTCCCTTGAGCCGGACGATGAGGCCGACGTGGGAGGTGTAGCCGTATTTCCAGTTCGTGGTGATGGCGACAACATCGCCGTTCTGGAGGTAGTTCTCGGCGGCGCGGACCTTGTCCTTGGGGATGTGATAAACGGGGAGCTTGGAGACCTGCGCCTCAATGCGTCCCATCGGCTCGATGAGGGCGGGGGTGCTTTTCAGGTAGCGGTAGTTTTTCCACTGCACCGTCATCTCCCGGATCTCGCGTTTGAGGCGGACGGCTCCGGGGATGCGCGGGGTGATGTTGAGGGCGTAGCCGCGGCGCTGGTTGTCGTGGAAGACCTCCTCGAGGTGATGCATCCGCGAGAGGTAGCTGCCGGTGCATTTGCCGTCGCGGTAACGCTCGATCTCGATCATCTGGAGCATGTCCTGCGGCTTGTAGGGGCCGGGCTTGAAAGCGATCATGCGGGAAATGGCGAGGGCGTTCTCGTAATACGTCCAGCAATCCATACCGCCGAAATTCACCACCGGGGACTCGATCTTGTCGTCCACCTCCAGCGTGTAGTTCACGTAGGGAGCGCCGACCATTTCCCGGGCGATCCTCACCGTACGCTCGCCGATGGGCAGCTTGCGCCAGTTTTCCCGCTCGGCCTTCGCGACGATGGCGTGGAATTTCGTCTCGCCCTTGAAAACGGTGGACATCGGCAGGCGCGGCGGGCTGGGGGAGGGGACGGGAGCCTGCCGACCGGGCGACTGCACCTGGATGCGGGACGAGTCTCCTATCGCCATCGAGTCGCGGGGGTGGGAAGCGCCGCAACCGACCAACGCGAGTGCCGTGGCAAGGAGAGTGGGAACTTCGAAATTCATGCCCTCTCCCATACACTTGGAGCCATCACGAAGGAAATACGCAATTTCCGAAATTTTTCTGATCGACTCGCCCCACACGAACCGTAACAAACAAACATCTACAAAACTTATGATTCTTCGCTTAATTATCCCTACCCTTGCGCTCGTGCCGCTATCCATCGCATCGGCCGAGCCGAAAGCCCCCGCGCAAGGTGAGCGCATCGTCCTGATCGGAAACGGCCTCGGCGAGCGGATGGCGGACCATCCTTACTTGGAGGCGCGCCTCCAGATGTCGCATCCGGAAAAGAACATTTACCTGAGAAACACCTGCCGCCCCGGCGACACGCCGGGCTTCCGCCCACATCCCTCGCGCAAATCGCAGTGGGCGTTCCCCGGCGCAGAGAAGTTCCATCCGCAGCACATGGTTCATGCGGGTCAGGGTCATCACCCGACACCCGACCAGTGGCTCGCGGATCTCAAGCCCGACACGTTGATCGCGTTCTTCGGCTACAACGAATCCTTTGACGGACCGGGCGGGCTTGCGAACTTCAAGGGCGAGCTGGACGCGTGGGTGAAACACACGCTTTCGCAGCAATACAACGGCAAGGCCGCACCTAGGCTGGTGCTGGTTTCCCCCATCGCCTATGAGAACCTTTCCAAATCGCGTGATCTCCCCGACGGCCTTGCCGAGAACGCGAACCTCGCGCTCTACACCCAGGCGATGGCCGAGGTGGCGGTGGCGACGGGCGTCGAGTTTGTGGACGTTTACAAAAAGACCCACGATCTTTATCCGACCCTCGAAAAGCCCTTCACCCGCAACGGTTTCTTGCCGAGCGACGACGGATACCGCCTGCTTTCCGAAATGCTAGTGGAAGGAATCTACGGAAAATCCTCGGTGAAAACGAAAGCATCCCCAAAGGATATCCTCGCCGCCATCGCGGACAAAGAGTGGTTCTGGTTCAATGATTTCCGCATGCTCAACGGCGTCCACGTCGATGGCCGCCGCTTCAATCCCTTCGGCCCGAAAAACTACCCCGACGAGACAAAGAAGATCCGCGAAATGACCGAACTGCGCGACCAGGCGATCTGGGCTCTGGTGAACGGCAAGCCCTTCGATCTCGCCGCCGCCGACAAGGCGACCCACGCGCTCCCACCGGTGGAGACAAACTATCAACCCGGCGGCAAAAACGGCACCGCAGAATACAAATATGGCGATGAAGCCGAAAAGACGATCACCACCCCCGAGGGATATGAGGCGAAGCTGTTCGCCTCCGAAAAGGAATTCCCGAACCTCGCCAATCCGATGCAGATCTCCTTCGACAACAAGGGCCGCCTCTGGGTCGCGACGATGCCAACCTACCCGCATTACCGCCCCGGCGATCCGAAGCCCGACGACAAGCTGATCATCTATGAGGACACCAACGGCGACGGAAGAGCCGACAAGGAAACCGTGTTCGCGGACAAGCTCCACCTGCCCATCGGCTTCGAGTTCGCGCCCGGCGGCGTGTATGTCTCCCAGGAGCCGCACCTGCTTTTTCTCGCTGACACCGACGGCGACGACAAGGCGGACGTCCGCGAGGTGGTGATGACCGGTTTCGATTCCCATGACACCCACCACGCGATCAGTGCCTTCACTGCCGATCCATCCGGCGCGTTCATGATGTGCGAGGGCGTTTTCCTACACTCGAATGTGGAGACCCCCTATGGCCCAGTGCGCGGCGTGGACGGCGGCTTCTACCGTTTCTGCCCGCAGAAAACCAAGCTGGAGCGCACGATCCAGATGGGCATCCCGAACCCATGGGGCTACGCCTTCGACGATTGGGGTCAGGATTTCCTGATTCACACCTCCGGTCCGTCATGGAACTGGGCTCTTCCCGTTTCACTTAACCCAACCATCTACGGAGCCAAGGCTCCCGGCACCGCGAACCTCGTTCCGGGCGGCCAGGCTGTTAGGCCCACCTCCGGCCTTGAATTCGTTTCCTCCCGCCATTTCCCCGACGAGGTGCAGGGCGACGTGCTGATCGGTAACGCCATCGGTTTCCTCGGCATCAAGCAGCACTCTCTCGCGGACGACGGCACCGGCTACAAGGTTGGCTTACCGCCACGAGCTCATGAAATCCTCGGACGGGAATTTTCGCCCCGCCGATCTCGAGTTCGGCCCGGACGGAGCGCTATATATGATCGACTGGCACAATGTCCTCATCGGCCACATGCAGCACAACGCCCGCGACCCGCTGCGCGACCACGTCCACGGACGGATCTACCGCATCACCTATCCATCCCGCCCGCTGGTGAAGCCGGCCGCCGTGGATGGCGCACCCATCGCGACGCTCCTGGAAAACCTCAAGCTGCACGAATCCCGCAGCCGTTACCGCAGCCGCCGCGAGCTTCGCGAGCATCCTGTCGCTGAGGTCATTCCCGCCGTGCAGAAATGGGTCGCCGCGCTCGACGCGAAAGATCCCAACCACGCCCACCAACAGCTTGAGGCGCTGTGGGTCACCTGGGGTATGAACGCGGTGGACACCGATCTACTCCGTAAACTCATCGCCCACGACGATTTCCGCGTCCGCTCTGCCGCCGTGCGCGTCCTGCGCTACAACTTCGACCGTTTCACCGACTCCCTCGACCTGCTGAAAAAAGCGGCCGCCGACGATCACGGGCGCGTGCGACTGGAATCGGTGATCGCCGCAACTTGGTACGACAAGCGCGAGGCGCTTGAGGTCGTCACCATCGCGCAGGGCAAAGGCCTGGACGGATGGAGTAAAGCCGCCACCGAGGCCGCCGCCGCAAGGCTGCAAGGCAAGGCGCAGAAAGAGGAAGTGGAGAACCCCATGCCGACCATCCCGGAACACCTGACAGATGCAGAAAAAGAGTCTTTCAAAGCCGGCCACGAAGTCTATTTCCGCGACGGCCATTGTGCCACCTGCCACCAGAAGGACGGTAAGGGTCTCGATCCCGCTTTCCCGCCCCTTAATGACAGCATTTACGTCCACGGCAGCTCCGAAAGGCTGATCAAGCTGACCCTTCACGGGGTGATGGGTCCCTTCGAACTCCACGGGAAGAAATACGACGGACAGGTGCCGATGACACCCTTCGGAATGCTCAGCGACAAGGAAGTCGCGGATGTCCTCACCTTCACCCGCAATTCGTTCGACAACAAGGCGTCTGCCATCACGCCGGATGAGGTTGCGAAAGTCCGCGAGGCCACCAAGGATCAAACCGGATTCTATCAAATGGAGGAGCTCCTGAAAGAACATCCGCTGGAGAAGTGATGCCGCCGCGCGCTATGGAGCGGCGGATCGGAATCCGCCGATGACCATGGAAGAAGCTTTCGTGTGCGTCCGCTCTTTCCATTGTTACATCATGGGATGGGGGGCTTTCGGATTCGCCCCTCCCTGCGCTGCCGCGTATTTACCGCTTCAAAAACTCCATCAGATCCGCACGACTTTTCACGAGATCCGGCGGGTTGATGTAGAACATGTGCCCGGCGTCGTAGTAGGTAAACGTGAATTGCCCACGCAGATCCTCGGGTAGATTGACTTCTTGCCGGAGAGAGTAGGGGACTCCTTCCGGCGGCGTCGCCAGATCCGCGTGCGCCCCCATCACCAGAACCCGCAGCTTCGGGTTATCGCGCATGGCGGTGGTGAGCCGGCTCGTGAGGTTCACGATACGGTTGTCCGAGCCATAAGTCCACGGATGCACTTTTCCGGTCAGCACTTCATACGGCTGGTCTTCCTTCCAGCCGAGATCATTTCCAAGATAAGAAAGCATCGCCGTCGAGAACGCGCCGATGGCCAACGAATACGACGGGTCGTATTCCGCCGAGGTCGAGTTCGGGTTCGTCGTTGGCCACGCGACCCGCGCATCGAAACGCCCGATCACTTTGCCCTCCTCACGAAGCAGTTCCTTGCGAAACTCGAACGCGTCCAGCCGCAGGCTATTCCTGATCCACGTCTCCGCCGGGATGCCTGTGAGTTTGGAAAGCTTTGCAGCGACCGCTCCCTTTTCCTCCTCCGGAATTTCGTTGCCCTTCATCAAGGCCACCCCGTAATCTCCGAACGCAAACTCACGCGCCTCGCGCAGGATCGCCTCGCGGTCGCCCTCGATTTTCTTATGGAAATGCGCCGTGGTGGCGAAGGTCGGCAGGAAAACCTGGTAATTGAGATGACTGCCCTGGGAGCCGATGAGGGTGCGGTAATCTAGCAGCGAGGAGAGCAACACCACGCCGTTCAAGCTCATGCCGTAACGCTCCTGCAAGTAATGTGCCAAACCCGCCGCGCGGACTCCACCGTAGGATTCACCGCAGAGATATTTCGGCGACGCCCAACGCTTATTCTCCGTGATCCAGATGCGAATGAAGTCTCCCACCGAATCGATGTCCTGCTGCAGGCCATGGAAATCCTTGGGGTTGCCGTCCTTTTCCGCGCGGCTGTAGCCGGTGGATACGGGATCGATGAAAACCAAGTCGCAGACATCCAGCAGGCTCATGTCGTTGTCGATCAGCCGGGCAGGGGGCTCAAGCGGCTGTGTGCCGTCGCCGGGGAAATCAATCCGCTTCGGCCCCAAGATCCCGAGGTGCAGCCAAACAGAGGAAGAACCCGGCCCACCATTGAACGCGAACATCACCGGCCTGTCTTTGGTGTCCTTGATGCCGTCGCGTGTGTAGGTGATGTGGAAAACGGACGCCTTAGCCTTTCCTTTCTCGTCGCGCAGGATCAGCTTTCCGGTCGTGGCGGTGTAGGGGATGACCTGCCCGTCGATGGTAACCTTGGATTGAATCGAAACCGGTTCCGGTTTCTTGGCCGCTTCTTCCGTTGGCGCGGCTTTTTTCACCTCATCGGCGGGCTTTTCCTGGGCGAAAGCCGAATGAGGCAGGGCGAGGGCGAGGAAAACGAACAGCTTGAGCAACGGCGGAATCATCATCGGGCACATATTCGCCTCAAAACGGCTTTTGCAAAGCGGGAACATCAGGCATTTTACGCGCGGACATGGATGACATCCGGATCACAACCCACACGGGCAAAGCGGCGCGGCCATTCCTGAACGAGATCGCGCGCCTGCGCATCGCGGTTTTCCGGGAATTTCCGTATCTCTACGATGGCTCGCTGGATTACGAAATGGATTATCTGGAGGAATATGTTTCCTCGGAAAACAGCCTGATCGTAATCGCGAACCATGGCGCGGAAATCGTCGGAGCCTCCACCGGAATTCCGCTCGCCGAAGCCGACTCCGAATTCCGCAAACCCGTCGAAGCTGCCGGATTCGACGCCCGGAACATTTTCTATTTCGGCGAATCCGTGCTGCTTCCGGAATTCCGCGGACAAGGGCTCGGACACCGATTTTTCGACGAACGCGAAAAGCACGCCATGAATGTCGGTTTCCGCAGTGCCGGATTCTTCTCCGTGATCCGCGCTGAAGATCATCCGCTAAAACCCGCCCAATACCGACCACACGACATCTTCTGGAAAAAGCGCGGCTACTGCCGACAGGACGCGATGATCGCACGCTTCCCATGGAGACAGATCGGAGAGCCACTGGAAACCCTCCACCGACTCGTTTTTTGGCTCCGTGAGCTTTCCTGACAGCCCCTAGACACCGGGAGGATTACAACTTGTTACAATGTTTGTAATCCAAAGTCGGATGATGGTTCTACTGAAGGAGGGTATCCTGGATTGTCCGACCGTAGATCCAGAGATGGCGGCTCAGCGTGAGGCCATGCTACTGCCCCCCAATTCCCATTGGTCGGATTCGTCGGATTCGTGGTTTCCATTTCCCTAGATGGGATTATGCTCCGACCATGTCCAGCGAAGGCATAAATCGCAAATACTGGCGGGATCAATCCACCGCACTTTCCCGCCGGATCAATTTCGGTTGGTTTTTGCATACGCTCTCAGCACCCTTGCTGATCGTATCCACGCTCGGTGCCGTGGCTACACTCATCCTGCGCCGTGAGTTTTCTGGGATTCCACTCTGGGCAATCGGCATCTCGCTGGGTGGAGCCCTGGTGATCACAGCTGTGGTCGCGCTCGTGCTGGCCGCCCGGCGTTTTGAGAAACCCGAGCAAACCTTGGTTCGGATCGAGGCCGACGCAGGTCTCCATTCCGCGCTTTCCGCCGCTAGAGCCGGGGTCTCCCCATGGCCGGAGCCTCCCCAAACCCTCCCGGAAAGCCTGAAATGGCATCTTCCGAAAACCCTCGCCCCGCCCCTTACTGCGGTCGCCCTGCTGGCCGTCGGCCTGCTAGTTCCGATCAGCGCCAAACAAGCAGCACCCCCCGCCCCGTCCAACCAGCCGCAAGCCTGGTCTCAGATCGACTCCCAGCTCGAACAGCTTGCCGAGGACGCGATGGTCGATGAGGAATACATCGAGGAGATGGAAAAGCGATTGGATCAGCTCCGCGCGCAGGAGGAAGAGGAATGGTTCAGCCACGCTTCGCTGGAAGCCACCGACAGCCTCGAGGAATCCCACAATTCCAACATCGAGAAGCTGGATCGCGAGCTTTCCGAGGCCGGAAACGCCCTTCAAGCGCTCGCCGAAAACACCGATAAACTCAACGCTCAGCAGAAACAGAAGCTCACCGAGCAGTTCGAACAGGCACTGCAAGGCATCCAGAACGGCGCGATGAAGCCGAACCCCGAACTCCTCGACCAGCTATCGAAACTCGATCCCAACGATCTCGGAAAACTCACGCCCGAGCAGATGCAGCAGCTCAAGGAGGGTATAGAAAAACTCAAGGAATCCCTTGAGAAATGCAAGGATTGCCAAGGCGGACAAGGTCAGGGCGAAGGCGATTGGGAGGACCAGCTCCTGGGCGATGGCGAAGGAGAGGGCGAAGGAAACGGCCAAGGCCAGGGTGAGGGAGAAGGCGAAGGTGAGGATGGCGAAGGCCCCGGCTCCGGCGGCGTCAACCGCGGTCCCGGCCATGATCCCAACGTCCTTCGAGGCGGAAAAGACTCCCTCGAAATCGGCGAAGTCACCGGACTCAACGCCGAGGATCTCTCCCGTGCCATCCCCGGCGATCTCCTCCAGCTCCAGGACGGCAAGCACAGCGTCGATGAATCCGCCTCCAAATCCTCTGCCGGAGGCTCCGCCGCCGAGGGCAAAGGTGGCGACCGCGTCTGGCGCGACTCTCTCGCCCCCGACGAGCAGCGCGCGTTGAAGAAATACTTCGAGTAGACGGAGCCTTTTGACTGCGGTGAGCATCACCGCTTTTGATTTAACGTGGGGCTTTCGATCCGAGATTTCGTGAGTTCCCCTCTTCGTCCGGCATAAAAATACCAAAGCGGCGATCACCGCCGCACTCAAAAGGCTGCCGCCGGTCACCGAATTTAACACCCGATCCAATCACTCGCTAATCTCCCCATCTCGAATCACCAGCGTCCGATCACCCACCTTCGCCAGCTTCTGGTCATGTGTCACAACAATCAAGGTAACTCCATGCTCGTCAGCGAGTTTCATTAGAATTTCCATAATTTCCTTACTCGTGATTGAGTCGAGATTTCCGGTCGGTTCATCGGCAAAAAGCACGGCCGGCTGGTTCACGATCGCCCTAGCGATGGCCACCCTCTGCTGCTCACCGCCGGATAATTCAGCGGGCAAGTGATCCGCTCTATCCTTGAGACCCACCCTCCCTAGCGCCAAAAGCGCCTCCGCCGTGCGGTTGATCCCGGCGATCGCACCCGGCACTGCCACGTTCTCCACGGCGGTCAGTTCAGGCAAAAGATGGTAGTTTTGAAAAACGTAGCCGATGGATTGGTTGCGGAACTTTGCCTGAGCCTTCCGCCCGAGCGAGTAGAGATCCGTCCCGGCGATGCGCACACTCCCCCGCTCCGGACTTTCGAGACCTGCCAGCGTGTAGAGCAAGGTCGTTTTCCCCGCGCCGCTCGGGCCGCAGAGAAACACCTTTTCGCCCTTGGCGATGCTCAGGTTGACCCCGTGCAGCACCTCGATGGATTTTTTCCCGATCCGGTAGCTCCGGTGCAGATCCAAAGTCTCAATCATCGCCTCGCTCACCCCGCTAAGATGCACCGCCCCCGCCATTCAGGAAGCAATTTTTGGAGTTTGAAGTTTAGGGTTTCAAGTTTCGCGCCCCCGACTTTAGAAACGGCCATGACACAACCCGTTATCCTCTTCTCCGGACAAGGCGCGCAGAAAATCGGCATGGCCCTCGATTGGATCGAGTCCTCCGCGACCGCCCGAGAACTCGCCCGTCAGGCCGATGAAGCGCTCGGCTACTCCCTCACTTCGGTCATGTCCGACGGCCCGGAGGAAAGCCTTACCGCCACCTCACGCTGCCAGCCCGCCCTTTATCTGCACGGTATGATCGGCCTCGCGCTTCTGAAAGAACGGCTGCCGGACTTCCAGCCCGCCGCCGCCGCCGGGCTCTCGCTCGGCGAGTTCACCGCCCACGCCGCCGCCGGGACATTCTCTTTCCTGGATGGTCTCAAACTCGTCTCCCAGCGCGGCACTTTCATGGAGGAAGCCTGCCTTGCCACGGACGGAGCCATGGCCGCCCTGATCGGCGGCGAGGAGGAAAAATCCGCGAGCTCGCCGCCGCCACGGATGTCGATGTTGCGAACCTTAACTCCCCCGGCCAGATCGTCCTGTCCGGAGCCAGCGCGAATATCGATGCCGCCGTGGCGCAGGCCAAGGACTTCGGCATCCGCCGCGCGAGGAAGCTCAACGTCGCCGGTGCCTACCACTCCCGGCTGATGGCCGCCGCCCAGGAAAAACTCGCCGCCGAGCTTGCCGGAACCGCCATTACCACGCCATCCATCCCCGTGGTGGCGAATTTCACCGCCCGCCCTGTTTCCTCCGAGGACGAGATCCGCTCCACCCTCACCTCCCAGGTCACCGGTTCCGTGCGCTGGATCGAATCCATCCAATATCTCGCCGCCCAGGGCCACAAGCTCTTCATCGAGATCGGCCCCGGAAAGGTTCTCGCCGGACTGGTTGCGAAAATCACTCCCGAGGCTACTGTGATCTCGGTCGAGGATCTCCCCTCGCTCGAAGCCGCCGTAGAGAAACTTTCCTAGGTCTCACCCATGCTCCCCGCCACCCTGAAATCCGACTTCCCTATCCTCGGGGAAACCGTCAACGGCCGCCCGCTTGTCTATCTCGACAACGCGGCGACCTCGCAGAAACCCCGCGCCGTGCTCAATGCCTCGCGGCATTATTATGAGGCAGTGAACTCGAACATCCACCGCGGCACCCATTTCCTCGCCCGCGCCGCCACCGCCGCCCACGAGGCCGCCCGGGAAACGGTCGCCGCCCACCTGAACGCCAACTCGCCCGACGAAATCATTTTTACCTCGGGTGCCACCGATAGTATCAACTTAGTTGCCGATATCCTCCCCCTCTTCCCCGACGACGAGATCCTGATCTCCGCCCTCGAACACCACGCGAACATCGTCCCATGGCAGATGCTTGCCCAGCGCAGCGGCGCGAAACTCGTTGTAATTCCCTGCGATGAAAGCGGCATCCTCGACCAAGCCGCCTTCGCAAATCTCCTTTCCGCGAAAACCAAAATTCTCGCCCTCACCTGGGTCTCCAACGCGTTCGGCACGGTGAATCCCGTTCGAGAAATGACCGCCGCCGCGAAGAAACAAGGAGCCACCGTCCTCATCGACGCCGCGCAGGCCATCCCGCACATGGCCATCGATGTCCGCGAACTTGGTGCCGATTTCCTCGTCTTCTCCGGCCACAAGGTCTATGCCCCCACCGGCATCGGCGTGCTCTGGGGCAGGCTCGATCTCCTGAAATCACTCCCGCCATGGAAAGGCGGCGGTGAAATGATCAAGCAAGTCACCTTCGAGAAAACGACCTACAACGATCCCCCTTTCAAATACGAAGCCGGCACCCCGAACATCGAAGGTGCCATTGCCCTCGCCGCGGCTCTCGATTATGTGCAAGCGATCGGCATCGACGCAATCCATGCCCACGAGCATGAACTCATAACCGCCGCCGCCGCAGCCCTTTCCGAAATCCCCGGCATCCGCCTCTACGGCCCGCCCGACCGGATCGGCGCGCTTTCCTTCGCCATCGAGGGCGTCCACCACTACGACCTCGGCACCCTCATCGACCAGATGGGCGTCGCCGTCCGCACCGGCCACCACTGCTGCCAACCCCTCATGGCCCGCTTCGGTATCACCGGCACCACCCGCGCCTCCTTCGCCCTCTACAACACGATAGAGGACATCGAATCCCTCGCCACCGCTGTCAAAAAGGCCTCCACTATGCTGAGCTGAACATTGGCAGTAACCCACATTGACAGGAATATAGCTGTATGAAAACTACCATCGACCTGCCCGAGGAAGTGATCAGGCGCGCCAAAATCACGGCGATCCAGCGCAAGACGACTCTCAATGAACTCATCTGCAAGCCCAGCGGAGTCCATCGCGAGTTGGAGCGTAAATCATGGTTTTCTTTGATACCAACATCTTCCTTCGTCTGAACCGTGCATCTTCACAACACCCTCTCTTCCTTGAGGTTTGAAATTTGAATTTTGAGAGTTTAATGAAAATCGTCCTCGGCATCACCGGATCCATCGCCGCCTACAAGGCCGCCGACCTCGCCTCGCAGCTTGTCAAAGCGGGGCATGAGGTTCACGCGGTGATGTCGCGCTCGGCGTGCGAGTTCATCACAGCCCTCACGCTCCAGACGCTCACGCGTCATCCGGTGCTCGTTTCGCTGGAGGACGAGAAGGACTCGTGGAAACCCGGCCATATCGAACTCGCCGACAGCGCCGACCTGCTTCTCGTCGCCCCCGCCTCCGCCAACTGCATCGCCCTCTTCGCCAACGGCCTCGCGCCCGATCCGCTCGGCTCGATCTACCTCGCCCTCCCCCGCCCCACCCGTGTTCTCATCGCTCCCGCCATGAACGGGAAAATGTGGCTCCATCCCGCCACCCAACGCAACATCGCCCAACTCAAGGCCGACGGCTGCGAATTCATCGGCCCCGCCGAGGGAGATCTCGCCTGCGGCTACCAGGGAATCGGCCGCCTAGCGGAGACCGGAGAAATCCTGGCGGCGGTGGGCTGAGGCATTCCTTCCTGACGCATTTCGCGGAGAACGGGACGGATCTGCGCATGATCCGACAACGCCGCGCGCCTCGCTGCAAATGCCGTCGGCTATATCTGGAAATCGGAAGTCTGGGAATCGAGATGCAGGCCGCACTCGTAGCGCTCACCGTTGAAGCGGGTGCCGTTCGCGCTGCCGTCTTCCGAAGGGCGGGTGCTGTGCCAATCGCCCATCGTGACGTAGCCGTGTTCCGCTAGCGGGTGGCGAGGCAGCTTGTTCTGGTGGAAAAATAGATCCACCTGCGCGTCCGCCCAATCGAGGATGGGATACACTTTGAGGGTTTTTTTCTGCTGTTCGGCGAAGTTCCTTACCTGCCGCGACTCGGAATGCGCGCGGCGCAGTCCGCTAATCCAGACATCGCCGCCGATCTCGCGCAGCGCGCGGTTCATCGGCTCGACTTTGGTAAGCAAGCCATATTGATCCGCCCCTTCCCTACCTTCTTCCCAGAGATTTCCCCACAGAGCCTGCATGCGGGCGGCGGAAATGGTCGGGTGGTAGATCCGGTAATCGAGCGGGAAACGCTCCATGAGATCCTGCGCGTATTGATAGGTTTCCGGAAAAAGGAAGCCCGTATCAATGAAGACCACAGGCACATTGGGCGTGCGGTCGTGGAGCAGCTTCAGCATCACCGCCGCCTGCAGGCCGAAGCTCGTACTGGCCACCAACCGGTCGCCGAGTCGCTCATAAAGCAGCTCCAGGCGCTGACCCGCGCGCAAGCCAGCGAGTTCGGAAGACAGACCCTCGGGGTCTATCTCCTCGCTCAAACCGGGGACTGTCCGCAGCGCTTCCATCGGATTTCTCAGGCGAACGCTTCTTGTTTCACGTTCTTGTGGAAATCCTTGCCCTGCACGGTGGCGGCCACGTATCCGGCGCGGATGCAGAAATCGCCGAAGCGCTCGCCCTCGTTACGCTCCTTCGCGTAGCGGCGGATGATGGGCTCCAGCAGCGCCTTGACTTCCGTTCCCGGAAAATTCTCGCGATACATTTTCGACAAGCGCTGCCCGGCAAAACCGCCGCCAAGATAGACGTTGTAGCAGCCCGGCGAGCGTCCCACGAAGCCGATCTCGGAAATGTAAGGCCGCGCGCAGCCGTTCGGGCAACCCGTCATGCGGATCGTGATCGCGTCATGCCGCAAGCCAGATTCCTCGATCACTTCTTCCAATTCCGTAAGCAGGCTAGGCAGATAGCGTTCGGATTCTGCGAGTGAAAGGGCGCAGGTCGGCAGCGCCACGCAGGCGAGCGAGTTGAGCCGCAGCGCGCTTTCCAGGTGGCTATCCTTGATGCCGTATTGCTCGAGAAGCTTCTCGATCTCCGGACGTTTTTCCGGGGAAACGTTCGCGATCATCAGGTTCTGGTTCGCGGTGAGGCGGAAGTCGCCGTCATGGATTTTCGCGATCTCGCGGAGACCCGTTCGCATCGGATAGCTGGGGGTATCGAGCACGCGGCCGCCCTGGATGAACAGGGTGAGGTTCCACTTGCCGTTCACGCCCTCGACCCAGCCGTAGCGGTCGCCGTTGTCCTCAAATTTGAACTCGCGGACAGGCTCCAGTTCGTAGCCGAGGTATTCGTTGAGCTTCGCCAGAATCCAGTCCGGGCCGTGGTCATCGACCGTGTATTTCATCCGCGCGTGCTTGCGCTCCGTGCGGCAGCCGAAATCGCGCTGCACCAGCACTACTTTCTCCGCGACATCCGTCACCTGATCGACCGTGCAAAAACCGATCACATCCGCGAGCCGCGGATAGGTATCCTCCGCGCCGTGGGTCATACCCATCCCGCCGCCGACCGCGACATTGAAGCCGACCAACTTTCCGCCCTCGACGATGGCGATGAACGACAGGCAGTTCGCGTAGATATCGACATCGTTCGATGGCGGCACTGCGACGGTGATCTTGAATTTCCGCGGCAGGTAGGTCTTGCCGTAGATCGGCTCGAAATCCTCCTCGCTCGATTCCACTTTTTCACCATCCAGCCAGATCTCGTGGTAGGCGCGGGTGGCGGGTGTGAGGTGGTCGGAAATCTGTTGGGAAACTTTCAGAACCTCCGCGTGCACCCCGGAGAGATAGGGGTTGGGGTTGCACATCACGTTGCGGTTCACGTCGCCGCAGGCCGCGATGGTGTCCATCGCCGCTTGGTTGATCTCGGCGATCGTGCGCTTGAGGTTCGACTTGATGATACCGTGGAACTGGAACGCCTGGCGCGTGGTCAGCTTGATCGTGCTGTTCGCGAACTGCGTGGCGAGGCGATCCGTTTCCAGCCACTGCTGCGGGGTGGCGACACCGCCCGGCACGCGGATGCGGATCATGAAAGTGTAAGCCTTCTCCAGCTTGTGCTTACGGCGATTCGGGCGCAGGTCGCGGTCGTCCTGCTGGTAGGTGCCGTGGAATTTCAGCAACTGCTGGTCATCCTCGCTCATGGCTCCGGTGGAAAGGTCGGCCAGACCTTCCTTGATCGTCCCGCGCAGATAGTTGCTGCGGATCTTGATGGTTTCGTTGGCCGCTAGTTTTTGTTCGGTCATGGTGATTGGTAGGGAGAATTTTTAACCGCGAATGAACGCGAATTTACGCGAATGGATGAGGTGCATTGGAATTGGAGTGAAAGAAAATTTAACCACGGATATCACGAAATACACGGATGGAAGAGAGGGTTTCTTAAAATGAAGCATTAAATTTTTATCCGTGATCATCCGTGAAATCCGTGGTTCTAAAATTGGGTCAGTAAACGTCGCGCTGGTAGCGCTTGGATTTCTTGAGGGCATCGACGTAGGCCTCGGCCTCTTCGCGGCTCTTTGCGCCGAAGTTCTCGACGATATTGACGAGCGCCTCGTGGACATCGGCGGCCATGCGATTCGCATCGCCGCAGACGTAGAAGTGCGCGCCCTCCTCCAGCCATGCGTAGAGTTCCTCACCGTTCTCGACCATCTTGTCCTGGACATAAACCTTTTCCGGCTGGTCGCGGGAAAAGGCGACGTCGAGCTTGGCAAGCTGGCCGTTTTTCAGGAAATCCTGCCACTCGAGCTGATAGAGGAAGTCGTAGGTGTAATGTTGGTCGCCGAAGAAGAGCCAGTTTTTCCCGGCGCAACCGAGCGCCGCGCGGTGCTCGACGAAGGCGCGGAACGGCGCGATCCCGGTGCCGGGGCCGACCATGATGATGGGCGTGCTGCCATCAGCGGGGAGTCGAAAATTCTTGTTCGGCTGCACGAAGACCGCGACGTTCGCGCCGGCCTTTGCGAAATCGGAAAGGAAGGTCGAGCAAACCCCTTTCCTAGCCCTGCCATTCGTCTCATACCTCACCGCCGCCACCGTCAGATGCACCTCGTCGGGATGTGCGAGCGGGCTGGAAGCTATCGAATACAATCTGATCGGCAGCTTCCGGAAAATCCCAGTCAGTGCTTCGGCGGAGAGGCCGTTCGGGGCGAAATCGATCAGCGCGTCGATGATCTCGCGACCTTCGATATAGGCGCGGAGCTTGTCGTTCGCATCCTCGGCGAGCAGCTCGCCAAGCGTCGCCGAGCCGGTGGCCTCGGCGAGTTTCTTTAGCACCGCTTTGGAAAGCGCCGTAATGTCGAAATCCTCGCGCAGAGCATCAGCCAACAGCTTTTTCCCTGCTCCCTTCACCTCGATCTCTTCCGTGCCCTTGAGCTTCGCAGCGTTCAGCACGTCTCTGACCATCTCGGGGCAATTCGTCGGTTGCACGGCGAGCGCATCGCCCGGCTCGTAGGCCATGCCGCTGCCCGCGAGCGAGAGCTCCACATGGATCGTCTCCTTCGCGGAACCCTCGCCGTTAAGAAGGACGTTCTCATAGACCTCGGAGGGAAACGGGTTCTTCTTCCCGAACTCCTCCGAAACGGCGACCGCCGCTGCTGCAGGCGCCGCAACTACTGCGGAAGTCGGTGCAAGCGCGGTCATCGCATCTGCGAACCAAGTGGTGAAAGCGTCCTCGTAATCCACATCGCAATCCGCGCGCGGCGCGATGCGTTTCCCGCCCATCTGCTCGAGCCGCGCGTCGAACTGTTTCCCGATCTCGCAGAATAACTCATACGAGGTATCGCCCAGACCGCAGACAGAGAAACGCAATTGATCGAGCTTGAGTTCGGCGGCCATGAATTCTTTGTGGAAGCCCACTGCCGTCTCGGGAGCCTCGCCGTCGCCCCAGGTGGAGACGATCACCAGCAGGTTCTCCTCCTTCGCCAGATCGGCGGGCTTGATATCCGCCATGTTTTTCATCACGGCCTTGAACCCTTTTTTCTTCGCATCTTTCACCGCGCGGTCGGCCAACTCCTCGGAATTGCCGCTTTCCGTGCCGTAGAGAACTGTCAGTTTCCCGGCGGATACGGCGGGCGCCACGATGGGCACGGCGGCACCTGCGGCGAGAAATCCACTCAACCAGCCGCGCTGCAACGCGTCGAATCCGGCGAGCAAGAAATCCAACGACTTGCGTTGGTCGGGTGAGAACGGTGAACTTTCGGGAAGCATAATCCTTAGTATTTTACCTTTTTTTGTCAGGTATCCGCAAAAAGCTGCATCGTAATCAACCCGCGCGCAACCACTTTTTCGGAAATTTCACCTGAAAATTATTAGCCCCACGCATCTGCCCACCTTTGAGCAGCCTCGCCTTGGGCTTTTCGTTTTGTCCAACATCCCGGTCGGTGGAACCGGGATGCGGTCGCCGTCCATATAGGCGTGAAGGATATCGGTAGTCGGAGAGGAGACCGTGCCGAAAAACCGGTCGAACCCGCGATGCAGCAGGCCGTCGGCACCGCGCGCGAGTAGTCGATGCACCGCACGGACTCAAGGGAACCGTTGTTGATAGGATTTCCTTCTGTGTCGTGGAAAGTCATGCCGAGGTGCCACTTTCCGAACAGCGCGGTGGCGTAACCGTATACGCGCAGCATTTCCAGCAGGGTCAGCAGGCCTTCCTCGATCAGGCAGGGCCCGCCGACACCGGTAAACACGCTATGGAATCCGGTACGGAACGCCATCGCCCGGTCATAATACCTTAGCGCGTGGGCGTACAGACGCTGTTGGGGCGGCTGCCCTTTTGGGACCCGCTCCCGCGAAAGCAGCTTCTATAAGAAGAGCCATCCCCATCGACCGCATCGCTCAGACGGCGGCGGTAAGAAAGCGCGTTTGGGCGGCGGCCTCCGGGTTCATTTCCGAAGGGGAAAGGGCGGGCTTCGTATCGGCGAGGAGTTCGTCGCGGAACTTCGCGATGATCGCCTCGACCGGCCATGAGGACGCCTCGCCGAACGCGCAGATCGTGCGCCCGTCGATCTGGTAGGCCACGCTCTCCAGGGTCGTGATGTCCTCGGGGGTCGCGTGTCCAGCGACGAGGCGGTCGGATATCTTTTTCATCCAAGTGGAGCCCTCGCGGCAAGGCGTGCATTGGCCGCAGGATTCATGGGCGTAGAAGGCGTTGAGGTTGTTGAGCACCCAGGACATTTTTCGGGTGTCGTCGAGGACGATCACCCCGCCCGAACCGGCCATGGAACCGCAGGCGGCGAGGGAGTCGAAATCCATCGGGATATCCCAGAAGGAAAGCTCGCGCTCGGTGCCATCCGGGTTCTTCAGCTTGAAAACCTCGCTGGCCTTGAGGATTTTCGAGGACGATCCGCCGGGGATCACGGCCTTGATTTCGCGCCCGTCCTTCGGGCCGCCGCACATCTCGTAAAGCAGCTCGCGCATGGTGACCTTGCCGACCTCTACCTCGAAGTAGCCGGGGTTTTTCACGTCGCCGGAAACGCACAGGATGCGGGTGCCGGTGTTGCGGGCCACACCGAGCTTCGCGTATCCATCGCCGCCCATGCGGATGATGTGTTTCACATGACAGAGCGACTCGACATTGTTCACGATCGTCGGGCACATGTAGAGACCCAGAGCCGCGGGGAAATACGGTGGCTTGATGCGCGGATAAGGGCGCTTCCCTTCCAACGATTCGATCAGCCCCGTCTCCTCACCGCAAATATAGGCGCCTGCACCGCGATGGACGTAGATTTCCAGATCAAAACCGGAACCGAGGACGTTTTTTCCGACGAAATTCTTCGCCCGCGCCTCCTCGATCGCCTTCTCGACGATGAGCGCCGCTTCTGGGAATTCCTCGCGAAGATAGATGTAGGCGGTCTGCGCGCCGACGGCGAAACAGGAGATCACCATGCCCTCGATGAGCTGGTGGGGATCCTGGTGGAGGATGTAGCGGTCTTTGAAAGTGCCGGGTTCCGACTCGTCGCCATTGCAGATCAGATAGACTGGCTTGGTGTTGTTCGGCGGGATGAACGTCCACTTCATGCCGGTGGGGAAACCCGCGCCTCCCCTGCCCCGCAGCCCGGATTTCTTCACCTCCTCGGTGATGTCCTTTGGTGCCATCGCGATGGCCTTTTTCAGGTCTTCATAGCCGCCGTCGGCCATGTAGGTGTCGATCGAGGTGTCCCAGCCCACCCGGTCAATGTTCCGGAAAATCAGGCGGTGCTCGCGTGCGTGGGGCTGTTTCGTGTAGGAGATCATGGGCGGCGCGCGGAATATGAGCGCGGGATGGCAGGATGGGAAAGCCGGAATCGGGGATTTGTGAAATTTTTCACAAGCGCCTGCTCGGGTGCCGGGAGCATGAATCTGCCGAAGCGCCCTCAGTGCCCCGATCCTAACCTTGGCGACCCACCACACAAACCCTGTTTCCACTAGTGGAAACGACCACCGTCGAAGAACGTTTGATCCGGATCGACCCGAATTTGGCGAGTCGAAGCACGTGCAATTTGGGTGCGATTTACGGCCACCCAAGCCCTCGCGGCCAAGCGGGCGGGGGCGTTTCGGGCGTAGCCGGTGTCTTTCCATCGGCGGAATGCTTGCGGCTTAATCTTCGATGGCAACGAGCGGAAATCGTCCGAATCAGAAGCGATAAAGGTGGTGCTAATAATAGACGTCATTTCCCCCAGCCACGGCATTGACTCGCGCGCCGCCGTGCGGCCACTCTCCCGCCATCCAACCCATCACGGAAACCTTGACCCATATCGCGATCATCATGGACGGCAACGGCCGCTGGGCAAAAGAGCGCGGACTCCCCCGCGCCGAAGGCCATCGTGCAGGCGCGGAATCCGTCCGCGAGGTCATGGACGCCTGCAAGGAACTCGGCGTAAAATTCCTCACGCTCTACGCCTTTTCCTCGGAAAACTGGAACCGCCCCGAAGCCGAGATCGAGGCGCTGATGGCCTTGCTCGACCGCTTCCTCGACGAGAAGGCGGAGGAACTCGACAAGCAGAACGTCCGCCTCCAGGCCATCGGCGACATCGCGCGTCTCCCCGCCTCCACCCGCGAACGCCTCGCCCTCATCCAGGAGCACACCAAGGGCAACGATTCCATGACCCTCGTCCTCGCCCTTTCCTACGGCGCCCGCGAGGAAATCACGGCTGCCGCACGTGCCCTTGCTGAAGCAGCCGTCGCCGGGAGAATCTCCCCGGAAGATATCACCACCGGGCTCTTCGCCAAACACCTCTACACCGCCGATATCCCGGATCCCGACCTCCTCATCCGCACCTCCGGCGAGATGCGCATCTCCAATTTCCTCCTCTGGCAGATCTCCTATTCGGAAATCGTCATCGTGAAAAAAATGTGGCCCGACTTCCGCCAAGGCGACCTTTTCGCCGCCGTCGAGGAATACAAAGGCAGGCACCGCAGGTTCGGGGCGCTGTGAGGAAATGCTACCTTGCGCACGAAAGCAGTGTGCACTATCATCGTGTTATGAAAAACATTACCCTCAGCGCGGATGAGAACCTCATCGAGCTAGCCCGCGCCGAAGCCCGCGCCCGGAAAACGACGCTCAACGACCTCTTCCGCCAATGGCTCGCCGAAATCGCCAATCGCGATGAAGCCCGCAAGAAAGCGGACGAGGTCATCAATAACCTATCCAAGCATCTGAGCTTCGACCGGAAATTCACACGGGACGACATGAATGAGCGTTGAATATTTCATGGACACGAACGTGTTCATCTACGCCTTCAGTCCGCATGAACCGGCCAAAAAGGCGAGAGCTGCCTCACTTATCAGGCCCAAACTCTTGAAAAGAGCCGCCATCACCGCTCGTATCTCGTATCGCTACTACCTGTCATGCGCCGCGCCTTCCTTTCCTGCATCCTATCCGCGCCGACTCTTGCCGCGGGCATGGAGTCCGGACGCGCTCACTTCGATGCGTTTCTCGAAAAGCACTGCTACGAATGCCATGACGACCTTGATCCGGAAGCCGACCTCGACCTGCTCAACACGAAGCTCGATCCGACCGATCCCGCCAACTTCGCGACTTGGGAAAGGGTTTTCAGAAAGGTCGATTCCGGCGACATGCCACCCAAGGAAAACAAACGGCCTGCCGACGCGGAACTGGGTGGATTCCTGACGGGCTTGGGAAAGGTTTTGCGCGAAACGGACCGCGCCCTGATCGAGAAATCGGGTCGTGTGCCGTCGCGCCGCCTCACCCGGGAGGAATACGAACACACCCTCCACGACTCTGCTCGGGATCGGCGTGAAGCTTGGGGAGATCCTGACCGCCGACTCCGATGAAGGCTTCGCCAACACAGCCTCATCCCAGCAGCTCAGCCACTTCCACCTCCAAAGCTACCTGCAGGCGGCCGACACCGCGCTGGAAGAGGCTTTCTCGCGGGCACTTGGAAAAGATCCTTCCTTCGAAAAGAGGTATGGAAAAATGGAACTCACCGATGGCTTGGGAAAAGGCAACTACAGGGGCCCAGAGCCGGCCGGAAATGAGGTGATCGCATGGGCGATGGGCGTGCAGTTTTACGGACGCCTCCCCGCAACCATCATCCCCGAAGACGGCTGGTATCAGGTGACCGTGCACGACGCGCGCGGCATCAACCGTGGAGACGACGGCGCGGTGTGGGCGACGCTCAACTCCGGCTCGGGACAATCCAACGAGCCGTTGCAATTTCCCATCGGCCTTGTCGAAGGCGCGGAGCAAGCTGCCGATCAGACATACCGCGCGTGGATCCGGAAAGGCCACTGCCTGATTCTGAAACCCTCCGAAGGCGGGGCGAAATATGCTCCCTCGAACGTGGTCGGCAAGGATGGCGGCACGGTGATTTTCGAAGGCCGGGATCTGGAGCAGCAGGGATATCACGGCCTCCATTTCTCAGGCATCACGATCCAACGCATCCATCCCAACGGAGACCGAGCAGTCGTCTTCAACAACCTGTTCCCCGGCCTGACCCGCAAGGAGATCCAGGAAGGCCCCGCCAAACCACTCGTGGAGGCGAAGCGCCTTTTGGAAACATTTGCCGCCAGAGCATTCCGCAGGCCGGTGTCCGCCGGAACCCTCGCCCCCTATGAAAAACTCGTCGCCGCCGCGCTCAGCTCGGGCGAGGCGTTTCCCGAGGCGATGCGCCACGGCTATCACGCGATCCTCTGCTCTCCGAACTTCCTCACCTTCGTCGAAGCCCCCGGAGATCTCGACGACCACGCCATCGCCTCGCGCCTCAGCTACATGCTCTGGAAGTCGCTCCCGGATCAGAAACTCCGCCAGCTCGCAGACCAGGGCAAACTCCGTGACGCCCCGATCATTTCCGCCCAAATCGACCGCCTGCTCGCCGATCCGAAATCCTCGCGCTTCATCGAATCTTTCACCAACGAGTGGCTCGAGCTGCGCGACATCGATTTCACCCAACCCGATCCGCAACGCTTCCGAACCTTCGATCCCATCGTCCAACAATCGATGCTCGCCGAAACCCGCGCGTTCGTTGCCGAGCTGTTCCGGGAAGATCTTTCCGTCACCCATTTCCTCCAATCCGATTTCGCGTTTCTCAACACCCGCCTGAAAGAGCATTACTCCATCGAAGGCGTGGATCTGGTGGCCGGGAACGGTCTCGCCAAAGTCAAACTCCCGCCGGATGCCCGGTCGGGGCTGTTGACGCAGGGAGCCGTTTTGAAAGTCACCGCCGATGGCTCGGTCACCTCTCCCGTCGTTCGCGGGGTCTTCGTCAACGAACGCTTTCTCGGCCAGCACATCGATCCTCCGCCGCCAAATATCCCGGCGATCGAACCGGATATCCGCGGTGCGGTTTCGATCCGTGAACAGCTGGAGAAACACCGCGATTCCATGTCCTGCGCGTCATGCCACGCCAGGATCGACCCGGCCGGATTCGCCCTGGAGGAGTTCGACCCTGTCGGTAACCTCCGCGAGTTTTACGGCAGGCCGGGGAAATCCGCGAAAATCGATTCCAGCGGAACCACGCCCGAGGGCCACGATTTCCGCAACTACCCGGAATGGCGGGATCTGCATCTCTCGCAACCGGACATGCTTGCCGAAGCCTTCGCCGGCCAGCTCCTCCGCTACGGAACCGGCGGGGAAATCCGCTTCAGCGACAAGCAGGCGATGAAAACTATCTCCGAAAGCACCCGTATCCGGAACCACGGCCTTCGCTCGCTTTTGAAAGCCACGCTCACCAGCCCGCCATTTTTGGAAAAATAGATCCGACCCATGCACATCGCCACCCATAGGACGCTCTCACGCCGCACCGTATTGAAACAAGCCGGCGTAGCCCTCTGCCTGCCCTTGCTCGATGCGATGATTCCGGCCTTCGCCGCCACCCCGTCCCGGCCGAACCCGAGACGCTTTGTGGGCGTCTCGCTCGCCCTCGGACTTCACAACCCCCTGCTCGTCCCCAAGGACAAAGGTGCGAATTACACCCCGTCCCCCTACCTGAAGGACATTCAGGATCTCCGGGATGATTTCACCGTCATCTCCGGCACCTCCCACCCCGGCGTGAAAGGCGGGCACGCCGCCGAGGCATCGATTTTCTCCGCCTGCCCGATGGAACGGAATTCCGCCCGCACCAACACGATCTCCATCGACCAGCTCATGGCCAAGCACCTCGGCCACCACACGCGCTTCCCCTCCCTGGTCCTGAACACCAGCCACTCGCGCTCCCCCTCCTACACGGAAAACGGTGCGATGATCCCCGCGATCAACGATGCCAGGGATCTCTTCGCCCGCCTCTTCATGGAGGACACCCCCTCGGCCAAGCAACGCCAGGCCGAGATCAACCGCCGCGGCCAGTCGATCCTCGACATCGTGCGCGACGAAACCAAATCCCTCGGGCGCGAACTGGGCGATGCCGACCGCGAGAAAATGGACGAGTGGCTCCACTCGGTGCGTGAACTCGAAACACGCCTCGAAGCCAACGAACAATGGATTTCAAAACCGAAACCCAAGGTCGGGGGCGCCCCCGCAGCGGCGGACAACAACAACGCCCCGGACCAGATGCGCGCCATGCTGGATGTCGTCGCCCTCGCCCTGCGCACCGATTCCAGCCGCTTCGTCACCCTCCACTGCACGGGCAACAACGTCCGCGCTCTCGACGGGGTCGAAGAGGGCTACCATTCGCTTTCCCACCACGGCAAAAACCCGAAAAAACTCGAACAGCTTGCCATTGTCGAAAAAACCACCGTGGACAACTGGGGTAACTTTCTCCGCGAACTCAAGCGGCAGGGAATCCTCGATGACACGATGATCCTCCTGACCTCAAACCTCGGCAACGCGTCCTCCCACGACAACCGCAACATGCCCGTCCTCTTCGCCGGCGGCGGCTTCCGGCACGGCCAGCATCTGGCTTTCTCGGAAACCGACAACTACCCGCTCCCGAACCTCTACCTCAGCATGCTCCAGAACATCGGCTTGGAAACGGAGCGCTTCGCCACCTCGTCAGGCACGATGCGCGGGCTCAACACCGCGTGATCTCCCCTTCCCCGCCGCCACGGTCACGCTTTCCCCTTGCCGAGATACGCCCGCATCCCGCTGCGCAGGTCATTCACGATGAGATAAAGCATCGGCAGCAGGAACAGGGTGATGAACGTCGCGAACACGATCCCGAACGCCAACGACGCGGCCATCGGTTTCAGGAACTGGGCTTCCACCTCTTTCTCGATGAGCAGCGGCGCGAGTCCGAAAAAGGTGGTGAGCGTGGTCAGCAGGATCGCGCGGAAACGCCTCGCGCCGGCCATTTTCACGGAATCGGAGAGCGATCTCCCCTCCCCGCGCAGGTTGTTCACCTCGCAAACAAGCACCAGCGAATCGTTCACCACCACGCCGGACAAAGCGAGGATGCCGAACACCGAGAGGATGGAGATCGGGATATCCATCATGAAATGTCCCATCAGCGCACCGATGATGCCGAAGGGGATCACCGACATGATGATCAGCGGCTTGGTGTAGCTTTTCAGCGGGATCGCGATGAGCACGTAGATGAAAATGATGCTGAAAATGAAACCCAGCTTCAGCGATTCCACCGATTTTATCCGCTGCTCCACCTCGCCGCTCTCGGTGATCCGGATGCCCGGATATCTCGCGAGAAACTCCGGGAAAAAATCACTCTCCAGCCGTGTGTTGACCTCGTCCGGCGTGGTCGTCGCCTTGTTCACCGCCGCGTTGATGGTGACCACGCGGCGGTTGTTGATGCGCTCGATGGAGGCCAGCGACTGGCCGTAGCTCGTGTCCGCCACCACGGGGAAAGGCACGGCGGTTCCGTCCGGCGCACGCACCCGCATTTCGCGCAGCGTCTCCAGTGATTTCCGCTGCTCCTCGGGATAACGCACCATCACCCGCACCTCGTCGCGCCCGCGCTGCATCCGCTGCGCCTCGCGCCCGTAATACGCGTCGCGCACGGCCACCGCAAGATCACGCCGCGTGAAGCCCGCCGCCTCCCCTTCCGGCGTGACCGAATAGAGGATCTCCGGCTTGCCCGAGTCGAAGCTGTCGCTGACATCGAAGGTACCCGGATAGGTGGCGATCTCATCGGTCAGCTCTGCGGCGGCGGCTTCGAGTTCCGCGAGGTCGTCGCTTTCCAGGTTGATCTGGATATCCCCGCCGCGCGGTCCGGCGGTGGCGGAAAATGACAGCGACCTCGCTCCCGCCACGCTGCCCACCGCTTTCCGCCAGTCCAGGACGATCTGCTCGCTGGGGAGAAAAGGCCGGGAGGACGAGCGCGAGAGCTGCGCGGAGACGGCGGCGTCGGTGTTCGTGCTCGCCGCCAGCTGGATCTCAAGGAACGGATTGTGCCCGAACTCCTGCTGGTATCTCTCGCCGAGCTGCCGGGCCGTCTCCTCGATCCGCAGCGCCTGCGCGTGGAGGTAATCCGGCGATTGACCCTGCGCGAGGCTCAGGCTCGCGTTGATGTCGTCGTTGTAGATGTTCGGGAAAAAAACAAACCGCAGCTTCCCCGCCGGGAACAGCCCGATCACCAAAATCAGCACCGCCACGAACCCGGCGAGCACCGCGTAGCGCCACGGGATCATGCGCTCGATCAGGGGCGTGTAGCATTTCTCCACGAACCGGTTCAGCCCGTTGGCGATGGATTTCTGGAAACGCGACCACGCCCTGCTGACCGGGTTGCCCGGCTTGCGGTGGACGTTGAGATGGGCGAGGTGCGCAGGCAGGATCAGCTTCGATTCGATCAGGGAAAAGATCAGGCACAGCACCACCACCGTCGCGATCTGGCCGAAGACATTTCCCAAACGCCCGCTGACCTGCGTGAGCGGCAGGAAGGCCGCGATGGTCGTAAGCACGCCGAAGGTCGCCGGCGTCACCACCCGGCTCACACCCGCGACCGTGGTCTCGATGGCGTCAGCATCGCCATCGCCCTTCGCTTCCTTTTCCGAGTAGATCGACTCGCCGATCACGATCGCATCGTCCACCACGATCCCCAGCACCACGAGGAAACCGAAGGCCGAGATGACGTTGACCGAGAGATCGATGCCCGGAATCGGAAACAAAGCCACCGCGCCGGCCAGCGAAACGGGAATGCCCACCGCCACCCAGAACGCGAGCCGCAGGTTCAGGAAAAGCATCAGCACCACGAGGACAAGGCACACGCCGATCGCTCCGTTTTTCCCGAGCAGGTGCAGGCGGTCGCGGATTCTCGTCGATCCGTCCAGCCACTCCGCGACCTTGATCCCCTCCGGCAGATCCTTGAACTCCGCCACCGTCCGCCGCGCCTGCGTGACCGCCTCGATGATGTCGTCGTCGCCCTCGGTGACGACCTGCAAACTCGTGGTCGGCTCGCCGCGGAAACGGTTCAGGATTTTCTGGCCGATGAATCCGTCGCGCACCGTCGCCACGTCCCGGATGAAAATCCGCGAGCCGTCGGCGTCCGTCCGCACCGGGATGTTCTCGAAGTCCGCCTTGCGGTAGGCCTGGTCGCGCGCCCGCAGGGAAATGTTGCCGCGCGCCGAGCGGACATCGCCGCCGCCGAGATCCACGGAGTTTTCCGAGACCGCATCGGCGACCTCCTCGAAAGTCAGTCCGTATTTCCGCAACGCCTCTTCGGATGGCTCGATGGCAACCTCGTAATCCCGCGCGCCGAACGTCTCCACCTTGGAGATCGCGGGCTGCGCCAAAAGCATGTCCCGCATCCGCCGCGCCGTCTCTTTCCGCAAGACCTCGTCATCGCTGCCATAGATCTCCACCCACAGCACCTGGCTCTGGCGCTTGTTCTCCTTCACGATGGGTTTCTCCGCCTGCTCGGGCAGGTTCGGGATCGCATCCACCTGCACCTTCACATCGTCCAGCAAACGCGTGATCGGGTAACCCTCGAGCGCGCGCACCGTGACCGTGGAGAGGTTGTCGGAGGAAACCGAGCGCACCTCGTCGATGCCGGAGACGCCCTGCAGCGACTCCTCGATCTGGATCGCCACCCCGCGCTCCACGTTTTCCGGCGTCCCTCCGAGGATGGGCACAGTGACCGTCACAGTCTCCGCCGCGAAGGCCGGGAAACCCTCTTTCCGCACCGTCAGCGCCGTATAGATCCCCGCCCCGAGGATGGAGAACAGCATGATGTTCGCCACGACGGGGTTCGATGCGAACCAGGTGATGAAAGGATGCTTGTTCACTCGGCTTTCTTGATTTTCATGCCTGTCCTGAAATTGCTAAGCGGACGGGAAATGATCCTCACGGTCTCCGCTCCGTCGGGTGCTTTCAGATAGACGTGCCCCTCGAACGCGAACAGCCGCTGCGTCTCCAGCCGCGCGATCTTGTTTTCCCCATCCACACTCCACAGATAACTGTCATTCACGTAAGCCGCCTCGGGCACCCGGTAGCTCGCGCCGATGGGTTGCGCGGAGATCGCCGCGTTCGCGAAAATGCCGACCGGCAGCGGCTCTTTCCCTGCCGCGAAAGGATCAGTGATTTCCGCGACGGCATAGATCACCTGGTTGCGGGTATCGACGGTCGGATCCATCCGCACCAGCTCCGCTTCCCAGCTCGCGCCGGGTTTCAGCGGGCTTGTTAGGACGGCCTTCGCCGGCAGCGCGACCCTCGCTGCCTGATCCGCGGTGAGCGGCAAACGAATTTCCACCTTCTCCGTGGAAACCAGCGAACCCAACGAACCTTGCGGCGACGCCTGATTCCCCGGCGAAGCGTTCCGCGCCGTAATGACAGCGGGAAACGGCGCGCGGATTTCCGTCCGCTCCAGATCCGCCCGCGCTTTCTCAATGGCCGCCTTCGCCGAATCGATTCCCGCCCGCGCCGCAGCTAGCTGCGGTTTCCTAAGCACGAAATCCGTCGCCGCCGAAAGCGCCCGGCCGGAAGCCACCCAATCCCCCTCCGCCTGCTCCGCGCGGATCTTCTCCTCCTCGAAAGTCCGCTCGGCCACGGTCAGGTTCGCCTCCTCCGTGGCCAGCGCGGCGCGGTAGTCGGTGGGGTCGATCTGAACGAGCAGATGCTCGGTATCCACCGTCTCGCCGACGCGGAATTTCGGCGAGACGAACGTGATCCGCCCGCTCACCTGCGGCGTGAGATCCGTTTCAAAATAACTGGCCACCGTGCCGTAGCTCATCACCGGCGGCGCGTGGTTTTCGGGAGCCACCGTGATCACTTCCATGGCGGGCACCACCGGCGGCGGCACCATCGTCCTCGGCTCGGGTTTCAGGGTGCCGAGGAAACGGAAGCCCAGCAACGCGAGCGCGATGATGACGAGCGGGATGATGATCTTGAGGGCGGTCTTCATGGCGTTCAGTGAGCCTTGCCCAGCGCAAGGGCAAGCACCACCCGGTTCTGGAAGCGCAGGTTCTTCAGGCGGATCAGGTTTTCCTCGGCGTCAAAACGGCGGCGCGTCGTGTCGAGGACGGTGAGGATTTCCAATAAGCCGGACTCATAACTCCGCAAGGCCCGCTCCTCCGCGCTCCGAGCCGCTTCCAGCGCGCGCGCCGTGGCCTCTTCCTGTTTCCTCAGATAAGACTCGGAGCCGAGCGCATTCTCGACCTCGCGGAATGCGTTCAGCACGGTCGAGCGATAGGAAGCCAGCGCCTGCTTCGCCCGCGCGTTCGCGGCTCCCAGCTCCGCACGGCGACGGCCGCCGTCGGTGACCGGCGCGGTGAGGTTCGCCGCGATGGCCCATACGGTGAAATTCGATTTCGCCAGATCACTCAGCGCCGCCGATTGCTGCCCGCCGCCTCCCGTCAGGCTGAACCTCGGGAAAAGATCGGCGTGCGCCACTTTCACATTCGAATCCGCCGCAAGGATGCGCAGATAGGCCGCGCAGATGTCCGGGCGCACCTCCATCAAGGTGGAAGGAATCCCCGCCGCCACCGCCCGCCGCAACGAAGGCCAGGAGTTCGCCGCCAAGTTCGCGTCGGGATAGCGCCCGGTCAGCGTAGCAAGCCGCCGCGCCGCCTGATCCCGCGCGTCCTTCCGCGCATTGATCTCCGATTTCGCGTTCTCCACATCTGTCCGCGCCAGATCCAGCTCACCCAGATCCGCCGTCCCGAGACCGAAGCGGCGGTTCACCAGATCAAAAGTTCCCTGGAAAGACTCCAGCCGATCCGCCGCGAGATCCCGCAGCCGCGTCGCCGCCACGAGATCGAAATATGCCTGCGCCGTCTGCGCCGCGATCGACTGCCTCGCCGCCGCGAAATCCGCCGCCGCCGCATCCCTGTTAGAGTCCGAAGCCGCCACCCCGCCCTCACCCGCCCCCATACATCCACCTCCCACTGCGCGTCGAGCGATGCAGCATATCGATCCGAGATCACCGAACCGAAATTGTTCCCGCCGCCCGCCGAGTTGAACTGCGACCGGCTCCCCGAAGCATTGAAATCCAGCGTGGGAAAAAAAACCGACCGCACACTCCGCGTATGGAACCCCGCCTCCTCCAGCCGCGCCGCCGCCGCCGCGATGTCCGGATTCCCCGATTGCGAGAGCGTGATCTGTTTCCTCAAACCCGCATCATTGAAAAGTTCCGAAAGGCTACCCACCAGCTCCGGCACCGACTCCCGTCCCCCATTGTAATCCGCCGGAATCGCCAGCCCCGTCAGGCCAGCCAAGCGCCTGCGGGCCTGGAAGCGACGGACAGGATACCAGCAGCAAAAATGCAGGGGTGATCAAAAGTGGGATCCTGTTAGGTGGCATATCTTTCGCGATGGCTTCGCCGCAACGAGTTTCCACCCTAAGCCGCAGTCGGTTTTTTAAAACGATTTTTTGAGATAAATCCCATCACTCCCCGCCGTATCACGACTTCCCTCCATTCCTGAGCTTCCCACACAAAAAACTGATTTTTTCACCCGAATGCTTGCCAAGCACCCATTCACCCGATAATCCCCACAAACACATTGGAAAACCTATGAACAACACAGACGCAATCGCACCAAACGCCAAGCGGCTCCTATGGGCCGGATTCACCGCCATCCTGGCAGCCGGAGTAGGATTCGGAGTCCGGGGAGGCATCTTCGGAACCTGGGCCGCCGACTTCGGATTCACGGGCGCACAGCTCGGGATGATCGGCGGAGCCGGTTTCACCAGCTTCTGCTTTGGCATCATGATCGGCGGCGTGCTGGTGGATAAATTCGGATACGGCAAGCTCGTCTTCGCCGCCTTCGCCCTCCACGTGATCTCGGCCTTCGTGACATTTGGCGCCACGGCCGGACAAAGCCAAGCAGTCGCCTACCAGTTCCTATTCTGGGGAATGTTCGCCTTCGGTGCCGCCAACGGCGTGCTCGAGGCTGTTTCCAACCCGCTCGTCGCCACCCTTTTCCCCAATAATCGCAACCACTACCTCAACATCCTCCACGCCTCCTGGCCACTCGGAATGGTGTTCGGTGGAGTCATCGGCTGGGTGCTAGGCGATACCTTCAACTGGAGCTGGAAAGCCCAGCTCTCCCTCTACCTCATTCCCACAGTCATCTATGGGGCGATGTTCTTCGGCCAGAAATATCCCAAATCCGAAGCCACCGAAAAAGGCCTCAAGTTCGGCGAGATGCTCAAGGACGTCGGCCTTCTTGGCGGTGCGGTCGTCAGCTTCATGCTCTACCTCTTCTTCAAGGGCCTGCTCACACCCTTCTTTGAAACACCTGTTGTCGGCACCATCCTCGCCTCGCTCATCGCGATCGCGGTTCTCGCTTCCATCGCAACCGTAACCGGTTTCGCCATCGGCCACTGGATGCTCGCCCTCCTCTTCATCGCACACGCCCTCGTCGGCGCCGTCGAACTCGGCACGGACGGCTGGATCCAGAACATCACCGGCGCGATCCTCAACCCGACCCAAGGCAAGATCCTCTTCGTCTTCACCTCGCTCATGATGTTCGGGCTGCGCTTCTGCGCCCACTTCATCGAGACCAAGTGCGGGCTGAAACCTGTCGGCCTGCTCTTCGTCTGCTCGCTCATGGCGATACTCGGCCTGAACCTCGTCAGCGCGGTTTCCGCCTTCGGCCCCGCCCTCGGCGCCCTCCTTGTTTATGCCTTCGGCAAAACCTTCTTCTGGCCTACCATGCTCGCCGTGGTTTCCGACCGCTTCCCCCGCACGGGCGGCATCGCCATCTCCCTCATGGGCGGCGTCGGCATGATGTCCGCCGGTCTCATCGGCGGCCCCGGACTTGGTTATTTCAAAGATCGCTTCGCCGCTGAGGACCTCGCCAAAAAGGATTCGGCCATCCACGCCGAATGGACGGGTGAGAACACCAGCAAGTTCCTCGCCTTCCAGGAAGTCTCCACCATCGATCCCGTGAGGCTTGAAGCCGCGAAAAACTCGAAAGAAAGAACCGCCACCGAACAAACCGTGGTGGACGCCGACATCGTCGGCAACCGCCAGACCCTGCGTGTCGATTCCATCATCCCGCTCACTATGGCAGGTATCTTCCTCTTCCTAATTTTCTACTTCAAATCCATCGGCGGCTACCGTCCGCTCAAGGTGGACGAGCAACAATAAGCTCACCTTCGCCTCTCCTACGGCGCACCCTGCAAAGGGTGTGCCGTTTTCTTTTTCCCTTGCCCCGTATTGTTAGCGGGAGTGAAGTGTGTGCGGATGGAAAAAAATCGGATCAAACAGGTTTTCAAGACGCTCACCGCAGTTTTCGCCGCGCTGTGTGCCCTGTTGTTCGCCGTTCCTGCAGGCGCGTCGGTAAAAGTGAACCTGGCGGACGGCTTCGATTTCCCTGTCGGAAAACCCGATGCCAAAGGCTATTACAAGGCGCGCGGCCTGCGGTTGCGCTCACCCCAGCACTTCGGCGAGGATTGGAACGGGCGCGGCGGCGGCAACACCGACCTCGGAGATCCCGTTTACACCGTCGCCGACGGCGTCGTCACCTTCGCCCACGATGTCCGCAAGGGCTGGGGCAACGTTGTCCTCATCCGCCACGCTTACCGCGACCCCCAAAGTGGCCAGGTGAAGTTCATCGACTCCCTCTACGGCCACCTCGACAAGATGATGGTCAAAACCGGCCAGGGCGTGAAGCGTGGCCAACAGGTCGGCACCATCGGCACGAATCGCGGCATGTATACCGCCCATCTCCACTTCGAGATGCGCCACAACATCCACATCGGCATGGGACGCAGGGGCATCCCTGCCGACCTCACAAACTGGGCGGACCCCACCCAGTTCATCAACAAATACCGCCGCCTTAACCGCGAATGGCGCGGCGTCGCAATTCCCACGGGCACTTACCAAGAATACGCCGGATTCAAGGGACTTTAAATTTCAACTTTCAAAATTCAACATTCAAGTTCCGCTGGACTTAACCTCGCATTTCCCACGATGGCTGTTCGCGCCAAGACATCCGTCGTCCCGATCCTGATCCTCCTAGCAGCGGTCGTGGTCTGGATCTTCGATGTCTATCGGGAGTCCGCTCCCGCCGCACCGAAAAGCAGGCAAGCTCCGCCCATCTCCGGGCAAGCCTCCCCCGCTTCCGAACCATCCCGCGCCGCCACTTCCGAACGCTACGAAGTCTTCCACGACTGCACCCTGGCCGATGACCGCGGCAATGACGGCGACAGCTTTCGCGTGAAAGTGCCCGGCAGGAGGTCCGAGATCATCCGGCTCTACTTCGTCGATGCGCCGGAGAGCGCCTTCAAATCCTACGGCGGCGGCCGCAATAATTACAAACGAATCGCCCAGCAGGCTGCGGATCTGGGCGGCATCACCCCGCAGCAGGCGGTGGAGATCGGCAATCAGGCGAAAACCTACGCGCTCGCCCTCCTCGCCGCAGCCCCTTTCACTCTTCACACCGAATGGGACGACCCCTTCGGCGACCGCCGCTACCACGCCTTCGTCGAACTCACCTACAACGGAGAAAAGCGTTTCCTCCACGAACTCCTCGTCGGAAACGGCCTCGCCCGCATCCACACAAAAGGAGCCCCCCTCCCCGACGGCACCCCGCTACGCGAGCAGAAAGACCGCTTGTTGAATCTCCAGCGCACCGCGAAATCCAAGGAAATCGGAGCCTGGGGATTATGATTTCCTCTTCCTTGAAAGTTGAAAGTTGAAAGTTAAAATTTACATCCTCAAAACCTGCGACACCTGCCGCAAGGCCGTGAAATGGCTCCGCGATAATAACATCCCCTTCGAGGAAATCCCCATCCGCGAAAGGCCTCCCACCCTCGCCGAACTCCAGCTCGCCCTCAAATCCGCCAACGGCGACATCCGCAAACGCTTCAACACCTCCGGACAGGACTACCGCGCCCTCAACCTCAAGGACACCCTCCCATCCATGCCCGAAGCCGAGGCCCTCGCCCTCCTCGCCTCCAACGGCAACCTCATCAAACGTCCCTTCCTCATCAAAGGCGATCTCGCCCTCGCGGGCTTCGATCCGCAGAAATGGTCCGAGTCACTGATTTGAAAAGACCGTGGCTGGGACTTGCAGTCCCAGTCCGTCCGGGGGACATACTGTCGCCCGTCCACTCTTCCCCTCGACAAATTCCCTCCCCCGCACCACTTTCCGCCCGCCATGCCCATCTCCGATTTCGCCAACTCCTTCGTCTGTGACCTCATCGCCTACGAACCCGGTAAACCTATCGAGGAAACCGCCCGCGAGCTCGGCCTCGACCCCGCTGCCATCGTCAAGGTCGCCTCCAACGAAAATCCCCTCGGCCCCTCGCCCCTCGCCAAAAAGGCCATGGCCGGTGCCATCGACCAAGCTCACATCTACCCAGACGGCGGCGGATTCAAACTCCGCACCGCCATCGCAGAAAAACTCGGATTCGGCCTCCCCAACATCATCCTCGGCAACGGCTCCAACGAGATCATCGAGCTCCTCTGCCACACCTTCCTCAACCGCGACGCCGAACTCATCGCCGCCAAACACGCCTTCGTCGTCTATAAACTCATGGCCACCCTCTTCGGCGCCAAATACGTCGAGGTCAACGATCCCGATTTCATCCACGACCTCGATGCCATGGCCGATGCCGTCACGGAAAACACCCGCCTCGTTTTCGTCGCGAACCCAAACAATCCCACAGGCACCCATGTCACCCAGGAGGCCATCGACCGTTTCATCGACCGCCTGCCGCCGCACGTGATCGCCGTCTTCGACGAGGCCTACTTCGAGTTCCTCGATACCCCGCCCGATGTCCTCAAGCACGTTCACGCCGGGAAAAACGTAGTCGTCCTCCGCACCTGCTCCAAGATCCACGGACTCGCCGCCCTGCGCATCGGCTACGGCATCGCCCCGGAACCCATCGCCGCCCTGCTCCAGAAAGCCCGCCAACCTTTCAACACCAACGCCATGGCCCAGGCCGCCGCCCTCGCCGCCCTCGACGACGCCGATCACATCGAGAAGACGAAAGCCGTGAACCGCGAGGGTCTCGCCTTCTACGAAGCCGCGTTCGCGGAGCGTGGCCTGAAATATGTTCCCTCCGTCGCCAACTTCATCCTTGTCGAAGTCGGCGAGGGCGACCGCGTCTTCCGCGACATGCTCAAGCAAGGCGTCATCGTCCGCGCCATGTCCGGCTACAAGCTCCCCGCTTGGGTCCGCATCTCCATCGGCACCGCCGCGGAAAACGAAAGGGCGCTCGAAGTGCTCGACGCCGTGCTTTGAGAAGAGCCGCCCCTCCACCCGGCTAGGCGATATAGGAGCTTGGTCGGATCTACAAAATCATTCCACCCATCGGAGAATTCCATTTGCGACCACCCGCGCACGGGGGAGCGCCACACACAACGAAAGCGTAGGCACGAACTCCTTCGGCATCCGGATGCAGCCGTGAGAGGCGGGGAATTATGTTTCCATTTCTTTCGTTCGGCTGAAACATCTCGCCCGCCAACCCCGTTTCTCCTCCCATGATTCCGCTGAGATATACGCTTCTTTTCTGCCTCTCCCTCCTGCCCACCCATCTCCGGGCGCAGGACGGCGAGCAGCTCTACGGCCTTTACTGCGCCGCCTGCCACGCGCCCGACGGCAAAGGAGCCACCGGCGGCGCATTCCCACCTCTCGCCGGCAGTGAGTGGATCCACGGAAATCCGAAGCGCTCCGTCGCCATCATCCTCAAGGGGCTCACCGGACCCATCGAGGTGAGCGGAAAATCCTATAATCTTGAAATGCCCCCGCAAGGCGACGCACTCACCGACGATCAGATCGGCGCGATCCTCAATTTCGTCCACAACGCCTGGGGCAATACGGGGCAGGAAGTAAAGCGCGACCTCGTCCGCGTCACCCGCGCCGAGTTCGAGTCGCGCACCACCCCATGGACGGCTCCCGAGCTGCTGAAGCTTTTCCCCCTAGAGAAACAGGACACCGCCCTCGCGAACCTGACCTCGCGTGTTTACAAGGGACAGTGGAACCTGATGCCCGATTTCAACAAGATCCAGGCCGAGAACGTCGAGGAGGAGCACAAAGGCATACTCGACACCGCGCTCGCGGCCATGAAGGAGGACTTCGGCATCGTCTGGGAAGGCGATTTCATGGCTCCGGTGGACGGCGAACACCTCTTCATCCTCGACGCCGATGACGGCGCGCGGCTCATCCTCAACGGCCAGCCCGTCGCCGAGGTGAAAGGCCTCGGACCGATGGGCAGCGGCAAGCGCATCTCCAAGGGGAAAGCCGTGCTCAAGGCGGGCGCGAACCCCGTCCGCATCGAATACTTCCAAGGCAAGGGCGAGCAGGGAATCTCCCTCGGCTGGAAACTGACCGGTGCTAAGGAGTGGCAGTGGGTCTCCGCGCAAACCCCGAAATCGAAGCCAGGCACCCCGCCCATCCCGCTCACCCCACAGGACGGCAAGACCGTCATCTACCGCAATTTCATCGAAGGCAGCACGGCCCGCGGCATCGGCTTCGGTTTCCCCGGCGCGGTAAATATGGTCTATTCCGCCGATCACCTCGCGCCCGAGCTGATGTGGTCGGGCGGTTTCATCGACGCCGGCCGCCATTGGACGAACCGAGGCCAGGGCTTTCAGCCGCCCCTCGCGGATGAGGTCGTCACCCTCACCAAGCAACCCATCCTCGCGCCTTCCGCCCGCTTCAAGGGCTACAGCCTCGATCCCAACGGCAACCCCACTTTCCACATCAAGCTCGACGGGCAGCTTCTCAGCGACGCCTTCGCGCCCGGCCCCGATGGCACGCTCATCCGCACCCTCACCCTCTCCGGCGGCGCGTCCGTCCTTGAAATCCCTCTGGGCGACAACCCCTCGGTCACTCCCGTGAAATCAGTGAGCCTCGCCCCCGGTAAGCCCGTCACCGTCACCTATCACCTCAAGTAAGGAAACTTCTTCCACCGATCACCGATCACTGATCACCAGCCACTTCTTCTCATGCGCCCTCTCCTTTTCCTCACCGCCCTCACCGCCACCTCGTTTGCCCAAACGCAGAAGCAGTCCGAATTCTACACCATCGAGCCCATCCCCCTGCCTCCCGGCGAGATCATGGAGATCGGCTCCATCGCCCTGATGCCGGATGACAAGGTCGCCGTCACCACCCGCCGCGGCGATCTGTGGATCTGCGAGGGCGCCTACGGGGACGACCTTTCGAAGGTGAAATGGACTCGCTTCGCCCACGGCCTCCACGAGCCGCTCGGCATGTATTGGAAAGACGGATCGCTCTACCTTACCCAGCGCCCCGAGTTTTCCCGCCTCCAGGACTCCAACGGCGACGGCACCGCCGATGTCTTCGAGACTATCAACTCCGACTGGGGCATCAACGGCGATTACCACGAATACGCCTTCGGCACCCCGCCCGACAAGAACGGCGACGTCTGGATCACCCTCTGCCTGACAGGTTCCGGCGGCGCGGCCTCCGACTGGCGCGGATGGACTGTCCGCATCACCCCGGACGGGAAAATGATCCCCACCTGCTCCGGCATTCGTTCCCCCGGCGGCATCGGCTTCAACGCCGAGGGCGACGTTTTCTACACCGACAACCAGGGTCTCTGGAACGGCTCTTCCTCTCTGAAATGGCTCAAGCCCGGCTCCTTTCAGGGCAACCCCACCGGCAACAAATACCACAAGCTCGCCAACCTCCCCGCCCCTCCTGAGCCGCAGGACAAATCCCGCGTCCTCGCCGAGCACCTGAAATTCCCCGACTACATCCCGCCCGCCGTCGTCCTTCCACATGGTAAGGTCGGCCAATCCCCCACCGCCATCGAACCCGACCTCAGCGGCGGTAAATTCGGCCCCTGGGCCGGGCAGGTTTACATCGGGGAACAGACCCACTCCCAGGTGCAGCGGGTTTTCCTCGAAAAGGTCAACGGCATCTACCAAGGCGCCGTCTTCCTGTTCCTCGAAGGATTCCAGTGCGGCATCATCCCCGCCAAGCTCGATGAGCGCGGCGTCCTCTTCGTCGGCGGCTCCAACCGCGGATGGGCCTCCCGAGGCAACCAACCCTTCAACTTCGACCGTATCAAATGGACCGGAAAAACCCCTTTCGAGATCCTCACCATGAGCGCCCAGCCGGACGGCTTCACCCTCACCTTCACCGAACCGCTTGATCCCGCCTCCGCCGCCAACCCCGCCTCCTACTCCATGGAGGCATGGACCTACATCCTTCAAAAAGGCTACGGCTCCCCCGAAGTGGACAAGGCCACGCCCATTATCAAATCCGCATCCGTCGCAGCCGATGGGAAATCCGTCCGCCTCGTCATCGAGGGCCTCGTCCGCGGCCACGTCCACCACCTCAAGGCCCCCGGCGTGAAATCCGCCTCCGGTCTCACCCTCTGGCACCCCGACGCGTTCTACACGCTCAACGAGATCCCCAAGTGACCGGCAAAGACCGCAGAAACGGTGAAAACCGTATATGCGCTGATATGTTCGGGCGCCTCTGCACAACAGGCAAAACGCGTACCGCATAACGCCGCATTGACAGGACAGCGGGACATCGGACACGGTTCGGCCATGTCACAGGACAAGCAACAGGAGGAAAACGAGGAAGGCCACGACGACGTGGAGCACGTTCATCGCGAACCGGCGAAAGCTAGAACAGACGGCAGGTTCACCGGGCAGATGAATTCCGTTGCCTTACTGTTGTTCATGATCCTCGCGATGCTCATCGTGCTCGCGGTCATCTCCCTGCGTACGGGAAAAGGTGCGGACGGAACATCGGACAACCCAACCTTGGCCGCGATCAAGGCGGATCTGGAGGCGCGGCGGTCGGATTTGAACCGGCAGCGCATCTCCATGGGACTGCCGCCGCTCGAAGGAGCTTCGGAACCTGTCGAGGACATCGCGAAACGGCTCAAGGCGGACGCCGACACACTGGCCGGGATTTCCGGGAAGTTTCAACAGATGCTCGCGGAGAAGGACACGTTCATCTCCCAGGGCAACGCCGAGACGCTGCGCCTGGAAAAACTGCGGCAGGATGTCTCCCATGAGAACGCACGACTTCAAAACGAACTCCAGCGGGCCCTCATCAGCGCCTCGGAAACGGACAGGTTGAAAACGATGCTGCTGGACTCGCAGGCTCAGCGGGACGCCCTCGCCCGTGAGCTGGAGGCGGCCAGGCAGGAACTCGCCGGGCACTCCGGCGGCGTCAGCGGGGATGAGTTCGCGGATCTCCAGCGCCGCTACGAGGAGACACTGCGCGCGAAGGAGTTTTTCGAGGAGCGCGTCAGGCAACTGGAGAACGCCGCGCCCAAGGCGGATCTTTTCGCGGAAAGCGAGGAAGCCCTGCTCCCCGCCGCCGTGGAGCTTTTCCGCAGGCTGCGGAAACTCGAGGGTATGAAGGACTCCGACCTTACCACCGAATACAGCAAGCTCGGTGTGGATCTCGGCGCGAACGTGCTGCATGCGCTCGATTTCGCGACAGGCTCCAGCGAACTCACCGAAGAGGATATGCGGCGGCTCGACCTCATCATCGCCGAGGAGGTACCGGACGGCGACCTCACCCTGATCATCGGCTACGCCTCGGAAACCGGGAGCCTGGATGCCAACCAGCAGCTCTCCTCGGATCGCGCCACGGCGGCGGCTGAGTATTTCGCTGCGAGGAAACGCGAAGGCCAGCGCGTGCAGGCCGTGTATCTCGGACAAACGGATCGCTTTAGCAGCCGCATCCCGGAGCGCAACCAGATCTGCGAGGTCTGGCGCATCCGGCGGAAGTAATCCTCAGGGATCGCCCTCGATCTTGTGTCGCGGCAGCACACCTTCCGCCTCGTTAACCACGAAGGGCACCCGTGGCTTGATCCCGCCGCGGTAGATCGCGCGGCCGAGGAAATGACCGGCCAGCGGCAGGGTCATGTAGAAAAATCCGATGATCAAGCCGCCGATCAAGAGATTTGTCAGGGTCGGTTGCGCGAGGAAATAGGTGATGACAAGAATGGATCCCCCGAAGGCGACCGCCTTCGTGGCGACGTGCATCCGCGCGTAGGAATCCCTCATGCGGAGGCAGCCGAAGGCCGAGACGAGACAGAAGAAACTGCCGCCAAGCAGGCCCGCCGAGATCAGGATTTTCATGATGAGTTCCATAAGCGTAAAAAGTCACTCCTCCCCGCCGCCCGGCCTGTCGAGATATCGGGACAGCGCCACCGTGCCGAGGAAGAGCACCAGCGAGAATCCCAGCACCGTCTGCATATAAAATCCGCTGCCGGTGGCGATGCCGGTGATCAGCAGCGAGGCGATCGTGAGGCTGGCGAGAAGGTCGAAGGCCACGATCCTGTCCGGCGTGCGCGGCCCGAGCGAGAAGCGGATGAAGCAGCACAGCACCGCCAGCCCCAGCATCACGGCGGATGCCACGACAACCCATTCCGGCACGGGCAGGTCAGGAGAGATTGAGGACGCGGTGAACATAGTTTTCCATCATGTGGTTGCGGGTGCCCTCCACGTCATGCAGGTAAAGCACGTGGATCAGGAGCTTCGCCCTGTCCTCCGTGAGTTCCAGGCTCAATGTGCCGGGCGTCATGGTGATCAGGTTCGAGACGAGCAGCACCTGGTTGTCCGTCATTTCGGTAGGCAGATCGAGCGCGATGATGCCCGGGCGCGACCTATCTCCTGGCGTGAGCACGTCCCAGAGGATGTAGAAATTCGAGAGGATCACTTCCTTGATGTAGAAAGCGGCGAAGCAGGTCCATCCCCACGCCCGGGCCGGTAATGACAGGCGTTGCCTCATTTGTCCTCACCTCCCATGACCGATTCGATGTAAACGCGGGGATCGTGCAGCGCGTCCGCGGCGTCCTCGCAAAGCCCGAACACGAATTTCCCGTAGAAGCTGAAAACCAGGGTGAGGCAGCAGAAACCGAAGATCGCGGCGTAGGGCTTGCCCGGCCATAGCGAGTTCCGCTCCATGCCCTCCGGCGCGTCTTTCCAGAACGATTCGTTCCAGATTTTCACCATCGAGAAAAGGGTCAGGATACCGACTCCCAGGCCCACGCCGATGAACAGCCATTCCTTGGTGTCCACACCGGCCTGCATCAGGTTGAGCTTCGCCCAGAATCCCGAAAGCGGAGGGATGCCGCCGAGCGAGAGCGCGGGGATCAGGAAGCCGACGGCGAGCCATGGGTCGGTCTTGTAGAAGCCGCCGTGCGTGCGGATGTCCGGGCTCCCCGTGCGCATCTCCAGCACCCCGCCGACGAGGAACAGGCAGGTTTTCACCGCGATGTGATGCAGCGTGTAGAAAATCACCGAGGCCAGCGCCAGCGGCGTGCCGATCGCGATGCCCGCGACCATGTATCCGATCTGGCTGATGATGTGGAAGGCCAGCAGCCGCCGCACGTTGTATTGCGCCACCGCGCCGAGCACACCGACGATCATCGTCGCCATCGAGATATACAGGATGATGTCGCTGGAAAAGCCGTTGGCGTCGGTGAACACCAGCGAGAAAGTCCGCAGCAGCGCGTAAACCCCGACCTTGGTGAGCAGCCCCGCGAACAGCGCGGAGAGCGCCGGATCTGCGCGGTGGTAGGAGGCCGGCAGCCAGAAGAAGAACGGGAACAGGCCCGCCTTTGCGGCGAAGGCCACGAACAGCAGCGAGCCAGTGGTGTTCACGAATGCCGGATCGTCCACGGCGCTCAGTTTCACCGCCATGTCCGCGAAGTTCAGCGTCCCGAGCTCCCCGTAAAGCATCCCCGCGCCGCAAAGGAACATCGCGGAGGCCAGCAGGTTCAGGATCACGTAAATCAGCCCGCCGCCGAGCTGCTTGATGCCCTTTTCCCGGACCATCAGGACGAACGAGGAGATCAGCATCACCTCGAACCAGACGTAGAGGTTGAAGAGGTCGCCGGTGAGGAAAGAGCCGTTCACGCCGAGCAACAGGCCTTGGATGAGGACTTGAGCATGGCCGCTCTGATGGCCGTGACCGCGCCCTTTCACCCCGTAAACCATCACCGCCAGCACCACGAACGCGCTGATCCACACCATCAGCGCCGCCAGCAGATCCGCGACGATGACAATGCCGAACGGCGGCTGCCACCCGCCCACCGCCATGGTCAGCGTGCCGCCCGAGGCCACCCGCATCACCAGCCCGGTGGCCACCGCAAGGGTCACCCCCACGCTGATGAGCGAGACCATGCCCGTCCTTTTTCCGCTCATCTCCAGCCCGAGGCAGAGGATCAGCGTCATCAGCGGCAGCAAAATTGGGGCGATGACCATCAGATCGTTCATACCTCCTCCTCCCTTTCCAGTTCCCTCATGTCATCCGAACCGCCGCGCATGTAGGCGGATCTCGCCAGCACCAGCGTGAAAACGCTCAGCCCGAAGCCGATCACGATCGCCGTGAGGATCAGCGCCTGCGGCAAAGGATCGGCCGATCCCGCGGCGGTGGGCAGGCCGTCCTCGCCAAGGATCGCCACGTTGCGCGAAATCGGATCGCTCGAGGCCAGCAGCAGCAGGTTCACGCCGTGGCCGAGCAGCAGGATGCCGATGAGCACGCGCATCAGGCTTCTCCGCAGGAGGCAGAAGGTCGCCCCCGCGAAAATCAGGCCGATGAGTATGCAAAGCACCGTGATCATAATTTTTCCTCCTCCGCCAAGGTATCGGCCAGCAACAAAATGAAACCGATCACCGTCAGATAAACGCCGATGTCAAATACCAGCGGCGTGCCCAGATGCACGGAACCCAGCAGCGGCAGCTTGAACCCGGGCAACCAGAACGCCGTCATGAAACCTTTTCCCGCCAACAAGCCCGGCAGCCCGCTCAGCACCGCCGTCCCGAGCCCCGCCGTCAGGAAGGAAAACGGTTTCAGCGAGAAGAACCCCTGTTTCGGCCGCCCGTATCCGGAGAGATCATAGAAAAGGAAACCGCTCGCCCCGACCAGCCCGCCGATGAAGCCGCCGCCCGGCAGGTTGTGCCCGCGATACAGTATCCAAATCGAGAGGATGAAGAACGGCCACGAGAGGAAACGCGACGCGACGAGCAGCAGGTGGGACTTCATGGCTTGCCCCCTTTCGCTTTCATCTCGGATTTGCGCAGCCAGACCAGCCGCACGCCCAGCGCCGCCAGCGCGATCACCGTGATCTCACCCATGGTATCCAGCGCCCGGAAATCGACCAGGATCACGTTCACCACGTTCTTGCCTTTCGCGAGGGTGTAGCTCCACTCGTTCAGCGTCCCGGAAATGGACGGATGCAACTGCACGCTCTGCGCTTTCATGGCCAGCAGCGCCATCACGCCGCCCACACCGAGGGAGAGGCATGCGTCGAAGATGCGTCCGGGCGGCTTGGTGATGTTCCGGATCTTCGGCAGCCCGTGGACGATGTAGATGAAAAGCACGACCGTCAGCGACTCGACGAGCATCAGGGTCAGCGCCAGATCCGGCGCGCCGAGCCGCGCGAAAAGGAACGCCATCCCCAGCCCGATGATCGCCAGCCCCAGCACCGCCGTAATGCGCGACATCGTCAGCACCACCAGCAGAATCCCGAACGCCATCGCCGCCACCAACAAAGCCTCAAGCAGCGGCACCGGCTCCATGCTCGCGAACAGCCGCGCGACCCCGAAGCCCGAGACCCACCAGTTTCCCACAACCAGCAACAGGATGCCGCCGAAGAAAAGATGCAGATACCTCCGCAGGTCGCCGCTCTGGAGGAAACCGGTCGTCGCCGCCGCGCCGACCATCAGCCCCTTCACCATCGCCGTGTAGGTATTTTCCGCGAAGCCCAGCCTGCGCGTGACGACGTTCTGTTTCCCGTAGGTCACCGCCACTTTGTAAAGGAACCAACCGCCCACCAGGGTCGCGACGCTCATATAAAGGGCGGGTTTGAAGCCGTGCCACAGCGCGAGCTTGTAATCCGCCCCATCCCCCGCGATCCCGGAAACCACCGCCCCGACCATCGGCGAGAGCAAAAACGGTGAGGTAAGACCCAGAAACACGCCCGCCAGCGCCAGCACAGCCGGCCCCAGCATCATCAGTTTCGGAATCGCCTTCACGCCGGGAGCCTCCAGCGCTGCGTCGGGCCGGAAAGGTTTCACCGCCACCCGCAGGATCAGCACCATCATCGTGAGGTTCGCGAGGAAAAGGAACGCGGACAGGCCGAGCGAGAGTCCCTTATTAGGCAGCGCGAGGCCGTATCCGTATTCCTTCCCGAGGAAACCTAACAGCGGAGGAAAACCCACCGCTGAAAGCCCCAGCAACAGGCAGACGATCCACAGCGCGGGCATGGCCTTTGCGAGACCCGCCAGGGCGCGCAGGTCGCGGGTGCCCGTCGCCTTATCCACCGCCCCCGCCGCCATGAACAGGCCGGCCTTGTAGCACGCGTGACCCAGCAGCAGCAGCACCGCCACCCGCACCGACTCCACCGTGCCGAGCCCTAACAGAAACGCCAGCAACCCGAGCACGCTCAATGTCGTATAAGCCAAAATCTTTTTCAGATCCGTCTGCACCCAACCCAAAGCCAGCCCCGTGACCGCCGTCGCCGCGCCCATTCCCACGATCACGCCCATGATCCCCGCCGAGGAAGCGAACAGCGGGAACAGCGCCCCGATCAGGAAAATGCCCGCCTTCACCATCGTCGCGGAATGCAGGTAGCTGCTCACCGGCGTCGGCGCGCTCATCGCGTTGGGCAGCCAGAAGAAAAACGGGAACAAAGCGGATTTCGTCGCCGCACCCGCCAGCATCAGCGCTAGCGCGACCATCGGGATTTCCCGCCCCGCGACCGCCATGCCCCGCCATGCCTCCAGCGAGTGCGTGCCCCATTCCGTCCCAACCATCAGGAAACCCGCCAACAGGCACATCCCGCCCGTGCCCGTCACCAACAGCGCCTGCTGCGCGTTCCAGCGCGAGGTCGTTTCGCTATGCAGGAAGCCGATCAGGAAAAACGAACTGATGCTCGTCAGCTCCCAGAACAGGAACAGCAGGATCGAATGATCCGCGAGCACCACCCCCAGCATCGCCGCCTCGAACGCGAGCAGCGGCAGGAAAAACCGGATCCCTTTCGGAGTCGCGCCGAAATACCCGGCGGAGTAGAGGAAAACCAGCAGCCCGATCCCCGAAACCAGCGCCGCGAACATCAGCCCCCACGCCGTCCCGAGGAAACTCCACTCGATCAGATCGGTGGGGAAAAAATCAGCTCCGTTTTCCGCAGGCATCCCTCCCCCGCCAGCCACTCCGGACAGCAGCAGGATGTAATGCCCGGCGATCCCCAGATGCAGCAACCCGCCCGCGACCACGAACGACATCCGCGAACGCGCCACCCACCACGGAGATACCACGGCAAGCAGAAGCAGGAAGAGGATGGGGGCGGATAAAGTCATTTCTTTCCGGAGGGAAAAGGTCAGTGGGAGAAGACGGTTGCGAGCTGAACCGCCCCGGACTCCGGGCGACGACTTGTGGATGGCTTTCGGCGGAAAATCATGATGACGGATACAAGCAGGAACATACGCCCCTCGAGTCGGGCGCGAATCTTCATAAGCTTTCCGCACCTGTCAACGGAATCAGGACGAAAATCACACGCCCCTGCCCCCAAGCTTTGCGTTGGCAAGTCCCGCCGCTTCGGTTTATCCCTTCGCCCCCGGCCATCGCCGGAAACCGCATGTCCACAGACCTCACCATCATCAAGGCCGGCACCGGCGTCCTAACGAAAACCTCCGACGGCACCATCGATCGCGCCGCGCTGGTTCATCTCGTCGCCGCCATTTCCGGACTCATCCACTCCGGCCAACGCTGCCTCTTTGTCTCGTCGGGAGCCGTCGGATCGGGCGTTTCCGCCCTCGGCCTCAGCGAGTATCCCAAGGACATCGGCACCCGCCAGGCCTGCGCCGCCGTCGGCCAAGCGCGCCTGATGAGCACCTACAGCTCCCTCTTTTCCAACTTCGAAATCACCGTCGCCCAGATCCTCCTCACCGCCGAGGACATCCAGAACGAAGGCCGCGCCGCCAACCTCCTCACCACCTTCGGTCGCCTCCTCGTCGATCCGCGCATCCTCCCCGTCATCAACGAGAACGACTCCGTCGCCATCCGCGAACTCAGCTTCGGCGACAACGACATGCTCTCCGTCCGCGTCGCGAAACTCCTCGGCGCGAAACGTGTCATCCTCCTCACCAGCGTCGATGGCCTCCTCGATCCCGAATCCAAATCACTCATCCCCACCGTGGATGACATCGATGCCGTCTTCCGCCACGTCCGCGAGGACAAGGGAAAATTTTCCATGGGCGGCATGTCATCGAAACTGGAGGCCGTGAAATTCGCCGTCGAGGCCGGGATCGAAACCCACATCGCCAACGGCCGCCACCCCGAACGCCTCGCCGACATCTTAGCCGGAAAGGGCATTTCCACGAAATTCATCCCCACTAGCTCATGAGCGATCCCATCACCACGCGCATCCACGAGATGGGTCGCCAGGCACGCGCCGCCGCCCACCAACTTTCCCAGCTCTCCTCGGAAACGAAAAACGCCATCCTCAAAGCGATGGCCCGAGGCCTCCGCGACGCCTCCGCCGAAATCCTCGCTGCCAACGCCAAAGACATCGCCGCCGGTCAGGAAAAAGGCCTTTCCTCCGCCATGCTCGACCGCCTCCGCCTCGACGAGAACCGCCTCGAAGCCATCGCCGCCGCGCTCGAACACGTCGCCACCCTCCCCGATCCCGTCGGACAAATTCTCGACGATTGGCACCGCCCCAACGGCATCCGCATCGAACAGGTGCGCGTCCCCATCGGCACCATCGGCATCATTTTCGAAAGCCGCCCCAACGTCACCGCCGACGCCGCCGCCCTCTGTTTCAAAACCGGCAACGCCACCATCCTGCGCGGCGGCAGCGAGGCCATCCACTCAAACCGCGCCATCGCCTCCGCCCTCCAGACCTCCGGCGAAAAAGCCGGCCTCCCCGAGCACTCGATCCAGCTCGTCCCCTTCACCGACCGCGAAAGCGTCGCCGCGATGGCCGGCATGGATCAGTGGCTCGACCTCATCATCCCGCGCGGCGGAAAAGGCCTGATCGAGACCGTCGTCTCCCTCGCCCGCATGCCCGTCATCAAGCACTACGACGGCATCTGCCACCTCTTCGTCCACGAAAAGGCCGATCTCGAAATGGCCGTGAAACTCGCCGTCGATTCCAAGACCCAGAAACCCGGCGTCTGTAACGCGCTCGAAACCCTCCTCGTCCACCGCCCCGTAGCGGAAGCATTTCTCCCCATGGCCGCCAACGCACTCCGCGCGAAAGGCGTCGAGCTGCGCGGCTGCGCCGAAACGCTAGCGATTCTAACAGACGCCATCCCCGCCACCAAGGGGGACTGGAGTGCGGAATACCTCGACCTCATCCTCGCCATCAAGATCGTCGGTTCTACTACAGAAGCAGTAGATCACATCAACACCCACGGCTCCCACCACACCGATTGCATCGTCACAGCGGATCACGCCGTGGCCGAACATTTCCTCCGCGCCGTGGATTCCGCCTGCGTGTTCCACAACGTCTCCACCCGCTTTGCCGACGGCGGCGAGTTTGGCTTCGGCGCCGAGATCGGCATCTCCACCGACAAGCTCCACGCCCGCGGCCCCATGGGCCTCCGCGAACTCACCAGCTACCAATACCGGGTGCGAGGAAACGGCCAGACGAAGGCGTAATTTGCGCCCCACGCATCCCGGTCTATCATCGCGAACACATGCACCCCGATATCTTCCAAAGCGCCTACCTCGGCGCGCTCGCCGCGGATGCCGTAGCCATGCCCGTCCACTGGTATTACGACCGCGAGGCGCTGCGCGCGGAATACGGCGAGATCACCGGCTACCTCGCGCCGAAGAACCCCCACACCGGCTCCATCCTCTGGCGCTCGCAATACACCCCGCCCAACGAAAAAGGCGAGATCCTCCACGACCAGGCGCAGTATTGGGGTCAGCGCGGCATCCATTACCACCAGTTCCTGAAAGCCGGGGAAAACACCCTCAATTTCCAGCTCGCCGCCGAACTCGTGCGCCTCTGCAAAACCTCCGGCGGCTACGATCCCGATGAATGGCTCGCACATTACATCGGTTTCATGCTCACCCCCGGCAAGCACCGCGACACCTACCTGGAGGAATACCATCGCGGATTTTTCACTCGCTACGCCATGGGCAAGCCTCCCCGGAAATGCGCCATCCAGGACGAGCACATCGGTGGACTCGCCCAGGTGCCCGCCCTTTGCTTCGTCCTGCGCGACGCCGATCTCCCCACCCTCCGCGCCGCCGTGAAGGAACACGTCGGCCTCACCCACGCCCACCCGAACGTGCTCCGCGCCGCCGACACCCTCGCCCGGCTCCTGTTCCGGATCCGCGAGGGACTCACACTCCACGAAGCCATCCGCAACGAGGCCGGTGATTGGATCTCGGGAAACAAGGCGGACACCTGGACATCCCAGCCCGACACCCATGTCATCGGCCAACGCTTCAGCCCCGCCTGCTACATCGCCGAGTCCATGCCCGCCTCGCTTTACCTCGCCTGGAAATACCACGATGATTTCGAGTCCGGCATCATCGCCAACGCCATGTGCGGCGGCGACAACTGCCACCGCGGAGCCGTCGTAGGCGCCCTGTTAGGAGCGGCGAACGGAATCCCCGCCAAGTGGCTGGAAAACAAGGTGCCTTAGGTCAAACCGCGAATGGACGCGAATGAACGCCAATATTGGGAAATGAATTCTCAGGGTCAGGGTTTCTGGAAACCTCTTCATTCGCGTCTATTCGCGTCTATTCGCAGTTGGAAATCTCACTCCCCGCCGCGAGCTTCCTCGCCATCTGCGGAAACAGCATCCAGTGGAACGGCAGCACCGCGAACCAATAAAACCTCCCCAACAAACCCTGTGGCCGGAAGGTCGCCGTCTGCCGCAGCGTTTGCCCACCACCCTCCGCATCTTCGATCGCAAACTCCAGCCACGCCTCGCCCGGCAGTTTCATCTCCGCGTAAAGCATCAGACGCCCCCTCGCCCGATCCGCCAGCAGCACCCGCCAGAAATCCAGCGCATCGCCCGCGTGCAGCTCCTTCGGATGACGCCGCCCGCGCCTGATACCGATCCCACCCATCAGCTTATCCGCCATCCCGCGCAAGCCCCACGCCCAGTTCATCGAGGGCCACCCTGCCCCGCCGCCTATTGCCCAGATGCGCGCTACCACCTCATCGCGCGGCGCGGTCAGCGGCACCATCTGCGAATCGGTTAGAACCCCATGCTCCGGCACCTTGATCGCATCGAACAACCTCGGCGAGAGCGTCCCCGCCGCCAGCGAGCCGATCCAGCTCGACGGCACATGGTTCTGCGCGATCCGCGCCAGCGCCCGCTCCACCGCCTCCCGGTAGCTCAGCAACTCCAACGGAATAATTTGCCGGATCTTTTCATCATGGCAGACAGTCTCGTGCGTCAGCGAATCCACCAGGCTCCGCGCCAGCGGAAAAGATGTGGAAGTGAGCAGACACAACCATCCCGATGAAAGCCGCGGACTCAACAAACGGGTAGGCAGGAAAATTCGCCGTAAGCCGCGCACCTCGCAATAACCCTTGATCAGATCGAGGTAACTCATCACCTCCGGCCCGCCGATGTCGTAGGAAGCACCCGCCGTTTCCGGGTGCCCCAAAATTCCGGTCAGATAGTCCAGCACATTGCGTATCGCGATGGGTTGGCAGTTCGTGTGAACCCAACGCGGCGTAACCAGCATCGGCAGCTTCTCCGCCAGGTCACGGATGATCTCGAACGAGGCCGAACCCGACCCCACGATGATCGAAGCCCTCAGCGCCGTAAGCGGCACAGTGGATCCGCGCAGCCTCTCCTCGACCCTGCGGCGCGAAGCAAGGTGCTCGGAAAGCGGCTCGTCATCCGCCGCCAACCCTCCCAGATAGATGATCCGTTTCCATCCGCGTGCCTTCGCCGCCTCCGAGAAATTCGCCGCGCACTCCTCTTCCTTGAGCGCGAAGTCACCGCCGGAACCCATCGAGTGGATCAGGTAATAGGCCGCGTCCGCCCCATCCGGAAGATTCCGTAGGCTCCCCGCCTCTAGGAAATCCCCCTCCACCACGCGAAGCCGCGATTCCCCTACTCCGAAGTTCGCGACGGGAAAGCGCCGCCTGTCCCTCACCACCGCCGTAATCTCATGGCCACCATCCAGCAACGCCTGAATCAGGCGCAAGCCGATATAGCCATTCGCTCCGCTGACAAGAACATGCACGCCCACACCCTAGCCCCTTACGCTCCGATTGCCACTCTAAGCGGTGCCTGATTTCGAGGCCTCCATCATCTTCAAGCCCTACCGGTAGCTCACCGCACCCGAGGACGCCGAGAAATGGTTCAGCATGCGCCGCAAGAAAGGTTAGTGGGAAAACACCCTCTGCTTCGACCGCAAGAAGCGACGCGTGATCCTCAACGGAGAGGAATGCCAGTAATTCCGTTCCGTTCGCGCGCTAACGATGCTTTACGGACGCGGAATGGAGGTGTGGGGGGCGGCCATATTGCCATCCCTTCCTCATTTGGAATGTGCTCCTACGCGGCACCCAACGGAAAATCTGGGGTTGGGAATAAAGACCATCGTCCGTAAAAAACTGCCATGAAAGTATCGCAAGAAGTCAGGTTTTTTGACTCGTTCCTTGATTACCCTAAAATGGAAATCGGAGATTCGGATATTGCTCTCTAGCGGGAAAGCGTTCGTGTTTCGCACGCAACTTGCTAGCCTTCACCCACGCCCATCATGACCCAGGAATCGATCAGACTTACAGAAGAAGCTTCCCGAGCAAAGGACTGGAAACGCTGGGGACCCTACCTCTCCGAAAGACAGTGGGGCACCGTCCGTGAAGATTACTCGGACCATGGCAACGCCTGGGCCGCATTCAGTCACGATCAAGCTCGCCGACGCGCCTACCGCTGGGGAGAGGACGGACTCCAAGGCTGGTGCGACCGCGGCTGCCGACTCTGCTTCGCACCCGCCCTCTGGAACGGTAACGACTCCATCCTCAAAGAGCGCCTCTTCGGCCTCGGCGGAAACGAGGGCAACCACGGCGAGGACGTCAAAGAATGCTACTACTACCTCGATTCCACCCCCACACATTCCTACACCAAGGCCCTCTACAAATACCCTCAAGCGAAATACCCATATACCGAAATCCGCCTGGAAAACGAACGCCTCGGCCGCCTCGGCCCGGAACTCGAACTCGCCGACATGGGCATATTCGGTGACGACCGCTACTTCGATATCCTCCAAGAAACAGCCAAGCGCAGCCCCCAAGACATTCTCTGGCGCATCACCGTAACCAACCGCGGCCCCGACGCAGCCCCCATCCACATCCTCCCCACCGTCTGGCTCCGCAACACCTGGTCATGGGGTATAGATCCCGAAGCTCCCCTCGAAAAACCTAACATCCGCCTCGACGGAGACTCCCTATTCATCGAGCACGGCACCCTCGGCACTTTCCGTTTCCACACCGAGCCCATCGTAGCGCACTCAAAACCAGACTGGCTATTCACCGAAAACGATACGAATCACGAAACCCTCGGCGAAACCAAGAACGCCTCACCTTTCACCAAAGACGCTTTCCACAGACACATCATCCACGCGGAAAACGACGCGGTAAATCCGGAACTCACCGGCACCAAGGCCGCGGCGCATTTCATTCTCAACATCCCCGCAGGAGAATCCGCTACCATCCGCTGCCGCCTCCACCACATCGACGAGGACAACGGCATCCAAGGCCTCTCAGAATTCTCCGAAACCCTTGATGAACGCATCCGCGAAGCCGATGAATTCTACGCAGACACCATTCCAAAAGGCATCTCCGACGAGGAAACTCTCATCTGCCGCCAAGGCTACGCAGGCCTCCTCTGGACCAAACAGTTTTTTCACTACGTCGTCGATACATGGCTCGACGGTGACAAGGAAATCCCCCACCCCCCCAACAACCGCCTCACCGGACGCAACCACGATTGGCCCCACTTCCACGCCAAGGATATCCTCTCCATGCCCGACAAATGGGAATACCCATGGTTCGCAGCATGGGACACCGCCTTCCACATGCTCCCCTTCTGCGCGAATCGACTCCGCTCTTCACCAAACACCAGCTCCTACTCCTCCTGCGTGAGTGGTACATGCACCCCAACGGACAACTCCCCGCCTACGAGTGGAATTTCTCCGACGTCAACCCACCCGTCCACGCATGGGCCGTCTGGCGCGTCTATAAAATCGCCGATAAAAAAGGAAATCGCGACATCCTCTTCTTAGAGAAAGCTTTCCAGAAACTCCTGCTCAACTTCACATGGTGGGTCAACCGCAAGGATTTGGATGGACGACACGTGTTCGGCGGCGGCTTCCTCGGCCTCGACAACATCGGCGTCTTCGATCGCTCCCACTCACTCCCAGGCGGCGGATATCTCCAACAAGCCGACGGAACCGCGTGGATGGGCTTTTACTGCCTAACTATGCTTTCCATGGCGCTCGAACTCGCCCTCACCAAGCCCGCCTACGAGGACATCGCTTCCAAGTTCTTCGAACACTTCGTCAACATCTGCGACGCCATCAACTCCCTCGGCGGCAACGGCCTCTGGGACGTCCAAGACCGCTTCTACTACGACCAACTCATCGTCGGCGACGAACCACCCATCCCTCTCCGCATCCGCTCCCTCGTCGGACTCCTTCCCCTTTCTGCTGTGACCGTCCTCAAACAAAAAACCATCGATGCCCTCCCCGGCTTCCGAAAACGTATGGACTGGTTCCTCGTCAATAAACCCGACCTCCTAAAATACGTCACCGTCAACCGCATCCCCGGAAAGAAAAACTCCGGCCGCGTCCTACTCGCCATCCCATCCGAGGAACGCCTCCGTCAAAGCCTCAGCTACATGCTCGACACCAAAGAATTCCTCTCCGATTTCGGTATCCGATCCCTCTCCAAGGCGCACGGTGAACACCCCTTCGTATTCCAATACGCCGGTGCAACCCATGAAGTGCAATACACCCCCGGTGAATCGAACACCGATATGTTCGGCGGAAACTCCAACTGGCGCGGCCCCATTTGGTTTCCTACCAACTTCATCCTCATCGAGGCTCTCGAACGCTACTACTACTTCTACGGAGATTCCTTCAAAGTCGAATACCCCACAGGTTCCGGCAACGAATTAACCCTCCGCGAAATCGCTATCGATATCTGCGACCGCCTCATCTCCCTCTTCACCAAAAACAAAGATGGATACCGCCCCTGCTTCGGCGACAGCGAGGTCTCCAAACGCTATTCCGACAACCCGCACTGGCAAAACCTCCTCCTCTTCCACGAATACTTCCACGGCGAGACCGGCGAAGGACTCGGAGCCTCCCACCAGACTGGATGGACGGCCCTCGTCGTCCGCCTCGTCCGCGAGCGCCGGGAAAAACTTCTCCAGAGCGAGTTCTCCTGAGCGGATGGAATGTGGGGCATCCTTCCCGCCCGCGTTGGTCGTGGGGAAGCCGTCTCCGTGAACAGTCAAGCCGCCCCAATACCTTCACATCCGCCCTTGTCCGATGGGAATACGGGATGCATGGTGCGCGCGTTGATGCGCGCGACGGCTTTCCAATGGGTGATGCGCGGCGAACCCTTTTTACCGAACGGGCGCGCCGCGGACGAGGGTTTCCCGGAAATCCTCCGCCACCTCGTGCGCCAACGCGGCATCCCGGAGGGCGAGGCGCTGGAGACATTCCTGCACCCGAAGCTCAAGGATCTGAGCGACCCTTTCCTGATGCCCGACATGCGAGCCGCCGTCACGCGCATCCTTGAGGCGGCAGACCGGAAAGAGAGCGTCTGCATCTTCGGCGACTACGATGTGGACGGAATCTCCTCAATCACCCTGATGACGAAAATTCTCCGCGCCTACGGACTCGAGCCGAGGCCTTTCGTGCCGCGCCGCGGAGCCGAGGGCTACGGGTTGAGCTTCGCCGCCATCGCCCGCTGCCTCGCGGAGGGCACGAAGCCGGATCTGCTCATCTCGGTGGATTGCGGGACGGTCTCCACCGCCGAGGTCGCGCATCTGAGGGAAATGGGTATCGATGTGATCATTGCGGATCACCACGAGCCGGATCCGACGGGAAGGCCGGATTGCGCCGCGATCGTGAACCCCAAGTGCGGCGAGGATTTCACCTATCTCTGCGCGGCGGGGGTCGTATTCAAGATCGGCCACGCGCTGATGAAAGAGCGGCCCGTAGGCCTTGATCTCAAGGGGCTGCTCGATCTTGTGGCGGTGGCCACTATTTCAGACATCGTGCCGCTGGTGGGGGAAAACCGGCTGCTCGTGCGCCACGGGCTGAGGGCACTGCCCGGCACTCTGAACCCGGGGCTGCGCGCACTGCAGGAAATCACGGGCTTGAACGGAAACCCAACGGCGGGCGATGTCGGCTTCCGCATCGGGCCGCGCATCAACGCCGCCGGGCGTATGGATTTCCCCGAGGACGCGCTGGCCGCGCTGAACACCGAATGCCGCCGCACTGCCGGAGAGCTGGCGCAGAAACTCGACGCCTACAACCGCAGGCGGCAGGATGTGGAGACCCGAATCCGCAAAGAGGCGGCGGCCGAGATTTCCGAAGACCCCAATATGGATCACGATCCGGTGATCGTACTCGGATCGCGGGATTGGCACCACGGCGTGGTCGGCATCGTCGCCTCGCGGCTGATGCGGCAATACCACAAGCCCACCTTCGTGATCGCGATCGATGAAAATGGTATCGGCAAGGGTTCGGGCCGCTCCATTCCCGGCGTATCGCTTGTTGAGGCGATCCGCGCCTGCTCCGGCGACCTTCTGGCCGGCGGCGGCCACGCCATGGCCGCCGGACTCTCGATCCGTGAGGAAAACATGGCGGATTTCCGGAAACATTTTTCTGATTACGTCCTGGAAAACAGCACCGAGGAGGAACGCCTGCCTAGGCTGGTCTATGACGCGGAAATCACCTTCGCGCAGCTCTCCCTGGATTTCCTGTCGAGCTACGAGCTGCTCCATCCCTTCGGAAACGGCAACCCCCAGCCGGTGTTCGTCGCGCGCGGGATTGCGCTGAGCCGCCCGCCCTTCCACATGAAGAATAAGCACCTGCGTCTCATGCTCCGCCAAGGCTACCACGAGCAGGACGCCGTGTTCTTCGGCGGCGGCGAACACGAACTTCCGAACCCACCCTGGGACATCGCTTTCACCATCGACCGCAACACGTTCAAGGGCAAAACCACTCTCCAGATCATCATCCAGGACATCCGCCCGGAGATGTGACGGCGGATCACGCGATGTTCGCGGCGAGCCACCCGCGGAACGTTTCCCAGTCCTTCGGCAAACCCGTGGCCACCTTTTCCTTGTCGGCGAGCACGGCGAGGCGCCCGGGAATTTTCACCGCGCCCGCGCCAAGTTCGGCATCCATGACATCCGGAAATTTCGCGGGATGTGCGGTCGCCAAGGTGATCGTGGAGCTGCCCGGATGGGTGGCGTGCCACCGTTTCCCCGCAAGCCAGCCGACGGCGGTGTGGGGGCAGACTTCGTAGCCATGGAGCGTTTTGGCCTCACGGATCGCCGCGCGCGTTTCCTCGTCGGTAAAACTCATGCCGCTCACGCAGCCGCGGAAATTTTCCCATGAGTTCCCGAAAAGGGCGGACATGCGGACGAAGTTCGAAGGCGCACCGACGTCCATCGCGTTCGAGATCGTCGCGACGCTGGGGCGCGGCGTGTAGGTGCCGGATTCCAGATAGGCGGGCACCACGTCGTTGCGGTTCGTGGCGGCGACAAAATGGCGGACGGGCAGCCCTAACTGCTTCGCGAGCAGACCGGCGGTGAGGTTACCGAAGTTGCCTGAGGGCACGACGAAGACAGGTTCCGTCCCTTCCGCAAGCTGCCGGGCACTATGGATATAGTAGAAGCTTTGCGGGACGAGGCGGGATAGGTTGATCGAGTTCGCGGAGGTAAGGTTCATTCGCTCCGCGACTTCGCGCTCAAGGAAGGCTTTCTTCACCAGCGCCTGGCAATCGTCGAAGGTGCCCTCGATCTCCAGCGCCGTGATGTTGCCGCCGAGGGCGGTGAGCTGCTTTTCCTGGAGTCCGGAGACCTTGCCCTTCGGATACAGGATGATGACTCGGGTGCCCGGCACATTGAGGAAAGCGGACGCCACCGCGCCGCCGGTATCTCCGGAAGTGGCGACAAGGACGGTGAGTTCGCGGTCTTCGCCCCGCGTGAGGTGCGCCATCAACCGCGCCATGAAGCGCGCACCGAAGTCCTTGAAGGCCAGCGTCGGCCCATGGAAAAGCTCAAGGATGTGATCGCCGGGCGCGAGGGTTACGACGGGCGCGTCGAAGGCTAGCGTGCCTTCCACGATTTCCCGCAGGTTCGCCTCCGGCACGTCCTCCCCGAAAAACGCATCCGCCACGGCGAAACCGATTTCCCCGAACGAAAGCTCCCGCCATTTCCCCCAAAAATCCGCACCGAGAACCGGCAGCGTGTTCGGCATGTAGAGCCCGTTATCCGGCGGCAGGGAACGAAGAATCGCTTCCTTGAGATCGACCTGATGGCCGGGGTTGTTGGTGGAGTGGTATTTCATCACTTCACCACATGCACCCCGTGTGGGTTGATCCGGGATACGTGAACCTGGCAATTCACGGGGATAGCAGTGAAGACCTTTTCCACCGCGGCTCCGACCTTGCGGGCAATTTCCTCGCCTTCGCAGAGCGCGAAGACGGAGGGGCCGGCTCCCGAGATGGAGAAACCAAGCGCACCGGCGCCGAGGGCGGCGCGTTTCGCTTTGTAAAAATCGGGGATGAGCTTCTGGCGGCGCGGCTCGGCGATCACGTCGTGGATGGAGCGGGAAATGAGGCCGTAGTCTTCCTGGATCAGGCCGAGGATGAGGCCGCCGAGGTTCCCGATCTGCTGGGTGGCGTTCACCAGCGGGATTTCCTTGGGAAGGATCTCACGCGCGACCTTGGTCAGGATCTCAATGTCTGGATGAACGACGGCGGCCCAGAGGTTGGCGGGCGCGGGGATTTGGGCGATGTCGAGTTCCTCGTTGGAGCGGATGAAAACGATCCCGCCCAGCAGGCAGGGGCCGACGTTGTCCGCGTGCCATGCGCCGTCCGCAGAAGCTTCCCCAGCCATCGCGAAAGGCAGGAGCTGGCGTTTCGAAAGCGGCTCGCCGATGAGCTTGTTGACCGCATAGGCACCCGCCACCGCCGAGGCGGAGGAGGAGCCGAGGCCGGAGCCGAAGGGCATTTTCTTGTGGATCTCCATTTCGATGCCGCGATCCAACATGCCGAGATGTTTCAGGAGATCCAGCGCAGCCACGCCCGCCGTGTTCTCGCTGGGGCTTTTGGGAAGCTTCCCGCCGTCGCCAGTGATCTTGGTGATATGGAGGCCGGGTTTGCTGGAGTTGCGGACGACGATCTCATCGCCCGGAGAGTCGATGGCGAAGCCTAAAACGTCATAGCCGCAGGCGACGTTGGCGACGGTGGCGGGGGCGAAGACCCGGATTTCCTGGTTGGCTGACATGATGTTTTTCCCCGCGAAAGGGGCGGGAGTCTGCTTCGGATCAGCTCCGCATATCAAGCCCGACTTTGTCCTGTTCGTGGAACGTAAGACATCCCGGGTAGCCTCGTAGATTCGGGTGGCGATGAACCGTGGTGGCGATCTCCGGTCGCCATCCTTGAATCAAACCCTCACCCGCAGATCCCTGATGCTCCAGAGCATACCGTTTGCTGCCTCCCCGCTTCCTCGCATTCGCCGCGCCCCGTCCTTCCTCCTCTCCGTGAACCTCTCCCGCGCCCCCGCGAACGCCTCGTTCACGAACTCCTTGCTCCCTATCACCGCCCCGTCAGTGAAATATCGCACCCGCTTCATCAACATACCGGCCATGCCGAGGTCTGGCAGGACGGTTTCGTTGTCCTTCGACGCAAGCATCTCTTCCTCGTTCTTGGTCGCCTGTCGCGCCCCGCCAACCTCCGCCCTCCCGCTTTTTCTGCCGAGTGCCATGCCCATGGCACGGCGGTAGATCCTTGAAACCTCCTTCCATTTCTCCGCCTCGAAACCGATGCCCTTGTGGCTCATACACGCGCGCACAAGCCCTTCCCGCGCCTTCTTCCCGTTGCCTTTCGCACCTCCGCCGACTGCCTCGCCGTAGCTGCTCCAGCGGTAATCCGCAGGATCGGATACCATACCGGCACGCACCGGATTCAAGTCGATGTACGCAGCGATCGTCCTTGCCGCCGTTCCGCTCTCCACGATCACGCTCTTGAAACGATCCTCCCAAAGCGTTCCCGTGCGGTTGTGCTCCCGGTTGAACCAGCGCGTGAACCTTTGCAAAAGCGTCTTCATGAAATCGCTCAAATCATGCATCCGGGGGGTGAAACGACCGTGGATCTCAGAAACAGCATCCGCGTCTTCCCCCTCGCCATCGCCTTCCTCCCGTGCGGCGGCAAGCTCATCGGCCACGCTTTTCACGAAATTCTCGGCATAGAGCACACCCAGCCGCTTGAGAAGCTCCGCATCGCTCAAACCAGCCTTCGGCATCGGTGGAACCTCAAGCAGGATATGGAAGTGGTTCGACATCACGCAGTAGGACAGCACCCGGCAGCCGCTGAAATTCTCCATCATCCGCATGAACATCCGGAATTTCCCCCGCTCCTCATCCCCGAACACGAACCGCCGGTCAACAACCCGTGATGTAAGATGGTAAACGGACGCTTTGTCCTCCGATTCCGCCCACGGAGTGAGCCAACGCTTCGTTCCTTTCTTGCCTGACATGCCCCCACCTTGCCGAACGATTCCACGTAGTCAAAGGATTTCTGATAATTTTCCGGGAATCTTGCAATGTTCCTTGCGGAGGATGAGGATGGATTTCCCGGGGGTGAGGCCTGTCCATGTCTCGGCGGTGATGCCGGGCTGCTGGGCGTGCAAAGCAGCGGTTGAGGCGATGAGGGCGGTTAGGATGCTGCGGAGGTTCATGGTGGATAGAGGATTGAAGATTGTGGATTGAAGATTGTTGATTCCTGACTCCTGTTTACTGACTCCTGATTATCAAAAGGGAACCGGCTTTGGGGCGTCGGGGTTGGCGAGGCGGTGTTGGATGGCGGTGCGGGCGGGGTCGGCGGCTTGGGCGAGGCGGAAATTTTCCCCGGCGTAGGTTTCAAGGCTGGCGATGTCGTTTTCGCCGCCGTGCTGGCCGATGAGGGCGATGGCGGCTTTGCGGAGGAGGACGGGCTGCGAAAGGTCGGCGGCGAGGTCGCGGGCGGCGGCGAGGGCATGCGCATCGGCGGCATGGAGGGCGGTGATGGCAAAGCTTTTCCCTGTGCCGCTGGTGAGAGTGACGGTTTTCGGGAGACCGGCATCGGCCGCTTCCCAAGCCAGATCCTGCGAGGAAATTTCCACATGGGAAGGGATCGTGGCTTCGGCCACCAGCTCGACGGGCTTGTCGTGGCCGACGAAACGGACATGGATCGACTTGCGCAAAAGGCCGCGATGGCCACCCGCCGTGAAACGGGCCTCGATTTTTCCGGACGTGCCGGGAGCGACCTGATGTATCGCATCATCTCCCTTTGCGATGCCTGCGCTGAGGCAGCCGCAGGATTCCTCGATGCGCTCTACAACCAAGGGGAAGTCCAAGCGGTTTGTGTAGATCCACGTGACAGGAACGGTGGTTTCGCCGGGCGGGACGCTGATAAGGGAGACCGTCGAAGCGAATGCGGACGCAAGGCTTGGCCCCGTCCCCTCCCCCGCCGCCCGGAAACGAATCCCTTTTGTTCACGCATTCACAGACTCATAGCCTCAGAAGACGGCTTCCTTGCCGAGGATTCCGATCTCCACGTTGCCACCTGCGGCGTTAAGGACGGATTGGAGGCTTTGGGCGGATTCGGCCTCGCCGTGGACGAGCCACGTGCGGGTTTTCGGGCCGGTGATGCGATGGAAGTAATCGACGAGTTCCGAATGGTCGGCGTGGCCGGAAAAGGAATCGATGGACTCGATGTGCGCCCGCACGGGGAAGGTATCGCCGAGGATATTCACATCCTTCGCCCCGTCCCGGATTTTCCGACCCAGAGTCCCCTCTGCGCAGTAGCCGACAAAAAGGACGGTCGTGCGCGGGTTGCCGATGTTGTTGCGGAGGTGGTGAAGGATGCGTCCCGCCTCGCACATGCCGGAGGCGGAAATGATGATCGCCACACCCTCGATATCATTGAGCGCTTTCGACGCTTTCACACTGCGAACAAGCGTGAGTTCCTCGAATCCGAACGGGTTCTGTATCTCGAAGAGCGTGTGATAAACCTCCTCGCTGAAAGAATCCGGGTGCAGCCGGTAGATCTCCGTGGCACTAACAGCGAGGGGGCTGTCCACATACACGGGGATAGGCGGGATTTCGTTTTTCACGAGCAGGTCGTGCAGGAAATAGAGAACTTGCTGCGTCCGCTCGACGGCGAACGACGGGATCAGTATTTTCCCGCCGCGTTCCACCGCCTCGCGGATGATCTCACCAAAGCGGTCGTCGAAGCCCGGCGCCATATCGTGCTCACGCCCGCCGTAGGTCGATTCCATCAGGAGGAAATCGACATCCGCCACCGCCACCGGATCCCGGAGCACCTCGTTGTTGCCCCTGCCGACATCCCCGGAAAACAGGAAACGTTTTTTCTTCGCATCGGAATGATCCATCACATCCAGCACCACCTGCGCGCTGCCGAGGATGTGCCCGGCGTCCACGAAGGTGAGCTCCACCCCCTCGGAGATCGTGATCGGTCGGTCATAACCGAGGGTGACGAATTGCCTCAGGCACTTCTCCGCATCGATCTCATTGTAAAGCGGCTCCGCTGGCTCAAGCCCCTTGCGCTTGCGGTGCTTGTTGAGCCAGTCGATATCGCCTTCCTGGATACGAGCGGAGTCGCGGAGCATGATCTGGCAGAGATCGCGGGTGGCGTTCGTGGTGAAGATCGAGCCTTTGAAACCCTTCTTGGAAAGGTTCGGTAGGTTTCCGCTGTGGTCGATGTGCGCGTGGGAGAGCACCACGACATCCACGGACGCGGGGTCAAAATGAGGAAAACAGCAGTTGATCTCATACGCGTCCTTGCGCCTACCCTGATAGAGCCCGCAATCGAGCAGGATGCGCTTGCCGTTGATTTCCAGCAGGTGTTGGGAACCCGTGGTGGTCCCCGCCGCCCCGCAAAATTTGAGTTTCATATGAAGATGATCCTCGCCCGCCGCACGCCCGAAGCAACCGAAAAAGCTTGTTAGAAACGTGAACCCCGCGTCATGCGAGATCGTCCGCAGTCACGGAGCGCTGTTCGCGGTTGCCGAGCAAAACGGCCTGGCTGACGACCGTGTGTGGCTCAGCGTCGAAACGGAAGCTGTGGCAGTTCGGGCAGATTGCGGTGGCTTTCCCCACGATCGAGTCGCAGCCCTCGCAAACCTTGTAGTTCGCGGGATTCGAGGCGATCTTGGCGGCCGTTTCCGCGCGGTTGGTTGAAGGTGTTTGCATGGGTACGGGCACGGAAAAAGCGGCACCGGATGGCCGGCCCGCTTATCATTCGTCGGGAAAATCCCGGAGCCGGAGATGTCGGTCAGGCGATCGCGGCAAGCGCCTTGGCGGTCTTGCTCTTGAGGTTCGCCGCCTTGTTGGGATGGATGAGGTTGCGCTTGGCGGCCTTGTCCACGACGGAGGAGAACTCGGAAGCGGCCTTGGCGGCGGCGTCCTTGTCACCAGAGCTGATCGCGGCAATGGCTTTTTTACGGATGGTCTTCATCCGGCTCTTCTCGGCGCGGTTGCGCTCGGTGCGGACGACGGTCTGACGGTTGCGCTTGATTGCGGATTTGTGGTTGGCCATGGTATTGGGAAATTTGTTGTATCTGATCCGGCTTCCGGCTCAGGGGGCGGGAAGCTAGGAGGGTTCGGGTATTTCTGTCAAGCTGATGTTTACGGAAAACCGAACTTAGCGGGCGACGATGTTATTTGATCTTGGCGACACCGATTTCGGCAAGGGGCCGCGCATCACATAGACATCGGCACCTGTTCCGACGCGGTTGTATAGATCCACGACATCGCGGGTACCCATACGGATGCAGCCGTATGATGCGGGAGTGCCGAGCCGGTTCACCTCGGGCGTGCCATGGATGTAGATGTAACGGCGGTAGGCATTGCGGTTGTATGGATCGGTGCCGGACAGCCAAAGGATACGGCTGACGATGGGATCTCGGCCGGGAGCGTTCGGCTTGAGCACCTCGCCGGTGGGGCGGCGGCTCTTGAACACGGCTCCTGGCGGATGACCGCATCCGATCTTTTTCGCAACCTTCATTTTACCGAGAGGCGTGCGGTTGGAGCCGGGCTGGTCGCCGAGTCCGAATTTCGAAGTGGAAATTTTGTAGGCCTTGACCGGCTTGCCGTCGCGGAGGAGCAGCATTTTCTGGTCGCGGACGCTCACGAGCATTTTGTTACGGTTGTCCACCGTGGGACCGCAACTGTTCAGGAACGGGATGATGCAGAGTATGGGTAGGAGCAGGTGGGTGATACCTTTTTTCATGTTTCAGATCGAGTCGGACGGGTTCGCGGCTGGCGTTTTGATCGTCTTGGGACTGGAGACGGATGGCAGCATTCGTGCCAACGATGAAAAAGAAGTATAGAAGAATCCAACCGGGAATGGAAGCAAAAGAATCGCGGAAGACCAGCGGCCCTGCATCGCCGCCTCGACAACCACAAAGAGGAAGAAGCAACCGAACAGGAACTCGACCACGGGGGTGAGCGATTTGATCGCCTTGTAGCTGCTCTTTTTCCAATCGGAATTCTTGAGTTCGGTTCCGTATTTCGGGGTGCGGATGAAGGCGGTCTGGTGGTTGCAGAGCGCTTCGATCACGGCCTTGGCGTTAGTGATCGACATCCCGATTCCGAGCGCAAGTAGCAGCGGCAGGTAAGGGATTTCCTTCCACCATGTGTCCGGGCGGAGTGCTTTCTGGGAGGTCAGGTAGAAAAGCAGCACCGAGACCGAGGCGAAGAAGAAGATCGGGATGTTAACGATGTAGTAGGTGAGCGGCCCGAAATCCGGGTGGGCGTGCTGGCTGGGATAAATCAGGAAGCAGAGGCAGATCAGGAGCAGGTAGGCGAAGTTCGAGGTGAGGTGGGCGGTGGCCTCCATCTTCACGAAAAACGGCACATCGCTCCTCCAGATGGCGGGAAGCACCTTTTTGCAGACCTGGATGGAACCTTTCGTCCAGCGGTGCTGCTGGCTCTTGAATCCGTCCATGTCCACGGGCAGCTCTGCGGGCGTTTCCACGTCGTTGAGGAAAATGAAGCGCCAGCCCTTGAGCTGCGCGCGGTAGCTGAGATCCATGTCCTCGGTGAGGGTATCGTGCTCCCAGCCGCCGGCATCGGCGATGCAGGATTTCCTCCAGATGCCGGCGGTGCCGTTGAAGGTGAAGAAGCGTCCGGAGCGGTTGCGCGCGGTTTGCTCAAGCTCAAGGTGCCCGTCGAGGAACATCGCCTGGATGCGGGTGAGAACGTTATAGGTGCGGTTGAGGTGACCCCAGCGGGTCTGGATCATGCCGATCTTGTCGTCGGAGAAGTAGTGGATCGTCTTTTTCAGGACGTCGGCGTTCGGGACGAAATCAGCATCTAGGATGAAAAGATACTCACCCTTCGCGGAATGGGTGCCGTTTTCCAACGCGCCCGCCTTGTAGCCGGTGCGGTCGGTGCGGTGGATGTGCTCAGCATCAAAGCCTTGTGCGACGAGGCGCGCGATCCCCTCGCGGCAGATTTCCACGGTGTCGTCCGTGGAGTCGTCGAGAAGCTGGATCTGGATCTTGTCCTTGGGGTAGTCGATTTTCGAGACCGAATCAAGGAGCCGGTCCACCACGTGCATCTCGTTGAAAACCGGGAGCTGAATGGTCACCAGCGGCAGTTCCTGGAACTCGCGAAGCGGCACGGGCTTGTTGCGGGAGTGCTTCAGGTAGAGGAAAATGATCGTCAGGCGGTGCGAGCCGTAACCGGCCAGGCCTATGAGGACGGTGATATACGCGAAATACCAGAGAGGAGATGTGATGTCCATGGTGCTTGGGAATGATGGTGGAAGTGCTTGCTGAGTGGAAACCGGACACCCGGTAACGGAATACCCACGGAAAACAAGGGCGCGCAGGGCGATTAACATCCCCGCGCGGAGATCAGCAGAGCGCGCAAACCATGTCAAGCCCGGAAGTCCGGCCCGGAAGTCAAGCACCCGCCGCAGGGCCATCAGGCCAGAGAGAAACCTGTCCAAATTCCGGATGATTCAACCGCGAATGAACTCCAATAAACGCGAATCAGATGGATGTGGCTTCGGAAAATGGGATGCGGCGGATGTGACCAACCAACCCAAGATTCGCGTTCCTTCGCGGTTCCTCTTCTCCCCCAGCTTGCTCGCCCTGACACCCGCCGACGCGCAGGGAAGGCGACCACGCGGGATTTTCCCTGCTAGACGTTGAGCCCCGCAACCATCGCGTGGAACGCGGCAGAGACTTTGTTTTCCGAAGGCGGGATCAGCGCCACAGGCCGCCCCTCGTCGCCGCCACGACCGGTGGGGAGGTCGATGGGGATGCGCGCCAGCAACGGGACGTTCATGTCCTCTGCCTCGCGGACACCGCCGCCCTCGCCGAAAATGTAGTATCGCTTCCCGTCGTCCCCCTCGAACCAAGCCATGTTCTCGATCAAGCCGAGGATGGGCACATTGACCTTCGCGAACATCGCCACCGCCTTGCGCGCGTCGATCAGCGCGACTTCCTGCGGAGTGGTCACGATCACCGCCCCATCCACCGCCACGGTCTGCACGATGGTCAGCTGGATATCGCCCGTGCCCGGCGGGAGGTCGAGCACCAGCACGTCCAGATCGCCCCACGCCACCTGGCGGAGGAATTGCTGCGTGTAGCGCGTCGCCATCGGGCCGCGGACGATCACCGGTGATTTATCCTCCAGCAGGAAACCCATAGACATCAGCTTCAGTCCGTGCGCCTCAATGGGAATGATCTCGTCCTGCTCATTCGCGTCCGGGCGCTCGGTGGTGCCGAACATCTGGGCGACGGACGGTCCGTAGAGATCGCAATCGCATAGCCCCACTTTCAGCCCCCTTGCGGAAAGCGCGACGGCGAGATTCGCGGCGACCGTGGATTTTCCGACCCCGCCCTTTCCGGACGCCACCGCGATGATGCGTTTCACTCCGGGAATGGAGCTTTTCCCCGCCGCTCCGCCCGCCGCTTCCGGGGCGTCTTTGACCTCAATATCGACCTTCGCGTGGCCGATGCCCTCGATCCTTTCCAGCACGGAGTGAACATCCCTGAAAATCGTTTGCGGCACCTGCGCGTCCTTTGTCGCCACCTCGATACGCACGATCACATCCCCGCCCGCCACCTCCACTGTCTTCACCAATCCGAAGGATACGATGTCCCGTGAAAAACCCGGATACCTCACCTGTTTCAAAAGCTCCCTGATCTCGTCCGCGCTAATCATGTAGGCGCCCACTCTCCGCGTTTTCCTCCGTTGCGCAACCCAATACCCTGCGCGACGGCCGCGACCGCTTAGTCATCGGTGTTGAGTTTGTCGAAAATACGCAGAGCTTGCTGATCCTTTCCCCGGGGGATTCGGCCTCCAAAAGCTCCTGGCGCAGATCCGGATCGTGGACGAATTGCTGAGCCACTACATCCGCCATCAGCGCGGGTTCATCCGTCTGGTCGAGCAGAGTCATCAGCCCCACGCGCACCTCGTCCGGCAAATGGGCGATCGCGTCCTCGACGGCACCCCGGAGGGTTTTCATAGCCGCCGCGCCCTTCCCGTCCTCCATCGACGCGGGGAGCACCGGCTCGATGAGGGCGCAGGGATAGGGCTTATCCTCCAGCCATTCCAGAAACCTCACGCGGATCACGCCATGGAGCAGCAACTCGGAAGTGCCGTCCTCGCGCTCCCTGGATGCTCGGATCAGCCCCGCCGTGCCCACCGGCGCGATGGTCTCGCTATCCCCGTCATCGCGGATCCGCCCGACGGCGAACACACAGTCGCCCGCCAGCGCGTCGGCCAGCATGAGCCGGTAGCGTTCTTCGAAAATGAACAGCGGCAGCCCGCCTTGGGGAAACAATGTGCAATCGGGAAGCAGCATCACGCCGCACTCTTTCGGAAGATTCAAACCGGTCATCGCCGTGAGGATCGCACCGCCGCGCCGCACCCGCAACCGCCAAGCTTGCCAGGCTCCGCTTTACGCCGTTTGCTCTTCCCGATGCGTTTTCCCATCATCCCCGTGAGCCTCGCGCTCTGTGCCTGCCAGCCCGCGCCTCCGCTGGGTGCGCTCCGGGAAAAAATAGCTCCCCCGCCCACAGCTCCTCTGCTTTCCCTCCCACCCGTCACCGGAACCCCGCCCATCCCCCTTCCCTCACCCCCCGCAAAAGCCCCCGCCCTCGCCCGGAAAACCATCCGCGGCATATTCTTCGAGGGTGTCTCTTTCGATTCCCGCAACCATCGCCTCCGCGTCATCGACCAAGCTCTCGGCCCCGGCTCCACCTACGGCACTTCGCGCGAGGCCGCCGCAGCACACCGTGCGCTCACCGCGATGAACGCTGGCTTCTTCACCCCCGAGGGCGAACCCCTCGGCCTCGTCGTCAGCGCCGGGAAACGCTCCGGCGCGTGGAACTCCGCCTCCTCCCTCGGCTCCGGTGTCTTCACGGAAAGCACCTCCGGCCGACTTTCCCTCTCCCGCCGCAGCTCCCCCTCTGCCTTCTCCGCTGCCCGCGAACTCCTCCAGGCCGGCCCTCTGCTCGTCGAGAACGGCAGCGCCGTCGGCGGCCTCGACCGGGAAAAAATCGCCGTCCGCTCTCTCCTCATGACCGATGGAGGCCACCTCTGGTGGATCGGCAAAACTTCCCCCTGCAGCCTCGCCGCCCTCGGCGATGCCCTCGCCTCATCCTCCCCCGCGCCATGGCCCGCCCGCACCGCTCTCAACCTCGACGGCGGACGCTCCTCCGATCTTTTCGTTTCCCCAGAAATCCCCGGCGGCCCGATCGAGCGCCGCGGCATCCTCAACCGCCCCGTCCGCAATTTCCTCATCTTAATGCCGAGGTGACGGAACCGCCACCAAAACGGATTCTGGACAAATGTCGATTGATGAGAGAGGATGACTTTGCGCTTTAAATCCCAACCCTTCTACCAGCCATGAAGAATCCCCTCCTCTGCGGTTGCGCCGCATCCTTCCTCCTGGCCTCCTGCGGGGCTGTGGACGCTGTCAAATCCACCACCGACAAGGCCACCTCCGGCATCAGCAAGTTCTCCCTCGCCGATCTGCGCCCCTCGAAGATCGATGTCGTCGAAGTCCGCGAAAAAGATCTCAAGGAAATGCCACTCGGCAAGGATCGCGCCCTCGCCTTCGAGCGCAAGAAATCCTTCTGGTCTTTTATCCCCGGCAACTTCAAGGAACCCGAACTTCCCAAGATTCAAGACGGCGAACTCGACGGCGGTCTCCTCCCGCCCAAGCCGCTCTGAGACCGGCTAACCGGCGAACACGCTGCAATACCCCCGGCCAAGCGCCCGCGATTTCCTCCGGATGGAAGCTCGTCTCCGGCCCCTACCAGCCGCCTTTCATCGCCAGCCGCTTGTCATAGGCATAGAGCCGGAAGGTCACCGCAGACAGCGCCAGCGCCTGAACGAATGGCCACCACCACGGCACCGGCGCACGCGCCAAACCCATCACCGGCAGCACCACAGGCACTATCTAACACATCGCAATCCCCGACATCACCGGCTTCGCGGTGCATCACTTCCCCATCTCCATCCTTGCCCATCCGGCGCTTTTGCGGGAAAACACCTGCGGATGAAAATACTTGTCGTAGGAAAAGGCGGGCGCGAGCACGCGCTAATCCATACCCTCTCTCTATCCCCCTCGAAGCCCGCGATCTTTTCCTTCCCGGGAAGCGACGCGATCTTCCGCATCGCGCAGCCTACCACCGCCACCGACCTGCCCTCGCTGATCGCCTGGATGAAAGGATCACGGCATCGACCTCTGCATCGCGGGCGAGGAATCCTATCTCGTCACGGGCGATGGCCTCGCGAACCTCTGCTCGGCGAACGGCATCCCTTGCTGGGGGCCGCCGAAGGAATCCGCGCAGCTTGAGGCGAGCAAGGAGTTCGCCAAGGACTTCCTGGTCCGAAACCAGATCCCCACCGCCGCCGCAAGCGCCTGTCAGTCTCTCGACGAGGCCGTCACCGCCATCGCGGGGAATTACCCGACCGTCCTGAAATTTGACGGACTGGCCGCCGGGAAAGGCGTGGCTGTCTGCGCGGATGAGAAATCCGCGCTCGATTTCCTCAACGAGGTCTTCACGGAAAAACGTTTCGGCCCCGGCCGCCTGCTCGTCGAGGAATGCCTCGTCGGGCCGGAGGTTTCCATTTTCGCCGCCATCGTGGACGACGATTACATGATCCTCACCCCGGCGCGGGATTACAAACGCCTTGGCGATGGCGACACCGGCCCGAACACTGGCGGCATGGGCGCGGTGGCCTCGCGGAAACTCATTTCCTCCGAGCTGCTGACGACCATTGACGAGTCCATCGTCGCGCCGACCGTGGCCGCCCTGCGGAAAGAAGGATTGCCTTACCGCGGCTTCCTTTACTTCGGCCTCATGCTCACGCCGGACGGCCCGAAGGTAATCGAATACAACTGCCGCTTCGGCGATCCCGAGTGCCAGGCGGTGATGCCGCTGCTCAGCGGCGACCTCGCGGCCTTCTGCCTCGCCGGCGCGATGGGCGCGCTGAAACGGGAGCTAATCTCCTTTTCCGACGATTGGTCGGTGTGCGTGATCCTCGCCTCGCACGGCTATCCGGAAAGCTCCCGCTCCGGCGATGTGATCTCCGGCCTCGATGAAACCGGCGCGCGGGTTTTCCACTCCGGCACGAAACTCACGGGCACCGAATGGCAGACGAACGGCGGGCGCGTGCTCGCCTGCGTGGCCACCGGTCCGGAGCGCGCAGCTCCACCGTTGCCGCCGCCCACGCCGCTCGCCGATGAGATCTCGCTTCGACGGCCTCCAGCGCCGCCGCGACATCGGCATCCTTCATTTCCCCGAGGCGAAATCCCATGCGCCGGAATCCGTGAAAATCACCCTCACCCCGGACGACATCGCGGCGGGCATCGCGAACCTTGCCGAGTCCATCCGCGCCGCAAACCCCGACGGAACCATCGCGCTCGTCGGCATCCGTTCGCGCGGCGACGAGGTCGCGGAACGCCTGCTCACCCACCTGTCCGCAGACGACCGCGAGCTGAACTTCGGCGTGCTCGACATCTCGCTCTACCGCGACGACTTCGAGCACCTCCACTCAAACCCCAAGCTCCAGGAAAGCGACATCCCCTTCCCTGTCGATGGCGCACACATCATCCTCGTCGATGACGTGCTCTTCACCGGCCGCACCATCCGCGCCGCGCTCGACGCCCTTTCCGACTACGGCCGCCCCGCAAAGGTGCAACTCGCCGCGCTCATCGACCGCGGCCACCGCGAGCTTCCCATCCACGCCGATTACACCGGCATCGCGCTGGAAACCTCGCGGCTCGATCATGTTTATGTTTCCCTTGAGGGAACGGACGGCGAGGATCTTATCCGCGTCGTCAGCCCGCCGCCCCTGCCATGATCCCGGAGAAAAAAAAGACCCCTGAGGAGATCGCCGCCCTGCGCGAGGGGCTGGGCGTCCCTCCCGCTCCCGCTCCCGCCCAGCCCGCCCAGCCCGCCCAACCCACCCAGCCCGCCCAGCCCGCCCAACCCACCCCGCCGCTGCCTACCGTGGAACCGGAGAAACCGCTTCCCACTCCTATCGTGGAAGGGGAACCGGTCATCCACCTCGACCTCCCGCCCCTGCCCGCGCGCCCGGTAAAAGCGGAACCCAAGCCCATCCATACTCTGCGCAAGCACGAACTCCCCCTCGCACCCGCGCCACCTGTCACACAGAAAACCACTCTCCCCACCCACCGCCACGATCCCCGCGACGTGGCCCAGATCCGCAAGCGCGAGGCTCTTGCTGCCCTCCAGCACCAGCAAAGCGCCGACCCCGCCGCCCACCTCCGCAGGCAGACGGCCTCCCCTTTCCTTTACGCTTCCGGACACCTGCTGGCCATCGCCGCCGCAGTCACCGCCTATCAGCACGTGCATTACATCACCCCGGCCGTCCTGCTCGGCCTTGCTGCGACCATCACGCTTTTTATCGCCCTGCGGAAACCCCGCTCCCGCCATCACGCGGCCTTGCTTTTTATCGTGGTTTTACTGACACTCGTTCTTAGTGCAATCCACTACGCCCCGCTTTTCCAACATGGCCCGTAAAGACCTGCTTGATATCGCATCGCTCGGAAGGGAAGAGATCGATCTCCTCCTTCATCAGTCCGTGCCGTTCAAGGAACTCTTCACACGCTCCGTGAAGAAAGTCCCCGCCCTCAAGGGGAAATCCGTCCTAACCCTTTTCTACGAGCCATCCACCCGCACGCTCTCCTCCTTCGAGGTCGCCGCGAAACGCCTCTCGGCGGATGTCACGAACTTCGATGTCGGTCACTCCTCGGTCACGAAGGGCGAGTCCGTCCGCGAAACCGTCGAGACCCTGCAGGCGATGCGCACGGACTACATCATCGTCCGTCACTCCCGCTCCGGCCTGCCCGCCGCCATCGCCGCTCAAACGAAAGCCTCCGTCATAAACGCCGGTGACGGCGCACACGCCCACCCCACCCAGGCGCTGCTCGACGCCTTCACGATCAAGGAAAAATTCCCCGATCCCGCCGGGAAAAAAGTCCTCATCATCGGAGATATCCTGCACTCCCGCGTTGCCCGCTCCACCTCTTGCATCCTCAAGAAACTCGGCGTGAACGTCGCCTTCCTCGGCCCCGGCTCGCTGCTGCCGAAGAACGGCCCGGAGAACATCACCCGCTTCACCGATTATAACGACGCGATGAAATGGGAGCCGGACATCGTCTATCTTCTCCGCGTCCAGATGGAGCGGCAGGACGCACCCTTTTTCCCCTCCGTCCGCGAATACCACAAGCTCTACGGCATCTCCGACACCCGCCTTGGGGAGATCCGCCAACGCGGCCTCTACCTCATGCACCCCGGCCCCGTGAACCGCGGCGTGGAACTCTGCGACGCCGTCATGGACTACGAGCGCTCCCTCATCAACGACCAAGTCGAGAACGGCATCGCCGCCCGCATGGCCGTGCTCTACTACCTCAAGCCGGAGTAGGGATTAGTGGCTGGGACTTGCAGTCCCAGTCCGTCCGGGGGACATCCTGTCGCCCGTATTCTGCGGCCATTGAAGCCGCAGAGTGGAAATCAGAACGGGATGTCGTCCTCTTCCTGCTAGTCGTCGGCGGATTCCGATCCGCCGCTCCATGCCTGGTCAAAGAAAACCCGCCACACGCGGGAGCACATGGCGGGCTTGCGATGAACGGAAATCTCAATCCGCCTTACTTACGGCTTCGGCGAAGCAGCGCGAGAAGGCCAAGTCCGCCGAGCAGGGCGGTGGAGGGTTCGGGGATGACGCGCAGGGAGCTGAAGTCCTGTTGGTTGGAAGCGCCGCTCCACAGGTTTGCGGATCCGAAGGTGCTGCTTGTGCCGTCCTCATACTCAATGGAGTTTGGAGTGATGCCCTGCCATTCGGTGATAGTCGCGGAGGTGAAGGCCTCAAGTTTGCCAACCTCACGGGAACTGACACCGCTGAAAGTGCCCACACCTTCACCCGCAGGTCCGAAGACAACGGCATTCGATGCGTCCCTTATAGTGAGCTGCCAGTTGCCATTGCCAGTATCGAGCGTTCCAGATGCGATGTAAGCGCCGTCGGCAAGGTTAATGTTCAGCCACCAGTTACCGTTCGTAGGATCGTAAGTGTTGAAATTCGTCTCGACATTCGGACCGCTTGCATCCTGGGAAAAAAATGTCAGGAGTGTGCCACGATGAACCGCACTGAGCGCGGCATTGTTGGTAAGAGTGAAGCTGCCGCTTGCCACATCGGTGCTTGTCCACCCGAAAGACCAGCCGCGGATATCTATGGTTGCTCCCGGTACGCTTGAGTTTCCGACAACCAGAGTCTCGAACCAGCGACCGCCATTTCCAACGATGCGACCGAAAAAGGTGTCGCTTGCTGTAGAGGCTGCGAGTCCATCCGCATCAAGCCAGCGATCCGCACGGACGGCGTTGTATTCGTTAAGTATGAGCGCACCGGACGCCTGCGAGGCGAGGGCAAGGGAGATGAATGCGAGCAATGTCTTGGTTTGTTTCATGATGTTTATCGTAATGTTGTTCTGGGGAATCGGGCGTAGCGTTGCATGAACGAGCCGCATTCGTATCTCGGAAATCACTGTCCTTTTGAATCCCGAAACAGTGACGTTTTCTTCACGTTGGGGATTCCTTTTGCTTATCCGGAGGTCTGGCGTTTCACGGGATCACAAACTCCACCCGCACGAACTCCTTGCCGTCCGTGGCAACGGCGGTGGCGGTGATGGTGATGAGTAGGAAGTCAGCCAGATCCGGATGTGGCACGCTCTGGATCTGCGGCGCGGTGAACTCGAACCACTGCGTGAGATCCGGGGAGCGCTTTGGCGTGTAATCGATGCCGGCATCGTCGCGCACGGCGAAGCTCCAGACGATGTCCGCGCCGGTGCGGTTGACGGTCTGGGCGGGCGGCGCGTCGTGGAAGCGGGGATCGCCGCCGAGGGCGTATTCCTCGTAGTTCGAGCGGCCGTCGCCATCGGGATCGCCGAGCTTGGTGAGGTCGGATGGCGGCGGGTTGAAAGCGGAGATCCAGGTGTCGAAACGGATCTTCCGGCTCTGCGCTGATGTAGGGGGTGAAATCCTGCGAGGTCGGATCTCCGCCCGCTCCGATTTTCCACTCGTTGGGCGAGCCGAAGGTGGAGCCGGTGGAGCCATCGTCGTAGCCTTCCACGGGTGGCTCCACGGTGTCATCCGAAGCGATGAAAGGAGGGACGGAAGGCGAAGGATCGCCCTCCAGCTCGAAGATTTCCGTGGAAGAAATGCCGGAAAGCGGCGCGATCCCCTCGCCCACCGGGCCGTTGACGATGTGTCCGAGCGCGTTTTTCACCATGAACTGGGTGTCGTCCGCGCTGATGCGGATGTCCGTTACGGTGTTTCCATCGACGGTCGCGCCGCTGACGGAGACGTATTGCGAATCGCCCATCCAGACATTGCTCCATGAATCGCCGAGGGTGGTGGAGCGGTCGCGCAGGTTGAAGCCGGTATCGAGGCCGCCGCCCGCGGTGTTCGCGGCGGTGAAGGTGAGGATGGTTCCCGTGCGTACTGCTGACCACGCCGCGTCCTGGCTGAGGGTCAGCGTGTTGGAGGTTTCAAAAAGAGTCCCGGCGCGGGAGGTGCCGATCTCGATGGCCCAGCCGCGCATGTCCACGGTGCCGGGGCCGCCGTTTCCGACGACCACGAACTCCACCCAGTCCCCGCCGTTGCCCGGCACGCGGCCGAAGTGGGTGTCCACCGCTTCCGCTGTCATCTCCGCCGAGGAAGTTTTCCGCGGAGACGGCGTTGTATTCGTTGAGGATCACGGTGGGGGCGTCGTGGAAAACGGTCAGAAGGAAAGCCTGCGGGGTGAGGTTGTTGGCGGGCTGGCCGTCATTGGCGACGAGGCGCACGGTGTGGAAACCGGCATCCGCCAAAGTCAGCGCGCGGTTCAGCTCCAGGGTCGCGGTGCCGCCCGCGCCGGGTGTGAGCGTGAGGAAATCCGGGAGCTCCGTGGCGGACAGGGTCACGGAGTGGCTGTTCGGATCGCTGGTGGTGATCGCGTAGCTATAGGAGCCGTAGGCGCGGGTCACGGGCGTTGAGGTGAATTGAGGCGGCGAGTTCGCGGACTGGTAGGCCGCGAAGGATTGCGAGTTCGCGCCGCCCGACCAGACGTTCGGCCCGCCGAAGGTGGAGGTGGAGCCGTCGTTGTAGGGGCTGTAAAAGGGGTCGATGAACGGCTCGGGGTTGGTCTCCAGTTTCAGCACCTCGGTGGAGCTGACACCCACAGGGTTCGGAGGCTCACCGCCGGTGGCGATGCCCTCGCCGGCGGGGCCGAAGATGATCTCGCCGCTCGCGTCGCGGATGAGGATGTTCGTGTCGCTGTTGCTGATGCCGAGGCGGTTGTTGAAATCGGATGCCGCCTGGTCGATGAAGACCGGATCGAAAAGCCAGATGTTCGACCACAGGAAGCCATCGTTATGGAGCGCGCTGGACTTGTGGATTTCCGTGTCCGCGCCGCCGTTGGCCGCGTTGTTGGTGATGAAGGTGAGGAGGGTGCCCGCCGCGACGTTGGCCCAGTAGGGGTCTTGCGAGAGAACCATCGAGCGCAGGCCGAGATCGCCGAGCACCTCGACTTTCCAGCCCCGCATATCCACCGTGGAACCGGCCGTGCCGTCACCGACGACGACCAGCTCGAACCACTCGCCGCCGTTTCCGAGGATGCGCCCGAAGAAGGTGTCCGAGGTGGTGGGGCTTTCCAAAGTGCCGCCGCCGGGAAAGTTCGTGGCGGAAACGGCGTTATATTCGTTGAGCAGGACGCTCGAGCTTTCCGGGAATACGGTGATGGTGATGGTCTGCTCGGTGAAGAGCGGGGGCGCGGCGTTGTCGGTGGCGCGCATGACGAACGTGTAATCGCCCTTTGCAGGCGGCGTGCCTGTGACCGCTCCGCTGGTGAGGTTCACGTTCAGCCACTCGGGCTTTTCCACCACACTGAGGGTGACGACATCGCCGGGATTCGGGTCGCTGGCGGTGACGAAGAACTGGGAGTTGGAGAGATCGAAGCCCTCCACGCCGAAAGTGCGCGGGCTGCTGGAAAAGACGGGTGGGGCGTTCCCGACCACACCGGTGCCTACCAGGCCGGGTGAGCCGATGCTGGCGGCGACTGCCGGTTTGTGCATAGGCGGAGAGGCTTCCGAGCGCCGCGAAAGTGTAGCGGGGTTCGGTCGTGCCGGAGTTCGGATCCCAAACGGCGGAGACGGTGCCTATCGTGCCGCCCGCGGCGATTCCCGCGTGCCCGCCGCCGGATGGGTTGCCGTCGATCCTGGTCATGGGCGGGAGCGTGACGGTGGTGGTGTCCCCCTGTGTGACAGTGACATTGCCCGCCTTGTAATTGAACCCTGTGACAAAATCGCCGTCCGCATCGAAGAGGACGACCGCATCGTTTTGGCCGAGACCGGGGCCGCCGATGGCGGCGGTGGCGATGGCGGGATCGAGATCATTCCAGGCGGCGCGGAAAACCGATATCATCCGCAGCCTGGACGACGACGAGGATGCCACCTGCGGGAATCGTCACATCTCCGAAGGTCACGATCTTGTCTCCCTGGAAGTTGGCCTGATCGTCCGTCCATCTCCAGCCGTTGATGTTCACGGGGCTTGCGCCGTAGTTGTGGAGTTCGAAGAAGTCGCCGCCGGAGGCGTTCGAGTTCACCTCGGTGATGAGGACGGTGTTGGCGGTGGCCAGGGTGGCGCAGGCGAGGAGGAGTGTGATGATGGATTTCATGGTGTGGGAATGTGGATGGTGATGGAGGAGGAAGCTTCCCAGGCGGTCACGATGGCTTCGCGGCCGAGCGGGGTAGCGTCTTTGGGCAGGAAAAGGATGCACTCGGGATAGATGTGGCGGTGCCGCCCGCCGCAGTAGTAGCCCCGCAGCTTGGGCGAGGACGGGTTGGAGATGTTGAAGGCGTAGAGTCCGTTCTGGCGCTCGTTGGCCACGAACACCATCGGCACGCCGCGCACCATCGCCGTGCAGATGGCCTCGGTTTCCGGGCCGCGGTTGTCGGAGCGGCGGTCCCATTGCGCCAGCGAGCCGCGGTTGTGGTTGAACGATTCGCGGTCGTGCTGCGCGGCGTGATCCTCGAAAAAGGATCCCGAGTCATAGACCCGTTTCCCGGTCGCCGGATCCCAGATGGAAAAGGAACGGGTGCCCATCATGTGGAGTTTCTCGATCTGGCCGCGTTCGTTCAGGCCGTCCACCTGCGAGACCTGTAGCCGGCCCAGCCCGGCATCCTGCTGGGGATCGATGCCGTAGATCGCCTTGAGTTCCGCGCGGTATTCCGGGCAAAGCGAGGGCGATGACTTTGCCGAGGTGTTTCACCCGCGCGATGTTGTCGCCGTCGCCTTCGTTCGCGGTGAAAATCAGGGGACGCCCGCCGACCTTGAGCATGTCGATGGTATCCGGCATGGGCATACCCAGCACCTCGTCGGTGACCTTGATCGAGCGCCTGCCCCACGGCCCGTCGCGATCCGATACATCCGCCCGCACCGGCCACGCGCCGAAGGGGATGATTTTTTCCAATACCCGCCCGCGAGATCGAAGACCCCGAGCGCGTTGTTTTCCTGGAGGGAAACGTAGGCGTTCTTTCCGTCGGAGGTCACGTATTCCGGCTCGAAGTCGAGGTGGAGCCGCGAGGGGTCGGTCTCGTAGGGGAAACGGACGCCTTTGACGGCCTCCCTCGGGCCGAGAGGATGATCCTTGAAATGCACGGAACCCAGATCCGCCGCCGATTTCACCTTGGAGAAATTCGCGACGCCGAGCGAGCCGGGCCTGTTGGTTTTCCCCTTCGCATACTCGCCCTCGCAGGCGGCAAGGAGATAGCGGCCGTCCTCGGAAAAGCTGAGGCAATCCGGATGCCAGCCGACATCCACGACATGGACGATCTCGCGGCTGCGGGCGTCGATCAGCGCAACCCTGCCGGTGAACTCGGTGGGATGCTTCGGGATGATCGAGGCCGCGATGATCCCCCGCCCCAACGGATCGGCGGCCACGGAGGAGACGGAATCCACGCCCCTGTGATGGATTTTCCGCAGGTCGATCTCGCCGACGACCTGTGGCTTGTGCGGCTCCGCCAGCGAGATGACCACCAACCCTTTCGCCATGGAGGAACCCCGCGTGCTGTAGATGAGCTTGGTGGCCGGTTCGTAGGCCAGGATTTCCGCGGAGCCTGCCGGCAGCCGCGCCTCGCCCACGAACTCCAGCGCCGAGAGTTTTCCCATGGCCAGGAAACACGCCGCGCCGCCGATGATGATTTTGCCGTATCCCATAAAAAAAATCTGTTAGAAAAACCAATGCAGCCCCAGCCGCACGCTGCGCCCTTCCTTTTCCCGGAGGATCTGGCGCTGGGCGCTGCCCTCGTAGAGCCGGATCTCGGAATCGGTGAGGTTGTGGAGTTCGGTGTAAACCTCGAGGTTCTCCGTGATGCGGTAGGTGACGCTCGCGTTGAGCGTGATGCGGTCGTCCACGTAGAGATCCCCCGTGCCCGAAAGTCCGTTCGCCTGCTCGCCGACGGAGATGAGGTATTTGTCGTAGATGTCCGCGAAGAGCATGGCGTCCCATTTACTGCTGCGGTAGAAGATGCCCGCGCCGCCGCGAATGTCCGGCTGGTAGGCGAGGGAGGTCTCGCGGCGGTTCCCGTCCACCGTGACCTGCTGGCTGCTGTGGGTGAAATCGAAGAAGGAGAACAGCCCCACCTGATCGAACGGGTGCGGCAGGAAATGCAGGGTCTGCGCGTAGTGGAGGCCGAGGCGGAAAAGCTCGCCGTCATCGGCGTTGAGGGATTGCTCGAAGCGGTAGTTCCGCAGCGGGCGGTTGGTGATGTCGGTGTTGTCGAGGGCCATCGGCGCGAACCATCCCGCCGAGGTCAGCGGTTTCTCAAGCTGCCATGCCTCCGCCCGCACGCGGATCATGGAGCCGGGCGCGAAGGCGTGGTTGCCGGTCAGCACCAGTTGCGTCTGCCGCGAGGAGTCGAGGTTCGGATTTCCCAATCTCGCCACCGGCGTCACCCCGTCATCCTCGTTGAAATAGCGCGACGGCGCGGACTCGCGGAGTTCCGGGCGCTGGAGGGTCTGCCTGAGGTTTGCGGAGAAATGCCAGTTCTTCTCCGGCTGGTATTCCACGAGGAGGGCCGGCAGCAGGTCGTCTTCCCGTTTTGACATCGACGTCGGCCGCACCGCCGCCTCCACACGGGGCGGGCGGATCGGGGATTCGTTGCCCGTCCATTGCGCGTCGAACGCCGTGCCGGAAGTGTGGGCGGACTCGAACCTCGCGCCCGCGTGGACGCGCCATTTCTCATGGTCGAAGCGGTAGAGCGCGTGCCCGCCCGCGATTTCGCGCTCCATGTCGTAGTCCTCTCCGAAGGTTTTGAAAAACGATTCCGCCGGGCGGAGGGAAAGCGCACCGCCGTTGTTCGCGAAGAACGCCCGCGCCCTCCCCGGATCGATGCCGTTGCCGATGTGGATGCCGAAGATGGAATCCACCGGCCCGCCCGCCACCTCGTCGAAGCCGTTCGCCGCCGCAACCGGCGGCTCGAAGCGGGTGAAATTGATGTCGCGCTTGTCGGAGTATCGCTGCGCGAAGCCGCCCGCCTCCACCGCGTGGCCGGGCGAGACCTCATGGTGGATCAGCGCCTGGGCATAGGCGTATTCGGTCTGCTTGATGTTGTTCTCCAGCTCGATCTTGCGCACTCCGAAGGTGTTCTGGGGCAATGGCGTCGCCTCGAAAACCGGCCTGCCGCCCACGAGCCGGTAGCTCCACATCGCATCGGGGCGCTCCGAGAACTCCGTGTCCTGGCGGTCGGGTTCGCGGTTCGTCCGTTTCGAGTAATCCGCCCGCACATCCACCCAGCTCCGCTCCCCGTATTCGTGACGGAAATCGAGGAAGCCCGCCCAGCGCTCCTTGTTCTCCACCTCGTCCTTGAGCTGTTTCTCCAACCGACCCACTCCCGGGATCAGGGTTCCCTCCGTGACGATTCCCCCGCTGACCACATCCGTATCACTCTGATAGGGATAGCCCCGGCGCGGAGCCGATCCCGGCAGCTCCACCGTCCCCGCCCGGGTGTCGTATTCCAGGCGCTGCTCCATCAGGTGATCCTCCTGTTTCCGGTATGTCCCGCCCAGCAGCAGCCGCGATCCCGGCGTGAAATTCCACCTCAGCACCGCCGCCACCTCGTCCATGATCTCGTCCTCGGGGCTGGATCTCAGCTCGTGCTCGTCGATGAAGGCGATGTCCGCGCCGTCCGGCATGTTCTGCGCACCCGCCCACTTCGTACGCTCGCTCACGGAGCGGTCGTTGCGCTCGCGGTGGCGGTAATAGAACATGATACCGGCGTCGTGGTCGGGGATCTCGACCTTGAAACGGATCCGGGATTGCCAGGAAAGCTCGTCATCGCGCCGCGAGAACCAAGCCGCATAGGTTTTCAGGTCGAACCACTCGCCGTCCAGACTGTCATCCGTGCGCAACGGCACATCGACCCTCCCGCCGATGCGGCGCTTGAAGAGTTCGGCCTGCGAGACTTCATAGGAATCCGCCGCCCGTCGCCGTTGGTCGCGCTCGTCGTAATCGACCCGCCATTTCACATCCGCCGCCGGAGACCTCCCCAGCCATGGCTCTTCGTAAACCATCAGTTCCCTCGCCTCACGACCCAGGAACCTCAGTCCCGGCGTGACAATCCCGTCAAAAAGATCATCGCTCTGCCCGCGGACGCCCGCTGCGAGGGATAGGAAAACGATGCATACGCGCCACGTTCTGAACACACAGCAAAATCGCCGGGAGCATATCTCCGTAACAATCCGTTCGGTGTGACGAGCTTGTCACAAAAAGCAAAGACCCCAATGCCTAAAAGCAACGGGGTCGTTAGATATCAAATGGCGGCGACCGGGTATATCAGAACGGGATATCGTCCTCTTCCTGGTAGTCGTCGGCTGGCGCGGCGGAACCGCCTTGGCGCGAGCCACCGCCATCTTCACCGCCGGTAGAATTGTCGGAGAATTGGCGGGGGGCACCGCCCTTGCCGTCAGGCAAATATTGGAGTATGTCTGCCACGACCTTGAGCTTACTACGTTTCTGGCCGGTGGCCTTGTCGTCCCACACATCCATCTGGAGGCGGCCTTCGATGAACACACCGCGGCCTTTCGTGAGGTATTTCTGGGCGTTTTCCGCGCTGCTTCCCCAGACCGTGACATCCACGAAGGTGACCTCCTCCTTCCAGCCGCCGTTGCCGTCCTGCACCTTGCGGTTCACAGCCAGGCCGAGGTCGGCGACGGCCGAGCCCTTCGGCGTATGGCGTAGCTCCGGATCGCGGGTCAGATTTCCGATGAGCATTACTTTGTTGAGATTGGCCATGGCGGTGAGAAAATTTTAAATTTTAAATTCCAAAGAAGAGGAAAATGGACAGATTGTCGCCCGATGCTTAGGCGACGCGGTTGAACTGATTGAGGTAAACGGCGGTGTTGAGCGCGAGCTTCGCCTTGATTTCCAAGATGCACTCGGGGCCGCCGGTGATCGTGTAGGTCACGAAATGCGCACCGCTGACCTTGCGCGGCGTGTAGGCGAAATCTTTCCGCCCCATATTGTCGATCTTCTCGACCTTCGCGCCCGCGGACTCGATGTCCTTGGTGATGGCGGTGACCAGGTCATCCATGCTGCCCTCTTGGCTCTTCGTTGTCAGGACAATCAGACCTTCGTATTTGCGGCTCATCTTCGTGTTTCGGGGTTGGTTTAGTTCTTGGTGTGTTGAATCGGTTCGATGCCAAGGCGATACCTTGGGAGCGCGAAACATGAACTGCATCGCAGGCCATGGCAAGCATGTTTTCAAGGCTTTCCCGTTCGTCCGGCGCGAACTTCCCGAGGACGTGCCCGGTCATCCCGCCCGATCCGTTTGCGGCTCCGATTCCCATTTTCAGGCGAGGAAAGCCATCACCGCCGAGGTGCTCGATGATCGACTTGATCCCGTTGTGCCCGCCCGCAGATCCTTTTTCCCGGAAACGTAAATGCCCCAGCGGCAGTGCGACGTCATCGTAGGCAACTAGGATGTCGCCGATCTCCCATTTATGGAAAGCGACCAACTGCCGCACCGAGCGCCCGCTGAGGTTCATGAAGGTCTGCGGTTTCATCAGGAGGGTGCCGTCGGGCAGCTTCGCGAGGTGAGCCTGCCACTTCGGCTCCGTTTTGAAAACAACCCCTTCCCTCGCGGCGATGCGGTCGAGAAGCATGAAACCCACGTTGTGCCGGGTCTCCTCGTATTGCCTACCGGGATTTCCGAGGCCGATGATTAGGGGAATTGCCATTACTTTCCGATGTCTTAACGCCGTCCCATTTCCCATCAAACAAAAACGCCCGGAGCTACTGGCTCGGGGCGTTTGAGAGGATGATTGGGAAGTCCGGACAGTACTACTCGGCAGCGGGTGCCGCAGCCGCCTCGGGAGTGGCAGACGCCTGCTCAGAGACGAGCGCAGCTGGCTTGCCGATGTGGGCAACCACGACATCATCCGCATGGGTAGCCTTGACTCCGGCGGGAAGATCGAGTTCACCGATGTGAAGGGAGTCACCCTCCTGAAGGTGGGTAATGTCCTTTTCTATCACTTCCGGAAGATCGTTAGGAAGACAGACGATTTCCAATGTGTGGGCATACTGCTCGAGGATGCCACCGGCCTTCACGCCCTTGGCCTCACCGAGGAGATGGACGGGGATGTTCGCGGTGATCTCGGTCTTGTCGTTAACGGCAAGGAAATCCACGTGCAGCGCGTGACCGGTCAGCGGGTCGTGCTGAATCGTCTTGAGGAAAACGGAGCGACTGCCCTCCCCTTCGATGTCGAGGTTGATGAGGATGTTGTCCGAGGTGCTGCGCGCCATGAGCTCGGAGAAGGTCTTTGCATCCACCTTCAGGTTCTCGTTCACGACACCGCGTCCGTAAACCACGGAGGGGAGCCAGCCTTCGCGGCGCATTTGCTTGAGTTTGCCCGAGCCGCTGCGGAGGCGGGGCGCCGCTTTGAGTGTGGTGTTCTTGGCCATAAAAAGATGTGGTTGGTCGTGGATTTGAGGTGACCGCGGAAAGCGTCTTGCCTTTGCGGGGACGCGGTCTTTATACGCCAATCCAGCTCTTGTCAAAAAATTGTTCGCCTTCGCGCAAAACAGCGTCGTTTTCTCGACCTCGCCACCCGAACCGCCCAAAACAGCCCCCGTGCACATCGTCATCGCCCCAGACAAATTTAAAGGCTCCCTCTCCGCCAACGAAGCCGCCAACGCAATCCGCGCCGGCTTCGCCCGCGTTTTCCCGGAGGCGACATTCGACATCCTCCCCTTCGCCGATGGCGGCGAAGGCATCCTCAAGGCGTTCTCGCCTAGCGTGACTGATGCGAAAACTCAGGTCGTCTCGGTGAAAAACGCGCTAGGGCGGGAGGTGCGGGCCGAGTTCCTCCTTACCGGAAAAACCGCCGTGATCGAATCCTCGCAAGCAAACGGCCTCTACCTGATATCCCAATCCGAGCGCGACCTCTCCCGCGCTAGCACTTTCGGAGTCGGCCAACTCATCCTCGCCGCCATCGCGGCGGGCGCGGAAGAAATCCTCATCGGCATCGGCGGTAGCGCCACCAACGACGCCGCCCTAGGCCTCGCCTCCGCCCTCGGCTGTGTATTCCTCGATACGGATGGGAAAACTGTCGCGCCCATCCCCGCGAACATCCTCCGCATCGCGAGCATCGATTCCTCGAAGATACCTAAGCTCCCCCCCATTACGGTCGCCTGCGATGTCGCCAACCCGCTTCTCGGCGAGCGCGGTGCCACCCGCATCTATGGCCCGCAAAAAGGCCTGCTACCAGAACGGGCCGATGAAACGGAAGCCGCCCTTCGCCACCTCGCCAGTCTCGCCAACGACCATTTCCAAACGGATTACACCGAAACACCCGGAGCCGGCGCGGCGGGCGGGCTCGGCTACGGTCTGATGACCTTTTGCAACGCACACCTCGAGTCCGGCTTCTACTGCATCGCCAAGGCGCTCGGCGCCGAGGAAAGGATCGCCAACGCCGATCTGGTCATCACCGCCGAGGGCTCGCTCGATGCGCAAACGCTCGAAGGTAAAACCCCGCATGGAGTTTCTCAGCTAGCCCGCAAGCACCGCAAACCCGTCTATGCCTTGGCCGGGCGCCTCGCCGACGAGGAAATCCTGCTGCCCCATTTTGATGGCATCGCCTCCCTCGTCAATGCCCCGATGACCCTCGAAGAAGCCATTACCAACGCCCCCAAACTCCTGGAAAACGCCGCCGCCCGCTTGGCACACACGATCCGTAGCGCCAAAGGTTACTGAATTTGGAAAGCAACCCGGTAGCAACCCGTCGTCCCGCAAAACAAAGCCGCCCTTGAGAGCTGTGCATGAAGCATCACAGCAGTCCAGAGCCTGCGGCGCACGCTACTTTGTTGTCACCTTTTCACGCACGAACTTTTGGCAAAAGGTCTAACCCTAAATGGCAGCGCGGAATCAAATAACCTTCACCCCGCCGAAAATGCATTCCTGCTACGCCTGCTCCAGATATCCTCCAGCAGAAATATTGCGATGCAGCTGACCCCAAAGATCTCCCACTCCTTCTTCCTTGATGTTTCCTCGCCGGAAATCAAGTCTTCGCCCATGCTCACCGTCCACGTTGCCCTTGCCGACCGCTCTTATCCGGTGGTCGTCGGCAGCGGCTTACTTTCGGAAACCGCGAAACTTCTCTCGGATTACGGGCTTTCGGGGTTCCGCCCTGCCGTCATTTCCGATGAGACGGTCGCCGCGCACCATGCGGAAACCCTGCTCGCATCCTTCGGCGAAAACCGTCCCACCCTGCACACTGTCCCCGCAGGGGAGGCTTCGAAATCCCTTTCGTATGCGGAAAACCTTTGCCGGGAAATGATCCGCGCCGGGCACGACCGCCGATCGCTGATCATCGCGCTGGGTGGCGGGGTCGTCGGTGATCTCGCGGGCTTCGTCGCCTCCATTTTCTACCGCGGCATCCCCTTCGTGCAGATCCCCACCACCATCGTCTCGCAGGTCGATTCCTCAGTGGGCGGGAAAACCGGCGTGAACGTGGCGGAGGGAAAAAACCTGTTGGGCGCTTTCCATCAGCCTAAGCTAGTCATTGTCGATCCGCAAACGCTCGCCACCCTCCCCCCGCGCGAGTTCCACGAAGGCTTCGCCGAGGCGATCAAGCACGCTGCCATCCGCGACGCCGCGTTGCTAGCGGAGCTGATGGCCATCGATCCCGAAACGCGCGACGTCCCCGCCGACCTACTCGCCCGCAACATCGCGATCAAGGCCCGCATCGTCGAGGCAGACGAATACGAGTCCAAGGATATCCGCGCCCTCCTCAACTTCGGCCACACCATCGGCCACGGCATCGAAGCCTCGCTGCCCTACGGCCAAATGCTCCACGGCGAGGCCATCGCGCTAGGCATCCGTGCCGCGCTGTTCCTTTCCGGAAAACACTCCGCCCTCCCGGCCGCCGCTTCGGAAAAAATCCTCGCCGCGCTCCGCCATTTCCACCTGCCGCTCACGCTGCCCGCTTCCATCCCCACCGCCACCATCATGGAAAAACTCGCCCGCGACAAAAAATTCAAATCCGGCCGGATCCGTTTCGTCACGCTTTCCGAAATCGGCCATGCACAAGTCATCGAAACCATCACCCCCACCGATCTCGAAACAGCCATCGAACACCTGCGGAGCTGAGCTATACCCCTTGCAAAGAAGTTATGAACCACAGACGGACGGGATGTAAGCAGATGAAGAAAATGATCCAGAAACCGCAGTCTCTGAACCCATTCCAAAGTCCATCTGCGTCCATCCCGTCCATCTGTGGTTAAATTCCACTGCTCACCCGCAGCCCTCTTCCTTGAGAGTTGAATTTTGAAATTTGAATTTTATGAAACCCATCCTCCTACCCCTTCTTGCCGCCGCCGGTGCCGCCACTGCGGTCATTTCCACCAAGCCTCCCGAGCCGACGGGGAAATGGGTGAAGCACAAGATCAGTAACTATTTCTGGGCGGAAGGTGCGTGCGTGGCCGACGTGAACGGCGATGGCAAGGCCGACATCCTCAGCGGGCCGTATTGGTATGCCGGGCCGGATTTCAAGACCCGCCACACCGTTTACCCGGACGGGGTCAGCTTCAACGCGGGGGAAAAAGGCGCGATCCCCGGCTTCGAGGGTGAGCTGAGCGGAAAGAACGCCTACTCCGACAATTTCCTCTCCTACGCCCACGATATCAACGGCGACGGCCGACCCGATTACCTCGTGATCGGTTTCCCCGGGAAGGAGACCTTCTGGTATGAGAACCCCGGCGAAAAGGAAGGCCACTGGCCGCGCCACACTGCCATCGCCTCCACCGACAACGAATCCCCCATGCTCGCCGACATCAACGGCGACGGCCGCCCCGACCTCCTTTGCATGTCCGGCGGAAAGATCGGCTTCGCATCCTACGATCCCGCCAACCCCACCGCCCCGTGGAAATGGAACGCCATCACCCCCGAGGACAAGAAATCCTACCAGCGCTTCACCCACGGCATCGGCCACGGCGACATCAACTCCGACGGTCGCACCGATATCCTCGAAAAACGCGGCTGGTGGGAGCAGCCCGCCGATTGGGACGGCGTGTCGCCATGGACATTTCACCCCGCCCCCTTCGGCGATAAAGGCGGCGCGCAGATGTTCGGATATGATGTGAACGGCGACGGCCGCACCGATGTGATCACCTCCATCGACGCCCACGGCTACGGCGTCGCCTGGTTCGAGCAGAACGCGGACGGCACATGGAAACGCCATCTCCTCACCGACACCCCGCAGGAAAAGGGTTCCACCGGCGTCGCCTTCACCCAGCCGCACGCCCTCGACCTCGCCGACATCAACGGCGACGGCACGCTCGACATCATCACCGGGAAACGTTTCTGGGCACACGGCCCGGCCGGAGACCCCGAGTCCGACCAGCACCCCGTCATCTATGCCTTCCACCTCACGCGCAAGGACGGCCAGGCCACCTACACCGCCGAGATCATCGATGCCGACAGCGGCGTAGGCTGCCAGGTCATGGCCGCCGACGCGAACGGCGACGGCAAACCGGACATCATCGCCGCGAACAAGAAGGGCTGTTTCGTGATCCTGCAAAAATAGGCTCACAACCGAACAGCGCGGCGCAAACGATGCCGCTCCCGAGGCAATGTGGCGGTATCACGCAAAACCTTGCGTTCTTCCGTTTTCCGCCCTTTCATGCGCCCTCATGCCCACCGTCGCCATCGTAGGCCGCCCGAATGTCGGGAAGTCCGCCCTCTTCAACCGCCTCGCCGGTCGCAAGATCGCGATCGTGCATGACCAGCCCGGAGTCACGCGGGACAGGATCGCCGCGCCGTGCACGCTCACCGCGCATCCCTGCACGCTCATCGACACCGGCGGCATTGGCGCCACGCTCGACGACGGCTTCGGCGAGCAGGTCGCCATCGAGGCAGACATCGCGATGCAGACGGCGGATCTCATCCTTTTCCTAGTCGATGCCCAGGAAGGGCTGACCTCCATCGACCAGGCGCTCGCGCAGAAACTCCGCAAGGCCGCGCCGCCCGTATTACTCGTGCTCAACAAGGTGGATCACGACAAGCACGAATCCTCCTTCGCCGATTTCACCAGCCTTGGCCTGCCGGACAGCGTCTTTGTTTCCGCGGAGCACGGGCGCAACTTCGGCGAGCTGATCGAGAAGATCGACGCCGTCCTCACACCCCTGCACATCGAGGCAGAGGAGGGCATGGAGGTGGCGGAGAAAGTAGGCATCAAGCTCGCGATCATCGGCAAGCCGAACGCCGGGAAATCCTCCCTCATCAACGCGATCCTCAAGGACAAGCGCACCATCGTTTCGGAAATCGCGGGAACCACGCGGGATGCGGTCGATCTACCCTACTCCTTCAGCGGCGAGAATTTCACCCTCATAGACACCGCCGGCCTGCGCCCTCGCGGGAAACGCGACAACTCCGTCGAGGTCTTCTCCGCGATCCGCACGGAAAAGGCGATACGCCGCGCCGATCTCTGCGTGCTCGTGATCGATCTCGCGGGCGGCATTTCCTCGCAGGACCGCAAGATCGCGCAGCTCGTCCTTGAGGAGAAAAAGCCGTGCCTCATCGTGCTCAACAAGTTCGACCTCTTCCACCCCGGAGCCGATTACAAGGAGCGCGTCGCGGAGGCCGAGGAGCAGGTGCGGCGCGAGCTGTTTTTCCTCGCCTATGCGCCCTTCGTCGCGTGCTCCGCAAAGACCGGGGACTCCACCGAGCACGTCCTAAAGAAAGCGATCGCCATCAAGAAGGGCGCACAAGACATCCCCGGCACAGGCAAGCTCAACCGCATCCTGCAGGACGCCTTCCAGAAAAACCCGCCGCCCGCCGACAACAAGGCGAGGCGTGTGAAGCTTTTCTACGCCACCACCGCGCTCAACGAAAAATACTCGGTCATCCCGGTGCCTACGCTCGTTCTTTTCGTGAACGACAAGCACCTGATGAAGGACTCCTACGAGGCTTACCTCACCAACCAGTTCCGCGCCGCCCACCCCGCTCCCGGCATCCCCGTGATCTTCTCCATACGCTCCCGCCCCCGCCGCGAATGGGAGCCGCCGAAAAAGAAAAACCAGGGGCATTGAGGCGAAGCGCCCCCGCATCGTCCTAGAAAGAAGATCGCTAGCTTGAGGAATCGCTCCAATCCCTTGGATCGGCGGCGGACGCCTCACTCTTCCCCGATATCCTCGTTCCAGAGTTTCGGGTTTTCGCGGATGAAATCCTCCATCATCCGGACGCAGGCGGGATCATCGAGGACGGTGAGTTCCACGCCGTGGGCGCGGAGATGCTCCTCGGCTCCGAGGAAAGTCCGGTTCTCGCCGATGACGACACGCGGGATACCGTAGAGCAGGATCGCGCCGGAGCACATGGGGCAGGGCGAAAGGGTGGTGTAGAGCGTGCATTCCCGGTAAATCCCGGCGGGCTGGCGTTTCAGGTTTTCCAAGGCGTCCATCTCCCCGTGTAGGATGGCGCTGTCTTTCTGGACGCGCCGGTTGTGCCCGCGGGCGATGATTTCCCCGCCCCTGACAATCACGCTGCCGATGGGGATACCGCCCTCGTTGCGCCCCACCATCGCTTCATCAACCGCGGCTTGCAGAAATTCGTCCATGGGGGATCATACGACAGTCCGCAGCGCCGCGTCCAGACGAACGGCGGGACACGGCACAAACCCACACGAACGAAAAAATGGCAAAAGTAAGATTGGCGGGAACGATGAAGGGCGAGAAGGATCCGAACCGGGAGATCCGCGGGCGGCTGCTCTACGAACTTTTCAGCAAGGGCTGGGACATCTACAACTCGAACGGCGACCAGCGCATCACGCTCTCCAACATCGAGCGGAAAATCATCGAGGCGGACGCCTTCGTGTTCACGCCCGGCGCGACGCTGGAGGATCTGTTCAAGGCCATCTCCGTCTTCGTCGGCTACCAGACGCTCGACCGTCACCTCGATGGCAAGCCCACCGTGCTGCTCAATTCCGACGGATCATGGACGGAACTCTACACCTTGCTCGACCACCTCAATGCCCTCGGCACCGTGAAACAGAACGCCCGCGAATACCTGCTGGAGGCCGCGCGCGTGGAGGAGGTTTTCGAGCTGTTGGAAAACGCGCGCGGCAAGGGCTTGCCGGATGTCGGGCGCGAGAGAACGGGTGACAGCGCCACCGAATCCTTCGAGACCCCGGAGCCGGAGGACAGCCTCGGCAACGTCTGCGTCTTCTGCTCCGCGACGATCGAGAAACAGGACTATCTGGACGACGGCTACACCCTTGGAAAAATCCTCGCGGAAAACCGTTTCGGCTGCGTCTCGGGTGCGGGAAAATCCGGGATCATGGGCGAGGTCGTGCGCGGCTCCGTGGACGCCGGCGGCTGGACGGGCGGATCGAACGTACCCCACATCATCGAGCTGGAGGGCTTGCCCGCCGGGCTTTCGAGCTTCTGGCTCAAGCCGGACATCTACACCCGCATGGAGATCATGATCGAGCGCTCCGATGCCTTCGTGATTTTCCCCGGAGGCGCCGGCACCGTGCAGGAAATGCTCGCGCTGATGATCTTCCGCCACCAATCCAAGATTGGCATGGAGGGGAAACCCGTTGTCGTTTTCGACCGCATGGACAGCAGCGGCGTGAGGTTCTGGACACCCCTGATCGAGCTGCTCGACGAATGGTGCGGGGAAGGCGATTTCACCGTCGTCCGCGAACTCGATGAGATCGTGCCCACGGTGAAAAGCCTGCTTGGGAAGTGAACGACAGGAGCACCTGCATCCAGAAGGAATCCAACCGCAGCGCATGACCGGAAATCGTCCTGCGTCTCGGTTGGCGGTGCCGTTGCGATCCGCCGTCCGGAACTGACATCCGGTGTGGAGTCCGCTCATCCATCGTCAACTCGCAGTCATGGGCAGCGAATCCTCGCGTTGCGGGGAAGCCCTCACTCCAGCTCCCCGTACTCCAACAAGCCCTGCCTTCCCCCTTCCCTTCCGAAGCCGGATTCCTTGAAGCCGCCGAAGGGTGAGGTGGGGTCGAATTTGTTGAAGGAGTTCCCCCAGACCACACCGGCCTTGAGCTGTGAGGCGACGGCGAGGTATTTCGAGCCCTTGTCCGTCCACACGCCCGCGCTGAGGCCGTAGGCGGTATTGTTCGCTTTCTCCACCGCCTCATCGGGCGTGCGGAAAGTGAGCACGGAAAGCACCGGGCCGAAGATTTCCTCCTTCACCACGCGGTGGCTCTGGGTGACGCCGCAGAGCAGGGTCGGCGCGAAATAGAAGCCCTTTTCCGGAAGCTCGCAGGCGGGCTGGTGGATCTCCGCGCCCTCGGACACTCCGGCCTCGACGAGTTCGGTGATGCGCTCCCATTGCCGCTTCGAGTTGATCGCACCGATGTCGGTGTTCTTGTCGAGCGGATCGCCGGTGCGGAGGGATTTCATGCGCAGCTTGAGTTTCCGCAGCACCTCGGACTCGATGCTTTCCTGCACCAGCAGCCGCGACCCGGCGCAGCAGACATGGCCCTGGTTGAAAAAGATCCCGTTGATGATGCCCTCGACGGCCTGGTCGATCGCCGCGTCCTCGAAGACGATGTTCGCGCCCTTGCCGCCAAGTTCAAGGGTGAGTCGTTTCCCCGTGCCCGCCAGCTCACGCTGGATCCATTTCCCGACACCCGTGGAGCCGGTGAAAGCGATCTTCGCGGCCGTCTTGTGCCGCACCACAGCCGCGCCCGTTTCGCCCGCGCCGGTGACGATGTTCACCACGCCCGGCGGTAAGCCCGCATCGCGGATTAGCTCAGCGAATTTCAGCGCGGTGATGGAGGTGGTCTCGGCGGGCTTGAGCACCACCGTGTTGCCGAGCGCGAGGGCGGGAGCGAGTTTCCACGCCAGCATCAGCAGCGGGAAATTCCACGGGATCACCTGGCCGACGACACCCAGCGCGCGCAGGTCGCGGCCCGGCGCGGCATACTCCAGCTTGTCCGCCCAGCCGGCGTGGTAGAAGAAATGCGCGGCGGCCATCGGCACATCGAAGTCGCGCGCCTCGCGGATCGGCTTGCCGCCGTCGAGCGTTTCCGCCACCGCGAACTCCCGCGCGCGATCCTGCAACAGCCGCGCCAGGCGGTAGAGATACTTGCCACGCTCCGCCCCCGGCAGCTTCGACCACGCCGGAAAAGCCTTCGCCGCCGCCGCATAGGCCGCGGCCACATCGGCTTCATTGGCCAGAGCAATCTCGGAAAGCTTGGCCTCATCGCGCGGGCTGATGGAATCAAACCACTTCTTTGATTTCGGAGCCACGAACTCGCCGCCGATGAACAACCCGTAGCGATCCGCGATGCCCGCGGGAGCCGTCTCGGGAGCCGGATCGAATTCCCAGAAATCCCCGAAGAGGAGTTCGCGCGCCACCTGTTTCTTTTTCGTCGCCATATCGGATGATTCGTTTGCCGTGTGAAACCCTCCGCGCCAGCCATGCGCTTGGCGAGAACAAAGCTCCCGCCCTCAATCCTCCGGCAGGAATTGCCCGCCGTAATCCGGGCGGTAGAGCTTCAGGCCGGTGCGTTGTGCGATCTGTGCGAAATGTCCGTCCACCGCGTAGAGCCGCACGTTGTCGTGCAGTGCGATGGTCGCAATCAGCACATCAAGCCACGGAACTGTTAGTCCGCCCTCTCGGAGCCGCCATGCGAGGACGATCGCGCGTTCCCAGTCATCCTCACGGGTCGGGCGATACGGGATCACCGAGAAATACCTACCAAGCACCGCCCGCTCAGCGAGCCGCGCGCCTCCCATCACTTCCAGCCGCACCGGCGAGCACCATTGCGCCTCGTAGGCTTCCAAGAGACCTTCGAGGGCGAGTTTCACCGTGAGGTCGCCGGTGCGCCGGAACCCCTCGATCCATGCGGAGGAATCCACCATCACCATGGCTCAATCCGCGGAAAGCGGTGGGACGGGGTTCGCAAGATCTGCCTTTTCGGAATCCGGGTTCGGATAATCAAAAAAGTTCTCTCGGATCAAGCGCCCGAACTCCTTGGCCTTGCGGCGGCGGGTGAATTCCACGATGGCCTTTGATAAGGCAGGACTTTTGCGGGTCTCGCCAGTCATGGCCATGACTTCGTTCAAAGTCGCTTCATCGATGTCCACACTGATTCTCATGATGCGGTATTTTACACTAAATTGCATCAAATTCAAGCTTATTATGCTGCAAGTTGAGAAGTTAGGTCATTTTTGGCGATATAATCCTTCTCCCACGATACGTATCTAAGGCATAAACTATGAGAAAACTCCTGCTCATCCTGTTCGTCGCCTCCTTCTCCGCACAGGCTCCCGCCTTCGACGGCCCGATCGGCAAGCCCTACATCTACAAGACCTCGGCCGACAAGGAGCGCAAGATGGAGATCTTTTTCCCGGAAGGCCATGAGCCCGCGAAATCTAAGGTGCCTGGCATGATCCTTTTCCACGGCGGCGGATGGTCCGGCGGTAATCTGTCACAATTCCACGCCGCCTGCGCCTACTTCGCCAGCCGTGGCCTCGTCTGCGCCACCGCCGAATACCAAATGCTCGGCAAAGGCGACGCGAAACTTCCCGCCGGCGAATCGAAAAAACGCGTCTGCGTCACCGACGCGAAGAGCGCGATCCGGTGGTTCAAACAGAACGCCGCGGAACTCGGCATCGACCCCGAACGCATCATCACCGGCGGCGGCAGCGCGGGCGGCCACATCAGCGCCCTGGCCACCATGAACCCCGGCCTAGACGACCCCGCCGATCCCAAGGAGATCGATACGAAAGTGGTCGCCTACCTCTGGTTCAACCCCGCCTTCGCGCCCGATGACAACAAGGATCCCGAGATCGACATCCTCAACCACATGAAAGCCGACCTGCCGCCCGCCGTCGTTTTCTTCGGCGACAAGGACACATGGAAAAAAGGCTGGGACAGCGCCCATGCGAAATGGAAGGAGCTCGAAACCAAAAGCATCGAACTCCATATCGCGGAAGGCCAGCCGCACGGCTTTTTCAACAAGGATCCATGGCGCACGATCACACTCATCGAGGCGGACAAATTTCTCGCGAAGCACGGCCTCCTAACCGGCGAGCCGACCCTCAAGACGCCCGCCACCGGCGAAAAGCTGGTGGCCGCCCCATAAATCGGATATTGAAAAGCGGCACCGTCCTGAGCCGTAGCCTTACCGTCGCATGAAACCGCCCGCCCTTTTCCTTGTCTCCCTCGCCGCCGCTTTGGTCGCGGAGGCGGAGGAAAAGGTTTCCTACGCCCGCGAGATCCTTCCCATCCTTTCCGACAAGTGCTTCTTCTGCCACGGCCCGGACAAAGCCAACCAGGAGGCGGACCTGCGCCTCGACATCCGCGCCGACGCGCTCGACGCCTTCGCATGGGATCCGGAAAATCCGGCCGGAGTCCGAGGCGCTGATCCGCATTTTCTCCACGGATCGCAAGGAGATCATGCCCCCGCCGAAATCCCACCGGGTGCTCACCGACGAGCAGAAGAACCTCGTCAGGAAATGGGTCGAACAGGGCGCGGAATACGAAGCGCACTGGGCCTTCGTCGCACCGCCTGAGGAAATCTCCCTCCCGGACACCGCCGACAATACATGGGCGAAAAACCCCATCGACGCATTCATTCTCGCCCGCCTCGAAAAGGAAAAGCTCCCGCCCAGCCCTCAAGCCACGCCCGAACGCTGGATGCGCCGCGTCACCTTCGATCTAACAGGCCTCCCGCCGACCCAGCCGGAGATCGACGCGTTTCTAACAGACAGTTCCCCGGCCGCGCGCGAAACGGTCGTGGATCGCCTCCTCGCCTCGCCACGCTTCGGCGAGCGCATGGCGACCCCGTGGCTCGATATCGCGCGCTATGCGGATTCCTCCGGCTATCAGGCCGATGTCGATACGCACGTGTGGCCCTACCGCGATTGGGTCATCCGCGCTTTTAACGACAACCTGTCGCTCGATGATTTCATCACCCACCAGCTCGCCGGCGACCTGTTGCCCGACGCCACCCGCCAGCAGAAACTCGCCACCGCCTTCAACCGCGTCCACCGCAAGACGAACGAAGGCGGCTCCGTCCCCGAGGAATACCGCCAGGAAGGCATCGCCGACCGCGTCCATACGGTCGGCACCGCATTCATGGCCCTCACCATGGAGTGCGCCCGCTGCCACGATCATAAATACGACCCCATCTCCGCGAAGGATTACTACGCGATGGGCGCGTTCTTCAACAGCATCGACGAACACGGCATGCTCCAGGGCGGCAACGTCAGAGGCAACATCGCCGCCCAGCCCGCGCTTTTGCTCCCGACACCCGATCAGGAAACCCAGCTTGGCGATCTCCGAAAAAACATCTCCGCCGCCGAGACCGCCCTCGCCGACCACATCGCCTCTTCGGACAAAAGTTTCCAGGAATGGCTCGCCGCGGCGGACGACTTCCCCTCGCCCGACCTCGTGGCCCGGATCGACTTCGAGGAAAAATCCCTGAAAAATCCCGCCCGGGAAAAAGCCGACGCCAATCTCGGCGCCAACCAACTCGCGCCCGGCAAAAACGGCAACGCCCTGCTCGCCAACGGCGACAGCGTCACCACCCTCCCCAACCTCGGCATCCAGCACGCCGACCAACCGTTCTCCTTCAGCCTCTGGCTCAAACCCGCCGAGATCCATCCGCGCGCCATCGTTTTCGCGAACGTCACCGAATCCGGCGTGAACCACTCGGGATACTCGCTCGTCATTATGGAAGGTCGCCTCCGCTGGACGCTCGCCCGCGAGTTCCCCGGCTGCGCCGCCTCCATTTCCTCACAGGAAACCATCCCGCCCGGCGAGTGGACGCACGTCACCGTCACCAACGACGGCTCACGCAAGGCCAACGGCCTCAAAATGTTCCTCAACGGGGTGCCCGCCGAAACCGAAATCGTCTGCGACAGCCTCACGAACGTCATGCCCATTGGCGGGCGGATCGGGATCGCCGCGCGTGGCAGCGACTCGGGCCTGCGCGGCGGCATGATCGATGATTTCCACGTCCACCTCCGCGCCATAACCGCCGCCGAGGTCGCTTCCCTCCACTCCGGGAAATCCCTCTCCGAAACCACCGATCCCGCCCTCCTCCGCGATTACCATTTCTCCGCCATCGACCCGACCGCCCGGAAGCTCGCCGCCGGAGTCACTGCCGCCCGCAGCGCCTACCTCAACGCGCAAAAGGGAGTCCACGAGATCCCCACCATGCGCGAATCCGCGAAACCCGTTCCCGCCTACATCCTCGCCCGCGGCGATTACACCCTGCCCACCGAAAAGGTGGAACGCGAAACCCCCGACTGGCTCCCACCCTTCCCCACCGACCAGCCGCGCGACCGTCTCGGCTACTCGAAATGGCTCACCTCGCCTGGTCATCCGCTCACCGCCCGCGTCATGATCAACCGCGTCTGGCAGGAAATTTTCGGCACCGGCATCGTCGCAACCTCCGACAACTTCGGACTGCAAGGCGCGCACCCGAGCCACCCGGAGCTCTTGGATTGGCTAGCCCGCGACCTGATGAACCACGGCTGGGATCATAAGCGCGCCATCAAACAGATGGTTCTCTCCGCCACCTACGGCCAGGATTCCAAAGCCTCCCCCGCACTCCGCGAGCGCGATCCCGCCAACACCCTCCTCGCCCGCGGCCCCGCCCGCCGCCTTTCCGCCGAGATGCTCCGCGACTCCGCCCTCGCCCTCTCCGGACTCATCGCAGAAACCATCGGCGGCCCGCCCACCAAGCCCTACCAGCCCGCCGGATCGATGTGGAAAGACACCAACAATTTCCTCCCGAAATACGTCCCCGACAAAGGCTCCGGCCTCTACCGCCGCTCGCTCTACACCTTCTGGCGGCGCTCCACCACGCCGCCGAACATGATGCTCTTCGACTCCACCACCCGCGAGTTCTGCTCGACCCGCCGCACCGCCACCAATACCCCCCTCCAATCCCTCGTCATGCTCAACGACCCGCAATTCGTCGAGGCCGCCCGCAAGCTCGGCGAGCGCATCATCAAGGAAGGCGGCGCGACCGACGAAACCCGCGCGAAATGGGCTTACCGCCATGTGATCGGCGCCGATGCCACCACGGAGCATCTCCCCCTACTCCTCGAACTCATCACCCAGCAGCGCGGCTTCTTCGCCTCGAAATCCTCCGACGCCGACGCCCTCCTCAAAATCGGCGATTCCCCCGCCGACACCGCCCTCGACAAGACCGAGATCGCGACCTTCGCCGCCCTCGCCCAAGCCCTCCTCAACCTCGACGCCAACATCACCCTCCGCTAACGCTAAGCGCATGGAGCAGCGGATCCCCGCCATTAGCACGCGTGCAAAGAAAGTTCTCCCGCTCCAGACTCGTAGTCATCATCAACTTTGAAATCCGCAACCTACATCCTAGGCTTGTTCGCCGTTGCCACGCTCTCCAAAGCCGAGGAAAAGATCTCCTACGCCCGCGAGATCCTGCCCATCCTTTCCGAAAACTGCTTTTTCTGCCATGGCCCGGACAAAGCCAACCAGGAGGCGGACCTGCGCCTCGACATCCGCGCCGACGCGATCGAGGCCTTCGCCTGGGATCCCGAAAATCCGCCGGAGTCCGAGGCGCTGATCCGCATTTTCACCGACGATCCGAAGGAGATCATGCCACCGCCGAAATCCCACCGGGTGCTCACCGACGAGCAGAAGAACCTCGTCAGGAAATGGGTCGAACAGGGCGCGGAATACGAAGCACATTGGGCTTTCGTCGCGCCGCCTTCGGAAATCCCCGTCCCGGAAACGACCGACAAGACATGGGCGAAAAACCCCATCGACTCATTCATCCTCGCCCGCCTCGAAAAGGAAAAGCTAGCGCCCAGCCCGCCCGCCACGCCTGAGCGGTGGCTGCGCCGCGTCACCTTCGACCTCACCGGCCTGCCGCCGACCCAACCGGAGATCGACGCGTTCCTGAAAGACACCTCGCCCGCCGCGAAGGAATCGGTCGTTGACCGCCTGCTCGCCTCACCGCGCTTCGGCGAGCGCATGGGCACGCCATGGCTTGATGTCGCCCGCTACGCGGATTCCTTCGGCTACCAGGCTGACCTCGACATGCACGCCTGGCCCTACCGCGATTGGGTGATCAAGGCTTTCAACGAAAACCTGCCGCTCGACCAGTTCATCACCCAACAGATCGCCGGCGACCTGCTGCCCGACGCCACCCGCGAGCAAAAACTCGCCACCGCTTTCAACCGCATCCACCGCAAGACCAACGAAGGAGGCTCGGTGCCCGAGGAGTTCCGCCAGGACGGCATTTCCGACCGCGTCCACACCGTCGGCACCGCGTTCATGGCGCTCACCATGGAGTGTGCCCGCTGCCACGATCACAAATACGACCCCATCTCCGCGAAGGACTATTTCTCGATGGGTGCCTTCTTCAACAGCATCGACGAACACGGCCTGATCGGCTGGGCGAACGGCATCCTGCCCCAGCCCGCCCTGCTGCTGCCTACCCCTGAGCAGGAAGCCCAGCTCGCCGCCACGCAACAGGGCATCGCCACCGCCGAAGCCGAATACGCCGAAGGCATCGCCGCCGCCGAGCCCCGCTTCCAGGCATGGCTAGCCTCGGAAAAAAACTTTCCCGAAGCCGACCTCGCCTCCCACTTCCTGTTCGATGGCGAGGCCGCCGCCGCCCTCCAGAACGCGATCACCCCCGCCGAAGTGATCGGCATCGGCGGCAACAAGCTCGCGCCGGGGAAATCCGGAAACGGCGTACTCACCAACGGCGACGCGTCGGTCTCAATGACGCATCACGGCATCCGGCACGCCGACCAACCCTTCTCGGTCTCTCTCTGGCTCAAGCCCGGCGAGGAATACCCGGAAGCCGTCGTTTTCGCCAACTCCACCTCCGCCGACGCCCCCTACTCCGGCTACGAACTCCTGCTGGAAAAAGGCAAGCTCCGCTGGACGCTCGCCCGCGAGTTCCCCGGCAACGCCGCCTCCATCGCCACCGCCGCCACGATCCCCACCGGCGAATGGACGCACGTCACCGTCACCAACGACGGCTCGCGCAAGGCCGCCGGTTTGAAAATTTTCGTCAACGGCCAACCCGCCGCAACCACCGTCGCCGCCGACACCCTCACCCGCGATTTCGTCAGCGGAAAGGGAATCGGCTTCGCGGCCCGCAGCCGCTTCCCCGGCCTGCGCGGCGGCACGCTCGACGAGATCCACGTCCACCTCCGCGCCATCACCACCGCCGAGGTCGCCGCCATCCATTCCGGAAAACCCCTCGCCGAGATCACCGCCACACCCGAGCAGCTCCGCGAATATTACCTCTCCGCCATCGACCCCGAAACGCGCGCCCTTTCCGCGAAACTCAACACCGCCCGCGCCGCCTACCGCAACGCGCAGACCCCGGTCCGCGAGATCTCCGTGATGCGCGAGTCCGCCCAACCCGTCCCCGCCTTCATCCTCGACCGCGGCGAATACACCCTGCCCACCGAAAAGGTCGAGCGCGAGACCCCCGACTGGCTCCCCCCCTTCCCCGCCGACCAGCCGCGCAACCGCCTCGGCTTCGCGAAATGGCTCACCTCCCCCGACCATCCCCTCACCGCCCGCGTCATGATCAACCGCGTCTGGCAGGAAATTTTCGGCGTCGGCATCGTCGAAACCTCGGACAACTTCGGCCTCCAGGGGCACAGCCGAGCCACCCGGAACTGTTCGATTGGCTAGCCCGCGACCTGATGAATCACGGCTGGGATCACAAGCGCGCCATCAAACAGATGGTTCTCTCCGCCACCTACGGCCAAGATTCCAAGGTTTCGCCTGAACTCCGCGAGCGCGACCCCGCCAACACCCTCCTCGCCCGCGGCCCCGCCCGCCGCCTCACCGCCGAGATGCTCCGCGATTCCGCCCTCGCCCTCTCCGGACTGCTCGCGGAAACCATCGGCGGCCCACCCGTGAAACCTTACCAAGCGCCCGGCTCGATGTGGAAGGAACTCAACAATTTCCTCCCCGCCTACGCCCCCGACAAAGGCGCGGGCCTCTACCGCCGCTCGCTCTACACCTTCTGGCGGCGCACCACCACCCCGCCGAACATGACCCTGTTCGACACCTCCGCCCGCGAGGTCTGCTCGACGCGCCGCATGGTCACCAACACCCCGCTCCAAGCCCTCGTCCTGCTTAACGATCCGCAGTTCGTCGAGGCCGCCCGCAAGCTCGGCGAGCGCATCATGAAAGAAGGCGGCACCACCGACGACACCCGCGCGAAATGGGCTTACCGCCACGTGATCGGCACCGAACCCACCTCCCAGCAACTCCCCCTCCTCCTCGAACTCCTCGCCCAGCAGCGAGAATTCTTCGCCACAAAATCCTCCGACGCCGAAGCACTCCTCAAGGTCGGCGATTCACCCGCCGATGCCGCCCTCGACAAAACCGAACTCGCCGCCTTCACCGCCCTCGCCCAAGCCCTCCTCAACCTGGACGCCAACATCACGCTGCGTTAGCGGGGAAAGCGGTTGTTCCCGATGAAAGTGATTTTTAAGCATGGGACACCCCTGGAGCCGATTGCGAAAGCCTTCCTATCACCCATGATTCATTCATAACCGGAGGCAGAAAAGGAAGTTGAGGTATTCAACATGGCTATCTTACTTTTCCTTGATAACCGGGAAGAGACCCGCAGGCTTTTTCGAATCGTCAATACAATAAAAGACAATCAAATTCCATAAAAATGAGCCGACAAAAAAGACCAACCCCCCTTTTCCCCGCCCTCCAATCTTCGCCAAGGCTACGACAGTCAGGCCGGTCTGGCCGGTCTGACCACCGGCTCCCTTAACGGCCTCAACCCCAAAAGCAAATTCCTTGGCAATATAAATTTCTAGCAACAAGGGGATTTCAGGTTCATTTCAGATTTCCGGAAAAAGATCGTCTTCGCTGCGTGGGGCAAGTGTAGCATGAAGTTTCGGTAGCGCGGCTTTCAGTTTAAAAAATCCGGCGGTGGCATGCGGCCAAAGTTTGCGATCCCAATGTCGGATGTAAAATTGGCCTCTTCCGCAAAATCTGTGGGTTAAGACTGGCATCATAGCGCTGCGGAGCGGCGCGAGGTTCTTGGAAGTTGTCCACAACAGACCGATTCGAGAATGGGTATGAAACTCGTCGGAGAAGCGGTTTGTTGTGGGCAACTTCCTCTTCATCCGCATGGAGGGTTGATGAACTGGCGGAGGCTGGCAGGATCTGTTTGCGACAACAAAACAACCAGCGCACCGCCAATTCAAATCAAGACCCTACTCAACAAAATCCACCGACTCAAGAGCTTCGTTTACCATTCCGTGAAAATGTGCGGAACCGGAGACAAGGCGCGCCTCATCGCCGAGATCATACCCAGAGCCAACTCCCGCCCCGTCTGCTCCGGCTGCGGGATACGTCGGCCCGGTTACGACCGCATGCTCCCCGCGAATTTGAGTTCATTCCGATCTGGAACATCCCCATCTCCTTCTCCTACAGTATGCGCCGCGTGGATTGCCCGAGATGCGGAGTCAAAGTGGAGAGCGTCCCATGGGCGCAGGGCAAGCATTCCTGCTGCGACGCCTACCGCCATTTCCTCGCCTCCTGGGCTAGGCGCCTGAGCTGGAAGGAAACCGCCGCCTGTTTCCACACCAGCTGGGACAACGTCTGCCGCTCGGTGAAATGGGTCGTCGATTTCGGCCTCAGGCACAGGGAGCTGGAGGGCATCACCGCCATCGGGGTCGATGAGGTCACTTACAGCAGATGAATGGGGAGTTGCACCGCATCGAGGAAATCTTTCGTGAAGCCAACGGTGGGTTGGGATACGACGAGGAAGTCGAGTTTCTCCGCGCTGATCCAATCCGAGATCGCGGAGGGCAGAGAGCCGTCCAAGCGGCTGCCATTCAGGTGATGGAGCGTGTTGTTCACCGCGCCGTTGAGGAAGGCGGAGACGAGCGATGTGGTTTCCAGAACCGGCGGAACGAACGCGGCGGTGGCGGTGATTTTCCCCATCGACTCCGGAGGGGGCGCGAGGTCATCGGGAAACATGAGATGGCCGATGCGGCCGCGCGGGGTGGGATCGGGTGGGAGATGCAGCGGCTGCCTTTCCGGCACAAAATCCATGGGCAAGGGCGGCGCGGATTCGTTGAGTCGGCCTTTGGGATCGAAGCGTCCGTTCGTGAACTTGGAAATGTTCTCGGCGCGGGCGAGGTAGTGCTTCCCCGGTGTGTGGAGACCCGCGACCCAGCGCCAGGAGAGCGTGTTCGTGGCAGGATCGGCATCTAACAGATGGTGTAGGAAAAAATCCGCTCCGAGCTGCCATGGGAGCTTCAGGGTGAAGATCCAGATCGAGGCGAGCCACATGCGGGCGTGGTTGTGGAGGTAGCCAGTTGCCGTGAGTTCGTGCACCCAGTGGTCGAAGCACGCGATGCCGGTGTTTCCGGAAACGGCCGCTTCGTAGGAGGGAGTTTTATTCTGCTCGGCAAGCGTTTCGAGATAACACCGCCACACCTCAGGTCGCATTTCCAGCCAGCCTTTCCAATAGGTTCTCCACGCGATTTCCTGGAGGAACTTTTCCGCCGCGCAGGGGCTGTGTTTGGCCAACACCGCGCGGGTGCATTCCTCCTCCGTGACAAGCCGCGTGCGGATGTAGGGGGAGAGGCCGGAAACGCCATCGTGCTTGCCCGCGCCGAGATCGAAGTTCCGCCGCCCGGCGTATCTCGCGGCGTGTGGGACGAAGGCTTCGAGCCGGTCGAGCGCGGCGGCGCGGGTGGGTGTGGGAATCATGCCATGCAATTTTCCTGATATGTGGAATTCAGCAAGCGCTGTCTTGCGGCAAGGTGGGTTGGATACCAATTTCCGGGAGATGTCCGTTTCGACGCGCGCTGACAAATGGCTCTGGGCCACCCGTTTTTCAAGACTCGTTCTCTTGCCACCCCCTTTTTCCCCGCCCTCCGGTCCGGCCACCGGCTCTTTTAGAGGCCTCCCGCGTACAATCCACCCCAACCACATCAGCTTCGTCAATCTGGCGAATCACTGGCCGGACGCATCGCCCACGCTGAACTCACCCCGTTCCGTATTTCGGAAGTGGGAGCGGACTTCCATGTCATCGATGCCGAAGGGGACCCCATGCTGAACCAGGTCTGTGCGAATGCCAGTGACCCAGCCACCCTCCAGCGAGAAGTCCGCTCGCTTCTCGAAGCCAAGACAGCACCCGGACATCAGAACCCTGCTCATCCGCTCGATCCCCTCTCCCCCAGCAGCTCCGTCCGGCTCAGATGGCATAGAGCTCACTTCCGCTATCCAGTGGTTCCTTGAATGATGAAGGAGCTCCAGCTTCAAGAGCTGAGCGGAAGCATCATCATCTGATAGCAATTTGCTTTTTGCGGGAGAAAGGGGGGGTGTTAAGTGTGATTGGCAGGGGGCACATTGTCTGTATCATTGATTAAAGACAGCAAGCTGCGGCGGCGGCAGCAAAACTCATCCCGCCACAACCTGCACTTCTTGCTGCAACTTTGTAGCCAGATGATCCAAGGTAGATTTTTTCTCCATCAATTCTGCCAATGACGTTGTAACCGCTTGATCCACCATAAATTTTTGTTCCATCGATTCGTGCGATCACCGTATATCCGCTGGACCCTGAATAGACCTTACCGTTTTCAAATCTAGCCACTATCGTATACCCGCTGGATCCAGAATAAACTTTCCCGCCTTCAACCCTCGCAGCCACAGTGTATCCGCTGGACCCCGAATAAACTTTGCATTCTGCATTCGCAAAACCTGATAAAAGAAGGACGATTGACAAAATCAAATAATTTTTCATTTTCTTGAATCGTTAGATTTGCTTTTTCACCTAACGCGGAGAATACACTGCGGAGCCGGTCTGGGAAGGGGAAAAGGGGGATGGCCGCAAAATCCAGCTCTTCAATCCAACCACTGAAGACGGGGGAAATGCCAACCTACCCAGTTTTGGTGGCTGGCACCTTTTCCCCAGCAAGCATACAGCGCAACCGCTTGTTCAGGGACGGAAAGAATCACGCTTGCGTCGCGCCAACAAGCCGATCGCGCCGGCAACCAGCAACGCGACCGAACCCGGCTCTGGGACGGGCGCGAACGACACGGCGGTGTGAGCCAACCGCTGGGCGCTTGGGATGGTAACCTGCTGACTGGTCGGACTTTCGGCGGATGTGAAGTCATAAGTGGCCGACTTGCTCCAGCCTCCCGAAACGTTCGTATTTACGTTCTGGAATGAGATCTGACCTGAGTCTGGGACGATTGGCGAACCTAGAAAATTGGATGCCGCAGCTTCGATAATGAGACCGCCGGCAGGCACTACGTTGATGGTGATCATGGAGGAAGTCGCCCCTCCCGACACAGAGGTCTTGATGTCCGTCGGCACCTGCTGCGCGACGTTGTAGAAGCTGGCGGCAGCCAAGGTCCACCCGTTGATGGGTTCAATGGTTGCAGAAATTATCGCGGTGCCGACGTCGGGCGACAACAGATACCAGATCGACGCGCACGTGCCGCCCCCTGCTATCGCGTCAGCCGCCTTTACCATCGGCTGGGTGCCGTAGCTCACGGCCGTCGTTGCGCTGCCAAACTCCCCGCCGATCGTTACGACCAACAGTCTGTCGGCATGGTTTCCGACGGCGAAGCCCATCGTTAGCGTCGAGATACCGTTACGGTTGGCGTTCGGCCCCGCGGCGGAATTATCGATCTCAATCACCGCCGCAGCTGCGGACGACATTCCCAGATTCATCCCGCCTATAAACGCCACGACTGCCCACCTCTTCAAGCCGGTAAATGCAGTGTCAATCATACAAAATGCTAGGAATTTATTTTAAATGCTAGGCATTTGCTTTTTTATCTAGGGCGGAGAACATACTGGAGAGCCGGTCTGTAAAGGGGTAAAGAGGGTTGGGGACTCATGGCGCTTGCATTTATCTCTATCATATCTCACAAAGCCGATCTGCCAAGAATTCTTTCATGGCAATTTTTCCCCTGATGAAGGACTTTATTCCCAACCCCAGATTTAGAATTCGGGCCGCATAGAAGCACCTGCCAGACTCGCAGGGGGTGCTGGTATCCCCTGCCCTCACACCTCCATTCTGCGTCGGTTAGACTTGTTGGCTCGCGGATAGGACGCGCGGAGGCAACGCGCAATCACCGGCATTCCACACCATTGAGGATCACTCGCCGCTTCCGCAGGGGTAGGGCTGGTTGCGGCCGACTACGCCGCTTGCCTCACCAGCGGCGGGATCGGCGCGCCGATCGCTTCCGCGGTGGCGCGTAGGAGTTCCATCTCCTGATCCGCCACATGCTCGTCGTCGGTGACAACCAGGCCGCACAGGCGCAGGATCTGCTGTTTCACCAGCGGCGTGGCGGCATCCATTTCCACCAGCGCGGCCGCCACCTCCGCCAGGCCCGCTGCGGAGCGAGGCAACTGCCGCCCGGTATGCTCCCGGTATTCCGCCGCCGCCTTCATGATCGCCGTCCCGCCTCCCGCCAGCGAGGCGAACACCCCTAACAGATCCGCCAGCCCGCGCTCCAGATCCCCGATTTTGCGGTGGCGCATCACTGGCACCGGCTTCAGCCCGAGGCCGATCAGCACGTGGCGCTCGATGACTTTCTGCAGCATGAACTCGAACAGGTTCACCTCCCCGTCCGCCTCGATCAGCGCCTGGCTGGCCTTCACGAAATCCCGCGCCTCCGGTTGGCTCATCTTGCGCAGCCAAGAGAGCGAGAGATCGACCAGCGCCAGTTTCCTCGATGAATCATATCCCTCCAGATCCACGCTCCATGCGATGACCCGGGCAACCGTCTCCGCGTCCATTCCGTTTTCCCCGAGAATGCGTGTCGCCGTCTCGCGCCAATCGTGATCCGCCGCAACCAGCAGTCCGAGCAAAAGGGTTTTCGCCTCCTGTTTCGAAAACGCGGTCACCTTCCCCGTCCTCAGATCCTCGCGGATCGCCGCACCCACATGGCTGTCGAGCCTTCCGCTTTCACCGAGCGATGCCACGCTACCCTGCGAGACCGTCGGCTCCAGCGAACCGGAGAAACCCATCGCTCCGCCGAACTCCTCCGCGCGGACCGGATCGGCCTTGCCTTGCAACATTTCGCCGTTCCAGCGTGGATCGATCGCCTTGATCCGCCTCTCCAAGGGCGGATGCGTCGCCATCAGCGAGCTGAAACCGCTGCCCGCGAAAAACATGTGCCGCGCCTCCATCGCTTTCGGCGAGCGGATGGTGCCGTGCCCGGAAAAACCGCCGATCTTTTTCAGCGCCCCCGCGATCCCCTCGCTGTCCCGCGTGAACTGCACCGCCGAGGCGTCGGCAAGGTATTCCCGCTGCCGGGAAATCGCCGCCTGTAGCATCCTCGCGAAAAGCACTCCGATCGAACCCACTAGCCACACCGCCGCGCCCGCCACCACCAGTGCGATTATAATCCCGTCACCCTTCGAATCCCGCGAGCCGCGCACGAAACGAATCGATTCCACCATGATACGCCCGAGCATGGACAACATCACCAGCCCAAAGATCCAGCCCATCAGCCGCATGTTGAGCTTCATGTCGCCGTTGAGGATGTGGCTGAACTCGTGCGCCACCACACCCTGCAGCTCGGCGCGCGTCAGCCTTTCCAGCGTCCCACGCGTGACGCCGATCACCGCATTGCTTGGATCGGTTCCGGCGGCGTAGGCATTGATGCCCTGCTCCTCGTCCATGATCCACACCCCGGGCACCGGCACACCGGAGGCGATAGCCATTTCCTCCACCACATTCAACAAGCGCCGCTCCTGGAGATCCGTCGTAGTCGGCTCCACAGACCTGCCGCCGAGGCTCTGCGCCACCACTTTTCCGCCCGCCGAAAGCTGGGAGAGCTTTACCCAGCTCCCCGTAACAATAACCCCACCGACGAGTAGGCTCACCCATCCGAACAAAGCCGGATTCCACCACACGAGATGTGCGGTATCCGTGGCGTGGTAAATACCCTCTGGGTTTGAGGAATTGAGCTGCCACAAGGACGCTGCGAGCAGATACATCACCACGATCACCCCGATCACGGAGAGGATGAACCACCACACTAGGGCGCGGCTCGATTTTCTCGCCCGCTCCTGTGCCTCGAAGAAGTTCATCTACGGGAAAGGTAGTAAGTCAGAACTGCACCTTCGGAGCCTCGCGCTCGGCGGGCGACTCGAGCTCGAAAAGTGCCGCCTCGGCGAAACCGAACATGCCCGCGAAGATATTGTTCGGAAAAACCTCGCGCTGATTGTTGTAGGCGAGAACCGAGTCGTTATAGGCCTGCCGGGAGAAGGCGACTTTGTTTTCGGTTGTCGTCAGCTCCTCGGAAAGCTGCATCATATTCTGGTTCGCCTTGAGGTCGGGATAGGCTTCGGAAAGCGCGAAAAGCCTGCCGAGCATGCTGCCAAGGCCGCCCTCCGCCGCTCCGAGTTGCTGCAGCGCCAGCGCGTCACCCGGATTCGCCGCCGCCGCCTGCCGCGCACTCTCCGCTCCGTTCCGCGCCGCGATCACCGCCTCCAGCGTGCCGCTTTCATGCGCCATGTAGGCCTTCGCCGTCTCCACCAGATTCGGAATCAGGTCGTGCCTTCGCTTCAGTTGCACATCGATCTGTGAAAATGCGTTCTTAAACATATTCCTCAGTTTCACGAGGCCGTTGTAAACTCCCATCGCGTAGATTCCGATCAGGGCGACAAACCCGATCACGACGACCAATATGACCAATCCGCTGATTCCTGAATTCATAATGCCGTCACATTGAACAGCACGCCGCCTCCTTGCAAGTCGCGTTTGATGACACTAGAAACTTGGCGGATACCCGCCATGCCCCGTTATTCGCCTTCACCTCAGCGGCGCCAACGTGACGGCACGACGGCGTTCGAGGCGGTATTGGCTGGCGGTCTGCCCCATGTGGCGGCGGAACTGCCGGGCGAAATCGCTGTGATCATAGAAACCGGATTCCAGTGCGACGGTTGTGACTGGCTGGTTGGTGCGGGCGAGCAGATCGCAGGCCTCAATCACGCGCATCCGCACCATGTAATCCCGCGGGGTCATCTGGAAGGTGGCGCGGAATTTCCGCTCGAACTGGCGTACCGACATGCGCGCCATTTTCGCGAGCTGGGGCATGTCGAGCTTGTCGCGGAAATGCTTTTTCAGATGATCCGCCACACTTGCGAGCTCCATGTAGGGCAGCATCGCCGCGCGCTGCGCCTCGTAGCTGCGCACCGTGCCGCAGAGCCCGTGGATTTTCCCGGATTTACTGAAGAGCGGCAGCTTGTCAGTGATGAACCACTCGGGCTTGCCGTCCTCATTAGGAAAGAGCTCGATGATGCCTAGCAGGGGGCTGCCTGAGTTCATCACCTGTTCGTCGTCCTTGCGGAATTTCTCTACCATGCGGGGCGGGAAAATCGCGTTGTCCGAGATGCCTATGATCTCGGATTCGTCCGTGAAACCACAGCGTTTCACGAAGGCGGGATTCCCCGCGATCAGGCAGCCGCGCGTATCCTTGGCGAAAAACAGGGTGCCGTGAAGGTGATCGAACAGTTGCCGTAGCTGGCCGGGCTGCAGAGCTTCGTCCCACTTCTTTCTGGCCTCTTCAGGTTTCATACGTCGCAATCATACACAAAAAAACCGCAATTCTACAAGCGCTCGATTCGCAAATGGCGGACATTGTTTACGGGGCTGACGGGAATCCGATCGGCCCCGGCAATTCCATCGCATCCTATGATTAAAATCCTGATTCTCCCGCTCCTGATCCTGGCCATCGCCATGGGTCTCTCGCAAACCGCCAGGCAAGCCGCCCCCGACGCGCGGCCCGTGCAGATCCTTTTCCTCGGCGCACCCACCGCCGCGCATCCCGGCCACGATCCGATCGAGCGCTACCGCGTGCTCAAGAAAGCTCTCGGCGCGGACGGCATCCACATCACCTACACCGAGGATCTCGCCGACCTCCGCCGCGACGTGCTCGACCAATACGACGGCCTGATGCTTTACGGAAACTGGAAGCAGAACGAGCCGATGGATCCGGCGCAGGAGAAAGCCCTGCTCGGATACGTCGAGGACGGCGGCGCGTTCCTGCCCATCCATTGCGCCTCCGCCTGCTTCGGCGGATCGGACGCCTATGTGAAACTCGTCGGCGGGCGTTTCAAATCCCACGGGGCGGAAGTTTTCACCACCACCATCGTCGCGCCGGAGCATCCGGTGATGCAGGGCTACGCCGGGTTCGAAACGTGGGACGAAACCTATGTGCACGACCGCCACGGCGACGACCGCACCATCCTCCAGCTCCGCGAAGAGGAGCCGTGGACATGGGTGCGCGAACAGGGCAAGGGCAGGGTTTTCTACACCGCCTACGGCCACGACATGCGCTGCTGGGGCCAGCCCGCCTTCCATGAACTCCTGCGCCGCGCGATCCTTTGGAGCGTAGGCGCGGAAGTTCGCGCCAAGCTCAACGCCATGAAACTTCCCAAGCTGGAGCAGGAGGAAATGATCCTCCCCGGATACCGCGAGCAAAAGACCATCACCAGCGGCCAGAAACCGCTTTCGCCCACCGAGTCGCTTAAGCTCGCCCAAGTGCCGACCGGTTATGAAATTTCCCTCTTCGCCAGCGAGCCGGACATCGTGAACCCGATCCACATCACCTGGGATCACCTCGGCCGCGCCTATGTGATCCAGACCGTGGACTATCCGAACAATCTCCAGGCCGGAAACATCGGCCACGATCGCATCCATATCTGCGAGGACACCGATGGAGACGGGAAAGCGGACAAGTTCACGCTCTTCGCCGACAAGTTCTCCATCCCCACCTCCGCCGTGTTCGCGAACGGCGGGCTGATCTGCACGAACGGCACCGAAATGATTTTCCTCAAGGACACCGATGGCGACGGCAAGGCGGACCTACGCAAGGTGCTTTTCAGCGGATTCAAAATGCACGACACCCACGCCGGCGTCTCAAACCTCCGCTACGGCCTCGACAACTGGATCTACGCCACCATCGGCTACTCGGGATTCGACGGCACGGTCGGCGGCGAGAAGCACAACTTCGCCAACGGATTTTTCCGCTTCAGGCCGGACGGCAGCAAAATGGAATTCCTTCAGAACACCACGAACAACACCTGGGGCCTGGGCTTCACCTCCGACTTCGACATCCTAGGCTCCACCGCCAACGGCAACCCATCATGGTACTATACCTTCGCCCAGGGCATCTACGCCCAGGCCGGACTGCCCCAGCCGAAGACGCCGAACGATGACAAGAACCCCAAATTTTTCCCCTCGTCTATGGACATCCGCCAGGTCGATCAACACGACCGCTACACCTCCGCCGCCGGGCACTCGTTCTACACCTCCGACCGTTTCCCGGGGTATGAGGAAAAAAACATCGCCTTCGTCTGCGAGCCGACCGGCAAACTCGTCGGGCAGTTCGAGATCACCCACAAGGGCGCGGGCTATGTCTCCCGCCAGCTCCCCAACAACCTCTACTCCAGCGCCGACGGTTGGTCCGGCCCGGTCAGCGCGGAAACCGGCCCCGACGGCGCAGTGTGGATCGCGGATTGGTATAACCTCATCATCCAGCACAATCCGACACCCAACGCGAAATCTGCCGGCTTCGACGCCAAGAACGGACGCGGCAACGCCTACGAATCCCCCGTCCGCGACGTGAAGCACGGCCGCGTCCTCCGCGTGTATCCCAAGGGCAGCAAGAACGATCCCTATCCGAGACTCGACACCGCGCAGCCCGACACCCTGATCGCCGCCCTCTCGCACCCGAACCAGTTCTGGAGGCTCCAGGCGCAGCGCCTCATCGCGGAATCCCGCCCTTCCGGCATCGCCGCGAAGCTCAAGGAAATGATGATATCGAAACCCACCAACCACGCCGCCATGCACGCGTTCTACGCCCTCGCGGAAGTCGGCGAGCTCGATGCGGAAACCGTGAAAGCCGCCCTCGCCTCCACCAACCGCGGCCTGCGCCGCGCCGCGCTGCTTGTCTCCCCCGACGTTCAAATCATCGCCGCCTCCGTCATCAAAAACGGCGTGATCGAAGCCGCCGACGAGCGCGAGCTTGCGGAAGCGCTCGTCATGATCGCCCGCATCACCCCCACGGACGAGATCGGGAAGGCGCTCCACGCCACGCTCGTCGCGAAACAGGATACAATCTTTAAGGACGCCACCCTTTCCGCCGCCTGGCAAGCCGCCGCCCGCCGCCATGCCGCCGGAGTACTCGCCGCCGCCGGTGAAATCAACGACGCGCCTGTCACGCCCGTGAACCTCCTCAAGGATCCCGGTTTCAACGGCCCCGACCTCGGCGATTGGAAACTGCGCATCTACGGCGCGGAGAAGCCCGACTCCGTGAAGTTGAGCATTTCCCCCGGCGGCAGAAATGGCAGCACCGCTCTCAAGATCACCTCCCCCACCCCGGCCGATGCGGGAGCCGGGATCGACTTCGCCGTCACTCCGAACAGCCGCTACCGCTTCGGCGGATGGATCCGCACCGAGGATCACAAGGCCACGGGAGGCCAGGGCGCGATGTTCAACATCCACGGCGGAGCCACCAGCGAGACCTACAACGGTACGCGGGATTGGAAGGAATTCAGCTTCGAGTTTGAGACGGGAAATCAGACCAGCGTGCTCCTCCACTGCCTCTTCGGTGGCTACGGCACCGGCACCGGCACGGTATTTTTCGACGACGTCTATCTGTATGAACTCGGAACGGGCGGACTCAATTACGCCCTCTCCTCCGTGGCCAAGCACTATGCCGAAAGCAAAAAGCCCGCCGCCCCCGGCAAGGAAATCGTCCGCAAACACAAACCCGACCCCGCCGTCCACGAACGCGGCCTCGCCATCTACAGCCGCACCTGCGTCGCCTGCCACGGCCTCGACGGCAAAGGCGTTCCCGGCACCTTCCCGCCCCTCGACGGCACCGACTGGGCCACCGGCGATCCCTCCGTCCCCGTCCGCATCGTCCTCGCCGGCCTCCAGGGACCCATCGAGGTCTCCGGCCAGAAATTCAACAACATCATGCCCCCCCACACCGACCTGAAGGACGCCGAAATCGCCGACGTCCTCAGCTACGTCCGCCAGACATGGGGTAACGACGCCACCCCCGTGACCGAGGATTTCGTGAAACAGATCCGCCAAAAATACCTGGGTCGCAAAACTCCTTGGACAGCCCGGGAGCTCAGGTGACGGAAGTCCTGCCACGGAACGCGCCGTCCGACTCTCCCCCCTACAAGCTCCCGGAGATGACTCGTGAAAACCTCGCGAGCGCTTCATTCATCGCCACGATGCGGGCGGAGCGGTCGCCAACGGCAGGTAGGGGAACGACGGTGCGGTAAGACTTGGGGGCGGAGTCAACACCGCCGATCGGCTGAAGCTTCCAGGTGCATTCAAGAAGCAGGGTGTCGTCGGGTTGGGGATCGAAGCGTTCGAAGCGGATCTCTAAGAGGTGGGTGTAATCGCGGGTGATGAAACTGGAAGCAGGCTGGACGTTGGTGGAGCGGGTGAGGCGGCGCAGGTTGTCGGCGAGGACGCGGGCGATGGCGGCGTCGAGTGGCTCGGACCAGAGATCTTTCTCGTGGATCTCAAGGCGACCGTCGCCTGTACGGGTGACGAGTTCGCTGCGCTCGAGGTAGGGCGGTAGGGACGGGCGCGCGATGGCAAGGACGGGCGCGGCGGCGGTGGGCGTGCGTGCGGGAACGGTGGCCTCAAGCAGGTGGCGGAGGGGCTTGTCCTCGATAGCCTCGAACACCGTACAGGCGGTGAAGAGAAACGGGAGGGTCAGGAGGAGCGGAGCTTTCATTCGGATTTTCGGTTGCGGAGGAGGGTGCCGGGGTTGCGCTTGAGGTCTCCAGTGAGTTCGCGGAGGGCGCGGGACGCATTCTCGGTCTCGTGCAGGAGATCCTGGAACTCAAGCAGCATGGGGGAGCGGGGATCGGTGACTTTCGAGAGGCCTTCAGCGGATTCCTCGATGCGGACAAGGCTGGCGCGAGTTTTCTCCGCAACGTCACGGATGTCGGCGAGGAGGGGATCGATGTTTTCGTTTGCCTTGGTGCTGAGTTCGCGGATCTCCTTGAGCGCATCGTCGAGGTTGGCGAGGGAGGTCTTGAGACGTCCGTCGGAAGTTAGGCCTCGCACATCTTCGGTGATGGCGGTGAGGTTGTCGTTAATTTCCTTGAGATTGAGGCCGGCGATCTGGTCATCCGCACTTTTGATGACGTCGCGCACCTCCTTCATGAGGCCGGCGATGTCGAGATCGGTGATTTTTTTCAGCCCGTCGGTGATGCCGGAGATGAGCTCATCCATCTCGGTGGGGATAGTGGGGACGATGGGAAACTTGGATTTGACCCTCTCGTTGTAAACAAAGCCCTCTTCGTCCTGCTTGATGTCGAACTCGATGTAAAGCTTACCGGTGACCAGGCTCTGCTGCTTCATACCCGCGCGCAGGCCTTTGCCGACGGCGCGGCGGACGCCCTCGTGGCTGGAGAAATCGAGCGAGTCCTCGCCGCTACCCGCGACGCTCCTCAGCCCCTTATCCGAGAGTTCGACGACGACGGGGATGATCTTGCGGTTCTGCTTCGTGTCGATGATGACGCTGATGGCGGAGACGCTGCCGATGCGGACGCCGCCGAAGCGCACGTCGGAGCCGACCTCGAGGCCGTTGACGCTGCGCTCGAAATAGAGCTGGAGCTTGTGAGTTTTCTCGAAGTATTTCCCCGCGCCGAAGAGGACAACGGAGATCGCACCGAGCAGAATGCCCAGCAGGGTGAAGAGGCCGATCATCGTGGAACTGGCTTTTTGGCTCATGATGTGGTTGCGGTGTCTGTTGTTTCGCCGCGGTTCAGGAAAAGGCGGACGGCCTCGTTAGTGGAGTCGTCGCGCAGGTGTTTGGGATCCCCCGTCGCACCCTGTGTCCTGGTCACGGTATCGAGGAAAACGGAGTTGTTGGCGATGGCAAAGATGCTTGCGAGTTCGTGGGTTACGATGACGAAGGTCGATCCGAGCGAGTCTCGCAAGCGGAGAATGAGCTCATCGAGGCGCTGGGAGCTGAGGGGATCGAGGCCAGCGCCGGGTTCATCGAGGAATAATACCTCGGGATCCAGCGCGAGGGCGCGGGCGATGCCGGCGCGTTTGTTCATACCGCCGGAGACCTGATCCGGGTAGTAATCCTCATATCCGGAAAGGCCGACGAGGGCGAGCTTGTAGCGGGCGAGATCGAGAATCTCCTTGGGTTTCAGCTCGGTGTGCTCCTCGAGGGGCATGGTGATGTTTTCCGCCAAGGTCATGGAGGACCACAGCGCGCCGGTCTGATACATGACGCCGAAACGGCGGATGAAGGCCATCCTTTCGGCGTCCTGCGCGGCGGTAAAGCTCGCGCCGTTGTAGAAAACCTCGCCTTTCTTCGGCTCCATCAGCCCGATCATCTGGCGCAGCAGGGTGCTTTTCCCGCAGCCGCTGCCGCCCATGATGATGAAGATGTCCTTTTCGCGGATGTCGAAGTTGAGATCCGTCATCACGACGAACGACCCGTAAGCCATAGTCAGGCCGCGGACGGAGATCTTCGCTTCGGGATCGGGCGTGAGGTCGCTCATATTTCGAGGAAGGTGAAGATGACCGCGAAGGCGGAGTCGAGGATGATGATGACGGTGATGGAGCTGACCACGGCGCGGGTGGTGGCCTCGCCGACAGCGGCGGAGGAGCTGCCGGATCTCATGCCGTGGTAGCAGCCCGCGATGGCGATGGCGACGCCGAAGAAGACGCTCTTGATGACGCCAAGCGAACCCTGCGTGAGATCCACGATGGTGAGCATTTCTGTAAGGAAAAGCTTCGGGGGGATGCCGACGCCCGCAGCCACGAGCATCCCGCCGAGGATGCCGATGACGTTCGCGTAAATAGTCAGAAGGGGCATCATCAGCACCAGCGCGAAGAGGCGGGGAAGAACGAGGAAATCGAAGGGGTTGAAGCCGAAGGTCTTGAGGGCGTCGATCTCCTGGTTCGCGTTCATGCTGCCGATGTGCGCCGCGAAGGCCGCGCCGGTGCGCCCGCTCATGATGATGGCCGTCATCATTACTCCCATTTCCCGCACCATGGCGATGCCGACGAGATCCGCGATGTAGAGGCTGGCGCCAAAGGAGGCGAGTTGCACATTTCCCACGAAGGCGAGGATCATGCCGATGAGGAAACTGATAAGGGCGACAATGGGCAGGGCGTTGACGCCACATTCCTGCACGGTGAGCCAAAAATCCCGCGCTCGGAAACCCGCCTTGCCGACGGCGAAGCGCAGGATGGCGAGTACGGTGTCTCCCGTGAATTCGAGGAAGGACATGAGCGAAAGCCATTTCTTCGAGGACTTCATCCCGAGCCGGGTGATGCTGTGCAGATCTTCGTTACGAGATTTCGCATCGCCGCGCTCGGGAACCTTGAGGGCGAGTTCCATCAGGCCGCGGAGATCCTCGCGGAGGCCATCGAGGGGCGGGCTCTCGATTCCCACCTCGCGCACTTTCCGCAGGAGGTAGGCGGGCAGTGTGGAGTCGAATGTGCCCAGCCTGTCGGTGACGAAAGTGTCGGGCCAGCCGACGTCGCCCTCGCCGGAAATCTCCGGCTGCACGCCGAGTTTCCAATCCCCGGAGATCTCAAGCGCCGTTTTTCCGCTGTCGCCTTTCCAGACGGCTTTCGGGATATTGGCAGTTTCCTTGCGTCGGGGCATCTTGATCGTATGGGTTCGGGAAATGGCGCTACCTTGCACTCAACATGTGGGCCGCCTCGTGGGATGGCGAGCGGGAAATGATAAGGTTCCCGCGTCGCACCGTATCCGCGCCACGCGCCGATTCATCCTTCCCACCCCGCATCCTTTCCTCTGAAATCATCGCCGACATGGCTTACCTCGACGAAAACTTTTTCCTCCACACCGGCACCGCGCGCAGGCTTTACCATGAGGTCGCGGCGAAACAGCCCATCATCGACTATCACAACCACCTCTCGCCGAAAGAGATCGCGGAGGACAAGCGCTGGGACAACATCGCCGACATGTGGCTCGGCCACGACCATTACAAGTGGCGCCTGCTGCGCGCGAACGGCATCGGCGAGGAGCGCATCACCGGTGACGCCAGTCCGCGCGACAAGTTCCAGGCCTTCGCCGAAACGGTGCCCTACACTCTCCGCAATCCCATGCACCATTGGGTTCACATGGAGCTCCAGCGCTACTTCGGCATCCACACCTTACTCACTCCCGACACCGCCGACGAGATCTGGGAGAAAACCAACGCCCGCCTCGCCGAACCCGGTTTTTCCGCCCGCGCCCTGTTGGAGAAATTCGATGTCCGCGTTGTCGGCACCACGGATGATCCCGCCGATTCGCTCGACGATCATCATGCCATCGCGGCCGCCAGGGTCGCGTGCAAGGTCGTGCCCACCTTCCGTCCGGACAAGGCATTCCAGGTGGATCGACCGGATCTGCTCAATCCGTGGCTCGACCGGCTGGAGGCCGCATCCGGGCTTTCCATCCACAAGCTCTCCGATCTCCTCGCGGCGCTGCAGAAACGCCACGACGATTTCCATGCGGCCGGCGCCCGCCTTTCCGACCACGGCCTCGACCGCTGCCCCGCCCTCGAATGCTCCGACGCGGAGGCTGCGGAAATTTTCGACAAGGCGCGTTCCGGGAAAGCCGTCTCCGAGGAGGACAAGGAACGCTTCTCCTTCTACCTGCTCGTCTTCACCGGGCAGCTCGACGCCGCGCGCGGCTGGACGAAGCAACTCCACCTCACGCCTGTTAGAAACACCAACTCGCTGATGTTCCAGAAGCTCGGCCCGGACGCAGGCTTCGACACCATGGGCGATACCCAGCAGGGCAAGGCGCTCTACACCTTCCTCGACGCCCTCGCGCAGCGCGAGTCCCTGCCGAAAATGGTGCTCTACAACATGAACCCGCGCGACAACTACCTCTTCGCCGCCATGACCGGCGCGTTCCAGGACGGCACCGTCCCCGGCAAGATCCAGTTCGGCTCCGGCTGGTGGTTCCTCGACCAGAAAGAGGGCATGGAAATGCAGCTCAACGCCCTTTCCAACTGCGGCCTGCTCTCGCGTTTCGTGGGGATGCTCACCGACTCGCGCTCTTTCCTCTCCTTCCCGCGCCACGAATATTTCCGCCGCATCCTCTGCAACCTCATCGGCAACGAGGCGGAAAAGGGCGAGCTGCCCGATGATTTCGACACCCTCTCGAAACTCATCGCCGACGTTTGCTTCCACAACGCGAACCGCCACTTCGGGTTCAACGTCTGAAAAAGATCCACGCATCCCGTAGTATTACTCACATGAAAAAGCTCATCCTCCTCGCCGCCCTCGCCATCCATTTCGCCGACGCCCGCCCGGTTTACATCGGCACCGGAGCGGATGGCATTTACCTCGCGACCTTCGATGCGGAAACGGGTGTCCTCACGGAACCCAAGCTCGCGGCGAAATATCCGTCTCCCGGCTTCCTCGCCCTCCATCCGGAAAAGCCCGTCCTTCACTGCATCGGCGGAGGCAATACCGTCGCGTCCTTCGCCATCGCGGAAGACTATTCGCTCACCCTGCTCGGCTCGGCTCCCAGCGGTGGCAATGGCCCGTGCCATCTCGCCATCGACGCCTCGGGCCGCACCCTCGCGGTCGCGAACTACGGCGGCGGCAGCTTCGCCACGATCCGCCTCGATGCGAAAGGCAAGCCCGGCGAGATCATCTCGCTCGTGGAAATGAAAGGCTCCGGCCCGAACAAGCAGCGCCAGAACGCCGCCCACGCCCACGGCGTCTATTTCGACAACGCGAACCGCTTCCTCTTCGTCCCCGACCTCGGCATCGATAAAGTCCTGATCCGAAAGTTCGACGCCGCGACCTCCGCCCTTTCCGACAACGAACCCGCCGAAATGATCTCCCCGCCCGGCGGCGGCCCGCGACACATGGCCTTTTCCCCGGACGAGAAACACGCCTACGTGATCAACGAACTCACCAACACGGTCAGCGTCGCGGAGTTCGATGCCGAAACGGGCGCGATCAAACCCATCCAAGAAATTACCACCCTGCCGGACGGTTTTTCCGAACCGAACACCACCGCGGAGATCGAGGTGCATCCGAACGGGAACTTCGTCTATGGCTCGAACCGCGGCCACGACTCCATCGTCGTTTACAAACGTGATCCGGAAACCGGCAAGCTCACCTTCGTCCAACACGCGCCCTGCGGCGGCAAGACACCCCGCCATTTCAAGATCGACCCCTCCGGCAACTGGCTCCTCTGCGGCCACCAGAACAGCGACACGATCTCCGTCCTCAGCCTCGACCCCGCCACCGGCAAGCTCGGCGAGCCAAAATCCACCGTCCCCGCCCCGAAGCCGATCTGTATCCTTTTCCCGTAGCTGGGACTTGCAGTCGCCACTGGCTTAAATCAGGCGAAGACTTATCCCATGTCCCACAAAATTGACAAATCGTGGGACAAGGTTTATTGAATTCGCATGGCAGAAGGCATCAACGTACGGTTTTCCGGAACTCTCCAGCAATTCATCCATGATCGGGTCGATGGTTCCGGGCTTTACAGTTCCGCCAGCGAATACATCCGAGACCTGGTCCGCCGGGATCTGGAGCGAGAAGAGGAGCGCCGCTGGGATGGCTTGCGCACGGAGTTGGCCCATGGGCTTGCCGCCGATGAATCCGCATTCGTGCCTTTGAGTGCGAAATCCTTGCTTCAAAAAGTCAAAGCCGGGATCGACAGTGATGCGGATTAAAATTCTTCCGGCCGCCGAGTCGCGACTACTGGCGATTTGGCGATACACCCGCAAAACATGGGATGAGGAACAGGCGGATTCCTACGTCACCGGCCTTGTAGCGGCCCTCGAAGAGGTTGCGGGTAGTCCCGAGCGTTGGAAACCCGTCCGGGATCCAGTGCTGCGCGGAGTGTGGTTCATTCGCTATCGCCATCATTACATCTTTTTCCGTCAACTGCCCAGCGGTTGCCTCGGGGTCATTTCCATCCTGCACGAGTCCATGGACATCCCGCGCCGCCTTAAGGAGGATGCGGATGGGGAATGCTAGTTTGGTAGCGCTGCGGGTTCCCGCACCTCGCCGGGGTTGACCAACCGCGTTTCCCGGCTACACATACGGCCCATGCAGCAGGACGAACCCCAGAAACACGACGAAATCGAGCCGGCCGAAGCCCCGGAAACCGCCGCCGAACCGGCCGCGGAGCTTGATCCGTGGGAGCAGCTTGAGGCCGAGGCCGCGAAATGGAAGGAAGTCTCCCTCCGCACCGCCGCCGAGATGGACAACCTCCGCAAGCGCACCGCCCGCGAACGCGAGGAAGCGATCCGCTACGCGAACCAGCGCCTTCTCGAAGACCTTCTCCCCGTCATCGACAACTTCGAGATGGGCATGATGGCCGCCGCGCAGGACACCTCCTCGATGATCTACATCGGCATGGACATGGTGCGCAAACAGCTCGCCGAATTCCTCTCCGCGCAGGGCGTCGAGGAAATCCCCGCCACCGGCCAGTTCGACCCGAACCTCCACGACGCCGTCTCCCAAGAACCTTCCGACCAACCCGAAGGCGAGATCATCCGCATTTCCCGCAAGGGCTACAAACTCCGCGACCGCCTCCTGCGCCCCGCCTCCGTCATCGTCGCCGCGGCACAAGCCGCAGCCGCACCAGGACAATGATTCCGTTCGTCCTCTTCCTTTAAGGTTGAAATTTGAAATTTGAAATTTAGATCATGCCCCGCGATTACTACGAAATCCTCGGCGTCCCGAAAAACGCGGACGCCTCCGAAATCAAGAAAGCCTACCGCAAGCTCGCGGTTAAATACCATCCCGACAAGAATCCCGGCGACAATACCGCCGAGGATAAGTTCAAGGAACTCGGTCAGGCCTACGAGGCGCTTTCGGACCCCGACAAACGCGCCGCCTACGACCGTTACGGCCACGCCGCATTCAACAGCGGCATGGGCGGCGGTGGGCGCGGCGGCTTCCACGATCCGGCGGACATTTTTTCGCAGGTCTTTGGCGGCGCGTTCGGCGGCGGCTTCGAGGAATTCTTCGGCGGCGGCGGTCGGAAAAAATCCGGCAAGCAGCGCGGCTCCGATCTCCGCTACGACCTCGAAATCACCTTGGAAGAGGCGGCGAAAGGCGTGGAAAAGGAACTCGAGATCGAGCGCAATGTTCCTTGCGGTAAATGCAACGCATCGGGCTCCAAGGGATCCGGCGGCGTGAAAACCTGCTCCACTTGCGGCGGTCGCGGCGTCGTCGGGCGCCAAGCGGGCATTTTCATTCAGCAAACCACCTGCCCGGAATGCCGCGGCAACGGTGAGATCGTCTCCGATCCCTGCGGCGATTGCCGGGGCGAGGGCCGCGTCGAACGCGAGACCCGCATCAAACTCCGCATCCCCGCGGGCGTCGATACCGGCGTGCGCCTCCGCTCCTCCGGCAACGGCGACGCGGGCGTGCGCGGCGGCGAGGCGGGCGATCTCTACGCCTTCATCCACGTCTCCGACCACGATATCTTCGAACGCGAAGGACACACCCTGTTCTGCGATGTCCCACTGCCCTTCAGCATCGCAGCGCTCGGCGGCGAACTCAAAGTTCCAACCCTCGACGGCCAATCCTCCATCAAAATCCCAGCAGGAACGCAAGGCGCCACCACTTTCCGCATCCGCGAAAAAGGCATGCCATCCCTCTCCGGCGGCCATCGCGGCGACCTTAACGTCTCCGTCCAGGTCGAGGTGCCGACGAAGCTCAATAAGGAACAGGAGGAGAAACTCCGCGCCTTTTCCGAATCCATCGGCGAGCACAACTCACCCGTCCAAAAGGGTTTCTTTGAAAAAGCAAAGCGCTTCTTCGATCTCTGAACGTGGCAGCGGATTTCATCCGCCATGCCAACCATCATCCCACAAGGCAGGGCGGATACAATCCCGCTGCTCCATCGCGGCAACTTCAGGGGTTGCATCCAGCTACTTTCAATCTCTGTAATACCAATCCGAATGAACCCTTTGTAAGAGCTGGTGGCCGGATCTGAAGCGAGGGTAAAAGGGCGTTGGATCAACAAAGGCGAAGGAACGGAGGCGTATCATGCCCGAACCTCTTCAACTCGTCGCCGTTGCCGCAGCCAGAGGCCGCCAGCGAGGATACCGATGACGGCCAGCCCCAGCGTGCCCGGCTCTGGTACGGCGGTAGCCGTAACAATGCCACCGACCTGCCCAAGGCCGGAGGCAAAGGTGCTCAGCAGCGTGCCGTCGGGGCCAAACTGATAGATATTGCCATTTCCTGAGGAGCTACCCGCGAGCAGGCTACCGTCTGAAAGCAAAGCAAGGGGACCGACTTCAAACGGACTCCCGGTCGTCGCAAAGGCGGTCGTGATGTCGGTTGTCAGGTCGGTCTGCAGAATCGTGCCGCTCATAATACTCGAGGTGTAGAGCGTGTTGCCGCTGATCGCGAGACCCGCGGGACCAGCCAGGCCGGAGGCACCATCGGCGATCACCTCTCCGAAGTAGGTGCCCGCTGCATCAAACCGTTTGACTGGGCCGCTGGCAATCTGTGTATTGATGTTGTAGGTTTGGTCGCTGACGTAGAGTTGTCCGCTTGTATCGAGAGCCAGTCCAGGGCTGCTCGCCAGGCTGCCGCCAGTGGTGTAATCGCTGACGGCGGGTGTGCCGCTGATCACGTTGGTCATTTTCAAGATCGGCCCGGTATTGCCGTAAAACGGGTTGCGGCCGATTAGCAAGCTGTTGCCCTGAAAGACCAGGCTGCCGGGAAACACCTCGAAGCTGGCAAAGGGATAGATCGTCGAAAGCGTGAGCGTGGCGATTTCATATTTGGAAATACGGGGGGCAAACGTAGAGCCATCGCCGTTTTCACCGATGTAAAGATTGCCATCGGGGCCCATTGCCATCGAGCCGGGTGATACTAAGGATCCGCCTGGCAGGAGCGAAGTTTTTGTGTTGGTTGGGTCGGCTGAGTCATAGCTGATCAGTTCGCCTGTGCTGAAACTCACGGCGTAGGTCGTTGCAGCAACGGCGAGCTGGGAAAACAGTGCCAGAGCGAACATGACGACGGCAGCGAAGGCAGCAGACGTGCGAAAAACAGAGCGCATGATACGGTGCTCCAAACGGTGATGATGAGAGCGCGGGCGCATGAACGCGCAGCCGAAGGCGGAAACGAAGATCCAGCGAGTCAACGCGACGGAGAAAACCGCATAATCGGCCGTGCTCTTATGAAACTGGTTTTTGCTGCTCCGTTTCATCTCTGTCTTTCCCCGGCATGAGCGGAAGGGAGTGTTCTTATGAAAGTGCTTTTCCATTCAATCAAGGATACACTGGAGAGCCGGTCTAGCAAGGGGGAAAAGGTGAGGGATATTAGCAAGCCGGGTGGGACATCTACAGGGGCAGGCTACGAAAAAATGAGATTTATCTGAAAATCCGCAATTTCAGCTCAGGCGAAGTTCAGCAGATATGGGGCGGCTCCCTCAAGGTTAATCAGCCATCGACTCATCGTCAGCCCGGGTTTCATTCACGGCCATTCACGGCCATTCACGGCCATTCACGGCCATTCGCGGCCATTCGCGTGAGTTCGCGTGAGTTCGCGGTTAGCTCCAACCTCCCTTTATCCGGAAAGCCCTTGCTTCCGGTGGGCTTCTCTACAAATCTCCCGCCGATGTCCCACGCCCACATTGATGTCCGCTACGTGGCCAAGCTCGCCCGCCTGGATCTGACCGAGGCGGAGGTAGCCGTGTTCCAATCCCAACTCGAAGCCATCCTCGGACACGTGGAATCGCTCTTCGCCATCGACCTGCCCGGCGACATCGACGCAGCGGACACCCGACTCGGCCCGATGCGCGACGACCAGCCGCACCCAAGCCTGCCGCCCGAGGCCGTCCTGCTCAACGCCCCCGACCAAGCCCAATCCCAGATCCGCGTCCCCAAAGTCGTCGCCGACGCCTGAGCCTTTCAGCTTTTACCACCATGTCCCTAGTTACCCTGCGCCGCCGATATCTGGACGGCGAAACGACCCCCTCGGAAGCCATCGCGAAGCTCGCGGAGGAGATCGCATCCCGTGATCCCCGGACCGGTGCCTACCTTTCGCATGACCTCGATCTCGCCCTGAAATCCGCCGCCGGAGCCGACCTGTCGAAGCCGCTCGGCGGCTTGCCGATCGGGATCAAGGACAATATCAACACCCTCGCCCAGCCCTGTTCCTGTGGTTCCAATTTTCTCGCGAAAAAATATACATCTCCTTATGATGCAACAGTTATCAGAAAACTGAAGGAGGCCGGTGCCATTCCTTTCGGGCGGATGAACATGGACGAGTTCGCGATGGGTTCCGCGACGGAAAACTCCGCCTTCCAGCTCACCCGCAACCCCCATGACCACGACCGAATTCCGGGCGGTTCCTCGGGCGGCTCCGCCGCTGCGGTGGCCGATGGCACCGCCTTCGCCGCCCTCGGCTCCGACACCGGCGGCTCAATCCGCCAGCCAGCCTCCCACTGCGGGGTCGTGGGGCTGAAGCCAACCTATGGCCGCGTGTCACGCTTCGGCCTCGTCGCTTTCGCCTCGTCCCTGGATCAGATCGGCCCGCTGACCCGCACGGTGGACGATGCGGCGCTGATCCTCCAGGCCATCGCCGGGCACGACCCGCAGGATAGCACTACGCTGGACGCGCCGGTGCCCGATTACTCGGCGCAGATCGACCTCGGCGTGAAAGGCGTCCGAATCGGGATTGCGCAGGAATACTTCGGCGAGGGCATCCATCCCGGCGTCCGGGAAAACGTGGAAAGCCGCATCAGGCAGCTCGAAGGCCTCGGCGCGGTGATCGTACCCATTTCCCTGCCCCACACGGAGCACGCGGTGGCCACCTACTACGTCATCGCCCCGGCGGAGGCCTCCTCAAACCTCTCGCGCTTCGACGGGATCCGCTACGGCAACCGCGCGCCGAACCCCGCCGATATCATCGATCTCTACCACCAGTCGCGCGAACTCGGCTTCGGCCCCGAGGTGAAACGCCGCATCATCCTCGGCACCTACGTGCTTTCCTCCGGATACTACGACGCCTACTACACCCGCGCCCAGAAAGTCCGCGCCCTGATCACTCGTGATTTCAAACATGCGTTCGAAGCAGTAGATGTAATCCTCTCCCCCGTCGCGCCAACTCCCGCCAGGAAGATCGGAGCCTGCACCGACGATCCACTCCAGGATTACCTCGCCGACATTTTCACCATCCCGGCGAACCTCGCCGGCATCCCCGGCATGTCCGTCCCCTGCGGCACCACCTCCTTCGACGGCGCGGACAATCTCCCCGTCGGCCTCCAGATCCTAGCCCCCCACCTCGGCGAAGCCATGATGCTCCGCGTCGCGAAAGCTGCCGAAGGGCTTTCCCTTCCTTGAGCTTTGAAATTTAAAATTTGAGATTTCCCATGATCCTCGGCTACTGCACGAACATCCACCCCGCCGAAACCTGGCTTGAGACCCAGGAAGCGTTGCGGACGCATGTGATGGGTGTGCGGGATCGGCTGATTGAAACGGGCGTTCATTCTACCGGAAAACCTTATCCCATTGGTCTCCGCCTCTCCGCACTGGCGGCGAAGGAGCTACTGGAAGACGACGGGTTGGCGAAGTTCAAGGACTGGCTTGCGGAGAACGATTCCTATGTATTCACCATCAACGGCTTTCCCTACGGTTGCTTCCACGGCACGCGGGTGAAGGAAAAGGTGTTCCAGCCGGATTGGACGAGCCCCGAGCGCATCGCCTACACCCAAGACCTTTTCCGCATCCTCGCGGAAATCGCACCCGCGTCCGGCGGCGGCTCGGTCTCCACCCTGCCCGGATCACACAAGACCTTCCACGCCGATGAAACCGCCATCCTCGCGAACCTGATCGAGATCGCCCATTTCATCGAGGATCTCTCGCAGAAGCACCAGATCGATCTCCACCTCGGCCTCGAGCCGGAGCCGCTCGGCCACTTCGAGAACACGGCGGAGACCCTCGCTTTTTTCGAGCGCCTCCACCATCAGGCGCAATCCCCTGCCATCCTCGCCAACCGGATCGGGCTGAACTTCGATTCCTGCCACTTCGCCATCGAATTCGACGACGCCGCGCCCTCGCTCGACGCTATCGCCGCCGCCGGCATCCGGCTTTCGAAAATCCACCTTTCCAACGCCCTTTCCCTGAATCCGGGCGATCCTGCCGCCATCGACGCGATCCGGGGCTTCGATGAGCCCACCTATTTCCACCAGGTGATCGCACGGCGTCCGGATACCACGCTCGCCCGTTTTCTCGATCTCCCGGCTTTCCTTGCAGCGGTCGATGGCGGCGAGGTCTCGCCCGCCGGTTTCGGGGAAGCCCGCGTCCATTTCCACATCCCGCTCGACACACAGCCCGCACCGCCCCTCTCCTCCACGCACGCCCACGTCGAGGAAACGCTCGCCTGGTGCCAGCGCCACCCCACCGCCTGCCGCCACTTCGAGATCGAGACCTACACCTGGGGCGTCCTCCCCGGAAACCTCCAGCGCCCCGTCGTCGAGCAGATCGCCTCCGAATACCGCTGGGTGCTTGAGCAACTGAGAAATCCGCACATTCGCTCTTCCACTGATCACTGATCACCGCTCACTATCCACTCCATCTTATGAACGACATCAAAATCACACTCCACACCACCGTCGGCGACATCGCCGCCACGATCTACGCCTCCAAGGTGCCGCTGACCTCCGCGAATTTCCTCAATCTCGCCAAGCGCGGCTACTACGACGGCATCGCCTTCCACCGCGTCATCGAGGGCTTCATGCTCCAGGGCGGCGATCCCACCGAGACCGGTCGCGGCGGCCCGGGTTACAAATTCGCCGACGAATTCCACCCCGATCTGCGCCACCGCAGCCCCGGCGTCTTTTCGATGGCGAACGCCGGTCCCGGCACCAACGGCTCCCAGTTCTTCATCACCACCACCGCCACCCCATTCCTCGATAACCGCCATTCTGTTTTCGGACAAGTCACTGACGGTCTTCATATTGTGGACAAAGTTACCGGAAAAAATAATACGGGAGAGCGGGGCTGTAAATTCAATGGAGTTGGTGACAAGATCACCTCGATCACCATGCACGACGATCTCATCGAGCTCTTCGCGGATCAGAATGATCACGTCGAACACTGGAACTCGATCCTCGACAAGGCGTGATTCCAAGCACACGACTGAAACAGAATGAGCGCCCCGCGTGTAATCGTTCTGACGGGTGTCGCCGGAGTTAGCAAAACCGCCATCGGAAGTCCCCTCGCCTGCCGAGGCGTTCCATGTTACGACCCCGCTCTCGCCCGATGAGATCGTGGAGCGAATCGTCGCCGCCACGCTTCTTCCTTGAGGTTTAAGGTTTGAAATTTAAGGTTTCCCGCGTGCTCCTTGACGTAAAGAACCTCACCACCCGTTTCCACACGCGCAACGGCATCGTCCACGCGGTGGAGGACGTTTCGTTTTCCCTGGAGAAAGGCCGGACCTTGGGGATCGTCGGCGAGTCGGGCTCGGGGAAATCCGTCACCTGTTATTCGCTGCTTGGGCTGCTGCCCATGCCTCCGGGTAGGATCGAGCGTGGCAGCGCGATGTTCGGCGGGATCGATCTGCTGAAAGCGCCGGAAAAGGAGCTGCTGAAAATCCGCGGCAAGCGGATCTCGATGATTTTCCAGGATCCGATGACCTCGCTGAACCCCTTCATGCGCATCCGCGACCAGCTCACCGAGCCGCTGGAGCTGCATGAGAACCTGCGCGGAAAGGCGGCGTTGACGCGAGCCATCGACGCGCTCGCGGAGGTGGGCATCCCCGATCCCGAGAAGCGGATCAGCTCCTACCCTCACGAGTTTTCCGGCGGGATGCGGCAGCGGGTCATGATCGCCATGGCGCTGATCACGAAACCCGAACTCCTCATCTGCGACGAGCCGACCACCGCCCTCGACGTAACCGTACAGAAGCAGGTGCTCGACCTCATCCGCGAGCGCCAGCGCGAACTCGGCACGGCGGTGATTTTCATCACCCATGACCTCGCGGTGGTTTCGGAAATGTGTGACGCGATCAACGTGATGTATGCCGGACGCATCGTCGAGAGCGCCGCCCGCGCCGACCTTTTCGGCAAGCCGCTCCACGCCTACACGCGGTCGCTCCTGAAATCGATACCCGCCGCCCAGCCGAAAGGCCGCCCGCTCATCACCATCCCCGGCCTGCCGCCCAACCTCGCGCACCCGCGCCAAGGCTGCGCCTTCCAGCCCCGCAACCTCCTCGGCGACGCGAGTCTCTGCGTTACCGACCAAGCCCCGGAACTCGCGGAGATCCTGCCGGGGCATTTCGCGCAGAACTGCCCGGGCTGCCTAGCGAGTTAGGCGCTCCTCGGAATGAGCCATCGGATCGGAAACCTGGCGGCGGCTCGGATGGCCAACTCGCCGCCCCGCGATCCGAAGACGCCCCATCTTCTCTGCCAATCTCCCCGCTTGTTGGCTGGATGCGGCGTTAGGTTCTTGTCATCGGTGGGAATCACCGGCATTCTGCCTCTGAGTGAAGATAGGAATACTGCTCAACCCGCAGAAGTCCGGGGGATTGAAAACGATGCTGGCCTTGCGGGCGGCTCTGGAGGAGCGCGGCTGCGAGTGCGTGATCGAGCGGAACACCGCCGCAATGGCCGGGGTGCCGGGCGGGATCGAGGCGGGGGATTTTTCCGAGCACGTGGATATCGCCGCGGTGCTCGGCGGCGACGGTACGATGATGCACGCGGTCTCCCGCTTCGGGAAATTCGACAAGCCCGTGGCCGGGATCAACATCGGCACTCTCGGTTTCCTGACCACCTGCACGGACGCCGATATCGGGCGCTTCGCTGAGGCGGTCGCGGAGAACCGTTTCTCGATCAGCTCCCGCATGTTACTCGAGGCCACGGTGATCCGCAGCGATGGATCAACCCTCGTTTACCACGCGCTCAACGAGGTCACTCTGGCACGCGGCGAGACCGGGCGTCTGGTCACGCTCAATGCCATGGTCAACGGCGAGTGGCTGAACCGCTACCGCGCCGACGGACTTATCGTGGCGACACCGACCGGCTCCACCGCCTACTCGCTTTCCGCCGGCGGGCCGCTCATCGCCCCGCAGGCGTCCGTGGTTGTCATTACGCCGATCTGCCCGCACAGCCTCAGCCAGCGCTCGCTGGTGCTTTCCGATGATGTCGAGATCGAGATCTCACCGGAGCGCACGGACGACGGGCCGATGCTCTTCACTGTCGATGGCCGCGACACCACGCGCATTGATCCGGGCGACCGCGTGACTGTGAAAAAATCCGATCGCTGCTTCCACCTCCTGCGGCTGGAGGGGACGTCGTTTTACGAAGCTCTCCGGCAGAAGCTTGGTTGGCAGGGCGTGTGATCAGGCCGCGAGAACACGGCCCAAGGAATCGATGAGCTTGCGGCGAAGTCCACGCGCTACCTCCGCGAGCTTGCGCTGTTCGGCTTCGTATTCGCGGCGGCCTTCGGTGGTCTCGATTTTCACGGGCACCACGCCCCAAGCAGAGAGGTCGTAGGGACTGGCGCGCATATCGAGATCCCGCAACCGCACGGCGAGGAGGAAGGTTTCCAACAGCAGATCCGACCCGATCCACGGCATCGACTTAGCGGCCCACTTGTAGAGATCCATGTTCGCGTGGACACAACCGGGTTGCTCGTTCTCATGGCGGGTATCGAGGGTTGGCTGGATGCGGTTGAGCGGGAGCGCCTGTTTTGAGAAAAAACGGAACGCATCGTGATGGGTGCAGGCTATGGGGCGGGACTCGACGAGGGAGTCAATCTCCCCCTGAGTGAGACGTAGCGGCGCAAGCGACGAGTGCCGGATCGCCTCGGCTCGATATACCATCGCCCACTCGTGCAGTCCGTGGCACGCGAAGTTGGGAGCGTGGCCTTGGGTCGCGGCGAGCAGGCTTTTGATCCATGAAAGGCGCCCACGTTCTTTTTCGGAAATCGATTCCGGATCGAGATCACATACTCCGCCTGCCGTGCGGTAACGCTTGCCGAGAAAACGGGCGGGGAGCGCCCCGATGTCATCGAAGCGGAGCGAAACCCCGAAGCCTGGCTGCCAGAGTTCGAGCAACGCGATGGGGAACGGGTAGTAGCGGAACAGGAAATCCTCCACGGGATGCGCCTCCCCGCGGTCGCGCCGAAACCGCAGCCCGTCCGTAAATCTTTGCGCCTCGGCGAGGTGAGACGCGCAGACCGCCTGCCACTCCTCCCATTCGAGGGTTGTCTTCGCTCTCTCCGTCAAATCCATGGCCTTGCGCGGGCAGCGAAGCGGAAATTTCCCGCGTATGCAAATTCCGACTTGCCAACCCGCTGAGCGCCGGACTAGTTTCCCCGCCCGGTCGCAAGACCGGATCCAAACGCGGGATGGAGAAGTCAGGTATCTCGTCAGGCTCATAACCTGAAGACCGTAGGTTCAAATCCTACTCCCGCAACCAATGAAAGCCGTTGATCCTTAAAGGGTTAGCGGCTTTCTCCTTTTCGGAACCGGGGGGTGGATCGGCAGTATTGCATCCACTGGGAAAGCACCTTCGGAGCGTGGGACTCGCTACGGCTCACATCACGTCATCGAGCCACGCCAGCATGCGTTTCCGATAGGCACCGTTCTGCCGCGCCAGCGAATCCCCGTGACCGCCGTCCTTGACCTCGAAATACCGGTTGGTGTCGCCGCCGAGAAAGCCTTTCGCCAGTTCGCGGGGCTGGCCGTCGCGGTCGAGCAGCAGGCGTTGGATGTCGCCGGGACTCAGGCGCGGCTGGGGTGCGGGGACTGCGCGCTGAGACATCCGACCCCGGCCAGCAGCATTCCGCACTTCCAAAGGAGCATGACCCAACCCCAACTGTTATAAAGATCCCTCACGGCAGTGTGCTTTGGGTGTTTTGTTTAGTAGCTCCGTCCCCATAGTGTGATGGAGCTGCTTTTTTTTCCGGTCAGGAAACAATTTCCGGAAAGCCCTGCCAACAAGGATTCCGGTAGCCCCGCATCCGCCAGCGGCAGGCAGCGGATGGTGATCTTGTGCTGCTTGGAAAGAGCGTCCTCCTCCTCCGATGTGCCCGCCCACGGGGTGAGCAACCAACCGGGATTTTCCTGATCCCAATGGGCATGGAACGCGCCGATTTCGGAGCAGGGCGTGATGTTTGCATCCCGCAGCGCCCGGGCCTTGGAAAGTAGGTTATCGTGGATCTCCTGCAGGATGTCGGTGACGTTCTGGATGAACTCCTCCTTGTCGAGGAAGGCTTTTTCGGTCGGTGCCCAATCGCGGCGCTGTAGGCAAACTTTCCGGGACTCGATATCGCGCGGCCCGATCTCGATGCGGATGGGCGTACCCTTTTTCACCCAGTCCCATTTCTTCGAGCCGCCCTGGATGTCGCGGGTATCGACGAAGGCGCGGATGGGATCGCCGTGGTAGGTGCGGGTGGCGCGCAAAGTTTCCGCAAGGGCGTGGCAGGCGGCGAGCACGGCTTCCTTGGTGTCCTCCTTCGGGGTGACCGGGATGATGACCACCTGCTGCGTGGCGACGCGCGGCGGGAGGACGAGGCCGTCGTCGTCGGAGTGTGCCATGATAAGGGTGCCGATCAGGCGCGTGGAAACGCCCCACGAGGTGGTGTGGGCGAATTCCCGGTTGCCCTCGCGCGAGGTGAAACAGATCTCCTGAGCCTTCGAGAAATTCTGCCCGAGGTAATGCGAGGTGCCGGCTTGGATGGCTTTCCTGTCCTGCACCATCGCCTCGACGGTCAGGGTCATGTCCGCGCCGGGGAAGCGCTCGTTCTCGCTCTTCTCGCCGGGCACGACGGGGATAGCGAGGTGATCGCGCAGGAACTCCTCGTAAAGGCGGTGGATCATGCGTGTTTCGACGATAGCCTCTTGCTTGGTCTCGTGCGCCGTGTGGCCTTCCTGCCAGAGGAACTCCGCCGTCCGCAGGAACAGCCGCGGGCGCATTTCCCAGCGCATCACGTTCGCCCATTGGTTGATGAGCAGCGGCAGGTCGCGGTAGCTCTGCACCCAGCGTGCGAAGGCCGCGCCAATGATCGTCTCGGAGGTCGGGCGGATGACGTAAGGTTCCGCCAGCTCGCCGGTCGGGATCATCTTGGTTTTCCCGGTCTCGGGATCTTTTACGGTCTCCAGCCGGTGATGGGTCACGACTGCGCATTCCGTCGCGAAGCCCTCGGCGTGCTCCGCTTCCTTTTCGAGGTAGGAAAGCGGGATGAGCAGGGGGAAATAGGCGTTCTGATGGCCCGTCTGTTTGAAGCGGCGGTCGAGCTGCTGCTGGATGAGTTCCCAGATGCCGTAGCCCCACGGCTTGATCACCATGCAGCCACGTGTCTCGGAGTTTTCCGCGAGATCTGCGGCCTTGATGACTTGCTGATACCACTCGGGGAAATCCTGTTCCCGGGTGGGGCTGATGGCGGTTTTGTCTGCGGACATATTGGTGCGGGAGAGTGATCCCGCCCCTCGCGGATTGGCAAGCCGCGATCTCAATGCATCCGGGCTGCCTCAATGGGGAAGGGCGAACCAGAGGATCCAGATCCTCCACCTTAATCATTAGGACGCCGTTCACGAAATGCCGCATCACGTTGCCTTCCGCCACGACGCGATAGGTGTTCCCACACTCTTTTTTCACCGATTTCTGGAGTTCGGCGCAATCACCGATCTCCTTAACGGACTCCGGCTTCGCACCCGGTTTCAAAACCACGCCCTGCCCGCGATAGGCAAGAAACGTCCTGCCGCGCTCCTCGTAATTCTGCCCCGTCCACCTCTCGCCGCCATCGAACAGTTCGACAAAGCCTTGCTCACCGGCCATCGCGGCGGAGGAGAAACAGGTGAGGAGAGCAAGGAGTGGGCGGCACATGCCGACGATGCTGGGATTTTCCCGCATCCCCTCAAGCACATATCCGCCCTAGGAAACCGCACGCCGCTCCGCGCAGCCGCTCCTGTTTTTCCGCCGGGAAACGATGCCACGTTTTCGCCATCATGGAGGAGCGTGGGTTCTTCAGGAAAAGGGCTTCGTGGTCGGCGACGAAAGTCCAGAACAGGGCGTCCCACGTTTCCGTCCACGGGCCGGTTTTCTCGTCGGACATTTTGAGGACGTAGTTGGATCCGGAGATGTAGGGCTTGGTGGTGAAAGTGCCGCCGTCGGCGAACTGCGACATGCCATAGGTGTTCGGCACCATGACCCAGTCGTAGGCGTCGATGAAAAACTCCATGAACCACCTGTGGACGGCATCGGGATCGAAGCGGCAGAGCAGCATGAAATTTCCCAGGATCATCAGGCGCTCGATGTGGTGGCAGTAGGCCTCGTCGTGGAGTTGGCGGATGATGCGGTCGATGGGCGGGATGCCGGTGGTAGCGTCGTAAAAGGATTTCGGGATGGGGCGTGTGTGCCCGAAGAAGTTCGTATTGCGGATCAAGACGCCGCGGTGGCGGTAGATGCCGTGGATGAACTCGCGCCAGCCGATCACCTGACGCACGAAGCCTTCCAGCGAGTTGAGCGGTATGCCCTTTTTCGCAAGCGCGGCATCGATGATTTCCTGCGGGGTGAGCAGGCCGATGTTGAGCGCCGGGGTGAGGACGGAATGGTTGATGAAAGCGTGCCCGGTGGAGATCGCATCCTCGTAAACACCGAACTCCGCGAAGCGCTCGGTGATGAAATTTCCCAGCCACATCCTCGCGTCCGCGCGTGTGACGGGGTAGCGGAAATTTTCCGTGGAGCCGGGGTTCTCCGGGAAATATCCCTCCACCCAGGCAATGGCCTCCACGACATGCGGATGGCGCGGCGCGGACGGCGGCGCGGGCGGGGTATGGTTTTTCGGGAGCTTTTTTCGGTTATCCTCGTCGAACGACCACTGCCCGCCTTCCGGGTTGCCATCGGCATCGACGAGAATGCCCATGCGTTTCCGCTGCGCCTGGTAGAACGTGGCCATGAAGGGCTTTTTGCGGCGGGCGATGTGTTCCTCCAAGAATTCCGGCGGGGAAAGGAAGGCCGGGGTCGGGTGCATGTGGAGGGTGATGCCGCGCTTTTCCGCGAAGCGGCGCAGGCGCTTCTCCAGGATGAAATCGTGCGGCTCAGCAAGATGGAGTTCGGTTAGGCCTAGTGGAAGAGCGTCCTGATACGAGTCGGTGATTTGGATACCGTGGCCGAGATCGCGGAGTTCATCGGCATACGCCCTCATCGACGCGCGGTGCAGGACGAGCTTCTGCTTGTGAAAGGCGACCGGATGATGCCTGTCGTTTCCAAAAACAAGGGATCCTCCGCGAGGAAAACCGGACGCCCCGAAGCGAGTGCGGGATGCTCCGCGAAAAGTTGGTGCGGAAAAATCAGGGCGGCGGCGGACATGGCGGAAATCTGGCGAGGGGCAGCATAGCCGCAAGGGGTTTGATGGCATCCTCACTCCGCCATTGAGCGGATGAATTTCGAGAGGAACGCCTGGCCTTCCTCGAACTCACGGATGCCGATGAACTCGTCCTTGGTGTGCGCCTGCGCGATGGAGCCGGGGCCGATGCAGATCGAGGGGATGCCAGCGGCGGAGAGGTGGGCGGCATCGGAAAACCAGGGCGCGCCGACGGTTTTCGTGCGCGGATCGGTGGCGAGGAGCTTTTGGATGAAAGGGTTCTCGGGATCGGTCTCCATCGGCGGGTTTTCGTGGGCGTAGCCGATTTCAAGGGGTAGGCGAAGCTGGGCGATCAACTCGCGCATGAGCTGGAGCGCGCCGCCCGAGGCGTATAGATCCGGGGTCTGGCGGATGTCGATTTCCGCGCGGGCGGAGTCCGGGACGATGTTGGGGCGGGTCCCGCCGGTGATCGTGCCGATGTTGAGCGTGGAAGGGCCGAGGATGGGATCGGCGTAGGCGGCGAGGGCGGGCTCGAGGTTTTCCTGAAGGGTGAGGAGGGCACGGGCGAGCTTGAGGATGGCGTTATCGCCGAGCTGCGGCTGCGAGGAATGGGCGGCGGTACCAGTGGCGGTGAGGATGGCCCACAGCGAGCCTTTGGTGATGTGGACGATGTCCATCGAGGTCGGCTCGCCGACGAGGGCGAAGCTGTAGTCCTTCGCATGGTGCCGCGCGAAATGCTTGGAGCCGTGCTGGGAGGCTTCCTCGCCCATGAAGCCCACGAAATCCACCGCGACCGGCAGATCCGCCAAGATATCCTTGTTTTCAGCCAGCGCGCCAAGCATCGCAGCCATCGGCCCTTTCGTGTCGCAGGCACCGCGGCCCCAAATTTTCCCGTCGCGGATCTCGCCGGAAAAGGGGGCGATGGTCATCCCCTCGACCCCGACCGTATCGAGGTGCGGCCCGAGCAGGATGCGCGGGCGACCATCAAGTGGCGCGAAGCGGGCGATGAGATTGGGGCGGCGCGGCTGGATTTCCTCTAGCGTCACATCCGCGCCAATGCCGGTGAGCCAGTCGGCGAGGAAATCGGCCATCGCCTGCTCATGGGTCACACCCGCCTGGTCGGCGGCGGCGTTGTCCGGGTTGACAGAAGGGATCCGGATAAGTTGTTGGAGTAACATGAGGCGAGTCTCCACCCGCATGGCGCGGGATTCAACCCTCAAGCGGACCGCGCAAGGCAAAAGCCGGATACTGCTGGGCCTATTCGTGCCCGCCGAGCTGCTCATCGGCCTAGTTGCGGCCTCCGCGCACCATTACCCGCGCATCCGTTTCCGCAATCCCTCACCCGGCATGGCGCAGGCGTTACCTTTCCCGGCGAGGCGGTAGCGGTTCCTGGCGACGAGGTCGTAGGCCCAGTCGCGGGCGTGCTTGGGGAAAAGGGAAAACGCGGAGGCGAGCGCGGCCCAAATGCCGCCGAGCGCATTGCCGAGTTCGATCCATGCGTCACCTTTGGTGAACATGGCTCCATCGCTTTCACGCAGGATGACCATGGAGCCGCCGCCCTTGTCGGCGTATTTCCGCAGGCCGAGCTTTCCGGCGAGGACACCTTGCAAGGGGGCGAACTCGATGACCCCGCCCGGATCAAGCTCATACACCCGAAGCACGGACTTGCTGCAGAATCCGCATTCCCCATCGAAAAACAATACAAGCGCCATGCGCGGAAGCTACCGCCTTTTCCCGGAACGGCACACCGAAAAACTCGCCAAGCCCGTCCCTCTCCCTAAAATGCGCCCATGCCTGCCATCACTTTCGAACCGCTATACATGGAACGCATCTGGGGCGGACGCGCGCTGGAGACGACCTACGGGCGCGCGCTGCCACGTCCGGATGCGCCTTTCGGCGAAGCATGGGAGATCGTGGACAGGGAGGACGCGCAGTCAGTGGTGTCCGACGGGGAGTTTTCCGGAATGACGCTCCACGATCTGTGGATGGAGCGCCGGGAGGAGATCTTCGGGGGAAACCTGCCGGATTCGGAGCGCTTTCCGCTGCTCATCAAGATCCTCGATTCCGCCGATGATCTCTCGATCCAGGTTCACCCGCCCGCCTCCCTCGCCGCGCAGCTCGGAGGAGAGCCGAAGACGGAGATGTGGTTCATCGCGGACGCGAAGCCGGGAGCGAAGCTTTACGTGGGACTGCGGAAAAGTGCGACCCGCGCGAGCTTCGAGCGCGCCATTGCGGAGGGCAGCGTGGCGGAGCAGGTTCACGCGATCGCGCCGGGGAAAGGCGATTCCATTTTCATCGAGTCCGGCCGACTGCACGCGATCGGCGCGGGTTTCCTGATCCACGAGATCCAGCAGAATTCCGACACGACCTACCGCGTGTTCGACTGGAACCGCACCGACCCCGCCGGCAACCCGCGCCAGCTCCACGTCGCGGAATCGCTGGCGTGCATTGATTTCGATGACATTGAGCCACGAATGGACACCCAAGAAGGGGCTGCCTCCGGCTGTCCGACAACCCTGGCCACCTGCCCGTTTTTCCAAACAACACTCCACGATCTCGCAATCGGCGAGGTCATATCAAATCCCCTCCCCGACCGTTTCTCGCTGATCACGGTGGTGAGCGGCTGCCTAGATAACGCGCACAAGACCGGGAGCACCGTGTTGCTTCCGAAAGGCATTCACGTGCTGGTGGCCACGGCTCGGACAAAAGTATTGCAGATCACGATCCCGGACGAAGCCTGAAGAAACCGGCCGGGGCTCCGCTATACGCATTGAAAAACACGGTTGCGCGCGGGTCGGTCTGCACCTACGTCTTTTCCATGAGCATGCTCCTCGAGAAAACATCCATCCTGTCCAAAACCAAGGAACTCTGCGCCGCGATCGCGGAAGACGCCCAGTTCAAGAAACTCCAGAGCGACGTGGAGCGCTTCCTCGCCGACGATTCGGCGAAGCTGCAATACCAGTCCGTCCACGAAAAAGGCGAGGAACTCCACCACAAACAGCACGCGGGCGTGGAGCTCGGCGCGGCGGAGATCAAGGCTTTCGAGGACGCCCGCGACGCGCTTTTCGACAACCGCATCGCCGCAGACTTCATGGACGCGCAGCGCACGCTGGAAGGCATCCAGAAGAACGTCGGTAAATACGTCAGCATGACCCTCGAGCTCGGCCGCGTGCCTACCGACGAGGAGATCGAGGAGGCGAACTCCGGCGGTTGCTGTGGCGGCGCTGGCAGCGACGGCGGTTGCTGCGGCTAATCCCCTCGCTCTGCGCACCCAGTGTCTCCCCACGAGGGCCACATCACTTTCCTCGGCACCGGCACTTCCGTCGGCGTTCCTGTTATCGGCTGCTACTGTGACGTCTGTCGTTCCGATGATCCGCGCAACAACCGCACCCGCTCCTCCGTGCTCGTTTGCCATCGAAATACTACTCTTCTAGTCGATTCCGGCCCAGATCTCCGCGAGCAGGCACTGCGTGAAAAAATTACTTCCATCCACGCGGTGCTCTACACCCACTCCCACCTGGATCATGTGGTCGGCTTCGATGAGATGCGGGCGTTCTGCTGGGGAAAACGCGAACCGCTGCCCCTCTACGGCACGGCGGCGTGCATCGATGTCCTGAAGTGCCATGTTCGGCTGGGCCTTCCATCCGGACAACACCCACAACGGCTACGTGAAGCCCGATCCGCGACCCGTGACCTCCCTTTTCCGCATCGGCGGTCTCGACATCACCCCGCTGCCCGTGGAGCACGGCACGGTGGAAACGGTGGGCTATCTCTTCGAGACGGACAGCGGTTTCCGCACCGCGTATCTGCCGGATGTGAAACGCATCCCTCCGGAAACGATGGCCTTGTTGGGAAAGTTGGACGTATTGGTGATCGACACCCTCCGCGACGCCCCACACTCCACGCACCTTTCACTCGGCGAAGCACTGGAAATATCACAGACGCTCTCGCCGCGCCGCACCGTGCTGACACACATCAGCCACGACCTCGACCACGCGGGGCTTTCCTCCCGCCTGCCGGAGGGCGTGGAAGCGGCGTATGACGGTCTGCGGGTTCCTTTCACCTGAAGCGAAAGGCGGATTCTCCTTTGGGTTGCAACATTTCCGCGCCCGTTCATGATATGCACCATGCGCACCGCACGATCACTCGCGACCCTCGCAGCCGTTTTCCTTGCAGCCACCCCGGTTGCGGACGCGCGGCCGCTTTCCAACCGCGAAGTCCTCGTCCTCTACAACAAAGCCGACCCTGAATCCGCCCGCCTCGCGGAGGCTTATGAGGACGCGCGCGGCATCCCCCCCTCCCAGATCCTCGGCCTCGAAATGCCGCTGAAGGCGGACATCACACGCAACGAATACAATGACTCCATCCTCAAGCCGCTGCGGGATCATTTCGAGGATAACCGTTGGTGGAAACGGCAACGCGACGCGCAGGGACTCTTGCTGCCCGCCGAGAACCGCATCCGAACCATCGTTCTAATGCGCGGCGTGCCGCTGCGCATCCAGCCCACACCCGCAAAGCCGAAGGAAAACGAGCCGCCGCCCGCCGATCCCATCTCGCCCCGCGACGAGGCCAGCGTGGACTCGGAACTCGCGCTCTTCGGCATCGAGGATCTGCCCGCGAAGGGCGTTCTGAAAAACGCCTTTTTCGAGAGCGTGAAGCCGCTTTCGGAAATGAACCTCCCTTACCTCGTCCTCATCGCCCGCATCGACGCGCCGACCTACGCGACCTGCAAACGGATGATCGACGACGCGGTGGAAACGGAAAAGCACGGCCTCTGGGGACGCGCCTACGTCGATATCGCCAATAAATTTCCACAGGGCGATCTCTGGCTCACAAAGCTCGCCGCACAGAGCGTGCGCACCGGCGTGCCTACCGTGATCGACCGCTTCAACGACACCTTTCCGAAAAACTACCCGATGACCGGGGCGGCGGTCTATTACGGCTGGTATGACGGGCACGTCAGCGGCCCGTTCCTCAACCCAACCTTTATGTTGCGTCCCGGCGCCGTGGCCGTGCACCTGCACTCCTTCAGCGCGGACCAGCTCTCGGATCCGCACAAGAACTGGTGCGCCCCGCTGCTTGTGCGCGGCGCGGCCGCTACCGTCGGTAATGTTTACGAACCCTACCTGCACCTCACCCACCACTTCGACATCATGCATGACCGCCTGCTGAAAGGCTGGACTTTCGCGGAGGCGGCGTGGGCGGCCATGCCCGTCACCTCATGGCAGGGCGTGACCATCGGGGATCCACTTTACCGCCCTTTCCTGCACATCGATGGCACCGGTGAGAAACGCGCGGAAGACAGGGATTTCCGCGCCCTCCGCGCCGCCATGCGCCAATGGCCGAACGATGCGGATGAGCGCCGCAAAAAACTCGCCGAAGCCGCAGAGAAACTGAGATCCGGCAACCTCGCAGAAGGCCTCGCGCTCGATTTCCTCGCGGCCGATGACATCCCCAACGCCCAGATCTGGCTGCGCCGCGCGAAGGATCTTTACGAGCCTAGGGAGGACAAGCTGCGTCAGGACATGCAACTCATCGCCATCGAACGCGCCGCGAAAAACAACTCGGCCGCCATCGCAGCCCTCCGCAACGCCAAGGAGAAATACGGATCTCTCTCGGCAGCCGAGGCGATCTCCGGCTGGCTCGATATCCTCGATCCCCCTCCCCCGCCCGTCGCCGATCCCACCCAGATCCCGAAGCAGTAACCCCTCCTTGAAAGTTGAACTTTGAATTTTGAAAATTAGATGAACTACGGATTTCTCTTGGAGAGCGTCTGGCATCCGCCGCTGGCATTCGAAGAAGTCGCCGCGCCAAAGCTCCCGCCCGAGCTGGAGCTGCAGGCGCTGTGGTTTTCCGGTGCATTCGGGCGCAATTTTCGGCTCAAGGACGGGCGCCCCCTGCGCATCGCCCAGTTCGGTGAGTGGAACCATGGCGCGGGGCCGGACTTCGCCCACGCCGCCATCGAGATCGACGGCTGCCCATTCACCGGCGACCTCGAGATCGACACCTGCCCGTCCGATTGGGAGGCGCACGGCCACTCCACCAACCCCGCCTTTTCCAACACCATCCTCCACGTCACATTTCGCCAGACCGCACGCGAAACCTTCATCCGCACCTCGAACCACCGCCAGGTGCCCGAGCTGCTGGTCAGCTCCGCCCAGCTTTCCGATGCACTCAACCTGCCCTCCCGCGACACCGCCATCGCTATCCCCGGCCGCTGCCTGGAGCCATTGAAACGGATGCCAAAACTCTCCGTCGAACGCCTGCTCCGCGAGGCCGCCGTCCGCCGCTCCGCGCAGAAAGCCGCACGTTTCCTACGCACCGTCGAGGCGCATGATTTTGACTCCGCCCTTTTCCAAGCCACCGCCGAGACCCTCGGCTACGGCGGAAATTCCCTGCCGATGAAACTCCTCGCCCAGCGCGCGCCGATCAACTCCCTCCGCGCAAACATCGCCGAAGCCGAAGCGATCCTGCTCGGCACCGCCGGTTTCCTCGACGCCGAGATCCACCGCCGCGCCCCCGAGGACACCCGCGAATACCTCTCCGCGCTCTGGGATACCTGGTGGAAAATCCGCCCCAACCACGAGCCGCCCGACAGCCGCCTGCCCGTCTGGAAAACGCACGGCCAGCGCCCCGCGAACCATCCGCACCGCCGCGTCGGCGGGCTTTCCGCGCTCATCGCCCGCTGGCCGGAATACCGCCGCCTCGTGTTGGCCACACCGTTTTCCGTGAAGCCGCTCACCGATTTCCTCCACGCCCTGCGCCACGATTTCTGGTCGCACCACCACACTCTAACCTCCGCCCGCAGCAGCCAAGCGATCTCGGTATTCGGGAAAAACCTCGCGCTCGAACTCTCCGCGAACCACCTCATCCCGCTCGCGATGCACGAGAGCCGTTTCACCTTCCGCGACTACCACAAGCTCCGCCACTCCGCCATCAACCAGAAGCTCAAGCGCTGCGGCATCCGCCTCTTCGGCTCCGAGAAAGAGGCACAGCCTTTTCTCCGCCGCCTCTCGCACCAGCAGGCGATGCTCCAGCTCTACCATGACTTCTGCCTTGAGGATTTCTCCGGTTGCGACACCTGCCCCTTCCCCGAGCAGCTCACGCAGTGGAGATGAAAACACACGACCATGCAAATCACCCTCAACGGCCAAGCCCACGAACTCACCGACCCCATCACACTCACCGCGCTGCTCGAATCCCTCGGCCTCGCCGGCAAGCCCGTCGTCGCCGAACTCAACCGCGAGGCCGTGCTGCCTCGCCATTTTCCGGAGACCCTGATCAGCGCCGGAGACAGCTTGGAAATCATCACACTCGCCGCCGGCGGCTGACGAGACACAGGTAAAATCCCGCCAAAGGGCATTTTTCCCTTGCAAGCGTGCGCAAGGGAATCCCATCTTCCGCGCACGTCGCTTCCGGCGACATTTTCCAAATCCGGTGTAGCTCAGCGGCAGAGCGGGTGACTGTTAATCACTAGGTCGTAGGTTCGATCCCTACCGCCGGAGCCATTTGGAAAGCCCCGCCGCATCGGTGGCATGGCTGCAAACACGGGCTTGGAGGTTCATTTCCCCCTCCCACCATTTATGTCCGCCCTAACCTGCCCACTCTGCTCGATGGACGATGCCATGAGCTTCCCCGACCACCTCGTATGTGCCACCTGCGACCATGAGATCGCTTGCCCGATGAACACCCTGTCGATCACTCTCCAGGCTTGCTATGTGAAGAAGGTTCCGAAATAGCCTTCCCCCCGAAACCGATTCCAGGATGCCCTTCACCCTCAATGCCACCGACGGCCCCGCCCGCGCCGGGACGCTTTGCCTGCCGCACGGCGAGGTCGAGACACCGATTTTCATGCCCGTGGGCACCCAGGGATCGGTGAAAACCCTGCACCCCACCGAACTGGAGGAACTGGGCGCGCAGATCATCCTCGGCAACACCTACCACCTCTGGCTCCGCCCCGGCCACGAGCTGATCCGCGATTTCGGCGGGCTCCACGAGTTCACGACGTGGCGCAAGCCCATGCTCACGGACTCCGGCGGCTTCCAGGTCTGGTCGCTCGCGAAAATGCGGAAAATCACCGAGGAGGGCGTGCGTTTCCAATCCCACCTCGACGGGACGAAAATGACGCTCACTCCGGAGCTTTCCATGGAGATCCAGGCCGCGCTCGGATCAGACATCGCGATGCTCTTCGACGAGTGCCCGCCCTATCCCTGCGATGAGAAATACGCGGAAACCTCCCTCGCGCTGACCACCCGTTGGGCAAAGCGCTGCAAGGATTGGGTTTCGGAAAACCAACCCCTCACCGCCGGGAAACCGCAACACCACTTCGGCATCGTGCAGGGTTCCATCTACGCCCACCTACGCGAGCGCTCCGCCAAGGAACTCGTCGAGCTAGGCTTCGACGGCTACGCGATCGGCGGGGTCTCCGTCGGCGAGCCGGAGCATGAGATGTTCCGTGCCATTGAGAATTCCGTCCCCTTCCTCCCCGCCGACAAGCCGCGCTACGCGATGGGACTCGGCACCCCGCCGCAGATCCTGGAAATGATCGGCCGCGGCGTGGACATGTTCGATTGCGTGATGCCCACCCGCATCGCCCGCCACGGGGTCGCCTTCACGCTCGATGGCCCCATCCATATTAAGAACCTGATCCACGCCAAGGATCCCGCGCCGCTCTGCGAATCTTGCCACCCGCACGTCGCGGGCTTCTCGCGCGCCTACCTCCGGCACCTTTTCCGGGCGGGCGAAATCCTCGCTTTACGGTTGCTTTCCTTCCACAATCTGCATTTCTACCTGTCCTTCACCCGCCGGGCGCGCCAAGCGATCATCGCGGGCGATTTCGAAAATTTCAAAGAAACCTTCATCCAAAGATACAACACCAAGAACACCGAAACATGATCACCCTCTTCAACACACTCGCCCAGACTACTCCCCAGAAACCCGAGGGCTTCGCCGCCCTACTCGCCAGCCCGGCATTCATGATCGTAATCATGATCGTGATGTTCTATTTCCTCCTCATCCGCCCGCAGCAGCGCCAGCGCAAGGAGCAAGCCGCCCGCATCGCTGCCCTGAAAAACGGCGATAAGGTAATCACCACCGCCGGCCTCCACGGCATCGTCCACAACGTCAAGGACGCCACCGTGATGGTGAAAGTGGCCGAGGGCACCATCCTCGAGTTCGACAAGCCCGCGATCGCTACAGTGACCAAAAAGGAAACGAAAGAGGCGTAAGCTTCTTCTTACCAAACCCATCCCATCATCACTGATCACCGTTAACTGATCACCTTCCACTTCTTCCCATGCTCGCCGTCGTTTTCTTCAAGGACCCCCTCATTCTGTTCCTCACCGGCCTCACGCTGCTGGTTCTCTTCTTCTGGTATTTCGCCACCGAGATCGAGCGCAGGAAACGCAACATCGGCACGGTGCTCCTCCTTGGCATCTGCTCCCTCTGCCTTCTCGCCGTCTTCCCGCCCAGCGAGCGCCTCAAGGGCGGCATCGACATCGTCGGCGGCTCCGCCTTCTCGCTCCGCATCCAGCCGAAGGAAGATGAAAACGGCGACCCCATGCCCGTCACCCCTGAACAGGTGGACGAGGCGATCCGCGTCATCGCTGGTCGCCTTAATGCCATGGGCACCGCCGAACCCCTCATCGCGCGCCAAGGCGACGACGGCATTCTCGTCCAGATGCCCGGCGTGGAGCCGGAAACCGCCGCCGAGATCCGCATCATCCTGGAAACCGTCGCGAAACTCGAGCTGCGCGAGGTCTCCCCCCGCAACAATGAGATAGGCCCGGACGGGAAATCCCTCGCCCAGCGCGTGCTCGACGGCGACGAGGTCGTCCCCGGATACCGCGCCTACAAACTCACCCAAAAGGACGAGGACGGCAACGAATTCACCACCCCCATCCTCCTCAACCGCCGCGCCGCCCTAGGCGGTTCCGACATCGTCAACGCCAACCCCTCGACAAGCGCCCTCGATGCCGTGGATATCGTCCTCGATAACCCGGGCACCGACAAGATGATCGCGCTGACGAAAAACATGCGTCCGGAGATCGACCGCATCGCCATCGTCCTCGACGGCATCGTCCAGAGCGCACCGGTCGTGCAATCTGTGCCCCTCGGTAAATATTTTGTGATCAACGGGCTCGACGAACCCGGCGAGACCAAGAAGCTCGCCAACGCTCTGATGAACCCTCTGGAAAATCCGCTTGTTGTCGAACAAGAGCGAACCGTATCCCCTACCCTCGGCTCGGCCTTCGTCAAACAAGGCATCTCCTCAGGTATCGCCGGCCTCATCCTCACCGCCATATTCATTTTCATCTATTACCGCACAGCAGGTCTCGTCGCCCTTGTCGCTCTCATGGTAAATGGCACCATCCTCTTCGGCGTGATGGCCATGTTCGGATTCACCTTCTCCCTCCCCGGCATCGCCGGTCTGATCCTCACCATCGGCATGGCGGTGGACGCAAACGTACTCATCTACGAGCGCCTCCGCGAGGAGATCGAGAACGGGAAATCCCTCAAGAGCGCGATCAACTCAGCCTACGAAAAAGCCTTTTCCTCCATCCTAGACGCGAACCTCACCACCCTCATCGCCTGCGTGATCCTCATCGCCATGGCCAGCGGCAGCGTGAAAGGCTTTGCCCTCACTCTCACCATCGGCCTCATCGCCTCGATGTTCTCCGCCATCCTCGGCACCCGCGTCCTCTTCCGCTGGGGCATTGATACCGGGATGCTCCGCAACCTGTCTTTCCTCAACCTGATCAAATCCGTAAACTTCGATTTCCTCGGAAAAGCCAAAACCTGCGCGATTTTTTCCGTGACCTTGCTCGTCGTATCTCTAGTCACCTTCAGCATGAAAAATAAGGATGCCCTCGGCATCGACTTCACCGGCGGCACGGTCATCACCTTCCAGCTTGGCGATGAAGTCATCCCGCTTGAGAATGTGAACGCAGCACTGGCAAAAGCCGAACTCACTCGTCAGGCCTTTCCACAAGAGCAGACTATCCCCAACAGCGGAACTCTTCTTACCATCCGTGCTGATACCGCTGACACTAAAAACATCATCTCCATCCTCCGCACCGAAATCCCCTTCCTCGGAGAAACGGGCAATGACGGGAAATTCCTGCGCGACGCCTCCATCGAGGAAATCTCCGCCACCCTCGGCGGCAGTTTCCTACGGGAAGCCATGATTGCGCTCGTCGTCGGCATCATCGGCATCTTCACCTACATCGTGCTCCGCTTCGAGCTATCCTTCGCCGTCGGCGCGATCGTCGCTGTACTTCATGACATTATCATCGCGATCGGCATCGTCGTCCTGCTCGGCGAGCAGCTCACCCAGATCCACGTAGCCGCGATCCTCACCATCGCCGGCTACTCGATCAACGACACCATCATCGTCTTCGACCGCATCCGCGAGACCCTCCTCATCCGCACTGGGGAAGTCCGCGATGTGATGAATGAGGCGATCAATAAGACGCTATCCCGCACCTTGCTCACGTCGTCCACCACCATCGTCACCGTTATCGTGCTCGCGATCTTCGGTGGCGCCGCGCTCAGGGATTTCTCCATCACTATCCTCATCGGACTCATCATCGGAACCTACTCCTCGGTCTTCGTCGCCGCGCCGGTCGTGCTCTGGTGGTCCGGCCGCAAGGGCGGAAACCTCCGCAAAGACGTGCAGGCCACCGTCATTGCCGCCGAGGCCGCCAGAGCCGACGGAGTCGAAGCGTAATTTTCACAGTGGCTGGGACTTCCAGTCCCAGTCCGTCGTGGGGACATCCTGTCCCCACTATTCTTCAATCTTTCGGCTTCCTCTCAGGACGCCTCTCCGGTTTCACGGGCGGCCCCTGCGGCCTATCCGCCGCAGTGATCTCACCATCTCCATCGGTATCCATCCGCTTGAAAATCTGGCGACGCTTTTCCTCGGGTAGCTTGCTGGCGAACTCGCCCTTGCTGAACTCCTCGAAACTCAGCCCGCCGCTGTTGTCAGTGTCCAGCTTGCGGAACCCTTCCCTCGCGCGGCGCGCGGCGTCGTGGCGCATGCCGCGGAGTTCCTCACGGATCAGGAACCCGTCACCATCGCTGTCAAGCCGGGCGAAAATCTCCTCGCGCTTTCCCACCGGCAGCCTCTCCATGCGCGGAGAAGCGTAAAACTCGCGTTTCGAGATCTTCCCATCGCCATCCCGATCCATATCCCTGAATACTTCCTCCGGCCCGCCGCGCGGCGGGTGCTTCTCGCCGTCACGTAGCGGCTTTTCAACATCGGCGCTCCGCTGGCCTTGCGCCATCGCTGCAGAGGCCAGCAACCCCGCCAGCAGCCCACTTACCAGTATCGTTTTCATCAGAGTTTAGCCTTTGAAGTTTTCGGCAACGGAGCAAATATCCTCCCGTCTCCCCTTCACAACCCCCGCCGGGCGGAAAAGTTTCCCAAAATATCCACATCTACCCGAAAGTTTCCCAGCCATGCACATCCGCGACATCCTCAGCGCCTCTAAGCCATCTCTTTCCTTCGAGTTTTTCCCGCCCCGTGCCCAAGCAGCATGGGAAGAGCTTTACGAAACAATCCGCGATCTCGAAACCCTTTCGCCCTCCTTCGTCTCGGTAACCTACGGAGCCGGCGGCTCCACCCGCGAACTGACCCACGATCTCGTCCTGCGCATCCGCCAGACCACGAACATCCCGCCCGTCCCGCACCTCACCTGCGTCGGCCACACGCGCGACGAAATCGATGCAATCCTCACTCGCTACGCCGAGGCCGGGGTCGCGAACATCCTCGCCCTACGCGGCGATCCGCCGAAGGACAAACCGGACTACAATTGGTCTCAGGGTCATTTCCGCTACGCCGCCGATCTGGTCAACCACATCCGTGCGTTCAAAGGCCACCCCGACCCGCGCGGATTCGGGATCGGCGTCGCGGGCTTTCCCGAGGGGCACCCGGCCACGCCGAACCGCGTCGCGGAAATGGACAACCTCAAGGCCAAGATCGACGCGGGAGCCGATTACATCTGCACCCAGCTTTTCTTCGACAACCACGATTTCCTCGACTTCCGCGACCGCTGCTCACTAGCCGGGATCGATGTCCCCATCATCGCCGGTATCATGCCCGTGACCTCGCTCTCCAGCATGAAACGCATGGCAGAGCTCGCCGCCGGTGCTCGCTACCCGGCAAAGCTCATCAAGACCCTCGACCGCGCAGCCGCGAAGAACGACCCGGACGCTATCGAACGCGCCGGTATTCATTATGCCGCCCAACAATCCACCGGGCTTCTCGACAACGATGTGGCAGGCATCCATTTCTACACTCTCAACAAATCCCACGCGACCCGCCAGATCTACGCTTCGCTGGGGCTGTGAGCGCGGAGGGGCGCCGCTCCCATTTACCACCCGCCTGCGGAGGGGTATCCGGGCGCGCGCCCGGAAATCCCTACCCGCAGGCCTCGCGGGTTTATCACCCCTACGGCCTACCCCATCCTGACACGCCCCTTCCGCTCAATCGTCGAGGAATTTGCCGGGGTTCAGGATTCCGTGGGGGTCGAGGGTCTTTTTCAGGGAGCGGTGGACGGCGAAGGGAACTTCGCCGAGCGCCTGCCTGATCCACGGTTTCTTGGCGAGACCGATTCCGTGCTCACCAGTGATCGCACCACCGTTTTCCAGCACCCAGGCGAAGAGGATCTCGAGGGCGGTGTCGGCGCGCTCCCTCACCACCGGGTTCCCGTAATCCCCGACCATGAGGTTGGTGTGGATGTTGCCATCGCCAGCGTGTCCGAAGCAGGCGACGGCGATGCCGGTCTCCTCCTGCAACATGCGGGCAAACTCCACGAGTTCGACGAGCTTGCCGCGCGGGACGACGATGTCTTCATTAAGCTTGGTGAGTCCGGTGTCGCGGAGGGCGTAGGAAAAGCCGCGCCGCATCTCCCAGATCGCCTCGCACTCCTTCTCGTCGAGGGCGACCCGGATCTCGCCCGCGCCGGAGGCGAGGAGCAGGCTGTAAAGCTCCTCCAGCTCAGCACGCACGGCGGCTGGTCGTCCGTCAATCTCGACGATGAGGTGGCCGTCGCCCGGCGGGAAGACTCCGGTACCGTGGATTTTACGCGCGGCCGCGAGCGTGAAGGAGTCGGTGATTTCCAAGGCGGAGGGCAGATGCCCGGCCTGGAGGATGTCGTGGACGGTGCGCGCGGCGGCGGCGAAATCCGGAAAAACGGCGGCGAGCATCCCGCGGGCGGGCGGCTTGGGTATGATGCGCAGGGTGATTTCCGTCACTACCCCTAGCATCCCCTCGGAGCCGACGAAGAGTCCGATGAGGTCGAAGCCGGTCTTATTCTTGTGCGTGCGCCCGCCCAGACGCATGACGCGACCGTTGGCGAGCACGACCTCCAGGCCGAGGACGTAACTGCGCGTGACACCATATTTCAGGCAACGCGGGCCACCGGCGTTCGTGGCGACATTTCCACCGATCGAACACTCCTTGAGCGAGGCGGGATCAGGCGGGTAGTCCCAGCCGAGCGCGCGGACGGCCTTCTGCAGATCCCCGGTTATAACGCCCGGCTGCACGACAGCAACACCGTCCTTGGGGTCGATCGCGAGGATGCGGGCCATGCGCACCGTGGAGAGGACGATGCCGCCCTTCACCGGAACGCAACCACCCACGTAGCCGATGCCCGCGCCGCGCGTGGTGACAGGCACGCGCCTGCGGTGGGCGAAGGCTAGCAGCCTCGAAACGTCCTCCGCACTCTCCGCGAAAACCACCACCTCGGGGGTGTGGGCGGCATACCACTTGTCGCGCGAGTGCTCCTCCCGCACGGAGTCGGCTAGGCCGACCTTATCGACACCGAACATCGCAGTGAGTGCGTCCGCGAGGGACTCCCGGGGTTTCTCCGCAGGTTCCGCTGCGTGTTCCTCCAGATCGTCCCACACTCCGTCCGACTGCAGCGGATCTGGCGCAGTCCTGAGATCGAAAACCCTTATTTTCCTGGGAGGAAGATTCATCACTAAGCCCAGTATTTTCCGGATGAGACCCGGGGTCAATCCCGGCCTTCGCGGGATCTGGGTATACAGGGGTGTTCGTCAAGTCCGCGCCCCTATCCCACCTCCGAGAAAGTCACGCCCAGCGCCTCCTCGAATTTCCCGATCTTCTTTCGCTCGCGCGGATCGATGAGCGCCACGGAAATCCCCTTTTTCCCGGCCCGCGCGGTGCGGCCGCTTCGATGCGTGTAGTATTCGAGCTGCTCGGGGAGCTGGTAATGGATGACGAAGGAAAGCGCCTCTACATCGATGCCGCGCGCGGCGACGTCGGTGGCGATGAGGATGCGGGAGCGCCCACCCTTGAAGCCGCGCATGACCTTGTCGCGCTCGCGCTGCGAGAGATCGCCCTGAATCACATCCACCGGGAAACCGAGTTTTTCCAACTGCCGACCGAGCGCGACGGCACCCGCCTTGGTGCGGACGAAAATGAGCCCGCGCTCCTCCTCCCGATCCGCGAGGAAATTGGCGAGGAAATCGTTTTTCTCATCCTTCCCGCAGACGGCGTAGCGGTGGTCGATGTCGCGGTTGACGACGTGCGCCTTGTCGATGCGGAGGGTCTCCGGCTGGCCGGGCATGGCACCCTTGACGAGCGCGTGGATGGAATCGGGAAAGGTCGCAGAAAAAAGCCAGGTGCTGCGCCGCCCGCGCGAGAGGGCGAAGATGGAGACGAGCTCTTTCTTGAAACCCATGCTCAACATCTCATCCGCCTCGTCGAGCACGAGGTGCTTCACGTCGATGAGCGTCAGCGCTTTCCTTTTGATCAAATCAAGCAAACGCCCCGGCGTCGCGACAACGATATGAGTGGGCCGCTGCAGACGCGCGATCTGCCCGTCCATCGGCTCACCGCCCGCCAAAACCTCGATGAAGACTTTCTCGGAATGCTTCGTATAGCGGAACAGGTGCTTGCCGATCTGCTTCGCCAGCTCCCGCGTGGGCGCGATGACGAGCCCTTGAATCGCGGGCTTCTTCGGGTCGATCTTGGTGAGCAGCGGCAGGCCGAAGGCGGCGGTTTTCCCCGTGCCGGTCTGCGCCTGCGCGCAGAAGTCGCCGCCGTTCTTCATCAGGAAAGGGATGGATTTCGCCTGCACCTCGGTGGGTGTGACGATGCCCATTTCCTCCAAACCTTGCACCAGCCCCGCCGGTATCCCCAATTCCCTGAAAGTGCTCATCCGCCGCCAATCTGCCGCGCCCGAACGGAAAAGACGAGCGGTATCTGAACACTGGCGGGATCGGGAAAGATATGTCAGACTTTTCGCGTCATGGACGATTACGACCGCCGCGAGTTCCTCAGCCTCAGCCTCCCCTCCTTTCTCGGAGTGCTCACAGCCCTGCCGTCCCTCTGCGCTCTCGCCACCCGCGCGAACGCGGCGGAAGGTCGGCTCCCCGCCGATGGCGCGATGCACTGGGAGGCTTTCCTAGAATCCGTCGCTAAGGAGGCGGAGAAACAGCACCTCGACGCGTGGAACCAGGACGCCTACGTGGGGAAAATCGCCAAGCTCGCCTCGCGACTACATCTCGAAGACCCGGTTCTCACCGAAGGGCTCGCCCAGCTCGCAGTCCGACTGAAACAGGGCAACGTCGATTTCCAATACCTCGAGAAACGCGTCGATTTCGCCCTGTGCCTCGTCCAGTTCGATGTGGACGAGCGCATCCGCCCGCACGACCACCCCGGCATGACCGGCATGATCCTCTGCGCCTCCGGCGAGATCGAGACCGCGAACTTCGATCCCGTAGAGCTGCCCGACCACGAGACCGGAGCCAACCTCCAGCTTCTGAAACTCGTCGAGCAGGCGACGCTGAAAAAGAACGACATCTCCACCCTCACCGCCAAGGCGCGGAACATCCACACCCTCCGCGCGCGGAAAGTGACCCAGCTCGTCGATATCTTCACCCCGCCCTACAACGACGAGCGCGCCGAGCAAAGCCGCTGGTTCAAGCTCGCGCCCGATCCCATCGAAGGCCACAAGGACATCTTCGAGGCGGAGGTTTCCTGAGGGAAAACAACCATGCCCTCACGCGGACGCCACCAGACCACCTCCAAGGAATGCAAGGCCGTGCTGCGCCGCATCGAGGCGCTGGAGGGCGTGGGCGGCGTGATCATCGGGCGCTCCTACGGCGGAAAATCCCTCGGCGCAGGCGGATCGACCGGGTCGATACGCATTCAACGCAAGGTCTCCGGCGGCCTCAAGGCCGTGACGCAGACCGAGAAAGGCGTGCAGGAAATCTTCATCCGCACCGAGGCGGGCGCGGAGGACGGCATCGCGGAGACGATCCGGGGCTGGGAGTGAAGCGGATCAGGGCTTGCCCCGGTGCTTCGTGGTCGTCGAGTTCGCGGCGCGTTTCACCCGCAGAGCGGAGGAGCCGACTTTCTGGCCGTTGAGCTGGCTGATCGCCTTCGAGGACTCGTCCATGTTCGGCATTTCCGCGAAGCCGAAGCCCTTCGACTGGCCGGTCTTGGAATCCATCACGAGGGTGCAGGAGGTGACTTTCCCGTGCTTGCGGAAAAGGTCGGTGATCTGCTCCTGGGAGAGGCTGCGGTCGATGTTTCGGATCAGAATTTGCACGGCGGGAGGGAAAAGTGGCAGGTTTCGCAGGGCTTGGCGAGCGCCAAGAGGAATCAAACTGGCCAAGCCCGCGCCGATGTACAGACTTCGTCCATGACACTTTTCGACCGCGTCCGCGAGATCGCGCTGGTGAACAGCACCGGCAGCATCCTTTCCTGGGATCAGGAAACCTACCTGCCCTCCGGCTCCGCCGATTACCGCTCGGCGCAGCTCTCCTACCTCGCCGCGCACGCCCACAAGCTCGCGACCTCGGACGATTTCCTGAAAGCCCTCGCCGAGGCAGAGCAAACGGACGACGGCAGCGACCCCGTCCGCGCCGCGAACCTGCGCGAGCTGCGCCGCGAATCCGACCGCTCGGTGAAGCTGCCGACGGAACTCGTCGCCCTCGAGTCCACCGCGCAATCCGCCGGGCACCACGCGTGGATCGCCGCGCGGAAGGCATCGGACTTTTCCATTTTCGCGCCGCACCTTGAGAAACTTGTCAGCATCGCGTTGGAGAAATCGGATCTCTGGGGCTTCGCGGAAGAACCCTACGACGCGCTTCTGGAAGGCTTCGAGCGCGGCACCTCCACCGCCGCCATCGCGGTGCTTTTCGATGCGTTGCGGAAAGACCTCGCTCCGCTCTCGGCGGCGGCCGTGGCGCAAAGTGCGCCGTTAGAACTGCCGCCCGAGCCTTATCCCGTGGAGATCCAGCAAACCTTCAACGCCCTCGTCGCGGCGGAGATCGGTTTCGATTTCCACACCGGCCGCATCGACACCACCGCACACCCGTTCTGCACCACGCTCGGCCCGCGCGATGTGCGGCTGACGACCCGCTACATGGAATCGGATTTCACCTCCTCGCTCTTCGGAGTCATGCACGAGGTCGGCCACGGCATGTATGAGCAAGGCCTGCCGGACGCGGACTACGGACTGCCCTCCGGCTCCGCCGTTTCGCTCGGCATCCATGAATCGCAATCGCGTCTGTGGGAAAATCAGGTCGGCCGCTCGCCGGAGTTCTGGGAAAAATTCTATCCCATCGCACAAGGACATTTCCACCAGCTCAAGGATTTCCCGCTGGAGAAATTCCTCCGCCACATCCACCGCACCGCGTTCTCGCCGATCCGGGTCGAGGCGGACGAGGCCACATACGACCTCCACATCGTCCTGCGGTTCCGCATCGAGCGGATGCTGCTCAATCGCGAGATCACCATCGCGCAGGTGCCCGAAACATGGAACGACCTGTTCCGCGAATCCTTCGGCTTCGTCCCGCCGGACGACGCGCGCGGCTGCCTGCAGGACATCCATTGGTCCATGGGCGGGATCGGCTATTTCCCAACCTACACGCTCGGCAATATCAACGCCGCCCAGCTTTTCCAAGCCGCCACCACCATCCCGAAAATCTCCGCCGCCACCGCGAAGGCCGACTACGCCCCGCTGCTCGCCTGGCTGCGCGAAAACATCCACCGCCACGGCGGCACCCTCGACCCCACTGCCCTCATGAAACAAGCCACCGGTAAACCGCCATCTACCGAAGATTACCTCCAGCATCTCAGATCTCGCTATCTCTGATTTTTATCTACTATGTTCATCGTAATCGAAGGTATCGACGGCACCGGCAAATCCACGCAGGCCAAGCGGCTCGCGGAACATTTCGCAGCCATGGGCAAAACGGTGACTCTTTCCCGCGAACCCACCGACGGCCCGTGGGGCACGCTGTTGCGGAATTCCGCCAACACCGGCCGCCTCTCGCCCGAGGAGGAGTTGGAGACTTTCCTGAAAGACCGTAGGCAACACGTGACCGAGAAAATCGCCCCCGCCCTCGCCGCCGGGCACGTGGTGATCCTGGACCGCTACTATTTCTCCACCATGGCCTACCAAGGCGCGCGAGGTTTCGATCCCGCGAAAATCCGCGGGGACAACGAAGCCTTCGCGCCCGTGCCCGACCTACTGCTGATCCTCGATCTCGATGTCAATACGGCGCAAGGCCGTATCGGCTCGCGCGGCGACACCGCGAACGAATTCGAGCAGCGCGATAACCTCGAACGCTGCCGCCGGATTTTCCTCTCGCTCAAGGACGAGCCTTTCGCCCGGCTGATCGATGCCAACCGCAGCGCAGACGAAGTCACCCAAAGTATCCTCGCCGCGCTGCATTGAAGGCAGCCTTCTGTTTCAAAACCCCAAATCCATGTCGCGTCGCCATCTGAAGCTCATCCTCTGCGCGCTGGCGGCGTTGCTCGCTTGGACGGTTTTGCCAGGCACGTTCATCGACCGCGGGCTGTTCTCCCTCACCGCGCGCGCCTTCGCGGAGCCACCGTTTTTTATCACCGGCAAAGGAAGCCATGAAAGCGCATACACTCTGCGCACCCTTAAGAGGCAGGCCGTGCCTCCCGGCGATCCAATGCCGGATATCACGATCACCGACGATCCCGACCGCGTTTTCCAAACCTCCCCGCCCTCGCCGGTGGACTTCGCAATTATCCTGAAAAACCTACGTCGCCTCGGACGTGATTCCATCGCCATCGGGATGCCGCTCGCGTGGCCGGAGCCGGATATGATCTCGCTCATGGCGCTCGACCAGCAGCTCGACGCGCTGCCTTCGGTGGTCACCGCCGCGCCTCTATCACGCGGCCCCATCCCCTCCCCGCTTCCACCCGCCTTCCGCCGCGCCTCGGTGGCTGTTTCCGAAATCCATGGCAACACCCGGAGCCTCCCCCTCGTGAACCGCGTCTCCATCCCGGACGTGATACTTGGTAACACCACTTCGCTGGCTGGCTTTACCGCGCTGGAATCGGAGCCGGACGGCCGCCTCCCCCACCTCCTCGCACTTTGGGACGACCGCGTGGTGCTCTCCTTTGCCCTGCTCGCCGCGCTTGCGGATCACAAGATCTCTCCCGCAAGAATCGAGATATACATGGGGAATTACATATCGCTCGGAAACGACGGACCCTTCATCCCCATCGATGAATTCGGACGCCTAGCCTTCGCTCCGACTGCATCGGACACCCCCGCTTCCATCCCTGCAGAAGCACTGATCGACGCTCCCGATGATTTCCTCGCCGAGCGCCGCGCGGGCACGGTGTTGATCCGCAGCAGTATGTTGGCGGCAGACGAAGCCTCGCTTCGTTTCTCCGAATCTCTCGCCACAACCGCTTCCCTTCTCGCCGATCCCAGCGGCACATCCACGTCGCAGGCTTTCACGCGCATCCCCCGGCTCGTGGAGTTCCTTCTCCTCGCATCTCTCATCAGCCTGCTTCACGGACTCGGAGACTTCCCGAAAACGAGCGACCGCCATACGTTGGCCATTCTCGCAGGGTGTTTCGTCATCCTCCATTTCATCCTCGTCCCCGCCACCGGCACCTGGCTACCGTCTCTGCCCGCACTCGCAGCCGTCCTCACTGCCATTCCCCTTACGCCCCGCCATCTCCCCGTTTCCGCGAAGACTCAAGCCGCACCACCCACACAAAAAAACGGCCCGAGACCCGCCGTCTAGCCCTAGTTCCCATTCGAACTTCAATCCGAGCCTGCACCTCCCCCAGCGGCCAAAAAAGCCGCCGAGAAAGCAGTAAAGAAAACGGCCAAAAAAGTGACAAAGAACCCTGTAGAAAAACGGCCTGTAAATCCCCTGCGAAAAAACTCCCCGCCACCGCAAGGGAAGCTAAATTCATGCCCGCATAAATCCGCTCTTTCACTGATCCCCGATTACTGATCACTTTCCAACACTTCCCATGAACCCCTCCGAAAAAGCTGACGCCCTCATCGAAGCCCTGCCCTACCTCCAGGCCTTCCGTTCGAAAACTATTCTCATCAAGATGGGCGGCTCCGCCATGGAGGATCCGGAACTCGTCGCGAGCGTGATGCGCGACATCGTCTTCCTCGAGGTCGCGGGTATCAACCCCATCGTCGTCCACGGCGGCGGCAAGGCGATCTCCGCTGCCATGGAGAAATCCGGTATCGAGGCAAAGTTCATCAATGGCCTCCGCTACACCTGCGACAAGGCCATCGATATCGTTTCTAAGATTCTCTCCGATGAAATTAACCCAGGCCTCGTTCGAATGATACGCGACCTCGGCGGCAAGGCCATCGGCATACCCGGCACCGACATTTTCTTCGGCGAGAAAATGAAATTCATCGACTCCCATGGCGAGGCCGTGGATCTCGGACGCGTCGGAGAGGTGATTGGCTGCCAGCTCGAGAACATGGACACCGCCCACAAGGCGGGCATCGTTCCCGTCATTTCCCCGCTCGCCTCCGAGCTGGCCACCGGCAAGCCGCTCAACATCAACGCCGACCTCGCCGCCGCCGCGCTCGCCAAGGAACTGCGCGTCTCGAAGCTCGTCTATCTCTCCGATGTCCCCGGCCTGCTCCGCGATCCCAAAGATCCCGCCACCCTCATCAAATCCATCAACCGCGCCCAGGCAGACGCGCTCATCGCCGACGGCACGATCTCCGGCGGCATGATCCCGAAAGTCCGCTCCGCCGTGGACGCCCTCAACGCTGGCGTCCGCAAAGTTCACTTCGTCGATGGGCGCCTGCCCCACGCCCTGCTCCTTGAGATTTTCACCGACGGCGGGATCGGCACCGAGGTGATCCGTTAGACGAGGTTCCTCACGATCCAGAACACGATCACGACCACCGCGACGATGGTCGCGCCCCAGCGCCCCGGCACGATACGAAAGGGCATGGGTTTCCCCCTCACCCATCCCATCACCTCGATGCCTAGAGCGATCATCGCCAGCGGCAAAAGGATCATGCCGACGGGATTGAAAGCGAACGCCTCGGCGATGCGTCCGTGGAGCAACGCGTAGGTGCCGCGCGTCATCCCGCAGCCGGGGCAGTCGAGGCCGGTGAGCTTGCGGAACAGACAGCCCGGCATCCAGCCCGCCCCTCCCGTTTCGCGCAACGCGTAAGCCGCACCGGCCAGAGCCAGCACCCCGAGCGAAACCCATAGCGCGCGATCCTTGTGCATCCGAGTCTATGGGCTCGAAGCAGCGGCTCCAACCGCCACGACCATCACGTAGATCATAATCCCTTTGCCTTTTCGGACAACTCCCCTTGGGTGAGCGGCCCCATCTGCATCCCGTCCTTTGAGTATTACCATTGCGTCATCTCCCGTGCAGCATCCCATCAAGACCCCGAGGCCGTCAATCCTCCGTGGAGGTCTTCTCGACAACACCGCCGCCCAGCAACCTGCCCCCGTCATAAAAAGCCATGATCTGTCCGGGAACAAGGGCGCGCTGGGCTTTCTCGAAAACCAGCCTCACCCTACCGCCATCCATCGCCTCCAATTTCGCAGGCTCAGCCTTGGCACGGTAGCGCGGCTGCGCGTCCACCCGTTTCAGTGAGGCGATCTCACTGTTGATCGAGGAGACCGTGCCGACGATGCACTCCTTCAAATATAGCCCCTCCGTGTCCTCGCGATCCCAGCCGATCACCAGGCGGTTCTCTGCCGCCCGCTTTCCGACCACCACATAGGCCATGCCCTCCCTCGGGGAGGCGACGCCATGCCCCTTCCGCTGGCCGATCGTGTAGAAATGCAGCCCGCGATGGGTACCCATCACCCGCCCCTCCGTATCGATGATCTCGCCTGGTTTGTCCGGCAGATAGTGCGCCAGGAAATCGCTCATCTTCACCTGACCGAGGAAGCAGATCCCCTGGGAATCCTTTTTCCCGGCCACCGGCAGCCCGAACCTCCGCGCCGTTTCCCGCACCTCTGGCTTAAGCATCTCGCCGGTTGGAAACAAGGCGCGCTCCACCTGATAGGCGGTCATCAGCGAGAGGAAATAGCTCTGGTCTTTGTTCGGATCCGCGCCGCGAAGGATCGCCGCCTGGCCGTTGGTAAGAACGCGCCGCCTCGCGTAATGCCCCGTGCCCACTGCTTCGAAACCCTGGCTGACGGCGTAGTCGAGGAATACGCCGAACTTCATCTCGCGGTTGCACCAGACGTCGGGATTCGGCGTCAATCCCTCTTCGTATCCGTTCACCAGATACTCCACGATCTTTTCCCGGTAGCTGTCGATGAGGTCGATCACGCGGAACTCGATTCCCAGCGCCTTCGCCACGGAACGGGCGTCCTCGATATCCTGTTCCCAGGGGCAATCGCCGGGTATGCCTTCCTCGTTCATCCAGTTTTTCATGTATCCGCCGACGACCTCGTGCCCCTGCTCCACGAGCAGGGCGGCCGCCACCGCACTGTCCACTCCTCCGGACAAACCCACCATCACCTTCGCCATGCGTGAGACTTAACCTACAACGCTCATTGCTCAACTTTCAAAAAGGGGAAAGATCCGGGAAAATTACCTACCACCGGCGTTGTGAAAAGCTCGAGAGAACCGCCGCAAGACTAGAAGGGTGTGATCCGTTTCACGGAGAAAATAACCGAAGATACCGCCGACCGGACTCGAACCGGTACGCCTGTGAAGGCAATGGATTTTAAATCCACAGTGTCTACCATTCCACCACGGCGGCGTTTCAGCGACGCGGGGATTAACCTTCGGTGGGCTCGCCAAGGCAAGGTGATTCCGGCGCAGCGGTCTTCGTCCTGTGGCCTTCTTTTGCCAGGATCTCGATATGGATCGCGGGCCAGTTTTCCAGTGAGGCGGTGTCGATGCTCTTCGTAAGCTCGGAAACATGGACGGCCTCAGCCGATTCCGCGTCCTTGCCAGCACGGCAGTCGAAATCCCAGAAATCCGCTCCCTCGGGCAAGGTTTTGCGGCGTTCGCGCTTTAGATATTTGCGGATCTCCGCCTTGATCGCCTCGACGACGCGCGGCGGTTTGTGGTTCGGAACTTCGAGCGGAAAGGGTTTTCTCATGGCCGCTTCTTGCCCATCACCGCCGCGATGTCACGCGCCGTTCATCAGGATCACCATCTCGCCTTTCGCGCCGTGCGCCCTGAACCATTCCAACAGCGCGCCCGGCTTCCCCCGGTGATACGTCTCAAATTTCTTCGTCAGCTCGCGGGCGACACAGACCTTCGCCTCAGGTGCGATCTCCGTGAGGATTTCCAGGGTGGAAACGATGCGGTGCGGGCTTTCGAAAAAGATCCCTGTCTCGCCGCTATCGAGGGCGTCGGACATCGCGGTGCGGCGTTTGCCGGATTTTACGGAAAGGAACCCGCCGAAGCGGAACGCGTGGCACGGCAGCCCGGAGCCGATCAGCGCCATCAGCACCGCCGAGGGGCCCGGTAAGACCTCGAACGGAACCTCCGCCTCAATGCACGCCTGCACCAAGCGGTAGCCGGGATCGGAAACGCCGGGCATGCCCGCGTCGCTAATGAAAGCGATGCGCTCCCCCGCCTTCGCGGACGCGACCAGCTCGGGCGCTTTCCGGCTCTCGTTGTGCTCGTGGAGCGAGACCAGCGGCTTTCCGGAAATACCGTGATGGGCGAGCAGGATCCCGGAGCGGCGCGTGTCCTCGCAGGCAATGCGATCCGCGTTTTTCAAAACCTCCAGCGCCCGCAGGGTGATATCGCCGAGATTCCCGATCGGGGTCGGCACGAGGATGATCTTGCCGCCCTCTTCGTCAGAATTCATGCGCTTGCCTCCAGCAAATTTCAGCCCTCGAATTTACGCACAAGGACGGAGGCGTTGTGCCCGCCGAAACCGAAACTGTTGCTGAGCGCGACCTTGATCGGGATCTCGCGCGCGATGTTGGGCACCACATCGAGATCGCATTCCGGATCCTGCTCCTCGATGTTGATCGTCGGCGGGATCACGCCATCGACGATGGCCATCACGCTGGCGATCAATTCGATACCGCCCGCCGCGCCCAGCATGTGGCCGGTCATGGATTTCGTCGAACTTACCATCAGGCCGTTCTTCGCGTGGTCGCCGAAAGCGAGCTTGATCGCCTTCGTTTCCGCCACATCGCCGAGGCCGGTGGAGGTGGCGTGGGCGTTGAGGTATTCCACTTCCTTAGGATTCGTTTTGCCGTGCTTGAGCGCCATGCCGATCGCATAGGCTGGCCCGCTACCGTCCGGAGAAGGGGCGCTGAGGTGGTAGGCGTCCGCGCTGACACCGTACCCGACGAGTTCCGCGTAGATTTTCGCGCCCCGTGCCATGGCGGTTTCCAGTTCCTCGATCATCACGACCCCGGCTCCCTCGCCCATCACGAATCCATCGCGATGCTTGTCGAAAGGGCGCGATGCTTTCTCCGGCTCATCGTTACGCGTGCTCAGCGCCTTCATGTTCGAGAAACCGCAGAGACCCATCGGCAGCACCGCAGCCTCGGCACCGCCGCAGAGGAATCCGTCGGCGTCGCCGAATTTGATCATTCGCCAGGCCTCACCGATGTTGTGATTCGAGGTCGCGCAGGCGGTGACGATCACCATGTTCGGCCCGAGCAGACCGTGTTCCATGGAGATGATGCCGGAGGCGATATTCGAGATCATCATCGGGATCGTGAAAGGCGAAACGCGCCGCGGCCCCTTCTCGATGTAAACGGAATGCTCGCGCTCCAGCGTTGAAAGGCCGCCGATGCCACTGCCGACCATAACGCCGTAGCGGCGGGCGTCGATTTTCCCGGTATCCAGGCCGGAATCCGCCATCGCCATTTTCGAGGCGGCCACGGCGAACTGGACATATCGATCCGAGCGGCGGGCATCCTTCGGCACACCGAAATAACCGTCCGCATCGAAATCCCGGATCTCACCCGCGATCTTACAATCAAAGGGCGTGACATCGATAGCCTCAATCCTGCGTATCCCGCTGCGGCCGTTTTTTAGTCCGTCCCATGTTTTCCCAAGGTCATTTCCCAAAGGAGAAATGCACCCGATTCCCGTAATCACTACCCGTCTCTCGCTCATGTCTTGCGAGAAACCTAGACGGTGAACCGACCGAGGCGCAAGCAATAGAAATGGGTTGTCAACCCGCCATGCGGATCACCGCCAGAACAGCGGAAGCGACGATCACCGCCAGCGCCACCAAGCCGACTAAGCGGTCGGTCGCGTTCATCTCCGGGCGCATCACGGAGCTGGATTTCGGGAAAACGATCGCCGCATAGGCCATCCCCGCCAGCAAACCGCCGAAGTGCGCCGCGTTGTCGATGAAACGATATCCCACCAGGCCGATCAGCGCGGTGATCAGCACGCCGCCGACCAAGCGACGCTTCGCACTACTCGGAACGAGTGCCGAGTGCAGCGTTTCGAAAATGAGAAGAAATCCCAGCCAGCCCATCAACCCACCTGACGCACCGACCGAGGGGGCGTCCAGCATCCGCGCCGAAGCCTCACCGCCAACCAGAGCGGAAAAAAGGAACACCATTGGCACATGCGGCCAGCGCGCGAACACCTCCAGCCGTTTCCCCAGGTACAGGAGCGCGAGGGCATTCATCACGAAATGGATCAGCCCGCCGTGGAGCATGGGGGCGGTGAAAAGCCTCCAGTATTCCCCGCCTCGATAAACGTCTTTCACCAAGCCGACCTGCTCGACGGATTCGCGGAATCCCAGGATCGACCTGTCATGGAACACCTGAGCGAGAAAAACCAGGGAGATGATGCCGAGCAAACCATACGTCACAGGAGCCTTCTGCGCCTCAAGCCAAGTTTCAAAACGGAGCAGCGGAACCAGCGGCTTGACACTCCCTCCAAGGCGCTTGAACTCAGCCACCTTTTTTCGCGCCTGATACCACGGGATGAGGGCAAAAACAAGGAACGCAAGCAGCGCGAGGCCGACCGTGGTCGAATCCCGGAGCGTCTTGAGGATGAACAGCGTGTGCTCTGCCAGCCCGAGATCCAGCCCGCTCGCCTCTTCCCTGGCCTGGATAGCTTTCCATGCCTGCAGCGCCATGTAACCGGCCAAAACCGCCACACCGATCCCGAAATTTCTCAAACGGTAGCACGCATCCGCAAGGTCATCCGCCGCCCAGCGTTGCCTGACCTGCCGGATCGGCTCCGACAAGGCCTCGATCTCCTCCGGAACGCGGCAATGCGCGGAATCAGGAGTCCAAACCAAATTCACCGCGCTGGCGCTGTCCTCGCGTACTGTCTCGGAAAGCTCCCCAAACGAGGAGCAGGCATGTCGCCTCCCTTTACGATCCACCCAACCGTAGCCTTCGCCCGATTTGGGGAAAGCCCCTTCACGCGCCCAAACGGCAAGATGGTGTTGCTCGTCGCCGTCCGCTTTAGCCTCGTTCACACCTTGCAAGCGTCAGGCTCACTCGGGTTTGTCCACGGCGTTTTCAGCGGGTGCTTCGGGGGCAGACTGCTCCACCGGTGGAGCGGGTTCCTCCACTGGTGGGGCGGGTTCCTCCACTGGTGGGGCTGGCTCTTCCACCGATGGGGTGGGTTCTTCCACCGGTGGAGCCAGGACTTCCTCGGTGGGGTTGGGCGCATCCTCAGTAGGAAGTTCCTCGACCAGCGATTTCGGCGTATCCTCTTCGGTGACCTTCTCTCCTTTGTCTGCGGATTCCTCGGCGATGGCCTTTTCCGGCTCAAGCAGGGATTTCTGCTTCGTCTGCTTCGCGATCAGGACCGACAACGTGAGACTGAGAACGAAAAACAACGAACCAAGGTAAACCGTGCCGCGCTGGAGGACGTTCGTGGTGCGGGCGCCGAAGACCTGGTCGGTCACGCCGCCTCCGAACGCCGCGCCCAAGCCCTCCTGCTTGGGGCGTTGCATGAGGATGAGAAGAGCCATCAGCAGGCAGACGATGACGAAGCTAACCAGAAGGAGGTTGATGCTGATGGAGAGCCAGTTAATTGCGGCGAAAATCATGGGCGGCGGAATATGGGTATCCCCCCCCATCTTGTAAAGCGGGGAGTTTCCGGTTTTTTCCCCATCTCACCCAGGGTTGCTGATATCGGCATCTCCCCCGATGTGCGGCTTCTGGTAATTGGCGGCAAGATCGCAGTTGGGTTTACCTTCGGCGGCGTTCACAAGGGGACGGCAGCAACGAGAAGGGCGGTGATCCATACGGCATACTTCATGATCTTCATTGGGGGAGTGTTGTTTGAATCGATCTGATCCAGCCCACCACCTTGGAATCATCGCCACCCGAGGCCCATACGCGGCGGAGGAAATCGGCGGGGTGGATGCCGCCGTTTTTCGCTAGGAAATTCCTGTCGCCTCCGCAGCCATACATCACACCGGGATCGAGCTCGCCGGCGATTTTCGCGCGGGCTTTCACAAGGATGCGCGGCAGATAAGGCATGCCGTCGAGTTCCTCGCCGAAGCTCGGGAGCTCATCCCTCGTAACCGCTTTGCCGCTGACTTCCCCCTTCTGTTCGACGAGAAAATAATCCCTGCGCACAGCCGCTACCAGCAATGCCGTGCCGGGCGATGGCTCGCCCTCGTCAACAAAATCCTCCACGAAATCAAAAAGCTCCCTTTTTTTGTATCCGATGCTTTCGAGGAACGAGATCTCATCCGCCGAATATCCCGTCTCGTGATCAAAAATACCTTTTCGGTAGGCGTCCGCAACGCGCTCGAAAAGAGTGCTAAATCTGTCGTCCCATGTCATGCGCGGAGTTTGGAAGCTCCTCGCGATGAATGCCAACGGTTTTTTCCGCTTACGCATCGCTTTCTCCCGGCTACGCTACTACCACAAGATGATCTGGAACATCCAAGGCCGCAAGCTCGACCTCACCCGCCGCGCCCAAATCATGGGCATCCTCAACGTGACCCCGGACTCGTTCTCGGACGGCGGGCATTTCGCCGCCCGCGACGCCGCCCTGGCACATGCACGCGATATGATCGCGGAGCGCGCAGCGATCATCGACATCGGCGGCGAATCCACCCGGCCCGGCGCGCTGCCCGTGGATGCCGACGAGGAAATCCGCCGCACCATCCCCGTGATCCGATCCCTCCGCTCCGAATGGGAAGGCCTGATCTCCATCGACACATCGAAGGCCTCCGTCGCACGGGCCGCGCTGGAGGCGGGCGCGGATATCGTCAACGACGTCTCCGGCCTCACCGCCGATCCTGAAATGACCGACGTCTGCGCGAAGTCGCACTGCGGGATCGTCATCATGCACATGCGCGGCACCCCGGCGGACATGCAGCAAAACCCGTCCTACAACGATGTCGTCGCGGAGGTCAGGGAGTATTTCCAAAGTCGCCTGGATGTCCTGAAATCGCATGGCATATCCCCTGCCCGGCTGTGTTTCGATCCGGGCATCGGTTTCGGAAAAACCTCGACCACAACCTCGCCCTCCTGAGCCGCATCAACGAACTCGCCCCCACCGGCTTTCCCCTGCTGCTCGGCATTTCCCGCAAATCACTCATCACCAAGCTGACCGGCGCCGATCTCCCCACCGACCGCGACGCCGTCACTTGCGTCCTCACCGCCTTGGCCCGCATGAAAGGCATCATGCTCCACCGCGTCCACGATGTGAAAGGCAACCTCGCCGCCCTCCGCGCCGCCGAGGGAGTGCTGGGCGGGTGACATTATCCACCTTTGACTTCCCCACCCGCTCCGCTAGAAAAACCTCATGGAAGTCCCGCGCGAACACGGCCCGCAGCCACTCGATGAACTCATGGAGAAATGGAAAATCACGAACCACCAGCTCGTCGAGACCTCCACCGAACAGCTCAACCACAAACAGGTGCAGAAAGCCCGCAAAGGCCGCCAACTCACCCTCACCATGATGCAGAAGGTCTGCCGTGCCCTCAACATCGCCATCTGGCACCGCCTCGACAAGGAGCAGAAAGAAACCTACTTCGAATACATGCACCGCCATCTCTTCAATTACGCGAAGGGACACGAACCAGCCTGGGCAGATCCCAACACTGGCCTCTACCCGGGCGAGTGAGATTTTCCGCTGCATGTCAAACCGCACGCCAACGCGCCTGGATCCCCGGACTATCCACGGGGCGCTCGGCCCGGAGCCGCTGCTTTCCAAAATCCCTTGCCAACCCGCGCCCGAGCCCCTACCCATCGCCTCCACCATTATGGCCAGCGTCAACGTAATCAACCTCCGCAAGGGACATGCAGTCCGTCACAACAACGAGGTCTGCCTCGTCATCGAGCACGAGCTCAAGACCCCTCCGCGTATGGCGTCCTACGTCCAGATGTCGATCCGCAGTGTGGCTACCAAGAAAGTCTCCAATCTCCGCCTCACCTCCAACGACTCGCTGGAAGGCGTGCATCTTGAGAAGATCGCCCACGAATATTCCTACAAGGACACCGAGGGCTACCATTTCCTCCACCCGGAGACCTACGACGACATGGTCGTTTACGCGGATCTCATCGAAGGCGTAAAAAACTACCTCATCGAGGGGCAGGCTTACACCCTCCTCATCGCGGACGGCCTCGTCGTCAGCATCGAGCTACCGCTGACCATGGTGATGACCGTCGCGGAATCCTCCGAAGGCGTGAAGGGCGACTCCGCCAACAACGTTTACAAACCGGCCACCATGCAGACCGGCCTCAACGTGAACGTCCCGCTTTTCATCAACCAAGGAGAGCGTATCATCGTCAAAACGGAAGACGGCTCCTACCAAGGCCGCTCGAACGATTGAAAATACTGAATTTCGGCGAGGATTCGACTTGACGGCTTGAATTGCCGAGGCATTCTCCGCCCCCCGCTAACCAACTTTCATTATGGCACGTATTTGCAGTATCAGAGGAACCCGCGTCCGCTCCGGCGGCAGAATCCATCGCTCCGGCTTGGCCAAGAAAAAGGGCGGTATCGGTCGTCACGTCACCAAGGTGGTGAAACGCACCGTTTCCCCGAACCTCCAGACCAAGCGCATCTGGGTGCCCGAGCTGAACAAGTTCATGCGCATTAAGCTGAGCTGCCGCGCGTTGAAGACCATCAACAAGAACGGTGCCTTCGTCACGCTGAAAAAAGCGGGTCTCGTCAAGTAAGGCGGCCATGCACGGCTTTTCCTACAGGAACGGCGAGCTGTTCTGCGAAGACGTTTCCCTGAAATCCCTCGCTGCCGAACACGGCACTCCCCTCTACGTTTATTCGGCGGGGACGATCACCGACCATTTCACCCGCCTCGACAAGGCGATGGCGGGCGTCGATCACGAAGTCGCCTACGCGGTCAAGGCGAACTCCAACCTCTCCGTCCTCCGCCTGCTCGCCACCAAGGGCGCGGGCTTCGACATCGTCTCGGGCGGGGAGCTTTTCCGGGTCATCAAAGCCGGCGGCGATCCCGCCCACTGCACCTTCGCCGGTGTCGGCAAGACCCGTGAGGAAATCATCTACGCACTCGAACAGGGCATCTACTCGTTCAACGTCGAGAGCGAGGAGGAACTTCGCTATCTCAACGAGGTCGCCGGTGAACTCGGAAAAATCGCCCCCGCCGCCGTCCGCGTGAACCCCAACGTGGACGCGAAGACTCACAAATACATCTCCACCGGCAAGAGCGAGAACAAGTTCGGCGTCGATTTCACCGCCATTCCCTCTCTCTACGAACGCGCCGCCGCGGAACTGCCGAATATCCGCCTCCGCGGCCTGCAGATGCACATCGGCTCGCAGCTCACCTCCATCGACCCGTTCATCGAGGCGGTGGAAAAGGTCATCCCGATGGTGACCGCCCTCAAGGAGAAACACGGCATCGAGTTCTGGTCCATCGGCGGCGGCATCGGCATCGTCTATCAGGATTCCCTGAGCTCCGGCACGCCCGATTGGTGGTCTTCCAAGGACGAATCAGAGCGCCCGCTCACTATCGAGAAATACGGCCAAGAACTCGTCCCCCGCATCAAGGATCTCGGCCTCAAAATCCTCCTTGAGCCCGGCCGCTACATCGTCGGCAACGCCGGTGTGCTCGTCACCCGCTGCCTCTACGAGAAAAAGGGTTCCGCGAAGACCTTCAAGATCGTCGATGCGGGCATGAACGACCTGATCCGCCCCGCTCTCTACGAAGGACACCACGAGATCGTCCCGCTCACCGAGCCGATCTCCGCCGAACTCACCAAGGTCGATGTAGTCGGCCCGATCTGCGAAAGCGGCGACTTTTTCTGCCAGGACAGGCCCATCCCCGATTTCCAACCCGGCGACGCCGTCGCGCTCATGTCGGCCGGTGCCTACGGCTTCGTCATGGCATCCAACTACAACTCCCGCCCCTTCCCCGCCGAGATCCTCGTCGAGGGCAGCGATGCGACCCTGATCCGCAAGCGCCAGACGCTGGAAGATCTGATCGAGGGCGAGTTGTAAGGACAAGGGATCTGTCCGGCATTACACACATCCGCTCAGCCAGCGCATGCGGTCACCCCTTCTGCGGTGCAGGGCCGATGGTTCCGCCCTCGATAAGCCTGGCGTTGATGAAGCTCCTGCAACGGTCGTCCTTGCCCCGTGCGACATTGTCAGCCCAACGCACGACCCGCCTTGCAACGGGACCGCCATCCCAGTGGATGTGGGCGACCGTCGGCCGACACCATGCGAACATCGGATCAGGGTCATCGCAGACCAGTGACACGTCACGCGGCGCGTAAATTCCCCGCTGGCCGAGATGCTGTTGGACTGCCATGAAAGTCGATGATTCACCGATGATCAGGGCGGTGGGAGGGGTGTGCCGGAACAGGCTGTCGAGCGTCTCCCGCAGCCCATCGGCGTCCTCCACCCAACTCGGCATATTGTAGTCGCCGTGCTGGATTCCATGCTCATCGAGTACATCGAGGAAAGCCTGTTCGAAGCTTCCCCGCACGGGTTTCCGGCGCACCTCCCGCGCCAGCATGACGATGCGCCGGTGACCAAGCCCGACCAGTCGCTGAATCAAGGTTTTGAGAGCGGGCTCCTTGTCCGGGCCGGTGCTCGCGATCCGGACGTTACGCCGACGCCCCGCAAGGGCGAAAGTCGGCAGGTGGTGATCCGCAAACCACTCCAACACTTCGCGGGATCCCGATGAAACCACCCATGCATCGGCCGGAGAATTCTCGACAAATCGCGCGAGCCTGCCCTTGTCCATGCCCAGTTCGACCAATGTTTTGGACGCGAAGCTGGCATGGTGCCCCGCGTTCAGAAGGCGGTGCTGCATATCCACGTTGTAATAGATCTTCGAGTCCTCCGGCGCGTAAAGCAGGATCTTGACCCGCAGACTGGGTGCTGCGATGCGCTTCGGCATGTGGATCAACCGCTTTCTGCCCACGCCTTGCGGAACAAGAAGCCCTTCGTTTTCCAGCAGGATCAGCGCGGCCTCGACGGTCATCCGCCCGACCCCGAGATCCCGGGAGAGCCGCTCCCCGCCCGGCATCGTCCCCGTCCAGATGCCCCTCGCAAGCTGTTCGCGGAGGTGCTCGGCAACCTGCTCGGATGCGGTTAAAACACGAAATCGGCTCATCGCGAAAACTCTCATTAAAAAGGACTGGTTGTCAAGCGGTTCGTTTCTTCCCAGTTCGCCGTGGATGCTTTTGAATGATTGGAATAACCATCAGATGATCGGACTGGAGCGGTGATCAGATTTCAATTGTGTGTTCGAAATCAAGTAATTACTTAGTCAATGCACATCCAAAAACCCGAGGAAGATTAGCATGCGACAAGAAAAAATGAAACATGGAGCGTTTGTTGGCACGATGCCGGGCCAGTGTCATGGATTTCCCCCGGACAAGCCCGGTTTCAGTCTAGTGGTTACGCTGGTACTGATGGTTCTGTTGTCCATCCTTGCCTTGGGACTGCTTACCCTGTCGTCGATCAGCCTTCGCACTACCGGAAATTCCGCCGCCATGGCCGAGGCCCGCGCCAACGCCCGGATGGCGCTGATGGTCGCACTCGGCGAACTGCAGAAGCATGCGGGCCCCGACCAGCGCATCACGGCCAACGCATCCATCCTCTCGGATACTGACAAAGTGGCATCGTCGGACGTGGCGCACCCTCACTGGACAGGCGTATGGGATTCATGGAAGGCCAACGACCCAGGTGTCGCCGGCGGCGACGAACCCAGCCATCACTCCACCCTCGATGACTCGGGAAATGGCATGCATCCGAACTACAGCGCCCACAAACAGGGGCACTTCCGTTCGTGGTTGGTTTCCCTGCCGGAGGATCAGCAGAACCGGATAGAATCGGCACGCGGTTTTCCCCTGGTTCCAAACACGAATCCGACCGGTCAGGATTCCTCCGTCACACTGGTCGGCTCCAACAGCGTCGCGGAGGAAAAAGACCAGGTTGCCGCTTCGCTTGTTGATATCCGTTCATTGTCCGGTGCGCGTACCGGCCGCTATGGCTGGTGGGCCGGCGACGAAAGCGTGAAGGCCACCATCGCAGCTGACCCATTCGAGGGAAGCGCGCTCACCGCCGCGGACCGGATCTTCCGCCATCAGTCACCCGGATCGACGGGTTCCAACAGGGCGGATGGACTTGAGAATGTGAGCCACACCGATTTCAGCAAAACGCACACCCTCAGATCCCTTGATCTGCCGGATAACGCGGAAAACCCGGCGCAGCGGAACTTTCACGATATCACCTTAGGGAGCCTGGGTGTCCTGGCGGATGTCCGGGAGGGCGGACTCAAGCGAGACCTCAGCATCCTGTTGGAGCAGGATATAGACATTTCCGACACAGGCGACGAATACATGCTCTATCAATTTTCCACAGGTGCGGAGGAGCGTGTTCCAATCCAGGATCTCAGCGCCTATTACCAGCTCCATCAGGATGATCCTAGCGGTGCCATGGGCCGCAAGGGTGGGATCAAATTCGGCTCTTCCGCGCTCACGGGCGCGATCCAGGTGGAAACCCCGGATTTCGGCAGCCCGAACGACAGGGAGAAGACCGTCCGCGAATACACCACCCTTTACCGCAACCCGATCCCTATCCGGATCCAATACGTTCTGGCGGTTACCGTTGTCCCTCTAGATCCGAACCTGCTCAATACGAAAAGTAGTGAAGAACATAACGAAAAGGACACACATCTTCTCATCCCAGGAGTCATGCCCGTGATCACGCTTTGGAACCCTAACAGCGTACCGTTGGTGATGGGCGGCAGCGAAAACAGATCCCAAGTTTTCTCGATGGGCTGTCCGCCCGTCAATTTCAGATGGCGCGTGGTGAGGGGAGATGGCTTGGACCAGATGGATGGTGCCATCAATTTCAATTACATGATGTCGGGACAATTCCAGCAGAACTGGACATGGCAAACAATGATGCAGATTGCCGCAAGAATTTTGAATCTTCGTATTGGCAAGGATGAAGCCGTGGTTTTCGAACCGGGCGAGGCCAAGGTTTTCACGATTCCCGACACACCTCAAATCTACAATCTCCTCGATGAGAGCCAAATCAACAGCTCGAGCTTCGGTCGCTTTCTGCACGATGCAGTGAACGATTATAATCCGTTTGGGTTTTACGCATGCCGCATGGGTAGCCGCGCCGGGAGATGGTGGAGATAAGACGGAACGTAACCCGCGCAAACTCAACGGAAGAGTCTTCGCCTACCTGATTAACACGGGTGCTTACACGGCTCCGACTTTTGCGGGCATCGGAGCAAGTGATACCATCTATTGCCATATCAATGCCGAAAACACCGGCAAAGCAGGGGCAAACAGCGCGCTTGGAAACGAAGTGGGCGGCGGCGGCTTCCAGTTTTCCATGATCGACTTCAACAATTTCAGCCCGATCACCGACAAAGGAACTCCGGGTAGCACCCGGTCCGATCACATTCGTCACTACCATTTTTTAAGCCGTTTTGGAGGGGACTTACGCTTCAGCAATAGCGCGAACAATATCGCATTCAATCGGAAGATGATAAGCCGAGGATTTCCAGATCCAGGCAGTCCTCTTTTGGGGACATCGGAAGGGATATCCGTCCAAAGCATCCTGAATGCCGCCAGCCGGGGAGAGGTTGTCCCGCTCGCCATGTTCACCCTGCGCGCAGCCTGCGAAGCCCATGCAAGCAGCGCCGGCGGATACGGCGCCGGACGCACCGTGGCTTCCACAAGGCCCTTCCTTCACTCGGGCATCATCGCCCCACCTTTCATTGACGATGCTAACCCCGAGGATCTTTATAACTATGGCTGGGACTGGTCGGTGGAGCGGATCAATTCCGTCGAGGAAGCCATCCAGGTCGATCCCGGCACGGGTCGCACTTTCTACGGGGGAGGATATACCGCCGAGTTGGGAACCACCCACGTCGTACAACAGGAGATTCCCGTGGTGCCACCGATCTCCATCGCGGCTCTCAGCCATGCCCAGCTCGGAGGTTTCAGCCTCGCAAACCGGCCTTTTGCGGGTGAAGCGGACGAGTTTTTCCAAAGTTTCCTGTGGCTGAGGGGAATCTTTTCAGGGAGTTATCCCGAAAACCGCGATCCGGCTCCATCGGGTGACAGCTATCGGCGCACGACAGCAACGGGGATGGGCGGGATGTATCCCACCGTGATGCAGGCCATCGGAAACTCCTATGCTCACCCGAACCTTGCTCCTGACCAAGCCTTCAAGGTCGTTCAGCGCACCTTCGACAACGATAAGGGCGGGGAGGAACGGATCTTCGCCGATCACTCCTATCTGGCGAACAAGGCGTTGTGGGATGAGTTCTTCTTTTCCTCGATCATACCCAAACCCTCATCCACCCCGCTGTATGGCGGAAATCTGACTTCCAAGGAGGTGGCCGAGCGGTTTTTCTTCGAGGGCAAACCTCTTCCGAACCAACGTATGTTGCCTCACATGCCAGGACTCGACCGGGACGAACTCCAAAGCCTGTTCACGGAGAAAGACGATTTCACGGACGGGCTCGCCGACAAAATCGCCCGCCATCTGATGGTTCATGGGGCTTTCAATATCAATTCCACATCCGAGAACGCATGGAGGGTTCTGCTGTCCAGCTTGCGGGGCAAGCCTGTCCAGTATCTCGAGAACAAGGCCGCCACTCCCACCGAGGTGACTCCGGAAGGGACACCCGTTGGATTCGGCTCCCTGCCTAGCGGTGCTCCGGTTGATGGCAGCGTCATGGACAATCCCAATAATCCTGATGCGTGGAAGAGCTGGCGCGAGCTGTCCGACACAGAGATCGATGAACTCGCCGCCGCCATCGTCAGGCAAGTCAAGCGGCGCGGCCCGTTCCTATCGCTGTCCGAATTCGTGAACCGGCGCCTTGATGGCGACAAAGAGCTAGCCCTCAAAGGCGCGCTACAGGCCGCTCTGGACGATCCGGCGGTTTCCATCAACAAAGCATTCCGCGAATCCGACCGCATTTTGGATAACGAAACGGGCGTCCAGACGGGAAGTTTTGCGTTTCCCGAGGCAGCCGAGGGCCCTATCGCCTACGGCAGCGCTCCATACATCGATCAGGCCGACATTCTTCGTAACTTCGCCTCCCAATTGGCACCACGTGGTGACACGTTTGTCATCAGGGCTTACGGTGACTCACTGGATAAAAGCGGCAATGTGGTGGCACGCGCATGGTGCGAAGCTACCGTCCAGAGGACTCCCGACTACGCGGATCCGACCGATGACAACGAAGTCAGGCAAAGTGAGCTGGCTTCGGATGCGAACAAGCTGTTTGGACGGCGGATTCAGGTGACCTCTTTTCGCTGGCTGAACCCCGATGAAATCTAACAACCAATCCCATGAATAAACCATTATCGCCCCAACCCAAGACATCGGCTCCGGTCATCACCGGCATTCTTGCACTTCTCCTGTGCCTCCTCGCCCCGGCGCGCGCGCAGAACGAGGCGACTGTCCAGTTGCAGTTTGTGTCCTTCCCTAGTTTGCCGGAACCAAAGACCGTCGAATTGAGGATCGGGGAAACCGAGGTGATGGAAGTCAATCTGCCCACCAGCAACCTTTCGGAGGTATATGAAGTCAAGCCGATGGCGGTATGGGCATTGGGTAAATCCACGGTGAACGAGGAAGGGGAACCGGTTTTTGAAACCTATGGCCAGGCCAAGTCGCTTGGTGCGGCCAAGCAGCTGATATTGGTTCTGCGCAAGGGTAGTGCTGACTCGGATGGCTTGGAACTGATTCCACTTGTCAACGGAACCGCGGGCTTCGGCGGTGGCGGATACCTCTTCATGAACGCCTCGCGGGTGAAAATCGGCGGCTTCCTCGGTGAGGAAAAATTCAACCTGCCCCCCGGAAGCATGGAGGTCATTCATCCGAAGAAATCGGTGAAAAAAGGCGCGAGAAACGTCTCTTTCGTCAAGATATTCTTCCGCAACGGCAAGGAGGAATACACCCCGTTTTTCAGTTCGGAGTGGAGATACAGCAAAACCGCCCGAACGCTGGTCTTCATCTACCACACCCCGAATACGGACCGACTTCGTCTTCACGTGATTCGTGATTACTTGTAACCTCTCATGGGCGGGGATTTTGTTTTGCGGATGCTACCATGCGTGCTGCTGGTTGTAACCGCTGGCAAAGCCCACATGGCGGTCACCTGCCTGATAGGGATCAAGAAAGGTTTTGTATTGCGCCCCCTTCCCAAGCACTTCTACCTCAATAATCGCAGCGCACCCGGTATTCCCATCGCTTCGATGCCGTCTCCCATGGGGAACGGCTCGTCCGCGCCGCAGACCACCAGGCAGCGTTCGGGGTCGATGTCCTCGCGGGCGTGATGGAATCCACGCTCCAGCTTGGGAGAGCGCCCGCGCTTGACTTCCACAGCCCATGGTTTGCGGTGCCCCGGCAGTTCGAGGACGAGATCGATTTCCGCACCCGCCGCGCTGCGGTAGAAAGATGCGCGGGATCCTTCCGGGAGCTTGGCGATGATGTTCTCGATGACAAAACCCTCCCAACTCGCTCCCATCCGGGAGTAGCCAAGCAGATCTTCCAAGCCGCCGAGTCCGAGTAGATGATGGAGCAGACCACTGTCACGCAAATAGATCCGGGGTGATTTCACCAGGCGCTTCGGGCTGTTCTTGTGCCATGGTTCGAGCCGCCGCAATAGGAAAAGATCGACGAATAGATCGATGTAGGATGCCAGGGTTTTCCCGGACACAGCAAGGCTTCTAGCGAGTTGTGCTGCATTCAGCAGGCCACCATGCTCATGGGCGAGCATCGTCCAGAAGCGACGCAGGGTTTCCGAGGCGATGCGCGGGCCGAGTTGGGGAATGTCCCGTTCAAGATAACTCTGAATAAAAGCTTCACGCCAGCGGTTGCTGCGCACGTCGTTCAACGCGGTGAAACTGTCCGGAAACCCACCCCGCAGCCAAAGCTCGTCCATCGCGTCTTCTCCGACTTCCGCCATGGTCAGCCCGGTGAGTTCGACGCGAGCCAGCCGCCCTGCAAGACTTTCGCCACTCTGGCGGAGAAGATCGATCGAAGCGGAACCCAGCAACAAAAATTGCCCCGTAAGCCGACCTTGTCTCTTGTTCTGATCGATCAGGCTGCGCAGAACCGGAAACAATTCCGGGGTGCGGTGGATTTCGTCGAGAATGACCAGCTTGTCCCGGTGTCGGGAAAGGTAGTCGGCAGGATCCGCCAGCTTGGCCAAATCCGCCGGATGCTCCAGATCCAGATAGTGCGCACCGGTTTTCTCGGCGATTTCAAGAGCCATGGTGGTCTTACCCACCTGACGAGGGCCAAGCAGCGCGATCGCTGGAAATTGATCGAGCAATTCTTCCGTGTGGGCTTGAGCAGATCTTGTGAACATCCTGGTAAATATGGATCTTAACTCCACGATTACAAGGTTTCTCTTCCATCTTCGTGAATCTGCGTCCATCAGCGGTTCATTCCTCTGAAAATTGCCTGTCGCTACCCCAAGTGGAGGAACCCTGATTCAGTGGGGCCAGAACTTGAGTTGGGGGTCGTTGCTGGAGGTCATCTCCTTTTCGAGGATGGCGCGGTAGAATAGAGCCAAAAGGGGTCTGTCCAAGAATTCATAATTTTTCATTCTCCTAGGCAGCAACTGGCTTCGATGACAACCCCCTTTTCCCCGCCCTCTAATCTTCGCCGCCTACTTCGCTGAAGCTACGAAGGCCAAGAAGGCTACGACAGGCAGGCCGGTCTGACCATCGGCTCTTTCAACGGCCTCAACCCCAAAAGCAAATTCCTGCATTCAGATAAATCTCTTGCCCTGAAAGCTAGTTCCGTCCATAATAGCTGAAATAGACGAAAGGATACCAATGCTTACCTTCACTGCCAACGATGCAAAAAACAAATTCGGTGAGGTGATCGACGCCGCCTTGCAAAGCCCGGTTTCGATCACGAAACACAACCGCCGCTCTGTGGTCGTTCTCTCCGATGCAGAATACCGAATTCTCGCCCGAATCGGACACGACAGACTGAAGGCTGAGGTGAAGGCCGGATTCAATCAGCTCGACAGGGGAGAGGTGGCATCCAGGACTACCCGCCAGATTGCCGATGATGTTCGCAGGCAATTTCTTGATGGGAAACTCTGAGGCTTATGAGTTCCTTCATTTTATCCCCCTTCGCCGAGGAGGACCTGGAGGCGATTTACACGTACACGGTCTTGAATCACGGTCTCGATCAACTCGATATTTATGCCGCTCAGATTGATGCGGCCATCGAAGAGATCGCGGAAGACCCGATGCGCCCACGCAGCCGGGCGCGGGATGATCTTTTCACGGGCTGCCGTTTCTACCCTGTGGAGCATCATTTTCTCGTCTATCGTGTGAAACATGGCTGCGTCGAGGTGGGAAGGGTGCTTCACGAGGCCATGAATTTTCCAGCTCACGTTTCCGAAGAAATCTTTTCCCAGTGAATCCCTTGCCCCCCTTGACTTCGGTTTTTTGTCTGCCACTGTCCCGCTGTTTTTTCGTCAGATTAGCCTAAAAACCACGAATGGACATGAATTAACACGAATAAGAAACTAAAAATCAGATGTTTACGAAGTAGGCTTCGCTCACCCTCTGGAGGAGTTGGGATTTACTCATAATGCTTTGAAAATTCGTGTCTGCTTGCAGTGCCAGGGCGGCACCAAACAGAAATGCCGGCACTAGAGCCAGTGGTCTTATCGGAGCAGGGCGCATGACATGCGTGATGTTGCGAAAAAATGCTCCGCCCCCTGTCCGGTAGAATAGTCCATCCATGACACCATCGCGGGTGCATACATATTTCCACATCATTCCATGTCATCCAATCCGTCGCCGCACCGGCAAACAAGCAAACAAGATACAGAACAATGATGCCCAAAATCCCACCGCATGTAATTTGCCTACTTCTTTTGATTTTCACAAGTTTCCCGGCATCCAGCAGTGACGCAGCCGGCGACGTTCGCAAGCCAAACATCCTGCTCATCATGGCCGATGACCAAGGATACGGCGACTGTGGCTTCACCGGGCACCCGTTCCTGATGACGCCGAACCTGGATGAAATGGCGAAGAAAGGGGTGGTCTTCAAACGCTTCTACGCCGCCGCACCGGTGTGTTCACCGACCCGTGCCAGCGTGATGACCGGACGCCACCCTTTCCGCAGCAACGTGCCCGACCACGGCCATTACATGCGGCCTGATGAGAAGACAATCGGCGAGGCGCTGAAGTCCGCAGGGTATGTCACCGCCCACTTCGGGAAATGGCACATTGGCTCCGTCCAACCGGAAACCCCGACCAACCCGGGCGGCGCCGGTTTCGATGTGTGGCTTTCGGCACTCAATTTCTACGACAATGATCCGTATTTGAGCCGCAACGGCCGGTATGAGCAATCAACGGGGAGCGGAAGCGTGGTCACGATGGACGAGGCGATCCGCTTTCTCGACGAGCATTTCGACGGAGACAGCCCGATGTTCGTGGTCACATGGTTTCCCTCGCCCCACGATCCGCACGAAGAACTGCCGTCCATCGCTGACGCTGATGATTTGTATGAGAGCGACGACCCGCAGAACGCCGGATATTTCCGTGAAATCACCTTGTTGGATCAGCAGGTCGGGCGCCTGCGGAAGCGCCTGCGGGAACTACGGATCGCGGACAACACTCTGTTGTTCTATTGCAGCGACAACGGGGGGCTCGTACACAGTTCTTCCGGCGGCCGCGCCCAAAAAGGCAGCATCTACGAGGGTGGGCTGCGTGTTCCCGCCATCCTCGAATGGCCGACGAAATTCAACCATCAGGTGATCGAGACGCCCGCCTTCACATCGGACCTCTACCCGACCCTGCTCGCCATCGCAGGAGCCAATGTGAACGACCAACCGCCGCTGGATGGCATCGACCTCGCGCCGGTTATCGCCCGTACCCGGACGCAACGACCTCCAATGGGCTTCTGGCATGGACACACGGCAGGCCAATCGACCCATAGCGACGCTATCATACGAAAGCTGATGGAGGCCCAGCAGGCGGGCAAGCCGACTCCTTTTCCTGGCCGGCTTCTGAAAAACGTGAGGAATTTCCCTAACTTCGGCGCGGATGCGTTGCGTGGCCATGCGGCGTGGAACGACTGGCCATGGAAATTGCACCGCATCCAGAAAGCCGACCAGCAAGCGGTCATCGAACTCTACAACTTGGCAGACGATCCGATGGAGTCGAAGGATCTTTCCGCATCACTACCGGATCAGGCCTCCGAGATGCGAACCGCCCTGGAAGCATGGCAACGCTCGGTACTCGATAGCTGGTCGGGAAAAGACTACAAACCTCAGACCGTCCCATCCAACCGCTGACTCTCATGCACGGACATTGCCTGTCCTGGCCGGCGAATCCTCCCACCCGATTTCGAGCCGGGCAACGCGGTCGCGCTCATGTCGGCCGGTGCCTACGGCTTCGTCATGGCATCCAACTACAACTCCCGCCCCTTCCCCGCCGAGATCCTCGTCGAGGGCAGCGATGCGACCCTGATCCGCAAGCGCCAGACGCTGGAAGATCTGATCGAGGGCGAACTGTAAACGCACTTTCGCAAATCAGCGGCGGAAAATGTATGCATCCTGCCGCAACTGATGGACGCGGGATATGAAATATCCACATCGTGCAGAGAACCCATCTGCCGGTGGATTTCCAACGCTATCCGAAACCGATCATACCCGAGAAATTTCCCTCGATCTATCTGGCGCGAAGGCGAAACCATGCTAAGACAGCGCCGCCCATGTCCACAGAAGCCATCCTCTCCACCGCCCGCCAATATCTTGAAGTCGATCCCACCACGCCAATCACCATGGTTCCCATCAAGCGCGGAGCATCGGGCCGCACCATCGTGCGGGTGAAGACCCCCGTGCACGACGATTTCATCGGCATCCACTGGACGGACGAGCGGGAGGATAACGCCCAGTTCGTGCCAGTCGCCGAGCTTCTCATAAAATCCCGCTTCAATGTTCCGAAAATCCTCTACGACCGATCCCAGCATAATGTCGCGCTCGTCGAGGATCTCGGCGATACGGATCTCCTCTCCTTGAAGGACAAACCGTTCAAGAAACGTCTGCCTTTCTACAAGTCCGCGCTCCAACAGATCGACCGCCTTTTTTACGCGAAAGTGCCGAAGGATTTCGAACTCATGCCGCCCTTCGACGCCGCGCTCTACCGCTGGGAGCAGCGGTATTTCTTCGACCATTTCGTAGAGGATTTCCTGAAAATGAGTCCCGTCCCGCTGGAACAGGATGAGGCGTTCGTGGAGCTGGCGGAGGCGCTGGGGGCGACCCACAAGCACCTCGTCCACCGGGATTTCCAATCCCAGAACCTTCTGATCAAGGATGGGAAACTCTATATGATCGACTTCCAAGGCCTGCGCCGCGGCCGTCAAGAATACGATCTCGCATCCCTCGTTTTCGATCCCTACATGGATCACTCCGAGGATGAGCGGGATGCCCTGTTGGATCTCTGGGAGGAAATTTCCGACGAGCGCCCCGAGAGAACCCTTTTCCACCAATGCGCCGCCCAACGCCTCATGCAGGCGCTCGGCGCTTTCGGTAACATCCTCGAGAACCGCAGCGACCAATGGTACCGCCAGCACATCCCCACGGCTGCGAAATCCCTCCGCTTCGTGACCGAGGGAACCGCCATCGGCGAAGCACTCCAGCCCGTGCTGGATCGCTGCTTCGAGTGACCCGCAGGCTCACTCGATCAGACGCCGCATCGGGATCATGTTCGAATACTCGAACCCCTGCTTGCGGAAAAACTCCTGGCTCTCCGCGCTGATTTTGTCGGTCAGCAACGTAATGCGGAGAAAGCGCTTTTGCTTCGCGAATTCGACCACGTGATCCACAAGCATTGTGCCGTAACCCTGGCCGCGGTGGTGGGGATGGATCACCACGTCCTCCATCAAGATCACGAAGCCGCCGCGCGCGGTGGAGATCGTGAAAAGCATGTTCACCATCCCGAAGATCCGGTCATCGTTGCGCACCACCGCGATTCGTCCCCGGCTCGGCTGCTCAAGGATCAAACGCAACCCCCTTTCCTGCGCCTCACGGTTCGGCCGGAAATCACCGGAGGTTGAGAACAAATCCATCACCAACTCGGTTAGCGCGGGCAGATCATCCAAGGTCGCCATCTCAACCCTCGGCCCGTTGGAAACGGTAGGCCCGCTTTCGTTCAACAACTCTCCTGAGGTTTCCGCGAGTTCCATGACTCCACTGTGAGATTTTCCTCAGGAAAATACAGGATTTTCCCGGAAAAAATCGCAACCCGATTGATTCGGCTTCCTTGACAATACAGCCTCAACGGGTGTTTAATCCGCCCAAGGGATGTCGAAAAAGCGTTTCACAGCCAAGCAACTCGCACGCATCGAGACCAGAATCCGCCTCGTTCAGGCGGTCAACCGCATGCTCTATGTCTGCATGGCCGTCGCCTTCGGCCTCATGATCACGGCCTTCGCGGTCCCGCAGAAAAAGGAATATGAGAAACTGCAGGCCAAGCTCAACGCCACCCGGGAACGCGAGGCGGAAACACTCGCCCGCAAGGATCACAAGCGCATCGAACTCCAGGCGCTGCGTGAGGATCCCGTGTATCTCGAAGTCCAGGCGCGCGACCGCCTCAACTATTACCGCGAAGGGGAACGCGTGCTCCGTTTCGACACGAACCGTTAGAACGCCACCGAAGCCTCCCGGCGCTTCCCGATTGACCCCCCGCCGCCTCAAGCGATACTTTCCGCCATGCTTCGCCCGCTCAAAGCCCTGCTCGCCTGCCTTTTCCTGCTGATCCAGGCCAGCCGCGCCGAACACGTGATCGTCTGCGGCGGCCCTGCCCTGCGGCAATGGGAAGACCTGCGCGTAGAGGACGACCGTCACGACCGCTGGTGGGCCAATTTCGTCCGCGCCTCCACACTGCGCATGGCGGAGATCCGCCTCGCCTACGGAAAGGACGCGCCGCTGGTGTGGCTCGTGCACCGCCCCGGATACGAGGCGCGCGGTCGCGAGGACGGCAAGCCCTACACCACATGGATCACCGAGCAGGCGACGAAACGCCGCGCAACCCTGATCTGGTTCACCACCACCGGCGACTACATCAACAAAATCAACGCCCGCCCACGCCGCTCCGTGCTCACCTACGACTACTTCGGCCACTCCAACAAATACGCATTCATGTTCGACTATGGCAGCGACATCATGGCCGTTTCCACCTCATGGCTCCACGAGCGCGATATCCCGCGCCTGAAATCATCGATCTTCGCCCCCAACGCCTACTGCAAATCCTGGGGCTGCCACACCGGCCAATCCATGTCCGCCGCATGGAAACGCCACATGGGCATCCCGCTCGAGGGCGCGAACGGCAAAACCCTCTACACCATGGTCGGCCACGGCGAAATGCCCAAAGGCTTCGGCGGATGGGTGCGCTGATTCTTTTACCTTACCTCTTGCTTGAGGTTTGAAATTTGAAATTTGAAATTTGTTTCCATGACCCTCTCCGAACTCCAAAACCTTCACTCCCTCCCGTTTTTCGAACTCATCCAAAAATCCCGCGCGGTGCATGAGGAAAACTGGGCCGAACCCGAAGTCCAACTCTGCACCCTGCTCTCCATCAAGACCGGCGGCTGCTCCGAGGATTGCTCCTACTGCGCCCAATCCGCCCGCTACAAATCCGGCGTGGAGTCCGAGCGCCTGATGGCGAAATGCGACATCCTCGAGCGCGCCAAGGTCGCCGCCGAGACCGGCTCCACCCGCTTCTGCATGGGCGCGGCTTGGCGCGGCGTGCGCGGCGGCACGCAACGTTTTGAGCAAGTCATCGACATCATCCAGGACGTTTCCAAACTCGGCATGGAGGTCTGCGTCACCCTCGGAGAACTCGGCCCCGAGGAAGCGAAGCGGCTCAAAGAAGCGGGCGTCACCGCCTACAACCACAACCTCGACACCTCCCCCGAGCACTACCCCAACATCGTCACCACCCACACCTACGAGGATCGCCTGCGCACCATCCAGAACGTACAGGACGCCGGCATGTCCGTCTGCTGCGGCGGCATCCTCGGCCTCGGGGAAACGATCACCGACCGCCTCCGCATGTTCGAGGTCATCTCGAACTTCGATCCCCAGCCGGAGTCCGTGCCGATCAACTCCCTCATGCCCATGCCCGGCACGCCGCTGGCGGAAAACCCGCAGATCGATACCTTCGATATCGTCCGCATGATCGCCGTCACCCGCATCGCGATCCCCAATGCGAAAGTCCGCCTCTCCGCCGGCCGCACCCGCCTTTCCGACGAGGCGCAGGCGCTCTGCTTCTTCGCCGGCGCGAACTCGATCTTCTACGGCGACAAGCTCCTCACCGCCAAAAACCCCTCCGTAGAGAAAGACCAGGTCTTGCTCGCCAAACTCGGCCTCTCCCCCCTCGCCCCCATCCTGCCGGACCGGGAACCCGCATTGGCGTGATCGCTCGCCGATTTCCGTTCCATCCCGGCGCGGCTTCCATCTAGTCTCCGCACGTGGCGGCACCGCACCAACCTTGCCTCGAAACCGACGGGAAATTTTTCCGCCGGTCCGGAAAGCGGTTTTGGATGAAGGCCGTCACCTACGGCCCCTTCCCACCGGAAAAGGCGTTTCCTCTTTCCGATGATTTCGCGAAAATTCGCGCTGCGGGATTCGACACGATACGCATGTTCGAAATGCCCGCTTCATCTCTTCTCGATGAAGCGCATCGCGCAGGCTTGATGGTGTTCGCAGGGCTGCGCTGGAACCATTACGAGGATTTCCTCTCCAAACCATCCATCTTCTCCTCCGCGCGCATCCATCTCGCGGAGTGGTTGGGGAAACACGCCGCGCACCCCGCGCTCGCCGGGGTCTATGTCGGCAATGAAATTCCGGCCGATCTCGTCCGATGGATGGGGCCCGCCGCCGTGCGCGAGGCGGTCGAGGGTCTCATCGATCTCGGCAAGAGAATCGCGCCCTATCTCCTTTTCGCCTACGCGAACTACCCCTCCACCGAATACCTAGAGCCCGGCAACGCCGATTTCTCCGCCTTCAATATCTACCTGGAAGAAAAGGAAGCCTACGCCGCCTACCTGCGCCGCCTGCAGAACATCGCCGGAGACCGCCCGCTCGTGGTGTCCGAGTTCGGCATGGACTCCGCCCGGAACACCCCGGAAAAACAGGCGGAAACGCTCGGCTGGGCCTTGGAAATCTCCCATCGCGAGGAAACCGCCGGCTTCACGGCCTATGCGTGGTGTGATCTCTGGCTCAACAACGGGCGTGAAATCCTCGACTGGGATTTCGGCCTCACCGACCGCGACGGGAGCGAAAAGCCATCCTACGAGGTTTGTAGTAGTTTCAAGGCCAATCCCCCGCCGCCGCCAGCCCACACCTTTTCCGTAATCGTCTGCACCCGCAACGGCGGCAAACGCATCGCCTCATGCCTCGCGGCCATCGCGCGGATGGACGGACAGCCTTTCGAGACCATCGTCGTCGATGATGGCTCGACCGACGGCACCGCCGCGCTGGTCGCCGCGAAATTCCCCGATGTCCGCCTCATCTCCATTCCACCCTCCGGCCTCAGCGCCGCACGGAACGTCGGCGCAGATGCGGCCAACGGACAGATCCTCGCCTTCACCGACGACGATTGCGAACCCGACCACGAATGGCTCGTCCGCCTCGACCGCGCCTTCCACGATCCGGCGATCTCCGCCGCCGGTGGCCCAAACCTGCCGCCGCCCGCCCGCAGCGAACGCGAGTCAGTGATCCGCGCCGCGCCGGGCGCGCCCAGCCACGTCCTTCTCGACGACACCCGCGCCGAACATCTCCCCGGCTGCAACATCGCCGTCCGCCGCGAGGTCTTCCATGCGGTCGGCGGTTTCGATCCCCTGTTCCGAACCGCAGGCGACGACGTCGATTTCTGCTGGCGGCTCAGCGACAAGGGGCATCGCCTCGCCTTCTTGCCGGGCGCGTTCGTCTGGCATTGGCGCAGGCCTTCCATCGTCACATTCCTGAAACAGCAGCTAGGCTACGGAAAAGCGGAGAAGCTATTGCAAGCCAAGCACCCGGAGCGCTTCGGGAATAACGGCGAGGCGCGCTGGCAGGGCTTCGTCTATGGCGGCGGTGCCGTGCGTGTCGGCGGCGGCTCCATCATCTATCACGGAGCCATGGGACAGGCGGGATACCAGTCCATCGTGAACCGCATGTTGCCGCTGCGCCCCATCGATTCCGCGTTCCGCACGCCGCGCGCCGAGTTCCTGCTACGACTCCTGGAAATCCTCCAGCCCGCCGCACGCCGCTGGGCAAGAAGCCGCTGGATCATGCCGCAGTTCCAGAAGCCCGACTTCACGGAACTCGGAACAACCCACGAATTCGGCATCCCCGGCGATGAAACGAAATTCCGCAACCATTACCTCCAAACCCTTCTTGCAAAAGGCTGGAACCCCGCCGGGGAAACGTCCGCATGGGATCTAGAAAAGGACGGAAACCGCATCCTCATCGCCACCGAACGCTGCGGCCCGAACCTCACCCGCACCCTCTTCCGCGTATCCGGCGAACCCGCTGCCGCACGCGCCCTCGAACACAACATGAAGATGAATGAACCGCAGATGGAAGCAGATGGACGTTAATGGAAAAGAACTTATGAGTATCCTTCTTCTCTTCCATCTGCGTGTATCTGCGTCCATCTGTGGTTGATTTCCCCCCTCCATCGCCCTAACAGATGTCCCTCCTCACCAAAGATTACGATTACCACCTCCCGCCCGAGCTGATCGCCTCGCGGCCTTTGCCGAATCGTGCCGCCTCCCGGATGCTGGTGATCGACCGCAAGGATGGCAGCATCACGCACGGCCGCTTCGCCGATTTCGCGGATCACATGAAGCCCCGCGACCTACTCGTCCTCAACAACACCCGCGTGATCCCCGCCCGCTTGTTTTCCGACGACGGGCGCACCGAACTCCTCTGCCTCGACCGACCCTCCCCCACCCTCTGGCGCTGCCTCGCCAAGCCCGGCAAGCGGATGAAGGTCGGGCGCAGCGTCGCCGTCGGCGGAATTACGGGAAACGTAGTGGAAGTGCTGAAGAACGGCGACCGCATCATCCAATGGGAGTCCGCGCCCGATCTCGACGCCCTCGGCCACCTCGCGCTGCCGCATTACATGGGGCGCGAGGACGAGGATTCCGACAAGGAGCGCTACCAGACGGTCTTCGCGAAAGAGGAGGGAGCCATCGCCGCGCCGACCGCCGGCCTGCATTTCACGCCGGAAATCCTCTCCCGCATCGACCACGATTTCATCACCCTGCATGTAGGCGTCGGCACTTTCCGACCGGTTTCCGTGGATCACATCGGCGAGCACATCATGCACTCGGAAAAATATTCCGTTACTCCGGAGGCGGCGTCTCGCATCAATACCGCTGGGCGCGCGTTCGCCGTCGGCACGACCGTGACGCGCGTGCTGGAGTCCTTGGCGGGCGGCGGGCAACGCATCGCTCCGGACGCCGCGCTCTCCGGCGCGACCGACATCTTCCTCCACCCACCCTACCACTTCCAGGCGGTGGACGCGTTGCTTACCAATTTCCACCTCCCGCAATCCACCCTTATCATGCTTGTCTCCGCTTTCGCCGGCCGCGAGCTTGTCCTCGAAGCCTACCGCCAAGCCGTCGCGGAGAGATACCGCTTCTATTCCTACGGCGATTGCATGCTGATCTTGTGAGCCGACGGAGGCTCACATCCTGCCCTGCCCCCGCGCAATCAGGGATGCGGTGTGATGGTGAGGATCGTGATTTGCTTCCTGTCCGGGCCGTAATACCAGAAAATCCGCCACGCGGCGGGGGTTTTGTTTTCCGCGTAGGCTTCAAAAACCTCCACGTCTCCCGGCCCCCTGAGCGAGTTAAATTTGTGTGTGTTCAGCCCGGGATGACGGGGGTTGGTTTCTAGCATTGCCAGTGATTTTCTCACAGCCTTCAGCCGCTTCGCCAGACCCGCATCCGCTTCCAGCGTGTCGAGATCCGCAACCGCCTGATCCGTAAAAAAGAGTTCGTAGGTCACGGATCAGTCGATTTCGTCGTTGGCGAAACGGGCGAAGCTGCCAAGCGATTTGATGCGGCCTGCGGCGGCCTGGCTTAAGCCCTTCTTGACAGCAGCCAAGGCAGGCTTGTTGTCGAACAGCCACTTCTCACTCGCGGGTATTTCCGTGTATGGCTCCAAAATGATGCGCCCTTTGTCGTCCGTTGTTGCATGGAAGCTACTGACTCCTAGAGCCAACTTGCCCAAGGCAACGCGTCCTTTCGTATCCGGTCGCAGGGTGACTGTGGTTCTCATAGCCCATACCTGCCAGTGAACCGAAAAAAAGCAAGTGGGAAATTGGCGATTTCCCACTTCCTGTCATGATCCGTTGTTTTCAGATTGGGCAATCGCACGCCGGGCTCCCATGCTGGTCGCGCGAGCGGAAGTAAGCTCTTCCTTGAAACTTGAAATTTGAATATTGAATTTTATGAAACTGATCTCTTGGAACGTTAACGGCATCCGCGCCACGCTTGGCAAGGGTTTGCCGAATTTCATCTCGTCCGAAAACCCCGACATCCTCTGCCTGCAGGAAACGAAGGCGCGTGAGGAACAGGTGGAGCTGCCGCTTGAGTTCGGCGCTTACAAGTCGTTCTGGAACTCGGCGGAAAAACCGGGCTACTCCGGCACCGCGATCTTCACCAAAGAAGCGCCACTGGCGGTGACGCACGGCTTCGGGATCTGCGACCATGACCGCGAAGGCCGCGTGATCACCCTTGAGTTCCCGGACTTCCACCTCGTCAACGTCTATACGGTCAACGCCCAGGACGGCCTGCGCCGCCTGCCTTACCGGCTGGAGTGGGACGCCGCGTTCCGCACCCACCTGAACCGCCTCGCCCTCTCCAAACCCGTCATTTTCTGCGGCGATCTCAATGTAGCCCACCAAGAAATCGACCTCGCCCGCCCTAAGGAAAACCGCCAGACGGCGGGCTTCTCCGACGAGGAGCGCGCGAGCTTCACCGAGTTGTTAGAGAGCGGCTTCATCGACACCTACCGCCACCTTTATCCCGACCAAACCGGAGCCTACTCGTGGTGGTCATATCGCGGCGGGGCGCGGGAGCGGAATGTGGGTTGGAGAATCGATTACTTCGGGGTCTCGCCGTCGCTGATCGGCCGTGTCGCGGAGGCGACGATCCTATCCCACGTTCACGGATCCGACCACTGCCCGGTAGGCCTCACTTTGCGCTGAGCGCCGCGACGATGGCGGTGACGTTGGAACGCACCATTTCCTCATAGCTGGTCATGCCGCGCCCGTCCGCCACGAGTTCGCCGCCGAGCTTGATGCCGCTGTCGCGGGTGAGGCTTTCGAGCATCTTGGGGTTCGATTCCTTTTCGGGGAAAACGGCGGCCACGCGTTCCTTTTTCAGGGTGGCGATCAGCTCCGCGAGCTTTGCCGCATCCGGCATGCGCTCGCGATTCAAGCCCTGCACCGGATAGGCCTCGAAGCCGTAGGCCTCACAAAAATATTGGAAGGCCGCGTGGGCGGTCGCCAACTTGCGGCGGTCGCGCGGGATACGGATCACTTCCCGCTTCACCCATTTTTCCAGCTCGTCGAGCTTTGCGCGGTAGGCCTGCGCGTTCGCCTGGAAAAGCTCCTTATTCTGCGGACTCGCTGCGGATAGCTCATCGGCCACCACGCCCGCCGCGCGACGGAAAAGATCGACCGAGTGCCACCAATGAGGATCGACCTCATGGTCATGTGCATGGTCATGCCCTTCATGATCGCACTTGCCGTGAAGCGCGGGGAGCGTCCGGCCGACCTCCACGATGCGCGCCTTGCCGACCAGGATTTCGCGCAGATCCGGCAGATAACCTTCCATGCCCATACCAGACGCGAAATAGAGGGATGCTCCATCGGCGGCGGCGAGATCCTTCGGTGCGGGTTCGAAGGAATGCGGATCGCCATTCGGCCCGATCAGATCCACGATCTCCACCTTATCCCCCCCTACCTGCCGCAACAGGTCGCCGACCAACGGATGTAGGGAGGCGACCTTCAGTTCGGCAGCATGGGTAAAACCCAGCACCCCGAAAAAACACACCAGCAACAGACGACACGCATTCACGCACACAACCTAAAACGATTATCGACTAACGCAAGTTTTTTGCGCTAACAGAATGACACAGGCCATAGAATCATATCCCTGCGGCGGAAACAAAAGCGCGCTTTGGCAAGGCCCACAGCCGATTCCACAGTCTCCAAGGCATACCGGCCGGGGAAAAGCAGCGCACGGCTCAGCGCAGACTGATCGGTTTTTCGAGGATCTCCTTGATTACGATGGCCTGGCGGAGCTCGTAGCGGTTGCGGAGGCGGGCGTGGAGGGATGTAGCGGCAGTGAGGCCGGAAGCGCCTGCCGGGCGGACGCGGGGGATGGCCTGGTCGGCAGTCTCCCTGGCTCCCTTGGCGCGCTTCAGCTCCCTGATTTTCTCGGCGATCTCCTCCTGCCGCGCCAGCTCCGCGGCGCTATCGTAGGCAGGTACGGCGGGCCGGGCAGCTTCGCGCTGCTGGCTGCGGCGCAAGACGGGCGCCGGGGCAGCGGCGCCACCCTGCTGAGGCCGGGGAAAAGAGGGGGCGGGCAGCGGCGGCGGGACAGCGGGGCGGGATTGGCGGCGCTCCGCCTCTTCGATCATTTCCTCAAAATCGGCGGGATCGTAGCCGGGATCTTGTCCCTGCGCGGCTTCACCACGGGACTTGAGCCACTGCGAGATCGCCCCGACGAAGAGCAATATGATGATGAAGATGTTATCGAGAAAGAAGTCCATGGTGGAAGTGGGGCTGTGTGGCTAGAAGTGGGGCTGTGTGGCTAAAAGGGAAGATGGGGAAGCAGAAAATGTCATCAACACACGAAGAAAACGGATCATGCTATCTGTGAATCTCCCTGTGTTTCGTATATTTCGTGGTTCTCATTTCCGAGTCCGGGCAATACTCATTTCCCCTCGCCGAGTTCGGCCTTGAGGTCGCCCATGGCCCATTGGATTCCGGCGAGGTAGTGGAGGAGTACTTTGGGATGCCAGAACATCTCGTGGTTATGACCCAGGGAGCTGTAAAAAACGCGACCTTTATCCCAGTTCCGCGCCCAAGAGACCCCGTAGTCGTTGTCCTCACGCTTAAGTCCTTTCACCTTTGCGGATTTCTCGGGGTCGATGCGGAGGAGCATGTGGACTTTCGAGGAATCGTAGGGAGCCTTGAACTGGTAGATCTCCTCCTTGAACTCAAGCCTCTCGCCCCCGAACATCACGGCGAGCGGATGCTCCTCCTGGCCCGGCTCGACATAAAGGCTCACCTGCGTGCCAGCCATCCACGGGTGGCCGTCGAAGTATCCGTTCATCATATCGCCGTATTCCCGCCACTCGTAGAATGTGTCCGTTGCGGCGTGAATGCCGACGAAGCCACCGCCACCCTTGATGTATGCCATGAGGTTATCCTTGAGCCGCAGCTCGCGCTCCTTGGCACCCGCTTTTTCCTCCTCGCTCATTTTTTTCATCTCGGCCTTGAAAGGGGCGAAGGCGTTCTGCGTGGTGCTGAGGAAGCAGATCGCGTCAAACTGGCCGATTTTGTCCTCCTCGAACATAGCGAGGTCGTCGCTGATGATGGCCTCGAAAGCGCCGGTGGTTTTGCCCATTTCCGAGAGGGCGAGCTTGCCGGTGACGATGGATCCGTGGCGGAAACCGTTAGTGCGGGAAAAGACGAGGAGCTTGCGGGGTTTCTGCGCTTTCGCATACGCCTCGGAGGGGATGGCCTCCGCGATTTTCTCCGCGGCGCCGGCGGGCGGCTGTTCGGTGGCAGGATTATAAGCAACGACGCCCAGCGCGAGTGCGACGACACAGATGGCGGGAAACAAGGCTTTCATTTGCGGAACACTCCACCATCTCCGCCCGCCTGCCCATCAAAAATTTCCGGGAACCGCCTCAACGGATAGAGACCGTGCGGATGCGGTGGGCGGGGTCGAGTTTCTCCACGGCCTCCCGCACACTTCGCTGCACGGTGGCATCACCGTAATATGGCCCCGCGCCCGGGCCGCCGGTGGTGTGGGTTTCCACCAGCACAAGTTCGTTGCCCACGATTACAAAGGAGGGGTTGCCGCTGTCGCCGACGATGAGGTTCTTCGACCAGCCGTTGCGTTCGGAGGTGTCATGCCTGAAATGGATCATCCCGTTTCCGACGCCGGCGATGAGATGCACGAAGAGGTTGCGGTTCTGGTCGCTGACAATCACCGCCCTGCCGACCAGCGCGGAGGTGTCAGATCCTGCGGCGGGCAGGGGGTAGGGGCGGTAATTGGCGGGCACCGGCTCGTCCAGCAGGCCGACCATGACATCCCCCGCACCGCCCGCGAAGCCGATGAGTTTCCGCTGGATGCGCTTGCCGTTGCGGTCGTGGAAAACGACGGGCGCGGCGGCGGGTCTGGCGTAATGCTTCGCCATGACAACGTGGCGCGGGGTGATGAGGGTGGCGGTGCGGGTGTCGTTGAAAGAGACGCCGGACATGTCCATGCCGCGCGTCCAGCCCTCGGCCATGCCCGCGTTGCGGTCGGTGTGGTAGCTTTTGAAAATCGCGGGTGAGGCTTTGGGAGGCGGCAATGCGGGCGAGGAACCCGGGCCGCCGGAGCCACCGCAAGAGGCCAGGCAAGCCGCAGGTATCAGTATTTTCAAAAATCTCATGGGCAGATCCTAACGATGTTGGGCGGATCGGAAAGCGGTTTCGGCGCTGGCGGAACAAGGGCACGGAAGGCTGGATCTGGACGGGCGCCCTGCCTAAGCTAGCCAGCAGATGACCTCGCACACCGCTCCGCTCACCGCCGCCCAGGTTGGGAAACTACGGGCCGCACTGGAAGAGCAGGGCTTCGAGTTCGTGGCGAAGGAACACACGATTTTCGCGGCGAAGAAGGGCAAACTCAACGTGAGCGTTTACTCGAAAGGGCCGAAGGTCTTGATCCAGGGCAAGGGCACCGGAGACTTCATCCGCTTCACGCTGGAGCCGGAGGTCACCGGCGAAGCAAAACTCGGCTACGAAGAGATCGCGGATCCGGAGCATTTCGCGCCGCACTTCGGGATTGATGAGAGCGGCAAAGGTGATTTTTTCGGCCCGCTGGTGATCGCCGGGGTCTATACCGATGCGGAGATCACGCGGCATCTCATCAACAGCGGCGTGATGGATTCCAAGCGAGTCACCTCCGCCGCGGCGATCCGCAAGCTCGCCGCGGTGATCAAGGCCACGCCTGGCATCGCCTTCGATGTCATCGCCCTACGTCCGGAAAAATACAACGAACTCTACGCATCCTTCAAAAACCTCAACCGCATGCTCGCCTGGGGCCACGCGACCGTGATCGAGGAACTTGCGAAGAAAAAGCCGGATTGCCCCCGCGCCCTCTCCGACCAATTCGCGCGCGCCGATGTCCTCCAGACCGCGCTGAAAAAGAAAAACATTTCCCTAAAACTCGACCAGCGCACCAAGGGCGAATCCGATACCGCCGTCGCCGCCGCCTCGATCCTGGCGCGCGAGCGTTTCATCGACTGGATGGACGCCGCCACGAAAAAGGCGGGCTTCACGATCCCGCTCGGCTGCTCCTCGCTGGTGGTAGATGCGGGGAAAAAACTTGTGGCGACGCACAGCTCCGAAGTCCTCGGAAAATTCGCCAAGCTACATTTCAAGACAACCCAACAGGTGGTTGGCGAGCTATTCTGAGAAATGGGAAACGGAATGAACTCGGATGCCGAGTTCGCGCGCCTTGGTGCGGAGGCCGGGGTGCTTCGAGAAAGTGAGGATGTAGTCGATGGGCAGAATTTGGGCGCGGTCGATGGCCTCCAGGTCGTTCACCTCTTTGCCGATGGCATGTTCGTGGTTGATATCCGGATGGAGGCAGCCAGCGGGCAGCGGTAGATCCTTTTCGCTGTCTTTCGCCCAGACCAGCACGCGGTGCGGTTTTTCGCCCTGCGCCTCCATGTCGCCGAGCCATTTCACCGGGGAAACCTTCTTCCCGATATACAGCTTCCAGCGTTCCTGGAGCCAGAAGACATCGGTCATGGAAACTTTCATCGCCGCCTCCAGCGCTCTCATGCAGTTCGCGGTGGAGTGGGGTGTTTCAACGCGGTGGTAGCGCGCGCTCCATTTCCCCGGCGCGACGGTGCGGAAGGAAAGGGCGAGCACCTCACTCTTACACCGCCGCGCCAGCAGGCTCGGCACCGGGCTGACGCGAGTGAGCCTTCCGAAAAACGGCACCAGCTCGCCCTGCCAGCCGACGCGTTGATCCGCGAGGATGCCCACGACCCCGTTTTCACGCAAGAAACCGCTGACGTGGTGGAGACTGTCGCGCTTCGAGAACATCCTCGCGCCATCCGCCTGCCGCTCGCGGAGCACGCGTTCGTTGAGGATGGGGTTGTTTAGCGGACGGTAGAAGCCGCCGATTTTCACCCCCTCGGGAAACGTCCGGTGCAAGCGCGTGAGCAGCTCCCAATTCCCCATGTGCGCCAGCAGCAGCATGACCCCCTTCCCTTTCGCCGCCGCCTCCGCGAGCAACTCGGGGTTCTCCACCTCCAGAAGCTCGCCGATGTCCTCGCCGCGCAGGTTGGCGGAAACGGAGGAGCACATCAGGTTCGCCACAGTGCGGATGAAGGATGTCCGCGCCGCAGCTTCGCTCTCCTCCGCGCCGACCTCCCCCGCGATCCTGATGTTCCGCGCGATCGTATTCCGCCGCCCTTTTATAAAGGGCCAGAGCGCGCGCCCTAGGAACTCGCCCACCGCGAACACCGTCTCGGCCGGCAGCAGCCGCAGAAGAGCGGCGGTGCCCGAATGCGCGCCCGCCTCGATCCGCCACTTGAGTTTTTTCACGAACCCGGCTTCCATCTAGTCGAGTTCCTCCCGCCTACCCAGAGTGATCGCCAGGCCGAGCGTGCCGACGAGGATGAAATAACATGCGAGCAGCTCCAGGTAACTCTTGCAGATGCGCGGGATCTCCGGGGAAAACGTGTCGCCCAGCGCCGCCTGCCAGAAGGGCGGCGCGCCAACCACGCGGTTGAATACGTAGAGGATCAGCAGCGCCGCGGCGATGAAGCCAGCGCCCGCATGATGGCCCATCGTTTCGAAAAAACGGAGCATCACCCAGCGGTGGCGGATCCCGGTGATGAGTGCCGCGCCGAGCAGCGCGCCGATCACCCACTTGTCCGGAAACGGCCAGGCAAGGATTCCGGAAATAAAATCCTCCAGCTCGCCAACCAGCGCCGCCGCGAGGCAGAACGCCAGCACCCGGCACACCGCCCGCCGTTTCCCCGCGTGGGCGAGAGCGCCGATCATTACCGCCGCTGCCGCCGCCAGCAGGCCTGCCTGCATCAGCTCCACGGTGCCGCGCTCCAGCGGCACGCCCGGGCGGTTCGGCAGCCATGCAGGCAGCAGGATCGTCACGCTGCCCGCGCAGATCAGCAGGCCGCGCAGGAGGGTAGCCTTCCACGCACCCTGCGCACGCCTTCGGTTTTCAGGAATCGGCACGAACCTGACTAGGCCATGGGACGCGTCCCGCGCAAGGCCGATGAGCGGGAATCACCCAACCGCCGTTTTTTCGCGTTTGCCGGAATGCCCTTCCCCTGCCAGCTTGAACCCGCAGTGAAGACGATTTTCGAGAAAATTCGCGATGGCGAGATCCCCTCCGATGTGATTCACCGTGATGAACTCTGCTTCGCCTTCAGAGACATTTCCCCGCAGGCACCCGTCCACATCCTCGTCGTCCCGAACAAGGTCATACCCCGCGTCGGCGAGGCGACCGCGGAAGACCAAACCGTCCTAGGCCATCTGCTTCTCACCGCCGCTAAGGTCGCCGCCGACCTCGGAATCGCGGAAAGCGGATACCGAGTCGTCATCAACAACGGCCCACACGGGGGCGAGACCGTCCCGCACATCCACGTCCATCTTCTCGGCGGGCGTCCCCTCACCTGGCCACCCGGCTAACTCCTAACCCTCAAATTCCAACGTCAATAGGGGATGTCATGTAAAGCCGCCCGCCTCTTCCTTGAAAGTTGATCTTTGAAATTTGAATTTTCCCATGACCGCGCGCTTCTTCCAGCTTTTCACCGGCGTTTTCGCCACCGCCGTTTCCTGCCATCCGCAGCCCTCCCAGCCGCGTTATGAAAAAGTCGTGCTCGTCCACGGCATTCTTGAGGACGGCACCGCGTTCAACTCCCTCCGCCAGCGCCTCGAAACACATGGCATCCAATGCCACGTCCCGCAGCTCAGGCCGAACGATGCCCGCGACGGCATCGACCAGCTCGCGGAAACGCTCAAGGACGGCATCGACGCGGAGTTCGGGCCGGACGCGCGCTTCGCGATGGTCGGTTTCAGTATGGGCGGCCTCGTCTCCCGGCATTATCTCCAGAATCTAGGCGGCGCGGAGCGTTGCGACTCTTTCATCACCGTCTCTTCCCCCCACCATGGCACGAAAATGGCCTACACCTACCCCGGAAAAGGCGCGCGCCAGATGCGACCCGGCAGCCCTTTCCTCAAAAAACTTGAGGAAACCGAGCACCGCCTCGGCGACATGCCCGTTGTTTCGTACCGCACGCCCATGGATCTCATCATCCTACCTACGGAATCATCCGTCTGGAAACGCGCCGAGAACCATTCCCACCCCGTCCTCCTCCACCCCCTCATGCTCCACTCGAAGCCCGTCCTCGACGACATCGAGAAACGCCTCGTGATCGAAAAGGCCGGGGCGTAGCTGGGACTTGCAGTCCCAGTCCGTCGTGGGGACTTGTAGTCCCCGCTATCCTCTGCCCGGCAGTGATTTAATCCGCCGCCTCGCCCGCCAACGCCGGAACGCCTCGAAGACCGCGCCGGGACCTTCCGTGACCCACCAGGATCCTCCCAGCGGAACGGAAAGAAATATCACATAACCTAAGAGGATCTTCAAGAAGGGGAAGATTAGATCGGACGAGAAAAGCCAATAGATGGCCAAGCTGAAAAGGAAGCCGCAGACGAATACCACCGGTATCGCCGCGATCCTTGGCCAGCCCACTACACCGCCCACAAAAGCAGCGACACATAAGCCACCGTCCACAGCACGCACCCCGCCGCGATGGCCAGCGGAACCGCCAGCGCATGGCGGAGCGCGAAGGTGATGACCGGCAGCGCGACTTTCACGGCGCTGATGCTGATACGCCCGATCCGACGGATCGAGTCCGGATTTTTCGGTTGAGCGCCGCACCATCAACGCCATGGTTCCGGCGTGGAGCGAACCGCGAGCGGAATGAGAAAGGTGCCGGGCCTGGAGGGCGCGGAGGCCGTCGATGTCGCGCGCGGGCTGCGGTGGCTCGACGGGTTGGTGTTTTTCGATACGGCGGGAAATGTGCCGTCGAAGGCGGGTCGCGCGGTCTCCGTGATCGCGGCCGCTCCGGTGGAGATGTACCGGGGTTCGGTTTTTTCAGAAACGGATCTAACGGCACTGCGCGCCGTCCTCTCCGCGAACGCGACATGCGGCGGGGATCATGGTTTCCCGGAAGGCGGGCTGTGCGGCTGGGTGGATTACGAGGGGAATTTCGCGTTCGGAGAATACCGCGACATGCTCGTGAAAGACGAGGAAAGCGGAGAGTGGTGGGAGCGCGGTGAGCTTTCCTCCAAATTACGCGACACCGGAAACGAGCCGGTGAAGGTTGGTGATTTCACAGCGGTAACGGGACGCGGAAAATTCATCGAAGCGGTGCGCCGGGCGAAGGAATGGATCGCGGCGGGCGATATCTATCAGGTGAACCTCGCCCAGGGATTTTCCGCGGAGGTGAGCGGCGGCTCGCTCTTCGGGCTTTATGAAATTCTGCGGCAGGCCACTCCGGCACCGATGGGGGCGTGGCTGGGTCTCGAGGGGAAAGAGGTGCTCTGCACCTCGCCGGAGCTGTTCCTGCGGATTTCGGGAAACCTAGTGGAGACGAGCCCCATCAAGGGCACCCGTCCGCGCTTCCGCGATGCGGACGAGGACAGGCGCTCCGCCGTGGAGCTGCAGACTTCGGAAAAGGAAGTCGCGGAGTTGGTGATGATCACCGACCTCCTGCGCAACGACCTCGGCCAGGTCTGCGAATTCGGCAGCGTGGAGGTAAGCGGGATGCTGCAGCTTGAGAGCCTCGCGCAGGTGCATCACCTCGTTTCCACGGTGAGGGGAACCTTGCGGAAAAATGAGGATGCGGTCGGCGCGCTGGCCGCCTGTTTCCCCGGCGGCAGCATCACCGGTGCCCCGAAAAAACGCGCGATGGAAATCATCGCGGAGCTGGAGGCCGCGCCGCGCGGAATCTATTGCGGCGCGATCGGCTGGCTCGGCTTCAACGGCGAAAGCCAGTTCAACATCGCCATCCGCACCCTCGTCCGCGACGGCACGAAATCTCAGCTACCACGTCGGTGCGGGCATCGTCGCGGACTCCGTGCCGGAGCACGAATACGAAGAAACGATGCACAAGGGCGAAGGCATCCGGCTGGGCGTGGAAAATTTCAAATCTCAAATCTCAAAACTCAAGAAAGAGGTAATCGAATTTGAAGCCTGAGGATTTCCAGAGCCGTGGCGTTGACCCTTTGCCATGGCACGCCACAAAATCATCCTTACCGAACCCGAGTCCGAACCGCAGCTCGATGTCTCCTCGCTCATCGATGTCTGCTTTCTCCTGCTGTAAACGTGAGACGGGCGCTTACGCCAGCTCCGCCGCGTGGAATTCCTGCCAGTCGTCGAGGTTGTTCAGGTTCACCGCGTCGGTGGGCTTGCCGTCGGGAAGCCCGGCGGCGGCAAGGATCGACTGGCGGGTCTCATCGGCGTGCTGGTAGCCGGTGACCGCGGCGTTATGTCCGGCAATGGATGTCTCGTTAAGATTCGTCGCGTTGTCGGCAATAAATTTCTCGAACTGCACATAGGTCGGTTTGTTCTCGGAAACGAAGGCGACCAACGCGTCGCGATCCACGCCGAGGGCGTCGAGGGTCATCATGTCGTAGCCGGGGCCGCAGTTCGCGTATCCGTCGGCGAGCTTACCGACCGCGCCGAGGCACATCTTCTGCCAGAGGCGGGGAAGGTGAAGGACGCCAAGCGGGCCTGCGGTTCCGGACGAGATGGTGGGGATGATTTTGTTGCTCATGGTGCACGCATCCTAACTTTCAACTTCCAACTTTCAACTTCCAAACGCCAAAAATCGCCTCTGCACCCGAATACCCCAATTTCCAATCGCCAATTCCCGATCTCCCATTTAAAACCCCGCCCCCTATGTCCACACTCCCCACCGCTGACCTCCTGGCGCTTGACACGGACGGCTTCCAGAGCCGCCTGTCAAAGCTCAGGAGGTATCTTTGACGTTCCCGCCCTCGAAAACAAGATCCAGACGCTGGAAGAGGCGATGGGAGCCCCCAACTTCTGGGACGACGCCGACAAAGCCCGCACCATCTCGGAGGATGCGGCCACGATGAAAAAAAGGCTGGAGGCGTTCTTCGCGCTGGAATCCCGCGCCAGCGACGTCATCGAAGGTGTCTCGCTGGCCAAGGAATTCGACGACGAGGAGCTGGCACGCGAAGCCATCAACGGCGCGGCCAAACTGGATAAGGACATCCGCGCATTCGAGCTCCTCACACTCCTGAACCGCCCCAATGACAATGCCAACTGTTACCTCGTCATCCAGGCAGGAGCCGGTGGCACCGAGGCCTGCGACTGGGCGCAGATGCTGCACCGAATGTACACGCGCTGGGCGGAGAGCAAAGGATACCGCGTGGAAACCCTCGACTGGGAAGACGGCGATGGCGCCGGCCTCCGCTCATCCACGGTCAAGATCACCGGAGAAAACGCCTTCGGCTTCCTCAAGAACGAACGCGGCGTCCACCGCCTCGTCCGCATCTCACCTTTCGACTCCGCAGGGAAACGGCACACCTCCTTCGCCTCCATCGACGCCACCCCCGAGGTCGATGACAAGATCCGGATCGAGATCGCCGACAAGGACGTGGAGATCAGCACCATGCGCTCCGGCGGCAAGGGCGGACAGAACGTCAACAAGGTAGAGACCGGCGTGCTGCTGCGCCACCTTCCCACCGGGATCCTGATCAAGTCCACCGCCTCCCGCACCCAGGGCGCGAACAAGGAACTCGCCTACCAGATCCTCAAAGCGAAACTTTTCCAGATCGAGGAAGACAAACGCGCGGCCGAAGCCGAAGCCGCTTACGGCGAAAAGAGCGATGTCTCATGGGGCAGCCAGATCCGCTCCTACGTGTTCCAGCCCTACCAGAAAGTCCTCGATCTCCGCACCGGCGAGGAAAGCGGCAATATTGATGACATCATGGACGGCGATATCGACGCTTTCATTGAGGCGAAGCTCCGTGGCAAAGTCCGTGTCAAGGGCGCGAAGGACGAGGAGGATTGATCCGATGGGCTTCCTAGAGGAGCATGGCGATCTGTTCACCCGGCCCATGCACCCCTTCGATGAGGATGCCCTCCACATCGGCTGTTTTCGAGGGCCCCGTGCACCAAATGATATTGGGAGCCTCGCCGAAGGCCGCGATGGCATCGGGAATGGTGCGCAGAACCTCCTCCCTTTTCAGCACCCCCACATGCACCCACGGCGACAGCGCGGCCAGGCGGCTTGAGGTCAGGAAATCGTCGATGATCAGCGAGCCGGACTCCGCGATAGCTCCCGTGGCGCGGGTGATCCCGAAACGGTAGTCGTCGTAACGGTCGCGGTGGTATTCCGTTTCCACGGTGAGTCCGGCGGCGGCGAGCTTGGAACCGACGGCCTCGTAGAGCGCAGGATCGCAATAGCCGTAGCGCTGATTATTACCGTCCAGGAACTCGATGAGCTGCGCCACCGATTCCATCGGGCGGCCGCTGACCGCCTTGAAGTTGTCGGAGAAACATTGCCATAGGTCCGGCTCTGCCAGCTTCGCGGCGGAGTGCATGATGGAAGTGTCGTATTCCGGATAGGCACCCTTGGATTGCAGGCTCGAGGTAGTCTCGCGGATCTTGGAGAAAATTTGGGAACGGGACATGGTTTTTTGGGAATTCAGGCTTTGATAAAAACGGAGGTGGCGGGGTTCGCGGAGGGAACTGAGCTAGAGTTGGGTGTTAGAACGCCCGATTCATCTCCGCCTCTCCTTCAGCCATTTCCTGAAATCCCCGCCATGCGATTCCGGCAGCGTCCTTTGGCCCAGCCAATCCTGGAGCGGCTTGATGGGAGCGACCTGGATAGGTAGGTGGTTCATCGCTTTCGACATGGTCATCGCCGTGCGCCACAGAGAGGGCGAGGTGGCGAGGGTGGCGAAGGGCGACATCGGGATCGCGCCCTCGGAGGGGATTTCCTCGCGCTTCGCCTTGTCGCGGAGGCGCAGCAGGAGATCGGAGATGGGGATATCGACCGGACAGACCTCGTTGCACGCGCCGCAGAGCGAGGAGGCTTTCGGGAGATCGGCGAGCTCCGGGAAACGGCTGCCGAAGAGGATGGGCGAGAGCACCGCGCCGATCGGGCCGCCGTAGGTGGAGCGGTAGGCGTGGCCCGATGCCTGCCGATAGACCGGGCACACGTTCTGGCACGCCGAGCAGCGGATGCAGCGCAGGATTTCCCGGCAGTTCGAGGCCAGCACGTCGGTGCGGCCGTTGTCGATAAATACGACATGCATGTGCTCCGGGCCGTCGGCTTGGTTCGCGGATTTCGGTCCGTTGATGAATTCCGTGTAAACCGTTAGCTGCTGGCCGGTGGCGGAGCGCCCGAGCAGGTTCAGGAACACGGAAAGGTCGCGCTCCTTCGGGATGATTTTCTCGATGCCTACAAGGGCGATGTGCAGCTTGTTGGGTGCCATGCCGAACCGCGAGTTGCCCTCGTTGGTAACAAGGACGAGCCGTCCGGTGTCCGAACAAACGAAATTCGCACCGGTGATGCCCGCCTCGGCGGTCATGTATTTCCCGCGCAGATGGACGCGGGCGCGGCGGGTGATCGTCTCGGGATCGTCGTTGTAATCCGCCGCAATGCCCTCGCGCAAAAACGTCTCGGCGATGCCGCGGCGGTTCTTGTGGATGATGGGCTTGACGATGTGCGAGGGTTCATCGCCGTCGAGCTGGATGATGAACTCCCCGAGATCCGACTCCAGGCAGTCGATGCCGTTCTCAATCAGGAAAGGGTTCAGGTGAATCTCCTCCGCCGCCATAGACTTCGATTTGGTGAGCTGCGTGACCCCGTGCTCGCGGAGAATGGAAAGGATTGCCTGCCGCGCGTCCTCATCCGTGGAGGCGTAATGGACGTGAACCCCGCGATCCGTTAGGGCTTTTTCAGATTTTTCCAGATACTCATCGAGGTGGTGGAGGGTATGATCCTTGATGGCGCCGGCCAGTTTCCGTAGAGGGTTGGGATCTCCGTAGTCATGGTGTAGCGCCTTGTAGCGCTTGTCCGTTCCCGCCGACGAACCGTCGATTACAGAGTGCTGCTTCTCGTCGGAAATGTTCCGCGCGTAGGTGTCGATTTGCTGTGGCATTTTGTGGGGAAATCTATCTCTTCCGCGTGAGGATAGCACTTCCGAAAGGTTTGGCTAGCGGAGGATTCATGAAGGGGAATCTTTTCCTACTCCCCCACCCAATGGGATGTTTCACTGGCCGACATTGGCTATTCAAAAGCCGTGCGGGAAATGCGCCATACGCCTCCCCGCAGGATTAGCACAGCGACAGCCCGCATGCCCGGCGGCATACGCCGGATTGGGGGACAATGCCCCTGCATCGCAGGCCTCCCAGTTGATGTGCATCCGCCATCATTTTGATCCTCCGCATCCTCGGGTCGCTTAGAAATTTAGCTTCGCGAGCTCCTTCGGAAGGAAGACTCCGTCCTTGCGGATCAGTTTCCCATCAAAGCGGATCTCGCCGCCGCCCCAGTCCTTGCGCTGGATGCTGACCATATCCCAGTGAACCTGCGAGCGGTTGCCGTTGTCGGCGATCTCGTAGGCTTGGCCGGGTGTAAAATGGAAGGAGCCGGCGATCTTCTCGTCGAAGAGAATATCACGCATCGGCTCGCGGATGTGCGGGTGGAAGCCCAGCGCAAACTCGCCGATGTGGCGCGCGCCCGGATCGGAATCGAGGATGCGGTTAATTTCCTTAGTCTTGGATCCCGCCTCAGCCTTGGTGATTTTCCCCTCGCTGAACTCAAGGCGGATCGCGTCGAAGGCGATGCCCTGGTAGATGGTTGGCGCATTGTAGGTGATGAAACCTTCGACCGAATCCTTGACGGGCGATGTGAAAACCTCGCCGTCCGGAATGTTATAATTGCCGCCGGAAGCCACAGCGGGGATGTCCTTGATCGAGAATTTCAAGTCGGTGCCGGGGCCGGTGATGTGCACCTCATTGGTCTTGTTCATCAGCCGGACGAGGGCATTCATAGCCGGGATGAGCGCTTTGTAATCAAGCAGGCAGACCTTGAAGAAAAAATCCTCGAAGGCCTCAGTGCTCATGTTCGCCTGTTGCGCCATGGCGGGAGTGGGCCAGCGCAAGACGCACCATTTCGTTTTCTTGACGCGGTGATCCATCACGCCGCGGAGCTTTTTCATGGCGAGTTGCATGGAGTCCGCGGAGACATCGGAAGTTTCGGAAATATTGTGACTGCCGCGGACCGCGATGTAGGCGTCCATGTCCTTCATCTCGGTCATCAGATGTTTCGCGATGAGCTGGTATTGCTCTGCCTCCGCGCCGCTGAGCATCTCGCGGGTAATGCGCGCCTGGTGGATGCGGATGAAGGGGAAGGCCTTCCGTTTCCTCGCCTCGCGGATCAGCGCGAGACCGATGGAATCCGGCACGTCGTAGAGATCAATGAGGACTTTCTCCCCTTTTTTCAGGGCCGTGGAATAGCCGACAAGCTGGGAAGCTAGGGCGTCGATGCGCGGATCATGCATGAGCCGAAGTTAACCGGAATCCGCCGGGCGCAAACAGTAAATTTCTGTGAACCTATGATTTTACGGGAAGCGTGTCGCGGAGAATCTCGATGGCGTGGCAATGCCGGACCGGGCGGCCCTGGGCGCGCGCGAGACCTGTCAGGTGCATCAGGCAGGACATGTCGCCGCTGGTGAGGATGTCGGGCTTGGCGTCCAAGATGTGATCCATCTTGAGTGTGCCCATACGTCCTGAGATGTGCGGGAAAGTCACCGAGAAAGTGCCGCCGAAGCCGCAGCATTGCTCGCCCTGTCCGAAGGGGACGATCTCGGCGTTGCCGATGGAGCCGAGCAACTCAAGGATGGCCTCGCCGCTGTTCGAGCCGCGCGAGTGACAGGAGCGGTGGAAAGCGATGCGAGTCGGCTCGGCGAAGGTGCCCGGCCAAGTTTTGACCCCGAGACCGTGGCGAATGAAATCCATCACTTCCCAGGTGCGGCGGGCAAGGGAGTTAATTTTTTCCTCGGGGGCTTCCTCGAACTGGAGGAGATTCCCGTGAAAATTCATCGCCGCGCAGGAACCGGAAGGGACGATCACGGGCAGATCGCCGGCGAATACGTCGGCGGTGTGGCGGGCCACTTTCCGGGAAGCGTTCCAATCACCCGAATTGAACGCGGGCTGGCCGCAGCATGTCTGGTTCTCCGGAAACTCGACGGTAACTCCGAGATATTCGAGAACCTCCACCGTGGCCTTCGCCGCCTCGTCGTAGAAGGCGTCGCAAAGGCAGGTGCCCATCAGCATGACCCGTTTGCCCACGGGTCTCTCATCGGATACAATCATATCAGCGGTAATTAATCGTAGGAGGATTCCACGCGTTGCGCCACGTCACGGTAGCCGTAATCGACCTCGTAGATCTGCTTGAACGCGTCCAAAGCGGCGGCCTTGTCTCCCATCTCGTGGTGTATCAAGCCTTTCTCATAAAGGACTTCCTTCTTGGTGCCATCCATCGCATGTAGATCGGCCAGCGCATCGGTGAGCTGTTTGATGGCGATGTCATACATGTTCTTGGCGCGGAAGGTGCGACCAAGCAGCAGCAAAACCTTGGTGCGGATGTGGGGATTGCGGGTCGCCTGCTGAAGGTGCGGGATGGCGGCCGTATGGTCGCCGCTGCGGTAGAGGGCGTATCCGAGTTCGTAGCGGAGCTGGGGATCGGTGGGATTCTGATCGACCCTTGCCTTCGCCTCGCCGACCTGCTCCGCGAGGCGTAGGGTGCGGCTTTCCGCGAGCCGGGCGGCGAGTTCGGTGTTGCCTGGATCGGCGGCGACGGCGGCCTCAAGCTCCTTGAGCTCCGTCTCCAGCGCACGGTCGCGCATGTGGGCGGATTTGGTCGCGAGCGCGATGTCACCGTTGCTGAGGGAGTGCGCCCAGTGGAAAAAGGTGTAGGCGTTCGCCCAGTCCTCGAGTTGCTCGTATAAGCCTGCCAGCTCCTTGGAGGCGGCGAGATTGTTGGGATCGGTGTTGTATTTTTCGATGGCCTTGTCTCGCCTCGCCTCCAACTGCTCGCGGGTAAGGCCGGAGCGGCCGGCTTTCTCCATTTCCTCGTTCCCCTCCGCGTCCCTCATCAGATCGCGCATGCTGGTGTTCTCATCCCAGCGCGCCTTTTTCATGGATGCTCGGGCGGAGGCGTCCTTCGCGCCCTTGATCGCGGATGAGTCGGTGGGAGCCTGCTTGATGATGTCGTTGTAAACCTCGGCCGCCTTGGTGGGCGCTTCCCGGGAAAGGTAGTGCTCCGCGAGCTTGTGGAGGAGCTTTACGTTCGCCGGATTGTGCCTGCGGATGGTCTCGAGCGCGAAGGCTGCGGTTTCAAAAAGCTCCATCCGTATCGCAGTGTCGAAAAGCAGATCATTCGCGCCGTCGTTGATGGGGTCTTTCTCAAGCTCCTTCTCGATGAGAGGAAGGGTGGCGGTGGGATCCTTCTTCGCCTGGCTGGCCAGTTTCATAACGCCCATACCGCCGCCGCTCATGCCGAAGAGGCTCTTCTTCTTGTCGGCTTTCCCGTGAATCTGGATCTCGCACTTGCGCAGGATCTTGCGCCCTTCGAGAAAACCGGGCGCATCCTTCAGCACCGCCTGCAAGAGGCTGACCGCGTATTCCAGATTGTTCATCTGGACGGCGCTCAGGGCTTTGAGCCACAGCGGCCTGAGGTTGGATGAGAGTTCGTTTTCGGTGATTTCTGCCATGGTTGGGTTGGTTTTGGGGAATAACGACGCGCAGCCGAGTTGCGCTTGGGCAAATTGCCCCCTGGATCGCGCCTTGGCAAGCATCGCCTTTCATCCGCAGCATCGCGCCTAGATAAACCTGAGAAATCCGCTTGCCAAGCAGCCCTTCCCTATCCCACTTTCCCAACCCGCCACAGCGCGCTTAGCTCAGTGGTAGAGCACATCCTTCACACGGATGGGGTCGCAGGTTCGAACCCTGCAGCGCGCACCACTTGCCTCTTGGATTTGCTTTTCTCCTGCTTGCGCTCGCTGCAATTATCGTCCTTATTAGGGGATGAGATATCCATTCACCGCCTCGCTTTCCGTTTCCGCCTTTTTTTTCCTGTCGGTCGCGGTGGGAGTCGCCGGGGATCGAACGCGCCCCACGAAAGTCGATCTCAAGTTCGATGGCGACGCGGGTGAGCCGATCTGGACGGCTCAGAATGACAATGTCATGGGCGGCGTCTCCAAGGGTGATGCGGTGATCCGCGACGGGTTTCTCCATTTCACCGGATCGCTGTCTTTAGAAAACAACGGCGGCTTCGCGCAGGTTAGGATCCGTAATCTGGGCTACGATCTGGCCGGAAAGAAGGGCGTGCGGATGAAAGTCATGGGCGACGGCCGCACCTACCAGCTCCGGCTCGCCACCAATGCCCGGCACCGAGGTTCGAGGATCTCATACAGCGTCGGCTTTCCCACCAAGGCTGGCGAATGGAGCGAGGTGGAGGTTTCCTTCGCGGATCTGAAACCCAGCCACCATGGCAACGAACTCGACGGCCCGCCCGCCGATCTCTCGCAAGTCGAGGAAATCAGCCTCCTTATCGGCGACAAGCGCCAGGGACCTTTCTCGCTGAAAGTGGATTGGATCAGGACGGAGGAGTGATCCCGCAAGCATGAGCTTCCTGCGCGGGCGGGTAGGAAGAAGAGTCGGCTTTGTTAAGCTCCTCGGCGCGGGCGAAGACCTTTACGACACCGGAGCCGACTGCGCGCTCGCCGTTTACCATGGCCGAGACGCAGTTGGGGCAACTGTCGTTCATGCCCTTGACGAGCACAGTGGAGATGGAGGGGCTTTTTCCTTCCTACAAATCATCCTCGCAAATTGCATCTGCCATGCCCTGTGCTAATGGTGGCCAGCAGAAGAAACCGCCACCCGCTCCATGATGATACACACCCTCGAACAGACGCAGTTTCTCCCCATCACCCCCGCTCAGGCATGGGATTTCTTTTCCAGCCCGGCGAACCTCGATGAGATCACGCCCGACGACCTCGGCTTCAGGATCATCTACCAACCGGGGGATAAATTGTATGAGGGGCAGATCATCGAATACCGGGTGATGATATTCCCCGGAGTGTGGGTGCCCTGGGTGACGGAGATCAAGGCGGTGAGTGACGGCGTTTCGTTCATCGACGAGCAGCGCTTCGGTCCCTATAAGTTTTGGCACCACCTGCATAGCTTCGAGGAAACGGAGGGTGGGGTGCTGATGAAAGACCTTGTTCACTACGCCCTGCCTTTTTGGCCCTTCGGGGAAATCGGGCATGGCATTTTCGTGAGACCCAAGCTGGAGGAAATTTTCGGACACCGGAAGGCCGTGCTGGAAAAAAGGTTCGCGCGGTAACGATTCCTTTCCGAGCTTTGACAAAACTTTTAACCCGGCTCCGTATCAAGGTCACTTTCCCATGAAAAAACATAACTTATGACACGCCGATTCCCCTTCCTGCTCCCTTTTCTTGCGCTCGCTCACCCTTTGGGCGCGGAGGTGGATTTCGCCCACCAGGTGGTGCCTATCCTTGAGAAACACTGCGTGGAGTGCCACGGCGGCGACGAGTCGAAGGGCGGACTTTCGATCAACACCCGTGAGCTGATCATGGACAAGGATGTGATCGAGCCGGGAAAGCCGGAGGAATCCCTTTTTATCGAGGTGCTCACCGATGAGGATCCGGATTTCCGGATGCCGCCGCCGGACAAGAAAGACTCTCTCAAGGCGGAGGAGATTGCGGTGCTGGAGCGCTGGATCGCCGAGGGCGCGAAGTGGGAAGAGGGCTTCACCTTCGCCCCAGACCGTTACGAGCCGCCGCTGAAACCGAGGGCGGTGAAACTTCCCAAGGGCGCGCCGGGCACGAACCCCATCGACCTCATCGTCGCAGCCCATCTCAAGGCGAAAGGCACGGAGCCGCCGAAGCCCGTCGATGACCGCACCTTTCTCCGCCGCGTGACATTGGATCTCACCGGCCTACCTCCCTCACTGGAAATACTTTCCCAGCTACCCACCGAGGGCAATCTCGACCGAGTCGCCGCCGTGGACAAGCTCCTGGCCAACAACCAGACCTACGCGGAGCATTGGATGACGTTCTGGAACGACCTCCTCCGCAACGAATACATCGGCACCGGATACATCGAGGGCGGACGCCAGCAGGTCACGACATGGCTCTACCGCTCGCTCGTGGAGAACAAACCCTTCGACTCCTTCATCCGAGAAATCATCGCGCCGGGCCCCGAGTCGGGCGGTTTCATCAAGGGCATCAAATGGCGCGGCGAGGTGAACGCCAGCCAGACCACCGAAATCCAGTTCTCGCAGAACGTCTCGCAGGTTTTCCTCGGCATCAACATGAAGTGCGCCTCCTGCCACGACAGCTTCACCGACCGCTGGACGCTGCGCGAGGCATACGGACTAGCCCAGATCTATTCGGAAAAACCGCTTGAACTCGTCCGCTGCGACAAGCCCACGGGCGAGAAAGCGGTCGCCTCATGGATTTTTCCGGAGCTGGGAAATGTGGACCCCGCAAAGCCCCGCGACGAGCGACTCAAGCAGCTCGCCGAGCTCGTCACCCACCCAGCGAACGGCCGCACCCAGCGCACCATCGTGAATCGCCTGTGGAACCAGATGATGGGTCGCGGCATCGTCCATCCCGTGGACGCAATGAACACCGAGCCATGGAGCGAGGATCTACTCGACCTTCTCGCCAACCAACTCGTCGAGTCGAAGTATGACCTCAAAGCGGTCATGCGCCTGATCGCCATCTCGCGCACCTACCAGTCCCGCACCGAGGTGCGCGGTGAGAACGAGGGCACCTACGTTTTCCAAGGCCCTGTCAGGAAACGGATGACCGCCGAGCAGTTCATGGATTCGATCCGCAGCGTGATCGGCGTCTGGCCGGCGCCCGACAAGAACGCGTTCGGAAAAGGCCTCACCGGCGGCCAGCTCACTGCGGTGATGGCGGCACATGGTTTGGAAAAATGGGACAACCGGCCGGTGCGCGCGGTGTTCGCTAAACGCGATGAACTGCAGGCCGCGCTGGGTCGCCCGAACCGCGAACAGGTCGTCTCGGCACGCCCCGACATCGTCACCACCCTGGAGGCGATCAACCTCGCCAACGGCCCGGAACTTGCCGGGCTTCTCAAAGCAGGGGCTGCAAACCTGCAGGGCAAATCCACCCCGCGCGAACTCATCGAGAACACCTACCTCGCCGCCCTTTCCCGCAAGCCCACCGACTCGGAAGTCCGCATCGCCACGGAAATCCTCGGCGAAACCCCCACATCGGAGGCGACGGAGGATTTTCTCTGGTCGGTATTCATGCTCCCCGAATTCATCTACATTAACTAAAGCCATGAAACACGAAAACTGGTACGACGAATCACATCCGGAACTCACCCGCCGCCGTTTCCTCGGCGCGCTCGGAGCCACCACCGCCGCCACCTTCCTCGGCGGCGCGCCGCGCGGCTTTGCGAGTTCCATCAAACAACCCGAAGCCACCGCCGATTCCTGCATCCTGATCTGGATGGCTGGCGGTATGGCCGCACCGGAAACCTTCGATCCGAAACGCTACAAGCCCTACGAGGTAGGCACACCGGTCGATCAGATCATCAGCACCTTCCCCGCCATCGATACGGCGGTGGACAACATCAAGATCTGCCAGGGTCTGGAACACATCGCTGGTGTGATGGATCGCGCCACGCTAATCCGCTCCCATTTCCAGCCGGATCTCGGCAGCATCCTGCACTCCCGCCACCAATACCACTGGCACACCGGATACGTGCCGCCGCAGACCGTCGCCGCGCCGCACATCGGAGCGTGGATGGCGAAGGTGCTAGGCGGGCGCAATGATGTCATGCCAGCTTTCATCAACATCGGCCAGCAGCTCGAAGGCCACGGCGAGAGCGAGGAACTCAAGGCCTTCACCACCGGCGGCTTCTTCGGCAGCGAGTTCGGCCCCATGAACCTGCCTTTCCCCGACCTCGCCTCGCAGGCGGTGAAGCCCCCCGGCGGCATGTCCCCCGACCGTTTCGCGAAACGCTACAAGGCACTGGAAAATCTCCTCAAAAACTCGCCGAAATCCGAGGAACTCAGCGATTACCACCAAGAGTCCATGCTCCGCTCCATCGACAACGCCCACCGCCTCCTCGGCTCGAAAGAGCGCGAGGCTTTCGATCTCACGCAGGAGAAAAAAGAGGTTTTCGACGAATACAACACCGGCCGCTTCGGCCAGGGCTGCCTGCTCGCGCGGAGGCTTGTGGAGAACGGCGCGCGCTTCGTCGAGGTCACCACGGAGTATGTGCCTTTCCTCCATTGGGACACCCACGAGAACGGCCATACCACCGCCGCGAAAATGAAGAAGGAGATCGACCGCCCCATCGCCCGCCTGATCAAGGATCTCGAGGAGCGTGGCCTGCTCGACCGGACACTGGTCGTCATCGCCACCGAGTTCAGCCGCGACATGATGATCGAGGGCGTCCCCGGCTCCACCGCGAAGGATCAGTCCCGCGCGAAGACCGATGTGATCAAGGAAATGAAACACTACGGCCTGCACCGCCATTTCACCGGAGGCTCCTCCGTGGTGATGTTCGGTGGCGGCATGAAAAAGGGTTTCCTCTACGGCAAAACCGCCGACGAACGCCCCTGCCTCGTGAACGAAAACCCCGTCAGCATCGAGGATCTCCACGCCACGATCTTTACCGCCATGGGCATCAGCCCCAAAACGGAATACTCCATCGAAGGCCGGCCTTTCTATGCGACGCGCGACGGCCACGGCAAAGCGGTGCGGGATGTCTTCGCGTAAGGAGCAGGCGCGTCACTGCGCCTTGGGTTCCAAGGCGGCGTCTCCGCCGCACTTGTGCCCGGATGCAACTTGTTGCGGCATGTCCATGGCACCACCTGCCAGCCCAAAAAAACATCCTCAAGCTGAATTGTATGCCTGGCAGCTTATTTTGGGCACGAGTCGCTCGCGCATAATGCTGCAACGCCGCTGTTGAAAAATCCCGTTCAGATTCTAAATACCCCTTGCGTCGGGGCCTGTGTCCGGGTGTGATCGATGACGAGGGTAATTGGGTTGAATTCAATTCCAAGCAGGCGCTGTCGGAACAGTGCCCGATCACCCAGCACCAATCCATTTTAACGTTTTAACGGGAAAATCCGTTCCCTGCATGCTCCTCTTCCACTCTGCCTAGACCGCCTCTAGAACACTATGAGCCATCACACATCCAATTTTCATGTCATGGCCAAGCCGGTCGGTCCGATTTGCAATTTAAGTTGCGAGTATTGTTATTATCTTGAGAAGGAGAAGCTGTTTCCCAAGGGAGAAAATTTCCGGATGAAGCCCGACGTCCTCGAGTCTTACATCCAGCAATACATCTCCTCGCAACAGACGGATGAGATCACGTTTGCCTGGCAAGGCGGTGAACCGACGCTGCTCGGTCTCGACTATTTCAAGCAGATCGTGGCGCTCGAAAAAAAACACGCGGATGGACGGCGTATCAACAACACACTCCAGACCAATGGCACACTGCTCAACAAGGATTGGTGCAGGTTTTTTGGCGATCACGATTTTCTGATCGGCCTGAGTATTGATGGCCCGCGCGCGCTGCACGATGCCCACCGGGTGGATCGCGGTGGCAAGCCAACATTTGACCGCGTCATGCATGGCCTGTCCTTGCTCAAGGCACACGAGGTAGAATTCAATACGCTTACCGTTGTGAGTGCGACGAACGCGACGCAACCGTTGGCCGTCTATGATTTCCTAAGGGAGGTTGGGTCGGGTTACATTCAGTTTATTCCGCTGGTCGAGCGGCTTCCATCCTCCGAGTCTCGAGAGGCAGGGTTGGATTTCGCCGAGCCGCCGGGCCCGGATCAACCCGAGCTGCCGGTCACCGACTGGAGCGTGCGGCCGCTGATGTTTGGTAATTTTCTAACAACCATATTCGATGCATGGGTGCGCCGCGATGTCGGCAAGGTGTATGTGCAAATGTTTGATGTCTCGCTGGGGATTTGGTCGGATGTTGGGCCGGGGCTTTGCCTCTTTCTGCCGGATTGTGGCGAGGCGCTCGCGCTTGAGCACAATGGGGATCTGTATTCGTGCGATCATTTCGTTTATCCCAAATACAAATTGGGGAACGTGATGAATGATTCGATTGTGGCGATGGTGAACTCGGCCGCGCAAGAGGACTTCGGCAAAGCCAAATCGCGGACGCTGCCGAACTACTGCCGCCAATGCGAAGTACGCTATGCCTGCAATGGTGAGTGCCCGAAGCACCGTTTTCTCACAACTCCGGACGGTGAGCCGGGGTTGAACTATCTGTGTGCGGGTTATCGGAAGTTTTTCAACCACGTGGATCCTTACATGCGGACTATGACCCAATTGCTCCGGGCACGCAAACCGCCCGCAGAGATCATGGACATGCTCCGCCAGCAGACAGAGGGCTTAGCTTAAATCCGGTTGCGGGATGGGTGGCTCGACGACCGCCGCCCAGTTAAGACGGAAGAACTGTTTCCCGGCAACCTCATGGTCAGACCAGATCGGCCCGTTGTTGCCGTGGATCGGGTCGCCGACGTTTGTCCACTCTGCCAAATCAGGCGACGACTGGAGCTGGTATTGCGTGTGGAAGCGCGAAAGCCAGGTGAGTTGCACCGCGCTCATAGCTTCGGCGGTGTCAGGGTCGTTCCAACGGTATATTTTCGCCTGATAGGCATCTGGAGCCACGGCAGGTGCTGGCGCTAGGGGAGCGAGTTTGCTGTTGATGGTGGCATCCAGATCCACGCGCATTTGCTCGCGTTTGGTGGCCAGAGGTTCAGTGATTTGTTTGTCGTTCTCGGCGCGTTGATTTTCTGCCCACTCAGAGTAGTTGATGTACTCCAAGGCTTGGCCGGTCGTGGCATCCGCATCGGTTCCGCCATCGTCTTGCGTCCGCATGTCGTAGAACTCCTCCTGCGGTGGCTCGATTCCTTGGCCGTCGAAGTAGTGTGCGAATTTGTAATCTTTCTCGATCAGTGCTCGGATGCGGTTGGGCGCGGAAATGATTCCATTGGTGTTCTCTCCCGCATTTTGGCCGGACCAGATGTCATCGAAGGTGAAGAGAATGGAGTCCTGCACCGCTGGACCGGCCGGATTCGTGAGGAGCGCGGAGTAATCGACGCCTTTCAGTTCGTAAGCACTGGTGTTGATCCCGAGAACCGAGCACAGCGTTGGGACGAAATCGACGTGCGAAACCAATTCGTTGCACACGGCGGGTTCCGAGTAATCGACTGAGTTTGACCAGATGAGGGGGATGTTAACAACTTCCTCGTAACACATGAACGATTTCTGCCGGAGTCCGCCGTGGGTTGTCGCCATGTCGCCGTGGTCGGAGAGGAAAATAAGCCATGAATTGTCGCGCAACGCGGTGGCGGCTTCTGGAGCAACCGTTCCATCAAGCCCGTCCAGCAAATCGAGCATTTTTATTAGGTAGCGATCGACCAGCTTTAGCAGATTGCCGTAGAAGTTGAGGTATTCGAGTTTTTTAGCATTGGTTACGATCGGCCCGAGGCCGGCCAAGCTCTGCGCAAACGCTTGCTGGCAGGTTGGCTTGAGGTTATCGTTTAGCTTTTCGGCCACGGTGGGTGGAAGTTCGATGGAGATTGGTCCGGTTTGCTCGGACCAAGGTGAACCATTTTCTGTCCCGAAGTATCCGCCCTCGATGTAGGTTCCGTTGACTTTAGATGAGCCCGGGCAGCCTAGCACATCATGCGGGTTGATCAGGCAGATGATGAGGCAGAACGGATTCCCGCCAGGGTGTTCGATCTTATGGCGCAGGAATGCCATCACGCTTTCCTTCTCATATTCTTCGTTGATCGGGCCGTCGGCCTGGGTGAAGATGTAGTCGGGATCTTCCGGATTTCCGGTGGGATCTTGCCAAGTGGAGCCGTCGAAGTAGCGTCCGTCATGGTTGGTGTGGCCGCCCCCGTAGTTCTTTAGCTTCGCATCACCACCGGCGTCGGGTTTGTTCCATTCATTTGCGCCGTAGCGTGCGATATCGTCCTCGCTGTAAGTGCCGTCGGGGTGCTCGGTGCCCTTGCTCAAATGCCATTTACCCTTCCACACGACATCGTAGCCCGCCGCCTGCATGATGGTGCAGAGATTGGGGATGGACGGATCGAGTTGGTGTTCTTCCTCCGACTGTGACATGCCCTCGGAAAGTGTGTCGGTGTTGCGATGTTGGGCGGGATAAAGCCCAGTCAAAAGGGTGGTCCGCGAGGGCGTGCACATCGCGGTGTTGGTGTAGGCTTTGGTGAAGCTTACGCCTTTGTTTCGCAGTCGCGTTAGCCCGGGAATGTTGGCTGCCTCCCAGCCTTCGGGAAACCAGCGGAGTTCCTGCTGTTGATCCGTGGCGAAGAGGATCACGTTGCGGTTGGTCTGCGTCAGCTCACTGATTTGATTATTGGCAAACAGGTTGAGCGTTCCGCTGGCAGCTGCAAATATGCCTGCGCCTCCAGCCATCTTGATGAAATCCCGGCGAGAGTGGGTGGAAATTTGATCGGAGCGCATGAGAGGTTGGTTAGACAAATCAAATCACTGTCCAAGCTCATAAAAAGTCAATTCTTTTAATTGAAGGGTATCCCGGAGCTGGAACTCGTAGATACACTTCCAGATTTGGAAGAAGATTTGAGCCGGCCTGACGCTTCCCATTTAGGGTTGGCGATCCTGCATCGAATGGACTATCTTCTTACGTGGAATTGCACCCATTTGGCCAACGCGGTTCTTCAGAAGGAGCTTTTGGATTACTGTTCCTACTACGGCCTTCATGTCCCCATCATTTGCACGCCTCGAACCCTTATTGAACTTAATCATGACTAATCACATTATCCAGGAAGTCAGAGATGCCTGCGCAGCACTTGCCGCTGAACACGGGTATGATCATCGCAAGATATTCGCATGGGCGAAGGCCGAACACGCAGCAAGGCAGCAAGGCTCAAGTAAAAATCAAGACCCTAACAAGGCACGGATGGCGCAGGCGAGGAAGCCGTCTGATAAAGTCGGGCAACAAGCCGCCGCGCCATCGCTCTAACGTTCTCCAAAAAATTCCTTGCGGCTTGTTTTGTGAGGGTTTTATCGGATGGTGCTGATCACAAGAATGTTCCAAGTTTATCTTGTTCCAGAAAAGCTTCCGCGTCCATCCTTTCCCCACATGACATCTGATTTCCTGGTGATCGGCGCGGGCATCGCGGGTTTGTCCTTCGCCCTGCGCGCGGCGAAGCACGGCAAGGTGACTGTCCTGACGAAAGGAAACGCCGAGGAATCGAACACCGCCTGGGCACAGGGCGGCATCGCTTCCGTGCTGCCCGCCGATCTCCGCGCCGAGGGCGACTCCGTGGAAAGCCACCTAGCCGACACGCTGGACGCGGGCGCGGGGCTTTGCAACGAGGAGGTCGTGCGGCGGATCATCGAGGAGGGTGATGACACGATCGCGGATCTGCTCGGTTACGGGGTCGAGTTCGATAAGGAGGGCGACCGTTTCATGCTGGGAAAAGAGGGTGGGCACAGCCACCGCCGCATACTCCATGCCCGCGACACCACCGGGCGCGAGATCGCTCGCGCCATGCTGGAGGCCGCCCGCCGGGAACCGAACATCACCCTCCTGGAAAATCATTTCGTGATCGACCTCATCACCTCCGCTCGGCTTGGAGCCGTCTCCAATGACCGCGTGCTCGGAGCCTACGTGCTCCAGCGGGAAACGGGTGCGGTCACAGTGTTCCGCTCCGACCGCGTGGTTCTCGCCGCCGGCGGCTGCGGGAAAGTCTATCTCTACACCACCAACCCCGATTCCGCGACCGGCGACGGCGTCGCGCTGGGCTGGCGCGCGGGAGCCACCGTGGCGAATATGGAGTTCATCCAGTTCCACCCCACCTGCTTCTACAACCCGGCGGCCACCGGCCCGGAGGCCAGGTCGTTCCTTGTCAGCGAGGCTGTGCGCGGCGAGGGCGGGATTTTGCGCAACGCGAAGGGCGAGGATTTTACCAAAAAAATTGACCCGCGCGGCTCGCTCGCCCCGCGTGACATCGTCGCCCGCGCCATCGACCGCGAGATCAAGAAAACCGGTGCCCCATGCGTCTATCTCGATGTCACCCACAAGCCGCCCGGCTTCATGCGCGAGCATTTCCCCTACATCCACGAGACCCTGCTGAAGTTCGGCGTGGACTGCGAAAAGGAACCCATCCCCGTCGTCCCGGCAGCGCATTACATGTGCGGCGGGCTGAAGACGGATGTCACCGGGAAAACCACCGTGCGCGGGCTGTTCGCAGTCGGCGAGGTCGGCTGCACGGGGCTTCATGGCGCGAACCGGCTCGCCTCGAACTCCCTGCTGGAAGGCAACGTCGTCGGACGCCTCGCGCTCGCGGAAATGATGCGCCTCTACCCGCCGGACAAGCCGCCGATGGACGCGCCACCGATCCCGGACTGGCACCATGGCGATGTCGCGGAGCCCGATGAACTCGTCGTCATCTACCACAACTGGGACGAGATCCGCCGCCTGATGTGGGACTACGTTTCCATCGTCCGTACCGACAACCGCCTGCGCCGCGCCGCAGCCCGCCTACGAAATCTGAAAAAGGAAGTCCGCGAGTTCTACTGGGGCCACCGCGTCAATGCCGACATCCTGGAGCTGCGCAATCTCGTGAGCGTCGCAGGCCTGATCGTCGAATGCGCCCTGCGCCGCCGGGAATCGCGCGGTCTGCATTACACCCTCGATTATCCAGAGGGCGACGACCGTTTCAAAAAGGACACGCAACTCAGGAAATTCTGAGGGTGGCGGCGGATTACATCCGCCATACCAACCATTTCAAAGATAGGGCGGATAAAATCCGCTGCCACGGTCACTCCGCGAAAATGATTTCCTGATCCTTTCCTCCCCCACCTCGGCCCAGCTTGTCGCCGATATCCTTGCTGGTGACGTAGAGCATGAGAGTGATGAGCGCGAGCGCACAGACGGTTTGGATGATCTCCATGGCTTTCATCTGCACGGGTTTCCCGAAGATTTTCTCGAAAATGGCGAGAGTGATGTGCCCTCCATCCAGGACGGGGAAAGGCAGCATGTTGAGCACCGCCAGGTTCACATTGAAGAGCACCATGAAACCGATGATACGCCGCCAGCCGTTCTCCGTCTGGAGCAGGGTGAAAAGCATATCCCCGATGCCCACCGGCCCGCTAAGGTGCCCTAGACCGATGCTCGATTGGGGGTCGGCCACCTTGGTGATCGTGACCCACATCATTTTCAGGCTATCCGCCACTTGGGTGAAAGGATTCGGGTGGACGATACGCACATCCACATCGTTGCTCTGATCCCAGAACACCCCGATCATCGGATTCCGTCCTTCCGGTTTCAGCGGCACTTCCGGCGTCACCTCCATCACCACTTCCGTGCCGTCCACCTTCTTCACACCGAGGCTCACCGTCTTGTTATCCTTTTTCTTGAGATGCTGGGCGAGCTGGATGTCGCTGAAGAGCCTCTCTCCGTCCACGGAAAGGATCACATCGCCCTTGGCTAGTCCCGCCTTTGCGGCCGGGCTGCCCTTGAGCACATCCGCGATCAACGCGGTGCCCGCCGGAGCAAGACCCACCTGGCGCAGGCCGCCGCGCTGGAACCATTTGCTCTCCGGAGTGTCGAAGCCGCTAACAAGCGTAAGCGGTTCCTCGACGCCCGGGCGCTTCACCGTGAACTCGATCTTCTCCCCGCTGCTGAGGATAATGCGCTCGGTGATGCTTTCCAGCGATCCCGCAAAACCGTTGACCTCCTCGCCGTTGATCGCGAGGATAACATCGCCCGGCCGTATGCCCGCCTTTTCTCCGGGACTGTCCTCAAGCACGTATCCGATGGTGGTGCTGGGCACGAAATCCTTCGGTTTCCCAACCCCCCAGACAACCAGCCCAGCGGCGAGGGCGAGCAGCAGCGAGAACAGCGGCCCCGCGAACGCGACGATGATCTTGTCCATCGGCGTGATGGGCGGCAGGGGCTTGCGATCCCTGTCGCCGCCCTCGATGGCCTCCATCGGAGCCATTTGCGGCAGCGCGACAAAGCCGCCCGCCGGAATCCAGCCGAGGCCATACTGCACACCTTTGTATTCTTTTTTCCAGATCGGCTTTCCAAACCAGATTTGGAAACGGTCGATCTGTAGCCCCCGCCATTTCCCGGCGAGGAAGTGGCCGAGCTCGTGGACGAAGATGATGATGTTGAAAAGCATCACCACCACGAAAATCAGCAGAAGGAATTGGAGGGCGGTTTGGAGAAAGGTCATGGGTATTGCGACGAATGCTCGCAAAGCTACCCGCAAAGGAAAATCCCGCAAGCCTTTCCAACTCCGCCGCTTTGCATTGAAAACCCCGGCTTTCCCGCCAAGCTTCCGACGTGATCTCCGGCCAATCCCCGCTCGCCTCCCTCGCGTCCCTTTCACTCAAGGAATCACAGGCGTTGGAGTCCGCAGGGTTCACTACGGTGGCCGACCTCCTCGCCCATTTCCCGAAACGCTACGAGGATCGCCGCCAGTTCGACGCCTTCCCCACTCTACCCACCGGAAAACCCGTCTGCCTCCACGGCGGCGTCATCGACGCGGGCACCAAGGGCTTCGGAAAAACCCGTTTCTACGAGGCCGTCATCATGGATGGCTCCGGCGGGATATTCGGCTCCGGGAAAATCACCTGCCGCTGGTTCAACATGCCTTTCATGTCCAAGGTCATCGCCGCCGGGCAGCAGGTGATCGCTTATGGAAAAGTGAAGGAGCAGGGCGGACGCCTCATCATCGACCACCCGGAGATCGAGGTCGTTTCCGACGATGGCGAGGAAACGATCCACCTCAACCGCATCGTCCCAATCTACAAGAACATCTCCGGCCTCAACCAGCGCCGCCTGCGCGAGATCATCCACAACGTGGCGGCGGATTGCATCCGCCATGCCGAACACAACCCCCTCCCCTTCCCTTTTTCCGTATCCGCGAACAACCGCACCGCCGACCTCTTCGAAACCCATTTTCCCACCACCACCGAATCCAGCAAAGCCGCCCGCCGCCGCTTCGCCTTGGAGAGCTTTTTCACCCTCCAGCTCAACGTCGTCTGGCAGCGCACCCGCCACCTCTCCCACCATGGCCGCGTCCTCGGAAAAAAAACCACCCTGCTGAAAGCCTTTTACGAAAGCCTCCCCTTCGACCTCACCAGCGCACAGAAACGATCCATCAAAGAAATCATCGCCGACATGCGCGAGCCGCGCCCCATGAACCGCTTGCTGCAAGGCGATGTCGGATCGGGGAAAACTTTCGTCGCTCATCGCCTCCATGCTCCTCGCCATCGATTCGGGCGCAGATGCCGCGCTGATGGCTCCCACTCAGATCCTCGCCGAGCAGCATTTCCTCACCTTCCAGAAATGGCTGGAGCCGCTCGGCGTGAACCTCGTCCTGCGCACCGCCATCCACAAAAAAAGCACCCAACCCCTGTCTTCCACTGATCACTGCTCACTCGGCACTGATCACCGGAGCGGAGCAACCATTTTCATCGGCACCCACGCCCTGCTTTACGATGAAACGCTCTTCACCGATCTCGGCCTCGTCGTGATCGACGAGCAGCACAAGTTCGGCGTCGTCCAGCGCGCCGCCCTGATCCGCCAAGGCACGCTCCCCGATGTCCTCGTGATGACCGCCACGCCCATCCCGCGCTCGCTGACCATGACAATCTACGGAGACCTCGATGTCTCCCTGTTAGATGAAAAACCCGCCGGCCGCGGGAAAATCATCACCGCCCTCCGCACGAAGCCGAAACAGCAGGACATCACCGATTTCGTGAAAGCCCAGATCGCCGATGGCCGCCAGGCTTATCTCGTCTATCCGCTCGTCGAGGAAAGCGATTCCGTGAAAGCGGAGTCCGCCACCGAGGCCTTTCCGAAATGGCAGAAGCGGCTCGGCGCGGGAAACGTCGGCCTGATCCACGGCAAGCTGCGCCCCGAGGAAAAGGACTCAGTGATGGAGGATTTCCGCAGCGGGAAAACGAAAGCCCTCGTCGCCACCACGGTGATCGAGGTCGGCGTGGATGTCCCCAACGCGAACCTCATGATCCTCCACCACGCCGAGCGCTTCGGACTCGCCCAGATCCATCAGCTCCGTGGCCGCATCGGGCGCGGCGAGCACAAATCCTACTGCATCCTCCTCACCGATACGAAGCTCCCCGAGGCCATAGAGAAACTCAATGTCCTCGCCGCAAGCTCCGACGGCTTCGAGATCGCCGAAGCTGACCTCCGCCTGCGCGGCCCCGGCGACATCCTCGGCACCGCCCAATCCGGCCTCACCGATCTCCGCTTCGCCGATTTCATCACCGACACCGAACTCATCCGCCAAGCCCGCTCGCTGGCGGATCAGGTTTTCAGGGAAGATCCCAATCTAACACGAGATCACGCGAATCTCCGCCTGTTCATCAGCGAAAGCACCGCGCCGCAAAGAGCGCACTGAGCAACAAATCCCGCCCCCTTGTGGCTCATGCAGGCCCGCACAAGACCTTCCCGCGCCTTCTTGCCGTTGCCTTTCGCACCGTAAAATTCCTGTAAAATTCCAGGAAATATGACATAAATCCCTTGAGTGCGTGGAAAAGCCGGGCAATATGGGGGCATGTCAGGCAAGAAAGGAACGAAGCGTTGGCTCACTCCGTGGGCGGATTCCGAGGAAAGGCCGTCCGTTTACCACCTCACCTCTCGCGTGGTGGACCGGCGGTTCGTGTTCGGGGATGAGGAGCGGGGGAAGTTCCGCATGTTCATGCGGATGATGGAGAATTTCAGCGGCTGCCGGGTGCTTTCCTACTGCGTGATGTCGAATCATTTCCATATCCTGCTTGAGGTTCCGCCGATGCCGAAGGCTGGTTTGAGCGATGCGGAACTGCTCAAGCGGTTGGGTGTGCTCTATGCCGAAAATTTCGTGAAAAGCGTGGCCGATGAGCTTGCCGCCGCGCGGGAGGAAGGCGATGGCGAAGGTGGTAGCCCGGAACTGGTTGCGGAGATCCACGGTCGTTTCACGCCCAGGATGCACGATTTGAGCGATTTCATGAAGACGCTCTTGCAAAGATTCACGCGTTGGTTCAACCGCACGCACAACCGCACGGGAACGCTTTGGGAGGATCGTTTCAAGAGCGTGATCGTGGAGAGCGGGACGGCCGCGCGGACGATCGCGGCGTATATCGATCTCAATCCGGTGCGGGCGGGAATGGTTTCCGATCCGGCGGATTACCGCTGGAGCAGCTATGGCGAGGCGGTGGGCGGCGGTGCGAAAGGCAACGGGAAGAAGGCACGGGAAGGGCTTGTGCGCGCGTGCATGAGCCACAAGGGAATCGGTTTCGAGGCGGAGAAATGGAAGGAGGTTTCAAGGATCTACCGCCGTGCCATGGGCATGGCGCTGGGGAGGAAAAACTCAAATTTCAAAATTCAAAATTCAAGTAAGAGTAAAACCTCGATCACCAAGAACACGGAAGAGATGCTGGAGTCAAAGGACAACGAAACCGTCCTGCCGGATCTCGGAATGGCCGGGATGTTGATGAAGCGGGTGAGATATTTCACGGACGGGGCGGTGATCGGGAGCAAGGAGTTCGTGAACGAGGCGTTCGCGGGGGCGCGGGAGAGGTTTTCTGAGAGGAGGAAGGATGGGGCGCGGCGGATGCGAGGAAGCGGCGCGGCTGCGGCCGGAACTCTTTGGAGTATGAGGGATCTGCGGGTGCGGGTTGGCTGAATCTCCTTATCTGGGGTATCAGGTGCTTCATCGCAACATTTCTACTGGAAGGTTTCTGGAGCAGGCCTGTAGGACGGGCATTTCGGCGGGGTGATGACTGTTTGAGTCCGCCCTGCCTTGTGGGGCGCTATGCTTGGCAGGGCGGATGCAATTTGAGGAAGATTTTGACAATAATCCAGTTCCTCCATCTCCGCTGCGCTCCGGTTGCCGCCACGGTGATCAGCCGATCCATACGCTCTTGAGGTAAGGTTCCTCCGGGAAATCCTCCGGCATCGCGGCGGGTTCCATGTTTGGCATGGCGATCATGCGCATGAAGTCCTTTTCGGAAACGCCCCGGAAGTTCGTGCAGCAAAGCATCCAGCCGCCTTTCGCGAGCACCTTGCCCGCCAGCTTAGCCAGCTCGCCGAAGTCCCTTTCCACGCGGAAGACCTTGCCCTTTTCGTCGCGGGAGAAGGTCGGCGGGTCGATCACGATGCCGTCGAATTTCCTCCCCTGTTTCGCGAACCGCTTGAGCCAATGGAATGCGTCGCCCTTGCAGAAATGGTGCGCGGTGTCGTCCATCCCGTTGCGAAGGAAGTTCCGCTTCGCCCACTCAAGGTAAACCGCCGAGAGATCGAGCGTGGTCGTTTCCCCGCCGCCTGTCGCGCCCGCCACCGAGAAGCCGCCGGTGTAGGAGAACAGGTTCAGCAGTTTTCCACCGCCCGCCATCCGCCGCATCACCTCCGCGCGGTTCAGGCGTTGGTCGAGGAAAATGCCCTGCGAATATCCGCTTTGGAACGAGACCTCGAAGGATAGTCCATTTTCCCGGATTAAGAACGGCGCTTCCACTGTCTCGCCGTAAAGATGAACCGGCGATTCCTTCAGGTGTTTGTCGAGCCGCTTCCAGTAAACGCTCTTCCCGCCCGCCTTCAGCCAATCCTTCACCCCGCCCGCGATCTCGCCGCCCGGCGTCATCGCCATCCATTTCCCGGCATAGCTCTCCAGCGCGAAGCCCGGCACCCCATCGCCCGCCCCATCCACCAGCCGCAGCGCGTCCGTGTTTCCATCCAGAATCGCGTCCCTCTTCTCCACGGCATGCTCCAACAAATTTCCAAGCACGCCGGAGATCAAAGCGGAATCCCCGAAAACGAAAACGCTGAATTTCGACTTTCCCGCACCGCATCCTCCCCTCATTGTCCGCGTCTTCCTTGAAAGTTGAAATTTGAGTTTTGAAATTTATGAAAATCCTCCTCACCACCACCTCCTACCAAGATACCCCCGGCTCCCACCACGAACTCCTTGAGTCACAAGGCTGGGACATCACCCGCGAGCGCGGCCCGCTTTCCGAAGCCCGCATGCTGGAGCTTGCGGAAGAGGGCTTTGATGCTTTCCTCTGCGGCGACGATGCCATCACCCAAGCGGTGATCGAGAAATCGCTCCCCAAGCTCAAGGTGATCAGCAAATACGGGATTGGCCTCGACAAGATCGACGTGGCCTTCGCCACCGAACAGAAGCTGCCCGTCCTCAACACGCCCGGCGTGAACCACACCACCGTAGCGGAGCACACCTTTGGCCTTCTTCTCGGGATCACCAAGAAGATCATCGAAAACGCCGTGGAAGTCTCGCAAGGCAAGTGGGTCGCTGGTTGGAAAAAGCCGGTGGGCCACGAGATCCTAGGCAGCACCATGGGCATCATCGGCCTCGGCCGCATCGGCAAGGAGGTCGCCACCCGCGCCAAGGCCTTCGGCATGTCCGTGATCGCCTACGATCCCTACTTCGACGAAGCCTTCGCCGCCGCGCATGATGTGAAACGTTGCTCCACCATGGATGAAGTCCTCCTCGGATCCAACGTCGTCAGCCTGCACTGTTTCCTCGACGAGAAGACCCGTGGCATGATCAACCGGGAAAAGATCGCGGAGATGAAGGACGGTGTGATCGTCCTCAACTGCGCGCGCGGCGAACTCGTCGAGACCGACGATATCTGCGAGGCTCTCCAGAGCGGCAAGGTAGGCGGCTACGGCGCCGATGTCCTCGACGAGGAACCGCCCCGCGCCAACCACCCGCTCTTCACCGCCCCGAATTGTGTCATCACCAGCCACATCGCCTCCCGCACCCACGAGAGCGTGGAGCGCCAGGCCTTGAAATCGACCCACAACCTCATCAACGCCCTCTCCGGCCAAGGCGATTGCAACTGCGCCAACGGGGTAATGTGAGTGATGAGGGAATCAGCTAAGCAGATTCGAAGGGGAGCTGACTTACTACGGAGCCATCGGTGGCAAATACATCACCGGCAGCCGCAATCACCTACTGTAGTCCCCCCCGCAAGCAGCATGCTCGGCGGATGCACGCACGCTGACTTCTCCCTACCACCTTTTTCCCGAATCCCGCGCTTGCCCCTCGCGGGCGTCGCGCCTACATCCCCATCCATGGCAACGATCAATTCGAACTTCCTGAAACTGAAAGCGGGCTACCTTTTCCCGGAAATCGCGAGGCGCGTTAAAGCCTACACGGAGCAGAACCCTGACAAGGCGGCACGCATCATCCGCTGCGGGATTGGCGATGTGACAGAACCCCTGCCCTCCGCCGTGCGCGAGGCGATGCACGCCGCCGTCGATGAGCAGGGCGACCGCGCAACCTTCAAGGGCTACGGCCCGGAGCAGGGATACGAGTTCCTGCGACAAGCGATCGTGGAAAACCAATACGCAGGCCTCGGCATCTCGGCGGACGAGGTTTTCATCTCCGATGGATCGAAGTGCGACTCCGGCAACATCCTCGATATCTTTGGCAAGGGCAACGTGATCGCGATCACCGACCCCGTTTATCCCGTCTATGTCGATACCAACGTGATGGCCGGCAATACAGGCGACGCGGATGCGAACGGCGCTTACGCCGGGCTTCTATACCTGCCCTGCAACGCGGAGAACGGATTCGTCGCCGACGTGCCTCAGGAGAAGGCGGATCTCATCTACCTCTGCTTCCCTAACAACCCCACCGGAGCTGTCGCAACACGTGCTCAGCTTGAGGCATGGGTGGCCTATGCGAAGGCCAACGACGCGATCATCCTCTTCGACGCCGCCTACGAAGCATTCATCCAAGACGATTCCATCCCGCGCTCCATCTTTGAGATCGAGGGTGCGAAGGATTGCGCAATGGAGTTCCGCTCCTTCTCGAAAAACGGCGGCTTCACCGGAGTCCGCTGCGCCTACACCGTGATCCCGAAAACCGTCACCGGCGCGTCCGATACCGGCGAGCGCATCCCCCTGCACCAGCTCTGGAGCCGCCGCCACAGCACCAAGTTCAACGGAGCCTCCTACCCCGTGCAGAAAGGCGCGGCCGCCGTGTTTTCGGAAGAGGGCAAGAAACAGGTCGCGGGGCTGATCGAGCACTACATGGGCAACGCGAAACTGCTTCGCGAGGCTTGCCTTTCTCTCGGACTGAATGTTTTCGGCGGCGTGAATGCTCCTTATGTCTGGGTCGGCTGCCCGGCCGGTGTATCGTCATGGGAAATGTTTGACAAGATGCTCGGCGAGGCGCAGGTCGTCATCACGCCGGGTTCCGGTTTCGGCTCCGCGGGCGAAGGCTACTTCCGCATCTCCGCATTCAACTCCCGCGCGAACGTCTTAGAGGTATGCGAACGCCTCAAGGTGCTCATCGCGTGATCCCTGTGTGCGGCCCGGTTCCCCGAAACCCCTCCCACGAACGCCCCCTGATCAGCCCGGACGCAGCACCTTCAAGACGGATTTGATCGCGCCGCTCTCCGTTCTTGCGACGGGGCTGCAGGCATGGCACAAAACGGCCATGTTGATACTCAAATGGGCGGTGCTATCCGGAATCTGCCTCGCGCTATGCCAATGCGCGGGCGGCTTCTCATCGGGAGGCGGCGGCCCCGCGAACATGGGCGGACCTAGCGTCGAGCAGCGCAACGCGGAAATCGCCAACGAACTCACCGGTGATTTCCTCTACGGCAGGCGCTACTACGTGCAGAAAACCCGTTTCTGGGGCTACCTCCGCAAACCCCGCCAATCCGCCAATCAGGCACAACTCGTCATTTTCCGGGAAGACCGGAAACGCAGCCCCGACCGTTTGCCCGAGAACGGCCCGCCCGGGCGGCGCTACGGCTTCGACAACAACTACGAATACCGCATCCGCGGCAACTACACCGGGCAAACCGCCTACGATCCGAACAGTAACCAGTTCCTCCCCGTTTTCATGCTCACCGGCTACGATGTGGTGAACCGCGATCCCGGCTGGCTTTTCAGCCCCAGCGACCACTACAACCCGACCTCTATCACCCTGCGCCCGCGCTAAACAACCCGTGCCAAACGAAAAACTCAGCCGAATTCAGGCAGGAACCGACAGCCGGAAGTTCGGCGAAGCGCCCATCCTTGGGAAGGTTCCGCGATCACCCGCCTCCGCAGTCCGCAGCCCGAAGGGGAAAGTTTTCCGTAAAAGGCGCCGGAAAAAAATCTCCAAAGCCGTGATAGCGTGGACTTGTCTGATCGCGTTCGTCTCCGCTTGCGTTCTGGCTGTAATCATCACTGCCCACTTCCGCGCCGCCGCGACTCCTTTCGAAGCCCCGCCCGGCAGCTCCACCTATCCAACGGAACTCGAAGATTTATTTTTCGATGAGAAATCTTCCGATATGCCTACCGTTGAGCCAGAGTAAGCTCTCGATATCGTAAAAGCGGCATTCGAAAACCGCTATGCGGCGTTCGTCGTGGATCATTTCCTTCTCGGCAGCCTGGCCGATCCCAATGAGGCGCTTCGCGTCCTGGCATACGTGAGAGAATCCAAAGGTGACACCACCTCCATGGAATAGATCGGAGAAATATATTGCAACGGCATCTACCCGGACGAATCCGAGTGGAGAGCCTGCGCGCTGGCCGCCCCGGACGTGGAGAATCTCTTTTACAACTACGCCTACACCACCTCCGCCTCGCCCACTCCGCTGGCTGCGGATGCCGCCTCATCCTCCAGTTTCCGGAAATGGATCTGCCCCACCCTGCGCCCGTCCGTACTCGTCACCTTCGCCTCATACCCGAGGATATGGATCGTCTCACCGATCTCGGGAAACCTCTCCAACTGCTGCGTGATGTATCCACCCACCGTCGTCACCTCTCCGCTCTCCAGATAGAGATCCTCCACATAACCCTCAAGATCGTTCAGGGTCATCGAACCCTCGACGACGAACTCCTCCTCGTTCACCCGTATGAACGGCGAATGCTCGTTATCGAACTCATCCTGGATATCGCCGACGAGTTCCTCCATGATGTTGTCCAGAAACACGATACCCACAGGGGTGCCGAACTCATCGACCGCCATCGCGAGGTGGGCATGCTCCTTGAGAAAAAATTTCAGCAGTGAATCCAACGGCATGGTGTCGGGCACCATCTTCAGATCGCGCTTGATCCGCATCAGGTCGGGATCGGGATCATTCATCAGCTTGAAGAGATCCTTGATGTGGATCAGGCCGATGGATCGGTCGATGTGCCCTTTCACTAGGGGAAAACGTGTGTGCTTGCTGCGGATCGCTACATCCAGCGTCTTCTCAAATGGCTCGTCGGCGTCGAGCACCACAACTTCGTTGCGCGGGGTCATCACGTCGCGCACCCACAGCTCGTTGAGTTCCAGCGCATTGATCAGGATCTCGCGCTCGGTGTCGGTCACCTCCTTGAATTTCCCAGAATGTGTCACTAGGATCGCCAGCTCCTCGGCGGAGTGTACATGCTCGCTTTCGCTGATCGGATCGATCCGGAAAATGGTTTTCAGCAGCCAATTCGCTGTGCCTTGGAAGGAGCGGATGAACAAGTGGAAAGTCTTGTAAAAAAGATGCAGCGGCGCGACGAGCAACAGCATCGTGCCAACGGCGCGGCGGATCGCGATCGACTTCGGCAGCAGTTCACCGACCACCACGTGCAGGAACGTGAAAGAGACGAAAGCAATAACCAGAGAGACCCAGTAAATCCCGACCGCAGGCATACCCGTCTTCAGCAGCAAAGGGGATAGCAGGGCGTTCGCAAAAGGCTCCCCAAGGAAGCCGAGCGCGAGGGTCGAGAAAGTGATCCCCAGTTGGTTCGCGGCGAGATAGCCATCCAGGTTCCTTACCACATGCTCCGCACGAGCGGTGTAAGCACCCGTTTCTTTGCCGTGGGTTTCGAGCTGGCTCGGGCGCACCTTCACAAGAGCGAACTCGGACGCCACGAAGAACGCATTCATCAGGAGGAAAAACAGGATTCCCAATATGTAGAGCGCCGCCCGTCCCGGTGTGGGAAAATCAGGGATCATCGCCGAGTCGGCGATGAAAGGGAGAATGGACAACAGTTCGGTCATCGGAGGTCAGAGCTTTTCGTAAACCCCGTGATCGCGTTTTTCGAGCACGGTGAAACCCGCCTTCTTGGCGTCCGAAACCGACAACGGCTTTGCGACACGCGGCGAGTTCACTCGGGACAGCATTTTCCGCACCGGATACTTGCAGATCAGGCATTTCACCAATGCCTCGCGGTCGGCGGGTCTGCGGAGTTCGAAGCCGCGCCTACAAACCCTGCACGATCGCTCGGGATCGTCGGGGGCTTCGGAAACGTATTCGTAGATCGGCATAAAAATGGCGCGGACTCGGGTGGTTTTAGCCCAGCGCCTGGGTCGGACTTCTCGGGAGTCCGAGAAACCGGCTTACCAGCTCGATTTCGTCACGCCCGGAAGCAGGCCCGCCGAGGCATACTCGCGGAACGTGATACGGGAGAGTCGGAAACGGCGGAGAAAAGCCCGGCGGCGGCCGGTAACCTCGCAGCGGTTCACCACACGGGTGGGGCTGGCGTCGCGGGGAAGCATCGAGAGTCCGACGTAATCCTTCTCCTCCTTGAGCTTGCGCCTGAGGTCGGCGAATTTATCAACGGTGTTCTGTTTGCGCTTGTTGCGGGCGATCCAACTTTTCTTAGCCATGATTAGGGGCGCGCTTGATACCCCATCCACCCGCCTTTGCAAGACTAAACTTGCCTTTTTTAGAAAAAACCGGCAATGACCTCGGTTTCCGAATTTACAGACCCTTTACGGACAGAACGATCCGGGGGGCGCAGGATGCCGATGTCATGAAAACAACAACAACCATCGCAATCGCAGCGCTCACCTTGTTCACGGCCTTTACGGTCGCCCAGCCGGCGCCGGATCCCCGCCTCACCGCCGATAAACCCACGGTCTGCCCACTCGCCGTCATTGATGGCGAAGCGGAGAACCGCATCCAGATCGCCCTCCTCCTAGATACCTCGAACAGCATGGACGGCCTCATCGACCAAGCCAAGACCCAGCTCTGGAAAGTCGTGAACACGTTCATCGACGCCAAGAGGGACGGCAAAGCCCCGTTCGTGGAGGTCGCGCTCTTCGAATACGGCAACAACAACAACGCCGCCGGAAACGACTGGATCCGGCTCGTCCGCCCGATGACGCGCGATCTCGACCAGCTCAGCCTCGACCTTTTCGCGCTGCGGACGAACGGCGGGGAGGAATACTGCGGAGCGGTCATCCAGCGCGCTCTCGGCGATCTCGCCTGGGACACCCGCGCCACCACCTACAAGGTGATCTTCATCGCCGGCAACGAGCCCTTCACCCAAGGCAGGGTCGATGCCCGCTCCGTGTGCAAGGAGGCTCTGGCGAAGGGCATCGTCGTCAACACGATCCATTGCGGCAGCCGCCAGGAAGGGATCAACGGCGCATGGCACGACGGCGCGGCGTTGGGCGGCGGCGAGTTCCTCGTCATCGACCAGGACAAAGCCGTCGCCCACATCGACGCGCCGCAGGACAAGCGGATTTCCGAACTCAGTCGGAAACTCAACAACACCTATCTCGGCTACGGCAAACGCCGCGAGGAAGCCGCCGCCAACCAGAAACTCGCGGATCAAGACGCCGCCGCGAACGCGAAAGCCGGCGCCGAAGTGCAGCGCGCGGTCAGCAAGGCCAGCGGCAACTACTCGAACGCCGGCTGGGATCTCGTCGATGCCACCCGCGAAAACAAGATCGACCCCGCCACCCTCAAGCCGGAGGAACTGCCCGCCGAAATGAAAGATCTCGCCCCCGGTGAGCGCAAGGCTTTCATCGAAAAAAGGGCGCAGGAACGCGCGGCGATCCAGGAGGAAATCCAAACCCTCAACAAGGGCCGCGAGGCGCACGTCGCCGCGGAGATGAAGAAAAACGCGGAGGGCGGCGAAAAAACACTGGATCAGGCGATGATCGAGGCCACCCGCAAGCAGGCATCGAAACTAGGCTACAAATTCGCGAACTGATCGACATGCCATGCAACCGGGGGAACGCGTCCTTGCGGCGGGTTCCCCCAACTGCTTTCCTCAAGGCACGACATGATCGAATTACCGACCATCCTCGTCATCGAGGACGACCCCGCCGTTCGCACCGGCATCGTCGATACGCTGGAATACGGAGGCTATCGCACCTTGGAGGCGGCGGACGGCCACGAGGGCATGAAAATGGCGCTGCAAGCCACCTACCGACTGCTGCTGCTCGACATCGTCATGCCCGGCCCATCCGGCTTCGAGATCCTGGCCGCCCTGAAAAAATCCCGCCCTGGACAGGCTGTCATCATGCTCTCCGCGCGCGGCGAGGAGGCGGACCGCGTCCGCGGCCTCGTGGACGGCGCGGACGATTACGTGGTGAAACCCTTCGGCATGAAGGAGCTGCTCGCCCGCGTGGACGCCGTCCTGCGCCGCACCCATGAGCGCCCCTCTCCCACCGCCATCCACAGCATCGACGGCGCGACCATCGACCTCAACGCCGCCACCATCCTTTTCTCCGACGGGCACGCGGAGGACATGAGCGAAAAGGAATCATCCCTGCTGCGGTATCTCATCGATGCCGGAGGCCGCACCGTGACCCGCGCGGAAATCCTGCGGCATGTCTGGAACCTCGATCCCGATCGCATCGAGACCCGCACCATCGATATGCACATGGCTCACCTCCGCTCCAAGCTCCGCGAGACCATCGCCGCCCGCCTCGTCACCGAGCGGGGCAAGGGCTACCGTTTCACACCGCCATGAGAAACCGCAACTGTCACATCTGGATCGCCTTTGCCTGCTGCGCCTGCCTCGTCGTCGGCGCGATGCTGTGGCTCACCCTCGGAGTGATCGGCACCGAGCGCGAGCGAGCCGAAGCGGAGATCCGCGCGGAGACCCAGGAGCGCGTGCGACTCTCGCTATGGCGCATGGATTCGCTGGGTGCCTCCATCCTCGTCGCGGAAAACTCCGTCCCGCCCCACCTTTTCCTCTCGGAAAACAAAACCCCGCTGCCGGTCATCGTCCGCTTCGAGACACCCGATGGCGCGGCTATTCGAGGGACAGGCGATCCTGCCGCGCTCGCGGAAGTCGGCCAACTACTGCCGAAGCTATTCACAGATCTGAAAGCGCAACGCGAGGAGCGGAGAGAAAGGCAGGGCGCAGCCCCGCAAGAAGACGCTTTAGATCAAACCTCCTACCTCCCGGGAAACATCCGCAGCGATCCGAAGGCGCAGGCCGCCGTGAACAAATCGGAGTGGGCGAACCGCGGAAAATTCATCGATCAGACCCTTTCCAAAACCCAAATCCCGCCGCCAGAAGCGCAAAAAGCGATGTCCGCCGACAGCGCCGTGATCGCCACCCCCGCCGCCCGCGAAACCCCCAATCCGACCGGCGATTTCAAGGCCGCGTGGTTCGATGGCTCGCTGTTCCTCATCCGGCGCGGCATGACGCTCCAGACCTTCGCACAGGGCACCTTGGTGAATGACTCCATGCTGCGCGAAATCCTCAGCGCCGAGTCCCGGCAGCTCCTGCCCGCCGCATCGCTCGTCCCGTCCGGAAACGGCGGCGACGATTCCTTCAACCTCGCATCCTTCCCCTTCAACCTCAACCCCGGCCACTTCGGAGCGTCCCAGGAAAGCATCCCCCGCACGATCCTCGCTTCCCTCCTTGCAGGATGGCTCGCCGTGGTCGTCGCCCTGCTCGCCGCGTATTTCCTGATCGCCAACGTGATGAAACTCAGCGAGCGGCGCGCGTCCTTCGTCTCCGCCGTAACCCATGAGCTGCGCACACCCCTCACCACCTTCCGCCTCTATTCCGACATGCTCGGCTCCGGCGCGGTGCAGGAGGAAAAACGACCCGTTTACCTCAGCGTCCTTTCCCGCGAGGCCGACCGCCTCTCCCACCTCGTCGAGAACGTGCTCGCCTTCTCCAAAATCGAACGTGGCAGTGCCCGCAGCGCCGTCACGGAAATCGAGATCAACGACCTCCTCGCCTCCTTCTCCGAGCGTTTCGCCACCCGCCTCGACGCCGCAGGGCTGAAGCTTGAGCTCATTTCCTCCGAGCCGATCCGCGCCAAACTCGACGCCTCCGCCCTTGAGCACATCCTCTTCAACCTCATCGACAATGCCGCGAAATACGCCGCCGCATCACAGCCTCCGGTGGTCACGATCTCACCCGCCACCAAGAAGGGAAAAATCGAAATCCGCGTCACCGACCACGGCCCCGGCATCCTTGAGGCGGAGTGCCGCCGCATTTTCCGCCCCTTCAGCAAATCCGCGAAGCAGGCGGCGGAAACCAAGCCCGGCGTCGGCCTCGGGCTGGCCCTATCGAAACGGCTCGCCCGTTCCATGGACGGCACCCTCGCCTGCCGCCAGCGGGGCGATGGCAAAAATGGCGCCGAATTTGTCCTCACATTGCCCAAGGCTTTATCTTAATCCACCCGGCGCGAATGTAGCTGGGGATTCCAACCCAAGGCCGTTGTTGGGAAATCTTGCCCCAACCTTCCAAATAAAAGCACTGGCTTTTGGCAAACACCTAAAACTAGCCAAACCCCGGTGAGTCCGTTCTTCATGGGCGGATTCCCGGCGGGGTGGCTATTCGCCCCCCTCACAAAATCCCGCCCGGCACATACCCTGCGGCCTGGGGCCATTTCTCCTCCAACTTCCCGACTTCCCCGGCGAAATATCCCACCTGTTCCTTCGCCGCGCCGACCTCGCGGTCACCTTTTTCCAAAATCCAGCCGAGTTCCTCCCGCGTCAGCCCGAGCCGTCCGTCCTCCGCCAAACGATCTAGCAGGTTATTCCTTTCCACCGCGCCCATCCGCATGTCGGCGACAGTCGCCACGGCGTGCTCCTTGATCACTTTGTGCGCTGTTTCCCGGCCCACGCCGCGTTTCACCGCCTCCATCATCACCGTGGTGGTCATCAGGAAAGGCAGGTAGCGCGACGTCTCCGCAGCGATCACCGCTTCGTAGGCGTCCATCTGGCCGAGAATCGTCAGGTAGGTCTCGAACATCCCGTCGATCGCAAAGAACGCGTCGGGCAACATCACCCGGCGCACCACCGAACAGCTCACATCGCCCTCGTTCCATTGGTCGCCGGCCAAGCCTGCGGCCATCGCGAGATAGCCTTTGAGGATTACATGGAAACCGTTGACCCGCTCGCAGGAGCGCGAGTTCATCTTGTGTGGCATCGCGCTCGATCCCGTCTGCCCCGGCGCGAAGCCCTCGCTCGCCGTCTCATGCCCCGCCATCAGCCGCAGGGTCTTGCAGAACGACGACGGCCCGCTGGCCAATTCCGTCAGCGCGGAAACCACCCGCAGATCCAGCGAACGCGGATACACCTGCCCCACGTTCCGCCACTGCTGCGGGATGCCGAGATGCGCCACGATCCTGCCCTCCAGCTCCGCCACCTTCGCCGCATCTCCTCCGAACAGGGAAAGCTGGTCCATCTGTGTGCCCACCGCACCTTTCAGTCCCCGCACCGCGTAACCCGCGATCACATCCTCCAGCATAGAGAAACCGGAAAGCAGCTCCTCGCCGAACATCGCGATCCGCTTCCCAAGGGTCGTCGGCTGCGCCGCCACATTGTGCGTCCGCGCCGTCAAAGTCACATCCTCCCATCGCTCCGCCAGCTCCCGCATCCCGCGGAGCGCGGCGACGGTCTTGTCCCGCACCAGCAAAAGCCCGCGGAAAACCTGGAGTTGCTCGACGTTCTCGGTGAGATCCCGCGAGGTCAACCCCTTGTGGATTTCCTCGAAACCGGCCAGCCCGTTGAACTCCTCGATCCGCGCCTTCACATCATGCCGCGTCACCCGCTCCCGCGCCATGATCGAGCCGACATCCACTTTCGACTTCACTGCCTCATACGCCGTGATCGCCTCATCGGAAATCCCCAGCCCCAGATCCCGCTGCGCTTTCATCACCGCGATCCAATACTCCCTCTCCAGCACGATCCGCCCCTCCGCGGACCAGATGCCATTCATTGCCGCGGACGAATATCTCTCTGCCAATACGTTCGGAATCATAAGCGCCCGAATGGAGCACCCGCCACCCGCCCGCTGTCGAACAAAAAACCCTTAAACCTCGCCTTTGTTTTTCCGTAGCGTGAGCACTTTTCTCACCGGCAGATGGTGCGGCATAATGGCGGAAAAAAGGTGCACCAGCGGATACGATAGCAACGCGAGGATCACCGCTGAAACGAACATACCGAGCAGAAAGCTCGCGGCGTTAACCTCACCCACCTCGGGTATCTTGAAATACACCTTGGCGAGGAAACCGGGCATCGGAAAGCCCAGCGTGTCGCGCAACCATGCCCCCAGCCACACTTGCGTTATCCCGATCGGCATATTTGTGAAAATGTTGGAAACCCAGCAGGCCGCCATCGCGAATGGAACGTTCACCCGGAACCGCATCGCCAGCACCGCCGCGAAGAGCATCTGCAGCGGCAGGACTAGAAGCATCGAGAAAAACATGCCGATCGCCAGCCCAGAGGCCACCGTGTCCCGGCACGGTATCCAGAGATGCCTGTCGAACAGCGGCTTCGTCAGCTTTTTCCACCAAGGCCTGTCCCGCATCCTCTTGTGACGTAGAATCCGAAAGGACGACCTCACCATTCTCAAATACCGTTCCTTCATCGTTTCGCCGCACGGATACTCGCACCGCTCGCGGATCATTCAACCGCCAATCCCATTCCTTGTCTTGCCCTCCGCAGAGTCCGCCTCCAGCATCTGCCCGGAAACACCAATCCCATGGAAATCTGGCAAGCACTCCTACTCGGCCTTATCGAAGGCATCACTGAATACCTCCCCGTCTCCTCCACCGGCCACCTCATCGTCGCCCAGCGCCTGATGGGCATAGGCACACAGTCGGAAATCGACAAGCTCGCCGCCGACGCCTTCGCGATCTGTATCCAGGGCGGCGCGATCCTCGCCGTGCTCGGCCTCTACTACAAACACGTCCTCAAAATGATCATGGGCGTCCTCGGCCGCGATCCCGAGGGACTCAAGCTCGCCATCGCCATCCTCGTCGGCTTCCTACCCGCCGCCGTCCTCGGCCTGCTGCTCAACGACATCATCGAGCAGAAACTCTTCGGCATGTGGCCCGTCATTTTCGCATGGATCGTCGGCGGTTTCGCCATCCTCTGGACGGTGAACTACCGCCGGAAAAATCCCCCTCGCGGCAACGGGCGCGACATCCTCAAGCTCGCCTGGCAATCCGCCCTTTTCATCGGACTCCTGCAATGCGTCGCCATGTGGCCCGGCACCTCCCGCTCCCTGATGACGATCTGCGGCGGCCTCATCGTCGGCCTTTCCGTGAAGTCCGCCGTCGAATACTCCTTCCTCCTTAGGTGTCCTCACCCTGACCGCCGCCACCGCCAAGAAAGCCGTCTGGGGCATCACCGGAGCCGGCCCCGATTACGAGGCATGGCTCGGCGGATCTCGAAACTGATGTGGGACACCTACGGCCCCGCCCCCCTGACTGTCGGCATCCTCGCCGCCGCCATTTCCGCCGCCTTCGCCGTGAAATGGCTCGTCTCCTACCTCCAATCCCACGGCCTCCAGATCTTCGGCTACTACCGCATCGCCATCGGCCTCATCGTCGGCACCCTCGTCCTCACCAACACCCTCTGATTCCTTTCCTCTTCCTCTTCCTTGAAATTTGAAAGTTGAAAGTTGAAATTTGAAATTTGAAAGTTGAAAGTTGAAATTTGAAAGTTATGTCCTTCATCGCCCCCGAATTCCTGCCCCGTTGGTCCGCCTGCACTGCCGACACCATCGAACCCGCCATCCGCCACGCTCTTGGCGAAGCGAATGACGCCGTCGAAAAAATCGCCTCCCAGACCCCCGCCGAGGCCACCTACGAGTCCTCCTTCCTCGCCCTTGAAAACGCCACCGAATCCCTCTCGCGCGGCTGGGGCAGGCTCCATCACCTCGATTCCGTCAGCGATAACCCCGCCCAGCGCGAGGAACTCAACAAGCTCCTCCCCGACGTCACCGATTTCTACTCATCCCTCTCCCTCAACCCGCGCCTCTTCGCCGTGCTCAACGCCGCCGCGGAAAGCGCCTCCGTGAAAAGCCTCACCCCCATCCAGCAGCGCCACATCGAGGAAACCCTCGCCGATTTCCGCAACTCCGGAGCCGACCTCCCGGATGACAAGAAGGCCCGCATCGCCGCCATCGACTCGGAGCTTTCCAGGATCACCAAGAAGTATTCGGAAAACGTCCTCGACGCCACCAACGCATGGGAACTCGTCATCACCGATGAATCGAAACTCGCCGGCCTCCCCGAGTCCGCGCTGGCCTCCGCCGCCGCGAACGCCCGCGCGAAGGGCATCGAAGCCCCGGCCTGGCGCCTCACCCTCCACCAACCCTCGACGGCTCCCATCATGCAGCACGCACATGACGAGGAGCTGCGCAAAACCGTCTGGCAGGCCTCTGTCGCCGTCGGCGGTCAGGCACCCTTCGACAACTCCGATCTCGTCTGGGAAATCCTGAAAATCCGCCAAGAAAAAGCCGATCTCCTCGGCCACGGCAGTTTCGCCAATCTCACCCTCCAGCGCCGCATGGCCCGCGACGGCGAGACCGCCCTCGCCTTCGTCGAAGGCATCCACGACCGCATCCACGACGCCTTCATGGACGATTGCCAACAGCTTTCCGAATACAGGGCGGAGAAAACCGGCACCGCCCCCGAGCCGCTCGAACCCTGGGAAATATCCTACTGGGCCGAGCGCCGCCGCAAGGAACAATACGACATCGATGACGAGGATCTGCGCCCCTACTTCCCCGTCAACCGCGTCATGGAAGGCATGTTCACCATCGCCACCCGCATCTTCGGAATCACTATCACCCAGCGCGAAACCGTCTTTCTGGATCCAATCGGAAATCCTCAATCCTCAATCCTCAACCTGTCCGTCGAAGCCTCGGCGAAGTCGGATCATCAATCTAGGCCGCAGGCCGAAACTTGGCACCCCGAGGTCACCTTCTACGAAATCCAAGACACCGCCACCGGCTCCCATCTCGGCTCCTTCTACGCCGATTGGCACCCTCGCGAATCGAAGCGCGGCGGCGCGTGGATGAACTCCCTCCACACCGGCGAACTCGGCGAGCCGCACCTCGGCCTCATCATCGGCAACATGTCGCCCCCGTCGGCGACACCCCCGCCCTGCTCACCCACCGCGAGGTCGAGACCATCTTCCACGAGTTCGGCCACCTGCTCCACGGCCTGCTTTCCCACGTCCCGGTGAAATCCCTCGCGGGCACCAACGTCGCCTGGGATTTCGTCGAGCTGCCCTCGCAGATCATGGAGAATTTCTGCTGGGAAAGGGAATCGCTCGATCTCTTCGCCCGCCACCACCTCACCGGCGAACCCATCCCCGAGGAGCTTTTCCAGAAAATGGTCGCCGCGAAAAACTACATGTCCGCCACGGTCTTCATGCGCCAGCTCGCCCTCGGCAAGCTCGACCTCGAACTCCACCTCCACACCGCCAAATACCTCGGCCGCGACCTCGCCGAGATCGACCGCGAGATCCTCGCCGATTACCGCGCCCCTCGAAAACCCAGGGCCCGTCTATGGCCCTCCGCTTCAACCACCTCTTCAGCTCCCCCACCGGCTACGCCGCGGGCTACTACTCCTACAAGTGGGCCGAGGTGCTCGACGCCGACGCCTTCACCCGTTTCCAGAAAGAAGGCATCCTCAACCCCGAGACCGGCCTCGCCTTCCGCGAGCACATCCTCAGCAAGGGCAACTCCGCCCCCCCCGAAGTCCTCTACGAAAACTTCATGTCCCGCCCCGCCGACCCCTCCGCACTTTTGAACCGCGCTGGACTGGCATGAACCGTGGGGGCGATCTTCGGTCGCCGCTTCTTCAAAAATTGACTTAGCCAAGTTTTAGGCTAGATAGATAGCCATGACCTCCACAGTAAATATCGGAGAGCTGAAAAACCACCTTAGCGAATTCCTGGAAAGGGCGGAAGGCGGCGAGGAAATCATCGTCTGCAAACGCAACGTGCCCTTCGCCACCATCACCGGCCTACCTCAACGCAAAAACCGATCCCAGCCCGGCTGGGCCGCCTCCCTCCCTGCGTGTATCCTCCAACTCCATTGACGGTCCCGCCATACCCGAGGATGACTGGAACATGTTCGCAAACAAACCGTGAAGCTGCTCCTAGACACCTGCACCATCCTCCATTTCAGTGCCGCTCCTGAGCGACTGTCTTCCTCCACCCTCTCGCGGCTCACCGCCGCGGACACCGAGATCTGGTGCTCCGCCATCTCCATAGGCGAGATCGCGTGCCTTCAGGAACGCGGACGCATCGAGATCGAGGGGCATTGGAAAACCTGGTTCCGCACATTGCTGGAAGTGAACGGCTGGAACCTCGCCCCCATTTCCGGCGAAATCGTCGAGGAGGCATGGTCGCTGCCGGAACCCATCCACCGCGACCCCGCCGACCGCATCCTCATCGCCACTTCCCGCATGCGCCGTATGCCGCTCGTCACAACCGACCGCCTAATTCTCGATTATCCGCATGTCGATTCCCTCGACTGAAGACTCTTCAACCACATTTCATAATCATATCCAATCCCCGGGTCCCTCCGCGACCTCAGCGCCACTGCGGAGAAAATCTTTAGCTCAATTCCTCCATGAAAATCCTCATCGCCTGCGGCGGCACCGGCGGCCACCTGTTTCCCGGCATCGCCGTCGCGGAATCCCTCCTCGCGCAAGGCCACGAGCCGTTGCTGCTCATTTCCCAGAAGAAAATCGACTCCCAGGCCTCCGCGAAATACCCGCACCTGAATTTCAAGATCGTCCCGGCGATCGCGAAACCCGCGACGCTCTCCCCGAAGATGATTCCCTTCCTCTGGGCGCTCCATAAGTCGATCCAGGCCTCGAAAAAAATCATCCGCGAGTTCGAAGCCGACGCCGTGCTCGGCATGGGCGGCTTCACCTCGCTGCCGCCCGTTTACGCCGGATACAGGCTGGGCAAGAAAACCTTCGTCCACGATTCCAACGCCCGCCCCGGCCGCGCCAACGTGCTCACCTCCCGCTTCTGCGACAAGGTCTTCATCGGACTGCAACCTGCCGCCGCATTTTTCAAAAAGCCCACCCTCCTCACAGGCACCCCCGCCCGCCCGGAAATCCACAAGCTTCCCTCCCGCACCGAAGCCGCGGAGCGCTTCGGGCTCGATCCCGCCAAGCCCACCCTCATCGTCACCGGCGGCTCGCAGGGCGCACTCGGCCTCAACCAGCTCGTCGCCAACGCCGCCCCGCTCCTCCCGGAAAACATCCAGATCCTCCACATCGCCGGCCCGAACGATCTCCCCCGCATCCAGGCGGAGCATCCCGTCCAGCGCCCCGGCTACCGGCTCATCGGCTTCTGCGACCAAATGCCCTCCGCCTACGCCATCGCCGATCTCGTCATCGCCCGCTCCGGCGCATCCACCCTCACGGAAATCTCCCTCGCCGGACTGCCCTCCATCCTCGTCCCCTACCCCTACGCCGCCGACGACCACCAGACCGCCAACGCCAAGGCCTTCGCCGACGCCGGAGCCGCGAAGCTGATCCAGCAAAAAGACCTCAATCCGGATTCGCTCGCCGAACTCCTTTCCGAACTCCTCACCAACCCCGGTGCCCTCAAGCTCATGTCCGGTGCCTCCCGCTCACTCGCCATCCCCGATGCGGCGGAAAAGGTATCGTCTTTCGTGCTTAAGGAAGTCGATAGAGCGGAAAACTGCGGATAAAAATGATCTGGAATACCGCATCTGATGCGTTATCATCAGATGCGTGAGAACCACACTCGACATTGATGACGACGTCCTTTTCGCCGCCAAGGAGCTTGCGGCGAAGGAACGGAAAACCGCCGGGAAAATCCTTTCGGAAATTTTCCGGCGTGGCCTCCAATCGAATGCAACTACCCCCGGCGGCGCGGAATCAGGCAATGGCTACACCTTGAAAAACGGCATTCCCGTGCTGCCCTCGCGCGGCGAGGTGGTAACCACCGAGCATATCCGCCGCATCATGGAGGACGAAGGAATCTAACCGATATGCGCCACCTGTTGGACATCAACGTTCTCATCGCCCTGATGGATCCGGATCACGCATTTCACCATCGTGCGCACGTCTGGTGGAGCGAGCGGGAACGTCCATGGGCATCGTGCCCGATCACGGAAAACGGACTGATACGTATCATGGCTTCCGCCGCCTACAGCCGGAGCCAAATCTTCAGCGTAGCCGAAATCACATCCCGCCTCTCCGTCTTCATCACAAACTCCGACCACAGCTTCTGGCCTGACACCCTCACGATACGGGATGAACACCATTTCCAGCACCCATCCATCCTCTCCTCCAAACACCTCACCGATCTCTATCTGCTCGCCCTCGCCGTGGAGAACCGAGGACAACTCGTGACCTTCGATCAACACATCCCGCTCAGTGCGGTCGCAGCCGCCCGTTCGAAACACCTGATGGTGATTTGAACCCTCATCGAATGCAGCCTTCACCCCACCAGCGCATCCGCCAGATCCTCCAGCGGGTAGCTCCAGATCTCGCTGAGGGTCGGGTGATACCAATGGACTTTCAGCAAATCCGCCGGACTTGCGCCGAGGGTGATCGCCACCGCCAAAGCGTGGATCAGCTCCCCGGCGTCTTTCCCCACACATTCCGCACCTACTACCTTTCCCGTAGTCCGATCCGCCCACGCCTTCACGTAACCGTATTTCGCCTCCATCAGGATGGACTTTCCCGTGGTCGTCGAAAGGGTAATCCGCCGCCACCAGATCCATCCCCAAGCCCTTCGCCTCATCGTAGGGAATCCCGGCGGCCGCGACCTGCGGATCGGTGAAAACCACCGCCGTCCTGTGATTGTAGTTCACCGGCTCCAGCGCTTCGCCCAGCGCGTGGCGCGCCGCGAGTTCGCCCTGCATGATCGCGATGTGGACGATCTCGTGAAGCCCCACCACATCGCCCGCCGCATGAATCCTCGGGTTCGCCGTTTGCTGCATCTCGTTCACCAGAATTTCGCCGGAGCGTCCGGTTTCGACACCCGCCCGCTCCAGCCCCAGACCGCCGGAGTTCGGCTTGCGCCCCAGCGCGTTGAGAAGGTGCGCGGCGCGGACTTCCCGCAGCTCCCCGGCTTCCCTGAAACGGACGAAATATTCGCCGCCCTCTTTCCCCACCGACTCCAGCACTGTATCCACATGCAGCGTGATCCCCTCGTCGCGGAACGCTTTCATCACCACCTCCGATGCCTCCGCCGATCCGTCCGAAAGAATGCGTGGGCTGCGCTGGATCTGCGTCACGCGGCTGCCGATCCGGCGAAGGAATTGAGCGAGTTCGCAGGCCACCACTCCGCCGCCTAACACAATCACCGACTCCGGCAGGAAATCGAGATCCAGCACGTCGTCGCTCGTCCAGTGCGGCGTTTCCCGCAGCCCGGGGACATCCGGCGTCTTCACCGAGGATCCCGTCGCGATCATGAAATGATCCGCCGTCACCAGCCCGCCGCCGTGCGTCAGCGATACCGTCCGCTCATCCACGAACACCGCCCGGTCGCGGATCAGGTGGAACCGGTCCGACTCCAACTGCCCTTTCCGGTAGGAGGCAAATTCCGCGATCGTTGCGACCTTCCGCCCATGCACCGCCTTCATGTCCACCCTCGCCTGCGGGATATCCAGGCCGAACTTCGCGCCCTCCCTCGCCAAGTGCAGCACCTCGGCGGAGTAGATCAGCGTCTTCGAAGGCATGCAGCCGCGCAGGATGCACAAGCCCCCGAGTTCCTCGGCGTCATCGATGATCGCCACTTTTTCGAATTTCTCCCTCGCCGTCCGCGCCGCCGCATACCCCGCGCTCCCGCCGCCGATCACCACATAGTCAAAGTGCCGTTTCTCCATGCCCCATCCTACCCCGCAGCCACAACATGACAAACCCGCATCCACAGGCCGCTCACGCCCCCTACAATCTCAATGCCCAAAACAATACCACGCACACGATCCCGTAGCGGCGGCGGATGTTCGAATCCTTCACCATTACATTCATTGCACGCGATCATAGCTCTTCAAGCTGCTCTACCAAAGTTTCTTTCATACGGTTTATTGACGGTTGAATCACTTCATTCCCAACCCAAAATTTAGCGTTGGGCGCCGCCTCAGATCATCCCGTAAATAGCTTGGCTTTCTACCGATTATGTTTGCGATATAGGGGAGGAAAATAAGTCCAAAAAAAATCCTTCTGGATGGCACGCTGGGAAAAAATCTTCAGAGGCAGGCCCGCCACCTTTCGATTTCACGTTTCACGTTCGCCACGGAGGGCGCGCCGGGATTCGTTCGCGCGGCGAGGGCGGTTTCCAGGGAGAAGACGGATTTCATCGCGTCCGTGTAGGCGGGGTCGATGGCTGTTAGATCAAGCGTGTCGAGCGGCACGCCGGATTTCACGGACACAGCGACGGCTTTGCCGACCAGCTCATGGGCGGTGCGGAAAGGGACGCCGCTTTTCACGAGGGCGTCGGCGAGATCGGTGGCGAGCAGCATGGGATCGGAGGCGGCGGCGAGGCAGCGGTCTTCGCGCATTTCCATCGCGGCGATCATTTCGGTATTCACAGCGAGCACCATCAGGATCGTGTCCACGGAATCGAAGAGCGGCGGCTTGTCCTCCTGGAGGTCGCGGTTGTAGGTGAGCGGCAGGCCTTTCATGGCGACGAGGAGGTTCATCAGGTTGCCGACGAGTCGTCCCGTTTTCCCCCGGGTGAGTTCGCAGACATCGGGGTTCTTTTTCTGCGGCATCAGCGAGGAGCCTGTGGTGTGCGCGTCGGAAAGGGAGACGAAACCGAACTCGCTGGAGCACCACAGGATGAGATCCTCGCTGAGGCGGGAAAGGTGGACTCCGCACATCGAGATGATGAAAAGCAATTCCGCGATGTAGTCGCGATCCGCGATGGCGTCCATCGAGTTGCGGGTGACCCCATCGAAACCGAGTTCCTCCGCGATGGCCTCGCGGTCGAGGTTGATTGTGGATCCGGCGAGCGCGCCGGAGCCGAGTGGGGAAATATTGAGGCGGCGGCGGCAATCGTTGAGACGGCCTTTGTCGCGCTGAAGCATTTCCACATAAGCGAGCAAATGGTGGCCGACGGTGACCGGTTGGCCGCGCTGGAGGTGGGTGTAGCCGGGCATCACCGAGGCGGCGTATTGCTCCGCTTTTGCGACGAGCGTTTTCTGGAGGTCGTGGATCGCGGCGCTGATCTCATCGATCTGCGCACGGCAGTAGAGGCGCGTATCGGTGGCGACCTGGTCGTTGCGGGAGCGGGCGGTGTGGAGCTTGCCGCCCGCCGCGCCGATGCGCTTTGTTAGCTCCGCCTCGATGTTCATGTGAATGTCCTCCAGCGAGGTCTTGAACTCGAATTTCCCTTCCCGGATCTCGGCTTCGATTTCCCGCAGGCATTTCTCTATGGACGAAAATTCCTCCTGAGTTAGCAACCCTACCTTGAGCTGGGCTCGCGCGTGGGCGATGGATCCCGCGATGTCGTGCGGAAACAGCCGCCAATCATACGAGATCGATTCGCCGAACTGTTGGACCAGCGACGAGGTATCCTGTGCAAATCTTCCTTTCCACATAAGTCAGTAATTTCCGTTGTTGTAAACGCCCGCCGGGATGGCCTTGCGTTTGGATTGATGGTTTTCGAAAGTGACATCGCCCTCGACGACCACGCCCTCATCGAAGGAGACCAGCCCGCTGACTTTCAGCGAGCGGCAGTTGATGAGGCTGGGGACGCCGAGAGAGTCGAGCGAATCGACGAGCTTGTATTCGCCGGAAAGCGAGATGTCCGGCGGCACTCCTTCCCTTTCCTCACGCAAACGCACCTGGCCGTCTTCCAGCACCTCGTAGGCGTCGGAACGGAGGGCGAGGAGATCGGCGGTGGTTTTCACCGGGGCGAAACGGCTGCGCGGAACCTCCACAGCCAGCGCACCCTCGAAGCACTCGATGGCGGATCCCATCGCGATCTCCAGTTGGAAAACGGCGGGTGATTTTGCATCGCGGGGATCGACGGTTTTCTTGTTCTTGATCATCGGCAGCGGCAGCGCGCCGGAGTTGGCGGTGAGCTGGGCTTTCAGCTTTTCGAGGTTTAGCCAAAGGCTGTTCGTGTTGAAATACTGGTGCTTGTCGATGTCCTGGAAAGCATCGAGATCCGCGTCCGGGCACTGGGCGACCTCGCGCAGCAGCAGGCGGCCGTCGCTTTTCCGGATCGCGAGATGGCCGCCTTTCCGATCCGCCGACGTGCGCCGCGTGACCTCCATCATGAACGGCGCACCGGATTCCGCGAAGAAGGCGAGCAGCGCGGGATCGAGGATGGCGCCGAGGTTGTCGGAGTTGGAAACGAACGCGTATTTCACACTCTCCGCGAGCAGGCGGTCGAGCCAGCCGCTGCCGACCAGCGCGGGGTAGAGATCGCCGTGGCCGGGAGGGCACCATTCCTGCTCGGGATCGGCGAGCCATTCGACCGGTTTGAAAGTGGCGACGTCGATCTTCGGCACCATGTTCTGCATCATCTCCACCTCGTCCGCGTCCGCGAAACCCTCCGCCTTGTAACGCTGGAGATGTGCGAGCGTGTCCTCGCTGGTGCTGAAACTGTTCATCAATAGCAGCCGCACCTTCATCCCGCTTCTTTGCCGCAGCGAGAGCGTCTGCCGCACCATGAGATCGAGGAAATTCACGCCCTCGCGAACAGCGAGTAGGCTCTTCGGCCCCAGCAAACCCATCCCCGTGCCGAGACCGCCGTTGAGTTTCACGATCACCGTCTGCCCAAGCAGATCCGCGCCGTCGCCCTCGGGCAAATCGTTCGATTTCGGCAAATCACCGGCGGGAGCGATGCTGTCCTCGGGGATCAGCCCAGTCTCGTCGCGCAGCAGCGCCTCGTAGTTCCGTTTGAAAACAGCCACGGGCGCGTCGCCCATACCGGCCGCCCGCATCTTTATCTCGAATGCATCGAAATCGCTCATGCGCGGATGATCGACATACGACGGGCGCAGGTAAATGCCGAAATCTGATCAGCGTGGCGGGAAGTGCCGATAGATCTCGCTGCGGTGCATGACTCTCAGCAGAACAACACCATCCCCGTCATCCTCGCGTGTCAGGCCGATCCTGTAGTCTCCGACTCGGATGCGGAGATATGCGCCCGCACCTTTCATAGACTTGATTTGGGGAAACGAGTCCAAACTCCCGGCCTCTTCCAGATCCAGGATGGCTCGCTTGATCCTTTCCTTGGCGTTTGATGAGCCGATCTTGATCAGGTCTTTCGCGAAATGCCTGTGGAAGGCGACCTTCATGGACTTTCCAAAATGGCAAAGATCTCATCCCGGTCAGCCCGTTCATCCGGCTCAGCATCCGCTTCCAAACACGCTGCCAACAAGCCCTTGTCTTCGGCCTGCTGCCACATCCATGCGGCCAGCTCCATGAACTCCTCACCGGGCAACCGCTCGATCTCGCGCTCGATTTCCAAAATTCCTTTCATAGATCTTCATTTACGCGGAAAAGCCCGTCCGGTCAAGCCGCCGGAGCCTCACCGCCGGAGCCTCACCCATTCTCCTCCGCGAGCCACCTCGCGCAGAACGCGCTCCATGTCTCCAGCCTTTCGAAAAGCCCGCCGTTGAGGTCGGAAACGCTCGCCCATGAAAGATCAGTCAACGCGTCTTCGCGAGAACTGACCTCGTCGCTTTCCAGCTCCACGAGATGCACGACCCCGAGGTGGACTTGGCCGACGGGGTTCGAATCGTCGTTGAGGAGGCCGACGATGCGCATCGCGTAATCGCAGGCGATGTCCAGTTCCTCCTCGATCTCGCGCTGCACGGCGGCGTAGTAGGCGGCGGCGCCTTTACGTCCCTCCGCCATGTCCACGGGATTGATGTGGCCGCCGACGCCGACGGAAATTTTCGCGTGGAGCCTGTTCTCGCCGCCCGCCTTGCCGCGCGTGTAGTGGAGGACGCGGTCGCCGCATTTGAAGATGCAATACGGGATGAGCTGCTTATGGCCGGGGTCTTCCTCCGCCGCCGCACGATCCAGGAAAAAGTGCGCCGTTTCGTCCAGCACAGCCGCCACCACATCGTCCACCCCGTCCGTGCGGAAGCCCTCGAACATCCCAAGCTCCTCCAACAGCCCGCGCTTCACAACCAGCACCTCTTCGCCCGAATATTTCGACATGCGCGGATGCTCACGGCTCTCTCCGCGCGGGGCAACCAGGAAATCAGGCCTGCTCCATCCTTCGATTGGCAAGCCCTCAACGCCTTCTCCTTTCTGGCTAAAAACCTGCTCCGCCATCCGGAGTTCACCCTTGATCATTACACTCCGGCCAGAGGCCAGCGCCATCCTCCGATCATGATGGATCATCAATGAAGCCTAAAAAAGTCGAATCGGATCCCCGGGTAGTAATTAGCTCCCCGGCCTCAAACCACCCTGCGTAAGGCTCCGTTTAGGGCGGTTTGCTGATCCTCGGAGCCGTCGGCGCGTGGATCCATTTCCTCTGCAAAAACAATTACTGCAGGAAAATCCGCGCCCGGGAGGGCGAGTTTTATGATCAGAACGAGGATTCCGATCTCGCCTGAAATTTGAAATTTCAAATTTAAAAATACAAAGTAGCCTCGCTGCGTGGTTGAGAAGAGTGACCTACGCGCCGTCCTGCAATACATCCCTCAGTTCCGGGGGAAGGTTTTCTGCGTTTTGATCGAGGCCGGGCTTCTGCCCGAGCCGGCCGTCGCGGAAACATTGCTGGATCTCGCCGTGCTGGAGGATCTCGGAGTAAAACTCGTGCTCGGCGTCCTCGGCGGTGACCTCAAAGATCTCTACGACTGGACTCTGGAATGCGAGATCATGGCGGCTCGCGTCACGCGCCCGATCTCCGACGAACTCGCCGCGCAGGAGGTGAAAGACATCCTCGGGCGGGGGCAGTCGGCGATCATCGACGCCTCGGGGAGCGGCCCGCTGGATGGGGCGGTCGTGGATTTCGCAAAACGCATCGGTGTTTCCAAGGTCATCGCGCTCCTCCAGGAAAGCATTCTCGTAAACGGCCAGCCCGCCCACGCGATCCGCGCCGCGGATGTCCCCGCCGTGCTGGAAAACGAGACCGTGGAAGGCCGCGAACTGTTGCTCGCCGCCGCCGAAGCCTGCCGCAGGGGCATTCCCCGCGTCCATGTCCTCAACGGCCGCCAGCAAGGCGTCCTGGTGGACGAGCTTTTCTCCAACGAAGGCGTCGGCACCATGATCCACGCCGACAGCTACCGCGTGATCCGCGAGCTGCGCGAGGACGACATCCCCGAGCTTCTGGGCATGATCGGACGGGTCGTCCGCCGCACGAAACTCGTCGCACGCACCTACGAGGACATTCATGCGAGGATTGCCGATTACCGCGTGATGAGCATCGATGACAACGTCGTCGGCTGCGTCGCGCTGCACGAATATCTTGGGGAAAACTGCGCCGAGGTGGCCTGCCTTTACGTGAAACAGGCGCACGAAGGGCGTGGATACGGGATCGAGCTGGTGGCGCACGCGGAGCAGATCGCGAGGGAAAAAAACATCCCCCGCGTCATCGCACTCACGAACCGCGCCGCGGATTTCTTCGGCCGCGCGGGATACTCGCAAACCGATCTCACCGCTCTCCCCTCGATCCGCCGCGCCCAATACGAGGCCAGCGGGCGCGACTCCCTGATTTTTGGGAAACACCTGCCTCGCTGAGAACTTGCGGCACCGCGCGGATTATGTTCCCCTTCCCCATGTCCATCGCTTTCAAGGAATGGCGGGTGATCTGCGATGCGCTCGCCGCCGGCCGTCAATCCATCCTGCTCCGCAAGGGCGGCATCCACGAGGGGCGCGAAGGTTTCAGCTTTGCCCACCGCTCATTCCACCTTTTCCCCACCAAATTCCACGCCCAGTCGGAACATGTCCGCGAAGGGCATTTCACCCCGGAGAAAGAATGGGAAGTTGGCGATAGGTTCGCGATCAGCCACCACGCGGAGGCTCTCTTCGCCGTGACGCTCACGGATTGGGCACAGGTCGAGGCGCTGCAACCTTACCATATCTATACGGAAGATACCCTGCGTGAGCGCTTCGACTGGGAGGGAAAAGGCATGGCCTCGGGCAGCATCCATCTCGCTCTCGTCCGCGTTTCAACGCTCAAGCCGCCGCTAGAACTCACCTACGACACGCGTTTCGGCGGCTGCCGCTCCTGGGTCGAGATCCCGGACGACGATCCGAACCGGCTCGAAAACGCGGAAAACGTCCTTGGCCAGGATGTATTTTCCACTCTTTTCGAGCGGATTTCAAGAATCGCCGACGTAGATACAACCCATTGATTTTCAATAATTAGGAAGATATCTTTCGGATATCTTGATTTTCCGGTTGTTTTTGGATTGCCATCTCTGTTTTGAACGGATAACAGGACGTGTCTTTCAACAAAGACGATTCCGTTAGAAGACCTCCTTGCGGATACCCAACCCGCTTTCCCCATACGACCCGAAATATGAGATTGTTCCGTCTTTCCGCCCTGGCAGCAGTCGCCGCCGCCCTTTCCTTTCTCGCGAGCTGCGGCTCCAACTTGGACATCGTTTCCAAGGAGAAAATCAAATCAGGCGGTTATGCCTCGACCCCCGCGAAGGATTTCATCGTCCCGCCGCCGTCCTCGACCCTGATTGCCCAGGCGTCCGGCAAGCCGAAAGACAAGCATTCGATGCCGATCTATCCGTTCAGCGAGCGCCACCGCGTCGTCCGCACCACCGCCTACACCTGCTCCGAGTGCGATCATCTCATCTACGGCAGTAAGAATGCCGCCGGCACCGATCTCCGCTACTCGAATCGCGTCCGCAGCGCTGCCGCCGATTGGTCTTTCTACCCAGTCGGCACCGTATTCCGCGTAAAGGGCATGCCTTATCTCTATGTCGTCGATGACTATGGCTCCGCCCTCACCGGCACTGGCACCATTGATTTCTACAAGCCTTCCAAGGAGGTCATGAACAAGTGGGGCCGCCGCAACGTCGAGATCAGCGTGGTGCAATGGGGTTCCTTCAAACGCAGCGCCGAGATCCTCAGCGCCCGCACGAAATTCCCGCATTGCGCCAAGATGCTCGCGAACATCACCCGCCAGCGCCCCGACCTCGCATCGATCGCTTACAACCGCTGATCCGAAATCGCGCCTGATCACTGGATGGGAGCCGTCAACCTCGCCGCGCGGCACACCGCCCGGAACAGGAACGGCTTATCTGTGAATTCCTTCACATTCACCAAGGCGGCTCCCGCGAAATCCTCCTCTAGCATCTCGCGCACCTCGCCGACGAATTTCGCGTCGGAAACAAACGCGGTGATCTCGAAGTTGAGCCGAAACGAGCGGTTGTCGAGGTTTGCGGTGCCGACCGCCGCCATCCTTCCGTCGATAAGCATTACCTTCTGGTGCAGGAAGCCGCGCTTGAAGCGGAAAAGCTTCACGCCGAAAGGGATAGATTGCTCATAGTAGGTGAAGGCTGATAACCAGACGAGGAGATGATCCGTCTTGTCCGGCAGCAGGATGCGAACATCCACCCCGCGCAGCGCGGCGAGTTGGAGCGCTGTCAACACCCCTTCGTCGGGCACGAAATAGGGGCTCGCGATCCACAGTTTCTCCCGCGAGGTGTTCGCCGCCTCCGCCACCAGAAGCTGCCATGAATCCACCGGATCCGCCGGGCCGGTGGGGATGATCGCGGCGGTCTGATCCGCAGCCAGAGCCTCCTGCCTCCACGAAAGTCCCGGCACCCTCGCGCAGGCCCAGAACCAATCCTCCATGAATACAAGCTGCACGGCATCTACCGCTGGCCCCTTGATCAACAGGTGCGTGTCTCGCCAATCACCGAATTTCTTGTCCCTGCCAAGATACTCGTCACCGACGTTGAACCCGCCGATGAACGCCATCTCCCCGTCGATCACGACGATCTTGCGGTGGTTCCTGAAATTGATCTGGAGCCGCGACCACCAATGCCGGTTCGATCCGAACGACTCGCACTCCACCCCCGCGTCCTCCATTTCCCCTAGGAAAGTGGAGGACAGCTTGTGGGAGCCGATCTCATCGAAAAGGAAAAACACCTTCACCCCCTCCCTCGCCTTGTCGATGAGCGCACGCTGGAATTTTCCGCCGATCTTGTCGTTCTTCACGATGAAGAAGTTCACGCAAATGTAATCCCGCGCGGCGGCGATCTCCGCGAAAAGCCGGTCAAAGGTTTCGTGCCCGTCGATCAGCAGCTCCAGTTCGTTGCCTCGCGTGAAGGGCAAGCCCCCCAGCTCCCCGGCGGCGCGCTCGAACACATCCTCCTGCGGCAACTCCACCGCGTAACCCTGCAAACGCTCATGCATGTCCGCCGCCAGCTTGCGCAGCTCCGCGTCGTTTCCGCGCCGCGCCCGCACATAGCCGGAAAACTTGCTCCGCCCCAGCAGCCAGTAGAGCGGGATCGCGAAAAACGGCAAAGCGATCAGCGAAACCACCCACGCGATCGCCCCCTGCGATGTGCGCGCGTTCATCAACGCATGGAGGATATGCGCGACGCCGAGAACATAGAACGCTGCCAAAGCCCCCAGCCCAAGCCACGTCGAGGTCTCAATGTCATATCCGAACATGGCACGAGGATAGGTGCATTCATGGCGCGGACAAGGAGCAAGCGGAGCGGCGCGATATCCCCAGCGAGGATCCGCCAACGGGCAATGGCCGCCGCGCGGTGATCGCTCACCGGGCTTCCACGGATGCGATGCAGATGCGCATCATCTCGGCGCGGCGGAGTTTTCCGAGCGCGGTGCGAGGGAAGGAAGGCATGGAAATGAGGCGGGTAAAGCGTTCCGGGCCGGGCGCTTGGGATTGGTAGGCGGCGTAGGCGGCTTCCGCGGCTTGTCCGGGGTTTTCGAAGACGGCGATCAGGGCGTTCTCGCGGCGGGCATCGGGGATGGTGATGACGGCGAAGCCTCCCTCCCGGATGGAACCTCGCGCGAGTTCCAAGAAGCGCTTCTCCACGGCTTCCACATCGACGAGTTCGCCCATCACCTTCACCAACGAGTCGGCGCGACCTTGGGGGATGAGGGTGCGGTGGGAGACTTTCACGCGGTCTTGCGTGGTGAACCATTCCCCTTCCCTGCGGTGGAAGGCACCTTCCTCAATAATGCCCGCGAAGAGGGCTTTTCCCTTGATGCGCAGCAAGCCCCCGGGCGTTTCCTCCGCTTCCCAGATCGGGAGGAGTTCCAACGGGGAATCAACATACGGCAGTTCCAGTAGTTCGACGCTTTGCGTGGCGATCTGGGAGGCGGCCTCGGTCATGCCGTAGCTGGCGAGGACGGGCCAGCCCGCGTCGCGTGCAGATTGGCCGGACTCTTCGGAAAGTTTTCCGCCGCCGACCACGACAGCCCGCAAGCAGGGTGGGGCGTGGATCTTTCCGGAGAGGAGGTCGTGGATCTGGGTGGGAACGAGCGAGACATGGGTGACTCCCTCAGCCGTGATCCATTTCGCGAAACGGGCGGCCTCCCATTTCCCGTCGTAAACGCATAACCCGCAACCCGCCGCGTGGGCGCGAGCTACAACACCGAAGCCACCCACATGGTGCAACGGCAGCGCGAGTCCCCAGACGGATGCGCCATCGACGCGCAGCCATTCGTTCACCGCATGCGCGGAGACGAGAAGAGCTTCCTTTTCCAACACTACCTGCTTCGCCGCACCGGTGCTGCCGGAGGTCTGGAAAGGGACGCTGCCACCGCCTGACCAGTACGCGGCTTGGAGAATGTCGTCCGCGTTCATGTTTCAGAGCTTTTGCCAATCGAGAGCGGCGAGGGCGACATCAAAACCCAGGCCGGAGCCCTCAGGGATGGTGAAGTCCGGCTTCCAATCACCGAGAGTCTCGGTGAAAGCGTCCTTCTCGAAAAGGTGGTGCGTCTGCAATCCGCAGGTGCCGATGATCCCAGGAAAGATAAGCCCCATCCGAGCCGCCTCCCAAGCGGCGAAAGCCTGGCCGAGCGGGTGATCCATGTAACCGGTCATCACGACCGCCTGGCCGTTCATCCCGGCGGCTTCGGCGAGGGGGAAAGGCTCGTCCACGGCGGGCTTGATGACCATAACCTGCGCCGCCTTGCGGTGCGGGCCGGACTCGCGATCCACGGCGAGGCGGATGCGGTGCTTTTTCCATAGTGCCTCCCATACCTTTTCTGAAAAAGGGCAGATGTCCTCGATGAAGTCGATGGCCATGCGCGCCTGAGGGGAAAGACCTGTCAGGAACGCGTCCGCCGTGGCGGGGTCGAGGGATTCGTTGAAGTCGAGCCGCCAGCGGAGCTGCGGATGGGCGGCGAGCATGGTTTCGAGAAAATCCGACTCAGCAACAAGGTCTCGCCCGGCTTTCATTTTCACCATGTCGAATCCGGCCTCAACGGCGGCGGCGAGCTCCTTGGCATCGGCTTTCACTAGGGTCGCGTGGCTGCGCGGCACTTCCATTTCCTCAAAAAGGGATTCCTCCCTTGAGCGCGCGGCGTTATCGAATTCCGCGCAGCGCACGGCTCGTCTAACGATCGGCCAGAAGCGACGGCCCCGCAGATCGTCGAGGCATTTCTCCAACGGCGGATCGCCCAGCTCCGGCCATGGATGAATGCAGCCGTAGCCCTCGCCGACGCGGATCAGCGCGCCGATAAACTCGCGGCGGTCGGAGAGGGTGTTGAGGAATCCGCGCGACCTCAGCCGGTAAGGCGAGATCCAGACATCGGTGCGTTCGGGGAAATCCATGAGGGTTCAGCCGACGAGTTCGGAAGCGATGGCCATCCACTCCTCATCGAGTTTGAGGTTTTGCGAAGGCATGGGTTTTCCGGCGCGGGAATACCAGTAGCCCGCGTTGCCGAGATCGCCCTCCTCCCGGTGGAGCCAAGCGTGGATCCATGATCCGGCGGTGCCGGGGACTTCCTGACAGAGGTCATGCGCGGCGTCCCATTTCCCGGCGCGGGCATACCACAGCGCCTGCGCGGCGGGGCTGGTGCCTGCGGGCGGCGCGGGATCGCGGGCGGCGGATCGGGAGAGTTCTTCGGCGGTCATATCTTCACGCACAGCGAAACGCACGCGGCGCGGCGCGGCAAAGAAAATCTCGTCACAGCTTTTCGCTTGGCGATACCCTTCCGATCGGGCAGTTTTCTAACCATGAAAAATTTACTCCCCTGCATCGCGCTGACGGTTGGCCTTTTCCTGACCCCATCCCCCGCGCAAGCCGATCTGCCCGGCCTCAAGGAACAGCCGTGGCTCGGCTACTTCATCGGCATGGAAACGAAGAGGAAATACCGCTTCGGCATTACGGCAAAAGGCCAGGGCACGCTCGACGCCCTCAAAAGCGACGGCCAGCCAGTGTATATGCATAACCCGATCCAGATCAATTTCGATGTGATCGAGACCACGCCGGAAGGGAAAGACATTAGGAAACAATTCATCCCGGACTCCCTCGCGAGCGAGCAGGAAGCTTCCGAAAACCCGAAAAACCCGGTGACTTTCCGTGGCAAGGTAACGGGCGACGCGGCCTTCGAGGTCACGGTCACGCCGGAGCGCGGCGGCTTTTCCGTCAGCGGCAGAATCACCGACAAAGGCAGCATCACCAACCCGCTCCACTTCGCCATCAGCGCGGATTTCAACCCCTACGTGAGCAAGCCCGGCGACGACGAAGCGAAGATGAAGCGCTTCGAGGAGCGCGCGAAAAAAGATGTGCTCCGGTATGAGACCGTCTCCCGCAAACGTGACAAACTGGAGTTCCTTGAGGAAACGAATCCGGCGGTCGCTGTTGCCGAAGCTATCTCCAGCGCGAAAATCGAGACGGACGGATATGCAGGTATCGAGTTCACGCTCCAGGCTTCGGAGAAATCGAAGCTCACCTTCGACGATAAGGGATCGAGACCGCTGTGGAAGGGCTTCACCCTGCGCTGGACGGTCGATGAAGGGGTCGATACCGCCACGCAGAAGCTGACGGTAGCCGTCAGGTGAGGAGGAGACCCATCAATGCCTGAAGTGGCGGTGGCCGGTGAACACCATCGCCATGCCCGCCGCGTCGGCCGCAGCAATGACCTCGTCGTCGCGCATGGAGCCGCCGGGCTGGATGCAAGCGGTCGCGCCTGCGTCGATGGCGGATTGCAGGCCGTCGGCGAAAGGAAACATGGCGTCGGAGGCGACCGCGCTGCCCTTGAGTTCGAGGCCGGCTTCCTTCGCTTTCCAGATCGCAATCCGGGAGGAATCCACCCGGCTCATCTGACCGGCTCCGATGCCGAGCGTCCGGTCCGCGAGGGCATAGACGATAGCGTTGGACTTCACGTTCTTCACGATGCGCCACGCGAAACGCATCGCGCGGATCTCCTCCTGGGTGGGCGGGCGTTTCGTCACGACCTTGTTCTCAAGATCATCAAGGCCGAGCACCGTGTGATCGCGATCCATCACCATCAGCCCACCGGGGCTGGAGCGGATCACGGGGGCTTTCTTCGCGCTCAGGTAGGCGTCGTTCATTTTCATCAGGCGCAGGTTCTTCTTCTTCTGGAGGAGCGCGCGGGCGTCGGACTCGAAGTCCGGGGCGATGATGACATCGGTGAAAATTTCCGAAATGACACGAGCCAACTCTAGGGTTAGCGGGCGGTTGATAACAATCACGCCGCCGAAGGGCGCCTGCCGGTCGGTCTCGAAGGCTTTCTGCCAGGCGACGCGGAGACTCTCATCGTCTTGGCCGACGCCGCAGGGGTTGGTGTGCTTAAGGATCGCGACGGTGGGGCGGACGAAATCGAGGATGAGGTCGGCGGCGGCCTCGATGTCGATGATGTTCGTGTAGCTGAGTTCCTTGCCCTGGAGCTGGGTGAAGCAGGAGGTAAAATTCCCGTAAAGCGAGCATTTCTGGTGGGGGTTGTCACCGTAGCGCAGCTCCTGCTCCAGCGGGAGGCTGAGGGTGAACGAGCAGCCAGTGCCCTGGCGGCACTGGCCGAGGAAGTTCGTGATCGCGCCGTCGTATTGGGAGGTGCGGTGGAAAACTTTCACCGCGAGCTGTTCGCGGAGACCCCGGGTGGTATCGCCGCCGTTGTTCCGCATTTCCTCGAGCACGACGGGATAGTCGGACGGGGTTACGATGACGGTCACGTGCGAGTGGTTTTTTGCCGCGCTGCGCAACATCGAGGGCCCACCGATGTCAATGTTCTCGATCGCCTCCTCCAAGGTGACACCTTCCTTGGCGACGGTTTCCTCGAAGGGGTAAAGGTTCACCACTACGAGATCAATGGGCGGGATGCCGTGCTTCTTCGCATCGGAAACGTGCTGGGCATCGTCGCGGCGGTGGAGGAGGCCGCCATGCACCATAGGGTGGAGTGTCTTGAGGCGACCTTCGAAAAGCTCGGGCGCGCTGGTGTATTCGGAAACGTCGATCACCTTCAGACCTGCATCGCGCAGCGCCTTGGCGGTGCCGCCGGTGGAGAGGAGTTCGACCCCCATTTCCGCGAGTCCTTGCGCGAACTCGACCAGGCCTGTTTTATCGGAAACGGAAAGCAACGCTCTTGAGATAGCCATGATATGTTTGGGTGATTTCCCGGAGACGGAGGCCGTTCCGGACACGCCTCCCGTATCGAACCCCCACCCGGCACGCAAGCGGGAATCCCTACCGCTGCGGACGGCCTATTTTGAGGATGCGGCCGTGAACATGGATTTCACTGCAACGGCGCATAGGCCGGAGAGGGACGCGGAGCCGGGTTGAGGAGATTTTTGGGGCAATCCTGAAAAGATTTATCGTGATGGCTCCGCGTCACTTCGCGGCCTCCGCAGCTTTACCGTGGATGAGACACTTAGGATTTGCGTCCCTTGGTATCGGGCCGCAGTTTATTTGGCGATGTGTGCTGCCCTAAACACGCGCTCAGGCAGGGCCAACCCCGGTAAGGCTGCAAACCCCGTCCGCAAAGCGGAACATCACGTTTTTTCCACAAAGCAAAGCCCCGTATATCCTCCCATCATCCTTCGGCGAGGCGGCGGGGCGGGGATCGAGCGAAAGCGCTTCCATGATCACCCGTTGGTCGCGGATCGGCAGTTTTCCGAAATCATCGCGCGCCGTTTCATCGATGCTCACCGGCATCCTTTTGACCGGTTGCCCCGCGTAGCCACACTCGGCGTCAGGCAAGGATTCGGCGTAAGCCAAATAGGGCTTCACGTCATAGACAGGCGTGCCATCGACCAGATCCACGCCGGATACATGGAGCACGGGCGGCTCCATCCCGTTTTCCGTTTCCCATGCGATCCGATCCAGCTTCACCAAGGACAGCCCCAGCCCATTGGGGCGGAAGGTGGAGCGGCTGGCGAAAACCCCCACCCTCTCGTTCCCGCCGAGTCTTGGAGGCCTGACCGTCGGATGCCAGCCATCGCCCGCCGTTTTGTGAAAACCGAAGATGAGCCAGACATGCGAAAACCCCTCCAGCCCACGCACCGCCTCCAGTGAGCGGTATCCCGGGGAAAACTCCAGCGTCCCCCACGCGGACGGGCAAAGACCCGGCTGCCGGGGCACTGCGAATTTCTCCCCGAAGCAGGTGCGCAGGAACCCTATCGGCTCGATCTCCATGGGCTTGTTGCCGAAACGGAAATCCCCCCGCCCCGTGACGGAGCGGAGGGACTTCGCGGGAAAATCACTTCATGCGGAAATGCATCGAGTTGCGGACCGTGCCGTTCTCCTTGCGGGCGGTCCAGTCCAAGGACTCGAACTCGCGGCAGGCCTCGATGAGCGACTTCATCTCCACCTTGTTCGCATTGAATGCGATGAGGGCGCTTTCCTCGGGAAAGATCTCCGCGGCGTTCCTTTCCACCATGTCGAGCATTTCCTGAGCATAGCCGGTGATCGCGTTGAAGTTCACGCGGAACTGGATGCCCTCGCCTTCCGCCCCGCCAGCCGCCGCCTTGGACATCAGATCCGTGGCCTGCGTCTTGGAGGTCGAGGCGGCGAACCAGTTGTCGCTGACCGTAACGGAGGGCAGGAAATCATCCTGGAAAAACGGGAAGGAGAAGAACCATGTGGTCTTGCCGTCCTTCTCGGAGCTGATCGGCTTCTGCATCGGGATCTTCTCACCGGACATCTCGCTCACGACAGCAAGCAACGAAGTAGTGTGCGAATTCACCTTCGCCCATGACTCCTTCAGCTTGGCGCGATCCTTGACCGGTGCCAGTAGGGTCATGCGTGGGGATTTCGCCTCGTCCACGACTTTCTGGGGAATGCCGGGAATAGCGGGCATGCTGCCTTTCAAATCCATCACGAGAGCCATCTCGTTGCCGAGACCTTCGGACATGCTGCCGCTGAGCGCGCCGTAGAGACCGACGAGATCCTCGCGGAACTGGGTGTCGAAAAGCTGGGCGTATTGTCTTATCTCCTCCAGTTCGGGAGCCTCGATCTCAAGCTCCGAGAACTTGACCGTGGCGGCATACATCGTCTCGACGATGGCCTCGAGGTAATCGCCCATCTTCTCGTCGTAGGCGGCGTTGCTCGGGACGCTGAGGAAAAGCATATTGTCGCCGCTCTCGCCGAGGTGGGAGAGCTTCGTCTTCGCTCCCCAGTCCACACCGCCTTTGTCATATCCGCCGAAGCTCTCGATCTTCAGACCTTCCTCCGCGTATGCGACCATGCCCAGATTGTTCGAGCTTCCGAGCGCGAGCAGCGCTTTCTCACGGTCGGCGACGATCTGGAGCATCGCCTCGATGTCGCGCGTTTCGCCAAGTCCCCCGCCGCCGGCGATGCCGTCGCGGAATCCGAGGGCGTAGGAAGAGATACCGCCCGCCGCCTCGACAACAGTGTCCCAGAGTTCCTTTTCGCCATAGATCAGCGTGAGCAGTTTCTTGTCCGCGAAGGGATCGGCGAAATTCAGGCCACCCGAGGCGATCAGCGACCCCTTCACATCATCGGCGAGTTTCAAGGACTCCTCGGAGCCACCTATCAGCATCACCACGTAATCGCCGACCGTTCCCGAGGCCACGATGAGATTCTTTTTGCCCATGGCCGCGATGATGCCATCGACGTTCTTCGCGCCGAGGTTCTCATCCATGCTTTCCCTTTCGGCCGTCATCACTTTCGCGATTTCCTCGCCGAGGAGCTTGTATCCGACGAACTTGCCTCCGCCGGTCTCGAACTCGACGGGCGCGGCCATCTCGCCGAACATGGCGAACATGCCAAGGCTTCCCGCCACGAGCTGTGCGGCCTGCTCAAGCTCGCCCTCCTTGGCCCGGAACGCGATATAGAGCGGTGGCATCTGCGCCTTTTCCAGCAGCTCAAGGCCAGACTCGGAATCCTCAAGCATGTTTTTCGGCAGCGCGGCTTCCATCTCCTGCTCAAGCATTTCGGTGAAATCCTCCATATTGCCCGTCTTGGCATAGGATTGGGCGGCCTTGCCCATCGCCTTGGCCTGGAAATATCCCATGCGGCGGCTTGCGGTGAGAAGGTGGCCGGTTTGCTCACCGGCCGTCTTGCCCATCGCCAGGGTGATTTCACGTCCGAAAAGAGTCCACGGGCTGGGAGCCTCGCCGAAACCTTCCTCGCCTTCGGCGAACCCGTCCTCGCCCTGCTCCGCGTCGTCCTCGATGATGTCCTCCTCGAGCATATCCTCGTCGATATCACCTTCCTCGAACTCCATATCGAAGCCCGTGCCCATCTCCGCAAAGAATTTGAAAAGCCCCACCGCCTTGAGATCCTCCGCCGCCTGCTCGGCGTTGTAAACGGACATGACCATCTCGGCATCGGCCGGCAGATGCTTCGCGAAGCCCAGCTTCGCGGCGCGCTCCTCATCGCTGATCGTCGCGGCGGGCGGCGTCGTAATTACGTCCTTGACCGTCTCGACCACGGCCTCGACGACCGATTTCTCCTCCCCCGCTTCCGTGGTTTTCGGTCTCTCCTTGCAGGAAACCGCTCCGATAAGAAGCACCGAACCCAAACACCAGATATTGTATTTCATTTTCACCCGGCCAGTAAATGCACCCCAAGCGGGCGATCAAGCAAAGATTGCACAATTAAACAATTACACGCACTTCACGATAATTGGCCGGCGATGTGGGTTGCCGTTTGACCTTTCGGAATCGCGGCCTATGGAATGACGCATGGATCTTTCCGATTACAGAAAAGAATATTCCACCCGCGGTTTGCGCCGGGAGGACCTCAGCGACGACCCGACAGAGGTTTTCGAAAAATGGTTCCAGCAGGCGACCGAACTCCATGTCCACGAGCCCAACGCGATGACGCTCGCCACCGTATCGCCGGAAGGATTCCCCTCGCAACGCACCGTCCTGCTCAAGGCATTCGATCGGCAAGGCTTCATCTTTTTCACCAACTACCACTCCCGCAAGGCCACCCACATCGCCGCAAACCCCGCCGTGTGCCTGCTCTTCCCGTGGGTCACCCTGGAGCGGCAGGTCATCGTCCAAGGACATGCCGAAAAAATCTCCACCGCGGAATCGCTCGACTACTTCACATCCCGCCCGCGCGACTCCCAGATCGGCGCCTGGGTTTCCAACCAGTCCGAGGTCATCACCTCTAGGAAGATCCTGCTGCTGAAACTCGAGGAGATCAAAAATCGCTTCAAGGACGGCGAGATCCCCCTGCCCTCTTTCTGGGGCGGATTTCGCGTGGTGCCCAAGACTATCGAGTTCTGGCAAGGCGGCCCCGCCCGCATCCACGACCGCTTTCTCTACACCCATCAAGCCGATGGCTCCTGGGACATCGACCGCCTCGCCCCGTGATATGAAAATCCTCCAAGCCGCCGCCCTGTTCCTGTGCGTCTTGCTCATCGCCTGTGCGGAAAAGCCAGAGCAGAAGCCTAGGGAGAAAGCCGAAACCGAGAGGCCTAGGCTCGTGGGCAGGGTCGCGTCGATCCCATCCGACCGCAAATTCGTCCTGATCCAGTCCTACGGTTCATGGAAGGTGGAGACCGGCTCCATCCTCACCACCCAAGGCCCGGATGGCCGTGCAGCGAACCTCCGCGTCACCGGCGAGAAACTCGGCCAATACGCGGCGGCGGACATCCAATCCGGAACCTTGGAAATCGGCGACGGCGTCTATACCCTCACGAAAATCCCTGAATATGTGGAAGCGCCCATCGAAGAGGAACCCGAAGCTCCCGTCGAAGAAGTGAGGGAGGGATAAACTCAACGAACGATCCCGGCCAGCGGCATCGGCACGGTGATGACCTGCATTCCCGCCGCTTGCGCGGCGATCACGCCCGGAGGCGCGTCCTCGATCACGAGGCACCTTCCCGGCGCGACGCCGAGAAGTTCCGCGGCCTTGAGAAAAATGTCGGGACTCGGTTTGCCGTTGGCAACATCGTCGGCGGTCACGACCTCGTCGAACCAATCGGAGCAATTCAGCAATTTCAGCGTCCTCTCCACCACATGGCGCGAGCCGCCGGATGCCACCGCCAAGGGCATCTTTCCGCTGAGGCTTTTCGCGAAATCCGCGACCTCATCGATGAGTTCGACAAGATGGAGCTTGCGCAGGAAGGCGTCGCGTTTGGCTAGGGCGATCGCTTCCGGATCGAGCCTAAGACCGTATTCGCTGTTCAAGTCGATAACGATGTCCCGGGTGGGACGTCCGCCCATTGCGAAGAAGACATCCTCCTTGAAAATCCCCCCCGCGCCATAAGATGCCAGAGCTTCGCACCAAGCGTCGAAATGCGCCGGCATGGAGTCAACTAATGTCCCGTCGCAGTCGAAAATAACCGCATCAAAACCCTCTTTCGGAAAACTAATTGAACCAACACTTGCCATAGCGGCGCCGCAAGTATCGGCACCCCTCAAACATTGCAAGGCTCTTAGGGCAGAAATTTAGGAGCTTTCGCCGCCGCTCCGCTGCCCCGCATCCGCCGCGCACCATCCTTCCTCCTTTCCGTATACCGATCCCGCGCCCCCACAAACGCCTCGTTCACAAACGCCTCACTCCCGATCACCGCTCCGTCCGTGAAATACCGCACACGATAACGCAGCATCCCCGCCATTCCCAGATCCGGCCACATCGTCTCATTAACCCCAGACTCCAGCATCTCTGCCTCGTTCTTTGTCACCGCTTGCAACCTCTTGCTTGCCCATCCTGATCCAAGTAACCGATGTCTGGTAGCTGACGCCTATGAATACACATGGCGAATCTTCAGGCGGTGCTGAGGACTCCGCTTACATAGAAAAAACGACCTCGACAGCACTGCTTGCAAACTTCCACTTTCTCCCCGCCATGTCCTCCTCACCCAGCCCGTTTTCCGCCCGCAAAGACAAAGCCCAGATCGAGGAATCCGGCGAGTTCGCGCCAAAGTTCGACGCCGACGGCCTGATCCCCGCCATGGCCATCGACGCCGCCACCCGCGAGCCGCTGATGCTCGCCTACATGAACGCCGAGTCGCTCAAGCTCACGCTCGAGTCCGGTGAGGCGGTCTATTGGTCGCGTTCCCGTTCGGAAATCTGGCACAAGGGAAAAACCTCCGGCCACACCCAGAAAATCGTCGAGATCCTTACCGACTGCGACCAGGATGCGCTCATCCTCGTCGTCGAGCAGATCGGCGCGGGCGCTTGCCACACCGGCCGCAACTCCTGTTTCTACCGCAAGATCATCCCCGGCACCCCCGCCGCGCTCGCCTTCACCCAGTCAGATCTATCCTTCGATCCCTCCGCCGTTTACGGAAAAAAAACCAACTGAGAGCCCTGAGAGATTTCAGCTTTTCAGGATTTCAGCCTTTCAGCGTTTATTTTAGCATTTTCACCCTTGCAAAAGCCCTGCCCATCCCCTAGCCATCTCGCCCCGCGCGTTCCGCTGAGGCTCGCGCCGCAATCATTCACACACTTTCCACCACCACGATCATGGACATAATCAAAAAAATCGAGCAGGAGCAACTCAAGGAGGATGTTGCGTCATTCAACGTCGGCGACACCGTCAAAGTGCACTGCCGGGTGGTCGAGGGCGGTAAGGAGCGCGTCCAGATCTTCGCAGGTCTCGTGATTGCCAAGGGAGGCTCCGGCATTAATTCCGCCTTCACAGTCCGCAAGATTTCCTACGGTGAGGGCGTCGAGCGCGTTTTTCCGCTCCACACCCCGCGTATCGCCAAGATCGAGGTGACGAACAAAGGCAAAGTCCGCCGTGCCAAGCTCCATTACCTCCGCGAGCGGGTCGGCAAGCGCGCCCTCCTCGTCAAGAGCGCCGACTGATCGCCTTCAAGAAACCGTTTCCAAAAACCCCTCCGGCACAAAACCGGTGGGGTTTTTCTTTGTTCCCTTGCCCCTTCGACACAAGCCCCTAGATTCACCACCACCTAATCATGCGTATCCCGCTCCTCGCCGCGATCCCACTTTGCCTGTTCACCGTCGTCCTGATCTGGTGGTCGGCCACACGCGGGATGGATTTCCTCACCCCCCCCTCCGAAGCGAGGCTCAGCGAAATCCGCACCGAAGCCCTGGCCTCCCTACCCACCTCAAGGCTGGAAGACGACGCGATCTCCATCAAAGTCCCGCCGCCCGATGACATTTTCACAGTCCCGGATAAAAGCCCCCCAATCGAACCCCTGGATCTCGGCGACATCAAATCGCCTCCCATGCTGGACACCTACTCGGATCGCGCGCCGGAGGGTTCCGCGAAACTCCTCGCTCTCGCCGCCACCCTTGAACAAGCGGGCGCTTTCCAACGCGCACTTCTCGCCTACGAACGGATCCTCGATCTATCGGAATCTAATCCCGAGCAAATCCAGTCCGCCGTCTCCGCGATCCGCCAACTCAAGCCCACCCTGCCTGATTGGAACGCCGATCCCGAAGCTGCGGCTCAAGCGGTCGTCCATATCGGCACCGGCGAAAAGTTCTCGGAATTTCTGCCTGAAATCATCGCGAAAATCACCCGGGATCTGAACACCGCCTCCTCCGGCATCGTGAGCTTTTCCCACGAACTCCACATCGGACGCACGATCCAGAACACCAACGCTCCCACGCCGGTCGCACTATGGATCACCGGCCCCGGAGACGGCGCGATTACCACGGATGTCCTTTCTTTCACCACCGCTGACCCGGACAGCCTTCGCAACGACATCATGAAAACTACGTTCAACCTCGTCCGCGGCCATCTCTCAAAAACCGCCTCCTACAATCCCGCTCCCGAAGTGCTCGACGATCCGTTGGCGGCGCTGGAGTCCCACATCACCCGCCTACTTTGGAACGAGTTCGGCAAGACCCTGACTCCCAAACCCTAGCCGTAATTTACGCCCAAACGTGGATTCCCTCACTCAAGCCTTACTCGGAGCCGCCGTCGGCGAGGCGCTCCTCGGGAAAAAACTCGGCAACCGCGCGGTCGCCTGGGGCTTACTTTTCGGCACGCTGCCCGACCTCGATGTGGTCGTCTCCCCTTTCCTCGATACCGCCCGGCAACTCGAGTTCCACCGCGGAGCCAGCCACTCGCTGCTGATGATGGTCATCGCCTCTTTCGCCCTCGCCAAGCCACTCGCGAAGCTCTGGAAAAAGGAGAAAATTTCCCCCACCCGCGCGGGCTGGTTTGTGTTCCTCGTTTGGTCCACCCATGTCCTGCTCGACTGCTTCACCATCTATGGCACCTCCGTCCTCTGGCCGTTTTCCGAAACCCGCGTCGCCTTCAACAACCTCTTCATCATCGATCCGCTCTACACCCTACCGCTGCTCGTTTCCTTGGTGTGGCTATGCTTCTGCCGCACGAAGCAACTCCAGAAAAAACGCACCCGCCTGCTGAAATGGGGCATCGGGATCAGCACCGGATACGTCGCCCTCACCTTCGGTTTGAAATTTCTGGCATCCAACGCCTTCGAAGCCGACCTCACCCGCCGCGAAATCACCTACCAACGACGCGTGGAAGCGCCCTCCGCATTCAACACCCTCCTCTGGCGCTCCGTCGTGGATCGCGGCGATGAACTCTGGGTCGGCTACCGCTCCGTTTTCGAAAGCCCCTCCGCTCCCATCCGCTGGACGATCTACCCGCGCCGCGCGGAATCACTCGCGGGCATGGAAAACGAGCGGGAAGTTGAGACCGTAAAATGGTTCTCCGGCGGATGGTGGATCGCCCGCCCCCACGCCGAGGGTGTCTGGATCGCCGACATGCGCTTTGGCGAAACCCGTACTTACGGAGACAAGCCCAGCATGGTCGATTCCCGCATCATGTTCTCCTGGTCTTTCCTGCCGGAAGCGGAAGGCGACCGTCTCCGCAGCGAACGCCCCGATGTCCGCAACGCTAAGGATTCCCTGAAGCGCATCGCCCGCCGCATCTTCACGCGGGATGGCTGGGAAGCGATCCCCCGCCTCGCCGGCGTCCCCGGCAATTTACCCGAGTTCCTGCCCACCAAGGATTGAGTCCGGCGGTGCTAGCTTGGGCGTCAAACATCTTACACATAAGCCATCAAAACGATCACCGTGAGGGACGTCCGCCAATGCAGGCCGGGAGCATGGTCGGTGTCGAGAAGGAGGAGTGCCTGTCCACGCCTTGAAAGCAGAGCCTCATTTTCCGCCATCTGTAGCTCCAACTCAACCTTCTCACTGCATTCGTCGCTGCCGCGGTGGTGGGCGTTTTCGAAAATATGCTTGAACAGAATTTCGTAGTCACCTCGCAAATTTTTTGCAAAAAATGACCGGCATCCTCCGCCATGCCCCGCGTGTCATGCCGCTTGGTCGCTTATCCACACGCCCCATGAAACCCTTCACAGCCCTCCTCCTCACCGTCCTTTGCGGAGAATCCCTCGCTGCCGCAAAACCCAACGTCCTCTTCCTCTTCACCGATGACCAGAGCTACGAGACGATCCGCGCCCTCGGCCACACCGACATCGACACGCCGAACCTCGACCGACTCGTCGCCAAAGGCACCGCCTTCACCCACGCCTACAATATGGGCGCGTGGCACGGGGCCGTCTGCGTCGCCAGCCGCACCATGCTCGTCACCGGGAAAACCGTCTGGCGCGCCAAGGCCGCTGAAAAATCCCTCGATGCCATCATCGCGGCGAAACAGCTCTGGCCCCAACGCATGGCCGCGCAGGGCTACGAGACCTACTTCAGCGGAAAATGGCACATCAAGGCTGATGCCGCGAAAGCCTTTGAATACACCACCAACATCCGCCCTGGCATGCCCGGCGCCAAACCCGAGGGCTACAACCGCCCCATCTCCGGCCAGCCCGATCCGTGGAACCCCAGCGACCCAAAGTTCGGCGGCTTCTGGCAGGGCGGCAAACACTGGAGCGATGTACTCGGCGACGACGGCGTAGCCTTCCTCGAAAAGGCCGCGAAGTCCGAAAAACCCTTCTTCATGTATCTCGCCTTCAACGCGCCCCACGACCCGCGCCAATCCCCCAAGGAATACGTGGATCGCTACCCGCTCGACCGAATCAAGATGCCGGAAAGTTTCCTCCCCGAGTATCCCCAGAACGAACTCATCGGCAGCGGCAGGAAACTGCGCGACGAAATGCTCGCCCCCTTTCCCCGCGACGAGCACGCCGTGAAGGTCAACCGCCAGGAATACTATGCCATCATCAGCCACATGGACGCGCAGATCGGGCGCATCCTTGATGCCCTAGAGAAATCCGGCAAAGCCGATAACACCTGGATCTTCTTCACCTCCGACCACGGCCTCGCCTGCGGCCACCATGGCCTCATGGGTAAACAGAACATGTATGACCACAGCCTGCGCGTGCCCTTCATCGTCACCGGCCCCGGCGTCAAGGCGGGCGCGAAGATCGACTCCCCCATCCATCTCCAGGACGCCATGGCCACCGCGCTCGACCTCGCCGGAGCCGACCGCGAGGGCATCGAGTTCCAGAGCGTCCGCCCGCTGCTCGCCGGGGAAAAAGGCGGCATCGACGCCGTTTACGGAGCCTACATGGACACCCAGCGCGCCGTGATCCATGATAGCTGGAAGCTCATCCTCTACCCGAAAGCCAAAGTCGCGAAACTCTACCACCTCACCGAAGACCCCCAGGAAACCAAAGACCTCGCCGCCGATCTAGCCATGGCCGCCCGCAAGAAAGCCCTATTCGCAACATTCCAGGAACTGCAGGAACGATACGACGACAAGCTCGTGCTCGATGAAGTATTCCCGGAGCTGAAATAAGCGGCAGCACCTGTCCCGCAATCCTCTGCCTTCCGTGAGCGGGCGCAAAACATCGGCTGATCATGGTCACCGTCGGATTCCTGGCCACCGCCTCTTACCGGATGCGAACTCAAGAATCCTGAAGGTAGTTTTTCGGGCGGTAGATCATCGCGAAGGGGATGAACAGGATGGCGGTGACGCCCATCAAGGCGCTGAAAAACCAGAAATAGGCCGCGCCCTGGAGGCGCACCTGGCCGCCGGAAAAGGTAGTTTTGGAAAACCTCTCCTCTGCTCCGTCCTGCGTGGCGGTTAGGCCGAGTTCACGTTTCCTTGCCGCCAGCCACGGCTCCTCGGGGCGCAAGCTGTCGAGCCATGAGGCTTTCTTTTCAGGCTCGGGCTCGGCCTTCGAGATGAGGACGCCGACATCCCATTTCGTGTTCCATCGGGCATCGCCGCCCGCGCTCCAAATGCGGACGGTGGTGGAGTTCAGCGTAAGGTAGCGGAGCGGACGGCCCCAATGATCCTCCATGCCGGAAAGGAGTTCGGTGCCGGTTTTCACATCGGGGAAACGGCCCGCTTTTTCCGCATGGGAAATGATGGTTTGCGCGGCGCGGTTGAGCGTTTGCTGGCCGGGGACTTCCAGCGGGATGTCCGCTTCATCACCCAGGCGACGAATGTAGGCACCGTCGATATCGCTCTTATCGTATCCGGGCAGAACGACCGTGCGGGGATCATTCTGCCAGTCCCCTGGCATTTCCCCAATGGCCATGACGAGCTGCTCCTCGGCGGCACTGGGGATGCGGATCCAGTGGTTCACGCCGGCCACGAGGAAATTCCCGATGGCCACGGCCGCGAGATAGAAGCACATAATGAAGGACTTCATCTTCTTCGGCGACTGGGTGTAGGCAAACTCTAAGGCAACGATGGAAACGAGGATCTCCGCCGCCGTCAGCAACGCGAACGCGCCGATCTGCCACACGATGTTCGGCCTGCCGCCGCCGTCGATCTCCACCTGGATGAAACTGACTAACACGAAGGCCGCCGCCATCAGGATGAAACCGACCCCCATTTTCCGCAGCGGGCTGAGCGGCCAGAATTTCTCCACCCACGGATAGATGATGAGGCTGAAAATGGGGATGAAGGTGAGGACAAAAACGGAGTTGAGAGATTGGATCTGCGAGGGCAGCCACCGGAAGCCGAGGAAATCCCTGTCCATGTCCTGCGATTGGAAAATCCAGGTGGAGCCGGTCTGGTCGAAGAGCGCCCAGAACATCGCGACGAAAAGATAAACGGGCGTGAGCTTGAGCATCGCGACCATGCCATCGCGCCCGAAGGCCTCTTTGAGGAAGCCGATCCCACCCGGCGGCACGTGGGCGAAGCGTTTCCTGCCGAGCCAGAAAACGAAGGTTGCTATGGCCATCAGCACGCCCGGCACACCGAAGGCCCAGTGCGGGCCATACCATTCGAGCAGCCACGGCGTGAGCAGCATGGAAGCGAACGCGCCAAAATTGATGGAAAAATAGAACCAGTTGAAAATGCGCGGAAGTAGCCGGGAATTGAGCGCGCCGAACTGGTCGCCGACGTGGGCGGAGACGCAGGGTTTGATGCCGCCCGCACCGAGCGCGATCATCACCATGCCGGCGATCATCCATTTCTCCGAGTGGCCGAAGATACCCATCATCGCCAGCGCGGCGTGCCCCGCGCAATAGACCAGCGAGAGCCCCATGATAACCTTGTATTTCCCGAAAAACACATCCGCGAGAATAGCTCCCAGGAAAGGTGTTAGATAAAACGCGCCGTTGAAAAGGTGCACCAGTTCGGTGGCGCGCGCCTCCTCCATCGGCTTCCCGGACGCGCCGTCCATCACGAAGAGGTATTGGCTGAGGAAGACGGCGAGGATCGCCTTCATGCCGTAGAACGAGAAGCGCTCGGCGGCCTCGTTGCCGATGATGTGAGGGATGCCGCGCGGCATACCCTCGGTCTCCTCCGGCTTCGTGCGAAACTGCATGGCGGGAATGTTTCCCGCTTGCGGAGGAAACATCAAGCCCTCAGGCAATACACGCTATTCCGGAAGCCCCGCCGAGACAGTCTCCCAGCGTTTTTTGTAGGTCTCGTCCTTCTCCCCGAGGGTCTCAGCAGCGGCAACGGCGCGCTGCCTGTCGCCGGCGAGCCAGTCGAAGGCGACGGCGAGCTCGTGCTTGCGGGTGCGCTGATCCTCGGTGGCGGCGCGCTTCGCCAGCTCGCGGTGCAGCTCGATGATGGGGTCTGGCGCGAGATCCGTCCACTCGATCTCCCTCACCTCGCCGCCGACGGATTTGCAAAAAAGCTTTTTCTGGTTCATCACCATCGAGGCGACGCTGGTGCCATCCTTGAGTTTCAACGACACGTTGACTGGCGATTTTGCAAGATCCTCCTCGATTTCAGAAAGAAACATCTGCGCAGCTTGGGAGACGATGAGCAAGGACTCACGTTTGCAGCCGGGCAGCTCGCCGCGGAACTTGGCCAGGATCCGGACGATCTCTTCAAAGCGGTATACTTTCGCGAGTGCTTGGATATCCGCGAGTGTTTTCGCGCCGTCCGGGCCGTCCGAGCCCGCTGTGTCATTGCGGGAAGGCGGATTCGAGAGGACGCGGGAAAACTTCGCGAGATCGAGCTGGCGGGCGCGGACGTTGAAGCGGGCGCGGCCTTTGGTTTCTAGGAGCGTGAGGAGGCGGTTCAGTTCCTCGATGGTCTCGCGGCAGCTCTCGGGAGAGTCCGGGGTGGCGTCGAACGCGCCGGACTTCATGCGGTCGTGATCCCGCAGATAGATCTCCGCCGTTTTCCGATACCATGCCATCACGCCATCTTCGGAAAGGGAGTCCTCGGAAACCACGGCCTGCAGGAAAGGCCTTGCCTGCTCCATGCCGCCGCGCTCCCAATTGCACAATCCGGCGATGAGATACGCCATGTGGCGCTCGCCGCTCTTATCGCCCGGCTTCATGATTCCTTCATCGAAAAATCCGGTTACGCGGAAGCCGTCCAGCACCGGGCTCACACCTTGCTTGAAGCCAACTCCCCCCAAAGATTGGCGGATGTGGTTCCTCGCCTCATTGACGTGCTTGCGGGCGTCGTTCATGCGTCCGTCCATCAGCGCGGCGACGACGGCCTCAAGCCCCGCCCAGGTGCGGGTAGGTTCCTGCACGGCATTGTCCTTGAGCAGGGCGGCGAACTGCGTTTCCGCGACCCTTAGATCGCCGCGCTCCATGGCCGTGCGCGCGGAGCGGTATCTCGACGCGATCTCTTGGGCGGCATCCGCAGTCCCATCGGTGTCGGCCGCGACGATGACAGGCTGCGGTTTGACCGACTCGGAAGCGCCCGCCGACTTCCAAGCGAGCAGCCCACCCACCGTTGCGAGGCAAAGCACGGCGGCTGCAGCGAGCAGGGTATTGCGCTGTTTCCTACGGCGCAGTTCGAGGCGTCTCAGCGCCTTTGTCACGCCCTCGTCGTTGACGCTCTCGCCGTTCGCGGATTTCAGCGCGGTGTGCAGCGCGGCGATCATTTCGTCGTAGCTTGCGAACCGGTTGGCCGGTTCGAAGGCCATCGCTCGGTCAATCACCGCGCAGGTCTCCGCCGTCAGGTCGGGGGCCGCCTTTTTCAGGGGGACGATGCGCCTTTTCGCCTCCCGGAGCACGTCGGTGGCCATCGACTCCTCACTGCACGGCGGCTTGCCTGCCAAGGCATGGTAAAAGGTCGCGCCGAAAGCATAGATGTCCGCGCGGAAATCCTCGACACCGCCCTCGATGGCCTCCGGAGGCACATAATAGGGCGTCGCCCAGATTTCCTCGGCTTTCGCTTTCCCGCCCTGTGTCACCAGAGCCAGGCCGAAATCCACGATCTTCGCGTTGCCCTCGGAATCGAGCAGGATGTTGCCGGGCTTCACGTCGCGATGGATCAGACCGGCCGCCTGCGCGCCCTTCAACCCTTCCGCCACCTGGATCGCCAGCGGCAGGATCTCCTTTTCGGGAATGCGGCCGCGCTCGCGGATATGATGCTCGAAATGGCCGCCGGGCACGAACTCCATTGCGATATAAAGCCGCCCGAAGGCCTTGCCGGTGGTGAAAACGCGCACCACATTTGGATGGCTGAAGGAGGCCGTCAGACGCGCCTCCTCCTCGAAGGCGGTGATCCGCTTTTCATCTCTGGAAAACTCCTCGCTGAGGATTTTCAGCGCCACCTCGCGGTCGAGCGTGCTGTCCCTAGCAGTGAATACGGAACTCATCCCGCCGATCGCGTGTCGCCGGTTCAGGACGTAGGGGCCGAACTGCTTTTTCACACGGTTCTCGGTCTGGCAGGACGGGCAGACCACGCGGGAATACGGCGGGTGCGCCGCGATGTTCATCGGCGTGCCGCATGAATAGCATACAATGATCTCCTCTTCGTCGTCGGCCATTTTCTGATTCTATTTGCTCCTTTTCACCCTGAAAACCATGAAAACACGGAATCTTAACGCCCGATTAGCACCGGATGCCTCCCTCAATTTTACGGTTTCTGATACTCGCCTCCGAGCTTCCCTCTTGCAACCGACCGCATTTCCCCCGAAACCTGCCGCGTGATCGCGAGACTCAGGGGAAACATCATCGAGGCCTTTCCGAACCGGCTGATCGTGGACTGCCACGGAGTTGGTTATGAGGCGATCATCCCGATCTCCACCTACGATAAGCTACATCCTACCGAGGGAGCCGCCGTAGATCTCCGCACCCACCTCCACATCCGGGAAAACGCCCAGACGCTCTACGGCTTCGCCACCGAAGAGGAGCGCGATGTTTTCCTGCTGCTCATCGACCGCGTCTCCGGCATCGGCCCCGCCATCGCCATCGCGATCCTAAGCGGGATGCCCGTGCCTATGTTCAAGTCCGCCGTCGTGGCCGGCGATGTCGCGCTTCTTTCCAAATCCAAGGGGGTCGGCAAAAAAACCGCCGAGCGCATCATCTTGGAACTAAAAGACAAGGTCGGCGTCACCGACACCTGGCAGGACGCCGCCTCCGGGGAGGTTTCATCCCAAGCTGCCGATGCCGAGCTCGCCCTCATCGCGCTCGGCTACAAGCAGGTAGATTCCCGCAAGGCCGTCCGCGCGATCCTCGACCAAGACCCCGACGCCTCCGCCGAAGCCCTCATCCGCGGCGCGCTGAGAAGCCTGCAAGGCTAACATTCTCTTCCTTGAGAGTTGAAATTTGAATTTTGAATTTTATGTCCGTCCGCACCCGCTTCGCCCCCTCCCCCACCGGTTACCTCCACGTCGGCGGTGCCCGCACCGCCCTGTTCAACTGGCTCTATGCCCGGAAACATAACGGCACCTTCATCCTCCGCGTCGAGGACACCGATGCCGCCCGCAACACCGAGGAAGCCCGCCAGGCGATCTTCGATGGCATGAACTGGCTGGGACTCGATTGGGATGAAGGCCCGGACAGTGGGGGCGATCTTCGGTCGCCGTCATCCTCCTCTTCCTATTACCAGTCCCAAAGGAAACCCATCTACGACGCCTATTTCGAGAAACTCCTCGCCGCCGACCGGCTCTACAAGGACGGCGACGCCTACCGTTTCCGCTTCGACCGCAAGCCGATGACCATGCACGACCTAGTCTGCGGCGAAGTCACCATCGACTACCGCGACGAATCGAACACGCCCGACATGGTCGTGAAACGCAGCGACGGCTCCTACGTGTTCCATTTCGTGAACGTCGTGGATGACCTTGAGATGAAAATGACCCATGTGATCCGCGGCGAGGACCACCTGATGAACACGCCGAAACATCTCCAGCTCATCGAAGCCCTCGGCGCTCAGCCACCGCAATACGCCCACATCCCGCTCATCCTCAATCCAGACGGCACCAAGATGTCGAAGCGCGATGTCGGAGCCGCCGTCGGTGATTATCCGCGCCAGGGATTCCTGTCCGGAGCCGTCGTCAATTTCATCGCCCTGCTCGGCTGGTCATCGAAAACCGATGACGAGATTTTCACACTGACCGAACTCATCGACCGCTTCTCGCTGGAAGCAATCAACCGCGCCCCCGCCCGCTTCGATTTCGAGAAATGCAAATGGGTGAACCAGCAGCACATCGCAAAAATCTCCACGGAAACCTTCGCGGATCTGGCGAAGCCGTTTGTCGAAGCAGAAAATCTTGCGATCACGGAAACCTACCCCGCCGTGATCACAGCAGTGAAAGAGAAGGTCCGGCTCCTCTCCGAAGTCCCCGCCGCCATCGACTTCCTCATCACCGATACCGCCGCGCAGGATGAGGAAGCAGTCGCGAAAGCCAAAGGCAACCCGAACTCCGCCTTGATCCCCGCGCTCGCCGAGCACATGGCCGCGCTCACCGATTGGTCGGCAGAAATCGCCAAGGAAGCGATCGCAACCGTCGCCCAGGCGAACGGTGCGAAACCCGGCCAGCTCATGTTCCCCGTCCGCGTCGCCCTCTCCGGCCGCGCCCACGGCCCAGATCTCGGGGATGTTTTCGCGATCCTTGGCAAAGAAAAGTGCGTGGCTCGCCTGCGCTCTTTCCACTGATCACCGCTCACTGATCACTCGGCACTATGCCGAATACCCCAGCCACGGCCCGAGCCACTTCTCCGCTTCGGCTAGGGTCATCCCTTTCCGCCTCGCGTAGTCCTCAATCTGATCTTTCTGCAGTTCAGAGAGCGCGAAGTAGTGGCTTTCCGGATGTGAGAAATACAGCCCGCAGACCGCTGCACCCGGATGCATTGCGCAGCTTTCCGTGAGATAAACTCCCGTCGCATCGGTGGCTCCCAGTAATTCGAAAAGGATCGGCTTCTCGGTGTGATCCGGCTGCGCGGGATAGCCCGGCGCGGGGCGGATTCCCTGGTAGTTTTCATGGATCAGCGCGTCCTTGGTCAGCTCGCCCTCCGCCTCGTATCCCCACTCGATCCGAGCCTTGTGGTGCAGCATTTCCGCAAAGGCCTCCGCCAACCGGTCGGCGATCGCCTTCACCATGATCGCGCCGTAGGGATCGTTCTCGTCATCGAGTTCTTGCGCATACTCGTCCGCCCCATGGATTCCGACAACGAACCCGCCGATGTGATCCGTGGCGGACGTGGGGGCGATCTTCGGTCGCCCCCCGCCACCGCCCTCACCCACAAACTCCCAACCCGCCAACCCGGCCACCTCAGGATTCCTCAAAATATATCTCTTCTGAAAAGCATAATCCTCCCTGTCCCGGATGATATGATCATAAGACTCCTTCTGCCAAAACGCCCCTTCCCTACCCAGAAGCTTGTTCGACTCCTTCGCGGAAAACGACTTCATCCCCTGGAGGATTTTAGACAATGAATGGCTCTCCAGCGGCTTGATCAAAAGATGCACATGGTTCGGCATCACGCACCAGGCCCCGAGTTCGAACCTCTCGCCTTCGAAGCGAAAAACGGCATCCCGCACGATCGCTGCGATCTCCGGCCTGCGCAAGTGGCACTCGCCGTGTCCGGCTTCGAGAGCCGCCTCCATCCTCTCGGAATACAGCGATTCGATTTTTGCTCGCGCATCTCTGACGGTGGTTTCCTCTCCCTCCTTCTGGGCTTTCTGTTCGATTTCCTCCAGCATCCGTTTTTCACGCCTATATTCTTCCAATGCGGATCGGGGGATCGAATCGGCAAGACGGAAGGTTACCGCGTAGGTAGCACCTTCTTTGAACCAATGGGGGAGGCTGCCGGAGGTGTTTCTGGTCATGCGGGGATCGGAGGGCGACCGAAGATCGCCCCCACGATCCCCTGCTCCGGGTTTCACCCAATCCGCCAGCGCGACGTTCGGCTTTCCGGAGGTTTTCTTGAGCTGTTGGCGCAGGGTGTGGAATTTCGTGCGTCCGGATCCGTCTCCGTTCCTCACAATGATGTCATCGCCATCCGAGTTCGCCGGGAAAAATCCATAGATCCCGCGCGCGCGGAGGCGATTTTCGGCGATGAGTTTTTCAAGATACTCGCAGGCTTCCGTGTAAAGTTTCTTCGCCTCCGCTGCGCCGCCTTCGTTTTTCGTTTTCAGCACCATCTTCTCGCGATCCCACACACCGCGCAGTTCCCAGGCATGGAAAAACGGGGTCCAGTCGATGTATTCCACCAGTTCGGAAATCTCGGGTTCGATGACCTGCGTTCCTGTGAACGAAGGCACCGGCGGCGTGAAGGAATCCCAATCATACTTCGGCCCCGCCGCCCGGGCTTGTTCGAGGGTGAGGGTTTCCTTCTTCGGGCCGCCGAGGAAATTCTCCCGAGCCTTCTGCTGCTTCTCACGCAGCTCCCTGACGAATTCATCGCGGCCATCCTTAGAAAGCAGCGAGGTCGTGACCGGCACGGAACGCGAGGCATCGAGCACGTGAACCACCGGCCCGGAGTAATGCTCCGCGATCTTGATCGCGGTGTGGGCGGCTGAGGTGGTCGCTCCGCCGATCAGTAATGGAATCGTGAAACCCCGGCGCTCCATTTCCTTGGCGACATGCACCATTTCATCGAGCGATGGCGTGATGAGTCCGGAAAGCCCGATCACGTCCGCGCCGAGGTCGATGGCCTTGTCCAAAATCTTATCACAGGAAACCATCACACCCATATCGGTGACCTCGAAGCCGTTGCAGGAAAGCACGACGCCGACGATGTTCTTGCCGATGTCGTGCACGTCGCCTTTGACGGTCGCGATGAGGAAACGTCCAGCCGAGTTGCCGCGCTCGGCGACTTTCAAGGCATCATCGTAGGACATGCCCGGGTTCTTCGTCTGGATGGCCTCGATGTCACCGGCGAGGTTTTCCGCTTTTTCGGCTTCCATGTAGGGGAAAAGCCATGCCACCGCCTTCTTCATCACGCGGGCGGATTTCACCACCTGCGGCAGGAACATTTTCCCCGCGCCGAAGAGATCGCCGACCACGCCCATGCCGTCCATCAGCGGCCCTTCGATCACTTTCAGCGGCCTGCCGTATTTCTGGCGAGCCTCTTCCGTGTCCTCGTCGATGAAGCGGTCGATGCCTTTCAAAAGTGCGTGCTCCAGTCTTTTCTCCACGCTGTCCTCGCGCCACGAAAGGTCTTCCTCGACCTTTTTTCCGCCGACGCCCTTGTAGCTTTCCGCCAGATCTAACAGGCGCTCGGTCGAGTCGTCGCGACGGTTCAGCAGCACATCCTCCACACACTCCAGCAGATCTTTCGGGATCTCGTCATAAACCTCGAGCATTCCCGCGTTGACGATACCCATGTCCATACCCGCTTGGATCGCATGGTAAAGGAACGCGGAGTGCATTGCCTCGCGCACCTTATTATTGCCGCGGAAAGAGAAAGAAATATTGGATACGCCGCCGGAGATCTTCGCGCCGGGCAGGTTCTCCTTGATCCAGCGCGTCGCGTTGATGAAGTCGAGGGCGTAGTTGTTGTGCTCCTCGATTCCCGTAGCGACAGTGAGGATGTTGGGGTCGAAAATGATATCGTTCGGGTTGAAACCGACCTCATCGACAAGGATGCGGTAAGCCCTCTCGCAGATGCGAATTTTCTCGTCGTAGGTCGCCGCCTGACCTTTTTCATCGAATGCCATCACCACCACGGCCGCGCCGTATTTCATGATGTGTTTCGCGTTCGTTTTGAAAACCTCCTCGCCCTCCTTCAGCGAGATCGAGTTCACGATCCCCTTCCCTTGCAGATGCTTCAAGCCCTCCTCAAGGATCTCCCATTTCGAGGAATCCACCATGATCGGCACCCTCGCGACATCCGGCTCGCCCTGGAGCAGGTTGAGGTATTTCGCCATCATCGCCTTGCCGTCGATCAGGCCGTCGTCGAAGCAGATATCGATCACGTTCGCGCCGTTCGCGACCTGCTGGCGTGCGACCTCCACCGCCGCCTCCAGGTCACCGGCGCGGACGAGTTTCGCGAACTGCGGCGACCCCGCGACGTTCGTTCGTTCCCCGATCATCAGGAAACGTTTTCCCTCGTCGTGGTTGTAAGCTTCGGTGCCGGAGAGCCTGAGAGCTGGTTTGATATGTTGCATGATATGAAATTTTTGACCACGGAGACACGGAGATCACAGAGGTCTTGATTCGGAATAGTCGATGATTTTACGGCTGATTCCTTCCTTCAGGAGGGGAACGAAAAAATTGATGAGGAGACCGACACGTTTCTTTTTCAAGCGCATGTAGCTCATCAGCTGCGCGTGGTGGACGGGAAGCAACGCGGTAACAGCTTTCAGCTCAACGATAATTTCACCTTCAACGAAAAGGTCGATCCGATAGGCCTCTTCACTGATCGGCTCGCCTTTGTAGCTTACATAAACCGCCAACTGCCTCTCTACGGAAAGCCCACGGGCCTTGAGTTCGCGTTCCAAAGATTCCTCATAGATTTTTTCAAAAAGACCCGGCCCCATTTCCCTGTGAACCTCCATAGCCGCATCCACAACTATACCTGAAAGTTTGTTCAATTCATCAATTTCCATAATAAGTCCTCCGTGTCCTCTGTGTCTCTGTGGTCAAAAATCCATATCATCCAGGCACTTTCCTCGGAGCCACGCCCCGCACGCCTTCCGCAATGGCTCTGACGTGTTCCGGGGTATTACCGCAGCAACCGCCGGCGAAGTTGATCAGGCCGCTTTCGGCGAAGTCCTTCATGTAATCCTTCATATGGGAAGGCTCCAGATCGAAGCCGGTTGGGGCGAGAGGGTTCGGAAGGCCCGCGTTCGGGTAGGCGGAAACATAAGTCCCCGCCACCTCGGAAAGCTCCTCCAGGAACGGCCGCATCAGATCGGGGCCGAGCGAGCAATTCAGGCCGATGGCAAGCGGCTTCACGTGGGCGAAGGCGTTCCAGAGTGCCTCGACCTTCTGCGCGGAAATCATCGTTTCTCCACCCAAGCCGACTGCGGCCGAGATGATTACTGGAAGATGAATTCCTTGTTCGTCGAAAACATCCTGCACCGCCACCGCTGCGGCCTTGGCGTTCAGCGAATCGAAAATCGTCTCGATCATCAGGATGTCGCAGCCGCCCTCGATCAAGCCGCGCACCTGCATCCGATACGCCTCCAAAACCTGATCAAAGGTCACCACCCGGAACGAGGCATCCTCCGCGTCAGGCGAGTTGCTCAAGGAAACGGTCAGCGGCCCGATCGCTCCGGCCACATAGCGTTTCACGCCGGTATCCGTCCCCACATCGTCCGCCATTTTCCGGGCGAGTTGCGATCCTTTCACGTTCATCTCCCAAGCCAGTTCGTTGAGGAAATCGTCCTCCAGGATTTTCTGAAAAAACTCCGGGTCTTTCCGCCCGCCCTTTTCACGCGGATCCTCCACGAAAAACTCGCTCTGCGCGATGCCGGTGGCCGAGAAGGTATTCGTTTCGCAGATGTCTGAACCGGCCTCGTAAAAGCGCTTGTGGATGTCCGCGATCACCTGTGGCTGGGTGATCGAGAGGATGTCGCCGTTGTTGAGCAGGTCTTTTTCGTTGTCCGCAAAGCGCTCCCCGCGCGCCGACACCTCATCGAGACCATACGTCCGGATTGTCGTGCCCATCGCGCCGTCCAGCACCATGATCCGCTGCCCCAGTTCCTTCTCCATTTCCGCCGTGAAATCCTCCTGCGCCATGCCGGAAAATTACCGCCTCAAGCGCTGTGATCAAGTTTCAAATCATCAAATCACGATATGATGATGGATGGAAGCCAGTCTCTTGACCGGGGGAACGGTGACAGTTACAAACATTCCTCAAATGAGAACTACCGTATTTGAACACGAAGGCTCGCAAGCCGTGATCATCCCGAAAGAATTCCGCTTCAATGCAGATCACCTCGATATTGAGCGCGAAGGGGAATCGCTGACCATCACACCATTCCCCAATGACAAAGGATGGCTTAAAAGCTTGATCGAATCGATTTTGGAGAATCCCGCCGATGAAACTTTCATCCGCCACCCCCAAGGCGAGCATCGCGAGATCATTTGATGATCCACCCTCTCAGCCAGTCCCTTTCTCCCGCGTCGATGGATTACCCCTCGAAAACTGGGACACATGAGGATATAATCCGTGCCTCGCCCGGAAAAAAGCGGCAACAATCCCGTAGAAGCCTATCAGAATGTCAGCCACCCAAGTTCTCCACCCCGACCGCATCCCCGCCTCCGGCTTCCTCGCCGTCCCCGGTCGTCTCGATTTCCAACAACTCCTCCACCTTGAAAAGCAGTTTTCCGGGCGCAAGATCACCTATCTCATCGAGGAAAACGATCAGCACGACCCCGCCCTGCGCGGCCACATGGAAAGATCCGGCAACGGAGCCATGTTCTCCAGCGCCGATAAGAACCCGGCCTCCGCAGGAAAGGAGTTCGCGGCGTTCCTCGAAGGCAACGGCATCATCCTTTTCGTCCCCGGCCGCGCGGCCGCCCGGCCCGCCACGCCCATCCATGCGCCCTCCAGCCATCTGAAAACTCTGGCCGCCTTCGGCCTGCCGCTGCTGCCCATCGCCATCGACTGCCCGCGCGAATCCTGCCTCGGCATCGAGCGCATCTCCAGCCTGCCCGCCGCCGTGATCGCCTTCGGAAAGCTGATCCCCGCCAAGGATTCCAGCCTACCCGCGCTGCAGGCGAACCTCCTCGAAGCTTTCGCTGAGGCCTACGCCACCCGCGAGATCCTCAAAGGCTCGCTGGCCACCGCCCTGCTCCACGGACTCAAGAACAACCCCGCCGAGCGCATCGTCGATGGCTCGGATGATGTCGTCCTGCCTTTCTCGAAAATCCTGCCCGTCGCCATCGCCCTCTCCAAGCACATCCGCGCAGAGACCGACAAGCCCCGCGTCGCCATCGTGCTGCCCCCCGGAAAAGGCGGCCTGATCGCCAACCTCGCCGTGATCTTCGCGGGAAAAGTCCCTGTGAACCTCAATTTCACCGCTTCCCACAACGCGATCCGCTCCTCCATTCGTCAGGCCGATGTAGACCGCTTCATCACCGCGGATCCTTTTGTCCGCAAAGTCCCCGCCTTCCCATGGCCGCCGAACCGCGACCTCATTTTCATCGAGCGCGTCATCCCAGAGATCAAGAAGGAGATCGTGAAATGGGGCGTTATTTCCAAGCTTCTCCCCGCATCCCTCCTCGCTACAGTCCTCAGACTCAATAAGCGCCGCGGCGATCACGAGGCCATCCTCCTTTTCACCTCCGGCTCCTCCGGCGAGCCGAAAGGCGTCCCCCTCACCCACCGCAACGTCCTCGCCAACGTCACCCAGTTCGCCACCCGCCTCAGCATGGGCCGCGACGCCTCCGTGCTTGGATGCCTGCCGCTTTTCCACTCCTTCGGCTGCACCGTCACCCTCTGGTATCCCGTCATCGAGGGCATCAACCTCGTCACCTACCCCTCGCCGCTGGAAACAAAACGCCTCGCCGAGCTGATCTCCCTCCACCAGGTCGATGTCCTTCTCGCCACGCCCACCTTCCTGAGGGGCTACATGAAACGCATCGACCCCGCGCAGCTCCAGTCCCTCAAGCTCATCGTCACCGGCGCGGAAAAACTCCCACAGAGCCTAGCAGATGCCTTTGAGCAAAAATTCGGTATCCGCCCCATGGAAGGCTACGGCCTCACGGAAACCTCCCCCGCCACCAACGTCAACCTCCCCTCTCCCGAGGAAACGGCTGGCACCCACGCCCTCCCCGCCCAGCGCGGCGGCTCCGTCGGCCAGCTCCTCCCCGGCATCGCCATCCGCCTCGTCGATGCCGCCACCGACAAACCCCTTCCCCTCGACAAACCCGGCATCATCGTCCTCAAGGGCCCTAACATCTTCCCCGGCTACCTCCGCGACGAGAAACGCACCAAGGAAGTCCTCTCCGACGACGGTTGGTTCCGCACCGGCGATGTCGGCTTCCTCGACTCCGAAGGCTTCCTCCACATCCAGGGCCGCATCTCGCGGTTCTCGAAAATCGCCGGGGAAATGGTGCCGCACGAGACCATCGAGTCCGCCATCAACCAGGTGCTCGGCCTCGACGCCGAAACCGAGCGCAAGATCGCCATCGTCGGCATCCCGGACGAGGCCAAGGGCGAGGCCATCGTCCTGCTATCCACCATCGCCGGCCCCGCACTGGAGCAGGAATGCATCGACCTCCGCTACAAGCTGTTAGACCACGGCCTCACCTCCCTCTGGTGCCCCCGCCTCATCGTCCCCGTCGAGGAAATCCCCCTCCTCGCCTCCGGGAAACTGGATATCAAATCCTGCCAGCAGCTCGCGGGCGGGTGAATGGCGGCGGCGGATTTGATTCGCCATACCATCACCACAGATACCCGTTCGTGGCTTTCTCGCGGCCGATCGTCGTTTCCCCGCCATGGCCGGAAAGAACCCGGGTCTCATCCGCCAGGGAAAGCAACTCCCTTTCGATCCCGGCGAGCAGCAACTCGAAACTCCCCCCCGGAAGGTCGCAGCGTCCAACCGAACCCTCGAACAAGGTGTCGCCCACGAAAACAAGGCCCGCCCCTGGGATATGGAACGTGATGCTGTCAGCGGAGTGACCCGGCACATAGCTCACCTTCGCCTTCGTTCCGAACATTTCATATTCCCCCTCCACGATGATCACATCCACGTCGTAAGGCAACACCGCAGGCAACCCCCAACCCGATCCGAAAGCCTCCAGCGTCAGATCCTTCGAATACGCCGCCCACGCGTGCGCCTTCACACCCATCGCCCGCAGAGCAGCCACGTCCTCGACATGATCGTAGTGCTGGTGCGTTAGATACAGCGCGTCTACCCGCACCCCCTTGCCCTCCACCCATGCCGCGATCCCGGCGGGCGCGTCCACCAGGAAATTCCCCCCCGGCGTTTCCACCAAGTATCCGTTCGTCCGCACCATGCCGCCGGTGAATGTCGTGATCCGCATATGACCAATTAGGGCGTCAACGCGGGATTGGAAACAAGCCTGATATCACCCACCGGAGGCTTCAGACTGCGGCGTTCTTACCCATCACCCCGTGCCATTTCCGCCAGCCAGTTGGCGCGGATGGCGTCGAAGAGCGGGTGCTCGTCGAAGTGCTTGCCGCCATAGGCGGAGACGCGGACGGGGCCGCGGATCGAGGAAGTGAGGAACATGCCCTCGGCCTTGGCGACATCGTTGCGCGTGAGGGGTTTCTCCCGGCACGGGATGCCGTGGGCGGCGGCGAGGCGGATGACGAGGCCGCGGGTGACTCCAGCGAGGCAACCGCTGTCGAGGCCGGGGGTCAGCAGAGAGCCGGAGCGGATCAGGAAGACGTTGGCCATGGCGGCCTCGCAGAGTTCGTCGTCGTTGTTGTAGAACAGCATTTCCCCAAAACCTTCGCGGCGCGCCATGTCCATGGCGATGAGGTGCTCTGCGTAGTTGCCAACCTTTAGGCCGCGCAGGACGTTGTCCCGATCCCGCCGCCACGGCGCGGTGGTGACGCTCAAGGTCTCCGGCATCTCGTCCACAGGCGTGGCGGTCATCCACGCCCAGGCTCCACCGTTGTCGATGAGGTTCAGCGGTCCCGCGCCGAGACTGACTGCGAGACGGATGCGCGCCATGCCATAGTTGAGTCCGTTTTTTTCCAAAAGGCCGATCATCGCCCGCCGCAACCCCTCACCGGACAGCTCCACGCTGGCACCCGCCAGCCGATCCAGGCCGGAGCGCAGGCGGTCGAGGTGTGGGGCGAGGAGGCGAGGCTCGCCGTCCACGGCCAGCAGAGTCTCGAACACGCTCATGCCGTGGCAAAGCCCGCGGTCGAAGGGGGAAACCCGGAAACCGTTTATCGGGATGAAATCTCCGTCACACCAAACAAAATCCATGAAGTAATAAGGAGCGGACGTGAGGCCGTGACAAGTGCCGAGGCAGAGAAAGAATTCCCAAAGGGGGAAAAAGCAGTCTGACGAAAAAGGAAGCCTGACCAAAAAGGAAGCCTGACGAAAAAAGGAAGCGGCCCGACCGATTATCCCCGGGAAAAACCCAAAAACCCAAAGGGACGTTCAGTCGGGCCGCCTTGTCTTGCGACGTGGAAAAACTATTCTGTGAAGGGGATGCGGTCAACAGGTTTTTTGAAGAAAAGCGAAAAAAATGGAGGATGGGTAAACCGTTGCTGGTTGTGCATGGCCGGGAAGATCACTGGGGACGGAATTTCCCCACGACGGGCTGGAACTGCAAGTCCCGGCCGCGGTTTGTCTCACCACCTCACGGCGGCGGCGGCCCAGGTGAGACCGGCTCCGAAGACGACGAGGACGATGTTGTCGCCACGCTTGAAGGCACCGGAACGGGCGGCCTCGTCAAGGGCGATGGCGACGGCGGCGGCAGAGGTGTTGCCATACTTGTCGAGATTCACGAAAACGCGCCCCTCGGGCACGGAGAGCCGATCCGCGATGGCGTCGATGATGCGGAGATTCGCCTGGTGAGGGATCACGCAGGCGATGTCCTCGGCCTGGAGATCCGAGCGGCGGATGACGGTTTCCGCAGCTTCCTTCATGCGGTTCACGGCGTGTTTGAAAACCTCCTTACCCTGCATGGCGAGGGTGGCGAGGTGGGTGCCGACGTTTTCCGAGGTGATCGGGCAGGCGGAGCCGCCGCCGGGGATGTTGAGGAGGTGGGTGAGGTTGCCGTCGGTGCCCATCTCGGTGGCGAGGATCTCGCCTTCACCGGGCTTCGCGCGGCGGAGCACGGCGGCTCCGGCACCGTCGCCGAAGAGCACGCAGGTCGAGCGATCCTCCCAATTCACGAAGGCGGAGAGTTTTTCCGCACCAATGATAAGGGCGTTGTCGAAGGCTCCGTCGGCGATGAGGCGCTTGCTGATTTTCATCGCATAGAGAAAGCCGGAACAGGCGGCGGAGATGTCGAAGGCGACGGCGTTCATCGCGCCAAGCTGCTGCTGGACATAGCACGCGGTGGCGGGCGTGAGGGTGTCGGGCGTGATGGTGGCGACGATGATGAGCTTGATCTCGGAAGCCTCCATACCGGCCTGCTCAAGAGCCTTGCGCGCGGCGTTGGATGCCATGTGGGAAGTAAACTCACCCTCGGCGGCGATGCGGCGCTCACGGATGCCGGTGCGGGTGAAGATCCATTCGTCGCTGGTATCCACGCGTTTCGCGAGATCCTCGTTGGTAAGCACCGTCTCCGGCACATAGCTACCCGTTCCCGCAATGCACACCTGATCTTCCTTCGCCGCCCCACTCATGTGGCCGGACTCTGAAATTTACGGACATGCCAAACAAGCGCGAAATTCCGGCACACGGTTTTCCACTCACGGCCTCATTGGAGGGAGCTTGGCGCAGAAATGGGCTTTCGAGAACGCGATCTTGGCGGCGAGGTCGGCGTTGGGACGGCGGAGGTGCTGGGCGACGACCGGCTCCAGCCTTTTCATCAGACCGATGCCGTTGGCCATCTGGATGGCGAGGCCAGGGCGGGCGTTGACCTCGATCATCAGCGGCCCTTTCGTCTCATCGATCATGATGTCCACACCGAGGTAGCCGAGTCCGGTCATTTCCTGGCAGGTGACGGACATCTGCAGGATCGTGTCCCACTCGGGGATCTGCACGCCGATGAGGTCGATGTCGAGATCCGGGTGAATGCTGACGAGCCTGCCGTGGTGGATGGCGCGGACGGTGATGCCAGTGGCGATGTCGATGCCGATACCGAGCGCGCCTTGGTGCAGGTTGGAGCGCCCGTCGGATTCCTTGGTGGAGGCGCGTAGCATGGCCATGACGGGATAGCCGTGGAGCATGACCACGCGGATGTCGGGCGCGCCCTGGAAGCTGAGCGCGGTGAGCAACGCGGCGGGGTGCACGCGGTATTCGATGAGCGCGTAGTCACGTTTCCCGGCGAGGCTGAAGAGGCCCGCGAGGATATTGGAAACATGATTCCGAAGATCGCCCGGCGTGAGTTCCGTGCCGCTGGGCTTCACGAAATTTTTCCCGTTCTTGCCGTCGATCACGATCACACCTTTCCCACCCGAGCCGCGCGTGGGCTTAATCACAAAGGACTCGTTCCCACCCAGCATCTTATCGACCTTGTTCGCGTCGTGCGGGGTGCGCACGACGCCATAGGTCTCGGCGACGTTCATGCCGTGCTCCTCGGCGAGGGCTTTCGTGCGGAGCTTGTTGTCCACTAGCTCGTAGAGGCGGCGCGGGTTGTTCGGCAGCAGGAAACGCGCGTTGCGCATATTGATGCCGACGACGCCCAGCTCGCGCAGCTCGCCCGGCGTACGGAACCAGCGGTGCCACCAACGGTGCGTGGCAGTCACCGTTTCCTCATCCTCGATGACAGTCGCGTCAGGCATTGGAGAAGGACTTGAAACGGATCAGCTCGGAAAGGCGGTAGCCGGTGTAACGTCCGATGAGGAGAATGCCGGCCAGCAGAATCAGCAGCAGCTCGGGGAAATAAAACGCCCAATACTGGATCTGGGAGACCTTCATGAAATGGTAGGCGCAGACCGCCACGAAAACCGACCCCGCCACCTGGATGATCGCGTTGCGTTTCCCCTCCTGCTCCCAGATCAGCGACATCCGCTCCAGCGTCCATGCGATGATGATCATGGGGAAAAGGGTGATCTTGATGCCGACGCTGAACCCGAGCTGGAAGCTGAGCACGCCCATCAGCATCATCAGCAGGGTGACGATGACCACGCAGGCGGCCACACGCGGGACGACGAGCAGGTTCATGCGGGAAAGCAGGAAGCGGAACCAGAGCCCGCAGGCGACGAGGACGCTGAACATCACCAGCCCCTGCACCAGCGGCAGTTCCAGCAACGCGAGCGCGAGCAGCACCGGCATGAAGGTTCCAAGCGTGGAGATGCCGACGATGTTCCGCAGCAAGACCACGATAAACGCGCCGAGCGGGATCAGCACGATGTAGCGGAACACCGCACGCTCCGAGACGGGCAGCGCGAGGATCGTGGAAACCAGCAGCGGAGAGTCGCGGAGGTTGGTGAGCGTGGCCAGCGGGATGCGGTCTTTCGCGACAGTGAAGGTCACGCGCGAATTTTCCCCGCCCGTGACATCGAGCAGTGAGCCACCGCCGCGGTGCCAAACGAATAGCTCCCGCCCGTCGGGAATCTTCGAGGGATCGGAGGGGTCGCGGACTTTCCAAAACGCTCCGTCGTAATACTCGATGAGCGGCACGGGGGGCTGGCCGGTGTAATCCTCGCTGAGCAACACGCCATACGCGAGACGCGCCGGCACGCCCGCCAGGCCGAGAAGCTCGATGCCCATCGTGATCTCGGGGTTCGCGGTGCCGTCCTTTTCGTAATGGCGTTTCACGATGAGGTATTCCTGGGAGGCCTCGACGCTGTTGATTTGCTTGAAAAGCGTCACGAAAAGGGAATCCGGATCCGCAGACACGTTCTTCGCCCGCGTCACGATGCTCTGGGCGGCGGCGCCGAGCGAACCCGGCAGGCGCGGCACCTCGGGCGCGCTGGGTTTCTCGAAAGCGGGCTTCGGCTCACCGCCGCTGGTCAGTCCCTGCTGGAAGCGCACGCGGTAATAGAGCGCCTGCCCGTCCTCACGCGGTCCGGAAGACCAGACTGCTGTGTATTCGCCGCGGTCGTTCTCCGTGTTGTAGCTGTAGTCCAGCGATCCCGATTCCTGTCCCCTACCGCGCTCCTCGGCTTGCGCGGGCAGCGCGAGCCGCGCCTTCACATCGCGCCCGGTCGCGAGGAACGAAACTTTCGCCTCGACAATCCACTCATCGACGCGCTCCCCCTCCCAGAACGGCACGCCGAGCTTCGCGCTCTTGTAGGCCGCCATCCCGCCCCCGACCGCGATCAGCAAGGCCACCGCCGTCAGCAATTTCGCTTGCGCACTCATTCGTTTCGGAAAGGCCGGGCAGCCTCAGCGCATGATCTTCTTGTCCGCGAGGTTCGTCCGCGAGGGGTCGATCCATCCGAGTTCACGGATCGTGGTGCGGCCGATGAGCACAGCTGAATTCATATTCGAGCGGTTGTTCAGGGTGAAATCCCCGCGCAGCTTTCGCTCTCCGATCTTGAAAGCGAGCCTCACCACCTCGCGCGTCTCGGACTCAGCTCCGGGATTCTTGATCCGCGCGATCCTCACTAGCGGAGCCTCGATGGGCACGCGCGGCGAATCCTTCTTACGCGGCTCGGTCACGATGAAGCGCACCCATTTTTTCCCGTCGCGTTCGAAGAGCTCCTTCTCCTCCGCGTGGATCGAGCTGGTGTAAGCCCCGGTGTCGAGCTTGGCGTAGATCGCGTTCTCGATGCCGTCGATGAGGATTTTCTCCCGCCAGCCATAGACCTGGATCGGTTCCGGCGGCACCGGTCTTGCCACAGCGGGGGTCTCCGCTTCGGCGGCCTCGGCGGCGGCTTCGTCATCGGGATCAATCTCCTCCGCCTCCTTTTCGGCGGGTTTCTCCACTTCCTTCGGCTTACCGCCTGCGGCTGTCACGGGTTCGGCTTCCTGTTTCGCCTCCTCCGCTGGTTTTTCCTTCTTCTCCGCGTCCTGGGCAATAGCCGGAAAAGCACCCCACGCCACAAGCAACACGGCAAGCAGGGAAAAGGTCATTGCGGAGGGCTTGTGAAACATGACGTTGCAGTGACTATCACCCGCCGCCCTCCGGAAATGCAATGGAATTATCGGTAGCGAAAGAAACTGCGGACGCAGGTTGGGATTGAAGTCCGCCGCGCGAAACAGGAAGTTCCCGCCCATGACTCCCGCACAATCCGGTTACGCCATGCCCGCCGAATGGACCCCGCAAAGCGCCATCTGGCTTTCCTGGCCGGTGGACGATCCGCGCCATTGGGGCGGCGAGAAACGCGACCTCATCCACGCGAAGTTCGCGGAGATCGCCGCCGCTATCTCGCACACGCAAACCGTCCGCATCAACGCGCCCGGCGCATCCCACCAAGCCATCGCCGCCGCCTGCAACCGCGCCAAGGCAGATCCCGCCAACGTCCAGCTTTTCGACCACCCCAACAACGACGTCTGGTGCCGCGACCACGGCCCCATCTTTGTGAAAAATCCGACCGGAGAAATCGCCGTCACCGACTGGGAGTTCAACGCCTGGGGCGGAAAGTTCGGCCCCTGGGATCTCGACAACGCGATACCCGGACGCATCGCCGCCGCCCTTGGCCTACCACTTTTCAAAGGCGGCATGATCCTCGAAGGCGGCGCGATCGAGGTCAACGGGCGCGGCCAACTCCTCACCACCGAGGCCGTCCTGCTCAACGCCAACCGCAACCCTCACCTCTCCCGCGAAGAGACCGAACAGAAACTCCGCGACACCCTCGGCGTCACCGAAATCCTCTGGTTGGAAAAAGGCATCGAGGGCGATGACACCGACGGCCACATCGACGACCTCGCGCGTTTCACGAATGAGGACACCCTCCTCGCCTGCCACGAACCGGACTCATCCTCACCGAACCACGATCCCCTCACCGACAACACCCACCGCCTGAAAAATTTCCTCACCCCTGCCGGACGGCCTTACGAAATCCTCCCCATTCACCTCCCGCAGGCCTGCGAGATCCCCGGCTGGCGGCTGCCCGTCCTCCCCGCCTCCTATGTGAATTTCCTCATCCTCAACCACGCCGTCCTCGTCCCCACCTTCCGCCAGCGGAAAAACGATGACCGCGCGCTCGGCATCATCGCCGAACAATTCGCAGGCCGCCAGATCATCCCCATCGACTGCCTGGATCTCGTCCAAGAAGGCGGAACTTTGCATTGCATCTCACAACAACAGCCCGGGTAAAGGATGCGGCGGCGGCCTGCCCCAGCTGCTTACACGAAGCTCTGCACGATGGGCATGCGGCGGCCCATGCCGAAGGCCTTTGAGGTGATGCGGATTCCAGGGGCGGCCTGCTGGCGTTTCCACTCGTTCAGATCCACCCGGCGCTGGATCCAGCGCACCATAGTTTCATCGAAGCCGCGCGCGGTGATCTCCTCCGCGCCGAGGTGTTGCTCGACATAAAGTTCCAGGATCGCGTCGAGAATGTCGTATTCGGGAAGGCTATCCTGGTCTTTCTGGTCGGGGCGGAGTTCGGCGCTGGGAGGCTTGGTGATCGTGTTCCAAGGGATGCGCTCGGCGTCGCGGTTCACCCATTTCGAGACCTCGAATACCTTGGTCTTAGGAAGGTCGGAAATGACCGCCAGCCCACCGCACATGTCGCCGTAGATCGTGCAGTAGCCCACGGCGAGTTCGCTCTTGTTGCCGGTGGTGAGGAGGAGGTGGTTGTCCTTGTTGGAGAGGGACATGAGGAAAAGCCCGCGCAGGCGCGCCTGCATATTCTCCTCGGTGACGTCCTCGCCTTGCCGCTCGAACACAGGGGACATCGCGCGTTTCACGGAGGCGAAGGCATCCGAGATGGAAACTTCCTCGCAGCGGATGCCGAGGTTTTTCGCAAGGGCAAAGGAATCCTCTACGCTGCCGCGCGAGGAGTAGGGGCTTGGCATGGTGAGGCCGTGCACATTCTCCGCACCGAGCGCGTCGGCGGCGATGACAGCGGTGAGCGCGGAGTCAATCCCGCCGCTGAGACCGAGGCAGACGCTGGAGAAACCGCACTTGTGGACGTAATCCCGCAGGCCGAGTACGAGGGCATCGTAAAGCTGTTCCGCATCGCCGGTGCGGATGTCTTCCGTTTCCCCGGAGGCGAAGACATCCACTACGCGACACTCGTCCACGAAACCGCCGAGCTGCGCGGTGACCTTGCCCCCGGCATCCACGAGCATGGAGTGACCGTCGAAAACGAGCTGGTCGTTACCGCCGACGGAGTTGCAGTAGAGCACAGGCACTGCGGCCTCGCGGGCTACCTCGCCGAGCATTTCCCGGCGACCCTGCGGCTTACCGAGGTGGAAGGGCGAGGCGCTGAGGTTGATCAAAAGGTCAATGCTCTTCGCGGAAAGCTCGGCCACAGGATCGCGGTCGTAGAAGGGGCGCTGGAGGTAATCCTCCGTCCAGATGTCCTCGCAGATCGTGATGCCGAGTCGTTTCCCCCGCCACTCGAACGGCTCGCCAGCCTCGCCCGGCTCGAAGTAGCGGCGCTCGTCGAAGACATCATAGGTGGGCAGCAGCGTTTTCCAAAACCTCGCCTTCACCGCGCCCGCCTCCAGCCATGCGGCGGCGTTGCGGAACGGCTTACCGACGACATCTTCGTGGAAATCGACATAACCCACGAGCAGCGGCACCTCGCGGATCTCATCGGCGAGGTAGTCGAGCGCCTGCAGGCACTTGGGGACGAACTGGGACTTGAAAACGAGATCACGCGGTGGGTATCCGACGAGGCTCATCTCCGGCGTCACCACCAACTCAGCACCCTTTTCCAGGCACTCCCGGTAGGCCGCGAGGATGCGTTTCGCGTTCCCCGGGAAATCCCCTACCACCGCGTTGATCTGTGCAATGCCGATTCTCATGTTCGCGCCGGAAGCAAACCACCCGCCGCCGCGCCGCGCCACATTAAACCTAAAATCCGCAGTTCAAACGAAGATTTTCACCGCAAAGGCGCAGAGGTCGCAGAGGGAACGCTGAGAAGAGTTTGTGTTTCGGGATAGTGCAGGGCATTTTTCACGGCAATTCCATTTCACCCATTGGGTGAACCATGCAGTTCCATCGTTTTTCCAAATTTTCTATCTTCCCACATGCAAGGCTCTGCGTTCCTTTGCGACCTCTGCGACTCTGCGGTGAAAAATTGATACCCAACTGCGGTATTTAGGTTAAATCAGGATGGAGATTCAACCGAGAATCTAAGGCGAACGGTTTCCCTTTCAAATACGCACTCGCCTCGAACGCCCTTGTCCGTTCCAGCGCGCCGCGTTAGAAATCCGCCGCCCGCCATGCTGATTGAAAATTTTTCCCGCCTACCGCTACGTCTCCTCCCGGACGCCGCGCTGCTGGTGTTGGCGGAGGAAACTTATCTCGTCGCGGCGGATCTACACCTAGGCAAAGCTGCGGCCTTCCGCGCCCACGGCCTGCCCGTGCCGGAGGGCGATACCGCCCGCGATCTCGACCGCCTCGTGAAGCTCATCGCAGAGCACCGTCCCGACCGCCTCGTCATCGCCGGCGATCTTTTCCACTCGGACGCCGGCTCGGGCGATGGCGTGATCGACTCGTTCATGGCTTTTCTCGATGGGATCGCCATCCCGTTCACCCTCGTTAGCGGAAACCACGACCGCAAGATCAGGATGATGCCGGAGGCAATCCCCCGAGCCGGACATCTCGACATCGGCGACCTGCGCATCGTGCACAAGCCAGATGATGCGGCCGCAGGAAAGGCCAATCTTTGCGGCCACATACATCCCGTTTTGCGCATCCCTGATGGCCGCAACACCTCCCTGCGGATGCCTTGTTTCCACCTCGGCGGAAACATCCTCACACTTCCTGCCTTCGGCAGCTTCACCGGCGGGCACATCGTGAAACCCGCCAAGGGCGACCGCTTTTTCGTGACCCACAACGGCGCGGTGATCGAAGTCCCGGACGGGCTGTTGGGGAAAAAGCGCGGATCATGGATCATGAATTCGGCAGGAACGAGTAATCCGGTGCCCGCAAGCCGTTCAGATCCTCACCTGCCTCCTTCTCCACCAGCGGCCGCGCGAGCATCTGCTCATAGATCTCGATATAGCGGCGGGCGACCTCCTCGTGGCTGAACTCCTTTGCGCTCTCTTTCATCACGCGGCGGATCTGCGGGTCTTTCGTTTCCGCAGGCAAGCCGTGGAAATCCATCGCGCGGTCCACACCCCAGCGCAGCGCGCCAGGGTCGTAGTGGTCGAAGCGGAAGCCGTTGCCCGTATCGTTGTCGATGTCCATCGGGCGGATGGTGTCGTAGAGCCCGCCGGTGCCATGGACGATGGGCAGCGAGCCGTAAAGCGGCGCCGTCATCTGCGGCAGACCGCACGGCTCGAACAGCGAGGGCATCAGCATGAAATCCGATCCCGCGTAGCCGAGGCGCGAGAGGCGCTCGTCGAAATCGACGATGGCCACGCGTTTCGAGAGAGCATGATCGGATATGATTTTCTTGAAATGGATCTCATGTGGGCCGTTTGCCACGACCGCAACCTGAAGACCGCGATCCCAGTAATCAGAGACCATTTTCAACAAGATATCGGTTACGAGCTGGGGTCCTTTTTGAACCGGATCGAGGCGCGAGGGCCAGAAAAAGAGCGGCGCGTCACCATTGATCTCGAGTCCAAGCTCCCGTTGAAAGGCTCCCTTATTCGCACATTTACCCTTGCGGAAATCCTTTGCACTGAAGTTCTGGACGAGGGCGTCATCCGTTATCGGGCTGTAGGAAACGTCCGGCGCGTTGAGGATGCCGGAGGCGCAGCCCGCGTGGTATTTGTTGCGGATCTGCTCGCGCACGGACGATGGCACGACCGAGTGCCATCCCTCCACGATCTCCCAGAGGAAGCGCGGGCTGACCGTGTTGATGAAGTGCGAGGCGAAGATGCCGGAAGTGAGCAGATCCACCAGCACGTTCGAGCGGGCGTGGAAATAATGAACCGGGTTCTGGGTGAAATAGAGGTTCATCCAGAACTCTGCGGCGTCGATCCCCGTTTCCTCCGCCTGCTGAAGCATCACCTGCCGGGTATGGATGTTGTGCACGGTGAAAAGGCTTTTGATGCCGCGCCGCTTCGCCATCGCCGGGATCAGCGCCGTCATCCAGTCGTTGCAATGAATCAGGTCGGGCCGTGCCTTGGGCACGATGTGGTTGATCACCTCTCGCTGGAACACCATCGCGATGCGCATCGCCTCGTCGGACTGATTGCTGTAAACCCGATCACGGTAGTAGAAAATGCGGTCTTCCGCGAGGTGGATGTGCGCCTCGGGAAGCACCTCATGATATTTCTTCAGCTCCTTCTCGTGGAGGTTGAAAACGTCTCCCTGGAAGAGCTTGCGGTAGTTCGGCATCGCCACGTGGACATCCGCGCCGAGGTTGAACAAGGCGGAGACCAGCGAGGCGGAAACATCCGCGAGGCCGCCCGCCTTGGCCGACATCCGCTGCGCCATATTTCCCATGCCAGCGGGCAGGTAAGTGATCTCCGGCGTCACGATCAGGATCCGCGGATTGCTGGATTTGAGCTTATTCGGCATGGGTTTTGGTTTTTCTAATTAAGTCCCTCAGGATTGGTTTTCGCACATTCCCCGTTCGCTTGCCAATCATAACCATATCAGGGAGACGAATTTTTTCCGCCGAGCGTGTTAGGCACGGGAACAGGGATCGCCCGGCAGATCCCGCGCCAACCCGGGAAGTTCCATTTGTTCGGGAAGCCCGCGCATTGCGAAGGCTTCACGGGATGGATGCGGCAGCCGCCGTTTTCCAGCATCACGCATTCGTGGTTTTCCTTTTCCACTAAGGAAAGCCCCGTCCGGTTCGTCCGCAGCCGGGTGTAGCGGGAGATAAAATCGCTCTCCGCCATCCCGAGAAAATCCGCGATTTGCGTGATTTCATGATCGGAAACCCGCACATCGCCGGGCCATTGGCAGCAGGCATTGCAGCGCTGGCACACATAATGAACACCCGACTCCAGCACCGTCAGGTCGTTTCCCGGGCTGCCGTGAGAAATGGGGTTCATTGCAGGCGTTGATAATGATAGTTCACCCGCGGGAAGCAGCCGCGCCCGGCGGCGACCCAATCGGCGTGCAAGCGAAAACCACCGCCGCGACAGATACAAGAAACAATGAGGGATGGCGAACGCACGGGCGAAGGATAACGCCCTCACGGGAAAAGGGAAGCCAATCATCCGCGCCGACGGCGATAGCAGAGCAGCAGCCCCGCCAGCACGAGCGCGAGCGACGATGGTTCTGGAACAAAAGCGATGTCGTAGCCGATCAGGTCGAACGCGCGAAGGTCGAGTAAGCTCAACCCGAGAACCTGCTGGGGCGCCAGCGTGGGGTCCATCGTTCCGATCAAAACCCCCGTGAGATCGTTGTCCTTCCAGTGGCTCGCCTGCCTGCCATCGCCGGTAAAGGCTCCCGTGGACATCGCGCCCACCAGATCGGTGTCCGAATATACCGCCGCAGTATTCGAGCTGAGCGAACGCGTGGCCGCCGTGAAGGCTGCTGCGTCGCCGGGTTGCTCCCCATCCGCGAAACGGAAAAGGTCGAGCACAAAGGGGGAAACCTCGCCGGTGAGGTTCTGGTTCACCAACTGATCCACGTCAGTCCACGCTCGACATGAAGCCAAGCGCATGCCCAATCTCGTGCAGCGCCACGCTTTCAAAATCAAAAAACCCAGAACTCACTCCATCAGAATTATCGTAATCGAAAGCAAAGTTCGAGTTAAAACGAATTGTAGCGTCGTTGCTGCCGAACTGGTTATCAAGCCCCGTGATGCCCATCGCCTTCAGATTCGCCTTGGTAGCCGAGAGCTTGGTTCCGATGGAGAATCCAGCTGGTAACGAAAAGCTGGACTGCGCGAAAGTAGGCAACGCGGCGACAATCCCATCGTCCGCTTCGGATGACGCGGAAGCGATCATCTGGTTGCGGATCGTGTCATAACCCGCTTCAAGAATCACGGCACTGGCCGAGCCAAGGACATTCGCAGCTAATACCTCAAGACCGACGTCAAGATTCACAACGATGGGGTTGGAGATGATACTCTCCCATGTGGCCGCGGCCCGCTGAAAAGCCGCCAGCGCTGGCGCGTTTCCCGCAAGGCTTGCATTGGGATTCAGGACGATCTGAAAGTTACCCGACGAAGGGGCGACCATAAGTCCCAAACCGCCGAACGCGCCACCTCCCGATGACACCTCAAAGGTCGCGGCAGTATTGACCTCTGCGGACGAGCCACATGAGACGCACAAGCAGGAAACCGTGTGTACGTCTTTTTCCACCAACCGAAAAAGATCGCCATCCGAAGCGGAGGCATGAATCGGAAAAACAAGCGCCAAAAGTAGGCATAAGCTGAATGTTCTCCCCGCCGATTCTTTGTGCTGCATGTAGTTATAATGCTAGAAATGGGAATCGCGATGCCAAGAAAATTGTAAGTGGGATCCGTGACAATTTCGCAGCTCCCGCACGCCGCCTAAATTACTGACTCCATCCCTCCGCCACCAGTTTCCGTATCGAAAGGATCGGCGGCTGGCCAGAAGCAGGCCTTTCCCATGCCATCTCGAGGATGACCGGAGTCCGCCGGCCTGTTGTGAGAGCCCGGAGCGTTTCCACCAGATCATCGGCGGCGGTGGCCACGAGGGGCTGGGGATCATCGCGGTGCTCAACCTGAAAAAAGGCCCTCATTCCCCCCACACCCGGAGGTGGCAGCATTTCCCTCGCCTCGCGGACGAACACCCGCATCGTCTGGGAAGCGCTGGGTTGAGCATCGGTGAACTCCATCCAATCCATTGTGCCGTAGCAGGTCATGCTTTCCCAATCCACCGCGAAGCGCCGCCCGTCCCAGACCATCGCGACGAAATACTTCGGGCCGGAAAAAGGCTCGACCTCGAACAACACCATCGGCTTCCCATCGAATTCTGCGGCTTGTCCCGGCGAAACTCTTCCGAGCGTAGGCAACGGATGACCGCGCGTTTCATGATAGTCCCGCATCATCGGCAATACGCGCTCGCCGTCATAGACAAGCGCCGCCTTTGCAGCGAGACCCGGTGCCTCGTAGAACGCTTCCAGCGCTACGAGCGCTGCAGGTTCCATAGCTACTGGAGGAGTCTCATATACGATAGGCACCGGCACATCGTCCGCATCTTTCCGGTGGATCATCCCCCCGCCGACAATCAAAACAAGCGCGATGCCATACGCGGTGAAAAGCAGCAGGCCGATCACGGATTTCTCAATCCTGCTTTTTGTTCCTACTGCGGGCTGACTCTCATTTTTCTCATCCATGTCATTAAGCAGTCAAGGGCTTCACCTTCTGGGACGTTGCGCCATCACAAGACGCAGGAGAAAAAGCGGCAAAGCTCCGATAGCCAGACCCATCGCTGCAATTTTTAGGCTAGGGAAAACTCTCGCGCTGTCTCGCTCCATGCCACGCAGAGCCTCAGCTACGACCTGTTCCTTCGGCACATAGAAAAGCGCGTGCGCCGGCATGCCTTCCGCGCTGCCTTGCCTCCGTGCGATCTCACCGAACTCCGTTTTTACCGGCCCGGGGCACAGCGACATGACCCGCACGCCATGCTCCCGCAGCTCGATGCGCAGCGCCTCGGAAAAACTGCTCACGTATGCCTTCGTCGCCGCATAGACCGCGAAATCGGGGATCGGCAGCGTGCTTGCGAGCGAGGAAACATTCAGAACACCTCCCCCGCCCCGCCGGATCATGTGCGGCGCGGCGAGATGGCTCAAATGTGTCAGAGCCTCGATGTTCACCTTCAGCATCGCCTCCAGGCTCGGCCAAGCCGCCGTCACGAACTCACCGTAATCACCCAAGCCCGCATTGTTCACCAGTAGATCTGGCGCGAAGCCCGCCGCCGCCGCTTTTTCCATCGCCTCCACTCGGTCGCGTGGTTCCGCGAGATCCGCCGCAATCACCATCACCGCCGTTCGGGGGGAACTCCCACGCAGCTCCTCTGCGATCCGCTCCAGCCTTTCCGCGCGCCTCGCGACAATTACCAGCTTCCCCACACTCCCCGCCAGCTGCCGGGCGAACTCCTCTCCCAGCCCCGCCGAAGCCCCCGTCACCATCGCACAATCGAACATCATTCTCATACCGTCCAGCAAAGCCCGCCAAACCCACCGCGCAACACTTCATTCACGAAAAAACGCCACCCCGCGCTCGGGATGGCGTTTTGTGAAATCAGCGGAGACGATTACTCGGGCTTGCCTTCGGCGTTCACCTTCACCACACGCAGCGGCAGGCGGATGAGCACCTCGTCATCGCAGCCGATGTCGATCGAGTAGATGCCATCCTCAGGGAAACGTAGGCCCTGGAGGTTCATCACGATGTTGCGCGTGAGAAACGGCATGCCCTTGGGAAGCTGCACGTCGAACTCCGGCTGGATCGGCATATTGTTCGGATCGAGCGATTCGCCGTCCTCGTTGATAATGTTGATCGAGAGCTTGTGACGGCCCGCATCCTCCGGCGTGAAGCAGAAACGCAGCGCCAGGGCGCAGGCGGGATGCACCACCGGCAGCGCGCGGGCAGCAAGTGTGTCGAAGGTTCCGGAAATGACAAGCTTGCCGTTGTAGTCGGCCGCGAAGTCACAAAGAGTGGCGATTTGGATGTCCATGGTGGTTGATTTGGGGATGGTTGGTTTTCCCGCCATGCTCCATTCCGGGTGGCGGCGGGATGTGTTTAGCCGCCCCCGCCGCTGCGTAAAGCCCAAACCGGCTCCGCGCACCCAAATCGGCATTTTTCAGCCCGCCGGTTGACATTTCCCCAAAGCCCCCCCATAGCCAGCGCATGTCCAACGCGTTGCAGCCAAAGCCCCGGATCATCGGCCACAAGGTGCGGATCTGCATAGTAGCCTCCAAATACAACGAAAAATTTACCGACGCCCTCGTCGAGAACGCCATCGAGGAACTCGGCGAAACCGTGCCCATGGCCCGCATCGACCTGATCCGCGTCCCCGGCGCGTTTGAAATTCCCGTTACCGTCGCCAACGTCCTCGACCGCGAGGTTTTCAACTGCGTGATCGCCCTCGGCCTCATCATCCGCGGCGACACCGGCCACGCGGATCTCGTCGCCGCCTCCGTCACCGAAAGCCTCCTGAGCCTCGCCGTGGAGAGCCTCACCCCCGTGATCCACGAGGTGCTGTTGGTGGAGGACGAAACGCAGGCCCACGCCCGCTGCATCTCCGCCGCCAAGAACCGGGGCCGCGAGGCCGCCCGCGCCGCAGCCGGCATCATCGAGGTTTTCGCCGAGATCGTGAAATCGATGCCCAAGGACGACAAACGGAAAACCAAGTAAAGAGATGCCCAGCCGCAGGCAAATCAGGGAATCCGCCATCCAATTCCTCTACTGCTCTGATCTCGAGGGCGGTGCGGATCCCGCTGCCTTGCGCGACCCGTTCTGGGATTTCCTCACGGAAACCGACCGCCGCAATCTCCAGGTCGCCACTTTCCGCACCGTCCACCACCTCGCCCATGGCCGCGAGGAAAGGCTGTCCGACTTCGTCGAGCGCTCGCGGCCCGCGCTCGCACACCTCACCGCGTTGCCTCAGGCGGAATCCCTGAAGGCAGCTCTTACCCGCCTCCTCGCCTTAGAGGCATCGTGGAGCCTCGCCTTCTCGAAGCTCGGCAAGCTCCCCAAAATCGGCGAGGACTCCTCCGTCGCCGATGAGTTCGCGCACGCCCTCGAAAACTTTTTCAAAACCGACAGCGACCTCGCCTTCCACCGCGAGCAGTTCCTGCGTGGTGCCGTCGATTTCCCCTCACTCAAACCTCAGCTTGAACCTGTCACTGCCTCCGTCCGCCGCCTCCAGCGCATCTCCGACCGCCTCCGCATGGTCGAGCAACCCGAGAATTTCCCCGAGCAGGCAGACCTGACGAAACTCCGCGAATCGAAATCCGAGATCGCCGCCCTCCGTGCCCGCACCGATAAACTTGTGGACGCCATCCTCGCCGCGAAGGAGGAGATCGACGCGAAACTCGCCACCATCGTCGAGAACTTCTCCCCCGCCCGCATCGACCCCGTGGATCGCGCCATCCTACGCCTCGGCACCTACGAACTGATCCGCACGGAAACCCCGCCCAACGCCGTCATCAACGAGGCCATCGAGCTCGCAAAACGCTTCGGCACCAACGACTCAGGCCGCTTCGTCAACGGCATCCTAGATAAGGTCGCCAAGGGGTGAGATTAAGCAGGATCCTCCCCGCTTCTTGGAGTAATTACCACGGATTTCATGACGATCACGGCCCAGCTTGTTTCAGTGGATCGTGTTTATTCGCAAAACTCCCGGACTTTCTCGCAAAAGCATACAAAAGCGGTGAACATCCCGCACACAAAAGATCAATCCAGCAGATCCGGATAGCGTTCGCGGGCGACGGCGAGCGTGAGGTCCATGATGGCGCGAGATCCACTGGTGCGTAGGGCTTCCTTGGCGGTGGCCTCGCATTGTGAAAAATCGAGGGAGCGGATCACCTGGCCGACTTTGGGGACGATCTTGGGTGAAACGGAAAGTTCTTGGACCCCGAGTCCGATGAGTAGAGGGGTGAGGCGGATGTCGCCGGCCATTTCACCGCAGACCCCCGTCCAGATGCCGTGCTCGGAGCCGGCTTCCACCGTTTTCCCGATCAGGCGGATCACGGCGGGATGGGTAGGCTTGTAGAGGTTGGCGACGTGGGGGTTCACGCGATCGACTGCGACGGTGTATTGGATGAGGTCGTTGGTGCCGATGGAGAAGAAGTCCACGTGAGGTGCGAGGAGATCCGCACAGACGGCGGCAGAGGGCACCTCGATCATAACACCGACGGGGATTTTCGGATCGAAGGGCACGCCTTCGGCATTCAGTTCTTCCATGCAGCGTTTCAAGGCCTCGCGCGCTTGAAGGAGTTCGGAAAGGCCGGAAACAAGCGGAAACATGACCGCGATTTTTCCGTGCTGGCTGGCGCGGAGGATGGCGCGGAGTTGATCCCGAAACATCGCCGGGCGGGAAAGGGAAACGCGGATGCCGCGCCAGCCGAGGAATGGGTTCGGCTCCGGCTCGGTGAGTGGCTCGACGGGTAATTTGTCACCGCCTGCGTCGAGAGTGCGGACGATGACAAGATCGGGCGAGACCTCGTTCGCCACTCGAGTGTAGGCCTCCGTTTGTTCTGCCTCGTCGGGCATTTCGCTGCCGTTGAGGAGCAGGAATTCGGTGCGATAGAGACCCACTCCCTTGGCTCCGCTGTGCTTCACCTGGTGCAGCTCGTCGAGAAACTCGATGTTCGCGGAAAGCGTGATCTTCTTCCCATCAAGGGTTTCCGTCGCCTCACCGCGCTTCGCATCGAGTTCGGTGCTGCGCTTCTCCTTTTCCAAGGTGAGTGCTGCGTATTTTGCGAGCGTTTCCGGCCTTGGGTTAAGGATCAGTTTTCCCGCGTAGCCGTCGATGACGGCAGGGGTGAGGGTGGTCACCTGGATCAGGGAAGCGCCGAGGCCTACGACGGCGGGTATGCCGAAGGAGCGGGCGAGGATGGCGGTGTGGGAGTTCACACTGCCCTGCTCGGTGGCGAAGCCAAGGAGGTGCCGCCGGTTCATCGAGGCGGTGTCGGAGGGCGAGAGATCGTAGGCGAGGAGGATGTGGGTGCCGTCGGGAGCCTCGTGCCCGCTGTCCTCATCAACCTTGAAATTCCGCAGCACGCGCTGGCAGACATCCTCGATATCGGCGGTGCGCTCGCGGAGGTAGGGATCCGGGATGCGGCGCATCGCCTCGAGGAAATTCTGCATCACCGCATAGAAGGCAAATTCGGCGTTCTGTTGGCGGTCGGAAATCGCCGCGGCGACCTTGTCGAGCAGGGTCTTGTCCTCCAGCAGCATCACGTGCGCCTCGAAGATCTCGCTGTCGGCATTACCGGAAAGAGACTCCAGCCGCTCTTGGAGGTCGATGAGCTGCTTCTTGGTAACCGCCACCGCCTCGTCGAAGCGGGTGCGCTCGTATGAGATTTCCTCCTCGGAAATCTCATAGATCTCCGGTGCGGAAAATCCGCGCGCGCTCACATGGATGGGGCCGACCGCGATGCCCGGGGAAGCCGGGATGCCCGTGTAGGTAATTTCCAGTGTTGTCGCGTTCTTTGGCATTCTCTGGAACGGAATCTGGGGTTTTTCGTGATGGGATGCAAGGTTTCTGCCGATCCCGTGCCAGAGCGACGCAATAAATCAGAGTCGTGGGTGAAACCGCGATCCTCAGCCCATACCGACAAGCCTACGGCGGAGAAGTTCGAGAGCGGATTGGGAGACGGCCTGCTTGAAATCCTTTCGCGCACGCGGGTGAAAGACTTTCACGGCGAGGGTGCCACCGCCCTTTTCGGCAAGACCAAGCCATGCGGTGCCGACGGGTTTTTCCTCCGTGCCGCCGGTGGGGCCGGCGATGCCGGTGACGGCAATGGCGTAGTCCGCGCCGCTTTCCCGCAGGCTTCCCTCCGCCATGGTACGGGCAACTTCCTCGGAGACGGCGCCATGGGATTCGAGTATTTCCATGGGGACGCCGAGCTGGGAGGCTTTCGCTTCGTTCGCGTAGGTGACCCAGCCGTGGGTGAAAACCTCGCTGGCTCCGGGGACATTCGTGACCCGGTTGGCGATGAGGCCGCCGGTGCAGCTCTCGGCGGTGGCGAGCTTCGCGGCCTTTTCCCGCAGCAAGCGGACAACCGTAGCTTCCAGCGACGAGCCGTCATCGCTGATCAGGTGCCCTCCGAAGGAGTTGAGGGCAAGATCGCGACCAGCGGCGATGGCTTCTGGCGAGCCGATGAGACGGAGATCGACCTCGCCGATGCGGGCGCAGTAGCCGTATTCGAGACCAGGGATGTCCGCGAGCTGCGCGTCGATGCCGTGGTGGAAATCGCTTTCGCCGATGCCGGTGAATTTGAGCTCCGCGGCTTCGGCGACGTCGGAGACCCCGGCGAGAGCGCGGAGGCGCGGGGCGACCTCGCTGTGAAACATCGGGTAAAGCTCGCGCGGCGGACCGGGGAGGAGGAAAACGGCGCAGTTCGAACGACCGTTGATGCGCGGCGGCAGGTAGAGGCCGGGGGCGGTGCCGTTGGGATTCGGCAACACGTCGGCTCCGATGGGAACCATGGCCTGGCGGAGGTTTGCGGGAGCCATGGGCTTGTCCCGCAAGGCGAAGAAGGACTCCAGGTTCCGCAGCGCCTGCTCGTCCTGGTGGAGCTCAATGCCGAGGGTTTCCGCGACGATTTCGCGAGTAAGGTCATCGCTGGTGGGGCCGAGGCCGCCGGTGATGAGCAGAACATCCGCACGGTCCACCATTTCACCGAATGCTTCGTGGATCGCCTCGCCGTCGGGGACGGTCGCCTGCCGCGCCACGCGCAGTCCCATGGCGAAAAGCTGCCGCCCGAACCAACCGCCGTGGGTGTTGAGCGTATTGCCGAGGAGGAGCTCGGTGCCGGTGTTTAAAATTTCAATTTTCAAAATTCAAAATTCAATCAAGAGATCATGGCTCCGAATCTTCCTATTCCTTGAAACTTGAGTTTTGAAATTTGAAATTTCACTCCCACAGGTAGGACTGCTTTGAGGCGATGGTTTCGCCACCGGCGTTTAGGTCGATCTTCCACACGAGGACGCGGCCGTTGTCGAAGTAGTTGTCGCCGATGATGGAGAACTCCTCTTTGCCTCCGGAGGTTCCGGCGGGGATTTTGCGGCGCATTTCCTCGATGCGGCTTCCTCCCTGCTGGTAGCGGAATACGATTTCCTTTTCCAAACCCGCGTCCGCATTCCACAGGACGGTGTAGTATTGGCCGAGGCGCTGTTTCCTCTCCTCTAGGCTGACCGCGCCATGGAGGCGGCGCAGCTTCTCATTGCGGACTAAGGGATCACTGCCGCCATCCATCTTCTGGTCGCGGAGGGTGAACTGCTTTACGGTCAGCGGCTCTACCGACCCGGAGCAGGCGGCGTGGGCGAGACAGATGGCGATGATGGGGAGGAATTTCATGGTAAGCTTATTCGTTCGTTTCGAGGCGGGCCTTGAGGCGCTTGAGCACTTCCTCATAGGCCTCCATCACGTTGCCTAGATCGCGGCGGAAGCGATCCTTGTCCATTTTCTCTCCGGTCTTGAGATCCCACAGGCGGCAGCCGTCCGGACTAATCTCATCGGCCAAAACGATCCGCGAGGGATCGCAAGCGAGGCGGCCGAACTCGAGCTTGAAATCGACGAGCTTCAGGCCGACCTCAGCGAAAAATCCGGAGAGGATCGTATTCACCTTCAGTGCGGATTCGCGAAGAAAAGCCATATCTTGCGGGGTGGCGAGTTTCATCTCGCGGATGTAGTCGTCATTGATGAGGGGATCGCCTAGGGCGTCGCTCTTGTAGGAGAACTCGATGACTGGCTGCGAAAAGGCGATCCCTTCCTCCATGCCGGTGCGCTTGCAGAAACTGCCCGCCGAAACATTGCGGACGATGACCTCGACCATCAGGATCTCGACCTTTTTCACCTCTACGTTCGTCTCATCGATCTGGCGGACGAAGTGGGTGGGGATGCCGGTTTTCTCGAGGTATTGGTAGATCAGGGTGCTGATCGCGTTGTTGAGGCGGCCCTTGTTCTCGAAGCTGGCTTTCTTCTCGCCGTTGAAGGCCGTCGCGTCGTTCTTGAACTCCATCCTCAGCATCGAGGGATCGTCGGTGGTCCAAAGGCGTTTCGCTTTCCCTTCATAAATCGGCTGCATGGCCTGTTGTGGATTTTCGGCGCAACCGGGTCAAGCTTCCTCCTCTTTGCTGTAAAGGCTGATTTCGTTTTGAAGATTCAACCGCGAATCGACAGGCCGGCTTCACCGCCGCTCCAGCCATTCCTTGCGTGCGTATCTCAAAGCGGCGATTTCGGCGACGCGCCCCTCGTCCACATGGATCTCCGCCTCCCACCAGCTCTCTGCGAGGCGCTCCGCGAAAAGCTCTCCCCGCAGCCGCGGATTGCCCGCCGTGGCCACCGATCCCTGATGCAGCAGGCCGAGCTTGCCGCGCCGCTGCGCCGCACCTGCGAGCTTATCCCCGGCGGCGTCCATCACATCGAACTCGACGGGATTCTCGAAACACATGCCCCCGGATTTCCCCTTCGCGGGCGCGAGCTCAGGATCGCCGCCCTCCACCCGAAGCACACCTGTCAGGATCTCGTGGATCGCGCGGTAACTCTCGCCGCCTCTCATTCGGGCGACTTCGAATTTCTTGGGCACAATGAGGCTGTATGTCCAGTCACTGCGGTGATCCACCGTGCCGCCGCCCGTCCAGCGGCGGACGAGATTCACGCCGGAAAGGCAGCCCCGGGCATCCTCGATTTTCCCGAAATAACCGAGACTGCCCCACTCGCCGTCCCAGCGGTAGATGCGCAGAACGGGGTTCTCCGCGTGTTCCAGTAGCCACTCGTCCGCCGCCATCGCCTCGGGACCGGAGCGCGCGAGTGGGTCGAACCACAGTTCCATTTCCCGGAAAATCACGCTTCAAACTAGGGCGCGGACAACGGGGAGAAAAGACAAAACCGACGGCAACACCCTCCGTAAATAAGCCCCGCAAAAAAATGCGCTCCGTTCAAAAAATAGGTTGCGCCCGTGGTAGCCTCTCCATAGCGTCCCGCCCACCCGAACGGGATGGAGCGGTAGCTCAGTTGGTTAGAGCGCCAGCCTGTCACGTTGGAGGTCGCGGGTTCGAGCCCCGTCCGCTCCGCCATCCCCGTTCGAGTTGACCCCGCCAAACGGCTTCCAAGCCACAAGGCGGGGTTTTTCTTTTCCAGCGGGATAGGGACGCCGAAGAGGCCGACAAAACGGCGCCGCCTGACGCCACAGGGTTAGCAGGAAAACGCCTCCTACCTGCGCAGCTTCTTCCTTGGCTCCCCACTCCCTGCCCGCTACATCTTTCCCGTATGAAAACCCTCACTCTCGCCCTCCTCATCGACGCCAGAACCGCACCTTGATCCCCTTAGCCGAAGTGATCCCAGCCGCCCTCCAGGCTCTCTCCCTCACCTTCCGCCACCAGCTCGCCGATCCTTGTCAGCTCCAGCCCGGGAAACATCTCACCCCACCCCCGCGTCACCATATCCGGCGGCGCGCTGAAAAGCAGCTCGAAGTCCTCCCCGTCCCCCAGCGCCTGCGCCACCCCGCAGCCCTCCGTGCAAGGCACCGCCGCCCGCTCTAGCCGGAAACCGCAGCCCGATGATTTCGCAAGCCTCGGCAAGTCCTTCGCCAGCCCGTCGGAAAGATCCATCATCGCCGTCGGCCGCAGGTTTTGCGCGATCCACCTCCCCTCCTCTACCCTCGGGGAAAACGTGAGGTGCTTCCCCGCCAGCGATCCGCCCAGCCGTCCCGTCACCCAGATCCCGTCGCCCGGCCTCCCGCCGGTGCGCATCACCGCCATCCCCCGCCCCACCGAACCCATCGCCGCCACCGAGATCACCGCCGCCGAACCTTCCGGCACGCAGCTCGTCTCCCCCCCCGCCAGCAGCGCCCCATAACGCGTCAGGCAATCCCCCATCCCCCGGTAAAAATCCTCGATCCACGCGATTTCCATCGTTCCAGGCAATGCCAGTGTCACCAGAAAACGATCACCCGTCCCGCCCATCGCCGCGAAGTCCGACATCACCCGCGCAACCGACTTCCAGCCCACCGCCCTCGGATCCGCGTCCCTCAGGAAATGCACGCCCTCCACCAGCGCATCCGTCTTCAGCAGCCGCAGCGTTTCCCCGCCTCCATCCACCACCGCGCAATCATCCCCCGGCCCCTCGCCCGCTTCACCTGTCGGTATCAGCTCAACCAGCCGCGCAATCAGCGCGTCCTCCCCGATGTCCGCCAGCGTCCTCATGTCATAAAAAAGCGGATCCACATCCTTCATCTGCGTTCATCCCGTTTATCTTGTGGTTAAAAAATTACCTTTCACAGCCCCGCCGTCTCCGGCAACCCGTAAACGCGCACCAGCATTTGCACCGCCACAGTCGCCGCGTTGAACAGGAAATGCGCCGCCACCGGAGCCCAGATCGACCCCGTGAACTCATACAGCGCCACCAACACCAGCCCGAAGACGAACAGGGGCAGCAGCGCCGCCATATTCCCGTGCGCCGCAGAAAACATCAGCGCCGTGCAAACCGCCGCCACCCACGGCCCCGCGAAACGCTTCGCCGCCGGATACAGATAGCCCCGGAACACCACCTCCTCGCAGATCGGAGCCACGATCACCGCCGCGAACGCCATCAGGATCAGCACCGCCGGATCCTTCCCCTTCTGGAAAAGCTCCACCGTCTCCTGCACCTTTTCCACCCCCAGCCTCTCCATCAGATCCATGTAGCCGAGCCCTTGCAAGCCCGCGAAAAACACCCACATGCACACCACCGTCCCCGGCGCGATCAGCAGCACCCACGGCCACTCCTTCCAACGCAAACCCAGCCAACGCACCGGATGCATCCGCCGGATTACGATCGCCACCGAAACCGCCGCCATGAGAAACAGGAACATGATGGAAAACAGCACGATCCCCACGCTCATCGTGACCGGCTCCTTGCCCCCCACCGCCAGCAGATAGAACACCCCCGCGATCACCGCCATCCCGACAAGATCCAGCGGGCGGTAGATCCACACCGCCACCTTGCCCACCGGCAGCACCGGCGGCGCGTCCGCACCCTGCGCCCGAGCCGCGAACACCCGCCACCCCGCCGCCGCAAGGAACAACCCCACCGCCAGCCCGTAGGCCACGTGCATGCTCAACGAAGTGATGTTTTCCATACGATGCTTTCCATATCCACGCGCCCAAACTGCCCCCTCCACACCCTCCGCGCCACCGCAAAATCGGGCAATAGTCTCCGCCCCACCCGAAAATCTCTCCACTCTTCACCAACGTGATCAAACTAGCGGAAAAAATCGAGATCATGCCCCCCCCCTTTGCCAAAGCCATATGGATCGGGTTCGCGTTTATTGACACCCATTCGCGGTTGATTCCTCGGAAATTCATACAGTCTTCTCCCCAGCTTTATCGCCCTGCCCCTTCACACCCATTTCCGGTTTTACAACTCACCTTTTCCCTTCAACATGCGACCGCCGATATGAGAACGCCCCTAACCCTTTTCCTTACCCTTTTCCTCACCCTCGCCTCCAAAGGATCCGAACCCCTCAACCATATCGAGCGCTGCACCCTTGTCCCCACCCCTTGGGCCGATGGCGACAGCTTCCTCGTCCGCACCGCCGAGGGGAAAGAACTCACCATCCGCCTCTACGGCGCGGATTGTATCGAGTGGCACGTGACCGATGAAAGCGACGCCCGCCGCCTCCGCGCCCAGCGCCGCTACTTCGGCATCTCCGGCTTCGGCGAATCTCCGCAAGCCTCCATCGAGGCCGCCAAAGGCTTCGGCAAACAAGCGGCCGAGGAAGTCGCCCGTGCGCTTGCGGAACCCTTTTCCGTCCACACCGCCTACTCGGACGCCCGCGGCGACGTCCGCTTCCCGCGCTTCTACGGCTTCGTCACCACCGCCAAAGGTGAGGATCTCGCCACCCGCCTCGTCGCGCTCGGCCTCGCCCGCGCCTTCGGCGTTTATCGCGAAACACCGGCAGGAACCACCTCCAAGGAATACCGTGCATCCCTAGAGGATATTGAACTCAAGGCCGCCAAAAACAGCCTCGGCGCATGGGCAGTCACCGATTGGGAAAGTCTCCCCGAACAGAGAAAAGAGGAACGCAATGAGAACGCCGAGCTCGACCTCGCCACCGCCCCGCGCGGCCTCGCCGAGGGCGAAAAGATCAACCCCAATACCGCCGCCCGCGACGACCTGTTGAAACTCCCTCGCATCGGCGATGTCACCGCCAACCGCATCATCGAGTCCCGCCCCTACGTAAAGCTGGAGGATCTCGATAAAGTCGAAGGCATCGGCAAGCAGACCCTCCTACTCCTAGAACCCTACCTCACCTTCGAGTAGCCTCTGGAAAGACCGCCCCGCTTGGGGAACCCTATCTCGCGATTTCCTAACCCCCTTACCCCCCGCAACTACGGATATCGAACCGGCACTCCACCGTGCCGGCTGGTAGCCAATTTTCTTCAATGGCAGACTTCCGCAGCCAAAACCTCATTTCGTGGAGAATTTGTGGGTGGCGGAGAGGGCGAAGTTTTCCGGGTCATACATGGACTCCACCTTGGCGGGCGGGACGTTGACCTCGCCGCCGACGGTGCAGCGGGCGAGGTAGGTGAGCTGGTAGGTGCCCCTGCGGTGCACGTGATCCATGAAAAACACGGCGCGGTCAGATCGGAGCTCGGAGTGGGAGATGTTCCAATCCTTCTCACTGGTGCGGATGGCCTGGCCGCCGGCCTGCGAGGCGAAGTCCGAGTTCACCGTCTCGAAGCTCGCGGGCAGCGGGTCATCGACGACTAAGTAGCGGGTGTCGTCGTTCGGCAAGGTGACGCGGAGGGTGACGCGGATGAGGTCGCCAAGGGCGGGCTGGGTGAGGACTTCGGTCTGGCCGCTGGGGAGGACTTTCTCGTAGAGGCGGTCGATGGAGAGGCCGTTTTTCGCCACGGGAGCCATGGGCGCGATCACGGGCTTGCCGGCAACCTTCATGCGCACGAAGGCCGCGGAGGTGGTTGTCAGCCTCATCCCGCCCGCCGGATCGAGCGGGAAGGAAAAGGCGACGGCGGGCTGATCCTTGGTGAGGGTGATTTCCTCGGTGCCGGCCTTTGTTTCGAGCACGAGTTTCACAGGTTCACCGGAGAGCGATTGCTGTGCGGCGTATTGGGAGACGGCGAGCATGCTCCAGCCGTTCGCCCAGGTGTTGCGCCAGTGGCCGTAGGGGTTGCGATCCTTGAGGAGCCTGTCGAGGGTGGCGTGGGTCTCCTTCGAGTTCGGATCAATGGCGATGTGGGCGATTAGCTCGGCGGCGATGGAGGAGTTCCCCGGCGACCAGTAACCGCCTTCGAGAGGCTTGTAGGAGACCTTGGATTTCAGGATATCGCCTGCGGTGGCGAGCACCTTGGGCCGGCCTTCGGAGCCGACAGCCATGGCGGCGGCGAGGAGGGCGCGGGCGCTGGTACTCATGGCGGCAAGTTTCTCTATCATCAGCGCGTGGTAGGGCTCTTGGGCTTTGCCGAGGAGGGCGAGCGTGTAGAGGGAGCGGGCGTGGTTTTCGAGGTCGCCGGAGGACTTCGCCTCACCGGCACCGCGCAGCGATTCGATCAGGTAATTGGCGAGATTTTCCAATGCGGAGGGAGGCACATTGCCGCCGTTCTGCGAGGCGAGCGTGAGCACCAGACCCGCGTAGGGCGTGACCCATTCGTTCGTTTCCTGCGGCGCCCGGCCAGTAGCCAAAAGATCCGTTCGGGCGCTGCATGGAGAGCAGGCGGGCGACACCGGCCTGGATCGCATCCGCCACTTCCTTGTCGGTTTTTTTCGCAAAGGCGGGAACGTAGGGGCGAAGATTGTTCACCGCGAGCCATGGCATCAGCGAGGAACTGGTCTGCTCGGCGCAACCGTAGGGATACTGCAGGAGGTAATCGACCGAGGACGCGATCTCGACGAGCGGCGAGGTGGCGAACTCCAGATCGACGCGGCCGGTGGCGCCTTCGAGCTCCTTGGAAAGCAGGCCGCGCAGATCCGTGTCCGATCCGGGGGTGAGCCGCACCGCTTTCACCTGCCGCAGGAGGGGCATGGGGAAATGGGAGACGAAGGTTTCGCGGACGCCGTCGGAGAGCGCGGCGGTGAGGCCGGGCGTGAGCTCGCCCTCCGGGAGGGAGAGCGGGCGCGCGCTGTAGGAGATGATGACGTCGCCGGTGTTGTCGATGCGGATCGGGAAGACGAGCGTGGCGGAATCACCGGCGGCAAGCGTGAGGCTCTGCTGGTGGGAGCCGACGAAGCTGGCGGTCGGAGTCCCCTCCCCGCCGCCGATGGCGCAGGTAACCTCCCATGTCGCGGCCCGGCCGGAAGCGTTCTGCACCATGACCTGGGTGTTGAGCAGATCGCCCTGGTGGGCGAAGCGGGGCAGCTTCGGCTCCAGCATCAGCGGTTTTTTCACAAGCACGGCGGATTCGGTGTGGCCGAAGTGCGCGCCGCCGTGGTGGGCGATGGCGATCACGCGGTAACGGGTGAGCGTGTCGGGCAAGGTGAAGGCGTGGGAGAACTTCCCATCGGCACCTGTTAGAAGAGTGGGCGCCCACGCCGCGCAGGGGTCGAAGTTTTTGCGGAACAGGTCGGCAAGCTTGTTGAGATCGCCGCCGCCGCCGATGAAGAAGCCCTTGTTGTGGAAAGAGCGGTATTCCGCGTTCTCGGTGATGAAGCTGTGGAAGGAGGTACCGGCGTTCACGGAGAGGCGGCGGGGATCGTAGAAGAAGGCCATGGGATCGGGGGTATCGTAACCCATGACGGCGAGCGTGCCCTCGTCCACCGCGTAGAGGGTGACCTCCGCTCCGGCGGCAGGCATGCCTTCGCCGTTTTTCACCGTGCCGACCAGCGTGACCTCGGCGCCCGGACGGTAGCTTTCCGAAGGCTCGGCGATCTCCACGGCAAGACGCTCGCGCTGATTCTCGACGATCAGCTCGCAGTAGCCGAGGCGGAGCTGCGGCTCCTTGATGTCGCGCGCGGATTCGGCGGAGCCTTTGACAATGAGGATGGAGACGTAGGCGTTCGGCGCGTGGTCGTCGGTGAGCGGGATCTCGATGACGGGGTTATCCGCACGGATCTCAGTGAGGTAGGAACTGATGACCTTTTCGCGCTCCACAGTGACGAGCGCCGTGCCCTCGATGGGCGAGAGCACGAGCACGCGGGCGGTATCCCCGGGCTTGTAGGATTTCTTCTCGGAGACGAGCTTGATGCGCATCCCGTCCTCGTATTTCCACGGGTATTCGTTGGCTCCGTAAACATGGAAGCGCGTGACCGTGGCGAACTCCCTGCCCTCGGCGTCCTTGCCTTTCACGGTCAGAAAATGGAGGCCGGTGTTCGTCGGGGAAACGGGGAACACCGCGCCCTCCTTCGCAGAGGCGGCGGCGGGCACAGTGAACTCGCGGGTGAAGACATGCTCGTCGTTCGGTTCGCTCTCGGTGACGGTCTCGCCGTTCTCGTTGGAGGTCTTGGTGTTGGTGTGCACTTGGCGGGTGAGCGTGGCGGTGAGCGTGACATCCGCCTTGGCGGGCTCGCCTTCGGTATCGGTCACGACGAGACGGAACGGGGTTTCATCCCCCACCCTGACCAGCCGGTCGATCCGGGAAATCCCGGCATACAGAGCGGCGGGGTGTACCGTGGCGGTGGAACGCGCGGTGAGCGTCTGGTTGTTCGCATCCGTCACCTCGGTGGCGAGGCTGACCTGGCGGGTCTGCGGGAAATCGCCCTCAGGCATCTTCACATTTATTTCCGCGAAGCCCTCCTTCGAGAGGGTCTGCTCGGAATCGAAATCCGTGCTCGTCACCCCGTTATCGGCCTCGCGATCGCGGTATCCGAAGTAATGATACCAGTAGCGCCAGTCATCGGCCTTGTGGTTTCCGAAGAGGAAATCGCGATAGCGCTCGGGATAGGGGTTCGTGTCGGTGATCTCGGTGAAGGTCTTCGCGCTGCCCGCAGCGACGGGCTGGCCCTGGTAGTAGGTGGCGGTGAGTTTCGCAGAAATCTCTTTTGCACCGATCTCCGGCGTGTCGATTTTCTGGGCGATCTCAAAGGTGTTGCGGCGGAACTCCTCGACGCGCAGCGGCAGGCTGAACCACGCACTTTCCGAGATGGCGATCTGCTCCTCCCAATCCTCCGTTTTCTGCGCCAGCTCCAGCTCCTCGGGAAACTCCAGCCTGATCGTGTGCTCGCCGACTTTCGCGGGCGGCAGCGTGTAGGTAAGATCGAAGGAGCCGAGCGCGGAGATGGTGACCGGCTGCGTGAAGATCTCCTTGTCCTCGGGATCGATGACCACCACGCGGGCGGGCTTCTGTTTGGAAAGCGCGATGGCGTTGCCGAGTTGGTCGCGGACGATGCCCTTGATGCGCACCTTCTCGCCGGGGCGGTAGAGCGAGCGCTCGGTGAAGAGCAAGGCGCGGCGTTTTTCCGGCATGGATTTCATCCACGAGTAACGCACCGGGAAATACCACATGCTCACCTGATCGAGTGTGTCGTCGAAGGCCGCCGTGTAGCTGTCCGTGCCGAGCGTGGCGTGGAGGTGCCGGACGTCGACGTTGCGCGCGACCTTGGCGATGCCGTTGGCGTCGGTGACCGCTTCCGAAAGCTTCGCCGCATCCTCGCCATAGCTGCCGAGCGCCACGCCGGGTAGGGGCTTCCCGGTCTCGCAGGAAAACGCAAAGACCAGCGCCTCGCTATCCGTGAATTTCCACGCGAGGCCGATGTCGGTGAGCTGCACGATGGCCTGGGCGGCGCGGCGGCCTTCCGCCATGGCATCGGGGTGTGGGGTGCCGATCACATCGACGAAGAGGGACGCGAAATCCGTGCCCGCCGGAAGAAGCTCATCCCACGAAAGCTCGATGTTCTTGCCGGTGTCCACCGCCGTGCCGAGTTCGATTTCCTTTTCGTAGATCGTCTCGCCGGGCACCAGCGCGTAGGGTAGGACGGAGGTCGGCTCGATGCCGGTGTAGTTCGGCCCGCGTCCGGTGTAATGGCGGTAGCCCTGGAAGGCGCGGACGGTGCCCTTGCCGCCGAGCTGTTTCACACGGATGGATACCTTGGAGATGTTCACGGTGCTGATCTCGTATTTCCGAAGGCCCTTCGCGAGCTGACCTTCCGATTCCGAAGGCAGCGCGAGTTCGGCGGCAAGCCTTTTAAATTTCACCTCCATGTTTCCGGCATAAGCGAGCTTCTGTCCGCCCGCCGAGAGCAAGCCTTCCGTCAGCCGGACGACATAAAGGTCGTGCCCGGAGAAATCACCTTCGATGCGCAGCGACTTGCCCTCGGGGATCACGGTCATCCCGTCCACGGGCGGCGTGATGGTGAAGAGCGCGGCATCGATGTTCACGGGGAGCATCTCGTTGAAACTCATACTGACCGCGCGGGGGGTGCTGGAGGAAACAACCGGGATGATCCGCTCCATCTTGAACGGCTCCACATCGCCGATGGCGTAGGACAGATCCTGTGCGAGCTTCGCGCTTTTCCCGGCATTCGGCAGGCCTTTGAGCAACCTGAGTTCCCAGTTTTTCCCGATCGAAAGCGGCGAGTCCGGCGAAACCACCAGGATGTTTTTCACAGGCGTTTCCAAAGGAACCTCTACCCTCTGCTTCTCGGGTGCGTTGCGGTTCGCCCAGGTGAGGTAACCCGTGCGGTAGTAGCCCGCGCCCTGCGCCGTGGCCCACTCCACCTTCGGCGCGACTCGCTGGCCGCTGGCCGAGGAGAAAGCGAAGAAGCCCGCGACGGCGGCGGGATCAATATCGTCGTTGAAGACGATCATCCAGCTGCCCGTGGAGCGCGAGTATTCCTGCGACCAGCGGTTCGGGATCTGCGCGGTGTGGATGCGGAAAGCCTCGGTCTGCACGGTGGCAAAAACCCCGTCGCCCACCGGGCTGCCATCGAGATGTTTCGTGCCACTCACCATGGAGAACTGGTATTCGACTCCCAGCGCGGGGATCGCGTCAGGGCGGTATTCGGCGATGGTCGGTGCTTTCCAGAAAAGCTTCCCGGGCAGCGGCGGCTTGGTGGCGACGAGCTTGTTCTCGATTTCCTTACCGAGCCATTCGGGGGCGACCATTGGCTGGTCGAAGATGACGTCGATCTTCGATTCCGGAGCCAGCGAAGCGGTCGATACCACCAGCCGGGGAGCCGCCTGCGGAAGCCCGGCGGCGAGGAGTGAAATGAGGGCGGTGAGACATGCGGATTTCATGATATTGATTTTTCGCGTTTCTACATTGCCAGTCATAAACGGTTTCCCGGGGAATCAAATTCAAAACCCTCCGGAACGGGTAAAATTTCCGTAAAATGTCTCCTCAGGGCGCAACGGGCTGCGGGGTTGCAATGATCCTCCCCATGCGGCAGTTTTTCTCTGTGGTGACCTGCAAACTCCGTCTTCTACTCGCGCTCTGCGTGTTTGCGACGGGCTGCGCCCCGGACGCAATCCTCGTCAACTACGCCAAGGAGGGTTCCGGCGAATCCGACACCTTCGGCTACCGCACCTGGAAAAGGAAGGGGATCGAGCCGGATCTCGTAGTCATCGGCATCCACGGCTTCTGCGGGGCCTCGGTGGACTACGCGAATCTCGGCAACCACCTCATCCAAAAGCAGCCGAAGACCGCCCTCTACGCCTACGAGGTGCGCGGCCAGGGCAGTGATCCCATCCATGCCCGCCGCGGCGACATCGGCAACGCCACCGAATGGTATGCCGACCTGGAAGCCTTCACCCAGCTCGTCGAGGAGCGCCACCCGCACGCGAAGATCATCTGGTATGGCGAAAGCATGGGCGCACTCATCGCCACCCACGCGCTGCACGCCGCCCCGCCCGGGGATCCGCCCTGCGACGGGCTGGTGCTTTCCTCGCCCATCGTGCGATTCAAGGACGACATGGAGCCGTGGAAGATCGCGCTGGTGCAGGTGGCGGCGACCACCCTGCCCCTCGCCCGGGTTTCCATCGATGCGCTCGCGCCCGCCAAGGACGTGCAGATGACGCAGAAATCCAAGCACCTCGCGCAGGCGCAGACAAATTCCTACCATGTGGAAAAGCACACCCTGCGCCTCCTCGGCACGCTGGGCAGGCTCATCGACGGCATGAACGGCTGCGCCGCCGAGCTGGAGGTTCCCGTCCTCGTCCTCCACGGCGGGAAGGATTATTTCAACGACGATTCCGACATGCGCGGCTTCATGGCCCGCATCCCCTCCGGCGTTTCCAAGACCTACAAGCACTACCCCGACGCCTACCATCTCCTCATGTACGACGGGCAGCGCGACAGGATCTTCCGCGACGTGGAGCGCTGGCTGAATAAACGCCGCCGGGATTAGCTTTGGCTGATTAGAATTTCACCGCAGAGTCGCAGAGGCCGGGGAAGCTCGCAGAGACGAGTAAAGGAAACACGGTTAGGAAATCATGTTCCACACCAGCATAAGGGATATCGACTCCGCGACCCTTTGCGACCTCAGCGGCCCCTGCGGTGAAAAAAATGATTCTCCAGATCCCGAAACTCCCATGAAGATGTCACGGATTTTGGCTGGCAAAGCCGAATGCGCGCGGCCAGATTCGTGGAAAATGAAATACCGCGCCCTGATTTTCGATTTCGACGGCACGATCGCCGACACGCTCGGCGAGTCCCGCCGGATCTTCAACGAACTCGCCCCCGACTACGGGATCCGGCAGGTTGAGGAGCATGAGATACCCGGCCTGCGCCACCTCTCGTTGAAACAGATCCTCACCGAACTGGACATCCCGAAACGCCGCGTGCCCTCCATCATCGCCCGCGGCACCGGCATGATGCGCGCGAACATCGATCGCCTCCAGCTCATCGAAGGCATGAAGGACGCCCTTGCCGACCTGCGCAACCGCACCGACAGCTTCGGCATCCTCACCTCGAATACCACGGCGAACGTCGATGTCTTCCTCCGCAACCACGGTATCCGCGATCTTTTCGAGTTCGTCTCGTCCACCTCCAAGCTCACCGGAAAAGCGAGGCATCTGCGTGCCATCCGCAAGACCTTTTCCCTGAAGAACAACGAGATGCTCTACGTCGGCGACGAACTGCGTGATGTCAAAGCCGCCCAGAAAGCGAACATCCCGCACGCCGCGGTGAGCTGGGGTTTCAACTCCCGCGAGTCACTGGAACTGGCGAAACCCACCTACCTGCTCGACCACCCCGAGGAATTCCAGCGCGTGCTTCTTTAAGGCAAGGCATTTCCCCGGCCTCAGGTTTTCGCCTTAAGGAGATATCCAGCGACCCAGCCTTCGATGCTCTCGTCGTTGCGGCACCAGTGCCAGCCATGGATTTCCTTGAGCGAAACAAGCGCGTCTCCGCGCCGCACCTTGAGCACAGTGGGATCGAAATCCTCCATCGCCGCCCAGCGATCTTCGCCGAGGGGTTCGAGGATTTCGGCGGGGACGTAACCGTTGCGACCGCTGGAATCGCCGACCCAGATCCAGCCGGGCCATTCACGGTCGGCCGGGCCGGTGGTTACTTCCTGTCCGGCGGCGAGGTGCAGGGGCTGGGTGTCGCGCTCCTCGTAGTCGGCGTTCGCGGTGAATTGCCTGGTTTCGGTTTCCATGGGGAAAATCACTCGGCTCCCACCGTTTCGATGTCAGGCTCGGGTTCGCCGTCGGGGCGGGAGCTTTCGAAGACGAGTTCCTCGCTGCCTTCCTTGCGGACGACCTGGACGATATCCCCCGTTTTCACCGTGCCGCGCAACAAGGCCTCGGCGAGCGGATCCTCAAGGAAACGCTCCACCGCGCGGCGCATCGGACGCGCGCCGTACGCGGGATCGAAGCCTTTCTCGGCGAGCAGTTCGCGGGCTTCCGGCGAAAGGGTCATCACGATCTCCTTCTCCTTGAGGCGCTTGACGAGCTTGGAAACCTCCAGATCGACGATCTGGTTGAGATCCACCTTCTCCAGCATGTGGAAGACCACGAGATCATCGAGGCGGTTGAGGAACTCCGGTTTGAAGTAGCGCTTCGATTCCTCGAGGATCTTCTCCTTCATGCCCTCGAAATCAGATTCGTCCGCGTTCATCGCGCCGAAACCGAGCGAGGTCTGGCGCTTGATCGTCGAGGCCCCCACGTTCGACGTCATGATGATGATCGTGTTGCGGAAATCGATTTTCCGGCCCAGCGAGTCGGTGACGGTGCCGTCCTCGAGGATCTGCAGGAGCAGGTTCATCACGTCCGGATGGGCTTTCTCGACCTCGTCGAAAAGCACGACCGAATACGGGCGGCGGCGCACAGCTTCGGAAAGCTGACCGCCCTCCTCGTAGCCGACGTATCCCGGAGGCGAACCGATCAGGCGACTGGCGGTGAATTTCTCCATGTATTCCGACATGTCGATCTGAATCAGCGCCTCCGCATCGCCGAACATAAACTCCGCGAGGTTGCGGGCGAGATAGGTTTTCCCGACACCCGTGGGGCCGAGGAAAAGAAAAGAGCCGATCGGGCGCCTCGGATCCTTGAGGTCAGCGCGGGAACGGCGAAGCGCCTTGGAAATCGCGATGACCGCCTCGTTCTGGCCGATCACGCGTCCTTGCAGTTCGTCCTCCATTTTCAGGAGTTTTTCGGTCTCCTTCTGCTCCATGCGCTGCAGCGGCACGCCCGTCCATTTCGAGACGACCGACATGATATCCTGGTCGTCCACGATCACGACCTTCTCCTCGGAAGAAGCGCGCCATGCTTTGAGGGTTTCCTCGAGGTTTTTCTTGGCGTGCTTCTCATCATCGCGGAGGGCGGCGGCCTTCTCGAAATCCTGGGCGGAGATGGCGGCGACCTTCTCGCGGAGAATCTCTTCGATTTTCAACTCCGCCTCCTTGATGGAGGGAGGACGGGTCATCGTGCCGATGCGAGCGCGCGCCCCAGCCTCGTCGAGCACGTCGATGGCCTTGTCGGGCAGGTAACGGGCGGTGAGGTAGCGGGAGGTGAGCTTCACGGAAGCCTCGATGGCCTCCGGCGTGTATTGCGCCTTGTGGTGGGTTTCGTATTTGTCGCGCAAGCCCTGGAGGATCAGGATCGCATCCTCGACGGACGGCTCGTTCACCTTGACCTGCTGGAAACGGCGCTCGAGGGCGGAGTCCTTCTCGATGTATTTGCGGAATTCGTTGAGCGTGGTCGCGCCGACGCATTGCAGCTCGGAGCGGCTGAGAGCGGGCTTGATGATGTTCGAGGCATCCATCGCACCTTCCGCGGAACCCGCTCCGACAATCGTGTGCAGCTCGTCGATGAAAAGAATCACGTTCTTTACCTTGCGAATCTCGTCCATCACCGCCTTGATGCGCTCCTCGAACTGGCCGCGGTATTTCGTGCCCGCCACCATCAGCGCGAGGTCGAGGGTGATGACCCGCTTGTCGCGGAGAAGCTCCGGCACGTTGCCGGTGACGATTTCCTGCGCGAGTCCCTCAACGATGGCGGTTTTCCCGACGCCGGCCTCGCCGATGAGGACGGGGTTGTTTTTCGTGCGGCGGCAGAGGATCTGGATTACCCGCTCGATCTCGCTCTCGCGGCCGATCACCGGATCGAGGCCGCCTTCTTTGGCGAGCTTTGTGAGATCGCGGCCGAACGCTTTGAGCGCCGGGGTCTTGGTTTTGCCCTCGGCTTCGCTGTTGTTCGAGTTGGATGAGCTTTCGTCCTCGAAGCCCGCCATGTCATCGTCATCATCTTCGTCGTCGTCATCCTCCATGTCGTCGGGGGAGAAATTCGGATCGATCTCGGCGAGGATCTCGTTGCGGGTGCGCTGGATATCGACGTCGAGTCGCTTGAGCACGCGGGCGGCGACCCCCTCGCCTTCGCGGAGCAGGCCTAGCAGCAGGTGCTCGGTTCCGACGTAGGAATGGTTGAGCGCCTTCGCCTCCTTGTTCGCGAGCGCGAGGACTTTTTTCACACGCGGCGTGTAGGGGATGTTTCCGACAGTCTTCTGGGGCGGGCCGGAGCCGACCTCTTTCTCGACCTCTTGCCGCACTGCCTCAAGCGCCAGCCCCATGCGCTCCAGCACGTTCACGGCGACACCTTGGCCGAGTTTGATCAGACCTAACAGCAAGTGCTCGGTGCCGACGTAGGCGTGGTTGAAACGGTCGGCTTCCTTGCGGGCGAGTGCCAACACCTGTTGCGCTCTGGGTGTGAAGTTGTTCATTCGTTTTCAGGGTTGCCGCCTTCGGGGAAGCGGTCTGTTGGTTCGTTGTTACCAATACATTTATCAGGCGTATCGAGTGATTGCAAACGGGAGCGCATGATTTCCGCGCGGATCGAATCGCGGTGATCGGGCGAGAGTTTCATGCCTGCATGAAGTTGCAAGTGCGCCTGCTGGATGTCCATCAGAAGTGTGTCGCAGAGATTCACGGTGTCGGCGGGGAAAAATCCGAGGTTTCCGCCGAGACGGAGCAGCGAAAGGTGGTTCAGCGCCTCCTTGGAATCGATGAGATGGGCGTGCCGCAACACCCCGTAGGCGCGCCCGATCTTGTCGGAAACCATGTGCGGATCGTCCTCCATCAATTTCTCGCGGGCATTCTGCTCGTGGCTGGCGACTTGCGAGATGACCCGCTCCAAGCGCGTGATGATCGTTTCCTCGCTCTCGCCGAGCGTGGATTGGTTCGACATCTGGTAAAGGTTTCCCAGCGATTCCGTGCCCTCGCCGTAAAGCCCGCGCACCGCCAGGCCGATCTTCGCGACCGCCTGCAGCACCGGGCCGATCTGGTCGCTGAGGACGAGGCCGGGAAGATGGAGCATCGCCGAGGCGCGGAGGCCGGTGCCGAGGTTCGTCGGGCAAGTCGTGAGATAACCGAGGGTCGGATCAAAGGCGTACTCGAGTTTTTTCTCCAGCTCGCTGTCGAGGGCGGAGAGTGAGTTGAAAGCCTCGGTGAGGCGCAGGCCGGGGCGGATGGCCTGCATGCGGAGGTGATCCTCCTCGTTGATCATGATGGAGAAACTCTGCCGCCTCTCGATCACCGCCGCCGAACCATCGCCGCGCGCCGCGTGTTCGCGGGAAATGAGATGGCGCTCCACCAGCACCTGTTTCTGCACGGGCGTGAGATCGCCCAGCTCGCGGGAAAAGGCGTCCTTCATCGCGGAAAGCTCCTCCACGGCGGGACGCAGCACCGCTAGGGTCTCGGCGCGTTCGTCACGCTTCGCCCAGCCGGGAAAGGAATGGCCGCGTAGGTTTCTTGCGAGGCGGATACGCGAGGTGAGCACCGCGCCGTGCTCGGCCTGCGCCCCGGTCATCCAGTCCGCCGGGTGGCGGATCAATGTCGAGAACCGCATCATATCTTCACCTCGTCCAGGGTTCGGATTTCATCGCGCAAGCCCGCCGCGATCTCGTAGCTCTCGGAGGCGATGGCCTGCTCCAGTTTCGTCCGCAGCTCCTCGAGCCGCTGGTGGCGGGTGTGGCTTTCCATCAGGCCTTCCGGCACCTTGCCGATGTGGCTCACGCCCTTGTGCATGCCGCGCAGCATCGGCGCGACCTCCTCCGCGAATACACTATAACAGTTCCCGCAGCCGAACCTCCGCACCTTGCGCAGGTCGTCGATGGTGAAACCGCATTCCGGGCAGATCTTCGCGCCGCCCCCCGACCTTTCCTTGCGCTGGCGTGGGCGCGCCGGTCGTGGCTTTCTCGAATTTCCCGAGCAGCATGTCCGCCAGCGAGAACCCGGTGGGATCCGTCACGCCGCGCTCCTTCGCGCAACTGTCGCAGAGGCAAACCTTTTTCATCTGCCCCTCCGCGAGCTGCGTAAGGAACACGGTCGCCTTGCTGTCGCAATAGTCGCACTTCATCTCGTCAATAAGCTAACACATCATGCAAACGGCGTCCCGGTATTCATCGCGAGTTCGTGGAATTCCGCGAGGAAACGCTTCGTGAGTTCGCCCGGTTTCCCGTCGCCGATCACCCGCCTGTCGAGCGACACCACGGGGATCACCTCCGCCGCCGTGCCGGTCAGGAAACACTCGTCCGCGATGAAAATGTCGTAGCGCGTCAGTGACCGCTCGATCACCCGGATACCGAGTTTTTCCGCGATCTCGAACATCACCGCCCGCGTGATTCCGTCCAGCGCGCCGTCGGAGATCAGCGGCGTGTGCAGCTCGCCCTTTTTGAAAAGGAAGAGATTGTCGCCGGTGCATTCCGCGACGTAGCCCTGCTCGTTGAGCATCACCGCCTCCAGCGCGCCGCCTTGGATCGCCTCCACCTTGGCCATGATGTTGTTGAGGTAATTCAGGCTCTTCACCTGCGGCATCAGCGCGGCGGGAGCGGGGCGGCGTGTCGCACAGGTGATGATCGCGAGGCCGTTTTGGTAATGCTCCTCGGGGTAGAGTTTGATCGTCGATGCGATGATAAACATCGAGGGCTTCGGGCAAAGGTAGGGATTCAGTCCCAGCTCCCCCGCCCCGCGCGTCACCACCAGCCGGATGTATCCGTCGCGCAGCCCGTTCGCCGCCACCGTCTCGCAGGTGAACTTGCAAACCTCCTCCTGCGTCCACGGCATGTTCAATAGGATCGCCTTCGCAGAATCGAACAAGCGGTGGATATGCTCCTCCAAACGGAACACCCGCCCGTTGTAAAAACGGATCCCCTCGAAGATCCCGTCCCCATACAACAACCCATGGTCGAAAACCGAAATTTTCGCCTCAATCTCATCCACCAACTTGCCGTCCAACCAGATTTTCATGCGTTCTCGACCCGAATCCTAAGCGACTCGGACACCGTGGCAAGCGGCGGATGAGAAAAAAGCATCCCGTGGCTGGGACTTGTAGTCCCAGTCCGTCGTGGGGACATCCTGTCCCCGCTTCCCTCTCCCACTTCTCTCCCTTGAGAGCTCCCTCTTCCTTGAAATTTGAAATTTGAAATTTGAAGTTTCGCCCTTCATCCTCATCCCATGCTCCAGACCACCGCCGACCTCAAAGCCCTCCTCCTCAAAAAATCCGTCCGCACCGGAACCTTCACCCTCGCCTCCGGCAAGCAGTCCGACCTCTACATCGACTGCCGCGTCACCGCCCTCGATCCCTTCGGCGCAGCCCTGATCGGCGATCTCGGCTGGCATGCCGTCCGTTCCAAGATCCACTCGGAAAAACTCTCCATCCAGTCCATCGGCGGCATGACCCTCGGGGCCGACCCGATCTCGCTCGCCATCGGCATGGCTTCCGCCCGCCAGCATCCCGATGAGGCGCTTCAGGTTTTCACCGTCCGCAAGGAGCCCAAGGGCCACGGCGTTGGCAAACAGATCGAAGGCAACTTCGCCCCCGGCCAGAACGTCATCGTCGTCGATGATGTCATCACCACCGGCGGCTCCACCCTGAAAGCCATCGACGCCATCGAGCGCGAGGGCGGCCACGTGAAATTCTGCATCGTCCTCGTGGACCGCGAGGAAGGCGGCCGCCAGGCCATCGAGGAACGCGGCATCCACGTTATCCCGCTGTTCACTAGGACGACTCTGCTCGGATGAAAACGTGGGGGCGATCTCCGGTCGCCCATCGTGTGAATCACCAACGGACCGCGAGCTTCAGCTCGCCTCTCCGTAAACACTCGCCCCCTGATCCGGATATTTCTCCAGCACGTGCTGGAAGAGCGCGCCGCATTTGGATTCGAACAGTTCGGTCGTGTATTTCTCCGGGAGTCCGGAATCCAGCATCTTCTCGATTTCCACCCGCACCGCCGCGCGGGTCGTGCGTTTGGTTCTCCATTCCAGCACCAGCTTCTCGGTCTTCAGCTTTGCCAGCAAGTCACGGCAAACCTTCTTGATCGCCTCCGTCTCGTGCGGGGAAAGATCCGGTCCCGGCCTTGTCAGGATATCGAAGACCGCCAGCTCTTCCTCGCTGACGTTCTCCCGCAGGTGCCTCTGCTCTTCTTCGCTCAGATCCTGCGTAAAGGTCACCAGATCTGCGAACAACTGCTCGATGCTCAGCGCCCCGCTGTTGTATGCCTCGATCATCTTCTGGAAGCGGTCGAGGAAATCGTAACGGCTCGCGTTCAGGCGGATCAGGTTGTCCAGCTTCCGCTCGATCAGCGCCCGCAGTTGCTGCGCCTCGATGTTCTTCGTCTTGCTCTTCTCGAACTTCCTCGCCAGCGCCCCGAAGTCGATCTTGCTCAGGTCGATTGTCTTCGCAGGCGCACCCGGTTCTTCCTTCGCCGTCGTCACGATCGCCCCATCCAGCACGCCGGAGATCTTCTCCATCACCTCCGTGATGTTCACCGGGTCTTTCTGCGCCCGTATCGTCTTCGCCAGTTCCGCGATCAGCTGTGCCTTCGGTGCCAGCAACGGGATCACCGGATCAGGCATCACCGCCTTGTAGAGCCTCGCGACATCATTGGATTGGCTTAGGAACTCGTCCCGCACCTCGTCCGTGCGCATCAGTTGGTTCACCGCTGGGATGAAAAGCTTGTCCGAGGAGTTCGGGATCGCCTCCAGATCCACATTCTGTTTCCGGCAATACTCCGTCACCTGCTCCAGCGCGATTTTCAGCGCTTTCACCAATTCGGTCTTATCCTTCACCGGCAGCTCCCCGCCGCTGCCGCCCGCTCCGTAGATCGCGAGCGCCTTCTCCAGTTCCTGGAAAACATTCGCGTAGTCCACGATCAGGCCGTTCACCTTGTCGCCATAGACCCGGTTCGCGCGGGCGATGGTCTGCATCAGCGTGTGGCCGCGCATCGGCTTGTCGAGATAGAGGGTCGAGCAGCTCGGCGCATCGAATCCCGTGAGCCACATCGCGCAAACGAAGACCAGGCGGAACTTATCCTCCGGATTCTTGAACTTCTCCTCCAGATCCTCTTTCACCATCCGCTCCCGGTGCGGCAGGATATCGAATCCCTTCGCCGCCATCTCCGTGATCTCGTTCTGCCCCGGTGAGACGACCACCGCCATATCCGTCTCCACCAGATTCTTGAGCCGCGCGTTCAGTTCTTCGTATTCCGGCATCAGCGGGCTCATCTTCGCCAGCCGTTCGCTTACCCGTGCCGTCTCCGCGTTCCACTCCGCCTTGACCTTTTCGAACATCCGCAGGGTCGTCAGCTTGTCGATGGATACCACCATCGCCTTGCCCTGGTAGCCGCGGTTCAGGAAATGGTGCACGATGTCCTTCGCCACCTCGTCCAGTCTGTCGTCGCGGGTGATGAGATGATATTTCTGCCCGAGCACCTTCTTGAGCTTCTCCTCCTGATCCTCGTCCAGCCCCGCGTCCTCGATGGTCTTGTAGATCTCCTCGTTCAGCTCCGGGTTCGTGATCTCCAGCTCCTTCGTCCGGTTCTCGTAGAAGAGCGGTACCGTCGCCCCGTCCTCCACGGACTGCTTGAAATCATAGACGCTCACGTATTCGCCGAAGACCTCCCGCGTCCTCTCCTCGCCGGCGATCAGCGGGGTTCCCGTGAATGCCACGAACTTCGCGTTCGGCAGCGCCGTGCGCATGTTCATCGCCAGCGTATCGTATTGGCTGCGGTGCGCCTCATCCGTCAGCACGATGATGTCATCCCGCTCCGAGAGCACCGGATGCAGCGTTCCCGGCTCCGTCCGGAACTTATGGATCAGCGTGAACACATACCGGTGATCCGCCGTCAGCAGCTCCCGCAGATGGCTCGCGCTCGTCGCCTTCGAGTTCTTGCCGTTCGCCGCCCCGCAGTTCGCGAAGGTATCGGAGATCTGCCGATCCAGCTCCATCCTATCCGTGATCACCACGAAGGTCCAGTTCCCCTTGATCTTGCGGAACACCTTCTCCGCGAAGAATACCATCGAGTAACTTTTCCCCGATCCCTGCGTGTGCCAAAACACACCGATCCGTCCGTCTTTGGAAACGCGCAAAGCTTCCACCGCCCGGTTCACCCCCAGGAACTGATGGTTCCTCGCCACCAGCTTCTGCGTCTTCCCCTTCTCATCGGAGAAGCGGGAAAAGTTTTCGACCAGATCCAGCAGCCGCCCCTTATCACAAGTCCCGCGCAGCAGGGTGTTCAGGGAAATGTCCGGAGCCTCCTCCTCGCTCACCGCCTTTTTCCAATCCCCGTAGTGTTCCCACTTCGCCGTCAGGCTGCCGATCTTGCTCTGCACGCCGTTGGATACGATGATCAGCGCGTTGTAGTGGAAAAGCTGCGGGATCGTCCCCTTGTAGTCCGCGATGTTCTTGTCGTAACCCTGCCGCACATTCTCGCCCGGAGCTTTGAGTTCCATCAGCACCAGCGGCAGGCCGTTCACGAAACCGATCAGATCCGGCCGTTTCAGATACAGCGCCCCCGCCACCCAGAACTGCGAGGCCAGCAGGAAATCATTGTTCTCCGGCACCTCCCAATCGATCACAGCCACCACCTCCACCCGCTGCCCGCCGTTTTCCTTGTCGGGGAATTTCACCGTCACCCCGCCTTTCAGCAGCTTGTCGATTTCCCGGTTCGCCTCCACCAAGCTCAGCGCCGTCCTGTCCCGCGAAAGCTCCTCCACCGCCCCAACGATCGCCTCCTCCGGCAGATCCGGATTCAGGGAAAGCAGCGCCGCCTTAAGCCGTCCCGTCAGAACAACCTCCCGCTTCCCCTCCCGCCCGAGATTACTCGTTCCCCCAACCCACTCCCCGTAGCAATTCATCACATCCCACTCCAGCTCATGTTGCATGAGCTGGATCGCGGGCTGTTCGACTAGGTGGTCTTCGGTGCAGGCGTTCGCCATGGTCTATTCTCCGAGTAATTCCTTTGCGATCCCAACAAGATCCGTCCGTAAACGCAATCCTCCTTCCGTCTCTTGAGCCAAGCCAAAGCGGAACCGACGTGCGAGCAGTGGCCCATCTCCATCCGGATGGCCGAAATCACGGCCAAGGGTTTCAAGCGCTAGCTCCATCGCCGGATTGTTCATTTCCTTCTCGATCTTAAAAGCTTCAATCGCTGCGGCAGCACCTCCTGAATAGGAACTTACCGCTGCAAGAATATCGTAGGCATCTTTCTCCTTCTTTTCGTTCCGGCGTTTGGCAAAAGCGTTCAGCTTGAGAACCAGCAAGGGACCAATCCCGCAGATCGGGATACGAAAACGTTGCAGGTCTCCGAAGCGGTCGATCCCCTTGATTTCCACATACTCCCGCACCTCAAGCGCACGATTGATACCCGGGAATATTGAAGCGATGATATCGCTGACATTCCGCGTTCCCTGCTCCCGGGGCGGATGCTCCGTCAGGAAATCGATATAGAGCTTTTCACCGTTCACCAGCGTTTTGACCATCCGATCCTCTACGCTTTCGTAACCGGCTTGCAGCAGGTCGAACTGAACCGTCCCCTTCATCCCGGCATCAGTTCCCAGACTGATCCCGAAATCGACATCGAGCGTCGGCGCTCCGAAATATAGGGGATTGATCCGGTCACGGGTGTGATAATGAACCGCCAAACCACCCACCACGACGAGGTCGGCGTGAAATTTCTCCAACGAATCCCAAGCCTCGAACAAAGCTTTCTCCGTATTCACCAAGCCGTCCGCCGGGTAATTCTGCCAGCCGGATTGATCACCGCTCATTTCCAGCCTCCTGAAAAATTCTCCGACTTTCTGAGTTCATGGGCCGCCTCGTCCCCGCGCATGCCCGCATGGATGACATCCAGGTAAAGTTGCAAATCACAAACCACCTTCCTCCCCCGGATCTCCTGGAGACACTGGAACACCCCCTCGTCCTTCGGCTTCACAATCCGCAACCTGCCCCCTCCATCCACCCGGCGTGCGCGCAGCTCTCCCTTCAGTAATGCTTCATCTGGAAATTCCTCCACATACAACGTTGTCAGCGCCGGGAGTGTATAGGGCTGCCGTAAAAAGGCTCCGAACCACTGGGTAAATGCATGCCTCGTCCCTCCGAGCAATTTCTCCAATTTCTCCGCCACTTTTTCCGGGTCATACTCAAGTAGGGAATACTCCCGCGACTCCGTCCGCTTCCCCCAGTCATCCTCTGCCGCCCAGGCATCCAGCAGTGCGTCCGGCTTGCTGATCCGCAGCCCCTCCTCTTCCTCCACCGCCCATTCCCTTGCCAAAAGCTGCTGCCGCACCGCGCTCACATGGCCGATGCTCACCGCCGCCTCCGCCGCCAGATCTTTCACCTTCCATGCCCGCAGCGACCCTTGCAGCAGAACCCGCAGCACTCTCGCCGCCTTTGGCGAGAAAACAGACTTAGCCTCTCGCTTCACAGCCGTGGGCTTTTTCGCCGCCCGTGTCTCGATGAAAATTTGGCCGAATGACAGCCTGGCGTTACCGGCGAAGTCCGCGTAACCCACACCGGCATCCACGCAAATCCGCGCCGATTCCTCGGAAATGAACGGCGCAAGAACCAGCCCATGGCTCGATTTCTCCGCTGGCTGCAGGGACAAGTAATGCTTCAGTTGCAAAACAGCGCCCCTCACCTCTCGAGGTTGGCCGCTTTTCTTCCCCTCCACCACAAGTGTCCATGGCTGCCCCCCGGATTCCAGCTCCGCCAACCAATCCGGACGACCTATCCTATCCTTTCCGGGTTTCACATCTTGCTTCAGCGACTGCAGCTTGAGAAACGGCACCCGCGCCACCAACGCGCGCAGCGTTTCCCGGAACTGCGGCTCCAGATCACGCTCTTTCAGTCTTTCAGCAGGTTTCAGCACGCGGTGAAATTAGCGGATACAGTGAAACCATGCAACTTTTTAATTTCAGCAAAACAAACCGTTTCAGCAGAACGTGAAATTGCTTATTTTAGTGAAATTAGGGATTCTGCAGCGACAGTGGCATGGAGCTTTCCGTTCGGCTTCCTCTTTCTTTCAAAACCCAAAAACTTATCTCGGCAAAGCCAGAGGCGACGCCGGACCATCATTCAAAATTCCCATCCCCTCCACCGCCTTGACCTTCGTAGCCTCTGCCGTTCGTAGCGCATGCTGTTCGTAGCCTTGGCGAAGAATGGTTGACCCAGAAAGGTTCAATCGCCTCCCTCCCTGTCTCGCATTTCAGCTTTCAGCTTTTCAGTTTTACCCGGCAATCACATCCCACCCCAGCTCATGCTGCATGAGCTGGATCGCCGGCTGCTCGACGAGGTGGTCTTCGGTGTAGGCGCTCATGCAAGGTTGGTTTTGCTACGACCAACCCAATGCAGAAAGCCGCTCCCACGCCTTATCCAGATGATCTGGCTTGAGCCTCTCGCGCTTGGCCGCGTTCCAAGAAAGAACGCCTTCAATGGCCGCCGCTTTGTCTTTCTTCGCCTCTGGCGAATGCGCCATCACCCAGTGCATGGAACTCAATAACTCCATCCCGTAAGTATCCTCGTAGCCATCGATCAGTTCCGCCACCCTGTCCATCCTTCCGGAAATGGGATCACCCTCATCCAGAATAGCCTCCGCACCCTCCATCGCCCCGGGCAATAGATCGATCCGCGTATCCGGCAGATCCTTTCCGTCACCGTAGCCGGTCGTGTAGTGGGACTCCATGCGGATCAGCACGTGCCGTAGGTTCGAAGCAAAGGGGCCTCTTTGTTTCGGCTCGAAATTCAAGCGCAGATCCTGCCCTGCCGCCTGTAGGAAATACATCAGCTTGTGTACCTCCAGCAGAGAAACCACGGGATCCAACAGGCCTTTCAGATACCTGTCGATCAGCGCGATCAGCGCCGCTTGCCCCTTGGTCATCTTCGGGCGCTCCGTCCGGTTCGGCATCGCTACCGCATCCGGTGTTTCCACAGGTGCGTAGAGCAAAACCTCCACCCCGGGTATTTTGGAAAAAGCCTCTTCAATCACAGGCCTCACCTCGCGCCAAGGTAGCCCACCGTTCCCGCAACCCAGCGGAGGCACGGCGATGGACTTGATCCCCAGCTTCCGCACGACCTCAATCAGATCCTCCAGCCCGCTTTTCACATCCTCCATCCGGCTCTTGGATTTCCAATGCCCTTTCGTCGGGAAGTTCACGATCCAGCGCGGGCCGCCCACCAGCCCCCCTAGGTCGTGCACATCCATCTTGCCCAGTTCCACCTGCTCCTCCTTGCAGGACTTCGCATAGGCTTTGAACATTTCGGGAAACGCCTGCCGGAACTGCAAGGCGATGCCTTTCCCCATGATTCCCTTCGTATTCACGGTGTTCACCAGCGCCTCGGCAGGCGCAGCGAGCAGGTTTCCTTGGGAGTTCTTGATCATCGCTTTTTAGTAATACCAGTTCCGTTCCACCGATACAACGGGACAATGCCCCGCTCCGTCAAGAATCCCTGCAACCTGTCCCGCAACTTCCTCGTTGTGGCAGCCTATCGCATGGATCGCCGTCCATGGGAAAAAGTCCGCCACCAGGAGTTCGGCGGACTTCTGGTGGGTCTTCCCCTGCCAGGATGTCGCCCTTATCGCGTCCCAATCGAGCTTCCCCAGCACCGCCGTATCCTTGAAAAATGAAGTGTGGCGAGCTCCCGCATTGCCATCGCTGATCGCCCAATCATCCGCCGCTGCCAATGCAGCACCCACGCTGCACACCAGATGCAGGATGGTTCGCTGACAACCCGGTTCACGACCCGTCGCCCCCTTGTTCACGGTAAAGAGCATCGGCGAACGCGGGCAGAAATAAAACGGCACAAACTCCCCAACAAAGCGCCCTCCGCAGCAATCCACCCGGATCTCCTTCGCTCGCCTCTCCTTGATGTGAGCGTAGCCGATGTTCTCCGGAATCTCGGATGCCATCGCCACATCGGAGTGCAGGCCAGCCCTTCCAACGATTCCTGCCAGATTCACAAGATCTGTGATGTGGTAGATCAGGGTGTTGTTGAAATTGGCGCTCATATCCGGTGAATCATAAACTAGCGGACGATGGGGTCGTGTCGAGGCTCCTCCACCGCCTTGACCTTCGTAGCCTTTGCCGTTCGTAGCTTTGGCGAAGAATGGTTGGCGAAGAACGGTTCAATCGCCTTTCTCCGTTTCAGCATTTCAGTTTTCAGCATTTCAGCTTTACCCGGCACCTCCCACCCTGTCCGTCGAAGCTTCAGCGAAGTCGGATCCCCGAAGCAATTCATCACATCCCAGCCCAGCTCATGCTGCATGATCTGGATCGCAGGCTGCTCGACTAGGTGGTCTTCGGTGTAGGTGCTCAAGATTTTCTTCCTATTTCACAAAAAAAGGCACTTTCACAAGTTCGTGAAAACACGCCAAACCATGAAAAACCCAGCATCAAGTCATCCTGCCAGAGAAAATCCGGCTTGCGGAATGGGTGACACTGTGGCACACATTCTCTTGTGAGCACTGCTACCAAACAAAATCGCACAGAGCGTCTCGTCGCGCGGGTCAGTCCGCATGACAAGGAAACCATTGAACTCGCCGCCGAAATGGAAGGTCGTTCACTGGCGGCTTTTGCAGTCGAACACTTGCTCACCAAGGCTCGCGAAGTGATTGAGGAACGCACCGTGATCCGCCTCAATGAGAAGGAATCCCGCCGTTTTGTTGAAATACTCAACGCCCCGGCACGCAAGCCGACCAAGAAAATGCTCGACGCGCTGAAGCTGTATCGGGAGACGGTCATCGAGCGCTGAGAAGATTTTTGATGTCCCGCATCGGCAGGAACAGGCGATCCGAGGCAAGAGGCTGAAATCCGAAGCGACCGTAAAACGCTGACGCCGCAGCGTCCTTCGGATCCGTCACAAGTGCCAGCGCTCCGATTTCGGTGCTCGCATCTAGGCTGCGACTCATGGCGCTGTACAGAAGCCTTGTTCCAAAGCCTTTACCATGGCTGTCAGCAGCCACCGCCAGACGTCCGAGCAAAATCGCCGGCAGTTCCGAATACCGGGGCAGCTTCTTTACCAGGATCTCCGGCAACGAAGTGCGCGTGATCGTGGCTGCCGAAAGAGTGTAGTAGCCGACGATCTGCGAGCCACCCTCCGTCTCCGTCGCCACAAAACAAGCCGCCACGCCCGCATCCGTCTCCTTCCGTGCGCGCCGCGCGAGGTAGTCGTTCAGCTCCGGTACGCCGCAGTCGAAGTTCGCGCGGTCATGCCGCGTGGGATCAAGCGTTTGGATGTGGAGGAGCGAATTCATGTGATCTTGGATTCCCATGTCTGCAAAAGAAATGTGGCCATGAGTTCGCCGCGCGCACGCGACACCATCATCACCTTCAAAGACTCCACCTGATTGATCCAATTGTGATTCATTGCAGGAATCCATTTAGATTTTGACCGCCCGAAAGCAGCTTCGGCAGCAACAGGTCGCGGGTGCGGCGGAGGATTTGGTTGCGGCTCACGAGGTTCTGTTGCTGCGCTACCGCATTCTCAAAAAGTGAGGAGAAGAGGGCGAGCAATTCTATCGGCGGAAGAACGAGCGCATAGTCCTTCAAAACTTTCCAATCGGTGCGCGGCATTTTGGAACCGTTCGATGTGGCGGTGGCGTGGGCAACGAAGGCTTCGGTGAAGACGCAGGCGGTGACCAAGGCTCTGTGCTCGGGTTTCTTGGCGCGGATCACGATGGTATCCGCCGAACAGATTCCATCGAAGGGCGCGACCACCACTTTGTGAAAGTAGGGACGGATCTTGCCGAAGAGAACTTCACCTTGTTTGAATGCGAGTTTGTTTGATCCCAACTCGGTTGCTTCCTCCCATGAATCGAGGGCGAGTGACTGGCGCGGAATGTGTTCCAGTCCCACGTAACGGACGGAGCCATCGAGTTCGCCCTTGGGCACACCTCTGCGCATTTGATCCGCAAGTTCACCCAACTTCTTCACCTCCCACCCTTCCGGAATCCGGCCGAGTTCGGAGTCTTTGAAGGTGGCGGATTCGTGGCCGGGGAAGCGGAAGTGGACGAACCACTCGCGGTAGAGGGATTGCGCCATCTGCTCCAGGATCTTGATGCGGCGCAGGTTGTTCTCGATCAGGTCGTCGTAGGCCGAGAGGATGCCCGCGATCTTGCGTTGGGTGGGAAGATCGGGAATTGGTAGTTCGAAATTCCTAATTGCATCCTGATTCAGGTTTTGCTGAGCAGCCCCTTGCGCTTTTGTGATGAGTTTGGCTCGCTCTTGTAGAAGTGAGTAGAACAGAAAACGCCAATCAGCTTTTGTTTCATCTGCAACGAGGCCGCAGATTGCCTGATTCACAGTTGCCGGATTTGCTAGCCAACCCAGCTGGCCAACATTTGCACCATACATTGCGACCAAAACTGTTTGGAACGGGAAATATTTGGCCGCCGATTTCTTCAGTCCTTCGTCGGTGATTTGCTCCTCCGTCCGAGCAATTGAACAGTCTAGGAGTTCCTTGGATTTGACCCAAGGATGCCCGTGCTCATTTTGGCTAAAGTATTCATCACGCTTCCGTGAGGGCGTTCCACCGCTCGAAATACGCGAGCAAAGATCTCTGATAGGAACAAGTTTCATGCCTCCAACAATTCCACGACATTTTCCGCAATCCTCTCCTCAAGCTCCCGCGCCTCGGCATTCAGAACTTCAAGCTCCTCGTTCTTCGTTCCAGTAGTTTCCATCAGAGTTTGTCGGGATTTTTGAGTGATTTCTTCTCTTCGGAGGTGAGTCTCCGCTCGACCTTTTTCACGTCCTCATCAGGGGGCAGGCTCTCGGGGCGGATTCCGCGGTCGAGCAGGGTTTTGCGGACGGCCTTGTTGTTGGTGATGTGCTCGTTGGAGACCGCGGCTTCCGTTTGCAGGCGGTGTTCCCTGGAATTGAAGATCGTGATCTCGGCCGCGAAGTCCTTGGCCTTGAGAATGATCGTGGGAGCGAAGTCGGCAAGAGGACGCCCGGAGGGGATTTTCCAATGGGACTTCATCGCCTCGGTGCTTTTCCCGAACAAGGCCTGATCACCCTTGCTACGGATCAATCCGAAGTTTTTGTTCCCTCCGGTCTGTTCGAAAATCAGATCCGAGAGCTCTTTCTCTGTGGCGCTGAGTTTCTTCCGCGCGGAAACGCGCTCGGCTTCGAGAAGGCGCTTCTCGATCAGCTCCGCCTTGTGGGTCTGGATGGCAAAGTAGGTCTGGGCGAAGGCGATTTCCTGCTTCTGCGGATCACCATTCTGAGCGATGAGATAGCAGGCGTAACGGGTGAGCATGACATCCTCCACCTCGCGCTGGCTGCCGGAACCCAGCCCGACCATTTTGCTGACGTCAGCAAAATGGTCTGAAACCTTGTGACCGGAGACTTCGCAGGCGGTTTCCGCCTTGGAAATCACGTTCAAAAAATTCCGCCATTGCGTGTAGCCGAGCAGAACCTGCAGATCACGTGCCAGCCAGTATTCCACCCCGCTTTCCATCTGCTGGGCGTGACCTTCAAAGGTATCGGTCAGGGTTTCGATGAATTCGGTTTTCATAGACTTAGCAATTCAGTGACGTTTCCCGCGATCCTCTCCTCAAGCTCCCGCGCCTCGGCATTCAGGACTTCAAGCTCCTCGTTCAGCGCTTCGAGCTGTTCCTTGAAATCCTCGTCGCTGAGATCCTCGCCCTTGGCGACGCCGACGAATCTTCCCGGATTGAGAGACCACCCCTGTTGTTCGATATCGTGGATCGTTGCCACACGGCACAAGCCTGGGACATCACGGTAGGCTAATCCGGGAAGACCCTCATCCCCAGCCCTTCTCCCAGCGGGAGAAGGGAGAGAGAAACATTCCCGGACTTTCTCTTCGGAGCCTTCCTGAAATTCGCAGGCTTCCCCACGGTAGAGGCGGACGACATTCGCGAGGAACTCGAGCTGGGCGGGGGTGAAATCCCTGTGGGCGCGGTCCAATTGGCGGAAGATGTGACGTGCGTCTATAAATAGAACCGTATCCCTGTAACGGGCACCTTTATGTTCTGAGTAGTCGTAAGCCGCCAAACCCTCACCCCCGCCTTTGCCTCCGGCCATCTCCGCTGCGCTCCGATTCCCAGAGGGAGAGGAGCCTTTGGAGTTTTTCTTACTCCCTTCTCCCCCTGGGAGAGGGGCTGGGGGTGAGGGCGGTAACGCTGCCTTGCCCTTGTCAAAAAACCACAACGTGCACGGCAGCGTTACCGTGAAGAAGAAGTTCGGCCCGATGGCGACCATGACATCCACATCCCCGGCGCGGATGATCTTTTCCCGGATCTCCTGCTCGGAGGCGCGGGCATCGGCGGCGGAGTTCGCCATGACGAATCCGGCGCGCCCGGTGCGGTTCAGCGCGGAGTGGAAGTGCTGGATCCAGAGGTAGTTCCCGTTGTCCGTGCGCGGGATGCCGAAGGGGTAGCGCGGGTCGCCGGAGAGCCTTTCCTTATCGATCTTGCTGACATTGAACGGAGGGTTCGCCAGCACGAAATCGAAGCGACCGACGGAGTCCTGGAGATCCTCGTAGTAGGTGTTCCCTTGCTTGATGTCCCCGTTCAGCCCGTGGACGGCGAGGTTCAGCCGGGCGAGCCGCGAGGTATCCGTGACCCGCTCCTGGCCGTGGACGGAAATGTCCGTGGTGGGGTTTTTCCTATGCTCCTCCACGAAGCGGGCGGACTGGATGAACATGCCCCCGGAGCCGCAGGCGGGATCCAGGATGCGCCCGTGGTAAGGCTCCAGGATTTCTACGATCAGCTTGACGATGGAGGTGGGCGTGTAGAACTCCCCGCCCTTCTGCCCCTCCGTCATCGCGAATTTCCCGAGGAAGTATTCGTAGATCAGGCCGAAGGTGTCGCCGCCCTTGTCCATGGGGATGGAGGCCATGACTTTCAGCAGCTCCGCGAGCGTGCGGCTGTCGAGGATGTGGTAGGTCTTCGGCAGCACATCGGCGAGATCCGGGTTCTCCTTCTCGATGGCGCGCATGGCGTCATTGATCGACTGCCCGGTGTTCGCACCCTCCGGCAGGCTCAGCAGCTCCGCGAAACGGGCGTTTTCCGGCAGGTAGATGACACCGGCGGCATGGTAATCCGTCGCGCCGATTTTCCGACGTGAAGACGGACGGCTCGGAGAGACCGTCCCTGCCCCGGACAGCTCTTTCTCCACTGCGGCGAAGCGGACATCCGCATAGCGCAGGAAGATCAGCCCGAGCACGGTGGGCGAGTATTCGGAAGGTTTCAGATCAGCCCCTGCCCAGAGCATGTTCGCGGCATCCCAGAGCTTCTTCTCAAGGGCGGCGTGGGAGTCGTCGGCGGTGGCGGGTTCGGTCCAATGCATGTGAGTGTGTGATTGATTTCTAAAGCCAGAGAGAATTCCGACATGGATTGCATATTTCTAACCGGCTCCGCATATTGGGGAAGGTTAAAGTGGCTGTGATTTTTTCGGGCTAATCCGGTAGGGCTGATCCGGCCCGGTCGGCCCATTTCCAAAATCAAGCGCACCGCCCGCTCTGGTGGGAGTGAAATCCCGGAACAAACAGCCCGCCTCATCGCGGTTACACCACCTTTCCGGGGATCCGGCTCCTGCGTTTTGGACCAGGGCCGCCCGAGCCGGATCAGCCCTACCACCATGGGAAGAACTCATTTGACGGTGTGGGGTAATTCGATTTCCTCGTGAGAGAATTCGATTTCCGGTGGTGGAAATCGAATTTCCAGGCGAGGCGAAAGCCGCGTTTGCATAGCGAATGCCGGGAATGGTGCCGTATTTCGTGATGACTACCACATGTTTTGGTCGGATCACAAATATGTTGGAAAGCTGGCTTTGCCCGGCTTGCCTTTCGCACCCAAAAAGGCAGAGTGGTTGAAGTGTTCGGGGGAGCACGTCGGGTGTTAGGTATCCCGGTCTGCAATCCCGGCACCAACTAAGTAAATATATGTCAAAATATAGCAGTACCGCGCTAACGCGGAAACGGGCGCAGTTCCTCTCCTCGTGGGCGAAATATGCGCAGGACAAGAGCTTCGCGGGGATGACCCTGGCGGAGTTCGAGGTGAAATCCAAGGAACCCTTGGACGTCCGCAAGGAACTGGGGGATGCGCGGACAAAGGTGAGCGGCCTGATCCTGAAACGGGAGGAGGCGGACGACACCCTCAACGAAGACCTGATCCTGATCGCGCATGCGATCCGGGCGGACAAGGACTTGGGCGAGGATTGCCCGCTCTACCGCTCCCTGGGCTTCGTGCCGAAGAGCGAGAGGAGGACGGGACGCCGCCGGGGAGACTCCCCCGCCCCGCCGCTAACGGAAAACGCCGCTTGATCCAAAGCCCTGAGAAGCCAGATCAAGCGACGTCCAAAGTGACCGGTTGAACCGCCGTCGGCCCACAAGGGTCGGCGGCCATTTTTCCCAGACGACGGGAAGATAGGCACGGGGCAGGCGGCGTTCCAAGCGGGAAGTTGGGGGAGAACCGCTGCTTTTTTGAAGATGTGACCGAAGATTTAACCGCGAATGGACGCGAATGAGCGCGAATGAAGAGGTTTGGAGCGTTTTCCAAAGTGCATGTGGGAAATAGGATTCTTGGGGCAGGTATCACCAGCCACGTGGAAATGCATACGGGCTTTTGAGAAACGGTTACATCCCCGCTTCCGCGAGGCGCTCGGCCATCTCCGATTTCATGAGCTCGGCGGTGACTTCGGCGAGGTCGCCGGACATGATGGCGTCGAGGTTGTGGGAGGTGAAGCCGATGCGGTGGTCGGTGCAGCGGCTTTGCGGGAAATTGTAGGTGCGGATTTTTTCAGAGCGGTCGCCGGAGCCGATCAGGGAGCGGCGGTTCTCCGAGTAGGCGGCCTGCTGCTCCTGGAGCTTCCTCTCGTAAAGGCGGCTGCGCATGATCTGCAGAGCCATCTCCCGGTTCTTGATCTGCGAGCGGCCGTGCTCGCAGCGGACGTAGAGGCCGGTGGGAAGGTGGAAGATCTGCACGGCGGAATCCGTCGTGTTCACGTGCTGGCCGCCCGCACCGCCGGAGCGGCAGACCTCGATGCGGAGATCGTTCGGATTCATGTCCACATCGATTTCCTCCGCCTCCGGCAGCACCGCCACCGTGATCGTGGAGGTGTGGATGCGGCCCTGCGTCTCCGTGGCCGGCACGCGCTGCACGCGGTGGACGCCGGACTCGTATTTCATGTGGCGGAAGACCTCGTCGCCGGTGATTTTCAGGATAACCTCCTTGAAACCGCCGACCTCGGAGGGCGAGCTTTCGAGGTGCTCGCTCTTCCAGCCCTTCGCGTCGGCGTAGCGTTGGTAAGCGCGCATCATCTCCCCCGCGAAGAGCGAGGCCTCATCGCCGCCCGCCCCGGCGCGGATCTCGACGAGGGCGTCGCGGTCTTCGTTCGGGTCGGCGGGGAGCAGGGCGTATTGCATGTCCTCGCGGAGTTTCCCCAGGGATTTTTCCAGTTCCGGGATCTCCTCTGCGGCCATCGCGGCGAATTCCTTGTCATCCCCCTTCGCAAGCTCCCGGTTGTCCTCAAGCTGCGTCTCGGTGGCTCGCAGCGTCTCCCATAGATCCAGGGTCTGCTTGAGCTTCCGGTGCTCGCGCAAAATCTCGGTGGCACGTTTCGGATCGGAGAACAGGTCGGGATCGCCCACCGCCTCCTCGAGGGCGGCGAAGCGTTCCTTGCGTTTGGAAATGAGCTGGGAGTAGTCCATGTGGGGTAAATTTCAAAATCCAACTTTCAGGAAGACCGGACGGGCGGAGTCCTAGCCTTGAATCGGCAGGGTGTCCAATCTTCGCGTCGGGATGATTTTATACCTGACATGAAATACCCACCCGCTACACCCGTGTCGTCCCTTTCACTTCTTCCTTGAAATTTGAAAGTTGAATTTTTAAACGGCGATTGCCTCCAGATCCTCCCCACCCTCGGGGAGAAATCCTTCGACCTCGTCGTCACCTCGCCGCCGTATAATCTCGGCATCGCTTATTCGACTTTCAAGGACACGGCCCCTCGCGACGAATTCCTCTCCTGGTGCAAATCCTGGGCCGCCCAAGTGCAACGCGTCATGGCCGACGACGCCTCGTTCTTCCTCAACATCGGCGCATCCCCCTCCAACCCGCTCCTACCCCACCAGCTCATCCTCGCCCTCACCGATGGCGAAAATCCGCTTTTCATTCTCCAGAACACCTTCCACTGGATCAAATCCATCACCACCCATTCCCCCGGCGGCGAACCGTTTTCCGCGGGCCATTTCAAGCCGATCAACTCGAAACGCTACGTGAACGACTGCCACGAATACGTCTTCCATCTCACCAAAACCGGCGACATCCCGCTCGACCGCCGCGCCGCCGGCGTGCCCTACGTTCACAAATCGAACATCGCCCGCTGGGGTCACACCGGCGGCCAAGATCTGCGCTGCCGCGGCAACACCTGGTTCATCCCTTACGCGACCATCCAGTCCCGCAAAGGCGAACGCCCCCACCCCGCCACCTTCCCTCCCGCCCTCGTCGAACTCTGCATCAAGCTTCACGGAAAGGCCGATGCCACCCGCCTCCTCGACCCGTTTCTTGGAATCGGCTCTTCCGCCCTCGCCGCAAAATCCCAAAAAATTTCATCGTTCACCGGCATCGAAATGGACCGCCATTACATCGAGGTCGCCAAGCGCCGCCTTGATCCGCCTAGCGAAGAGGATCTTTTTCGCTGCGAATCGCCCGAAAACAGTTAACGATTATTTTTACTCACAACCTCCGATAGGTCTACTTTTCTAAAATTTCAGGCTTCCCATACCGAAAAATGCCGGGTAGCTTAAAAAATGTCCCGAGCAGGAACGAAGGATTTTTGGAAAAATCAATATCCCGGACAGGTTTTAGCCAAGCCGTCCATTGGTGTTTTCAGAATGACTGCGTTCCCTTACATGTCCCAAACATGAAATATACAACCAGCCAAAATGAAACATACACAACCAAGTGCCACTGGCGCGTCGGTGAAGGCCGATGCTGATCGTCTTGCAGACTTCGTCCTCTTCACACAGCGGAGCTGCATTCTTAACCTATCCAGCGAACTGAATAAAGGAAACGTCTCGTTCCCCCAGTTCTTCCTGCTGACCTATCTCTCCAGCGAGGATTATCTGACCATGTCAGATATCGCGAAAAAGATGGGACATTCCACGGCGGCCGCCACCGGCCTTGTGGATCGCCTGGAGAAACTATCCTATGTCGAGCGCGTGCACGCGGCGGAGGATCGCCGCAAGATCATGGTCTGTATCACCTCCAAAGGAGTGGAGCTCGTCTCCAAAATGCGCAAGGAAATCGCAATAGACCTGGCCGGCATCCTTGCAGGAATGGATGAGGAGGAAGCCGAAACAGTGGAACACACCCACCGCGCGCTCAAAAACCGCGCGATTGTCTGATTCCAAGTATCCGTCCTGAATAATCCAGCTTGGCGATGACTAAGCGCCTCCGTTACGCTTTACCCCGTGACGGAGGCTTTTTTGTTCCTAGATCCCATCTCTGACTTACCCGGCTTCCATCCATATTGGATTCCCCGCCTGGGCGGAGTCGATGTCTTGGGAGATCGTGATTTTGCACTGCGCAATCTCGCCCCGCACCACGAAGCGGCCTTCGCCGCCGAATATCCGGACGCCACCACGCGCCACCATGCGGAACAGGTTCACGGCAACCGCATAGCCGTGATCACATCGCCTTCCGGTGAAACATCCCTCACCCACCCGGACGTGGACGGACTCGTTACGGATCTTCCCAATCAACTCTTGGCGATCTACGTCGCCGATTGCGCTGCCATATACTTGGCCGATCCAGTGAAACGTGCCGTAGCTCTGCTGCATTCCGGACGGAAAGGAACCGAAGGCAACATTCTCGGGCAAGCTGTGGCCACGATGAAATCTGAATACGGCACGAATCCCGAAAACCTGATCTGTTTGGTCTCTCCCTGCATCCGCCCGCCGAACTACGAGGTAGATATCGCCTCCCTGATCCACGAACAGGCCACCGCACTTGGGATAAAAAACTTCCACGACTCCCGCGAGAACACCGCCGCCGACCTCACCCGCCACTACTCCTACCGCATGGAAAAAGGCCAGACCGGTCGAATGCTCGCCCTCCTCTCCACCACCCCTCTTGATTGAGATTTGAAGTTTAAAATTTGAAGATTTCACCAAATGCTTTCCCCCGCCAAGATCAACCTCTCGCTGCGCATCCTCGGAAAACGTCCCGACGGCTTCCATGAAATCGATACAGTCATGGCCAAACTGCCCGGCCTCGCCGATGAAATCACCATCACCCCCGCGCCGGAGTTTTCCTTCACATGCTCCGATTCCAGCCTGCCCGTGGACGGAAGAAATCTCATCGTAAAAGCCACCATGGCGCTCTCCGAAAAATCGGGACAGCCCCTGCCCTTCCACATCCATCTCGAAAAACACATCCCCCACGGAGCCGGCCTCGGCGGCGGATCCTCCAACGCCGCCACCACCTTGCTTGCGCTCAACGGCCAGCTCGCAGCTCCCCTGCCCGCCTCGGAACTCCATGCGCTCGCCGCCGCGCTCGGCTCCGATGTGCCGTTTTTCCTCTACGCCGGAGCCGCCCGCTGCACCGGCCGCGGCGAGATCATCACCGCCGCGCCCGCGCCGCCCGCTCATCCCCTCATCCTCTTCAAACCCGGCTTCTCCGTCTCCACCCCCGACGCCTACCGCCACTGCCTCGATGCGGAACCGATTACCGGCATACCCTACGCTGCACAAAATTACAGCGGGCTATCCTTAGTAAATGATCTGGAGAAATCCGTTTTCGCCAAACACCGCTACCTCGCCGAACTCAAGGATTGGCTCCTAAAACGCCGCGATACCAAAGCCGCCCTGATGTCAGGCTCCGGCTCCACGATGTTCGCCATCCTCCACCCGAAGGCGGAACCGGAAGCCCTCATCGCCACCGCGCAAAAGTATTTCGACGAAAACCTGTGGACGTGGTCGGGCACGCTATAAGTGCGGCACCGCATCCAGAAAACCTGGATACTCTGGCTCCCAACCGGTCGCGCGCAGCTTGTCATTGCTCACCCGCTTGTGCGTCCAGCCGCGTTTCCGATTCAGATCGCGCGGCCCGCATGGTGGAAGATCCTTCCCGAAAATTTTCGCCAAACCTTGGTAAACCCCGAGCTGCGTCATCGTCACCGAGTCCGCCACGTTGAAGATTTCCCCCGCCGGAAATGGACTGAGGCTGATGAGATGAAGGATCGCCCGCGCCGCATCATCACGATGGATGGTGTTGATGAAACGCTGTCCGTCCTCCTCGATCACCGCGTCGCCATCTAGGAATTTCCTCAGCAACACACTCCTGCCCGGCCCGTAAATCCCCGCCAACCTTGCCACCACTCCACCGGCATTGAGGACGACCCTTTCAGACTCTAACAGAATTTCACCCGTCGCCCGGTCCGGTATCGTATCCGCCTCCTCCGTCACCAACTCTCCCTCATGTTGCGCGTAAACGGAACTGCTCGATGTGAAAACCAATTTCGCCTTCGGAAAACGGCGCACGAGATTCCGGCAACCCTCCAGATAAACGCGCCGGTAAGCGTCCTCACCGCCCCGCCCCGAAGCCGCGCAATGCACCACCGCATCGGCGTCCGGCAATGCGGACACGGTATCCGCATCGGAAACATCACAGGCCAGCGAACCCTCGCCGCCGCCCAGCGAAGCACCCCGCGCGTCCAAACCTGCCTCACGGAAAACCCGCACCGCCTCTGAACCGAGATAACCGGCACCCACCACCAGAACATTTCTCATAGCGATGCTTGCTGTTGGAATTTCCGCACGTGACACAGCGCCCCTCCGCCTATCCCTCGCCCCTTCTCGAAGCACTCCATTAAAACGGCGAATCTCATCTCGGAAAACCTATCCGCATACGCGCCCCCATCAACCCCGAATCCATGGGTCGCAAAGAGAATCCGACCGGTATCATCGAAATTCGTAACCTTTGCCAATCTCACCACGGGAACATGTTCGCGTTAAACGAGAGAGAAACCGCGATTCCCGTATCATCGTGTTTTTCGTGGTTCGAAATACCAATACCCGCTTCCATCTCCCCCGTGCCCGCCTTCGACGAATCCGCCCTCCGCAAAGCCGCCTCTTGGCAGGACTTCAAGGAAGCGCAATCCCTGCTCAACATCGGAGCTGTCACCGCCTCCGAACGAACCGAAACCGGCTGGACCGGCAGCGTCAAGATCGGCAAACGAACTTACCGCACCACCGTCATCGCAAGGACACCCACCTGGTTCGACGCGAAATGCCCCTGCCCCGCCAACCAGCGCGACGGCACATTCTGCCCCCACGCCATCGCCGCAGGTCTCCACCTCATCGCACCGCCCGCACCCGCAGCGATCCGCGAAAAAATCGCCCTCCCCCCCGTTTCGTGGAACATCCGCCTCCTCGGCCCATGGCTGAGATCCCTCGAAAAAGGCCACGCCTCCGTCGCACTCGAGACCTCCGAAGAAACACCCGTCCCCGCCGACGAACAAATCACCGCCTGGCTCATCGCAAACAAGACGACCTCTGGAAAATCGATCCAGCTTGCCCTCAACCCCGCCACCCTCCCCTCCTTTCTCGAAACACTCGCCGACCACCCCCGGATCACCGCCGATGGCGCACCCTTGACCGTGGATTCAGGCACCCAGATTCACCTCACCGGATCCTCCTTGGAAAGCGGCCACGTGATCCTCGAGCCAACCGCCGCCACCGTACTCCGCATCGGCCCTTCTTTCTGGCAGATCACCCCGGAATCACTGTCGAAAACCGGTGTCGATCCCGTCCCGCCGGCACTCCTCCCCGCCTTCCAAAGCCTCGCCAACCGAAAATCCGCAAAACTCCCCCTCGAAACGTTCCTCGCCCATCTCGAAACCCTCCAAACCCACCTCGATCTCTCCGCCTCGGATTGGTTCGAATCCCTCCAATTCATCCCCGCGACTCCCGAAATCCGACTCCACATCGACAACCAGCGCCCAAAGCTCACCCTCCGCCTCACCTCCTCCTACGGCTCCGCAAATCTCCCCCGCCTCGACGGCCACACCGTCATCACCCGCAACCCGGCCGCAGAAGCCTCCGCCCTCGCCCATCTCGCCGGACGCGTCGGCGGAAAGCCGGTTCCCGAGCACGAACTCACCGACCCGCTGGCCATCCAGTTCTTCCTCACCCGCACCTTCAAATCCCTCCCTCCCGCCTGGAACGTCACCCTCTCCCCAACGGCACGAACCCTCGCCTCGTCCTTCGTTTTCGTATCCCCCAAGATTCAAACAATCACTTCCGACGATAACTCCACCCGCTTCGATCTCCTCTTCGAAACCGACAGCGGGAAACTCCTATCCACAGCCGAAGTCCGCCGCCTGCTACGCTCGGATAACTCCCAGCTGGGTGGCAAGCGAATCACCTTTTCCGAAAACATCGAAAACCTCATCGACCCACTCTTCGAGGAACTGGACCTGCGTCAGGAAAATGGCCATTTCATCGCGAAAGCTGCCTCCGCCGAAATCATCCGTGAAATCGGTGAAAAATTATGTAGATCACACAACACTAATGATTTACATATTTATTCACAAGTTATCCAAAGCGAGATACCGGATTCCCTTAAAGCCGAACTCCGCCCCTACCAACACAGCGGATATTCATGGATGAACGACCGATTAAAACGGTATGGAGGAGCCCTGCTAGCCGATGATATGGGGCTCGGCAAGACGCTCCAAACCATCGCCTGCATGGAGCATTTGTTCACAGCTTGTTCACAATCCGCAACGGCGATCGTTGTCGTCACCGCCTCCCTGCTCGGAAACTGGCAATCCGAGTTCGCCCGCTTCGCGCCGGGACGGAAAACCGTCATTCTCCACGGCCCGAAACGCGACAGCCTCCGCGAAACCATCCGCCCCGGCGACGTCATCCTCACCACCTACGCCACCCTCGCCCGCGACCTCGCCTGGCACTTGAAACAGGACTACCTCGTCGCAGTCATCGACGAAGCATCGCTGATCCGGAACCCGGACACCGACCACTCCAAGGCGGTTTCGAAACTGAACACCCGCTACCGGATCGCGCTCACCGGCACCCCTGTGGAAAACTCCGCCCGCGATCTCTGGGCCATTTTCCGTTTCATCCAACCCGGCTGGCTCGGCTCCCGCAAGGATTTTGCGGAGCGCTACGAACAACCGCTCCAATCGCCCGATACCGCCGCTCGCGCCGGGCAGCTTCTCCGGCTGAAAACCTCCCCCTTCACCCTCCGCCGCACGAAGCAGCAGGTCGCGCCGGAACTGCCCTCGAAAATCCTCATCGACGAGTTCTGCACCCTCTCCACCGACCAGACCACCCTCTACCGCGAAATCCAGCGCGAGGGGCAGAAGCGCATCGACAAGATCCGCGATTCCGGCCAGGACGCCGCCGCCCGGATGCAGGCGCTCACCACCTTGCTCCGACTCCGCCAGGCCTGCTGCGACCTTGCACTTTTCGATTCCGAAAAACTCAAATCCCTCCCCATACCGCGCCGCTCCGCGAAAATGGAGCGCCTGCTGGAAATCACCGAACAATCACTTACTTCCGGCAGCCGCATCCTCGTTTTCTCCCAATTCCGCACCCAGCTCATCGCGATCGAGAAGCAACTCCAAACCCTCGGCATCCCCTCCCTCCGCCTCGACGGCCAGACGCGAAACCGCAGCGAACTGGTCGCGCGTTTCCAATCTCCGGACGGCCCGCCTGTTTTCCTGATCTCGCTGAAAGCCGGCGGCTACGGCCTCAACCTCACCGCCGCCGATGTCGTCGTCCACTTCGACCCCTGGTGGAACCCCGCCGCCGAGGCACAGGCCACGGATCGCGCCCACCGCATTGGCCAGACGAAACCCGTCACCGTCTTTCGCCTGCTCACCCGCGGCACCGTCGAGGAAAAGGTCGTCGAGCTTCAATCCTCCAAAAAAGCCCTCGCCGATTCGCTCGACGAATCGATCACCCCCACCGACGCCCCGGCCTGGACGGCGACGGAGCTGGAGCGGCTGCTGCGGGATTAAAGACAAGACCCGCCATCAGGCAGCGGCAGCCTCACGCGCAAAAAATTCGTCCGATTCTCAATCGGCATGGCGAGACGGCGGCGGATATGCTTCACCAGTTCCCGGTCCGATTCACGCTTCAACGTCTCCAATTGAACCTAAATACCGCAGTTGGGTATCAATTTTTCACCGCAGAGTCGCAGAGGTCGCAAAGGAACGCAGAGCCTTGCATGTGGGAAGATAGAAAATTTTGTAATGAACTGCTTTCAGGATAATCAATATCCCCTTCGGCCAGTGGCCTGCCTGCTCTTCTCTTCCATCTGCGTAAATCCGCGTCCATCTGCGGTTGGATTTCTCTTCTTTTCCGAGCACACCACTCCGCGGAACTTTGGGTTGATTCGCCGCCGGAAAGCCGCTTGGATAGTGGCACCATGAAAGCACCAACTATCGTCGGCGAATTCAAAGAGTTCATCCTCAAAGGCAACGCGATCTCCCTCGCGGTCGGCGTCCTCATCGGCGCATCGTTCGGGAAATTTGTAGCTGCCGTCACCGAAGGACTGATCAATCCTTTGCTTAACCTGATCGGCGGCGATCCAAATATCTCCCTGAAAATCTGGGTCTTCGACGCGGGCATCGTCATCAATGCCCTCATCTCGCTGCTGATCACCGGCGCGATCCTCTTCTTCATCTTCATCCGTCCCATGAACAAACTCATGACCAAGGAGGCACCGCCCGCGCCTGCCCCAGAACCTTCCGCCGAGGAAAAACTCCTTGCTGAAATCCGCGACCTCCTCGCCAAGAATAACTGACCCCTGACCCCTGATATGAAACTCCTCTCCATCCTCCGCCGCAAAGCCCGCGCCTCTTACCAAGAACTCGCGGACATGACCGATACCACCGAAGCGGAGGTCGCCGGAAAAATCACCGCCTGGGAGAAAGACCGCACGATCCTCGGTTACCATGCCGTGACAAATCCCGAGGTCATCGGCGACACCTCAGTCTCTGCCTTTATCGAGGTGCGCGTCACCCCGGAGCGCGGCGGCGGCTTCGACCGTCTCGCCATGCGCATCGCCCGCTTCGACCAAGTCGTCTCCTGCTACCTCGCCAGCGGCGGATACGATCTCATGGTCGTCGTCGAAGGCGCGGATCTGCGCGAGGTCGCCCGCTTCGTTTCCGAGAAACTCTCCTCACTCGAGGGCGTGATCTCCACCGCCACCCATTTCCGCCTGAAAACTTACAAGGAAAACGGCTTCCTCTTCGAGTCCGAACCGGAGACCGAGCGCTTAGCAGTCAGCCCATAATGCCCTTCAAGCTTGTTTCACTCGCCATCCTCGCCCAGTTCATCACGGCGACCGCACCTGCGGCAGAGGACCCCGTGCCGACGGATACGCTTCGTATCCTTTCCTACAATATCCGCCATGGCCGCGGCATGGACGGAAAGATCGATCTCGACCGGAGTGCGCGTGTCATCGCCGATGCGAAACCACACCTCGTCGCCCTGCAGGAAGTTGACAAGGGTGTCGCGCGCTCGGGAAATATCGACATCGCTGAAGTTCTCGGCGGAAAGCTCGGGCTGCATCACGAGTTCGGTCGTTTCATGCCCCATCAGGGCGGGGAATATGGTCTCGCCGTGTTGTCCGCATTCCCCATCGTGGAGAGCCGGATACACAGGCTGCCGGATGGAGCCGAACCGCGCGTCGCGCTTGAGGTCAAAGTCGATATCCCGCTCGCATCGGGTGCGAAAAAACGCATCTCCTTCGTCTGTGTCCATTTCGATTGGACGAAACCGGACGACTTTCGTTTCGCGCAGGCGACCAAGCTCCTCCAAATCCTCCGCCCCCGCAAACACCCGGTTATCATTGCCGGCGATTACAACGACGTGCGCGGATCGCGGACGCTGGACGCCTTTGCCGAAGAGTTCCCCATCCCCGCTGGTGCGGCACCGACATTTCCCGCTGACCCTCCGGATTCCGAGATTGATTTCATCCTCTGGCGCGGACTTTCCCAAAAGGCCGAGAGGAAAGTCATCGAGGAAAAAATGGCTTCCGACCATCGCCCGGTGCTCGCTCTGATTTCCATCGCGGAATAAGCGGATCGGCGGCACGCCTTAAGTTCGCCATCCTGTAGCCGGCCGCAGTGGGCGAACCGAGTGCCGCCGATGAGGCAGTTGAGGGAGAAGGCCCTGGGGATGTCGGACACGGGATCCAATTTCTGCAAGTGCCTTGAAACTCGAAGGTTTCTGGAAATGCTTGAAAAAGGCTCTTCCGTCCCCCGGTATTCGAAGGTAATGATAAAAACCATGAAGCGCGTGTTTTTCTGGCTCTCCGGTGCAGGCACGGAAACCCTTGAGCGCTGCCCGGCCTGGGAGCAGCGGAAATACGTCGCCTTCGGAGCCACCGTGCTGGTGCCCTGCGCGTTCGCCTTCATCGCCTGTGCCTACGCCCTTTCCACGATCACCGACAAGCCCAACGTGATTTATCCCGTCGCGGCCGTCTGGTCGTTCATCATCCTCGCCATCGACCGCGCCCTTCTCGCCGGATACCGCCCCTACCTCTCCTTCACACGGAAACTCTCCCAGTTTTCCCTCCGACTCGTCGTCGCCATCCTGATGGGCATCACCATCGCACACCCCCTCGTCCTGCTCCTGTTCCGCGACACCGTCTCCTCCGTCATCGAGACCGACCGCGCCGCCGAGATCGAGGTCGTCCGCGCCGGTTTCGATGAGGAAAAGGAAAAAGTCCGCCAGCGCATCAGCGGCATCGACTCCTCCCTCGCCGAGCAGCGCCTGCGCTGGAACGAATCCTTTCAGGCGAAGTTCATCCTCCAGGAAAATGACGACGCTTCCGCCGCAATCCCCGGCCTCACCGCCGCGCAGCAGACCGAACTCAAGGCAGCCACCGACGAGGCCACCGCCCCCTTCCGCGCGCGTCTCGAAGTCGTCCAGGCACAGACCGACGAATTCACGCCCGAATACGCCAAGCTCCAGACCGAGCTTTCTTTCTGGCAGACGGAGTTCGAGCGCGAGCTCAACGGGCAGCGCTCCGGCCTCGCCGGCGAGGGGCCGCGCGCCCGCTCGATCCGCGCCGATCAGCTCGAGCCGCGCCGCGAGGAGACCAAGCGCCTCGGTGCCTTACTCGAACACCTCACCGCCGAGAAAACCTCCCTCCAGACCCTCGCCCGCGAGGCGGAGGCCGGTGCCATCGCCCTTTTCGAAACGAAACTCGCCGAGATCGAACTCGCCAACAAGGCCGAGGCCGAACGCGTCGCGGGACTTCGTCAGCGCGTAGAGAACGACCAGGCGGAGCAGTTCGTCACCCAGCAGAACGCACTGCGGGAAACGATCAAGCAGCAGATCGATTCGCACCTCACCGAACTCGCCCGCACCCAGGACGAGCTCGCCGCCGTCGGCTCGGAGGAAACCACCCGCCTCGACGCGATCCGCGCGGAACCCCGCCGCGACATACTCACCCAGACCCTCGCCCTCCACCGTCTGTTCAAGGCCGGAAACGAGGGCGGCCAGTTCGCCTTCACCACTTACGTCGTCCTCACCCTGCTCTTCATGCTGGTGGACACCATCCCGCTGATCGTGAAATTTTTCACCAAACCCGGCCCCTACGACACCCTCGTGGATCGCGATGAAATGACCTTCGAAACCGAGCACCGCGCCTTCCGCGAGACCCGCTCCCGCTACATGCAGCAGCTCACGGCCGGGAACCTGATCGCCGTCACCCGCAACCACGCCCTCGAGCACGCCCTCGTCGATGGCGTCGAGCACACCCGCGCCGCCCGCGAGTTCCTCGATTCCCTCGTCGAAATGGAACGCTCCTTCGCCGAGAAAATGCGCGCCGAGGAGGAGCACATCGGCCACCACGAGACCGACAAGCGCGCCGCCATCGAGGCCATCAAGCGCCGCTTCTACGACGACCTCCACCACCGCATGGAACTCTTCTTCAACAACCGCCACGCCTCCACGCACGGGGCGTAAAACCTATCATTTTCTGTTTACCATCATATCCCACATCCCCACTCGAAGATCAAGAAATCCCAAGGCCAGCAGACCGGAGCCGGCTTCCTCCATATTCGCTGCGCTTCCATTGTGGTCTAAATTCCAATGAATTCCCCTGCAACTTCGGAGTTCGAGTTAAAAAAGGGGGACTCAAATCGCCAGCACGAAACCCCGCCGGGTGTGCTTGCAGCGCAATGGCTGACCCTCCTCATTGGGATTCCAGCCGTTCGCGTTCCCAAAATCCGCCGCGTCCATGACCATCGCCAAAGTCACCACCCGCGGCAACTCGGCGATCAGCTCACGCCCACCGACAGCTGCGTTCGTGTAGATCGACACCTCGTTGACCCCGCTGCGGTTCTTCATCATCCAGCGGTATTGGACGTCACGATGATTGAGCGTCTTGTAGCCTTTTTTGGACAGGGACATAGGAGAGAGAACAGATCAAAAATCCAACATCAACAATCATCAATCGTCATTCCTGCACCGAATGGATTGATGATTGTTGATTGATGAATTCTGATTTTTGAAAGATCAGCGAACGATCTCAAGCAGCTCGATATCGAACACCAGCATTCCTCCGGGGCGACCACTGCCCGGGACGACGGGGCCGTAGGCTAGACCTTCCGGTATCCAGAAGCGGCGCTTCTCGCCGACCACCATGAGCTGCACGCCCTCCGTCCAGCCCTTGATCACGCCGCCAAGCGGGAATTCAGCGGGCTCGCCACGCGTCACAGAGCTGTCAAACATCTTGCCGTCCGTCGTCCATCCGGAATAGTGGACTTTCACGGTGTCGGCCGCCTTGGGATTTTCCTTGCCAGTGCCTGCGGTGAGCAGCTTGTGCGCGATTCCGCTTTCGGTCTTCTTCGCATCGGCCGGGGCGGTGGCGACGTCATCAGGGACGGCAGGTGCGGGTGGCGCGGCTTTGAAGGAGACCAGTTCGATGTCCGCCACGATGAAACCGCCGGGAGCCTGCGGCTCAGGCAACCAACATTGCCGTTGCTCGCCCGTTTTCATCCCGGCGATGATCTCGCCGAGTTCCGGCGGCAGCTTGTCGAGCGGCACGCTCGGAGGTGCCGGCTGTGTTCGGCTGTCTTGCACCACCTGGCCGTCCATGGTCTTGGCGGTGAAATGGAAGGTGATAACCTGATCGGAGCCGGGTTTTTCGCCCGCACCTTCCTTGGTGATCTTGTAAGCGACACCGCCCGCCGTTTTCTCGGTATCCGCAGGTGGCTTGGGGGCCTCCTTGATGCCCAGGAGTTCCACATCAAAGCACAGCATCCCGCCCGGGCGACCGCTGCCCGCGACGACCGGACCGTAGGCGAGGTCTTCCGGAATCCAGAAACGGCGCTTCTCACCGACCACCATCAGTTGGAGTCCTTCCGTCCAGCCGGCGATCACGCCACCCAGCGGAAAACTCGCAGGTTCGCCACGGCTCACCGAGCTATCGAACATTTTTCCGTCCGTCGTCCAGCCGGAGTAATGGACGGTCACTGTGTCTGCGGCGGTCGGCTTTTTGTCGCCGGTTCCTGCTTTGAGGACTTTCGAGGCCAGACCACTCTCGGTCTTGACTGCATCGGCGGGGGCGGTGGCTACATCAGTGGGTGTTTCGGGCATGGTCTTTTCAGGTGGGGCGGCTGCCGGTTCTGTGGCTGCCGGAGGATTCTTGCCCGGAGCATCCTCCGAACGCACAAGGGCGGGCATCGCCACCATCGCGGCGGCAATCATTAGGGGAGTCGTAAATGTCCGGCTTTTCATGGGCGGAGGAGCATCCACGCTCCCCGCCATCTGTCAACTGTCCACATGAGGGGCATCCATTGATTACTGATTAGAATCATGCTTTTCGATTCTCACGAAGGAGAACGCCCCTTCGTTTAGGGATTTCGCGGATGTTCGATGTGCATATTTCCTGGAATCGTGACGTCGGAAATGAGCCGGTAAATCCCACGGGCATCACCTACCCCCTATCTTCCTGCGATTCCGTTTGATGCCTTGAAAAAGGATCTATACACTAGCGTATGGTGATGGAGGTATCCTGCCCTTCCGCCGCCAACCAAAATCCTCCGTCCATTCCAACGTGACCTTTCCGAAAGCCATCCTCCTTCTCACTGTCCCATTCTGCCTGCACGCAGCTGCAGACGACACCACCGCCCTCGAAGCCCGCCTCAAGGAAACCGCCGAGGCCTCGCCCGCCGGTGCCGGGCTGATGCTGGAACTCATCGGGATCTATGAGAAGGACGGCCAGGTCTTCGGCCTGATCCGGACGGCGTCGAAGTTCGCGCGGGCGCAACAGGATCACCCGCAGCGCGCCGAGGTGACGCTGAAATTGATCGACGCCTACGCCGCCACCGCGCGGCACGACGATGTGATCACTTCCGCCCGTCAGTTTCTGGAAATCCTGCCCACCCACGCGCTCGCCAACGAGGCGCGGGATCGGATCGCCACCGCCTACGAGCGCACGGGCCGGGTGACGCTCGCCGCGACCCAGCGCGCCGCGATCTGGCGCAACGGCGGATCGCCCGAGCAAGGTATCCGCGCCCTGAAAACCTGGATCGCAAACGACAAGCCGGAATCCCACGCCGAGGCCACGGCGCTCGCCGTGGAGATGGTCGCGAAGCTACCTCCCGGCACCGCTCTAACAGGTATCGCCATCCAAGGCATGCAGTCCGCCCTGCGATGCGAGAAAGGGACGGAGGGCTTGCAAATCGCGAAGGCGATCACCAGCCGTGGCGGGCAAATCGACGCCCGAACCGTGCGACGGATCGCGTTCCTGCAAGGCCGTTTCGAAAGCCAGCTCGGACAGCATTCGAACGCCGTCGGCTCTTTCCGCAAATCCCTCAGCGAAGGCGATTCCGAAGCACACCGTTTTCTCATCGAGGCGATGTTCGCCGCGAAAGCCAACCCGGCGGAGATTGAGGCGGAGGCACGCCGTTACCTCGCCGCCTATCCGCGCAAGGACGACCGCTACGATCCCCTCGCCCGCTCCGCGCAAGCCGCCGTCGAGGCCGGTGACACGGCCCGCGCCTTGGCGATCGCCGCAGATGTGATGCCGCATGATGCGAGCATCCGCGACATCGCCCGCGCCTACGTCGGTTGGTGCGGGGAGAACCATGCGCTCGCTGCGAAGGGACTGGCCGACGCGTTGGCGAAAAATCCTGCCGGTGCCGCGAGACTCCGCGCGCTGCTGGCGCTCGATGTCTACCGCGACCGCATGAAGGACACCGCGAAAGCCAGGGAAGCGTCCCGCCGTTTCCTCGCCGAATCGCCCGCCGAGGATGGTTTCACGGAGGAGATCGTGAAATTCCTCTACGACTCCGCCCCGACCATGGAGGCCTTCCGCGAAGATCTGAAAGCGGTGGTTTCGAGTGCAAAGGCTTTCCCGCATCTCGCGGGCTTTCAGGATCGGGTCTGGAACCCGGCTCCGGCCGACAAGGATCGCAACCGCGAGTGGCAGAACGCGAAGCGGGATTACCAGAACGATGCCGTGGCAAGGGCATGGCGTCAGACCCGCGAGGACGGCGGGAAATCGGGCCAGGCCTGCAAAGAGCTATTAGGAAAGCAATGGCCTCCGGAAATTCGCCGCCATCTGCTTGCGCGGCTTGCTTACGTCTTTCGCCACCATCTCGGCGGGAAATCCAAGGAGGTTTCCGCTCAACATTACGCGACGCTGTGCAAGGAGTTCCCCAAGGATCTGGAAGCGGCGGAGCGCTGGCTCGAAGCCTCCTTCCTGACAGCCAAGGAAATGCAGCTTGCCGCCGCCCGGCACGTACTCTCGTTGCCCCCTTCCCCAACGCATCCCGACACTTGGCTGCGCCTCTGCGAAACGAAGGATGAGCCCCTGATCCGTAAGGCGCTGCCGTGGATCGCCGAGGCATCGAAGATCAGCGACTCGCCTCTTTATCAATCACCCCGCATCGGCGATGTGCTTTCGGAGCTTGGCATGAAATCGGAGGCCGCCGCGTGGTGGCGCTCGCGCATGGATCTCGATTCGTCGAACCGGGATGCCGTTTCCTGCGCGCTGAAAGTGGCGGGCACGATGGCACCCGCCGAGGCGCGGTCTTTCCTGATGAAACGTTACGAGGCGGCCACGGATCATCAGGGCGTTTACGCGGCGGAGATCGCGAACCTCGATTTCAAATCCGGCAACTACGCGGCGATGGACAAAATCCTCACCGACTCTCGTGAGCGCGACGGGAAAAATCCTTTCCAATCATCCGGCATGGGCGAGTGGCCGGCGCGGGGTTGGCTGGAGGCCGCGCGAAATTCCAAGGAGATGCCGGACGAAGCGAAAGCCCGCGTGTTCCGCATAATCCGCGATCTCGAACTGGGACGGCTCAGCGCCGAGGCCGGGATGCTACTCATTTCCCCGGAAAAGCGCGATCTCGCCCGCCTGTTAGAAACCCAGAAGTTGATCCTGATGGCAGACGCCCACCACGAGTCATGGACGCGCCTCTACCCTTTCGCGCAGGCCGCGATGGCTCGCGAGGACTACACGCTCGCCGCCGCGATCCTCAACGGCCTCCTCCATTCCATCCGCTCCGTCGGCGAAAAGGAAATGGCGGACGCGCGCACGCTGCTCCGCCAGGCCTACGGAAAAATGGGCAGCCTCAGCGCGGACATCCCCGCCGATAGCCCCATCGCGCCGCTGCTCCAGATCGTCCTGCACCTCAGGCTCGGCGAGACGGAACTCGCCGAAGAAGCCTACTACGCGAACAAGGGCTTGTTCGACACCCACCGCGCCGAACTACCCGTCGAGCTGCTGCTATTCGCCGCCGAAACGCACATCGGCACAAGGCACGCCGGAGGATCACACGCGGGCGGAGGACATCCTGCGCGGTTGGCTGATGAAATTCGGCGAGGCGGAAAACGTCGATGCCCGCGACAAGGCGCGCATCCAGCTTTTGCTCGCCCGGAATTACCAACGCGCCAGCCAATTCGATATCGCGCGCGCTGAGTTCACCACCGTGCTGAACATCCACAAGGATCAGCCGGAGGCGCAGGAGGCGAGGTTTGGCATCGGCGAAACCTACATGGCGCAAAAGGTTTATGACCAGGCCACCGAGATCTTCACCGACCTCGCGGAAAACCCGGTGCCTGCGGTCGCGATCCGCGCCAACTTCCTGTTAGGTGTCCTCGCCCTCCGCCAGGACGATAACGAAGGCGCACGCCGCATCTTCCTTTCCGTCCTCGAAAACGCGCCCGATGCTGAACTCGCCAACGAGACGCTCTACAACCTCGCCGAGGTCTATGGCATCGAGCAGCGGTTTCTAACCCAATTGGAAACGCTGCGCACGGTCGGCCGACTCGGCCAGGAATCGAAGCAGTGGCAGACTCCCGGCAACGCCCTGCCCATCGTCGTGCAGGATCCTGATCTCGGCATCAGCCGCGGCGACACGCGCATCCCGGTCGAAGTCCGCACCGAGCCGGGCAACGACATCGAAAACGCCTTCCTCTCCAGTGGCGGCGCGGGCAAAGGCATTTTCCTCACCGAAATCCCCACCGAACTCGGCGTGGCGAAACCCGGCGACGGCGTCCTGCAGGTCACCGGCGGCGACGTGATCATCGTCGATTACCCGGAGGATTTCAAAAAGCAGTTCCAGTTCGAGTTTCTCGGCAACACCCGCCTGCGCATCGCCTCCGACGCCTCGCTCGAGGTCGCGAGCGGCGAGATCGTGGACAAGCTCGATGAGTCGTTCACCGACACGCTGAAACAGGAGATCGAGGATGAGGACGAGGAGCCGTTGCCCCGCGCTGCGATACGTCCCGGCGATCAGGTGAAACCCGGCAACCTGATCTACATCCAGGTCAAGGACGGCGACCGCGACCTCACGCCCGCGCCCGACAAGGTCGGCGTCCGTCTCACCGCATCGAGCGGCGACGAGGTCAGGATCGAGATCACGGAAACGTCCAGCCACGGCGGCGTTTTCCAAGGCACCGTCCGCACCGGCGAGCTTCCGGCGGGCGCGAAGGCTTCCGACTCCGCGCTGGATCATAGCCCGCTGCTGGCCATCGACCACGACCCCGCCACCGCATGGCGCAGCGAACCGGATGGAGCGGCGCCCAAGTCGCTTTCCGTGGACATGAAGGAACTGCGGAAAGTGGAGACCGTGACGCTGACCTCGCCCGATGCGGAGAACCAGGCGCCCGTCCGCATGCGCGTGCGCGGCAGCCATGACGGCAGGCTGTGGTTCGATCTCGCGGAGTTCCCTGCCGTGCCGGAAGTGCCGCGCATCGAGTTTCCGGACGAGGGGATGCAACTCCGGACTTACAAAATCCCGGTGAAGGATCTCCGCGAAACCTACCAATGGGCCGAGATCGTCGAGGCCGCGAAAAAGATCGAGCCGACCGCAAAAACGGCGGTGGAGACGCTTTCATGGGAAGCCCCCGAGGAAGGAGAGGACGCCCATTTCCTGATCTGGCAGGGCCCCTTGGTGCAGGAGCGTGACGGTGCGATGCGGATCGGAGTTTCCGGACGCACCACCGCGATCATGCTCGATGGACGCCTCATCATGCCACTCGGCGAGGGCGGGCGCACAATAGATGTGTTCGCGAGCCGCGGCATCCATCAGCTCACGGTATTTTCCATCGCCATGCCGAAAGAAAAATCGGCGGAGGTTCTGCGGGCACGCGCGAACCCGAACGCCGCCGAGGTCAGGATGCTGCCCTTCGCCGCCGCTGATTTCATAATCCCGCCCGGAATCCCGAAATTCGAGAAGCCGGAGATCGGAGAAATCACCAAGGAAGAGAACCGTTGGATCTTGAAAACGGCGGTGCGTGAGGTGCGCCATGTGGATTTCCAGTTTCTCGAATACCGCGGCGAAGCCATCGCCGTCAGCAATGTGGAAATCTCCGGTGGCGACGTGAAGCACATCCCACCTGTCGAGAACGTCCTCGAACTCGCAGAAAACGACATCCTCGAACTCGCGCCCGGCGACACGGTGAAAGTCGCCTACCTCGATGAACTCACCGCGGGCGGCATCCAACCCAACCGCCTGCTTGAGAAATCGCTGACCGCCACCTACCACAACGGCACAATCACCCCGATCTCCTACGATTTCACGAGAACCGGCGGAGGCACCGTGCAGGGCGCGCGCAAGGAACTCCTGCGCATCGAACCCGGCGAGCGCATCGTCGCGGAGGTGGTGGATTTCGATCTCGATATTAGCAACGGGCGCGACGCCGTGGAGGTCACGGTGCAACTCAACGGAGATGCGCCTTTCAATGTCCTCGCCACCGAGTCCGGCCCATCGACCGGGGTGTTTCTCGCGGAAATCGATACCGCCGCCGAAGCGGACGGCGACAAGCTGGTGGTGAAAGCGGGCGACAAGGTTTACCTGCGCTACCGGGACACTCAGAACACGTTCCCCGGCCACGCGTCGGATCGCGAGGCTGTCGTTTACCTGAACACACCCACCGATGGGCTGGTGAGGATTTTGGAAAGTGAAACACCAGTGGCCGGTGCGCCGCGCATTCTTCCCGCCGCCGGGAACACGCCCGCCGATCATGTCGGGAAAATCGAATACCGCATGCCGCTGACGGTGGAGGTGATCGATCCCGACCAGGCGAAGGATTCCCGCAGCACCGTGACGGTGGCGGTGACGACCACTCAGGGAACAACCGCGATGATCGAGTGCAAGCTTTCCCGCGCCTACGCCCCAGCGGACGAGATGCTCGACTCGGCAAGCAACCCGGCGCTGTTCGAAGGCCGCTTCGTCGGCCAGATCCCGCTCCTGCTCGGCGATGCTACTACGCCCGCCGTAATGGCGGGGGAATCCGATGCGGCAACCGGCGGCTTCGCCCTGAGCGCCCTCGGCAACGACGTTTTCACCGCCAGCTACCGGGATGAATCGCGCGGCGCCGATCTCACATCGAAGGCCTCCCTTTCCTCCGCCGCCACCCTGCGCATCACGAATCCGGATTATGTGGAGGATGCAGAAATCGCCCACGTCGGCACCAAGATTTACCTGCTTCTCGAAGACCCGGATCTCGACGTTTCCCCGAACCGCGACAAGGCGCTCGTCCGTATCATGACGGCCTCAGGCGAGGACGAGACGGTCGAACTCGAGGAAACCCTGAGCCACAGCGGCATTTTCAGTGCCTCGTTCCCATTGGTCGCCAACTCCAAGCCGACACCCGGAAATTCCAAGGGCGAGATCGAATGCGATTTCGGCGATGTGATCACCGTCGGCTATCTCGACAACGTTTCGCAGACCCCGGACGGCCTGACCATCATCGAGCGGAAAATCCCGGTCGCGCTCGGAACCGATGGCGAGATGGCCGCTTTCAGCAAGGTCTTCAAAAACGAGGAACTCGCGATCCGCACCCAATTCCACATCGCGGAGAGCCACTTCGAGCTCTTCAAGGGGCATCGCGCGCTGAAAAACGAAGCCGAGGCTGCGGACAACCTCAAGGCCGGGCGGCGGGTGCTGCGCGAGTTGCGGGAGGATTATCCGGATCCAAAACACGCGCCGCGCGTCGCCTATCTGCTCGGCCAGTTCGCGCAGGAAATGGCGGCCTGGGACGAGGCCATCGCCGCCTACCGCTCCATCGTCACTAACCACCCCGCGCACAACCTCGCGCCCGACGCGCAATACAAGCTCGGCCAATGCCACGAGCAGGCCGGTGAACTCGACGAGGCGCTCGAAGCCTACGTGACCCTCGCCGCCACCTACCCGAAAAGCCCGCTCATCGCCAACGTCATGCTCCGCATCAACGAGCACTTCTACGCGAAGGAAGAATACGCCGTCGCGGCCTCGGTCGGCGCGAAATTCACCGAGCGTTTCCCCAACCACGAATGGGCACCGAAGATGGCCTTCCGCATCGGCCAATGCCATTACAAGCTGGAGGAATTCGCCAAGGCGGGGCTGGCCTTTGACGCCTTCGTGAAAACCTACCCCGAAAACGAACTCACCGCCCAAGCCCTCTTCTGGGCCGGCGAAAGCTACCGCACCGGCAAGGACATCCCTGCCGCCTTCCGCCGCTACAACCGCTGCCGCTGGGACTTCCCCGAATCCGACGCTGCGAAATACTCCCGCGGCCGCCTCGCCCTCCCAGAACTCCTCGCCCAGTTCGAACGAGAGGCGAATTTGGATTGATGGGTCAAGGTGACGCCGCGAAGCCCCCCTGACGCCTGATGATTCCCTTGTCGAAAGTGGCAAAGGATTCAGCACCGCGCTCACGACTTGCCCGCACGATCAGCTCGTCCGCAAGATCCGCGCCTTCCTGAAGGGCGTTGAGCGCAAGCCGGAGATGGGCTTCGTTTTCAAACTCAAGATTATGGATCGAAGTCAGCCTGAAAAACGCGTCGGCCACCTCCGCGCATGTCCATTCATAGATGCTCCTCAGCACCCAATGGGTTTCCACGAGAACAAGATCACAGATGAAGAAAGCGGTGTCTTCCAGCCCGAGCAAAGCGTGGACTTTACGCAACTGCGCTTCGTCATCCTTCGCGAAAAAACGGACGAGTATGTTGGTGTCGAGCGCGATCATGAAGCGCTCCGGGAGTAACGTTTCGCGGCCATCTCCTTGATCGCCCTGTCCATATCCCCGATGGTCGGGACGGGCTTCCGCTTCGGTTTTTCAGGAAGACCGGCAGCCACACTCGCGAAGGTCTCGGTCTTCGCAGTCAGAACGACCCGCCCGTCCGCTCCGATTTCGTAAACGAGCTGATCCGAAGGCTTCAGTTTCAAAGCCGCCATCACCGCCTTGGGCACGGTGGTCTGGTTCTTGCTGGTAAGGGTAGATCGGATCATGTAAGGAATATTAATTCATTCCTTACCCTATGTCAAGTAACCCTGCGAAGTCTTTGTTGGCGGTTCGCTTAATTTCACTACTTTGTTCGATCAATCCCAACCCTTTTGAAATTCCCGCTTCACCTGCCCCCGTATCCCTTTCATCCTGTGCCATCAAACACCCATGAACCTCCCCTTCCCATCCACCCTCGCCGCCGGATTCTTCGACAGCGGCGCGCTTAAAATCCTGCTCGAAGGTGGCGTTTTCATGTGGCCCATCCTCGCGCTGTTGATCCTCGCCATCGCCGTGATCATCGAGCGTTACCGCAGCCTCAGGCTTCTGGAAACGGATGCCGGGGCGCTGCGGGAAAAGGTCATCGCGCTGCTTTCCGAGGACAAGGTCGAGGAATCGCTCGAACTCTGCGACGCCGCCCGCGGCCCCGTGCCAGCCGTGCTTTCCAACGGGCTGCGCAAATACCTCGTCCTGCGGCGGCTCAACTACGACCCCGCGCAGATGGAACAGCAGGTCATCAAGAGCATGGAGAACTACGGCGTGAACATCGTCGCCGCCTTGGAAAAACACCTACCCATCCTTGCGACTATCGCCTCGGTCGCGCCCATGCTTGGCTTCCTCGGCACGGTGCAGGGCATGATCGTCGCCTTCGGTGACATCGAGGCGAACATCGGCCAACAGAACATCGTCCAGGCCGCCGCCTCCGGGATCCGCGTCGCACTGCTCACCACCGCCTTCGGCCTCGTGGTCGGCATCCCGGCCTACATGGCGTTCAACTATTTCACCGGCATCATCAACGACTTCGTCCTACAGGTGGAATCCTCGGCAGCGGAGCTCATCGAGGTCGTCACCCTCCGCCTGACTTTAGAAAAAGGTGAACCATGAGGCTGAAGCGCGGAAAACTGCTGATCGATCCGCCCGCCTGCGCGAGCTCCGACATCGCGTTCACGCTGATCATCTTTTTCCTGGTCTGCGCCGCCGTGCAGCCGGAGACGGGCATGTCGCAGGCCTTGCCGAAGACCGAGGAGAAATCCGAGGAGCGCGAGCAGAGCAAGAACCTAGAGGTCTCGATCACGCCCTCCAGCATCGTGCTGAACGGCAGCCCCTTGCAGCTCCCGGAGTTCACCCGCCGCATCGCCGCCGAGCTGAAAACGAAGACCCGCGAGCAGGATCGGATCGTGGTGGTGAAAAGCTGCGCCCGACACCCCCTACCCCGCCTGGATCGGCGTCTCCCGCGCCATCGACAGCGCGGGCGGCATCCTCACCCTTGAGATCGAGAGCGAACGAACCATCCCTGTGGAATGAAGATCCAACGCAAGAAACTCACTGCCTCGGTGCCCTCCTTCGCAATGGGCGACATCGCTTTCCTGCTGCTCATCTTCTTCGTCATCCTCGCCCGCGCGCAGGATGACAGCCACATCCAGTGGCAGCCCGCCCGCGAGGACAAGCTGGAGATGGCTCCCGCCGCGCTCGCCAGCGTCGCCATCGACACCGGCTCCAAGACCTACCTCGACGGCAAGGAAATTTCCCCGGAGGAACTCGCGGCCAGGCTCTCCACCGTTCTCGGAGAAGCCCCCGCCGGACAGCGCCACGTCTTCCTGAAAGTGGACCGCGACGCGAAAGCCAAGGTCTTCGAACCCGTGATCGCCGCCATCAGCGAGGCCGGCGGCGACCTGATCCACATCCTCGAACCCGAGGAACAACCCGCCCAACGATGAAAAGCAAACCCACCGAAACCCGCACCAACATGGCCAGCAGCAAGGCCGACCTCCGTGAGCTGAGGGACAACTCCCGCGCCACCGTCGGCGAGATCCAGGCGTTCCTGCGCGAACTCAAAGGCAAGAGTCCGCAGGAAATGCTTGGTGTCGTCGCGCAAAGCGGACTGTTCCGCTCCCTTGTGCTTTCGTCCACGATAGTCGCGGGCGGCATCCTGCTTTTCACCGCCATCCCCTATTTCATGGGCGGCGAGGAGAAACCGGCTCCCGTAGCGGAGAAACCCGCTCCTACAGAAGCCCCCGTGGAAACCCCGCAACCTGCCGAACCCGCCGCCGAGCCCGCGCCCGATCCGCTATCGAAGCTCGGCGTAGGAGAGGAACTGTCCGCTCCGCCCAACACGAATCCGCTCGAAAACAAGGGGGATGATTTCCTCAAGGATCTGGAATGATGGATGCCCGTCGGCACTGGGAGGTCTTCCGGAAACGCGTCCGCCAGCCGGACGCGCTCACCGGAATCTTCGCGGCGCTGTGGTGCCTCGTCTGGCTGGACGCCCAGGTCTGGTTCCGGTTTCCACCCTGGTTCCATGCCCTGGCCTTCCTTTCCGCCGCGCCGGCCTGCATCTACTGGATCCGTCGTACAAGCCCTTGGACTGCTACAGCCTGCTGTAGCTTTCGGTTACGCAGCCTGCTGCAACCGGGCGGCATTGGCACGGAAAGCATCAATACCTCCCCAGCGTCCGTCATCCGCCATCGCGCCGTCCTCAGCGTGACCTACATCCCCGCGTGGCAGTTCATCGCCCATCTCCCGCTCGTTTTCTCCGCCTACTCCCTTTCCTCCTCTCTCAACACCGCGGGTGCCTTCGGTGCGTTTTTCATCGGCCTGGCATGGGCCGTCTGGTGGATCGACCGAGAGACGAAACGGATGGCCTCGGCCAATGTCCGCAGGCGCAGCTGGGATCCGCGCAGGCTCGCCGCATGGTATTTCGGAAAGAAGAACCCGCACCTCCGCCAATCCGCCTTCACCCTCCTCACCTACACCCTGCTCTTCGGTCTCATCTCGATGGTGCTCACCCGCATGACCGGCTGCGCCGTGTATGAGGCACCGCTCGGCGGCGGCGAGCAGAAGCAACTCCGCCAGGTCGTGCAGATTCAGAAAGTCATCAAGAAAAAGTATGTAATCAACCCTTACAGCAGCGTGCTCTTCAATCCGCCGCCCATCGACGACGTGAAGCTCAACGTCCTCGAGGTCACCGAGCACCTCTACAAGATCGGCCAGGGCAAAGGCGACGGAGCGGGCTACTCGGCGGGCACCACGCGCGGCAAGGTGCGTTTCATCCGGCTGAAATATGAGGGCGGCGATTGGGATCAGGACATGTCGCGCGGCTCCGACCTCAATCTCCTCACCGAATACAGCGTCCGCCTCGGCCAGCCCACCAGCGACCGACCGGAACCGATGGAGATTGCCCGACTCAAGGCCTTTCCCGCCCGCAAAAGCCCGCCCATGCTTTACATGACGGGTCAACGCGGCATTAACGTCAGCGACTCCGAAATCAAGATCCTCCGCACCTACCTGCTCGACCACCACGGCATGCTCTTCGGCGACAACGGCGGCAGCTCGGGCTGGGAGGGGCAGTTCGTCGGGATGATGAAACGAGTCCTGCCCACCGTGGAGCCGATCAACGTTTACCTCGACCACCCCATCCACCGGATCCCCTATCCGTTGCCCCGGCTTCCCATCGTCGCCCCGCACGGCCGCTCCAACGCGCTCGGCTGGGTGGTGGACGGGCGGCTTGCCGTGTATTACCATCCCGGCGATATCGGCGACGCTTGGGCCGACGGCCATTCCGGCGTCCCACGCGAGATCTGGGAATCCTGCTACCAGCTCGGCGTCAACATCATCCACTACGCCCATTCCGAATACAACAAGTGGCTCGAAAGCACGAAAGAATGAAACAAAATGAACTCAAACATCATCAAAACCACCCCTGTTTTGTCTCTCTCAACCTTTTCAAATGGGCGGGCGGCTTCCGTGTTTCCGACACGCACATGCGCTGAATTCTAAGAACTTTCCCGCAAACAACAAAACGAAGGCTATGGCTGTTAGCGTCGCTCTCGGGTATGATATCATCCCGTCACAGGCCCGATCGTTCCCCCGTCGACGAAAACGCTTTTGCAGCGGCTCTGGCGGCGGTCCGTTCTGCCGTGAGCCACGTTGTCGGCCCATCTAACCACGCGATGCAGGATCGGCCGCTCATCCCACTTGATGTGCGCGATAGTCTGCTCGCACCAATCGAACACGTGGCAGGGATCGTCGCACATCAGCGACACGTCCCTCGGCGCGAGAATGCCCCGGTGCGCGAGATGCTGCTGCGCGGCGATAAAAATCGCGGGCTCGCAGACAATCAGTGCGGTGGGTGGAGTCAGCCGGAACAGCGAATCCAGACAACGGTGGAAATCCTTGTGAGTGTCCTCCCAGTCCGGAAGATGGTAGGCACCTGGGGTGATGCCCATGGCCTTCAATTCATCGAGAAACCCTTGCTCATGCAAGCTGGGATTTGCGAATTTGCCCACGCCGCGCGTCATCATCACGATCTTGCGGTGACCGAGTGCCACCAAGCGCCGCAGCCCCATGGCCAGCGACAGAGCTTTCCGCGGCGACATCCCCGCCACCGGCAGCCCGGACATCCGACCAAACATTGCGAAGGTCGGAAACGACTGCTCCGCAAACCACTCCAGCACATCGCGGTTCGCGGCACAGACCACCCAGGCATCAAATTCGCTCTCCTCCACATAGCGTGCGATCCGTTTCACGTTCATGCCGAGGTCCATCTGGGTTTTCCTAGCAAAGGCGGCGACATGCCCCGCATCGTTCAGGTGGTGTAGCAGTTCAACGTTATAGCTCACCACTCGGTCGGCTGGCTCGAAAAGCAGGATCCTCACCCGCAGCGCGCGCCGCACCCCGCCCGTTTGCGGCACGATCCGCCGCGGCTTGCCGCGACCCTGCGTTTCCAGCAGCTTCTCCTGCTCAAGCAACTGCAGCGCAGCATCGATCGTATTGTGGTTCACTCCGAGTTCTTTACCCAAGGTCAGGATCCCCGGCATCACCCCGCTCCAGCGGCTCCTCAGCAGCTCACCACGCAGATGCGCGGCGACCTGCTCGGCGTGTGATAATAACTGCAGCGGCACGAGGCACGAAACTTATATCTTTCGGAATGGTTGTCGAGAGGGGATAAACAGGGTGCTGTCGCAGTCTTCAAGGACTGGCTTTTTCCCCCACTGCAAAGAAACGGCGGGAGTCGGGCGCGGAAACGCTGAGGGCATTGATGCCGGTGCCGGAAGGAGGCAGGTTCGCGTGAGGCGGCACGCCGCCAGGCCCATCCGGGTCGTAAATCTCCCACGAAGAGGGTGGTGTGGAAAGATCCGTGCTGCTGACCAAGTCATAGACCTTGCCCGGCCTGCTGGGCCATCTGAGTTCGAAGGCCGCACCATTGCGGGCGATGGTCAATGGGGAGTCGGTCCATTTCAGGCCGACCGTCTGGATCAGGCGATCCACCGACGAGACGCCGCCGGCTTGCGTGCCTGGCACGCTGGTGAAGATATTCTTCTCCAACCATCCCTCCTCCGGCAGGCCGGAAGACGCGGTCGCCATCACGTCGAACGGATGGGTCACCACCGGATCCGATGGCTGCCATCCCAGATCCGCGCGGGCTGCGGCCCAGACGTGTTTGAGATCGAAAAGATGTGCGACTTCGTGGGTCACGACGTTGGCGATCGCGTTGATGGCATCCTCGAAGTGGATGAAATCGACCTGCAACTGGGAATCAATGCGGTCAACGGAGACGGCCGAGTTGTTCTCGCCATTGGCTTCCGCACCAAGACCGCCGCCATCCTTGGTGAAACCGAACCACGTTCCTGACAACTTGTATTTGCCGATAATGACGTTGACGGTTCCTGGGCCACTGACCTCGCCGACCTGAAAATCGATATCGAGCACGTAGCCCTGCGGCGTCGGAATAGAGTGGTAACGTTCCTTGACCGAGGCCACCACGGCCGCCCGAACATCCGCCTCGGTCTTGCCTGCGAAGGCTCCATCCAATACGAACTGATTCGCCGGATTCGTCATCTGCCAAGGCTCGATGAGATGATCCACTTCCGGAAAGTAGGGAACGGGTATCGGCATGAAATCCATCCGCTCAGCCGCTCCTTCGACGAAATGGAGGCCCACCGTGACCCCGGCGCGGGACGCGGCGGTAAGACACGCACCCAGCGCCAGCCCCGCCAGTAAGGAGCGGCTCTGGCATTGCATGGATGGGCTACGGTTCATTTCACGATCATCACTCGTACCTTCCGTCCGTGTCCGGAAATTCGCGCGGTCTTTTGTTACTGGACTTACCAAAAAACCAGCGGCAAAGGAGGACTCCGCCGCTGGGTTGATAAATATCAGCCAGCCGGTCCCGGATCAGTTACGGCGACGGCGTAGCAGTGTCAGCAAACTCAGGCCGCCGAGCAGGGCCGCTCCGGGCTCGGGAATGACCACGAGATCGAATTCGCCGGAACCCGCGCCGAAGGTGCCCCAGAACGCGGTTTGAAGGTAGGCTTCCAGTTGTTGCTGGGTAAGACCCGTCGGTAGGATGTTGCCGAAGTCGTGCATACCGGTGAAGCCGACATTCAATCCGTCCGAGTCGCCGATCACATTGCCACTCACCTGCTCGTAGGTAAAGCCAAAGAGGTTCGCGGAGGAGTTTTCGGGGCTGTTGTAGTTGGCGAAATTGAAGGTTCCTGTAGCGTAGTTTTCTAATTGGAACGAAGTGATGGCCAGCCCTTCGGTATCAACAGTTATGTTTCCCGTGCTGGGGTTATATTTCAGATCGGGGACACCGACGGTTGGGGTCAGGTTGCCCGCGAGCGAGCCGGTGAAGCCACCGGTTACGATTCCAATGTCGGCGTTGTCCACATCACCATCGGCCGTCAGGTCGCCGGTGGCATAGAATTTGCCACCCGCAGCCACCGAACCGGTGAAATTACCGGTGATTACGCCGATATCGGCGTTATCGATGTCAAAATCACTGTCCATGTCGCCAGCGAGGGCAAGCTTGGCGTTGTATGTGCCCTCGGGGTTCGTGGTAACGAACACTTCGATCGCAGCATTATCGGTATAGGTGCCGGGGTTGAAGCGCGTGGTGAAGTCGGCACCGCTCGTCGGATACGGGACTTCGACACGCACGTAGCCGGTATTCGAGTAGGGATTGGTTGGGGTCGCGTCCAGGATGTGGGAGTAGCCGGTCAGCATCGGGCTGAAGTCATCGGTATGGGCAAGGAGGCCGCTGGGGCCATCGGAGTCGACTCCAAAGCCGACGCCGGTGCCGGTCACCGCGCCGGTGCCGTTAGGATTGGTGCTGAAGACGCCGATGACGCCCTGGATACCCGAGCCGACAATGAACGTTTCCAAGTTGGTATAGTTACCGAGGCCATCGAACCTCGGATTCGCGACCGAGGGGCCGATAACACCGACATCATAGGTCATCGGGTCCTGCCACTGCACCACGGTTTCGGTGTTCGTCGGCACGGTTTCGTCACCAGGCGTAGACATGCCCCAGGCATACCTGACTAACTGGCCGCCTGGCGCTAAGTAGTTGCCCCCGGCGATGCCGGTGTTGACATCGTCGATGCTGCCATTGCCGGACCCGAACGGCTGTAAAAAACGGGTGTCCGTGTAAGTCGTGCCGGAAGCGTCGTTGTCCGTATCCGGGGCGACCCAGGAGAAGGTGTAAACGTAACCGGTGTTACCCGCGTTGGGTTGGATGGTCAGGTATCCCGAAGTCGCGGCGGCGTCGCCAGCAGCATGCGCTTGGCTGACGCAGGCCGCGCAGGCCAGCAGGAGGAGGGAGGATTTGGTAATGAAGCGTGGTCTCATGGTGTGTTGTGGGGTTTGTTTACGTTGTCGTCCGTGGAAAGGCTCAGGACTACCTACCGGCATAAAAGCGGCGGTACGGCCTGTCCACCGGCAAAGCGAGGAAACTGCATGCACCACCATCCCAAAATCCAGATGGATGAGGGAGGCTTGCGATTGCGGTTTTGCTACGCCCATCGTGTTCACAAACGATCCCCGATTGGCTTTGGATACGGGCGAATCCGGCCAGGCAGGGCGGCTTCTCCGATGGCGATTTGTGAGGCAACCCGGCCTCGCCATTGGGGATAGTTCCGCAAGCTTTGTGTCCACTGCGGGATACTCTGGCACCTCAATTATCGAAGTCCCCCTTGCCAGGCCAAATGTCAGTCCTAACCTATCTGCCATGCACATTCCTTTAGTTCTGTTTCCGATGCTGGCAGCCTCCATCATGCACGCAGCTACGGTCGCACCGGCAGTTGGCGAACTGGAAATCCCACTGGCGGCAGCGGGCAGTCCGGTGCTGGCGGCGATCGATGCCTTCAACAAGGGTGAGGATGTAAAGGCCATGAAACTGGCCCGGCGGCTGGCTCAAAAAGGCAATCCGGAGGCGTTCTTGCTGTTGGGACTCGGCTACGAGTTGGGCCGTGGGCTGGAGCCGTCTCGCGAACAAGCGGTGGACTCTTATCGGAAAGCGGTGAAGTCCGGCAACACGATGGCCGTCGAGCGCGTGATCCGGTTACTGGTGGCGGCGGGCGATGAAAAGGCCCGCAAGGAAGCTCGATCGCTGCTGGGAGGATTGCTTTACGGTGACGATACCGGTTTGGCGAGCCGCTTGCTGGGCGAGGGCCTGCTGCTGGGCTGGTTTGGCGGCGAACCGGACTACAAGCAAGCGCTCCATTATCTGGGCAACGCTACAGAAAAAGGCGACACCAAGTCCATGATCCTGCTCGGCCGACTGCTGGACGGCGATTTCGGATACCGGGACCAGCGTGATCCGTCTGCCGCGATCGAACAGTTTCTGAAGGCCTGCGCGCTCGGGGACACCGATGCCATGATCGCTGCCGCTAGTCGTCTGCTGATGGGAGACGAATCAGTCCGCGATGAAAAGCTTGGACGCGTATGGCTGACAAAGGCCAGCGAGTTGGGAAATCCCGCCGCCTACCTGGTGCTCGGCAATTACGAGGAGACCTGGAAGAAAAATGAACAGGCCGCTTTGGAACAATTTCGGAGCGGAGCGGAAAAAGGTCAGGCGGGATGTATGGTCAAGCTGGCGGACTATCTTCTCAAAGCCAGGGGCGATGCACAGCAAGACACTAAAACGGCCCTCGACTGGTTCAAGAAAGGCGGCAAGGCAGGCGATGCCTACGGCTACGTTGGTGCCGGCCGGATGTTGCTGGCTGAGGATGATCGGTCTAAGAAACTCGAGGGTTTCAATTTCCTGATTGCCGCAGCCAACGCCGGCCTCGTCAAAATCCAGAACGAGGTGGGGGAAATCTATCTCTCCGACCGGGCCGGAGTCCGTGATCCCGTTGCCGCCGCCGCATGGATTGGCCGCGCCTCGGCCGGCGGCTTCATCGTGGCCTCATACAACCTGGCCAACCTCAATGAACGGGGCATCGGCGTGCCCCGGGATTACAATCAAGCCGGACGTCTCTATACCCATGCTGCGAACACCGGTCATCCCCAGGCCGCGCTTGCCCTGGCCCGGCTTCATCAACTGGGTCTTGGGACGCCGAAGAACCTGCCCATGGCCTGGGCTCTGCTCAAGGCGACCGAAGAACTCGGCCATGAGGACGCCAAAGGCATGCTGAAGGAGCTGGAGTCCCGGATGACGGCGGAACAAATCGAGGAAGGCCGCAAAGCGCAGGCCGGTTTCAAGAAGCTGGTCGAAGGCGACGATCCTGCCGACGAGCACTGAAACAGGCCGCGCAGAGAGCAAATGCCGGGCACAGTCGGCACCTGTCAGAAGGTCACAGCGAGCGTGAGCGATAACACCGACACGACGCTCAACGATGCCTCCGACGTAATGAAGGATGCAGATTCACCTTTAAATCTGCTCATTTCATGATTGAATGAAACTCGAATAAACGAAAAATAGCATTACCGTCTTGATGCCACCGAAGAGCGGCTGATCTTGTGGCATAGCCCCAAAAATCATGAACCGCCACCTCACCTCTCTGCTTGCCGTTTGCCTGCTATTTCTCGCGGCACCCTGCTCCCACGCCCTCTCCCCTCTCGAACAAATCCCCGTCGGCACCTTCGAGAAAATGAAGGAGGTCGAGCGCTACCAGATGCGCATCGCGGAGAAACATTACACCGGCGGCGCTTTCAAAACCTCCCTCGCCGAGTATGAGAAATTCCTCACTCTCTACGAGAAAAGCCCCGGCGCACCCTACGCGCAGCTCATGTGGAGTCACTCCATGATGCACCTCAAGAAACCCAAGACCGCATTGCGCGAAGGTTTCCAATCCGTCATCGACTACTGGCCGGAGTCCGAGGAGGCTGTGATCGCCGCCTACTGCATCGCCGATGCCTACCGCACCATGGGAGAGGTGAAGGACGCGCAGAAAGCCTTCCGTTTCCTCATCAAGGAATATCCGGATCACGTCATCGCCATCCGCTCCCGCCTCGATCTCCTACACTACGCCCGCCTCCACAAAGACGAGGCCGAGCAGCTATCCATCCTCAACGACCTCACCTTCAAGGTCGCCCGCAACGAGAAATCCAAGTCCGCATGCGAGGAGGCCTCCCGCGAACTCGCCCAGATCCACTTCTTCGCGCAGCGCTTCGATGAGGGAAAAAAGGCACTCGCCACCACCCACGAAGGCGACGCCTTGTTCGATGCCGTCTATGGGATGTCGGCGAAAACCGTCGGCCACCTGTTAGGAAAACCGGAGACCCGCACCGCCGCGCTCACCCTTGGCGACCAGCTACTCAACGAACTTCGCGTCGAGTCCAAGCGCCGCCCCACCATCGAGAAGGAACTCCTCTACCGCGCCGCCGATCTCAACGGCACGCTCGGCCGCACCGCGGAGATCTGGAAACTCTACACCGAGATCGGCGAGCGCTTCGGCCGCGACGACGGGCTCCTCGGAAAAATGGCCGCTTGGTATAAGGCACGCGACAAGCGCACCGAAGCGCGCGGCATCTACGGCGAGTTCAAGGATCGCGTCGCAGGCCTGAAAAACATCGCCGGGATGGATCTGGAGGAAGGGAAATTCAACGAGGCCATCGGAGTTTACCGCAAGCTCATCGAGATCGATGGCGACCATGCCGACGACCATCTCTGGGCCATTGCCTCCTGCTACGAAAAGCTCGCCGATTGGAAGAAAGCCATCGCCACCTATCGCCAGATCGACCGCTTTCCCGCCAACCATTTCCGCATGGCGGCCTGCCACCGCCAGCTCAAGGAACCCAACGAGGCCATCGTCCTCTACAACCAGATCAAGGTCGTGGACAACGCCGCCGCCGAGGCCACGCTACAGATCGGCTTCACCTACGAGGAGGCCAAGGAAAAGGAAAAGGCCATCCGCACCTTCCAGCTCACCTGCAAGCGCTTCCCGAAATCCGAACAAGCCAGCAAAGCCCACGCCCATCTCCAGAACGAATACAACATCAACGTCACCCTCGGCGGTGCGGAGGAGGAGTGATCATACTCTCTCACCCACGAAGAGCGTGTGAGTAAATCGCTTCGCCTTCGGGTAAGCTTTCGCTCCTATAGCCTGGACGTTTCCGAAATGTTTTTCCATTGAGCGGGCGAAGGATTTATCAGGATTTGCGGACCAGAAGACGACGCGGCCGCCGGGATGGAGGGCGGCTTTCGTGCGGGCAAGCCCACCCCCATCGTAGAGCTTGGCGTTACCTTTCTGAACGAGCGGATCGGGGCTGTTGTCCACATCGAGCAGGATGGCATGATAGCGATTCTCTCCGGCGCGGGAAATGATCTCCGCCACATCGCGGATGTGGACGCGGACGCGCGGATCATCGACGAGCAGCCCGTTCACGCCGGTCAGGAACTCGCGGTTCCAATCCACCACCACCTGCAAAAGCTCCGCGACATCCACGGTGGCGTCCGGCGGGCAAAGCTCCAGCACGCGGCGCAAGGTGTAGCCGAAACCCAGCCCGCCGATGAGGATGCGCGCGCCGCGCGGCAGGTTCGCGCAGGCGAGATCCGCCATTTTCTTTTCGGAGGATGAGGCATTGGTGCCCATGAGCTGCACGCCGCCGACCTTCATGAAATACTGGCTGTCGTGTTCCTGGAGGATGAGCGGCTCGCCGTCGGGCGTGCGGGAGGTGGCGAGGGTGGTGACGGGTTTCATGGGGAAAGAAATCACTACTCGGGCGCGAGATCAACATCCGTAACAATCTTCCACCCCATGTTTCTGGAGAGGATCACGGACGCGCCGTTCCAAACCTCGATGCGGTTCTGGAAATTCCCCACGAGCGTATTGCCCACGGCAATGAGCAAACTGCCTTCCCCCGTCGCGGCGATCTCGCCCCAGCTATTCTCGTTGAAGCGGCAGCGCAGCACCCGTGCGTAGCCACCGTTCTTCATGCCGATCTCATCGTTCATCGCGTCCCATCTAGCCTGGAAAAGCGGTAACCAGACCACGATCTCCCCCTCCGGTAGCGTCGTGCTCGAATCCGGCAAAGTAATCACCCCGGCGGAGGCGTGTGCAGCAAGACAGAGCGAGAAGATCGTTTTCATTATTCCTATGGCTATCAGGGGGGCGGATCGCTTCAAGGCTTTTGGGTATGGCAGTTTGGGTTGCCTCCCCCTCATCCGGAGTACATCTTCCAACAATGAGCCACGGCACACTTGCCACCCTGATCGCGGCCGCGTTGGGATTTCTCTGGGCCGCCAGCCTGTGCGCCGCGACGGCGGAGGATTTCATCACCGTTCGCGGCAGCGACCCGACCTTCGCCGAGGTCATGAAATCCGGCAAGGTGCCGCGCGGCAAGAACACCACCACCGGCTTCCAAGGCTCCACGATCCGCGTGAACCACGATCTCCTGAAAGACAGCCCGGACGCGCGCCGCAAGATCCCGAATGCGATCAAGATCCACACCCTCGGCCACAGCGCGATCAACCGCCATGATTTCCCGAACTGGACGCGCTGGTATCAGGAGGACAGGAACACGCAGGTCTTCCGGCTCTTCAAAGACGAGGAGAACGTCCGTAACAGCCGCGGGCTAGCGGCGCGGGTGGAGGCTTTCAGCAGCGTTTCGTGGGGAAAGGGCGAGTTCCACGAGTGGGTCGGCACCTTCACCATCATCAAGCCCCACGGCTGCTCCATCTTCCAGGTGATGAACAGTGAGATCGAATGGGCGCTGCACCTGGGCATGAACGACAACGGCGATGTCTCGTACAAACACCGCCGCGGCGGCGGCTCCAAGGTCATCGCCCGCAACATGGTCGGGAAACCCTTCCACATCCGCGTCCGCGACAACGGCCACGACTTCGAGCTTTTCCTCAACGGCAAGTCCGAGGGCAAAGGCACCTACGCCCGCCCCTCCGGGAAAACCAACTTCCGCTGGGGCATGTATCTCGGCGCGAATCCCGTCCGCCACGAAGCCATGCTCCTAGTCACCGGCGCGGGCGTCGATGTCCGGGATCACGATGCGGATAAGGCCTCGGCTTTGGAATCGGGAACGCGGGAGGAGGAGAAGGAAATGACCGCCACGGCCGGCAAAGAGAATGACCCCGTGGACGAGAAAAAAGGCCTGCGCATCCCGGAGCGCGATTGGACGAACCGCAAAGGCATCACCGTTCGCGCCTCCGCCCTCTTCGAACCGGGCACCGATCACGTAACACTCCGCATCAACGGCGAGTGGGTCATCTACCCCATCGACAGCCTCGCGGACAAAGACCGCAAGGAACTCCTGATGGCGCTGGATTTCATCGAGTGAGAAGGGTTTGGCTGCTTGCTGCACAAACGCCTCAGCAAATTACGAATCTATACCCTCACCCCAAAGGGGAATCCCGGTCCTGCTGAGTCCCCTTTGCAGCCTCCACGCCTCCGCGGTGAAACCCCTCATTTCCCGAACACCACGACATCCCCATGACTGGCGTGGAGCGTGACCCCATCCCCGGTTTCGTGGATCAGGTGCGGGTTCATTTCCACAACCTGCTGGCAGCCAATTACGGTCTCCACGAGATACTCAATGCGCTGCCCGAGGTAGCTGCGGGCGATGACTTTCCCGGAAATCTGGTTCTCGCCGCCGGATTGGTGGAGCCGCCATGCCTCAGGGCGAATGGAAACGGTGGCCGCCTCCCCCGCTTTCGCATGCCAACCCGGAACGGTGATTTTCCCGACGAGCGTAGCGCCGTTCGCCTTTACGAAGCAGAAACCGTCATCCATCTCCATGACCTCACCCTCGATGAGATTCGTCTCGCCGATGAAACCCGCGACATATGCGTTCACCGGCGTCCTGTAAATTTCCTCGGGGGTGCCGACCTGCGCGATTTTTCCTACGTTGAGAACAGCCATCCGGTCCGCCATCGCCAGCGCCTCTTCCTGGTCGTGCGTCACGTAGATGCCGGTAAGCCCGTTTTCCTTCACAATGCGGCGGATCTCGCGGCGCATCTCCACGCGGAGCTGGGCGTCGAGGTTTGATAGCGGCTCGTCGAGCAATAGGCAACGCGGCTTCACCACCAGCGCCCGCGCCAGGCTCACGCGTTGCTGCTGGCCGCCGGACATCTGATCGATGGAGCGATCGCCGTAACCTCCCAACCGCACCATTTCCAAAGCCTCCGCCACCCGCCGCTTGATTTCCGCCCTCGGGACTTTCCGCTCCTCCAGGCCGAAGGCGATGTTCTGCCCGACGGTCAGGTGGGGCCAGAGGGCGTAGCTTTGGAAAACCATCGCCGCCTCGCGTTTGTGCGGGGCGAGCGCGGTGACATCCGTTTCCCCGAAGAAAATCCTCCCATCCGTGGGCGTCTCCAGCCCCGCGATGCAGCGCAGCAAGGTCGTCTTTCCGCAGCCAGATCCCCCGAGCAGGAAGAAAAGCTCCCCCGGCCGGATCTCAAGATCCAGTCCGTCCAGGGCGGTCACCGTGCCACCGAAGACCTTGCGCACATTCTCAATCCGGATCGCTTCCATAATTCCGCCCTCACTATCCAACCTTTCCGCGACCCATGGCAAGCCCCGGCGCGAAAAAAGCCGTATCGTTTGACTCGGCAAGGCCGGCGGCGGCCTTATCAATGAACAGAGAAACCATACAGAACTCGGCAAGTTCCATGCTTCCATTTCCCACTAAAAATGCTACTTTCTTGCTTTATTTGACAAGCGCGGCGTAGATGGTGCATCGACATCTCATACTTTGAATAACCTTTTCCGCCACCTCTTCGTGTTCCTTGGCTGCCTCCACCTGATCGGCGGCCCGAACTCGATCCTCCAGGTCTATGCGTGGTCGAACATGCTGGTCAGCTACTCCCAAGAAAGCTCCTTCTCACAGGCCGTCACCGACACCTTTTCCGGAGAGAAACCCTGCGGCCTCTGCGTAAAGATCGCCTCCTCGAAATCGACTGACAAGGAGAACCAAAACGCCCCACTTCCTCCCGGCTCACCGAAGCACTTCCAGGATCTCTTCCCGCCCACCCTCGTCGCGCTGAAAGACCCTTTTCCCTCCCCTTTCCCTCAGCCTGCTTTCCTCGCCGGAGCTGCCCCCCTTTCCCCGCCCGCCGCAGGGCCGCCCGTTCCACCGCCAAGGTGTTGAGCTGATGTGAAAGTGGCTGCGGCGTCACGCCGCAGGAAGTCCCAGCCCCCCGGGCGCAACCCATTCGCGGCGATCCGTCGCGCACCCCAACCCGGACGCCCCGCGTCCCCATCCCACCGTTTCCATTTTATGAAAATTTACCAAACACTACTCATTACCACCACCGCCGCCCTCTCCGCCCCGGAGAGCCTCACCCCCACCGTCGTCAAATCCGATGACGAACCCGCCCTCACCCAGCCGTCCCTCAAACAGGATCGGCTGGAACTCGGGAAAATCCCTGGAGGCACCGAAACGGTCGATGCGGAACGCTTCCTGACAGGCCGCGCATCCACCTTCGCGGAGACGTTTTTCCTCTCGCCCGGCGTGGTCGCGCAACCGCGCTTCGGCTCCGACGAGGCGCGCATCTCCATCCGCGGCTCCGGCCTCCAGCGCACCTTCCACGGGCGCGGCATCCGCATCATGCAGGACGGCGTCCCGCTGAACCTCGCCGATGGCGGCTTCGACATGCAGGCGGTCGATCCGCTCGCCGTTTCCCACGTCAATATCTGGCGCGGCAGCAACGCCCTCGCCAACGGCTCCACCACCCTCGGAGGCGCCATCGACTACCTCTCGCACACCGGCCATACCGCGCCCGGCCACTCGGCGCGCATCGAGGGCGGCTCCTACGAATACCTCCGCGCCCGCTACGCCGGTGGCATCACCGAAGGTTCGGGCGACCTTTACTGGAGTCTCTCGCACGCCTCGCAAAACGGCTTCCGCGACCACGCCGAGCAATCCGCCCAGCGCCTCTTCGCGAACTACGGGATACGCATCCATGACGACCTCGAAACACGCTTTTTCCTGACCGCCATCCACACGGACTCGGAACTCCCCGGCTCGCTCACGAAAGCGGAAATGAACGCGAACCCGCGCCAAGCGGACGGCTCTTTCTTCGGAGCGCTGCGCTTCGACAACCGCCGCGATTTCGAGCTGTTCCGCCTCGCCAACAAGACCACGCTCCGCGACGGCGCGAACACATGGGACTTCCACACGGCATGGTCATACAAGAATCTCGATCACCCCATCACCCCTTTCGCGGGCGTCATCGACCAACTCTCTAACGACCTTGCCTCCGGCCTCACCTTCACCAATACCGGCGATCTCGCAGGACGCGAAAACCGCTTCCGCTCCGGCCTGTCGTTCACCTACGGGGAAACCACGGATGCGCGTTTCTTCAACAACCTCGGTGCCCGTGGCGCGATGCGGAACAAGGACGAGCAGACCGCCACGAACCTTGAGGCGTTTATCGAGAACCGCCACCAGCTCACCGGCGGACTCTCCCTCACCACCTCCCTCGCCGCCGCGTATTCCACCCGGGAAAATGACCGCATCTTTTCCAACCCCGCCGCCACCCCGCCCTTCTATACTCCCCCGGCACTTAGCGCGCTGACGACGTATGACGACTCCTTCACAAACATCGCCCCCGCCGTCGGCCTACTCCATGAAAAGGACGGCATCCAATGGTTCGCCGGATATTCCCGTTCCTTCGAGCCACCGTCGTTTTCAGAAGCAGTCACCGCCAACATCGCCCGCGACGCGCAGACCGCAGACACCATGGAGGTCGGCACGCGCGGCACCCGCTCTTTCGCGAAATGGGACGCCACCGTCTATTACTCGCAGGTCAAGGACGAACTCCTCACTATCACCGATCCCCTCACCCTCGTTTCCACCACAAGGAACGCCGATGATACCATCCACTACGGCATCGAGCTCGGCGCGGAGATTGATCTACTAGGCTCATCGTGGATCGACGAAAGCCCCGCCCATCGCCTCGTGTTCCGCACCGCCTACACCTACGGCAGTTTCAAATTCGACGGAGACCCGACCTACGGCGACAACCGCATCGCCGGCCTCCCGCCCCACATTGTTCGCGGCGAGCTGCTCTGGGAAAACGACCGGGGCTACTACGTCGGCCCGACCTTCGAGTGGGTGCCGGTCAAATCCTTCATCGACCACCGCAACACCTTCGCCGCCGATCCCTACGCGCTGCTCGGATTCAAATTCGGCCGCCGCGTTTCCGAAGGCTTCTCATGGTTCATCGAGGCGAAAAACCTCACCGATGAAGTCCACGCCGCCACCCACGGCGTCATTGACAACGCAGGCGGCACCGACCAACGCCAGTTCCTCCCCGGCGACGGCCGATCCGTCTTCGCAGGCCTCGAGTGGAAATTCTGACATCCCTAAAGCCTCTTCTCCAGCGCCGCTGCCACCCGTTTTTCTGAAACCTTTCCCTTCACCTCCACATCGGGGGCGAAGGTTTGCACGCGCCATTCCTCCAGTAGCCAGCCCGCGTCCCAAAGCCGCGCATCCTCCGGCGCGGCCATCCATTCCGTGAACCAGCCCTGCCAATGATGGCAGACGAGATCCATTTTCTCCAGATCCTTCACCAAAGGCAGCGACTTCACCCGACCCAGCCGCGAGCGGATCGCGCGCAGCCGCCTCGGGTAATCGATGAGCCTCTCGTAGCCCGCCCGCCATGCCCATTTCGCACGGAAAAGCCACATAAGCTCGTCCTCGAGGTCGGCGGCGATCTCGCCGTGGTTGCGGTCTTTCTCATGCGCCGCGATCCACTCCCGCACTTCTCTAACAGCTTCCATGATTCCATCGAGCGCCGCCCCGATTTTTACAGCCGCCTCATGCCAGCGTCCGCGCGAAGTTTCGTTGAGCTTCGCGAACGCCTCGGGGCTTCTCGGGAAATCTCCGCCCGCCACGCCCTCAGCTGTTAGAAGAATCAAATCCTCGATCTCGATGCCCATCCTCCCCAGCTCCACCTTCGCCAGCAGCCCCATCGGGAACTTTTTCCGCAGATAATCCACCTCCCGCTCCGCCGCCAAGACCATCAGCCGCGCCCCGCCCGCGCGATGCGATTCGCGCGCTTCCTGCAGAATCGTGAAAGCCCGCACGCCCACCGTTTTCCCCTCGTCCACCAAGGCCGGAAATGTCGGCCCGCCTGCCGTCATCACCTCTTCCGGCAGGCTCTCGCCATCCCAGCGGCTCATGCCGCGGCGCTCCACATCCGCCGTCGCCGCGGCCTCGAAGCGCGCCTTCATCCGATCGGCGAGCCGCAGTTTCAGCTCCGCCACATCCATGCCCATCGCCAACTCATCCCCCTCGTCATCGCACACCCAGATTTTCGTCATCAAATGCTCGGGAAATTTCCCGAAATCGAACTCGCTCACCGGCACCATCGCGCCCGTCCTTTCCGAAACATATCCCGCGATGGCCCGCTCGATGGACGTCTCCTTCGGCGCACCCATCCACAACTCCGCGAAGCCCCGCGCCACATCGCCGATAGGTTGGCAGGCTTTCCGGTAATCCTTCGGCAAGCCGCGCAGCAACAGCTCCACCCGCTCTTCCAAATTCCCATCGATCCCCCACCCAGGCAGCCACGCGGGTAACACCGGCAATTGATCCACATGCACGCCGATCGTCACGCCATCGTCGCGCTCGCCGGGCGCGCAATGGTAATAGACCGGATACTCCTCGCCCTCGTGACGCAGGGTGTCGGGAAAAAACTCCAGCCCTTTCAGCTCCTCCCAGACCACATCCGCCATCCCAAGCATCAGCGAATCCTCGTGCGCCTCGCGCCACTTGTGGAACGCCGCCGCCGTGCTGATCTCCAGCGGGATGCGGCTGCCGAAAAACCTCACCACCGCGTCCTCGCTCCACAGCATCCCCGGCCTCCGGAGCTTGTCCTCCAATCCCTTGATCTCCTCCCGCATCGCCTCCATGTGATCCAGGAAACGCGTCTTCCTCCGTAACCCGCCGCCCAGGATTCCCTCCCGCAGGAAAACCTCGTGCGCCGCCTTCTTGTCCACCCGGCCGTAATGCACGCGCCGCCCTTCGACCACATGCAGCCCGCCGCAGATCACCGTCTCCTTGCCATAGACCGCGCCCTGTTTCTCGTCCCAATACGCCTCGCCATAACGGCTTCGGCAAAGGTGCGGTGCCACGATCTCCACCCACTCCGGCTCGATCCGCGCCACCCGCCGCGCCCATAGCCGGCTGGTCTCCACCATCTCCAACCCCATCACCCACTCGTTACGCTTTTTCAGCGAAAACAAACATGAACCCGGAAACACCGCGAAAAATCCACCCGCCGCGCTCCGGTAAGCCTTGTTCTCCTTATCCCACAGCCCGAATCTGCCGCGGCGCCCCTGCGAGCAAAGAACGATGCAAAGCCCCATAATCAGGGTCTTCCCTCTTCCTTGAAATTTGAATTTTGAAAGTTGAAATTTCCGCAAGCTCCTCGATCACATTCCCCCACTCCGTCACCCGCTTCGCATTCAGAAAATTCGCGCCGCAGAATTTCCGGAGCTGGTTCCACTTCCACCTACGGCCATCATAGTAGTTTGAAACGTCGCGCCACAGGTTCAGGATCGCCATGAAATCGCTATCCGGATCATTCCACTTCGCATGCGCGGCATCCGCCTCGCGCTTCTTCTCCGCCGGGCGCTCGCGCGGATCGGTGGTCTCCAGCGCGGCCACGATCACCGTCACCTCCTCTACGCATTTCTCATGGTGCGCCTCGATCAACATCCGCCCCATGCGCGGGTCCACCGGCAGCCGCGCCAGCTCCTCGCCGATCTCCGTCAGCTCCCTCTCCTTGTCCAACGCGCCGACCTCGCGCAGCGTCCGGTATCCCTCCGCCACCGCTTTCGGATTCGGCGGATCGAGAAACGGGAACTCGGAAATCTCCGGCAGCCCCAACGATTTCATCCGCAGGATCACGCCCGCCAACGAGCTGCGGCGTATCTCCGGCTCCGTGAAATCCGGCCGATCCAGCAAATCCTCCTCCGCATAAAGCCGCAGGCAAACCCCGTCCCGCACCCGCCCGCAACGCCCTTTCCGCTGCCTCGCGCTCGCCTGGCTCACCGGCTCCACTTGTAAGCGCTGCACGCCCTTCGCCGCATTCCACCGGCTCACCCGTGCCAGCCCGCTGTCCAGCACGCAAGCGATGCGCGGGATGGTCAGGCTCGTTTCCGCCACGTTCGTCGCCAGCACGATTCGCCGCAGCCGCCCCGGCTCGAACACCCGCTGCTGATCCGCCATGCCCAGCCGCGCGAACAGCGGCAGCACTTCCGTGTTTTTATAGCGCCGACCCTCCAGCGCATCCGCACACTCGCGGATCTCGCGCTCGCCCGGCAGGAAAATGAGCGTGTCGCCCATCGGATCGATGTCATTGAGCTGATCCATCCCCCGCGCGACCAGCGACGCCAATTCCTCGTCGTCCTTGCCCGGCAGAAAAAACTCCGCCACCGGAAACATCCGCCCCGGAGCCTCGATCACCGGCACCCTGAGGATTGTTGATTGATGATTGTCGATTGAGGATTGAGGAGTTCGTTCGAAGAACGCGGCGAAAGCACCGGCATCCAAAGTCGCAGAAGAAATCACTACCCTCAGATCCGGCCGCTTTTCCAATAGCCGCTTCAGATAACCCAGCAGGAAATCGATATTCAGAGATCTCTCATGCGCCTCATCGAGAATCAGCGCGTCATACTTCGCCAAGCCCGCATCCCCCTGCGTCTCCGCCAGCAAGATGCCGTCCGTCATGAACTTGATCCGTGTCTCCCGCGAAGTCTTGTCATCAAACCTAACCTGATACCCCACGAACCCGCCCAACGGCACCGCCAATTCCTCCGCCACCCGCTTCGCCACACTCACCGCTGCAATCCGCCGCGGTTGAGTGCATCCGATCAGCCTCTTCCTTGAATGTTGAGATTTGAAATTTGAATCTTCCAAAGCCTCCGCCACCATCTTCGGCAACTGCGTCGTCTTCCCGCTCCCCGTATCGGAAACCACCACCACCACCTGATTCTCCCGGATCGCAGCGATGATCTCCTCCCGCCTCTCCACCACCGGCAACTCACCCGGATAATTCCACCTCCCCGAAAAACTCATCGCCGGGATTCTCCCCGTGAACTCTCGCCGCGCAAGCCGGGACTCTGTATCGTAGCTGGGACTTGCAGTCCCAGTCCGTCGTTGGGACATCCTGTCCCAACATTTCCCCAGCGCATCCGCCCGCGAAACGATCCTCGAAATAAAAGCATTCAAGGAATACACTCATCCCCATGATCACCACAGTCACAGGAAAAAACCAAATCACCATCCCAGCCGCGATCGCCAACCGCATCGGCCTCCAAAAGCGGATCCAAAAAAATGGGGTCAAAAAAATGAAAAAATGGGGTCAGTGTGCAAATATTGACAAAATTTATCTTTGTCCTATCCTTGCAGCATGCCACGGAGCCTGCGTATCGAATTTCCCGGCGCTTTTTACCACGTGATGGCGCGTGGCAACCGGCGTGAGACGATTTTCCATGACGACGACGACCGCCGGTTTTTCCTCGCCACCCTGTCCGAGGCCTGCGCGATGACCGGCTGGCGGGTTCATGCCTGGGTGCTGATGGGCAATCACTATCACCTTTTCATCCAAACGCCCGAGGCCAACCTGGTCGCCGGAATGAGCTGGTTGCAGAACACCGTCACCCGCCGCTACAACGTCCGGCACATGGCATGGGGCCGACTGTTTGGCGACCGCTACAAGGCGGTGCTGGTGGAGGGAGCCGACTTCTATCACTACCGGACGCTCGTTGACTATATCCACCTCAATCCGGTCCGGGCGCGATTGGTCGTGCCAAAGAAGGGCCAAAGCGTACTGGACTATCCATGGAGCAGCGTGGCGGGCGGCTGGGCCTTGCCACCCGGAAAGCGTCCGAAATGGCTGGCTGCGGAGGAGGGATTGATGCGCTTCGATCTGCCGGACACGGTGGCCGGACGGCGGCGGATGGTGGAGCGCCTGGACCGCCGCGCGGTGGAGGAGGAGATCAAGACGTGTGGGATGCCGGTGGTTCAAGAGGATGTGGATGTCCGGTGCAGCCATTTGCGGCGCGGTTGGTATTGGGGAAGCCAAGAGTTCGCCGGGAAGCTGCGCAAGCTTTCGGAAAAGCTGATGAAGGAGCGCAAGAGATCATCGCGAGCCTATCGGAAGACCCCGCAGGTGGCGGCGCACGGTGAGGAACAAGCGAAGCGCTGGCTGGCTGATGGCCTGAAAGCGGCGGGACTGATGGCAAAGGATCTCTCCGCTTTGAAAGGATCTGATCTGCGGAAGCTGGCCCTCGCTGAGCTGCTTTGGAAACAGACGACGGTTTCGCAGGAGTGGATTGCCGAAAAACTGTCGATGCGCAGCGCGGCGAATGTGAGCCAGCAACTGCGCCGGTTTGATCGAGCGAGAGCAAATGCAAAGCTGCCTATGGAATTGCAGAACCTTCTCAAGGAGGCTTGGGATGCGCAAACGTGACGGACATTTTTGTCAAGATTTGCACACTGACCCCCATTTCCATCTCACCCAGATGAAACAAGGCAAACGCCGCTGCACCCCCGAATACGATCTGCGCCTAAGCGCCTTCTTCGGCATCACCCCCGGAATGTGGATGAACCTCCAACTCGACTACGAATTCATGCGCGCCGACCGCGAAAAAGGAGAAGCCATCCGCAAGGAAGTGCAACCTTGCGCTGCGTGAAAGATGATATGGCGGAAATTGAATCTAAGAACTTCTTCACTGCCGTCCTACAGACTGTGTTTTGAAACCCTCCACTCGAAGTAAACGCCCGCCTCCACCCTTCCGCGCATGTCCACCCCGCTCAGCCGAGAAAATCTCCCCGGAAAACCCACCCCGGACGAGATCCTCAACGTTTTCCTCGAATACCTCTCTTCCACCAACACGGAACCCTACGACCACCAGGAGGAATCCATCCTCGAACTCTTCGCCGGCAACAACGTCATCCTCAACACCCCCACGGGTTCTGGGAAATCGCTGGTGGCCCTCGCCCTCCAGTTCAAGTCCCTCTGCCAAGGCCGCCGCTCCTACTACACCGTCCCGATCAAGGCGCTCGCCAACGAAAAATTCCTCTCCCTCTGCCACGCGCTCGGCCCGGAAAACGTCGGCATGATCACTGGCGACGCCACCGTCAACCACGACGCGCCCGTCATCTGCTGCACTGCGGAAATCCTCGCAAACATCGCCTTGCGCGACGGGGAGCATGCCCCGGTGGACGACGTGATCATGGACGAGTTCCACTACTACTCCGACCACTCTCGTGGCACCGCCTGGCAAATCCCGCTCCTAACATTGCCGCGCGCCCGCTTCCTCCTGATGTCCGCCACCCTCGGCGATCCCTCGTTTTTCTCGAAACAACTCACCGATCTAACAGGTGCGCCCACCACCCTTGTCCAGTCCGACCAACGCCCCGTCCCTCTCGAATTCGAATACTCCACCACCCAGCTCCAGGAAAAAGTGGCGGAGCTCAACGAGCAAGGCCGCGCGCCCATCTATCTCGTCCACTTCACCCAGAACGCCTGCGCCGACACCGCCCGCGACCTGCTCTCCACCAACTTCTGCACCAAGGAGGAAAAGCAAGCCATCGCCCGCGCCCTCGACGACGCCGATTTCCGCTCCCCCTACGGCCGCGAACTCTCGAAAATCCTCCGCCACGGCATCGGCATCCACCACGCCGGACTGCTTCCGAAATACCGGTTACTCGTCGAGAAACTCACCGCCCGCGGCCTGCTCAAAGTCGTCTGCGGCACCGACACCCTCGGCGTCGGCGTGAACGTCCCCATCCGTACCGTCATGCTGACCTCGCTCTGCAAGTACGATGGACGTGGTACCAAAATCCTCGCCGTCCGCGATTTCCGCCAGATCGTCGGCCGTGCCGGGCGACGCGGCTTCGACACCACCGGCTACGTCGTCGCGCAGGCACCCGCGCACATCATCGAGAACCTCCGCCTCGCCGCGAAAGCATCCGCGAACAAGAAGAAGTCTTTCGAGAAACGCAAGCCGCCGGAAAAAGGCTTCGTCCACTGGGACGAGCAGACCTTCGCGAAACTCCAGACCGCCCCGCCCGAGCCGCTCGTCTCCAGTTTCTCCGTCTTTCATCACACGCTCCTCAACGTCCTCTCCCGCACCAACGAGGACGGTTGCGCCGCATTGAAACGGATCATCGACGACAGCCACGAAGCTCCCTCCAAAAAGAAGGCCCTCAAAAAGCACGCCTTCAAACTCTTCCGCGGCCTCATCGGCGCGAAGATCCTCCACATCATCCCGCCCGCCCAACGCACCGGCCCGCAGAAAGTCGCCGTCGATATCTCGCTGCCCGAGGATTTCTCCATCAACCACGCCCTCAGCCTCTACCTGCTCGACGCCATTCCCCAGCTCGACAAGGAAGCCGAGGACTATGCTTTCAACGTCATCTCCCTCATCGAATCCATCCTGGAAAACCCCGAAATCATCCTCCGCAAGCAGGTCGATCTCCTGAAATCCGAACTCATGGCCCGCCTCAAGGACGAGGGCATGGAGTTCGACGCACGCATCGAAATGTTAGAGCAAGTCGAGCACCCCAAGCCCGGCGCCGAGTTCATCTACACCACCTACAACGCCTTCAAACTCCACCACCCCTACCTCGGCAGCGAAAACGTCCGCCCGAAAACGATCGCCCGCGAGATGATCGAGAACTACCAGTCCTTCGAGGACTACGTGAAAACCTACAAGATTGAGCGCGCCGAAGCTGTCCTGCTCCGCCACCTCGGCGAGGTTTACAAAGTCCTCGCCCAAACCGTCCCCGACCACGCCAAAACCGAGCACCTCCACGAGGCCGAATCATTTTTAGAACTCATCGTCCGCCACACCGACTCCAGCCTATTGGACGAGTGGCAGGCGATGAGCGGGAAATCTCAAATCTCAAATCTCAAATCTCAAATTGAAGAGAGCCCCCAATCCACAATCAACAACCTTCAATCATCAATCCCCTACACCAAGCGCAAGCCAGTTTTCCACCGCCACCTCCGCAACCACGTGCTGACATTGATCACCGCGCTCTCCCGCTACGACACCGAAGCCGCCCTCAGCCTCATCGCTCGCGAGGACAGCGATGGCAAGCCTTGGTCCAACGAGCGCCTCCTCCAGCAGCTCAACACGTACCACGACGTCCGCCACCACATCCGCCTCGATCCCGAAGCCCGCAATGCCCGCCACACCCACATTTCCGAAGACGGACTCACCATCCGCCAAACCCTCATCGACCCCGATGATTTCAATGATTGGCAGATCCAGCTCACGCTCGATCCTGTGAAATCGAACGAGGCGCGGACTCCTGTCTTGCACTTGGAATGCATCGCGCCGATCTAATCAGATGCTATCGGATCTTGGAATTCATTCCGACCGAACAAGAAACCGTTCGATGAACAATTCCGGAGTGATCTGGATCACGTTATCCGAATAAAGCGCAGCGAGTTCCAACCGCGCTAGCACACACTCCCCCAACTCCAGCTCCTCGGCGGGGAGTCCGCCAATCCGCCACCTCCAGTAGCAGGCCGTTCCCGCCGTTCCGCCTTTTCCGCATTGCACCCGGCGCGGTTGCGGAGAGAATCGGCGGATAACACATGAGAGAAACGGAATGGGCGAATCGGTTGGAGCGGGCGGTGAATACCGTGGTGCGCGGGCAGGAGGATACGGTGCGCCGGGTGCTTGCCTGCCTCTTCTCCGGCGGCCACGTGCTGCTGGAGGATTTCCCCGGCACCGGGAAAACGACGCTCGCGAAGGCCATCGCGAAATCGGTCGGCGGCACGGATTTCAAGCGGGTGCAGTTCACACCCGACCTCCTGCCTTCCGACATCCTCGGCGTATCGGTGCTAGATCCGCGCACGCAGGAATTCCGCTTCCACCACGGCCCGGTGTTCACCGACATCCTCCTGGCGGATGAGATCAACCGCGCCTCGCCCCGCACCCAGAGCGCCCTGCTGGAGGCGATGGGCGAGCGGCAGGTGACCGTTGAGGGAAATCGCTACGATCTCGACGGCATCTTTTTCGTGATCGCGACGCAGAACCCGGTCGAGTTCCGGGGCACGTATCCCTTGCCGGAGGCACAGATGGATCGCTTCGCGATGCAGTGCAAGCTCGGCTACGTGAGCGCGACAGACGAGGCGATGATCCTCGCCGACCAGCGCGAAAGCCATCCGGTCGATGCCATGCTGCCCGTGCTCACGCGCGAGGAGGTGTTGCAGATTTCCGCCGCATCCCGGCAGATCCGTTTCAGCGACGAACTGCGGCACTACGCCGTCTCGCTCGTCGCCGCCACGCGCGGTATCCCGGAGATCCAGCTCGCGGCCAGCCCCCGCGCGTCCCTCGCCCTGATGAAAGTCTCGCAGGTTATCTCCCTGTTCGAAGGCCGCGAGTTTGTCGTTCCGGAAGTCATCCAATCCATCGCCGAGGACGTGATCGCCCACCGCCTCGTTCTCGCCCCGGAATCGAAATACTCCGGCATGGACGCCCGCCAGATCGTGCGTGACCTGGTGGCCAAAGTCCCGGCACCGGTGTGACCGAAGCGCCTCTCCCTTGAAATTTGAGATTTAGGATACTACATCCCCTGTATCACCGCGGGTCTTCCGTCCAGCATTGGTTCGGGCGCAGAATCCGGCCCGCCGGTGTGGGGGCGTTGCTGGTGGTTTCGTTAGGGAGTTTCCTGAGCGTGGGGCAGCCGAAAGACCCGATCTTCCAGATCTTCTGTTTCTCGCTCGGGCTGGTGGCGCTGAGCCTAACCTGGACGTTATTCCGCCGGGCGAAGCTTTCTGCCGCGCTGGGGCTGCCACGTCACGCCACGGCGGGCGAGCCGCTGCGTTACGCCGTGCGACTGGAGAATGTCGGGAAACACAAACTGAGCGGCCTGCGCCTCACGCAGACACCGCCCGACCCTCGGCCTTCGTTCGAGGAATTCGCGGGCACGCCTGAACCGGGGGAAGAGGAACGGAATGTTTTTGACCGCACCATGGTCTTTTACCGCTGGCAGTGGCTCACGGCGCGGAAAGGCGGGTTCACCGCGCGGGAGTCGCGCGAAACATTCAGCCTCGCGCCCGGCGAAAGCCGCCGCGTTTCCATGGAGCTGACACCCTCCCGCCGGGGCGTTATCCCGATGGGTGATGTCCGCGCGTTGCTGCCCGATCCGCTCGGCTTTTTCCAGAAATGCTCGCGCACCAAATCCACACCCACACGTCTCGTGGTGCTACCGAAGCGCCACCGCCTGCCGCAGCTCACCATGCCCGGCTCCGCCGCCTTCCGCATCGGCGGCGAGGAGACGAGCAATGCCATCGGCAGCGCGGGCGAATTCGTCGGCTTGCGCGAATACCGCCCCGGAGACCCCCTCCGCCAGATCCATTGGAAAAGCTGGGCGCACACCGGCCGCCCCATGGTCAAGGAACTGGAAGACACTTTCTACCCGCGCTACGCCCTCGTGCTCGACACCTTTCCCGGCTCGCCGGACTCCGCCGTGTTCGAGGACATGATCTCCGTGGCGGCCTCGTTCATCGTCGGGTTAGACCGGAATGAATCGCTGCTCGACCTGATGTTCATCGCAGGCGAGGCGCACACCGTCACCGCCGGGCGCGGCATGGAGCGCATGGAAAAACTCCTCGAAGTTCTCGCAGGTGTGGAGCTGGAGCACGGCTCGCGGCTCGATCTCCTCGCGCAGACCGTCATCCGCCACCGCGAGAAAATGACCTCCTGCCTGCTCGTTCTCAACGGTTGGGACGATACCCGCGCGGAATTCGTGAAATCCCTGCTCAAAGCCGCCATCCCCTGCGTGCCGCTCGTCGTTGGGAACGGCGCCGCGCCGCCCGGCCTGATCGGCCACTGGCTGGAATGCGGCGAGATCGCCAGGGATCTGCTGCGCCTGCCTACCAGACTCTCCGCAGCAAGCTAATCCATCGACTTACCTATGGCTTTTCCACTCACCATGATTGATGATTTCGGAACGATGATTGTGGATGTTTGAACGGCCCGAAAAATCAGAAATCCGCAATCACAATCCACAATCCACAATCCACAATCCACAATCCACAATCCACAATCCGCAATCCACAATCCGCAATCCACAATCATCAACGGGCAATTCGTCTCTTCCATCCACCATGCCACCCCAAGTCCAGCCGCCACCCCGTCTCCTTCTCGGCGCGACCCTGCTTTTCTGGGGCGCGATGAGCGGCAACGCGACGATGGGGCTGATCACCGCGCTTCTCATCGAAGGCTCGAACTGGATCCGTTTCCGCTGGGACTTCGACCACAGCGCCTGCTCCCGCGCGTGGCGCATCAGCATGATCCTCGTCATCATCGCCGGCGCGCTGATCTGGCTGGACGGCGACCGCTACACCGCCTTGCCGAAGCTCATGGTATGGCTGCCCATACTGCTTCTGCCGCTCCAGTTCGTGCAAAGCTACGGCCTGCGCGACCACATGCCGCTCAACAGCCTTTCCTTTTTCAGCGAACTCCACCGCCAGCGCAACCGCCGCCTCGGACTCGGTGATTCTGTGATCCATTTCAACTTCGGAAACCCCTACTTCGTCGTCGCCATCGTCGCCTCCAGCCTCGGCCGCAATGCGGACACATGGATCTTCCTTCCCGGCCTGGTGATCCTCGGCGGCTGGCTGGTTTTCTCCCGAGTGAAAACCCGGCCCTTCGCACTAGCCGTGGTCATGCTCCTGGCGGGTCTCATCGGCTTCGGCGGCCAGATCGGGATGAGTAAGCTCTACGATTGGGCCACGAACCGCTCACCCGGCGACGCACCCACCGGCACTGAATTAACCGTCAGCAAGACCAGCATCGGCTCGCTCGGGAAAATCAAACAGTCGCCGGAAATGTTCTGGCGGCTGAAGATCACCGATGGCGGGAGGGTGCCTCGCCTGCTGCGGTTAGCCACCTACAACCGCTACAAACATATCTCATGGCGCATGGAATTGCCCGAATCCATGATCGCGGAAATGGAGGAGGATGAAGACGAATTCACCAACCTCGCCACCCGCGAACTCACGGCCGAAGATCCCTACTATCTCCTGCGCGAACAAACGACCACCGAGGATCTCCTCAAAGCCCTGCCTGCCTTCCGCCTGCGCGGCGCGATCCGTGCCGAGGATCCGCTACCTCTGCCCGGCGACACAGCCACCCTCCAGCGCTTCGAACTCGACGGCATCGAGGCGAACCCGCTTGGCACCGTCCGCGTTTTCCCCAAGCGCGCCATCATCGACGGCACTGTCCGCTGGCGGGACGATGCGGTTCCGGAAGACCCGCCATGGCCGGAACAGGATCTCGAGATCAGCACCCTCGAGCGAGAAACGGTGGAGCTGGTCGCCGCCGACCTCGGCCTCCGCGATCTACCCACCACGGCGGCGAAGGTGGCGCGCATCCGGGCATGGTTCATGGACGAATTCACCTACACGCGCTACCTCACGATCGGCCGCGCCCGTTTCGGGAAACCCACCGCCATCTCCATTTTCCTCACCAACTCCAGGAGCGGGCACTGCGAGTATTTCGCCACCGCCGCCGCACTGCTGCTCCGCGCCGCCGATGTGCCGACCCGCTACTGTGTCGGCTACGCGGTGATGGAAAGGGACATGAAACGCGACGAGTTCGTCATCCGCGGCACCCACGGCCACGCGTGGACGCGTGTGTGGGACGAGAGCAAGGGCCTGTGGTTCGACTTCGACCCCACACCTACGAATTGGCTCGCCGCGGAGACCGTGGGAGGCACCGAATCCCGCGGTTTTGCCGACGCCTACCAGCGATTCAAGGAAGACTTTTTTCTCTGGCGCAACCGCCCCGCAAACCGTCTCGGCGCAACCCTGGTGATGTGGGCGCTCGGCCTGAGTACGCTCGCCTTTGTCGGCCGCAGGCTTTGGAAATCGAAGCTCGTGGTCGCTAGGGACGCCGCTGGAAATCCCATCCCGCCCGAGCGCATCACGCCGCTGCACCGCCTCGAAAGCCGTGCCCGCCGCATCCTCGGCCCGCGACCACCTGGCGTCACCTTTGCCGTATGGCTGCGAGGACTTGGAGGTCACTGCGTCCCTGAAACGGATCTCGAGGAAGCCCTAGAAATCCACCAGGGGATCCGCTTCGACACCCGCCCCCCGCAACCCTCCGGCGAAACCCGCCTGCAAGCCCTTGCGGAGGAAATCGGAGCTAGGCTCAAGCGGGCCAAGCCAAGGGATCGCACCCACTGACTTGCACCGCCCCTATCTCTCATGATCCTGAAGGGCGCCCCATTCCCTGCTTTGAGTCGGCTCGTGGGAATTTCCCACTCCAACCTCCCCCGCTTCATTTCGTCCGGAAATCCCCACCGAGGGCGAGGTGGAGGTCGAAGCGGTTCTGGAGGCGCTGGTTGCGGAGGCGGATGATGGCGGCGCGGGCGTTATTGGCGCGGCGCTGGGCTTCGAGGACGGAGAGGATGTTCGGGTTCACGCCCTCGGCGTAATCGCGCTCCGCCTGCTTTTCCGCGAGACCGGCCTGCTCAACCTCGCTATTGAGAAACTTTTCCTGGATGCCCAACGAGCGGTCGGCGGCGAGGATGGCCTCGACTTCCTGGAACGCTTCCAGGGCGAGCTGGGCGTATTCGTTCACGAGGCGGTCGTTGCGGGCCAACGCGCCCCTCGCTCCGGCGGCGAGCGCGCCGCCATCGAAGAGCACCTGATCCACGCGGCCGGTGATGTTGGCGATAAGGAAATCGGGATCGAGCAGATCGGAGAGCCGTGCGGCCGCCGTGCCGCCGCCAGCGGTCAGGGAAAAATCGGGAAGCAGTGATTTCCGTGCGGCGTCCGCCCGTTTCGCGGAGGCGAAGAGCCGCGCGCGCGCCGCGGCGAGATCCGGGCGGCGCTCGACCATGCTCGCGGGGATCCCGGCGGGAACCGAGCCGGGGAGATCCGGCAGCTCGCTGGCTCCGCGCGATTGTCCGCCGGGGTAGCGCCCCTGCAAGACTTCCAAGGTGCGAGCCGCGTCGCCGCGGTCGAGTTTAGCCGCCTCCACCGCCCTTTCCGCAGCGGAAACGTTCGTCCGCGCGAACTGGATGTCGAGCGCGCCCTCGCCGGTGGCCTTGTAGGTGCGCTCGATGATGCGCAGGTTCTTGCGGAAGTGACTCCAACGTGAACTCCGCGAGATCCACTTCCTGCTCGGCGGAGACGAGGTTCACATAAGCCTTCGCCGCGTTCGCCGCCAACGACAGGCGCGCGCCCCGGAAATCCTCGATGGCCGCCCGCTCATCCGCCTCGGCGGCGCGGGTGAGGTCGCGCAAGCGCCCCCAGAGATCAGGCTCCCAGGAGGCCGCGAGATTGAGGCCGTAGCTCTGGACACGGGAAACGCCCGATCCGTCGGTAGCACCGCCACGCGTTCCCGCATCAAGGGTAGGCATTTGCCGCGCCCGGGTGATGATCGTTTCCTCCTTCGCCTCGCGCAAACGCGCCGAAGCGGCTCTGAGGGAGCGGTTGTGGGCAAGCGCCTCGTTCACGCTCCGTTTAAGCCCGGCATCGCTGAACTCCGAGAGCCAGCCGGTCGAGATTTTCCCTTCCGTCCCGCTCGATACCTCCGCCCACGTGCCGGGCGTGCGGATCGCGAGGTCATCGGCGGGCGATTGGAAACCGCAGCCGGTCAGGAGCAAAATGCCCGCAAGCATACCGCCGAAGGCTTTGGACTGCGGCAGCCTACTGCCGCTTTCCGGGTAACAGCCTGCTGTCCCCGACGGAGGATAGGGAACGATCATGCCTTGCCGTGCCAATGCCGTCCGGTCGCAGCAGGCTGCGTCACCGAAAGCAGCAGCAGGCTGCCGCAGTCCAAGGAGCCGGGGCTCGCTTGGCTCTGCTTTCATAGCCTTGCTAGGATTGCATCACCCATCCCGGCGGTTCCGACCTTTTGCTCGCCGTCTTTCCCGGTGGCGATATCGCCGGTGCGGAACCCGTCGGCGATGGCTTTCGACACGGCGGCCTCAATGGCGTCCGCGGCTTCCGTTTTCCCGAGGGAGAAACGCAGCAGCATCGCGAGGGAAAGAATCTGCGCGATGGGGTTGGCGATGCCCTTGCCCGCGATGTCCGGCGCGGAACCGCCGGAAGGCTCGTAGAGTCCGAAGTATAGCCCGTCGTCTTTCTTTTTCCCGAGTGAAGCGGAAGGCAGCATCCCTAGCGAGCCGGAGATCATCGCCATCTCATCGGAAAGGATGTCGCCGAATAGGTTTTCCGTAACCAGCACGTCGAAGGAACCCGGGCGACGGATGAGCTGCATCGCCGCGTTATCGACATACATGTGGGAAAGCTCGACCTCGGGGAACTCCTTCGCGATCTCGATCACCGTCTCGCGCCACAGCACCGAAGAGGCGAGCACGTTCGCCTTGTCCACGGAAAGCAGGCGCTTGTCGCGTCCCATCGCCGCCGTGAACGCGACCCTGGCGATGCGCTCGATCTCGCTTTTCTTGTAGATCATCGTGTCGAGCGCGACCGGCTCGCCGTTCTCCTCGTGGCGACCTTTCGGCGAGCCGAAATAGATACCGCCCGTCAGCTCGCGGACGCAGAGGACATCGAAGCCGTCCTTGATCAGTTCCTGCTTCACCGGCGAGGCGTCGGTCAATGCGGGCAGGCAAACGCCGGGACGAAGATTCGCGAAGAGGCCGAAGTGTTTCCGCAGCGGCAGCAGCGCGCCGCGCTCCGGCTGGATCTCGGGCGGCAGGTTTTCCCACTTCGGCCCACCTACGGAGCCGAACAGGATCGCATCCGCCGCCTCGCTGGCGGCGACGGTTTCCGCGGGCAGCGGATGTCCGCCATCGTCAATGGCCGCGCCGCCGACAAGATGCTCGGAGCGCTCCACCTTGAAACTGAATTTCGCCTCCACACCATCCAGCACGCGGAGCGCCTGAACCATCACTTCCGGGCCGATCCCGTCACCGGATAAAATCGTTATCTTCGACATAAAATTTCCTCACTCCTCCTCGAATTTCCGCGCGATCAGGTCGCCGATGGCGTCCAGCGCGGCTTCCTCGTCCTCGCCCTCGGCGCAGACCACGATCACCGAGCCATGCCCGGCGGCCAGCATCATCAGCCCCATGATGCTTTTTCCGTCCACCTCCTCGCCGTCCTTCTCGACGGTGATGTCGGATTGGAAACGATTCGCCATCTTGACGAATTGCGCCGCAGGGCGGGCGTGTATCCCAAGTTTGTTCTGAATCGTGAAGTCTCGTTGTGCCATATTTTCGGGTTCTCGGTGCGGGAGGGTAGAAAGGCGGAGGGCAAACCTCCAAGGGAAATTTTCAGCCATCTTCGCGGGGGCTGGATGTGCGTGGAGCAACGAACCGCGCCCTGTTCCTTATTGAGCAACGGAATAGACCGAATACACGGAATGAAGAGGAGACTGAATCGAATGGACAGCGGCGGCACCCCTTCCGTGTATCCCGTGGTTCAAATTCTCGATTCACAGAAACCCCGCGTCTGCCCTGCGTCCGGCACGATCTCCAGTAGCACGGCTTTCCCATCGCCGCCCGCCCCGTCAAATTCATCCGCACGGGTGACTCGGAGATGATCCATGTCCCATGCCTTCGCCAGCGCCGCGAAATCGACCGGACTCTCCGCCGCCATCCAGATCTTCGCTTTGCCGGACATTGTGGCGAGCCTCGGCACGCGGTCGAAGATACGCCCGCCGCCGTTGTTGATCACGGCCATCACACGGCCTTTCCTTTCCACCTGACCGAGCATTTTCAGCCCGGCTAGATCGTAGAGCGCGGTGAGATCGCCGAAAATGCCCCACGCGCCCTCCTCCTCCGCGCTCGCACCCAGCCATGAGCTAATCTGGCCGTCGATGCCGTTTGCGCCGCGGTTCGCCCGCACGAGGGGCACGGGTCTTTCCCACTGGGCGTAGGAGTTCCATTCGCGGATCGGCAGGCTGTTGCCGAGATAGACGCCGCCGGCGACCGAGGCGTAAACGGAAAGCGTCCGCATCCAGCCCTGCTCGCTATCGGGAAACGCGGCGAGCACTTCCTCGATGCGCTGCGCCCTCGCCTTAGCTCCTTCGAGCAGCTCCGCCACGTCGCCGATTTTCTCCACATCCCCCAAGGCCGGTAAAATCCTGTCCAGCTCGCCCCGCGTAACCTCCGCCACGCGCCCGAGTCCGCGCAGCCCGTTGCGGCAGACCGACCACACCGAAACATCCGGCAAATTCTCAAGATCCCGCCAGAACCTCCCGCTCGGTACACCACCCAGCCTCAGCACCTTTGACGGCGGGCGGTTTTTCAACGCAGCATCCTCCCCCATTACCGCCAGACTTCTCAGCGCCTCACGCAAACCGCTGGTTCCTTCCACAACCACGGGCGCGGCGAGATCGCGGCAGAAATGGAACACCTCCTCGCGCTCCGCCTCCTCCAGATCACCGACCATCACCACCAGCCCGTGCATCGCCCTTTCGCGCAGCCACCGCGCCAACCCGCCGACATTCGGCCTGCCGTAATCCACGCAAAAACCTCCGATCTCGAAGCCACCGAAGTCCGCCTCGCCAATGGTAAAATCCTCCTCCAGCGCCACGTTCAGATGCAGTGGTTTTTTTCCCTCCCATGACCCCAGATCCTCCGTCACATATCCCGAGAAAATCCCCGCCTGCGCGATCGCCTGCGGCGCACCGCTGTCCGCGAACCCCGGCGGCCGGTCGGCGGTGATCAGCACCAGCGGCCTCGCCTGATAGAATGCCTCCACCACGGCGGGCAAAAGCTCCGCGACCGCCGTGCCGCTCGTCACCACCACAGCGCAGGGTTTCCCGGTTGCCATCGTCCGGCCCAGCGCGAAAAACCCCGCCGAGCGCTCCTCGAAGTGGCTCCAGACCTTCACTTTTCCCGAATCCTCCATACGAGAAAGCATCTCTAACAGAACCGCATTCCGTGCGCCGCCACAGACCACGAACTCCCCCACCCCGGCCTTCGCCGCATCCGCCAACAACCCTACCGCCGTTTCCCATGAATTCACGACCGAGCTTCCATCCCTTCAGCCAAGCCCTCAACCACAAAACCGAGGCAAGGGCGTTTGCAATATGCAACGCCTACCTGCGGAACAAGCCCCCATTTGTCACCACTACAGGGAGATAAAACGGTCCTCGTGGAGTTGACACGGCAACAACGTGCATGGACATGCACCCATCCCCGCCGCGCACCGAACAAGATCTTCTCACCGAACAGGAACTCGCCCTCCATCTGAAAATCTGCCGCCGCCAACTATACAATTGGCGAGTATTGGCTACAGGAGGCCATGTTGAAACCTTGCTCCAAGACAGGGAGGCACATGGCAAAGCGGCGGGAAAAGCATATTGGAGCAATCGCCCCGGCGAACTGCCCACGCCGCCATGGGTTTGGACAGACCGGGGTGCGAAGGCGGTTGGAAAGATTCTGGATGCCGGTGGAGAGAAGCCGATTTTCTGGCTGCGCGAACGCTTGCGGAGCCGGGGGCGACCTGTCAGAAACGGCCAACGATGGATAGCGAAGGCGAGTGGAAAGGCCCGGGCGGCGGGCGGCGGGCGGCGGTAAAGCGCGGCTGGCTGGGTTCTCCCTTAGCTGGCTGGCGGGCGGGCACCGGGAAACGTACGGACGGTCACGTCGGCGCGCTGGTGGATGCCTTCGCGGCCTTCGCGACGCTCGACGATGTGCTCAGCGCGGCGGAGGCGGATTTGATCCTGGACATGCTGCGCAGCGCCTTTCCCGAGGTGGATCACGCCTGGCTGACGCGGCGGCTGCGGCGCGCCGTGAAAAGCCCGAAGCCGATGCAGGGTCTGGCCACGGAACTCCGGGAAAGTCTTGATGACACAGGCAAGCTCGCCGTGGGCTTGCAGCTTTTCACACTGGTAGATGCCGCAGGGCGCTCGGAGCGGAGCCGGGCCAGCTTCGAGGTATTTATGCGCCGCCTCGGCCAGCCGGAGGTGGGTGCGGCGATCATGCGCGAGATGCGCGGCGAGGAGGGCGATGTCCCGGACAGCGAGCTGCCCTTTGAGAAACTTGTATTCGGTGGCCAAAACGCAGATGTCGCTCTCCCTCCCGCAGCGGGCGCGCAGGAGTTTCGCATATACCGCGCGGGGGATCTGATCCTGCTACGCAACACCGGCACGCCTCCTCTCTGGGTGCGTGGGAAATCGCTCGGCACCGGCGCTTTCATGCGTGTCCGCGAACGGCAGGAACTGGTCATCCCCGGCTGGCTGATGACCTACGACGACCTCCGTTTTTTCCTGGATGTTCGGAAAATGGATAGCATGCCCGCGCTCTATCTGGAGTCCGGCGAAGAGGGCTTGGTTGCAGAACGCACCCGCACCCGCAGTAGCGAGCTGCGTGTCCGCTTCGGACTTGAGGCGGAGGTCGAGGCGCTGGCGGATTCGCAGCTCCACGTCGGCAGCAAGGGCGCCTTGAAAAAGGGCGACATGGCCACCTGCCGCAGCCACGAACGCATCGGCGGGCCGTCTGGTTTCAGCCTCACGGTGAACGACCTGCGGAAACGCGCGCTGCAATCGGGCCGCCGTTTCCGGCTCGCCTCCGAAAAACAGGAATACATCGTCTCCAACGACGCTGGCGCGCTGAGGCGGGGCGATCTGCTATTGGGCGCGAAGCTGGCGCCGAAGACCGTGCTCTTCATCCGCTACGACGGCGAGGGAACCACGAGCTTCCTGGAAATCCGCGAGTCCGGCGGCCCGGTGCTGGTCGACGGCCTGCCGGTGCGCCAGCGCGCGACCTTGCGCGACGGTTCCCTGATACGGCTTTCCGGCAGCCAGGCGGTGCGCTGCCGGTTTTCGGAGGGTTTCCTCGACGAGGAGCGGACGCAGATCGAATCGCTGGAAGTGGATGGCCTGAGCCATGATTTCGGGAACGATGCGCGGGCGCTCGACCAGATCAGCTTCGAGGTGAGGCGCGGGGAGATGCTGTGCATCATCGGCCCAAGCGGTAGCGGGAAAAGCACGCTGCTGGCGGTGCTTTCCGGGCAGCGTCAGCCGTCCCGCGGCCGAGTGAACCTCAATGGCATTTCCCTCTACGAGCAGCGCAAGCGGTTGGTGCCCTTCGTGGCGCACATGCCGCAGGAGGAGGCACTCAACCCTCAGCTCACCGTCCGCGAGCACCTGCGCCACGGCGTGATGATACGCCGCCCCGGCCTTACCCTCGCGGAGCACGAGAGGCGGGTGGACAGCATGTTGGCGGAGCTGGGCCTGCAGAACATCGCACGGCGCAGGGTCGGCTCCCCCGGTGATAAAACAATCTCCGGCGGCGAGCGCAGCAGGCTGAACCTCGGCGTCGATCTCGGCAGCCGCGCGGAGGTATTCCTTTTCGACGAACCCATCTCCGGCCTTTCCTCAAAGGACTCCGAGCACGTTGCGGAGACGCTGAGGGCGCTGGCGCGGGAGAAAATCGTGATCGCCTCCCTGCACCGGCCGGGCGCGGGGGTGCTGCGGCTTTTCGACAAGGTGTTGCTGCTCGATAACGGCGGGAGGGTAGCCTACTTCGGCACGCCGGCCTCAATGGTCGGCTATTTCCGCGAGGCCTGCGAGGAGCTGGGAATCCCCCATCCCTCAATGATCGCCAAGACCCCGCTCGGCGCGGATTTCGTGTTCGATGTCCTCGAAACTCCGCTGAGCGCGATCGGCGACGGCGGCAACACCGGCGCGGTGCGGCGCTTCCCGCCGTCGTTCTGGCAGGAGCGTTTCGAGAGCGCGGCGCTGCTGAAATCACTGGCGCGGGACGCGGTGCCGCCGACCCGTCTCGGCGAGGCGGAAAAGGGTGTTCGCCTTCCCATCCCTCCCACGCCGAGCCGCCGTTGGCGCGCGGTATTGCTGGTTTTCCTGACGCATTTCCAGCGTTCCCTGCTCTCGAAAGTCCGCAACCGCGGCACGATCTACAGCACCTTCCTGGAGGCTCCGATCCTCGCCGCGCTGATCGCCATCACCCTGCGCTCTTCTCCCACGGGCAGCTACGATTTTTCCACCGCGCTGCATATCCCGGCCTACCTTTTTCTGAGCGTCACCGTCGCGATGTTCCTTGGCCTCACGAACTCTGCCACCGAGATCCTGCGGGATCGCGCCTTGCTGCGGCGCGAGCGCAACTGCCAGCCCGGCGGGGTATCATACGTCAGCGCGAAGTTCCTCGCGCTCGGCATCGTCGGCGGAGTGCAGTGCCTCACCTATCTTTTGGTGGGAAACCATTTCCTAGAAATCAAGGGAGTGCTCCTCTACCACTGGATCTGGATGACGCTCACCGCGCTGACCGGCACCGGCATGGCTCTTCTCGTTTCCTCCCTGGTAAAAACGGAACGCGCCGCGCTTACCGCCGTGCCGCTGCTGCTCGTGCCGCAGATGCTGCTTGCCGGGGCACTGGTGCCCTACAAGGAAATGAACCGCGGCCTCTTCGACGAGGCGAAGCTCGAGCGCGAGCGCGGCGGCGTGCCCGTGCCCGCCCGCATCATGCCGCTGCGCTACGCCTTCGAGGGCATGCTCGTCGCGCAGGCCACACGCAACCCCTTCGAGCTGGAGCGCATCCGCCTACAGCGGAAAATCGAGCGCGCCCGCGACCTCGGAGGCAACCTCAAGCAAAATGAGCTGGAAAGCTTTGAGATGGTCAAGGAAGGACTCCGCCGCCTGCTCGCCTCCGGCGCAACCAGCGAGCATGAAGCCCGCCTGCTCGTAGAACGCATCCGCCGCATGGTCGATACCGGCACTCCAATCGAGGTAGCCACCATGAAAGTCTGGCCTGATCGCGAAGGCGCGAGGCCGACTTACACTTTCTTCGTGAACGAGCGCATCGACCTCCTCGTCCGCGAGGCCGAGACCTTCCGCAACGATTACCGCAACGAGAAGCCGCGCCATATCTTCCTGGCGTTGGAGAAACCCGTTCCCTTTTACGATAGGCTATCCTCCCCTGGGAAGGATACGGACAAAACCCGGCGTTTGGCTATGGGCGCCGACCAAGCGCCCGAACCGCCGCCATCCGGCCAGGTGGAGACCATGAGATTCTGCGGCTGGGTTCTTCTCGCCGTCAGCCTGAGCTGTGGCGGAGCTGCGGCGTGGGTCATCGGCAGGCAGAACCGCAGCGTGACATGAGCCAATGGGAGATCCGTCCCAAAGCATCGATTTCCGTGACGCTACGGCGAATTTCAGGAGACTTGTGGAAATTCACCCTGCCACCCTCAGGATAGAAGACGGGATAGCCACAACTTTTTGGTCATTTGCGTATATCCTGTTTAACTGTGGTTTCATGTTTGCATTTAGGGTGAGGCGCTTGAGATGCACAGGTGGTAATACGATTCCACCCTGGATCAAAAGTTCAGGCCGATTTCAAGCGGCTTACTGGGATTTCACCGCCGTTCCCATGAGTTGGCGGATCTCGTCGCGCAGTTTCTCGGCCTCGTCGAGTTGCGTGGTGCGCAGGCTCATCCCGCTGTCGGCGGCGTACTGGCGGCTGTAGATTTCTTCGGCATCGGCGAGAGCCTTGTCGTAATCCTTGAGAGCCATAAAGACCCGGGCGCGGGCGCGAATGTGGGCGATGTGATGCTCGGGCTTTTTGAGTTTGCGGCCTTTTTCATCCACCACCTCCGGATCGTAGGGAGGAGCCAAGCTCATGATGAGCGTCTTGGCGGCTTGGATGTCACCGCGCTCCAGTGCGGCGTTGACGGCGATCTCGTCCTCATGGCAGATCGCATCTCCCAAAGTGCCGCCCATCCCGCCGCCTTGGTTGCCGAGGCCGGAGATCGCCAGGGCGATGCGGCCGTCCTTAGCGATGAGCACGCTGTTGAGCTTGTTATCCTCGGAAAGCATACCGAGCCGATGAGCCAGCGGGCTCTCGCTGCCGCCCTGCACCGAGAGAACGGGAACATCCAGCTTGTTCCTGCTGGCAAGCAGATCGGTGCGTGTCTTTTCGGGTTCTCCATCAAGGGTGGCGAGCAGCACTTTCACATCGCCCGCGGGACGTGTGGCGGCAAACTGGTTGAAGGACATTAGAGTCCGCTCGGGCGATTCGGGCAGGCCGTCGTCGCGTTGGGCAGACCAGGGTGCGGGCGCGGAAAAGACGATCAGCGTCCATTCGCACGAGAGATCCCCGGGGATGCGAAAAGGCTTGCCTTCCGCAGTGCGGAGCTCTGTTTCCAGAATGCGGCGACCTTCGTCGGCTGCGCCGGTGCTCATGAAGTCCTTCTCGCGGCGTCCATAAGACCAGCCGGCCTGGAAGGGCTCCTGGAATAGCCAATAGCGGTGGTAGCGATCCAGTAGGAAGGAGGAGAAGATCCACATGCCGGGGTGTTCGGTGTGATCCTTGAGGATGGCTTCGCGGAGTTTCTCGAAACGGACGCGGTCGGCCACATCAAGCGCGAGCAGGGCCGCAGCGGCGAGGGCGGTACCAATTGCTTTTTCGCCGCCGGAGTTGGACAAAAAGCGGTCGATCACTTCTTTGGAATTCGCTGCAGGATCGCGCAGTGCCGCGCGGGTCATGCAGAAACGGGCGACGAGATCGCAGCCCTCGGGATATGCGCCGGAATCGAGGGCGGCCTTGGCTTCGGCGATGGCGGCTTCCAGATGGGCGAGATTGGCCTCGGTCTTCCAGAGTCCGAGCAATGCGATGATGAGGCGGTTGCGGACGATCCAGAGATCGGGCGCAGCCGGATGATCGGCGATAGCCTTACGGCTGAGCTCGACGGCCTTGGCGTATGCGGCCTTGGTTTCCTGATGACTCAGGCGGTAGCGCCGGGGCGGCATCACGAAGCTGTCCTGAATCGCGCGCAGGGTTTCTTCGGGCACGGAGGTGGCTCCGCGCGGCAGGGGGGGGCTTTTGAAAAGGGCTTTGAGCTCGGGGGGGCGGGTGGCATCGATGGAGCCTTCGGGATCGAGCACGAGGAAATCCCCAGCCATGAGCGAGGCGATCTGGGCGGTATAGCGGGCATTGGTCCATCCTCGGCTAAGTGATGATCCTAACATGCGGGTATAGTCTAGTTCACCGTCGGCGTCTGTCCTCCGTCTCGCCGACCCGTCCATGACCAGAGCAGTGTAACCGGTGGGGGTCATGGTGAGGATGTGCGGGTTCCGCCTGATGTAGGCCTTGTAAATCGGGTTTTCTCTTCCACCTGGCAGGCGCAAGACCGGCCAATCGAGGCCGTGACCGCGCACGATGGATTCGCCGCCATCCGGGAGGTCGTCGAGATTGAAGCTGATGGCATGAAGTCGCCCGGCCATCTCGGATTTGATCTCCCGTGTGGCGGCGGCGATGCCTTTGAGCAGCTTTTCTCCATCGTCGTCCTTGGACCAGAAGATCAGCATGGTCGAGCGGCCGAGGCCATCCATGGGGAAGCGATAGGTTTTGCCATCGGTGCTCTCGAAGGTGCCAGTGAAGGGTGCGGCGATGACCTGCCCGCCGAGTTTGTCGCGTAGAAATGAGATCATGTCGAGGTCGCCGGCGAAGCGTTCGGCGATCAATCCCCGGAGATGGTTGACGAGGCCGATGTCGCCCAGCTCTAGGGCGATGAGCATCGCCATCCGCAGCACCTTGGCACCGGCCGGGGTGTCCACGTAACGATCCACAAGGGGGCGCAGGGCATTCGCGCGGGCTTCGGCATCGGCACCCTGTTTGGCAAGTTCGGCCTGGTTGAGGAGGAGGTCGGCTTCGAGGCGGACCTCTGCGAGATCGTCCGGAGCCTTGACCAGTTCGCGGCAGATTTCCAACAGAGCCGTGCGATGCCCTGTATCGTCATCCATGCTGATGAGCCGCTGGTAGGCGCGGAACAGGAACTCGAGCCCGAGGAAACGGCCCGGGTCGTCCTTGTGGGTTTCCACCAACTGCTCGGCATCGCGGATCACGCGGCGCAGGGCAAGCCGCTGGCGGGCTTCCGAAGCCCCCTCCCCGCTCGCTGCCATGGCCTTGTCAAACTCGGCGATGGTCTGCTTGGAAATGGCGGGCGCGGGTTCCTGGGCATGGGAGATGGGTGCAAGCCAACCTGCTGCGGCACAGCACAAAACAACGAACAGTAGCGCGCGGATGGGGATGAAACGGGTGGTCATGGAAGGTGGAGGTTGGAGCGGGAAATAAAACGCAGATGAAGGTGGGAACAGGATGTCCCCACGACGGGCTGGGACTGCAAGTCCCAGCCACGGAGATTGCTCACTTCACCGGCTTGATCTGCCAGTTCTTGATGCTCACTCCCCGATTGGGGGTGCGGGCGGTGATGCTGATGATGTTGTTTCCCTCGGTGAGTTTCACCTTTACCGGAGCGGAGTTTTCCCAGAACCCCTTGGTGAAGGGCATGGAGAAGGGCACCGGTTCGTCGCGGTTGACGCGGACGAGGATCTGGAGATTTTGGGAAACGGTGGCTGCCAGCGCGGTGAGTTCGTACTCGCCGTCGGCGGGGACTTCGATGCGGTATTTGAACAGCTCGGGACGTTGTCCGAGGCGGCTGTAGTGGAGCTGATGGCCTTCCTCCCAGCTCTTGAGGAAAAGGATGCGATCCGAGCTCCTGCGCGGCGAGTAACAGGCAACCGCCGGGATGGTGATCGTGCCGTCATCGGCAACCACGATTTTCTTGTCCGCATCCGGGATCTCGATATCCTCGCCCACCTCGTCGCCGATCAGCTCGTCGGACTCGCCGAGCTGCATGCCGCCGGCGAGTTCGAGGGCGGAGACCTCGGCTTTTTTAACAATGAGTTGTTTTTTCGCGAAGGCGAGGCCATCCCAGAAACCGCCTCCCTTGCCGAATTGGCCGTGTTTGATGCTGACGTCCTCTTCGCCGAATGCGTCACCGAGCCATTGGGCACGGAGGATGAGTTGGTAGTCGTCTGCAAATTCGCGGGACTGGGAGTCGAGCAGGAAGTCGAGGCCGCCTTGCGGGCCGTTCCATGCCATCGACCACCAAGCACCGAGGCAGATGGCCCAGCCGTCGGGCGTCCAGCGGCTCATGGCGGCGTGGCCGGTCTGGGTGGACGCGCGGGTGGGGATGCCGAAGGCGCGGGTGGTGAGGCGGCCGAGGAATGCGCGGCGTCCGCAGATGCCGCCCAGAGCGACCTGCTCCTGGGCTTGTGAGCCAATGGTGGGATCGTGGGTGGTGCTGCAGTAGGGAACATCACTCTTGATAAAGCGGGTGTAGCGCCATTTGTAGTCGGTCGTGGTGATGTGATCGGGGCGGTAGGTTCGCATCATCTGGCGAGCCCAAGTGAGGTCATCATTGGAGTATTCGGAGTCGGTGATGAAGCGGCATTCCCAGGTGTTGAAGTCCTTGAAGGCGGGATCGAGCTCGCCGTCGAGGTAGGCCTTTTCGTAATACATGTAGCGATCGACCTGGTCGATCTCGTATTGGGTGCGGTGGACGATGCCATACACACCGGACTCGGGTTTTTCCTTCCATGGCATGTGGATGGCGGTGCCGAGGGCGAGGCGCTGCAAGATGGTGCCGCGTTCGCGGGCGAGTTCGCTTTTGGCGAGGATGGCGTTGTAGATTTCCATCATGTTGCCGTAGGCGCCGCCGTTGGCGCCGCCGGCTTCGAGGATCTGGCGCATCAGGGCTTCGTCGGCGAAGAGTTGCCCAATGAGTTTTTCCTTGTCGGCTCCCTGCTGGGCATATTCGGCGAGTCCGCGCGGGGTGGCGTGGGTTAGGATGGCGATGCGCATCAGCTTGGGATCGAGCGCGTCGGAGGAGAGCAAGGGTTTGAGATCAGTGACGAGGGTTTCGCCGACGCTCAGCAGTTCGGATTGGATCGCCTCGGTCTGCTCCTCGATGGCTTTTGCATCGTTCGGCTTGGTGTCGGCGCTGACCGCGGGTAGCGCGTCCCATTTCGCGCGCAGCTCCATGAAACGGGTTTTCTTTTCCGCATCGATGGCAGGCACGGCGGAGGTGACCTCGGTGCGCAGGGTTTCGAGCTGCTTGGTGTATTGCCCGTGGAGTTCCTTGCCGCGCGCGGTCAACGGGACTTCGGGCTGCTTATTCGCGGTGAGGGTGCCGGCGGTGGCCAGCAGCAGGATGCTGGCGAAAAGGGCTGGAGTTTTCATAATGCGGTCGGTGATGCTATGGGGATTACGGGTTTTTCGCAATCCATGTTTCAGGTCAAATCGATGCGTGGGTTCACTGCTGATACACCGGGATGTAGCGGTGGGGGGTGCCGAGGATGATGATCGCCATGGGTGTGGGGTGCGGATAGGTCTTCTTCCCTCCTTCCATCCACGATCCGTCCGGCTGCTGGAGGGTGAGGAGGGCGTCGCGGATCTGCGGATACCACTTGGTGTAGTGTTCCTCCCCCGCCTGCACCATGGCCTGGATGGCGTAGTAGTGGGCGTAGAAGTAATAACCGACTTCCTCGGGGTTGAATACCTTGGGGCTGTTCTCCAGGTAGCGGATGGAGGCCTGCACCCATTCGGTTTCGCGCATGCCGCAGAGCTGGGCAGCGTAGGCTCCGCCCGCGGTGCAGGAAAGGGTGGTTCCGGTGTTGCCATGGTATCCGAAGCCTCCCGACTCCTCGTTCCATACCTGGTCGCGCAGATAGGTTACGACGCGGTCAATCGTTTCGGTGGGCACCAGGATGCCGGCCTGGCGGGCCGAGGCGAGGGAGACGAAAACCATGGCGGTGACCGAGGTGTCCTGGCCGGCGTCGGGCCGGGCGTGATAACGCCATCCGCCCAGCGGGCTTTGTGCGCGGAGGATCACCTGGACGGCGCGTTCGAGGGCGGTCTGGATCCGCTTGTTGTCCTCGGTGTTGGCGGTCATGCCCCACAGTTCGGACAGCGCGAGGGTGAAAAGACCGTGCTCATACATGCCTCCGGCGTAACCTGTCGAGGATTCCTCGGCTTTCTTGAGAAGGAACTCCTTGGCGCGGTCGAGCGCCGCGCCGTGGCGGCCGAAGCCGGGGAAATGGCCTTTCACCATGAACGCCATGAGTGCGAGCGAGGTGCCGGCCATGTGGAAATTGCCATCCGGGTTGCTCCATGAGCCGTCGGGATTCTGGGTCTTGAGGAGGTATTGGAACCCGCGCTCGATGGCGAGGTCGGCGGCCTCGGTGAGTTCCGGCGCATCCGCTCCGGCGGCGGGGTCTGAAAGATCCTGGGCGTTCAGCGGCACCGTGCTGGAGATACCGATAGCCACGCACAGCACGGTGGCGGCAATGCGGTGGATGGGAGATGGTGTTTTCATGGGGCGGATGGGTGGACGTGTTATTTCGCGACCTTTTCGTAGTAGTCCTTGAGGGTGGCGCGGTATTCGAGAGGCAGCTCGCGGGCGAAGTTCTGGTTGAGCGCGGCGCGGTTGCGGGTGCCGAGGATTTCCCACTCGGATTTCTTGTCCTTGGGCGCCTCGCCGCTGACGAAATCGGAGAGGAATCCGGTTGATTCATCATAGTAGAGATCGTCGGTTTCCGATTCGGTAAGGACATCGCTGTCGCTGGAGGATGCGGGCGGCACGGCGGTGTTGAGGATCAACGCCTGCTCGATGATGAAATGGCGCAGAGTCTGGTCGGTTGCGAGCTGGTCGTCGAGGGAAGCCATCTGCTCTTGCGCCTTGGAAAGCAGCGGGTGGGTGAGTTCCCCCTCGTTGGCCTTGGCGGTTTCCGCGGCCAGCTTCTGCTGCGCTTTGGAAAGGGAAGGCAATGCCTCCGCCCCGGCACCGCGGGTCTGGCGTAGCAGGACGCGGTGTTTGCTGGCGATGTCGAGCACGTCGATCAGGCGATGGAGCTCTGGCGGCTCGGCACTGGTGAGGATGATGCTCGGCAAGCCGTTGAGCATTTCGATGATGACATTGAGTTGCTGGGAGCTGGTGTCCAAGGCCTTCTCGGCGGCGAGCATGTCGTCCGTGGCGGGCTGTTTGGATTGCATCAATGAAACCACCTGCGCCATGGAAGCGGCGGGTGCGTTGAAATCCAGGGACAGATCGAAACCCTCGAACTTATCCTTCACCTTCTCGTCGAGTTTCCCGAAATCAACCCGGCCCGCCACCTCGGTGAGGGTGGTGCCGTATTCGGCGGCATCGGATGCCAGAGCGTCTTCTGGGCTTTGAGTAAGTCGCCCTCGCCCTCGCGGATCTGGCGTTGGCGGAAGGAGAGCATCGCGGCGGTGGACTGGGCATCCTGGAGATACTCGACGATCTCGGCCACGTAAGCGGTCTGCACCGAAACCTCCGCGACAAGTGCGTTGACCTTGGCCAGCGATTCGACGGCGATTTCCTGAATCTCGGCCGCACCCTCGGCGTCGTCATCCTCCATCGCCATCAGGGCATCCTCGACGTCGGAAGCGGCGAACACCAGCGGAGTGCCGACATCCAGGCGCGCCGCCACGAGATCGAGCGCGGGTGCGATGTCGGTGAGGCACTGGAGTAGGTTTTTCTGCGGCGCAAGCAGGGCCGGGAGCGATTTCTCGTCGGCGACCTTGGTGGCGGCGATGAGATCATTCTGGCCGCCGACGACATCCGCCATGCCGTCGCTAGCATTGGCCACCGCCTGCTCGAAGCTGATGAGCTGCTGGAGCAAGGTGAAACGGGCGACCTGGTTTTGCGCCAGCGCGGTTGCCTCGGCGAGCGCCACGGCAGCCTGCTCCTGGGGTTCGAGGGCTTCTTCCGCCCGGTTGTCGCGCAGCGTGGTTAACGCTTCCTTCATCGCTTCGCCGACCACTTCGAGGCGGCCGAGGATCGGCAGGAGGCTAGTGGCCGGGGTCGATTCGCTGTCGGAGATTTCCTTGGCAAAGATCCCGATCTCATCGAGCAGCGCCTGCTGCCCTTCGATGACCTCTTTGGGATTTTTCTCATCGAGCGCGGCTTCCTCGGTTTGCTCCAGAAGGGCGATCTGGCGAGCCTCAAATTGTTCCAGAGTCCCGGCGCGGGCGCTGGCATCGGAGACCTGTGAGGAAACGCCCAGGGTTTTCTTGGCGAGCTCATTCGACCAGCCGGTGAGAATGGCATCAAGTTCCTTAAGCGCGGCGATCGCACCGGTCTGGCTGGCCAATGCTTCGGCTTTGGCGTTCGCCTTGAGCTGGGTCGTCGCTTCGCCCATCAGCGCCTCGGTTTTCAGGCGGAGTTCGTGGCCGGGTGGCGGCTCGGGCAGCTCCAACTCGAAAAGACGGGCGCGAGGCGCGGCGACGGTCGGCAGCGCGGCGAGCACCAGACGGTTGCGCAGGCTGGCCTGCTGCTGTGACAGTGTTGCGAGATTTTCCGCCTCGCCGCTCTCCGTTTGGAGTTGCTGCTGCTCGGCGATCAGGAAGGTGAGTTGCTCGCGCAGATCGCGGATCAGGGCGTAGTCGGAGCCTGCGCGCATGGGGAACTCCGCCTCAATCAGAGGTAGGGACAGGGGATATTGTGCGGCGGCGGCGTCTGCCATCCGGCCTTCACGAGCCAGCTTGGCGGCATTGCGAATTTCATCGGACAACTTGGAGGTGCGGAGGGCGTGAATGCCGCGGCTGAGCCCGAGCACGGCCAGCGCCTTGTTGTCGTAGCGCATTCCTGCGGTGAGCTTGTTGAGCAGGTCGTCGGTCCAGGCGGCCACGTCCTCGTGCGCCTTGGCAAGAGCCTCGGCCTCGTCCGGGGAGGCGGTCAATAGGCGCAGGCGCAGCCTTGCCAATTCGCCAGCCAGCATCCGGGTCTCCCGTGCATAGACCTCGCGGGAGGCTTCGATGCCACGCTGCAGAACGAGTCCCGCCAGCTCACGCGCGGCCTCGTTGATCGCTCCGATGGCCGGTTGCGGATCGCGCTTTTCGGCACCGACCTGTGCCCGCATGAGATCGGCGGCGCGGGCGACATGATCGGCGGCGATGGTGCGCAGGGCGTCGCGCACGGCGGCGAGGGAATCGCTTTCCACCGCATCGGTGACCTGGTTGGCGGCGAGGTCGTCGAGCAAGGCCTGGACTTCATCGGCGGTGGTGACGAGCTGTTCGCGCACCATTTCCTGGCGGATCGCTTCGAGCTGGCAGATGGAAACGAAACTCTCAGCCGCAGGATCGAGGCCGAGCGCGAGTTCGTGGGCCGCGCGCTGTTGGCGATAAAGCGTGCGCACCCTTGTGAGCAGGCGATCCATCTGCTTGTTGACCTCGGCCAGGTAATCTTCGCGGGAAAGGAAGGTGATGCGCCGTGTCTCGGTGCGCACCGTGTGCGCTCCGTCCTCGCCGGGATACTTGTCGGACACTTCGACCAGGAAGGATACCGAGTCGCCGATCTGCAGGTCGGGCAAATCCTTGCGGTAGTCCCAGTCCAGCACCTGCTCGCCCTCGCTGCCAGGAGCGGGAGCCGGCAGCTCGACGGTTTTCTCGGCCGGCGGTTCACGCGGTGGATGATGCGAACCGCGCCGATACCGTGATCGTCCTGCATGCGCACCGCAAGTTCCAGCGGCCGCCCGAGCAAGGCGTTGAGATTGGCAAGGGGCGCGGTCAGCTCGACGCGCGGCGCTTGATCCGAGGCTACCTGCAGGAAATACCGGGGGCTGGTGAAGGCGAAGCCGTAGCTCTTTTCGACCCACGAAAAACTGTAGCCGCGGGAGGCGGATGCGGTTTCCGAAAGCGTGAGCGTGCGCCCGTCCTCACCGATCTCCAGCGGCAGGTCGGCGGCATCATCGCGGATCAGCGTGGCCTCGCGGATCGGCGTGTCGAGGGTGAGTTTCCAGCTCACCTTGGTTTCCTCCGGCACGGTCAGGGTCAATGCCTCGACGGTTTCGTTCGGGCGATCAATGTAGTCGGGAAAATCCAATTCGACCGCCACCTTGGCCATGCGGGGAGCGGGGATCACGCGCACCTGGCGCCAGCCGCTGCGGGCATCGCCGGCATGGACGCGGTAGCTGAAATCGCGCGAGGCCGAGGTGATTTCGTAGGTGCAGATCTTATCGACGACCTCGAGATCGATTTCGCGCGGCTTGCCTTCGCCGGTGCGCAGCGCGAGTTCGGCGGTCTTCGGGATCTTCCGGAAAGCCTAATCTCGACGCTGGCCGGTGCGCCCTCCTGGATCACCATTTCACCTGAACCCAGATGGATTTTCGTATCGGTCGGATAGGCGATGGCTAGCCAAGGCGTGAACAGGCGACCCAAACCGGCCGCAAGGAAGGAGCCGTTAAGGAGGGCGAAAATCAGCAGCAGTCCGGCGATGCTGAGCGCGATGCGCAGCGGGCGCTTCAGCGCGGTCATGGGAACCACTTCCCGGGGAACGATGTAGCGTGCCACCTCCTGAGCCTTGCGTTGGCTGTGTTCCCACATCGCCGCCGAAGTGCCGGGGGAAGCCCCCTGTTTCTGGAACTGCAATGCGGTGACCAGCAGGCTGTCCAGGCCGCCCTGTGCGTGCTCGACCTGCTGGGCGGTGAGGGTGGCATCGAAACGCCGCAGGCGCGAACCGCCATGAAACCATGCTTGGCGCAGGGCAACCGCAAGCAACGACAGCGCGGCCACGGCACGCAGCCAGCCCGGCAGGTAGGCCAGGCGGTCGATGAGGATGACGACCAGGAAAAGTGGGACGAACCAGCGGGCGAATGCCAGCAAGGCACCGGTGGCATAGCCGCGCTGCGTGCGCCGCCAGACGGCGCGCAGGCATTGGTCGAGGGTGGTGTTGGATTCTTGGCTCATCAGGTTAGGTCGTTTCGTCTGCGCAATATCCACTCCGTGCCGAGCAAGCCGATGAGCAGCGCGGCCACCAGCCAGCTATCCCACAGCGGTCGCTCCGAACGCACGGTGGTGGTGATGGGTTTGGCATCCAACAGGCTTCCCAATTTCGCCATTTCCTCCGGCGCCAGCAGGCTGCCGCCGGTGAGCTGGGCGATGCGTTTCAGGCCGTCGCGGCGCATATTGGTGTCGGAAAGCTCGCGGTTGACGGTGGCCACCTGGAACTCGGTGGTATTGGAAATTTCCTTATCATCCTCGTTCGCCTCTAGGCGGTAGCGCCCCGCCACGGGCGCGGTGAAGTAGCCTTCGTAAAGCCCCGGCGAGGTGCGGTCGGGCTGCAGGCTCACCGCTTCGCGCAGGGCATTGCCATCCGCACCGTTGACCGAGATCTGGAATGACGGCTGGATGACCGGCTCGAAATCCTCGTCCAGCACGTGGGCATAGAGGCGCGTTTGTTCCCCGTCCTGATAAAGCGTGCGGTCGGTCTCCAGGCGGATGCGCTTGTGCTCGCCCATCAGGCGCGAAAGCGTGAGGAACTGGATCGACTGCGACCACACGCGCCAGTGGTATTTGTCGCCGGTCTTGAAGCGCAGGCGCCACAGGCGGTCGCTGGCGATGGACATGCACTTGCCGGTGCCGTAGCGGTGCCATGCGACCAGCGGATATCCCTGCGAACCACTGGCCGCATCGGAAAGCGTGGCGAGCACCGTGGCACCGGGCTTGGTTCCGAGCAGCGGCGGCAAGTGATCGAGCGGTGCAACGCGGCTCCAGATGCGGTCGTTCTCCTCGGTCTCGTTTTCCAACAACATCACCATGCTGCTGCGCCCTTCGGGAGTCAGCACCGGATAGACCGACATCCGAGGTCATTTCCCACTCGCTGTCCGCATCGAAGCGCACCGGCATGATCGTCTCAATCGGCGTGCCGACATACGAGGAGGGCGTGTGCATCGGGCCGCAGAGCACCAGCAGCGAAGCGCCCCGGTCGCGGATCAGTTCCTCGAGCAGGCTCAGCTCCTCGGCCGTGAAAAACGCCGCATCGACATCGCCGAGGATGACTAGGTCGTATTTGAAAGCCTCCACGCGTTTGGAGGGGAAGCGCTCGATGTGCTCGGGCGAATTCCGTGCGAACTCCGGCCCGGCGGAGGAGGAGATGAAGGTCGTGTTGAGGCGCGGGTCGCGTTTGAGGATCGCGCTCAGGTAGCGGAACTCCCAGCGGTTATTACCCTCGATGTAGAGCACGTTGACCTTTTCGTTGACCACCCGGATGCTGCGCTCGACCCGGTTGTTGGCCACGGAAATCTCATCCTCGAACGGCTCGATGATGACCGCGATGCGGGCTGCGCCCTTTTCGTAAAGATCGACGTTGAACTCCACGTCCTCGAACTGCAGCCCACCCTTGAGGCGGATCTGGCGCTGGAACACCTGGCGGTCGTTGAGCTGGATGCTGAGCCGAGCCGTGCGCTTCTCATAGCCCTTGGACAGCACCTGCACCTGCACCGGCACGCTGTCGCCGGAGAACGCGACCTCCTGCATCACGATGTTGCGGATTGAGACGTCGTCGGGCTCTTCTAGGCCGATGGGCATGGGGAAAACCGGGATGCCGCGCGCGCCGAGATCCTGGAGCACGGCCTCGATGCGCTTGGAAGACGTGTTTTCGATACCGTCGGTCAGCAGCACGATGCCCGCCGGTACGGTCGCGCCCGATTTGGCCACCGCCTCCAGCGAGGCCGCGATCGCGGTGGCCGGCTCGTTTGCGGTGAGGATCTTCAGATCGTCATCGCTGAGGATGTGCGTCGAGCGGCCGAAGCTGTGGTAGCTGATGTCGAACGATTCGCCGAGTTCCTTGAGAACGGGCGCAGCTGGATAGCGGAGGATGCCGCGCGCGAGGTCGAGGCGCGAGGCGGATTGGATCGCCTGGCGTTGGTCGGCGTCGAGACGCATCACCAGCTCATCGGCTTCGAGCGTCTCTTCGCTGAGCATCCCCAACGCGGCGGCGGCGGCGGCGATGTCCAGCGCGTTCTTGCGCTGATCCTGCATGGACATGCTTTCGGAAACGTCGATGAGGACAGGCAGGGTGCGCTCCTGGGTGTGGGTTTCGGTCACCACGGCGGTCGGCTCGAAAAGCGAAGCCACCACTAGGGCGAGCGCTATCAGACGCGCCGCGCCAAGACCGATCCGCAGCCACAGCGGCAAGCCCCAAGGGCGACGGTAGAGGTAAATGCTGAGCAGCACCACCGTCAGGAACACCGCGATCATCAGCGGAGCGGGAAGCGGGCGCGCCCAGAAGAAATTGTCGAGTCCGAGGATCATAAGCAAAGGGTCAGGCATTCCCGGGCACGGGGTTGGAGGAGGGTTCGTCGACCTTGGCGCGGCCGCGGGAAAGCATGCGGTCGGCCAGCAGGCATTCGAGAAGGAGGAGGACGAGCGCCGCGATCATGAAGGTGCGCCAGGCGGAGCGACCGGTGCGGGTGGACTCGATGGCCGTCGCCAACTCGTCGCCGCTCGCGGCCACCTGAAGCCCGAGCGCCTCGATGTTCGTGCGAAGTTCGGTCTCGTCGAGGCTGGCGACCTGCGACTCGCGCGGATCGACGTTCACCGCAATCGGCAGGCCAGCCGCCTGCACGCTGACGCGAGCGGTGTAGTAACCGGCCTCGTGAGCGTTTTCTAACAGGGCGACAAACTGTCCGCCGACTTCGCGCACCGGCACGGTGATGTTTTCCCCGGAAGGCGTCTCGAACACCGCGTCGCTGGCGTCCGGCTGCTCGGCATAGGTGAGGGTGAGCGAATCGCCGACGACGCGCGGACGTTCGAACTCGCGGCCCGACAGGTAGGTGACGATCTGTTGCAGGACCAGCGGGAAAACCGGGGTCAGCGCCATGTTGTTCCATGTGGTCTCTGCGGTGGTGGTGAACTGGAATACCTGGCCGCGGCCGAGCGCTTTTTCTAACAGCACCGGCGCTCCGCTGCCCGCGAGCCGCAGCACGGGATAGCTGTTAGGCAAAGGCTCGACTTCCAGCAGGCGCATGAAGCGGGCTTCACCGAGCAAATCCTCGGGCAGGGACATCAGCGGCAGGCAGACCGGATGATCGGACAAATCCGCATCCAGCGGTTTGCCTGCGCCGAGAGCATCGCCGGTGGTCATGGCTTCGCGGATCACGGCGGGCAACAGCGGGGTTTCCGCGCTCGCGGCACGCTCGTTCCAGGCGGAGGCCTTCACCTGATCGCCGCCGAACCAAACCAGGCCGTTTCCGCGCCGCACGAATTGTTCGAGCTGTTTCGCCTGCCCCTCCGTGATTTCGGGAACATCCGTGAACACAAGCACATCGACCTGACTGAGATCCTCCGCGGGAAACGACAACCACGGCACGGCACGCGCGCTGTAGTCCTCCCCCTGGATGCCACCCGCCCGCGCCATCAGCGCCGCGACCACTAGCCGCCCGGCATCGCCGGACGAGCCATCGACGCAAAGCACCGAGACCCGGTCGCGCACCACAGCCACCGTGCGCCGCACGTTGTCCGCGTCCAGCGGATCGCCGGTGATTTCTGCGGTGATTCCGGTCGCCCCGGCATTGTGGAAGGGAACGAAAAGAGAGACGGTCTCGGAATCGCCGGGGGCGATCACGGGGATGACCTTGCGGTCGATCTCCACGCCATCGACACGACATTGCACCGCGATGTTGGAGGCGGGCGCGGAGCCGAAGTTGCGGACGGTGGCGCGGTAGCGGGCGGTCGTGCCTTTGCGCAACGCGCCGGCCACCAGCTCGAGATCGGTGACGGCAAGGTTGTCGTCCCCGCTCCGTACCGGCACCACGAAAACCCCAGCTTGGGTGTTGAGTTCGGCGAGCGCCTCGCGCAGTCGGGCGGAAGGCTGTTTCCAATCCGCAGCCTGGGCGTCGGTGATCAGGTAAACCTCCTTCTGAGGGGCTTCCATGTCCGCCACCAGTTCGGCGAGTCGCTTGGGTTCGTTGACGAGATCCATCGATCCGGGGCCGGGGCTGAGGTTTGCGACAGCCTCCCCGAAGCGTTTCGCATCGTAGGCCATGTTGCGCAATACCACCTGCTGGTCACCGCCGAGCATCACCACGGTCACCGGATCGCCGGGTGCCATCTTGCTGCGGATGATCTCCACGCGTTTCATGGCCTCATCGAAACGAGTGCCGTCCTCGCCGCCGCACCCCATGCTGAAGGACGAGTCGATGGCGATCACCACCCCGGCCCGCCGTTCACCGGGAAACCATGAGCTTTTCTCCCAGGCCGGACGCGCCAGCGCGAAAACCAGCAACAGCAAAGCCATGCAGCGCATCAGCAGCAGCAAAAGGTCGCGCAACTTGATCTGGCGGGAGCGCACCCGCACGCTGCGGTTGAGGAATTGCATCGCGGCCCAGTCGGTGTGCCGCACCTGATGACGGTTGAGCAGGTGCGCGAGGATGGGCAGGGCGATGCCCAACGCGCCGATCAACAAAAGTGGATTGAGGAAACTCATAATCTTTCCGGGGCGGCACCGCCTCCGATGGTGGATTCACGTTCGAAAAAGAACTGGCTGAGCACCGCGTCGAGCGGGCGCGAGGTATCGACCAGCGTGTAGTCGATGTGGTCGGCGATGCAGCCCGCGCGCAGGGCTTCGCGATGCTCGGCGAAATTTTTGAGATAGTCCGTGCGGATGCGCTCCGGCTGGGTGATCAGCGGATCCTCCTGCTCGAGTCCGTCGAAACGCCAGATGCCCTCGAAGGGAAATTCGATCTCGTAGGGATCGAGGGTCTGCATCAGGAGCACGTTGTGGCCGCCGTGGCGCAGGCGGCCGAGCCCCTTGATGACATCGTCCACATCCGCTAGGAAATCCGAAATCACGATCACGAACGAGCGGCGCTTCATCATCATCGCGATGTCGTTGAGCTGCTTGGCGATGGTGGTTTTGGGAAGGGATTTGGTTTCGCGCAGCAAGCGGTCGATGTGCACCAGGATGCCCATCGTCGAGCGCGGAGGCAGGTAGGCGCGCACCTCCGTATCGAAGACCGAGAGCCCGACCGAGTCGCGCTGCTTGAGCACGATGTAGGCGAGCGAGGCAGCGAGGAACTTGGCGTATTCCAGCTTGCTGACCTTTCCCGACGCGTAGTTCATCGAAGCGCTGGCATCGATGAGGAGGTGGCAGTCGAAGTTGGTCTCGGCCTCGTAGAGCTTCGTGTAATACCGCCCGGTGCGGCCATAGACCCGCCAGTCGATGTTCCGGATCGCATCGCCCGGCACGTATTGGCGGTGGTGGGCGAACTCGGTGCTGAAGCCCTTCAGCGGGCTGCGGTGGCTGCCCACGCGAAGACCTTCCACCAGCTCGCGGGCGATGAGCTCGAGATCGCCGAGCTGCTGAAGCAACTCGGGCCTGAGGTAATGGATTTCGGGCAGGTGTTCGGACATGGGATGTCAGGGGACAGTGATCGGTGATCGGTGATCGGTGATCGGTGGTGCGGTGGGCGGTGGGCGGTGGCCAGGGCGGGAAGAACTGATTCCTGACTCCTGATTCCCGACTCCTCTTCTCAGGCCTTCGTGGGCTTCACTTCCTCGATCAGGCGGGCGATCAGGCTGTCTGCGGTCATTCCCTCGGAGCGGGCGGCGAAGCTCGGCACGATGCGGTGGCGCAGGATGGGCAGGCAGACCGCGCGAACGTCCTCTTCGGAAACATGGCAGCGTCCGCGCAGGGCCGCGCGCGCCTTGCCGGCGACGATGAGGTTGAGCGAGGCGCGCGGGCCGGCTCCCCAGCTCATCATCCGCCGGACAAATTCTGGAGCATCGGGCTGGTCGGGGCGGGTGGCGCGCACCAAGCGTGCGGCGTAGTCGAAGATCGGGTCGGCGACCGGGATGCGGCGGACGACGTGCTGGAACTCGAGGATAGACTTCGCATCGACCACCTTGTTCACCACGGGCACACTATCGCTGGTTACGCTGCGCATGATGTCGATTTCCTCCGCGTAGCTCGGATACTTGACCTGGATATTGAAAAGGAAACGGTCGAGCTGGGCTTCGGGCAGCGGGTAGGTGCCCTCCTGTTCGATCGGGTTCTGCGTGGCCAGCACGAAAAACGGCGCATCAAGCTTGTATTCCTCGCCGCCGGAGGAGACGCGTTTTTCCTGCATCGCCTCGAGTAGGGCGGCCTGCGTTTTGGGAGGAGTCCGGTTGATCTCGTCGGCCAAGAGCAGGTTGGTGAAGATCGGCCCCTTCTGGAACATGAAGCGGCGCTGATGCGTCTCGGGATCCTCCTGCAGCAGCTCGGTGCCGGTGATGTCGGAGGGCATGAGGTCGGGGGTGAACTGGATGCGCTTGAATCCGAGCGACATGGTCTCCGCCAGCGAGCTAACGAGAAGCGTCTTTGCCAGGCCGGGCACCCCGACGAGGAGGCAGTGCCCCCGTGCGAAGATGGCGATCATCATCTCATCGATGACATCGTCCATCCCGACTATGGTTTTGCGCAGCTCCTTTACGATCGCGTCTCTGGCTTCGCCGAGTTTCTCCACGGCTTGAATGTCATCGGTTTCTTGGGGCATGTTTTCGGGGTGTTTCTGGTCGTTGGTGAGATACCGAATACATGCGGCGATTTTCACTTCTTGCAGAATTCCACGACGAGCGACATCTTTTTTGCGACACACACCGAAGCCCCGCGCCTAGCGATCCAGATCCAAGCCATCGAATGTGGGGATGGGTGCAGCTTCAGGTTTGTGGATTTTGAGGAGGACTTTTCCGGCGCGGGCCTGGAGGGCTTTCCAGCCGACATAGTTGTCGTCCTTATCCATGTGGGCCTTGATGCCGCCGCGCAGTCTTGTGACTTCGATGTATTCGATGACGTCCTGCAGGGCTTTGGCGGCGATCTTTGAGTCGGAGGGGCTGAGTTTTTCCATGCCTTCGGCGTTGGCGATGAGGCTTTCGGCGGCACCGGAAAATCCTTTTTTGAGGCAGAACATGAGGGTGTGCAGGGCGCGGGCTTCGTGGATGGTGCCCAGCAGTTTCACGATGCGGGGTTCGAGGGTGATCTTGAGCATCGCGTCGGCGAAGTCGATGGCTTGGTCGACGGTGATATCGCCGTAACCTTTGGGGCCGATGACCATGCGGCGGACGGAGTGGGGGCCGAGGATGGCGGCGCGCTTGGGGGCGGCGGCGGCGATTTCGAGCATGACCTTGTCGGCCTCGCGGGAGGGCGAGTAGGAGAGAGCGAGCATGACGCGGTTGAAGGACGCGGCATCATCAATGGCGGCGGCCTTGCGGAGGACGTCGATGGACTTCGCGTCGCCGATGCGGGCGAGGAGGTAGTATCGGGTCGCTTGGGCATCCGGGGAGGTGGAGTCGCCCGCTTTGAGGATGGCATCGCGCAGCACGGCGGCGGTGGCGGGGTCTTCGCAGAAGGGAGCGAGGGCGTCCTCGCAGCCTTGCGTGTCGGCTGTGTCGGTGGCGGTGTTGAGGTGGGCGAGGATTTCGGGGATGGAGTCGGCACCGGCGAGGATGGCGTAGGTTTGGACGGCGGCCGCGCGGACGGTGGCGGAGTCGTGTTTCATGGCTTCCTTCGCGAGGGCCACGGCCGGAGCGTGCTTCGCGGTGGCGAGGACGGCGAGGATGCCGGCTTGTGTTTCGGGGGATTTCGCGGTGGCAAATGAGGCGATGAGGGAGGAACCGGCACCGGATTTGACGAGGTTTGCGGCGAGGGCACTGCTGTGGTCGCGGATGCGCCAGTAATCGCTGCCGAGGTAGGGCAGGATGTCTTCGAGGGCTTCGGCTTCCAACAACTCGACGAGGGCGTCCATCGCGGCGATCTGGCGGAAGGTGTGTTTGCTTTCGGGATCGGCGAGAGCAGCGCGGCAGAGCTTGATTTTCGCGCCGGTGCCTTCGGCGGCGTTGAGTTCGGCGAGGAAGAGTTTCCTTGCGTCATCGGCGATGCTGGGGAATTTGGCCGGGGTTTTGTTGGCCTCGATGGTGATGAGGACTTTGCTGAGCGGGACGATGAGTTTCCTAAATTTGTTGGTTTCGTCCGTGATCTGAATTTCCTCGATGGGATTGGCGATGAGGGTCGCTTTGATCTCGTCGGTGAGGTCGGCGAACACGCCGGGGTATTTGGCGACGAGGGCGGGGTTGACGAGCGGATCCTTGAAGCCTGCCTCGCCCCGGATGCGGCGGGGGATTTCGGCTTTCAGGCGGAGGCGGTGGGCGTTGGTTTGGATGGCTTCGAGGTAGCCGAACTTGGAGAGCATGGCTTGGGCGGGGGCGTTGCGGGCGCCGAACATCTGGTCGTAAACCTGTTCCTCTTCGGCGATGAAAGTGAGCGGGCCGGCGAGGCGGATGACGGTGTCCTTGTCCCAGACGCCCACCTTGGATTTCACGAAGGGGCCGCCGCCGGTTTCCTCGAGGATGAGGTTGGTGAGGGCGCGGGTGACGAGGGCCTCGTCGATATCCGCTTGGAAAGGGGTTTTGCTGACGGCGGCTTCGGATTTCGAAAGACTGGTCTGGATGGCGTTGCGGACGCTGTTGGGGGCGAGGGCGGTGCGATCGGAGACGGCGGTTTCGAGGAGGGCGAGTTGGATTTCTGCGTCGTTGCTTGCCTTGGAAATGGTCTCGACCGCGGTGATGCGAACGAAGTCTTTGGGGTCGTTGAGCAGGGGCGTGATTTTTGAGAGGTTGGAGAGAAAGATATCGTTGCCGCAGGCTTCGAGGGCGCAAAGAGCGCCGTGGCGGAAGCGGGCGTTCTCGTGGGTGAGAAGGGCGACGAGGCGCGGCGCGATTTCGGATTCACCCGCTTGGAAGCGCTTACCGAGCTCAACGGCGAAGGCTTTGCGGGCCTTGGGCATGAAGATATCGAGCAAGTCGAAGAGTTCATCGGTAGAGCGCTCGATCCATGGTTTCCCGGCGAGGTTTTTCAGGTGGTCGTTGTTGAGCTGGCCGTAGGCGCTGGCGAGGAATTGTTTTGTTTCGCGCTCGTCGGGGAAAAGTGATTCGTCGAGGTCTTTGCCAGTGATGAGGGTTTGTTTGTGAATGACGGCTTGGTGGAAGACCTCAGTGGCGGTGGGGTCGCGCAGGGTTCCATATTTTTCGGTGGGCGAGTGATAGACGAAGCTGCCGTCGTACATGCGGCAGAGCGTGCGGCGCCAGCGCATGTTGCGCTCGGCCATGGTGCGGATTTCCGGCCCGCAAAGGGTGGCTCCCCAAGGGGACCAGTTGGTGTGGTAGTCGTGAGCGTGACCGCCGCGGGGGGTGAAGGAGGCGTGGGCGGACATCATGGCGAAATACTTGGCGGCGTAGTCATCGCCGATGAGTTTCATGGCGAAGGCGGTGCCGGCGTTTTTGCCGTTGCTGTCGTCGGTGGCGGCGGCGACGTGATCGCCGTAGGGGAGCGCGCCTTGATCGACAAAGGATCCGAAGAAGCGGTGGGAGCGTTTCACGGCGTCATCGATTGCCGGGTGCTCTATGCCGAGTTTCTGGGCGAGGGCGATGAGGAAGAAAGCGCGGTTGCCGGCGGCATTCAGCGCTCCGTAGCCGGGATTCATTTCGTGGAACTTACCGCCGTTGAAGGAGGGAAAGGCGAAGGTGTGGCCCCAGGTGCCGGCTTTGCTCTGTCCCATAGCGGCCTCGATGGCGTATTTACGGAGGGCGGGTAGGACGTATTCGTCGCCGGTGGCATCGTAGTAAAGCGCGCAATACAGTCCGATGAAGCCGTGGTGCCAGGTTTGGAATCCTTTGTAGCCCTTGTAGCCCGGTTCGAACATCGCACCGATGGGCTGGGTGGGTGGCTGCCATGGGCAGTTCTGGCTGCGCACCCATTGTTTCACGAGTTCGCGGTGTTCGGGTTTTCCGGAGGCGACGAGCGCGATGGCCTCGATGACGCCGCCTTTGCCGGAACGAGGATTTTTGGGATCGGCGACGAAGCGCTGTTCCAAGGATTTCCAGGCGTCTTCGAGGATCTGCTGGGTCTTGGGGCAGTCGTAGGGGGCGGTGTCGGCGTAGTCGGGGAAGGTGCGGAGTTTCAGCTCCACTTCGAGGGTGATGGGATCGAGGGGGAATTTTTTGAGATCCATGTTTTTGACCTCTTCCTTTTGGGCTTCCTCGGGTTTCCAGTCGTAGAGGGAATCGTCGCTTTCGACTTCGTTGATGAGCTGGTCGATGTCGGTGCCGGCGATGTTTTTGGCACCGGTGCGGGCGGGGTAGTTTTTATCGCGCCAGACTTGGAAGGTGATTTTGCCTGCGTTGACCTCGCGTTCGGCCTCGATGATGGCGTTGCCGATGGTGAATCCGAGGTTACCGCCGGCTTGGAATTTCACGCCGTTGATGCCGGTGATGACGTCGCCGGGGAGGAACTTGCCCTCGGCGGGCGAGCCTTTGATGGTGCTTTGGACAAGGAGCTGGTCACCCACCGCGCCGCCGGACATGAAGCCGGAAATGCCGGTGGGGCCGAAGTGGTAGAGATAGGGTTTGTTCTTGGAGGGTGGCAGGCCTTCGCCCTTGGTGAGGTCGGTGAGGTTTTCGGGCCGCAGGGTTTCCTGCACGACGACACCGCCGCTCTCGATGGCGGCCTGCTGTTCCTCGGTGACTTCGCGTTCGGCGGCGAAGGTGAGAGCGGTGAAGGAGAAGAGAAGGAAGAGGGGTTTCATGATGGGATGAAGATTTTTGGAACCACGAAAGGCACGAATGACACGAAAGGAAGAGGTGGTTGTGGATGCCGTTTGTGAAGGCATGGCTTTCGTGTATTTCGTGGTTGGAAATTAGGATTTAGGAATGGGATTCGTTGCAGAGCAGGAGGGAAAATCTGGTGGAGCTTGCGAGGCGTTCGAAGGTGGCGAGGTCTTTTTCGCTTGGGGGCTGGGCGAGGTTCCAGACGAGGTGGACGTTTTGTTTGGCGCGGGCGCGGGAGGTGTGGCGGAGTTCGAGCTGTTTGAGGATTTCGGTGAGGAGGGTTTGGGCGCGCGAGGGATCGACGACGAAACAGGTGCGGCGATACCAGAGGGACTCGAAGATGAAGGTGTCGGAGATGCGGTCGCCCTCGACGCGGAGGAGGTCGATGGGGCGGCTGGATTTTCCGAGAGTGGGCAGGGTGTCGGGGAGGGCGGCGGGATCTTTCGTGAAGCAGACGAAGGCATCGCCGCGGCGGGCGAGGTGGGCGAGTTCTTCCTTCAGATTGCGGCGGGGTTTTTCCGGGAGCGTGAAAACGGCGGGCAGCGGGGTGAAGGCGTTTCGCCATGCGGCGGGGAGCGGCAGCGGAAAGGTGGCGCGGGCGTAGGAGTTGGCGCGGGTGAGGTAATCGGTGATGAGGAGGATGGCACCTAACAGGATCGCGTAGAAGGAGAGGTTGAGATTGATGGAGTTGAGTCGCAGGGCGGTGGCGACGTGGGCCTCCGACATGATGATGGGCTCGCGGGTTTCCTTTTCCTCGGGCAAGGCATCGGTGGAAAGGCGTTCGGCGGGTTCTTCCGCGCCGAGCAGGTCTTCGAGGTCATCGCTTTCCTCCCCTGCCCCACCGCGCGATTTCTTCCGGTTCTTCCACGCGGGTTCTTTCGACTCATCGAGGCTTTCGAGATATTTGAGGTCGGAGTCATCCATGCCGGCCTTGTCGATGAAGTCATCGGCACCGTCTTCGGCGAAGCGGATGTCGGCGACCTCGCCTTCCCTCGCTTGCTCGACGGCCTTTCGTTTCGCGGCTTCGAGCATGAGGGCGTCCGGGGATACCTCGATAACCTCCGCCTGGATGCGGCTGACGTGGCTGCGGGAGTTGATGGTGGCGAAGACGAAGGCGAGGAGGGCGAGGGCGAGGGCCGACCAGCCCGGTGTCTTGATGCGATGGCGCAGCAGCCAAAGCAGCGGCACGGCGAGCCAGAGGAGCACGCTGAGATAGCCGAGGACGCTGAAGGAGTTCGGGTTCATCATTTCTTTTTCGAGATCGCGTCGTTCCACTGGTTGAACGCGTAATAGACGAGATTAATCCCGAGGTTCATGGCGGCCTCGCGCATTTCCGGGGTGACATCGGTGTAGCCCTGGGATTTCCACGCGCCGTTCATGTCGCCGGGGTGGTAGAAGGCGACCCAGCGGCCCTCGTGCTTGACGCCGAGGGCGCGGCGGCCGCCGAGCTGCCAGAAGGGCGGCGCGCCGTTGGGGAAGGTGTAGGGCACCTGGTAGAGCATGTCGTCATCGGCGATGTCGATGAGCGGCTTGTCGGGAAAGACCTGGCGGATGACGCGCATGAAGGAGTTGTGGAAACTGACCGAGCCCGCATCGGCGATAAGCATGCCGCCGTTGAGGCAGTAGTCGCGGAGGATCTTCGCGTCGGTGGTGGTGAGGTTGCCCATGTCGGCGTTGCCGGTGAGGAAGACGAAGGGCGGGAAGCCGTCGTCGGGATATTTTTTCAGGAGGGCGATGGAATGGCTTTCGCCCTTGTTGGCGATTTTCTTGAAGCCGGTGGCCTGGGCGAAGGCGCGGAGGAAATTGATGTCGGCGTTGGATTCGTCCATGCCGTCGTCCCAGCCCGCGCCCTTGTGCTCGAGGCGGATGAATCGGATCCTGTAGTCCTCCATGCCCTCCGGCCAACCGCCCTGGGTGCCGCCGCCTTTGCCCATCTTGCCGGACTTGGCGTTGTTCGCCTGATAGGTGGCTTGGGTCTGCTCCTCCATCACCTGATCGACCTGAGAGTCGTCGAGGTCGGGGATTTCAAAAAGGATCGCGGAGTTCGGGCGGAGGCTGAGGGTTTGTTTCTTTTTCTTTTTCGGCTTCACCATCTTGACCATGGCGACGACGGGGTTGCCGCTGCCTTGCGGCACCTTGTAGGCCTCCACGCAGCCGCCGAGGCTGAGGATCCACGGGATGAGGATGAGGATGAGGAAATGGGTGAAGGTGCTGAGGTAAAGGCTGCGGCGGTGGCGCGGATCGCGGCCATGAGTGCGAACGTCCTCCAGCACGCGGTCGCCGGCCATCGCGGGCCCTTCCTCGCGGGTGAACGCGGCGTAAACCGAGCGGCTGCGGAGCATGACATGCGACCAAGCGGCGTACGCCACCATCGCTAGAGCGGGCCACGCTACGCTCCACCAGAGGCGCAGCATGATGGCCCTGTCTTGTTTCGCGCCATCGACATCGATGCCCCCGGCAAGGATCGCGGCACCCGCCTGCCAGGTGACCCAGAGATAGAATGCGGCGAGCAGATACACGCCGAAGAGCGGTAGGCGCAGCGCGTGCCATGTGATGCGGTTCAGGAGAAAACCGGCGGCCCCCGCGGCGGCGCAGAGGATGGCGAGCACGCCGCAAAGCTGGAAGATGAGCTTGAGCGAGCTGTCGGCGTGGAGGCTTTGGAAAAGGATGTGGATTTCCGCGTTGCGGGAAAGGAAGGCTGCGAGCGCGGGCGGCAGCCAGAAGTAAGCGGCGGCGGCGAGCCCTGCGAGAGATGCGACCGCGACGGCAACCACGCGCGCCTTGAAAGCGGACGGATTCGTGGGAATCTCGTCCACCGTCACGACGGGGATGGTGCGGGTGCTTGGCATGGTTGTTAGATAAAGAGTTTTTTAACCACGAAAGGCACGAAACACACGAAAGGAAGAGGAGAATGTGGGTTTCATTTCATTCATAAATTTTCGTGTGATTCGTGTTTTTCGTGGTTGTTGATTCTTTGAACCACGGAAGGCACGCGTAATTATACGAAATGATGAATGGTGTTGCTTCATGGTGTGTTGGTTGAATGTCTGACTCCTAATTCCTGATCACTCGAAAAGGTCTTCTTCCTCGACTTCCTCGATGGGTGGCACCGCCGGGCCGTCCTCCTTGACTTCCAGTTGCTCCTCGATGGCGGATTTGGGTTCGGCGGCTTCTTCCGGCGCGGATGTTGCGGCGTCATCCGTGGGAGCAGGCGTCTCCGCTTTCGGTGCCGCCTTGGGAGCGCCACCGGCGATACGGCTGCTGAGATCCTGCGGCTTGATGCCGTGCTTGTCGGCGATGTCGCGCAAGGCCGCAGTGGCCTCGCGGGCGGCGATTTCCGTGCGCTCCGCTTCGGTGAGCTTAGAGTCGGATTTCCCGGTGGCCGATTTGATGAGGTAGGGAATGCTCGTGCCGCCGATGACCACAACGTGGACGATCAGAGTGAAGAGGATGATCGACTTGAAGCTGCGGCCACGGAAGGACTCGAGCATTTGGTCGGGGGTGATTTCTTGGGATGGATTCATAGATGATTGGTTGTTGGGATTTTTTGAACCACGAATGGCACGAATTACACGAATGGAAGATGAAGACGTGGATTTCGTTGGCTCTTAACTTTCGTGTGCTTCGTGTTTTTCGTGGTTGAAATTCTTCATTGTTCGGGTTCGCCTACGGCTTCGATGATGCCGCCGGCTTCGGCGATGGCTTGGAGGACGGGTTGGAAAACTTCCTTGGGCTGGGATTTGTCGCACTTGAACTGGACGTGGCGCTGGTCGTCGGAAACGGTGTTGGTGAGGAGGGCGCGGACGCCCCATTCGACGTCCTTGGCGCTGTCCACGCGAGCTGCCGTCGAAGTGAATTTCGCCGGTCTCGTCGATGGTCACGCGGGCGACGACGTTGGCCTTGGTCTGGACGACGTGTTCGGAGGTGGGCAACTCGACGGGGAGGTTGGGGTTGTCCTTGATGGCCTCGCTGCAGACCAGGAAGAAGATGATGAGAAGGAACGCGATATCGCCCATGCTCGCGATGGGCACGGGGATCGGTTTGCGTTTCTTTTTTCTCGAAGGTTTCATGGCTTATTCGTCCTCGACGATGGCGACCACGCCGCCGTTGGCGCTGATAGCGGCGAGGGCTTGGAAATAGTTTTCGTAGGGAGTGCCTTTGGCGGATTCCAGCATGATGACGCGCTTCTCGCCGTCCTGGTTGGGGAGGTCGAGGGCGGCGAGGCGCTCGTTGAGCTCGGGCATCTCCATGCGCTTGTCGTTGAAGAAAACCTCGGCACCGCGGAGGTTGATGATGGGGGTTTTATCGGACTGCGCTTGGGTGGATTTCTCACCGGCCGGGAGATCGGCGGTGATGGATTTCACTTTTACGAGGGTGGTGGCGACGAGGAAGTAGATGATGAGAAGGAACGCGATGTCGGAGAAAGATCCCGTGGGGATCTCACCTGATCGGTGCTTCTTCTCTTGTTTGCTTCGTTTCATGGAGCGGGTTTGTGGATTTTTTTAACCACGGATTTCACGGATGGGCACGGATGAGTTTGGGTTTGATGTCATCAGATGGAGACTCGCTTTATTTGAAGTTTGGCATGTTTGAAATTGAGGAGCAGTGCGGTTTTGAGGCCGGTGATGTTCAGGTAGCCTAGCATCTGAGCTATGTGGTTTTCATTGAAGGCGGTGACTACCTTGGGATCGACTATGATTTTTTCATTAACGACGAGATCGGGTATTAATGTTCCGATATGATGGGCGGCGTAATAGACAGGAAAATTTTTCTGCTGGTCGCATACGAGACTTTGCTTTGCTAATTCGATGATAAGGGCGCGTTCGTAGAGTTTTTCATCAAGGCCGGGCTTGAGAGTGTTGAGAACTTTCATTGCAGCACCGATGATGATTTCAGTAATTTCAGCGTCACCGGTGAGCATGGATTCTTGGGATTGGTTTTTTGACCACGGATTTCACGGATGGGCACAGATGCTTTGGGTTCTTTTAAGATCCGTGTTCATCCGTGTTATCCGTGGTTAAATTTGATTTTCAGTGGTGCGTGAGGATGAACTCGACGAACTCGCTGGTGCCTTCCTCGATCTCGAGTTCGATTTCGTCGGACCAGCGGTTGAAGACGCTTTGGGGGATGACGGCGAAGAGGGCGATGATGAGGCCGACGGCGGTGGTGACCATGGCCTCGGCGATGCCATCCGCGACCGCACCGCCGCTGCCGCCGACACTGCCCGCATCGGCAAGGCCGGCGAAGGAGGCGATCATGCCGGTGACGGTTCCGGTCATTCCGAGAAGAGGGGCAGCGACGCCGATGGTGGTGAGGACGTCGAGGCGCTTGTTGACGACGCTCATGGTCTGGGCGCTGTAGTCTTCCATGACCTGGCCGACGACGAGGCGCATCGTTTCCGCACCCTCGTTCTTGCCGCGCAGTTGCTTGTAGGAGCGGAGTCCGGCGAGGAGGACGGAGGCGATGGGGCCGCGGGTGGCCTCGCATTCGCTGATCGCGCCGGGGATGTCGTTTTCGCGGAGGCGGGCGAGCACCTTGGAGCGGAGCGAGCGGGTGTCGATACGGCGGTTTTCGCGGAAAGCGAACCAGCGGTCATAGACGACGGCGAGGCTGATGAGGCTGCACAGCATGAGGGGTATCATGAGTGGGCCGCCTTTGAGGATATGTTCGATCATGGTTTCGGTGTGTTGTTAGATGGGTTGAAGCTGGTGTTTTTGACCACGGATGGCACGGAATGCACGGATGAAGAGGTGGATGGGCTATGCTTGGGTTGAGTGTTTTTTTTAACCACGAAAGGCACGAATTACACGAAAGGAAGAAGGATGTGTGGTTTTCATTTTGTCAGGAAATCGAGGGCGTCGAGGGCTTCGCGCGGTGTAAGGGAAAGTTGCTTGATGCGCAGTGATTCGGTGGGGTCGATCACCAATTCTCCGCTACTATGGGCGTAGTGGCTGGCATGGCAATCGGCGAGCGGGACGCGCTCGGTATAGCGGCGGCGGGCAACGGCAAAGAGGATGAGTTCATCGGCGGTGATGCAGAGCCAGATGGGATTGGAGCGCCACCAGCGGCCGGCGTCGATGCGCGTGCGGGTGCGGAGGAGGAGCTTGGGCTCGGCTCCGCCGGTGAGTTCTGTTAGGAGCGTTGACTCGGTTGGGGTCATTGAGAGGAAGAGATTTTTAACCACGAAAGGCACGAATCACACGAAAGAAAGAGAAAATGAGGGATGTGGGTAACTTGAGAGATAAGTGGGGACAGAATGTCCCCACGACGGACTGGGACTGCAAGTCCCAGCCACGGGCTTCGCCGCATAACCATTCCGTCTTGGTCGGGAGAATGTTCGTGTGATTGGTGGTTGGTGATCTTTTGTTGGTTTCATCGTCTATTTTTCCGGCTTTCCTTGAGGGCTTCGATCATGCGTTCGCGGGCTAGGTTTTCTTCCTCGACGCGTTTTTCAAAAGCGGGGTCGGCGAGGCGGCCGCGGGCGTATTTCGCCCAGAGGCTATCGGGGAAATCGAAGGTGACGCGGCGGTAGGTTTCGTAGGCGATTCGCATGGCTTCGCCGCGGCCTTTCCAGTTATCCTCGGACATCAGGCCGGCGTTGCGTTCCTGGCTGATGCCGCTCCAGTAGAGGGCTTGGGCGCGGATTTCGGAATCGTCGTAGGCTTCGACGGCGTGGACGTCGGTGAAAAGCTTGATAGCTTTGGCGTATTGGTGGGCGCGCATGAAATTCTGACCGGCGCGGAGTCCGGCGAGGCCGGCGAGCGGGTCGTCGGGGAAACGTTGCTGGAGTTTGGCGAAGACCATGGCGGCGTTGAGGAACTCGGGGTAGGAGAGTTCGTCGAGGCGGAGGACTTCGGCCTTGGTGGCGTCGTCGGTTTTCTCGCGGAGCGGGTCTGCCTGTTTCTTGAAGGCCAGGCCGGTTTGTTGGAAATACGCGCCGAGGCGGGACATGACCGAGGGGAGGAGCTCGTGGTTCGGGTATTTGTAGGCGAGCTTGACGTATTCCTCGACGGCGTTTTCGGTCTCGCCCATTTTCTCATAGACGAGCGCGGTCTTGAACTGGGCCTTGGGTGCGAACTCAGTTTCGGGGTAATCGCTGGGGATTTTCGAGAAGCGGGCGAGGGCGTCCTGATACATCGGGAGCTTGGCCTCGTCGTTTTTGGCGAGGTCGGCGTATTCCTGGGCGAGGTTGCCCAGCAGGTATTCGGCGTGGGCGCGGAGGTCGTCGTCGCGGTGGGTGGCGATGGCCTCGGCGAGGAGCTTGCGGGCTTGAGCGATCTCGCGGCGGGCGAGGCTCTCCTGATCGAGTTCGCGGTGTTTTTCGCGAGCTCGAAGTAGCACTCGGCGAGAGTGAAGCTGGTGCGCACGGCCATTTCATCGCCGGTGAAGCGCTTGCTGAATGGCTCGATGAAACCGTCGGCTCCCTTGTTGACGGTGACCTTGTGGGATTGGGATTCGTCGCTGGCGGAGTAGGAAATTTCCACGTCGTCGCCATAGCGGACGGGGAAGCCGTTGAGGGCGACGGGCGGCAGTTTCTCGGGGAGTTGATCGGACGCGTAGCTGACGGCGAAGGCGGATTTGAAGATGCCGCTGTGGGCTTCAGTTTCCTGGAGTTCGTAGGTGGTGGTGGCGCCGCTGGAGGCTTTGAGGGTGACGCTGGCGATATCGCGATCCGGGCTGCGGTCGAGGTTGGGGTCGATGAGGCGGAGGTAGATTTTCTCGCCGACGAAGGCTTTTGCGAGGGGTTCGGAGTATCCGGAGTCCATCACGTCGAGGAAAGGATGGCTCCCGACCGTGAAGCTGGCGGTGATCCATTGGACGGTGTCGTTGGCATCCTTGTAGGGGTATCCGATGTGGACGATGTCGCCCACTTTCACGGCGAGGCCATCGGGGAGGGCGGAGGCGGGAAGGTCTTCGGCGGATTTGGTGGCGAAGCTGCGATCGGGCGTTTCGCCGAGGATGAGGGGGATGGTGAAGGAGAAACGGCCTTCCTCCAGAGGAGGTTCGTTGCCGGGGGCGGTGGGTGGTTGGGCGAGCTGGTAGCCGTCGGGGGTGACGATCTCGGGTTTTGTCAGGTTTCCGATGAGCTTCAGCGTGCCGGGAGCGGCGACGTCAAAAGGTGGCTTGAGGGCGGTTTGTTTCGCTTTGCGCCCGGCCTCGGTCTGGACGTAGGCGTTCACGGTGCTGCTGCCGGCGAGGGCGAGGTGGGGCACGACGACATCGAAGCGGACGCTGGAACCGGCGACGGCGGCGAGGGGTTTTGTCGGATCGGCGTGTTCGAAAATCAGGGCGCGGCGCGGCGCGACGACTTCCGGAGCGGAGGTGCGGGTGGTGGTTTTCGGCTCGGTGGGTTTTACGGGCGGTGGGGGGAGCTTTTTGGTGGTGACCGTGTAGGCGGAGAGGGCGGGAGCGGTGTAGCGGGCGTGCTCGATGACGACGGTGCGCTCGGTGGGGATGCCGGGGCTGAGGTTTTCGGCATCGAGGTAGGTGGCGGTGAGGGTGCCGCCTTCCGTGACTTTGATTTCCGAGTCGCGGGCGGGTTCACCGTTGACCGGGAAAATGCGGCCGAGGAACACGCCGCTGTGTTCCTCCGTTTCGACGGCCTTGATGACCGCGGTGGTGCCGGAGGATGAGGCGACCTTGATCTCGATGATGTCCTTTTCCGGGCTGGCATCCATGTCGGGATCGTCGATGACGATGGCGACGGCGTCATCGTAGCGGAAGCGGCGGATCGGCTCTAACACCAGCTCGCGGCCTTCTTTGGTTTCGATGTAGGTGAGGAAAGAGGCGGAGAGTTTCGCGTCGTTGAAGGCGACGTTGAGGCGTTGTTCGAGGCGGTTGCGATTGGGGGAGGCGCTGCGCGGGTCTTCGTAGCGGACGATGATGGTGTCGCCGGGGAGGACTTCGAGCTGGGTGTTGTCGCGGAGTTCCATGAAATCCTGGGCGACGGGGAGAAGGGCTACGTTTTCCCTGTTAGAAAGGGTAACTTTTTTGATGGTGGGGGCAACGCCCTCGAAGCCGTTGATGACGAGGCGAACGAGGCGGGCGCGGGTTTGGTCGCCGAAGGAGATGTCCATCGCGCCGTTGGCGGCGGGGGTGATGGTGGCGGGTTGCGGGAGCGTTTTTTTTAGGTCGTCGGGGAAAGTGGCGGGATCGAACATCGCGTCCGGGCAGGGGATGAGGTCGGGCTTGCCGGCGTCGTCGCAGAGGAGGGCGGGTTTGGCTTCGAGGAATTTGCCGGGACTGTCCTGACGCCAGATTTGGATTTCGTGGAGGCCGGGAGGGAGTTCGCGTTCGATGAGCAGGCCGTTGGGTGCTTCCTTGGCGGCGGGTGTTCCGTTGAGGAGGAAGATGGTGTTGCCGTCGTCGGGCAATCCGGTGAGCTGGAAGCGGCGGATAGCGGCGGCGGGTTGGTGGAAGAGGGCGCGGTAGCGGATGACCACGCCGTAGCCGGGGTGGCTGGGGGCGACGAGGGGCAGGGCTTCCGCAGAAAGGGATTTTACGGAGGCTGCGAGGAATTTGAGGGAAGCGCGGTTCGTGGTGTAATCCATGATTTCCGCCCAATCTTCGGGGAGTTCACGGCCTTCCGGTTTGCTGACGGGGATGGCCTCCGCACCGAAGGTGGGGAAGGAGGCAACGTGCGGCGAACCATCCCAGACGGGGGTCTCCTCGGGGAAACGGGCGCGGGTCGTCCAGTTTTTGCCGTCGAGGGACGTTTGGAGGACGAAGTTTTCCAGGGTGCTGGAGGCGTCGCCTGTGTCGATGGTCATCTTGTCGATGGGGGCGTTGTCGTTGAGGTCGATGCCGAAGGTGCGGGGTTTGGCGGCGTCGCCGACATTGCCTTGCCAGCCGGGGTAATCGCGGGAGCTGATGGCCATGTTCGGATCGCGGCCGGGGGCGCTTTCCGAGGCGAAGGCGATGGCCTGCGCGCCGGCGGTGGGGACGATGCCTTGGAACTCGCCGCTGTGGGGGGAGGTTTCCTTGAGGGCGAGCTGGCGGATTTCATCGCCGCTGGTGGTCTGCAGGCTGACGTTGATTTCATCGATGCCGGTGGTGATGGAGCGGTCGGGATCGGTGACGCGGATGTAAACGGGATTTCCGGGGCGGACGGTGCGGGTGCCGAGGGCGGCTTGGGAGGAGGAAAGTCCGAGTTCTTCGATGTCGAGGCGGCGCTCGCCTTCGCGCGGAGGGAAGGCTCCGGCGGAGAAGGAGAGGAAAGCGTCCGAGGCGACGCCGATGACGATGTCGGGATCGGCGGGGAGGTCTTTCATTTTCGCGCGGAAACGCTCCGAGTAGCCGAAGCGGATCTCGTCGTCGCCGAGGATTTGCAGGATCTTATCGCCGGGAGTGGGCGGGCCGAGGGAGGTGGGAATTTCGGCGCGGAATTTTTCTTTGCTGTCGCCGAGCTGGTAGAGGAGGACGCGCTCGCGGTCGCCGGATTTCGCCCAGATTTCCACCTCGATGTCGGCACCGATGCCGGAGACGTTGAGGGTGGGGTCGCGGAGGTTGATCTTCACGGTTTCGCCGGGGACGATGATGGTCTTGTCCTGGGAGGGGCCGAGTTCGATCTCGGAGGCCTCGACGAGTTTGCGCATCTCGAAGTGGATTTTTCCGCGGAGGATGAGGGCGTCCGGGTGTTTCGGTTCCTGGCGGAGGACTTGTTCGATTTCCTCGAGCGCTTCGGCGAAGCTTTCCTGATCCATGAGGATTTCGGCACGGGCGTAGCGGATTTTTTTGCGGAAGTCCTCGTTGGGGAACTTCATGAGGTTGTCGAGTTCGGTCATGGCGGCTCCGAAATTTTTCGAGACGCGATCAACGTTGACGGAGCCGAGGGCGGCGGTGAGGTGGATTTCGGTGCCTTCGTATTCGGCGGCCTCGGCGACCTTCCGATACCATGCGCGGGCGGTGGGGAGAGCGCCTTTGCGGAAGGCGAGGTCGGCGTAAGCGATCTTGAGCTGGGCGTCCTGTTCAGGGGAAAAAGTTCCTTCGGCTTGGCGCGACCAGATGGTGAGTTCCTTGATGAGGTCTTCGGCTTCTTCGCCGCGGTCGGTCTCGATGGATTTTTCCAGAAGCCAGAAGGCGTAGTTGACGGGGAGCGAGCGGAGGATGGCGGCGAGCTGGTCGGTGTGGGCGAGGTAGAGCTGCCAAGCGGAGTCCAGGTTTCCGGCGGTGAATTCCGCGTTGGATTTGTAGATCGGGAAGGCGGGGTCGGTTTCATCGACGGGGATTTCCACCGCGCCGATGGCGGCTGCGACCTTGCCGGGGATGACACGGACGCGGGCGGCGATGGCGGGGATTCCCCAATCATTTTGTTGGAACAGGATGCGACCCGCCGGGCCACGCAGGGCGGTGCGGGAGAAGGTCGCCGCGATGGACGGCGCGCCGGATTCCGAAGCTTCCTGAGCCAGCAGGGAAAGGGCGTTGGCGCCGGGGGAATTCTGAATATCCCTGATGGCGGCGGCGGACCAGAGGCCGGCGGCGTAGGGTTCGAGCGGACCCCATTGCTTGTTGGCGCGCGCTTCGTCGGCAATGCGGACGACCAGCGCTTCATAGCCGTGTCCCGCGAGGTAGCTGTCGAGGGGGGCGTTTTCCCTGAACAAGGAAAGGACCAGTTCGCGGGTCGGGGGCGACCATTCCGGCAGTGCCGCGACGGGGGCCAAACCGATGACCATGACCGGCACGGGAGCTTTGGCAGCGCGATCCATGACGGTCCGGAAAGCCGCCTCGACTTGTGCCGGCGCCGCATCCGCGGGGAGTTCGACCAGTTCGCGGCTGACGAGCCTTGGATTTCTTGCCGCCATATCCGGAGTCATGGCGAGCGTGCCGAAGTGCATGCTGTCGGCGGCTGTCAGATGATAGGCGGGATTGAGTTTCGCGTAGGCCGGCGAGGCGAGCAGCGTCTTCATGAAGGCCTGCGCGGCGGCGTCCTGCGGATCGGCGGCGTGGAGCCAGATGCCGAAGGCGAGCTCCGACAGCTTGCCCGCCTGCGCCTGGGCGGCGAGGATGCGCTGGAGATCTGCAACGATCGGGGCGGCACCCGTGATGTAGCGGGCGCGTTGCTGCCCGTTCTGTAGATGGTTATCATTCAAAACCGGCATCCAGTAAAGGACATGCCCGCCGACCTGTGCTCCGCTAACCGCACGCAGCAGGAGGCGCTCGCGGTCGCCCTCGAGGTTCGCGAGCAGCGTGCGCAGCATCGCCACGGCATCGGCTTCGGGCGCGGCGGCGAAAAGCTTGTCCCACAGCACCAGGGCGGCGGGAATGGATGGGGCGGCTCCCGACAAGTCGCCTTGCAATGTATTGAACGCCGCGATGCGGGCCTGGCTCGCGGCCTCCTTGGTGATCTGTTTGGCGATCTGCTCGGAGCGGGCGTCCGGCTTGTCGTGAAGCTTCATGGCTTCAGGCAGCTGGGTGTCGCGCTCGGCTCCGCTGTTCCAGAGGGTTTCCAGGGCGGTTTTCACATCGGGGAAACGCCACATTTCCGACTTCACCACGGCGGCGGCCAGGGTGCCGAACTTGTGTTCCCCCGTGGTCGCGAAGGCACGCACCAAAGCGGCATGCGGGTGGGGATTGCGAGCCAGCAGGGGCGCGAGCGCCTTCGCTTCCTCGACGGTCAGATTGGCATCGTACAACGACACATTGGGCGCGGCCAGGGAGTTGAAAACCGCCGGTGTTTTGACGACCTGCGCACGAATATCGGCTGGAGAAAACAGGAGGGAAATTGGTCAGCCCTGGGGACATCCGGGCGCGGCGAACACGGCCTGCGCCTGCTGCGGCGGCAAGCCCGCCAGCGCCCTGAGGATCGGAGCGGTTTTGACTTCACGGCGCACGGCCAGGTAATCGACCAGGTTCGGGGTGTGGCCGTCCCTGAAGTTCATCCAGCCCCTGGCGACCAGGATGGAACCCTCGTAAGGAAGCGCCGCGACCAGTGCGTCGGCGGCCTGTACGGGCTTTTCGAACAGCGTGTCCGGAACGGGACTTTTCGCGCGGAACAGTTCGCTAGCTTCGGTGGTGAAAGGAACGATGGCCTGCACCCAACCGATGCGCGCCTTGTAGGGGGCGGGAAGGTTCGGGTGTTCCGCCAGCTTGCCTGCGGCCGGAAGCCAGGCATCGTTATCCATCGTGAATGTTTCCAGTGCGCCGCAGACCCACTCGATGTCCGCGGTGTGCGGGGTGACATTCGCCGCATCGGCGCCGATGATTGCGACAAGCCGGTTGCAAAGCGCGGGGATATCCTTGCGAGCCTTTGCCTGGGCGATGAACCATGCGTCGAACTGGCGGGCGCGGCCATAACTGCGGAGGCGGTCGCCGTCCTCGCGCATGAAAGATAGGCGGCGTTGGGATCGCCGAGGTGATTGATCAGAAGCCGATAGGCGGCGGTGGTAGCCTCCCCGGCCATGGTGGCGTCCGGGTTGGGGAGTTTGAGGAACTTCCGGTAGAAACTGAGGGCGTCATTCCACTCGCCCGCGTATTCGGCGGCTTTGGCGGCGTGGAAAAGGAGTTGGGCGGATTCGGAGGGGTTCGCGGTGAGCCAGGCGCGGGTGGCGGCGAAGGCCTCGGCGGAACGTTGTTCGGCGAGCCCGGTTTTGAGGAGATCGGTGACGGCGGCTTCGTTCTGCGTGGCGGCGGCTTTGAACGCGGTGATGCGGTCGTCGAGGGGGGCGGCTTGGGAGAAGGTTAGGAGGGAGAGGAAGAGGAGGATTGTTGATTTTGGATTGTTGATTTTGGATTTTGGAATGAAGAATGAAGAATGAAGAAATTTTGAACCACGGAAGGCACGGAATACACGGAAGGGGGAGGACAGGAGCTGACTCCTGATTCCTGACTCCTGACCCCCGTTAGAAGGAGTTGGTTTTGATTTGAAGATGGGTGTCATTGCTCGTTTTCCAGTCTTTCGAGTTCAAGGTTTTCTTCCAGGTTCAACATGCCGTCTTGGGACAGTTGGCCGCGGGCGAAGGCCGCCCATTCGCTTTCGGGGAAATCGTAGGTGAGGCGTTTGAAGTGGGAGTAGGCGGCCATGGGCTGGCGGAGCGCCTGGTAGCTCATGCCCGACCAATACATCGCCTGGGCGCGGATGGTGACGCCGTCGTAGGAGGGCTCGGCGATGACGCGTTTGAAGGCATCGACGGCTTCCTGGTTTTTGCCGGCGCGCATGAAGGATTGCCCCGCGCGGAGGCCGGCTTGGCCGGCGAGGGGTCGGTGGGGAAACGCTCCTGGAGGCGGCCGAAAATCTGGGCGGTCTTGAGGTATTCGACGACGGCCATTTTCATCATCGCCTCGCCTTCGAAGGCGGCATCCTTGTCTTCCTCGTCTGCCTCGGCTTTTTCCAACAGCGGTTTAGCTTGGGATTCGTATTCGGCGGCAGTTTTCAGGAAATGGGTGCCGAGGCGCGCCATGGAGACGGCGAGGTGCTCGGAGTCGGGGTATTTGTAGGCGAGCTTGACGTATTCTTGGGCGGCGATGTCGGGTTCCTTGAGGCGCTCGTAGATGGTGGCGATCTGGTATTGGGCTTTGGCGGCGTGGACGGTTTCCGAGTAGCTGCCGGTGATGTTGATGAAGCGGGAAAGGGCGGCGCGGTAGCGGGTTTCCTTGGTTTCCGCGTCTGCGGTGGACTCGGCTTCCTCCATGGTGAGGCTGCCTAACAGATACTCGGCATGGGCGCGGGTGGAGGGATCGTTGAACTGATCCATGGCGCTGGCGAGGAGCTGCTTGGCGGTGATGTAGTCGAGATCGGCGAGTTCGTTTTCGCCGAGCTTGCGACGGCGCTTGGCGACCTCGAGGTAGGCCTCGGCGAGCGAGAACTGGGTGCGCATGGCGATCTCCGGGTCGTCGTAGGTTTTCGAGAAAGGCTGGATGATGCCATCCGCGCCCTTGCTGATGGTTACCATGCGGGTGGGGGTTTTGACGCCGTTCGCATCGGTGTAGCGGGCGGCTACGGTATCGCCGTAAGTGACGGGGAAACCGCTGGCGCGGACATCGTAGGGGGCGGGTTCGGTGCCATCCGGTGTTGGCTCGGCGGCTCCGGCGTAGGACAGTTGGTAGGAGCCTTTGAAAATGCCGGTGTGGGTGCCGCTTTCGTGGAGTTCGAGGGTGTGTTTCGCACCGGATTTCGCCTGGACGAGGACTTTCACGGTGTCTGTGCCATCGGTGAGATCGGCGCCGGGATCGACCACGCGGAGGTTGAGGTTTTCCCCGACGTAGGCGGCGGTCATGGTGGCGCGGTGGTCAGTGGCCATAAGGTCGAAGGACGGATGGGAGACGACTTTCGCGGAGGCGGTCGCCCATTTTTCCGAGCCAGTGGCATCGGTGTAGCGGAAGCCGATGTGGATGTTTTCGCCGGGGCGGACGACGAGGCCGCCGGGGTTGAGGTCGATACTTTGTGAGTCGTCGAGAGACTGGCGCATGGTTTGCGCGAGTTCGTAGCGTTCCTGGAACGTCAACGCGCCGATCTCCGGGAGGTTGCCGAGGATGAGGGGGACGGTGACGAAGAAGCGGTCGAGGTTGGGGTTTTCGCCGAAGCCGGGGGCTGGGTTTGACTGGTAGATGGGCAGGGTCGGGACGCCGCGCCAAGGGTCGGAGCCGGGTCGGAAAGCATCGAGGTAAGCCTCCAGCAGGAGGGTGCCGGGGACGTTCCTATCGAAGCTCTCCGCTTTGTTTTCGGCGGCGCTGCGGCCTTGGTCGGTCTGGGCGAAGACGTCGATTTTGGAACTGACTCCCAAGGCCATCTGCGGGGCGAGGATTTCGAGAACCATGCGCTGGCCGACGACCGCCTGGAAGCCGCCTTCGGGGGCTTTGGAGGTGGGGAGAAGGGCGTGATCGGCGATCCATGAGGCCCGGATCACCTCGCTGGTGGCATCGGGCCTATCATTGCTGAGGCGATCGAAGCCGTGGTGCAGAGCGGCGGCTGTCCCCTCCCCTTCGATGGGCGTGACGGTGGCGTGGGAGAGGCGGATGGCAGGCTCGGAGTAGGCGGCGTGGCTGATGGTGGCGACGCGCGGGGTGGGGACGCCGGGGCGGTTGTTTTCCTGATCCATGTAGCGGGCGGTGATGGTGCCGCCTTCGAGGACTTGGATTTCGGTGTCGTTTTTCGGGGTGCCGGAAACAGGGGTGACAGTGAGCTTGAAAATGCCGGTGGAGTCGCCGGTTTCGGTGGCTTCGAAATCCTTGGTGCCGGAGGAGGTTTCGAGGGAGACCTTCACCTTGTCCGGCGCGACGGTGGAGTCCATGTCGGCGTCGTGGATGGCGAGGGTGAGCGGTTTGCTGTGGAGGAAACGGAGGAGTTTTTCGTAGTAGGGGCTGTCTTCGTTTTTACGTGGGTTGAAGCGAGGCTCCATGTCGGCGAACTCGGCGCGGGCGTCGGTGAAGGAGACATCGAGGAAGCGCTCGTGGCGCTCGCGGGATTTGGTGACGAAGCGGTCATCGACGTAGCGGATGGAGATCTTGTCGCCGGTGAGGATCTCAAGGGTTTCGTTCTTGTTGAGGTCGGCGAAGTCGGCGGGGACGGGGAGGATTTTCGCGCCGTCGGGTTGGGTGAGGGCGAGCTTGTTGAGCGCGGGGGCGGTGCCTTCGCTCTCGACCAAGACGAGGCGGATGAGGCGGGCGCGGGATTCGTCGGCGAACTTGACGGTGAATTCGGAATTGTCGGCGTTCGCGGTGATGTCGGCGCGGGCGTTGCGGTGGTCGATGAGCGAGGAAGGAAAGGTGGAGGGGTCGAAGAAGGAGTCCGGGCACTCAACGAGTTTCGCAGGATCCTCGAGGTTGGCGCGGAGTTTCACCTCGCGACCGAAGCCGATCGCGCAGTCCCAGCCGGTGGCCCAGATTTCGAAGTGGTGGATGCCGGGGCGCAGATTCACCTCGCCCTCCAGGCGGTCCGGATTTTGCGGGTCGGTGATGGGGCGGCCGTTCACCGCCAGCAGGAACTGGGGCGGGTTTGAGACGGAAGGATGGGTTCCCGGGGGGACCTGGTAATTGCCGAGTTCGAGCCTGAAGCGGCGCGTGACTTCGCTTGGTTCGTGGAAATAGCCGCGGAAACGGTAGATGACGTGGGAATTGTGGTGCTGGTTACCGCGCAGCCACTTGACCTTGGCGGGAATGGAAGCGGTCATGGCTTCCGATGGCCCTGCCACATTCTCCCCGATGCCCGCCGCAAACTGTTGGGACATCCATCCGAGATCAAGGTGCGCCTGGAGTTCTGATAATGAATAGACGGATCGCTCGTTGTTGTTATGGTAGCGATCCGTGTCGTTCATGATGGTGACGGAGGGATGCCATGGTTTCTCAATATTGATTGGATTCCGCGGATAGGCTGCCACCGTGGTCATGTCGGAAGCGGACATTCCTGTCCGGATGACAAACTTCTTGAGCTTGGCTCCGGGTTCTTTGGCGGTGACGGTGAGTGCTCCGAGGGGGAGGTTGTCGTTGAGATCGACGGTGAAATCGGGGATTGTTCCCTTGATGGCGACGGGTTGCCAGGCGGGGTAATCGGTGTTCGGGCTGATGACCATGTTTGGGTTGCGGCCTGGCTCTGAGTTCTGGGCGAAGGCGCTGGCCTGCGCGCCGGTGGTGGGGACGGTGCCTTCGAAAACGCCGCTGTGGGTTGCGGTTTCCCTGAGGGTGATGCGGGAAACGGAATCGCCGCTGGAGGCGCTGGCGCTGACGGTGAGTTCGTCGATTTCCCCGGTGCGACTGCGGTCGGGATCGGAGACGCGGATGTGGATGGGGTTGCCGGGCTTGACGATGGTGGCGATGTGGCGCTCGTGGGCGAGATTGGCAGTGCCGGCGGCGATGCGGGCCTTGGCGGCGGCTTCGCTGTTCGGGCCGGCTCCGACTTCCTCCATGAGAAGCTGCATGTCGGCGGTGCGCTGCTCGGCCTCGGAGAGGAGCTTGCGGGCGGAGGCCATGAGCAGGGCGTCGGAGGCGATGGTGATCGGGCCGCCGCGCTTTTCGTCGATGTTGTTCATCTTCTCGCGGAAGCGCTCGGAGTAGGCGTAGAAGACCTCGTCATCGCCGATGACTTGGAGCGTGCTGTCGCCGGGATTCGGTGCGCCGAGGGCGGTGGCGACCTCGCCGCGGAACTTGGTTTTCTCATCGCCGAACTGGCGGAGGAAAAAGGTTTCCTTGTCGCCGGAGGTGGCCCAGACGACGACCTCGATCTCGGTGCCCGCGCCGGAGACGGCGAGGGTGGGATCGGTAAGGGTAACTTTCAAACGCTCGCCGGGGACGAGGTTTGTCTGGCCGGCGGAGGAGCCGAGTTCGACCTCGGTGGCCTCCATGAGTTTCTGGCGCTTGAGCTGGATTTTCCCTAACAGGATGCGGGAGTCGGGGTGGTTCGGTTCGCGGGCGAGGATGGAATCGACGTCGTCCTTGGCGTCGTCGAAATCCTCGCGGTCGAAATAGACCTCGGCGCGGGCGAAGCGGACTTCCGTCCAGATTTCCGGGACGCGTTCGAGTTCGAGGTCGGTGAGGGTCTGGAGGGCGGCATCGTAGTTTTTCGAGATGCGCTCGGCGCGGACGCGGCGGAGGGAGGCTTCGTGGCGGATGGGCAGCTCGGCGTAGGCGGGGTTCTCGCGGGTGCGGGTGTAGATTTCGTGGGCTTGGCGGACTTGGCCGCGCTGGAGGGCGATGTCGCCGTAGGAGAGTTCGATGGTGGCTTTCTCGGTGGGGGTGAGGGGCGAGTTGGCGTCGCCCGCCCAGGCCATCAGGGATTTCACGAGGAATTCCTGGCGCTCTTCGTCGCGGCCGAAGATGGTGCGCTGGAGCGTCCACATGAGGAAAGGGATCGACAGCTCGCGGTGGGTGGTGGTGAAGGGTTCCCAGTTTGCGTCGAGGAGTTTCCAGGCGGAGTCCTCGTTGCCGGACATCCACTCGGCCTGCGCCTGATAGACGGGGTAGGATGGATCGGTGGGGGCGACGGGGATGACGATGAGGCCGAGCTGGGAGGCGGCTTTTCCACGGATCGATTTGAGGCGCGGGATGTCGGTTTCCTTGTTGAACCAAGTGTGGCCGCCGGCGTGGCGTTCGATGGAAGCGAGGCCATCGAGGGCTGAGGCGTAGGAGACGGAAGGGTTGGCTTCCAGTGATGACTCGGCAAGCGTGAGCATGGCCGGGTAGGTGCGGTGGTGAACGGCGACGTTTTTCCAGAGGTAGCCGGAGGTGCGGAGGAGTTCGGCGGGGTTGTTGCGTTTGGCGAGGGTGTTGAAAACGCGGGCGCTGAATAGGGGAGTGGGTGTTAGGGCGAGTTTATTGCCGATGAGATCTACGAAGAGGAGCTGGAGATTCTCGTTGTTGAAGGCTTCCTCGGGGATGGCGGCGAGGGATTCGAGGCCTTGGATTTCGATGAAGACCGGGGATTTTCTCGCGGCTTCGATGGCTTTGTTGAGAGCTGCGGTGGCGCTGGCGGCATCGGCTTCGGCGGGGAGCGTGGTCAAATCCTTGAAGAGAAGGACCGGGTCGGCAGCATCGAGCCAAGCGGCCTGCCCCGGAGTCATCGCATCCTTCTTGAACCATTCGCGGGCACCATGCTGCACATGAAACGGCAAACCTGCCCAAGCCGGAGACTTGAACAGCGCCTGCATGAGCTTGATGGATTCCTCGTTGTTCTCGGGGAACTGCATGTTGATCCACATCATCGCCAGCCATGGTTCGATTGTTCCCTGTGCCAATCGCTCCGACACGGCGGCGCGCAACACCGGCTCAAGCGGGTGCGGCTTATAACGGTCTTTGTCCTGCTTAAACCTGTCCATTCCACCGTATGTGGCTTCACCTATCCTTTTGAACCATGGATGATACACGCCGGTGCTAACGCTGTTTGCCCGCGCATCTCGCCCCACTGGCCCTTTCTCGTTCTCCATCCCCGCGGCAATCGCATCACGCACCAGGCTCTGCGCTTCCGGGGTCAGATCCTTGAGAAGTTCAGGCACGACTTCAGGCGTGAATTTCAATACCGCAGCCATGCGTGAGCGCACGGCCGGGATTTTCGGCTGGGGGGATTTGTAATCCGCCCAAAGATTCCGGAACGCCGCGATGCGCTTGTCGGCAGGGTCTTCCTTTTTCGCATCAGCGGCGGCGAAAGTTGCCGCCAGCGCCTTGGATTTGTTGATCCATTCGTCGCGTTTGGCATTCCCCCCCGGACGGCCGCAGTAATGCCAGAGCTGGTCCGCGTAAGTCCCGTTGAGCTCGTTTGGGCCAAGCCTCCAGACTTCCGGCCCGAGCAGGGCGGCCATCGCTTTGTCGAAATCCTTGCCGCCCGCCGCGATCGCCCGCACCAGGGATGCCCGGGGATCCGCGAGCCGGGACGTTTTCTCATCCAGGGCCTGCGCGGCTTCCTGGCTGAGTTCGTTCCATGGCCTTGGCAGGATCAACACGCCTTGCCTGCTGTCCCAGAGGGCTGGCGTTGCCCTTACATAATTCCGCACCGCCCTGACATCCATGGGACGCACGGCGTTGTCCGCATAGTGCCGATCACCCCACGATGCCATCACGTCCGCAAGCTCGATGGGTGTGAGTTTCGGCAAGGCCGCCACGATCGGGGCCATCTTCGCATCGATTTCGTGCGGCCAATATAGTTTCGGATCGCCGCGGTAATGCTGGCCGTTTCCGCCTCCGGCCCAGCCGTCCTGCACCCATCTGGCATACTGCGGATATTTTGCAAGCAGGGCGGATGCCTCGGCGACGGGCGGAGCGATATCATCGCCCATCTCAAGTTTCTGTTCTTCCACGACCGCCCCCTCGGCGGGCTTCTTCTTGGCGCCGCGGCGAACGCCGATCTTTCCTTTCGTTTGATCGCCGAGTCTCGAGAGATTGTAGGCCTTGACCGAAACGGCCCAGTCGAGGCGCAGTTTCAGTTCCTCGCTGTGCGTCATCACTTCGCAAAGATCCTTGATCGCATCATAGAGGTCTTGGGATAACGGCGCCTTGCCCGGCTGGTCGCAGTAGCCATCGACCGAATCCAGCAGCCAGATGAAATACTGGCTGTATTGGGCATTGAGAAGATCCGCGGGGACTCCGGCCGTGATGCCGGCATTCAGGCGCTTGGCCAACGCCGTCGGGTCGTTACGCTTGACGGCCTCTTTCAGGAACCATTGGTCGAACTGGCGGAAGCGGGGGTTGACGCTGAGTTTTTCCGATTCGTTCAGGGCGAAGGCGTAGGCGCCTGCAGGGTCGTTGAGGCGGTGGATGAGGAGGGTGTGGACGGCGGTGATGGATTCGCCGGCTTCGGGGGATTTCGGGTCGGCGAGCTTGAGGGCTTGCTGGTGGAAAGAGACGGCGTTCTTGGTTTCTGCGGAGAGTTCAGAGGCGCGGGCGGCTTGGAAGAGGAGGGCGGGGTTTTTCGGGAGATTTCGGCGCAGCCATTCGCTGGCGAGGGCGACGGCGGGGGCGGGTTTGTTTTCCGCGATGCCGGCGGTGAGGAGGTCGAGGATAGCTTGCTCGGATTGGGTTTCGAGAGAGGCGGCGATGGTGGTGCGCTGCTCCTCGAAGGTGGCGGCGTGGAGCGGCGCTGACAGCAGGAGGGCTGTCAGGGCTAGGAGATGTTTGGGTGAGGGAAACATTTTTTAACCACGGATTACGGAATGCACGGAATGCACGGATGGAAGAGGGATGCTGGAATATGGAACCACGAAAGGCACGAATTGCGGGGAGCGCACGCGCCATCGCGTGCTGTTTTCGGCGCCCTCGCCGGAAACTCGGCTGGAAGATGTGTGATGGCTCGAGCCAAGATCCCGAGGCGATGACGAACCTTGATTCCAGCCGCCGGGCAGCGAGGGCGCAGCCCGGAACACGCGAGGGCGCGTGTGCTCCCCGTCGGCTTTGCCGACGTAATGCTCATCGCTTATCGGTCTCATTCCTCTTTGGTTTCGGGTTCTTTTTCCCCTTCAAAGGCGGAGAGGCGTTTGCGGGCTTCGGCGACGTATTGGCTGGTGGGGTAGTCGAAGAGGAGTTGTTGGAGTTTCGCCTTGGCGGTGGCGGTGTCGTCCATGCGGAAGGCGACGTTTGCCCAGAGGAGGAGCATTTCATCGAGGAAGGCGGCGTCTGGGTATTCATCGAAGACGCTCTCTAAGAGGCCGGCGGCTTGTGCGAAGCTGTCGGTCTCGACGTAGTGGCGGACGACGCGGCCGAGGGCTTCGGCGGCGAAGGAGCTTTCGGGGTAGGTTTGGTAAGTTTTCTGGTAGGCATTGATGGCGGGAGCCATGCGGGTCTGGAGGGCGGTGGCGGCGTTGAGGCCGGCCTTGCCCCATTTGCTGTTGTGTTCATCGGCGGCAGCGGTGAGGTCTTCGGCTTCCTTGGTGAGGACTTCTCCGATGCGGAACTGGGCTTCGGCGGCGGAGATGGGGTTTTCGAGTTCGAGGACGCGGCCATAGACTTCGACAGCTTGTTTGTATTCGCCGCGGTCGGCGAGGGAGCGGCCGAGGGTCATGAGGGCTTGGTCGGCGAGGACGGACTCCGGGTAGAGGCGGTTGAAGGCGAGGCAGGTGGCCATCGCGGAGGTGAAATCGTTTTTGAGGAGTTCGCCTTCCCATTTCAGCTTGAAGGCTTGCTCGACGAGATCGCCGGGGAGTTTGGCGCGGTTGACGATGATGGGGTCGATTTTGTCGAGGGCTTCGTTGGCGCGTTCGGAGGCGCGGAGGTCAAGTCCCATGTCCTTGTAGATGGAGCCGAGGCCGACGAGGGCTTCGGCTTCGACGGAGCCTTTGCGGGCTTTGAGGAGTTCCTCGAAGACGACGTATTGGTCGGCGGTGACGCCAGAGTTCACGGAGCCGGAGACTTTGATGCGGGCTTCGGTTTCGCGGGTTTCATCGCCGTAGAGGTGGACTTTGTCGGAGTAGGAGATGGAGAGTTCGTCGAGCTCGGCGGTGTGGAGGATGTTGTCGTTGGTGGTGGGTTCGACACCTTCCGTGAGGGGGGCGAGGGGAATTTTTCCGAGGAAAACGCCGGTTCGGATTTCCGGGCCATCGCCGATTTCGGTGAGGGTGACGGAGATGGAGTCGCGCTCGATCCACTTTTCGGATTCGTCGTCTTCCAAGGCGAAGATGTCGAGGAGTTCGTCGCCTTCGGCGGCGTCCTTGGCTTCGGTTTTGAAGAGGGATTTGACGGTGAGGGTGATGGATTCGGCACCGGGCGAGGTGTCGAGATCAGCGTCGCGGAGCATGACGACCTGGGGCTGGCCGGGGTAGGCGATGTAGGCGGGGGTGGAGTTGTCGCCGAGGTAGAAGCCGACGGTGCCGGTGCTGACGGCGCGGACTTTTCCGGTGCGGGGCACGCCCTTCTGGCCGTCGAGGGTGGAGTCATCGAGGTAGGTGACCTCGAGGGTGTCGCCGCCGACCATTTGGAGGACACCGTCGTTGGGCTTGGGGGTGCCGAGGGCGGTGGGTGCGGAGGCTAGCATTTCGTCGGATTTCCCGGGGACGGGGACACCGGTGATAATTTCCACGTCGCCGCTGGAGACTCTCACGGTGGCCTGGACGGGCTGGTTGAGCTTGCGCATGACGGGGACGTCGGCATCGACGATTTTCGCGTAGAAGCGCTGTCCGATCTCGATGCGTCCGAGGTCATCGGCTTCGGTGTCGGCGACTTCGGTGCCGACGAGCGAGAGGGAGTCGATGGCCTTGTTCCAGTTTCCCATGTGGTAGTGGCTCATGCCGATGTAGAAATAGGCCTGGTTCGCCCAGGTGGTTTTCCCGGCGACCTCGGTGAGGCGGCGGAACATCGGGAAGGCGGCGGCGTATTGGCCGGCGGTGTATTGGGTGAGGCCGGATTGGAAAAGGGACTCCTGGTAGAGGGCGATCTCGTCCTCGGTCTGCTGCTCGCCGGGCACCGGGGCGAGGACGCGGGTGAGGAGCATGAAGTGGTTGAGGGCGTCGGCGGTGTTGCGCTGGTCGAGGAAATGTTTGCCCATGGCCATGTGGGCGCGGTGGGCGAGGATGTTGCCTTGGTTGTCGCGGACGATGGAGTTGAGCATGGCGAGGCCGCGTTCGTGCTGCTTGTAGTCCATGAGTTCCATGGCCTTGTCGAAAAGGTGTTTTGCCTGCGGGTCGAGATCGGCGGCGGCGCGGGGGCGGGCGGGGACGGGATTTTCTTCTTGCTGGGCGTAAACGCTGAACGATGTGGCGAGGATAAGGAGAGGGATAAGGGATTTCATGGGGGTGGAGATTTTTTGAACCACGAAAGGCACGAAATACACGAAAGGAAGAGGGATGGGTTTCATGCAGGTTGGCGGGCTGTGGTTCGGGCTTTGAACGGACGCAAAGAGACTAGAAGCAAGTCCATCTACGACAACCCACGGTAAAAACTTTCCGCGCCGTGGCGATAATTTATTTTTTCGCCTCGGCCTCACCGCCGACGAGGGCGACGCCGTAGGCTTCGAGGCGGTCGTGGGCGGCGGCGGACTCGCCGGTTTTGGGGTAGCGGCGGAGGACGGTGCGGAGCTGGCCGACTTCCTTGGCTTTGTCGCCGGCGGATAGATGGATGTTTGCGACTTCGAGGCTGGCACGTGAGGCGATGGGGCCGCCGAGGGATTCGAGTTCGGAGATGGTGCTGATGGCTTGGTCGAATTGTTTCATGGCGCGGAGGCACTGGGCGATTTCCCAGGTGGATTCCGGCTGTTTGTTGGCGGCGCGGAAAGCCTCGATGGCTTCCTCGTGGCGGCCGAGTCCCTGGAGGAGGGTGGCCTTCGTCCAGGTGAGGCCGTCGGCGTATTGCGGGGATTTCAGGAGCTCGGGGATCTCGGCGAGCGCCTTTTCCATATAGGGCGGATTGCGGTGGCTACGGGAAAGGTAGTAGTCGAAGCGCGCCTTAGTCGCGAAGAGCTTGTCCTTGATGCGGGCGAGGTGGCGCAAGACTTCCTCCTCGGTCTGGTAGTTCGCGGCGAGCATGGCGAACCGCTTGATTTCCTCATCGGTCATGCCGTCGGTGCGGACGGCGCGCATGACGAGCTGCGCCTCCTCGTGCATCTGGTGCGGGTGTTGGAGATTCGCCATGAGTTCCATGAGTTCGACCGGCTTCATGGACGCGAGCATGGGCTTGGTTTGCTTGGCGAAGAATGCGGAGCGGTATGTGGTATCGGGCTTGAGGTAACCGCACCATTGCAGCACGCGGGCGATGGTCGCGGATTTCACGGCGAACTGTTTCTCCATGCGCGCCTGCCAGCCGGCGGGGTCTTTCTCGTGGACGAGAGTGGCATCGCACCAGAGACGGCGGAGGTCGTCGTTGTCGGTGAAACGGTCGCCGAGCTTCGCCGTCCAGTAGGCGCAGGCTTTCTCGCGGAGGGCGGCATCATCGTTCTTGTCGAGGGCGTAATACATCACGGCCGACCAGTAGCGGGCGTCCTCCTCGGGCTTGCCGGTTTCGCGGCCTTGGCCGTCGAACCCGCTGGCGGCGATGTAGAATTCCTTGAGTTTCTCGTGGTTCGGGCTGCGGACGACGTAGTGGCGGATGACGGCCTCGCGGGCGGCTCTCGCGGCGTTGGGGTTGGTTTTCAGGAAAGCGACGGCGGTGCGCCATTGGTATTCGGCGGCCTCCTCGTGTTTGCCGAGTTTCTGCATTTCCGTGCCGAGGTGGATGAGGGCGGTGCCGGAGTTCGGCTGGGTGACGTAACCGTCGTCCTTCACCATGCGCGCCCAGACGGCGGTCTGTTTTTCCTCCTCGCCGTTCTGGCCATGGCACTCGCCGATGTGGAAAAGCGCGGCGGCGGCGTAGGCGACATCGTCGGGGAAGTAGTCCACGACATCCTGGTAGGACTTGATGGCGGCGTTGCGCTTGTCGAGCTTGTGGAGGCAACGCCCGAGGCGGAGCAGGACGTAGGGCAGGGCCTTGCTTTTCGGGAACTCGAAGCTGTATGCCTTGTAGGCGGCGTAGGCACCTTGGAAATCACCCTTGGTGAAAAGCTTGTCTGCGTCCTCTAGGTTCACGCCCTCGAAGGTGTCGAGTTTCGCGAAAGCCTCGCCCGGATAGGTGATCTCCTGCCCGGCCTGGTTCTGTGCGAAAAGGCACGCGGCGGCGAGCAGCCAGGCGCAGAAAATCGGGAGGGAAACGGGGCGGAGGGTTCGAAACATGGCAGCAGATACTAGAGGTTGGCGGGGTTTCTATCCGGATTTGCAAGAAACGCAATCACTCCACCCCTGTGATCGCGTTGATCTCCTTGCGTTTCTGGGCGGCGATCTTGAACTCGTAGGCTTCGAGTGCGGGTGCGTCGGGATCGATGCGGAGGAGGGTTTCCTTGGCGAGCCAGCGTTTTTCTGCGGCGGCGTGCATGGGTAGCGTCAGGCACAGCGCGGCAACGGCCACCGCGTAGGCAGGCAGGACGGCGAGTGCGGTCGCAGCCTGGGCGAGGCGAGCCCGCGGCTTGCCGAGGATGGCGCAGAGCGAGTTGGCGAAAATCAGCGCGATGCACAAGGCGGGCGGCGCGGCGAGGCCGATCAGCACGCTTTCCGAAAGCTCGATGCGCTCCAACGCGGGCAGGACAGCCAGCGCCACACCCAGCGCCAGCACCTACACCCAATCCCACGCCGCACGCGACTTCGGTTTCGAAGGAGCCGCCAGCCGAGCCTCGAGATCCGCAACCGCCGGATGCCCCGGCTCGAAATTCTCCGCAAGGATGGCCTGCGCCGCCATCCGCCGCTCCGCGTTGGCGGCAAGGGGTTCGGTGACGGCTTCGATGAGCGGGTGGGTTTTCGGGATCACTGCGGGGATGCTGGCGGGTTTCGCGGGGGCGTCAGGGAAAAACATGAAGGGGCGGATTCCGAACCGCCGCTCCATGCGCTGTGAGAAGGAACCGCGCAATCGGGGATGATGCTTGACGCGCTTTCCAGAGGCTTCCTACCTTTGGCGAGTGTCGGGGGTCGCGGTGACTCCCCCCATTTCAATCAACCCCAGAAACATACGCCCCGTGGACCTGCAAGAAATCCGAAAGATCGTGGAACTGATGAACGAACATGGACTCACCCATTTCGATCTCTCCAAAAAGGATTTTCACCTAAAACTAAAGAAAGGGCCCGATCTCGATGAGCTGGGCGCGCTGTTCGCCTCCATCCCAGCCACCGCTCCGCAAGCTGCTTCGTTGCCACTTCCCGCCGCCGCCCCACAAGCCGCCAGTCCAGCCGCCTCCGCCGCAGACGGCGCGGAGATCACTTCACCGATGGTCGGCACTTTTTACCGCAAGCCCGCGCCGGATGCGCCGAACTTCGTGGAGGTCGGCACCGCCGTTTCCGAAGGGCAGACGCTGTGCATCATCGAGGCAATGAAGGTGATGAACGAGATCAAAGCGGAGCGCTCCGGCACGATCTGCGCGCTGGTGGCCACCGACGGAAATCCCGTGCAATACGGCGATATTCTTTTCCGCATCAAATAACCCTCCGTCCGACCGAAATGTTCAACAAAGTCCTGGTCGCCAACCGCGGCGAGATCGCGCTCCGCATCATCCGCGCCTGCCGCGAACTCGGCGTGCAGTCGGTGGCGGTTTATTCCGAGGCGGATGTCGATTCCATGCACGTCCAGCTCGCCGACGAGGCGGTCTGCATCGGCCCCGGCCCGAGCAAAGACAGCTACCTGAAGCCCGACCGCATTATCGCCGCCGCCGAGATCACCGGCGCGGAAGCGATCCACCCCGGCTACGGTTTCCTCTCGGAAAACGCCCGCTTCGCCGACATCTGTGAGAGCGCGGGCATCGTTTTCATCGGCCCCTCGGCGGATGTCATCCGCATGATGGGCGACAAGGCGACCGCCCGCGCCACCGCCGTCGCCAACGGCGTGCCCATCACGCCCGGCTCGGAAATCATCCAGGATCCCGACGAAGCCTACGCGAAAGCGATGGAGATCGGCCTGCCGGTGATGATCAAGGCCACGGCCGGCGGCGGAGGGCGCGGCATGCGGCCCTGCTTCAAGGCGGAGGAGTTCAAATCGCTTTTCCAGGCCGCCTCCAACGAGGCCGTGGCCTGCTTCGGAAACGGCGAATGCTACATAGAGAAACTGGTGCTCAACCCGCACCACATCGAGTTCCAGGTCATCGCCGATTCGCACGGTCATTTCATCCACCTCGGCGAGCGCGATTGCTCGATGCAGCGCCGCAACCAGAAGATCATCGAGGAATGCCCCTCGCCCCTCCTCACCCCGGAAATGCGCGAGCGCATGGGCGCGGCTTCCGTGAACCTCATCAAAGCGATCAACTACCAGAACGCCGGCACGATCGAATACCTCGTCGATGAGGCGGGCGAGAATTTCTACTTCATGGAAATGAACACCCGCATCCAGGTGGAGCATCCGGTGACCGAGGAAGTGATGGGCTGCGAGCTCATCAAGGAGCAGATCCGCGTCGCCGCCGGCGAGTCGCTTTCCCGCCATGTCCTGGAAGCCACCCCGCGCGGCCACTCCATCGAGTGCCGCATCAACGCGGAGGATCCCTACAATAAGTTCATGCCCAGCCCCGGCACGATCTCGCTCTGGTACGCGCCGGGCGGGAAAGGCGTCCGCGTCGATACCCACGTCTATTCCGGCTACTCGGTGCCGCCGTATTACGATTCGATGATCGCCAAGCTCATCATCACCGGTGCCACCCGCGAGATCGCTATCGCCCGCATGAAGCGTGCCCTCGGTGAGTTCATGATCCACGGCATCAAGACCACCATCCCCTTCCAGCAGGAAATCCTCAACCATCCCGATTTCGCCGCCGGAACCTACGACATCGGCTGGGTAGGAAGATTCCTTGAGGAAAAAGGGCTGTGAACACATGACCGCGCCGCAGCGCTTTTGAGTGCGGGGCGCATCCCCGCTTTTATATTCTTATGCGGTAACAAGGGAGCCCTGGTAACCCACCACATTTGCCCGCCGTCCCGGAAAAGCGGCGCTACTGATAACCGGCTAAACCGTTGGCCCAACCCATCATGCCAAACCTCTCCAACACTTATCTCTACGGCATCGTCGATTTCGGATACGTGCAGCAAGCTGATATGAAAAGGGTGGCGGGCGAACTGCTCGCCGGCGGCGCGGACATCCTCCAGCTCCGCGCGAAGGGGATCCCTTTGGATAAAGTGGCGGATGCCGCACGGAAGATCATCCCGCTCTGCAAGGCGGCGGGCGTGCCTTTCATCCTCAACGACCACCCGGATCTCGCCGTGGAACTCGGTGCCGACGGCGTCCACATCGGCCAGGACGACGGATCGATCTACGATGTTCGTAGTAGGATTCCGGATGGCATGATCATCGGCCGCTCCACCCACAGCCTCGCCCAGGCGAAACAGGCGCTTACCGACGGCGCGGACTACATCGGCTTCGGCCCGCTGTTCCCGACACCGACGAAAGCCGGTCGCCCGGCGATTGGGCTGGGTGACATCGCGGAAATGGAGCGCGAGGTCGGATCGAAGATACCCGCGTTCTGCATCGGCGGGATCAAGCCGGACAACCTCGGCGAAGTCTTGGCCGCCGGGGCGAGGCGCGGCGTAGTCGTTTCCCACCTGCTTCTCGCCGGGGACATCGTAGCGGAAACCCGCACTCTAAGAATGGCGATGATCCGCTAGCCACTTCGGTGCGGAAGGTCGAGGCGATCAAGTCAGAGATCGGATTGGTTAGGTGAGGTGAGGCCTTTTGAGTGCGGGGAGAATCCCCGCTTTTGTATCCTTAGGCGGGATACGGCTTTAGTTCGGAAAGTTCGGGGCACCCCGGCAAAACGGCCCGCGGATGAACCAAAGCGGCGAATGATCGCGCGCACTCAAAAGCCCCTCATCACTCAAAGGCGTTCTCCCTAGCTAGACCGCCCTATGGACGGTGCGGACTTTCACCTTGCTGCGGGATGCGCATGAGCCTAGAAACGGGATGGACTATTTCCGATGGGGAAAAATGACGTCCTCCCAGCCACCTCCATGAGTTCCTTTTATTCAGATCCCGCGATCCGCAGACGGCTCGCCGAATACCTCGGCGGTGACTCCCTGGACACGGCGACGGCGGTTTACGTGACACATTCCGACGGTTGCCTTTTCCAGCGCTCGGAACTTCATCCGCCCGCCGATCTGGGGAAACTGATGGATCGGGAACTCGACATCGCCCGCTCGCTCGCGGACCGCGATTTCCTGCTTTTTCACCTCGACATCGAATACGTGAATTTCGACTCCCCGCTGATGGCGTATGAGAATCCCGGCCATGCTTTCGCGATACAGGAGCCGGCGGTGCGGGTGATCGAGGAACTACTGCTCGGATGGGGCATCACCCCGCTGCATCTGATCACCGGGCAGGGTCATCATTTCGTATGGCGGGTCGGTTTCGAGTCGGAGGTGGCCCGCCGCATCGCCGGGCTGGAGCCCGATCCGGAGCTGAGCCGTGCCTGCCATGCGCGCGCGGGGAGCGGGGTGGTCTCGGAAATCTCATTGGAAATGCAGGAAGCTTTTGCCGCCATGGCCTTGGTGATGGAATACCTCGCCCACCGCATCAAATGGTTTGCCGCTCCTCTCTCGGCCGTGCCGGTGGAGATCACCGCCGTGCATGTCGGGCCGGGGGAGTTTTCGCGGAGGGAAATGGTCTCCATCGACGTCTCCGAATATGGAGATCCGCTGCACACCCGGATGATCCGCATGCCCTACACGAATTATCTCAAGCCATGGCTAGCCGGACTCGTGCCGGGCGGGGTCTTCGGGGAGGGCTTGCCGCGGATCAGGGCCATCCCGCATTTCGAGATGGACGTTTATGGCGCTCTCGCCTGCCGTGGGGACGAAGCCGCCGTCCGGGAACTCGCCCTGCGTGCGTGCACCAGGATACCCATCCAGGAAACCGGAACAAGCCGCCTACTGCGCGAATATCTGGCTTCCGATCTCCGGCGTTTCCATGAGGACTATTACTCCGCTCCCCTCATCGCGGAGCACGATCACAGCCTTCCCGCAGGACTGCCAGCCTGCGTCTCCGATCTCCTGGAATGGCCGAATGACCGTCTGCTCAAGCCAGCAGGAATCCAGCTCATCACCCGGATTTTCCTCTCGCTCGGCTGGCACCCGCGCCGCATTGCCGGGCTGATCCGTTCCCGCTTCGTGAACCCCGCCTATGGCTGGGGCGTGGACTGGCAGGAATACGACCCGGGCATGCGCGCCGACTTTTACACGCGCCTCTTCGCCGGACTTTGGAAAACCGGCGTGGACGGATTGGTCGATTTCAACTGCGTTTCCACCGCGGAAAAAGGTTTCTGTCCCGGAGCGCATCATCTCGGCTGTTCGCTCCACGCATCCAAGGAAATCCTCTCCCAAACCTAAACCCATGAAGCCTTGGAACATCGGCCTATCCACTGGCTGCTTCTACAGCCGCCCCATCCTCACCGTCCTTGATGAGATCCGCGCGAGTGGATTCGAGAGCATCGAGGTCTGCTCCTTCCCCGCGCACCTCGATTACCACAACCGGGACGACGTCGCCCGCGCCGGGGAAACAATCCGCTCCCTCGGTATGCGCGCGGTTTCCTTCCACGCTCCTTTCGCCGACAACATCGACATCACCGCGCTAGATCCCACCGTCCGTGAGGTCGCCGTGAGCGAACTGCTGACCGCCTGCGAGGCCGCCGCCGTGATGGGAGTGGAAAACCTCGTGCTCCACCCCGGCCCGGAGCGCGCCGGACGCCCGCCGGAGGAGGAGTTTCTTACCCGTATGAGAAACGCCGCCGAATCCCTGAACACCGTGGCTGGAAGGTGCTGCGAGCGCGGAGTCCACCTCGTCTTGGAAAACATGCTGCCGCACCTGCTTTTCGGGCATATTAACGACATGCTCTATCTGCTGGGTAGCATTCGCGAATGCGATGTCGGTGCCTGCCTCGACACCGGCCACGCCAACCTCAGCCGCGAACTCGGGATGGTCATCCACAAGCTCTCCGGCCACCTACACCTGATCCATGTGAACGATAACCGCGGCGACCGCGACGACCACCTCGCGCCGGGCGAAGGCCACATCGACTGGCCGTGGCTCATCTCCGAACTCAAGCGCTGCCACTTCGACGGCACTCTCATCCTCGAGCTTTCGTCCCGCGAAAACGAATCCGTCCCCGATATGCTCGCCCGCGCCCGACAGGCTAGGGATTTCCTCAACCGCCTGATGTGAAGGGCACCTCCTTCGTCCCGATTGGGCTGGCGGCTCCCATCCGCCTTGGGTTATCCCTCGCACATCCATGTCACGAAAAAGCACATCCCCCCGGAAGGCCGCAACGGCACTCATCCTCCTGGCCTCGCTGTGCACCCCGGCCCGGGCCGCTGACCGGCCACACATCCTCCTCATCCTCGCCGACGACCTCGGCTACGGGGATCTCGCCTGCTACAACTCGGATTCAAAAATCCCGACACCGCACCTCGACAAGCTGGCACTCCAGGGCATGCGTTTCACCGATGCGCACAGCCCCGCCACGGTCTGCACACCGACACGCTACTCCCTAATGACCGGCGAACTGTGTTTCCGCACCGGCAGCAGCCCGGTCTTCACCGGCGTCGGCGGCCCTTGCCTGATCAGGGACGGGCAACTGACCCTGCCGGAAATGCTGAAAGAGGCCGGTTACGCCACCGCGATGTCCGGCAAGTGGCACATCGGCCTGACGTTTTTCGACAAACAGAGCCAGCCCATCCATGACAACGGATTGGAAGGCGTCCGGCGCATCGACTACTCTAGGCCGATGAAAGGCGGCCCGCTGGATCATGGCTTCGATCAATTCTTCGGCACCGCCTCCTGCCCGACCACCGATTTCCTCTACGCCTACATCGAGGGCGACCGCGTACCCAATCCGCCAAGCGGCATCATCGACAAATCCCGCTACCCGAAAAATGCCTACACCAGAGATTTCCGCGAAGGCCTGGCCTCGGAGGACTTCGACGCCTCGGAGGTCGATATGGTCTTTCTGGAAAAGAGCCGCGCCTTTCTCCGTTCACACGTTCAGGCCAAACCGGACCAACCCTTCTTCCTGTTCCACTCCATGCAGGCCGTCCACCTGCCCTCCATCCCGGCGGAAAAATTCCGAGGCAAAACCCAATCGGGCCCGCACGGCGATTTCATCCACCAGATGGACTGGATTGTCGGTGAACTGGCGAGCGAACTCGAAGCCCTGGGCGTGGCGAAAAACACCCTTGTCATCTTCTGCTCGGACAACGGCCCGGAAGTGCCAACCGTGCTGAACATGCGCAAGACCCATCGGCACGACGGAGCCCGCCCATGGCGCGGTGTGAAACGCGACGCGTGGGAAGGAGGCCACCGCACCCCTTTGATCGTGAAGTGGCCTGACCGCGTCGCAGCCGGAAAAGTGTCCGACCAACTCATCAGTCTTACCGACCTCTTCGCCACCACCGCCGCGATCATCAGCCGCGACCTTCCGGACGATACCGCCGTGGATAGTTTCAACATGCTGCCCGTCCTGGAGGGCGAGCAAATCGGGGGCATGCTGCGCCCCTACATGCTCCAGCAGACGCATTGGGAGCAGGCTCTCTCGATCCGGGTCGGACCGTGGAAATACCTCGACCACAAAGGCTCCGGCGGAAACGATTACAACCGTGACAACGCGGAATGGAGCATGAAGCCCCACCGGCTTCCAGACACCGCACCCGATGCACCCGGCCAGCTCTACCACCTCGCCACAGACCCCAGGGAGACCTCCAATCTCTATTTCGAGAAACCTGAGATCACAAAGCAATTCAAGGACTTGCTCGACAAGGCAGTCGCCTCGGAACGCAGGGAGTGGATCCAGGTTCCGGCGGTCGATCCCTCGGAATGATCGCCCGCCCCCGATCGCCAGATGCGACCGAATATCATCGCGCGGGAGCCGCCGCTGCCTCACAAACCGCCCATGATCCAACTCGCGCAGAACCAGCTCTGGAAACAAGGCGACCGTTATCTCCGCATCGTCGTCTGGGAACGTCTAGCGATCCGCTACAAGGAAACCGAAAGTCCCGCCGCCGCCGAAGGCACGCTCCACGACGTTACGAAAAAGGAATTCTGCCGCCTCCTGAAAGGTGCGGAACTGGTGGAGGAGTGAGGCGGGCGGCACTTCCCGCCCGGAAACAGCTTGCTTGACGTATGCCGCGGCGGCGAGGAAACATCGTGCTCATGGCATGGCGCGTGGAGGAAGCGGTAGAGCACGGATTGATCGACAACACCGTCGAAGGGCATACCACCGGCAAGATCTGGCTCGCGGGTCGCGATGAACCGCTGATCCTTTCGCTGGACGGCGATTGCTGGCGGGATCTCGCGGGCACCATCCTGGAGTTCGAAAACCCAGACCCACGCCTCTGCCCCGACGCGGTGGCGCTGGACACCGAGCAGACCGGCGTCGTCGGCGACATCACCGCCTCTCGAAAGGCGCGCGTGCCGGAAATTTCAGAGGAGGAAATGGCCTCGCCCGAGTGGGATGGGCGCGACATCCCTTTCCAATGGAGCAACGTCCTTTACCTCGAGTGGTTCAGTGAAATCAACGGGCGCGTGCTCATCGAGGCAGCGGGATACCAGCTCAAGGTCTCCGGCTCCGAATGGACGATGGACGAGGATCAGGAAGAGGCGCAGAAACTCGCCAACCTGAGCGCCATGCGCGACTTCCTCGCCCAAGTGATCCGCCGCGAGGAGCCGGATGATTCCCCGGCAAGCGCCTCCGTCACCACCAAGGTGGAACTCGACGAGTACGAGTGGGAGGAGCGCCTCAAGGAATCCGACCGACTCACCGAAGCCTATCAAGAAGTGCTGGAAAAATACATCGACGATGAGGACAGCGAGCGGAAAGAGGCGTTCGTGATGGGCTGGGACGGCCTACTCGGCGCGATGGCGGAGCGCGACGAGGGCGGCAGCGAGGATTCCGACGACGATTTCAGCGGAGACTGGCGCGATTCGGACGGTTTCGATGACGAAGACGACTACGATGACGAAGAGGACTGGCTCGCCGACAGCCATCCGCTGCAGACCCGCGCGCGTGAGCTTGCCACGCGCTGCTTTGACCTCATCAGCCGCGGCGACGATGCGGATAGCCCGGCGCAGCGCCTCGTTTCCAGCCTCACCCAGGTGAGCGCGAAACTCGCCGGCGTCCTCCATGGCCATGGCCATGGCGACGGCTACGAGCCTGAGGCGGGCTTTGTCCTAGCGGTGCTTAAACGCTGCTTGAACTGGATCAACGACGCTGTGGGAGCCTGCGGCGAGCTCATTGTGGTCGCCGACGATCCGGATGGAAAGGCGACGCTGGAAAACATACGCGCCGAGATTTTCGCGATCCGCGACGGCATCACCGAGCTTCGCCGCGAATTGAAGAGAAGTTGACAAATCCGGATTTCGGTTCCATCCATTTGCTGCACATGAAACGAACCATGAAACGCATTCTCCTGAGCGCCATCGCCCTCGCCTTGTTCCCGTCCTGCAATACCACCATCGGCCTCGGGCGCGACATGCGCGTGCTCGGCACGGAGATGGAGAGAAAGGCGGATGCAACTTACGGTGGCGGTGCGACGGCCGACGATTACTCGGGCGGCGCCCCTGTTTACTAATATCCCCGCCAGAAGGCGAACGCGCAAACCAGCGTGGCGAGGCCATAGGTTAGGCCGCAGAGGGATGCCAAGCGCCAGCGGCCCGGCGTGGAGGTGACCCACGTGACCGCATCGCGGAACAGGTAGGGCATTCCCACCCAGAACATCGCTACCGTGAGCAGTGCGTATGCGAAAACAGGAATCAGCAGGCGGCTGGCGGGGTCTTTCAGGAAGGCAGCGTCGAGCAACGGCGCCGCGACCATCAGCCCGAGCAGCCCAAGCGCCCGCACCGCGAGGAAATCGCGAACACTGATCGAAACGAGCACCAGTGAGGCGGGCACCAGCAGCCGCAGGATGGGCTTGATGTTGTTAAACTCCCCGAGATCCATCCGCAGCGAGCTGAGCTTACCCATGCCCTCCGGCGCGACCAGCAGCCAGAACCACGCGAGCCCGATGCCGAGAACGATCTGCCCAGCCACGACGTTGCGGGGGAATTTCTTCAGCCAGCCCTGCACCAGCGCGGGCTTCGCGAGCATCAGCGCGTGGCTCCCGACCAGCCAGAGGCCAAGCGCCACCCCCGCGGTAAAAAGCGGGATCATCTCATAAGGGTGGCGGGCGTCCATGCGGAGAAGGAATTAGGGCGGGCGAGCCGGACATTCAAGCGGGAACTGCCATCCGCAATGCAAGACCCGCTTTCGAATGTGATCGCCGGACAACGACCGCATCTCCTGCGAGCTACCGAATAGCGACATCACCGGCGGGCATCGCTCCCTCGCACACCTCATCCGCGACTGTTTATCCCACGCCCTGCCTCAATCACGTCCGTAGGACGCCTTTTTCGAGGCGGTGATGTGCGGCGGAGCGAGATAGATCGGCTGTGGCGCGCGCCCGATCCAGATCGCGCGATCCTGCGGAGTGGCGTTTTGCCAAGCCTGCCACAGTCCGGCGGCGGTCGGCTGCGAGAAAGGGATTTCCCGATCCCGAAAACGATCCATCGAGAAAATGGAAGCTCCAGACTCCCGCGCCAAGCTGACCGCGGAGTCCAGCCCGATCGCATCGGTCAGCGACGGCTCGTGGAGCAACCGGCCTTCCTCGATGTGAGCGAACCAAAAGGCACCGCGCCGCGCATCACCCACCGCGAGGCATTTTCCTCCGGCGAGGGCAGCGGGCGCGGCGAGGATCGAGGGCACCGCGACCGCCTTGCACCCTCCCACCAGCGCCGCCCCCTGCGCAGCCGCGATGCCTACCCGTGTGCCGCTGTAGCTGCCAGGCCCGCTGCCCACCAGCACCGCTTCGAAGGATTTTCCGCCGTGTATCCCTACGATCTCCGCGAGCGGCCCAAACAGCAGCGCGTTGTGACGCCGGTCGCTGACGAAAGCTTTTTCCACGACGACACGCCCGTCCACCGCGAGCGCGACCGAGGCCGCCTCCGTGGAGGTTTCAATGAGCAGCACCGCGCGCATGGCTGCAAGCTATGCGGAAAGGGCGGGTAGGTCACGCTCGGACATGACGAATCGCATGGCAAGGGAGCCCCCGACGGGATTCAGAGCGGCACCCGCCGGAGCCACTTCTCGCGGCGGAACCATGTTTCCTGGCGCTTCGCGTATTGGCGGGTGGCCGCGGTGATGAGATCGGCGCATTCGGCTTTAGAAATCTCCCCGGAAAGAAAGCGGCGGATTTCCTTCACTCCGATCGCTTTCTCCCAGCTTCCCGGCACGGCGGCAAGCGCGGCGACTTCCTCGACGGCACCTTCAGAAAGCATCCGCTGTGTCCGGAGGGCGATACGGCGGTGCAGATCCTCGCGTTCGCGAATGAGCCATACGCCTTGGAGCGTGGCCTCGACCGCGCGGGTTTTCTCCTCCCAGGAGTCGCGCATCTCGGAAACCTTTTGCCCGCTCAGCAGGCAGATCTCCAGCGCCCGGGACACGTAGCGCGGGTTGTGACGATCGACGCGCGCGGCCTCTGCGGGATCGAGCTTCTCCAGCTCTGCGAAAAGCTCCTCCAGCGGGCGGGCATCCATTTCAGCGCGCAGTTTCCCATCGCCCTGCGGCAGCGGCGAGGGGCCGTGGGTGAGGAACTTGAGGTAAAGCCCCGAGCCGCCAACCACGACGGGCGTTTTCCCGCGGGAGCGGATCTCCGCGACTACCCTGCCCGCCATTTCCACATAGCGCCCCGCGTCGCAGCGCTCGCCGGGCGCGAGCACGCCGAAAAGATGATGCGGCGCGGCGGCCAATTCCCCAGGCGAGGGCGCGGCGCTGAGCGTCTCAATGCCACGGAAAAGCTGGAAGGCGTCGCCATTGATGATCTCGCCGCCGGTCTCCTGCGCGAGGGCAAGGGCGTAAGCCGTTTTTCCGGAGGCCGTTGCGCCGCATACATAAATGGAGCCCGGCGCGTTCATGCTTTGCCGGGCGTTTCGGTGCGTTTGTCGGCGAAGTTCGAGAATACTGCGATAGGCGCCGGTTCCTTGAGGATGCTCTGGTGGGCGCGCTGGACGAGCGCCTGCTTTTCCCAAAGTATCTCGCTCTGGCGGTTAAGCGGCGCGAGCTTCAAATCATCTGCAGGAAGCAGACACGCACGAGATTGCTGCGTTACGATGTCCGCGGCGACCGAGGCCAGTTCGTTGCGCACGACGAACTCCCACACGTTGAGCCGTCCGCTGAGTGTGTCGAGCCCCTCCAGCGCGCGCTCCGCTTCGGCCTTCCATTTCCCGAGCTGGCCGCGGAGATCCGGGATTTCTTTCCCCTCCGCCGCCGGGGTTCCGCCCGCCTGTTTGAAAAGATCTTCTAGCTGCGCTCCAGCGGGCAGCCAAAGGGCGAGGAAAAGTAGGAGGGCTGCAATAAGTATCTTAGATTTCGCCACGTTCGTCTTTTTCGAGTTGGATGCGGTCGTCGAGGTTGCGCGCCTTCACCCGGTGGTTGCGCTTGTGCCAGCGCTCCGTCGCCATTTGGCGTTTCTTAGCGCGCTTGCGCAGGGCTTCGATCTCTGTCTCAAGATTTAGGAAAGAGCCGTAACGGGCGGGGTCAAGCGTTCCTGTTTCCACCGCATCGCGGATCGCACAACCCGCGTCCTTTTCATGGCTGCAATCGGAGTATTTGCAGGCAGCGGTGAGCGCGGCGACATCCTCGAAGCTGCCACGCAGCGTGAACTCATCTGTCCACATCTGGATCTCGCGCATCCCGGGGTTGTCAATGAGCATCCCGCCGCCATCGAGCGGGACGAGTTCGCGGGTGGTGGTGGTGTGACGCCCTTTCCCCGTGGCCTCGTTCACCTCGCTCGTCCACTGCCATTCCTCGCCGTAGAGCTGGTTCACCAAGGTGGATTTGCCGACCCCACTGGAACCTACTATACACATCGTAATTCCCGGTGCGAGGTGGCTCCGGATCGCCTTTAGCCCCTCGCCTTTAAGCGCGGAGGTGATGTGTACGGATGCCTCCGTACAGAGCGCGGAGATCTCCGCGGCAGCGTATTTGAGCTCCGGTTTGGTGAAAAGGTCGGACTTATTGAGCAGCACCACGGCCTTCGCGCCGCTGAGGCGGATCAGCGCGAAGTAGCGCTCCATACGGCGGAGGTTGTAGTCCGGCCCCGCGTCGGTAACCACGGTGACGACGTCGATGTTCGCCCCGATCACCTGCGCCTGGCTACTGTTGCCGGGCATTTTCCGGGAAAACACCGTCCGGCGCGGGAGCTGGGCGCGGATCACGTGCGGCTGGTCTTCGTTGCCCGGCTCCACGGCCACCCAGTCGCCGACGGCGGGTAGGTCGGAATCCGTTACCGCCGCGTTCCAGAGCCGCCCGCAGAGGATGCAGTCGATCTCCTCCCCGCCTTTAAGCAACGCGGAGAAATTGATCGGCGTCTCCCGGATCAGACGTGCAGGAACCCAGCCCTGCGCGCGGTGGAGCGCGAAGGCGGTTTCAAGTTCCGGAGTCCAGCCGAGTTGTTTCAGCGTCATGGGCGGCGGGAAATTAACGAATAAGTCCGCAGTGATCGAGAACTTCCGGACGAAGGTCTGCAAGTGTTTCATCCACTCACCAATCCCATGAAAATTCGCGCGCGCGTTGATAAATACGGCGTTCCCCGGGCGTCTTATTATTTCCCCATGAAATCCCGACCCGCCTGCCGCCTTCCTCACCCGTTTATCCTCTCCCTCCTCATCGGCATGGGCATCGCCCACGGCCAGCTCCCGCTCCAGAAGGAGGATGTCATCTGCTTGGTCGGAAACGGCCTGCCCGATCGCATGCAGCACGACGGCTGGGTCGAGGCGCTCGTCCAGAAAACCCACCCTGAGCACCAGCTCCGCTTCCGCAACATGGCATTTCCCGGCGACACCGTGGACTCCCGCCCGCGCAACAAGGGCTTCACCCCGCCGGAGCAATACCTCGCCCACTGCAAGGCCGATGTGATCTTCGTCTTTTTCGGCTACAACGAATCCTTCGCTGGCGAGGCGGGCGTGCCCAAGTTCAAGCAAAGCATGGCCGCGATGATCGACAAATACCGCGGGCTGAAATTCAACGGCGAGTCCGAGCCGCGCTTCGTGCTGTTCTCGCCCATCGCCCACGAGAACCTCGATGATCCGAACCTCCCCGACGGCTCTGCCAACAACCGCAACCTCCTCCTCTACACCCAGGCGCTCGCCGAAGTGGCCGCCGAGAAAAAGGTGGCCTTCGTCGATCTCTTCGCACCCACCCAGCGTCTCTACGCGGAGTCGGATGCACCCTTGACCCTCAACGGCATCCACCTGCTCCCCGATGGCAATCGCAAGCTCGCTGGCGTGATCGCCTCCGCCCTTTCCGGCAAGGCCGCCGAAGCAGACACCTCGCTGGAAACCGTCCGCCAGGCCGTGCTCGACAAGAACTGGCACTGGCACAACCGCTACCGCGCCGTGAACGGCAACGACATCTGGGGCAGCCGCGCCGGCCTCGCCTTCGTGGATGGCCAGAAAAACAGCGACGTCCTCGTCCATGAACTGAAAATCCTCGATGTAATGACGGCAAACCGCGACCCCGGCATCTGGGCGGCGGTGAAAGGCCAATCTTTCACCCCGGACGATTCCAACGTGCCGCCTGCCGTGGAAGTCATCTCCAACGTCGGCGGCGGTAGCAAGAGCTCGAGCGCGCAGAAAGAAGGAAGCGTGGATTATCTCGATCCCAAGGAGGCCATTTCCAAAATCATCGTGCCAGAGGGCTATGAACTGAACTTGTTCGCCGATGAAAGCCGCTTCCCGGAGCTTGCCAATCCCGTGCAGCTCCAGGTCGATACGAAAGGCCGCCTCTGGGCCGCCTGCTGGGGCACGTATCCGAAATGGGAGCCGCTCAAGCCGATGAACGACAGCCTCATGATTTTCCCCGATGATGACGGCGACGGTGTCGCCGACCGCGCGGTCGAGTTCGCCAAGGTGCACAACCCGCTCGGTTTCGAGTTCTGGAACGGCGGTGTGATCGTGACCTCCCAGCCCGACATTCTTTTCCTCAAGGACACCGATGGCGACGACGTGGCGGACGTGCGCATCGTGCTGCTCCAGGGCATCGGCTCCGCAGACAGCCACCACGCGGCGAACAACCTCATCTACGGCCCGGACGGCGCAATATACTGGCAGAGCGGCATTTTCCTCCGCAACGCCCACGAGCATCCCTGGGGGCCGCCGCTTTCCACCGGAGCCTCGGCGATGTACCGCTTCGATCCGCGCCGCTACACCATTTCCGTCCACGCCGGCAACAACCCCAACCCCCATGGCAGCAGCTTCGACCGCTGGGGATACCACTACGCGAACGACGCCACCGGCGGGAAGTCCTTCCAGGTGCGACCCGAGGGTAACGGCTTCAAGATGTTCCAACTCGTCCAAAAGGAAGTCCGCCCCGTGACCGCGAACGCCGTCATCTCCAGTACGAATTTCCCCGACGACATCCAGCAGGATTTCCTCGTCCTCAATGTCATCGGATACCTCGGCATCAAGCGCTACGATCTCCATCGCGACGGCTTTAGCGAGGGCAAGATCAATTACAAGCAAGGCGAGGTCTGGGGCACACCGACCGACAATTTCGTGGTCGGCACGGACAAGAATTTCCGCCCCAGCGACGCGGTCTTCGGCGCGGACGGCGCGCTCTACATCTCCGATTGGCACAACGTCATCATCGGCCACATGCAGCACAACATCCGCGACCCGAAACGCGACAAGAAGCACGGCCGCATCTACCGCATGATCTACAAGGACAGGCCGCTCCAGGAAAAGGTAGCCATCCACGGTCTGCCCATCACCGCTCTCCTGAAAAACCTCGAGCACCCCATCGACGACGTCCGCCACCGCACCCGCATCGAACTCAGCGCCCATGACACCAAGGAAGTGATCGCCGCCGCCGAGGCGTGGGTGAAAACGCTCGATCCGAAAAAGGAGGAGCACGCCCTCCACCTGCTCGAAGCCCTGTGGCTCCACCAGCAGCACAACGTAAGGAACCAAGCCCTGCTCTCCACCGTGCTAGCCTCGCCGAACCCCCACGTCCGCATCGCCGCCGCCACCGTGAAACATCTCTGGGGCTCCGCCGATCCCACAAAGGGCAAGGGCCAACCCGTGGATAACGGTGAGGAAGAGCCGATCAAAGTCACCGTCCCCGCCCACCTCCCGAAGGAGCTTGTGGAAACCTACATCAAGGGAGCCGAGATCTACGCCCGCGAGGCGCATTGCGGCACCTGCCACATGCCCGACGGCAAAGGCCAGGCCAGCACCTACCCGCCGCTAGCGGCCAGCGACTGGCTCGACGCCAACGACGAGCGCCTCATCAAGCTCATCCTCCACGGCATCGAAGGGCCGATGGTCGTCAACGGCAAGAAATACGGCCCGGAACAGGGCACGCCGCCCATGACCCGCTTCGCCGAACTTATCAATGACGAAGAGGTCGCCGCCGTACTCACCTACGTGCGAAACTCATGGGGAAACCAGGGAGCCGCCGTAAAACCTGAGACCGTCGCCGCGATCCGCAAGGCCCACGAAAAACGTTTCATCCCATGGAACGCAGACGCCCTGCTCAAGGAGCACCCGCTGAAGAAGTGAGGTTTTTGCCAGTCTAACCAGTCGGGTTATGTTCTCCACATGCAAAAAATAGCCGCCTATGAGGCTATTGCCCGATCACCTGCGCCTGGCTACTGTTGCCGGGCATTTTCCGGGAAAACACCGTCCGGCGCGGGAGCTGGGCGCGGATCACGTGCGGCTGGTCTTCGTTGCCCGGCTCCACGGCCACCCAGTCGCCGACGGCGGGTAGGTCGGAATCCGTTACCGCCGCGTTCCAGAGCCGCCCGCAGAGGATGCAGTCGATCTCCTCCCCGCCTTTAAGCAACGCGGAGAAATTGATCGGCGTCTCCCGGATCAGACGTGCAGGAACCCAGCCCTGCGCGCGGTGGGTCGCGAAGGCGGTTTCAAGTTCCGGAGTCCAGCCGAGTTGTTTCAGCGTCATGGGCGGCGGGAAATTAACGAATAAGTCCGCAGTGATCGAGAACTTACCACAAGGTTCATCTCATCCCGGAAATGATCACACCATGGAGCTTCCTACCGGAAACCCGATTGACGGCTCTTCCCTCACCTGTCCAGCATCCCCGGATGAAGAGCGAAACCCACGCCCCCCCGACCACGATTCCGGGGATTTTGCGGCAACTCGGGCCGGGGCTGATCATTGCCGGGTCTATCGTCGGCTCCGGGGAACTCATCGCTACCACCGCCGTGGGCGCGGAGGCTGGGTTCGTCCTGATGTGGCTCATCATCATAGGCTGCCTCATCAAGGTGTTTGTGCAGATCGAGTTCGGCCGTTTCACCATCACCAGCGGGCGGACGACCTTGGACGGCCTGAACGAAGTCCCCGGCCCGCGCCGCCGGGTGAACTGGATTCTTTGGTTCTGGCTGATCTTCACCGTAGTCGCCCTCGCCCAGCTCGGCGGCATCATCGGCGGGGTCGGCCAAGCCCTCGCCATCCAGCAGCCTCTGACCGTGTCCGGCGAAACGGTCAACGCCCAGCAGGACGCGATCATCCGGATCCAGGTCGCCGAAAGCATCACCCAGCGCTTCGAGGGACAGGCAGAAATGGCGCCCAAAATCGCCGAACTGGCCGCCGAAAAAGCCGCCGCCGAAGCTGCACTCGCCCAATGGGAAGGCGAAGCCCCCGCCACCTCCAACGACTCCCTGCTCTGGGCCACCGGCACCACCCTAATCTCCATCGTCCTGCTCGTCATCGGCCGCTACCGTCTCATCCAGAACGTCTCCACCGCCTTGGTCGCCTCCTTCACGCTGATCACTTTAGTCAACCTCCTCTACCTCCAGGCCCTTCCGGAATGGCGCGTTTCCTGGGCCGACCTCGCTTCCGGGATGAGTTTCCAAGTCCCCGAAGGCAAAGGTCTCATGGTCGCCCTCGCGGCCTTCGGCATCATCGGGGTGGGTGCCACCGAACTCATCCAATACCCGTATTGGTGCCTGGAAAAAGGCTACGCGAAATGGACCGGCCCGCGCGACGACTCCCCGGAATGGGAGGCGCGTGCCAAAGGCTGGGTGCGCGTGCTGCAATGGGACGCGTGGTGCTCGATGGTAGTTTACACCTTCGCCACCGTCGCCTTCTACCTGCTCGGAGCCGCCATCCTAGGCCGCACGGGGCTAGATCCCGGCGGCGAACAGATGGTCCGCACCCTTGGCCAGATGTATGTGCCCGTTTTCGGCGCCGCCGCGCAAACCATCTTCCTTTTCGGAGCCTTCGCCGTGCTCTACTCCACCTTTTTCGTGGCTACCGCGAGCCACGCCCGCGTCTGCGCGGACGCCTTGCGAGTCTTCGGAGTTTCGACCGGGGACGAGTTGACCTACCGCCGCTGGGTGCGGATTTTCTGTATCCTTCTGCCCCTGCTTTTTCTCGCCAGCTTCGCGTTTTTCAAAACTCCCAAGGAACTCGTCCTCGCCGGCGGCTTCATGGGCGCCCTGATGCTTCCTCTCCTCGGTGTGGCGGCGCTCTATTTCCGCTACCGGCGCTGCGATATCCGCCTCATCCCCGGAAAAATCTGGGATGTGGGACTGTGGGTAAGCGTCGCCGGCCTCTTCGTCGCCGGCGGCTTCGCACTCTACACCAAGGTCGTCGCCGAGCTGATCGGTGGCAAGTAAGCGAGAAAAGGGAAACCACGCATGTCGCGAATCAGGGCGGATTGGAGGATCTGCGCCCCCGCAAAGCCGGGATTTTGAATTTCCACGAAGCAGCTCAACCGAAGATCGAGGTCACCGGGGCGCCTTTATCCGCGATCTTGAAGGGGCGCTTCGTCGGGGACATGAGGATCAGATCGTGGGGCAGGCCCAGGGCGTAGGCGATGGTGGCGTTGAAATCCTGGACAGAGATCATGTCCTTCCGGACCTTGTTTCCGGACGCGTCGGTCTCGCCGTATTTCATGCCGCCCTTCACGCCACCGCCAGCCAGCACGCAACTGAAGGCACCGGGATGGTGGTCGCGGCCGTCGTTGTGCTGCGCCTTGATCTCGGGGGTGCGGCCGAATTCGGTGGCCACGACCACGAGCGTATCCTGGAGCTTGCCGCGTTTCTCAAGATCAATGAGCAGGGCGGCGTAGGCTTGGTCGAACTCGCGGCAGCGCCCTTCCACGCCGGTGAAATTGTCATAGTGCGTGTCCCAACCGCCGAGCTGAACTTCCACGAAACGAACGCCGTGCTCGACGAGCCGCCGCGCGAGCAGGCAGCCCTGCGCGAAGTTTCCGCCGCCGTAAAGGGCGCGGGTCTGCGAGTCTTCGCCGCTGATGTCGAAGGCCTTGAGATCCTTGGAGTTCATCAGGGCGATCGCCTCGCGATAAAGCTCCTCGTAGGCTTTCACATCGGTATTGGGATAACGGTTGTGGAACTGAGTGTTGAGCTTGTCCGCCAGGGAAAGGCGACGGGTGAAATCCTCGGGCGAAACACCATCGGGGCGGTGGGAATCTTGGAGTCCCTGTTCCGGACGGCCGATGGGAGCCGCCGAATATTTCGCGCCGAAGAAACCGCCGCTGGTGTATTCCGGAGAGGTGTTCACCGCCACGAAGCCAGGCAGTTCCGGGTGCAGGCGCCCGCCGAGTTTCATCACCCACGAACCGAGGGCGGGGTGCTTGATCGTGCCACGTTGGGTGTAGCTGGTGTGCATAATGTAACTGCCCTGCTCGTGCGCGCCCTGGGTCGAGTTGAGCGAGTTGATAATGCACATTTTATCGGTCACCTCCGCGGTCTTCGGCAGGTATCCGCTGATCTCCACGCCGTCCGCCTTGGTCGGGATCGCCACGGCGGGACCCATCACATCTTTCTTTTTCGGCTTCGGATCGAAGGTGTCGAGATGACTCATGCCGCCGGCCATGAACAGGTAAATCACGTGCTTCGCCTTCGCGCCCTTGGCAGCGCCTTCCACCGCCGCGCTGGCGATGGAGGAGCCGAGCATGGGGAAAAGATGTACGCCAAGGTAGGCGCGCGCGGCGTTCTGCATGAACTGGCGGCGGGTCGGTTCGTCGGCTTTGTTGAGTAGGTCTTTCATGGCGTTTGGTTTTTGGAAATTTATTGGAGAAACAGGAATTCGGAGGACATGACAAGTGAGGCGACGATGTTGCGGAATCCCTGCTCACCGCGGGCAGCGATCTCCTCTTTCATCCAACCCATTTCCTTATCGGAAGGCGGGCGATTCAAGATCGCGAGATAGATGCGCCGGATTTTCTCCCCATCGGAACCTGCTCCCTCAAGGCTTTTGTAAACGTGCGCGCCGGAGTTCTCCACGAGCTGGCGCTGGACGTATCCGTTCATCATCGAGAGCACCTGGCCGACGTTCGGCTCCTTGCTCGCGCCATCGACCACTTCGCGGTCGGAGGCTCCGAAGAGGTAGAGGAAATGCTCGCGCGGCGCGGGCGATGGCAACTCGGAGGCGCGCACCGGCGAGTCTTTGCCATATTGCCGCACGGGAGCCATTCCCATCGACATCGATCCCGCCCCCTTTTTTCCGCCGCCGCTTTTCACCATGGCGAGGAAGCCGTTGAAATACTTCCTGACCTCCGCCTCGGAATCGAGCGCGAGCACATCCTCCGAGAGCTGGATCATGTCCATTTGCCCGACCAGCACCGGCCTACCGCCGACGAAGATGCGGTTGTCGGCGGTGCGGACGGGCTTCTTGTCGGGATCGCCGCTGGAGAGGGTGATGAGCGAATCCCAGATCTGCTCCGAGGAGAGGCGGGCGATCTTGCGTCCGTGGAAATCATCCCCGACTTCCAGCGTCGAGGCGTTCGGGTTCGTCGCGAACTGGAACGTCCGCGTCAGCATCAACGTGTGCTGGAAGGCGCGAATGTCGTAATCGAGGTCGTGCATCAGCTTTGCGAGCTGGCTCATCAGCGCGGGATGAACGGTCTGCTTGGCTTCGATGTAGTCATCGACCGGTTCGTAGAGGCCCTTGCCCATGATACGCTGCCACATGCGATTTGCGATCACGGCGGCAAACTGCTCGCCCGTCCGGGTCACGATCCAGTCCGCGAATTTCTCGCGCCCGTCGTCGCTGTCCTTGCGATCCGAAAGGCGCACGGTTTTTCCGAAAGGAGTCCGCCCACCCAAGATTTCGCCGGGCTTGCCGTCGCGGTATTGGTAATCGGAGGGCAGCTCGATCCGGCCTTTTCCGCCGCCACGGAGCGACATGCCGTAGATCCTGTCCCAGAAAAGCTGGGCGACACGGTATTCCTCGGCGCGATTCCGCTGGTCATCCTGATATTCCCTCCAGAGTGGGCGCATGTGCTGCTCGTTCTGCTGGTATTGGCCGTTGGTGAAAGCGGCCAACTCGTAGAAATCCTTGCGCTCGGTTTTTCCGAAAGGATCATCGTGGCACTGCGCGCACTCCATACGGGTACCGAGGAAAATCCGCATCGTGTTCGAGAGGTTGTCCAGCGGCATCCCGCGGTCGATGGTGTAGTAACCCACGGATGCCGTCTCAGGATCCCAACCGTTTCCGGAACTCGCCACGAGGGACGTCACAAAGTCGTCCCACGGCATATTCTCGTCCATCGCCTTGCGGATCCAGTTCCGGTAAGGCTCGTTCGTCGCCTGACTGCCCTGCCGGCCGTCTCGCAAGCGCAAAAGGTCGAAAGCCCAGTTCGTCATATGGCTGGAGTAACCCCGCGAACCCATCAGATAACCCACCAGTTCCTCGCGCTTCGCCTCGTCCTCGATCTCGATGAAGGCTAGAGCCTCCTCCGCCGTCGGGATGCGCCCGATCACCACGAGAAAAGCCCGCCGCAGGAAAGTGGCGTCGTCTGTAAGCTCCGGCACCGACAGCTTTTTGGCTCGGTAAAACGTGGCGATCTGCCGGTCGATCTCCAGCGCCGATTTACGCAGGAACTCGATGTCATCCCCGGGCTTTGGAGCGGTCTTCGCCTGCCCCAAAACGGGAACGACCAGCGACGCTACGACGAAGAAAGGAATCAGGAATTTCATGGGGTTTTTGGACTTAATTGGAAATCTACGTTCTCCGTTAACTTCGTCAATCCGTCAATGTCGTGGAAATGGAAAAAGAGGAACAAAAGCACCTGTTTGATCCTCGCTGATCCAAAAAAAATCGTGAAATCCACGTGGTAGGAACAGCTTTCCATCAATCATTCCCAAGTTACTCACAACGCTGATTTCTCATCATGCACGGAATTCAATGATTTCCAAGACCTTGAGACGTTCCGTGTCGGACGGAATGTGAACAACTTGTGAAAAGCTCTTAGTGACGGATCCGTTTCATCATAACTCAATCAAATACAACTGATTAGAGAGATATCCAGCAGTTATCCACAATCATGGGAATGGGGATAACTTCGAGGAATCCCTTGATTTTCGGGCGCATACCACTGCCAAAATAAATCGAACAACTGATTCAATCAAGCGAAAGACCCGAAGCGAATCCGTGATATGCGCAGGTTATTCACACTCCTCAGAAAATCAGCTCATCGCCTTCTCCATGAGGCTATTCATGCGCTGGATGGTGCCACGCGCGTCGTCGAGTAGCCCGGCGGAAATGAGGGCATTGTCGAGCAGCTGGGCAGCGACGAGCTGGGCGACATCCGGCTGGCTGGCGCGGGCTTCGGCGAGTTTTTTCACAAGCGGATGGCGCGGGTTGAGTTCGAGTTCCACCTTGATTTCGTCTTTGAAGTTCTCGTCCATCGCCTTCATCATCTGGCGGATCTGGGGGCTCATGCCGTCCTCGGGCACCAGCGCGATGACCGGGCTGTCCACGAGGCGTTTACCGCCCGAAACCTTGGTAACAGCATCGCCCAAGGTTTCCTTGAGAAATCCGCAAAGGCCATCCATCTCCTCCTCGGAGAGAGCCTCCCCTGCCCCGTCCACATCCTCCAGTTCTAGCCCTGCGTGGCGGATGGAGGCGAGCTTCTTGCCCTCGAACTCGCCGAGCGAATCGACGACGTATTCATCCACCGCGTCGGTGAAATAGATCACCTCCAGCCCGCGCGCCTTGAAGGCCTCGATGTAAGGGCCGCTCTCGATCTCGTCGCGGCTGCGGCCCACGATGAAATGGATGGTTTCCTGCCCCTCCTTCATGCGCGCCACGTAATCCGCGAGTCCGCAAACCTCGCCCGCTTCCGTCATGGATGTCTCGAAACGGAGCAGCTTCGCGAGTGCGTCCTTGTTGGCGAAATCAGTGGCGATGCCCTCCTTGAAGAAGCGCTCGAACTTCCGGTAGAACTCCCGGTATTTCGCGGGATCTCCGGCCGCCTCTTTTTCGAACATCTTGATGATGCGCTTGGAGATCACGCCGTTGAGTTTCCGTACCAGCGCGCTGTCCTGCATGGTCTCGCGGGAAATGTTTAGCGGCAGATCCGCGCTATCGACCACGCCTTTCACGAAGCGCAGCCACTCGGGCAACAGGCCTTTCGGCTCGGGGTCGATCAGCACCTTCTTGCAGTAGAGCGCGACGCTGGCATCGACCTTGCCGAAACCCATTTTTTCCGGGTTCTCGCCGGGGACGAAGATCAGGGCGTTGATCGTGATCGGCGCGTCGGCGCTGAAATGGAGGCGGTAGGTCGGCTCGTCGAAAGCCTTGCCCGCGAACTGGTAGAAGGCCTTGTATTCCTCGTCGCTGATCTCCGATTTACTCTTCAGCCACAGCGCCTCGACCTCGTTGATACGCTTGCCGTCGAGCAGGATGGGGAAGCCCACGAAATTGCTGTAGCGGGTGATGAGCCCCTTGACCTTGTATTCCTCGGCGAAGTCCGCGCTCTTCTCGTTGAGGTGCAGAACGATGCGCACGCCGCGCGGCAGCTCTTCGGTTTCCTCGATCTCGTAGCCGGTTTTGCCGTCGCTTTCCCAGCGCAGGTTTTGCGCTCCGTCTTTCCAGGATCGGCTGAAAACCTCGACCTTGTCCGCGACCATGAAGGCCGAGTAGAAACCCACCCCGAACTGCCCGATCAGGCCCGCTGGGCTGCCGCCGGTTTCCTTCATCTGCTCCAAAAACGCTTTCGTGCCGGAGTGAGCGATGGTGCCGAGATTTTCGACGAGTTCCTCGCGCGTCATGCCGACGCCGCGGTCGGTGAGCGTGATGGTCTTCGCCTCCTTGTCGAGTTCCAGCGTGATCTGGAGATCAACGCCCGCATCCTTGAAAAGTTTCTCCGTGCCCTCTAGGTGGCGGACTTTTTCCATCGAGTCGGAGGCATTGGAGATCAGCTCCCGCAGGAAAATGTCCTTGTCGGTGTAGAGGGAGTGAACCACCAGATCCAGCAGTTGTTGGATCTCGGCTTGGAAGGTGTGTTTCTCGGTCGTCGTGGTGCTCATAATATGGTTGGGGAAATTTGGCGGGGCGTGAATTAGCCCGACCCGCCCCGGCTTGTCAAAAAAAACGCGCGGCGAGAAGCTCATCCAGAATGGGCAGATCCGCCTTCGCCCAGTCCAATCCGGGCAGTTCATCGCGCCCGCACCAACGAATTTCCTCATGCTCCAGCGGTTCCGCCTTTCCCTCCACAATCTCGCAAAGGAACCCGCTAAGCCGAATCCTCACCACCCCGTCCGTCCACTCCACCACCGCGTCGAACCGAGCCCCCACTTTCACCACGATTCCCAGCTCTTCCGAAAGCTCCCTAGCCAGCGCCGCCCGTGGATCCTCGCCATCCTCCACCTTCCCGCCCGGAAACTCCCACAGCCCGCCCAGATGCCGATCCGCCGCCCGTCGGCAGGCCAGCACCTTTCCTTCCTTGTCTTGGATCACTCCGCAAACCACTTCCGTCATAGGGGGATCATGCGCGGTTGATATCCTGAATACAATCTCCTCCTGTCACGGATCTGTAGGACGAAAGTCTTTTGAGCCATTCCTTGACCAACCTAAAGTCGGATTCGTGGTGGACAGGGCATCGCTTGTCCCCAAGTAGCCGATCGCCGGGTGAAGCCTTTCCCGGCAGACTCACCGTCGAAGGGATCGGAACCTTCCCGCCTTTCGGAGCGAAATGGGCGGCAACCCGAAGACCTGTGACTACGCCAACAGCTTTTCGCGCAAAAAAACCGCCTCCCCCGGAGGGAAGACGGCTTTCTGTGGGGGGAATTGATCCGTTCCCTCGAGCAGATCAGGGAAGCGGGACTTCCGAGATCGTCTTGAGAATCCGCGAGGCGATCTGGTAGGGATCTCCCTGCGAATTGGGGCGGCGGTCTTCGAGGTAGCCCTGATACTTATCGCCCTTCATGAAGCCGTGAGGCACCCGAATGGATGCTCCGCGGTCGGCGAGGCCGTAGGTGAACTTGTCGATGGACTGGGTCTCGTGGAGACCGGTCAGGCGTAAGTGGTTGTCCGGGCCATAGACCGCGACGTGCTCTTCCATGTTCTTGGCGAACTGAGCCATGAGAGCTTCGAAGTAGGCCTTGCCGCCGGTCTCGCGGAGGTAGGTGGTGGAGAAGTTCGCGTGCATGCCGGAGCCGTTCCAGTCGCCCTTGATCGGCTTGCAGTGGTATTCCACGTCGATGCCGTATTTTTCGCAAAGGCGGTTGAGGAGATAACGGGCGACCCAGATCTGGTCGGCGGCACGCTTGGAACCCTTTCCGAAGATTTGGAATTCCCACTGGCCTTTGGCGACCTCGGCGTTGATGCCTTCGTGGTTGATCCCTGCATCGAGGCAGATGTCGAGGTGCTCGTTGACAATGGAGCGGGCGATGTCACCGACATTCTTGTAACCGACGCCGCAATAGTATTCACCCTGCGGAGCGGGATAACCGTCCTGCGGGAAGCCTAGGGGCTTGCCGTCCTGATAGAGGAAATATTCCTGCTCGAAGCCGAACCATGCGCCCGGATCGTCGAGAATAGTCGCGCGGGCGTTAGAAGGATGCGGGGTACCATCCGGCAACATCACCTCGCACATCACGATCGCCCCGTTGCGACGGGTGGAATCCGGATAGATGGCGACAGGTTTGAGTACACAATCGGAGCTGCCGCCCGGTGCCTGCTGCGTGGAGCTGCCATCGAAACCCCAGAGCGGGAGTTCTTCGAGTTTCGGGAAGGAGTCATACTCCTTCACCTGGGATTTGCCGCGGATGTTCGGGACAGGTGTGTAGCCGTCCAGCCAGAGGTATTCTAATACGTATTTAGCCATTTTTGTTGTTCTTGTTCGTGGTTAGCGATGGTTTTTGCCGTTGGTTCGGAGGCGTTTTGTCAGCCGCCGACTTCATCGACAAGGCCCTAAAGCAAAAAACGTGCCATTATTCACGCTTTGCGGTTCAGGCGATGTGGATGACGACGAGGGTTGTATCGTCGATTCCCGAGTTGTCGATGGCGCGTTTCAGGAGATCCGCGCAGATCTGCTCCGGCAGGGCATCGGTGGCGAGTGCTTCGGCAATGTGACGCTCCCAGACACCGTCGATGAGGCCGTCGGAGCAGACGAGGAAACGATCGCCCGGCTGGTAATTCACGGCCGCGAAATAGGGGCAAACCTGCCCATGTCCGCCGCCGACCACTTCATAGAGCGCGGAACGGCGGGGGTGGGTGCGGTATTGGATCTCGTGGATCTCGCCGCGTTTCCACTGCGCCCAGGCCGAGGTATGGTCTTTGGTGAGTTGCTCCAGTTTCCCGCCGCGGCTCCGGTAGATCCGCGAGTCGCCGACGTTCGCCAGATACATGTTTTCCGGGGTGAACCACGCCAGCGCGAGGGTGGCGGCCATCCCTTTGCAGTCATCCATCTTGCACGCGGCTAGGTTGATGTGCTCGTGGACTTCCTTGAGCGCCTGCTGGAGGTGAGCGATGGAATCCGGAAAAAGCCCGCCGCCGCCGCGCGGAAGGTTTCCGGGATGATCGCCGTCATCCGCTCTAGGATCAGCGCGGAGGCGAGATCGCCCGCGTTGCCGCCGCCCATGCCGTCGGATACGGCGAAAACGAGATCAACCGTCGATATGGAAGCATCTCCGGAATCGTCGAGTTTCTTCGCGCCATGGATGTCGGAGGCAAAGACGATCCATGAGTCATCGTTGCGGGGCTTGCGGGTGCCGCTCACGGTGGCGCCCGCCCATCGGAACTTCGGTTGCTGCGGCACGGTTCAGGGGTTTTCCGAGGAATGGGGATCGGGCAGGATTTCCGCAAGCTCGAAATCGATGATGCAGAAGCGCCCGAGCTTGTCGGAGTAGGTGATGTTGCGCGGCTCGGCGTCGAGGTGGCGCACGCCGTAATCCCGCTCCAGCGCAGCGAAGAGGGAATCGGCCTTCTCCTTGGTGATCTGCGGGGCGGGGCGGCCGCAGTTCGTGGAGACGAAATAAAACTCCTCGGGATGCTCTTCCACGACTTTCGGAACATAGGGGCAGCCCCGTTCTTCCAGCACTTTTAGCACTTTTACTTCGGTCGCGTAGCGGTTCTCCACATCGCTGCCGCGCATCCGCTTGTGGACATTTCCGTAAAAGTCGATCCGCACGTGGGATCGCAAGCCGTCTTTGATCGGTTCAATCGACATCGCGCCGAGCTCTAAACCGGATCCGCCGCCCCGCACAACCGTTCTTCCTTGAAGTTTGAAGTTTGAAAATTGAGATTTCCCCCACATGCGGATCATCTCAGGAAAAGCCGGGCGCACCGCCATCAAGGTGCCCTCGGCGGTCGCTCGGCCGACCACGGACTTCGTCCGCCAGGCGATTTTCTCCATCCTCGGGGAAACGGTGGAGGGCGCGCGCGTGCTCGATCTTTTTTGCGGTTCCGGCGCGCTGGGACTGGAGGCGCTGAGCCGAGGCGCGGCCTCCTGCGTGTTCGTGGACGAGCACCGGCAGGCTATCGCGGTGACCGAGGAGAACCTGAAAAAAGCCCGGCTCGAAGGCGGGCGCTGCGTAAAGGCCGAGGCCTTCTCTTTCCTCAGCCGCGACGCCGCCACCTACGATCTCATCCTCGCCGACCCGCCCTACTGGAAAGGCTACGGCGACACCGACCTCGCCGCAAAGCTGCTTGCGTTGGAAACTTTCCCGCAAAGGCTCGCCGCCGACGGCTATCTCGTGATCGAGATTTCCTCCGCCCAGGCCACCCCGCCCACCCCCATTTCCGCCTGATCGACCGCCGCGAATACGGCTCCAGCGCGATCCTGATCCTCGCCCACATCTCTCCTCCCACCGCCAGCCAACCTCTTCCTTCATGATCACCATCGGCACCAGAGCCTCCCTCACCGTCCTGCGGGAAAAGCCGGTCGGCCTTTTCCTTGATGCCCATAACCTCGGCGAGATCCTCCTGCCCCGCCGCGAGATGCCGAAGGAATGGGCCGTCGGCGCGGAGATCGATGTCTTCCTCTACCGCGATTCCGAGGACAGGCTCGTCGCAACGCTGAAACAACCGAATGTCATGCCCGGGGATTTCGGGAAACTCCGCTGCACCGCCCTCACGGAGGTCGGCGCGTTCCTTGAGTGGGGGCTGCCCAAGGATCTGCTCGTCCCCTTCCGCGAGCAGAAAACCCGCATGGAGATCGGCAAGCGCTACCTCGTGAAAGTTCTCGTCGATGACGCCACCGGCCGCCTCGTCGCCACCACCCGCATCACCCGCCACATCGATCTCACACCGCCCTCCTTCGAGCCCGGCGAGGAGGTCGCCCTCACCGTCTATGGGAAAACCCCGATGGGCTACAAGGCCATCGTCAACGGCACCCACACTGGCCTGCTCTTCTCCAACGAGGTCTTCCAGGATCTCGCCCACGGCGAGAAACTCACTGGCTACGTCGCCGCCCTCCGCAGCGACGGCAAGATCGACCTCACCCTACAGCCTCCCGGCCGCACCCGCGTCGATGACCTAGAAAAACGCATCCTCGGCGAGCTCGTCGCCCGCGGCGGCTTCTGGCTCCTCACCGACAAAACCCCCGCCGCCGAAATCTACGAGGAACTCGGCGTCTCCAAACGCACTTTCAAGCAAACGCTCGGGGCGCTGTTGAAAAAGCGCCTCGTGACACAAACGGAGACGGGGATTCGGTTGAATTAGCTGATGCGAAACCAACCCGCCACCCCCTGTTAAAAACCACACCAAAGCCCCACTCCATGAAAAAAAGACTCATCGCCCTGATCGCCGCACTCCACACCCTTTCCTTAACCGCCGCCGAAAAACCCAATATCGTCATCATCATGTCCGACGACCAGGGATGGACGGATTACGGCTTCATGGGCCACGAAGACATCAAAACGCCCCACCTCGATAAACTCGCGCAACGCAGCGTCATGTTCGGGCGCGGCTACGTCGCTTCCCCGCTTTGCCGTCCCTCGCTGGCCTCGGTCATCACCGGGCGCATGCCATTCGACCACGGGGTCACCGGAAATGATGTGGACGGAAAAAACAACCGCGCCACGCTCGACATCCCCGTGCGCGAGGCCTTCCAGAAATTTCCCAGCTTCGTGAAACTCCTCACCGCCGACGGCTATCTCGCCCACCAATCGGGCAAGTGGTGGGAAGGCTCGTTCGCGGACGGCGGCTTCACCCACGGCATGACCCACGGCGATCCCGAACGCGGCGGCCGCCACGGCGACGCGGGACTCACCATCGGCCGCGAAGGATTGAAACCCATCACCGACTTCCTCGACCACGCGACCGCAGAGAAAAAGCCCTTCCTCCTATGGTATGCCCCTTTCCTCCCCCACACCCCGCACAACCCGCCGCCACGCCTGCTTGAAAAATACACCAAGCCCGGCCGCGCCGACGATGTCGCCAGGTATTACGCGATGTGCGAGTGGTTCGACGAAACCTGCGGCGAGCTGTTGGATGACCTTGGACGCCGTGGCCTGGGCGAAAACACCCTTGTCATCTACCTTTGCGACAACGGCTGGGCAGCCACCAGCGGAAACGCCGCCGACCCGAACCAAAAGCTCTGGAAAGGCTACGCACTGCGCACGAAAAGCTCGCCCTTCGAGATGGGCATTCGCACGCCCATCATGCTTTCATGGCCGCGCCGCCTCGAACCCTCGCGCCCAGCGGATCTCGCCCACGCCATCGACCTTTTCCCCACCATCGCCGCGGCGACCGGCATCAGGGCACCGGAGGATTTGCCCGGCATCAACCTGATGGATGAAACTGCCCGGAAAGGCCGCGATACGGTCTTCGGCGTCTCCCACTCGGTGCATAACATGACTCCCGGCGACAGCGACGGAGCGCTGCAATATCTGTGGTGCGTCTCCGAAGATTGGAAACTCCTCGTCCGCCACCACGGCACCGATACCACCCAATACAAGAACATCCATATCTGGGACACGCAGCCCGTCCGACTTTACAATCTCAAGGACGATCCCCACGAGGAAAACGAGCTGTCGGTTGCCCATCCCGGGATCGTCGCCAAGCTTCGCAAAAAAATCGACGCCTGGCACAGCCCGAAAAAAGGGATTGGGAAATCGCAGGAAAAAGGTCAATGATCAATCCCGTCACTTGGAAGCGTATTCCGTAATCACCATCATCTCATGAAACCCGCCCTCGTCATACTCGCCGCATTCATCTCCACATTCACTTTTTCCGCCGCCGAGAAACCGAATATCATCTACATCATCGCAGATGACCTCGGCTACGGCGATCTCGGCTGCTTCGGCCAGAAAACGATCAAGACCCCGGTGCTCGACAAGCTCGCCGCCGGGGGCATCCGTTTCACCCAGCACTACTCCGGCTCCACCGTCTGCGCACCCGCCCGCAGCACCCTGATGACCGGCCTAGACACCGGCAGCACCTGGCTGCGTGGCAACGGCGAGTTCGAGCTGCGGCCCGACCCCGAGGACATCACGGTGGCCACCCTGCTGAAAGGCGCGGGCTACCGCACCGCCATGGTCGGCAAGTCCTGCATTTCCGGCAACACCCAGAACCCGCAGCACGTTCTCAACAAGGGCTTCGATGTCTTCTACGGCACCACCAGCCACAAGAATGGCCACTTCCGCTACCCGGAATTCGTTTACGACCAGACCCAGCGTGTCGAACTGGAGGGCAACGCTTTTCACACCGGAAAGCACTATGACGCGGAACTCTACACCGTCCGCGCCGAGAAATTCATCAAGGAAACAAAAGACCCGTTTTTCCTATTGCTCTCCTACCCCATCCCCCACGCCGCCGTGCTCGGGCCGGAGGGGTCGGTGCCGGGTGGGGCGGGCATGAAGCACAAGAAAGGCCACTACACGCAGGTGAAAGATCCCGCCGCGCATTACCAGGCGATGGTCGAGGCGATGGACGCTTACGTCGGTCGCTTGCTCGCCGCGCTAGAGGAAAAAGGTGTCGCCAAAAACACCCTCATCTTTTTCACCAGCGACAACGGCCCCCACTTCGAGGGCGGCTACAACCCGAAGATGCTCAACTCCTCCGGCCCCCTGCGCGGCGGCAAGCGCGACCTCTACGAAGGCGGCATCCGCGTGCCGACCCTCGCCCACTGGCCCGCCGGAATCACCAAGCCCGGCGACAGCGGCCACATCAGCGCGTTCTGGGATTTCCTGCCCACCGCCTGCGAACTCGCCGGCATCGAGGCGCCCGCAGGTCTTCACGGCATTTCCTTCGCACCGACGCTGACCGGCAAGGGCGAGCAGCGCGCCCACGATTTCCTCTACTGGGAGTTCCACGAACAAGGCACCCGCCGGGCATTGCTCCAAGGCGATTGGAAGCTCGTCCAATACGACCTCGATAAAAACGGGAAACCCCAGTTGTTTAACCTCGCCAAGGACTTAGCGGAAACCAAAAACCTCGCGGCGGAGCAGCCCGACCGCGTCGCCGCAATGATAGAGATCATAGAAAAACGCCGCACACCCTCGCCGATCTTCCCGAACAAGGCTCTCGACCGGTGAGGCATTGGGTTTACGACGGCAAGATTCATCCCTTACCGGATAAAACTCAAGGCTTCACCGTCACCGGCCAACCGGGGAACTGCTCCGCGCCGGGCTTGGTGACATCCGCGAAACGCGGCCAGCACTCGAAAGTCACCTCGCCGGTTTTCTTCCGGAAACGGATCAGCCCCCAGCCGTCGGCCCAGCCCTCCTTGGGGGCGAGTCCGGTGTTGTCCTCGACCTTCCAGGCCTGGATCCCCTTGCGCTTGGGATTCGGGTTCGCGTAGGCGATCATGCTGATCCTGTTGTCAAAGCCGTCGAGGTAATCGCCCGTCCACGGCAGCGGTGAACCGGGCACAGGGTTGGCTCCGGGTTTCTCCTCCTCCGGCCACCACCAGCGGCCGTAATAGGTGTTCACGATCGCGGGCATCACGAATGCCCACGGCCCGTCGCCGTGCTCGCGGATGCCGTGGCGGATGAGGGTCGCGAGGTGCTGATCCCCCGCGATGTGGACGGCCTTTGCCTTTCCGATGAGTTCCACCGCGCGGTTGCGTCCGCTCTGCGGCCAGCCGTTGGAATCGAGGTCGGCGTGCAGGCGGTTGTTGTGCGTGCCGTGGAGGTGCGCGCCGCCGCAAAATCCGGTTTGCGAAAGCACCGCCTTCATCGCCACGCCGTCGCGCATCTCCGCCCAGTCGGCGAGGAATTTCTCCTGACGCTTGCCGAGCAGCTCAAGGCCGGGGGTATCAATCACCTTGGGATCATATTTCGGATCGAGGATGTGGTCGGGCCGCGGCCCTTTCATCGGATGCCGCCCTTCCGGCCCGGTCTTGAACTTGCGGTCCTCCAGGATCGCGAAATCCACGCCGCCTAACAGCAGCCGCGTGTAGTAAACTCCGATGCCGCGCTCCACCGGCGTAGGATCATAGGGATCGGGAAGGTGCGCGGTTTGCTGGCGCTCGACCATTTTCACATACTCAGGGTCGAAGAAATACCCGCCGTCGTGCCCGGCTCCCGTCTTCGATTCCTTCCCGTTTTCACCCCACAGGTTTCCCTGCCCGATGTCGTGATCATCGGGGATAGTGACGCAGGGGCGCTCGCGGAAAATTTCCCTGAACGCGAGGCCGAACTTGAGCCACGCAGCGGTGTGCTGCTTGTGGTCGTAGGACTGATCCCCGGCGAAGAACACGAGATCGGGATCTTGGTGGTTGATGTTACGCGTGTATTCCTCGCGCAGGCCGCGATCCCTGTTCGAGTTGCATGATAGCGCGGCGACAACGATCTCGTCCTTGTCCACCGGGTTCTTGCGGATGAGTCCCTCGAAGGAAGCCTTCTCGGCGTGCCGCAGGCGGTATTTGATATCCGTGGCGTCATCCCAATCCCCGATGCGGAAGGTGGCGACCCAGCCCAGATCGTTCACGTTCTGCCGCGCGATCTCCGTCCACTCGCCGTCTTTCTCGATCTCAAGCCGCACCTCGCGCGTCTCGGCCGGATAGAGCGGATAGAGCTGGGCGGAAAGCTTGAGCACGCGGTTGTGCACGGTGTAGATGCCGAAGCAGACGACCTGCTCGCGCGGCACCTTGAGATCGATGATCTCGCCGGTGGGGCGGTTCCACCAGTCGTTGATGGAAAGCGAGTCCTCGCCCTTCGCAAAACTGAATTTCACCGGCGGCTCGCCATGCTCGGCGGATAAGGCGGTGGCGATGGACAGGAAAAATAAAACCACAGTTTTCATAACTTCGAACGTCATCTTCGGGACTAGGGAAACGCACCTCAAGTAAAAACAACCGCCCTGTGACACCGCAACATTTTCATGCCGACCTTCGTAGAGGAAAACGTCAGGTCACCTCGTCTGCTCTCGTGCCTCATCCTCTCTCTCGCCATGGCTCTGGGCAAGCCAGAGGCTTTACAGATTATAGCCGGGGATTGAGCGAGGCACGAGCGACACCCCCGAACATACCGACCAACATATCTGCATCCCGCCATGTTCAAATTCGCATGACCCCAAAATCACTCCCGCGACTTGTCTAGGTAAGGCGGGCGGTCGAAGGCGTCGGTGAGGCGCGGATCCTGTTTCGCCTCCAACTCAGCCATGAGCTGGGCGCGGAGTTTTTCAAGCGTGGCCGCATGGGCGGGGTCGGCGGCGACGTTGCGGATCTGGTGCGGATCATCGGAGAGGATGTATAGCTCCTCCTCAGGGCGCTTTTCCCATGCCTCCCGCAGGATGGTTTCGAGACCTTTCTTGAAACGGTTGTGGATCAGCCAGGTTTTCGTCGGCGAGGCGTCGATATCGGCATAGGCGGTGCGCGTGTTATCAAGAGCCTTCGCATCGGGCATGGCGTCGCCGGCGGCGGCCTTGGGATCGCCCATGGGCCAGCGCTCGGGCTTGAAATTTTTCACGTAGAGGAAATCCGCCGTGCGCAGGGCGCGGACGGGATAGGGCATGTAATCCTCGCGGCCGCCGCCGACGTGGACTTCGCGCCCGATCAGCGCCCAGCCGCGCAGTTTTTCCCCGGCACCTTTGGCAAGGGCAGGAAGCAAGTTCTGGCCGTCGGGATCGTCGGGCGATTCCGTCCCGGCGGCGGCGAGAAAGGTGGGCGCGAGATCGATCAGCGAGACCGGTGTTTTCTCGACACGCCCGGCCTCAATGCGGCCCGGCCAACGGAGGATCAGCGGCACCGCGGAGCCGAAATCATGGACGTTGCATTTCCCGCGCGGGAAACCAGGCACGCCGTGATCGCCGCTGATGACGATGAGGGTGTTGTCGAGTTCGCCCATGGCCGCGAGTTCCGCAATGATCACGCCGCAGGCCTCATCGAAGGCCATCACCTCGCCGAGGTAATCGGCCATATCCTCGCGGACGACCTCGTTGTCGGGGAGAAAGGGCGGGAGCTTCCCTTTCAGCGCATCGGGATCCAGCCCCCACAGCGCCTTGCCCGATCCCTGCACCCACGTGCGGTGGGTGTTGGTGGGGTTGAAGGAATAGAAAAACGGCTGCGCTTCCTTGCGGTCGGCGAGGAAGGCTTGGAAATTCTTCCGCACCTCGCCGAAAATCTTCTCTCGTGCGTCTGGGTTTTTCGTGACCTGCTGAGAGAACGTGCTGATGCGGTTTCCGGCGGGTGAATACTGCCGCTCCTTGCCGCCCAGCAACCTTTCCGGGATGTGCGATTTGTGGCTCCAGCCGATGTGGTACCCGGCGCTTTGCAGGGACACCGGCATCCCGATAAGCGCATCGGAAGGATCGGGCGTGCCTTTCGTCCAGCGGCTGTGTAGCTGGGAAAAGGAGCCGTTGCGGAAAAAGTGGCGACCCGTGTACAGCGCCCCGCGCGAGGGCGTGCAGGACGGAACGGAGACGAAGGCGTTGTCGAAACGCGCGCCCTCCGCCGCCATCCGGTCGAGCACCGGAGTCTTCAGGATGTCGTTCGGCGAGGCCAGCGCGGGATCGGCGTAGGCGGAAGCGTAGCGCCCCAAGTCGTCGGCGAAAAGGAACAGGATGTTCGGCTTTTCCTCCGCGACCGCCAGCGGGAAAATGAGCAGAGAGAAGAGTCCGGCGTATCGTCCAGCCTTACGTGCAAGCATCACACAAAGGATGGCGAATCCATCATCTTGTCAACAGGGAAGCCCCCGATCCCAAATCATGAACCCGCTCATCCCCGCCGCCCGCACCGCTTTCGGAGGCACTCCCTCCGTTGCCTGAATCTCCGATCGTTGATTCGGCGAAAAATGAGCTTGCCCACCCGTTGCGCCCTACCTAGCTTCCCGCCCTCCAGGGACAGATGTCAGAGTGGTCGAATGAGCACGCTTGGAAAGCGTGTGTAGCAGCAATGTTACCGAGGGTTCGAATCCCTCTCTGTCCGCCAGCTCTCAAATACCCAACTCCATCAGAGGGATGAGAACCCCTGCGAAGCATCTTCAGGGTTCGAGCGCAGGGGTGAGCTTCGCGAGCAAAACATTGCTACCGCAAAGCGCAAACTAGCACAGCCGCAGGCAATCCCTCTCTGTCCGCCAGCTCTCAAATACCCAACTCCATCAGAGGGATGAGAACCCATGCGAAGCATCTTCAGGGTTCGAGCGCAGGGGTGAGCTTCGCGAGCAAAACATTCTTACCGCAAAGCGCAAACTAGCACAGCCGCAGGCAATCCCTCTCTGTCCGCCAGCTCTCAAATACCCAACTCCATCAGAGGGATGAGAACCCCTGCGAAGCATCTTCAGGGTTCGAGCGCAGGGGTGAGCTTCGCGAGCAAAACATTCCTACCGCAAAGCGCAAACTAGCACAGCCGCAGGCAATCCCTCTCTGTCCGCCAGGCTTCCTAGAATCATTCCTCCGCCCCGTCGTCCTTGGATTCAGCGGCCTCTTTGGGTTTCCCTCCCGTTTCCCCGGCCTCCAACACGGCCAGCGTTTTGATTTCCTCCGCGCTGGCCTGCGCCAGCATCCGCACGACATGGGCGGGAATACCCGTGTGAAGGGTAATCATCGGCTGTTTGTTCTTCCCCCCCGAAAGACCCGCGATCTGGGACACATGGCCGATGGCGTTGCCCGCATGATCCAGCACGGCCGAGCCGCTGCTGCCGGGCGCCCAGTCCGTGCTGAAATTCACCCGCAGATACCGCGCGACATCGAGCTTGTCCTTGTCGCCGCCCTTGTATTTCCGATCCCATACGAAGCGGTTCACAATGCCCTCGCTGAAATAGCCGAGCTGGCCCAGCGGCGAGCTGTAGCAATACGCGGAAGCGCCTTGCCCGACCTCCCCGTTGAGCGCCAGCGGCTTGAAATCAGCGCCCTCCACCCGGATCAGCGCGGCGTCCATGGCGGCGCTGCGGGCGATCACCGATGTCACCGGATAGGCGTTGCCCTCTTGGTCGGCGACGATGAGATAGCCCTCCCGCATTTTCCGGGAGCTATCGATCACATGATCGCAAGTGGCGACGATATCGGGCGCGATGGGATAACCGCCGGCGAAGCTGACGTGCCAGTCGTCGCAGTTCTCGCAGAGGTAGCAGTAGCCGACGCGCAGGTTCGCGGCGCGGGCCGTGGCGGCGACCTCCTCGCGGGAAAGCGGCTCCTTTTTCACGGGAAGCAGGGTGATGGCCTGTGGCGCGGGTTCGAGCAGGCGCTTTTTCACCTCGTCGCGCGATAAGGGTTTCTTCGCGTCGATCAATGGCCGGATCTTCGCGATGAGCGCCGCGTCCGCCTTCTTGATGCCGTCCGGCGTCTGGTCAACGATGGGCGTGCCCACCCCTTGCGCCCATGCGGTTTGCGAAAGCGTCAGAGCCACCGCCAAACGGAGTAATGCCGTTTTGTTCATGGGAAAAAGGCTCGCGATGCCCGCCGTGATGTCAAGCCGCGCGGAACGGGTGCTTGACCCGACATTTTCGCCGTCCCTAACTCGGCTCATGGATATGCAAAAATTCGGATGCTTGCTGATGGCCTGCGCGGCATCGCTCGCCGCAGGGGAAATCCGGACGGAGAGGCCGAACGTGATCCTCATCATGACCGATGACCAGGGCTACGGCGAGATCGCCGCCCACGGCCATCCGCATCTGAAAACACCGAACATGGATCGCCTCCGGCGCGAGGGAGTGCGCTTGGAAAATTTCCACGTCGATCCCACCTGCTCGCCCACCCGCTCCGCGCTGATGACCGGGCGGTATTCCGGCCGCGTCGGCGTGTGGCACACGATCATGGGGCGCAACATGCTGCGCGAGGACGAGACAACGGCGGGCCAGCTTTTCCGCGCGGCTGGCTATCGCACGGGAGTTTTCGGGAAATGGCATCTCGGCGACACCTATCCCTACGCGCCGCGCTTCCGGGGCTTCGACGACGCCATCGTCCATGGCGGCGGCGGCGTGGGGCAGACGCCCGATTTCTGGGGCAACGATTATTTCGAAGACCACTACAACGACAACGGCAGCTGGCGGCCCTTCCAAGGCTACTGCACGGACGTGTGGTTTCGCGAGGCGCTGCGCTTCATCCGCGAGAGCCGCGACGAGCCGTTTTTCCTCTACCTGCCCACGAACGCCGCGCACCAGACCCGATCACACGTCGCCGAGCGCTACCGCGCGCGCTTCGCCGATGTCGATACCAGCGAAGCCCTGAAAACCTACTGGGGCATGATCGAGAACATCGACGACAACCTCGGCGTGCTGCTCGACCGCCTCGAGCATTGGAAAAAATTGGACAACACGATCGTGGTTTTCATGGGAGACAACGGCAGTACGATGGGTCAGGGAGCTTATCCGAAAAACCAGCAGGCCACATGGTCGGAAACGTTCAACGCCGGGATGCGCGGCGGCAAAGGTTCGCACTACGACGGTGGGCACCGGCTGTTCTGCTTCGTCCACCATCCGGCCGGCGGCCTCGCCTCCGGTCGCGAAGTCCGCCGCCTCGCCGCCCACTTTGATCTACTGCCTACCCTATTGGATCTTTGCGGGATCAAGCCGCCGGAAGGGCTGGAGTTCGACGGGACATCGCTAACCCCCCTTTTGAAAAAACCGGACGACAAGACATGGCCGGAGCGCACCTTGGTGGTGGAAAACCAGCGCGTGATCGACCCCGTGAAATGGCGCAACACCAGCATCATGACCGACCGCTGGCGTTTCATCGACAACAAGGAACTCTACGACATGGCCGCCGACCCCGGCCAGGCGCACAACGTTATCAAGGAGCACCCGGAAGTCGCCGCGAAACTGTCGGACTTCTACGAGGGCTGGTGGAAGGACGTGAGCCGCCGCCATGCCGAAACCACCCCTCTCTACATCGGCGCGGAGCAGGAAAATCCGGTGCAACTCAACGCCCATGATTGGATGCCACCCTCGGAAGGCGGCACACCCCCGTGGAACCAGCCGCACATCCTCCGCCGTCCGGTCGGAAACGGCACATGGCATGTCCAAGCCGCCCGCGCGGGAAGCTACGCGCTGACTCTCCGCGAACGCCCGGCGGCCAGCGATTTCCCTCTAACAGCCACAACCGCCAAGCTCCGGATCACCGGCATGGCGGATCTTTCGCAACCCATTCCCGAGGGTGCGACGGGCGTGCGCTTCGAGGTGGAGCTGCCCGTAGGCCGCACGCAGATCAAGACATGGCTCGACGGGAAGGACGGCGTGAGCCGGGGCGCGTATTTCGTGGAGGTCGAGCATCTCGGCGGGCGGTAAAGATCGACACGCGGAAAGGCGCGGGATACATCCGCGGCGCGCGCTACGTGTGCGGTTACCTCGAAACCAGGCCGCCGGAGGGCAAGGAACGCCTCACCGGCGCCGACGCGTCGCACGCATGGGTCTCCGTTTTCTGCGGCGAGGCGGCCGGCTGGGTCGATGCTGATCCCACCAACAACCTCCTCCCCGGCGAGCGCCCTATCACAGTCGCGTGGGGCCGGGATTTCTCGGATGTAAGCCCTTTGCGTGGCGTGACCCTCGGCGCGGGCGGCCAGCGGCTCAGTGTGGCCGTCGATGTAATGCCGGAGGGCGAATAATTTTTCAAAGCCGCGTCAACATCAGCGCCCCACGTATCCCCGCCTCCTGACCGAGCTTCGGCGGGACAACGTAGGGCCCGCCGTTCACCGCCGGGAAATACCCGCCCGCCAGCTCTCGGACGAGCGCGTCGGTTTTTTCGTGAAGCCCCGCCGCCTGCGATACCCCGCCGCCGATCACCACCCGCTCGGGCGGGGAAATGGCGAGCAGCCCGATGATGCCGTGCGCCAGATACCATGCCTCCATGTCCCACGCCGGATGGTCGGCGGGAAGCTCATGCGCGGGTCTTCCCCAGCGTTTCTCGATGGCCGGCCCGCTCGCCATGCCCTCCAGGCAATTGCCATGGAAGGGGCAGACACCCGCGAAGTCATCGCCCTTCCGCCGGGGCACGCGGATGTGGCCGAATTCCGGGTGCAGGGCGCCGTGCAGCAGCCGCCCGTCGCAAAGAATCCCCGCGCCGATCCCGGTGCCGATGGTGATATAAGCGACGTTTTCCAATCCCTCCGCCGCCCCGATCCGCGCCTCTGCGAGGCAGGCGGCGTTCACATCCGTTTCCAAAGCGATCCTCGCGGCAGGAAAGGCTTGAAGGAGCGTCGCCGTGATCGAAAACCCGCCCCAGCCCGGCTTCGGCGTCGCCTGCATCGCGCCCCAATCCGCCGCCTTGGGATCGATCCGCACCGGCCCGAACGCCGCAATCCCGATGGCTTCCGGCGTTCCTTTTTCCGAAAACCACTCCACCGCCCGCCGCAGCGTTTCCTCCGGGGTGGTGGTCGGGAAACGGAATTCCTCCACTAGCGCGCCGTCGCTCCCGCCCACCGCCACGACCGTTTTCGTGCCCCCCAGTTCCATCGCCGCGTTCATACGAGCAGGATAAGGCCACCGCTGCCGGGAGTCTAGGAATTTGGGTTTTCCACTCCGCGCAGATCTGTTTTGGACAAACGCCGCGAGAGCCCTATGCTCCCCTCCGTGAGTTACCAGGTTTTCGCCAGAAAGTACCGTCCCAAGACCTTTGCCGATGTGCTGGGGCAGGATCATGTCGTCCGCACGCTTCGCAACGCGATCGAGCAAAAACGCCTCGCGCACGCCTACCTTTTCGTCGGCCCGCGCGGAACCGGCAAGACTTCCACCGCCCGCATCCTCGCGAAGGCGCTGAACTGCACCGGCGGCCCGAAAATCGACTTCGATCCCGAAGAGGACGTCTGCCGCGAGATCGCCGAGGGGCGCTCGCTTGACGTGCTGGAGATCGACGGTGCTTCGAACAACGGCGTCGAGCAGGTGCGCGACCTCCGCGAATCCGTGAAATACGCCCCGGCCCGCGGACAATACAAGATCTACTACATCGACGAGGTGCACATGCTCTCGAACGCCGCGTTCAACGCACTGCTGAAAACGCTAGAGGAGCCGCCCGAGCACGTGAAATTCATTTTCGCGACCACCGAGGTGCAGAAAATCCTGCCCACCATCCTCTCCCGCTGCCAGCGCTTCGACCTGCGGCCCATCCCCACGCAGACCATCGCGGATCACCTCCTCCATATCGCAAAGGAAGAGGGCATTACCCTCGATGCCACCGCCGCATGGGCGATCGCCAAGGGTGCGGACGGCGGAATGCGCGACGCGCAATCCATGCTCGACCAGCTCGTCGCCTTCTGCGGGGAGACGATCCACGAGGAGAATGTGCTCGATGTGTTCGGCTTCACCTCGCGGGAAAAGGTCGCCGCGCTGACTACGAAGCTGCTTTCCCGCGACACACCCGGCGCTCTCAAGCTGATCCAGAACGAGGCGGAAAGCGGCCGCGAGCTTTCCCAGCTTCTCGGCGAACTGATCGGCTGCCTGCGCGGCTTGCTGGTCGCGAAACTCGACCCCACCGCCGATGGCGAGGGCATCCCGGAAGCGATCTGGAACAAACTCATGTCCGACGCCGACGAATACGCTCCGGAGCGCATCCTCGCCGCCATCGATGTCTTCGCGGAAACGGAAGGCCGCATGAAATGGGCCACGAACAAGCGCCTGCATTTCGAACTCGGCATGATCAAGGCCACCCAGACACTTTCCGAAGTCCGCATCACCGATGTGATCAGCGTGCTCACGAAAGGCGCGGATCACCTTTCCCATGCCGCTCCTGCTGCCGCGCCCGCTGCACCGCCGGTGCAGGAAATGCCCGCCCCGGTCGCCAAGCCCACTCCCCAGCCCGCGGCTCCCGCGAAGAAAACCGGCGACGCGCTTTCCGCCTTCGACGCCCTCATCGAAAGCGCTCCCGACGGCGATAATGAGGATGAAATCCCCGCCCCTGCCGCCGCCCCGAAAGCGGAACCCGCCGCACCCGCGCCCGCCCCGATAGCCGAGGAACCCGTGCAGGAGGATGCCTTTTACAAGGATCCGCTGATCCAGGCGGCCTTGGTGAAATTCGAGGCGGAATTCGTGAAAAACTGAACCTTACGACAAAATCATGAACATACAGAAACTGATGAAACAGGCCCAGCAGATGCAGGCGGGGCTGGCCGCGAAGCAGGAAGAACTCGCCTCGCGCGAGGTCGAGGTCTCCGTCGGCGGCGATAAGGTGAAAGTCCGCGCCACCTGCGCGGGCGATGTGCTTGAAATCAAAATCGACCCCGCCGTCGTTGATCCGTCGGATGTGGAGTTTCTCGAAGACCTCGTACTCAAGGGCGTCCAGGAAGCGATCGAAAAAGGCAAGTCGCAGGCCGCTGCGGAGATGAAAAAACTCACCGGTGGCCTCGGCATCCCGGGGATGTGAAAACTCAAATCCCAAATCTCAAAAAGAGGTGCTGATGGCTTAACACATGAATTGAAGGTCATCCATTTTTATCCGTGGTCTTCTTCTCTGGCGCAATCAAACTATCATGTTGAAAACGCAGTTGGTAGGCGGTTAGGGATTCGCCGGCGGCTCAACGCGGATCCATATAGCTTCGGAAAATGGAATAAGGGCAATGTCATCAACCAACCCAAGATTCGCGTTCCTTCGCGGTTCCTCTCCTCCCCCAGCTTGATCCTAAATACCGCAGTTGGGTATCAATTTTTCACCGCAGAGTCGCAGAGGTCGCAAAGGAACGCAGAGCCTTGCATGTGGGAAGATAGAAAATTTGGAAAAACGATGGAACTGCATGGTTCACCCAATGGGTGAAATGGAATTGCCGTGAAAAATGCCCTGCACTATCCCGAAACACAAACTCTTCTCAGCGTTCCCTCTGCGACCTCTGCGCCTTTGCGGTGAAAATCTTCGTTTGAACTGCGGATTTTAGGTTGATCTCGCCCTAGCTCCTCGCTCCCTTTCTCCGGCAGCGATTACGGCGACATTTCACACCATTCCCATTTTTTCGCGTTGACGACCCCCTCTCCCACACATTCAAGTGTACATAACACTTATTGAGATTGAGTCGCAACAATAATAAGAAACACAACACGATGAAAAACACGAATCGCAGGAAATCAGGAAAGGTCGTTCCGCTGGCATTGGCGGGAGTAATGGTGGCGGGACAGGCCGGGGCGCAGGACGCGCTGCGGACTTTGGCTCCGTTGACGGTGGTGGGCGGGGACGACGAGGTGTTCCAGCTCCCCGGATCGGCGGCATTTTTGAGCGCCGAGGGCTTCCGCTCGCGCGGCCATACCAACCTCGCCCGCATTGTCGCCAAAGTGCCATCCGTTTTCGTGCGGGACGAGGATGGCTACGGAAATTTTCCCAACATTGCCATGCGTGGGGTCGATAGCACTCGCAGCAGCAAGGTCACGATCATGGAGGACGGCATCCTCTCCGCGCCCTCGCCCTACTCCGCCCCGGCCGCTTACTACTCCCCTCGCGCCGCGCGCATGTCCGGCATCGAGTTCCTAAAAGGCTCGTCCCTGGTGAGATACGGCCCGCAAACCACCGGCGGTGTCGTCAATTTTCTCTCCACTGAAATTCCCGCCGACGGCGAAAACAACTTCTTCTCCCGCACCACTTTCGGCACCGACCAGACCTTTTTCAACCACACATGGTACGGCGACACCCAGACCACGGACGCCGGAACCTTCGGCTACCTTCTCGAACTCCACGCAATGACCACCGATGGCTTCCGTGACATCGACGGCACCTCGAAAAACTCCGGCTTCGACCTCATCGAGCCGATGCTCAAGCTTTTCTACGAGCCGAACACCGACCTCAAGCAACGCTTCGAGTTCAAGGTCGGCTTCTCTGATTTCGACGCGAACGAAACCTACGGCGGCCTAACCGTCCCGGATCTTCGCCGCGATGCGAACCGCCGCTACTCCTCCACTCAGTTTGACCATCACACCGCCGAGCATTTCCGAACCTACCTGAAATGGATCGCCGAACCTTCCGACGCCCTCCGTTTCGAAACCGCTGTTTACTTCAATTCCTTCGAGCGCAGCTGGGACAAGCTCGACGGCCTGCGCGGTGCCGGGCTCCGCACCAATGTCGCCGAAGCCCTGCTCCACGACCCCTCGCTCGCCGTTCTCCAAGGCACAGGCGCCGGTGAAATCTTCACGCGCGACGCCTTCCGCGACCACGAATCCTACGGCTGGCAAAACCAGGCCAATTTTCGCTTCGACACCGGCTCCGTATCTCACGATCTCGCCGTCGGGCTCCGCCTTCACTACGACCGCGCGGGCGGCACCAACCAGCAGATCTTCTACACCTCGAACGGAACCGGCGGCTTCGGCCCGGCTGCGCCCGGAGCGATCGGCTCGGCCGGCCTTCAGGAGGTCTTCGCCACCGCGCTGTATCTTGAGGATGAAATCAAGATCGGCGCCCTCACCCTCCGCCCCGGCATCCGCTATGAGCATCTCGAAGTCGAGAACACCACGGCGGCGGGCGTGAACACATCCGGCGACGAACACCTCATCATGGGCGGCATCGGCGCGACCTATGATTTCGATGCGGAAAACTCCCTCTTCGGCGGCATCTACCGCGGGCAGTCGCCTGCCAATCCCTCGGGTTATCTCGGAGGCACCGACAGCGAGGAAAGCCTCGGCTTCGAGCTCGGCTACCGTCACCGCAAGGACGCGCTCCGCACCGAGCTCGTCGCCTTTTACACCGATTACGACAACCTCATCGCCCCGCAGTTCGATGTTATCGGCGGCCTCAGCCCTTCCCGCAACGCCGGCGCGGCGCAAGCATGGGGCCTTGAGAGCCTTTTGGAATACGACTTCGGCCAAGCGATGGGCGCAAGCTACGGCCTACCTATTTATATCAGCGCCACTTACACCCAGGCCGAGTTCAAGGACATCAACGGACTCCTCGCCAACACCGCCGGACTCTTCTCCGGTGCCCAGAGCGGCAGCCAGCTTCCCTATCTCCCTGACTGGAAACTCGCGGCAGGCATCTCTTACATCACAGAAAAATGGGGCATCAACCTCGACGCTTCGTTCACCACCTCCACATGGGGCACCGGTTATAATGACGACGTCCGCATCGATAACCTCACCGCACTTCCGGGCAACCCGAGCGCCGTGGACGGAAAAATCGACTCTCTCTTCCTCGTCGATCTCACCGGCCACTACCAGCTCAACGAAAACCTCAAGCTCGTCGGCGGCATACTGAACCTGTTCGACACCCAGAAGATCGTCAGTCGCGCCCCGCTCGGCCCGCGTGCCAACGCGCCGCGCATGATCTACGCCGGTGTAGAGGCCACGTTCTGATCACAGAAGAGAAGGCCAACCACAACCGTAGCGCAGCGGAGATGGCCGCAGGCAAATGAACGGGATGGACGCAGATGGAGAGGATGCCAACACACCTCCACATCGGCTGCCCCGAATCATTCCTTTCCTATCACTGTTCATTCTTATCTGAGTTCATCCCGTTCACCTGTCCGTCGTAGCTTTAGCGAAGTCGGATCTGTGTTTGAGTCTCTTCCGAAGTGGGAGTCGTGAATGCTTGGTTTTTCCGCCATTGACCGGTTGACAGGTAAGTCGCTCCTGCTAGCCTCCCGCGCCCGCTCCACGGTAAAAGGAATTATTTTCCTGTATCGAGATATGGCAGCGGAATGCAACTCGACAATACCAATACGATGGCAACCAAAAAGAAGACAGCGGCCAAACCCGCCGCGAAGAAATCAGCCGCGAAGAAACCCTCCGCGAAAGAAACCAAATACGTTTACACCTGGGGCGCGGGCAAAGCCGATGGCCACGGGAAAATGAAAGAGCTGCTCGGCGGCAAAGGTGCGAACCTTGCCGAGATGACCCTCATCGGGCTTCCGGTCCCAGCGGGCTTCACGATCACCACCGAGGTCTGCACCTACTACTACGATCATAAGCAAACTTACCCGAAAGTCCTCCGCTCCCAGATGGAGGCGGGTGTGGCCAACATGGAGAAAATCATGGGCTACAAGTTCGGCGACTCAAAAGGCTTCCCTCTCCTCCTCGCTGTCCGCTCCGGCGCACGCGACTCAATGCCCGGCATGATGGACACCGTCCTCAACCTCGGCCTCAACGACAAGACCGTCGAAGCCCTCACCAAGGCCACTGGCAACGAGCGCTTCGCATGGGATTGCTACCGCCGCTTCATCCAGATGTATGGTGACGTCGTTCTCGGCGTGCAGAAACTCCCCACCGAAGACCACGAGCCTTTCGAACATGCGATCGAATCCTTCAAGCACGCGAAGTATAAGAAAGACATCGTCGATTCTGAGCTCACCGCCGACGACAACAAGGAGATGGTCGCCATCTTCAAGAAACTCGTGCTCGACCGCACCGGCAAGGGCTTCCCAGATTGCCCCTGGGAGCAGCTCGAAGGTGCCGCTGGCGCTGTTTTCAGCTCATGGATGAATGACCGCGCGATCGTCTATCGCCGCAAATACGGCATCCCCGCCGCATGGGGCACCGCCGTCAACGTGCAGGCCATGGTTTTCGGAAACACCGGCTCGAACTCCGGTTCCGGAGTCGCCTTCACCCGCAACCCCGCCAACGGTGAAAACGTCCTTTACGGCGAATTCCTCGTCAACGCCCAGGGCGAGGACGTCGTCGCCGGTGTCCGCACCCCAGATGCCGTCGCTGGCATGGCGAAAGCACTCCCCGCCGCTTTCAAGGAGCTGATGAAAGTCCGCCGTATCTTGGAGAATCACTTCAAGGACGTGCAGGACGTCGAGTTCACCATTCAAGACGGCAAGCTGTTCATGCTCCAGACCCGCAACGGCAAGCGCACCGCCGCCGCCGCGCTCAAGTTCGCCGCCGACATGGTGAAGGAAAAGCTCATCGACTGGCAGACCGCGGTTCTCCGTAACCCCGCCGACCAGCTCGACGCGCTGCTCGCCCCCGTCTTCGACATCGAGCAGACCAAGAAGCAAACCATCATCGCCAAAGGCCTCCCCGCCGGCCCCGGTGCTGCTTCCGGAAAAATCTACCTCAACGCGGATCGCGCAGAAGCAGCCGCACAACGCGGTGAGAAAGTTCTCCTCGTCCGCGTCGAGACCTCGCCGGAAGACCTTCGCGGCATGATCGCCGCCGAGGGCATCCTCACCTCGCGTGGCGGTGTCTCCTCCCACGCCGCACTCGTCGCCCGCCAGATGGGCAAGGTCTGCGTGTGCGGCGCCTCCGGCGTCGATGTCGACTACAACAAGAAGACCGTAAAAGCCGGTGGCAAGACCTTCAAAGAAGGCGACTACCTCTCCATCGACGGCACGGCCGGAACGGTTTACGGCGGCGAGCTCGCCACCGAGCCTTCCGAGATCATCACCGGTCTCATCCAGAACAAGAAGTCCTCGCAGTCCACCGAGAAGTTCAAGAACTTCGTCCAGCTCATGGACTGGTGCTCCAAGGCCACCCGCATGGGCGTCCGCACCAACGCTGACTCCCCGGATCAGGTGAAAACTGCCGTCGCTTTCGGCGCGGAAGGCATCGGACTCACCCGCACCGAGCACATGTTCTTCGAGGGCGACCGTATCGACTCGATGCGTGAGATGATCCTCGCCACCAACGAGAAAGCCCGCAAGGCCGCCCTTAAGAAACTCCTCCCGCACCAACGCAAGGACTTCTTCGGCATCTTCAAGGCGCTCGCCGGCAAGCCCGCCACCATCCGCCTCCTCGACCCGCCGCTCCACGAATTCCTCCCGCACACCAAGGAGCAGCAGATGGATCTCTCCCGCAAGCTGGGCGTGAAGGTCGAGCAGATCATACACCGCGTGCACGAGCTCCACGAGTTCAACCCGATGCTCGGCCACCGCGGCTGCCGCCTCGCGATTTCCTATCCTGAAATCGCCGAGATGCAGGCGCAGGCCATCTTCGAAGCCGCCGCGATGTGCGTTACCAAAGGCATCCCGGTGAAGCCCGAGGTGATGGTCCCGCTCGTCGGCTACGCCCGCGAATTGGAGCTGCAAGTGGAAATCATCCACCGCGTGGCCGCCGAGGTGAAAGCCGCGAAGAAAGTCGAGTTCGACTACCTTGTCGGCACCATGATCGAAGTCCCGCGCGGTGCTGTCACTGCGGACGAGATCGCGAAGCACGCCCAGTTCTTCTCTTTCGGCACCAATGACCTCACCCAAACCGCGCTCGGCGTCAGCCGCGACGACATGGGCTCGTTCCTCAACAGCTACCAGGAAAACGACATCTATCCAAAGAACCCCTTCGCCTCGCTCGACACCACCGGTGTTGGCCAACTGATGGAGATCGCCGTTGCCAAGGGCCGCGCCACCAAGCCGGACATCAAGCTCGGCATCTGCGGCGAGCACGGTGGTGACCCGGATTCCGTGACCTTCTGCCACAAGCTCGGTCTCGCCTACGTTTCTTGCTCGCCTTACCGCGTCCCCGTCGCCCGCCTGGCCGCCGCCCAAGCCGCCATCCTCGACGGCTCCTCGCCGAAACCTGCGGCAAAAAAAACCGCTAAGAAAAAAGCGAAGAAGTCCAAGAAGGGCTGATCCGAATCGGGCGCTGAAAAGCCCCTGAAAAACATCACAAGCCGCCCCACGCCACCGCGCGAGGGGCGGTTTTTTCGTGCCGCCGATGGCCTTGGACTACTACAGCCTGCTGTAGCTTTTCGCGAGACAGCATGCTTTCAGCGGCGGAGGACTGAGAAGCTGGTATCGCACGGGCTGTCCCTGTGTAGTGGAAACATGAATCGCCTGCAGGGAGGGAGGGTTGCGGTCAAGGCGTATGGCGAGGGGCAGCCGTTTTTCCTGCATGAATTGGTGCAGGCTTTTCATCGAGCCGGCGGCACCGATTTTCACCTCAACCGGGAGGATGCGCCCGTCGAGTTCGAGTAGGTAGTCGATTTCCCCGGTGCGACCGCCCCTCATCAGGTGATCGATTCGCCGGAGCAAGGGAATTTCCCATGATGCCACGACTTAGCCTTTACCGAGCCACGATCAAGAGCTAGGAAACTAAACGATGAATGTGTTGTCCGCAGACAATCTCGATTACGCGTGGGATCGTGCCGAGACGGCGGAAACCTTGTGGTTGAAGCTCGCGGGCGAACCTACGCCCGAGTGGCTGCGCACCGCTGCTTGGCTAATGCGCGAGGCGCGGACGGACGAGGTCTGGCAATTTCTCACCCTGCGGCAGGTCGCCGATTCCTTTCCGCAGTTGCGCCCGATGCTGGACCGCCGCCACCATCTCTGGGAATACCTGCTTCGCGCCGCTCATGAATTGGGAAGACTCTAACGCCTGCACTCCGCTCAAGCGGGATTTTTTGCGCCTTTGGTTCGCTGAGGAACAAAGATTTTTCCTCACCGGAGGCAGCGCTCTCGCGCTCTTCTATTTAGATCACCGCCGCTCCTACGATCTCGACCTTTTCACCAGCGATGAGGTGGAGGGAATCCGACCCCATCGCATAAAATCCCCCATCCAATCCCACATCACTTGCTTCATCGCCATCACGCTCCTCGCCGTGTCCGGTGCCTTCGGCCGCACGTGGACGAACGCTGATGGGAAAATCAGAAAAAGACGTCGATCCAATCCCTTCTTATCCGTAATTATCCGTTCCAACCGTGGTCGAAAATTTCTCCCGCACCCTAATGTCTCGTAAAGTTCAAAGTGATGGATACGGTAGGGGCGCGGAGCGCTCCAAGGGGAGCACACGCGCCCTCGCGTGTTGTCTTTGGCGCCCTCGCCGAAGACTGGCCGTCAAGCCATTCCACGCGGTTTCTGACGGGGGCGTCGGAAACAACACGCGAGGGCGCGTGTGCTCCCCAAGATTTCCAGCATCCAAACCATGAAAAACAAGCAACACAAATACCTCACATCCAGCCGCTTGATTCTGGCTGCGATCACAAGCCTATTACTCACCGGCGCCCACGCCAGGACATGGACCAGCTCCGACGGAGCCAAGACCTTTGAAGGCGAACTCAAGTCCTATGATCCGAGGATCGGGGTGGTCACCGTGGCGCTGTCCAACGGTTCCAGCATGCATTTCGAGCAGGACAAGCTGTCCGCCGCGGATGTCGCCTACCTCAAGACCTATCTCGAGGAAAACCGCAACAAGCCGGCACCTACGATATCCGCCGTAAATGTTGAGGACATTCCCAAGGTGTGGCCGCCGCAGGACGAATCGCCCTATCGCGGCAGGAAACTGGAGTCCGGCTTCGCGTCCGATCTGAAATCGCTCAAAGAGGAAATTTCCCGCGCGCTTCCCAAGATCGGCGGCAACGGTTTCGCGGATCTCGAAAGCGCGGTGAAGGCCACCGCCGAAGCGGCGGCGAAGGCGGATGCCGCGCAGAAGGGTCTCGGTCAGATCGCTTCGGCTAAGGGCTTGATCGACCACGCCAACGGCAAATGGATCGGCGGCGCGAAAAAGGAGATCGCCGCCGCCGAGGCCGCGCTGAAGGACGCCAAGACCTCCGCCGATAAGAAAGCCGCCGAAAGCCGGCTCGACGCCGCGAAAAAGAACCTTGCCGAAGGAGAGGCCGCGCTCAAGGAGCGCACGGCTCTTTATGAAAAGGCCAAAGCCGACGAACCGGAATTGAAGCGCGCCCACGAGCAGGCGCAGGCCGCGCTGGCCAAAGCGAAATCCCACGAAGCGAATACCGCCAAAAAATTGTTGGGTTCCTTGGATTCGTTTCTATCCAGTTCCGCCCTCGACGGGAAACTCGCCAAGGCATTCATCCTCACCGCGGCCACGCCGGACGCTCTCGCCGATTTCGCCGAGCAAAGCTCCGAAAAGGCCGCCGCTGTGGAGCAACTGCTTTCCGACGAGGCCTTGATGATGGAGATGATGATAGCCGGCGGCGCACGCTACGGGAAATTCGGCGAGGCGGCCGAGATTTTCTCCACGATCCAGAAGATCAGCCCCGGTGCGAAGAAAGGGGTTTTGCGCCGCCTCGCGCTGGCCACCAGCCTCGAGCACGCCAATCCCGTCAAACAGAACAACAGCCCCAACGTCAAAGACCCATCCGCCCACGTCCATCCCGTGAAGCGCTACCTGCATTTCGAGAAGGCATTTCTCGGCGGAGAACTGGATCCCGCTTTCAAAATTCTGACCGCATGGGAAATGCGCTTCGTCGTGAACAGCGCAGACCCCGACGAGATCCTCGCCTGGGGCCGCGAGATGCTGCGCACCTACCGGCCCGACCACATCTACAACCCCGACTACGGCTGGCGTTATGTGAACAGCGTCCGCAGCGAAGTCCCCTACGGCTCGCAGAACGTGCAGTATGACATTTCCTCGAATCACCAGATGCAGAACATCATGCTCAACGGCGGGGTCTGCGGACGCCGCGCGTTTTTCGGCCGCTTCATTCTGCGTTCCTTCGGGATCCCGACCTGGGGTGTCACGCAGAAAGCCCACGCCGCCCTCAGCCATTGGACGCCGAAAGGCTGGGTGGTCAATCTCGGAGCCGGCTTCCCGCACAGCTGGTGGGACAAGGACGATGTGAAACTCTCCGGCAACCAGTTTCTCCTCGAAACCCAGGCCCGCGCCCACAAGGACGATTACATCCGCATCGTGCGCTCGCAAATGGTCAGCCGCATCCTCGGTGAAAAGGCCTACAACGAGCGCGGCAACGAGCAGGGCGGATCGTGGAGCAATTTCGCGATCCAGCAGTCCCGCGTTCTCGCCTCAAGCACCGCCGCCCTCGGGCCGCTGGGTGAGGAACTCGCCGAGGCCAACGAAAAGGAGCAGAAACTCCATTCGGAAACCGCCGATAAGGCCGACCTTGAGATCCAGGAAACCGACGGCGTGATCACCGTCCCGTCCGTCGCCCACAAGGAAACCTCCGGCAAGTCGGCCGCAATGCGCTCATTCACGGGTGGCATGCAGATCCACGCCTTCGGCGGCTTCAAGGCGGAGTATAAGATCAATGCCCCGAGATCGGGGAACTACCTGCTGACCGCCAAGGTCGCCACGGCCCAGACCGGCCAGAAGTTCCTTTTCGCCGTGAACGACTCGCAGCCCGTGGAACAACCCGCGCCCTACACCCTCGGCCTCTGGCAAACCACCGAAGCGATCCCGGTCACACTCAAGAGCGGCGGAAACACCCTCCATTTCGTCATCGCCGAGGGAGGCCGCGGTGTCACCATCAAGGACTTCATTTTGACACCCGTGAAGTGATCCCATTCCAATTTTGATGAAAGAAGTGATGATCAAGATCAGACAAGCGATACCTGCTGATATTGAAATCATCGCCCACTTTAACATCGCGCTGTGCCGCGAGACGGAGGGGCGCGAGCTTGATCCTGCGACGGTATCGGAGGGCGTGCGGCGTTTCGTTTCCGAACCGGCGCGAGGCCGGTATTTCGTGGCGTTGATCGATGGCGAGGTGGTGGGGCAGACGGCACATACCTTTGAGTGGAGCGATTGGAGAAACGGCGAAATCTGGTGGATCCAGAGCGTCTATGTGCAGCCGCTCCATCGCGGCCGCGGCGTTTTCCGGGCGCTTTTCTCGCATGTCAGGGAACTGGGCGAAGCCGACGCGGATTGCTGCGGCATACGCCTCTACATGGAGCGGGAAAACGAGGGCGCCCGCCTGAGTTACCAACGCCTCGGCTTCAGCGAAACCGGCTATGAGGTGCTGGAACTCCTGTTTCCGCGCGGCTGATCCGGCCCTGGCATCGCGCGAGGCGGCCGGTCAGCTTGCTGCCTACGCGGGAGTCACGCCGCGCATCTTCCAAAGCGGCACGAGTGGCAAAACGCGCACCCCGATGAGCAAGGCGGGCAACCGCCACATCCGCAAAGCGCTGTTCTTTCCTGCTATGTCGGCCATGCGCTTCAACCCCATCTGCAAAGCCTTCGCCGAACGCCTCAAGGAGAAAGGCAAACCCTCCATCGTCATCATCGGAGCCGTTATGACCAAGCTCCTCCACCTGATCTATGGAGTCTTAAAAAACCAAAAACCCTTCAACCCCGACATCCTCAAAAAAGCACAAATTACCCCTTGATTTCAACGCCGCATCTGACCCCATTTCTGGAAAGTTCACGCGTTCTTTCGATATCCACGCGGCCGAGATCGCGGTTCACCCCTTGCGGGCTCAGTGCGTGGTTCCAATCCGCGTCCATGCGCGGCGCTGGCGGCGTAAAATGAGAGTATGCGGTTTTTCATGCTGCTGGGCCTTGGATAATTGAAGGCCGTTTCTCATTCAAAAATCCTTACGCCGTGAAAATATCATGCCGTGGAGAGGATGAAATCTACATGTGGCGGAGCGTCCCCCACCCCTTCGCCGGGGGCGCGGGACACTTTCACACCCAGCGCTCCCTCGACCGCGCGGCGTTCCATCTCGATGGCGCGCGGATGTTTGGCGAACACCCTCGCCAGCGGATGGTGAAACTCGCGCAGCGTGATCACCCCTGTCGCATCATCATGCAGGCAGCGGAGGAAAAGCCCTTCCTGCGACCGGATCTTCACGAAAAGCTGAGCCTTGTAGAGCAGGGTTGTGCCCTTGCTGAGTTTCTCTTTCCACTCCTCCTCGCGCTTCTGGAAATACTGGAACAGCAAGCGGTCAGGAGCAGTCTCGCCGAAGCTGCGCTGGATCTGGTCGAGCATCTCCAGCGTGAAACCCTCCGGAATCCCGGGAAACATGCCCTCCGCCTTATCGGAGAGCCGGTAGAAAATCTCCGGCCGCCCGATCTCCGTGCGCGGCACCCGGGAGCGTTGAAGATAACCGAGCTTGGTGAGATCCTCGCAATGCTGCTTCACCGTCATGTAGCTGGAGTCCAGCCGACGCGACAGCTCGCTCACCGCCATCCCTCCGGAAACTTTCAGCTCGGCGAGCGTGGTCAGCCATTGCGGCTTGAGCAGATCATGGAAGGCGGGATGGAACATCGGGAAACGCGGCACTGTCACCGTGCCTCTAGCCTAACCGGGGTTTTTTCCTTGTCGAGCGGGCGCATCGGGCGAGGTTATCCCTCACATGAAACGCCTGATAACAGCCCTTCTCGCGCTTACCCTGCCCGCCTCCGCCTCCGAGCGCCCCAACATCCTTTTCATCTTCACCGACGACCACGCCCGCCAGGCCATCTCCGCCTACGGGGGACGTTTCACGAAAATCGCTCCGACCCCGAACATCGACCGCCTCGCCAATGAAGGCATGATTTTCCGCAACTCCTTCTGCGGCAACTCGATCTGCGGCCCCTCTCGCGCCTCCATCCTCACCGGCAAGCACAGCCACCGGAACGGCTTCATCGACAACGATTCCGGGCGCTTCGACGGCGGTCAGCAGACCTTCCCCAAGCTCCTCCAGAAAGCCGGCTACGAGACCGCGCTGATCGGAAAATGGCACCTTGTCTCCGAGCCGACCGGCTTCGACCACTGGGAAATCCTCCCCGGCCAGGGCAGCTACGTGAATCCTGATTTCATCCAGATGAATGGCTCCCGAAAACGCTTCGAGGGATACGTCACCGACATCGTTACCGACAAGACCCTCGACTGGCTCAAGAATCGCAAGGACAAGAAGAAACCCTTCGTCCTGATGACCCAGCACAAAGCCCCGCACCGGAGCTGGGTGCCCGCCCCGCGCCACTACAAGCTCTTCGATGGCATCGAGATGCCCGAGCCTGAAACGCTTTTCGACGACTACTCGAATCGCATCGATGCCCTGAAAAAGCAGGAGATGACCATCGCCCGCCATTTCTTCTGGGGCTGGGACATGTTCCTCCACGGCGAACCCACCGACAAACGCTTCATGGGCGGCCTCGCCAACGAGGAATACAAGCGCATGAACGACGCCCAGAAGGCCGAGTTCGACGCCGCCTATGGCCCGGAAAACGAGAAGCTCATCGCCGCCCTTCCCACCATGAAGGACGACGATCTCACCCGCTGGAAATACCAGCGCTACATAAAAAACTACCTCCGCACCATCCGCGCCGTGGACGAGAACATCGGCCGCACCCTAGACTACCTTGAGGAATCCGGCCTCGCGGAAAACACCATCGTTATCTACTCATCGGATCAAGGTTTCTACCTCGGTGAGCACGGCTGGTATGACAAACGCTGGATGCTCGAGGAATCCCTCTTCATGCCCTTCGTGATCCGCTGGCCTAACGTTATCGAACCCGGATCCGTCCCGGCCGCGATGATCCAGAACATCGACTACGCCCCCACCTTCCTCGAAATGGCCGGAGCACCCATCCCCGCTGACATGCAGGGCGAGAGCATCCTCCCCATCCTCAAAAACAACGGCATAACCCCGGACAACTGGCGCGACGCCGTCTTCTACCAATACTCCGGCGAGAACACCCACGCCGTCGCCCGCCACGATGGCGTCCGCGACTCCCGCCACAAGCTCATGCGTTTCCCCGACACCGACGAGTGGATGCTCTTCGACCTCGAGAAAGACCCCCAGGAAATGAAGAACCTCTTCGCCGATCCCGCCTACGCCGATGTCCTCGGGAAAATGAAAACCCTCTACGCGGATCTCAAAAAACAATACACCGTCAACGACTCCACCTTCCCCATGCACCGCAACAAGGAAGGCTGGTGGAAAGAGCGCTGGGCCGCGAAAAACAAGCAAACTTCCCAAGCCAAGGACGTGAAAGTCGTTTTCCTCGGAGACTCTATCACCCAGGCATGGGAAACCGCCGGCAAGGCGGCCTGGGAAAAGCACTTCGCCCCCCTCGGTGCGCTGAACTGGGGCTACTCCGGCGACCGCACCGAGCACCTCATCTGGCGCCTCCAGAACGGTAACATCCAGCGCGTCAGCCCGCAGGCCGCCGTGATCCTCATCGGCACCAACAACACCGGCCAAAGCAAACGCCCCGCCGCCGAAACCCTCACCGGCATCCACCAGACCCTCGATGACCTTGCCTGGAAATGGCCCGACGCCCAGGTCGTCCTCATGTCCGTTTTCCCCCGCGCCGAAAAAGCCGACCACCCCCTCCGCAAACTCAACGACGAGATCAACGAAGAGCTCAAAACCCTCGCCGACGGCAAGCGCATCCACCTCCTTGACATCAACGCCGAGTTCATGGACGCCGAAGGCACCCTCAACAAGGAACTCCTCCCCGACCTCCTCCACCTCTCCCCCCCCGCCTACGACATCTGGGCCGAAGCCCTCGCGCCGAAGCTCAGGGAGATCGGCGTGAGATAGAGTTCCGCCCGCGCAGCAGGCGGGGAGCACACGCGCCCTCGCGTGTCGTTTCCGGCGCCCCCGCCGGAAACATGGCCCGCAAATCGTCGGACTTCTTTCCACTTCACGGGGCACAAGATCTTCCCAGCCAGCGGAGCGCGAAGGCGCATGTGCCCCCCTTTTTCCTTGTCCCTCCTTGCCCCCAGCACGAACCTAGCACCGTCATGCGTTTCCCCATTAAGTTCGTCCTCGCCCTCCTCTTCACCTGCGCCCTCGCCGCCGAGCGCCCGAACATCGTCTTCATCTTCACCGACGACCACGCCCTCCAGGCCATCTCCGCTTACGGCAGCCGCTACGCCGAAATGGCTCCCACCCCGAACATTGATCGCCTCGCCAAGGAAGGCATGCTCTTCGAGCGCTCCTACTGCGGAAACTCCATCTGCGGCCCCTCCCGCGCCACCATCCTCACCGGCAAGCATTCCCACCTGAACGGCTTCATGGACAACAACTTCAGCCGCTTCGATGGCAACCAGCCGACCTTTCCGAAAATGCTCCAGAAGGCCGGCTACGAGACCGCCGTCATCGGGAAATGGCATCTCGTCTCCAATCCCACCGGATTCGACCACTGGGAAGTCCTCCCCGGCCAGGGCAGCTACTACAACCCGGATTTCATCCAGATGGACGGTTCGCTGAAACGCTTCGAGGGCTACTGCACCGACATCGTCACCGACAAATCCCTCGATTGGCTGAAGAACCGGAAGGACAAATCCAAGCCCTTCGTCCTGATGACCCAGCAAAAAGCCCCGCACCGCAACTGGGTGCCCGCCATCCGCCACATGGATCTCTTCGACGGCATGGATCTGCCCGAGCCGGAAACGCTTTTCGACGACTACAAGAACCGCATCGGCGCGGTCGCGAAACAGAAGATGTCCATCGCCAAGGATTTCCACTGGGGCCATGACATGCTCCTGCACGGCAAGGCCACCGATCCCCGCTTCACGAAAAATGATTGGGGGAATCCCGAATACTCCCGCATGAACCCGATGCAGAAAAAGGCCTTCGACGACGCCTACGGGGACGAGAACGCCGCCCTCATCGACAGCCTCGCGAAAGGCATGTCCGACGAGGATCTCACCCGCTGGAAATACCAGCGCTACATCAAGAACTATCTCCGCACCATCCGCGCCGTGGACGAGAACATCGGCCGAATCCTCGCATATCTGGAGGAATCCGGCCTCGCCGAAAACACCATCGTCATCTACTCCTCCGATCAGGGCTTTTACCTCGGCGAGCACGGCTGGTACGACAAGCGCTGGATGTTCGAGGAATCCCTCGCCATGCCTTTCATCATCCGCTGGCCCGGCGTCGTGAAACCCGGCGTCCGCACCAAAGCGATGATCCAGAACATCGATTACGCCCCCACCTTCCTCGATGTTGCGGGAGCCCCCATTCCCGACGACATTCAGGGGAAAAGCCTGGTGCCCGTCCTGAAAAACGAAGGCAAGACCCCCGCCGATTGGCGCGACGCGATCCACTACCAATACTCCGGCGAGCACACCCACGCCGTCGCCCGCCACGACGGCATCCGCAACGACCGCTACAAGCTCATGCGTTTCCCCGCCACCGACGAGTGGATGCTCTTCGACCTAGAAAAGGATCCGCAGGAAATGAGGAATGTTGCCACAGAGCAAAGCTATGCGCCCATCCTCAAAGAGATGCGCGCGCTCTACGCTTCCTTGCGGGAAAAATATCAGATTAGCCCCTCGACCTACCCCGACCAGCGCTGGGCTGAAAAATGGTGGAAAGACCGCTGGGATCGGAAAAACAAGGAGGCAAAGGATGCCAAGGATACACAGGTCGTTTTCCTCGGAGACTCCATCACCCAAGCATGGGAGGATGCTGGAAAAGCGGCATGGGATAAGCACTTCGCTCCTCTCGGCGCTCTCAACTGGGGTTACTCCGGTGACCGCACCGAACACCTCATCTGGCGTTTGCAAAACGGTGATATCCAACGTGTCAAACCCAAGGCCGCAGTGATCCTCATCGGCACCAACAACACCGGTCAAAGTCAGCGCCCCGCTGCCGAGACAGTTGCCGGGATCCAACGCACCCTCGAAGACCTCGCCTGGAAATGGCCGGACACACAGATCGTCCTCATGTCCATCTTCCCCCGTGCCGAAAAGGCCGACAACCCCCTCCGCAAGATCAATAACGAGATCAATGAGCAGCTGAAATCCCTCGCCGATGGCAAGCGTATCCATCTGTTAGATATCAACTCTGCCTTCATGGATTCCGAAGGCACTCTCAACAAAGATCTCCTTCCGGACCTCCTCCACCTCTCCCCCGCCGCCTACAACATCTGGGCCGAAGCACTGGCGCCGAAGCTGAAGGAACTGGGCTTGTGAGCAAAAAGCATTTTGACAGCAAAGCATAAAAATGCGAGTTTCATCCCCATGAGGACGACGATTGATCTACCCGATTCGCTTTTCCGGGAAGCGAAAACCCAAGCCGTCCAAAGCGGTGTGAAATTCAAGGATCTGGTGGCGCAATACATTGAGGCGGGCTTGCGCGGACGGGATGCAGCCCCCCTGCGCCGGGAGTACGTGCCGTTGCCGGTGTTTCGCAGGGCAAGCGGAGCGGCGATCCCCGCGAGATCGAACGCCGAACTTTTCGAACTCCTTGAGCGGGAGGAAATAGGCTCCGCCCGCCCGTGAATGCGCCCATCGATCTCCCCGACGCCAACGTATGGCTGGCCCTCACGGATGATCGACATGTCCACCACCATGCGGCGCGAAAATATTGGGACGAAATGCGGGCGGGTGAAATCGCCTTCTGCCGCGTCACTATGCTGGCACTGCTCCGTTTGGTCACCAGCCCGCAGGTGATGTCCGGCCTACCCTACACCCACGATGAAGCGTGGGATATTTACCGGACGTATCGGAATCTTCCCATCATCCGTCTCTTGCCTGAGCCGAGCGCCTTGGAAACCACCTTCGCGGCCCTTACCACGGGTCCAACCCTTCCCCACCGCCTTTGGACGGACGCCTACCTCGCCGCCCTCGCCATTTCCACCGGCAACCGCCTGGTTTCCTTCGACACGGATTTCCAGCGCTTCAACAACCTCGACCTCTTGCTCCTGAAGCCCTGAGTGATCGGGAAAATCGGGATGCCTACCCCCCATCAAGAGTGCCGTCCTTCCAGACGGCATGGTAATTTTCAACCCCCACCTCCGTGTTCTCCGGCCCTCCGTGGTTGAAATTCTTCCATCCCTGCACAATCCGGCCCATCCCGCGTCCACAAAGGAAATCTGGGCTTGGATATCCCTTAGCTTGATCGCCGTGTCCAACCAACTGCGGAATTGATCTCCGCCCCCCGCCGCCTATCCTCCCCCCATGAGCAACACGACACTACGCATTTCCGATGACATCAAGAACGCCATGCGGGCGAGGGATTCGACCGCACTTAACGCCCTGCGCGCGCTGAAGAGTGCGATGACTAACGCCGCCATCGAGAAGGGCGGGCTGGGCACGGTGCTGGATGAGCCGGAAATCCTCGCGGTGATCCGTAAGCAGATCAAGCAGCGTCAGGATTCCATTGAGCAGTTTGAGAAGGCCGGGCGAGCGGAGCTTGCCGCGAATGAGAAGACGGAGATTGGGATTCTTTCCCAATATCTCCCCGCTGCGCTGACGGAAGAGCAGATCTCTGGGATCGTCGATCAGGCGGTTTCTGAAACCGGTGCGTCCACGAAGGCGGACATGGGCAAGGCGATGAAGCGCGCCCAGGAGCTTTCCGAGGGCCGCGCCGACGGCAAACTGCTCTCCGCCGCCGTGATGAAACGGCTTGCGTGACCAATCTGTCGCTTGCCTTGCAGCCCGTAAACGTATCCTATGCAGTCATGTTCAGGATCATCCTCACCGCCCTTTTGCTCGGATCTCCGCTCCATGCGGTCACCATCGCCTACGCGGAGGCGGGCAAGCACGTCGGCCAGGAAGTGACCGTCACCGGCCAAGTCTCCAACGTGCGCACCATCGCCTCCGGCATGACCTTCGTGAATTTCGGCGCGCGCGGCGCGGCGGACGCTTTCACCGCCGTGGGAAAACCCGGCGTGGTCGAGGGGAAACCCTCCGAGCTTTCGACGGCAAGGACGTGGAGGTCACCGGCACCGTGGAGCTTTATAACGGCAGCCCGCAGATCGTCCTGAAAGCCCCGGATTCCATCCGCCTCTCCGGCACAGCGCCCGCACCGAAACCCGGCACCCCGGAGATGCCCGCTCCCGAAAAAACCGCGCCCGCCGCCTTCGGGATCGAGCCGGTCGATGTCGCGATGGACAAGAAGGATGTCCGCCTCGCGGGGAAATCGCCGTCCGGTTTCGTCCCCGAAACGGCCAAGGTGGTCATCGCCCTCCCGCAGGATTTCAAGCCCTCTGAAACCCAGCGCGTCCTCGTCGTCGTGCCGGATTTCGTAAGCGAGGCGGATCTGGAAAAACTCACGAGGCAGTATGCCGAAGCGGCTGCGCCGAAGGGCTGGGTCACCGTCATCGCGAATTGCCCGACGCCCGACGAATTCGGCACCGACGGTCTCTACGCCGCCGCGATCCAAGCTGGGATGCGCCATCTCGCCAGCCAACACGCGGGTGCCGAAAAATGGCCTCTTTACATCGCGGGAAATTCCCTGGGAGCCGGGCGCGCCACGCTCGCAACCGGCGCGCTGATCAAGGAGGGCTTTGATGTCCGCGGCGTATTCGTCAGCTCCCTCAAGCGCGAGGACATCACGAAATCCGTCCGCGTCTTCAGGCCCTCCAAGAGCGCGTTGAGAAAACTCAAGGTTTTCGTTTCGCAGGGAGAGAACGATCATTTCGTCTCCAAGGGGCAGAGCCTCAAGCAGGCAGAGGCGATCCGCGAGGCGGGTGTGGAAGAGGTGCGTCACGAAGTCCACCCCGGACGCGGCGGATTAGTCGCGGCGAGCCTCGGCCTGGCCTTGGACTGGTTCGCGGAACCACAGGAGTAGGCAGAGGACGATCAAGTCGGGGAACGAAGACCCAGCAAGCTTAGGGTTTTAGGACGGGGGACATATAAGACCTATGCCTTCTGGTAGAGCACTGCCCCCGCCTCCACGAATTCCTTGGATTTCTCCTCCATGCCTTTCTGGAGGGCTTCCTCCTCCGCGATACCCTGCGCCGCGGCATACTGCCGCACGTCCTCGGAAATCTTCATCGAGCAGAAATGCGGGCCGCACATGGAGCAGAAGTGGGCGGTTTTCGCGCCTTCCTGGGGGAGCGTCTCATCATGGAACTCGCGGGCGGTTTCGGGGTCGAGGCCGAGGTTGAACTGGTCTTCCCAGCGGAACTCGAAGCGGGCCTTGGAGAGGGCGTTATCGCGGTATTGCGCGCCGGGATGGCCTTTCGCGAGGTCGGCGGCATGGGCGGCGAGCTTGTAGGTGATCACGCCATCTTTGACGTCCTTCTTGTTCGGCAGGCCGAGGTGTTCCTTGGGCGTGACATAGCAGAGCATCGCACAGCCGTACCAGCCGATCATTGCCGCGCCAATGCCGGAGGTGATGTGGTCGTAGCCGGGGGCGATATCCGTAGTGAGCGGTCCGAGTGTGTAGAAGGGAGCCTCGTGGCACCACTCGAGCTGCTTGGCCATGTTTTCCTCGATCATGTGCATCGGCACGTGGCCGGGGCCTTCGTTCATCACCTGGCAGCCCTTGGCCCAGGCACGGGTCGTAAGCTCGCCCTGCACCTGGAGCTCGCCGAACTGCGCCATGTCGTTCGCATCCGCCACGGAGCCGGGGCGGAGACCGTCGCCGATGGAGAAGCTCACATCGTAGGCGGCGCAGATGTCGCAAATTTCATCCCAATGCGTGTAGAGGAAATTCTCCTTGTGATGGGAGAGGCACCACTTCGCCATGATCGAACCGCCGCGCGAGACGATGCCGGTCATGCGGCTGGCAGTCATCGGGACGAAGCGGAGGAGCACGCCGGCGTGGATCGTGAAATAATCGACGCCCTGCTCGGCTTGCTCGATGAGGGTGTCGCGATAAAGCTCCCAGGTGAGATCCTCGGCCTTGCCGTTCACTTTTTCGAGCGCCTGATAGATCGGCACCGTACCAATGGGCACCGGCGAGTTACGCAGGATCCACTCACGGGTGGCGTGAATGTTTTTCCCAGTGGAAAGATCCATCACAGTGTCCGCGCCCCACTTCGTGGCCCAGCGCATTTTCTCCACCTCCTCCTCGATAGATGAGGCGACGGCGGAGTTGCCGATATTCGCATTGATCTTCACGAGGAAATTCCGGCCGATGATCATGGGCTCGCACTCGGGGTGATTCACATTGAGCGGGATGATCGCACGACCAGCGGCGACTTCGAAGCGGACGAACTCCGGGGTGATCTCCGCCGGGATGCGCTGCGGGAAACGCTTGAAAATGCCGGGCGTGTAGGGACTGTCCGGCGTTTGGGTGGAACCGGCGTGCTGCTTGTTGAGGTCATTGCGCACGATGTCCTCCTTCATGTCCGCGATCTTTGAGCGGCGCATGTTTTCGCGGATCGCGATGAACTCCATCTCGGGCGTGATGATCCCGTTGTCGGCATACCATTTCTGCGTGACCGGATGGCCTTTCGCGCGCAAGGGCTGGCGGCGCGCGGCGGTGAGCCCGGGGAACTCGATGAACTTGTTAGCGCGCTCCGATTTCGATGCGAATTCGGCATGTTTTTCCGTGAGGTAGCCGTTGTCCTGTGGCTGCACCTCGCGGCCGTCGTAGGCCTCCACGTCTCCGCGTTTCAAAATCCACTCACGACGGAGGGCGGGCAGGCCTTCCTCGGAAGTCCCCTTGAAATCAGGATCACCCCACGGGCCGGAGCAGTCATACACGCGCACCGCTTCGTTTTTCTCGATGCGGCCGTTATAAGATTTCGTGTCGTTGAGAGAGATCTCCCGCATCGGGACGCGCACTTCCGGATGGATCTCGCCGGAAAGATAGATGCGGTTGGAGGCGGGGAGCGGGGCGCGGGATTCGTCGTGTTTCGTTTCCGTGCCGGTGGTTTCTTCGGGGCTGATCATGGTGGTGTCGGTTTGGGGGCGAATCGGAAACCGGCCGGAAACAGGAAAGCCACCATGGCTCGCCCGACTCCCTCCGGCGGCACAACCCGCGTCAGGTTCTAAGGGTTTTTCCCGCGCGTCGGAAAATCTCGGCCTTCCGTTCGGATGGCTCCCCTGTCGTGGCTCAAATCGTCGGCGGGCGGGCGCGGGCTGTCAAGAACCCGAAATGGCAGCGACGTTTCCTTCACGAAGAGCAATGAACCGCAGATGGACTCAGATGGACGTGAATGAGATAAGACCGGCCATACGCCCAAAAACCTAACTTCTAAAAGAGATTCTCCACATCTCTTCTCTTACATCTGCGTGAATCTGCGTCCATCTGCGGTTGGATTCTCTTCATTTATTTGGGTAAGGGACGCCGACGCAGCGAATCCCAGCCGTAAAGAGCGATGGCCAGCCAGATCAGCCCGAAGGAAAGAAGGCGCAAGGTGGTCATCGGCTCACCGTAGATTTTCCAGCCGATGAAGAACTGGATGGTTGGTCCGATAAACTGGAGCATGCCGAGGGTGCTGAGGCGGATGTTGCGGCTCGCGAAGGCGAAAAGCAGCAGTGGCACAGCAGTAACAAGCCCCGTCCCGGCGATCAGCAGCGAGTGCGGCCAGCTGTTTCCGAAAGACTCCGGCACACTGGAATGTGCCATGAATAGCCAAGCGAGCGCGAAAGGCACGAGCACGGTCGTCTCCACCGCCAAGCCATCGAGCGCGCCCAGCGGCGAACGTTTCCTGACCACCCCATACAGCGAGAAGGACATCCCCAGCGCCAAGGCCACCCACGGGAAATGGCCAACACCCGGCACCTGCAGCAAGACCCCGGAAAACGCCGTCGCGATGGCCGCGAGTTGGAGGCGGCTATGCCTTTCCCCAAACCAAAGCGCGCCGAAGAGCATGTTGAAAAACGGGTTGATGTAATAACCCAGCGCGCCCTCGATCATGCGGTCGTTCACCGTCGCCCAGACATAGAGCAGCCAGTTCGCTCCGATCAGCGCGCCGGAGAGGAAATGCCATGCGATCACCCGGCCGCTGGCGCTGATGCCTTTTTGCCGCCACAGCAACAGCGGCCACAGCGCAAGGAATGTCCAGCAAGTCCGCTGCGCCACCAGGCTCGTGGCTCCCATGAACTCGAGCTGTTTCCAATAAATCGGCAAGATCCCCCAGAGCCCGAAAGCCAATATCCCCGCCCACAAGCCCTTCGCGCCGCCCGTCACGCCTTTCCAGTAGCCCTTCGATACCGACAATGCAATCGCTCCGCGTTCTTCCCCTTGAAGTTTAAAGTTTAAAATTTAGGGTTTTCCGCGTGTCCGAAAACCGCATCAGCATCCCGCGTTACGCGATGGCGCTCGCCCATGTCGCGAGCCTCCGCTCCGAGGATCCCTACCGCAAGGTCGGCGCCGCCGCGCTCGACCACGACAACCGCGTGATCGCCACCGCCTACAACGGCCTTGCCCCCGGCTTCAACGCGCCGGACGATTTCTGGGCCGACCGCGAAGGCCGCCAGAAATTCATGCTCCACGCGGAGATCAACCTCTGCTCCCTTTTCAAACGGGGCGAGGCAAAGATCGTCGCCACCACCACCATGCCCTGCACCGCCTGCATGCAGACGCTCTGCGCATACGGCATCAAGGAAATCTATTTCCAGGAAATCTACCACGCCTCCGACGCCCCCGAGATCGCCGAACTTTACGGAATCAAGCTGGAACAGGTAACGGATTTCCCAATTTCGGGGACGGTTACCCCCTGATTTTTCACCGCAAAGGGTCGCAAAGGGTCGCAAAGGGTCGCAGAGCTCCGGCACCTGCTTTTCCGGAGAATCGTTTCAAATCTTTTTCTTCCTCGGCGCCCCCTCCCCGACCTCTGCGCCTCTGCGGTGAACTCTTCATCCATAAGCCTTTCTCAATCCCGCCTTGCCCATCTGGCGGAGACCCTTTACAGCGTCTCGCATGTCGAAAAAACCAGTGGTTCTCATCATTCGCGACGGCTGGGGCACGAATCCCGGCGGCAAGGCGACGGCGAAAAAGGACGGCAACGCCGTGATCCTCGCCAACACCCCTTTCACCGACGAGGTGCTCTCCCAATACCCGCATTCCCTCCTCAGCGCCTCCGGCCTCGATGTCGGGCTGCCGGAGGGGCAGATGGGAAATTCGGAAGTCGGCCACCTCAACCTCGGCGCGGGGCGCGTCGTTTATCAGGATTTCACCCGCATCAACAAGGCCATCGCCGAGGGAACCATCGCTGAAAACGATACTTTCAAACGCGCGCTACAAACGGCAATATCCAGCCGATTGCACCTCATCGGGTTGGTTTCCGACGGCGGCGTGCATTCCCATCAGGATCAACTCATCGCCATCACCAAGCTCGCGGGCGCGGCGGGGGTGAAGGATATTTTCATCCACGCGATCACCGACGGACGCGACACCTCCCCCACCGGCGGTGCAGCTTTCATTTCTAGGGTCGAGGACGAGACGGCAAAGGTCGGCGCGAAGATCGCCACTGTCGTGGGCCGCTACTTCGCGATGGATCGCGACAAGCGCTGGGACCGCGTGAAACTCGCATGGGACGCCATCGTGCACGGCATCGGCGCGAAAAAGGACATCCTCGCCTCGGAAGCCGTTGCCGAGATCTATGAAACGCAGGCGAAAACCGATGAGTTCATGCCCGCCATGGTCTTCACCGAGCCGGACACGCAGCGCGTCCGCGACGGCGATGTGGTGCTGTTCTTCAACTTCCGCGCCGACCGCGCCCGTGAGCTTTCCGAAGCTTTCCTGAAACCGGACTTCTCCGACTTCGACCGCGGAGCCGTCCCGAAAGTCCATTACGTGACCCTCACGGTCTATGACGAGACCTACCCCTGCGAGGCCATCTTCTCACCGCAGACTCTCGACATGACCCTGGGCGAAACCGTCGCCGCCGCCGGCATGAAGCAGATGCGCATTGCGGAGACAGAGAAATACCCCCACGTCACCTATTTCTTCAACGGCGGGATCGAAAAGGAGAACAAGGGCGAGAAACGCTTCATCATCCCCTCGCCGAAAGAGGTCGCAACCTATGACCTAAAGCCGCAGATGTCCGCTGAGGAGGTCACCTCCACGGTGGTGGAAAACCTCAAGCAATTCGACCTCGTGATCCTTAATTTCGCCAACCCGGATATGGTCGGCCATACCGGTGTCGTCGAAGCCGCGGTGAAAGCGGTCGAGACCATCGACGCGTCCGTGCAAGCCATCGTCGAGCAGACCCTCCGCCTCGGCGGCAAGCTCCTCATCACCGCCGACCACGGCAACTGCGAATTCATGCGCAACCCCGACGGCTCCCCCAATACCGCCCACACCACCAATCCCGTCGAAATCATTTACGTCGCCGACGACGCTTCATCCCGCCAAATGCGCGACGGCATCCTCGCCGACGTCGCCCCCACCCTACTCGAAATGCTCCGTCTTGATCAACCAGAGCAGATGACGGGAAAATCGCTGCTGGCGTAGCGGCGATCTTCGGTCGCCGCCCGCGGTGCGGAGATTTCAAATCATCCCAACCGGCTTATAATCCCCACCAAGGATTTTCCCAATATTCGGAGCCTTCAGCCAAGCACCCAGCAGATCGGCATAGACGCTGCGGAAATCGACCGTGTGCTGTAGGTCGCCCTGAGAGAGATCGGTGAGGCTGGGATATTTCCCGTATAGTCCGCCTTTCACGCCGCCGCCGGCGACAAACATGCAGGACGCCTTGCCGTGGTCGGTGCCCGCACTCGCGTTTTCGGAAACGCGGCGTCCGAATTCCGAGAAGGTCATCAGCGTCACGCGCTTGTCGTTGCCCTGCTGCTTGAGATCCGCGAAAAACGATTTCAGCGCCGAATCGAGCTGGCCGAGCAGACGGTCGTGCGAATTGATCTGGCCGTTGTGGGTGTCGAAACCGCCGTGGCTCACGTAATAGACGCGCGTCGGCATCCCTCCGGCGATCATCCGCGAGACGAGGTTCAGGTTCCGTGCGACCGGTGTTCCGTCATACTGCACGTTCGTCCGGTGCTTCGCGGCGATTTCCAAGATCTTCTTCGAGCTGACCTGCGCATCCAACGCCACGCGTTCGAGGAAATCCAGGTTCGACTCCCCGGCGATGGCTCCCACCTTTCCACCGGCGGCCATTTCGATGGAGCCTCCGTCGGTCGGCCCGTCATCGTAGTGCCCGGGTTGGTTCAGCTCGGAGAAAAACTCCTCCGCCTGCGCCTGGTTGCCGCCGCTGTGGATCCAACGGTAAAGCTCCGGCGAGCTCAGGCTCACGCCCGGATTCCGCATCGCTCCGAAACTTTCCGGCGTCGATTTGTTGAAACTCATGCCGACCGTAGGATCGACACCCTCGCAGGCGTTGTCGAAATAGCGGCCCAGCCAGCCGGTGTTCGCGCGGTTCGTGGTGTCCGCCGTTTCCCAGATCGAGGTGGAGACGAAATGCGAACGGTTCGGGTTCGGGTAACCCACGCCCTGCACGACGCCGAGCCGGCCTTCCTTGAAAAGCGATCCAAGGAAAGGCATCGACTTGTTGAGACCGATCCCATCGGCAAGCCGGATCAGGTCTTTCTCCTTTTTCGCAAGCCGCGGACGGGCCTTGTGATATTCGTCATCGCCAAACGGGACGAGCGTGTTGAGCCCGTCATTCCCGCCCGCAAGCTGAAGCACGACCAAGATCGTGCCGTCCTTGCCGGTGGTGAATTGAGTGGACCGGTCGCGTGCCTCGTCGCCGAGCTCCGCAAACGTCCTGTCGATAAATCCCGGCAGCGTCCACGTCGCCGAAGCGCCCAGCACGGCCGATCTGATGAAGTCCCTTCTCGTTTTCATGGTTTTGATTTTTTTAGCAAAGCTGGTAATAGGGCGTGCTCAGCATTAGGTGGCAGAGCTCGCCGAGTTCCTGATCCGTGAAACTCACGCCCTTCTTCGTATCCGCGTAAGCGATGAATGATTCCCGTGCCTTCGCCGGGATGGCCACGCAGAAAAACCGCACGATCAGGTCATCGACGAGCTTCGTGGTGTCGTTGCGCTCGGACTCCACGGCGATCTTCGCGAAATCGGGAGCGATCCCACCGTTAAGCTTTCCGCGTCTCTCGGCCATTCTCTTCATTGCGCCGCCGCCTCGACTCATCCCGTTCCCCGTGTTTCCTTTGGTCAGGCTCCCCGCAAGATTGTAGCGCGTGAGCAATGTGTTGGTGTTGATCCACGCTTTCCCCCAATCCCACCCCGCCACGTTCGGCGGCATGAACAGCACCTGCCCGAGCTGGGTCTGGCCCATGATCGGGAAACCCATCGGCGCGGACTCCATCTCCAGCTCCTTGAGAAGTTGCACGAGATATTGGATCGGGGATTTGATCTGGGTAGTCATCGCCTTCTCGCCATAAAACTCACGGGAAAGGAAAATTTCCCGCAGCACTGGCTTCAGTTCGTAATCGTATTTCCGGAAAGTCGCGGCGAGATCCTCCATCGCCGAGTCCACGGGTTTTTCATACGCGAAGAATTCCCACAGCTTCACGGCCATGAATTTCGCGCAGGCGTCCTTCTTGAAAATCAGGTTCACCACGTCCTTGCCGTTGTAGGGACCGGTCTTGCCGAAAATCGTTTTCTCCCCATCATCCCACGCCCGTGCGCTCTGCATCACCTCGCCGTTGAGTCGGTTCAGTTGATAACCAGTGAAAGCCCGCGCCGCCTGCTTCACATCCTCCTCGGTGTAGTTGCCCTCGCCGAGCGTGAAAAGTTCCATGATCTCCCGCGCGAAGTTCTCGTTCGGCTTCGACTTGCTGGAGCGCTGCGTGTCGAGATACAGCATCATCGCCGGATCACGGACGACCTGTTGCGTGAGTTCCCGGAAATTCCCGAACGCGTGGTCGCGGAACAGATCGTTCTGTTTCAACATCAGCACCGGCTGCCTCACCTTCTGGATCGAGGTCGCGAAATGGTCGTGCCAGAAAAGCGTCATCTTCTCGCGCAGCGGAGCCTTCGTTTTCAGCATCCGGTTGAACCACCAATGCTGCGCCTCCAAGCCCTGCCTGCGGGATTCCTGCTGGATTTCCCGCTGCATCTCCCGCCGCTTTTTCTCCGCCTCCTCCGCAGATAGGCCGCGCGTCTCCGCCATCATCTCGCGCCGCTCCATCATCATCTCCGCCATATCGGCCATCGCGGTTTTCAAGTCAGCCCACTCGGGCTTCGGATGCGCCTCCACCCGCTCCTCGGGATTGAGCAGGAAATCCACCGCCTTCTCCCTGCCCATCGCATGGAAGCGCCCGATCTCATCCGGCGAGCCGCCGAAACCCGCCCGGCTCAACAGGTGCCTTGCCTCTCCCCTCGTCCAATTTCCTTTTGCTGGCGGTAACATGACTGTCTCCTTGTAACGGAGAAACACCACCAAGCCGCTACGGTTGCGCGTTTCCTGAAGTTCGCCTACTTTTTTTTACGAATCCATGACCGAACTCCTCTCACCCGCCGGAAACTGGGACTGCGCCAAGGCCGCCGTCGCCGCTGGCGCAGACGCCATCTACTTCGGCCTGCCGAAATTCAACGCCCGCCTCCGCGCCGACAATTTCACCGAAGCCGACCTGCCCGAGCTGATGGCCTACCTGCACAAACACGGCGTGAAAGGCTTCGTCGCGATGAACACCCTCATCTTCACCGGTGAACTGGAGGCCGCCGAACGCCAGCTCCGCCTGATCGCAGACGCCGGTGTGGACGCACTCATCATCCAGGACATCGGCCTCGCGAAAATGGCCCGCACCATCGCGCCGGATGTGGAACTCCACGCCTCCACCCAGATGACGATCACCTCCCCCGAAGGCCTCGCTTTCTTGGAAACGATATTCCCCATGGAACGCGCCGTCCTCGCCCGCGAACTTTCCGTCAGGGAAATCGAAAAATTCGCCGGTTCAAACACCCCGTTAGAGGTGTTCGTTCACGGCGCATTGTGCGTCGCCTACTCCGGCCAGTGCCTCACCTCGGAAAGCCTCGGCCAGCGCTCCGCGAACCGCGGTGAGTGCGCCCAGGCCTGCCGCATGCCCTACGAGATCGTCGTCGATGGCGTCACCCAAGACCTCGGTGAACACCGCTACCTCCTCTCCCCGCAGGATCTCGCCGCCGTCGACCTCATCCCCGATCTCGTCAAAGCGGGCGTGAAAAGTTTCAAGATCGAAGGCCGCCTCAAAACCCCGGAATACGTCGCTGCCGTCACCCGCGTCTACCGCAAGGCGCTCGACTCTTGCCCCGTGGCTGGGACTTGCAGTCCCAGTCCGTCGTCGGGACATCCTGTCCCGACTATCAACGAAAGCGACCGCTACGCCCTAGAAATGACTTTCTCCCGCGGCCTAACCACCGGCTGGCTCGCAGGCACCAACCACCCCTACCTAACCCACGGAAAATTCGGAAAAAAACGCGGCCCCTTTCTCGGCACGATCATCGAGGCACAAAACGGCTGGATCCGCCTCAACACCCCGCCTTCCCAACAAACCCCGCCGCTCAAGGCCGGCGACGGCATCGTCTTCGACGCGGGCGAGAACCGCGATCTCGAACAGGGAGCCTCGATCTGGAAAATCGAGAACGACCGCATCATATTCCACCGCACCTATTCCGGCATCAATTTCGACCGCATCCGCCCCGGCGTCACCCTCTACAAAACCGCCGACCCCGCCCTCGAATCCGAAATCCGCAAATTCTGGCAATCCGCCAAACCGAAAATCAAGAAAACCCCCATCCACATCACCCTCACCGGCCAACCCGGCGAACCGCTGACCGCGACCGTGGCGGCGGATTGCATCCGCCATGCCCAAGCATCCACCACCATCCCACTCGAACCCGCCACCACCCACCCCCTCACCACCGAAACCCTAGAAAAGCAACTCTCCCGCCTCGGCGATACCCCCTACGAATTCGCCTCTCTCGAAAACCACATCCAAGGCAACTGCCACCTCCCCCTCTCCGCCCTCAACCAACTCCGCCGCGACCTCGTCACCAACCTCTCGCAAATCAAAAATCAGCAATCAACAATCAATAATCGTCAATCTTCCCTCACCACAACCCAAGCCCTCTTCCCACCGATCACCGATCACCGATCACCCGGCACTCCAAAACTAGCCATCCTCACCCGCACCCTCCCCCAGCTCGAGGCCGCCCTCGAAGCCGAAATCCCGCAAATCTACTGCGATTTCGAAGACCCCCGCCGTTACAAAGAAGCGGTTTCCCTCTTCAAATCATCAATCCTCAATCCTCATTCTACAATCATCCTCGCCACCCCGCGCATCATCAAACCCGGCGAAACCGGTTACCTGAAACTCATCGAACGCGCCGAACCCGACGGCCTGCTTTTGAGAAACCTCGCCGCGCTCAACTACTACAAAGACCGTAGCGAACTCATCCGCATCGGAGATTTCTCCCTCAACGTCGCCAACCCCCTCACCGCGAAAATCCTCCGCGAGTCCGCCCGCCTCGACCGCCTCACCATCTCCTACGATCTCAACATCTCCCAAGTCATCGACCTGTTAGGAAAAACCCCGCCCGATTGGATGGAAATCACTCTCCACCAGCACATGCCCATGTTCCATATGGAGCACTGCGTATTCTGCACCTTCCTCAGCTCCGGCACCACCTACAAGGACTGCGGCCGCCCTTGCGAGAAACACACCGTCCACCTCCGCGACCGCGTCGGCCAGCTCCACCGCCTGCAGGCCGATGTCGGCTGCCGCAACACCCTCTTCAACGGCCGCGCCCAGACCGGCGCCCGCTTCCTCCCCCAACTCCTCGCCTCCGGCCTCCGCCATTTCCGCATCGAGCTCCTCGACGAAAACCAAACCGACGCCCTATCCACCATCCGCTCCTATCAGGATCTCCTTTCGGATAAAATCTCCCCCGCCACACTCCTCAACGAAATCCACGCCACCGAAAAACTCGGCGTCACCGAAGGCACCCTCGCGTAACGGAGAGCCGCGCTTCCAGCCGGCTTTTTACGGACAATCGGAAACTGTGACGGCATTCAAACACTTAGACCATTTACCAAAAGTCCCTGCGTATATCCATGCCGCCGAAGGCTTTTGACTGCGGCGTTCTCAGCCGCCGCTTTTTGGGTTCGTGATGGATAAACAAAGTAACCCGGTAACAACCCGTCGTCCCGCAAAACAAAGCCGCCCTTGAGACCTGTGAATGAAGAATCACAGCAGTCCAGAGCCTGCGGCGCACTCTACTTTGTTGTCAGATTTTTCTATTGGAGTCCTTTCGCATTGATTTTTGATCTGCCAACTTGAAGATATCGATCCGGAAGAATCCCAAATACAGCCACCTCGAAGGATGCTTCCGCGCGCTCCCACCCGACAGCCGGCTCAGCGCTTGCGCCGGGCGCAAAGGAGCGCGGACAATACGGTGGCAAGGATCGCCGACGACGGTTCCGGCACCGGCGTCCAGCTGAGCACGATATCACCACCGGTGTTTTGCGACGACCATGAGCCGAACGAGGCGAAGGAACCCGCCGCGGATGTGTCGAGTTGGAAATTCCCCGACGAAGTCCCGGCACCGGAGAAATCGATCACGGTGAAATTCCGGGCGCTCGCCCACTCGGTCTGCGAATAGTCCACATTGCTGCCGAACAGTGCCATTGTCGCCCCCGCATCGAGCGTGAGATTGCCGCCGCTGACACTGACGAAATCGTAATCGGTTCCCGCCACCGAGAGGGTGTCTCCTACGAACTCCCACTGGAAGGTGGAGGTGGCCGCATAGGCGAGCCCGTTTGTGAAATTCTGGACGCCGGGGCTGAAGCCGGGCGCGTGGATGCCCTGGATCGTGGTGGCTCCGTTGATGGTCCCGCCCCCGCCGAGGGTTGCGCCGAAGGACACGGTGACCGAGGCATTGCCCAGCGAGGCCGAGGATCCCAGCTCCAGCGTGCCTTCCGTCACCTGTGTGCCGCCGTCGTAGGTGTTTGCCGCCTTGAGCCGGAGTGTTCCCGTTCCGCTTTTCACGAGCCCGCCGCTGCCGCTGATCGCGGAGTTCGAGTCCGCCGTGATCGTGTTCGTTCCCGATGTCTGGAACGTGTGGGTTCCGGATATCAGGGTGATGGGCACGGAAGTGATCGTGAGATCCGCCCCGGTGGCGTTGCGGATCGTGCCGTTCGTCCAGTTGAAGGTGCCGGTGGCGGTGGCGGTGCCAGTTTGGCTGCCCAGCTCGATGCTTCCCGCCTCAAGGGTTCCGTTCAGCAGGTTGAAGGTACCACTCACCGATTTTGTTCCTGATGTCGAGGCGATCGTGTTTCCGGCAAAAATCAGCGTGGCCGCCTTCACGACCCCGTCCGCATGGTCGAGGGTAAAAGTGCCGTTCGCGTTCAGGCTGCTGCCGACTCCGCTTGCGCTGGTTCCGCTGATCAGTCCGAGGGTGATCGTGCCTGCTTCCAGGGTGCCTGCTGCCATGGCGAATGAGGCGTTCTCGGTGCCGCCGCGGCCGGTTTGTGCCGCAATGCTGGCGCTGCCCACGGTGAGATTGGTGACGAGGGCATCCAGCGTCCCGTCCGTGAAGACCACGGTGTCCGTCCAGGTCGTGTTCGAGAAGGTGGCCACATTTCCCACCAACCAATTGGCGACCGGGCTTGTCCCGTCGGTGTTGCGGATTGTTGCGCTCGGGTCGGTGAGTCCGGAGGCGAAGCCGAAGTTGGAGTTGGAGCGGCCGCTGGAGCCGTTGTTGATGGTGTTGACCCTGATGTCGTTGGCGGCGCCGAGATTCAGGGTGGAGGTGCCGCCGTGGTTGTTGGCTGACACATCGCCCACAGCGAGCATGTTCGCGGTGATGTTGTTCGAGCCGGCGAGGTTTACCGTGGCCACATTTCCGAGAGTGCCGACGTTGCCGGAGCCTGGCCTGATCCCCACGCGGAAGTTTTTGTCAGATCTGTCATAGGTGAATGTGGACAGGCCGGAAAAGTTCATATCAACCGCGATGCCGGAGGTTACCTTGTCCGCGTTGACACCCGTTCCCGGACCGATCTGGAGATCGAAGTCCCCGTTCACGGTGAGGGAGCCGTTGGCACCGGCCATGGTGATGTCCACATCGGTGAGAGTGGGGACGATTAGGCGCGAGATCGTCTGGCTCGTGTTTGTCAGGTCTAGCGTGCTCGTGCCGGTGAAATTGACGCTTGATGAGGTGGGAAGGCGGTCCGCCCCTCCGGTGAGCTGGACGGTGCCCGCTTCGATCACCGTGGTTCCGGAGAAAGTGTTGTTGCCCGAGGACAGCACAAGGATGCCAGCCCCTCTCTTGATGATGTTTCCGGTGCCGGATATGTCCGATTCGAGCGTGATGGTTCGGTTGCTTGCGCTGCTGTTGAGGATGAGATCGCCCGCAAGGAGAGCCGTCCCCCGGATCACCGCAATATCCGGAGTCTGACTGATGCTGAACTGGCTGATCTGACCACCCGCGCCGATGATGTTTGCCGTGATCGGCGATTTGTTTTTCAACGCTAGGGTTCCGCCGGTCAAGATGGTGAGGGAATCGCCCGGGAAGAGGAAATTTCCGGAACCGTCGGGGGTGCGGATCGTGAAACCGTTGGTGATGGAATAATTGTTTCCGGCGCTGGCGGGCTGGTTGTCGCTCCAATCCTCAGCCGTGTCCCAGCTTTGACTCAGTGCGTTGTTGCCGATGCTGGTGACGTCGGCGGCGCAGGAGATCGCAGGTGCGAAAAAGGCTGCACGAAGCGTGCGCGATAGGAGTTGGCGGGGGAATTTGGGTTTCATGGGGAATGTAATGATGTGATTACATTTGCAGATCCTAGAACCATGGGAATTCACCGCAACAAAAAATGGCGCAAAAAAGCACAGCCTACCGAGAGGGCTTCGCCTTCTTCCTTCCGTAATTAACCTTCTTCTGCGGCGGCATGACCGGTGTGGCGTTTTTCAGCGTGGCGATCTGGTCTCGGAGGTGGGCGGCTCGCTCGAACTCGAGCTTGGAGGACGCCTCGCGCATTTCCTGCTCCAGCTCGGCGATGACGCGGAGCTTGTCGTAGCTGCCCTCGTCCTCGGCGAGGAGGGAGGCGTTGAGTTTCTATACGCCCACCCGCAGATCAAGAGGATCAGCACGCGTTTCGCCCCTCCGTTTCCAACGCATTTCCTGTTCACCCCAAGTGTCGGCGCAATGCGTTGCAAAGCCTTGCGATTTTATCCGCAGGAAAGGACTGAAATCCGCAAGGCTGAACGGCTGTTTTGAGGATGACAGCATCTCACCAGGGAAGCTTGACCGGTTTGAATGGAAAATGGCGGGGTCGCTTCGGAGCCAGTTGGATCGGCTCGTCCCTAATCAATGAATCACCTAACGCGGCACGCCATTCCTCCTGGGTGTGGGATTGGGCGAAAGCCACCCGCTCCTCCGGTTGCTGAGACCCATGCGAAGATCTCGGCTACCCGAGTGCGCTTGGATTTCTTCTTCCCGGTTTCAATGGAACCGGGGGTGGCGTTCCATTTCGACTCGCGGGTTAGCTAGAGTTTGCATCGTCGCGCTGAAATGGTATGCTTCGTGCACGCCACATCGGCGTGTCCCCGCTAACACGAAAAATGAGGGGGCTCATTTGTCATGCCTGATCTACTCTCTCACGAACTTCTCGGAAATAGCCTGACGTCATGGTTGTTTGCCCTCGCCTTATCCATGGTCATCTGGATTGCGCTTCTTGCCGCCCGTCGCATCGCCGCCGCTACCGCATCGAAGCTGGCTGATAAAACCAAGATTTTGTGGAACCACGTCGTCGCCAAATGCATTCCTCGCACACGTGCATTTTTACTGATCGCATTGTCGATTTGGGGTGGCTCGCAAATCCTCGAACTCAGCGCACGCACGAACAATTTTATCCTCCACGCAGTGATTGTGCTCGGGATCGTGCAGTTGGGGCTATGGGCAGGCCATGCCATCACCCTGTTTGTTCATGAGACTCGGGCCAGGAACATAGAAAAAAATCCGGCGGCGGTGACGTCGCTCGGCGCCATCGCCGTCCTCGCTCGCGGGCTTGTGTGGCTCCTTGTTGCGCTGCTCATTCTCGCCAACGCGGGCATCGAAATTGCGCCGCTGCTTGCCGGTCTCGGAGTCGGTGGCCTTGCACTCGCACTCGCGGTGCAGGCGATTCTCGAAGACCTCCTCGCGTCGTTTTCCATCATCCTCGACAAACCATTCGTCGTTGGGGACTTCCTCATCGTTGATGACCTTATGGGCGGCGTCGAACACATCGGACTCAAAACCACCCGCATCCGCAGCCTCTCGGGCGAGCAGCTCGTCTTTTCAAATAAGGAATTGCTCAATAGCCGCATCCGCAACTTCGGGCGCATGAAAGAGCGCCGCATCGTCTTCGCAATCGGCGTCACTTATCAAACGCCACGCGAGAAGCTGGGTAAAATTCCCGGCATGATTCGCGAGGCCATTGAAGCACAGCCCGGAACTCGTTTTGATCGCGCACACTTTCATCAATTCGGCGATTTTTCCTTGGATTTCGAGACCGTCTATTACGTCGCGGTGCCCGATTACAATACCTACATGGACATTCAACAGGGCATAAACCTTCACATTCACGAATCATTCGAGCGCGAGGACATCGAGTTTGCTTACCCGACGCAGACGCTTTTCCTCGAACGCCCGCCGATCAACGCTCCCGTAAATCCCGTATAGATCACAAAACACCCGACGCATCAGCGCCAAACCCTGCCTAATCAGCCGTAGGATCATCGAACCCCGCCGCCTATGCGCCCGCCTAGCCCCACCGCCTCGCCATCGCTCACTGCCCGGACTCCACCTCGATCTGATCGAGGAAATCGTCGGGGATGTCGCCGGTCTTGCGGACAACGAGGGCGAAGTAATACAGCGGGATTCCTTCCATTGAGAGGCGGTGGCAGTAGCGCTCGAGGTGATAGACGTCGAGGTATTTGGAAAAGATCAGCTCGCGGATGAAACGCGAGAAGCCCGATTGGTCGGCGCGGTCGAGGAAGGTTTCCTTAATGTTGAAGGCGCACCAACCATCCTTCTTAACGAGCTGCAGCGCGTTGAAAAAGGCGCGCGGCGGGATGTCGCCGAAGCCAAGCGCGGCGACGGAGGTGAGGCAGTTGAAATTCCAGTCCTGGAGCTGCTCGGTGTCCGAGGCGGAGAGGTCGGTGAAGTCCGCGACGTAGTATTCGTCATAGACGTCGGGGCGATCGCGGTAAGCCGCGTCGCGAGCCTCGGGGATGATGTCGGCTCCGACGAGGCGAGCCACGCCGTGACTATCCTTGAGCACCTCGCCCATCATGCCGTTGCCGGCGCCGAGGTCGAGCACGCGCAACTCGGTGATGTTTTTCCCGCCGGCCTTGAGGGACGCCTCCAGTAGCTCGCCGACTTTGGCGGGGGAGACGCATTTCAGGCGGTCGTAAAAGAGCTGTTCGTAGAGGCCGGGGCGCAGATAGATCTGGTCGTAGTCATGGAAGCGGATGGGCACTTCGCGGCCTCCTTGCTCGATGATTCGGAAAGTAACCTCGTCCTGACCCAGCGAGTGGGCTCCGTTAGCGGGGAATTGGACGCGATAGCGGCTCTTGAGTGTGGGTATTGGCATCATATGTGTTTATTTGTTGGTTGGTTTTTCGGGAGAATGGTTTCTAAGGAAATCTCGGACGACGTCGCGCGGGTTGCGCTTGGCGACGTCCACCTCGTGGTTGAGTGCGGCCATGGTCTTGTTGCCGAGGATGCCGCCGAGTTCGCGCAGGGCGGCTTCCAGCGGCGGGTAGCGGCGGAGGATTTCCCCTCGGGCCACGGGCAGCGCCTCGTAGGGCGGGAAAAATTCCCTATCGTCGGCGAGCGGCTTGAGGTCGAATTCGATGATGCGACCATCCGTCGAGAATGCGCCGATTACATCCACATCCCCGCGGGCGATGGCGGGATACATCAGCTCGGGGCCGAGGTCGCTGACCTGCATAAAATCCATGCGATATTTCCCCGGATCCATTCCCACCAGATCCATGAGTTCGCGCACGGATTTTTTGCGTTCCGCGCGCGGCACCCCTGCGTTGCGCAGTTTTGCGCCGACGTTTTCCTCCACCGTCCAGTGCGGAAACAGGCCGACGTTCTGGATCACATAGCCGATCGAGCGCCGTAATTCCGGCAACGCTTGTCCGCTTGTTGCCTCCCCGCCGATGCGGATCGCGCCCGAATCCGGTTCGAGTAGGCGGTTGATCAGTTTGAGCGTGGTTGACTTGCCACAGCCGGAGGAGCCTAGGAGCACAACGGTTTCCCCGGCTCCGATGGAGAAGGAAACACAGTGCACCGCAGGTTTTTCCATTCCTGGGAAAACTTTTGTGACATCGGTCAGCTCAATCATCAGCTCGTCGGAATCCCGCGAAAAACGGGGGATTCTCTAAAAAGGGTTTGGGGTTGGTGGGAAATCATCGGGCCGACGGGCATCATAGGCTCACGGGCGCACATGCCAAGGATAGGTTTCCCGGAGCGCTGACGTAAAAGCATTCCGCCCTGCGAAATGATCGCGCATACATCTTGTAACGGAAACGTTTTGCTGTGACGGCGTGGCTTCGAGGTGGAGCGAGCCGTGTTCATTCGAGGGAACGAACCTTCTTCCTTCCGTAATTGACCTTCTTCTGCGGCGGCATCACCGGGGTGGCGTTTTTCAGCGTGGCGATCTGATCGCGGAGGTGGGCGGCTCGCTCGAACTCCAGCTTGGAGGACGCTTCACGCATTTCCTGCTCCAGCTCGGCGATGACGCGAAGCTTGTCGTAGGCGGTCTCGTCTTCTGCAACGAGTGAGGCGTTGAGTTTCTCGGCGTGCTGCTTGCCCTTTTCGTAGGAATGCAGGCTCTGCTGCACGGAGCGGATCACCGATTGCGGGGTGATGCCGTGCTCCTCGTTGTGCGCGATCTGGCGCGCGCGGCGGTATTCCGTGACGTTGATCAGGGTCTGAATGGAATCGGTGACGACATCGGCGAAAAGCACGCATTCGCCGTTGAGGTGCCGGGCAGCGCGACCCGCCGTCTGGATGAGGGAGGTTTCGTTGCGGAGGAAACCTTCCTTGTCAGCGTCGAGGATGCAGACGAGGGAAACCTCCGGGAGATCGAGGCCTTCGCGGAGGAGGTTGATGCCGATGAGGATGTCAAACGTCGCAGCGCGGAGCTGGCGGAGGATTTCCACGCGCTCGATCGCATCGATGTCGGAATGCAGGTAGCGGCACTTGAGGCCGGTGGATGAAAGGTAATCCGCGAGGTCTTCGGCGGTCTTTTTCGTGAGCGTGGTCACGAGAACCCGCTCGCCCTTTTCCACCCGCTTGCGGCAGAGCTCGATGGTCTCGTCGATCTGGCCCTTGAGCGGACGGAGGGTGAGGATGGGATCGAGCAGGCCGGTGGGACGGATGATCTGCTCCACCACGAGCGGCGTGCCCCGTTTCTCCGGATGGAAATCGGCGATGGCCTCCTCATTGCCCGAGGGCTTGACCTTGATTTTCTTGAAATCGAAGGGAGTCAGCCCGTCCTCGCCGAGCCTGCCTTTCGTGGCGATGAACTTCTTGTTTTCGGGCCGTGAGTTGACGATGTCGAACGGCCCCGGCGTGGCGGAAACATAGACGCGCTGATTCGTCATTTCCATGAACTCGTCGAAGCGCAGCGGGCGGTTGTCCATCGCGGATGGGAGGCGGAAGCCGTGCTCGACAAGGGTGGTCTTCCGCGATTTGTCGCCCTCGAACATGCCGCCGATCTGCGGGATCGTGGCGTGGGATTCATCGACGAGCAGGAGGAAATCGCGGGGAAAGAAATCGAGCAGGGTGTGGGGACGCGAGCCGGGCGGGCGGGCTGTTAGATGGCGTGAGTAGTTCTCGATGCCCTGGCAAAAACCCATTTCCGACATCATCTCCAAGTCATACTCTGTCCGCATCCGCAGGCGCTGCGCCTCGATGAGCTTGCCGCCCTTTTCCAGTTCCGGGATGCGCTGGTCGAGCTCCTCGCGGATCTTGGTGATCGCGGTCTTCATCTTGTCGCCTGCGGTGACGAACTGCTTGGCGGGGTAAAGCGTGTGATTTTCCAACACTTCGATCACTTTCCCACTGACCGTATGGATGGAAGAAATGCGCTCCACCTCGTCGCCGAAGAACTCGATGCGGATCGCCGTCTCGTCGAGATAAGCGGGATGCACCTCGACCACATCGCCGCGCACCCGGTATTTCCCGCGACCGAAGGCGATGTCGTTCCTTTCGAAAAGCAGGCCCACCAAAGCTGTTAGAAGCTCCTCGCGGGTGATTTGCTGGCCGACCCACACCGGGAACATCATGTCCTTGTAATCCTCGGGCGAACCCAAGCCGTAGATGCAGGAAACGGAGGCGATGACAATCGTGTCCTCGCGGGTGAGCAGCGAGCCCATGGTGGAAAGCCGCAGCCGCTCGATCTCCTCGTTGATCGACGAGTCCTTCTCAATGTAGGTGTCGGAGCGCGGGATGTAGGCCTCGGGCTGGTAGTAATCGAAGTAGGAGACGAAATACTCGACCGCGTTGTGCGGGAAAAAGTTTTTGAACTCGGAGTAAAGCTGCGCGGCGAGGGTCTTGTTGTGGCTCATCACCAGAGCGGGCTTGCCGTGGCGCGCGATCAGGTTCGCCATGGTGAAGGTTTTCCCGGAACCGGTCACACCGAGCAGCGTCTGGTGCTTGTTTCCCGCCCTGAGCGATTTCACCAGTTTCTCGATGGCCTGATGCTGGTCGCCCTGGGGACTGTATTCGCTGGAGAGACGGAAGGGCATGTGGCGGGGAAGATGGGGCTTCGTGCGGATATTTCCAGCGGGGAAATTTTCCGGAAAACCCTACGGAGATTCGGAACCGCATGTCTACCCTTGTCGGTGAGCCGGGAAACCTCAATTTTTTGGAAATGCCCGATGCGCCCCTGAAACCCGCCGAACTCGCCCTCGAGCATCCGGGCTCGAATTCATGCGGGCGGGAAAATTCCGCAAGGCACGGGATGCCTTCAAAGCCCTCAACAAATCCCAATCCGCACAGGCTCTCCCGCTGCTCATTGAGGCGAATCTCGGCCTCGCCAATGAGATGATAGCAAAGGGTCTCGTCAGCGAGGAATCCCCGATTTGTCCGTGCTGCGGGTGCGATCTCACCAAAGCCGCTGCCGCCCGCGCCGCCGCCTGCCAGCACACCAAAGCCTCCGCCGCCAGCCTGCGGTCGGGCGATTCCGCGGCGTCCCTTGAGCACGCCGCGTATGCTTGGTCTTTGTCACACCTCCCCGCCATCCCCCCGCTGGCCTACCTTGCCGCCCTCCATTCCCGCAAGCTCTCCGACCCCGCGCTCTGGCGCACCCGGTTAACCCGGCATTGATTCCGCAGGTTTTTGCAATTCATCGTTTAAAGCGACTTTTTTGCGTTATTAGCTTGCGTTCGGGAAGCTGTTGACTAGGGTTTCGGCATGAAAGGCATCTGCAAATTATTTCTCGGCTGGGCATTGCTGGTCGTTTCGCTTTCCGCAGCGGAGGTGAAAGTCTCTGCGCTTCACCCTTTGATGGCGGATCTTGCGAAGCAAGTGGGCGGCGCACGAGTGACAGTTTTCGATTTGGTTGGCGCGGGAGGTAATCCGCATCGCTTCGAGCCAAAACCATCGGATCTCAAGAAGATGTCGTCTTCGTCGCTGATTCTTGCCGGTGGCAAAAACCTTGAGTCGTATCTGGACCGCATCCGCGCCAGTCTTCCCAATGTGCCGATTGTGGAAGTGGGGCGGACGATCCCGTCACTGACCGTGGGCAAGGATCCGGTTTACACCTGCTGCCCGCATCATTCGCATGCGGGTGCGCTCGATCCGCACTGGTGGCACGGTATCGACAACATGAAGCGTGCCGCGCGCGTTGTGGCCGGCGAGTTGGCTAAGGTCGATCCAGCGGGCAAGGCCGATTATGAGAATGCTGCACGCGAATATGGCAAACGCCTTGATGGGCTGAAGCGCTGGGCCAAGGGCGAACTCTCGAAGGTGCCCCGCGGCCAGCGTAAGCTGGTTACCGCCCACAATGCGTTCGGCTATTTTGCGAAAGAGTTCGGCTTCGAAGTCATCGCCGTGGCAGGGCTCAACAAAGAGCAGGAAAGCACGCCGCAGGATCTGGCCAGGACTATCGAATCGGTGAAAAAATCCGGTGTTCCCGCGATTTTTCCCGAGCAGTCGGCAAGTCGCAAATCCGTTGAATCGATTGCCCGCGCTACGGGAACGAAGATAGCGTCGCCGCTCATCGCGGATGGCAACGGAACGGGGAAGGGCGCCGGTTTCGAGTCAATGATCCACAACAACGTCAACGCCATCACCCGCGCGTACGGCGTGAACTGAACCTGCGATGTCCTGGCTTGTCTCCCCATTGATGGCGACCTTGGTCGTCTGTGCCGGATTGTCCGCTATCGCGGTTCCGTTGCATGAACTCACCTCCCGTGACCGTCCGGTATCTGTCGATGAAAGCTCCTCGAATCTTCTTGAAAACGACCACGTTCATGAAATGCGCGGCGTGCTCCGGGTCAAGCTGCTGGTTCCTGCGAAATCACTTCGCGTGAGCACCACCAGTGGCGATTTGTTGTGGCAGGTGGTGAATCCGCCTGCCGGGGAAAGCGATAGCGAAGTCAACCTGCTGCTGGTGGATGACGGGTTGGAACTGCTGGTCGAAGCGGACTTCGGCGATGCTACCGGTGAAACCGCGTTGTTCCTAACCGTTTTGCCCGACGGTGTCGAGGAGCAAACCCGCTATGCCATCGGCTCCGCTCAGGTGGAGGAGATTTTTTCCTACAGTTGGGACTTACATTGAACGATTGCCATGACTCACGAGACACACGATTCCTGCGATCATTGCGATCATCACCATGAGTTGGTAGTGGAAAATATCGACGTTCGGTATCGGGCCGTACACGCCTTGGAGGATGTCAGTTTTTCGACCTCCTGCGGTTCCTGTGTGGCGCTCATCGGGCCGAATGGCGCGGGGAAAAGCACTTTGCTCAAGGCCATCGCGGGGCTGATGCCGATAGGGGCCGGCCGGATCTTGTGGCGCGGCACCAGTGTGGGGAAATGGAGCCGGGAAATCGCTTACCTGCCGCAGCGTGAGGATGTGGACTGGAAATTTCCCATCACCGTCAGAGGAGTCGTGCGGATGGGCCGTTACCCGAATGCCGGTTGGTGGCGACCGTTTTCCAAAGCCGATGGCGCCGCAGTGGACAAGGCACTGGAAGCGATGGGTCTGATGGATTTGGAAAACCGCCAGATCAGCGAGCTAAGCGGTGGCCAGCAGCAGCGGGTGTTCCTCGCCCGCGCCCTCGCGCAGGAGGCCCATGCGTTTTTGTTAGATGAGCCCTTCGCCGGACTCGATCGCACCTCCAAGGCCACGCTCGCTGCCCTGCTGCGCGATCTGGCTTCGGAGGGCCGGTTGGTGGTTGCTTCGCACCATGATCTCGACACGGTGAAGGATATTTACGACGAGGTTCTTTTGTTGAAACGCAAGCGGATCGCCTTCGGGGCGGTCTCTGAAGTTTTTACTGAGGCCCATCTCAATACGGCCTTCGGCTCGCTCGCCGATGGAAGAAAGGAGGTCGCATGATCGATTGGTTGCTGGAGCCGTTGCGCCATGAGTTCAACCAACGCGCCCTCTTGGCGGCCCTATTGATCGGTTTGACCAACGGCTACGCGAGTGCCTTTGTCGTGCTGAAAAAATCGGCGCTCAAGGTGGGATCGCTTTCACACGCTTTGCTGCCGGGCATCGCCGTGGCGATCCTTGTGGCTGGTTTGCAGGACTGGAGTGCCTTCCTCGGTGCGCTGTTCGCCGCGCTGCTTATTGGACTTGGTTCGCTGGCGGTTTCGCGCGGATCGCGCATCGATCAGGACTCCGCGCTGGCGATTCTTTACACGGCAGCATTCAGCGGCGGCATCATCCTGTTGCGCCGCCTGGAAGTTTCGCAGGAAATGGACGAGTGGCTGTTCGGCAACATCATGGGGATGCGTGATGGCGACCTGTGGACGAATTTCTGGATCTCTTTCGGCGCGCTTGGCATTTTAACGGCATTGCATAGGCCGCTGCTGATGACCTTGTTCGACGCGGAGGTGGCCGCGACCTTGGGAGTGCCTGTGCGTTTTCTCAACTACCTGCTGCTTGCCATTCTCATTGTGGTGTTGATTTCCTCGCTGCAAGCAGTCGGCTGCATGCTTGCGCTCGGGCTTTTGGTGACGCCTGCGGCGACGGTTTATTTGCTAACCGATTCCACCAACACCCTGTTCTGGGGAGGCTCTTTGCTTGGCGGCATCGCGGCGACATCCGCCGTGTTCATCGGTTGGTGGCTCAACCTTGAGCAGGGACCGACCATCGTCCTTCTGCTTGGCGCGATCTTCCTGCTCGCCTTCCTTTTCAGCCCCAAATACGGCCTCATCCGCCACCTTCTCACAAAGACCGCTAATACAACCATCGACGAAACCAGAAAGACACAATGAAACGAAAGAACACATACAAGCCACTGACCGCAGCCCTGCTCTCCCTCACCGCCGCTCAGGCGGAAACCACCGGCTCTCCGGATGCGTGGGAGCGATTCAATGATTGGAGCATCGGCGACGTGCTCTTCCCGAACCTGCACCTCCACGGTGTTGGCGGATTTTCCTCCGGCGATCCTGGAGATCTTGCCCTCGGGGGGCACGATCCGGTGCGCAAGTCATTTTCCGCCCAGGCGATCGAGCCGTCGGTTTCGCTCAAGACCGAATATTTCGAAGGTTTCACCAACTACCTTTTCTATCAAGACAGCTCTGGCCACTGGGAAGGCGAACTGGAGGAACTCTTCGGGAAAATCGTCAACATCCCCGGCGGTTTCGAGATCAAGGGTGGCCAGTACCTCGCTCGCTTCGGCGCGATCAATGACAAGCACATCCACGGCTGGGATTTTATTGATGCCGAGATGCCGGTCTCGCGATTTCTTGGCGATGACGGTCTGATCATGCGGGGCGTGGAAGTGAGTTGGAATCTTCCATTGAGCTTTGATCCCGGACTCAGCGCGGTCGCCACGTTTGGCTTCGGCAAGGCCCGGCCTCATGATGATCACGCCCATGGTGGCGCTGGTGATGACGACCACGATCATGGACATGGTCATGGCGGTGGAGCTCTGTTCGAAGGGGAGGAGGGGAATCTTTCGGAAAACATTTTCACCTCCCGGATGATGGCGCGGTATCGTTTCAGTGATTTTCACAGTGTCACCGGAGGGGTTTCCTATGCGGGTGGCGATAATGGATTCGGACGTTCAACCCACCTCGTAGGCCTCGATGCGGAATACCTCTGGCGTGAAAATGGCCTTGAGCCCGGTGGCCGCGCGTTCCGTTGGAGAAATGAGCTCGTTTGGCGTCGGGTTGGTGCATCAGATGGTTTTGGTGGTGGCGATGATCACGATGACCACGATGATCACGATGACCACGATGATCACGATGATCACGATGACCACGATGATCACGATGACCACGATGACCACGATGACCACGATGACCACGATGACCACGATGATCACGATGATCACGATGATCACGATGATCACGATGACGAAGGTGGTACGGGCGGAGCGGGGGGAGGAATTCGAGGGACTTATGAGGAACTCGGATTCTACACCACGGCTACATACACATGGAATGATCGTCTTGACACCAGCCTTCGGCTTTCGTGGCTAGAAGGGGTTGATGATCTTGGTTTGGACGAGCGTTTCCGCATTTCACCAGCGGTTTCCTACTGGTTTGACGATCAGCGCCGCGTTGGTGTTCGCGCTCAATACAATTACGACCGTTTTGCTGGCGGGCCAGATGAACATTCACTCTGGTTCCAGTTCAACGTTGTGCTGGGCAGTATCAATGAAGTGCGCTGAATTGTGTGTGGGGGTGGTGGAGTCTGCTCCTCCGCCATTTCCTGCCCCTCGCGCAAGGCCAGCGGCTCCAGCGCCAAGGCGGCCGGATGGTGGTGGTGCTCCGTGCAGACCACCGACTCCCCTTTCGGCGGGTTCGTCTTGGCGGCTTTGCGGGCGGTCTTCGATGCGGGTCGCCCTGGGGATTGTATTCGCTGGAAAGACGGAACGGCATGTGGGCGGGAAGATGAGGCTGCGCCGGGATTTTTCCAGCGGTGAAATTTTCGGAAAACCCTTCAATCGAGCGCGGCGAGTTCCCTGGCAAGTTCTAGCAGGCCGATGGCCTCGGTGTCGCGTGTGAGCGGGAAACGGTCGCTGCCTCCGTGAATGAGAAACGAGCGCTTCGGGGCGATGTCAGCCAGGGCGTGGTGGTTTCCCTTCCGAAGACCCTGCGCCGGGTTGCGCCTGATTTCAAATGCCCAGACTCCGTGCCTGCCGCCAAGATCCAGCACCAGGTCGATTTCCGCGCCCGCGGCTGTCCGGTAAAAATAAGCCTGTGCGCCGGCCGGGGCGGCGGCGATGAGGTTCTCGATGACCATGCCCTCCCAGCTTGCGCCGACCACCGGATGGCCGAGCAGCGTATCCACATCCGCGATGCCGAGCAGGGCGTGCAGCAGCCCGCTGTCGCGCACATACGTTTTGGGCGATTTCACGAGGCGCTTGCCCACGTTGCGGTGGTAAGGCGGCAGCCGACGCACCAGCAGCAGATCCGAGAGCAGCCCCAGGTAGCTTGTCACCGTCGGGGCGCTTACACCGAGGTTGGCGGCGAACTTCGAGGCGTTGAGCAAGCAGCCCTGGGAGTGGGCGAGCATCGTCCAGAACCTCCCCAGCGTCTCCGCCGGAATGCGCGGCCCAAACATCGGCACATCCCGCTCCAGATACGTGCGGATGAAATCCCGCCGCAACGCCATGCTCAGCGAATCATCGTCCGCGAGAAAACTGTCGGGGAAACCGCCGCGCAGCCAGAGGGTTTCGGTGGATTGATTCCCGGCCTCCAGGACATCCAGCGGCCCCATGTCCACAAATGCGATCCTGCCCGCGAGGGTCTCGCTCTGGCGCATCAGCTCGATGGCCGCCGAACCCAGCATGAGAAACCGGCCGGTGCGCCGACCGGCCCTGCGACCCTTGTCGATCACCCCGCGCAACACCATGAACAGATCCGGCGCGCGGTGGATCTCATCCAAAATCACCAACTCGTCCTGATGCCGCGCAAAAAACAATTCCGGCTCCGCGAGCTTCGTGCGATCCATCGGGTTTTCCAGATCCAGATAAACGTTCGGACGCGAAGCCGCGACCTCCAGCGCCAGCGTCGTTTTTCCCACCTGCCGCGGCCCCAACAACGCGACCGAAGCCTGCCGCGACAAGGCCAGATCAAGTTCCTGTTGAATACGCCGATGAATCATCCTTGCATTTTAAAAATGTAATTTACAAAATGCAAGGATTAATTCCATGGATGATTGATAGGATGAACAAATGCTACGGGCACGAAAACCTACTCCGCGAGGTACTCCTGCACGGTGCGGTAAAGTGCTACGACGTGTGGTCATGCAATTGGTAAAACACCTGCCGGCCCAGCTTGCGGTAGCTGACCAGGTGGGCGGCGCGCAAGGTGCGGAACTGGTGGGAAATGGCGGATACGGTCATGTCGAGCTGGGCGGCGTGATCGCAGACGCAACATTCCTCGGCGGCGAGCAGGGAAATGAGCCGCAGCCGGGTGGTGTCGGAGAGGGCGGCGAAGAACTCCGCCATTTCCTGCGCCTGCCCCGACTGCAAATGCGAAGTCCGCGAAGGCCACCACGTCGAGAAAAGCGGCAAGGACTATTGCAGCGAAGCCTGCGCCAACGGCCACAAATCCGGAGACGGCTGCTGCGAGAACAGTTGCCACTGCCACGACTGAAAGCCGCCCCTCATCAAAAAACCGCGCACGGAATTCCCGGCGCGGTTTTTTCGTTTGGACGGCTCGCTGCGGCTGGATGTGATTTTTCACCGCAGAGCCGCAGATCCTCCTCCGCTGAAGCTACGGCGGACAGGGGTCGCGAAGGACGCGGAGTGGAGGTTGGGAAAAACAGGATTTACTCAATCATCGCGTAAAATCACTCAGTCATTGGGTAAAGATTGACCGCCATTGATCCTGAAATAAAGAATTCAGTAAAAGGAACCGAACACCGGTGGAATCTCCCGCACAATCACCCGCAGGCTGAGACCTTGCTCGCGAAGGGCAGTGTCAAGCGCGTGGTCATCAGCAGGGGAAGCCTCGAGCAATTTGACGACATAAGGCATGTATTGCTCTGAAAACCGTTCCGCGTAGGGATGGCGCGGATCCGCCCAGTGAGCGAGCAAGCGCTTTCGAACGTGGGATCGTTTCCAGAGCAGGCGGGTGTATTCCAGCCGTGCTTGGTCATGGATGAGCAATGGCCAACGGGCTTGCGTGATCTCTGTCTCCGGTGTCATATCAGTCCAAGGTGGCGGGCGAGCTGTTCGTGTTGGCGGTCACGGGGTTCGTTCCGCCGCAATTTTGGCGCCAGGAGGTCTGCGGGCGCAGGCACGACCAGGGTCAGCATCCCGTAGGTTTCCGAGCAGGCTCTATCCCGCCACCCTGGCGGCAAGTGATCCAGCACCATGCCGGGCATGAGATTCACATGCCATCCATGCCTTCGCTCGAACTCGCTGCCGATGAGGCAGTCATAGGCTAGCTCCGCCACCGCTTCGCTTTCCGTCACTGGATCGGCATCCATGCTGTTTTCGGGCAGCGGATCGTCACGACCGATGCGGGCGATGTGCCAGAGAAGTCCGGCGGACCCGATCAAGGTCATGGAGCCTGGCTCGGAGAGCGCTCGTCCCCACTCTTCGAGCCATCCGATGATCTGGTGAGGGTATTTGAGTTCTCGCCGCGGCACTGCCAGCAGCGAATCATATGATGATGGCTGATGCAAGCTGGGAACATTCCACGCCAATCGGGTTTGAAGAAATGCATCGAAAGCGGCTTCACGCTCAGAACGCCTTCACCCCCATTTCCCATTTCGGGAAGGGATCGGGGAATTCGTCCGGCCAGAGCGCCGCATCGGACTCGAGTTCCGCACGGGTGAGTAGGCAGAAATCGAACATGGCGGTGAGGGCTTCGCGATCCATGTTGCGCCCGATGAGGACGATCTCCTGGCGGCAATCGCCGTTGTTGCCTTTCCATACGCGGTCGATGTGGGCGTGGTCTTCCGGCCAGTGCTCGCGGGGGACGGCGGCCCAGAAATGGCCGGCGCACTGGTGGCGGGTGACGGCCCCCGCCTGCGACCAGAAGCCCGCATATTTCAGGCGGGTGGCGAGCCAGAAAATCCCCTTGGAGCGGATCACGCCCGGCCACTCTTTCTGAAGGCAGTCATAAAAACGCTGCGGGTGGAACGGGACGCGGCGCTCGTAAATGAAATTCGAGATGCCGTATTCCTCGGTCTCCGGCGTGTGCTCGACGAGCGAATCCAGCCAGCCTTCGTGTTTCGCCGCGCGCTTCACATCGTAGAGGCCGGTACCGATCACCTTGTCGAGCGGCACCTGCGACTCGACGGTGTCGTGGATCACCGCCTGCGGGTTGAGGGCGCGGATCATGCCGTGGACGGTCTTGCGTTCCTCCTCGGAAACGAGATCGGTCTTGTTGACGAGGATCACGTCGGCGAAGTCGATCTGGTCGTTGAGCAGATCGACGATGGTGCGCTCGTCCTCCTCGCCGACGGCCTGGCCGCGGTCGTCGAGCTTCTCGGTGGTGGAGTAGTCGCGGAGGAAGTTCGGCGCATCAACTACGGTGACCATCGTATCAATGAAGGAAACATCCGAGAGGGAGTTTCCGGTCTCGTCGGTGAAGGTGAAAGTCTCGGCGACGGGCATCGGTTCGGAAACGCCGGTGGACTCGATGACGAGGTGGTCGAAGCGCCCCTCGCGGGCGAGATTGCCTACCTCCTTGAGCAAGTCCTCGCGCAGGGTGCAGCAGATGCAGCCGTTGGACATCTCGATCATTTTTTCCTCGGTGTGGGAGAGCGCGGCGTCGCCATTTCTAACAAGGTCGGCGTCGATGTTGACCTCGGACATGTCGTTGACGATGACGGCCACCTTTTTGCCCTCGCGGTTGCGGAGGATGTGGTTGAGCAGCGTGGTTTTTCCCGATCCGAGAAAGCCAGAAAGGACGGTGACGGGGAGTTTGCGGGCGGTTTGCATGGGTTGTTCGGTTGCTTTGCAGTGCGTGGTTAGTAGAGGCGGAAAGCCGGCGCGGTTTCCGTGGATTGGAAGCTTGCGCGGAGGTAATCCTCGCGCAGGCCGGTGCCGATGAAGACGACGGCGGGGTTCATGCCTTCCTGGACGCTGACCTTGATGATGCGGGGGGATTCGAAGGGGTCGTCGGTGCGGCTGAAGTAGCACATTTCCTCCTCGGAGATGCGGACGAGGCCTTTGACGCGGAGGATGTCGCGCGGGAGGGAATGGAGCCAAGCGCGGAGGCGTTCTTCGGACATTTCGGGCGGGGTGAGGCTGACGGCGACGTGGTGGTGCGAGTGGGGGATGGGATCGGAGCCATCCGGCGCGGGGAGGGTTTCGGAGGCGCTTTCGCGGAGCAGGAGATCGATGAAACTTTCCGTCTCCATGCGGGGGGCGCGGGGGTTGAGTATGGCAAGGTCATCGCGGAGTTTCCGCTTCTGCCTGTCGCTGGCGCGCTCGCCGCGGTTGGTGAGGATGGCGCTGGCGGTGCTGACCTGGGCGCGCTCGGTGCGCTTGTCGCCGGGCAGCAAGCGTTTCCCCCAGCGGGCTTCGTTAACCACGGTGGCCTGGAGGATGGGGCCGATGCGGTCGCGCAGCTCCGGGGTGAGGGTGAGGGTCTCGATGAGGGAATAGGGATCTGTAGTGCCGTTCGCCTCGATGATGATGAGCGGGCGGATGGAAACGGGAACTCGAAGAATCGCCCGGATGAGGCTGCCGGGATCTTCGCAGCATACGCAGCCTGCGGCGAGGGTGCTGATTTCTGCACCGAGTCCTTTGAGAGTGTGGGCATCGATGGCGGCATTGAGGAAGTCATTGAGGATCACGTAGGGCGCGCGCGGGCCTTGCGCCAGACGCGGGATGAGATCACGGATGAAGGTGGTCTTTCCGGCTCCAAGGAAACCGGCGACGATGAGGATGGGGATGCGTTCTGGGGAGGGTGTCATGATGAGGACTTCTTTGGAAACAGGAGATGAAGGACTTGGCAGATTGCAAGGACGGCGATGTGGACGAGGACGATGGCGGGACCAGTGGGGAGATTGAGGGTGGCGGAGGCGGTGATGCCGATGGGGGGAATAAGGATACCTAACAGAAGTGCTAGTGCGATGAGACTGCGGAAGCTGGTGGTGGCGATGCGGGCGGCGGCGGCGGGGATGACGATGAGTGCGCTGAGCAGGAGTGCTCCGAGCATTTTTAGGCCAACAGCAACTGCGGCGGCGACGAGCAGGGAGAAGGCGTAATGGAGCAATGCGGGACGTATGCCACGGGCGCGGGCGAGTTCGGGATCGAGGGTGGCGAGGGTGAGTGGACGGAGCTGGGTGAGGAAGAAGATGAGGACGATGACAGCAAGGATGGCTTGGCGGGTAATGTCTGCGGGGCCGTTGGAGTAGATGCTGCCGAAGAGCAAGCCCTCAAGCATACGGTGCTTACCAAGCATGGAGATGAGGATAACCCCTAGGGCGACGCTGCCGGTGAAGGTGAACGCGGTGATGGTATCCCGCGCGAGAGGTGTGCGCTGGGAAAGCCATCCCATGCCGAGCGCGAGGAGGCAGGAAAAAATCAGAACATAAATTGTGGGATCGAGTTTCCAACCGGTGGCGGAATCGATCATGAATCCCAGGGCGACTCCGGTTAGAGCGGAATGGGCGAGTGCGTCGCTGAAAAAGGCCATGCCGCGCAGGTTCACGAAGACGCCAAGGATGGCGCAGGTGGGGCCGAGTAAGAGTCCGGAGATCAGCGCGTAGCGCATGAAGTCGTAGCGGAGCAGGTCGGTGAGATCCATGGGTTCCTATCCGGCTGATGAGGTGAGGGAATGAGTGGGGACAGGATGTCCCCACGACGGACTGGGACTGCAAGTCCCAGCCACGGCTTCGAGGGAAATGCGGCGGGTGGCGAGTCCGTCGAGGAAGGACTCGGCGTGGGAGACGACGATGAGGGTGAGTGAGTGTTCGCTGTGGAGGTGGAGCAGGAGTTTTTTCAGGCTGGCGGCGGCGGTGGGGTCGAGGTGGCTGGAGGGTTCGTCTAACAAGAGCAAGGCGGGATCATTGAGCAGGGCGGCGGCGATGCGGACGCGCTGGAGTTCGCCGCCGGAGAGGGCGCCGAGCGGGCGGTGGGCGAGGTGGGCGATTTCTAGGCAATCGAGTTTCCCGCAGATGCCGTGGCGGAGTTTGCGCGGGATGCCGCCGATCCATGGGATGCGGGTGTGGGCGTTGATGGCGAGGAACTCGGAGGCGGTGAGCGGGAAGTTCTTATCGATGGGTGCGTGCTGGGGGACGTAGCCGGGACGTTTGGCGAGCGGGTGGCGGTGGATGGTGCCGCAGCTCTGGCGGTGGATGCCGAGGATGGCCTTGAGTAGGGTGGATTTCCCGGCACCGTTAGGGCCGGAAATTCCTAATAGCTCGCCGCGCTCGACGGTGCAGGAGAAGTCTTCCAGCACCTCGCGGGTGCCGTAGCGCAGGGTGAGAGATCGAGTTTCTAGCAGTGGTGAGGTGCTGGTCATTCGGCGAAGGCGGTGCGGAGGGTTTCGAGATTTTTCCTCATGCCGTTGAGATAGGCGTCGGGGCCGAGCTCGCCGACTTCGAGGGTGTCAAGGGTGGAGACTTTGGCACCGGTTTCGGTGGCGACGCGTTGGAGCAGGGCTGGTTCGTAGCCGGTCTCCGCGAAGAGGATTTTTACGTCGGCGGCGCGAATGCGGTCGATGAGGGCGGCGAGTTCGGCGGGTGCGGGATCGCGCTCGGGGAAGCGTGAGATGTAGCCGATGTTTTCGAGTTGATAGCGTTTCGCTAGGTAGGGAAAGGCGTCGTGGAAGGTGACGAGTTTCTTGAATGGAAGCGGGCCGAGGATTTCCAGGAAAGCGGTGTCGAGTTCACGGAGCTTGGCGATGTAGCTGGCGGCATTTTCCTGATAGGTTGATGCTCCTTGCGGGTCGGCGGCGATGAGGGCATCGCGGAGGGTTTCGGCTTGTTGGATGGCGAGGATGGGATCGAGCCAGAAGTGGGGGTTGTGATCGCCGTGGTCATGGTGATCGTGATCGTGATCGTGATCGTGATCGAGGGCTTCGGTGTTTTCGAGGAGTTTGATGCCTTTGGAGAGATCGACTTTTTTGAGGTCTTTTTTGGCGGCCTGTTTGATGAGGTCGTCGAGGTATGGCTCCATGCCGGCACCGTTGAATACAAGCACATCGGCTTGGGCGATGCGCTGCATGTCGGCAGGACGTGGTGAGAAGTCGTGCGCGCCGGTGTCGCCTGAGATGAGGGATTCCACGATGGCGCGGTCACCGGCGATGGAGGCGGTGTGGGCGTGGACGGGAAGGAAGGTGGCGAGGATGCGGATTTTTCCGGAGTCGGCGTTGGATTCGGAGTCGGCTGCGGGTTTGCAGGCGGCGAAGAGGGCGATGAGTGGGAATAGTAGGAGGTGGCGTCTTTTCATGGGATTAGTCTTTTGTTGTGAGAGAGTGGATGGCGAGGTGGCCGGTGTTGGTGGCGTAGGCGAGGTTGAGGCCATCCGGGGACCAGCGGAGGGCGGTGATTTCGTTTTCTTCTCGGGCAATGAAAGCGGGGCCGTTGGAGTGGTGCGGGAGCCATAGTAGGACGAATCCATCGCGCGCGCCGGAGGCGAGGTAGGGGCCTTCTTTGGGGAAATCTAGGGTGGTGACTTCCTTGAGGTGGCCGTAGAGTTGAATGGGTGTAGCACCGCGCGGGCCGTTTTTTCCGAAACATGGCCAAACGGTGATGGCAGGGCTGCCGGCGAGGGCGAGCCAAGGGAGGTTTTTCGTGCCGCCGGTTTGCCAGGCGAGGGCTTTGATCTTGGTCTCGAAGCCCTGGATGAAGAGCGGGGTGCGCTTTTTCATATCGAAGAGGTGGACGGAGGGTGTTTGGTCGCTGGTGACGACCCAGCGGCCATCGGGACTCCAGGTGGTTAGCACGGCGGCGATGCCATCGTCGATGCGAGCGTGGGGTTTGGTTTCTCCGAGCCGCCACATGCGTGCGCCGCCATCGCTGGCGGTGGCGAGTTGATTCAAGAGGGTGGGGTGCCAGGCGAGATCGGTGACGGTGGAGCGGTGGTCGTCGATGAGGTGGAGGGTTTCGAGGGTGTGTGGATCGATGATGTGGACGGCTTTGCCGACGGCGGCGGCGATGAGAGAGCCATCGGCATTCCATGCGCAGCGCTCGGCCCAGCCTCGGGGGAGCTGGATTTCGCGGGCGGTGTGGGTGGCGATGTGGTGGAGGCGGAGGATGCCGTCTTGGCCGAAGGTGGCGAGGGTGGTGCCGTCCGGGTGCCAGGCGAGGCTGCCGTTGCCGCCTCGGTGGGATGGGAGGGCGAGGACTTCATTTCCCTGGCGGTGATGGATTTCCGGCTGGCCGGTGCTGGGGAGGGCGGCGAGGTAGGTGCCGTCGGGCGACCAGCGGATATCGAGAGCGTAGTCGGGGAGATCTGCCGACCATGCGAGGGGCAGTAGGTCTGCGGCGGAGCGGATTTCGATTTCCTCAAATTCTTCGGGTTCGGTTAGGCGAGGCATTTGCGGAAGGATTGGTTGAGTTCTGCGCGGTCGAGATCGCGGCCGATGAAGACGAGGCTGGTGCGGCGTGGTTTGTTTCCCCATGGGCCGCCATCGGCGGGATCGAGCAGCATGTGGACGCCCTGAAAGATGAAGCGGTTGGGGTTTCCCTTGATGGCGAAGACGCCTTTCATGCGGTAGATGTCGGTGCCGCGCTCGCGGAGAAGCTTGGAGAGCCAGGTGTTGAGTTTTTTCTCATCGCAATCGCCATCGGCCTGGATGCCGACGGATGTGACGGTTTCGTCGTGGCTGTGATCGGGTTTGTAGGATGCGGAGATGGCGGGCTGGAGTTCGCCGGTTTGTGAGAGAAATTTCAGGTCGAGTTCTTCGGGGTAGTGTTGGGTGAAGATGGCGAGCGGGCCTGTGGTTTCGATTTTGCATGTCCAGCTCATGGTGCCTTCTTGGAGGATGAGGTCGTAGGGGGTTCCATCTGCGGTGAGTGCGCTGCCGGAGGATGCTTCGATGGCATCGTGGGAAAATGCGCGGACGGCGATTTCGCGGGCGAGGGCGAGCGATTCTTCGTCGGTGGCGCTGACCGGGATGAGGACGGCGGTCATGGACGGGTCGGGGTTTTCATTGGCCTCGAAGGTGAGGGTGCCTGCGGAAACTTCGAGTATGCCGCCCCATTCGAAGGGGTATTCGGGATCGAGAAAACGCGGGTCGATGCCGATGGCGCGGTCGAGATTGAAGCCGCCGATGTCGAGTACGCTGTCGATGGGGATGTTGGCGTTTTGGCAGCGCTGTAGTTTGGCGACGCCGTTGATGGCTTTGATGCGGGCTTCGAGGGCGTGGAGTTCTGCGGGGGTTACGAGGTCGGTTTTGTTGAGCAGGATGGAATCGGCGAAGGCGATTTGTTTCACCGCCTCCTCGCTGGATTCGAGGTGAAGCGGGATGTGGCGGGCATCGACGAGGGTTACAATGGCGTTGAGGGCGAGCTTGTCTTTCATTTCATCATCGACGAAGAAGGTTTGGATGACGGGGCCGGGATCGGCGAGGCCGGTGGTTTCGATGAGGATGTGGTCGAACTGGTCGCGGCGCTTCATGAGGCTGCCGATGATGCGAATGAGATCGCCGCGCACGGTGCAGCAGATGCAGCCGTTGTTCATTTCGAAGATTTCCTCATCGGCGTTGATGACGAGTTCGTGGTCGATGCCGACCTCGCCGAATTCATTTTCGATTACGGCGATGCGGAGGCCGTGATTTTCCGTGAGGATGCGGTTGAGGAGGGTGGTTTTGCCAGAGCCGAGGAAGCCGGTGAGGACGGTGACGGGTAGTTTGGTGGTGTTCATATTTTTGTGTTAGATTGGATCCATTGAATGATTCTTTGGGATTGAAGCTAGGGATGGGGAAGGATCCGCCGTATTGCAAGGCGGCGACTTCGGGGGCGGTGCAGAGGGCGTTGTGCAGGACAGAGGTGAAGGAGCGTTATCTAGTGGGATGGTTTTTCGCGGGAAATCGCTTCGCGGGCGGTGCCTGGACAGGTGCCTGTAGAAACAGCCGCAGCCATGCCTCGCCGTCGGCGGGTGCGAGCCAGGGACTGCTTTTGGGCAGCGAGCGGTATTTGCGGTGGCAGGCCGTGCGGTAGGCTTCGCCCATCTCGCGCCGGATCGTTTCCTCATGATCCAGCAGCCATGAGAGAAAGGGCGCGAAGGCGGAAACGTGATCGGTCGGATTGACCGGGGCGAGCAAATCGCGAGGCCACTTTCCAGGCACGGGGAGATCGCCGCCCTTCCAGATGTGGCACCTGCCCGACGGCCTGATGAAAAGGAACCCGCCTTCATTTTCAGGCGGGAACCAGCCGACGCACGCGCCGTGAAGGAAAATTCCCCCGCCTTGCCACGGCAGCGAATAACAGCTCGTTCCCTTCAACCCCGCCGATGCGCTTTTGCGAAATCCACGTTTCTCGAAAACGTTTCCGCCGGAATGAGCGGCATCCATCCCCCAGTAAAACATCTGCTGGATCAGCGCGGCGGAGAGGTCGCGCATGATCGCGGAAGGTGGGCGGGCGTTGCGGGGCGTGGCTTGCGCGACGGACATAAACGCAACTTATTCGCATAAGTAACTAACGCAAGTGAATTGCGTTAGATGTAGCAACCTTCAATGAAAACTGCGAGCGACAAATCCCGCTATCCGGTGTTCATTGGGCGAGTGAAAATACGGAACAATACGGTAAAAAGCCTCTCCATGCTCGCGTTGTTGGGCTGCGTGGGCTTTTTCGCGTATCTCGCCGCCACGTTCACCATTTCCAAAGCCACGCAGAAACCGGAAGCTCCCGCTAAGGCCACGAAACCCGCATCCTATCCTCATCAGGATCGCGCTCCGGTCACCAAACGCGGTGTGCGCGAAAAAACCGGACGACTCGACATGGTCGCCATCAACGACGGCGCGCTACCCAACCAACGCGTCATCGTTTTCAAGGATCAGGCCGCGCTCGATGCCTTTCTATCAAATCTTGGCGACGGCGTGAACCTGCTAGGACGGCTCGACAAGCTCAACGCCCTGCACGTCGGCTTCGGCAATGAGGACGACCTGCTCGCACTGCTGGATGGCACGGAGGAAACGGGTTTCATCTATCCGGTCAATATCCCGGATTTCAGCACCGGGCCGCAGGCGGGCGCGGCTCCGCTCGGTAACGGGCTACTTGAGTGGCTGGGCGTGGTGGGCGACAACTCGCTCTGGGGAAAAGGCATCAAAATCGCGATCCTCGACACGGGCATCGCCGACCACATCGCGTTCCGCAACACCATCGAGCGCATCAACCTCGTCCCGCTGCCCGCGAACGCCGCCGACCTCAACGCCCATGGCACCGCCGTCGCGTCGCTCATTTTCAGCTCGAACCCGCTCGCCCCCGGCATCGCGCCGGGAGCCACTCCGCTCTCCGTCCGGATCGCGGATGACAACGGCACTTCGAACAGTTTTCTCATCGCCCAAGGGATCATCGCCGCGGTGGACGCCGGGGCTCAACTGATCAACATCTCGCTCGGCGGCAACGGTCGCAGCGGCCTGGTGGAAAACGCCCTCGCCTACGCGCAGCAGGCCGGCGTGATCGTCATCGCCGCTGCGGGCAACACCGGCACAGAAGGAGTGATGCATCCCGCCGCCAGCCCGTTGGCGATCGCTGTCGGTGCGGTGGATGCGAGGAACCAGCCGCTGGCTTTTTCCACGACGGGAAGCCAGGTGGCGCTGGCCGCTCCGGGCTACGCGGTGAGCGCCGCTTATCCGGGAAACCAGGCCGCCTCGGTGACCGGCACCTCGTTTTCCTCGCCCATCGTCACCGGAGTAATCGCCGCGACCATGAGCCGAGGCGGTTCGCAAAATCTCAGCGACACCGCCGCCCTCAGCGCGGTGAATTCCTCCCTCGTGGACGTCGGGCCGCCGGGCGGAGATCCCGCGACGGGCGGCGGCGTCCCGGACATGTGGCGTATCCTAAACGGCAATACGCGCGGCGTTTACGACGCGGCGGTCACGTCCATCACCACCGTCAACACCCAGCAGGGAAACCAGGCGCAGGTGCTCGTGCAGAACCTCGGCACGGAAACCCTCGTCAACGTCGGCGTCTCCGTGAACGTGAACGGTGTCACCACCAACGCCAACATCACCACGCTCGCCCCCGGCAAAACCCGCGTGATCAGCGTGCCGGTCAGCGGCAGCGAAAGCTTGAACATCCGGGGCGGCGTGCGGCTCTCCGGCGGACAGACCGACCAGCGCCCCGCCAATGATTCCATTTCACAGAGCATCACCGCTCCTTAGCCTCCTTCTCGCAGGCGTGCGCGACGACACCCGCCTTCCAAGAGCCGCAGAACCTCGGCACGAAGCCGTCTTTCCCGATGTCACCGGCGGCAAACGCCAGGCGAGATCCCGCGAGGAATCGATCCTCGTCGCCTCAGGGTTTTTGGCGTGGTTCTGATCCTCAGTGGGGAGCTTTGACGACGTGATACCACGCCTTCTTACCGAGAACCTTGCCACCGTCCTTCGCGCGCAGCCCGGTCATATCGATGAGGTGCAGATACTTTTCCTTCAGCGCACCGACATCCAGGGTCACTGTCATACCGTCTCCGGAAAGCGTGGCTCCGACGATCTCTAGGAGCTTCTCGTCCTTCTTCGGAGCGCCGTATGCCTGGAGGTAATCGTAGGTGTGGCGCTTCACGGTAAGGGTTTTGAGCGTCCCTGCGTCGAGCGGCTGGCTGAAGCGCAGGGCGAAACCTGCTGGCAACGCCTTGATCCTATCGAGAGAAAGGAAGGGTTTGCCATTCCATTTCACGCGCGTGATGCCCTTGGAGCCGGCCCATGAGAGAGCGGTTTTGCCGACATACATCGAGCCGTCCTCGCCGAACACCATGCGGTTGTTACCGAGACCCAGCGGCGACCCGTCGAACATGGGCAGGAGCGCCGTTTGGAAAACCCCGTCCACCTCGTCATCGAGCACGCGGACGAGGTTCGGCTGGTTCATCTCGCCGATCACGGTTTGCCCGGCCATGCCTTCGGGAAATCCTTTCCCGGGGATGATCACCGGCCAGGTCGGCGAGTTCGCGAGTTCGCCCTGCGGGAAAAATCCGGCTGCGGGAACCTGCATCGCGTCGAGCTTGGCCACATCCATGAGACGCGGATCGCCGCCGTCCCAGCCTTTTTTCCAAACCAACGAGGCGGGATGGCCGTAGAAACCGTCTTTCTTGACATCATACAATGGACTGGTCGGCCGCCAGTCGCCCTGGTTGTCAGTGATGAGCAGCCGGCCTTTCGCGTCGAAGCCGATCCCGTTCGGCGAACGGAAACCGCTGGCGTAGGGCTCCATCGTTTTGCCATCGGGCGAGAGTTTCAGCACCCAGCCGCGCCATTTCACGCGGGCATACATCCGGCCGGCGGCATTCTTATTTTTGCCCCAGTTCGCGCGGTTGATCATCCCCTCGAAGTCCACTTGGCCGATCTCCGAGAACTCGCCGCGGATCTCCGGCCCCATGGCCGCGCCGTTCGAGGCGATGCCGAGCACGATGTAAAGGTTCCCCTCCGCATCCCTCGCCGGGCCGTAGTTGAACTCATGGTAGTTCCCCGACATCCCGAAATCGTCGAACACGGTTTCATACTCGTCGGCGGTGCCGTCGCCATCGGTATCCTTCAGCCGCGTCAGCTCGGCTCGCTGCATCACGAGCACGCTGTCGGCGCTTTCCACCAACATCCCCAGCGGCTCCTGCAAACCGGTCGCGAACAGGCTCCACGAACCGTCGGCGGGATTGAAAAACATCACCTCGCCGCGATGGAACGCGACGGCGATGCGCCCGTCCGGCATCCGATCCATCCCTCCGACCTGAGGATCCATGCCCGGCGGGGTCGCGACGTTTTCGAAGGTGAAATGCTCCGTCCATCCGAAGGCGGCGGTTCCGAGCGTGATCCAGGCGAGAAAGGCGGTGGTTTTCATTTCAGGGAAAAAGTAAGTGTGAATGCGGCGGCTTCGGCCGGTGTAAGAGCGAGTTTGCCGCCTTCAAGCTTGCCCTTGTCAGCGGCAACGGTGACGCCGCTCTGCTCCGGGAAATCGAGAACCAGAGGCTCGGGCGTCACTACAGTGAACGACCTAACAAAACCCATACCCTCCGCAACCGGCGCGTAAGACTCCGTCACCATCCGTCCGGCGACCGTATAGCGAAAAACGGGCAGCCCGCCCTCCAGCCTGTAGCCAAGGAATTTCACCTCCGCATCCGCGCCAAAGGGTGAGGTCTCCTCGGTGTACCGAACCGGCCCTAACAGCTTGGCAAGCCCGTTTCCATTACCCTTCCAGTAGGGGAAACCATCGATGAACCCGCCCGTCCACGCGTAGCGCAGGCGGCTGCTCCCTGCGTCCCAACAGAGCGAGTTGATGTCATCGAGTGCCACCGCGATGGAGGCCGGGCTAGCGTCGGGCATAAAAATGCGCATCACCTGCGGGCGGGCCGCCTGTGTCGGGGAAGCGGCGTAGGGATCGCCTTTCTCCGCCTTTTTCTCCACCGCGCCTTTCGAAACCTCCATCACGTGCGCATAGATCGCCCGCAGCCCCTCCTCGCCGACGTGAACCATCGAGGGCATATCGATCGCGCCGGGGCGCTTTTTCTGCGGGGCGATCGACCATTTCACGAACTCATCTGGCTTCCCATCGTAAATGCCCCGCATCTCCACCAGCGAGGGGCCAACCACCATCTGGTCGAGCAGGTGGCAGGCGGAGCAGTTCATGGTGAAAAGCTGCTTCCCGTCGGGGGCGGCGGTTGCCACCGGAAGAGTGGCGGCGAGGATTAGGAGTATCGGCTTCATGGCAAAGATCGCTAACACCTTTCGGTGTGGAGCAGAGAACGTCGCGACATGCCGGCGCCTGTCAAACATTCCATCCTAAATCCCGAAAACCTTCCCGATCACGCCGAAGACGCTTTCCCACATCCTAGCGACGGGGTTGCGTTTCGTGCCGGTCACCTGCTGCTGGATCACGTGGCCGGAGCCCCGGAAAAAATCATCGAACAGGGCGTTTTTCCCGCGGAGATAGGCAACGAAGGTCTCCGCGCGCTTCGGCGAATGGCTCACATGCAAGCTGAAGGCGGCGGTGAGGTGGTTGTTCACCCGGCGGCCCGGGAGTTCCGGCAGCACCTCCTCCACCTGCACCCCGCGCTGCGCGGAAAACACCAGTTTCGCAGCCCCCTCGATGATGAGATAGCGGAAACGGAGGTTCACCCAGGCGTGGAGTTTCCCGAACACCCAGCGTGAGCGGATGCGCGGCGGCGTGCCGCACGGATGCGACACCGCGACGAGATAGTGCGGACGGAAAACCATCGACTTCCCCGCCGGGATCTCCACCACGGAGAGCTCCTCAGTCGCGTCCTCCCGCGTCGAAAGCGTGACCTGCCCGGCACCGCCGCCGACCGTATTGCTCTCGCTGAGTTCCGCGATCGCCTACTCCAGCTCCTTCTCATGGTAGCGCACCACCATCGGCGGCACGACCTTGATCACGAATATCGCCAGCAGGATGCCTAGGATGAGGGCATAGATCACCACCTTCCCGGCAAGCCAAGCGATGAGCCGCGCGATGATCTGTCCCATGATTCCGAAAGTTATGCCAAGCCGCTTCATTCTTGAAACGCGACCAGCGACAGGAACTTTCAAGCTTCAATGATTTGGATTCGGAATCCGGTCACATACCTGCAACCCCTACCCCACACCCACCCGCAGATCCCGAATACTCCAAAGCGTCCCCTTCGCCGCCGCGCCGCTCCCCCGCATCCGCCGCGCGCCATCCTTCCTCCTTTCCGTAAACCTCTCCCGCGCCCCCGCGAACGCCTCGTTCACAAACTCCTTGCTCCCGATCACCGCCCCGTCCGTGAAATACCTCACGCGCATCCTTAACATCTTCGCCATTCCCAGATCCGGAAGCACTGTCTCGTTATCCTCCGAGGCCAGCATCTCCGCCTCGTTCTTCGTCACCGAAGTCTTCCTCTTGCTTGAAGTTTGAAATTTGAAATTTGAAGTTTTCCGCCCCAGCGCCAGCCCCAGCGCCCGCCGGTAAATCCGTGAGTCCTCCTTCCACCGCGCCGCATCAAAGCCCGCGCCCTCGTGACCCATGCACGCCCGCACCAAGCCCTCACGCGCCTTCTTGCCATTCCCCTTGCCCCCGCCACCCACCGCCTCGCCGTAGCTGCTCCAGCGATACTCCGCCGGATCTTCCACCATTCCCGCCCGTACCGGATTCAAGTCAATGTAAGCCGCCATCGTCCGCGCGGCCACGCCGCTCTCCACGATCACGCTCTTGAACCGCTCCTCCCACAAGGTGCCGGTGCGGCTGTGCGTGCGGTTGAACCAGCAACTGAAACGGTGCAAAACCGTCTTCATATACTCGCTGAGGTTGTGCATCCGGTAGGTGAAACGGGCGTGGATCACCGCCGCCAGCTCCGCATCCCCCTCCTCCCTCGCACCCGCAAGCTCCCGCGCCACCTGCTCCACCGCCCCCTCCGACCAGACGGCGGAAAGCCTCTTGAGCAGCTCCGCGTCCGAAATCCCGCCCTCCGGCATGGGTGGAACCTCCAGCAAAATGTGGATGTGATTGGACATCACGCAGTAGGAAAGCACCCGGCAGCCGCTGAAATTCTCCTGCATGCGCATGAAAACCCGGAATTTCTCCTTCTCTTCATCCCCCAACAAATAGGAACGCCCGACGCAACGCGTCACGCAGTGATACACCGCCGGTTTCGATCCGGAACCCGCCCAAGCACATAAAAATCTCTTGCTCACGCCCCCTTTCTACCCCTACCAGCCCCAAGTTCAATCAAAAGATCACGCAAATTGTCTGGGAGATTGAATGATAGCGCTGAAAGGAGAGCAAGCATTGGGCCGATGACTCATATCATTTTATTTACGTTTGAGCATGACAGACTGGAGGGCGCGAACCAACGGCGCATGGAGCGACTGGCCGCGCTTTTCCAATTCCTTCGCGTATTGGGCGTAGGGCGGATGTTTGTCCTCTGCCTTAAACTGTGCCATGACATGGCCGTGAAGATCGAGCACGGGGACTTTGTGTTTCGCCATCACGCTGGCGGCGATGGTGTTGTATTCTATTTCTGAATTTGCATCGAAGAGGTTGTTGGCTTTGGCCATAGGTGTGGTGCTGCCCCAGATCAATCTGGCGTTGGTCGTCTTTAGCCGTTGCACCAATGCGTCGAGGTTCTTCTCATATTGTTCGGGCGTGGAAACGCGCACACCGCCGGCGTCCTTGGTCATGATGCGGATCTCGCGGGTTGCGGGATCCTTGTAAAACAAATCGCCGATGCCGAAGTTGAAGTAGATGATGTCCCACTTTGTTTCTCCGAGCAATGAATCGATTTTCGCGAGGGCGGTGCCGCTGTCGTTGGCGGTGCCGACCGGCGGAAAATGGATGCGGACTTTGCCGCCGAGTTCCTTTGCCGCTGCCTGGACGATGGCACCATGCACCTGGTCGCCGAGGAACAGAACCTGCGGAACTTTTTCCTGTGCCAAGGCAACAGGGATCAGCAGGCAGAGCGTTATCAGGAACCGGTGAAACAGATGCGGCATGATGCTAGGCGAGGATTTCGGTCAGTTCGCCGGTACTGTCGGCGAATTTTTCGACGGGGGCGTCCACGGCATTGAGCATGGAGACGAACAGGTTGGAGAGCGGCTTCTTGCGCTCGCCCTCGAAGTTATGCAGGTTGCCGTGCTTGAAACCAAGCTTGTTGCCGCCGGCGATCTGGATGGGGTAATCCTTCGTGCCGTGCGAGCCGTGAGGATGGGCGGAGCCCCAGAGGACGACGGTGGTATCGAGCATGTTGCCATCGCCTTCGGGGGTGTCGCGGAGCCGCTTGAGGAAGTAGGCGTGCTGCTCGGCGCGCCATTTTTCCCATTCGCCGGAGGCACCTTCCGGGCGCTTGTGGGCGATGTCGTGGGTGGCTCCGGAGTAGCCGAGGATCTTGTTTGCGAAATTGCCGACGAGGTTGCCGGTGGAGTGCTCGCTTTCGGTCAGGAAGGTGGCGAAGCGTGTGGAATCGGTCTGGAAGGCGAGGTAGATGAGATCGTACATGCAGCGGATGTATTCGCTCGGCTGTTCGTAGCTGGCTTCGAGGTTGAGCCCTTTGGTGTCGATCTTCGGCAATTCCTCATGGGTCCATTTGCTGGTGCGTTCGACGCGTTGCTCGATGCCGCGGACGGAATCGAGATATTCTTCCATTTTCTGGCGGTCTTCGGCTCCGAGTTTGCCGTGCAAGGACTGGTAGTTTTCCATCATCAGGTCGAGCACGCTGGCCTCGCGTTTCAGTCGGGCGCGCACATCGTCCACGCTTTTGCCGGCGTAGGGGCGGAACAGGCGGTTGAATATTTCCTGCGGCTTTTCGAGCGTGGGGATGGGCTGGCCAGGGCCGTAATGGGAGAGGGTTTTCGACATGCCATACGATCCGGTGCCGCCCTCGCTGCCGAGCACAAGGGAAGCGTAGCGGGTGTGGTGGCCGTTGACCTTGGCGGCGAGCTGGTCGACGGAAATGTTGTTGGTTTTCTCCAGGCCGGACATGTCGGCGCCGGTGGCGAAAACATCGCCGCTGCTGTGTCCGCCGAGCCCGTAGCCACCGGGGTGGTCGAGGCCGCGGAGGTAAGTGAGGGAGTCCTTGACCGATTCAAACGGGGCGGAGGCCTTGTTCAAAGTGATGGGGCCGGAATCATGACGCGGATACCAGCTCCATTCGTGGGATTTCCCGTTGGGCATATTCGGATCATAGACACCGTAGGCGATGTAGCTGATCATCATACGCTTCGGTTGCTGCTTTTTCGCGGTCAGGCCGGCGGCCCAGCTCATGCTGTTGAGGAAGGGCAGGGCGAGGGCGATGCCGCCGCCACGCAGGACATCGCGCCGGTTCATGTGATGGGATTTCATGGTCATTTTTTCGGGGTTGTGATGGGTGTTCGGAAATGTTCGCTGCGGCAGACGGTGAGGATCATGTCCTGGAAGCGGTGGTCGTTTTGCTTGGATTGCTTGAGAAGATCTTCGACGGCATAGCGGTCGTGATAAGTGAGCGCGCGTCCAATGCCGTAAGTAAGCAGGCGGCGGATGACGTTTTGTGCGACTTTCTCTTTACGATCTTTCAGCAGGTAATCCTTCAGATCCCTCATGCCTTTCACTTCCGGGCCATTGGGGACGCGGGCGACGGAATCGACGGGCTGGGTGTTCACGGTTTCAAGATATTTGCGGTAACCTTCGAGCGTGCGATCGATTCCCGCATGGAATTTGCGCACGCTGGCTCCGTTTTTCGGAATCTTCGGCTGAAACTGGCCGATGGCGTTGTATTCCTCGAAGGGAATGCCCCACGGATCGAGGCGCACGTGGCAGTCGGCGCAGGATTCCACGTTGCGGTGCCGGGCCAGCATGTCCTTGATGGTGGTGGCGTTTTCGGCTTCCTCGCCCGCGGTATCGGAAAGGGCGGGTACCTCGGCGGGCGGCGGCGCGACCTCGTCGCCGAGTATCGCCTCGCGCAGCCAGACGGCGCGGTAAATCGGATGCGGCGCGGAACCTGTGCCATTGCCGACGAGCACCGATCCCTGCGTGGGCAAGCCACCAATGGGAGAGTCAGGAGCAAGGGGAACGGCGCGGAATTTCAAGCCCTGCACGCCATCGACCCCGTAGTGCGCGGCGAGCGGTTCATTGAGCCATGCGAAGCCGGAATCGACGATGTTGAGCACGCTGGCATTACTGCGGATCAACTCGCCGATGAAGCCCACCGTTTCATCGATCATGTAGTCGCGGATGGTCGGGCGGAACAGCACCTCCTGGCCGGTGCGCTCTCCGTTCGGCACGAGGAACAGAAAGCGCGGAAAGAGATTGCGGTTGATATTGACGGCTTTCGTTTTCTCGATGCTGAGCCATTGCATCGTGAAATTTCTCACAAAATCCTGGGCGCGATCGTCAGCGAGCATGCGGCGCGCCTGCGCTTCGATCACCGCAGGATCATCGAGTTTGTTTTGTGCGGCCAAGCCGAGAAGTTCCTGATCCGGGAGGCTGCCCCAGAGGAAATAGGAAAGCCGTGAGGCGAGTTCGTAGCCGGGCGTGGTCAGCCCGTCCGCCGCCACGGTGTGGTAGAGAAATTGCGGTGAGACGAGCACCATTGAAAGCGTCTCGCGCATCGTCGCTTCGAGCGAATCGAACTCCGGCTCAAGCATCTTGTAGATTTTGAAAAAGCGCTCCCTTTCCTCCTGGCTCGCCGGGCGGCGGTAGGCGCGGGTGATGAAGCGTTCCAAGACCCCGCGTATGTATTCATCCGGATCAGCGGAGCGCAGCGATGAATCCGGGAGGATGCGGGTGTGGTGCTCCGGCGGCCATACATCGATCACGGGGGACTCGAACTCGATCGAACGCACCACCACCCGTGGCACCTTGTGTTGCCATGCGGTGTCCAAGTGGTTGACGCGGTTGTCATTGAGCTGGCCGTTGTCGAAAAGGTTCTGCGGATAGATGTGGCGGGTGGACGGCGCCTGGCCATTTTTCAACACCTGCCCCACCTGGATCGGGTGGTTCTCGATGCGCCCGCGGAATTCAAATTCCTTCAAGTCATCGACCCTGTTTGTCAAATGCACCGTACCGACCTGGGTATAGTCTCCCGTGCCGGCGTCACTGCGCAGATGGCTGCCCATGACAATGCGAAGTGGCACTTCCTCATAGCCCGGTGGCAGGATGGCCGCGGCTTTGACACGGATACGGTATTCACCGGTCTCAGGCCATGATTTGAGGACAACGCCGGAGGAAATGCTGCCGCGGCCACCTTCGTAAACGCCGATTTCATCCGGCTGCATCGAGGCGAAAGCAGGCCCCTTCGGTTCGAAAGTCCATGTCTGCCGGTGGACTTTGGGCTTTTCAGGATCGACGATGGCACTGGCCAAGGCGCGGCGGGCGGCTTTCAGGTAGCGGTCAAGCTGCTCCGGCCCGAGCAGCATGAATTCCGCGCTGTTGTTGAAATGGTAGGGCTTTTCAGGATCCTGCGGGAGGTCTTTGATGAGTTCGAGATCGATGCCGAGCAGATCACGCATGGTGTTTTGATACTCGAAGTTGGTCAGCCGCCGTGCCAGCGGGGCGGCTTTGGCTTCGCCGGCTTTCGCCACATGATCCCGCATTCCCTGGTCGATCCATGCCTTCACGGCCTCTCGTTCGGCATCACTCGGCTGTTTCTCGTCCTCGGGCGGCATCTCCCCATATTCCAGAACCTCAAGGATATTCTCCCAGCGTTCCAACTCACCGCCGGCGGCGAGATCGCCGTCCAGGGTGTGCAAGGTCAGCTTGCCTTTGCTCTTCTCAGGCCCGTGGCATTTTATGCAGTAGGTCTCGAAGAAGGGCACGACGTGCGAACGGTGCCCCGGCTCCCCGGCGGGTATCGCAGCAGCGGATTTCTCAGCCATGGCACACGGGAATATTCCCAAGCTGCCGATCGAAGCGATCAGCAGAATCTTTGCCTTTTGCCTCATGGGAGAAGGGTCAATCAGTGGATTTGTGAGTTTGTACGGCATGGGGTGTTAGCAATCGCGAGCTTGGGGAGCTCTGAAATACGAACTGAGCGGAGGTTTCCTTCAAAAAATATTATGCGGCTAAGCTGTTAATGAAAGTGTGTGTCATAAGGATTACTCTGCCCTTCATTTTAGGTCATTGAAGTCAAGGACCTTCTTGCGTTCGCCCTTTTGGATGGTCACCACACCGCGATCATAGTCGGCATTGAGGAAGGGGCTCTCCAGCACTTTTGGCGGTGCGTAGTTGATCGGCTACCCGTTGATCGTGGGGATCGCCTGATAGCTGCTGTCGAAGGTCATCTTGTCGCCGTACACGGTCTGGTAGTGGAGGACGGGGCCTTCCATGCGCAGATCGCATGACTTCACCTTGGCCTTGAAGGCTTCAAGGCTGCCGATGTCCGCCTTTGCCATGAAATGCAGGAATTTGCTTTTTGGGTGAAGGCCGTTGAAAGAGCCGGTGGCCAGACCGGAGGGCGGGGAAAAGGGGGTTGGCGATATCGAGACCGTCACCCACACCGCCACCCACACCACGGCGGTCAATAAGACCTTCTACCGTCTCACCGGAGTGAAAAAGTAGCCCCTCGGCGGCGATGGCCGCCCGCGTATTCGCGGTAAGGTGATCCCCTATCTCATCATTTCAACGCCGCATCCGCCCCCCAATTGCAACCGCGGATTCCGGGATCATGGCGGATCGGCTACCGGCAGGGGGAAGATGATCCCGTGTTTCCTGATGTTGCCGATCCGGCTGCCGTTGTTGAACACGTAGATCTGCCGGCGCGTGGGGCGCAGCACGATGGTGGAGGCGGTCAGGATTTTCCATTCCTTGCGCACGGGGTGGTAGAACTCATACATGATCGGCATGTTCCGCGGATCGGCGAGCTTCGGGCACTCGTAGATGTTCGCCTGCCCCGGCGCGACGGGCACGGTCGTCTTGCCCAGCCGGACGCGGATGTTCGTATTGCTGAGGTTGATGTAAAGCCGGTCGCCTCCCTTGAATTTGGCGAGATCCTGCACCTTGGCGCGGAAAAGAAGATCGCCTTCGGGTTCGGTCAAGGGATCGAGCAGGATCAGCGCCTCGCGGACGCTTTCGGGAATTTTCACCTCGGCGAGGATGAGGTATTTCGTCTTCGCGGGATCTTCCGGATCGGGGATGGGTCTGACGATGCGGAGGATGCCGTCGGCGGGGATCTTCACCGCCTCGCTCGCCATGAATTCGGGCAGTTCAAGCTCGGTGATTTTTTCGCCCGCCAGGATCTTGACGGGATCCTCAAGCCCTTCCGGCTTGGCGAGACAGGCGAACCACGCGGAACGCCCGGCGGGTTCGCGTTTTTCCGCATCGGGCCCGGATTGCGCCGCGACAGGCAGCATTCCCACGGGCAGGAAGCACAGGTACAGGAGCAATTTACGCAGCGATGAGGGCATGGCGGAAAGGAGGCGTTCAGATCTCGGAACCGCTCAGCCAGCGGAAGCTCTCGATCACGAACTTCCGCCCGAAACGAAGATTGGTCGGCGTGAGGGCGCTGTCGCCAATGTCCGTGAATTTGCCGGTGAACTTGCCGTCGGAGCCAATCTCCATCCCGCGCACGGGCACATCCGCCGCGTCCGTTTCGTCGCAGTATTCCGGCACCCGGTGGACGATCGCCTCGCACCATGCCTGCGCAAGGATGTTTCCGTCCCCGTCGAGCGAATCACCGTAGGCGCGGATACGGAATGTGTCGTCACGCACCGAAAGCGTGTTCGCGATGGGGCGGAGCACATCGGACTGGATCACGTATCCCGGGATCCCCGCAAAGCGCGAGCCTACCGCTGCCTCGGGCGTCTCGAACGCATGGTTACCGAGATCATTTTCCTTAAGCAGGTAGTCGCTGTTGCTCTTGAACTGGTAGTTGATGGAACCAGGTTCGGGGTTTGCGTCGTCGTAATCGATCGCCGCCTGCAGGGCTCCTCTCGTGCCGAGATCGTCTTCGGAGAGGCGGCGGTTGATGAACTCGGAGAAATTAAGGAAAGGTCCGCGCCGCTTCACCTGCACCACGCATTTCTCGGCGAGCTTGCGCAGTTGCGCGTCATCCAGAAAACGCACGCCGGACCATGCCTGCATGCCGTCGTCCCGTGTGATGCCGAACTCGGGATCCGCGCACTCCTGATCCGTTGTCGCCACGCCGAATCGCGAAAGAGCGATCCGCTTGTCCGAAGGCACTTTAACCGGGCGCAGGTTGCCGTTCGCATCGCGATACACCACTTCCCGCCCCCGTATCCCCGCAAAGAGTGCGTGCCACGCGGCCACCGAGGTGCTGTTGACGTTGAACATCCCCTCCACCACAAGATGTGCGGCGGCCTTCAGGTAGCCATCCTCCGCCGCAAGCTCCGCCTTCACCTCGGTCGCCGTCTTGCCACCGTCGTGAAACACGTATCGGCTGTTGGACAGTTCCTCCTCGGAAACGAGACGATCGAGGTTGTCCTGAAGGCTTACACCCGCAGTCGCACCAGGCCTCGTCTGGTCCGCGAGCGACGAGACGAAATAGTCGTCCCATAGCGCGTCGTTGAGCAACAGGACGTGATCCCAGTAGTCGCAGTATGCCTTGGTGTCCACTGGCGAGTAGCCGGCGTTGGGATCCAGGATATTAAGCATGTCCATGCTGACCGAATTATTGAAATACTTGTATACCTGGGTGCGAGGGATCATCGGATGGAGGAAGGAATTGCCGATCCCGGGGCCGGTGACGCCGCTTTGGTAAGCCCACGCTTTGGCTTCGCCACGATACAGCGAGTTTCCCGTGCTATTGTTGTTGGGTGCCGGGGCGGTTCCCTTTTTCCATTCGGGATTCAGCGTCGCGATGTCCACCCAGCCGGGATCGATTCTCATCGTGCCGAACCCACCGAGACTGCCGATGGGAGCGGAGGGAAGCTCGAGGCTAGGGACGGCGGTTACGCGTTCGCCCAATCCCATGAGCGCGCTTTCCCCCACGTGCTGGATGATGTCGTCCACATCTTTACCGGCACCGAGAAGGGGGCCGAAGCGAAGCTCGTAGGGGGAATCGATTCTCTGCGTGTCACCGATCACCACGTCGTCGGACATATACAGGCCTTTGCCGAGATAGAACGGGGGCGCCTGAATCCAGTTCCGGCAGCGCCAATCCTTCTCCCAAGCGATCGACGGGTAGTCATAATCATGGATTCCTTTGAGCGCCAGTTGGAAGTAGCCGACAGGCAGGAGGTCGCCATCGAAAACCCACGGATCCGGGGTGTTGGGATCACTGATCGAGGTGTAAAGCTGGGCGGTGTTGAACCAATCGACGTGATGATTGTAAGACGGGTTGCTATAGTTTCCGCCGTTGTTGGTGCCGATAGGAGACCAGTATTCCAAAAAGTTCAAGGAGCCAGGGGTGTTGCCGTAGCGGAAGTTGAACTTCCATCTATTGATCTTGTTGCTGAAGCGCATCTGGAACTTCGGTGCCTGAGCCGGGGTGTAAGCTCCGATTTGGTCATATAAGCCCCCGAAAGATTGGGGGTCGAAGCCGGGCTTCATGTCCAGATGATTGCCTTTGATGAGACTTGACCCCTCAGGGGAGAAGATCCGGAACTGCCCGGGTTTGAAAACCACATCCTGCCCGCTGCCGGACATCATCCTCGCGTAATCGTCATCGAAACGCAGAGCGACCTCCTTGTTCCAGGAACTGCCCAGATAAACCTGTCCATCCATGGTGTGGACCTGCGCAAGGTAGGATCTCATCGCAAATTTGCTGTCCGGCACACGCAACTCCACATTGTAGGGGTTCCAATACACACAGACGGGCGAGGCGACATAACGGACATCATATTTCCCCGCATTCCTGCCGCTGGCCAAGTATTCGGTCTTGAGACTGAGGATGTAGGTTAGGTTCGCAAGCACCGGGAAGCGGTGGTAGCTGTCGTTCCCTTCCCATCCTGAGAAATACATGCTCATGTTGCAATCCGCCCATGGTTTGGATCCCGTCCAGTTGAGTCCCGGCGTTCCATCGGTGCCTCGGTTGGCCCAGTCTGCAGCAACCGCATCGCTGTCCTGCCTGTACATGCGGTAGAAATGCCGCATGCGGTTCCATGGTGCGAACTGCCGCTCGTAGAGCACGGCCTTGCCCGCGATCTCCGGGCTCATCGGGCGGATCGAGGGTTCTTTCACATCGCCGGGATCAAAGCGGTAGGGCGAAGGCAGGTCGGCCTTGGGTTTTTCGAAGAGCAGGCTGAGATCCTTTTTCAGGTGTCCGGTGCGGACACTGGCGATCACGCCGCGGCTTGATTCGGTGAGGTCGAAGAAATGCCTTTTCACGGCCGCGTCCGCGACACCGGCGGGAACGAGGGTGGCGCGTGACACGAGCCTGTCGCTGAGGCTTGCGTTGGCATCGAGGGAGCCGAGCCCGGGCAGCGCGCCCACGCCGACCTCGGCGGTGTCGCCCTGGGCGGTTTCCCATTTGTCGGCGCTGAGGCTGCGGGGGGACTTGGCCTTGTCGATGCGCGCCTTGTGGTTCTCCGGGCCGATCCACCATGCGCTGCGGCCGGTATCGCCGACGGCGGTGAGGTAGGCGCGGGTTTCCCCGGAGGCGGCGCTGCCCGAGCCTACGAGAACCACCGAATTTTCATCGTCCCAGCCGTTGGAATCGACCGGTGCGGCGGCGTCACGCTCCATGCCTTCCGGCAGGGAGAGCAGCCAGCGGCGGAACATGCTTTCGCGCCGCGGCGTGTAGGTGTCCTGGATGTTGAGTGTCGAGCCGGTTTCCGGATGATCGTAGGAAGCGTTGAGCCAGTTTCCCCAGGAATCGTAGGCGGCGAGCCAATGCGGCTGATCCACGCCTTCGATTTCCTCGGTATCGGGATTCCGGTCGAAAATGGCGGCCTTGGCGCTGACCCGCATGTCCGGCCCCATTTCCTCCTGGAGTTCGCCGATGGCGATCATCAGGGCGATCCGGGCGTTGCCGCGCGCCTCCGTCATGGCGTCGTTCCGCGAACCGGTGCGCAGGGAAACCGCCGAGAGGCTCAGCATACCGATGGCCAATATGGACAGGAGCACCATCAGCATCAGCGTGCTTACCAAGGCGAAGCCCGCAACGTATCTTGACTCCGTTGGTTCGGGTGAGTAATTCATTTTGTAAATACACATTAATGAATCCCCCCCCCCGCCATGGCAAGTCAAAATTCCGGATTTATTCGGAGGATGCGAAATTTGCTTTCGGGTGAATGCCGTAGAAGGGCCTGGTGGCCGGTCGGTGGCTAGTTGAAAGACCCATTGCCATGCCAGGGCTACCGGGCGCCTTTCGATTGCTTTTTCCCGGGATACTTCACCTTTCTCTGCGGCGGCATCACCGGGGTGGCGTTTTTCAGTGTGGCGATCTGGTCGCGGAGGTGCGCGGCTCGCTCGAATTCGAGCTTCGATGAGGCCTCGCGCATTTCCTGCTCCAGCTCGGCGATGACGCGGAGCTTGTCGTAGGTGCCTTCGCCCTCGGCGACGAGGGAAGCGTTGAGCTTCTCGGCGTGCTGCTTGCCTTTCTCATAGGAATGCAGGCTCTGCTGTACGGAGCGGATGACGGATTGCGGGGTGATGCCGTGCTAATGCTAGGAAAAGGAGCCGGTGGCCAGACCGGAGGGCGGGGAAAAGGGGGTTGCGGGGGAAAAGGGGGTAGGAAGAAGTGAAAAGTGCCGAGTTAGCAGTGATCAGTGAAGAAAAACGCGACGCAACAGGATTACTGCAATGGCCGTTTCTGGTTTTGACGGTCAAATTCATTCGCAGTTAACGTAGCTCTCCAAGCCGCTTTGCCAAGATTTTTTTTGGCATCGGTTGTTTTTTTCCGCCGGGCGGGTCAGATGTATTCGAGAACCAGCGTTCGACCTTCGTCCAAAAGGATTTCGGGTGCCTGCCATGTGGGACTCTGGTCGATGTCATCGAAATCCTGACATTGGATTCGTGCGTTCCTCGGCTGATTGAACCCATTCAGGTTGGGTTCGTCGTCCGGAATGCTCCTGCCGCAGCTAGGCGGCGCATCATGAAAAACAAGATCCGGAGGAGGATCTTGCAGCTCGCATGGCCAGAGCGGAGCGTCGGCAATCCATTCCTTGATGGCTCGACGAGCAGGAACTCCGATTGATGATCCGACTTCGCCGCCTACTTCGCTGAAGCTACGAAGGCCAAGAAGGCTACGACGGACAGGTTGCTGATTTCCGATGTTGGATTTTCCGGAGCAATTGCAGAGCTTCCGGTTCCCTCGGTGATCAAGGATGGTGATTTTTCCGTATTCCGGCCCCGAACCTTGTTGGAATAAACGCCATAGTAGCGCACCGTTTGCTGTCCCTTGGGCGGCAAATGGAGGAGGGCGGCAGCGATGAAATCGGGAGCTTTGAAAATCTCGAAATTGCGCTTGGGGATTCCGCCAAATTCATTTCGTCGACGACATGTGCGCGAAGCGCCCTGGACTGCTACAGCCTGCTGTAGCTCTGGGCAATGCAGCCCTGCTGCGAGGCCGGCGGCATTGGCACGGGAAAAGCCCGATGAAACCTTCGCTTGCCCCGCTCGCAGCAGGCTGCATGGCGGAAAGCGGCAGCAGGCTGCCGCAGTCCAGGGACTTCGTCAGCAATCTCGTTGAATTGCGCGTTTATTTTTGGCCGAGACCCTTGGTGTTGTGATGGCGCTTGGAGCGGTAGATGACGGTCTGGGTGCTGGCGTTCCAAGTGATTTTCTGGAGGGAGAAGCGATGGCGAAACAATTCGGTCATAGAGCCGATGGCTCCCTGCGGCAGGCAGTGAAAGCGCCCGTCGGGGGCAAGACAGAAGTGGCGGGTTTTGCAGGTGAAGGCTAGTAGCCGCTCATAGCCGCAATCGGTGCATTCGAGGCGAGTGAAGCCGGAGGCAAGATCGCCGCAGCGGAGGAAGGATTCTACGGTGGCGATGACAGACGGATGGAGCGGACCGAGGGTAGAACGGCGCTTCTTTTCGTAATCAGAGGAAAAGGCACCCCAGCCGTGATGGACAAGCTGCCAAAGAGGCGAGGCACGGGGGCGGCGGGACTGATAGATGGATGGCATAAAAAATACGTTCATATGAACATATTTTATGCGAGGCAAGATTGGATGAGGTGGTTCGGTTTTGGGGAAGATCAGGGTGGGAAAATTTCTGACGGGGGGATTTATGACTCGGAGCGAGAGGCTCCGGGGACGGCCTGTGGCGGGACGCCACAGCCACTTTGCGGGAGGTGACAGCATTGGGACGCCAAAACCCCGCAAGCCCGGTTCTTATGCCTGACTCACAACCTCACGACACTTGGTGAAAAAACTTCACTCGACAATGCGGTAAACCGCGCCGCTGAGATCCGTGAGATAAAGCTCTCCGTCCGCGTCCTCCCCGAAGGAGGAGATGAGGTTGATGCGGCCGCCTTCCGGCTGTAGGTCGCTGGTGTGGTCGGTGAATGCGGTGGCCTTGCCGTCCTTGGGTTTAAAAGACCAGATGCGCGGGTTCTGGTAATCGGCGAAAATGTAACGGCCTTTGAGGTCGGCTACCTTGGAGCCGCGATAGACGAAGCCGCCGGTGACGGAAAGCCCCTCGCTCGGGCCGCTGCCGTGATTGTAAACGTAGATGGGTTCGTGGTTGTTCTCCGGCTTCGCGCCGCCGATATTCTTGAAAGGCGTCTTGATCTCGCCCTCGCGCAGACGCCAGCCGAAGTTCAGCCCGCCCCATTTTCCCTTCTTCACGAAATTGATCTCTTCCCAGTGGTTCTGTCCCACATCGCCGATCCAGAAGTCGCCGGTCTCGCGGTCGAAGGAGCAGCGCCACGGATTGCGGAGGCCGATGGCGTGGATTTCCGGCATCGCTCCTTTGATCCCGGCGTAAGCGTTGTCGCTCGGCACCTTGTAGCCCTTGTCGCCGGAGACATCGAGCCGCAGCAGTTTCCCCAGGGGCGAGGAAAGATCCTGCGCGAGGTTCTTCGGATCGTTCGCCGCGCCGCCATCGCCGGTGGCTATGTATAAGTAACCGTCCGGGCCGAAATCGAGCCAGCCGCCGTTGTGGTTTCCGAAAGGCTGCTTGTGCTTCATCAGCGTCTCGCCGCGCGAGGCATCGGTTGTTTTGCCGTCACGGCTGACATATCGGACGATGCGCGTGTCGCCGCCCTTCTCGGTGAAGTTCACGTAAAAGCGGCCGCTTTTCCCGAAATCCGGTGCGAAGGCGAGGCCCAGCAGGCCTTGTTCGTTGCTCTTGCGGGTCACGATATCGGTGATCTCCAGGAAAGGCTTCTTGGAGCGCTCGCCGGTCTTGAGATCGACGATCCACACCGTCCCCGCCTGCTCCATGACCCAGAGCTTGCCCTTGGCTGAAACGGGCGCACCGGCCCACACGGGGCGCTCAAAGCCTTTGGCGAGGAGTTCCGAGGCAACACCTGCGAAAGAGAGCGGCGCGAGGCCTAACAGAATTGCGGTGGGCAGGATCAGCGGTTTCATGAAGCCGCACCTTATCCGCGTCCCTTGATCTGACAAGCGGGTGATTCCCGCACTTGGGGTTTGATCTCCGCGCCGCGCGCTTTCAACCTCCCGCCGCCATGCAAGACCACACCCTCGCCAAGATCGAATCGCTCGGACTGAAACTCCCCGAAGTCCCCAAACCCGTCGCCGCCTACGTCAACTGGGTGCGCACCGGCAACCTGCTTTTTCTCTCCGGCGGCCTGCCCATCGATGGCGACGTGAAAATCCTCGGCAAAGTCCCCTCAGCCTGCCCGGTGGAGAAAGCGGTCGAGGGCGCACGCATCATCGTGCTGAACCGCTTGGCGGTGATCAGGGAGGCCATCGGTTCGCTGGACAACGTGAAGCAGATCGTGACTCTCAACGGCTTCGTCAACTCGGAGCCGGATTTCACCGGGCATCCCGTCGTGGTCAACGGCGCGTCCGAGCTGCTTGTGGAAATTTTCGGCGAGCGCGGCATGCACTCGCGCACCGCCCTCGGCGTCGCCGCCCTGCCGCTGGATGTTTCCGTGGAGATCAACATGATCGTCGAGGTGGCCTGAAAAAAAAGTTTCTTTACTCGGTGGCCAGGATCGGTGACTTTGTTCCCAAGAACACTGTTCAACGAACCATGGCACACAACCTCACCACCCGTCAGATCGAGATCCTCGACTACCTCCGCAAATCGCAGCGCGAAACCGGCATCATGCCCTCCACGCGCGAGATTCAGCATTATTTCGGCTTCGCCAGCCAGACGGCCGCGATGAGCCACCTCCGCGCGCTTGAGAAAAAGGGCGTGATCCAGCGCCTGCCCGGCAAAGCCCGCGCCGTCGTTTTCCCCGAGGATCTCGACCGCGCGGAAATCTGCGATATCCCCATCTACGGGCGCATCGCGGCCGGTTTTGCGGAAGGCCAAGAGCAAGAGCAGGAAGGTTGCCTGTCCATCGATGTCGCCTCCCTCGGAGTTGCCCGCAAGCGCGACACCTTCGCCCTGAAAGTCCGCGGCGACTCGATGATCGACGCCCACATCTGCGACGGCGACACCGTCGTCCTCGAACGCCGCGAGCCTCGCAACCAAGATGTCGTCGCCGCCCTGATCGACGGCGAGACCACCTTGAAACGATTCATCCGGGAGAAGGGCAAAACCTATCTCCGCGCCGAGAACCCGCGTTTCCCGGATCTCATCCCCGTGGACGAACTCATCGTGCAAGGCGTGCTCGTAGCCCTTATCCGGAAAGCGGCGTGATCGCTTTTCAGTAGGTCTTCATCCACTCGACGAGATCCGCGACATCCTGGGCGGTGAGACCCAGTTCATCGGCGCTGAGCATGAGCGAGCGATCCGTGTTGCTCCGTTTTTTGATCATGCCCTTCGGCACCTCTTGGGTGACTCCGCCAGTGGAACGGATCTTTACGGTTTCGCCGTCGGCAAGGATCACCCCGTCGATCTTCACCCCGTTATTAAGCTCTAGGGAACGCCCCTCGAAGCCATGGGAGATATCGAACGAAGGGTCAACGATGGCACGGGCGACGAGGACATCCTTCGCCTCCTCGAAACTACGGTAGCGCATCTCCAAGTATCTTTTCCACTGCCCCGTAGTTCGCCGCGCCGCCCTCCTTGAGTTTATGGAATCCCGACCAACTCGGGATGCCGCCGACGAAATCCGAGCCCCGGAATTCCTTCTCCGGATTCGTCGTGACAAAATCATGCCGCTCCAGCTTGAAGCCCGCGCCGTCGGGTTCCGGCTGATACGAGAAGATCACGTTCTTGCCCGGCTCGCAGGAGAGCAGCGTGCCGTTGAAGCCATCTGGCAGCGCACCGTTCTCATAGAAGCCGATGCCGGTGGGCGAGCCTCCGCCATAGACATCACCCGCGGGCATAGTTCCCGGATCGTCCTGACGCCATTGGGCGGTGGGCGTGTCCTGTCCCGGGCGCTTGTCGGCGCGCCAGTCGCGCTTTCCGTCGCGGGAGAAGTAGCCGGCGTTGCCGTGCTCGATCATGTGGGTCACCCGGCAGGCCGGCGGGTCGTCGTTGTCGTTCTGGAACACGAACCCGAACGAGTCCGTGATCTGCTCGTAGGAGTTGCGGAAGCCTCCGCCGATCACCTCGGTGCCGGTGCCGTCGGGATGGATCCGGAAGGCCGCCCCGGCGTTGTAGGAAAAGCCGTCGTCCGATTTCTCGTCGGCGATCTTTTTCACATCGACCACATATTTCGAAAACGGCTCGTGCACATAGGGCCCGCCGAAACGGAAGGTCTTGCCGGCCTTGTCCGTGAACATGCCCCCGTTGTTGCCCTGGTTGAAAACCCATTTCCCGTCCGGGCTGCCGGTGACCGAGTGCAGAGAGTGATCGTGGTTCAGGCCGTTGAAACCTGTTAGGAAAACCTCCTTGGTATCCCCATCCGCCTCGCCGAATTTCCCGTCGCGGTTCACATCGGTCAGCTTGAGGAGATCGGGCGGCTGGGAAACCATGACCACATTGTCGAACACGGCGGAAGACAAAAGAAGCGGGATGATCCGCAGGGTTTTCATAACCGCGTTTTACGCATTCGTAATGCGCAGACCTATCACTTTTTCCGCCCCCGCCGGATCCACCACTCCGCGAAAAGAAGAACGCCGCGCTTATCAAGCGCTACGAGAACTACGGAGCGGAATACTACGACTCCTTCGGGCGCTGAACCGCCGCATCTTTGCTCTCGAAACCCCGCACGATCCCGCGCATCCTCCGCACATGGACGATTTCGAAACCAAGGTCGGCAAGGCGATGGCAGCACCCGAAAACCAGGGCGAGATGGCGGATGCGGACGCCGTCGGCACAGTCGGCTCGCCGGAGTGCGGCGACATGATGCGGATGTGGCTCAAGTTCACGGAAAAGGATGGCAAAAAGGTCATCGACCGCGCCTCCTTCCAGGCCTTCGGCTGCCAGACGGCGATCGCGGTGGCCTCCGTCGCCACCAAACTGCTCCAGGGGAAAACGGCGGAGGAAGCCCGCCAACTCAGCGCGCAGGATCTGGCCGGCGATCTCGGCTCCCTGCCGCCCATGAAAATCCATTGCGGCCAGCTCGTGGAAGGAGCTCTCCGCAACGCCCTCGACCCCTCGGAAACCACCGATACCAAGCCGCAGAACTCACTGATCGGAGATATCCATTCCGCGAAACCCCAAGGCATCCGCATCGTCCCGCTCACCGATTGACGCGAAGATTGCGATTTTTTCACGGAAAACGATAGACCCTGCGTCTGGACGGCGTTTCCAACCTTTAACCCATTTCTCCTGTGCTAGAACTCAAAGACGTCTGTTTCACGATCAAAAAGGACGGCGAGGATGTGAACCTCGTTGATCACGTCTCCATCAAGGTGCCGAAAGGGCATTTCATGGCCATCGTCGGCCCCTCGGGTTGCGGGAAAACCACCCTCCTGAAAACCATCGCCGGCCTCAACCCAGAATCCGACGGCGCACTGTTCTGGGAAGGCCGCAACCTCTCCGAGGAAGGCGATTTCTCCCCCTCAGAAATCGGATACGTCCCTCAGTTCTCCATCGCCTACGATCCCCTCACCGTCGATGAATCCGTCGAGGCCGCCACCCGCCTCCGCGTGCGGACACGCGACACCGCCGAACTCGACCACCGCATCGACCGAGTGCTCGAGGAAACCGGCCTCGAGGCCATCAGCGACCGCCCCGTGAAAGTCCTTTCCGGCGGCCAGAAGCGCCGCCTCGGACTCGCCATGGAACTCGTTTCCGACCCTAAAATCCTGCTCTGCGACGAAGTCACCTCCGGCCTCGACCCCCGCTCCGAGCGCGAGATCGTCCGCCTCCTGCACGACCTTTCCCGCAAGGACGGGCGCATCGTCCTCTCCGTCACCCACTCCCTCGCCCACCTCGAGCTTTACGATTCCATCCTCGTTCTCCACGAGGGCCGCGTCGTCTTCCACGGCCCACCGGATCGGCTGAACCACTATTTCTCCGTCAAGGACACCGAGGAAATCTACCCGCGCCTCTCCGCCCAGCCCTCCGAGCGCTGGCAGGCCTCGTGGATAAAACATTCCGCCTCTTACTACGCGATGCTGGAAAAAACCCGTGAGCGCCTCATCGCCTCCGGAGATCTCTCCCTGGAGCGCGTGAAAACGGCTCCGGCGGATGGCGATGAGAAAAGCGATACCCGCGAACCCGCCGACACGCGCCTGCCCGGATTTTTCTCGCAGTTCGCCACCCTGCTCTCGCGCCGGTGGAGGATCTTTTTTCGCGACCGCGGCCAGGTATTCCTCCAACTCGCCATCCTTCTCTGCTTCCCCGTCCTCGTCACCCTTTTCAGCGACAAGGCCTCGGGGAACATCCGCCGCTACTCCGACATCCGCCAGGACAACATGGCCGCCGAGATCCAGGAGCAGCAATCCGTCCGCGCGGATCAGGCGAAGGTCGGCTCCGCGATCTCCGGCATCATCATGTTCCAGGTCGTCCTGCTGGCGCTGATGGGATCCAACAACTCCGCCCGCGAGATCGCCGGCGAGCGGCCTATCTACGAGAAGGAGAAATTCGGAGGGCTCCGGCCCATGGCCTATCTTTGGTCAAAGATCGCGTTCCTCTCCTGTCTGGTCATCGCCCAGTCCCTGTGGATGGCGTTTTTCGTGAACCTCTTCGGGGCTTTCCGCGGTGAGTTCGTGGAGCACGTCATCTTCCTCCTGCTCATCAACGCGTCCATGACCTCGATCTGCCTCGCCATCTCCGCCCTGATGCGCACCGCCGAGCAGGCGTCCCTGCTCTCCATCTACCTCGTCGGCTTCCAGCTTCCGCTTTCCGGAGCCGTCCTCGCCCTGCCGGAACACATCGAGGCTTTCACACGCCCCTTCATCTCTGCCTACTGGGCATGGTCCGGCTCCGTCGAGGCACTCCAATCCCAGGTCCATGGCGCTGTGAAATCCGTCATCGACACCTCGCTCTCCAACCAGCAGGCCTGCGTCTTCACCCTCGCCGTCCATATCACCGTCGCCCTCACCCTCGCTTGGATCGGCGCCCGTCGGCCCCAATGGGAATAACCTTCCATATCCCGCTTCCGCATGTATCCTTCACTCGATCCCTTCTTCCTTGAAGGTTGAAATTTAAAGTTTGAAATTTTCCCACCATGGCCCGCCGCGCTAGCTCCAGCACCAACCCAACACTCATCATCGGCATCGCCGTTGGCGTGATCGCCGTGATTTTCGGCGGGAAATTCTTGATGTCGAAAAAGACGGAAACCTTCTCCGATGTGAACCCGCTCGCCGTACAGGATCTCCTCGACAACGGCAACAGCCTCCGCAATAACGAATACCTCATCGAAGGCCAGATCGACGAGCGCTTCTTCCGCGACGGCAACACCTCCTCGGTGGTCAGCGTCCGCGTCAAGGCAGAGGCCGGTGAGGAGGTCGTGCCAGTGGTGATTCCCGAAAAATTTAACAATCTCAACATCGAGCGCGAGCAACGCTACGCATTCAAAGTCCGGTTCGAACAAGGCGGCATTCCCGTCGCCACCGCCATCAGCCGCCTCTGAGAATTTTCCCGACGACCCCGAAAAACACCACGAAGATGAAAAATCCGCCTCTTTTCCTTCTCATCTGCCTCGCCTCACCATCCTTCGCACAGGTTTACACCCCTCCCGCCGATGGCGGTGCCCCGCCCCCGGCCATCCCCGCCGACAACAGCCCCGCCCCGCAGCGGCAGACACCCGCCTCCCCCCTTGGCCAGGAAATCCCCATGCTCGATCCCTCTGCGGAGACCATCACCGTGGGCGGTGTGGCCATCCCTCTCGGCGACAACCGCGTGCTCAAGGCCCGCTTCGAGAAATACCTCAACCAACCCCCGGAAACCGACGAAGACGCTGCGGAATACCGGAAAAACGTCGCTGAAATTCTCGGTGCCATCTCCCCTTTCCGCAGCGGCGGCCCCGACCTCTACACGGGCTTCAAGCTCTTGCCCGCTGCCGCCTCCTATCCCGGGGACGCGAACCTCTGCATGTCCCTCGCCGAGTCCATCTACATGGCCATGCTCGCCAAAAACAACTCGAATTCCCTCAGGACACTCAACAAATCCATCGAGGACGAGAAACAGGCCATCATCCGCCAGGCGGACTGGGACGCCCGCAACGACCGGGACAAATCCCTCGGCGACACCACGGCCGCTGGTGGCGGGGGTACAGGCGGCGGCAACACCAACAACCAGGGCCAAGGCGGCAACAACCGCCCGCGCAGCGGTGGCCCGGGCCAGAACAACACCAACAACCAGCCCGCCACCGCACCTGGCGCCGGCACGAACTCCCTCAAATACCAGGAAACCCTCCGCCGCATCGGCGAGATCGAGGCTCTCAAAAAAACCAACATCCTCCAGACAGAGGCGCAGACCATCCAAACCAAGGCGCAATATCAGGTCACCATGGTTCAGTGGTTCGTCCAGCGCCGCTACGAGCACGTGCTGATGGCCGCCCGTTTCTACAACCAGATCTGGAAAGACGGGGACCAAACCCTCCGCATCAACAAGAACTCCGATGTTTCCAAACTTTTCTCATCTTCCCTCGGCATATCCCCCACCGTCGCCTCACTCGACTCCCTATCCAATGAGGCCATACGCGAGGTCGCGAAATACATCGAGGCCTTCGACCTCCTGCTCTCCCGCGATGAACTCCACTCCGCCTCCCAGCGCCTCATGGAAGCCTACGCGCTCGGCGAATACCTCGCACCCGTCGCCACCCTGCCACTGGAGAAGAAACGCCGCGTCGCCGAATACGTCCGCGATCTTCACGAACTCTACGGCACGCTCCAGGCACGGGATTACGTGAAAGGCAAGGAACTCGCCGATCGCCTCAAGACCCTCGCCAAGGACTTCCCCTCCTCGAAGGTCGATTCCGCCATCGCCGCCTACACGCTCGCCTCCGACCTCGCTATCGAGGAAGCTAAATCCCACCTCATCGCCCGCAATTCCGATAAAGCCGCCGAAAAAATCAGGGACGCCACCGAGATCTGGCCGACCAATCCGAAACTCCAAGAGTTCCGCGACCTCGTGAACAATTCCGGCGGCCTCGTCGTGGCTCGCAACGACTTCGACCGCCTTCTCTCCGAGGGCAACTACCGCGAGATCGCGAAACGCCAATACGAATTCGCCCCCGCCATCCAGGGCGACGCCACCCGCGAGGACGCCTTCAAGCAGATCATGGAAAACCTCCGCGAGATCGAGGAGTCCATCGGCAAGGCCACCGAGTTCTCCCGCATGGGCCAGAACTACGGCGCGTGGGAACAGCTCGCCGAGATCCGCGAGCGCTTCCCTGACGATCCGAAGCTCGGCCGCGAACTGGAACTGCTCGCCCCCAAGGTCGCCGATTTCACCCTAGCCCTGGACAAGGCGCGCCAGTTCGAGAGCCGCACGCCGAAGCAAACCGGCTCCGCCCTCACCTGGTATCTCAAGGCGCGCGGCATCCACCCGCCCTCCGCCCAGGCGGACAAAGGCATCCAGCGCATCCTCGACGATCTACTGCCCGGGCAGTGATACCGTGCTCTCCGGTCGTTTCCAGAAAACCACAGCCTCTTCCTTCCTTATATCCCGAGTGCTGGGGGGTTGCCCGGAGTTTCGTGGGATTCGTCAAACTCGTGATTTCATTTTCCTCCCCCCTCAAAGACAGATTCCGAGCTTGGACACAGCGCTCAGTTCCCCAGCCGCTCCACAAACTCATCGAGCAGCGCGTTGAGCCGCTTGTCGTCGGCAATCCGTTTCGGTTGATCAAAGCCGATCCAGATCGCGGTCGAGCCGCTGGGGCCGAGCCGCAAAGTCCACGCGTCGCGCTCCGATCCGGTCGCTCCCGTGAAAGAGCGGGTGCCGGAGCGGCTTTTCAGCACGGACACCGCCTCCTGCGCCGCCTGCTCGCCGAGTGCCTTGGCGTTTTCCGGCTTCGCCCGGTAGATCACCTTGCCCTCGATATCTTCGATGCGGGAAATGAAATGCGGCTTCGGCTTGCGCCCCTTGTTGCCCAGCGTCGCCAGCCCCACCGACATCTCCATCGGCGTCGCCGCCACCGCTCCCCGGAATAGATCCTCCGTAGCCAGGAAAGGGCCGTTGATCCCGCAACGTTTCGCCAGCCGCTCCACCTCTGCGGCGCCGATCTGGCGGCCGGTCTGCACCGGGCGGCCGGGCAAAACTAGCTTACCGCGCTCCGCCGCCGCCGCCGCCACAAAGGGCTCGAACGCGGAGCCCAGATCACGCTTCGAGCGGGTGCGGTCAAAGCGCGAATCCGCGAAATCCCGCCCCCCGATCAGAGCCAGCACCGCTCCTGTTTTCGTCTCCGTCGTCACCGCCGCAAACTGCACGTATTCTGCCTCCGCGCCCGCCTCGTGCGCGCCGAGCTTGGGATGCGGCCAGCCTTTCTCCGCCTCAAGGTTCGCAACCGCCCGCGCCAGCTCGGACTCCAGCCGCGCTTGCCAACCCAGATCGAGCGTGGTGTGCACCCGGATGCCGCTCAGGGTGATATTCTCCCGCTCCATCACTTTCTCCAGCTCCCACCGCACCTGCCGCAGCGCGTAGGACGGGCGTCGGCCGGACGCCTGCCCCTCCTTCACCAAACGGATCTCAAGCACCTTCACCGCCTCCGCCCGCTCCTCCGTGATGAAACCCGCATCGACCATCCGCGCCAGCGTTTGGTTGCGCTGCTCCACCGCCGCAGGATAATTCCTCAGGGGCGAGTAGATGTGCGGGCCGCGGATGATCCCCACGATCATCGCGCACTCGCCGGGATGGAGCTGCGAGGTCGTCTTGCCGAAATACGTCCGCGCCGCCTGCTCCACGCCATAGGCACCGGATCCGTAGTAGATTCGGTTCAGGTAATTTGTCAGGATCTCATCCTTTGAATAGCGCGACTCGATACGCAGTGTGAGCGCGATCTCCAGCGCCTTGCGATGAAGCGATTTCGCGCGCATCTCGTAGGTGTTGCGGGCGAGCTGCATGGTCAGCGTGGAGGCTCCCTGGGTGAAATCCCCATCTTTCACGTTGCGCACCGTCGCCCGCGCCAAGCCCCGGAAGTCCACCCCGCCATGCTCGAAAAACCGCGCGTCCTCCCGCGCCGCCAGTGCCTCCACCATGAAATCCGGGATCTCCCCGCGCTCCACCATCCGCCGTCCGGAATCCCCCGGAGCCTCCACCTCCTTGCCGTGGCGGTCGAAGAATGTTGTGGCGCGCGGCAGCTTCGCCACCTCGTCGAGGTCGAACTTCGAGGCGAGGATGAAATAGAAGAAAGCCAGCCCCAGCCCGAACACCCCCACCGCGATCAGCGACTGGAAGGCCAGCACCACCGGCCCATGCAACCAAGCCGGAAGATACCTCTTCCAGAACGGTGTTTTCGCAATGGGGCGCCAAGTTGACATCGGTGGAAGGAATCTCTGCGGCGAAAGAACCACACGCAGGCCGCTTCACCAACTGGATTCTGGCGCAGGCGGTTTACCGGTGGCGACCAACGCTTGATCGCCACGTGAGCCTCACTCGCCCGGGTAGCGGAAATGGCCGAGAATCTGGTGATCGAAAAGAGCCTTTTCCCATTTCACAGCGCCGCCAGCGGGATGGTGGACGACCCATGGGATACCCCTGCCCTCCTCGCCCGGTGCTTCGGGAACAACGATACCAATATGCGTCTCAGCATTCGAGAGCGCCCAGACCACCACGTCACCAGGCTGATATCCGGCGGGGTCGGAGGTGATGGGGAGGGATTCACCCTTGCGGCTGAGGAAGCGCTGCAGGTTGGGCACGCGGCGGTGGTCGATGTTGGAATCTGGCGAAGTGGCCGCCCACAGTTGCGGATAGAGACGGAAGTGGGATTGCATTTCCTCATGAATCTCCTGCTGGAGGTCGATCCCGAGATTGCGGTAGCAGCGGATGACAAGATCGGCTGCCACCCCCTTGCTGGCCGGGACATCGCCGCCGGGGTATGGGATTTTATAGTAGGCCGGATCATAGTTGATGGCTCTTCCCGAATATCTGAGAGCCTCGGCGGCGAGCTTCGAGTAAAAGCTTCCCGTCACCTCAAGCTGTCCGATGACCAGCTCCACCTGCGCGTTGGTGGGCTCCTTGTCGGCCGCCCAAACGCCGCCCACCAGAGGTTTTCCGAAGAACACCGCCGCACCCATGGCAATCACCACGATCACCCAGCCTCCGAAAAAGCTCGTCTTCTTCGGCCTTTGCGGCCGCGGACCGATGTATTCGATCGTGTTGTAGTAACCTGAGCGTTTACGTGCCATTTTTATTTGGGATAAGGTGATACAAGTGAAATCCGCGCCGGACGACCATGAAAATCTTTTTTCCGGACGGACTTTTTTGATACGCGCCAATCATGGCTGGTCTTTCCCTTGCGGGACAAGTAACTGCTTCTTGAATGAGATATTTCCAAACCGCCAGCCCGCTTGTCTGGGGCAAACTCGACCTGCCCGTTCTCGGAATGACCTCGGACTGGCACGGTGTCGCGCTAAACCCTCCCCTCGGCTTCGCGCTTGCCGCCGACGCGGCAAGCCTCTGGTTTGTGGCCACGCGGCAGGCTCCCGCGACCTGCCGACACGGTGCGGAGCCGGGTTCCTTCTCGGAGGGGCTTTGGGAGCGCGATGTCGCGGAACTGTTCATCGCCGACCCCGCCAGCGGCTCCTATATGGAATTCAACCTCGCCCCCAACGGCGCATGGTGGGCGGCGAGATTCTCCGCCCCGCGTGTCCGATCCCCGGTGCAGCCGGATTTCCAAAGCGCCGCCGCCAGCCATTGGGAGGAACCCTCCGACAACGGTTGGTGCGCGGCCATCCGCGTGCCGCTCCCTTTCCTGAAGCGCGAGCTGGGCTTCGGCGAGAAAACCACAGCGAATGTCACGGCGATCCTGAACTACCCGCAACAGAGCTTTCACAGCGCTGCGCGCTTGCCCGGCGCGGAGCCGGATTTCCACCAACCCGCCGCATTTCCCCGCCTCGTCCCCTTGCGCATGTGAAATGAAAAACAACCGTTCCCGCTTGGCGAAATGCGATGGTGCGTTAATCTGCGGCCACAAGATGAACCGATTTGAGATCGAGGACATCATCTCCCAGGACAAGCGGGGGATCGTTTTCCGCGCCCATGACTCGGAAAAGGGACACACCGTCGCGTTGCGGAGATTTTTCCCCTTCGGACAGGACGGCGGCGGACTCAGCGAGGAGGAGGCGATTGCATTCCGCGTCGCCGGACAGAGGCTCGAAGGCGTCGATCACGTCTGCCTTCGTTCGGTGATCGCCGGCTCGGTGGATCCCATCGACGGCATGCCCTACGTCGTCGCCGAGTGGATCGACGGAGCACCGCTCGACACCTTTCTCGATGGGGGTAAACTGGAAGCGGCGCACGTGACAGAGCTTCTGAGGCTCGCGATTGAGGTTTCGCTCGTTCTTTCCGAAGTGCTAGGGGAGGAGGCGGTCTGGGTGGAAACCGAGGCCGATTCCATCTTCGTAGGCTCGCAGGAAAGTTGCAGGGGTTTCGTTTTCTGGCTTTCACCCTTCAAATGGCTCGGCGCGGAATTCGGCTCCCGCAAACTCGCCGCCATCGTCGATCTCGGCGAGCGGCTGACGGGCTGGAAAGGCAAGCTGATAGGGGATCAGGCGGGCAGCGGCCTGGGCGGTTGGCTCAAATGGATGAAGGCAAACCCGGATGCCAGTCTCGAGCAAGCTCTCGGCGCGCTTGCCGAATCCTCCGGCGGCGGCGAAAGCCCACCGCCAGCCCATTACTCCTTTGTCGCGCCGCCCGCCGCGCACCCGGCGGTGAAACTGAAGCCGCCCTCCGCCCTCTCGCCGCTGATGATCGCCGCCTGCCTGGCTCTGCTCCTCGCCGTCGGGGGACTGGCCTATTACCACAAGACCGCGAAAGCTCCGGCCATCCCTCCCCAATACGCCGAACAGGAAATTTCCCCGCCCGTGGTCGATCCGGTGCCCCCCATCGCCAACACGCCGAAGGTAGAGCCGGAACCAGCCCCGAAAACCGCGCAAGACACGGATTCCATCGCGGCCTCCGACATAATCAAGCTGGCGGCGGAACTCGCTCGCGAAAAGGAAGTCCGGCGCGCCGCCGCTCTAGCCCCCCCCACCCCCGCCACCGATGTTGCCCCGCCGCTGCGCGATTTCACACCGGGTGACGGAGAAAAGATCAAGGTCATGGACTGATGCCGCATTCCCTCACCAGCCGGGAGCTTGGCGCCTGACCGCCTCATACAGCACGATGGCCACTGCGGTCGAAAGGTTCAGGCTCCGCGTACCGCCGGGTTTCATCGGGATACGAAGCGCCCGCTTGCCCGCCTCCTCCACCATCTCCTCCGGCAAGCCCTTTGTTTCCTTTCCGAACACGAGGCAATGGGGATGTCCATAGCACCCTGACGATTACCCGCTGAGCGCAAGCACCCAACGGGTGCGTCCTCATCACAGGCATGCGCACGCCCGCTTACCCGCCTCCCCGACCATCATCTGGATAAGCCGTTTCCATCACATCACCCGATCGCCGCAGCGGCCAGCAGCGCGGCTTCCGCTTTGGCCGCGTCCGCTTCGGAACGGGCGTGGATGCGGGCGATCACATCGCCATGGGAAATGTCCTCGCCGCATTTCACGAGTCGGTCGAAGCCGACCGCGAAATCGACCGGGTCCGCCGCCTTTGCACGGCCCGCGCCGAGTTCCAGCGAGGCTTGGCCGATCCCGCCCGCGTCCATCGCCAAGACGCGACCGGAATGCGGGGCTGCCACCTCGCGGATTACGGGAGCTTTGTGGATCTCAACAAGGCGCGGGAGGTCATCGGGATTCCCGCCCTGCCGCGAGACCATGGCATCAAACTTCCGACGCGCAGTGCCATCATCAAGCATCGCGCCGAGTTCCGCACGCGACACTCCGGCGATGATTTCGCTGAGATCGAGGACAACATTCCGCAAATCCTCCGGCCCTTTCCCGTCGAGGCACTCCAGCGCCTCGATCACCTCCAGCGCGTTGCCGACCGTGCGGCCGGTGGGTTCGCTCATGGGGTTCAGGATCGCGGAAACCTCAACACCCATTTCCCTACCGACGGCGATCATGCCTTCCGCCAAATCCTGCGCCAGCTCGCGCGTTTTCATGAAGGCTCCCGTGCCGTATTTCACATCGAGCACCAGCCGATCCAACGACTCCGCCATTTTTTTCGACATGATCGAGGCGGTGATGAGCGGAATGGAAGGCACGGTACCGGTCACGTCGCGCAGGGCGTAGAGTTTTTTGTCGGCGGGGCAAAAACGGTCGGTCTGGCCCATCATCACGACATTGAGTTCGGAAAGGATTTCCGCCGCCTCGTCCATGCTAACGCCGACACGGAAACCGGGGATGGCCTCCAGCTTGTCGAGGGTCCCGCCGGTGATACCAAGCCCGCGCCCGGAAACCATCGGCACCCGGCAACCCGCGCAGGCAACGAGCGGCGCAAGAACCAGCGAGACCTTGTCGCCGATGCCGCCCGTGGAGTGCTTGTCCACCACCGGCGCTCCGGGAGGATATTGGAAAACATCGCCGCTGCGCATCATCGCCATCGTCAGCGCCGCCGTTTCCACCGCCGTCATACCTTTGAAAAACACCGCCATGGCAAAAGCGGACATCTGGTAATCCGCGACATCGCCGTCCACGTAGCCGTCCACCAGCCAGCCGATTTCCTCCGTGGAAAGCTCCTCCCCTTCCCTTTTCCTGGCGATCAAAGTCGGTGCGTGCATCGCCGCAAGCTAGGTGGCGGCGGTGGGTGTGACAAGGCAGCTACGTAAGGTATTGTCGCTTGTTGCCACAGAGCTTGCAGTAGTCCGCAGTAAAGCATCCACCGTCACCATCCCGGCGGGCACGGCAATGACTAAGAATCTGCTCATTTTCCAGAAACAGCAAAATAAGAGGCCTAGCCGACCCCATCCGCAACTCAGAACGGCCAGATCAGCGGGATAAGCGGACAGGCGATTATGACGCAAATCACATTCAGCGGGATACCCACCCGGAGGTAGTCGGAAAAACGGTATCCGCCGGGGCCATAGACCATCATGTGCGTCTGGTATCCCATTGGCAGAGCGAAGGCGCAGGAGGCCGCGAGCGCAACACCCATGATGAAGGGCCGCGAATCTACCCCCAGCTCCTCCGCAAGACGGACGACGATGGGCACCATCATCACGGCAGTCGCGTTGTTCGAGAGCACCTCGGTGAGGCACAGGGTGAAAATGAAAACGAGCCACAGCATCACATAGGGCATCATCCCCGCAGAGACGAAGCTTTCCGCCCCCATGACGAGCTGCTTCGCGAGCCACTCGGCGGTGCCTGTGGTCTGCATGGCCATACCGAGTCCGAGCAGGCCGTAAAGCATTAGCAACACCTGCCAATCAATACTTCCGTATGCTTCACGCGGCGTAAGTATCCCAGACCAAAGCAAGGCCAGCGCACCGACCAGCGCCGCATAGTGAATGGGGATCGAGGGAATGCCTAAACCCATGCGGTTGAGCAGATCCGTGATCGTCACCGTTAGCACCACCGCCGCTAGCACACCCCAAGAAAGCGCGATGGGCCAGCTCCGCACTGGCGGTGCGGGTAGTTCGCCATGCTTTTCCTCTGGCGCGTCGGTGAGCAGGAAGTCGCGCGTGGCCTTGAGCGCGGGTAGGTTGTTCACTGCCGTGATGACGAGCAGAGTGTCGCCCCGCTCGATCTCGATCTCCGCCATCCGGCTAGTGATATTGAGGCCGTTGCGGTGCACGGCTAGCACTACACAGTTGTAGCGCTGACGGAAATCGGAGGCCGCGAGCGTGCGCCCGACAATGGATGACTCGTTGGGAACAACCAGCTCGGAGACGATGCCATCCACCACCGAAAGCTCCTGCGCGCCGATCTCACTGAACAGCTCCTCCGCTTTCGCTGCACCCCCTTTACGACGATGCAGGGCGACGAGGAAGCGGTCGTTGCGCTCCACGCTCACCTCGCTGAGTGGCACCATCAGGCGCGCGCCGCGGCGGCGGATTTCCAAGACATGGATGCCCGCCTCACGGCTCCCGAGCTGGGTGTCGAAAAGTTTTTTTCCGATCAACTCCGAACCCTCACCAATGAGAAGATGACGCAGGGGCGTGGTGCGGTGGTCGATCTCAAGGCTGCCGGTGATCGAGGAGCGCGAGGGCAAAAGCTTAGGCCCGAAGATAACCAGATAACCGATCCCGGCGATGGCCAGAGGCAGTCCAACGGGCGTGAGGGCGAACATCGACATCGGCTCCAGGCCCATTTCTTTGAGGGTGCCGTTCACCAGCAGGTTCGTCGAGGTGCCGATAAGGGTGCAGCAGCCACCTAAGATGGAGGAATAAGAAAGCGGAATCAGCAGCTTTGAAGCGGGGATCTCCTTGGAGCGCGCGAAGCCGAGCACCACGGGCATCAGGATAGCAACGATGGCGGTGTTGTTCATCCACGCGCTGAAAAACGCGGCCACCACCGTGAAGGCGAGGATCGAGGAGCGCACCCCGCCGTTCACACGCCGCTGCAGCAGCCGCCCGATCTGGTTGACCGCACCCGATTTCTCCAAAGCCCCTCCGATGACGAAAAGCGCGGCGATCGTCAGCGGAGCCTCGTTTCGGAAAACCGAAGACATGTCCTTCATGTCAACCAATCCCAGCGCGACGAGCAGGCAGAGAAGCGTTAGCGCGAGGATGTCGGGAGAAGCCCACTCGCGAACAAACGCCACCAGCGTCAGTAAGACGACCAGCAGGGTAATGACGATTTCCTGGCTCATGTTTCGCCCGAAAACGGGTTATTGGCGATCAGCGCCGGGGGCGTGGATCAATGTTCGGCTCCCTTTTCCTCGTGGGACTCGCCGTGGCTGTGCAGGCGCTTGGTTCCTTCCAGGCCATCAAATTCATGCCGCTCGCAGGCACCGAGACCGAAGGCGACCAGAACGGAGAGTAGGGCGAAACGTTTCATGGCGCTCCTCTTAGACATTTCTCAGTGATTGGCAACCCCGTTTCGCTGCCACAGTGAACCTTTCCCAGATGGAATTTCTTGATGCGTTCCGGCGCGATTACTCCCATATTCGGCGGCGGCGCCGCGTTGGCGCACGGAAACTCATGTCCGATCTCAATTCAAAGCCCAACCTCAAAGACGAGCGTCTCGAGCTAGCTCTGCGTGCTTCCAACGAAGGCATCTGGGACTGGATGACACATGAGAGAAAAATTTTCTACTCGCGCCGCATCCTCGAGTTTCTCGAGTGCACCGCCTCGGGCGCGCCGAACATTTTCCTGCCTCCCCACCTCCCCGTCCACCACCTCGACCGCCCCGCCTTCGTGAGGGCGATCGGGCAGGCGCTTGATCCGAAAGGCCCGGAGACCCTCGCCGTCGATGCCCGCGTGCAGACCGGCGGCAACGATTGGCGCTGGCTGCGCATCCGCGGAACCGTCGTCAGAAACCGCGCGGGGAATGCCATACGGATCGCGGGATCGATGATCGACATCAGCCTGCGCAAGGCGGCCGAGGCGCAGATCGAGGAGGAGCGGCACCTGCTCCGCGATCTCATCGACCACGTGCCGCTGCAGATTTATTTCAAGGATCTCGAATCGAAGGTGGTCATGGCGAACCGCGGCATGGCCGAATACCACGGCTTCGCTTCCAGCGCCGATCTCGTCGGCAAGCACGACCGCGACCTGTTTTCCAACACGCACTGGGAAAAGGCGGCCGCCGACGAGCGCCGCATCATCGAGACGGGGATCTCGATGACCGGCCATCTAGAAAGGGAGACATGGCGCGAGGGCGGCGAGACCTTTGTGGTGACCTCGAAATTCCCATGGCGCGACAAGGCAGGAGGGATCAAGGGCACTTTTGGCGTCTCCAGCGATGTGACATCGCTCGTCCTCGCGCAGCGCCACGCCACCGAGCTGGCCAACGAACTCCAACAGAAAAACCAATCCTACGAGGAGGAGGTCAAACTCGCCCACGAGATCCAGCAGGCGCTCGCCACCACCGGCTTCCCGTCTGTCGTTTCCGAAAACGGCAACCGGCTCACCTTCGGCTCGCGCTATCTGCCCATCTCCGGGCTAGCGGGGGATTTCTTCGAAGTCCTTGCGCTCGGCGACGACCGCTACGGGATTTTCATCTGCGACGTGATGGGGCACGGTGTCCGCGCCGCCCTGGTCGTCTCCATGCTCCGCGGCCTGCTCGCCACGCAGAACGTGAAAAGCCGCGACTCCGCCGAATTCCTGTCCGCCCTCAACACGGGTCTCACCTCCATCCTCAAGCGCGCCAACGTGACCATGTTCGCCACCGCTTTCTACGGCATCATCGATCTGGAGGAACTCACCCTCGAATACTCCTGCGCCGGCCATCCCGGCCCCGTGATCGCGGGTGAAAACCGTTCCATCCAGCTCTGCATGAACCGCAGCGAAAAAGGGCCCGCCCTCGGACTACTTCCCGGCGCGTCATACGGTTCCAGGGAAATCGATCTCGGCGGCATTCACCGCGTCCTCCTTTTCACCGACGGCGTGCTGGAGGCTGAAAACGAGGCCGGCGAGCAGTTCCTGGAGAAGCGGCTTCTCGGAATCGCGGGAGACGCCCCGGACAAACCCATCGAAGGTTGGCTCGACGGCATCCTCGACACCGTCCTTGATTTCTCAGAAGGTCACCATTTCGACGACGATGTTTGCCTGCTCGGAATCGAAATCGACGCTTGCGTCCGCTGAAGCAAACCTCCTATCGCCCTTCGATGAGGTCATCGAAAGAGTCCCGGTCGTCGCCCTCCCCATCACCCTCCCCGGCTTCCTCCGGCGGGGATGTCTCCATGTAGAGCGACCGGAAATTGTCCAGTGGCAGCGCAGCCGTCCCCCCGATCTCAAGATCCACCCAGCTGTATCCCTCCCGCGCCTGCCCGAACATGTTCGACAGCTTCGTATCCTTGGCGGCGCTGATGGTCGTCTCGGGTATCCCGATCCGCAGATTTCCCGAGACTTTCCCACCCTCACCGTTGGTAATCGCACCCCTCACCGCCATCCGACCGCGTTGGACGAGATTAATGTCAGTGACCGAAACCTTCCCGCCCGACCGCTTGACAACCATCGCGACATCGTCGTCGAAATTGGGGAACTCATACCAGCGGTCGTCAAAGAATACGGCCAGCATCTGCAAAAATTTGAAACCGGAGAGATCGATCCGGGAATCTACGGAACTCGTCACCGTCAGCTCAAGCAAAGCCGATTCTGGCAATCCGGGATCAAAGCTGAGAAAATTGGAGTCCGGGATATCCTTCGAATCCACCCTACCGTTGAAAAACCGCCCAAGATCCCCGCCGATCAGGTAGGGCAGCAGGAAGGCTTCAAGCTTTACCGCCAGAGTTTGCTGATCACCGGCGGCAAGAGGCGAAAGCGTCCCAGAAAAATCAATGAAGCCCTCCATACTGCGCCGATTCGCTGCTTCCGGCATCTGGAACCGCAGGCTCTGGACCTGGAAATCCCCTGCCCTCACCCTAACGTAAGAGCGATCCAGATTCATCGGCGGCCAGTTGGCGAACTGGAGTAATCCGCCCCTTAACCGAATCTCCGCCTGTCCCGCCGCGGTGCTCGGGTAGAGCGAGACCTCCGCCTGGGTCAACGAACCGAACTCACCGAAGGAAATATCCAGGGAAGGTACGGAATACCGGGAAAAACTCACCGGCAACCCGCCTTCCGGCTTCGGAACCTGCCGGGCCGGAACTGACTCGGCGGGCGCCTTCATAATCAGTTTCCCAGCAACCGCCACGATTTCCTCGCCTCCGAAGGTTTTGCCCGCGAAACTCGTCGGCGCGATCTTGGCCGTCACCGTCTTCAGCTCAAGGCTCTCCAGCGCGTTGCCCGGCGGCCATGAAAACAAAGCCCCGTTCGCGTGGGCGGCGACTGGATTCATCCGGAACTGGTCGAGTTTCACATCCGCTCCGCTGGTAGCTCTCAGCTTCGAGACCAGATCTTCGCGGAAACCCTTGCTGTTCGCGTGAAGGATCCCGATGCCGGCTGCCAATCCCAGCAACACCAACACCACTACAAATCCCGCGATCTGCGCGATCTGCACGCGCCTGTTGCGCTTCGTTTCTTCGTTGACGGCCTGGTTCGAGCGCCTTTTTCGCTTTTTCACCTTCATCGCCTGGCTGCCGTCGGAGCGGGTCACCAGTTCGGGCTGTTTGTCCGAGGAATCGCGCGCCTTCAGGCGATCCATCATCTCGTCAATCGTATACTTCTCCGGTTCGCTGCTCGGCTGGGGCATGGTATCAGGGTGAAATGGTGGGCGTTCAGCGATCCCGATAAGGCCGCCCGGTCGGATCGAGAAGCTCCACGTTCACGAGGAAAAGGATGGCGGTGGAGCGGTGGCTCCTGGCATCGGATTGGAACAGCCTGCCGACAAACGGGATGTCGCCGAGGATCGGAGTCTTATCCTGCACGTCCTGGATCTCATCCTTCAGAACCCCGCCGATCACAATGGTCGCTCCATCCGCTACGATGAGATTCGAATTCACCTTCCGCACGCTGAAAACAGGCATCAGGATCGCATTCTCGGTAAGCACCGTCGTCGTTGGCCCCAGAAGGCCGGAGGATGTGGTGTTGATCGGGCTGCCGTAGTTCACGAAACCGTCGAGTTCAGTGATGTTGGGGTTCAGGGTCACATCCACAAAGCGCCGGTTCGCGTCGGCGACAGGCAGCACTTCTAGGATGATCCCCACATCGCGTTTCTCAAACGCCGTTGGGGTCGCAGGCGTGACAGGGAAGCTGCCGCCCCCGCCTCCTCCAACTCCCACCCCGCCGTTAAAATCATCGACGACTCCCACCGAGTTGGGAAGTTCAGGGGGCTCGTATTCCGTCGGGTAGATGAACTCGTCCACAAGGAAAATGGAGGCCGCCTGGCCGCTACGGGTGGTCACGGAAGGCTGAGCCATCAGATCCACGCCCTTTTTCTGGTCAAGCCCCCGCATGAGCATCTGTAGCGTCGCCTCTCCGATGACTCCATTCAGGCCGAGAACACCAGGAGCCCTGCTCTCACCCTGCCTGCCCCTCGTCGATCCCCCCGCGAGAAGCGAATCGATGCTATCGCCTGATATCGCCCCGTCCCCGCTGCGGTTGCCAGCGGTGATCGGGCTGGTGGCAAAGAAGTTGCCAGCCGGGTTGGCGATGTCCGTGATGGCGGAGCCGTTGCCGGTGGTGCCCCCGGAAAGGTTGAGCTGGCTTGCACCCGGTATCCAACTGTCCGCGCCGAAAGTGAATGTGTTCAGCATCCAGTCGAAACCCAATTCCTCCAACCTGTCCCGCTCGACCTTGAGCATCGTCACCCTCACGGCCACAGACACCGGCTCCGTCTGCGTGATCATCTCGATGATCTGCTCGATGATGTCGAGGTTGGGCTCGGTGTTGACCACGCGCAGAGTGTTGGTGACCGCGTTGAACGTGGCGGATGTCCCTTCGGCGAAAGTAACACCCTGCTGCATGAGTGCCTCCTGCGCGCCCATCCGTTTCGGCAGCAGCCCGCCCTTCCCGAGATCCGTGTTGAAGATATCCACCACCTCGTTGTTCTCCCCGGCTCCGGAGGAAAGGTTGCTCAGGAAATCGGGCGGAACCCGGTAGGTTCGTGAAGCCAAGGTGCCCGCATCCATGCCCGTGGGCGAGATCGTGACCGCGAAATCATCCGTCCGGTAAATCGTGCCAGTGTTCCCGTTAATGTATTTCAGGATCGTCGCAACCGGCACGTTCTTGACCCGGATGTCGAAGCGCTTCTCGAAAATCTCCTTGGCCGGGGATTGGTTCGGGTCACCCACGCTCAACACCACGTTGATACCCTTGCGTACAGGATCCATCTCGAAAGTATCGTTCTCCGCGGCGCGCAACAGCAGCAGTTCGATGGCGTCATTGAGGTTCCCCTGCTCGAGCCGGTAATCAGGGATGACGATGCGCTGAAGCTTCGCGGAAAGGGAAATGAAAGCGCTTCGCGAGGCATCGACCCGCCCGAAATCGGTGAGTTCGGGCACCACCAGCTCGGGCGCGAGCGGCAATTCCCAGCCCCCATCCACCTCCGCCAGCATCTCGGCGCGGGCGTGATCCCGCGCGGAACGGTAATACGCGGTCTTCTCTGCGGAAACGCGCTCCAGCCCGCGGCGCGCGGCGGTGTTTTGCGGATCGATCCGGATGATGTCCTCATAGTATCTACGGGCATTGTCGTACTTGCCAAGGTCGGACTCGCCCTGCGCCATGTAAAGCAGCCTGCGCACCTGGTCGACGTCCGCCGCGTGCTCCTTCCCCAGCGCGGGGTTTGTCCGGATCGGATCGTCGAGTTCCGCGCGGAAGGCGTTCGCCATCGGATCGTTCGGGGCGACCCCATCTGCCAAAACCTTGTCCACGGCCGCCTTGGCACCCGCCACATCCCCCTTCCGGGAAAGTTCGCGGCCGTATTCCACGGAAGACTGCGCATAGCGCTGGGTCGCGGCCACTTTCAGCTCCGCCGTCGCGGGAGCGTCGGGAAACGATTCGCGGGCCCCGGCATACGCCTCCAGCGCATCCTTGTATTTCCCCGCGAGGTAGGCCTCATCGCCTTTCAGGAGCAGCATCTGGCCTTCCTGAACGGATGCCTGGCGCCGCTCCAACTCCCGCTGTGCCAGCGCCGAACGGGCACCGTCTTCCTGCGCGAAAGTCACGCCCGTTAGAAAAATGTGAATCGCGATCGCCAGACAGCGACAAGGGATTTCGGTTCGGTCAAAGATCGCCATGCGGAGGTTTTGAGGATGTATAGCCAGCCCACCCCGAAAGGGTAAGCGCAAAATCCGGGAAAATTTCGCGATTATTGGGAGCCGCAGCCTCACCAGCGGAACTCCATCTGCTCCTCCCGCCGCCGACCGGGCATCCGAAGCCTTCGCAACCTCCGCGCAACGGTTCCGCGCAGCTTGTTCCACTCCAGTTTCCAACGCAGCCTTGTGTATTCAGGTAAGCTCATTCCGGATACTGTTCATTTTAACACCATTATGTCAATCCACCAAAACAGATTTTCCGCTTTGTGCCCACGCCCCGTCCTGTGCGAACCTCCCCCCCGACCATGCAACTCCAGGAAATCACCGATAAAATCCGCCGTTTCCGCGACGAAAGGGACTGGGCGCAGTTCCACAACCCGAAGGACATGGCCATGGCGCTCTCCATCGAAGCGGGCGAACTGATGGAGCACTTCCTCTGGAAATCCCCGGAGGAGGTCGCGGCGCGTGTGGTGGAAAAGCGGAAGGAAATCGAGGAGGAGGTGGCCGATGTGGCGATCTATCTCGTGGAACTCGCCGACATCCTCGGCATCGACCTCTTCGAAGCCATGGAGCGGAAAATGGAAAAGAACGCCGCCAAGTATCCGGCGGAGCAGGTGAGAGGATCATCCCTGAAATACAACGAATACGGCGAGACCCAAACTCGGGACTGAGGGTCAATCGCGCTCAAACCATCGCCGCGCTTCTTCCGCATCCTTCGCGATCTGCTCCCGCAGTTCCTCCACCGAGCCGAACTTCCTCTCGGATCTCAGGAATTTCCCGAACATCACCCGCAGTTCCTTGCCGTATAGATCGCCGGAAAAATCGAAGAGATGCACCTCAAGAAGCCGCTCGCAGCCATCAACGGTGGGGCGCGTGCCAAGGTTCGCAATGCCGTTTCTCTCCCCATCCACTTTCACCGCCCACACTCCGTCGCGGGGCGTTTGGCGCTCGCCAAGGCGGATGTTCGCGGTGGGAAAGCCTAGGTTGCGGCCCAGCTTCCTACCCTCGATGACCGTCCCGGAAAGCTCGTAGGCCCGGCCGAGCATTTCCTCCACGGCGTCGAAATTCCCATCGCGGATCGCCTGGCGGATGCGGGTGCTGCTGATCCTTTCCCCGTCCCACATCACCGGCGGCACGGCTTCCAAATGGAAACCCAGCTCGGCGCCCATCCGTCGCAGCATCGCCACATCACCGGCGCGCTTGCTGCCGAAACGCCAGTCCTCGCCCACCGCGACCGTCCGCACATCGGCGGCCAGAAGTTTCCTCACGAACTCCTCCGCATCCATCCCCGCGAAGGCCATGTCGAAATGGATCACGAGCAAACCCTCCACGCCCAACGCCTTCATCACCGCCGCCTTTTCGTCGAGCGTCGCCAGCAGCGACGCAGGCGCTTTCCCCGGTGCGATCACCCGGATTGGATGCGGATCGAAGGTCACCACGAAAGCTTTCCCGCCCCCTTTCCGCGCGGCCTCCACCGCCCGCGCGATCACCGCTCGATGCCCCACATGCACCCCATCGAAAACCCCAAGCGCGAGGTGCAGCGGCCCGTCCTGCGCCGCCAACTCCTCCAGCTTGTCGATCCGGATGGGCATGGCTTCAGGCTCCCCGCATCAGGGAAATTTCGGCCAGAGAAATCAGCGCTTTCATCAGAACTTCGGGATCGCCCTCCTTGAGCTGCGCGACGGTCACGGCGCGGTCGAGGGTGAATTTCCCCGAGTTCGTCCGCCGCAATGCGCTCAGGTGCGCGCCGCAACCGAGTTTCTCACCGATATCGTTCGCATACGTCCTAACATAAAAGCCCTTCGTGCAATGAACGCGGAAGTCCACCTCCGGCAACGCGACACGCGTGATCTCGTATCCGCTGACCTTCACCGGCCGCAGCTTGCGCTCCACCTCCTGCCCCTTGCGGGCGAGCTTGTAGAGCGGCACGCCGTCCATCTTGATCGCGGAAACCATCGGCGGGAGTTGCTCGAACTCGCCGGTGAAGGCGTCGAACGCCGCCTTGATCTCCGCCTCGGGATAATCGCCGACCTCGCGTGTTTCGACCACCTCGCCCTCCTTGTCCTGCGTGCTGGTGCGCTGGCCGAGGGTGAGCGTGCCTTCATAGACCTTGTCCTCGCTCATCAGCAGGTCCTGGATCTTCGTCGCGCGCCCGACCACCAGCATCAGCAGCCCGGTGGCCATCGGATCAAGCGTCCCGCAGTGGCCGATCTTTTTTGTGTTCAGCGCCCGCCGCCCGATCGCCACGACATCGTGCGAGGTCATGTCCGGCGCCTTGTCCACGAGCAGCACTCCGCTGGGGCCCGTATATTCCTGTGGTTTGTTTCTCATCGTGTTTTGAAAATCATTTTGCGAGCGACTCGCCCAATGCCGCTAGCACCGCCGCCTTCGCATCCTCCAGCGAGCCGGCCATCCGGATTCCCGCCGCCAGCGCGTGCCCGCCGCCGCCGAACTTTGCCGCCACATCGCAGACATTCACGCCCTTGTCCTTCGAGCGCATAGATACGCGGATCTTCCCGCCCTCCAGCTCCTCGAAAAACGCCGCAACCCGCACCCCTTTCACTCCGCGGATCATGTCAATCAAACCCTCGCTGTCATCCGGCTGGAGATCGAGCTTGAGCCGCACCGCGTCACGCAGCTCCCAGTTCGCGATGGTTCCATCGGGGGAAATCTCCAGCGTGTTGAGCAGTTCGCGCATCAGCTCCAGGCGGCGGAACGGATGGTTGTCGTAGGTGTCCGCGTTGATTTTCCCGACGTCCAGCCCCCTGCGGATCAGATCCGCGCCGAGCTCGTAGGTCGCGGCGGTGGTGGAGCCGTATTGGAAAGAACCGGTATCCGTGGAAACTGCCACATAGACCGCATCCCGCGTCTCATCCGGCAAAGGCATATCGAGCGCCCGGATCAACTGATAGAGGATCTGCCCCGTGGCGGGACTCGTGCCATCAATGATATTCAGATCGCCGTAAGCCGGATTGGAAATGTGGTGGTCGATGTTGACCCAGAACTTCGCCTTGCTCGCGGCGTGCAGAGACTTCTCGCCGAGCCTTGGCTTGTTCGCCGTATCCAACGCGATGGCGACCTCCACCTCCAGCGGCTCGGCGGGCGGGGTCGTCACCTTTTCCGAACCGGCCATGAATGCCAAACTCTCCGGCACCCCGTCCTCGTTGATCAGATACACCGTTTTCCCCATCGCCATCAGCGCGAAACCCAGCGCCACCTGTGAACCGATCGCATCCCCGTCCGGCCGCACGTGGCTCATGATCACGAAGCTCGTATGCCCCGCCACCACCCCGCCGAATTCGGCGAACTGCTCTGCCAATTTGTTTTCTCCGTTTCCTTTCATCGCAACCTGCCCGCATCATGCGGGGCGCGGATTCTCCCCAACGTCCCCCTTGTGACAAGGACAAACCCGGAACATGCGCCAGGCAGAAGGTAGGGAAACGCCTACCTCCCCTTGTTCATATATACCCACTGCCGCCAGAAATGATACTTGCCCAACTCTTCCGCACGGGTCATCTACCGCCCGTGCGCGATCTCCTGGCAAACCCCGCCTGGCTGGAGGAGGATCTCGGCGTTCCCCTGCCGGATACCACCCATGCCTGCTCCGTCTGCCTCCCGACCTGGGAGTCAGTCGTCGGCTATGAGGAGGGGCGCGAAAAAATCATCCGCCGCCTGCGCACCGGATACCCGCGTTTTTTCAAGCACCCGACCGTCGAGCGCCTGTTCGAAAACGCCCGCGCGGAACTCGCCTCCGATGGTGAGGGCGTCCTCGTGCTGCCCACCCGCCTTTCCGCGCAACGCGCCCACCGCTGGCTGGAAAGGCAGGCGGAAACAGCCGTTCGCAGCACTTCCTACCACGGCTTCCACACGCTCATTTTCCCGGACAAGGCCAAGGCGCTCGCCAATGCCTATTGGCGTTTCTCCGGCGAAGGCGTCTCCTCACGCGAGGCCCAGGACTATCTGGACGGAACGTTGCGCGAGGGATCGAAGTCCCACCTCGTCGCCCGAGCGGTCGCGAATCTGAATGGCGGAATGGCGGAAAACACCTTCGTGTTCGCCAGCGGGATCTCGGCGGCGCTGGCCGTCCTGCGCGCGCTACCCGGCCTCCGCGAGGGCAAGAAAACCCTCCAGATCGAGTTCCCTTACGTCGATTCCCTAAAAATCCAAGAACGCTTCGGGCACGGCGCCGCCTATCTGAACGAGGCCACCGGCGAATCCTTCGACGAAGCCCTGCGCCGCATCCGCGCCGGCGAGTTCGCAGGCGTTTTCACCGAAGTTCCCTCCAACCCCCTCCTCCGCACCGTCGATCTCCCGCGCCTCGCCGACGCCTGCCGAACCTCCCGCACCCCGCTCATCCTCGACGATTCCGCCGCCGGGCCGCTCAACGTCGATGCCCTGCCCTACGCCGACGTACTCACCTCCTCGCTCACGAAATGGGTTTCCGGAGCTGGTGACGTCATGGCCGGAGCCGCCACCGTACGCGCCGACTCATCCCTCGCCCCCGATTTCCTCGGCCCGCTCGCGGAGGACGCCGCCGAATGCGCCCCTCTATACATCGCCGACGCGGAAATTCTCCTCTCGAACATGAAAGGCTACGCGAAGCGCAACGCCGCAGTGAACTCTAACGCCCTCGCCCTCGTCGCCTTCCTGAAAGACCACCCAGCCGTCGCCAGCGTCTGGCACCCCTCGGTCACGCAGACGGAAAACTACGCGAAGGTCATGCGGAAAAACGGCGGCTACGGCGGCCTGCTTTCCATCGTCCTCGCGAACCCGAAGAAAGCCCCCAAGGTATATGACTCCCTGAAGCTTTCCAAAGGCCCCTCTTTCGGCACCCCGTTCACACTCGTGTGCCCCTACACTCTGCTCGCCCATTACGAGGAGCTGGACTGGACGGAAGACTGCGGCGTCCCTGCGAACCTGCTGCGCATTTCCGTCGGCTTGGAGTCACCGGACACCATCGTCGCCGCCTTCGCCGAGGCGCTCGCCTGACCCTATCGGATTCCGAACCGGTAAGGATCGCCCTCCGAGAAAACGAGTTGCGTCTCCGCAGTCACGAAGGCCTCTCCGGTGATTTCCGGGATGATTTTCCCGTCCGCCAACGCGACGCGACCCTCGAACACCCCGCCCAGAATCCCCGCCTGCCGCCAGACCTCGCCTTCCTTGATCAGGCCGTCCGCGTAAAGGCACGCCAGCTTTGCGCTCAGCCCCGTGCCGCAGGGCGAGCGGTCGTATTCGCCGCCCGGGCAGAGCATGAAATTCCGCGCATCCGCCCCCCCGTCATCATCGCCCAGCACCTCGATGTGATCGATCACGCTCCCGTCCTCGCCACGTATCCCCGCACTTTCCAAGCCGCGCCTCACCGCCTTCGCAAAGCCCATCAGCCGCTCCAAGTTCGTCTTCCGCAAACCGATGCCCGGATCATCCAACAGGAAAAACCAGTTGCCACCCCACGCGATGTCGCCCGTGACCTGCCCGTAGCCCTCCACCTCCACCGCAACCTCTTTGCGGAAACGCCAAGAAGCCACGTTCGCCACCGTCACGCGGCCTTTCCCGTGCAGCGTCGCCACTACCACCCCGACGGGCGTCTCGATCCGGAACATTCCCGGCGTCATCCGACCCATGTATTCGAGGGTCGCCACCAGCCCGATCAGCCCGTGGCCGCACATGCCGAGGTAGCCGCTGTTGTTGAAAAAAATCACCGCCGCGTCGTTCGCGGCGTCGTCCGGTTCGCAGAGCAAAGCCCCTACCGCCGCTTCCGAAGCCCGCGGCTCCAGGCACAATGAAGTCCGCAGCCAATCCGCGCCCTCCCGCAACCGCCTGAGCCTCTCCCCCAAACTCCCTCCACCCAGCTCCGGCCCGCCGGAAACAACCACCCGCGTCGGCTCTCCCGCCGTGTGGGAATCAATAACACGCACCCCGTGGCTGGGACTTGCAGTCCCCGTCCGTCGTGGGGACATCCTGTCCCCACCAAGTTGATCAAGAGATTCCATAGGATAACGCTTCAATACCGATCCGGATCCAGCAACGCCATGTCATATTTCGGCACCCCGCCCGTAAGCAAATCTGTCACCATCTCCCCGGTCACCGGCGCGAGGCTGAGACCGAGCATCGAGTGCCCCGTCGCCACCACCACGTTCTCCCTTCGCTTCGTCCGCCCAATGAAAGGCAGCCCGTCCGGCGAGCAGGGCCGCAACCCTTTCCAAACCTCCAAACCCTCGAAATCCGTCTCCGAAAGCTGCGGATAATACGCCCCCACTGATTTCAAAATGCCGCCCAACCGCTTCCGGTTCACCGACTCGTCGAGGCCCACGATCTCCATCGTCCCGCCGATCCGCAGCTTCCCGTCCATCGGCGTCACCGCCACCCGCGCCTCGTTCAGCAACGAGCAAACCGTGGGCAACGTCGGCGGCTCCGGATGCGTAACGCTGTAACCTTTCCCCGCCTGCATCGGCAGGCTTAACCCCAGCTTTTTCCCCACCCCTGGCGACCACGCACCGCCACAGATCACGAACTCATCCCCGGAGATTTCCTCCCCGCCCCCCATCACCACCGCCTCCACCCGCGCCCCGGATTGACGGAAATCCACAGCCTCCGCGCCCCACCGCACCGTCCCGCCCATCCGCGCCACCTCTCTCCGCAGATCCCTCAGGAAACGCGCCGGATCGAGATGGCAATCCTGCGCGAAATGAACCCCGCCCGCCACATCGATCTCCACCCCCGGGTCTTTCGCGCGCACTCCCTCCGCATCCAGCACCTCCGCCTCCACGCCCAGCGAATTCGCCGTCGCCGCCAGCTCCGACTCATGCTTCAGCGCTGCACGAGTCTTGCAGAGCATCAGCAGCCCCTTTTTCTGAAGACCGAACTCGAAGCCCTCCCGCTCCGCCAGCTCCCCGAAAATCGCTCGGCTCCGCAACGCCATGTCGCGCAGCACCGGCATCGCCCGCTTCACCCGCGCGGGACTCGACGCCCGGTAAAATCGCCACCCCCACGAAACAAGTTCCCAGCTCGGCCGCGGTCGGATCGAGAACGGGCTTTCCGGATCGAACATCCAGCGCAAACCTTTCCAGATCACTCCCGGAGCCGCCAGCGGCACGAAATGGCTCGGCACCACCATCCCCGCGTTCCCCGTCGAGCAACCCGCCGACTCCTCGCTACCCCGCTCGATCACCGTCACCCGCATCCCCGCCCGCTGCAAGTGATACGCCGCCGAAAAACCGATCAGCCCCCCGCCGATCACCACCACATGTCCGTCTGCTTTCGCCACGCCGCGAAGCTAGCAGCCCGCCGCCCCCGCGATAGCCGAAAATCAGAGAGGAATCCTGAAAAACCGAACCCATGACGCCGTATCGTGGAAGGGACTAATTGGGAATCACTCTGGAATTCCGCCGCCATCCGCCTAAGATTTACCCCGACATGCTGATTTTGAGAAATATATCAACGCTCACCCTGATCCTGACTGGTGCGTGTTTCGCATCGACAAAAGGCGCTCCGGGCTTCAACCGCGACATCCGCCCCATCCTTTCCGAAAATTGTTTCCTCTGCCACGGCCAGGATCCCGAGCACCGCGGCGGAGACCTCCGCCTCGACATCCGCGAAGAAGCCGTAGCCGTGCGCGATGGGATCGCCGCCATCATCCCGGGCGATCCGAAAAACAGCGAGATCATGAAGCGCATCCTCTCCAAGGATCCCGACATGGCCATGCCCCCGCCGGAAGCCCACATGGCCGCTCTCAAGCCCGATCAGATCGCCACCCTGGAGAAATGGATCGAAAACGGCGCGGAATACGAGCCGCACTGGGCATTCGCCACCCCGCAAAAAACGGAAACCTCCACAGCCAACCCCGTCGATCATTTCGTCAACCAACGACTCAAGGCCGATAAGCTGCAGCCCGCTCCCGTCGCCGATGACCCCACCCTCGTCCGCCGCGTTTTCCTCGACCTCACCGGCCTGCCGCCCGCACCTCAGGACATCGACGCCTACCTCGCCGCCACCGCGCCCGACCGCTGGGAAAAACTCATCAACCGCCTGATGGACTCCCCCCACTTCGCCGAGCGCATGGCGCTGCCCTGGCTCGACGGCGCGCGCTACTCCGACACCCACGGCTACTCCATCGACGACCACCGCGACATGTGGGCCTGGCGCGATTGGGTCATCAACGCCTTCCAGAAAAACCAGCCCTACAACCAATTCGTATTGGAACAGGTTGCCGGCGACCTCCTCCCCAACGCCACGCCGGACCAGATCGCCGCCACCGGTTTCCTGCGCAACAGCATGAACACCCACGAGGGCGGAACCATCGCCGAGGAATACCGCGTCAACTACACCCTCGACAAGGTCGATGCCGTCTCCACCTCCATCCTCGGCCTCACCATGAAGTGCGCCCAGTGCCACGACCACAAATACGACCCCATCTCGCAGAAGGAATTCTTCCAGATGTACGCCTTTTTCAACACCTCTTCTGAACCGGGTCTGGGAGCCACGAACGCCAGCACCAAACCCGTGATGAATTACAAATCCCCTCTCGGCGATGGCGGCATGGCGCAGCTCCGAATGCGCATCGCGGAGCTCGAACATTTTAAGGCAAACCCACCGCCGGAACTCGCGGCTCGCATGAAGGAGGTGATCAAATCCGTCGATGAGGAAATCCGGGTGCTCAAGCTCGACCTCGACCGCGGCCACACCTCCGTCATGGTGATGGATCACAATCCGGCACTCCGCAAAACCCACATTCTTATCCGCGGTGCCTATGACCAGCACGGCGAGGAAGTCAGCCCCGGAGTGCCCGCCGTCCTGCCGCCGCTTGAAAATCAAGCCAACCCCACACGCCTCGATCTCGCCCGCTGGATCACGCGCCCCGACCATCCGCTCACCGCGCGCGTCGCCGTGAACCGCATATGGCAAATGGTCTTCGGGCGCGGTATCGTCGAGACCGCCGGAGACTTCGGAAACCAAGGCTCGTGGCCCACCCATCCGGAGCTGCTCGATTGGCTCGCCGTCGATTTCACGGAAAACAACTGGGACATGCGCCACCTGCTCCGCACCATCCTCACCTCGGAAACCTACCGCCGCTCCGCCGCCTCCACCCCGCAGCATCTGGAGAAAGACCCGCGCAACGACACACTCGCCCGCTCCCCACGCACCCGCCTGCCCGCCGAAGTAATTCGCGACCAAGCCCTCGCCGTCAGCGGCCTACTCAACCCGGCTATCGGCGGCCCCGGCGTCCACCCGCCGCAGCCAGATCTCTGGCGCGAGATCAGCCACTTCGGCTACGAGGGCAAACCCTTCACAGCCCAGATTTTCATCCCCGGGCAGGGAACAAACAACCTCCGCCGCAGCCTCTACACCTTCTGGAAACGCACCTCGCCGCCACCGGTGCTTGCAATCTTCGACGCCCCCACGCGCGAGACCTGCTCCGTCGTCCGCAGCGCGACCAATACTCCCCTGCAGGCGCTGGTCGTAATGAACGAGCCTCAGTTCGTCGCAGCGGGAGTCGCTCTCGGAAACCGCATGATCACGGAAGGCGGCACATCCGCCACCTCCCGCCTCACACACGGCTTCCGCCTCATCACCGGGCGCGCCCCCGCCTCCCGTGAGCTGGAGGTACTGGAAAAATCCCTCGCACGCCACCTTCAGCGATACGCGGAAAACGAAGCCGACGCGGAAACCCTCGCCGGCACCCCGGAACAAGCCGCCTACGCCATTCTCGGCTCCACCCTCATCAACCTCGACGAATTCATCAACCGCCCCTGATGCATTCCCTAACCCTTGACTTACTTCGGTAAGACATCATCTTAGTAACATGAAAACCACCCTCTCATCCAAAGGCCAATTGGTTCTTCCCGCCGATTTCCGGGAACGCGACCATCTGCGTCCCGGACAAGTCTTCGAGGTCGAGCGCCTGGATGAAGGCGACTACCGCCTGCGCCGCCTAGCAACTGCACCCAACGAAGGCCTTGTGGCTTGGCTGCGATCCTGCCCCGGCGGCGGACTGCCCGAATCCGTTCCAAGGCCTGAATCCACCGACTCCTTCCTCCCCGACTTCCAATGAAATATCTCGTCGATGTGAATGTCCTTTCGGAAGCGACCCGCCCGGCTCCCTCCCCGAAAGTGATCGGGTGGCTAAGCCAAAACGAAGCGAATCTGACCATCGACGCGGTGATTCTCGGCGAGATCCGCCTCGGCATCCTGCTTCTCCCGCCCAGCAAACGCCGCGACTCCCTCAAAAGCTGGTTCGAAACCGGCATCACCCGCCTGTCATGCCTGCCGTGGGATGCCGCCAGCGCCAACCATTGGGCCATCCTGCTGGCCAAGCTGCGCAAAAAAGGAAAATCCATGCCCCTGAAAGACAGCATGATCGCCGCCACCGCCATCCATCACGGCCTCACCATCGCCACCCGCAACGTCAGCGATTTCAAATCCACGAACCTGCCAATCATCAATCCCTTCCTCTAATCCGCCTCTGAACCCAAATCTCATTTCATCAACCCCGATCTCCGCGTTCCCTCCGCGACCTCCGCGCCTCTGCGGTGAAAATTGATAACCACTCACCAAGATGAACCCCATCGAACCATACACCAACGCTCTCTCCCGCCGCAGTTTCCTAGGCCTCACCGGACTCGGCATCGGCGCCATGGCCGCCCGCACCCTGCTCGCCGCCGATACGAAATCACTGGTGAGCGGCGGACTCCCCGCGCCCTCCCATTTCGCGCCCAAGGCGAAACGCGTCATCTACCTCTTCCAGTCCGGCGGCCCCTCCCACATCGATCTTTTCGACTACAAACCGCAGTTGGAAAAAGTCCACGGTGAGGATCTTCCCGACTCCATCCGCCAAGGCCAGCGCCTCACCGGCATGACCTCCGGCCAGAAAAATTTTCCCGTCTGCAAAAGCCTCGCCGAGTTCAAGCAGCGCGGCGCGTCTGGCCAATGGATCAGCGACCTGTTGCCCTACACCTGCAAGGTGGCTGATGACATCGCCGTCATCCGCTCCATGCACACCGAGGCGATCAACCATGATCCCGGCATCACTTTCATCAACACCGGCTCACAGTTCCCCGGCAACCCCAGCATGGGTTCGTGGGTCTCCTACGGCCTCGGCAGCATGAACGAGAATCTACCCTCCTACGTAGTCCTCGTTTCTCAAGGCACGGGCAAAAACCCCGGACAGCCCATCTTCTCCCGCCTCTGGGGCAGCGGCTTCCTGCCCTCGAACCACCAGGGCGTCCAGTTCCGCAGTGGCGCGGATCCCGTGCTTTACCTCAACGATCCCGCAGGCATGGCGCGCTCCGACCGCCGCGCGATGCTCGACGATCTCTCCGCACTCAACCACATCCGCCACGAAAGCATGGCCGATCCGGAAATTATCACCCGCATCAGCCAGTACGAAATGGCCTTCCGCATGCAAAGCTCCGCCCCGGAACTGTCGGATCTTTCCGACGAGCCGGACTGGGTCTTTGACCTTTACGGCCCAGAATCCCGCACCCCCGGCACCTACGCCTACAACTGTCTCCTCGCCCGCCGCATGGCCGAGCGCGGCGTCCGTTTCACCCAACTCTTCCACCGCGGCTGGGATCAGCACAACAGCCTCGAAACCCACCTCGCTAACCAGTGCCGAGACACCGATCAGGCTTCCGCCGCCCTCATCACCGATCTCAAGCAGCGCGGCCTACTCGAAGACACCCTCGTAATCTGGGGCGGCGAGTTCGGGCGCACCGTCTATAGCCAGGGCAAACTTGGCACCGGCCGCGATCACCACGGCCGCTGCTTCAGCACTTGGGTCGCCGGCGGCGGCATAAAAGGCGGCCTCAGCTACGGTGTCACCGACGATTACTCCTACAACATCGTCGAAAACCCCGTCCACATCCGCGATCTCAACGCCACCATCCTTCACTGCCTCGGCATGGATCACAACCGCTTCACCTTCCGCTTCCAAGGCCTGAACCACAAGCCCACCGGAGTGGAACCTGCGAAGGTCGTAAGCGACATACTCGCATAGGATTTTCGTAAGCAGGGTCTGTAACGCCTTGCGTCGGTTGTTGCTCCAGTATCACTTGGGATTGATGCCCTCGCGGCGGCAGTGCTCCACGATGATTTACCGCGCACGAGTTGAATGCGGATGAACACGGCGGGCTTGAAGTGGAGTTGCTCGCACACTTCCTCGTCGATGCGTCGGAAGTCGCCGGAGTTGAGCAGGACTTCGGGCGGATCGAGTTCTTCGCGGACGATGGGAAAGTGGTCGGGAATGTGTGGGGCGCGGGTCTTTTCGTGAGCCTTTTTGCGAGCGGGGATTTCAGCCGCTGATCCGGGGTCTGCGGGATCGGCGGCGGGGCCTCAAACCATGAACTCAAACCATGAACTCACCGCTTAAACTCCGTCACCAATCCGGTCATCGTTTCCTTGGCATCGCCGTAAATCATGCGGGTGTTATCACGGAAAAAGAGACTATTCTCCAGCCCGGAGAATCCAGCTCCTTTTCCGCGCTTGAGCGCGAAGACGGTGCGCGCCTTGTAGGCGTTGATGATAGGCATGCCATAGATAGGGCTAGCCTCGTCTTCAGCTGCCGCTGGATTGACGACATCGTTTGCCCCGATAATGATGGCGACATCGACAGTTTCGATAATGGCGTTGATATCGTCCATTTCACAAAGCTGATCATAGGGCACATCGGCCTCAGCGAGGAGCACGTTCATATGTCCAGGCATACGGCCGGCGACGGGGTGAATCGCGTAGCGGACCTCGGCTCCATTGTTTTCGAGGAGAGATCCGAGTTCTTTCACGGCGTGCTGAGCCTGGGCTACAGCCATGCCGTATCCGGGAACAAAAATGACCGACTGGGCTGCTTCGAGGATGAAAAAGGCATCCTGCGCCGAGATTGCTTTCATCTCACCTTCAACCGCAGCGGACTTGCCGTTCGCCGCGCCGAAACTCCCGAAGAGCACGTTGGCGAGAGTACGATTCATGGCCTTGCACATGATGATAGTGAGGATGATGCCCGAGGCTCCCACGAGACAGCCAGCGACTATGAGCACGTTATTGAAAATGACAAATCCGGCCGCAGAAGCCGCGATACCCGAGAAACTATTGAGAAAAGAGATCACTACCGGCATGTCGCCGCCTCCGATCGGGATCACGGCAAGGACGCCGAGAGCGAGGGAGAGCGCGATGATAAAATAGAGTGCCCAGCTCGCATGGGTTACAATGAAGAAAGCGCTGACAACAACAAGGGTGAAGAAGGCGATCGCATTAATCGCTTTTTGACCCCGAAAAGTCATCGCAGAGCCGCTCATTTTCCCGGAGAGTTTGAGGAAGGCCACAACACTACCAGTGAAAGTGATACCGCCCACGAGAATGGCGAAGATCACGGCGAAGGCGGTGAACGTAGGATAGTCCGACGCGGTAAAGTCCTTCTCGCGGGCATACTCGGCCCAGCCTACGAGTAGAGACGCGAGCCCGCCGAAGCCGTTGAAAAGAGCGACGAGTTCGGGCATGCCGGTCATTTGGACACGCTTCGCCCAGAAAGTCCCAACGGCTCCGCCAATAAGAAGACCCGCCACGATCCAAGGGTAGTCGAGCCCACCTTCCAGCAGAGTCACCACCACGGCAAGCAGCATGCCCATTGCGGAGATTAAGTTGCCTTTTCGTGCGGTGCCGGCTGAGCCAAGCATCTTGATGCCGAGGATAAACAGCACCGAGGCGACGATGTAAGAGAAGTTGATTAGGAATTCCATGAAAATAGAGGCGTAAAAATTAGGACGAACTCCTCACTTTTCTTTCTTTTTAAACATCGCGAGCATGCGATCAGTGACGAGGTAACCGCCAACCACATTGATGGTTGCGAGGATGAGGGCGACGAAGCCGAGCCACATGCCGAGTTCGCCGCCGGTAGAACGAATCGCGACAATGGCACCTACTATAGTGATGCCAGAGATCGCGTTAGATCCCGACATCAAAGGTGTATGGAGCTGACTCGGGACTTTCTGGATGAGTTCAAAGCCAAGGAAGGCGGCCATGACAAAAACAAAGATGAGAAGAATAAGTTCCATGGAGGGGGTCGTGTGCGGTTAGCTTTTGAAACGTTCGTGGACGACGGCACCGTCGTGGGTGATGAGACAGCTTTTCTGAATTTCATCGGCAAGATTGATCATGAAGACCCCCGCTTCTTTGTCCCAGAAATGCTCGATCATGTTGGCGAAATTTGCGGCGAGGACCTGCGAGGCGTGCTTAGAAACACGCCCCTCGTAGTTGGCGAGGCCGATCAGCTTGACCCCGTTCGCGGTGACTGTCTCCTCGCCGGGAATGATACCTTCGACATTTCCACCAGTCTCAGCCGCGAGATCGACAATGACACTGCCGTAGGCCATGCTCTCGACGACATCCCTTTTAATAAGGATAGGCGGCTTGCGTCCGAAGACCCTAGCCGTCGTGATAACAATATCGCTCTGGGCACAAACTTTAGCCTGGGCCTGAATCTGTTTTTCGAGTTGCTCGGGAGTAAGCTCTTTCGCATATCCCTGATCGGTCCCGCTCGTGTCACCAAGATCGATACGTAGAGCTTTTGCCCCGAGTGACTCGGCCTGCTCGAGAGCTTCTGGGCGCAGATCGAAGGCAGTGACGCGTGCTCCCATTCGCTTCGCCGTCGCGATGGCTTGGAGTCCTGCAACACCAATGCCAAGAACAAAAACCTTGGCCGGAGAGATCGTCCCGGCCGGGGTCATCATCATGGGGAAAATTGTGTTCATGCTGTTCGCAGCGATAATGACCGAGACGTAGCCGGCCAGACTCGCCTGAGAGCTGATTGCATCCATTTTCTGCGCCAGCGTTGTCCGCGGAACCATCTCGAGGCTAATCGCGCTGACTTTCTGCTCGGCGAACTTCGTAATCAGTTCCTTTTCATTAAAAGGATCCAGAAAGCTAATGTGAACCGCCCCTAACTTGAGTTTGCCGATTTCAGCGAGCGAGGGCTTGCGCACTCGGGTAACGAGGTCAGCACTGCCGAGAGCCTCGGCGCGGTCTGTCGTCACCGTGGCACCGGCGGCAATGTAAGCCGAGTCTGGATGGTCGCAGCGCTCGCCTAGTCCAGACTCAATAATCACATCAGCCCCAAGGCCGACGAGTTTTTTCACTGCAGCGGGATCAAGCGAGGCTCGAGTTTCTGCGGAGTCAGCTTCTTTGGGTGCAAATATCTTCATACAATGTAGTCTCGCCCTTATCACACCAGGATAAGGACAACTCTTTAAATCTCTGTACCTTGTGAATCTAACATTAAACGCGGTGTTGTCGATCTCAATTCTTACGAAATTCGACGGATTTAGAAAGATGAAGCTAGGGAAATTCTGGAGATCCTAAATTTCTCTGCTCTTGGATAACGACCCGATAGAGAAATTGGACATCCCCAGGAAATTCCCCACCCCAAAGAACATCTTACTGCCCAACTGCCGATTGCGCTGACCGCTTGAAACCTCCCACCATATCCTCTGGCTCAACAAGGGCGAGACCCGGAACTGTATAGGAGAATGTAGGACTCGCAAGGTAGTCGCGCAGTATAGCTGGCCGATTGGCCTCAGCCTCGGCGGACTCTTTGGTGATGAGGTTTTGCCGAACTTTCGCGGCGAGGGAAAGCTCGAGAGGACACATGCCCGCCTGTAGTCCTCCCGTTAGCGAATTATACAGTTGGTGGGTATTGCCTTCCCGGATCATTGTTCGAACGGCGGGGGTGGCGAGCAGGATCTCGCGAGCGGCGATTCGACCGCTTCCAGAGGCGCGAGGCAGAAGCACTTGAGTAACGATGCCCTGAAGCACTGAGGCAAGCTGGGAACGAACCAGCCCCTGCTGTGTCGGAGGGAAGACGTCGATAATACGATCAACCGTCTGCGAGGTGTCGCTCGTGTGTACGGTGGAAAAGACAAGATGTCCCGTCTCACTGGCAGTCAGAGCGAGTTGAATGGTTTCAAGGTCGCGCATTTCACCCACGAGGATGACGTCCGGGTCTTCGCGCAGCGCTGATTTGAGCGCGGGCGCGAAGCCATGAGTGTGAATGCCTAGTTCGCGCTGGGTGATACATGCTTTTTTTTCCTTGTAGGTGTATTCGATCGGATCTTCTACAGTCAGGATATGTTTAGGACTTCGCTGGTTAATTTGCTCGATTAAGCAAGCTAGCGTCGTCGATTTTCCCGTTCCGGTAGCTCCCGTGAAAATAACCAGGCCCCGTGGCAGATCGGCAAGATTGAAGATCGATTTCTCCATGGTAAGGGACTCGGGTGAAGGAATTACATCGGGAATAATCCGGAAGACAGCCGCAAGGCCTCGTTGCTGTCGGTGGATGTTTACGCGAAAACGCGTAATTCCTTGAGGGAGATCGAGCGCGTAGCTGAGATCGATCTCTAGGGCTCGATCGAGTGCCTCAATTTGGTATGGACGAAGGATGCCTAATAGCACCGCCTCGCACTCCTCGGGACTTAGCGGCGGAAACTCATCGCTTAGCGCCCGAAGTGCTCCATCAATTCGCAGCGCGGGGCTTCGTTCAGGGGCTAGGTGTACGTCCGACGCGCGGCGCGTCACCGCTAGGTTCATTAATTCAGGTAGATTCATGGGATAGAGATCAGGGTTTACGCGATTATTTTTTACCAACCATTTGAGTCAATTCCCACATCGGCATGTAGATGGCCAACGCGAAAAACCCAACGACGACAGTGAGGGAAACGATCAAAATAGGGCCGATCGCATCCGTCATCTTTTTGATAGTGTAGCTGATCTCCACGTCATAATGCTGAGAAACATGTCGAAGCATCTCGTCGAGACGACCGGATTCCTCTCCAATCTTGACCATATTGATTAGCATGGGAGGAAAGTATTTGGACGAGCTGAGCGGCCCTGCGATGCCGTGCCCTTCTTCCAGCAACTCACGAACCTTGATGAATTCGGCGGAGATGGCGGCATTGCCCACACTCTGCGTCAGGATCCGCATCGATTCGAGAACGAGGACGCCGCTCGACTGTAGGATAGCGAAAATGCTAGCAAAACGTGACATCGCCGCCTTGACCAAGACAGACCCGATCAACGGCATGGCGAGCATAGCGCGATCACGGATCAAGCGTCCGGGATCGGTCCGGTTGAAGTATCTGTGACTCAACAGTCCACCAACGATCATGCCGAGGGCAATCCATATCCCGTAGCCCAAGAGAATTTCACTCATGGTAATGCATATGCGTGTTGGCAAGGGCAAATTAAGTCCTTGTTGTGAAAAGAAGCCAGCAAAGCGTGGGATGACGAAGCCGACCATGATAAGGAAAGCCACCGCGAGCGCAATGACCACCATGATCGGATAGCGTATTGCGGTTTTAATATCCGCCTTGATCTGTGCCTCATGCTCGATCAGGTAAAGCAAGCGATCTAAAACTTCTGGAAGTGTCCCACTTGTCTCGCCTGCCTCAATCAAGCTGCAAAAAAGCGGCGAAAAAACTTTGGGATGCTTTCCTGCAGCCACTGAGAGGCTAGAACCGCCCTCGATATCTTCGCGGATAACGCCCGCCAACCGTCTTAATCTAGGCTGCTCGGTCTGGTCGCGAAGAATCGCGAAGGCTTGCGTCATCGGAATACCGACACGCACCATGGTGACGAGTTGTTTGGTAAATACAATCAAGTCCGATACCGGCACTGGCATGTAGTGAGTCTGTAAGCGCGAGAATACGCTACCGGTTGCCTCACCAACAGGCTTCAGATCGACTGGGACGAGATTCGAATCGACAATACGATTCAACGCTTCTTCAAGCGTCCCGGCAGTGAGCGTGCCGTTTCGCATTTTTCCCGCATAATCGGATGCTCGGTAACTAAAGACAGGCATGGCAAAATCTCTTTTTCAAGGAAATGGTTATTAATAGGTGATCGGTTTCATAAGACAACGTTTGCGGCGGCTTCTTCGAGGGTCGTCATCCCATTCTTAATCTTGATAGCTGCATCCTCTCGCATGCTGATGAAGTCTCCTTCTTCGTAAGCAGCGGAGCGCAGATCGGCCTCGCTAGCTCTTCTTGCGATTAGCGATTGCAGCTTCTCTCCAATGAGCAATACCTCATAAACACCGATTCGACCACGGTATCCCGTATGGCGACAACGGTGGCATCCCTTCGCCCTGACAAACCGAGATTCTGGAACGGGACTCAGCCCCCAGAAGCTCAATACCTCGGCTGGCGGCGACCAAGGCTCGGCGCAACTCGAACAGACTCGGCGGACGAGTCTTTGGCCGATCACACAGGATAGAACTGAAGCAATAAGAAACGGCTCGATGCCCATGTCGATGAGGCGGGAAATCGTGCCAATCGCATTATTGGTGTGAACGGTGCTTAGGACTAGGTGTCCGGTCAGTGCCGCTTGGATGGCGATAGTGGCAGTTTCAGAGTCTCGGATCTCACCAATCATTGCGATATCCGGGTCTTGACGAAGCATACTTCGCAGGCTGCTTGCAAAGGTCATACCGGCACGGGTGTTGAGCTCGACTTGCCGAATGCGGGGAATCCTGTATTCGACAGGATCCTCAACCGTAATGATATTAACCTCCGGGCGATTAAGTAGCGCGAGCACTGAGTAAAGTGTGGTGGTCTTACCGCTGCCTGTTGGGCCCGTATTTAGGATCAACCCATTCGGCTTTTCGATTGTCTTTTCTATCTTTCGAATATCACTTTCGCGCATCCCGAGTTGCTCGAGTTTAAATACGAGAGCATTCATGTCTAGTAGACGCATGACGATATTCTCACCGTGAATGGTGGGCAGGGATGAAACCCGCACGTTGATCTCCCGGCCACTAATCCGGGCAGTGAAGCGGCCATCTTGGGGCACGCGCGTCACAGCAATGTCCATGCGCCCGAGAATCTTCAAGCGAGAGACCACCGATAAAAGCATCGACTTGGGCATCGGCGGCAGGTCTTTCAAAATTCCGTCCACGCGTAGCCGGACTTGAACATGAGTCTTCTCCGGAGCGACATGCACGTCGCTTGCACCTTCGCGAACGGCACGTGTGATAATCCAATCGACGCTGCGCACGGCGGTCGATCCCTCCGCCATGTCCATTAACGCCCTTACCTTTGATTCGTCGCCATCGTCGCTGTCCCCGTCTGCCTGCGTTGTACCATAATCAACCTCCTCGATATCAGCGAGTAGCGACCCGATTCCGGAGGCAAGACCGTAGGCGCTATTCATCAGATCATTGTATTCTGATTCAGTGCAGATGACGGGTTCGACCTCCATCTTGATGTGTCGCTGCACCATATCCATATCGAGTACCTCGGTGGGGTCTGGCATGGCGACGATAAGCAAGTTTCCCTCTCGCCTCAGTGGAACAATGCGATGTTTGCCGGCCATGGAAGCAGGCAGGATTGCTGCGAGTTCCGGATCCACTGGATGACGATTGGGATCATATCTCGGCACTTGTAAACGCGCACTGAGCACGCGAACCATGTCGGTGTCCGTTACCAATCCTTCACGAAGGATGAACTCTTTGACCTTGAGGCCGTTGGGTCTGGGAGTGGATTGCACCCGGTTAAGTTGCTCCTTGGTGAGGAGCCCCTCCTCAACAAGCATATCTTCAAGTCGAATACTCATAATCCAGAATCCTTCGTCACTTGGCTTGCCTCGCTGCCGTTTTCCCAGAATGGGGAAGGATATGAGGAGTGATGAAAATAAGTGTGTCGCTGAAAGCGTCCCGATTTGCGCTGTTCCGGAAGGCTCCTCCCACTCCAGGAAGGTCTTTGAGGATAGGAATCCCCTCCTCCTGTAGGCTGTTGGTTGTAGATGAGAGTCCCCCAATTACAGTCGTTTGCCCGTTGGCCAGATACAGGGACGTATTGGCTGAACGGGTGAGGACAGGGACTTGCACATTCCCGTCAATGACGATCGACCGAGTATCGTCGAATTCGTCCTTGTTAGTATCGATTTTGAGTTTTACCCAATTTTTGTCAATGACGTGAGGAGTGACTTCGAGACGCAGCACCGCCTTTTTGAATTCAATTTGAGAAACAGCACCAATACCACTTCCGGCGGAAGAGGAAAAAGGTCGTTCTTCTCCGCTTTCGATAATCGCGGGCAACTGATCTAGGGTCGTGATCGAGGGGCGTGATACAATGTTCAGTCGTCCATCTTTTTGAAGGGCTGAAAGCTGAGCCTGAAGGACGTCGTTCCCTGAGATTTGGCTTAACCCAAAGGTAAAGCCGGAACCGGCGGGAGAAAACCCAGCCGGAAAATTAGAATTGAAGCCGTCGGCGCGCGGCGTGATACCTGCCGTGAATTCGCTGGTATTCGTAAAAAGACCCCATTGAACGCCGAGCTGGCGTGCGACTTCATTGTTTGCCTGCACAATCGTAGCTTCGATCAGAATTTGATAGGTGGGCTGATCCAATCCCTTGATTAGATGGCGAGCGCGGGCAATATCGGAGGGTATCCCGTGCATGATAAGTTGGCCGGTATCTTTGTCGGCATTGATCATGAAACGACTGTTTTGCATCTCAGGAGTGGGCGTTTCCGACGTTAGATCCTGAGCAGCAATATTGGCCTGCATGGTTACGCGGATCGAATCTGCAAGGTTGTTTATGTCGGCGTAGTGAACTCGAACCATCTCAATTCCCATCGGTTCCGAACGCATTCTCTTCTCGGCCGCTTGGAGCTGGTTGTACAAGGCTTGCTCCATGGCAATTTTACCTTCGAGATCTTTAACCGAGAAGATCTGAAGCAGGTCATTTTCGAGTTCATAGTGCAATCCACGTGCTTCAATAATAGCTAAAAAAAGCTGATCCCAGCGGGTTTCTCTGCGCAAACTCACAAGAATTGGACCTCCGACATCGTTGCTTATGATGGTATTAAGGTCGGCGGCGTCTGCGAGGGCACGCAGAAGCACCCCAACATCCATCTCACGAGTGAGAATCATATCCTTGACAGCGATCTGAGGCAGCGGTTGTGGCCCCGACGATTCAAGAACGGTTTCTGCAGCCCATTCTTTATGAAAATCGCGCATAGAAGGAAATCCGAATACGGGAGCGGGCGGACCTGTCCATGCCGAGTCCTCGGCGAGTTGCTTCCATTCATCGTAGCTATCATTTCCGGCTGCATCTCTCGGGGCAACGCAACCACCTAACAGCATCGTAGTTGTAATGGCGCAAAGGTTGCGAAGGTGTCCGCAGAACATTAGAAGATGAAAATATTTATAAGTAACGGATTTCATATTTTTTGTATCATTGGGATTCTCCTTTGATTTGCTCTTTTTCGAGCGGCACATCAACGGAAGTATTTGCGCCACGGCGAAGTAGCTTGATATGGTCTGGGTGAACTTGCGACAGCTGGAATTCGCCTCCCTGTATTAATTCACCAGCTCGATAGTCCGTACCGTCTATAATTGCGATGGGTTCGGATCCTGTGTTGATAAATCCGATGTATTGCGGTAAGGGTTGCGATTCCGTGTTCTGCGCCAATATCGGACGCTCACGGAGTGGATTACGGAGCCATTGAGTAGTAGCTGCTGCCAGCACGCATTCCTCACGATTCGTCAATTCGCTCTGTTCAAGACTCACCTGTATCTTCGCAGCCAGGGCACTGAAATCGGTTATGACCACCCTGGTAGAACCACCTGTCGGGCTAGATAACCCAAACGCGTAATAGATCCCGGCCGCCATTGCGGCAGTCGCGGTTAAACTGAGGATAATTTTTTCTCGACGTGTCATTGGATTGCTAGCCAGACTGATAAATTCATCTCTTGTCCGAGATTAGTGACATCAATGGTCAAGGATTCGATAGATTCGACGAATGACATCTCATTTAGCCGATTTAAAAAGATATTGAAGGTGAGGAAGTCACCACGCATGTGCGCGTCCATCCGCAACATTTCGCGTCCGTCCTGAAGAGAACGGACCTGAGGGGTTGCCGAGATGAGCTCTACCTCAGACTCGCGTGTTAGGGTTTCGAATACATCCGGTAACTTGGCTAGATCTTCGATCTTAAGTGGGACAACCTCGTTAACAGAGATACCCTCGGGAAGAGACTTACTTTTGCGTTGCTGCACCGAGAGATAAATGGGGAGCAAGGTTTGATGTTGTAATATGTCAGCTTGCAATTCCCCGATAGAATCGCGGATTTTTGCGATATCCCGAAAGGACGGCAACACCCCCAGGGATAGAAGCGCAAGCAATATTATCGTAAATATTGTGGGAACCACAAATTTGCCTTTAGATAATCTATGTTCTTCAGTTAACACTTTTTATTCCTTTATAATATCTTTCTCACTTTCTTCTATAATCTTCAAAATCAAGGTGAAAGTGAGGTTCAATTCACTCGAATCTTTAATCAGTTCCGTCGAATCTACCTGCACTGTATCAAATAGAGGCGACTGATCCAAACGTGCCACATAAATAGTCAGGGATGTCTCCAGCGACGTGCGCTCTCCAGTGACGACTCCTTTTAATGTCAGTGTTCCCGCGGTCTCTTCGGTGATACCAATGGGGTTGCCCATAGTGGTTGAGATGTGCAGGAGGGAAATATCATTAGGAGTAAGCCGTGTGATCTCCGAAAGCTGGGCGAGGCCTTCGTAGCGCTTAGCAGCTGCCCTCCGCCGATTTTGTAGTGTTTGCACCTCTTCGGTTGCTTCCATGATGAGGGCTTCGCTGAGCGGAGGCTCCAAGGCGCTGATGCTTCGGCGAAGATTGTCCTGCTCAGCGGATAGATTACGCAATTGCGACTGCTGAAAATTGTAAAGAAAACTGTGGCTGCTGTCAGCAACATCAAAATTACAGATGTAGCAACTGCGATCTTACGATGCTTACTCTGGTTCTGACGTTTATTGTAGGTATGAGCCAGGTTAATGCCGCCCTGGTAGCCCTCGAGTGCCAAACCAAAGGCGGGGCCGTATGCGATTCGGTCTGCGTTAGTGGCCGGAAGAGAAATATTCGCTTGCAGTTGCGGCGTGTCGAATGGATCAATCGCAATGACTGTTAGAGGGATTTGCTCGGAGATGAATTTAAACAAGGATCCTCTAGCAGCGATCTCACCACCGAAGAAAACTGTTTCTATGGGCAACGTATCAAAATTGCTTTGATAATACTGAATCGTTCGCTCGATCTGGCGCACCGCGCGCTCCAAGATTGGACGAAGGAGATTGAAGGCGTTCTCAAGATGCAGCACCTCTTCGTTTGTAAGTGCCTCTCCCTCAAATCCAAGTTTAAGAATGAGATTACAAGCTTGTTCCTTAGTAGGTATTGGATGGAGTTCTTTGACAAGCGTCTCTCCGAGGTTTTCGAGTCCCAGAGGAATATCTCTTGTGAACACCAGTCGCCCGTTGAGTTGAACGCTCACGCTCGTAGTGTGCTGTCCCAACTGGCAGAGCAAAACTGGAACATCCTGTTTCACATCGTCACGGAGGCTAACCAGATTACACAGGGCAAACTGTGGGAGCCCAATACCTGTTAAAGTGTAACCCGCTTGAGTGAACTTATGCTGAATATCCTCGATGCCTTCGCGCTCAGCGAGCGCACCGGTTATGTTTAGGCTAGTAAGGCCTATTGCTTCTTCAACCTGAAAATCAACAACCGTCTCCTTCTCGAGGAATGGTTCTTCACGTTGAAGCCCCCAGTATACCGCCGCAGGAAGTTGAGTTGGACTTACTTGTGGTATTTTAATGTGATGGAGACGCGCTCGATTCAATTTTGGCGTAACCCAGATTACAAGATCCTTCGATGATCCGCAGAATTGCTTCAATGCGCTTCTGATCGTCGATATAAATAAAGTTTTATCTAAATTCAAATCATGATCGAATTCAAATATCCTACAATCCTCAAGTAATATTTTATCTTCGGCATCCTTTCTTAACCGCACCATATAGATATTACTGTATCCAATCTCTATACCCACCGTCGCACTAACATGCGCAGAACTTCTGGATTTTTTCGAATTGCTTTTCGAAATTGAGGGGTGGCCAAAATTAGTCATTTTCCAGCTAATAAAAAATTAGTTTTGGATGTGTATCCTTGGAGCTGTCATTGAACCCTATCGGAGGACGGTGAAATGGAGATTGCGAGTGTAGTCGGAAATACGGAGGTTCGGAGGTTTGGTGAGACTGAAAGGTTGAAATCAGAAGTGTAGATAGGAAGGATGCAGCACAGAAAGAAATATATTTTGGGGATATTACTACAATATTTATGTCGCTATGGTAGCCCTCCATGACGCTTTGCCAAGATCATTTTTGATCTTTTTTACATCGGTTTTTAAGTTCAACGGGTGGTGCCGCGCTAGACGCTGGGCTACGGCTGCCCGAACGACCTGCTTGACCAATTCAGGGCTGCATGAGCACCCTCTGGGCAGGCCTTTACGCCTAAGCGGGGTCTGTAGCTTCTTGCGTCGGTTGTTGCTCCAACCGCTTCATAAGTGTCATAGTTTGCAGATCTATGATACTTATGAAGTCGCGCTAGCATACGCCCCGGCTTGCCGTTGAGGGCTTTGAGCCAGTTGGCTGGGGTCATGAGATGCCTTTTTCAAGTCCGAGGAACGTAAGCGTCCTAAATTTTCTTTCCGTCAATCCATTAGGATCACAGCGAGCTGGCAAGCGGACATAGGTAAGAGAATCCGGTCTCCACTGCAAGCTCCAAATAATCGAAAGTCACCACCATCGTGGATAAGGCACCCGCCGGAAGCCTACCGGAAGCTGCTTGCTCAAGGAAGGTTTCCCGACGGATAGGAAACCTCACTGCGCCGCCGCGACGACATCTGCGGCGGTCATGCCGAGTTCCTTCATCACCACATCGCCGGGGGCGCTGATGCCGAAGCGGTCGATGCCGAGCGCCTTGCCTTCGGTGCCGACGTATTTCCACCAGATATCGGTGACGCCCGCCTCGATGGAGATGCGCTTGGTGCAGGATTTCGGAAGGACGCTTTCCTTGTATTCGGCGGACTGGCGCTCGAAGCGCTCGACGCAGGGCATGGAGACGACGCGGACGCCATCGCCGAGCTGTATGGCGGCCTCGACACAATGCTGAAGTTCGGAGCCGGTGCCGATGAGGATGGTGGTGAGGACACCGGTTTCCTTTACGGCGATGTAGCCGCCGCGCAGCACGCCGTCGCGGCGCTCCTGCACGGAAAGGTGGTTCATCAGCGGGATCGCCTGGCGGGTGAGGATGAGGGTGGTAGGGCCGTCGGTGCGCATCATCGCGGCGACGAAAGCACCCGCCGTTTCCTCGGCATCGCCGGGGCGGATCACATCGAGGCCGGGGATCACGCGCAGGCCGCTGACGGTTTCCACCGGCTGGTGGGTCGGGCCGTCCTCGCCGACTCCGACGGAGTCGTGGGTGAAAATGAAGGTCGTCGGCAGCTTGGAAAGCGCGGCGAGACGGATCGCGGGGCGGACGTAATCGGCGAAGACGCAGAAGGTCGCGCCGCTCGCGCGGAAGAGGCCATCGTAGGCGATGCCGTTGCAGATCGCGCCCATCGCGTGCTCGCGGATGCCAAACCAGATATTGCGTCCGAGCGGGTTTGTCGCGGAGAAATCTCCCTCGCCCGGCAGATAGTTTTTCGTGGAGCCGAAGAGGTCGGCGCTGCCGGTGAGGAACTGCGGCATGGCCTTGGCCACGTCGTTGATCACCTTGCTGCCCGCCGAGCGGGTGGCGTCCTTGTAGTCCGCCGGGAAGGTGCCGATCCTGTCGCTCAGATCGGAGGGCACGGCGGCGGCGACGCCGTCGGTCAGTTCCTCGGCGAGCCCCGGGTTGGCCTTCGCCCAGGCATCATAGGTCGCCTGCCATGCGGTGAATTTCACTGCCTGCGCGGCCTTGCGTTCCGCGAAGAAGGCTTTCGTTTCCTCCGATACGAAGAAATGCTCGTCGGCGGGCAGTCCGAGTCCGGCGCGGGCGGCCTCGATGAATTTCGCGCCGCCTTCGCCGTGCGCTTTCGCGGTTCCGGCCACTTCCGGGATACCTTTTCCGATGAGGGTCTTGGCGATGATCACCTTCGGCTTGCCGTTATCGTTCGCCTTCAGGTCGGAGACGGTTTTCGCGATGAGCGCGAGGTCATGGCCGTCGATCTGCACCGCGTCCCAGCCCTGCGATTCGAAATATTGCTTCGCGCACTCGCTCTGGGTCAGATCGGCCATCGCGTCGAGGGTGACATCATTGCTGTCGTAGATGAGCACGAGGTTATCGAGTCCGTTGTGGCCGGCGAAGGCGATCGCCTCTTTCGCGACACCTTCTTGGAGGCAGCCGTCGCCGTGGAGGGCGATGACGTGGTGGTCAAAAAGGGTGTGCTCCGCGGTGTTGAATTTCGCGGCGGCGCGTTTCCCGGAGAGTGCGAAGCCGACGGCATTGGCGATGCCCTGCCCGAGCGGGCCGGTGGTGGCCTCCACGCCGGGGGTTTCATGGAACTCCGGGTGACCCGGGGTGATCGAGTGGAGCTTGCGGAAAGAGGCGACATCGTTCTTGGAAACGGCGTAGCCGGAAAGGTGCAGCCAGCCGTAGAGGAACATCGAGCCGTGGCCGGCGGAGAGAATGAAGCGGTCGCGGTTGAGCCAGCGCGGGGCGTCGGGATTGAACTGCATGCTCTCACCGAAGAGGACGGCTCCGATTTCGGCGCAGCCGAGCGGCAGGCCGAGGTGGCCGGAGTTGCAGGCGTGGATCGCGTCCATGGCGAGGCCGCGGGCTTCGTTGGCGGCGTTGGCTAATGCTGTGGTGTTCATAATGGGAAAAACCGCCGTTGGTTTGGGGACGGCGAAAGGCGAGCAGACTAGGAATCCATCGCCGCATGGCAAGCCCGCATCGGCTCAATTTCTGCCCATCGCGACGAGATCCGCGTAACGGATGCCGCCGCCGCCGAAGAGATCCAGCGCGCTGCCCACGGTGACATCCACCTTTCCCCCGCCCGCCGCCGCCACGAGCCGCACGTCATCCATCGACGCCGCACCGCCCGCGTAAGTGACGGGGAGTTTCCCCCACGATCCCAGAAGAGAGACGAGTTCCGCGTCGATCCCGCCGCACAGCCCTTCGACATCGGCGGCGTGGATCAGGAACTCATCGCAGAACGGCGCGAGCGAATCGAGGGTCTCCGTCGTAACATCGAGTTCGGTCAGGGTTTGCCAACGGTTCATCGCCACCGTCCAACCGCGATCCTTACGGCGGCAGGAAAGGTCGATCACCAGTTTGTCCTTGCCGACCTCCGCGACGAGCTTATCGAGGACGTAGGGAAGAAATTTTCCGGCGTCATTAAACAATGCGGAGGTGACGATCACGTGGCTCGCGCCCGCCCTGATCCACGAGGCGGCGTTACCGGGGCGGATCCCGCCGCCCACCTGCATCCCGCCCGGCCATGCGGCGAGCGCCTCCTTCGCAGCCTCTTCGTTGCCTTTCCCGAGCATGATCACGTGCCCGCCGGTCAGGTTGTCGGCGCGGAAGGTCTCTGCAAACCACGCGGGTGGTTTTTCGGAAACAAAATTCTCCGTCGGTGCACTGCCGTCATCGCGCAGGCTGCCGCCTACGATCTGTTTCACCTGCCCCTCGTGGAGGTCGATGCAGGGGCGGAAGCGGCAACTCATATCGGGCTGACAATCATCACGCCGCCGCAACCTTGGCAAGACGAAGGGTGTCCGATGCGATAATTCTGCGGAAGGGATACCGGGCAGAACGAAAATCCAACGGTGCGACGCATCTTCTTTCTTCCAAATCCCCTCTCCCCGCTCCATGTTCTCCGGAGTGAAGCGCGCCCTGGCCATTCTTTTCCTCGTCTGCCTCCCGGCAGTGGCGGCGGAGCCTTTTTCGGCGCTGTTCGGATCGGCCCGGCGGGCGATGGCGAACGGTCTCTGGGACGTGGCCGCGCTGCAACTGAAGGCCGCGGCGTCCTCCCCCGACATTCCCACCGAGCGCTTCCCCGAGGTGCGAATCCTCCTCGCCCAGAGCCTGACCCGGGACAACCGCCCGGAAGAGGCACTCGCGCTGCTGGAGGAATCTGATGTCCGGAACCACCCGGAAGCGCCTTTTTGGATCGGCCAGGCGTTGGCGGGAAAGGGCCGCTTTGCCGAGGCTGCGGAAATGCTCACCGCCTTCGCCGCGAACCCTGAAAGCCCGTTCCGCGAAGCCGCCGCCTTCACCGCAGCGAACCTCCGCATGTCGCTTTCCCAACCCGACTCTGCACTGGAATCCCTCGCGTTGCTGGACTCGGTCAATTCCCGGTTGCGCAGCATCGGCATCCTGCTTGATCTCGGTCGCGCGGCGGAGGCACGCGCTCTTTTCCCCGAGGCGGCGATTCCTGAAGAACTTTCTCGTTTCGCGATGCTCCTAGAGGGGTATCTGCTGTTGGCCGAGGGAAAACCCGCCGAGGCCGAGCCGCTGTTCTCCTCCCTGCTTTCCGAACCCGAGGGGCAGAACCTCGACCGCCACAATCTCGCCGCGCTAGGAAAAGCGGATTCGCTCGCCGCGCAGGGCGATAGGGATGGCGCTACGGAATCCCTGTTCTCCTTCATCCAATCCCGTCCGGAAACCTCACAGCTCGCACCGATGTTCAAACGCATCGTCGCGTGGCTGCCGGAAACAATCCTCTCGGCTGAGCATCCCACCCTCTCCCGGCTGTCGGAGTGGACGCCTAAACCCTCGCCCACCGGCAGCGGATTCGTGAATACAGGGACGGACAGCGCCGCATCTGCCTGGCCGAAGCTCTCCCAAACCATCACCGATCTCGAGGCTTTCGCGCTCCACGCCCGTGCCCTCGCCCTGCGGCGGATCGCGACGCCGACCGCAAACGCGGATGCGGCCGGCCTGCTGCGCCGCCTGCGCTTGCTCGCCCCGCAGCATTTCCTGGTGCCCGGCAGCCTACTAACCCTCGCCTCATGGAAAATGGAGGACGGCCAGCCCGAAGCGGCGTTCGAGCTTCTGGACACCCTCCGCCGTGACGCGAAATCACCTTTGGTGAAAGGCGAAGCCGCTTTCCTCAACGCCATGAACGCCCACCGCAACGGCGACAACGTCCTCGCCGCCGGACTTTTCGCGGAGGCCGCTGAACTCATGGAGGGTGAGAACCAAGAAGCCGCCGCTTTCAATGCCGCGCTGTCAAGCCTCGGTGAGGATCCCTCCGCTCCCCTCACGATCCAGAACATGGATCCCGCCGTCGCGGAAAAACTTTCCGTGGATCTCGCCCTTGAGCGGGCGCTCGCAGCGGATACCCCGGAGGCCGCGAAATCCGCCCTCGACGCTTTCCTGAAAGAACATCCCGCCCACCCCCGCGCGTCCGAAGCCCGGCTCGCCATCGCGGAAACAGCCCTTGGCTCCTCTCCGCCGGATCTCTCCCTCGCCCGGGCGCAGATCGATACCCTTGCCGCTTCCGAGATCGCTATCCCTGAACCGCTCGCCCCGCGCCTCGCCCTCGCGCGGCTGCGGACGCTCGACCTCTCCGGAGACGCCGAGGCGACCACCACCCTTGCCAACATCATCATAGCCGACCTTCCCGGCACGCCTGCCGCCTCCGAAGCCGCGCTGACGCTAGGGAGAAGCCTTTTCCAATCGGGCAATTACAACGAGGCGCGCCTCGCGCTGGAAAAACTCGCGGTCTCCGAGCCCGGCACCCAGCGCTCGCAGGCCGCGCTTTTGCTGGCCGCCCGCTCCGCCGCCCTCGGTGCCACCGCCCAATCCCGCGAGGAGGCACTCGTCCTTTATGACCGCACCATGGAAACCGACGGCCCGCTCAAGGCGCTCGCGTTATTAGAAAAGGCCCGCCTGCTCATCGACCTCAACCGCCTGCCCGCCGCCATCGAATCCCTCTCCGCTGCCTACGCGGCCACCCCACCCGACGATCCATCCCGCCTCCCCACCGGCCTTCTCCTCGCCGAAGCGATCTACGCTCGCGGCGATAGTGAACCGGACAGCCTTTCCGAGGCGCTGGCGATCTACGACAGCCTCCTCGAGGTCTCCACCGGCAGTCCCGCCCGTTATTTCCGGCTCCAATATCTGCGCGGCCTCGCTTTGGAAAAACTGCCGGATCCCGGCGATCCCTCGCGCACCCGCATCGCCGAAGCCCGCGCGGCGTATTTCTCCGTGATCGACCGCCCGGCCGATCCCCCGCCGGCCGAGTGGGAATGGTTCGAACGCAGCGGCTTCCGTTTGCTCACCCTGCTGGAGGTGGATGAGGATTGGAAAGCAGTCATCGCCATCGCGGGAAAAATCGCTTCCTTTGGCGGCCCGCGCTCCGAGGAAGCGGCCATCCGCGCCCGCCAACTCCGCCTCAAGCACATGGTCTGGGAGGACTGATCCCACGCAAACGCTCGACAGTACCTTTGCCCGCCGCCACCCTTCGCCGTAGCACATGCCGAACTTTCCCCGCTGGCTGCCCCTTCTCATCGCCCTGATACTCGGCGGTGCGGTCGCTGCACTGCTCGTACCTCTGGAAATGACCGCCGTGAAGGTGCATCTGGAGGGCTTCCCAGATTCGCACCTCCTCTCCCACAAGTTCCGCCCTTGGGTGCTCGCCCTCCTGTGTTTCATGCCTGCCGCCGCCGCCGCCTTCTACACCTTGGGCAGCACCTTCGACCGCTACCTCGCCCGCGAGTTCACCTCCATTTTACTGATCTGCCTCGGCGCGCTCTTCGGCATCTGGCTGTTGCTCGACCTCAATGACAACTTCGGCGATTTTAAGGGCGACGGAGTGAACCGTTTCCTATCCGTTCTCAACTTCTACGTTTCCCGCTCGCCTGCCATCCTACTATTGATCCTGCCTCATTCCCTGCTCCTCGCCATGATCTACGGCTTAGGGAAATTTTCCAAAAGCAACGAGATCATCGCCATGATCCAGAGCGGCACTGGCGTCATCCGCGTCTCCGCGTCGCTGGTTTTCGCAGGCCTCTGGTGCAGCCTTTTCCTACTCGGCACTCAACTACCAATGGGCTCCCCACGCCGAAGGCAAGCGCGACGAGATGATCGCCCGCGCCAATGGCTTGCCCATCTACGAGGCGAAGAACGTCCTCTACCGCGATCCCGGATCGCAGCGGCTCTGGATGGTCGGCGCTTTCCCGGAAAACTTCCAGCAGGGCGGCTACCTCAACGATGTAGAGGTCACCACCATGAACCCGGACAAATCCCTGAAAACCCGCATGACCTCGCCCCGCGCCTGGTGGAGCCGCGAGACGCGCCAATGGACTTTCGAGGAGCCGATGATCGCGCGTTTCACCATGGGAGAGTCGCCCGTATTCGAGAGTATGAACGAACCGCTGCTACGCAGGACGTGGAAGGAAACGCCCTCCCAGATCATCAAGCCCGGCCTCAGGGTCGAGAATCTAGGCATCCCGGAGATCAGCTCTTGGCTCGGCTCGCCGCTGGCAAAACAGGCGGTATCGAACCGCCCCTCCTACCTCACCCATTGGCACTACCGGTGGGCGCTGCCGCTCACCTGCGTCGTCACCGTGCTACTGGCCGCGCCGCTTTCCATACACTTCACTCGGCGTGGCAGCGGCAGCGGGGTTTTCCTTGCCGTGCTGCTCTCCATACTAATGATTTTTTTCTCCAGCGTCGCGCTTGCGCTCGGTGAGGCGGAGATCATCGCGCCCGCGCTCGCCGCCTGGCTGCCAAACCTTGGCTTCGGACTCCTTGGACTCTGGCTCTTCCATCGCCGCATCACCGGCCGCCCCATCTACCAGAGCGTCAAACGCCTTCTCACCGTCAACTCCTGAAACCACATCCATGGCCTTACTCAACGAAACCTGGCACCTGCGCTCCCGCGCCCGCCAATGCTCCGCAACTGGCACCCCATTCATAGAGGGACAACCCATCGTCACCGCCATCTTCCCAGATCCCGAATCCTCCGGCTACTTACGCAAGGATTTTCTGGAAGAGGCATGGAAACTGCGCGCCGATGAAGATGAAACGCCGTTCTCCTCATGGCGTACCACCTACAGCCCGGTCGCTATCACCGAGAATCCGCAGACCGTCACGAAACAGGGCGCGGAAGATCTCCTGCGCTCACTCGTCGAGGAGGATCAGGAGCACACGGAAAACACCCGCTACATCCTCGCCCTCATGCTGGAGCGCCAGAAACTCCTCCGCGAGACCGACTCCCAACCCACCTCCGGCGGCACCCTCCGCATCTACGAGCACCGCAAGACCGGCGAGGTCTTCATTGTCAAAGACCCCAACATCCCCCTCGACCAGGTAGAGAAAATCCAGGAGGAGGTCATGCTCCTGCTCTCACCCCAGCCCATGGCGCTCGATGCGGAGCGAACTCCGGAGGCTGCACCGGGCGGATCCGCCCTCGCACCCGCCACGCCATCCCCTGAGCACATACAGCCTCAATGAGGTGCCGGCCTTTGTCCGGAGAGGCGCAGGAAACACGTGGCCTCATATGGCTGAGGATGATCCAGGCATTTCGTTGGCCGCTTGCCCCCGCGCCCTGCCCGCGCCCGCCTCCATCATTTTCCATGGCGATCCTCGCCGTGGTAGGCCTTAAGGGAGTAAAAGGCGACAAGGCCTGCCTGAAAAACCGCCGAGGTTGTGCGTTGACGGCCTCGGAATTTGCCACCAAGCTGTCCGCGCAACATTCGTAACCCCTAACAAAATATGACTCTTATCCGACGTTTTCTCAGCCTAGCTTTCGCCGCCTCGCTCGTTTCCATGGCTGGTGCCCAGGAAGACAAACTCAAGATCGCCACCGTGGACATGCAGGAGCTTTTCAAGCAATACTACCGCACCAACGAGGCGCAGAAGCAGATCAACGTCGAGCGCGCCCGCATCCAGAAGGACAACAACGAGCGCCTCGCCCGCATCCGCGAACTGGAAACCAACCTCGGCAACCTCAAGAAGCAAATCGAGGATCCATCCATCAACGACTCCAAGAAGCAGGCGCTGTTCAAGGATTGGCAGATGCAGCAACAGGAAGGCATCGCCCTCGACCGCGAGCGCCGCGAGTTCCTCCAGCGTCGCAACCAGGCTCTCAACGAGAAGATGGTGCAGCGCATGAAGGGCATCCTCGAGGAAATCCGCAAGCTCGTCGAGGAGCAGGCGAAAACCGACGACTATGATTACGTCTTCGACAAATCCGGCCTCAGCACCTCCCAAGTCCCCTTCCTGCTCTACACCAAGGACGCCACAGACATCACCGCTGGCCTACTGAAGGATCTCAACAAAGACGCTCCCGCCGTGGAGGATGCACCCGCCGTAGAGGATGCACCCGCCGTAGAGAATCCCGCCGCCCCGCAGGAGTAAACTAAGCTTCCTTCCACTTTGGCAATCAGCCTGAGTATCTCGGAACTCGCCGACCGCATCGATGGCACGATCATCCGCGGTGAGGCGGGTTCCTTATTTTCCGGAATGGCCGCTCTCGATACGGCCGGCCCGGAGGACATCAGTTTTCTGGGAAACGAAAAATACGTGCCCCAGTTTCTCTCCACCAAGGCGGGCGCCGTGATCGTCCCCACCGGACACGACTTCGGAAACCACCCTTCGGCGCTGATCGCGGTCGCTAACCCTTCGCTGGCCTTCGCCGCCGTGGTGCGTCATTTCGCGAAGTCGGTGAAACCTTTCCTGCCGGGCGTCCATCCCTCCGCTTTTGTCGATCCCGGTGCTTCCCTCGACCCGACGAAAGTCCGCGTCCATCCGGGCGCCATCGTGATGGCAGGGGCGGTCATCGGTGACGGCACGGAAATCGGCCCGAACGCTTCGATCCAGGAGGAGGTGCGGATCGGAAAAGATTGCCATATCGGCGCGAACGCCAGCATCCGCGAACGCTGCCTTCTCGGCGACCGGGTCACGATCCAGCCCGGCGCAGTAATCGGCTCCGACGGATACGGATACGAATTTTCCGGAGGGCAACACGTGAAGATCGACCAGGTCGGCATCGTCGAGATCCACGACGACGTGGAAATCGGTGCGAACACCACCATCGATCGCGCCCGTTTCGGGAAAACCCTCATCGGCGAGGGCACGAAAATCGACAACCTGTGCCAGATCGCGCACAACGTGATCATCGGCAGGCATTGCCTGATCGTCTCCCAGTCAGGTCTGGCGGGCAGTTGCCGGATCGGGGATTACGTCACCATCGCCGCGCAATCGGGTGTGGCCGGCCACGTTTTCATCGGCGAAAAGGCCATCCTGAGCGGTCGCTGCGGGGCGACCACCAGCCTGGATGGCGGCATAATCTACGCGGGGAAACCCGCACTCCCGATCCGGGAGGAGAACAAGCTGCAGGCACACGTCCGCCGGTTGCCAAAACTCATCGCCCGGGTAAAGGCGCTGGAGGACGCGTTGAAGGGGGAAACCTAGCGGTTCTCACGCAAGAACCCTCTCCGGCACCGGTTCCCTGCCATCGAGGAAGCGCAACACGCTGTCCACCGTCGTTTCCGCGATCGCCGTAAGAGCTTCCTCGGTAAGGAACGCTTGGTGCGAGGTGATGAGCACGTTCGGAAATGTCAGTAACCGCGATAGCACATCGTCCTGCATCGGTGATTCCGAGAGATCCTCGAAAAATACACCTTCCTCCTCCTCATAGACATCGAGCGCCACACCGCCGAGGTGGCCGGATTTCAGCGCGGAGATCACCGCCACACTGTCCACCAGCTTGCCACGGCTGGTGTTCACGAGATAGGCTCCGCGTTTCATCCGCGAAATCGTATCCGCGTTGAGCAGGTGCGCGGTCGCGGGGTTGAGGGGCAGGTGCAGGCTCACCACATCCGCAGCAGATAGCAGCGCGTCCATCTCCACATAACGCACGCCGTGGCGCTCCGCCCATTCGGCCTGAGGAGACGGATCACAGGCCAGCACCTCGCACCCGAAACCCCGGAAAATCTGCACCGCCACCCTGCCGATTTTCCCCGTGCCCACGATACCGACCGTCTTACCATACAGGTCGAATCCGACCAGCCCTCCGAGCGAAAAGTTCATCTCGCGCACTCGGTTGTAGGCGCGGTGGATCTTGCGGTTCAGTGTCAGCAAAAGCGCGACCGCGTGCTCCGCCACCGAGTGCGGAGAGTAGGCGGGCACCCGGACAACGCGGATCCCGAGCTCCCGAGCGGCGTCCAGATCGACATTGTTGAAACCCGCGCAGCGCAGCGCCACCATCCGCACTCCCCTCCCCGCCAAAAGGCCGAGACATTCGCGATCCACCTTGTCGTTTACGAAAACACACACGACGGAAGATCCCTCCGCCGAAGCCGCATTGGCGGCGCCTAGGCGGAACTCATGGAATTCCGGCTCCAGCCCGCTTCCCTCCGCCACTTTGGAGAAATAATCTCGATCATACGGCTTCGTGTCATAAAAGGCCACCCGCATCCTGTTTCCATTTCCGTTCATCACAGCTTGAAGCGCGGGGATTGGCTGAGGAATTTTGCGGGGTTGTCGTAAGTCACCTTGCGGATCATCTCCGGCGTGTGCTTCCGGCGCTTCATTTCCAGCGCGCATTTCGGCACTGCCATGGGATCGGAGACACCCCAGTCGCAGGCGGAGTTCATCCAGATGTTCTCGCTGCCATAAACCTCAAGGATATCGATCGCCCGGTTCGGCGTGCATTTGCTTTCCGGATAGAGCGTCATGCCCGCCCAGTAGCCCGCGTCGAGCACATGGGCGACGGTGTGTTCCTCGACGTGGTCGATGATCACCTTGGAGCGGTCGAGTTTCGAAAATGACGCAAGCGAATCGAGGATGATCTTCGTGCCCTTTAGCTTGTCCTCAAGGTGCGGGGTGTGGATGAGGACGGGCAGGTCGTAATCGAGGGCGATCTGCACATGTTCCTCAAAAATCTTCAGCTCGCTGCGGGTGTTTTTGTTCAGCCCGATCTCGCCGATGCCGAGCACGTTATCCCGGCCGATGAATTCCGGGATCAGCGCCATCACCTCGCGCGCGAAGCCGGGATCATCCGCCTCCTTCGGGTTGATGCAGAGCCAGCAGAAATGCTTGATGCCATAACGCGCCGCGCGCTTCGGTTCGTATTCCGTGAGCTGCCGGAAGTAGTCGTAAAAGCCGTCGGCCGAGGAACGGTCGAAGCCGGCCCAGAACGCCGGTTCGCAAAGTGCCTCGCAGCCCGCTAAGGCGAGTCTCTCATAGTCATCCGTGGTGCGACTGACCATGTGGGCGTGGGGTTCGATGTAGCTCATGGCGGTCAGGAAACGGGTGCTCCGGAGGCTCCTTGGAAAGGGGCTGTTTCGGAAAGCTCGGTGGTGTGGTCGGAGAATTTCTCCAGCACCGCCTTCGCGCGATCGGGGCGCTCCTCCAAAAGGATGGGCAGCGCCTCCCTCAAATACCGCAGACGGATATCGTCAGCGCCCTCATGCCTCTCCAGTCGATCCAAAAACGCAGCTAGATCGATCAGGCGCGCGCGGGCGTCGATGAAATACATGTCCAATAATTCCTTTTTGCTCAGCATGGTGTTTGTGGGGAAAGGTTAGACGATTTCAACGTTCAGGCGAAAGGAAAAAACCCCGCCGCGGAAAGACATCCGCAGCGGGGAATAAATTTCGAGCCGCCGTCGCTCCGAGTCTTCGGTATCCCTCCGACGCTGAGCGGTGGCCGCCCTGAAAGCGTTGCCAACAGCATCTAATACGAAACTGCGGAACGGGAATCTTTCAACCGCGTTCGAAAAAAATTTCCGTCACGAAGGCTCACTTGAACCCTCGATGGTGTGCACCTCGGGAGCATTGGAAGCGGTGTGGCCGAGGCCGGGCACCACTTTGCGCATCAGTTTCGTGAATCCGTTTTCCGCGGAATCCATCTCCGCCTCGGCCTGGCGCAGGGCCTTTTCCCACGCGCCCGCGAACCCCGGAGCCTGCTCACGCATCGCTCCCACCGCCATCTGCTGGATGCGGAATTGCCGCTGCTCCGCTTTGTCGGGCTTGTTCTGCAGGGCCGCGAGGGTGACACGGAGATTCTCGTTCTGACTTTTCAACTCCTCAACCTGCTTCGTCAGCGAGTCGTTGCCGGTCGCGGTGATCTTCATCTGGGTGTTGAGATGGGATTGCATGTCGCGCATCTCGCCCTCGATGCGCTTGATCTCGCGCTTGAGCTGAAGCTTGGAAAAAACCGCGTTTTTCAGGATGAAGCCCGCAACGAGTAAGCCAAGGGCAAGACCCCACACGAAGGGATTCTTGATGATTTCCTGGAATTCCATGGATTTGATAGTTAGGGGTGGGAAACGCGGCGGGCACGGCGCAATCCCTTCTCCATCTGTGGCTAAATTTCCTGCACCGGTAGGGCGGCGCACTCCTCCCGGAGCTTGTCGGCGAGCGGGGTGGAAAGGTAGCGCTCGCTGGAGGAGCAGCCGATGGTGACGATGCGCTTGCCCTTGAACTCGGGGCGTTTCGCGACCTGCATGGCGGCCCATACGTTGGCTCCCGTGGAAATCCCGGCGGGCAGACCTTCCTGCTGGGCGAGCGCCTGCGCGGTGGCGAAGGCATCTTCGTTGGATACAAGAATCGTCTCGTCAATGATACCCACGTTGAGGTTGCCCGGGATGAAACCCGCACCGATGCCCTGGATCATGTGCGGCCCCGGCTGCCCGCCGGAAATAACCGGACTGTTCGTCGGCTCCACGGCGAAAGTTTTCATTTCGCGCCGGGATTTCAGGACCTCGGAAACCCCCGTGATCGTGCCACCCGTGCCGACTCCGGACACGAAGGCGTCGATCTCACCGTCCGTGTCGCGCCAGATTTCCTCGGCGGTCGTTTCACGGTGCACCTGCGGGTTGGCGGGGTTGTCGAACTGACCCGGGCCGAACGCACCTGGCGTTTCCGCAAGAAGCTTTTTCGCCATGGCGATGGCACCGCCCATACCTCTAGCACGGGGGGTGAGAACGATTTCCGCACCGAGTAGGCGCAGCAAAACCCGGCGCTCGATCGACATACTCTCGGGCATGGTGAGGATGCAGCGGTAGCCTTTGGCGCGCGCCACGAAGGCCAGGGCGATGCCGGTGTTGCCGGAGGTTGGCTCGATGATGAGTCCGCCGGGCTTGAGGAATCCGTCGCGCTCGCCTGCCTCGATCATCGCCTTGCCGATCCGGTCTTTCACACTGAAGAGCGGATTGAAAAACTCGGCCTTCACGCAGATCTCAGCTTCGAGGCCTTTTGTGATGTGGTTCAGGCGGATGAGAGGGGTGTTGCCGATGGTGGCGACCATGTTTTCTGCGATGTTCATAAGGAGTGGTGGGTTAGTAGGTAAAGGCAGCTTGGAAAATATCGCCCGCGCCCGCCAGCCCAAATCGAAGGGAAACTCCAAAAAGCCGCAACCATTCAGATTTCCGGAACAACTCCCCGAAGGAGCGATCACATGGCTTTTGAGCTTCTCCTCTTGTCCGAAGCCAATCATCAAACGTGACAGAGAAAATGCAAGTGCTGCCCAGCTTTCTTATTACTCCCTGCGATATGGAGAGATGAAAATCAGACAGGGAGCGAATAGGGGGGATGGCAAAGCATGGGAACACGGCGAGAGAGTGACGATGAGGGAACAGGAAGACTCGGGCGCCGCCACCCGTGTCAGCGCTTCACAAGGCTTTCCGCCGTCCGGAGCGAGTCGATGTCGGCAATGGTTTTATCGCGACGAATCGCCTTTATGCGCGGGAAACGCAGCGCGAGGCCAGAGTCGTGGCGCGTGGATGGGCGGATCGAATCGAAAGCGATCTCCAGCACCACATTCGGCTCCACCCGGTGCTTGCGCCGTTCCTTTTCTAAGGTGTGTGCGCGGAAATGATCGGTAAGCTCCTCGATCTCCGCATCCGTGAGTCCCGAGTAGGCCTTGCCCAACACCCGCAGCTCGCCGCTCGCCTCGTCGCGAACAGAGAAGGTGTAGTCGGAAAGCACGTCCGACCGACGCCCGTGCCCCTGCTCCGCGAAGGTCACGACACAGTCCAAGGTCGGCATCACGCCCTTCAGCTTGATCCATGACTTCCCCCGCCGCCCCGGCACATAGGCACTCGAAAGATCTTTCGCGATAAGCCCCTCGTGATCCTGCTGGATGGCGGATTTGAAACATGCCTCCACCTCGTCGGCGTCATTTGCACGGAACACCTCGATGCACCCGAACATCCCCTCCAGCGGAAGCTTCTCCAGCCTCTCCCGCCGCTCCTTCAAAGCGACCTCCAGCAAACTCTCCCCCTCCACCCAAAGTAGATCGAACGCAACGTATCTCAGCGGGACGGATCCGACCCCTTCCGCTGCCTCCGTGAAAAGGTCACCCTCCACCCTCCTCCGTCCGAGCCGCTTCTGGAGATCCGCAAAGCCCAGCTTCCGCCCCTCCGCGTAGGCGATCAGCTCGCCATCCAAAACGAAATCCCCGGCCACCGCCGCCGCCGCCTCGATCAACTCCGGGAATTCCCTGTCGAGCGGACGCAGATCCCGTGAAAACAACCCGACCTCGCCCCCCATCTTGTGAAGCTGCGCACGGATCCCGTCGTATTTCGGCTCCAGCCAGAACGGCGGCGAAAAAGGCAGATCCGCGAACTTTGGCCTGTTGTCCGATTCATCCCTTTCCAGCGGCGAAGCCAACATGCAGCGGATCGGCACCAGAGGCGTTAAGGTCGCCTCCGCAAGGCGATCTTCCTTCGCCAGAACCGCCGTTCGCCCTAAATCTCCCGTCAACATGTTCGCCTGCCTCAAGATTGAATCATCCGCTTGAAACGACTTACCAAGCGCCTCCTCAACCAATCCTTCCTTCAGTCCGATTCGCAGATCGCCTGTTAATATCTTGATCACAAGCTCACCCTCCGAAGGATGTAGATCAAACAATCGTTTCGAGAGGATCTCCACTTTCTCCAGCGAACCTTTCATACAATCAAGATCTAAGAAAAAAGTTCGTAAATCTTTCAACTCCATCGGCTTAGGAGAAAGTGGTATCTCCTGAAGAAGGATTCTGGCTGTCCGCGCGATGTCGTTCTGAACAGAGGAGATTTCCTGATAACGCTCGGTTTTCACACCCGGCACCGAGGCCAACGCTCGCTTGATCGTGGCGCTTCCAACATTCAGTGAGCGCCTACCCGCCCGCCTCGGCAACGCCTCGCCAGTGAGCCAACGAGTCGCCGTTTCAAGGTCATCCCCGTCGAGGCCGCGCAGATACCCCACGAGGTAATCGATCTTCGCTAGGCGGCTGCTCGTTTCCCCGATCAGGCGGCAGATATCGGAAAAATCTGCGAGCTGGCAGATGGGTCGGCTGTGCCGGGGTGCCGCCGCACCCACCGAGGGGGAATGCGATTTCCCCAGCGAAAGCTCGAGCTGATCCCCACCCATCGCGCACCACGCCTCGATTCCCTTGGCTCGCAATTCTGCGGCGAACTCCTTCGCATAGCCGTGCACCGTGAGCACCCGTTTCGGGCGAACCCGCGTGACGCATTCATGCAGCCCGGCATGATCCGCGTGGTCGGACATCGGGATCACCTCATCGACGCGATACCGGTAGAGCGAACCCGGCTGCAAGGCCCAACCGGTGAGCATGGCGGTGCGCTTGCTTTTCAGGCCGCGCAGCAGCTTCGCGGAAACCGCGTTGGGCGGTGCCACCACCACGTGCCCTTCCATCGCGAAACCCTCGAAGACCCGCGGCTCCGGCAGCCAGATACCCGCCGCGCGGCACGCCTCCGTCATTTCCGCAACCTTGGGATGGGAGAGCGCGGGAATGCCATTCTCCGCCAGCAGCGCCAGAGCCTCCTGCGCCTTGCCCAGGGAATACCCGAAAAGTACGGGCGTTTCCCCGTCCGCCATCGCGTCCTGAACGAACCGAAGCACTGCGGCATCCACCTCCATCGCATTGGGAAAAACCAGATGTGGCAGCCCGAAGGTCGTCTCCATGATCAGGGTGTCCGCTTGGATGAAATTCACCGCCTCAGTGGTGCGCCCGCGCCGCGCCTTGAAGTCTCCGGTGTAAAGGAGGGTGGCGCCGTCCTTTTTCCGCGTCACATGCAGCATCGCAGATCCGGCGATATGCCCCGCCGGCAGCAGCCGCAGCCGGAAGCCGTCGCGGTCGATCATTTGCCCGAAATCCGTCCCCTCCAGCCGTGCCTCCGCCATGTTGAAGCGCACTCGCAGCAGCTTCGCGGTCAGTGCAGAGCAAAGCGCCTGCCCGTGCCGCGCGAAATGGTCGGCATGGGCGTGGGAAACGAAGGCGGATTGCTTCGCTTCCCATGGATCCAGCCAGAAATCCAGCTCTGGCAGATGAATTCCCCGGTTGAAATTGACTTCGATCACCGCCCCAAACTAACAGGCTACGGTCGTCCGGCAATTTCTTACGGCGAAGAACGGATGCAAGATTTGTAGGTATCCCCTCGCGGCCCGATGGCATCCACGTGGATCGCTTCTTCGCAATCCTCTCAACCAGCCTAATCACGGCCACCGCGCTCATGGGAGATCCCTTCTTCACCTTCGACAACGGACTCGGCAAAAAGACACCCACGGAGCAGGCCGCCCAGCTCAAGCAACTCGGATACGACGGCATCGGCTACAAAGGCCTCCGTCGGCCTGCAATGCTTCCAGGTGCCCGGCGCGCCGGAGGATCACCTGAAACGCTCCTTCGCCAAATGACTCGAAATTCGCGGGCTATTGGCGGAGCCGGTCAAGCCATAGACCGGTTGCCATCCGGCGGCGAAAGCCCTACCTTCGTTCCATGCCAGAGCTGATGAAATGGTTCGATTCCGTGGAGACCGATGCACCTTTCGACACCTGCAAGGTATGCGCGCATCCGCTGGATTTTTCGGAAACGTGGGTCGTCAACAAGCACTACCACCGCGACGAGTGCGTGATGGAATACGCCGTCTGCGAGGAATGCCGCGACGAGGTTTCAGGGAAATTCAGTGAGGACTCGAAGGCGGCGATCCGCTCGTTTCTGGAAAGCGAAATCGACTGGGAACAGCGGATGCTCGATTGGATGGCACTGGATAATCCGACCGAGCGTCTCGATAGCTGCGTGGCCTGCCGGATACCGCGTTTCCTTGCGGAAGGCTTCGCAATCTCCGCGCAATTCCGGCAGGACGGCGGCCTCATCGAGGGCGCGCTGCCGCTGCTAATGTGCTCGGATTGCGTGGCGCGAATCACCGCCTCGCTCTCCCCGCAAAGCCGCGAGGTCTGGAAGGATTTCGTGGCCCGAAATTTCGAAGGCCCGGACGCCGAAGATACCGGTTTCGGGATTTTCTGATCGAATCCATATCGGACATTTTCACACCCGAGCAGCGATCCCGCATCTGGCTGGAGGCGAGGCTGCCATCACTCATCAGCGCGCAGCCGGTGGCGAAGAGGAGGAGATGGCCTACCGCGTCACAAGATAGGCTTTGCCAAACCATGGATTGCGGCACGGCCAGTCGTCGGTATGGTCCCCGGCCATGCAATCTCCCTTTCTCTTTCTAATCCCTTGCCTTGTGTCGCTCGTCGCAGCGAAAGGAGAGACGATCTACCAAGTCGATCCCGACACGGGCATCACCCTGCCGGAGGGTTTCGACGCGGAAATGCTTTACGAAGTCCCTCCTTCCCAAGGCTCGTGGGTGGCGATGGCCTTCGATCCCAAAGGGCGGCTCATCGTTTCCGACCAGGATGACAAGGGAGTCTTCCGCGTCACATTGCCGGGAAACGGGGTGACGGAAACGAAGGTCGAGAGCTTGCCGGGATTTCCCTACGAACCCATCGATTGGGGACGGCGCAAGGTCGGCGGCGCACTGGGTTTCCACTACGCCTTCGACAGCCTCTACATGACCACCATGAAAGGCTTCTACCGCGTCCGCGACACGGACGGCGACGATGCCTTCGACGAATTCACGCTGCTCAAGAGGCTGAATTACGGCTACGAGCACTCCGCGCATTCCATCATCGAGACGGCGGACGGAAAGGGTCTCTACCTCGTCAGCGGAAATTACACGCGGACTCCGGAGGGCACCACCTCACTGCAACCGCCGGTGTGGAGAGAGGACTCGCTGCTCACTCCCCTCCCCGATCCCATGGGACACGCCGTCGGCATCAAGGCACCGGGCGGCTGGATCTGCCGGATCTCGCCGGATGGGTCGGAGTGGGAAATGATCGCCTCAGGTTTCCGCAACTCGGTGGACATCGCGCTAAACCGTGAGGGCGAGCTTTTCACCTACGACTCGGATCTCGAGTTCGACATCGGCGTCCCTTGGTATCGTCCCACACGGGTGAACCACGTCACGTCCGGCGCGGAGTTCGGATGGCGCGCCAGCTCCGCCAAGTGGCAGGAATATTTCGCGGACAGCCTGGGCGCAGTAATCAACGTCGGCCCGGGATCGCCCACCGGCATCAGCTTCGGACATCACTCGGATTTCCCGGCGGAATACCAAGACAAGCTCTTCATCTGCGACTGGACTTTCGGCACGATCTACACCGTGGAGCTGGAGGAAAGCGGATCGAGCTACACCGGCACGAAAAAGGAATTCCTCCACGGCAGCCCGCTGAATATCGCCGCCATGCGCTTCGGCCCGGACGGGGCGATGTATTTCGTCACCGGAGGCCGCACCACCGCCTCGAAGCTCTACCGCATCAAATACACCGGAGAAAAAATCGAGGGCACCCCGAGATCCCTCGTCGCGAACCGGAAACTCAGGGAGCTGCGGCGCTCGCTGGAAAAATACCACGACGGCGGCGCGGGTGGTATCGCGGCGGTGGAACAGGCGTGGCCTTTTCTCAAACACGATGACCGAGCCATCCGCTACGCCGCGCGCATCGCGATCGAGAACCAGTCGCTCGATCTCTGGCGTGAGAAGGTTTTCACGGAAAAGAATCCCCGCGCCGCGATCCATGCCCTCATCGCGCTGTGCCGCCATGGCGATGAATCACTCTCAGGCCGCGTGATCGACAAGCTCGGGGAAATCTCCCTCGGCGATCTCGAAGCCGATGACCGCCTCGCCCTGCTCCGCTCCTACTCGCTCTGTTTCATACGCCTCGGCACACCCGCCCCCGAAAAAAACGCCGCCGTGATCGCGAAACTCGATCCCCATTTCCCCGCCGCAGACGACACCCTCAACGCGGAGCTGTGCCGCGTGCTTTCTTTCCTGAACGCACCCAGCGTTGTGGGAAAAACCATCACCCTGATGAAATCAACCCGCGCCGAATCCGTCAGCTATGATAAGGAGATGCTCGGACGCCGCAAGGAATACGGCGACGCCATCCTCAACATGATGGCGAACGCCCCGAACACCCGCAACATCCACTACGCCTATTGCCTGCGACGGGTAAGCAGCGGCTGGACGCCGGAAGACCGGAGATACTTTTTCAGCTGGCTCAACGAATCCCTGATGAACGACGGCGGCAGGAGCTTCTCGGGTTACATCCGCTCGATACGGGCCGACGCCATCGAGCACCTGCCCCCGGCGGAAGCCGCCGCCGTTTCCGAACTGCTCAAGGAAATCGGAACCATCGACCTCTCGGCGCTGCCGATCCCCAAGGGACCGCCGGGCGCGTGGACGGTGGATGCCGCCATGGAACTTTTCGATAAGGATTTGCGCGGCAGGGATTTCGAAAACGGAAAAACGATGTTCTCCGCCGGGCGCTGCGTCGCATGCCACCGCTTCGAGGGTTCCGGCGGATACTCCGGCCCCGACCTCGGCTCGGTCGGCAACCGTTTCTCGATCCGCGACATCCTCGTCGCGATCATCGAACCGAGCGAATCGATCTCTGAGCAATACCTCGCCAGCTCCATCACGCTCAAGAACGGCGGGTCACTCTACGGACGGCTCCTTTTCCACAACGACAAGGAAATCGCCGTCGCGCCGAACCCCTTCAATTACGCCGACATGTCAAAAGCCCCCGCCGATCAGGTGGAGAAAATCGAATACTCCCAAACCTCCATGATGCCCCCGGGAATGATCGCCGCGATGAACGCGGAGGAACTCAAGGATCTCATCGCGTATCTTGTTTCCGGAGGGGATCAAGAGCACGCGGTTTTCAAGAAGTGATGAAGATGACTAGGATCCAACGTCACTCTACAGGCACTGATGACTCCGATGGAGCTGGTAGCTCCGCAGGGACGCCGCCCGGCATGGAACCGTGACTCATCGCGATTTCCTTGCCATCCGGGGTGAAATATCATCGAACCACCCGCCGCGCGCGGTGACCCATTTGCCTTTCCTGACAATTTTCGTGAAGCCGATGCCTTCCTTCGCAGCGGACTCGAAGACCTCCCATGCCTGCGTCGCCAGGATGCCGGAAACGACCAGGTCGCAGCGCCTGCCCATCGACTTCGCGATCACCGGCCACGCCTCGATCAGGACGGTGGAGAAAAGGTTCGCGAGCACCACATCGTAGCCTTTCTTGCGCGGCTTCCACTTGATTACGTCCTGCTCGACCATGGTCACATCCGGCGTGGCGTTGCGCTCGGCGTTGCGTTTCGCCACCGCGACGGCGAAGGGATCGAAATCGCAGCCCCAGACCTCGCCCGCACCCAGTTTCGCCGCCGCGATGGCGAGCAAGCCCGTCCCCGTCCCAAGATCGGCCACCGTCCACTCCGTCCCTTTCCGCTCGCGGGAAATGTCCACCAAGAACCTCATGCAAGTCGAGGTGGTGGCATGATCCCCTGTCCCGAAAGCCATCTCCGGCGGGATCACGATGATCTCGCGCTTGCCATGTTGCTTGCGCAGGGTGGCGAGCTTTTTCGCATCCGTCTCCGCCGTCACCAGGAACGCGTCGCGCACTTTCAAAGGCTTCGGTGGCTCCGGTGCCTTGTTCCATTCCACCTTATTCACTTTCCTCACCGATCCACCGAATAGGCCGAAAATCGCGTCCGCCTCGGCCTTACTCGCGCAGTAAACCTGAAGCCGCACCGACTTCCCTCCCTTCACATACTCGATCACGAAATTCGGATTCCCCGCGAAACGCTCCTCCCAAGCGTCCGCCCATTTCACCCCGGAAAGTTTCGACCACAAATGCATAGGCCCGAAACATCGCCGGAGCTCGCGGTGAACCGCAACCGAAAACAAAAATTACCAGCTCAGGATTTTGAAAGAGACGACCATGCCGCCAACGGGCCACGCGGTGCCGCAGCGTGATGTAGCCATTTTACGTGAGTGGAACCAGGAAGGCGCGCCGCTCCCCAAGGAAACCATCAAACTGAATCCCAAAGGAACCGCACCGCGCTCCCCGGAGTTGCACAAAAAAAGGGCGGCGGCATATGGCCGCCCCCCGGAGATATCTCTGCGGACGCGTGATCAGGCGTTCACATCCAGCGCTGCGTATTCACCGTCCTTGCGACGGTAGATGATCGTCAGGCAGCCGCGGCGGGCGCTCTTGTAGAGCACGAACGGACGCTCGGTGAGTTCCAGCTCCATGATCGCGTCCTCCTTAAACATCGTTTTCACCGCGTATTTGTCGGGATGGATGATGAACGGCTCCGGATCGTGCGCGGACTCCTCGGGGTGATCCATCGCCTCCTCGGTGAAATAACGCTCCTCAATGTAGCGGATCGACTCGTTGCGGTGCGGGCGGCTCTTCTTCAGCAGGCGGGTTTTGTGCTTCCGCATACGGCGTGCGATTTTCTCGATGGTCTCGTCGAGCGCTACATACATGTCGCGCCCCTCAGTGTGCGCCTCGATGGTGATGTGGTTCGTGCAAAACAGGATAATTTCCGCAATGTGCCGGTTTTTCTGCACGTCCATGATTACTTTCGCCTCGATGATTTTCGGGTAATCCAGATGTAGGCTCTCGATTTTCTTGATGGCGTGCTCACGAAGGGAGTCGGTCACACTTTCGTGCCTCACGGTGACGGTGACGGGCAGGTTGACGTTTGCGGTTTGCATGATTTTGGGGTGTTATGTTGGTTTGTAGAACAGGGCAACTGATGCTCCGTCCATCGGAAAGCTTGCGCCATCCCCGCCTAATTGGCCACACGGAAAGCTCCCTCTGCGAAAAATATTTTCACCGGAAATTTAGACAAATCTCCTCACCCGCGCGTCAGACCGTGCCAACGAGTTCGATCCGCCGTTTCACCTCGGCAAGGAAACCGGCATCCCCTTCCAGCGCGTCGGCCACCGCGCGGATCACCTCCAGGGTCGGGCGCGAAACGTGGTGCTCCATGCCCTCGACATCACGGTAGATCGTCTCCTCCTCCAGCCCGAAGAGCCGCAGGAAACGGGTGAGCGTCTCATGCCGCTCGACGATGGCCCGCGCGATCCTCCGTCCGTCTTCGGTTAGCACGGTGCCGCGGTATTTCTCATGCTTCACCAAGCCCTCGCCGTCGAGCTTGCGAAGCATGTTCGTCACGCTCGCCTGGGAGATCCCTAGGTTCGAGGAAATGTCCACCGCCCGCGCATAACCCTTTTCCTCAATGAGATGCAGTATCTGTTCAAGATAATCATCCATCGCCACGGAACCGCTGGTTCGCTTCGAAACGGGTTTTGTCATCCGCCCCCATCCTTCCCGGCGGATTCCCGCTTTTCAAGAACCGATGGCTCCCTGTAGAGATCCCGGTTCGACGCCTGGAACTCCGCCTTCAGCCTCACCTTCAGCCCGCTCAGATCCACGAGCTGGTATCCTAGAAATTCCCATTTCCCGGCGTTCCCATCATGTTCGATACCCAGCAGCAAATGCGTCGCATCCTCAGTGATCTTCAGCGTGTTATCCTTCGGCTCGAAATAAAACGTCCGCAGGCTGCTCGTGCTCGAGCCGCGCTCCATGAGTTTCGGATCAAGGTAATAGACATCGCCCGTGGCCTCGTCGGTGATCCGCAGATCGGGATAGCCGGAACGCTGCGCCGCCCCCTCACGCGTGGGCGGAATACCGCAGGAAATACCCTCCGTTCTTTCCAAGCCCTCCAGCAATCCCGCCTCGAAAAATCGCGAACCCTCGTTGATCCGCCGCAAGCTCCGGATCGGCGAATCCTCGGCGTTCATCTCCACCAGCAGCCGATCCATCACTGCCGTGATCGCGGCGCTCACACGCTCCCGCGATTTCCTGCCCGCCACCGGCAAAACCTTTTTCCCGGACACCGCCGCGACCACCAGCGGGAAATCGAACACCCGGTTCGACAGATCCTCTTTCAGTAAGCCGCGGATCAGCGCGACATCAGCCGTGACGCGTTCATGGCTCTCGGCTTGCTCCGTGGCTTTGCCCAGCAGCTCTTCCTCGAACTGCCACTTCGGCAGCGCGGGCCGGCGCGGCTCTCGCGTCACCACGTAAATAATCAGCCCGAGCAACACCGCCCCGCAGATCCCCTGCAACACTCTTTTCCCCGGATTCGTGGCTTGCTTGCTCATCGACTCTTTCAGCTCATCGCTTTCCGCAACCTATGCCAAGCCCCGTTGTTCGGCGACACCAGCGCCCACAGCGGCAGATCCTCCAGCCCGTAGCGTTTCACAATCCACTCTAACAGAACCAAACTCGCCACCGCATCGAACAACGCGTCGTGCCAATCCCGCCCCGGCACCAGCTCGCGCACCTTGTCCGCCACACCCACGTCCTCGCAGAAGGTGCCGAGCGAATGCTTCTTCGAATCCGGCAGCGCCGCCCGCGCCAACAGCAGCGTATCCACCCACGGATCGAAAGGATTTCCCGGGAATTTCCGCAAAAACCGCTTCTCCGTTCCCTTCGCGTGCGCCACCGGCACCGCCCCGTTCCCCAGCCGACCGTTCACCTCCGGCCACAGCGAAAGCAAGCTCGGCGCCCCCGTCAGCTTACCCTCATCGATCCCGTGGATCTTCTTCGCATACCAGTCCACCTCCCCCTCGCACTCCAGGAAAGAGACAAAAAAATTCCCATACCCGCCCTTCAGTGACCACGTCCCCATTCCGATCTGCACCGGCCAATCCTCTTTCCCACGTTGCGCCCCCGCCCCCTCGAAATCGATCCCCCCGAACACCACATCCCGCACTTTCCGCAAATCCTTCACGCGCCCATCCTCAACACCCCCAAAAAAATCACAACCCCCGATTCCAACGGTGTCATCTTGCGAAGAATTTAACCACGGAGTGCACAGAGATCACGGATTGAGATCCCACTTAACGGACTCCCCCCTCCTTCTCTTCACTCTGTGATCTCCGTGCCCTCCGTGGTTCAACCTCTTCATCGATCGACTTCGAAATACCGCCTCCACGCCTCTTCCTTGAATTTTGAATTTTGAATTTTGAGCTTTCGATGCGCAGCATCATGCATGTCCGGCACCACGACCCCCATGATGGCTCAATACCTCGCCATGAGGAAAAGCCTGCCCGCCGACATCATCCTGTTTTACCGCCTCGGCGATTTCTACGAGATGTTCTTCGAGGACGCGAAAACCGCCGCGCCCATCCTCAACGTCGCCCTCACGAAACGCGGCGGCACACCCATGTGCGGTGTCCCCTATCACGCCGCGCAAAACTACATCGCCCGCCTCCTCAAGGCCGGGAAACGCGTCGCCATCGCCGAACAAACCTCCGAGGCCATCCCCGGGAAACTCGTCGAGCGCGAGATCGCCCGCATCCTCACCGCCGGTTCCATCGACGACCTCACTCTCCTCGACGATCAGCGCCCCAACTACCTCGCCGCCCTCTCGAAATCCAAATCCGGCTACGGCCTCGCCGCCATCGATCACACCACCGGCGAATTCATCATCGCCGAGTTCGCCGACCCTGCCCAACTCCTCGACGAACTCGCCCGCCTCGCCCCCTCCGAGCTGCTGATCCCCGACCACCAGATTTCGGATTTCTCGGAAAATCACCCCCACGCTCTCCCCTACGATGGCTACACATTCCTCCCGGAGCACGCTACCGATCTCCTGAAAAACCATTTCAACGTCCACTCCCTCGACGGCTTCGGCTGTGCGAACCTTCCCGCCGCCTCCGCAGCCGCAGGAGCCGCCCTCCATTACCTCATCCACCAGCTACGCCGCCCCTGCGAGCACCTCAACCCGCCGCGCCTGCTGGAAAACGGCAAGCACGTCCTCATCGACCAAGCCTCCCAGCGTAACCTCGACCTCATTGAGTCCCGCTCCGGCCCCAAGCACACCCTCCTCGCCGTCCTAGACCTCACCCAGACCCCCATGGGCGGTCGCCTCCTCCGCAGTTGGCTGCTCCACCCCCTCCGCGACATCGCCGCCCTCACCGCCCGCCAGGAAAACATCGCCGCCCTCCTAGCCGAGCCGTTCCTCCTCTCCAAAGCCCGCGAGTCCCTGAAAAACATCCGAGACATCGAGCGCACCACCTCCCGCCTCTCCCAAAACTCCGGCAACCCTCGCGACCTCCAATCCCTCTCCATCTCCCTTAAACATATCCCCACCCTCAAAGAAGTCCTTCTTCCACTGATCACCGATCACTCGGCACTCGGCACTCACCTCCACTCCCTCCCCGAACTCACTGAAACCCTAGAAGCCGCTTTAAGCGACGAACCCCCAGCCAATGTAAAGGACGGCAATATCATCCGCGACGGCCACTCCCCCGAGCTCGACGAACTCCGCTCCGCCGCCCGCGGCGGAAAAGACTGGATCGCCCGCCTCCAAGAGGACGAACGGAAACGCACCGGCATCGACTCCCTCAAAATCAAGTTTAACAACGTCTTCGGCTACTTCATCGAGATCACCACCAGCCAGCTTGCCAAAGTCCCCGCCGACTACACTCGCAAGCAAACCATGTCGAACGCCGAGCGATACATCACCCCCGCGCTCAAGGAAATGGAAAACAAGGTGCTCGGCGCCGAGGAACGCTCCAAGCAGCTCGAATACGAACTCTTCCTCGGCCTCCGCCAGCAGGTCGTCGCCCATCTCCGCCCCCTCCAGGAAACCGCCGCCGCCATCGCCGAGATCGATGTCCTCTGCTCCCTCGCCGAGACCGCCCAACTCAACCGCCACTGCCGCCCTGTCCTTACCCAAGGCACCGAACTCATCATCACCAACGGCCGCCATCCCGTCCTCGAACAGACCCTCACCGACACCAAGTTCGTCCCCAACGACACCGAACTCCTCCCGGAATCCTCCCGCCTCCAGATCCTCACCGGCCCCAACATGGCCGGAAAATCCACCTACATCCGCCAACTCGCTTTGATCACACTGATGGCGCAGATCGGTGCCTACGTCCCCGCCGATGCCGCCACCATCGGCCTCGCCGACCGCATCTTCTGCCGCGTTGGCGCTTCCGACGACCTCTCGCGCGGCCAATCCACCTTCATGGTCGAGATGTCGGAAACTGCCCTCATCCTCAACCACGCCACCGAGAAATCATTGGTCATCCTCGATGAGATCGGCCGCGGCACCGCCACCTTCGACGGCCTATCCATCGCCTGGGCCGTCGCCGAGCACCTCCACGACGAGGTGAAATGCCGCACCCTCTTCGCCACCCATTACCACGAGCTCACCGACCTCGCCAACACCCGCGAAGCCGTCACCAACTGCAATGTCGCCGTCCGCGAGTGGAACGAGGAAATCATCTTCCTCCACAAGATCCTCCCCGGCCCCGCCGACAAATCCTACGGCATCCAGGTCGCCCGCCTCGCCGGCCTCCCCAAACCCGTCCTAGCCCGCGCCAAAGCCATTTTGAGCCACCTCGAAATGAACTCCTCCAAACCCGAGTCGAAGGAAAAGCACCCCAAACCCAAGACCACCAAGCTCGAGGACAATCTCCCCCGCGCGGACTCCCCGCAAATGAATCTCTTCGATTTTTGAAAGTAGAGGACGTTGAAAGTAGAGGGCGCAAATTACAGCAATGCCTGGTTTTCCAACAATATGTCTGTCATCCTCGATTCAATACAACTGCCAGAATCTTTAGGCGGTGCTTGGGATCACGCTTACTAGGATTTTCCCGCCGCGGGATTCGCCCTATGCCGCGCTTCGCACTGTCCCCCGATATCCATCCGATCTCCAAAAAAATCGGCAAAAAAGAGCCCGACTCCAATTTCTTGGAGCCGGGCATATACCTGGCGACGACCTACTCTCACAGGACCTATCGTCCCACTACCATCGGCGCTGCGTCGTTTCACTTCCGGGTTCGGAATGGGACCGGGTGGTTCCAACGCGCTCTGGTCACCAGAAGTGAAGCTTGAAGCATTACTTAAAGCCTCACTTCTGGTGTGTTATCCGTTATTTGTTGTGAGTTATTAGGAAAGATGCTTCACACGAAGCTTACTCTTCACTTTTAACTTTCAACCAATCACTTTTAACCAGCGGCTTACGCCGCCTGCCCGCTCCCTGACATCCATATGGAGATATTTCATTCACTGACCTAAGACTCAAGTGAGCCTTACACAATACTTGGATATCCGAATTCAAAATTAGGATTCAAGCCAAACGGATTATTAGTACTGGTAAGCTGAATACATTACTGCACTTACACTTCCAGCCTATCAACGTCGTAGTCTTCGACGATCCTTAAGGGAAAATTCATCTTGGGAATAGCTTGGCGCTTAGATGCTTTCAGCGCTTATCTAGTCCGCACGTAGCTACCCAGCCATGCTCTTGACAGAACAACTGGTACACCAGAGGTGCGTCGATTCCGGTCCTCTCGTACTAGGAACCGAACCCCTCAATTTTCCTACGCCCACAGAGGATAGAGGACCGAACTGTCTCGCGACGTTCTGAACCCAGCTCGCGTGCCGCTTTAACCGGCGAACAGCCGGACCCTTGGGACCTTCTCCAGCCCCAGGATGCGACGAGCCGACATCGAGGTGCCAAACTTCATCGTCGATATGAACTCTTGGATGAAATCAGCCTGTTATCCCTAAGGTACCTTTTATCCGTTGAGCGACGGCAATTCCACATTCAACCGCCGGATCACTTAGGCCCACTTTCGTGTCTGCTCGACTTGTAGGTCTCACAGTTAGGCGGGTTTATGCCTATGCACTCGACACACGGTTACAAACCGTGCTGAACCCACCTTCGCGCTCCTCCGTTACTCTTTGGGAGGATACCGCCCCAGTAAAACTGACCGGCTGACACTGTTCCCCAGCCTGATTCAAGGCATGAGGTTAGATCTTCCAACACCCAAGGGTGGTATCTCACTGGCGACTCCAGAGTCCCCTAAAGGACTCCTTCAAAGTCTCCCACTTATGCTGAGCATGAAAATCGAAAAACCAATGACAGCTTACAGTTAAGGTCTATAGGGTCTTTCCGTCCTTCTGCGGGTAGGCGGCATCTTCACCGCCATTACAATTTCACTGAGCACCTGGTTGAGACAGCGCCCAACTCGTTTCACGATTCGTGCAGGTCGGAACTTACCCGACAAGGAATTTCGCTACCTTAGGACCGTTATAGTTACGGCCGACATTCACGGGGACTTGGGTTCAAAGCTTCGCCTTACGGCTAACATCTTGCCTTAATCTTTCCGCATTGGTCACGTGTCACATCCTATACTTGGACTTGCGTCTTGGCAGAATGCTGTGTTTTTGCTAAACAGTCGGTTGGGCCATTTCACTGCGGCCTATGTAAACATAGGCACCCCTTCTCCCGAAGTTACGGGGCCAATTTGCCGAGTTCCTTAACCAGGGTTCACTCTTACGCCTTGGTATATTCTACCCACCCACCTGTGTCGGTTTACGGTACGGGTTCCTTAGCATACACCGGAGCTTTTCTCGGCACATATTTTGGCAATACGGTTCAGCCGAAGCATCCCCTCAGAATTCAATCACTTAATTGCCTCCATACATGCGTCCCTCCGGTTTAAGGATCGGAAGTGCAGTAATATTAAACTGCTGTCCATCGGCTACGCCTATCGGCCTTGCCTTAGGTCCCGACTAACCCCGGGACGAAAATCGTAGCCCGGGAAACCTTGGGTTTACGGCGGCCGGGGATTTCACCCGGCTTATCGTTACTCATGTCTGCATCCTCTCTTCCCAGCGCTCCACGGTCAGTCGCCATCGCGCTTCACTGCTGCTGGGAATGCTCCTCTACCGCGCCATGTCCCAGGACATGACACCCAGAGCTTCGGTACTATGCTTATCGCCAATCATTTTCGGCGCAGAATCTCTCGATGAGTAAGCTATTACGCACTTTTTAAATGGTGGCTGCTTCTAAGCCAACATCCTCACTGTCTATGAAATTCCACCTCCTTTCCACTTAGCATAGTTTAGGCACCTTAGCTGCTGATCAGGGTTGTTTCCCTTTTGACGATGAAGCTTATCCCCCACCGTCTCACTGCTGCGCTCCATTGAATGGTATTCGGAGTTTGATAGGGGTTGGTAGGCGGGTATGCCCCCTAGCCCTTTCAGTGCTCTACCCCCACTCATCAGCACGCAACGCTGCACCTCAATGCATTTCGAGGAGAACCAGCTATCACGGGGTTTGATTAGCCTTTCACTCCTACCCTCAGCTCATCCGAGAATTTTTCAACATTCACCGGTTCGGTCCTTCACGTAGTATCACCTACGCTTCAACCTGGCCAAGGGTAGATCACCTCCGCTTCGGGTCTAGCACGTGCAACTATGGACGCCCTATTCGGACTTGCTTTCGCTTCGCCTGCGTCCCATAAGGACTTAAGCTTGCCACACATACTAACTCGCAGACTCATTAAGCAAAAGGCACGCCATCACCCCGAAGGGCTCTGACACCTTGTAGGCACACGGTTTCAGGTTCTATTTCACTCCGCTCACAGCGGTTCTTTTCACCTTTCCCTCACGGTACTGGTTCACTATCGGTCGCTAACTAGTATTTAGCCTTACGCGGTGGTCCGCGCAGATTCATACGGCGTTTCACGTGTGCCGTATTACTCAGGAGCACCCTAGGGCTGCTTTGGATTTCGGATACGGGGATATCACCCTCTATGTCGGAACTTTCCAGTTCCTTCTCCTATCCATTGCAGTCCCACATCGGGGTCCTACAACCCCGGGGACAAGTCCCCGGTTTGGGCTCTTCCGCTTTCGCTCGCCACTACTGACGGAATCGATTCTCTTTCTTTTCCTCCGGTTACTGAGATGTTTCACTTCACCGGGTATCGCGTACCGTTTCCTAACTTCCCTTCTCATCTTGCGACGGTCGGGCTTCAGAAACGGACAATGATGTATTACCACCATTAGGTTACCCCATTCGGGAATCTCCGGATTATAGCGTATTAACCGCTCCCCGAAGCTTATCGCAGCTGATCGCGCCCTTCATCGCCTGTTAGCACCAAGGCATTCACTGTGTGCCCTTTAAAGCTTGATTCCTAAATTGAAATCAGCTGTTTAATGTAGTCATTTTGGCTTCACTTACGCGAAGCCGATCTGTTCTTCATTTCAACGACTGCCGACGCAAGCGCCGACAGTTTGCCGTAAAAATTTGATGTATTTGGTATTCGAATATACTTTCAAGTATTGCGTAAGAATGGCTCATATGAGCTTACTTTTATACAATCAGAAAATTATTTCTCTCCATATGGATGTCAAAGAGCGGACTTAATCTAGGATGTGTAAATTGCGCGAACAACTGACTTTGCTGAGGGATGGTGGGCCTGGCTGGACTCGAACCAGCGACCCCACGCTTATCAAGCGTGTGCTCTAACCAACTGAGCTACAGGCCCAGTGGATCACCCTCTGACCAATTGTTTCGAGTGGTCTTCTGGTGGAGGCATGCGGATTCGAACCGCAGACATTCTGCTTGCAAAGCAGACGCTCTACCAACTGAGCTATACCCCCTGATCAGGAAGTTGCGAAATACGAAGAGAAAAGATTAAATTGTGCGCTGCGATACTTTATCGCGCAGATTTTTTTAGTTGTTTTAGGTGCATGCCCTTGCAGGCGATGCAACCCCAAATCAAGCAAGCTTGCTTGGGGCTCGACCTATTGCAGTGACGACGGCGGTGTGAGCCGCTTTACTTGCCGTTTGCAATTTACTCCGTAGAAAGGAGGTGATCCAGCCGCAGGTTCCCCTACGGCTACCTTGTTACGACTTCATCCCAGTTACCAGCCTTACCTTAGGGCTCTGCCTCCTTGCGGTTGGCGTGAGCACTTCGGGTGCGACCGGCTTCCATGATGTGACGGGCGGTGTGTACAAGACCCGGGAACGTATTCACGGGGCCGTAGATGATGCCCCATTACTAGCGATTCCAACTTCATGGAGGCGAGTTGCAGCCTCCAATCCGAACTGGGCCCAGTTTTAAAGATTTCCTCCACCTCGCGGTATCGGTTCTAATTGTACTGGGCATTGTAGTACGTGTGCAGCCCTAGGCGTAAGGGCCATACTGACCTGACGTCGTCCCCACCTTCCTCCCAGTTGATCTGGGCAGTCTGACTAGAGTCCCCACCATTACGTGCTGGCAACTAATCACAAGGGTTGCGCTCGTTGCGGGACTTAACCCAACATCTCACGACACGAGCTGACGACGGCCATGCAGCACCTGTGCAAATTCCCCGAAGGGTCACGCGCTTTCACGCGATTAGAGATGCATGTCAAGCCTAGGTAAGGTTCTTCGCGTTGCATCGAATTAAGCCACATACTCCACCGCTTGTGCGGGTCCCCGTCAATTTCTTTGAGTTTTAGTCTTGCGACCGTACTTCCCAGGCGGCACGCTTAACGCGTTAGCTCCGGCACAAGGGGGGTCGAATCCCCTCACACCAAGCGTGCACCGTTTACTGCTAGGACTACAGGGGTATCTAATCCCTTTCGCTCCCCTAGCCTTCGAGCCTCAGCGTCAGCAAATGTCCAGTAGCTCGCTTTCGCCACGAGTGTTCCTCTCGATATCTACGCATTTCACTGCTACACCGAGAATTCCAGCTACCTCTCCATTGCTCAAGCACGGCAGTATCGGATGCAGTTCCGGGGTTGAGCCCCGGGATTTCACATCTGACTTACCGCGCCGCCTACGCTCCCTTTACGCCCAGTGATTCCGAACAACGCTTGGGACCTTCGTATTACCGCGGCTGCTGGCACGAAGTTAGCCGTCCCTTCCTCTTCTGGTACTATCAACCCTGTCCGCTATTCACGGCCAGGTTTTTCTCCCAGATGACAGGAGTTTACAATCCGAAGACCGTCATCCTCCACGCGGCGTTGCACCATCAGGGTTGCCCCCATTGTGAATTATTCTCGACTGCTGCCACCCGTAGGTGTCTGGACCGTGTCTCAGTTCCAGTGTGCCTGATCGTCCTCTCAGACCAGGTACCCGTCGTAGCCTTGGTGAGCCGTTACCTCACCAACAAGCTGATAGGGCGCGAACCAATCCTTCAGCGACAGCCATTGCTGGCCACCTTTAATCTTGCGATACCATGGGGTATTAATCCAAGTTTCCCTGGGCTATTCCCCACTGAAGGGCATGTAATTCACGTGTTACTCACCCGTGCGCCACTAGACTGATCTTGTATTACTACTCAATCAATCCCGTGCGACTTGCATGTCTTAAACACGCCGCCAGCGTTCGTTCTGAGCCAGAATCAAACTCTCCGTAAAAAATTCGGTTGGCGTATCTTTCGAAGTCCAAAGACCTCTAGGATATCGTATTCCAAATTGACCTTATAAGAACTTGCGTTCTTACGTACTGCGCGACATTTCGCGCAGCGCACAATTTAATCTTTTTCTTCATCTCAGCGGGATCTGGCCTGCTATGGGCTGCTTTCGTTTACTTTCGTAAACTTGGCACGATTTTCGCTGAGTCACACTATCAAAGAGCTTGCTTCGAGGGGACTAAAAAGCCGATCGGGTAATTGCTTACCGCGATCGACCGTCTGTCTCTCGCGTCGCTGCTTGTCGCGGCGACGGGGAGAACTTAGACCGACGGCTCCCGTGCGGTCAATCTGTTTTTGGTGTTTTTTTGATTTTTTTTCGTAGGTGACGAATTAGCCATATTTCACAAGGGCTGCAGGCCATCAGGAATCGGGATAGTTGGGAAAACTCTTCCCTCGCGTGAATGATCCGGGACTGTAGAGGGCGTGTTTGGCTGACCGGGAGGGGTGAATCCGGCAGGAACCGGATTCCGCGCCGACACTTTACTACTACATATGTAGTAATATTGCGCGGTGTAAGCTGCATTTACTATTTCCTTAGTATTTATGCCCGTCTCTAACCCCCAGCCAGCGATTGCTTGAATTCCCCGGAAACGCCGCCACGATACTCCCAACCAAGACACCCATGCCGAGAATCGCACTCATCCAGAGCAAGACCTTCGCGACGAAAGACGCCGCCTTCGACCACCACGAGAGCCTGATCCGCGAGGCCGCTTCGGAGGGCGCTGAGATCATCGCGACGCAGGAGCTATTCCTCACACCGTATTTTTGCACGGTGGAGGATACAGCGCTGTTCGATCTCGCCGACCGGCTTCCGGGGCCGGTCACGGATCGGCTGGGGGCGCTGGCGGCGGAGCTGGGCGTGGTGATCGTATCCTCGTTGTTCGAGCATCGCGGGCCGGGGCTCTATCATAACACGGCGGCGATCCATGATGCGGACGGCAGGCTGCTCGGCATCTACCGCAAGTCCCATATCCCGCAGGATCCGGGTTTCGAGGAGAAATTCTATTTCACGCCCGGCGACAGCGGCTGGCCGGTGTGGGAGACGGCGTTCGGAAAGATCGGTGTCCTGATTTGCTGGGATCAGTGGTATCCCGAGGCGGCACGGCTGATGGCTCTGGGCGGGGCTGAGCTTCTCATCTATCCGACCGCGATCGGGTGGCTGCCCACCGAAAAAGAAGAACTCGGAGCAGCCCAGCATTGCGCCTGGGAAACGGTGCAGCGGGGGCACGCGGTGGCCAACGGCTGTTATGTGGCGGCGATCAATCGCGCAGGCACCCACGACGGCACGGAGTTCTGGGGGCAGTCTTTCGTAGCGAATCCCTACGGTGAAATCGTGGCGAAGGCTTCCGTGGATCAGGAGGAGATCGTCCACCACGATGTTGACTTCGTGAAGGTGGAGGATTTCCGCCGGATCTGGCCGTTTTTCCGGGATCGGCGGATCGACGCCTACGGGGACATCATGCTGCGCTGGAGGGGGAAATGACGGATCAGCAGGGTTTGTATCCGAAAAAGCGCCGCGACTTGATGAGATCCGCCACTTCGGCCGGGACTCCGCTTTCCCATGAGGAATCACCGGCCGCGATTTTTGTCAGCAGATCCCTCGAAAAGATGCTGAGGACGTCGGGGTTGTAGTTGTCGAGATCGACGAAGCTGCCGCGATCCGCGAGATATCCGAAGAGTTTCTCGAGTTCGGGAGTCACGTGCATCGTGTCCTTGGTGATGATGTTACCGGTGGCGGTTTCGAGCAGCGGGTAGATGTAGAGCTTGAGGTTGTGTTTAAAGAGCCGCCCGAAGCTTTCCAAAATACCGCCGGGCAGAGTGCTGTAGTATTTTTCGTCAAATAACTCGATGAGCGAAGGAACGCCCATGACAATGCCGATCCGCTCCTTCGTGCGCCAGGACAGGTAGGCGGCGAGGCGGAAGAACTCGAAGTAATCCGAGATCAGCACGGTCATACCGCAGGCGGCGAGGAGATCCACGCGGGCCAGGAAATCCCGGCGATCCACATCGCGCCCGCCAGCCAGTAGATTGCGCATGGTCAGCTCGAAGATCGGCATGACCTCCTTGTCGGCGACGGCGGGATCGCTGGTGAACTTTTTCAGCGCGCACTCCAGCATGTCGAAATTCACGTGGGTGGGCGGGCGGAAGCTGCCGCGCTCGACCAGCACGGCTTTTTTGTAGAGTGCGTCGGAAGGCTGGAGGATCTCGCCGTTCGCGCCGAACATGGCCGCGCCGCTGAGGCCGAGCTGGACGAGGTTGAGCGCCATGACACGGTTGTCCACGGAGCGGAACTCGATACCCTCGAACTTGATCATGTCGATCTCGATGCGGCCTGTCGTAAGCCGGTCGAGCAGGCTTTCCACGAGGCGTTCGGGTTCGTGGTGGAGGAAAAACCCACCGAAAAGCAGGTTCACGCCGACGATGCCGAGCGCTTCCTGCTGGAGGGATGCCTCGGCGTCGAGCATCCGTACGTGGATCATGATCTGGCTCGGCTCGTCATGCGGGCGGGATTGGAATTTCAGACCCATCCAGCCATGGCATTCGTTGCCGCCCTGGAAGGAGCGCGCGACGACCGTGTCTGCGAAGGCGAAGAACGCGGTGGTGTCGCCGCGCTGAGTCCCGAGCCTCTCTACGTTCAGGCCAAATTCGCGGTCAAGCATCGCCTGGCAGCGGGATTGGGAAACGTAGCGGTCGCCGCTGCCGTAGATCGCGTCGCTGACGATCATGTCGTAGGCGGACATGCTTTTGGCGACAGTCCCGGCGGCGGCTCCCACGCGGAAAAACCAGCGAACCACCTCCTGTCCGGCTCCGATTTCGGCGAAGGTGCCGTACCAACGCGGATCGAGGTTGATCTTGAGGGCTTTCTGGTGGGTATCGAGTTCCAAATCCTGCATGGTAAAATTGTGTTTGTCGCGGGGATCCTTAGCCGATTGGGTGCCGTTTCCCGGCATAAAAAAAGCGGCAGAAGGACTTTTCCCTCCGCCGCTAAGCAGTTTTAAGGCCGATCAGTTTGCGAAATTTGCAGCCTTCATGCCTTTTTTGTAGGTGTTGAAGCCGTAATCCGTGGGGGTGAAACCTTCGGGCAGGGTGACGTCCGCTTTTTCCGGCACCTCGATGCCGAGACCCCAGAAAACGCCGTTCACCACCAGCCTGCGGAGGTCTTCGCTCATGAGGTCGGTGGAGGAACCCATGGTCGTGGTAAGCACCTTGTTGGTAGTCCCGGCGGCGTTTTTCACCTCGCGCGACCAAGCGACGGGCATGGCCGGATCGTTGACCTTCTGTTCATCGCCCGCGCGGGGCTTTTTCGTGTGCTCAGCGGGTGCGCTGTCCTCTTTCATGTCCTTGAGGACAAGCCCGCGCATCAGGATCACGGCGTCCTCGGGAGGCGCGACCTCATAGACATCCGTATCGCCGAACGCGCTCACGACTCCGTTGAGTAGTGGATTTTTCTCCTGACCCGGCTCCAATACCGCGCGGGTCGCCTCGCCCTTGTGTTTGCCCCAGTGGCTGATCCAGGTCTCACCCAGCACCGTGCGTCCGAAGCCGCCGGTTTTGTGGTTCCATGACCACTCGGCCCATTTGCTGTCTTTCGGAAAATTGAACACGTGGGTGCTGGTGCGCAGCCCGATGATGGGCACGCCTTTTTCCACGGACGCCTTGAATTTTTCCATCGTGGCATCATCCCATTTCCGGAAACGCAGGGACATCACCAGCGCGTCCGCCAAGTCGAGCGCCTCTGAGCCGGAGAGGCTGCCGACGGCTTTCGGGTTGATCGTGCCGTCCGCATCCGCCGAAAAAAGCACCGTGGTGTCGAAGCCGTGCTTTTCCGCGAGGATTTTCGCCATGAGCGGCATCGCTTCCTCGGAGCGGTATTCCTCGTCGCCGGCCAGCAGCACCACGTGCTTGCCTTTGCCGGGGCCTTCGCCGCCCGTGAATTTCAGGAAACCGTCGCCGGCCTCGAGTTTCACCTCCGCGGAGGCCGCTCCCATCGCAAGCCCGCAGGCCGCACCGATCCAAAGTTTTATCTTCATGTTACGAGAGATACTGTCGCCATGAGGCCAATCCCTCAAGAAATTTGATAAAATCGCCCAAGATCTTGCGAAGAAACTCATCCGGCATCAGCTTCCCGCCATGAAATCCACCCTTTTCGTCGCCGCCATGCTGTCTCTGCCCGCCGCCGCCGAGCCGCCCGCCACCGCCTCATGGATCGCCGAAAAGATGACCGCGAAGCCCGGCGAACCCATCCGCACGGCCATCGTGATGAAAGTCTCCGAAGGATGGCACACCTACTGGGAAAATCCCGGCGAAGGTGGGATGCCTTTGGATATCGAAGCCGCACTGCCCGAGGGATGGACGCTTGGGACGATTCATTACCCGGTTCCGAAACGTTTTATGACCGGCGATATGCCCGGTTTCGGCTACGAAGGTGAAATCCATTTCCCGGTCGCCTTAACAGCACCGGATGGCTTCGTTGGCGCCCTTCCCAAAATCACCGCCACCCTTTCCTGGCTGACCTGCGACGATGGAAGCTGCCTCCCCGGCGATGCGTTGATGACCCTCGTCGCCGCCCCGGAACCCAAGAGCATCACCGACGCCTTCGCGGCCCTGCCTCAACCCATTTCCGATGCGAAACTCACCGTCGCGTCCAACGGGAAAAACATCCTCCTCACCCTCAGCGCACCGCAGGACTTCGATGCGTCCGTTTTCGAAATCTTCCCCGCCACCCGCAACATCATCGACCCGGCCGCCAACCCCCGTTTCACCAAAGGCGACGGCAACACCTGGACAGCCACCGCGCCGAAAAGCGAATACCTCGAAGGCCAGCCCGAAGAGCTTTCCCTCGTCCTCGCCGCACCCGCAAAAGGTGCGTGGAAAATCTCCACCGCCGAATGATCTGCCCCATCGTTTTCCTTTGCGGCAGGGCATACGCATCCTAAGCTCCGCCAACGATGACTCCCGAACTCCAAGACCTCTTCGCTTTCCTCGCCTTCCCCAGTGTCTCGACCGATTCGAAACACAAGTCCGACGTCCGCAACTGCGCGGAATGGATCGTCGGGAAACTCTCCGCCGCCGGGCTCGACACCAAGCTGCACGAAACACCCGGCAACCCCATCGTAGTCGCGCGCAACGCCCACAGACCGGACAGGAAAACCGTCCTCATCTACGGCCACTACGATGTCCAGCCGGTCGATCCGCTGAATCTCTGGGATTCCCCGCCCTTCGCGCCAGAAATCCGCGACGGGAAAATCTGGGCGCGCGGCGCCACAGACAACAAAGGCCAGATGCTCGCCCACATCCTCGGGGTCGAGAAAACCCTCGCGGAAAAAGGCGAGCTGCCCGTGAACATCATCCTGCTTTTCGAGGGCGAGGAGGAAATCGGCTCCCCGAACCTCGCGCCTTTCCTAGAAAAACATAAATCAGAACTCGCCTGCGACATCATCGCCATTTCGGACACCGGAATGGTCGCGCCGAACACCGGCACCCTCGGCTACGGCCTGCGCGGCATCGCCTGTTGCGAAGTGAAAATCAAAGGCCCCGCCCGCGACCTACACTCCGGCCTTTTCGGCGGAGCCGTCGCCAACCCCGCCACCGCCGTCGCCCGCTTAGTATCCTCGCTGCACCTGCCCGATGGCACGGTCGCCATCGAGGGCTTCTACGACGACGTCCGCCCGCTCGAACCATGGGAACGCGAGATGTGGGCGAAGGTTCCCGGCGTGTCCGACGAGGATTATCTGCAAGTCACCGGCTCGCCGGCCTGTTTCGGTGAACCCGGCTACAACTCCGCCGAGCGCGTCTTCGCCCGCCCCACCGCCGAGGTCAACGGCATCGGCGGCGGTTACCAAGGCGAGGGATCGAAAACCGTGATCCCTTCCGAGGCCTTCGTGAAATTTTCCTTCCGCCTCGTCCCCGACCAGGATCCGAAAACCATCCTCCAACAGGTCAAAACCCACCTCGAAAAACACTGCCCACCAGGCGTGAAACTGGAGATCGAGCTCGGCCACGACGGCAAACCCTACGCCTGCGATCCCCATTCGGATTTCGGCAAAGCCGCCCAACGCGCCCTGAAACGCACCTTCCCGGGCGAGCCGATGCTCATCCGCGAAGGCGGCTCCATCCCCATCGTCCAAGCCTTCCACGACATCCTCGGAGTCGATACCCTCCTCCTCGGCCTCGCCCTCGCCGACGCCCAAATCCACTCGCCCAACGAGAATTTCCCCATCGAAAACTTCGAAGCCGGCATCCGCCTCAACCAGGCGCTCTTGGAGGAGTTGGCGGGATGAGACGTAAAGCGATCGCAATCCATCCGAAAGGACCCCTACCGCCTTAGAAAAAACCTTCGAGCTGAGAAACGGCAAGCTTTCATAACGCCCTCGGGTAACGCTCTCAGCGTGGCGGCGATCTTAGGTCGCCGATTTTCGCTTTGCTACCATACGGTTCAGAGCTTATTTTTCAAACATCTTCAGTGATAAACTGCTTGAGCGAATTACTATTACAGGAATCTGCCACGGCAAGCCATGCGTCCGCGGTCTCCGTTATCCCGTCGAGTTCCTGCTCGAACTCCTGAGCGGCGAGTCCACCGAAGCCGAAATCCTGAGCGACTATCCCGATCTCGAAGCCGCCGACCTTAAGGCCGTGCAGGCGTATGCCGCGCGGCTAATCCTCATCAAACGCTTCGAGCCGCTGCCCGCCGCATGAAATTCATCGTCGATGCGCAGCTCCCCCGTTTGCTTGCCATCCGGCTCTGCGAACTCGGGCATGTCTCTGTTTGCCCATTGGACTACCGTCCCAGCGCGGTGATGAATTCCTCCACGCTCACGCCCGCTTGCTTGAGGATACCGGACAATGTTTCGGTTTTGATTTTCGCATGCATGGGCACCGTGCAGCCGCTCTCCCCACTCCGCATGACCACGTGGCTGCCACGCTGTCTGGCTTCCGCGAAGCCCAGCCGCTCCAGCGCCTTGCGGCACTCCTTCTCGCTAACAACCGGCAGCTTGGGCATGCGAAACTTCGAAACAGGTTAATACCGCCGGACGTGTTCCCTTCATCGGAAACTCTTCCAAATACAACTCCGTGGCTTTCCTCAGATTCGCCACCGCCTCATCGAAGGTTTCCCCTTGGGTGGTGGTTCCCGTATCGGGATTGAAGGCCACGTAGCCTCCCTCTTCGGCTTCGGTGATGACAGCGCTGAAAATCATGGGTGCAATCTGCCTCAGGGAATGCCGCCTGTCGAGGCTTCGCTTGGCGCTTGCAAAGCATCGCCACGGCTCTTGAGCCACCCTCCGACCATCCTCCCGCATTCGTTGAGCGCGCGGGCGCTGAACTCGAATTGCGCGGTGGTGAACAGTTTCCGGTCCTTGGCCATGCGCACCGTCCAGCGCAGCACTTCCATCCTGCGGTTCGCCAAGGCAGTGGTGGCGATCTTCGGTCGCCGCTACAAGTAGTAGTGGAGAGGGCGGCGCCCGAAGTTCGCCACCACCATGGAACCCTCCACCAATAGATCCATCACATCCATCGCCTGCCCCGCCAGCCGCTGACCCAGCACGAAGCGCTGGCTCTTCGGGAAGTTCTCCACCCGCTCCAGCAGCCACTTGGAGTAGTCATACCATTTCACGAGGACGATGGGAGCTTCCGGACCGGTGGGCTGCATATCTCAGAAAAAAAATTCGTCCGCCTTCGGCGGAAATAGAGAAGCACACGTGAACTGCGTGTGCTTCTGAAAGAAAAAGGGCTTGGCGATGAGGAAGCGCAAGCGATTCGCAGCCTGGCAAAAGCATCGGAACTCACCGTGTCCGAATTTCTCCGCCGCAGAACCCTGCCCGCTGAGCCGATCAAACCCCGTGAGTTGGTAAAGGCCAAATACACCGGTGCCATGGTATTCAAAGGACACCCGGATGATATCCCGCTGACTAACGAGTCTGTCAGGGAAATGTTAGCCGACTTTCCATGAACTATCTCTTGAATGTCAACGTGTTGGTCGCATGGGGCTGGAGCGATCACCCTCAATCGTGAAAGAGTCGATTGCAGAAATCACAAACACACCACCGACGCCCACCTCCTCGCCCTCGCGGAAAAGCATGGTCTCCATCTCGCCACCCTCGACACCGGCATCCCCGGAGCCTTCGTCATTTTCTTCTGACAACTACTTCCCAGCCACAGCTTCCTTGACCTTGTCGCTGATGGCTTCCGCCCAGATGTCGTAGCCCTTGGGAGCGAGGTGCAGGAAATCGTGCATGACCTCCTTGCTGATGCTGCCGTCGGCTTCCAGGTATTTCGGAGCGATGTCCATGTATTCCACCGATCCATCCTCGAATTTGGAAATCAGCTCGTTCACGACCATTCTCTTTTCACGCCCGGGATTGGGTTTCTCACCGGTCGGCAAAATGCTCAGCAGGAGGATCTTGGCCTGCGGTTGTTTCGACTGGATCAGAGCGATGACCGCCTTCACTCCGGCCGCAGCGTGGGCCGGATCGGCATCCCTCGCCCACATGTTGTTGGTGCCGATCATCACGACAAAAAGCTTCGCCTTGTAGCCCTCCAAGTCACCGTTCTGCAAACGCCACAGGACGTGCTGCGTCTGGTCGCCGCCGATCCCCATGTTCACCGCGCGGTAGGAATCCCAGTGCTTTTTCCAGTTTTCACTGTCCCTCCAGCGCGCGGTGATCGAGTCGCCGACGAAGACCACATCAATCTTGCCATCCATCTTCTCAATGTCGGCGTCGATCCTCGCACAGTTTCCGTTCCACCATGTCTCGCCGTTGGTTTTCGCGGCGACAGCGGTGGTGCTTTCCAATTCGGCAGCCTGCACGGTGAATCCGGTGATCGCCGCCAGTGCGATGACGGTGAGAAGGGTGTGGATTGGGTTCATGGGGTTGCTCAATGAGTTGCTGGCAAGTGACCGACTGATCGTTGCTATCCTAAAATACTTGTTTACTGATAGCATTGCGATGTAGCAAGGCTATACACTAAACATTCAATTTCTCACGGGAAATCCAAAAAGATGAAAAACCCAATTCGCTGTAGATGCCCTGGCTTCGCGCTTGTCATCACTCTCTCCCTGATGGTTCTGCTCACCATCCTCGCCGTCGGCATCATGTCGCTTGCCAGCGTGTCTCTCCGCCACGCCTCCATCGGCAACCACGAGCAAATCGCCCATGCCAACGCCCGTATCGCCATGATCATCGCCCTCGGCGAACTCCAGAAGCACCTCGGCCCCGACGCCCGCGCCACCGCCCGCGCGGAAACCCTTGCGCGCGACACCCGCATGGGCACCTCCGTTTCCCCGAACACCCCGCAGTCATGGTGGGTCGGGGTCTCCCACTCCGATGGCAAAACCAAACTCCAACCCTCCGACAAGGATGTCGTCTGGTTGCTATCCGGCCTCAATGGTGGCCTCATCGACGGCACTCTGGCGGATCCCGTGACCCTCATCGGCGCGGGCAGCCTCGATCTCCCCGCATTCACCGGAGGATTGGAAATAAAGGCCGGCCGCGTGTCGGTCAGGAACGGAGCCGGGAAAACCACCGGAGCTTACGCATGGTTCGTCGATGACAATGGCATGAGAGCCCAGCTCCGCGCCTCCCACCCCAACATCACTAACAACCATCCCACCCACCCCTCCGGCGGCGTCCTCGCCGCATCCTACAACCCGGCGATTCTCAGGGAAATGGAAACCTTCAGCGCCACTCCCCAGCAAATCCAGCGCATCGGCTCCCTCGGCGATCTTTGTTTCCTCGGACTGACAAAGGCCACCACGGAGAGAAAATTTTTCAGCTACACCACCCGTTCACTGGGTGTCCTCTCCGACACCCGCAATGGCGGACTCAAAAAAGACCTCACCATCGCCTTCGAGAACCCCGCGGTTTTCGCCAGCGTTTTCCCCACCGGAAACACCCCGGAATACCTCCTTATCTCCCGGGAAAAACTCGACGCCTCCGCAGAACTGAAATCGAACGGCTACATCCACTGGGCCATCCTCCGGGATTACTACAACCTCAAAAAACACATCAAGACCATCGGCAGCTCGCCAACCCTGCAGATCCAAACATTCAGCAAAAATCCCTATCTCTTCGATACCAGTCGGGTCAACAAGGCTCCCCACCAACTCTTTGATGGCAGCGCCAGACCCTACGGGCAACCCCACGTCTTCGCGGGCGGCGCATACATCAACAACCCGATCTCACCGGTTCTCGCCCACCTCCAACAAAACTGCTGGCTCGAATACATCCCCTCCAGCGGCACCGTGAAGCCCAAGCTCATCACCAACGCCCAGCTCTGGAGCTCGCATTACAATCCCTACAACATCGCCCTCAACGTATTCAACGACCCTGGCACCGGCGCACGCCTCATGAACTTCCCCATGATCGCCGTGACCGTCGATGGCTACCTCAAACGTGTCAACACCATCCACGCCAAACTCGAAGTCCACGCCCCCGGTCAGGCCGTCATCCCCCCCGGAAAAAGCCAGCTTCTGGGCTTTGCCCGCAACACGACCTTAGGCAATGACACCGACGATCGCCTCTACAGCAACGCCGTCCAGAACCTGGTCGCCGAAAGCGTCAAAGTCACCCATACCCTCAAGTCGGATCTCCCCCCGAGCGTCTCTTTCACCACCGAATTTTTCTCCCCCAGGCCAACGTTCCTCATCGGCTGCGACCACAAAAGAGGGAACGACGAAGTCAGCCAAGTAATGTTCACGCCTTTCGCATGGGACAAAATCAACGCCGGCGGCGGATCGATCGACGCCACCAAGGTCGAAAGCTCTTCCCCGCAACCCGGCCTTGGCGGTGCTCCCGCCGACCGCCCCGGGAAAATCATCCGCAAGACCGTCCCCCGCGGCGAACTCAACCGCAACAGCATGGCCTCCTTCGCGTTCTCCCTACGCACCATCCGGGAAGCCGAATCTCCTCTCCGCCCCCTCATCGACTCCAACATCCGCGCCCAATGGAACAACCCCCGCTGGGACTCACCCCTCGGCCTCAAGGTCATCGCAACCCACTCCATGGACTTCGAGGGCGTCGCCCAGGAAAAAAACATCCAGACCGATCTCTCCTGCGCCCCGCGAGGATACACTTATCTCGGCAGCGGCCGCACCGCCGCCGATCCGAACCGCGTCATCCTCTTCGACGTCCCCCGCCGTGACCTTGTCTCCCTGGGCCAGCTCCAGCACGCCGCCGCCGGCCGCTTCAGCTACGAACCCTCCTACATCATCGGCAACTCCTACGCCAACCCCCGCATCCCCCTCACCGACTGGAAGGCGGGCATCACCGACACCTTCAGTGCCGATAACCAGGCAGGCTTCAATATCCCCGGCTCTTTCAACCTTTACGATGCCTCTTACATCACCAACGAAGTCCTCTGGGACTCCTACACCTTCACCACCCTCCCCCAGGAAAATGACAACTTCGGCGGCGGCGATGTTCCTGCGGACTACCCGGCCCTCCTCGCCCAAACCATCCCGCTCCCCAACCCCCGCCATATCCCCTACATCCCCGCCGGATCCGGCTTCAACGCCGCCACCCTCCGCGCACCCGGAAACGCGACCACCGGCTCCTTCTTCCATAACGCCGGCCACCTCCTTGTGGACGGCTCCTTCAACGTCAACTCCACCTCCATCGACGCATGGGAAGCTTTCCTTTCCGGCACCTCCGGGCTTCCCTTCGGGAAAATCAACGCCGACGGTGCCCTCGCAGGCTTCGAGAGCACATCCAAAATCCGCTTTCCGCGCGTCGCCTCTAGCTTCGGCGAAGGCATGAGCACCTCCTCCTACGACGAGAATTTCTGGACCGGCTTCCGCGAACTCGAACAGGAAGAAGTGCGTGAAATCGCCACCGAAATCGTCAAGGAAATCAAAAAACGCGGCCCCTTCCTCACCATGGCGGACTTCGTCAACCGCCGCCTTGAATACGGCGATACCGGGAAATCCGGCACACTTCAGGCAGCCCTTGACGCCACCGTCAACAAGACCCCGGACCCCGACTTCACCCTCAAAGCCGCCACAGGCAGAAAATTCTCCAACCTCCCTGACGGAGCCACCCAAGGCACCGGCTTCCCCGGCCAGCTCCTCCAGGGCGATGTCCTCCAGGCACTTGCCCCTTACATGACCGTAAGATCCGACACCTTCACCATCCGCGCCTACGGCGAATCCCGCGACGGCACCAACATCAGAGCCAAAGCATGGTGCGAAGCCGTTGTCCAGCGCTACCCTGATCCCCTCACCCCAGACACCGCGGCAAAGCCTCCTCTGGAGGAACTCGCCCAGCCCTCCAACCCTTTCGGCAGACAGTTCCACATCATCTCTTTCCGCTGGATGCACCCTGATGAAGTCTGATCGCCACTCCCAGCCGCAATCCCCCTCATGAGAACCATCCTCTTATCCTTCGCCCTCCTGCACCCAGCATTCGCGCAAAGCGAAAAAATCGAAATACGAACCCTTTCCCTCGGCGGAGGCGAATTCCCCAAACTCTGGGTCGCCGATGGCGAACATGCAGTCCCACTCGTTTTCTCCAGCGTCCAGCCCTCACTCCCCCTCCGCGTGAACCGCCTCCAACCCTTCCCCGTTTTTTCCGGAGACCTCGACGAAAAAGGCATCCCCGAAGACAGTTCCCCACAAAAAGTAACCCTCCCCGCCGGCGATTCCCACCTCCTCCTCGGTTGGATGATCGCGGAAAAACCCAACTTCCTCGCCATCGCCGACCCCTTCCGCAGCGCCCGCCATGACGAATGGATCGTCATCAACACCTCCATGGAAAACATCGCCATCCGTATCGGCGGGCAAAAAAAACCTCTCCAGATCAAGCCTGGTGCCCATGCTATGGTGAAAATCGCCTCCACTCCCGACACAGGTGCGCCCTCCACCATCGCTTTTCTCAAAGACGGCCAGTGGAAACCCTTCTATTCCGCGTTCCTCCCCGTCTTCCCAGACAAACGCAGCCTCATCATCATCTCCAAGGCTGGAACCCGCCTGCACGCGAACATCATCTCCGACGAACTTCCTCGACCCGAGGCCAAGGAACGATAGCCGCCTGCGGTAACCCGGCCACCATAAGCCCCTCGGTGCAACGGGCAATCCCACCCGGCGCATCTTTCATTCGTGCCTTGGCGGTTCAAATTTCCATTTCCTCTTCCATTCGCGTGAATTTGCGTTCATTAGCGGTTAGAAAATCTTCCCAACATGTCAGACACCCCGAAATCCGATTTCATCCGCGACATCATCGCCGACGACCTTTCCTCAGGGAAACACTCCACCACGATCACCCGTTTCCCGCCCGAGCCGAACGGCTATCTCCACCTCGGCCACGCGAAATCGATCTGCCTGAACTTCGGCATCGCGCAGGAACATCCCGGCGCGAAGTGCCACCTCCGCTTCGACGATACGAATCCCGAAAAGGAGGAAACCGAATACGTGGAATCGATCAAAGCCGACGTGAAATGGCTGGGCTTCGATTGGGGCACGGATCTCTATTTCGCCAGCGATTACTTCGGTTTCTTCTACGATTGCGCCGTCCACCTCATCAAAAACGGCCTCGCTTACGTCGATGAGGAAAGCCCCGAGGAAATCAAGCTGCATCGCGGCAACGTCCAGACGCCCGGCACCCCGTCGAAATTCCGCGAACGCAGCATTGAGGAGAATCTGGAATTGTTCACGGCGATGCGCGCCGGAAAATTCAAGGAGGGCGAGGCCGTCCTCCGTGCGAAGATCGGCCTGACCTCGTCGAACATGAACATGCGCGACCCGGTTCTCTACCGCATCATGCACGCCCACCACCACAACACCGGCGACGCATGGTGCATCTACCCGATGTACGATTTCGCGCATCCGCTGGAGGACGCGCTGGAGCACATCACCCACTCGCTCTGCACCCTGGAGTTCGAGAACCACCGCCCGCTCTACGACTGGTTCATCGAAAACTGCCCGGTGCCATCCAAACCGCGGCAGATCGAGTTCGCGCGGCTCAGCCTCACCTACACGATCATGAGCAAGCGCAAGCTGCTCCAGCTCGTCACGGAAGGCCATGTCTCCGGCTGGGACGATCCGCGCCTGCCCACCCTCTCCGGCATCCGCCGCCGCGGCTACCCACCCGAAGCCATCGTTCATTTCTGCAAACGCATCGGCATCACGAAATACAACGGCACCACCGATGTCGCCCTGCTTGAACATGACATCCGCGACCACCTCAACGCCACCGCCCCCCGCCGCATGGCCGTGCTCGATCCGTTGAAAGTCATCATCGAAAACTTCGCGGACGAACCTACTACAAACCTCGTAATTTCCAACCACCCACAGGACGAATCCTTCGGCGAACGCGAGGTTTCCTTTTCCCCGGAAATCTTCATCGAGCGCGAGGACTTCCAGGAAATCCCCGAGAAAAAGTATTTCCGCCTCGCCCCGGAAAGATACGTGCGCCTCCGCGGCGGCCCCATCATCCAATGCGCCGGCTTCGAGAAAAACGCAGCCGGGGAGATCATCCAAGTTCGCGTGAAACTTCTACCAGATACGACCGGAAAAGATTCTCCCGAAGGCGTCGTCTGCAAGGCCGCCATCCATTGGGTCGATGCCGCCACCGCCGCCGACGCGGAAGTGCGCCTCTACGACCGCCTCTTCACCGTCGAGGATCCCGATGCCGCGGAAGGCGGCTTTCTCTCCGTGCTCAATCCCGATTCCGTGAAAACCGTCACCGCGAAAATCGAAGCTTCGATCGCCCACGTAGCCCCCGGCTACTCGTGCCAATTCGAGCGCAACGGCTACTTCATCACCGATTCCAAAGACCACATCCCCGGCGCGAAAGCCGTCTTCAACCGCACCGTCGCGCTGAAAGATTCCTGGGGAAAGGAAAATAGCCACTCGTTTCCTCCGGCAGCGGTGTCTCCCCGCCTCGGCATACGCGTAAAAGCCAGGCCGCGCAACGCATGGAGGGGCGAATCAGAAGTCCGCCCCAGCCCATGAAGCGACGATGAGATGAACGGACGCACACCGCATCGGTTTCCCACGGCCATCGGCGAATTCCGATCCGCCCCTCCATGCGAAAGCCCCCTCAATCCCTCTCCACCCCCACATCCGGGATATGGTTGAAGCTGATCCTCATCGGCGCGGCCTCGCGGCTTTCCTGGATGCCCCCGAAATAGACTACCTTGCGGCCATAGCGGGCGCGGAGCTTGTCGATTGTTTCGTCCAGGCGCTTCTGTTTCTCCGTGTCGAAGGAGGCCATGGTGTCGGCCACCGTTTGGAAAAGGGAAGGCGTGTGGTTCGCCTGCTCGCAGAGCCGCGAGAGCACGACGCCCACCTGAAGCAACGGCTTGCCCGGATCGGGGCGCTCACGCCAAAGCCGATCAAGCATGCGCATGAGGGCGAGGGTGGAATCGGTCTCCGCCGCGCGCACCTCGGCGGCCCAGGGGTCGGAGCGCAGGAAGGCGAGATTCATCGTGAGTGAGCCGGCGAGGAGTCCGTGGGAGCGGAGACGCTCGCAGGCCTTGTGCAGCAGCTTGCAGAGGATCGGCCAGGCCTTGTCGGGATGGCGGCTTTCGGGTGGCAGCACGTGGCTGTGGCCGATGGACTTGCGCGCGGAAACTAAATCCGGAATTTCCTCCCCCCGCAGCAGATACCAGAGCCGATCCCCCAACACCCCGCCCCACACGCGGCGCAGCACCGGCTTGGACGCCGCGCAAAGCTCCGCGACCGTATGGACACCGGCCGCGTGCAGGCGCGTTTCCATACTGCGAGCGATGCCGTTCAGATCGCGGAGCTTGAGCGTATGGAGAACCTGCGGAAGGTCTCCATCCTCGATGATGAACAGCCCGTCCGGCTTCTTCATCTTGCTCGCGGTCTTGGCGAGAAAGCGGTTCGGCCCGGCTCCCACACTGACCTTGATGAACGGCGAAACATCACGCGCCACGGTTTCCTTGATCCGCCGACCGATACCCTCGACGGTCGCGGCTTCGCGGAGATTGTAGGGCAACCACGCCCACATCTCGTCGATGCTGAGAACCGCCTCAACATGGATGCAGTCCTCCACCGCCTCGATGATGCGGTGATGGTAGCGGATGTATTCGGGGGGCTTCGATTCCACGATGGCGATGCCCGGGCACATCACCCGCGCGTCGCTGATCCGGGTGCCAGTTTTCACCCCGAACGCCTTCGCCTCGTAGCTCGCCGCGATGCAGCAGGAACTCTCCGCCATCACCGGAGCCACCCCCACCGGCCTGCCCCGCAGCGCCGGATCTAGGTGCTGCTCCACCGACGCAAAATACGAATCGCAATCGACAAACAGGGCGGTGAGAGGCTTCGGCACGGCGATGAGCGATGCACGCGGAAACCCGGTAGGTCAACCTACAAAATGTTCTTTTGAACAGTTTTTAATGGAGATTTATCGAAACGATGGTCTGGCTCAAGGTCTTCGCCCGCAAGCGATTGGGCGATCACGGCACTCGCCGAATGCGACGATCTGATCGCGATTTTCACCAGCAGCACAAAGACGGCTGATGAAGGCAATTGATCTTTCTATTCAAGCAATCAAACATCCAAAATCATCAATCGCCCGTCCTTCTCACCGCGCATACGCCTCGACCGAGTCGCAGGTGCAGACGAGGTTGCGGTCGCCGTGGACGTTGTCGATGCGTGAGACGGTGGGCCAGAACTTGTGAGTGCGGAGGTAGGGCAGCGGGAAGGCGGCCTGTTGGCGCGTGTAGGGGTGCGGCCATTCATCGGCGCAGAGCACTCCACTGGTGTGCGGGGCGTTCTTGAGCGGGTTGTCTTTCGCGTCCAGTTTCCCGCTGATGACATCCATGATCTCGCCGTGTATGGAAACCATCGCGTCGCAGAAACGGTCGAGCTCGGACTTGGATTCGGATTCGGTGGGCTCGATCATGAGCGTGCCAGTGACCGGCCAAGACATAGTGGGCGCGTGGTAGCCGTAGTCCATGAGGCGTTTCGCGATGTCCTCGACGGTGATGCCGGATTCGTCGGAGAGCGGGCGGCAGTCGATGATGCACTCGTGCGCGACCAATCCCGTTTTCCCGGTGTAGAGGATGGGGAAAAAATTACCTAAACGCTTCGCCATATAATTTGCATTAAGGATGGCGATCTCGGTCGCTTTCCGCAGGCCGGCGGCTCCCATCATGGCGATATACATCCATGAAATCACGTTGATTGAGGCGCTGCCGTAGGGAGCGGAGCAGACGGCGTGGCTTTTCTCCTCCAGCGCAAAGTGGCCGGGGAGGAAAGGGACGAGCTGTGCCGCAACACCGATGGGGCCCACTCCCGGGCCGCCGCCGCCGTGGGGGATGCAGAAGGTCTTGTGGAGGTTGAGGTGGCAAACGTCCGCGCCGATCAGGCCGGGCGAAGTGAGGCCGACCTGCGCGTTCATGTTTGCGCCGTCCATGTAAACCTGGCCGCCCGCGTCGTGGATGATGGCGGTGATCTCGCGGATCGTTTCCTCGAAGACACCGTGCGTGGACGGATAGGTCACCATCAGCGCGGATAGGTTCGCGCGGTGCTCCTCGGTGCGGGCGATGAGGTCGGCCATGTCGATGTTGCCGCTGGCATCGCATTTCACGCCGATGACCTTCATGCCGCACATCACGGCGGAGGCGGGGTTCGTGCCGTGGGCGGAAACGGGGATGAGGCAGATGTCGCGGTGGCCTTCACCACGCGATTCGTGGTAGCGGCGGATGGCGAGCAGGCCCGCGTACTCACCCTGCGAGCCGGCGTTCGGCTGGAGGGAAACGGCCGCGAAGCCGGTGATCTCCGCGAGCCAGTTTTCCAACTGCGTGAGCATTTCCACGTAGCCGGTGGTCTGGGATTTCGGCGCGAAGGGATGGATGGAGGAGACCTCCGGCCAGCTCAGCGGCATCATCTCCGAGGTGGCGTTGAGCTTCATCGTGCAGGAGCCGAGAGCGATCATCGACTCGTTGAGCGCGAGGTCTTTCGTCTCAAGTCGCTTGATGTAGCGCAGCATTTCGGTCTCGGAGTGGAAGGAGTTGAAGGCCGGGGCGGTGAGGAATTTCGAGGTGCGGTCGAACCCGGAATCCCAGGCGTGCCCCGCGGGCGCGTCGCTTTCGGTATGAACTCCTAGGAGCCGGCAGATCGCCCATACGTCCTTGCTGGCGGCCGTTTCATCAAGCGAGATGCCGATGTGACCCGCGTCGATCAGGCGGAGGTTGAAACCATGCTCCGGTGCCTCGTTCACGAGCTGCACGGCCTTTTCAGTGGCTACCACGATAGTGTCGAAAAACGCGCCATCCTCGACCCTGTGTCCGCCCGAAACGAGTGCGTTCCTGAGCCTCCGCGTCTGCGAGTGGACGCCGCGCGCGATGCTTCTCAATCCTTCGGGGCCGTGATAGACGGCATACATCGAGGCCATGACGGCCAGCAGAACCTGCGCGGTGCAGATGTTCGAGGTGGCCTTGTCGCGGCGGATGTGTTGCTCGCGGGTCTGGAGGGAAAGGCGATAGGCGGGCTTGCCCTGTGCGTCGATGGAGACGCCGATGAGGCGGCCGGGCATCTTGCGTTTCAGCGCGTCCTTGCAGGCCATGAAGCCCGCGTGCGGCCCGCCGAAACCGAGCGGCACACCGAAGCGCTGCGAGGAACCTACGCAAATGTCCGCACCGAACTCGCCCGGCGATTTCAGCAAGGTCAGCGCGAGGAGATCCGCGGCGCAGATCGTCGTCGCTCCGGCCTCGTGGCATTTCGTGAAGAAGGTGGAGAAATCGTCGATACGCCCGCGCGTGTCGGGATACTGCACGATCACGGCGAAAAGACCTGCGGCGGAGGCGGGATCGAAACTTTCCCAATCGCCGACGATCACCTCCAGCCCAAGCGGTTCGGCGCGGGTTTTCACCACATCGATGGTCTGCGGATGGCAGCGATCCGATACGAAAAGCAATTTCCCGCCCGGTTTCCCGGAAAGCGCGAGCGTCACTGCCTCGGCGGCGGCGGTGCCCTCATCGAGCAGCGAGGCATTGGAAACATCCAGGCCGGTGAGATCGGTGATCATCGTCTGGAAATTCAGCAAGGCCTCGAGGCGGCCCTGCGCGATCTCCGCCTGGTAGGGCGTGTAGGCGGTGTACCAACCGGGATTTTCCAGGATATTCCGCTGAATCACGGCGGGGGTGAGCGTGCCGTGGTAGCCTTGGCCGATGAAACTTTTCAGCACGCGGTTCTGGCTCATCCACGCCCGCAGCCATGCCAGCGCGTCGTTTTCCGAAAGCGCGGGCGGCAGATCCATGTCTCCGGCCATGCGGATGCCGCCGGGAACGGCCTCGGAAATGAGCTCGTCCAGCATGCCGTGGCCCACTTTTTCAAGCATCTCATTCTGTTCGGATTCGGTGGGACCGATGTGACGGGGCAGGAAAGAGGAGGTGGCGGCCATGTGCGTAATAGGTGATGCAGCAGGAATGCCAAGCCCGCAACCAAAACTATGCCGATCTTCCGGTTGACCTGAACCCCAGCGGCCTGAGGCTTCTCGATATCAGAAAACAAAAACCTCATCGACCACCTTTTGAGCGGGCTTGTCGAGGCGTGGTTCGACAGAAAGGACGATTCCCATATCAATTTGATATGCGTTCAGCCGCTTCAATAACACCTCATCCGATATCTTCTCAACTGGCTCCACTCTTATCTGGCAGCAGAATGCAGTTACTCCTTAGGTCAAAGCTTCGTCCAAGCCGCGTTGTTCCCTGAGGATTTCACGGCGGCTTCGATGAAAGCCATGCCGTCCACGCCGTCCTGCACGTTGGGGTAGTCGTAGGCTTCGTTACCCTTGAATTTCCCCTCAATGGAATCCGCGATGGCCTCGGCGGCGGCGAGGTAAATGTTCGCAAAGGCCTCGATGAAGGCTTCGGGGTGGCCGAAGGGCAGGCGAGTGTATTTCGCGGCTTCCGGGCCGTTGTAACTGTTGCCGCGGCGCCAGGTTTCGCGGGGCTTGTCGGCGAATTTCACGATGAGTTCGTTGGGGTGCTCTTGGTGCCACTCCAGCGAGGCCTTGGTGCCGTAGATGCGGATGTTGAGGTTGTTCTCGTCGCCGGTGGAGATCTGGGAGGCGTAAAGCACGCCGCGCGCGCCGCCCTCGTAGCGGCAGAGCATGGAGCCATCGTCGTCGAGCTGGCGGCCGGGGATGAAGGTGTTCAGGTCGGCGGCGATTTCCTCCAGCTTCAGGCCGGTGATGTAGGTGACGAGGTTTTCCGCGTGGGAGCCGATGTCGCCCATGCAGTTGGAAACGCCGGAGATCGAGGGATCCATCCGCCAGTTCGAGATCGCGCCGCCGGAGGAGGCGGCCTCGTCGTAGGCGCCGATGGCATAGCCTTGCGGGTATTCGGCGACGATCTTGAGGATCTTGCCGAGCTTGCCCTCGCGCGACCATCGCCTTCGCTTCCTTCACCATTGGGTAGCCGGTGTAATTGTGGGTGAGCGCGAAGACCAGGCCGCTCTTCTCTACGATGGCCTTGAGCTCCTCGCCCTGCGCCTTGGAGAACGCCAGCGGCTTCTCGCAGATCACGTGGATGCCGTTTTCCAGAAATTTCTTCGCCACCTTGTAGTGGAGGTCATTGCGGGCGACGATGGAAACGAAATCGATGCGCTCGCCGAGGGGCAGCGCGGATTCCTTTTCCGCCATCTCGTCGAAGGTTGCGTAAACGCGATCCGGGGAGAGGAAAAAGTCCTCCCCGGAAAGCCGGGATTTTTCCGGATCCGAGGAGAAACAACCCGCCACCATCTCGATCTTGCCGTCGAGGTTCGCCGCCATCCGGTGCACGGAGCCGATGAATGCCCCGCGTCCGCCGCCTACCATGCCCATCCTGAGTTTTCTGTTCATAATCTTTTTTGTGAATTGTTCGGGTATCGGTCACGCCCATAAAAAACGTGGCGAGAACCGCCGGAATGTTTCCCATCCCCGCTCGCTCCTGCAACCCCAAAGGCAAGCTTCGGAGCATCCGCATACCGTCAGGTGTCAATCCGCGGCCTTGTTCGCGCCCCGGTCGCCGCCGAAGCGGATCCATTTCTCGAACTCCACGGCAATGAAGGCGAACAGCGAGATGGCGAGGATCGCGGCCCAGGTTTCCGCGTCGAGAGGGGTGGTTTGGAACAGGCGGTTCATGACCGGCGTGTAGGTGAAAAGCCACTGCACGGCCACCGTGGCGAGCGTCCCGGCGATGACGAGGCGGTTGCTGAAAAAGCCGATGGAAAATACCGTGCGGTGCAGCGAGCGGCAACTGAACAGGTAGGCCACTTTCACGAAAACGACGGTGTTGATCACCGCGGTGCGCGCCTCGTCCACGGTGTCGCCGCTGCGGATCATGAGATAATGGAATAGCAACAGGCCGCCGCCGATGATGATGAGGGATACCAGGCCCGTGCGCATGAAAAGCGGGAAGGTGAGGATGGGGCGTTTCGGATCGCGCGGCGGGCGGGACATCAGGCCGGTGCCCTTGGGCTCGAAGACGAGCATCAGCCCGAGCAGGAGGGCGGTGGTCATGTTCACCCAGAGAGCCTGCACAGGCAGCACCGGCAGGGTCACGCCGAGGAGGATGGCGGCGAAGATGATGCCGCCCTCGCCGAGGTTTGTCGGCAAGGTCCAGACGATGAACTTGATGAGGTTATCGAACACGCCGCGCCCTTCCTCCACCGCCGCTTCGATGCTGGCGAAGTTATCATCGGTTAGAACCATATCCGCCGCGCCCTTGGCCACGTCGGTGCCGGAAATCCCCATCGCGACGCCGATGTCCGCCTGTTTCAGAGCGGGGGCGTCGTTCACGCCGTCGCCCGTCATGGCCACGATGTGGCCGCGCGATTGCAAGGCCCTCACCAACCGCAGCTTCTGCTCGGGGGCGACGCGCGCGAAAACCTCCGTCGCCTCCGCAATCTCCGGCAGATCCTCGTCGCTGATTTTTTCCAGCTCCAGTCCCGTGATCGCGTCCACCTCGTCGGCCAGGCCGACCTTCGCGGCGATCACCTTGGCGGTGAGGGCGTGGTCGCCGGTGATCATTTTCACCATGATGCCCGCCCGGCGGCAATCCGCCACCGAAGCGATGGCCTCCTCGCGCGGTGGGTCGATCATCCCTTGAATTCCTAGGAAAGTCAGACCTTCCATGACGTGCCCGTGATCGAGCGAATCCTGATCTTCGTGCGTGTGGCGGCGGGCGAAAGAGAGCACGCGCAGGCCTTGCGAGGCGAGCGCATCGACATCGGCGCGCACCCTGTCCTTGTCGAGCGGAACCGTTTTCCCGTCATCTCCGAGGGCGTCCACGCAACGATCTAACAGGCGCTCCACAGCTCCCACTTTGTAGATCACGCGCCGATCGCCGCCGCCGTGGAGGGTGGCGCGGAACATGTGGTCGGACTCGAAGGGGATCGTATCGATGAGCGGCGCGGCGTCCTTCGTTTCCGAGTGGACGAGGCCGGCCTTTGCGCCCGCGACGAGCATCGCGGCCTCGGTGGGATCGCCTTGCACAGTTTGGCGGCCTTCGTCGATGACGAGCTGGGAATCGTTGCACAACACCCCGGCACGCAGGCACTCGATGAGCGCCGGATGTTCCTCGGGCTCGACCTTTTTCCCCTCGTGGCGGATCTCGCCTTCCGTTTCGTATCCGCCACCCGTGACCTCGTAAGTGAGTCCGCCCGCGCGGATTTCCTGCACGGTCATCTGGTTCTGAGTGAGCGTGCCGGTCTTGTCCGAGCAGATCACCGTAGTGCTGCCGAGGGTCTCGACGGCGGGCAGCTTGCGGATGATCGCGCGCCGCTTCGCCATCCGGTTCACACCGATGGCGAGCACGATGGTCACCGCCGCAGGCAACCCTTCCGGAATCGCTCCGACCGCGAGCGCGACGGAGGCCATAAACATGTCCACCGCCGGTTCCCCACGCGCGACGCCGACCGCGAAAGTGAGGCCCGCGAGGCCGAGGATGGCCCATAGCAGCAGCTTGCTGAAATACGCGATCTTCTGCGTGAGCGGCGTGGAGATATCGGTCGCCGAGGAGATGAGCCGTGCGATGCGTCCGGTCTCCGTCGCGTCGCCCGTGGCCCACACCAAGCCCTCCGCCTGACCCGCCGTCACGAGCGTCCCGGCGTAGGCCTGGTTTTTCCGATCCGCGAGTGCGAGATCCGCTTCGAGCGGGTCGGCGTGCTTGCCCACGGGCAGGGATTCGCCGGTGAGCGAGGATTCGTCGCAGTGCAGGTTGTGGACATCGGTGAGGCGGAGGTCGGCGGGGACGCGGTCGCCGGATTGCAGAAGGACGACATCGCCCGGCACGAGATTGGCGGAGGGCACACGGAGTTTGCGCCCGGCGCGGCGCACGGTGGCCTCGGTGACGATCATCCGGCTCAATGCCTCGATGGATCGTTCCGCTTTCGACTCCTGGATGAAACCGATAATCGCATTGATGACCACCACGCCGAAGATCACCGAGGAATCGACCCACTCGTGCAGGAAAGCGGTGATCGCGCAGGCCGCGAGCAGGATGTAGATCAGCGGTTGGTGAAACTGGAGCAGGAAACGTTTCCATCCCGGCACGCCGCCGCGATCCGTGACGCTGTTGGGGCCGAAGTGTTCGAGACGCTTCGCCACCTCCGCGTCATCGAGGCCTTTTTGGGGGTCGCTGCCCAGCAGACGGCTCACTTCGTCCATCTTGAGATGGTGCCACTTCGCTTCATCGGGGGTGGGTATCTCTTTCAAATCCATAACAGATAGCAGACTGCCGCAGGGCATGGCACCCCGCAAGGACTACCGGGGCAAGCGCTCCGCATATCCGCTCATTTCCTGTCCTCCTCTATGGGTAGGGCTGATCCGGCTCGGTCGGCCCTGATCAAAAACGTAGGAGCTGTAATCCCGGAAAGGGAGTGAAACCGCAGTGAGGCGGGCTTATTGTTTCGGGATTTCACTCCCGCCAGAGTGAGCGGTGCGTTTGATTTTGGAAATGGGCCGACCGAGCCGGATCAGCCCTACCGGATGGAACTCCCCCATCATTTCCTATCCTTCGCCTTCTGGAAACGGGAGCGGCGCTCGGAGGGGGCTTGCTCGGACTCGGGCTTCAACACCGGCTTTCCCTTCACCGCGACCGGAGCCTTCGCGACAGCCTTCGGCGCGCGCACCTTGATCGGCTTCGGCGTCTTTGCGGCTTTCACGCGGTTTCCGAACTCCGGCAATTTCCAACCCGTGCGGGTGATCAGCGCGTCGAGCAGGATGAGCAGGAGCAGGGAAATGCCGATGGGCAGATTGAGCGAGGCCGCGGCCACATAAGGCGGGCGCGTCCATGCTTCCCTGAGGTTGAGCAGTTCGCGGCCGTTCGATTGGTGGGAAACCAGGCGCAGCTCCGCGAGCCGCTCCGGCTCGAAGGTCCACTCCACGCTTGCCCCCACGCTCACCGGCCCGAAGCCGATCGCGTTGTCGCCGACGCGGATCGCGCCTTTCACCACGCTGCCCTCGTCAAGATCGCGGGTCAGGGAGAAACGGCCCGGCTCCATGCGCCGCCACGGCAGCTCGTAGATCGCGCCGCCCGCGTCGTCCTGGAGTTTCACGGTCGGCGGATCCTTGCTGAGTCGCTCGCCCCACTCTTCCTCATCGTAAAGTAGATCCAGCTCCAGCCGCGTGCCCTGGATCTTGTGCCGCAGCGCGATGCCGGGCGGCAGCTCCTGGCCCATCAGGAAACGCCCGACCGTTTGCATGAAGTCGCCGTAGCCCGCCCACTCGCGCACCTCCTTGGAAAACTCGCCGCCGAGGGGAAACGAAACCGCCATCGTGCGTCCGAGTCCACGCCGCGCGTGAGCGACGAGCGGCGCGGCGTACTCGTCCTTTGAGATCAGGGAAACCGTCGCTTCCTTCCGCGCGTAGGAAAGGTTGTAGCCGCCGACTTTTCCCATCCAATCCAGCGGCTTCGGCGAGATTTCGCTCCAACGCCCCGAGGCCAGCGTGCCCACTGGTTCCTCGATGAAGGCCGAGCGCGCGATCGTCACCGTCTCCTGCGCGAAGATCTGCGGGATGTCCATCGGGCGGTCGGAGAAAAAGACGCGCCCTTTCCCCAGCTTCGCGATGTCCTCGCAAAGCGGCGCATCCACATCCCCTTTCGTGCCGAGGCCGATCACGGAAACCGTCGCGCCCTCCTTGGTCATCTCTTCGAGGAGCTTCCGGTAATCGCCCGGCTCCTCGGTGTCCTGCGCGTCGGTGAAAAGGATCACGTGCCGCGTGCCCGCCTGCGATTTCCGCAATTCCTCCCAGCCCGCCTTCAATCCCGTATAGACAAAAATCCCGCCGCCGCTCGAAGCGATCCGCGCGATCCGCCCGGAAATCTCCTTCTGTTTCCCGCCGATGGCCGTGAGCGGCACCACCTTCGTCGGCTCGCTGTCCACCGCGAAGACCGTGATCTGATCCATGTTCCCGAGCAGGTTCACCGCCGAGATCGCACCGGAGTTCGCGAGATCCATCTTCGATTTCCCGCCCGCCACGTTCACGCTCATCGAGCCGGAGCGGTCCATCACGATGGCCATCGCGACGGCCAGCTTGCGGTGCTCGGACTTCAGTTCCATGGAAACGGGGAGGAGTTCGTCGATGTCGGATTGGAAATAGCCGCCGCTGCCGAAGGAGCGTTGCCCGCCCGCCATCAGAAAGCCGCCGCCCTGCTCCTTCACGAAGAAATCCAGCGACTTCATGAAATCGTTCGGGATCTCGTGCGCGGGGACGTTGTTGAAGATCACCGCCTTCGTGCCACCCAGCATCCCGGCCTTGAGCTGGCTAAAATCGCTGACGATCTGCACGTCGAAATCCATGTCGGCCATCGCCTTCGCCACCGGATCGTCCACGTATTTCGTGACCAGCAGCAGGCGCGGCCCGCCGGTGATCTCGATCCAGCGCTTCATCCGATTATTGCCCGGATGCGCGTCCTTTTCCGGGCGGATCTCCGCATCGTATTCGTAGGCTCCCACCCTCGCGATCCTGTCCGTGAACTCCGCCGTCGCCGTGCCGTCCTTTACCTCCACCTCGGTCTCGACCAAGGTCTGGCCGTTGCGGCGGAGGATCAGGGGAACCTTGCCGTCCTCATTGCCGCGCAGCAGCACGGAGATCAGGAAAGGCTCGCCCACCTGCACGCGCTCGGGAAAGGAAAGCCGCGCCAGGCGTAGATCGCGCGTGGTCTCATCGCGCACCAGCCGGAAATCGAGCGGCACGCCGCGTTTCCCAAGCTGCGCCGCCGCCTCGGTGAGGGGCTCGGTGGAGTAGCCGTCGGTGAAAAGAAGCATCCGCGTCGGGCGTTTCCCGTCCACCTGCGCCATCACGTTGGAGATCGCCAGCCCGGTTTTCGTGAGCTTGCGTGAGCCGGTGAAGGAAGATCCGTCGATCCCCGCATCCGCCACCTCCGCCGCGAAGTTCACGAAGCGCAGGGTGTCCTTGCGGCCCGGCTTCGCGCCCTCCAGCAGCCGCGTCCATTCCGGCAAGCCCTTGTCGATGAGATCTTCCGTGGATTCGGAGCGATCTAACAACACGATCAGATCCAGCGCATTCTCCTGCATCTGGAGCCGCGGCCCTGCGATCATCGTCACCGCTAGAATGGCAATGATCGCCCGCAGCGGGCGGAACAAGCCCAGCCGCGGCCAGAACCACCCCAGCAGCACGAGGATCGGCAGTAGCAGAAAACTTTCCGGATAGTCAAAACCCATGCGCGGGAACTCCACACGCTTTCCGGCGGGATGGCAAGGGGCTTGGGAGCGGCTGGGACTTGCCGCCCAGTCCGTCCGGGGGACTCTTTTAGTCGCTCGTTGCCAGAGGTATTTCAGTCGAGAGCCACGAGAAGACGGGGAGTCACTGCCCGGAAGCTTCCTCCGGTTCCTTCGGGGTGAGCTTTACGTTGATGCGGTCGGCGGCTCCGCGCTCAATGACACCAGCCTCGGCGAGATCAAGGGCGAGGCGTTTTGCGGTGGCTGTCTCTACATCGGTGAGGGGTGTTTCCGGTTTCCTGGGCGGGCGGATCTCTAGGTTCGCGACGACGCGGTCGAGACCCGGCGAGAAAGAGACGTCGATGATGGCACCGACCTCGGCGCGGCTGCCCGCCGAGGGGCCGGTGCGGACGGGGGGCAACTCGCCGTTTTTCATGCCCTCTAGGGTGTGAAAATCGGGAGAGTAGCCGAGCTTGAGGAAGTTCTCGTAGTTCGCCCGCAGCGAGCTGCGGATGATGCGCTCGCGGATCGGCGGCTCCTCCCTTTCCTCTTCCATCGCGAAATACTTCTTCTCGATACCTAGGCCGCCGTCAATGATCCTGTCGGGATCGATGCCAAGCTGTTTCGCCTCAGCGATGAGTCCGACACCTCTGACGAGGGTCTTGCTCGCGTCCTCGGCATGGAACTGGCGGAAGAAGGAGCTGTCACTGCAAACGGATCTAAGCTCGGCGATGATGGAGTCCTTGCGCTGCTTTTTTTTCAGCATGCCGACGCCATAGAGGATGGCCACGATCAGCGCGATGATTGCGAGGGCGCGGGTGAGGATGTAGCGGAGGTTCTGCGGATCCATGGTTTATGAGTTCCAGATTGATTTCGTTTTCGGCGCGGCCTTGGGCTGTTCGGTGAAAAGTGCGCGTTCACGGGCGTTGAAAAACGCTTCCTCGCGGGTGATCAACCCGGACTCGAAAAGGCCGGTGAGGCTCTGGTCGATGGTGCGGTTGCCGTCCTTAAAGCCGATCTCCATGAGGCCGACGACCTGCTCCATCTTGCGCTCGCGGATGCAGTTGCGGATCGCGTAGCTGGGGCGCAGGATCTCGGCGGCGAGCACGCGTCCTTCGCCATCAGCGCGGGGCAGGAGGCGCTGGGAAATGATGCCCTCCAGCACACCCGCAAGCTGGGTGATGATCTGCGGTTGCTGATCCGCGGGGAAAATATCCACAAGACGGTCGATGCTCTGCGGCGCGTCCGGGGTGTGCAGGGTGGCGAGCACCAGGTGCCCCGTTTCCGCCGCTGTGATGGCGATGCGTATCGTTTCAAGGTCGCGCAGCTCGGAAACGACGATCACATCGGGATCCTGCCGCAAGGACTGCCGCAGGGCCGTGGGGAAGCCGCGGGTATCACCGCCGACCTCGCGCTGCTTGATGAGGGAAGCGCTGTGGCGGAAGATGTATTCGATGGGATCCTCCAGGCTGATGATCACGCCGCTGCGCGTTTCGGAGATCCGTTTCACCATGGAGGCGAGCGTGGTGGATTTCCCCGATCCGGTGATGCCGGTGACGAGCACCAGCCCGCCGCGCAGACCGCAGAAGTCATGGATGACCGGCGGGTGTCCGAGCACCTCCAGCTCCGGGATCTCCTCGGTGATGAAACGGAAGGCGGCCTCCGTGTTGCCGCGCGCGATGTGGACGTTGCCGCGGAAACGGCCCACGCCCTCCACCTGCAGCGCGTAATCCAGCTCCAGATCCTCGTCCAGCCGCGCGCGCTGCGCCTCGCTGAGAGTGTCGATGATGAGCCCGCGAACGGTTCCGGGGTTGAGCGTCTCGTCATCGAGGGAAATGAGAGAGCCGTTCACCCGCGCGCAGGCGGGAGCCCATGCGCAGAGGTGGAGATCCGAGCCGCCCTTTGCGACGGTGTCCCTGAGATAATCGGTAATTTCGCGCGGCATGTACTTTCCTTTCCGTCAACTGATGCCGCGCATCGCACGGTCGAGATCCTGCGGCCTCGCGCACGCGGCACGTGCGATTTCCAGCTCCACGTAATTCTGTTTCACCGAGGCGACAAGATAATCGAGCGCGGAGCAGTTCGTGGTGCCGTCGGAACGGTTGATGTGATCCTGGAGGTCGGCCATGCGCTTTTCCAGGATCCAACGGCGCGTTCCGGCCTCGTTCTGGAAGTATTCGAGGGCGGGGAAAAGCCCGCCGCCATATTTGGGCAGCAGGCGCTGGGAGATGACGCCGACGAGCTGCGCGGCGAGCATCTGCACCGCGCCCTCGCCGCCCTCGCCGACGAGATGAATGAAGCGGTCGATCGTTTCCACCACGCCGCCGCTATGCATCGTGGAGACGACGAGGTGGCCGGTCTCCGCCGCTTGCAGGGCGGTGAGCGCGGTCTCGGTGTCGCGGATCTCGCCGAGGAAAATTACGTCCGGGCTCTGCCGCATGGCGGAGCGCAGGGCGGTGGCGAAGTTCTCGGTATCGAGCCGAATCTCGCGCTGGGAGAAGAGTGAGTTTTCGTTCTGGAAAAGGAACTCGATGGGATCCTCCAGGGTGACGATGTGTTTCGAGTGGTTCTCGTTGAGCCAGTTCAGGCAGGCGGCGACGGTGGTCGATTTCCCGGAACCCGTAGGGCCGGTGACGAGGACGAGGCCGTTGCCGCGCGACATCCAGGATTGGAGAAGCTCAGCCGGCATCGCGAGCTTGTGCAGGCCGGGGATGTCCTCGCGAATGGGCCGCAGCACGGCGGCGAGGCGTCCGAGAGTGTGGTAAAGGTTCACGCGCAGGCGTTTCCCCTCCGGAAGCTGCCAGGAAACATCCGTCTCCTTGGTGGTGTCGGGATCGACCCCGCACGCTTTCCAAAGCCCCTCAATCCCGAAGCGCGGTATGGGGCCGGGATGCAGCGGCACCACCTTGCCCTCGCGACGGATGCGCGGCTGCTCCTCCTCCAGCAGGAAGACATCCGTCGCCACACCGCGGAAAGCGTCTCGGATGAGTTGTTGCAGGGCGTCGTCCATAGGATGGGTTTTAGGAAAACTAATGCTTCGGATATGCGGAGGGAATGAAAATGTCGCGCGAAGGTTTGCTTCAATCTGCCCGTGCCAAGATCCAGAGCGCATCGGATAGGCGGTTGAGGAAAAGCCGGACGGCCAGAGGCACCTCGCCGCCGCTTTCGTGAAGCATGAGCAGATGCCGCTCGGCGCGGCGTGAGACGGTGCGGGCATGGTCGAGGTGCGCGCGCGCCATGGAACCCTCCGCGCCCGGCACCGCCCAATGCGTAAAGCGGACGCCCTTCGCCTCCGCCTCCATTGCGGTTTCCGTAAGCCAATCGAGATCCGCTTCCGTGAGAGCGGCGTATCCCTTTTCCCGGTATTTCCCCAGATCCTCCGGCAGGCACGCGAGCTCGCCCATGAGCCCGAAGAGGAGATTCTGGACGCGGTCGATCACCGCCATGTGCCGCCCCTCCATATCCGCCGCCCGCGCGAGGCCGAGCGCGGCGTTCAGCTCATCGATGGCTCCCAGCGCCGCGATGCGCGGTGAGGTTTTCGCAATCCTCTTTCCGAACATCAGATCGGTCTCCCCGTCGTCGCCGCGCTTTGTGATGATACTCATGCGCGAGACATTAGCCGCTTCTCAGGGAAATGAAATGGGGAATGCCGGGGAGATTCCTCCATGCTTGGCGGCGCGCGAATCTTTCCCCAACATCCGCGCATGGCATGGCGCATCGACGAACAAGTGACCCACGGCGAGATCGACAACCGGCGGAAGGGCTATCTAACAGGACGCATCTGGTTCACCGGGCGGGAGGAGCCAGTGGAACTCGAACTCACCGGCAACCCGTGGGCGGATCTCGCGGGGCACACGCTGCGCTTCCGCAACCCCGATCCGAAGCCGGGGCTGACCGATTTCATGAACCGCCTGGGTGCCATGATGGCGGAGGCGGACGAGGACTTCGATGACGACGAACCGCAGAGCGAAGCGGAGGCGAAGGCCGAGGCCGAGACGGAATGGATGAACCGCCTGCTCGACCGCGTCACCGCCCGCATCGAGCGCGAGGGGCGGGAAGTACTGGATTTCGACCGGATCTACAACGAGGAACGCGAGCGCCTGCGCCGGGAATGCGGCATCCCGCCCGATCCCGAACCCACCCCCGAAGAGGAGGCCCAACAGCCAGGAATGGATCGCCGAGATCCTCGGCGAGGTGCAAGCTTTCATCAAGGAGCTGCGTGATGTGCTGAAGGACAGCGACGGGGAAAGTTAGGCCGCCATGATCCGCGAAGATACATTGCCCGCTTCGCACCTGCGCGCTTCGGCTCCCGCCGTGATCCGCGTGTTCCTCCTGCTTCCCGTCGTGCTCCTGACCGGTTGCGGCGCGCTGCCATTCTACACCCAGGGCGTGGCGGGGCAGATGGAGATCATTCGGAAATCGCGGCCCAACGCGGAGATCATCGCGGACGAATCGACACCTGAGACCTTGCGGAAACGGCTGCTGCTCACCGCAGAGCTTTGCGACTTCGCGAGCCGCCAGCTGGCGCTGCCGGGGGATTCCTCCTACGGCAAATACGCGGATCTCGGGCGGCGGCACGTGGTTTTCGTGCTCTACGCCGCGCCGGAGTTTTCCCTAGAGCCGAAGAGCTGGCGCTACCCCGTAGTCGGCAAGATGAATTACCGCGGGCATTTCAAGGAAAACGACGCCAAGGCCTACGCGGAAAAGCTGGAGGCCGAGGGATACGAAACCTACCTCGGCGGCACCGACGCCTACTCGACGCTCGGCTTTTTCCACGATCCCGTGCTCAACACCTTCGCCGAATACCCGGAGATCGACTTCGCGGAACTGATTTTCCACGAACTGACACACCGCCGCGTTTTCCGCAAAGGCGAGACCACATTCAACGAATCCTTGGCAAACGCCGTCGCCGGGGAGGGCGTGCGGCAGTGGCTCATCTCGACAGGACGCCGCGCCGACCTCGCGGACTACGAGGAACGCCTGATCCGGAGGCGGGACTTTTACCGCGAGATCGACACCACCCGCCGCGAGCTGACGGAACTCTACGCCTCCGACCTCCCCGCGGAAGAGATGCGGAGAGGCAAGCGCGCCATCCTCGCGGAGTTGAAATCCCGCGCCCGCACACTCCAGCGGCGCTGGGGCGGCAAGCAACTCGAGGCATGGATCCGGCTCGACCTGACAAACGCCCACCTCCTCCCCCTCATCACCTACAACAGCGAGATCGATTCTTTCCGGAAACTGCTGGACGAATCCGGCGGCGATTACGGAATATTCTTCCGCAAGGTGGAGGAAATGAAAACGCCCCATTCCGCGAACTGACCCCGCGAAAAAACCACGTCCATGAAACCTTTGCTGCTCCTTCTCACCGCCGCCCTTGCCCATGCGCTTCCCGGGGAAAGGGCTGTTGCTCGATCCCGATGCGGCGAGAGGCGCGCCTATGTGGCGGAGTGAGGACAGCTCACACCTTCGTCTCCAGCCATTTTCCCTGGAAATGCAGACGCGTGAAAACCACCGACTGCGTGACCAGATCCAGCCCCAGCACAATCCACACGCCGGTCAGGGAAACCATGTCGAGCCGCGCCAGCACCCAAAGCACGCCCACGCGGTAGAACAGCATGCTGCTGAACGCCCAGCGCATCACCAGCTTCGTCGCGCCCGCTCCGCGCATCGTCGTTTTCAGGATGATGCAGGACGCGAAGAACGGCTGCGTGAACGCGCAAACCACCAGCAGCGGCCCCGCGAGTTCGGCATGGAGTTCGCTGCCGGGAGCCATCAGCCCGATCAGCCATGTCCTGCCGAAAACGAAGCACAGCCCCATGAAGGCCATCACGCCAACCGCCAGTTTCCATGAGAAACGCACGGCCTGGACGGCCATTTCCTTGGAACCCGCGCCGAGGTATTGGCCGGTGAGCGCCGCAGCCGCCGCCGCGATCGCGAAGCCCGGCAGGAAACTCATCGACTCGAGCCGGATCGCTATGAAATGCGCTCCCAGCGCACCGTCATTCTTCAGTCCGGAGATCACGCGCAGCCCGTAGGAATGGATCATCCACATCCCCGCGATCTCGATCGCCTGCGGAACACCGATCCGCCAGATGCGCATCATTGTTTCCCCGTGGAACAGCAGACCTTCGCGCGTCCAGCGCAGTCCCTCCTTTTTTTTCAGCGCGAGCATGACGACCACCGTCAGCAGACCCGCAATCCAGCCGATCACCGTGCCGAGCGCGATGCCTTCCACACCCATGCCGCCGAAAGGCGCGGGGCCGAACACGAACAGAACGCTCGTCCCCATATTCACGAGGTTCACCACCACCATCGCGAGGAAAGGGGTCTTGGTATCGCCGGAGCCGCGCAAGGCCGCATTCACCGCGAACATCGCGCCCGCCACCGGCCCCGACCATGCCAACATGCGGATGTAAGCCTCGGCATGGACTGCCGCCTCCGGAGTCAGTCCCATCCAGCCAATCAGCGGCATCGTCCCGACCTGCAGGATCAGGTAGGCGGCGACGCCCGCCAACGCCCCCAGCCACATGCCCTGCCCCAGCGCCATATCCGCAAGCTTGAAATCCCTTGCACCCGTCGCGCGGGAAACGAGGGCCATGACCCCCGTCGCCACCGCCCCTTGGAAAATGTAGATGAACCAGCCGACGTATCCGCCCAGACCCATCGCATCGAGGATCGCCACCCTTTCCTCGCCCTCCGCCATCCTACCCGCGATCAGGATATCCGTCGTGCCCACGAAAAACGCCAGCACCTGCTCCAGCAGCGGCCAGAAGGCCAGCGTGAGCACCTGCATCGCTAGGGTCATGCCGCCCAGTTTCCCGCCCAGCCGGATCTCCCCGCCCCGCTCGCTCGCCTCCACCGAAATGCCGGGCTTGTCCATCCGCGCGGACACTGAGGCTGTGCCCCGCAATCTTCAACCCATCATTGCGCAAACCGCCTCATGCCCGCCGCATGTAATCCGGCAGTTGCTTGCGCTGCATCGCCGGCGGGATCGCGGCGCTGCCGAAGGAAATCACCGCCCCAATGCCCGCTGCATGGCTTCCGCCCAGGCGCGGCTCCACCTCGAACTCCGGGAAACGGAACCTGGCCCGACCGCGCCACCACATTAACGCGCTGTACAGCACCAGCGTGCCGCCGAATCCCGCGGCCACCACCGCACCCACCAGTTTCATCCACGAGGGGCTCTCCAACTGCTCCTCCACAGCTTCCTTCCTCATGAGGAATGAGCGCTCCGCCTCATCTTCATCGGGGATGGGTTCGCAATTGAGCGACACCCCGCCCGCCATCCAGCTGTCCTCCACTATTTTAGCCCGCTCCTCCGCATCCCATGACGGCAACGGAGACTCCACCCGCGCCATCACCGCGCCCGCCCCGAAAAGGAAGACTGTTATGAGAATTTTCACCGCCCCACCTCCTCGCCCAATCCGGGGCGTTCCGCAGCAGGCCGGTTCCCCTCGCGAATTTTCCTCACCAGATCGCCCACCGCCACCGGGGACGCCACCTTGCGCTCATACTTCTCCGGATCGCGCCGCGCCTGGCGGGAGCGCAATCGCAGCAATTTCCGCAGCTGGCTCAGGCACTTCAGCAGCCCCTCGGCATAGCGCCCCTCCAGCCAATACGCGTGCGCCCTCGACAGGCAGTCGAAGCTGTCCTGCTCCTCCAGGAAAGGATCGAGAAGGTAGCCGAAAGTCATGCCCGCGGCCTTTGAGTCGGGGTCGATCACGATCAGGATGCCCGCCTCGTTCGGTTTCTCCACCGGCACATCCTCGAACAGCCCGCGGTTCAGTAGCCAAAACCCGAACTGCCTAAGGTTCGCCTGCTCCCCGACACTTCCCGTATAGACAGCTACGAAAACCTGCGGGAAAGCGATCCCGATCCGCTCCATCTCATCCTCCAGCCGGTCGCGGTCGTTGCGGCGGAAAATCCCCGCCGTGTCCGCAAGGCTCCGCAGCTTCACCTCGCTAGCCCCGAACATCCGGTCCGCGTCCACCATCCCGAAGCCGCAGTGGGGGCATGCCGCCGCCGCACGGTGGATCAGTTGCACACAACGCGGACATTTCATCTTCTCCCCCTCGTTACTACGGAAAACCCAGTATTTCGTCAAAGCAAAACGCTTTCACGGAATGGCGGATCTCCGCGGCGGAGGTTCACGCCTCTTGTTTGCGCGTGACTGCGGCGGCCGGGCGGGGCATTGCTTCGGAATGGTTCACGGGATGGGCGTCATGGGGATTCCGGAAAACCCGCTCATCGTCGGGCAGGGTTTAGCGGGGACTTGCCTCGCGTGGGAGTTCCTCCGCCGCGGAGTCCCTTTCCGCATCGCGGATCACGGCGAGGGGGGCAGCACACGGGTCGCGGCGGGACTCATCAATCCGATCACCGGCAAGAACTTCGAGCCCAGCTGGCGCATCACGGAGTTTTATCCGCAGGCGATCGCGTTCTACCGGTTCTTGGAAAAAGAGTTCTCCGAAAACCTCTGGCATCCCCTTCCCGTCCTGCGGGTCGCCTCCTCACAAAAGGAATGGGCGAAGATTTCCGCGAAGCTCGACCTCCCCGAAGTGAAGCGATGGCTAAGCGCGGATCCTCCCGCGAAGCCAGCCGGCGGATTTCCCGGCTGCGTCGAGCTGTCGGGCGGAGGTTGGCTCGATACCCGGAAGTTTCTCCATCTCTCGCGCGTCCGTTTCCACGAACTCGGCTTATGGGGCGATACCGGAACCCCGCGCATCCGCTGCGAAGGAGCCGCCGGCCTGATCACAGGAAGCATGGGCGGGCACCGCTGCGCGAAAGGGGAAATCCTCACCGTCCGCGCCGATTGGCCGGAGACGCACATTCGCATCGGAGCGGGCGGCTGGCTGGTTCCCATCGGCGGCGCCTGCTTCCGCGTCGGCTCCACCTATGATTGGGACAAGCTCGACGAGACAGCCACCACCGCCGGACTCGAACACATTACCGCCATCGCGACGAAGCTCGGCGGCCCGGATTTCGGAGTCATCACCCATGTCGCGGGGATACGACCCATCCTGCGGCGCAGCCAGCCCTTGGTCGGCAGGGACGCCTCCGGGGATTGGGTGTTCAACGGCCTCGGCTCGAAAGGGGCACTCTACGCGCCGGGCATGGCCTCGATACTCGCCGGATGGATCCTTGACGGCATCCGCCCCGCCACGGAGTTTGTGTTTCCCGATGCCCTTTCCTGAAAACCATGTTCCCTCCCCGCCCCACGGAAATGCTCCACCTGCTGCTGAAAGGCGAGATCGCGCCCGGTGATTTCGCCATCGACGCCACGGCGGGCAATGGCCACGACACGGTGTTTCTTGCCCAAGCCGTAGGAGAAACCGGCAAGGTGCTGGCCATTGATGTCCAGCCGCAGGCGATCAGCTCCACCGCGGCCCGGCTGGAAAACGAAGGTCTAAGGGATCGGGTGACGCTGCACCTCGGCTGCCACGCCGACCTTGCGAAGATCGCGGGCGATGGGAGGCCCGGCGTGATCGTCTTCAACCTCGGCTACCTGCCCGGCGGCGACCGCGCGGTCATCACCCGTACGGAAAACACCCTCAAGGCGCTCACCTCCGCGGTAGCCATCCTCAGACCCGGGGGCTTACTCGCAGCTATCTGTTATCCGGGGCACGCGGGCGGCGATGTCGAGGCGGCGGCGGTGGAGAACCTCCTCGCGTCCATCCCTACGCACCGCTCCGCGCGGTACGCCATCATCGCCACCGAAAAACCCGCCCCTTTCCTTTTGCTCACCCGAAAAAACAGCTGAATCCGGCACATCTTCCAACTTGCCCCGCCGCCCATCCCTGCTTAAACCTCTTCCAACCAAGAACGCCATGAAACAACTGACTCTCTTCTGCCTGTTCCTCCTCTGCCCTCTGCACGCGCAGGAAAAGGAAAAATCCGAAGCCACGGCATCCCAAGAATTGCAGCCAAACCAGCAGGAATTCCTGAACCTCCCGGAGGAAAAGCGCATCGAGTTCGCCAAGCACTTCGGCGAGGCCTCCCGCTTTTTCCAACAGAAGCGGATTTTCGAATGCCTTGAGGCGATCACCGAGGCAGAGAAAATTTTCCCCACCAGCGCGGAGCTTTTGAACCTGCGCGGCTCCTGCTACGTGGAAATACGTGCCTTCGACAAGGCCATGACATCATTCGAAGAGGCACTGAAGATCACGCCGAAAAACACCAGCATCCGTTTCAACGTGGCGGAGGTGTTGTTCGTCAGCAAGCAGTGGCAGAAATCCCACGACATCTTCCAGGAAATTCTCCGCGAGATTCCGGAGAGCAACATGGCACTGTCCCGCCTCGTCGAGTTCAAGATCCTGCTTTGCAAGATCAAGCTCGGCCAGGATGACGAAGTCACCATCCTCGCGCAGAAATACGATTTCCAGGACGATTCGCCCTACCACTACTATGCCCTGGCCGCCCTAGCCTATGAGAAAGAGGAACTCCTTGAGGCCGAGGCATGGCTGGGCCGCGCGAACCGCATTTTCCGCGATGCCAATATCATCGCGCCGTGGCAAGATACCCTCGTCGAATACGGCTACATCAAGAGCTTCTACGGCGATGACGAAGCCCCCCTTTTGGAGTAATCTTCTGCAGGCATCCTTACTCGCACCATCGGCTTGCCTGATGCTTCCCTGCTGAAGAAACTGGGTGGGGTGGCGTTCGTGGTGCGTGGAGGTTCAGGCTTACCTGCGGGATCACGACATCGCTGTCCAAACAGTGGTGGTGAGCGGCGACCGCGCGGCGATAGAGGAGATGGTCGCGCTATCCGGCCAGAGCAAGGCTCCGACGCTGGATTGGGACGGCGAGGTGCTGGCGGATTTCGGTGTGGACGAGCTGGTGCCTTTTCTCCAAGGGCGCTTGTGAAATTTTTCCGGGAAAAGTTCTAAGTTTCCGCCGCTCCGGTCGTCTGATAGGGTATGGACATGAAAGCCCTGATTTTCCTGATGATGACCTGTGCCATGGTATCGGCCGCCGATGCCCCCGCCATGAGAAAACAAGCCGCAGAACTTGAGAAGAAGGGAAACTGGCGCGAGGCCTACGAGCTGCGGGTGAAGATCCTCCGCGAGGTGGATGACGCGGAATCGGCGACCGATCTACGGCAGGCTTTGCAGTCGCAGCGGCAACTCAACGAGCCGCAGAATTTCGATCCTTTGCTGGCGGAGTTCACGGAAAGCAAAAAGAACAATCCCGCTTTCATGCAGGCGGCGGGATCGGCGTTTCTCGGCACCCACGGCAGCTACGGGCAGATACTCGACGGCGAGTTCCGGCGCGGGATGAGTGGGCGCGGCGAATACATCCAGGTGAACGAGCAGGATCGGCTCCGTGCGCTGCAATATTTCCTGCAAGCCCACCGCACCGTGGAAAAGGGCAGCACCAAGGAAGTGGAAATTCTCCGCCAGATCGGCAACGCCCTCACGATGGCGCGCACCGGTTCGGGCAATGTCTGGCGACTGCATCTCCTGACGGATGTGAAAGCGGTGCCCGATTACACTGAACGCATCGACATGATCACCAGCGAGGGAGCACCGGTCGATGCGGAGGGGAATCCCTCATGGATCGATGTCCCGGAATCGTGGGAAACGGCCGCCTCGGATGGCGAGAGGTGGCGTTGGACGATAAAGGAGATCGCCCGCATCGATCCGAACCAAGCCGCCGCCGAGGAGTTGAAATGGCTCCAGTTTTGCCAAGCGCACTTCGATGTGAACACGCTCGTGTCCTACGGTTGGTGGAGCCAGCCCGATGTGAAGGAGCGCGACGGCATCCTCCAGGCATCCACGCTGAAGGAAACGGAAACGATCGCCCGCTTGGCAAACGGCGTGAAACGTTTCACCCTCCGCGAGGATCACCAGTTCATCCCCGGATTTCGCAAGTTGATGCAGGCCGGGAAAGGCGGTTTCTCAGAGCAGGCGGGGGATCAGTTGGTGCAGGTTTTCCTGAACCGCCGGCAATACACGCAGGCCGCCGAGAGCTTGAAGGAGGTCATCGGACTTCATGGCAAGGGCGACCAAGGGCAGCGCGAGAAACTGCTGAAACAGATCCTCGGGAACTGGAGCCGCTTCGGCACCACGCCGACCTACCATGCCGCCAGCCCGGTCGAGGTGCCTTACACGTTCCGCAACGCGAAGGAGGTTTCCCTAAAACTCTCCGCCGTGAAGGACGAGCTGGTGATGGCGGACATCATCGCATATCTGAAAAAGAATCCCGTTGAGGTCGATCACCAGAAAATCAATTTCGGCGGTCTCGGCACGCGCCTGATCGGTGAGGAGCGCGGGCGTTATGTGGGCGAGGAGATCCGCTCGTGGAAACAGGAACTCAGTCCCGACGAATCCCACCGCGACACGGAAACCAACCTCGACCTCGGCAAGCTCGCGCCGGGATGCTACCTGCTTGAATCGAGACTGGAGGGTGGCAACACCTCATGGGTCGTCGTTTGGGTGCGCAATCTCGTTTTGCTGAAACGCTCCGAGGGCGGCAAGGAGGTCTTCTATCTCGTCGATGCCACGGACGGCAGCCCGGTGGCGGGTGAGCTGGAGTTCTTCGGTTTCCGCATGGATTATCTGGAGAAGGCGAAGGGCAAGCGCCGCTTCGAGGTGGTAACCCGGAGTTTCAAAAGGAGCACGGACGCGGATGGAAAACTCGTTCTCGATGACAAGGATGATAACGGCAACCAGTTCCAATGGCATGTGATCGCCCGCGCCGGTGAGCGCCGCGCCTTCCTCTCCAGCCACCGTTTCCAATGGAGCGACAACAGTGATCGCACCGATTACCTTGCGCAGAAAACCATCGGCATCACCGATCGTCCGGTTTACCGCCCCGGCCAGAAAGTCCATGTGAAACTCTGGGCGGGCGAGGCGCGCTATGATCTCGGCGAGGTTTCCACCTACGCGGGGAAAACGGCGGACATCGAGATCCGCGACGGGCGCAACGAGCTGATCTTTGAGAAAAAGGGTGCCGGCGCGGATGCCTTCGGCGGCATCGAGTTCGATTTCGATCTCAAGGAAGAGGCGGCGCTGGGCATGTATAACGTCCGCGTCACAGGCGGCGTCCCGCACACGAATTTCACCTTCCGTGTCGAGGAATACAAGAAGCCGGAATACGAGGTGAAGGTGGATGCCCCCGCCGAACCCGTGGCGCTCGGCGAGAGCTTCGAGGCCACCGTTTCCGCGAACTACTACCACGGCGCGCCGGTCACGGAGGCCACCGTGAAAATCAAGGTGGAGCGGAACTTTTTCAACGACCGCTGGTTCCCCGCCGGGCCGTGGGATTGGCTTTACGGGCCGGGCTATTGGTGGGCTTACGCGGAGACGCCTTGGTATCCGGGCTGGGCGAGGTGGGGCTGCATCCGCCCCGCGCCGCCGTGGTGGCAGCAGAATCGCATGGGCGCGCCCGAGCTGGTGCTTGAGCAGACGGCGGCCATCGGCGCCGACGGCAAGGTGAAGGTTAAAATCGACAGCTCCATCGCGAAGCTCGTCCACGGCGACCAGGATCACCGCTACTCAATTACGGCGGAAGTAGTAGATGCCTCGCGCCGCACCATCGTCGGCAACGGCTCCGTGCTCGCCGCCCGCGAGCCGTTCGGCGTGACCGTTTGGCTCGACCGCGGCTATGCGAACGTCGGCGACAAGATCACCGGCACCTTCGCCGCCCGCACGCTGGATGGGAAAGAGGTCGAGGGCAAGGCGACCGCCATCCTCTATTCTTCCGAGCTGAACGCGAAGGGTGAGATCGAGGAAAAGGAGATCGGGAAATGGACGCCCGAAGGAGGAAACTGGACGTTCACCGCGTCGAAGGCCGGGCAATACCGCGTGGCCGTCGTTTTCACGGACAAGAAAGGCCGCAAGCAGGAGGGCGCGACGGTGTTCTCCGTGCGCGGCGCGAAGGCCGAGGGAAATTTCCGCTACAACGCCCTTGAACTCATCCCCGACAAGAAGGAATACCGCCCCGGCGACACCGTGAAACTGCTGGTCAATGTGGACAAGGCGGACTCGCGCGTCTGGCTTTTCATCCGACCCTCACAGGGAAAGTTGGCGGAGACGAAAATCATCCGCATCGAGGGCAAGTCGCAGACCGTCGAGATCACGGTCGCGCTCGGCGACATGCCGAACTTTTTCATCGAGGGCGTGACGGTCGCCGACGGCGAAGTCCACACAGTCACCCGCGAGATCGTCCTGCCTCCGGAAAAGCGCGTACTCAACGTCGAGGTCGCGCCCGCGAAAGACAAACTGAAGCCCCGCGAGAAGACCTCGTTCACCGTGCGGATCACCGACTCGGACGGCAAACCCTACCAAGGCTCCGCCGCGATCAGCGTCTATGACAAATCGCTCGAATACATCTCCGGCGGCTCTAACGTCGGCGAGATCGTGCCGTTTTTCTGGGACTGGAAACGCCACCACTACGCCCAGGGCATGGAGCATTCGCAGCGACTCCACGGTATGCATCTCCAGTCGCCGAACACTCTCCAAATGCAGCATCTCGGGATCTTCGGACACATGGCCGTAGCGAGAAACAGGGGGATGATGATGAAGACTGGCGGCGCAGGGCGTGAGAATTTTTTCGGAGACGGAGATGCCATGCCGCAGGCCGCTCCGATCATGCTGGCGGAGGCCTCGATGGACGCTTTCGCAACCGCACCTGCGGAAAAAGCCGGCGAGGCTGCACCCGAGGTCGTCGTCCGCACGGAGTTCGCCGATCTCCTGAAATGGGTCGGCTCCGTGGAGACGGATGAGAAAGGCGAGGCCGTCATCGATCTGGAGATGCCGGACAACCTCACCACCTGGAAAATCAAGACCTGGGTGATGGGCAAAGGTACCCGCGTCGGCGAAGGCTCGGCGGAGATCGTGACCAGCAAGGATCTCATCGTCCGCCTCCAAGCACCGCGTTTCTTCATCGAGAAGGACGAGGTGACGCTCAGCGCCATCGTCCACAACTACCATGCGGCGGCGAAAGACGTCGCCGTCTCACTGGAACTGGATGGCAAGAGCCTGGAAGCCACCGGAGACAAGGAGCGCCGCGTCGCGATCCCTTCCATGGGTGAAACCCGCATCGACTGGACGGTCAAAGCCGTTTCCGAAGGCGAAGCCATCATCCGCATGAAAGCCATCGCCGCCGATGACTCCGACGCGATGGAGATGAAATTCCCCGTCTTCGTCCACGGCATCCTGAAAACGGAATCCTACAGCCGCGCCATCGCGCCGGACGGCGATTCCGCGAAGATCGATTTCAAACTCCCGCAGGAACGCCGGCCCACCGAGAGCCGAGTCACCGTCCAATACTCGCCGAGCGTCGCCAGCGCGATGATCGATGCGCTGCCTTATCTCGCCAGCTATCCGTATGGCTGCACCGAGCAGACGCTGAACCGTTTCGTGCCGACTACGGTCGTCCATCACATCCTGAAGTCCCAAGGACACGATCTCGCGGCGATCAAGAACAAGAAGGTGAACCTCAACCCGCAACAACTCGGCGATCCGAAGGAGCGTGCCGCGCAGTGGAAACCCGATCACCCGCATTGGAACCCAGTCTGGGATGAGGCGGAGGTCGCGAAAATGGAGCGTGCGGGCATCGCGAAACTCCGCGACCAGCAGAACCCGGACGGCGGCTGGGGTTGGTTCTCCGCCTTCGGACACCAATCCTATCCGCACACCACCGCCGTCGTGATGCACGGCCTGCTCCTCGCTCGCGACAACGGCGCAAAAGTGCCGGAAGACATGATCGCCCGCGGCCTCGCGTGGCTCGCGAAGTTCGAGGAGAAAGAAGCGGATCGCATCGCCCACTGGGAAAAGCGCAAAAAGAACACCAAGCGAAAGGCGGACTCCACCGACGCCCTCGTCCGCCGCATCCTCGGCGAAGGCGGAAAGGATCACCCGCAGATGCTCGGCTTCCTTTTCCGCGACAAGAACGACCTTCCCGTTTACGCGAAATCACTGCTCGGCCTGGAGCTGCACCGCACCAAGGACATTGCGAAACGCGACGAGGTGATCCGCAACATCCGCCAGTTTCTCAAGACCGATGAGGAAAACCAGACCGCGTATCTCGAACTCGGCAACGGCGGTTACTGGTGGGTTTGGTATGGCAGCGAGTTCGAGGCGCAGGCATGGTTCCTGAAACTCCTCGCCGCTGCGGAGCCGGAAAGCCCGGACACGCGGGGTTTGGTGAAATACCTCATCAACAACCGCCGCCACGGCCACTATTGGAACTCCACCCGCGACACCGCGTATTGCATCGAGGCCATCGGCGATTTCCTCAAGGCTACCAAGGAGGGCGATCCGAAGCTCACCGTGGAAGTCCTCTTCGACGGCAAGCCGCTCAAGACCGTGGAGATCACCAAGGAGAACCTTTTCACCTTCGACAACACCGCCCTCATCGCTGGTGACATTCTCACGACCGGTGAGCACACCATCGACCTGCGGAAGAAAGGCGACGGCCCGCTCTACGCGAACGCCTACGTCGAGTATTTCACGCTGGAGGATCACATCACCAAGGCCGGTCTGGAGGTGAAGGTGGATCGCACCTACCACAAGCTCGTCCCGGAAACGAAGGTGATCGATGCGGTGGATTCCAAAGGCCAGGCCATCGACCAGAAGCGCGCCGCCTACAAACGCGTCGAGCTGAAATCCGGCGACGAGGTGAAGAGCGGCGACCTGATCGAGGTCACGCTCGGGATCGACAGCAAGAACGACTACGAATACCTCGTCTTCGAGGATTGGAAAGCGGCGGGAATGGAGGCCGTCGATGTGCAGTCCGGCTACAACCCGAACGGCCTCGGAGCTTACATGGAGCTGCGCGACGAGAAGGTCTCCCTTTTTGTCCAGGTTCTCCCTCGCGGACGCCACAACCTCAGCTACCGCCTGAGAGCCGAGATCCCCGGGAGATTCAGCGCCCTACCCACCCGCGCCGAGGCGATGTATGCACCGGAACTGCGCGCTAACAGCGACAGCATGAAAATCACCATCGGAGAGTAGCCAGGCGCGCATGGATTCTAGGAATCAAGGAGAAGCCCAGAGGGTCGAGTCGTAGGAATCGCCGTCATCCACCGCATCCATTTTCCGGGTGAGCGGGACGGTGATGCGGACGGTTCCCGAGGAACTGCCCGCAGAGTTAGAGGCGGTGAAATGGATATGGTAAACCCGCCCGTCGCCCTTGCCTGAGCGCTCGGCGCGGATCAGGGCGGTGCCGTCGGCGAGGATGATCGCGTCGATGGGCGTGTCGCCTTCGCCCTTGGCGACTGTCGGCTCGTCCTGGGTGACTCCGGTGATCTCGATATCCACATCGGCGTCATCGCCCGCCATACCGGTGATGCCCACCGGGACGAACTGGTGGTTCGGAGGCCAGAGCTCGGGTACGGTAGGCCGGGCGCGCGACACCAGCGGTGGAGCCGTGCTATCGAGGATATTCACCGTGACGCTCGCGCTGTCGTTGCCGCCGTATCCGTCGTCCACGGTGAGAGTGAAAACAAGCGAGGTGTTTGCGCTTGCCACCGGGGCGGCGAAGGAGGGCGTGGCGGTGTCCGCACCTTTCAGAATAACCGAAATCCCACCCGCTTGCTGCACCCACGAGTAGGTAAGAACATCACCGTCCGGATCGAAACTCCCCGCCGCGCTCAGATTGACCTCGGATCCCCCATCCACCGTCTGTTCCGTTCCGGCGCATGCGGCAGGGAGATTGTTGGTATCCGTGACCACGATGGTGACGGTGTCGAACCACATGATCGAAAAGGTAGCCGGGCGCGGGAGCGTCCATCGGGTAGCCATCATCGACACGCAAGCGGAAGGTCAGCTCGGCCACGCCATCGACATCGGGAGCGATGAATGTGGGGTTCGCACCTTCGCCACCTGTTAGGACGACCGCCGGTCCACCGGTCTGGAACCATCTGTGGGTGAAAGGATCGTTGTCGATGTCGAAGCTGTTTTCCCCGCGGAGTGTGACGGGAGCGCCCGCGGCCACCGTCTGGTCATCCCCGGCGTCGGCAACGGGCGGATGGTTCACATTCACGACCGTGACGTTGACCACGTCAATTGATGAGGAAGCGCCGGAAGCAACGGTGAGGAGGAAAGAAAGCGTCTCACCGCCCTTCGCCACATTGGGTGCGATGAAAAAAGGGGCGCAGGTGTCGGCTCCCGCCAATGCAACGGTAGTGCCGCCGATCTGTGTCCAGTGGTGGTGGTGCAGTGGTGCGCATTCGCCGCCGCCGAGGAAAGTGGTATCGCCCTCGTTCACGCTGAAATCCCCGCCCGCGTGAGCGATGGCCGCCGCGTCCATGTCCCGAGCTAGGGCTAATCCCTGCGAAATCAAGCAAGCCACCACCGGGAGGAGCGCGGCGGACATGGATTTGCGGAGCGAGTTTTCTTTCACTTTCAATATGCTTTTATCGTTGGACAGATTGGAAACCATTTCAAGCGGCTGTGGCAATGCGGTTTTCGTGGGGTAATCGGGTTCAATAAATGAGTCCCTGCTATTTAAGATTTTTAACTCTCCGAGCCTTTTCTACCAGCCCGAATCCCTCTGCATCCCTCCGAGGAAGCTGTTGTCCGATCCTGGATCCCTCATCGCCAGTCTTGCCGCGATCCATCTCACCCCTACGGCCGTCCTTTTCCTCAGCACGGCGGCAAGCAATATCTTCCTCTTGTCGCTCTTCCGCAGTCTCTCCAGTTCCCGTCTCTCCGTTGGCAATTGCAAAGCCCTGCCGAGCTCGTTAATCAGCTGCCCATAACTAAGCAATCCGACCCCACACCCTTCGCATCGGTTTTCAGGCTGCTCCACCTGTAATCGACCAGCTTACCGCTGGTGCCACCCGCCAGCCGGTCTAATCCCCGCCAAGTCAATCGTTTAAGGGGGAAAACGGGGCTGTCCACACGCCAACACGATGGACGTTACGTAGGAAGGTCTTCTAGGCGAAGCGGCGGTTGAACGGATTCGAGGCGAGTTCCTCCGCGATGGTGGTGGCGGGGCCATGGCCGGGAAGGAGGACGCAGTCGGGGTGAGCCTCCGCGAAGGCGGCGCGTAGGGTGCGGGCGGCGAGTTCGTAGGTTTCGCGGGTTTTGCATCCGCCCATGGAGCCGGCGAAAATGGCATCGCCGGGGACGAAGAGCTGGGACTCTAGGCCGTTGATGAAATATCCGGTGGCTGGGATGCAGTGGCCGGAGAGATCGACGGCTTTCACCTCCAGCGCACCGAAAGAAAACCTCCCGGCAGCGAGAGCTTCGGTTTCCGAAATCACCCGGACACCTTGTGCGGCGACCGCATCCCTACCGCCGATGTGATCCGGATGGGCATGGGTGATGAGCAGAGCGGCGAGGCCATGCGGAGAGACCTTTTCGAGGATGTCGCGTTCGCCGCAACCCGCATCGAAGAGGATGCGGACTCCACCGCGGCCCACCTCCCACGCGTTCACGATCCATTTCCCGAACGGCAGTTCGATCCGGCGGACGCCGGGGGGGACTGGCGGCTGCGGCAGGTATCTAGGCAAGGCGGCGAGTGCATCCGCATCAAGGCTGAGCGCCGCACAGATGGCTCCCGCTGCGGCTCCCGACATCTTGCCGCCGAGCAGGGCTTCGATTTCACCAACCGGGATTCCCGCCTCAGTGGAAAGCGCTTGGACATCCATGCCCAAGCCCCGCATCGCCTTGGCTATAACATCGGTGAAATCGTCCTCCAGGCTCATCGCATCCGGTAGTAGCCGTCCGGATTGTAGAGGAAATAGACATCCTTCGGGTTGAGGCGGGGCAGGTAGGTGAAGACCTTGCCGTCGGGATCAATCTCCTCGACGAGCGCTGTTTTCTTCTCCGCGGCCTTCGATTTCGTGTCGGGGTTGAGGGTGATCGAGCTTTCCAAGATGCCATCGACGATGTGGTTGACCCATTTCAGTTCCTTGGCCTTGTCTCCGAATTCGCTCCAATCGCCGCTCGTCGAGCGAGCGTACATTTTCTCGATGAACTCATCGGTAGTAATCCCCATTTTTTCCGCGACGGGCGCAGCGAGGCGATCCCACCAGCGCGTGCTTTCCTGAAAGAACTCCTTTTGCTGCGTGAGGTTGAGCCGGGCGAAGGCGATCTGCGAGCTGATCTGGTGGTGGAGGATGACGGCGTTCGGGTAGGCGTAGCTTTCCTCGGCGAGGGTGGTGATGCACGCGGCCATCGAGGCGGCGAAGCTTTTCACAACCACATGGATCGGCGCGTCGCTGGCCTCCATGGACTTGAGGATGCGGTAGCCGGCCATGACGGATCCGCCGGGGCAGTCGTCGATGACGATGAAGATGGGGAGCTTGCGGTCGCGGTTGTTCCAATAATCGATGCGGCTGGTGACGAAATCCGCAGTCTCCTTGACGATCATGCCGTTGAGTGGGATGCGGCGGTCGGAAATGACGAGTATGCCGTCGTCGCGGAGCGGTTTTTCGAGGAAAAGAGGATCGGCGTCGGCGAAGGACTCGCGTTTACCGCGGGTCTCGATGGTCTGGATTTCTGTCTGAAGGCGTGTCAGCTCGAGCGCGGCCTCGCTTTGGAGGCTCTTGAGATCGGCGGCGAGTTTCTCCGAACGGACCCGGGAGAGTTCGCCCTCGCGGGAAAGGCGCGCGATCTCCAGTTCAGAATCGGCCACGGCTTCCTTGACGGCTTCCTGGCGTTTCGCGGACTCAAGGGCGAGCTTCTCGGTGATGAGTTCGCGCTCCAGCTTGAGCTTGGCGATCTCGGCGCGGAGATCAGCGGTTTCGTGGGAGAGCTTCTCTGCGGCCAGCTTGTTGAGCGCTTCGAGACGCGCCGTGTCCTTGGAGGTGGGGTTGGAGGTTATTTCCTCGGTCTTGATCTTCTCGGTTTTTGCCGGAGTTTTGTCAGGAGCCTCGGCGGCGGGGGGCTGGACTTCATTCGCGTGGATTGTGGCGAGGCCGAGGGCGGATAGCAGGGATACCGTGCAGGATCTTCATTTCCCGGATACTGCCGCCTCGCGACGTTTTTTCAAGCGAAGGCCCAAAAATATCACAACGGCCACAAAAAGCAGGAAAAGCGAGGCGGCGATGCCGAAAAACAGAAACAGGCGCTGGCTGGCAGCATCCACCTGAGCGTTGGTCACGGTGTCCTTGGGCGTGACCCCGGCGGTTTTCACGAAACGCACGGTGCCCTCGCCGAGCTCCACGGAGGTGAGTTTCGACATCACACCGCCGATCCCCTCCCCGCCCACATAGCGTTCCGCGACGCGGTAGGGTGACATTTGCGCGACAAATTCCGGAGCCACCTTCTTGCCGGGCACCTCGATATCGCTGAGCTGGAGGACGAGTTCGCGGTTCAGCAGGCCCGGCTCGGCGACCATGGTGCCGTTCAAGAAGCGGGGGTCTGAGGTGATCCATCCGCCCTCGCCTTCCTTCGCCAGCCGCGGCCTGCCGTTGAGCTGGAAGGAGATCTCCAGCTGGATCTCCCCGGGTGTAATGGAGGCCACACGGAGGGTGCCCCGGAAATCCTTGAACGGCTCGTAGGCGGCGATCGCTAGGTTCATTTCCTCCGCGGTCAGCTCCATGGCCGCGGACTCATCATCGTCCACCGCGAGCCGGAAGGTCTCCAGTTTCTCGGCGAGACGGTTCAGCTCGGCTTCACGGTCTTCGAGCGGCTCCACCTCGACCACGATGGGCTTTTCCGCGGTGAACTTCGCGATCTCGTTGGACTGCCGGAAAAGCACCGAGATGGAGAAGCCGATCAGGAACACCATGACCAGCAGAGCCGCGATAAGGATCGCGCAGCCCGCGTAGGGGGATTTTTCGCTCACACCGTCGTTTTTCATATCAGAGATCCGGGTTCTTGTTCTCGTCGTGCATTCGTTTCCGCTCCTCCTCGGGGATATTGTCATCCACCGGTTCATCCTCCGCATCATCACCCGTCACGGCGTCCTCGGGTTGCGTCCATTCCTCGTCTCCCGGCATTCCGTGGTCGGCGTGGTGGCGGTATTCGTCGTGCCAGCCGTCCTCGGCCTCATGCTCGTGATGGTAATCGTCGTGGTGATGATCATCGCCATGGCCGTGCGGGTCGGGATCGGCGGGATAAGCCTCCTCGCGCTCGTCGTTTTTCAGAAGCCACTGCTGCCTGCGTTGCTGCAGCTCCTCCTCTTCGCGGGCCTCCCTCTCACGCTCCTTTTTCCGATCGAACCATGCCAGCCAGATGCAGATCTCGTAAAGCGCGAGCATCGGCAGCGCCATCAGGTTCAGAGTCATGATGTCGGGGGTGGGCGTAATGATGGCCGCCGCCACGTAGATCGCGAGCACCGCGTAAGTGCGCGTGTTCGACATGGTGTCGTAGGTCAGCAGGCCTAGTTTCACCAGCACCATGACTACCACCGGAAGCTCGAAAGATAAGCCGAAGAGCAGGGTGAACTGGGTGGCGAAGGTGATGTATTCGCCGATGCGCCAGTCGTTGGAAACGCCGAGGTCTCCGCTCCACTCGTAGAAGAACAGCAGCGCCCGGGGCAGGACGAAGAAATAGGCGAAGAGCACGCCGGAGACAAAAAGCCCGAAGCCCACCCCCATCGCCGGCCAGATCAGCTTGCGCTCCTTCTCGTGAAGACCCGGCAGGACGAATTGCAGGACGAACATCAGCAGCAGCGGAAACGCCAGCACGATGCCCGCGAAAAAAGCGAGTTTCATCGACAGCATGAATGTCTCCGTGGGCCTGAGGGCGGACATCATTCGGATGTTCGACCCGGCGCGCGGCTCCACGTCGGGATCGGAATCTAGCAGCGCGATGAGCTGCCGCGTCATGGTATCGTCCTCGCCGAGGCTTTTCACGAATTCCGCGCGTTTCTCCTCCGGCAGCGCCTTCGCCGCCCGCAGCAGGGTCACGCTGCGTGCGTGGAACTCCATATCGGGTTTCTCCAGCGCCTTGTAGAAAGCCTTTCGCTGCTCCTCGCCGAGGCTTGCAGCAATGGCCTCTACATCCTTCGCCTCGTCCCAGATCTCCACGGTCGGCACCTTGATCCCCTTGTGGGTTTCGCCGTCGGGCATCGTTTCCAACTGCTTGGTGACGATCAGGCTTTCCGCCGGGGCGCGCAGGATGTGCATGAGCTGCTTCTGGAATGTGAAGCACACGATCATGGAGACGATCAGGGTGATCACGATCCGGGTGACCATGATCCGCAGATCTTCGAGGTGGTCGAGGAACGGCTTCTCATGGTCGGGATGGGCTTTTTCCCTGAGTTCGAATACTTTTTTTAGCAGATACATTCGGCGCGGAAGGATTCAAATGCCGCTTGCCCGCAACCGCAAGGGCAGACTAGGCCAGATTCCTTTGACTTCGGTGCGCGATAAGGGTAATCCTTTTCCGAAGGTTAGGACAAAATGTCCGCCGGACACAAAGCACACTATGAAAACGACAATCCTAAGCGCAACCATCGCAATACCACTCGCATTCGCACTTGCCTCGTGCGGGGAAAAGCCAGCCGCCACCGAAGCCATCGAGCCCACGGAAGAAAGCGTCGCCACCGGAGCCGAAAAAGTCGCCGAAGGCGTGGAAGAAATGGCCGAAGGTGCCGCGAATGACGCGGTTGAGGCTGCCCAAGATACCGCCGCTGATGCCACCAACGCCGTAGAAGACGCGGTTGAGGGTGCCCAGGAAGCCGCCGCTGACGCCGCATCTGCTGTGGAAGAAGCTGCTTCCGACGCCGCCGAAGCGATCACTGAAGAGCCGGCTCCCGCCGAATAATCAGCGCAGCAGCTAGTAATCAACCTCATCATGCTCCGGTCTCCCCTCTCGGGTGACCGGAGCTTTTTTTTCACTGCCCTGCCAGATCTCCCAGCTTCTCCAGGTAAGCGAGGCTGTAGATACCGCTGCCGTGCCCATCCGCCCAGAAAAGCTGAACACCATAGCCACCCACCAGCTCGAAGCGCTTCAGGTCGAACGCGCCCGGGCCGTATTCGACAACGGGGCGGAGCACGCGCCCCATCGCATCAGGTTCTCCTTGGCAGGCGGCGCAAGGGCAGGCTCTACGCAACAAAGGCAGTGTGAGATACAACTCTCGCCCGTCGCCGAGCGCCAGCGCCAGTTCACCGCCGATCACACATACGTTCGCGAAGCCTCTCATCCTAATTCCCCCTCGACCTTGTATTGACGTTTTCCGAAAATTGACGATCCCACGCGGACATGCGTCGCGCCCTCCTCCACGGCGATCTCGAAATCACCGCTCATGCCCATGCTCAGATAGGGAAGCTCCACGGAAAATTCGGCGCGGAGCTCGTCACGAAGCTCACGGAGCGCGCGGAACCAAGGCCTGGAATCCACAGGATCATCCGCCGCAGGCGGGATGGACATGAGACCTACGACGCTCAGATTAGACAGCCGGATCAACGCGGGCAACGCCTCGCGGAGTTCGGCGGTTGCGAATCCTCCTTTCGTTTCCTCCGCCGCCTGATCGACCTGCAGGAAAACCTCGGGAAAAAGCCCAAGATCTTGGGCGACGCCATCCATGTAGGACGCGAGCTTCAGCGAATCCACGGCATGGATGCAACGGAACAAAGGGAGGATTTTCCGCACCTTATTGCGTTGCACACGGCCGATGAAATGCCATTCCATACCGGAAGAAAGTTCCGCGATTTTCGGCTCAGCCTCCTGAAGCTTGCTCTCCCCGAAGCAGCGCTGCCCGGCAGCGACCGCCTCCATGATATCGGCGGCGGGAAAGGTCTTTGAAACCGCAATCAGGCGCGCCGAGGATTCATCGCGCCCGGCGCGCAAGCAGGCACGGCGCAAGCGGCCGCGGATTTCAACGAGATTGGCCGCGATCTCCGACATCAGCGCAGCCCGCCGTCGCTTTTAAGAATACCTACCACCTTGGCGGTCTCCGTCATCTCCACGAGATCCTTGATGATATGGAGCGCCTCGCGTTTCTCGGCGTTGAGGCCGGAGGGCCATTCCGGGGTGTCATCTAGGCTTTCCGTCTCATCAATCGCGCGGCGCATGTAGCTACCCTCATCCTTGGAAGGATCGTAGGGCTGCAAGTCCGCATCTTTCTCAAGGTCGTCGAGGGTGATACGGTGGAAAACGATGCTCTTCGCGTCCTCGGCGGCGATTTTCTCGAAACGCGCCCCGCGCTCGGCGTTGCGTTCCTTTTTCTGCGCGTCCGCCTCGGCGAGCTCTTTCTCGCGCTCCGCCTTGTTGAGCGATACCTTGTTCTTCGCGATGCGCTCCTTCGCCTTGATGATGTCCTCGATCACGTAACCGAAATCCTGGCAGGCCTCCACCCTCTCGCGGCTGCGCTCCTTGAGATTGGGGAGGAACAGTGCCTGCGCGTCGAGCGTCCGGAAATCCGCGGCGGGTCGGATGCGATCATGCGGCAGAGCGTTGTCCATGTGCGCCTCGCCGACATCGAGCGCGTCCATGAGGCTGGGTAGAACGACGTTGGGCACGACACCATCCTTCTGGGTCGAGGAACCCGAGGGACGGTAGAATTTCTGGATCGTGACCTTGAGGAAGCCCGCCTTGTCGCGAACCGCGAAGAGCGGCAACATGCGCCCGATGTCCATCGGTTGCTGCACGGTGCCTTTCCCGAAAGTGGAGGAATCGCCGACAACCACCGCCCGGTTGTAGTCCTGGAGGGCTCCCGCGAGGATCTCACTGGCGGATGCGCTGCTCTTGTCCACCAGCACCACCATCGGGCCGGTGTAGATTGGCTTGCCGCCATCGGTGTCCTTCACCTGCACCTGGCCTAGGGTGTTTTTCACCTGCACCACCGGGCCGCGGGGGACGAAGAAGCCCGTCATGCGGCGGACTTCCTCCAGGGAACCGCCGCCGTTGTTGCGGAGATCGAAGACAAGGCCGTCCATTTTCTCCTCGATGAGGCGCTGGAGGATGCGCTCCACATCCACCGAGCAGCGCGTGGTGCCCTCGTCGAAATCCGCGTAGAACGAAGGCAGGGTGATCACGCCGATCCGGCGGATCTCGCCGTCGCCGTTCTTCATGTGGATCATCTCGCCGCTGGCCTGCTCGTCCTTGAGTTCCACTTTCTCGCGCCGGATCACGATGACCACCGTCTGCCCGGGCGCCCCGCCGGAAGGCTCCACTTTCAGCGCGACGGAGGTGCTCTCCTTACCGCGGATCAGCTCCACGACCTTGTCGATGGGCATGAACATGATGTCTGTCATCCCCTCGGAAGTCCCGGAGTTGAGCGAATCCACCGCGACAACGCGGTCGTTGAGTTTCAGGGTGCCCTCCTTGTCGGCGGGACCGCCGACCACGATACCCTTGATGATGGTGGCACCGTCCTCCTCCGCCTGGAGCAGCGCGCCGATGCCGACAAGCTCGTTTTTCATATCGCCCTTGAAGCGGTTCATCTCGCGGAAACTCATGTAGTCCGTGTGCGGATCATAGGCTCGGGATACGGCGCTGAGGAAATAGTTGGCGATATCCTCGTCATCCACATCCTGCACGCTGGCCAGGAGGCGCTTGTAGCGCAGCGAGACTTTCTCGCGCGGATCCGCGTCGTCGGCTCCCGGGTCGGGCTTGCCTTGCTCCTTGGCCAGCCTCGTGATCGTTTCGCGCCGCAAGGTCTCGGAAAGCACGGCCTCCTTGATCTGCTTCGCCCACACCTCCCTTGCCTCCTGTTCGTCGCGCGACCAGGACGCATCCTTGCGGGACATCATCACCGATTCGCCCCCCGTGAAATCGAACTCACCTTTCAGCATTTCCTGCGCGTGGCCGATGCGTTCCGCGACGCGCTCCCTGAAGACGGCATAAATTTCCTGCGCGGGTTCCATGCTGGCTCCTTGCAGCAGGAGGGTGTGGAGCCTGTCCCCGTATTTGGCGCGGAAGCCGTCCACATCCTGCTGGGTGAAATAGACCTTCTGGAAATCGAGGCTCTTGAGATAGTCGTCAAAAAACTTGCTGCTCAGTTCCGCGTTGTAGGGCAGCCGCGCGAAGTGGCTGTTCTGCAGCATGATGGCCATCTGCTTGCCCACTTCGTTGAAATCCGCCTGCTGGGCGCAAGCCGGGTGGGAGAGGGCGGCGAGGCCGATGGCGAGGGTAGCGTTGCGAAGCCGGGTGGAAATCATCATAATGGGCGGCGGTAGATAGAGTTTACGCGGTAATCTTGCACATGAGACCCGCTTGTCGATTCAGAAAAATTGGTGGCTTCACGGGCATGTCGCTCACCAATCATGAAGTGGTAGCCGTATTGGAAAATTTACTTCGCGTTTTCTCGTTCCATCAACCCTACTGTTCCATCAACCCTACTTGATCTCTTTCCAGCTCTCTTCGAAGATCACGCGGAGTTCAGAAACCTTGGCCTCACCCACTTTTTTCGCGAGCCTTTCGAGAGCCGCCTTGTTGAGGAAATTCCGGGTTCTGCTGTCCTCGGCTATGAGATCGACCTCCGGTAACAGCCGCGCGCCTTCCGGAGTCATTAAGACGAGAAAGAAAGCTTCCTGCCTTTTGTTTCCGGACACCCTGCGAATCGTGGCCGCCACCCAAGAGCCGGAGCGATGGATCGCAGCCAGCTCCGCCTCCCCGCTGCCGGTGTTCATGATTTCGTAGCTGATGTTGCGCAAGGCGGTCATCGGAATTCCGTCCCCGCCGCCGAGCCATGCGGAACACGCCAGCGCCGCGCCCAGATCCCTCTTTTCAAGCGCGCCCAGCCAATCACCGATCAAGCCCCTGACCTCCTCATCCGTAGCGAGTTTCCCGAAGTCCACCGCATCCAACCTGACGCTCGGGCGCAACAGGGTCTCCCTCCAGGAGAGCCTCCATCCCGCCTCCATCTCCCCGACCCATTTGGAAAGCGCCCCGTGGCTTTCCCTAGCCTCTTTGGGCAACGTGCCCGGACACCAGAGCCAGCCTCTTTTCGTTTTCCTGAAATACAAGGTCCTCAGCTCGAATGTGTCCGCCTCGCTGACGGAGAACCATTGGTAGGCGAATGCCGCGAGCGATCCCTCCTCCCGAAACCCGAGCTCCACCGGCAGACGAAACACGCCCGGCTCGTTGAGCGACCACCACACGGCAGCGGCCGCCGTAAGGGCGATCCGGCCCTGCCCTGGACGGCTTCCGAGATCAACCTTGCGCAAGGTCTCGGAGAGCATGCCGGATTTGATCGAATCCATCACACCCGCAGCCGCCTCCCGAACGGATTGCGCATGAACCGCCGGCTCCGCCTCGCGCAGCTTTTCCGCGAAGCGGTCGCGCAAATCCTTGTCGAAATCCTCGTCGTCGGAATCTTTCCGGCCGTAGAGCAGGGAATCGGGCGGATCGATCCTCCATTGCCCCGCGGTATCCCTAGAAAAGGACAGGTGGGTGAGACGCACACCCGAAGTGGCCGCCCTTTGCGGATCAAGCCACGCGATGGAAACCATACCGTCTTTGTGGTCTCGCTCCTCGTGTAACCGAACACGGATCACATCCGGCGAAACCAGAGAACGCCAATTCCCCTGCCCGGCAACCGCCGCCTGGGAAGCCTTGAGCCGCGCCGACCAATCCGTGGGCAGCGGATCGGACAAGCCGCCGAGGAAACCGAGGATCGCCGCACGGTCGCCCGCCACGCAGGCCTCGAGGAAACGGTCGGTGATTTTCCCGAGATCGTCTCCCTCCAGATCCTCGCCGATGATGCTGTCGCGGATCCGGTCACGCGTGCGCTTGGCGGATTCGTTAAGCAGCCTCTCCAGATCCGTGACGCGCTTCCGCATCATCCAACCCTCCAGCGCCGCGAGCCGCGCCTTGAGCGGCAGGGTGTATCCGGCGACGGCATTCTCGAACGACGCGGGCACCGGCGCGGGCAGCCACTTGTCGCCGCGTTTCACCAAAGCCACGGGAAACACCTGGATCTCGGCGGAATCGAAGCCGCCGGTTTTGCGGATCATCGCAGCCGCGAAGCCGCCGTCCTCCTTCACCTCACCGAGTTCCAGCTCGCCGCCCTTAAGTTCATCCTTCAACCGCTCGATCCGCTTGCGGATGCTCTCGCGCTTCCGCTCGGTGGTGTGCTGCAACAGCGCGGTATCGGCTCCCGGCTCCAGATCCACCTTGCCTTCCCTTACTTTCCCGAGGAAATCCATCGCCGTCACGCCCGGATCGCTGGCCATGACCGGTGCCAGCGTGAGGACGAAAATGAGGGTCGCGGAAACGAGATTCACCGCGCCAAACATCTATACAATACGCCGTTATGGAAAGCCCGCATTTGTGGGTATGCATCATTTCACCGGGGAGAAATCCATGGCCCGCAGATATCCGGAAACGACCCCGCCCTCAGTCGTCTGCGAACCACCGGCCTTTTCCTCGGACGCCGCCTTCGCACCCACCCATTGCGGATCGGCGCGGAAATCCGCCCAAGACCGCGTCGCGGCATCCATGTCCTTGTGAGCCAGGAAATACAGCAGCGTATCATCCGCCCCGGGCTGGCCTTCTGCGAGCTGGAAATACGCGAGGTTCGTCATCCCGTGCTTCTTAAAAAAAGGTGTCCTCATGCCGGTAGGGCGGCGCGCAGCAACACAGGAAAACCAGCTCCTCTTCCGCCACGATCTGATGCCACGCCCCGGCGGGGATCAGCACTGCGTCCCCCGGCCCGACCCTTTCCTCTTCCCCATCGATCTCCATCCGTCCACTCCCGTGGAGAACGTAATAGAACTCCTCGCTCTCCTTGTGGTAATGCCTCTGCGTCGAGCAACCGGCCGACACCCGCGCCTCGGCCAGGCTCTGTTTTGCCACCGGCGCGTTCGCCAGATCCAGCAGGCTGATGATCGTCGAGCCATCCTTCGTCGTGAACGGCTCCTGCGTTTCGCGGTTCCTGATTTCCATACCCCATCCAAACCCCTCCCCGCACCCCACGCCATCTCAATCCTTGCCAACCGCCCGCTTCCCCCACAAGAATCCCGCTCTTCCTTGGAAGTTAAATTTTGAAATTTGAAACTTCATGCGCCCCGGACTCATCCTCAAGCTCTCCTCCCCCGACCAGCCCGGCATCGTCGCGCGGATCGCGTCCTACGTCGCCTCCCACCGCGGCAACCTGATCGAGTTCAGCCAGTTCTCAGACCGCCTCGGCGGGAAATTCTTCGCCCGGTTGGAAATCGACACCACCGACCTCGATGTGGACGTCGCCGATTTCACCAACGGCTTCGGCACCCTCGGCCGCTCGCTCCAGGCCTCCTGGCACTTCCGGACATTGCCATATAAAATGCGCACCGCCGTCCTCGTCACCAAGACCGACCACTGCCTCAACGAGATCATCTGGCGCACCGAGCTCAACGAACTCCCCGTCGAGATCACCTCCATCATCGGCAACCGTGAACACTGCCGCCCCCTCGCCGAGCGCTCCGGCATCCGGTTTCATCATGTGGAAATGGACGGCGCGCGGCGCGAACAGGGTTTCGCCGAAATCCGCAACCTACTCCTCGCCGAGGACGTCGAGCTCATCGTCCTCGCCCGCTTCATGCAGATCCTGCCGGACGCTTTCTGCCAAGAATTCTCCGGGAAAATCATCAACATCCACCACTCCTTCCTCCCCGCCTTCATCGGCGCGAACCCCTACCGCCAGGCCCATGACCGCGGCGTGAAACTCATCGGCGCCACCTGCCACTACGTCACCGCGGATCTCGATGCTGGCCCCATTATCGAGCAGGAGGTCGAGCGCGTCTCCCATTTCCATTCCCCCGCCGACCTCGCCCGCCTCGGCCGCCAATGCGAGCGCATCGCCCTCGCCAAGGGCATCCGCTACCACGTCCACGACCGCACCCTCATCGACGGCCACCGCGCCATCGTGTTCCCGGATTGATCGTGCCGATCAACCCTTGCGGTAATCGTTCACCCAATGGGTGAAATGGAATTGCCGTGAAAAATGCCCTGCACTATCCCGAAACATAAACTCTTCTCAGCGTTCCCTCTGCGACCTCTGCGCCTTTGCGGTGAAAATCTTCGTTTGAACTGCGGATTTTAGGGTGAAACCAGGGTGAGCGGGCATTTTCCCGGGCTCTCACTCCCGCCCCAGTGAGCGCTGCGTTTGATTTTGCAAATAGGCCGACCGGGTCGGATCAGCCCTACCTGATGAAATCATCACCCCAAACGCCGCCCCGCCACCGGCCCGATCGTCCCGCCCTCCACGAACTCCGCTTTCACGTACCTCTGGCGGCGATCCTCCACACCCCGGCTCACCCGGCCTGCCCAGCGAACCACTCGGCTGACGATGGGGCGGCTGTCCCAGCGGATATGGGAAACGGCGGGCTGGCACCACGAGAACGCGATGTCCGGATCACCGCAGACCAGCGAGACATCGCGGGGCGAAACGATCCCCCGCCGCGCGAGGTGCTGCTCGGCGGCGATGAAAAGATGCGCTTCGGAAAGGATCAGGGCGGTCGGGGGCGTGTGCAGGAACAGGGAATCAAGGCAGCGGTGGAAGCCCTCGATGTCATCCCCCCAGTCGGGCAGGTTGTAAGGCCCCGTCGTGATTCCCAATTCCTTCAGTCCGTCCAGGAACGCCTGCTCAAAGGTGGCCGGATAGGGTTTCCGGCGCTCTTCCCTTACTAGGAGCACAATGCGGCGGTGCCCGAGTTCATGGAGCCTGCGCAGCGCAGCGGTCATCGCCGGATTCTTGCGAACGGCGAGCGCAGCGAGCGGCAGGCCCGCCCATCGTCCGAACTCCGCGAATGTGGGTGTGCGCCACTTCGCAAACCATTCCAAGATCTCCCGCGATCCGCCGTGCACCACCCATGCGTCCGCCTCATGGGTTTTCACGAAGGCCGCCACCTGTTTCACACTCATGCCCAGTTCGTGAAGGGATTTTTCCGCGATTGTCACGGCATGTCCTTCTTCGCGCAGCCGGTGCAGGAGATCGATTTGATATGGAAGGCCTTGGTCGATGCGCTCGTAAAGTAGGATCCTGATCTTCAATGCCGTACTCACCGGCTCTTTGGCCGCCGCAATGAGCCGCCGCCGCCCCGCCCCCTGCGGCACCAGCACACCCTCTTTCTCCAGTAACCGCAAAGCCTCCTCCACCGTCTTCGCGTTGATCCCCAGCTCCGCCGCCAGTTCCAGCCGCCCCGCCATCGCACCCTCCCAGCGCCCGCCCGCCAGCTCCGCCCGCAGGTGCGCCGCCACCTGCTCGATCTTGCTCAGGAAGCGCAACTCACCCATGACGGAAAGCCTGCCCAATTTCGTGACAGGTGGCCAACTCCAAATTCATTCGCCACACTTTTCATCACAGTTAGGTTCCCTAAGCAGATAGCACCCGCTGTTTTGCCCCTAATCACATCAACCACGATTACCCCATGAAAATGAAAAAAATCACATTCGTCACACTCGCCGCCGCATTCGGCAGCATCTCCGCCCACGCCGTTGATGGATCTTGGAACGTCGATGCCGCAGGCAACTGGAGTGTCTCCGGCAACTGGCTCGGCTCTCCAGATCCCGTTCCCGGTGGTGCAGGTTCGATCATCAGCTTCACCAACAACATCTCTGCTGCTCGCACGATCACGGTCAACACGACCAATCGCACGATGGGCACCTTGAACATCGGTGATTCTGACAATACCCACGCCTTCACCATTAACTCCAGCGGTGGCGGATATATAATCTTCGACAACGGGGGGGTAGGAGCTTCATTGACTGAATCCGGTTCGGTTGCAGACGTGATCAACTCTCAAATCGACCTTGCAGACAACCTGGCCGTGTCTGTCGGTGGTGGGCTTACCTTGGGCGGTGCCATCACAGGTGTTGGCAATACGCTCACCAAGACGGGAGCCGGCACGTTGACTATTTCCGGCAATAACACCCACACTGCGAATATTTCTACTTCTTCGGGATTGTCCCTGTCCAGCGGCACTACCACTTTTAACGGTAATGTAACCCTCAGTGGCGGGACATTAGCGATTTCGGGCACCACGATCGTGGGTTCAGGGAAGCTCACCATCGCGGGCGGAACCACTGTGAACGCACTTGCAAGTTTCCAAATGAGTAACGCGGTTGACATGTCTGGAACCGTCAATCTGGGTCGGGGTATCACAGGAGTGAAGACATGGACTCAAAACTCAGCCGGCGCGGTCACCCTCACCGGCAACACGACACTGAACAGCTTGAATAACGGCTTTACTTGGGTGGCCAACAGCGTGATTGGCGAAACTGGCGGTGCCCGTAGCTTGACCCTATCGGGCAACACGATGACCGCGACCCTCAACGCCGCCAATACCTACAGCGGTGGAACAAATAACGGATCGAAAACTCTCAACATCAACAACGGTGGCAGTGGCGGCACAAGTTCTGCCATCGGGACAGGAACCCTGACCATCACCGGCGGCACCATCAACAATACTTCTGGCAACGCGGTTATTCTCAGCACCAACAACACTCAGAGCTGGAACGGCAACTTCAGCTTCACCGGAAGCAACGCGCTCAACCTCGGCACCGGCGCGGTAACCATGAACGCTAACCGCATCGTCACCGTCACCGCCAACACGCTTACCGTAGGCGGTGCCATCGGCCAAAGCGGTGGCGCCCGCACACTCACCAAGGCAGGCGCTGGCACACTCGTATTGGATGGCAACAGCGGCTACACTGGCAACACCACCGTCAGTGCGGGCACACTCATCATCAACGGCAACATTTCCACCAGCCCGCTCGCCACAGTCGCTTCCGGAGCCACCATCGGAGGCTCGGGAGGAACAACCGGCGCCCTCACCATTCAATCCGGTGGCTTCATCGCCCCCGGCAACAGCCCGGGGATCCTCAACACCGGGAACTACACACAGGCGGGCACCTACACTGCGGAGATCGGTGGACTCACCGCCGGCACCGAGCACGATCAGATCAACGTCACTGGCACCGTCAATATCACGGGAGGTAGCCTCACCACCCTGTTCTCGGGTAGCGGCTATGCGATCAATGACATGGTCTTCATCCTGCTCAACGATGGAGCGGATGCCATCATCGGCGCTTACACCGGTCTCGCCCAGGGTGCGACGGTCAGCAGCTACGGCGGATTCGATTGGCAGATCAGCTACATCGCGGACTCCGTGGGTGGCACTTTCACCGGTGGCAATGACATCGCACTCATGGCCATCCCCGAGCCCTCCACCGCCCTCCTCAGTGGCCTCGGCATGCTCGTCCTGCTCCGCCGCCGCCGCTGATCCGACACCTGGAGGCACTTGCCAAGCGCCTGCCTGAACTTCCCGAAACGCCCGCTTCCCATGGAGGCGGGCGTTTTGCATGATGCCCCTCTCGCCATGAAATCCCGCCCACTTCTTATTCTCCTCGCGTTTTGCGCGCTGGTGCTGGCCTTGCCGCGTTTCCATGCCCAGCAGGAAGCCTCGGAAACGGGAGTTCCTGAGGATCTCCACCTCTACCTGCTCATCGTCAACGCCCGCGGCGGCACCAAGATCGACGAGTGGGACGGCAAATCCGAGCTTTACCGGGAAGCGCGCAAACGCACGAAAGCCGCCCTCAACCACGGAACTTTGAAGGGAGTCCTCTGGCACCAGGGCGAAAGCGACCAGGGAGCCGCTGACGCCTACCTCGGAAAACTCCAGACCCTCGTCGCCAAGCTCCGCTCCGATTTCAACGATCCGAACCTCCCTTTCATCGCCGGCCAGATCCACAAGCCCGGTGCCATCAACGACCAGATCGCGAAACTCCCCGACGAGGTGCGCCAGAAGATCTACCGAGGCAACGCGGAGAAGATGTATGGCCTGAAGCGCCGTTCATCACTCCAAGTTTTAGGGAACAAGAGGGCAATGACCGCAACGCCAGCCCCAGCGGTGCAACGAAGATCAATGCGTGCACGCCGCACAGATCGCGGGATCCGCCGCGGCGCTGGGAAGGAGCGGGTTGTCCTCACGCTGAGACTGCGGATTTTTCGGATCGAGATTCGCCGCGAGTTCCCCGGGCGTCACCTTGCTGAGCACTCCCCCGGCAGGAACCTCCGCCTTGGCCGTCCAGAGGATGGCGTTGAGAACGACTTTGCGCTGGTTGTCATCGCCCCAGTTTTTGTGGAAATGGCCGCCGGTGAAGCCGAAGCCGCGCCCGCCGTCCGGTCGATCAAAGGCCCAGGCAACGGTTTGCGGCAGCCCATCGGCCACCGCCTTGCGGACGTGCGGGTTGCCGGAATGCGCGCCGTCCGGGCGTTTCATGGTATCTTCCGGCGCGTTGGCGGAGAGAATATGGCTCAGCTTACCTTCCTCCGTGAAACGCATGTGGAAATACCATTCGTCGAGTATGGCGTAAGGTTTCAGGCCATTGCTGATGGGGTGTTGGGGGAATCCCTTGAAATCGGCGATCCAATGCGGGTTCACGCTCCAGTGGGTTTCGAAGTATCCGCCCATCCATCCGAGCAACTCCGAGCTACCGTTATCCTTCGGGATTTCCACGGCATAGTGCAGGCAGACCAGGCCGCAGCCGCGTTTCATCTCCTTTGCAAGCTGCTGCATCCGGTCGCCCTCCAGCAGCAGGTGGTGGCGGCCGCCATCGCAATAGATGACGACGGTGTCGGCGGCGGCGAGTTGTTCTGGGCTGGGCCATTCGCCGTTCAGGATCACGGTGCTTTCGACAGGCAGGCCGCTTTCATCGAGGCATTTCTTGAGAAGGAGTGATCCCGCGTTGTGCTCGTGCGCGCCGGGGCCATGGGAAGGCCTGCCCGCGAGGAACAAGATGTTCGTCTTCGCGTCCTCCGCAGGGCAGAGAATGGAAAGCGCCAGCGCGGCGAGGAGTAGTCAGTTTTTTCATGATGCGATATCTACACGCCCCAACCGCGGCTCCTATCATCCGATCAAACCCCCATCACCGTCACCGCGATGCGGCGGGAGTGGGGGTCGCGGCGGTGTTCGAAGACGAAGATGCCCTGCCAGGTGCCGAGGGTCATGCGGCCGCCGTGGACGGGGATCACCTCGCTGGAGCGGGTGAGCGCCATGCGGATGTGGCTAGGCATGTCGTCCGGCCCCTCGTGGGTATGGATGAAGTCGGGGTCATCCTCGCGGACGAGGCGGTCGAACCAACGTTCCAGGTCGCGCCGGGCGGAGGGATCGGCGTTTTCCATGAGGATGAGGCTGGCGCTGGTGTGGCGGAGGAAAACCGTCACCTGCCCGTCGGTCACGCCGGATTCGCGGACGAGGCGCTCCACCTCCGCGGTGATCTCGTAAGTCCCCTTCCCGCGCGTGCGCACGGCCATTTCGCCGGTGTATGCTTTCATCATTTTATTTCAAGCTTCACGGCGGTTTCTTTTGTCGCGGCATTGAAGAACCTCACGATGGTTTCGGATACCCGGGCCGTGCCGAGGAAGCGGCCTTCCGCGGCCATCGCCTCGGCGATGTCTTGGGCGGCCTTAACGAAGGTTTCCGCAGCCGTCGCGTCTTCGAGCGTCACGTCCCAAACCAGCCCGCTGGACATCTCGCCGTCGGCGAAGAGGGCATAGCCGTCCTTCACCCAGGATCGGGAAACCTCCTCGGCCATGCCGAGGTCTTCGGTCAGGGAAAGCCACAGCCGCAGGCCGAGGTATCCCGCGCTTTCCCTGAGAAATACATCGTCGGAAATCTCCGGCAAGGTCACTTCCCCGCCCCGTCCGGTCTCGCCCGGAAGAACGATCTCTAGGGTGTTCTGCGGCGGTTTCCTCAGGCCGTCGGAAAATTCCCGCGCGCCTTTCACAAAGAGCGTATCGGCCAGGCCTTTCCCTTCCACCGCCGGGAAGATAGTCACGCCTTGGACGAATTCGGAAAGCGTGAGCAGCAGGCGGGCGGCGGCGCTGTTATCGTTCATCGGCATGAAGCCGATGCCTCTAGCGCTCGCTGCGTAGAACCTCGCCTCCGCACCCGATGCAGCACCCGCGTGTAAGGCTTCCCGCGCCCGCGCCGCGTCGTCGCCGGGATAGGCGGAGGGCGGCGGAAAATGCTGGTTGAGCAAAATCCTGACGAGCAGACGCACCATCGCCGCTTGGTCCGGGATGTTCTTGAGATCGAACCGATCCGTCACCCACGCCTCGCCCGTCACCTCATCGAACCAACCGAGCGCGCCCACGGATTTCACGGCGACCATCTGTTCCAGCAATCCATCTTCCTCCCGCAGCCAGCCGATCCAGCGGTAGGCCTCCTGCCGGTCGTCCACGCCCTGCGGACCGAGGCGGCTCTCCATCGCCGCCTCGATGCGGTATCCCAGTTCCTCGCCCGCGATGCGATGGAACACCGGGCTGGCGAGAAACGTGAGGTCGTAATCCTTCTCGATCTTGGCGATCAATTCCGGCGGCACAGCCACCGCGCCGCCGCCCTGCGCGAGCGAGCGCAGCGAGGCATTCTCCCGCTCCAGCATCGTGACCTGTTGCTCCGCGATCTCAAGCTGACGGACCAAACCCGCCGCGCCCGCGCCGCCGCCGCGAGAACCCTGGATCCAGCCCGCCGCGCCGACCGCGGCTCCCAACAGGACGGGCAATAATACTTTTCCCGAAATCATCCTCGGAAAGTCCTACCTCCCGCCCGGAGCGTCGAAGGGGTTGACGTCAAGCGCGGACGGGCCGCCATAAACCTCCTCGGCCGTCTTGCCGGGGGTCAGGGTGATGGAGATCGGAGCGCTGCGCTTGCCGTTCGCGTCGTAGGTGTAGATGAAGCGGCGCACGGGCATTTCCTCGCCGGTGTTCGGATCGACGCGCTTCACGCGGGAGTCGAACATCTGCTCCTCCACCAGTAGTCCATCGGATTTCCGGTAGCCGTAGCGAGACTTGAACATCTCCGTTTTCTGGCCGTCGTAGATCTTGCAGTTCATCGGGTTGCCATGGGCGTCCATGCGGTAGATCGTGACGAGGTAGAGCGCGCCGTTACCCGTGTAGGTCTTCTTGGTGAGCGTGCGGTTGTCCGGGCTACGGGTGAAAATGGTGCGCGAGCCGTCGTCATGCCGCATCACCCGGACATTCGGGCCATCCACCGCATCAAAACCCGCTTCTTCGGCGAGGGTGGAAAGAACGCCAAAACCCAGAACAAACAGAATTTTCAGCAGCATCATTCCGCAATGTATCCACGCCAATCCTGCCACCGCAAGCCGCGATTTGTAGCGATTTCCTCGAATCCTTGAACAGATGGCAAGGGGGTAGAACGGTTGAACATATCCGGATGCCAAGAAGCGGAAAACCGCATTTGGGCGTCGGCTCATTCGGGAATCCGCAGTGTAATGTTTGCAAGCTGCAGCGAAGATTTGCGCTTGCCGGTTGCCGAAAGGACATTAGTTTCGCACTAATGAGATTGATTCGCAACAAGTGGGTTTTGATGAGTGCCGTGGGCTTCTGCGGCGCGGGCGCGATTCTTGGGGCGGAGCCACTGCATATATACTCTCACCGGCATTACGAGGTGGATCAGAAGGTGAACGCGTTGTTCACGGAGAAGACGGGGATCGCGGTGAAAGTGGTGAACGCGGAAGCGGATCAGTTGATCGAGCGGCTTAAGTCCGAGGGTGCGGACAGTCCGGCGGATGTGCTGGTGACGGTGGATGCGGGGCGGATGCAGCGTGCGGTGGAGGATGGTTTGTTGCAGCCTGTGAAATCCGGGGTTCTGGAAAAGGCTACCCCCGTAGCTTTGCGCGACGCGCAGGGACATTGGTATCCTTTCACGCTGAGGGCGCGCGGGATCGTGGTGGCGAAAGGCCGGGTGAAGGAGGGCGAGGTGAAGGATTACGCGGATCTGGCGAAGCCGGAATGGCGCGGGCGGGTGTTGGCGCGCTCCTCGACGGGCGGCTACAACCAATCGCTGCTGGCCTCGATCATCGCGGCGGAGGGCGAGAAGGCGGCGGAGCAATGGGCGAAGGGCGTGGCGCGGAACCTCGCGAGGCCGCCGCAGGGTGGGGATCGGGATCAGATCAAGGCGGTGGCAGCCGGGCTGGCGGATGCGGCGATCACGAACAGCTATTACCTGGGCATGTTGCTGAACTCACCCGACGCCGGGGAGCGCAAGGCGGGCGCGGCGGTGAGGCTGGTTTTCCCGAACCAATCGGGGCGCGGGACGCATTGCAATGTAAGCGCGGCGGGGATCACCAAGCACGCGAAGAACGCGGAGGCGGGGCGGAAATATCTGGAGTTCCTAGTGAGTCCGGAGGTGCAGAACATCTATGCGGAGGGGAGCTTCGAGCATCCGGTTTCCATGGATCTGAGCCTCGGCGGACAGGTCGGAAAATGGGGGGCGTTCAAGGTGGATGAGGCGGGTTTCCTGAGGTTGGGCGAACTTTCCGCTACGGCGACTCGACTTTTCGACCGGGCGGGGTGGAAGTAGCGGTATGCGTGAGAAAGGGATGGATGGTTGGCTGATCCGTGGGCTGGCGTGGTCGCTGGCTCTTTTGGTTTTGCTGCCGGTGATGGTGGTGGCTTGGCGGTCAACGGGTGAGGTGGGGCAGGCCTGGGGGGATGTGGTGGAGAATCGTCTGTGGGGGCATGTGAGGCAGACTTTGCTGCTGCTCGTTTCGGTAGTCTCGCTGGCGCTGGTGCTGGGGGTGCCGACGGCTTGGGTGGTTTCCGTGTATGATTTTCCCGGGAGGCGCTCGATGCGGTGGATGCTGATGCTGCCGATGGCGATGCCGGGCTTCGTGGCGGCCGGGGCGTATGTGGATGTGCTGGAGGGGCTGATCCCGTTTTATGTCTGGATCAGGACGAACTGGGGGATCGATGCGTTTCTCAAAATGCAGGAACTGGCTCCGTGGGTGTTCGCGGTGGGGGTGCTGGGGACGACGCTTTTCCCCTACGTATTCCTGAGCTGCCTGGCGGTTTTTTCGCGGCAGGCAGCGGGAGCTTTGGAGGCGGCGAGGTTGCTGGGGGCGGGCGGGCTGAGGGCGTTTTTCACGGTGGGCGCGCCGATGGCGAGGCCGGCCTTGGTGGCGGGCGGGAGCCTGGTGGCGATGGAAGCGATGAACGATTACGGGGTGGTGAGCGCCTTCGGGCTGACGCCGCTGACGCCCGGAATTTTCCGAGCATGGGGCGAGGGCGAGCCGGTGGTGGCGATGCGGCTGGCGATGGTGCTGCTGGTCATGCTGGGCTTGGGGCTGGTTTTCGAGAGATGGCAGCGCGGCAGGAGGCGTTTCGCGACGGATGCGACGGAGGGGATTTTGGGTCGGCGGAAACTTCCGTGGTGGCTGGGGCTGGGGGCGTTGGGGCTTTGTCTGGTGCCATTCGCGCTGGGCTTTCTACTGCCGGGTTGGCGGCTGGCGGGTTGGGCGTGGGCATCGCGGGACTCGGCGGAGTGGGCGGCTCATGCACGCGCGGCGTGGCATTCGTTTTCGCTGGCGGGCGGGGCGGTGCTGCTGGTGATGGCGTCCGCTTTTTTACTGGTGGCGGGGCAGCGGGCGCTAGGATCGAGGTCAGTGACGGTGGCACAAAAAATCGGGCTGGCGGGCTATGGATTTCCGAGCGCCCTAGTGGCGGTGGGTGTGGGGGCGGTGGTGGTGTGGGTTTCCCGGAACGTGCCGGGCGCGGGTGGACTGGCGCTGAGCGCTTCGGTGAGCGGGCTGATGATCGCGTATTGGGTGAGGTTCCTCGCGGTGGGCATCCAGCCGGTGGTGGCCGGGTTCGAGAAGCTGCCCGGGAGCTTGCGGGAGGCGGCGCGTGTACTGGGGGAAAGGCCGCTGGGTGCGCTGTGGCGCGTGGATCTGCCGCTGGTGTGGCCGGCGCTGGTGGCGGGGGCGACGCTGTGTTTCATCGATGTCTTCAAGGAACTGACGCTGACCCTGGTGCTGCGGCCCTTCGATTTCGAGACGTTGGCGACAAGAACCTATCGCCTGACGGATGAGGGGCGGCTCGCGGAAGCGGCGCTGCCGGGTTTGGGCTTGGTGTTGCTGAGCTTGGCGGGTTTGATCCCGCTGACACGATGGATGCGCCTTTCCGAAAAATGAAACTGCTCGAAGTCAGGAACGTGGAGAAACGCTACCGCCGCAGCGATGAGGCGGCGGTGAAGGGCGTGAGCTTCGATGTGAACGAGGGCAAGATCCTGGCGCTGGTGGGCGAGAGCGGGAGCGGGAAAACGACATTGCTGAGGATTCTGGCGGGGCTTGAGCAGATGGATGGCGGGGAGGTTTTGCTGGACGGAAAAGTGGTCGCGGAGGCGGGCGGCGGGGTGGCTCCCGAGAAGCGCGGCATCGGGCTGGTGTTCCAGCATCACGCGCTTTTCCCGCATCTGACGGTGGATAAAAACGTGCTGTTCGGGGTGCGGAAGCTGCCTGCGGAGGAGCGGCGGCGGATTTTCGATGAGCTGATGGAACTGGTGGGTCTGGAGGGCTTCGGGAAACGTTTTCCCCATGAGCTATCGGGCGGGGAAAGGCAGAGGGTGGCGCTGGCGAGGGCGTTGGCTCCGAATCCGCGCCTGCTGCTGATGGACGAGCCGTTCAGCAGCCTCGACGCGAGGTTGCGCCATGCCGTGCGGGACGAGACCCGGGCGATCCTGAAAAAACGGGGCACGACGGCGGTGTTCGTGACCCATGACACGGGCGACGCGCTGGCGGTGGCGGATGGGATCGTGGTGCTGCGCAAGGGAGTGGTGCAGCAGACGGGCGCGCCGCCGGAGGTTTACCACGCCCCGGCGAACGCGTATGTGGCCTCATTTTTCGGAACCTGCAATTTCCTGCCCTTCAACAGCCTCGGCCAGCCGGGCGGCGCGCGCGTAACATGCCATGTGGGGCCGCCGGGATTGGGCAACGGGGAGTCGGGACTATGGGTCAGGCCGGAGGATCTGGAGCTGGTGAGTCCGGGCGCGGGCGGACTGGCAGGCGTGGTGGAGACGGTCAGCTTCGGCGGCGGGTACCAAGACGTGACCCTGCGCTGTGGCACGGACACCTCACTCAAAGTCGAGGTGCGCCACCACGCGCCTTTCATGGTGAGCGTGGGGGAGGAATGGGAAGTCGTGGCGAAGGTGGGGAGGAGATATTAGGTGATCGGTGATCGGTGATCGGGGATCGGGGATCGGGGATCGGGGATCGGTGGGCGGTGGGCGGTGGGCGGTGGGCAGTGGGCGGCAGAAGAGGAGGCGCGAAGAATCTGCCTGATCCCTGACCCCTGCCCCTGACCCCTGACCCCTAGTGAGCGGTGATTGGAGATTGAATATTGGATAATGGGGGTGAGGCTGGTCCCCCATCCCTTCTAGCATGCCGACAGCGGCCTTTGGGAAATTCTCAACCAAAAAGAATTCCTTGTCCCCCTGCACGAACGCAGGGAACGAAACCGCGCTGCCGCCAAGCGTCGTGGTCAGCCTGCGAGTGGTGAGATTGGCGTAAACGGTGGCCTGCATGGGGGTGTCCTGCCCATGCCCGCCGCGTCAACTCACGGGACGAAAGACTTCACCGCAATGAGTCGCTTTACCAAAGACCTGCCAGTCCCGCCCCGGTCAATTTACTCATGCAACGGGCTGAGAAGCCGTGACCCACTCAAGCTACCTATTTGTTTTCTGCGGGAGGCCGCTGAAAGAGCCATTGGGTCGGACCGACCTGCCTGTCGTCTTGTCCGCCGTAGCTTTCTTGACCGCCGTCTTGTCCGCCGAAGCCCTCGCGTAGGAGGAAGCCTCGGCGAAGGAGGACGCCTTCTTAGCCTTCGCAGCTTCAGCGAAGTAGGCCGGCGAAGACCGGAGGAAGGGGGCAAATCCTGACTGAGCAGCTCCCATAACTGGGAAATCAAGGCCGCTTCAGCTCACGAATGGCTTTTTGGACAGCAGTGGTTGCGCCTGCGGAAGGCCACGAGGATCGCGACACCAGTTGCAAGGATCGATAGGCTACCCGGCTCCGGCACTGCCGAGACGGTCACCATATCCAGCCGCATGCTGCCGCCGGAGCCGACCGAGCGGTTGTAGCCGTTGGTGGCATCCAAAGAGTTCGTACCCGCCACGCTCGAGAGTAGCCCTTCCGTCCCCAAAGAGCCCACGTAGTTCGGATCGAATGCTCCCACGATCGCAAAGCCGAAGTTCGCGTTGTTCTCGAAACCCTGGCCCGTGGGGAGCGTGAACTGGATGTTGTTGACGAAGCTCACATCGTACGGATCCAGGGCAACTGCGGTCGTACTCGACGGTGACAGCGAGTTGAGACCGATGGTCCGAAAGTCGATCAACCCGGTGCTGCTCACCGTCACATTGGCCGTGCCGCTGATCAGTGTAAAGGGGGCCGAGGTGCCTGAGAAGCCGTTGACGGTGGTCGAGATCGAGGAGCCGACACCAACCGGCACCGGAGAGAAATTCGTCCCGTCAGTGGTCGCCAGCAGCTGCCAGTAGCGGCTTGACCGGAAGCCGACCGTCTGGCTCCAACTGAGCTTCACGGCTTCGCCGGCGGCCATGCCGGTCGTCGGAACCTTGAAAGACATTCCGATGGACTTGTTCGCGGCGGACGTCAGCGGCGGATTCACAGTGTAGGCAAGATTATAGGTCGTGCCGCTGAGGTCGGTGCCCGGATCGGTCGGTGTGCCGGTGATCACGACCGATGAGAACGTGGCCGGCGGATTCGATTGTCCATACCCGGCAGCGCTTCCGGAGGCGGCATTCGTGCCCGAGGTCGCACCTAAAAAGGTCCCCGTGCTTGTTCGATTATTCGCGTCCCACTGCCCAAGGACGAGGGCGGCTGGGGCGAGCGGTGCAGACAATACAAACAGGGATACCATAGACGCCCCACACAGGATTTGAATTACGCTTGCTTTCATAAGTTAAAAGTTCTGAAGATTCCGAACCACTTTGTCAAATATTTTTTTGTGGGCGGGCTTTTCACACTTTTCACCAATCAGGTGTATTCGCGAACTAAGCTGCGACCGTCGTCCAAATGGATTTCCTAGGGTTTCTATGCCAGATTTTGGTCGAAACCTTAGGGATCGGATGGATTCCGGGGCCGATTGAAGCCGTCAGTCAGCAACCCTTTCCGGCGCAGCAGGCAGTGCTGGTAACTGAATCTCGGTCAACTCACAGCTCGAAAAACTCCGCGTCAAACCTCGCCATGACGTATGGAAACGGCGGTTCCAACCCGGCGGCCTGCTCAGCTTCCTCCTCTTCCTTGCCCAGGCGCTTTGCGAGATGCCGCTGTGCTTTGTCGAAGCCGGTTTGGAGTGTGATCGGCTCGATGGGTGTCGGGTTCGGGAGGCGTAGAATTGGAGATTGGAGATTGGAGATTGGTGATTGATTATTGGATAGGGGGGGTGAGGCTGGGGATATGGATGTGGACACGAAGATGGGCGAGCTGATCGCGGCGATGCCGGGGGCGCGGCGGGCGTTGTTCGCTCGATATCATTTGGGCGGCTGCCAGAGTTGCGCGTTCGATGAGGGCGAAACGCTGGCCGCTTTGTGTGAGCGGGCGGAGATCGATTCCGGGGAGGTGCTGGCGCATTTACTGGCAAGCCATGAGCACGATCTCACCATGCTCATCGCGCCTACGGAGGTGAAGCGGCGCATGGATGCCGGCGAGGAAATCCGGTGGTTGGATGTGCGGACGCGTGAAGAGCATGAGGCGGTGAAGATCACGGGCGCGGAGTTTTTTCACCAAGAGCTTCAGGAGAAAATTTTCGCGGAAAAACCCGGCGGGCTGGTGGTGCTATACGATCACACCGGGAGATACGTGTTGGATCAGGTCGCGTGGTTCCGGGGGCACGGGATCGCCAATGCCTTCGGCCTGACGGGTGGCATCGACGCGTGGAGCCGGGAGGTGGATGCGTCGGTGATGAGATATCGGTTGGAGGTTTGAAACATTCAAATTTCAAAACTCAAACTTCAAGGAAGAGCGAGCTACTCTTTTCCGAAGATTTCCTCGGCGTAATGGGTACGAAGGAAAAGTAAGTCGGCTCGGTCTTTCTCGCGGTAGGTTTTTTCCTTCATTCGGTAGAGGAGGCGGGGTGAGGCGAATGGGATAGGTATTCCGCTGATCTCCCGGATTACGATGTCATTTTTCGCCTCCTCGTAAGTGATGCCGCTCGCGGAGGCCATGAGATCGACGGTAATCTCGTCGTTGATGCGGACGACCGTGTATTGCGAGACCTCACCGGGCTTGAGTTCAAGGACGGCTTTATCCGGGAGGGTGGCGAGGGCAGCATAGACCTTCGCCTCGTTTTCAAGATCGGTGGCTATCACGAAATCGAGATCTTGGGTGACCCTCAAATATCCTGAACTGATGATCGCGAAACCTCCGATGACAAGATACTTGGCATCACTCTTGTTGAGTATCCTACATAGCTCAACCAAATCCTCCATGGATGGTGTCCTGGGAACCGGCTGTTCTATTTCTTCAGGATCGTATTCTGCGTCCACCATAGGTCTGCTTCCTCTTGGCTGTTGAATCTGAAAACACCTTTTTTGCCGACCCTGTGTCCGCACGCGGTGAGAAGATCGTGAGCGGTCTTTTGGAGTCGGCTTACGGAGACGAACGGATCTTTTGAAGGACGCCGCCTGCCCACAGTTTTCCCGATGGTTTCCTCGATGTTGATGATGCGGGGAATCTCGCTCATGGGAGGAAATTACCTGACGGCGGCGGCGATTGCGAGCGAGGATTTCACAGCGGTGGGAAGGGCTGTTCGGAGATGATCCAGTCCTCGTTTTTCTCGGTGAACGTTTTCATGGCCCACTCACCGGGGAAAAGGGCGGTGAGCCAGCCGTTGGGATCGCGGGCGAGGACGGTGCCCATGGAGAGCGCGGGGCGGGCTTCCGGGGCGAGCGGATCGCCCTCCTTCGGCTTGAGCCAGCGGGCGATCGACCAGTCGGCGGATTCGATGCGGGTCTCGGCGGCGTATTCGCCTTCGAGGCGGTGCTGGAGTACCTCGAACTGGAGCGGGCCGACCGCGCCGAGCAGGATGCTGTTGGAAGTGGCGGGCGCGTCGAGGAGGGTGAACTCCGAGGCAACGCCCTCTTTTAGGAGTTGTTCAAGGCCGCTCTGGAAGCGCTTGTATTTTGCAGTGGATTTGTTGGTGAGGTAGGAAAAGCACTCGGGTGGGAAACGCGGGATCTCGTCGAATTTCACATCCGGCGCGGAGGCAAGTGTGTCGCCGATGAGTAGGTCGTAGTTGCCGACGAGACCGACCACATCGCCGGCGAAGGCGTCATCGACCGTTTCGCGTTCGCGGGCGAAGAGACGCTGCGAATTGGCGAGGCGGATGGTCGCGCCCGTGCGGGTGTTGATGACATCCATGTCGCGCTCGAAGCGACCCGATACGATGCGGATGAAGGCGATGCGATCCCGGTGCTTTGGGTTCATGTTCGCCTGGATTTTGAAAACGAAGGCGGAAAAACCCTCGGCGGCGGGATGGATGGTTTCGCCCGCGCTTTGGCGGGGCAGCGGCGGTGGGGAAAGCTCAAGGAAGCGGTCTAGCAATAGCTGGACGCCGAAGTTGTTCGCGGCGGATCCGAAGAAAACCGGAGTAAGCCTTCCGGCAAGGACTTCGTTCACATCGAAGTCCGCGCCCGCGCCTTCTAACAGTTCCAGCTCCTCGCACACTTGCTTGTAGGTAATCTCGTCAACCGCGTTTTTCACACCCTCGTCCTCGATGCCCGAGACATTCACGGGTGCCTGGAATGCGCCGTGGGCCGTGCGTTCGAAGAGGTGGACCTTATTGTGCTCCCTATCGTAAACGCCCTTGAAGCGCGGCCCGTCGCCGAGCGGCCAGTTGACGGGAAACGCGTGGATGCCGAGGACGGATTCCAGCTCGTCGAGGAGATCGAGCGTGGGCCGCGCGGGGCGGTCGAGCTTGTTCATGAAAGTGAAAATCGGAACGCCCCGGCGGCGGCAGACCTCGAAGAGTTTTCGCGTCTGCGACTCGATGCCCTTGCCCGCATCGACCACCATCACCGCGGCGTCCACGGCGGTGAGGACGCGGTAGGTGTCCTCGGAGAAATCCTTGTGCCCGGGCGTGTCGAGGATGTTGACGACGCAGTTCTTGTATTCGAATTGGAGGACGGTGGAGGAAACGGAGATGCCGCGCTGCTTTTCCATTTCCATCCAGTCGGAGGTAGTGGCACGCTGGTTTTTTTTGGCGGTGACAGAGCCGGCGAGCTGAAGGGCGCCGCCGTAGAGGAGGAATTTTTCCGTCAGGGTGGTTTTACCGGCGTCGGGGTGGGAGATGATCGCGAAGGAGCGGCGGCGCGTAACCTCCTTCTGGAGGGCGGGCGAAGGTGTGGTGTAGGCGGGAAGGGACATCGGATAGAGCCGATGAGATAAGCCCCCAGCGGAGAAAGGTCAATGACCGCAGACAATGGCGAAAAAGTCACCGGCGGGTGTCGGGAGGCGATCCGTGACACCGCTGCTGTCTTTTTGAGTGGAATAGCGCGGTTTCTGGCTGGAAGCCCGCGCATGGCAATACCCTGCCCCCAATTCGCTGCATCAGATATTACGTAATCGCGTAACTTCAGTTCCTTTTCACGTCCCAAAATCCGGATTGCCATGGGGGTGCGCTACCGCTAGCCTCTGCCCCCGTCCAAGTCGGTTTTTGATCGACCGACGGCCAACCACAACCCTTATATTTTGGGATTTCTTGACACCATCAGGCGCTGGCGGCTTACCCAAAAGGGTTTCTCGCTGGGGAGGAAGCGTAGAGTCCACGAGGAAAACGCCGCCCTCCAGGCGCTGGAGGACAGCCCGTTCGTCAGGCTTGCACTCTACATCACCTTCGCGGTGGCTTCGGCGGTGCTTGTGCTGAAGGCCTCTCCGGGCGCGACTTTTTCCACTGAGCCTTTCAAGGGGATGCTTTACGGCTTTGCCCTCGCCCTAACGGCGCTGGCGATGTTCCACGTAGGGCACCAGGGGATCAGCCGGAAAAACAGCCGGGTAATCCTCGTTCTCGGAGGGTTGATCGGCCACCTGCTGATCGTCAGGTTGGTGATGACTCTCGCCGATGCGGGCAGCATCCAGGAGATTTACCGCTACCTCTTCGTCCCCTGCGCGTTGGCTCCGATGCTTCATGGCATTCTGCTCGGCAGGACGGTGGGAGGTTTCTCGGCGGTTTACGTGAGCCTGATCGGCGCGTTGCTGGTACCTTCTTCCGATGTGATGAACTATCTGATCGTAAGCCTAGTGGCAGGGATGACAGCCGTCCTCTGCACGGACAAGGTGCGTCGGCGGGTGCAGCTCCTGCGGGCGGGCATTTACGTGGGTATTGTCACCGTGGGGCTGGCTCTTGTGCTCGGGAAACTCGACGCGATGTCGATCTTCGGAGAGGAGTCGATGAGCCGTATCCAGATCCTCGCCACCGGCAGCGGCATCGCATTCGCCACCGCTCTTGTGACAGCCATGATCATCAGCGGCCTCCTGCCGATGTTCGAAGGTGTTTTCCACCTCACCACGGACATCAGTTGGCTGGAACTGAGCGACTTGAACCACAAACTCCTGAAACGGATGCAGCTCGAGGCTCCGGGCACCTTCCACCACAGCCTGGTGGTGGCCGCGCTTTCCGAGGCGGCGGCCGAATCGATCGGCGCGAACGCACCCATGTGCCGTGTCTGCGCCTACTTCCACGATGTCGGAAAACTCAAGAAGGCCGCTTATTTCATCGAGAACCAGCATGACGATCGTGAGAATTCCCACGACACGCTGACGCCGACGATGAGCGCGCTGATCATCATCGCCCATGTGAAGGACGGAGTGGATCTGGCGGTGAAACACAAGCTCAATCCGCGTATCATCCAGGTGATCCAGGAACACCACGGTGATTCTCTCGTCTATTTTTTCTACCGCAAGGCGCAGGAACAGAAGAAAGCGGATATGGAGAAGGTGGATCGGCGGATCGAGAATCCCGAGGATCTGCCGAAGGTGGAGGAGAAAAGTTTCCGTTACCCGGGCCCACGCCCGAGCACCCGCGAGAGCGGCATCATCTGCCTGGCAGACACCATAGAGAGCGCCTCGCGCACCCTGCGCAAGCCGACGCCCGCGAAGATCCGCGCACTGGTTGAGGAGCTCGTTCGCGCCAAGATCAACGACGGCCAGCTCGACGGCTGCCCGCTAACCCTCGGTGAGCTGGCGCTGATCAAGGCGAGCTTCTCGAAAACCCTGCACAGCATGATGCACAGCCGCATTGATTTCCCGAAGCCCGATGAGAAGAACGGCGGGACGCGCCGGGGTTCAAGCAGCATGAACGGCCGCGATCCGAACGCCGAGGGGCGCCTCTCCACCGTCACCGAACGGGCCAACTAAACATTCGCCATGTCGCTGGAAGTCATCGTCGGAAATCATCAGGACTCGGTTGATATTCCCGTGGCCTGGCTGACGGCGCTGGAGGAAATCGGCGAGGCCGCCGCGCGTATGGCTTCCGGTTTTGCGGTTCATGAGGAAAACTCCCTCGCACATCTCGCTACCCTTGAGGTGGCGCTGGTGGATGACGAGACGAGCGCCCGGGTTCACATGGATTTCATGGAGATCCCCGGGCCGACGGATGTGATTACCTTCCACCACGGCGAGATCGTGATCGGTGCGGAGGTGGCGAAGCGGCAGGCGGAGGAATACGGCGAGCCATTCGGGCGGGAGATCCTACGCTACTTTGTGCACGGGCTGCTCCACCTTGCCGGGCATGAGGATGAAGAGCAACCCGAGCGCGAGGCGATGGAGACCGCACAGGAGAAGATCGTGGCCTCGCTCTGGGCAGATGGGCTCGAAGCGAAGCTCGCATAAAGAGGCATTGCCTTTTGTCTCGAAACACCAGCAGCGCCGCAACTCATCGATCAGATCCGATTTTCCTCGATGTCGTAAACGTCGAATCATACACGAACGGGCTTGTATTTGATGCCTGTGAAATCGAGCCAGACACGGTCGAGCGGGCAATCCGAATGGTATTCCCCGGCGGTTCCCGCGAGAACGGCCCGGCATTTGTCCACACAATGTGCGGCGAGCGCCGCACGCTTCATTTTCCGCCGGTGCCGGGTAGGAAGCGGTAGTAAACCTCCAGCATCAAAGTGGCAAGGCAGGTGGCCATGTGGACGTTGACCGGGCCGTGTTTGATGCCGCCTTGGTTCCAGGAGCCGTCAGCGTTCTGGGCTTTGAGTAGTTTGTCGCGGAAGAGGAGGTTGTAGTCGTCCCATTCCTTGCCGCCATGGTTGATCATGGCTTGGGCGTGGTAGTAATGGTAGTAGAGGTTGGAGCTTTCCTGACCCCACTCAAACTCCGCGTTCTCGGCGATCCATTTTACGCCTTTTCGTGCATGACTGGAGCTGCCGCGATCCCACATCTGGAAGGCGAGCACGCCGCCGCCGGTGAGACCGGGACTGCGGTTCGGATCGCCGCGGTATCCGATCGCGCCGTCCCTACCTTGGCATTTTTCGAGCCATTTGAGCGCTTCGCGGGAAGGTTTGGTGAACTTGCTGTTCGGCCACAGGCCGGTGTGTTTGCCGGCTTTCATGGCTTGGATCTGCCAGAAGCCGACGGAGTTGTCTCCTCCTCCGCCGGATGCGAACTTGTAAACCCAGCCGCCGACATCGTTCTGTCCTTGCATGATCATGTCGATGGATCCTTTGGTGACGGTGTCGAGGTTGGGGATGGGGATCTTGAGCTGGCTGCAGAAGGTGTAAGCCTCGGCAAGGGCGTAGGCGGCGATACCGTGGTCATAGACCCATTGGATGCTGGTGGCGTCCTTATTGGAGAGGCGGTTGTCGTTCTTCATGCCGACGTCGATTAGGTAGGTGATGGCCTTGAGGACGGTCTCGCCGTATTTCGGGGATAGGGGGGTCTCGCAGTGGCCGAGGTAGGCGAGGAGGGCGAGTCCGGTCATGGCGACGGGATGGTTGCCCGTCCAGCTGCCGTCGGGCTTCTGGGTGGCTTGCAGCCAATCGAGGGCTTTGACGACAGCTTCCTCGCATTGGGGGGTGCCGCCTTCCGCGAGGAGGCGCGCCATCCGGTCGGCGGGTGAGCAGCGAGCCTTCATGGTGGCGGGGATACCGGCGAAACCGCCCCCGCCTCCCAAGCCGTCCCCATCTCCCCAGCCGGCTCCGAAATCGTCACCGTCGCCGAAGTCAAGGGAAGGTGTGTTGACGATTTCCTCGGGAACGGGGATTGAGGTCGGCGATTGGGTGTTCGCGGCGATCACCTTCGCCATGGACGACGAAGGGGAGGAGGGCTTGCGCATCACTTTCGTGGTGACTTTTTTCTGCTCGACCTTGTTTTCCTCTTCAAGACTGGAGGCGTAGGTGACGATCACCGGAACCTCCTTGGAAATATTGGGAAGAAGGAAAATCCCGAGGATGAGCGCGATGAGGACGACGAACAGCACGGCCACTACGAAAGAGGAGATCGTGGAATTTCTGCGTTGCTGCTGAAGGCGCTGAAGTGCTTCCGGGCTGAGTTGTGCGTGGATGCTCATGGTTTTTTGTTTCGGGAAAGTTACCGCGCCCCCCGGCGGATGCCAGAAGATAATTCATCTTTTGGAAGGCGACCTTAATCCCCGGCATCCGGGTATTTGTCGCGCAGCCGCTGCCAGAAAGGTGTCCAGTATTCGTCGTAGTAGTCTTGCGCGGCGTTGTCGATGAAGTCGGATTTCGCGACGACGGGAGCCGTCTCCGGATCGTATCCCGCTAGGTGATCCTTACCGGCGCGGAGCCGAGGTGAGACGAAACGCCATTCCGTGTCGCCGACGATATCCGCGCAAAGCCCGGCGAGTGCGGGATCGTAAGCCTTCAGCTGGTTGCGGGTGTGGATGTGGTTGTGGTCGTGATCCATCGTGCGGTTCGTATCGAACCACGCCTGGATGCCCTCCGCGAAGTATTCCGCGCGGTTCTTGATCGCGTAGCATTCCTTCGGCCCGCCGAACATGATGAGCACCTCGTCTTTGCCGGTGACCTTCCTGTCGGCGTTTACCGCCTCGCCGTTGACAAGGATGTCGCCGCCGTCGAGGCAGCTCCGGAGCAGTGCGGGGGATTGCCCGGGAAAGGCTTTCACGAGCGCGCCGAGGAGGCTGACAGGAGCGTCGCCCTTCACGCGGCGGAAACGCTGTGCGGCGCGACCGTCGTTCCAGAGTCCCTTGGCTATCGCGGCCTCGTAGGTTTTTGTGAGGCGTTCGAGGAGCGCGTCGTCGAAACCCGCGAACTGGATCACATGCGCGAACTCATGGATCAGGATGCTCTCGATCCTCATGCCACCCTCGTATTCCATGACATCCTCCTCGGAGAAAAACACCACGCGCCGGTCATCGACCTTGGTCAGGAAACCGCGCTGCCGCCAGTTGTAGAAAGCGAGTTCGTCGCCGGTCTTGTCGGTTTTGAACTGCGGGATGCCGGAGGTCAGCTCATCGTGCGCGACGAGGATGCAGAGCACCTTGTCCTCGCGGATGCGCTGCGCGATCTCCGGCTTCAGGGTTTTCATCATCCTCTCGAAGAGATAAGCAGCTTCCCGATGGGCGACATCCGCAACGCGCTCCGAAGTAGCGATAAGAATGCCCTGAACCACGGTCCCTTTCCGGAAAAACGCGGGGTCGAGCTTGTATTCGGCGGATTGCTCCGGGGTGACGGATTTCACCTCGTAGGCGGATGCGGAGGCAATCAGCACGGCGGAAAAGGCGGACAGGAGAAGCGATTTCATCATGTTATGTTCGGTGGGGATACGGCGGTAAAACCGTTTTCCTATCCGATCATCCGGCGATCACGCCGTGCATGCGGATGTCGTGGTCTTCCATCACCACCTCATCCACGAGCTGGTGGCCGAAGCAGATGCCGAGCCGAACCGCATCCGGCCGGGCTTTTGCGAGGATGCCGTCGTAAAAACCCTTGCCGCGCCCGATGCGCCCGCCGTGCGTGTCGAAGCCCAGTCCGGGGCACAGGAAAAGGTCGATCTCTTCCGGGTAGAGGGTAGGCAGCCCGTCCACCGGCTCAAGGACGCCGAACGCGCCGGGCTTCAGTTCCCTTTCCGCATCCTTGACAAGGTAGAAGGTGAGCGAGCCATCCTCCACCTTGGGAAACACCCAGATCCGGTCCGTCTCCTTGGTCAGGGGAATGAGATCCACCTCACCGGGCAACGGGGCGAAAAGCGCGACCACCCTGACATGGGGGCGCTCGCGCAAGTAGGCCGCGACCTCGGACACCACGCGGGAGGAATCCCCGTTTTTTCCGGCCATCCGCCGCCTCAGCTCGTCGCGCAACGCCTTTTTTCGGTAGGGCTTGGTCATGTCCCCGGCGAGGTGCGCGGCGAGAAGGTCGTCGGGATTTGTCCCTTGCCAGCGTGCCATCTTTTCCCATCCTTATTCCGATGTTGAAACTTTGGCAATTCCCGATGGCCGCGGCGCTTGCGCTCTCCCCGCTGTGCGGCATGGAGGTGCCGAAATTCGCGTGGGAGCCGCTGGAGATCAGGGTAAGCGTTTTTTCGCGGGATCTGGTGATGCTCGACGCCGAGCGCGACGAGTATGCGACGAACCTCGCCGCCTACGCCGCGAACTCGATCATCGAGGGCGGGGCCTCGCCGGTCTCCGTGAACCAAGGGCGGCGCATCCTTGCGCTAGCCCTTCACCTTTCCCCGCGGAACCGGCAGGCGGTCGTCACCCAATTCCAGCTCGCGAAAGGCATTCTCCCGGAAAAGGCGCAGGGCGATTACAGCCCGCAGGTTCTCGCCCGCCTGCTCCTCACCCGCGGCCAGCTTCTTCTCCAGCAGGAGGAGGGCGAGAACCGCACCCTCGGCCGCTTTCTCATCCAGCTCTCCGCCGAGATTGACCCGCGCAACGAGGACGCCGTTTACGCTAGCGAAATGATCCGACTGGACACCGGCGAGCTGGATTGGTCGCCGCTGACCGATCCGGGGGAGAAAAAGGCAGACGAGCTACCCTAGTTCCGAGGCTCGCCCCAGATCTCGACGAGCAGGGCGTGCAGGGTAGGATCGTGCAGCTCCAGCTCCGCGCGGACGAAGGGATAGAAGTCATTGCGGTTGAAAAACGCCTCCGTGCCCTCGGCGAAGTATTCCTTGTGATTCGTCAGCGCGTAATGGCTCACGATCTTGCCGTTGTAGAGCATCACCTTCTCATAGGTGCCCGCCGCCTTGGCTTTCTCGTAGGCGGCGATGATGCGCGGCTCGTCGAATCCGAGCACTTGATCGTGGTAAGCGTGCGCCAGCTCGTGAAGGACGACCATCGGGTGCTTGGCGAGCTGGCTGGAGGAAATGAGTTCCCGCGCCACCGGCACGTGGTATTTTTTCGCCAGCCTAGGGTCATGGCCGTTGTTGCGGAGCCATTGCTCGCTGGGGTGGTATTGCATGGATTTGAGCGTCGGATGATCGCGCTCCACCCAGATCTCTAGCTTCCGGAGCTGCTCCACGCGGTCGGCGGGAACCATCGCCGTTAGGATGCGGAGGTGTGCCTCCAGCATCGCCAGGGAGCGGGCGTCCTCGGAGCCGGGTTCGGCCTCCAGCATCGTCGGCTCCACGAACACCGTCCAGCCCTCGATGTTTTTCTTAACCGGGTCGAAGCGCGGCTTGGCCGACTCGGCGGCGAAGGCCACGACAACGAGGGCGGCGAGAACGGCGGTGGTTTTCGGGATGTTCATGCCGTGAGCTTAGGGAAAACGGCTCCCACGCCACCCCTTCTTTTCGGGAGGGAGAAATTTCATCGCCACGGGGCGGGGATGGGAGGATAGCATCCGGGCATGGAAAGCAAGGGCAGACGCGGCGGGTTTTTCCCAAGTAAGCGGGCGTTGCGCGTCCCCGCGGGAAAGTCGGAGGAGAAAGGCTGGGACGGCGTCGCAGGCTGGTATGACAAGCTCGTCGGCGCGGATGGCTCCGATTACCACCGCCACGTGATCCTGCCCGCCGCCATGGATCTGCTCGCCGTGCGCGGCGGCGAGGCGGTGCTCGACCTCTGCTGCGGGCAGGGCGTTCTGGTGCGGCACCTGCTCGCCGCCGGGGCGGGGCGCGTGCTGGGCGTGGATGCCAGCGGGAAACTCATCGGCGCGGCGCGGCAACGTTACGGCGGCGAGAAGAACGCGACTTTCCTCCGCGCCGACGCCTGTGTCCCCGGTGATTGGACGGACGGCTCCTTCGATGCCGCCGCCTGCGTGATGGCCGTCCACGACGTGCCAGACGCCGACGGGCTGATGAATAACATCGCCGCCGCCCTCAAGCCCGGCGGACGCGCCGTAATCGTCATGATGCATCCCTGTTTCCGCATCCCCAAGGAAAGCCACTGGGGCTGGGATGCGGATCAGAAAATCCAATACCGCCGCCTCGACCGCTACGGCAAAGCCCTCGAAATCGGCATCCAGACAAGGCCGGGCCTAGGCACCGACGAGGGCACCATCTTCTATCACCGCCCGCTCGCGGACATCATCACCTCCATGGGCAAGGCCGGCCTCGGCGTGACGCAATGCACGGAGCTCTTCTCCCACCGCCGCTCCCAGATCGGCCCATTCAGCAAGGCTGAGCACCGCGCGGCGGAGGAGTTTCCCCTCTTCATCAGCCTTGCTGCGAAGAGCATTTGAGTTAAACAGTGGGAAAGGTCTCCCGATGAAAATCGGGCAAGGAGCGGCGGATCGGAAACCGCCGATGGCCACGGGGAGCCGGTGATACGTGCGACCGTTGCTCCCATCGCCATCCTCATGGGCAAAGGCAGCCGGGGGCAGACTCTCCTTGCGGACTACGTCCGGAAGATCAATCGGAACGAGTCAAGGCGGACTCGGGCTTGGGAGATGGCCTCGGCGGTTTCGCGGAAGGTGGCTTTGAGGGCTTCGGTTTCCGAGGGGGGGACGTGGGGGTTGCGTTTCGCGAGATCCTCGAGGCGGGCGATCTGTTTGGCGATCGTTTCGGCGGCGAGATCCTGCGCGGCTTGGATAGGTTTGGCGGAGGCGCGTTTCGCGATGTCCTTGGCGGCGGCGGTCATTTTCGGGAAGAGATCGCGGCGGAAGGCTTCTTGGGAGACGAGGCGGCGGGGATCGCCGTGTTGGAGGGCGGCGGCGGGAGGGGCTTTGGCCTGGGCGCTTCCGGTGTGATCGACGATGACGCGCAGGAGGGTGGGCGGCAGGAAGCGGTCGAGGTGGAGGCGCGGCGGGGCGATGACTTCGAGTACAAAAGCGCATTCTAACAGTATGGATTTTCCTTGGCCGGTTTTCCATTCCGCGAAGGCGGCGTTGCCGTGGTTACCATCGAGGAGCTGGCCGAGGGCATCGCGGAAGAGGGGGTGGTCGATGGTGAGGAAAGAGAGATCCTCGCGGGCGAGGGCGGTATTGCGGTCGAGGGTGGCGGAGAGTCCGTCCTCGGGAATGTCGGCGAAGGCTTCCGTTTGGCGGTTGCCGCGCTTGAAGACGAAGGCGTCCGCGGAAAGATCAGAAACGTCTAGCCCGAGGTGATCGAAGAGCCGGATGGCGAATTTCGCGAAGCGCGGATCGGTGTCGGCCTCGCGGATGGTTTCGAGGAGTTCGGCGGATTGGGAGGCGGGGGGCGCGCCTAGCTCCAGGAGTCGGTCGTGGCCGGAGGCGAGCTGGCGGGCGACGTCGGCTTTCAGGTCGGCAGAGCGTTTCAGGAAGTCCTTGAACTTTTTCGAGGTGGGCGAGGCGTCGGCAAGGGCGTCGAGCTCCGGGAGCAGCTCGGTGGCGAGGGTGGTCGCGCCTTTCAGTGGCTTAGAAAAAACATCGAGCGCCTCGTGGAGCCAGCGCGCCTGCAGCTCCGATCTACTATCTTTCCCGTAGGGGATGTGGATACGGATGTCGCCGGTCTGACCGATGCGGTCGAGGCGGCCGATGCGTTGTTCGAGGACTTCGGGATCGCGCGGCAGGCCGAAGAGGACAAGGTGGCGGGCGAACTGGAAATTCCGTCCCTCCGATCCGATCTCCGAGCAGATCAGGATGCGCGCGCCGTCCTCCTCGGAGAACCATGCGGCGTTGCGGTCGCGCTGGAGCAGGGAGAGATCCTCGTGAAAAAGGGCGGCCTCGACGTGGATGTGCGCGAGAAGTTTTTCCTGCACGGTGATGGCGGCCTCCGGGGAGTTTGTGATGAGCAGGATTTTTTCGCTGGCGGTGAGATCGCGGATCAGTCCGGCGAGCCATGCGTAGGGCGATGCGCCTTTTTCTAGCGGATGGAGGATGGGCAGGCGTTTCGGGAAGCCGGTGAGGCGCTCACGGGTGTTGCGGAAGAGGACGCGGCCGGTGCCAAAGGAATCGATCAGCTCGGAAACGAGCGGCTGGCGGGCGGTTTCGTCGCCGGAAATGAGGTCTGTTAGATGTTTACCGGCACGGGGGGAGTTTTCCGTGAAAGCGGTGATATCATCCGGGATGTTTCCGGCGACGAGGGTTTCCACGGTTTCCGCGAGCGGGATGTAGGATTCCGTTTCCACGAGAAAATCATCGAGATCCGAGTAGCGGTCGGGATCGAGGAGGCGGAGCCGCGCGAAGTGGCCAGCGGGGCCGAGCTGCTGCGGGGTGGCAGTGAGGAGGAGGAGGGAGGGGATTTCACGCGCCAGTGAATTCACGGTGCGATAGGCGGGCGATGCTAGGTTCTCCGACCATTCGAGATGGTGCGCCTCATCGACGATGAGCAGGTCGAAGCCCGCCTTGCGCGCTTGCTCGGCGCGGGCGGGGTTTTCGGAAAGGAATCCAATCGCGCAGAGGATGAGCTGGGAATCGGCGAAGGGGTTCGCGGTCTCGTCGCGGGCGGTGATGGAGGCGCAGCGTTCCTCGTCGTAGAGCGCGAAGAGGAGGTTGAAGCGGCGCAGCAGCTCCACAAACCATTGGTGGACGAGCGGCTCAGGCACGAGGATGAGGATGCGGTCGGCGCGGCCGGTCAGATGCAGGCGGTGGAGGATGAGGCAGGCCTCGATGGTTTTACCGAGGCCCACCTCGTCGGCGAGGAGGACGCGGGGGAAAAGGCGGTTCGAGGTTTCCGCGACGATGGAGAGCTGGTGCGGGATGAGGTCGATGCGCGCGCCGGTGTAGCCGCGGGCGGGCGAGCGGCGGATCGCGGCGTTCCAGCGCAGTGCTTCGAGGCGCTGGTCGAAATCGCGCGGGTGATCGGTGAGGCCTGCGAGCAGGCGTTTCTCGGGGCTAATGAAGGTCAGTGTATCTGACAAATCGCTCTCGTGGATGGACGCGCCGCCGCCGTGGTAGGTGAGCAGGCCATTTTCCTCGCTGACGGACTCGACGGTGAGTTTCCTTTTCGCGTGATCCGCGATCTCATCGCCGGGCGCGAAACGGACGCGGGCGAGCGGCGCAGACTCCGCCGAGTAGGTGCGGGTTTCCTCGGCGGCGGGGAAACAGATCTCCACATGGCCGTTTTCTTCGGAAATCACATGGCCAAGGCCGAGTGCGGGTTCGGAGGTGGAGATGTAGCGTTGGCCGGGGGAAATTTCAGGTTTCAAGGTTCAGCTTTCAAGGGAGAGGTTGTGCGGGAGGCTAGGTGAGGCTTTCTCCATGATGGAGAAAGCCTATTCGAATGAAAAAATTCTTCTCGTCCATGGTGGAAGAACCTTGGAGGCTAGGGGAGGGGAAACGGACATGGACGGGGCTTTCCTTCCAGATGGATGAATCATGGCAGACTGGCGTCAGCCACTCCATTCATCCGCACCGTGAGGGCTTCGTATCCGATCTGGCGGGCGTAGGTTTCCCGGCGCTCGATGTTCGGCTTCGAGGAAAGGATAGTGATCCTATCGACGCGTTGGCTGAGGTGTTCGAGGAGGAGGCGGATGATGAGTCGGGCATGGGCCGCACCGAGGCAGAGATGCGTGCCGGCACCGAAGGCGAGGTGGGGGTTGGGCTTGCGATCGAGGCGGATTTCAGCGGGGCTATCGAAGGCGGTGGCGTCGCGGTTCGCGGAGGCCCAGCAGAGCGAGACGCGACCAGCGGGCGGCACCTCCACGCCGTGGACATCCGTTGTTTCCGGACAGACCCGCCCGATGTGGGTGAGCGGAGAGATCACGCGAAAAAACTCCTCGCCCGCCAACGTGACGCGGCGCGGATCTTCGCGCAGGAAGGCGAGGTCGTCCGGGTTTTCCGCGAGGTGGGCGATGATGGAGGAGATGCTGTGGATCACCGTGTCCCGCCCGCCCGCGAAGGTGAGGTTTGCGAAGCCGGCCATCTCGTCGCGGGTCAGCTTGCGGCCTTGATATTCGGCGCGGGTGAGGGCGAAGAAGAAATCCTCGCCCGGTGATTTCTCCGCGCGGTCGAGCTGGGCGGCGATGTATCCATCCAAGGTCGAGGCCTTGCCTTTCGAGGGATCATGGAAGACGTGCACGCCCCAGGAGATCCATGTTTCCGCCTCCTCTTGCCCGACGTTGAGTAGGTGGGCGAGGGCACGCGATTGCAGCGGCACCGCGAAATCACCGACGATCTCCGTTTCCCCGCGCGCGATCATTTCCGCCACCATCCCGCCGACCAGCGAATCGATGGCGGCGATGAAATCCGGATCGCGCGGCCTTTTGAAAAACGGCTCGACGATTTTCCGGTATTCCGTGTGCTGCGGCGGATCGGTCTCGATGGGGAGCTGGCGGACGTTGCGGACATCCTCCTCGGAAGGGATGGGCACGCGGAAGGGGGCGTCGGAGCTGAAAGTTTTCCAATCCTTCGCCGCGTCCCTGACATCCGCGTGGCGCAAGATCATGGGGATGCGCTCGCCCTGTACCGGGCAGCGCATCACGCCTTCGGTTTCCCTCGCCTCGCGGAACGGATCGTCGTCCATGGTGTTTCGCTCAACCTTTTAGGGAGACCAGCTCATCGGTATGAATGGTCTGGCGGGCGCGGTAGAGCGCGACGATGATCGCGAGACCCACAGCCACTTCGGCGGCGGCGACAGTGATCACGAAGAAGACGAGCATCTGCCCGCTGGGGTCGGGGAGGCCGTTCGGCGCTACGTTGAAACGGGAGAAGGCTACCAGGGTGAGGTTCGCGGCAGAGAGCATCAGCTCAAGGCACATGAACACAATGATGATGTTACGGCGCAGCACCACCCCCGCCAACCCGATGGCAAACAGGAGACCGGAGACGAGGAGGTAATCGTTTAGGGAAGCCATAAAATTCAAATTTCAAAAATCAAATCTCAAGGGAGAGATCACCCGTTGGCAGCGGATTTGCGGCAAAGGGTGACTACGCCGACCGTGGAGACTAGCAGCAGCACGCCGAGGATTTGGAGCGGGAGGTTGTATTGCGTGAAAAGGGTGTGGCCGATGATGTGGACGTCGGGAAGCTGTCCGGCTTCCAGGGAGGTGGAGATTTTCGTGGGGACTTTCTTTTCGCCCTCCTTGCCTCCCATGTAGCCTTCGGCGGCGGCGGCGAGCGCCGCCTTGTCGAGGAGCGGTGCGGTTTGGTTCGGCAGCTTGTGGGATAGCACGCCGACGAGTTGGATGAAGAACACGGCCACCAGCACCAAGCCCGCCGCGAGCGGCGCAAGGCTGTCGGAGCGGCGTTTCTCGTCCTTGAGGTCGAGCAGCATGATGATGAACAGGAACAGCACCATGATCGCGCCGGAATAGACGAGGATCTGGATCACGCCGACGAAGAAAGCAGAGAGGCCGATGAACAGTGCGGCGAGACCGACGAAGGAAGTCACCATCGCGAGCGCGCTGGAAACCGGATTTCGGAAGGCGATGACCGCCACCGCGCCGATCAGCATGATGGTGGCGAAGAGCCAGAAGAGGTAGGAGGGCATTACGTTAAAGTTATTTGTTAAAGTTATTTGTTAAAAGTTATTTGTTATTGGTGAATAGGGGCATGTGTTCCGTTTAACGTCTAACCAATAACGTCTAACCTCATTTCAGCTCATTCCATTTGTTGACGAGGCCGACGCGGACGCCGCCGATTTCGTAGAGCTTTTTCTTGTTGTGCACCATGTCCTGGCGGGTGGTTCCGGTGATGAGGTAGTCTTTGCGGAGGTAGATCGCTTGCTCGGGGCAGACTTCCTCGCACATGCCGCAGTAGATGCAGCGGATCATGTCGATGTCGAACTCCAGTGGGCGCTTCTCGACCTTCGCCCATGGGTCGTCGGAGGGGATTTCCGAAGGGGTGATCTTGATCGCTTTGGGCGGGCAGATGAACTCGCAGAGCTGGCAGGAAACGCAGCGTTCGCGGCCTTGTTCGTCGGTGACGAGGGTCGGCGCGCCGCGGTAGTATTCCGGCATGTGGGAGTCCCAGCGCTGTTCCGGGAACTGCATGGTCACGCCCAAGCCGGAGGAGGCGAGGCCTTCCGCACCGTAGGATTTCCCGCGCAGCGATTTCACCGCGTGCTTCATGGTCAGGAAAAACCCTTTGATGATAGCGCCGAAGTAGATCTTCTCGCCGGCGTCGAGTTTCGGGCGTGTGAGCTTGATGGTGGGCATGGGAAGAAGTGGAAAGTGATCGGTGATCGGTGATCGGTGGAATAGAATGAATCAGGCGCTGGTGGCTCAGGAAGTTTGGGCGGCGAGCTGGCGGAGCTTTTCGAGATTGAGCGCACCGCCGCCGCGGAGGTGGAAGGTGGTGATTTGTTGGCGCAGCGTCTTGTAGAGGGCGGCGTCCGTCATGGCGAGGTCGTGGGAGGTATCGTGCTCGCGGACGAAACAAACAAGTGCGGCGACATCTGCCCAGCGTTTTTCCTTGAGGGCGACACCCAGCCTGCCGGGCCGCGCGAGCAAGTGCCGCGCGGTGATTTCCTCGTTTCTGGAAAGGGTTGATTTCACTGGAGGATTTCGAGATACACGAGGTTTTCTTCCGCGACCTCCCGCTTGGCGTCGGGATATCCGGAAACGACAGTTTTCACCAGCGCAGGATCGGCCTGGTAGTGCTTGTGTAGGAAATGGATGTCCTCGATGTCTTTGGCATCGGCGCGCACCAGCTTGGAGGCGATGATGTTTTCGACGGGCGGGCGGGTTACGATAAGCCTGCCCATGCGGAACATGGCGACTGGCTCGAAAGAACCGACCTGAACGATGCCCGGCTCCACGATCTGGAGATACGCCTGGCCGGGTTCGAGGAAATCGGTCGGGTTGAAAATTAGGCCCGCTTGTTCGGCGGCGCGCTTGAGTTCCAGCAGATCGAAGTCGCTAGAGGGTTGCCAGATATCGAGACCCTCGGTGGTTCTCAGTTCCATTCCCGCGAAGACACACGCCGCCGAGCCGATGAGGCAGAGCTTCACGGGCGGGCCTTCCTTTCCGAGGGCGGTGGCCATCGTCTCCAAGGCACGCATCCAGCGTTCCTTGTCGTAGGAGGGCATTTCGGAATCGGGAGGCATGGGAAGAAGTGGAAGGTGATCGGTGAGCGGTGATCAGTGGAAGATTTAGGCGCGGAGGATCTTGGCGGGTGGTTCGGAGATTTTTGCGACCCAGATGACGGCGGCGGTGACGACGATCAGAAGGATAAAGCCGATGCTGATGATGGCGGCGGTGAGTTCCGGGGCGGCGATGATAAGGGCGGCGAGGAAGACGTTGATGAGGGCGGCCTCGAAGAAGATGACCCAGCCGAGTTTCATGAGCTGGTCGTAGCGGAAGCGCGGCACCGTCCAGCGGACGAGGATGAAGAAGAGGATGAAGGCGAGCAGCTTAGTGAGGAAGATGCCCATGTGGATAAATCCGCCGATCTGGAAATCGCCGATAGAGAAGTTCGCGATCGCGGCGTCGAGCCCGAAGCCCGCCGACCAGCCGCCAAGGAACAGGGTGATGATGAGGGCAGAGCCGATCACCATCGCCGCGTATTCGCCCATGAAAAACATCGCGAATTTCATCGAGGAATACTCGGTGTGATAGCCGCCGACGAGTTCGGTCTCGCATTCGGGGAGGTCGAAGGGCATGCGGTTCGTTTCCGCGAAAATGGAGACGGTGAAGATCAAGAAGGCGATAAACGCGGGGATCCAGAACAGGGCGGTCTGGAGATCGGGCAGCGAGAGTTTTCCATCTATCCAGAACGGCAGCAGCAGCCAGCCGTTGTCTGCCTGGTGCTGGACGATGTGGTTGAGGTTGAGGGTGCCGAAATAGAGCAGCACGGGGATGATGGAGAGGCCGAGGCAGATTTCGTAGGAAATCATCTGGGCGGTGGAGCGGACACCACCGATGAAAGGAAACTTCGAATTCGAGGACCAGCCCGCGAGGGTGATGCCGTAAACCGTCAGCGAGGAGATCGCGAACACGAACAGCGGCCCGGCATCGATGTCGGCGATGACGAGTTTCTCCGTGCGACCGAACAATGTTACATCCGGGCCGAAAGGAACCACACAGACCGTGATCAGCGCGGGCACCACCGTGAGCGCGGGAGCAAGCCAGTAGAAGGCCTTGCGGACGTGGTCGGGCGTGAAGTCCTCTTTCAGGAACAGCTTTAAACCGTCAGCGATGGGCTGGATGAGGCCGAAGAAATGGAAATCCTTCTTGAATCCGACCAATGTCAGCGGGATGCCGACGCGGTTCGGCCCCACGCGATCCTGGATGATCGCGGAGAAGCGGCGCTCGAAATACACGGAGAGTGGCACCAGCGGCAGCACCACGAGGAAGGTGAAGAATACGATCTTGGTGGTTATGATTGCGAGATTGAGCAGGAGATCGGGCATGGTGGGAAATTAGATAGATTTCCGTGGAAACTGCGGTCGTTAGACGTTATTTGTTAGAAGTTATTGGGGAAGAGCCTCCTTCGAGGGCTGATTTGGTGGAGGCGGCGCGGCGGAGATACGAGATGTAGCCGTTGAGGAGGGCTACCGCTTTCTGGACGTGAGCGCGGGCTTGCGTGGTGATTTCCTCCGGGGCGAGACCTTCATCCTCGGCGGTGATGACATGATCGAGGACTTCCCATGCTGAGCCACGCGCGTTGGAACAGAATTTCGCGTTATCGAGATAGTGAAAGCGTCCGTAGCCTTCGGCGATGTTGGCGGTTGTGGAACGCGCGGCCCGTAGAATCTGGTCGCCGAGGCGATAACGCTCGTCCTTGGGCAGAGCTTTGCAAAGGACGCGGGCGACGTAAATACGCAAAACCCGACAAGCTTTCCAGCAGTCAAGGTCTTCGAATGATCTGATCGGTTCGGTCGCCATCTTTCCTAATAACAAATAACTTCTAACGAATAACATCTAACCATTGATAATCCCCGCGGCCTTGCGGGCTGTTTCGTTTTTGAGGAGTGGGATTTCGTAGCCGGTTGCGGTGATGACGGTTCCCTGGTGGCCGATCTTGGAGAGGGTGAGGCCGTTGAATTCGGTGATGCTGGAAGCGATGTCCTTGAACACTTCCTCGATGAGGTTCTGCGTTCCGGCGGCGAGGTCGCGGAGGATTTCCCAATCGTCGCGGGCAAGCGCGGGCGGCTCGATGGCGCGGTTGAGGCGCTGGATGCGGCCGGAAAGGTTGACCATGGAGCCGCGCTTTTCGGCGAAGGCTGCACCGGGAAGGACGACATGGCTGGCATTCGCGGTTGGCCCGGCGAGGAGCTGGATGGAGGCGATGAATTCCGGTTTCGCGAGATCCTCGGCGGTGAAATCGGCTTCGGCGGTGAGATCTTCGCCGAATACGAGAAGTGCTTTCACGGCACCGCAGCGGACGCCTTCGCGGATAGCGATGCGAGCGGGGCGGATGGATTTTCGGAACCCCAGATCAGCTTCGCGCCGGTGGTGTTGGGGTTGCGGTCGGCGGCGATGAGGAGGCCGTCGTTTTCACCCTCGCGCGGGACGGTGGTGAAGGCTCCGGTGCCGATTTTTCCGGCGAGCGCGCGGACAAGGAACAACTCCTCGTTGGTCATGCGGGCGGAGGCGATGATCGCGATTTCGGACGGTGCGTAATGGGAAAGGGCGGCGGTGGTTTTCGTGAGCGCTTCCGGCCATGTGGCGGCGCGGTGGATTCCGCCTTCGAGGATCATCGGCTCGGTGAGACGGGCGTCACCGTCGATGTAGTGGAAATTCAGGCGGTGCGAATCCGGCATCCAGTTCGAGTTCACGGCGTCGTTTTGGCGCGGCGTGATGCGGTGGATCGTGTTGCCGCGGGTGTGGATGGTGATGTTGCAGCCGGTGCCGCAGTTCACATCGATGGACGGGGTTTCCTTGAGGAACCACACGCGCATCTGGAAACGGAAATCGTTGGAGGTGAGCGCGCCGACGGGGCAGATGTCGGCGGTGTTGAGCGAGTAGTTGTTGTCCAGCAGACGGCCGGGATGGACGGTGAGGGTGGTGTGGGTGCCGCGCTGAGTGAAACCGAGCACGGGATCGCCCGCGACTTCGTCCATGAAACGGATGCAGCGCGAGCACATGATGCAGCGCTCGTCGTCGAGCCGGATGCGCGGGCCGATATCGACGTTCTTCGGTTTTTTCACCTTCATGTCCACGAAGCGCGAGACGCCGCGACCGTAGCCGACGGATTGTTCCTGAAGTCGGCACTCGCCGGCCTGGTCGCAGATCGGGCAATCGAGTGGATGATTGATCAGCAAAAACTCCATCACGCCCTCGCGGCATTTCTCGATGAGCTCGCCGGTGGTGCGGATGCCCATGTTCTCGGCGACTGTGTTGGCGCAGGAAATCGCGGGGCGCGGCATCCAGCCGATGGGTTCATAGCCGTTTTCATCGCGGGTGGGTTCCTGGCCGGGCGTGGGGCGCGGCGGCATCCCCATCTGCACCATACACATCCGGCAGTTTCCGGGGACGGAGAGCTTCGGATGGTAGCAGTAATACGGCACAGCCCTTTTCACCGAGCGGCAGGCCTCGATCATGCGGGTACCTTTGGGGAAACGGTGCCAAACGCCGTCGATTTGGACGTTCACCATGCCCATTTCGGCGGCGATGTCCTTGGGAAGTTTTGCTTCGGCGGTGGCCGTTGGGGAGTCGCTCATGTCTGGCAAAATCTAGGCGGATTCAGGCGTTCCGGAAGAACGTGTGGACTATGTGCACCCGCCCCCCGACCCGCAAGCGCGCTTTGTGAAATTTTTCACAAAGTCCGGGAAAGCCCGGCACCATCGTCCGGGAGGGTGAAAACATGCCCGACCTGAGCGGAGGATTCAATGCAAGTTGCGCGGTCGGCATCTTCCTAAATCCAACAAACCCATGCCTCACCCTGCCCGCCATCGCCTTGTCGCTGCTTGAAGTGCTCCCGCATCAGACATACATTTTCTCATAATACTCCGCTGCCATGCGGTCGGAGTCGAAATAGGGGACGACATCATTCATGGATCGGAGGACGATGCGGCTCCATTCGTCGGGATTTTCGTAGTAAAGGGGCTGGATTTCCTCGCGGATTTTGCGGTAAACGCCGAGCATGTCCCGCCTGTCGCGCTCCTCATGGCCGAGGTGGGGATCGGGCGTGGGAATGAGGAAGCTGTTCACCCCGTCCTCCGCGAATTCGCAGATCCAGCCGTCGTAAGTGGATAGGTTCACAGAACCGTTCATGGCGGCGGTCATGCCTGAGGTGCCGGAAGCCTCGCGGGTGACGACCGGGTTGTTCAGCCAGACGTCTGAGCCGATTTTCAGGAAACGGGAAAGCTCCAGCTCGTATCCGGTGAGGACGGTGGCGTTCGGGTAGTCCTTGGTGAGGCGGATGAGGGAGTCGAAGGTTTCGATCGCGGTGTAATCGAAGGGGTAGGGCTTCCCTGCCCAGATGATCTGTAGGGGATGCTTGTTGTCGTTGAGCATTTCGCGGAACATGCGGATGTCACGGGTGATCAGATCCGGGCGCTTGTATCCGGCGAAGCGCCGCGCCCACACGATGGTGAGCACCTTCGCGTCGAAGAGCTTCCCTGTCTGGTCCGCTACAACGCGGAAAAGGCGCTCCTTCAGTTCACGCTTCCGGTGGCGCAGCATCTCCGCATCGTTCTGCTTGCGCGCGTTTTCCAGACCGTGATCCGCCCAGTACCTCTTGTTCTGAGCGTTGGTGATGTGCGTGATCTCGCAGATATCCGGTTCGTGACTCCACATCATGCGGGAAACCTCGCCGTGGAGCTTCGAGACACCGTTCGCCTTTTTCGCGAGCCGCAGCGCCGCGAGCGTATGGTTGAACTCTTCCCCCTGGATGCCGGTGATACCGCGCACCTCCTCCTCGGGCACGTCACTGAAAAACGTAAAGTTCTGCAGCAGGCTGAAGTCGGTTTTCTCGTTGCCCGCCTCCTCCGGAGTATGGGTGGTGAAGGCCAAGCGCTTTCTCACCTGTTCCACGCTGCCATATCTCTTGTATAAGTGGAAGGCCGCCGAGAGACCGTGCGCCTCGTTGAGGTGCCAGACTTCAGGGTCAACGCCCAGCTCATCGAGCAGCTTCGCTCCGCCCGAGCCGAGGATGATGTATTGGGCGATGCGGCGCAACGGGTCGTTGTCGTAAAGGCGGTGTGTGATCGCACGGGAAAGGGCGTCGTTTTCCTCGATGTCGGTCGTGAGGAAAAACATCGGCACGGTTCCGAATACATCGCCTGGCAGGAACATCGCCTTCACCCACACTGGATGGCCGTGGACAGGTACGGTGAAACGGATGCCCGTGTCCTGGAGAAAGGAATAGGTATTTTTTCGAAACTGCACCGCTAGCTCCCCGTCCTCGCCGCGCACCTGGTTGTAATAGCCGTAAGTCCAGAGGATGCCGATGCCGGTGAGGTTCTGGCGGAGGTCGGCGGCGGAGCGCATGTGCGATCCCGCCAGGAAACCGAGGCCGCCCGAGTAAATCTTGAAACTCTGGTCGATGGCGAACTCGCAGGAGAAATACGCGGCGCTTTTAGAGAATTGCGGATCGATCTCGTAGCGGTGGGCGAAGGGGGCGGGAAGGAAGGATGGAGTGGACATGACAGATGGATCTGGGGTCATTGAGAGCCGGTGAAGCCGTTCTCACGGCGCAATGCGGATTCCATACCAAGTTTTCAGGAAAGCGACGGAACCCCGACGGCGATGTCGCTGTCGGCGGAGTAATCCACCCCGTCTAGCCCGAATCCGAAGAGTTTCAGGAAACCGTTCTGGTAGCCTTGGTAGTCGGCGAGTTCGGAAAGGTTCCCGGTGGCCACCTCTTCCCAGCGTTTCCCGACAATGGCTTGGATCTCCGGGGACATCTCCCAATCGTCGATACGGATGCGCCCGGCCTCGTCGGGCTGCGGCTGGCCGTTGCAGAGCCTTTCACGGAGCAGGCGATCCATCTGCTCGATGGTGTCCTCGTGGTTGCCAGCTTCTTTCATCGCCTTGTAGAGCAGCGAAATGTAAAGCGGCACGACGGGAATCGCGGAGCTCGCCTGCGTCACCAAAGCCTTGTTCACGGAAACCCACGCCTTGCCGGAAACAGCGGCCAGTTTCCCATCGAGCGCTTTCTGCGCTCTTTCCAGATCCTCCTTCGCCTTGCCGATGGTTCCGTTCTTGTAAATGGGCCATGTGACCTCCGGGCCGATGTAGGAATAGGCGACCGTCTGAACCTCCTCGGCAAGCACGCCGGCCTTTAGTAAAGCGTCGATCCAGAGTTCCCAATCCTCGCCGCCCATCACTTTCACGGTCTGGTCAATGTCGTCGCCCTCGGCGGGCGGGATCGTCACTTCCTCGACTGCGCCATTTCCGGTGTTGAGCGTCTTGTTGGTATAAACCTCGCCGATTGGCTTCAGGCAGGATTTGTAAACCTCGCCGGTTTTCGAATCCGTGCGGCGCGGGGAGGCGAGGCTGTAGATCACCAGATCCACCTGGCCGAGGTCTTCCTTGATTGCCGCGATCACCTCCGTTTTCACCTCGTCGGAAAAGGCGTCTCCGTTGAACGACCTTGCGTAAAGCCCCGCCGCCGCCGCCTCGCGCTCGAAGGCTACCGTGTTATACCAGCCCGCCGTCGCGGTCTTGTCCTCCGTTCCCGGCCTCTCGAAAAACACGCCGATGGTAGCGGCGTCGCACCCGAACGCCGCCGCGATGCGGGAGGAAAGCCCGTAGCCCGTGGACGAGCCGATTACCAGCACCTTCTTCGGCCCGCCTTCGATGACACCGCGCCCTTTTACCACCGCGATCTGCTCGGCGACGTGCTTCGCGCACCCTTCGGGATGGGCGGTGGTGCAAATGAACCCTCGAATTTTCGGTGAAACGATCATAGTCCCGCGAGGCTATCCGCCGCCACACGCCGCGCAACCCTCAAAATCGTCACAACCGGTGCCGCCATTACAACTCCGGATCCGCCAGCCGCCGCAGCCCGGAAACCTAGTGGTGAAGCGTCGATTCCCACGGCCTCGCGGGGCGCTACCAGCGCGCGCTGAAATCCGTCACGCCTTATTTCATGAACTCCGGACTTTCCCATCACCCCCTGCCCTTCGCATCCTCCTCGATCCATTTCCACAGCGAGGCGAGATTATCGGCGACGACCTTTTTCGTGGCGGCGAGGTCATCGCCGGCGGGGGATTTTCCGTAGAGGTAGAACTTGATCTTCGGCTCGGTGCCGGAGGGGCGGACAGCGAAGAAGCGACCGTCGGCGAGGTCGAAGAAAAGCATTTTCTCCTTGGGCAGGAGGTCGCCTTCCTGGTCGTAGATGTCCTGGGCGGCGAAGTCGCGGAAGTGGGTGACCTCGGAGCCATCGATCACCTCGGGCGGGTTCGCTGCGTAGGAATCGGCGAGCGCCTGGATCTTCGCTGCGCCATCGGCTCCCTCCATGGTGAGAGATTTCCCGATCTCCAGGTAATACCCGAACTCGGCAAAGAGCTCGTCGAGGAGTTCCGGCAGGGTTTTCCCGAGGGATTTCGCGTAGGCGGCGACCTCGGCAAACATGAGGGTAGCGCCGTTGGCGTCCTTGTCGCGCACGGCGTCGGAGCCGAGGTAGCCGTAGCTTTCCTCGCCGCCGAAGACGAAGAAGCGCGAGAACTCGAGGCGCAGCTTCCGCGTGTGTTCCTCGGAGAGCGAGCGGTAGTCGCCCTTCTTGTCGGCGGGGATGGCGTCCTCGTATTTGCGGAGCTTCGCGGCGATGTATTTGAAACCGGTGAGCGTATCGACGAGGGATACGCCGAAGGAATCCGCGATGGCGGCCTGCAGCTCGGTGGTCACGAAAGTTTTCACCAGCACGGCGCGGGAGCGGTTCGCGTTGGTGAGCCAGCCGAGGTCGAACATGGTTTTGAGGCGATACCATGCCATCAGCGAGCCGATCTGGTTGCCTGACAGGAGCACCATTTTCCCGGCGGCATCGCGCACGGCGACACCCATCCGGTCGGCATCCGGATCGGTGCCGATGACGATCTCTGCGCCTTCTTTGTCGGCGAGGTCGATCGCCATCTTGAGCGCCGGGCCGTTCTCGGGGTTGGGCGAATCGACGGTGGGAAAACGCCCGTCCTGCAAGTCCTGCTCGGGGACTGTTAGAACTTCGAAGCCGAGGTCGCGCAGCATGGGCACGTTGATGTGGCCGCCTGTGCCGTGGAGGTTCGTGAAAACGATTTTCGCGGGCGATGTCTCAAGCAGGCCGGGCTGGAGCAGCAGCGTTTTGAGCAACCCGACATACTCGGCATCGAAGTCCGCGCCGAGGGTGGTCACCTCGCCGCGCTCGCTTTGCGGGAAGCGGATCGTAAAGTTCACTGGTGATCGCGTTCACCTCCCTGATGATGCCCGAGGCGTGCGGCTCGACGATCTGCGCGCCGTCGTTGAAATAGGCCTTGAAGCCGCAGTCGTGGGAGGGGTTGTGGCTCGCGGTGATGACGACTCCGGAATCACAGCGGAGTTGCCGCACCGCAAAGGAAAGCTGCGGGGTCGAGCGCGGGCCATCGAAGACATAGGCATCGCAGCCGAGGTCGGCGCAGACCTTCGCGCAGAAATCGGCGAAGTCCTTGGAGAAATGGCGGGTGTCGTGCGCGAAGGCGAAGGACGGCTTTTTCCCCTCACCGGCGGAGGCTTTCACGTATGCGATCAGCCCACGCACCGCGCGGGAGACGTTGTAGTAGTTCATCGTTGCGGTGCCCACACACGGAAACTCGGGCCTGCCATTCGGGCCGCCGTTTCCCTGCTCGGTGGCGGCCACCGTCCGGCCGATGGTGCGGCCGCGCAGGCCGCCGGTGCCGAAAGCGAGGGTCTTAAAAAAGCGGTCGTTGAGCTCCGCGAAATTCCCGGCGGCGACGAGTTCCTTGATCGTGTTCATCGCCAGGTCACTGGCGGCTCCGGCGAGGAGGGATTCGATGTTTTGTTGGGCGGATTCGAGGAGAGTTCCGCTGGCGACGGCGGCTGAAAGCTGTTCGGGGAGGTCGTTCATGGCTGGGCTTTGCGGAGGAATTTCGGGGAGAGAAGACCGTATTTCGGGCTGAAGAGGTAGGCCAAAATGAAGAGCAGCCCCAAAAGGATCACGATGGCCGGGCCGGGCGGGATTCCAAGCGGGCCGGAAATGATCACGGCGGCGATGGAGCCGCCCCCGCCGATCAGTCCCCCGCCCCAGAACAACGCCGAGGTTTTGTCGGTAAGCAGGGAGACGGTCGCGGCGGGCGTGACGAGCAGGCCTACGGAAAGCACGCAGCCGACGGCCTGCAACGATGACACTAAAGCGAGCACGAGCATTCCGAAAACGAGGTATTGCATCGCTCTGACAGGCACGCCCTGCGCGGCGGCGACGTTCGGCTCGAAGAGCGTGAGCAGCAGCGGACGCATCAGCAGATTCGTGGCGAGCAGGATCACCGCGCCGATGGAAAACGCGATCCACAGATCCATGTTGCCGACCGCAAGGATGTCGCCGAAGAGCCAGTGCTCCAGCTCGGAGCGGGTATCGAGTTTTGGCAAAATGGCCACACCCGCCGCGAAGGCCGCAGTGTAGAGCACGGCCAGCGAAGTCCCCTCCGCCACCCTTTTCCCCCGTGCCACCGCCACCGATCCCAGCCCCACGAGCAACGCCGCGAACATCGCGCCGAAAAAGGCGTTCCACTGGCTCAAGACGCCGGTCACGAGGATGCCCACCGCGATCCCCGGCAGCATCGTATGTGACAGCGCGGAGACGGAAAGCGCGTTGCGCCGCAGCACCACGAAGCCGCTGAAAAAGCCGTTGGTGAAACCGATGAACGCCGCCGCCGCGAGCGCGCGTTGGTAAAAGGGACTAGCTAACAGTTCTTCGATCATAAAATGCGATGCTTAAAAAGTAACCGCGAATGGACGCCAATTTAAGAACCTTGTGACGAGCTATGACACCAATCAAGGATTGAGTCAGAATTCTATTATTCGCGTCCATTCGCGTCCATTCGCGGTAAAAATCCGTAGTTATCATACGGGGATCGCGAAGGTATCGGCGATAAGTTGCGGGGTCAGCGTTTCGGTCACCGCCCCGAACGCGACCTGATGCGTGTTCAAAACGAGCACCTCATCGAAGAGATCGGGCGCGGAGACGAGTTCGTGGTGGGACGCGATGATGAGCCGGCCCTCGCCCGCGAGCTTCTTCAGCAGATCCGCGAGCAGAACCGCGGCGTTGCGGTCGAGGCCGGTGAAAGGTTCGTCTAACAGAAACACATGCGCCTCCTGCGCGAGGGCGCGGGCAAGGAAGGCCCGCTGCTGCTGGCCGCCGGAAAGCTCGCGGATCTGCCTGTGCTGGAGCTCGTTCAGGTTCAGCGAATCGAGCGCGGCGTCCACCGCCCGCGTGTCGTCCCCGGAAAATTTCCGCCACCAGCCCGTCTGCGGGTAGCGTCCCATCTCCACCAGCCCGCGCACGGTGATGGGAAACGACCAATCGACCTCCTCGCGCTGCGGCAGGTAGGCGAACTCGCGCGACCATTTCCGCACCGCCGTCCCGCGCCAACGGATCTCGCCCGAGCTTTTCGGCACCAGCCCGGCGATGGCTTTCAGCAAGGTCGATTTCCCGGCGCCGTTGGGGCCGATCAGCGCCACGCGGTTGCCGCAGGAGGTCGCCATCGAAACACCGCTAAGCGCGAGGATATCGCGGTAGGAAACCGACAGCCCCGCGATCACCAGCTCGTGGTGATGGCCGTGGTGCGCGCAGCAATCGTGATGTTCCGTTTCCGCGTTCAAAATGGCAGCTCCACGAAATCATCAATGTCCCCGTCCGAATCGAAGACGTGGGTGAACGTCTCTTTGCCCTCGGCTTCAACGACCATCTTGGCGAACATGCGGGCTACTCCTGTTTTCTTTGGATCGCCTGTCATGGTGTTCAAAGTCACTATCGGCCTGGAAAAATCGATGGCGGCGGTTCCTACAAAGTCCCATTGCTCGGCACGGGTTAACCCGATCTTTTCATCCCCGATCTTTAATTCGAGGAACCCCACAGGGCGCGAAAGGCTGAGATAAATCTTCGCTGGTATGCGTTCGTTTTCCGATGTCTCGGTAATCTCCGCGAGCCGCCCACCGCTCACCTCCACACCCTTCTGAGTCAAACGCGCGAAGCCGATCCCCGAAACGACCAGCGCCGCAAGGATCAGGAAAGTGCGTATCAACGGGGAACCTCTCACGCGATCAAGCTGCGTTAACATATTTGAGCTGGCAAGGGCTGTTTCAGGCAGGAAATCCAGTCTCCTGTTGCCGAAAACGCGGCGGGCGTGGATGATCCGCGCATGGCGGTTTTCCTGGCGATCGAGAGTTCCTGTGATGAGACGGCGGTGGCGATCCTGCGCGGCGAGCCGGGCGGCGCGGCGGAGGTGCTTTCAAGCGAAGTGGCCTCTCAGATCGAGGAACACCGCGAGCACGGCGGGGTAGTACCGGAAGTGGCCTCGCGCAGCCACTCGCTGAACCTCAACTCGCTCGTCGAGAAGGCGCTGGCAACAGCGGGGATCGGGATGGGGAGCGTGGATGTTTTCGGCGCGACGATGGGCCCCGGGCTGGCCTCGTCGCTGCTGGTCGGCAGCACGGCGGCGAAGGCGATGTCCTGCGTTTCCGGGAAACCTTTCGTCGGCGTGAACCACATGGAAGGCCATCTGCTTTCCCCTTTCATGGATCGGACGGCGGTGCCGAAACATGTAGGGCTGATCGTTTCAGGTGGCCATACGCTGCTGATGAATGTCCGCGCGGCGGGCGATTACAAACAGTTGGGCAGCACCCGCGACGACGCGGCGGGCGAAGCCTTCGACAAGGTCGGGAAAATGCTCGGCCTCCCCTACCCCGGCGGCCCGGAGATCGAGAAGGTGGCGAAGGACGGCGACGCGCGCGCCTATGATTTCCCCCGCTCCATGATGCAGGGCGGAGAGCTGGATTTTTCCTTCTCCGGGCTCAAGACGGCGGTGCTTTACACCCTGCAGAAGGATCCGAACGCAAAGGTGGCCGATGTGGCCGCGTCTTTCCAAGCCGCGGTGGTCGATGTGCTCGTGGAGAAAACCATGCGCGCCGCGAAGCTGGTCCGCGCGGAAGTGATCGGGCTATCCGGGGGCGTGAGCCTGAACCGCGCCGTGCGGGAGGCCTTTTCCTCTCGCTGCGAAAAGGAAGGCATCGAGCTCGCCGTGGCGAAGCCGGGCGTCTGCACCGACAACGCCGCGATGATCGGTTTCGCCGGGTTGCTGAGATTTTTCGCAGGGAAATGCGATGCGCTGGATGGCGACATCGATCCGAACCTGCGGCTTTGAGTTCCCCCAAGCGAACAACTTGTCACAGCCTGCGGCAGTTGTTAGTTTCGCGCCATAATGGAACAGCGGGTGAATGAACTCCTACCCCTCGCGGCGAAGATCGCCCGGGAGTTCGGGAACATTCCCGGACTGCCATTCGCCGAGATCGAACTATCCGCCCAAGAAGCACTCGCCAACGCCGCGCTTCTTTTCGATCCGGAAAAGGGCGACTTCACACCCTACGCCGCCCACGCCATGCGCAATGCCTTGTGCGATCTTTACGAGCGACAAAAGCGCCACCATCGCCACCACGGATACGTCCTGGATGAACCCGTCGCCAGCGACAGCGCAACCACCGCCGAAGCCCGCGTCCACGGCATTCCCTCGCCCGTCAGCCCTCCAGCCGATCACGCGGCCATCCACGAATCCCGTGAACGTCTCGAAATCGCCATGAGCGGTCTTTCGCCGCGCCTCCGCGTAGTGACGGAAGGCAGCCGCGACGGGAAGAGCTACAGCGAAATCGGAAGCTCACTCGGCATTTCAAAGCAGGCCGCCCACAAGCTCGCCGGTGCCGCCATCACCGCTCTCCGTGAGAAACTCGAATCCATGGGCTTCGCGGGCCTGGATACCCTCGGCCTCCTGAAAACGTCAAACCCGTCTCCGATGTCTGGAGCTTCGCCGCCTCCCTCTACCAGCTCCTCACCGGGAAATTCCCCTACCGCTTCGATCCCAAGCGCGACCCCATCGACATCATCCTCAACGAAAACCCCGTCCCCCTCCGCGAACGCATGCCCGGACTGGAGAAAACCCTCGCCGCCGTCCTCGACCAAGCCCTCGTCCGCAACCCCAAAGCCCGCTTCGCGGATGCGGGGAAACTGCTGGCCGCGCTCCCAAAGCCCAAACCATGAGTCGCAATCCACCCATGATCGTCACCTTTCCGAACTATAAATATGGCATCTAAACCCCGCAAGCCCAGTCCGAAACCATCGGAAGAGCCCTGCCTTTCCCGGGGCCGCACCCGGCCCGGGGCGATTTTTCCGGTGGCACCACCTGCCTCGGCGTTACCGGAGACCTACGTCGCCACGCTTCAGGAGATCAAGACCCACCTCCGCAACGCCCGCATCCGCGCCATTCTCGCGGCTAATCCCATTGTGATCGAAGCCTAATGGAACACCGGGAAAATCATTCTCGCCCGCCAGCAGGAAGCCACATGGGGAGCCAAAGTCATCGACCGCCTTGCCGCCGACCTTCAGGAAGCCTTCCCTGACATGGGTGGCCTGTCCTCGCGCAACCTTCTGTCCATGAAGCTCTTTGCCGAGGCGTTTCCGGATGGCCCAATTGCGAAACAACCTGTTTCGCAATTGCCTTGGGGCCAGATCATCCGGCTGATCCAAATGGTCAAAGACCCCGCCGCACGCGATTTCTACATCCGCGAAACCCTCACCCATGGCTGGAGCCGCGCGATCTTGGAAATTCAGATCCAAAGCCAGCTCCACCTCCGCACTGGCAAGGCGCAGAACAACTTCGCCCTCACCATGCCACCGGCAGACTCGGACATGGCCGCCCAGCTTTTCAAAGAATCAAAAAGAACAAGCTCGTCGCCGAGTATGCCCTGCGCGGCTTGGACCAATCCATCGCCGTCGCCGCCTGGCAGACCCAACTCACCGAATCCCTCCCCGAGGAACTGCGCGGCAGCCTGCCCACCATCGAGGAAATCGAAGCCGAGCTGGCTTGCGACCTTCCTCCCGAATCCCCAAAACAAGTAGAATCCCATGACTGACGGATTCAAAATCCACCGCGCCAGTCCGTCGTATGCTCCAAAAAGTGGCTGTGGCGTCCAGCCGCAAGCCGTCCAAGAGGCGTCTCGCCTCAATCTTCCACCACCCAAGTTGACGATTTCCCGCCTCAACCGTATTCCCCAATCACAGACACCGAATCCACCCACCAACCATCCCCCGCCTCTTCCCCGAATCTCCAATCTCCCTACCCATTTCAGCGTTTCAGCTTTCAGTATTTCAGCTTTACCCCATGAACCTCCCATCCGCCAAACAACTCGCGGACATCGTGCGTGTGGAAATGGAGGGTGGGATATGAATCCAAACCGCACACAGTCTTCCTCTCCTTTTCAGCATCTCAAGAGCCCCAAATAGTCCCCTTTATTCTGGAAAAAATCATTCAAGAAGCAAATCTCCACTTTCTTTATCCAACTCACCATAATGGCAAGCTCTCATCCACTACCGATCCTCATATCCGCTACTGGTCCGAATGTACTACTCGAACGAGTTCCGCTCACCGGCTATTCTGGAACAAGCGCCTACAGCGAAGACTGGCTGCAAGATCTTCTCTACAAACATCCTGAATCGCTGCCCATCGCTGAAATCAATCCGGCGTTCTCCGGCCTGATCCCGATCTGCCGGGAGATGCAGACGCCGGTTGGCCCGATTGACGTTCTGTATGTGACGCGAGAAGGCCGAATCGCGGTTCTTGAAGCCAAACTTTGGCGCAACCCCGAAGCACGGCGGAAAGTGATCGGTCAGATTCTGGATTACGCCAAGGAGCTGAGCCACTGGACTTATGAGACGCTCGATGCGGCTATACGTTCAACTCGGCGTCGTGATCAGGGTGCGGCGCAGTCACTGTTTGAGGTCGTGCGTGCGCAAAATGCCGAACTGGATGAGGCTCAGTTTATCGACTCCGTCTCGCGAAGCCTCCGGCGTGGTGATCTGTTGCTGCTGATAGCAGGTGACGGCATCCGCGAGAACGTCGGTGCCATCACTAACTTCATCGAGGACCATGGGACCTTGCATTTCACCTTCGGCCTCGTCGAGATGGCGATCTACCGAATGCCCGATGGCACGCACCTCGTCCAGTCGCGAGTTCTAGCACATTCGGAGGTCATCCGACGGATCGTCGTTGATCTCCGTGGCGGTCAGATTGATCAGGCTGAATTGGAATTAGAAGGCGAACAAACCGAGAGCATGCCGCGCCCGGATCTTGAGCAACAACGCCAAAAATTCAGTGAATTCTGGAAAGAATGGATGGAGAAATTCCCTCTTGATGATCAAAGCCAGCCCATAAAAAAGCCAACCACATGGACGAACCAGTTCTTCGATATGCCGAAGGAATCGGGAGGACGGATAGCTGCCGTTGCAGGTGACATGGGCGGCACCGTAGGCGTTTATCTAAACTTGCCACGGCAACAGGTTGGCGACCGGATCTATGATGCGTTCTTGGCGGACAAGACTCTGATCGAAGAAGAAATTGGCCACCAACTCCAATGGTCTCGCAATGATAAAGGCCAGGGGGTTTCGGTATGGCATAAATTTGGCGACCGCATACTGCCCCAATATCGCAATGAGGCACAGGCATGGCTTGGCGATGTCGTCAACCGCTTCGTCAACACGTTCCGCCCTCGGACCGTGTCACTACTTCGCGACGAGTAGAGATTTCAAAATCCACCATGAGAAACCTCTCCAAGTCTAGGATCATCGCCTTCCGCCAGTGCCCGAAGCGGCTGTGGCTGGAGCTTCACAAGCCAGAACTACGTGACGATTCGGCATCCGAAGTGGTTTTCAAAATCGGATATCAGGTCGGTGATATTTCCAGAACGATTTACGATCCGGAAGGCATTGGAGTCACCATAGACATCGAAGCACTCGGTCATGGTCAAGCGCTCGCTCGCAGCGCCATCTTGTTGACCCAAGGAAACTCGCCAATTTTCGAGGCGGGGCTGAAGATCGAGGGCGCTCTGGCTTACGCGGATGTGATGCTTCCGGATTTCTCCAATGGCACCCTCCGTTGGCGGATGATTGAGGTGAAATCATCAACCGGCGTAGCGCTTTATCATAAGGATGACATCGCGGTGCAGTCCCACATTGCTGTTTCCTCCGGTTTGATCCTGTCGTCCGTATTGCTGGCTCACATCAATAACGCCTTCGTCTATCAAGGCGATGGGGACTACCGGGGACTGCTCCGGGAAGTGGATCTCACCGAGGAAACACTTTCCCGTGGTGAAGAAGTGAAGCAATGGATTGCCGAAGCGCAGTTAGTCGCGGCACTACCTGAGGAACCCGTAATTACAACTGGTGTTCATTGCACGAAACCATTCACCTGCGGTTTCTGCAGCTATTGCAACCGGCACACGACACATCCTGACTTCCCTTTGAAATCTTTGCCCAATCTGCATTTCCGCAAGCGAGAGCAATTCGAGGCGGACAGATACGAAGACATTCGGGATATACCGGACAATCTGCTCAACCCTCTACAGAGGCGGGTCAAACAATGCTCAATGACTGGAGAGACCTTCTTCGACGCCGAGGGAGCGGCCGCCGATCTCGCAACGTTGGGATTTCCCGCGTATTTCCTCGATTTTGAAACCGCCAGTTTCGCAGTGCCGATCTGGAAGGGCACGCGACCTTATCAGCAGATTCCATTTCAATTCAGTCTCCACCGTATTGATGAGGCAGGAAACCTGTTTCATGATGCATTCCTCGATCTCACGGGCACGGATCCCTCTGAAGCCTTGGCTCAATCCCTGATCGATCAATGTGGACAAGAAGGCCCAGTATTCGCTTACAACGCTTCATTCGAAACTTCTCGTATTCGAGAACTGGCCGCCCGTTTTCCGGAACTCGCAAAATCCTTGCACGCCATCATCGAAAGAGTCGTGGATCTCCTGCCTGTAGCCAGAAATCGTTACTACCATCCCACTCAACACGGAAGCTGGAGCATCAAGGCCGTGCTGCCCGCCCTCTGCCCTGAGCTTTCATATGCCCAACTTGACGGCGTCAAGAACGGCGATATGGCTATCGAAGCCTTCAAGGAAGCAATCAACCCCGCAACCACGCTGGAACGGAAGCAGGAAATCGAACATCTGCTCTTGGAATACTGCAAATTGGACACATACGCCATGGTGCGGATGTGGAGTATTTTCAGGGGATCGAATCTTTCGGAGTCTCATCTCTCTCATTGATCGGTCGCCGGGAGGAGATGCTCAAGATCACGCAGATCCTGCTGCAAAGCCGGAAGAGCAATTTGATCCTTGTGGGCGAGCCGGGAGTCGGGAAGACCGGGATCTTTGAGCGGTATGCTTGAGTCATTTACAAAGCCGAAGATTTCCGTATCTTCAGCGGCATGAACTTGATTTCCACGGTGATCGAACCTGATGCAGACGGCACCTTGCATTTGCCGCTGCCGAAGGCGTGGCAGCACCAATCCATCCGAATCAGGGCGGAATTGGAGCCTATCGGTGCGGCGGCGGAACGTGGGATGGCGGGTTCTCTTGAAAATTTGAAAGGTTTCGGCTGCTTGCGTGGGAAAATTTCGCTGTCCCCGGATTTCGATGAGCCACTGGAGGACTTCAAGGACTATATGGCATGAGGTTGCTGATCGACACGCACGCGCTGCTGTGGTTTTGCGAAGGGAATCCTATCCTGAGTCCGAAAGCACGAGCCGCCATGGAGGACGAAACGAACGAACGCTTTGTCAGCCATGCGTCGGCTTGGGAGACGGCGATCAAGGTAAGCATCGGCAAACTCAAACTTCAGACAGATTACAGTGTGATTTTTCCCGGGGTGCTTGAAGCCAACGGCTTTGTATTTCTGCCACCTGCCGTGGAGCATTATGAGGCTGTGATCACGTTGCCTCGACATCATGGCGATCCATTTGATCGACTGATTATCGCTCAGGCACTGGTTGAAGGGCTAACGATTGTGACTTGTGATGAGGATTTTCCAGCTTATGGGGTGCCGTTGCTCTGGTAGTATCACACGGAGTGGCGCTGGAAGAAGCGGCGCTGCGGGCGGCGGTGGAGTGGTCGATCCGGTATCTGCCGGATTTCAGGTTGCCGGACAAGGCGCTGGATCTGGTGGATCAGGCTTGTGCGGCGGTGAGGTTTGATTTCGTTTCACGACGAGCGGCGCCTGATCCGCTTCGACATGTCCGAGTTCATGGAAGAGCACAGCGTTTCCAAACTGATCGGCTCACCGCCGGGATACGTCGGCCATGCCGAGGGCGGCCAACTCAGTGACGCGATCCGCACGCATCCCTACAGCATCGTGTTGTTCGACGAGATCGAGAAAGCGCATCCCAAGGTGCTGGATCTGTTTCTCCAGATTTTCGATGAAGGCACGTTGACGGATGCGCAGGGGAAGAAGTGCGATTTCCGGGAATCGGTTCATTTCAAGCCGCTGGGAATGGAGACGGCGCGGAAAGTCCTCGGGAAACTGATGGATGATTTCAACAAGCGCCTCGCGGACAAAGGCATAAAGGTCGAGCTGACCGCAAGCGCGGAGGAACTGATCCTCCGGGAAGGTTACAGCGAGCAACACGGCGCGAGGAACCTGGAACGGGCGGTGGATCAGTTGCTGGGAACGCTGATTTCCAGGAAACTGCTTTCCGGAGAAGTTGCCTCCGGGACAGCGATGTGGATCGATGTAGTCGGTAGTGAAATCCGAATCACCTGATCTGTAGATTCCGGACGATCATTTCCCCACCAGCTCCGCTACTCCGAGCTCGCGAGCGAGTTCGTTGAACTCGGCGATTTCCGCCGGAGTGAATTGGAGTCCGCCCGCCGCGTCGGAGGCCTTACGGGCGTTCGCTTCGATCTGGCCGGGGAGCATGGCGTTGTCGTTGCCGTGGCCGAGGATGTCGTCGAGCACCGCCTTGAGGTTCTCGATCTGGGTGCGGCCTTTCGCGAAATGTCCGCCGGAGATCGCATCGGGATGGATGACGTGGAAATAGAACGCCATGGTGGTTTTTTCCGATTTATCGGCGTTCTCACGACCGCGGATGGTGGGCAGCGATCCGCCGATCAGGCCGCCGAAGATTTCGTTGAGCAGGCACATGCCGTAGCCTTTGTGGCCGCCGAAAGGGAGCAGCGCGGCGACCTCGTTCGGGTCGGTGGTGGGCTGGCCGTTCTTATCGACGGCGGCGCCGGGCGGAAGCTGTTTGCCCTCGCGTTTCAAGGCCTGCACGCGGCCCATCGCCACGGTGGCGGTGGCCCAGTCCATCACGATGGGGAAGCCGTTCGCGCCCTGCGAGGGAATGCCCCATGAGTGCGGGTTCGTGCCGAGGGTGGGGAATTTCCCGCCGAAAGGAACGACCTCGGCGAGGGTGGACGTGCAGTTCGTGTAGGCGAAGTAGCCGCGCTCGGCGGCCTCCATCACGTAGCCGCCGCCCCAGAGGTAGTGGAAGGCATTGTCCACCGCGATCTGGGCGATGCCGTATTGGTCGGCGAGTTCGATGGCGCGGTCGATGGCGCGGTAGGCGACGGCCTGGCCGAGTTTCTTGTTCGCGTTCCAGATTTCGGAAGCGGGGAAACGGGAAGGCAGCACCTCGATTTCTGCGTCTGGAACACAACCACCGATGGCGGAGCCAAAAAGGTGATCCAGATGCAGCGCCTTGAGCGCGTGGTGGGTGCGGATGCCGTGGCGCGCGGCCTCGGCGGCGAGTTTCGTGCCGAGCACGGCCTCCTCATCGTTGTAGCCGCGCGACTTGTAGGCGGCGATGACAAGCTGGTCGTGGGCTTCGCGGGAGACGGTGAGGAAATCGGACATGGTGTTGCTGGGCTGTGTTGGCGCGCCATCCAAGCCCTCCGCCCCGACTTCGGCAAGAGCAAGACTCGGAAAATTTCTGGCATTTTCACCTCAAGCCTCCAGCTTGTCGTGGAATGAAGCGCTTCTTCGCTTTCCCCCTTCTCGCCACCGCCACTCTTGCGGCGGAGCCCGCTTTTGTGCTTCAGCCGAGTGACGCGAAGCTCACCTCGCCCGCCGTCAACGAGGCATCGGGGCTGGCCGCGTCGCCTTCGGCGGAAGGTTATCTCTGGATGATCAATGACAGCGGCGGCACGCCCGAAATCCATCTCGCCGCCACCGACGGCACCGCGCGTGGAGCGGTGACCGTGGCCGACGCGGTGAACAAGGATTGGGAGGATCTCGCGGCGTTCATGCTCGATGGGAAGCCGCACCTCCTCATCGCCGACACCGGCGACAACGCCTCCACCCGGGAAGCCTGCACCCTCTACATCATCCGCGAACCGACGCTGCCCGCGGAGGGCGAAACCCTTTCCGGCAAAGCCCCCATCCTGTGGCAAATCACCTTCACCTACGAGGACGGCCCGCGCGATTGCGAATCGGTCGCGGTGGATGTGGAGAATGCGAAGGTCATCCTGATCAGCAAGCGCACCAATCCACCGGGTGTTTATGAGCTTCCGCTTCTGCCCTCCAAAAACGCCATCGCACGGAAAATCGGCACCACGGCGACAAAAACTCCGGGCATCGTCTCCATCCCTTTCGCGAACCAACCGACCGGCCTCGACATCTCCGCCTGTAACCGAATGGCCGCCATCATCACTTACCACGGCGTGTTCCTTTTCCGGCGCGGTGCGGAGCAAACGTGGGCGGTCGCTTTCGCGAAAAAACCGCAGTTCCTCGGAGCGCATCGGCTGCAGCAGGCGGAGTCGGTTGCGTTCTCAAGGGACGGCGCATCGATCTTCGCCGTTTCAGAAAGGGCGAACTCGCCCGTCGTCCGCTACGGGGCCGGGGAATGAATGAAGGCCGGCTCCGCGTTCATTTCTTCGCTTTGTGGGAAACCTCGCTGTCGAGCATCACTTTGAGGTCATCGAGTCCCGCGCCCGTATTGGCGGAAATCGCGATGACCTCCACTTTCGGGAAACGGCTTTTGAACATCTCTAGGTTTTCTACCGAGCCTTCGAGATCCATTTTGTTGGCGATGACCTTCCACGGGAACTTTGCGAGATCCTCGTCGTATTCCTTGATCTCTTTCCGCAGGATTTCCAGATCGCTAATCGGATCGCGTCCCTCGCTGCCCGCCATATCTAACACAAACAACAGCACCCGGCAGCGCGTGATGTGGCGCAGGAACTCGTGACCGAGGCCGCGGTTCTCATGCGCCCCTTCGATCAGCCCGGGGATGTCCGCAACCGTGCAGCGACGGTATCCGCCGAACTCCACCACCCCAATCATCGGCTGCAGCGTGGTGAAAGGATAGGAGCCGACCTTGGGTTTCGCGGCGGAGATCGCGCCTAGGAGGGTGGACTTCCCCGCATTTGGAAAACCGACCAAGCCCGCGTCCGCGATGCGGCGCAGCTCCAAGTAATACACCGCTTGCTGGCCCGGCGTGCCGAGCGTGTGTTCGGTCGGCGTTTGGTTGGTGGCGGTGCGGAACTTGAAATTCCCATCTCCGCCCACGCCGTTTTCACAGAGCACGAAGGTCTGCCCTTCCTCAATGAGATCCGCGATGGGTTCCAGGTCGATGCCCTCATCGCTGCGTTCGAACTCAACGGCCTCGTTCACCGTCGCGGCGTCCGTTTTGTAAACCACCGTCCCCGGCGGCACCTTGCCGATCTTGTTCCTGCCGCTTTTCCCGGTCTTCTTGTGCTTCCCGCCGGGCTTGCCGTCCTCGGCGATGAGCTTGGGGTCGAAGTGGTATTGCCGCAGCGTATCGGTGGAGTTGTCCACCACTAGGATTACTTTCCCGCCGTTACCGCCATCTCCACCATCGGGGCCGCCGCGCGGGACAAATTTTTCCCGGCGCCATGAGACCGCGCCGTCGCCGCCGTCGCCCGCTTTCGCGAGAATCCTAATGTGATCGATGAACATGGCGGCAGTGTTCTTCCCGCAAGACCCGAACGTCAACGGCAATGCGCACCCCTATGCGAAAGCCAGCGCGCGCTGTTTCATCTGTGTGGCCATCAGATTGAGGGCGTTGGCGCGGGTCGGCGCGAGATGCTCCTTGAGGCCGGTCTTTTCCACGAAACTCATATCCGCAGTGAGGATCGCATCCGGGGTCTCGCCGTTGAGGACATTGATGAAAAGCGCGATCATGCCTTTGGTGATCAGCGAATCGGAGTCGGCGTAGAAATGGACAAGCCCGTCCTTTTTCTCCGCGTCTAGCCACACCTGGGACTGGCAGCCCTTGATCAGATGGTTCTCATCCCGCGATTCCTCGGGCAGCGACTCAAGCCGTTTCCCCAGCCCAATCACATATTCATACCGCTCCGTCCAGTCCTGGAAAAGCTCCAACTCCTCCAGCAACCGCTCCTGTTTCTCATCGATCCCGCTCACATCCCGAATGGAGCGCGGGAAAGGCGCGCAATCAAGCCCCGATCAGAAACAGTAGGGAAGAGTGGAATTCTACCACGGATGGACACAGATGAACACGGATGAACACGGATGAAGAGATAGGGATAATCATCCCAAACATGGTCGGAGCTTACAGCATTTCTCGAAACGTCCCGAGAAGGATCCAAAACCCCATCTTATCCGCGTTCATTCGCGTTTTTCCGTGGTTCTCTTTTTAAGGCATCCACATCAGGTAGCGGGCGCGACTCGCTGCAACAGCCGCCCCAAAACAAAGGCGGCGGGTGGTAGGAAAACGGCGATGGAAAATATCGGATCGAAAGTTTCCACCCTATAGAGGTGCATCCAGATCAGCGCCACCGGCAGGAGCGTTACCCAGTCCACCAAGGGAATCCCGGCCAGCAACGCGGATACATGGGCAGGCACGGGCGATTGGTATTTCGTGACACACAGCACCATCCACATGAAAAACGCGGTCATCCCGATCCAGCCGACCAAAGGCATCACCATCATTGGCAGCAGCGCGGCAACAACTCCCGCCGCCAACAATAGCATGCGAGACAATAGCTTTTTTCCCCCTGGCACCTCTGCCTTCGATTCCCACCGCGCGCTCAGGGAGAGGGCGATGATGTAAAGTAAAAGTGCCGCCGCCGGAAACAACATCGAGCCACCCATACCGCCACGCACACCCACATAGCCCAGCACCGGCAAGCAAGCGCGGCACAGCCCCATCGGGATCACCGCCCAGGTCGCCTGCTTGTGAAGCTTCGTGTAGAGAACGATAAAACCTACAAGCAGCACCGCAACAATCACAGCCCCCCATCCGTGGATGGCGGCGAGGATCATTCCCACCGCGATACCCGCGCAGGCGAAGTTCAGATATTCATGCGGCCAGAACAAGCGTCGCGGCAAGGCTCTCTCCGGTCGGTTCACCATGTCCCACTCGCGATCCGCCCAGTCATTGAGAAAATTTCCCGAAACGTAGAACAGAACCGCCGCGATCATCAGCAACCACGGCCACGAGAAATTCCCGCCCGTTTCCAAGCTCCCCAGCAACACCCCCACCCCGAGGTTGCTCACCACGCTCGGCACGTTCGCGATCCGCGCCGTCGCGAGCAGGGCGTAAAGCTTGCCTTCCTTGTTCACGCCCCCACCTCAAGACCAGCCGCCTCGAAAGGCAAGTCTTCCCTCATTTCCTGGTGGCTGGGACTTGCAGTCCCAGTCTGCCCGCCATAGCTGCGGCGTCGGTGGGTCCGTCGTGGGGATATCCTGTCCCCACTCACCTCCCTGCCGTCCGCTTCACCAACGCGAGGAAATCTCTGATCTCCTCGACGCGCAGCAACTTCGCCACCGCGAGATACGCGATTCCCGCGACACCGATCACAGCGCCGAGCCACAGCCCTTTTTCCCAAACCGACATCCCGCTCAGATCGGTGAAAAGGAACCTGTCCGCCGCAATGCAAAGCCCGGCCATCACCGATGCGGCGATGCCGACTTTTAGGAAAGCGCCCGCCAAACCCCTCGTCCCGATATCCCCGGCGTAATGCCTCATCGCAAGATAGAGAAACACGAAGTTCAGGCTCGCCACGATGCTCGTCGTCAGCGCCAGCGACTCATGGCCCCACTTGAAAATGAACACGAAGGTGTAGTTGCAGCCGGCGTTCACGAACAGGGCGACGAGGCTTGCGATCATCGGCAGCCAGCGTTTCTCGATCGCGTAGAAGGCCGGTTGCAGCACCTTCAGCCCGGCGTAAAAAAGCAGCCCGCAACCGTAAGCCCGCAGCGCCCCCGCCGTCGCCTGCCTGTCCTCCTCGGAGAATCGCCCCCTTTCATAGAGTAGGCTAATGATCGGCTCCGCCAGCGTCACCAGCCCCAGCGTCGCGGGAAAAACCAAAAACAAAACCAGCTTCAGACCCTTTGCCAGTGTCGGCCCGAAATCATCGCCGATACTATGGATCGCCGCCCGTGACAGCGCGGGCAGGGTCACCGTCGCCACCGCCACGCCGAACACGCCGATGGGGAGCTGCATGAGCCGAAACGCGTAGTTCAGCCAGCTCACCGCGCCCTCGCCCACCCCATAGGCGAACATCGCGTTCACCAGCACGTTCACCTGCGTCACCGATGCCGCGATCACCGCCGGAACCATCAGCCGCAGCACCTGCCGCACGCCGGAATCGTTCCATGTGAAATCCGCCACAAACCGGTAACCCACCGCCCGCAACGCCGGAAATTGGCAAACTAGCTGCGTCACCCCGCCGATTACCACGCCCCAGGAAAATCCCACCAAACTTCGCGGCCCCCAGGACGGATCCATCCAGTAGCCGATCGCCGCCCCCCCCGCCATCGAGCCAATGTTAAAAAAGCACGACGCCAGCGCCGGCATTCCGAACACGTCCCGCGCGTTGAGCATCCCCATCACCAGCGCCGAGAGCGAAACCAGCGCGATGAACGGATACATCACCCGCACCATCTCCACCATCAGCGAGATCTCCGCCGGATTGTAGCCGCGCTCCGTCTGCCCGCTCCTCGAAAGCGAGGTCAGCAGCTCCACGATCCAAGGCGCCAGCCCGACCCCCACCAGCGTCACTATCCCCATGAACACCGCCGCCAGCGTCATCATCCGGTTCGCCAAAACCCACGCCTGCTCCGGCCCGTCGGACTTCACCTTTTTGGAAAACGTCGTCACGAAAGCCTGCGACAGCGCCCCCTCCGCGAAGAGGTCGCGCAACAAATTCGGCACCTTGTAGGCTAGGTAAAAGCAATCCATCCACCGGCTTCCGCCGAACAGCGCCGCGAACATCATCTCCCGCGCCAACCCCAGCACGCGGCTCAGCATCACCGCCGCACTCACCCTCCATGTAGCCTTCGCGGACATCCGCGCCGTTCTTCCCCTATGCAGGAGGGGTTTGCAACCCCTTTGCTGAAGCCCCCGCCTCACAGACGGGAAATGGCTTCCGGAAATCCGGGAACATGCTAGCTTGCGGATATGGAAACCATAGCGATCCAAACCCACCTTCCGCCGGAACTCACGGCATGGGCGCGTTCTTACGTCGAGGAAGGCTGGGCGACCGGCTTTGATGAGCTGCTCGCCGAGGCCTTGCGCCGTTTCCTCGAATCCCATCCCGCCCGCGTGACGGAAAGCCTTGTGATGGAAGACGTGCGCTGGGGACTCCATGGCAAGGACTGACACAATGCCATCACTCGTGGTCTGCGACGCCGGCCCGCTGATCCATCTTGATGAGGTGGGCTGTCTGGATCTGTTGTCGGATTTCTCGGAAATCCTGATCCCCGAGGCGGTGCTGGTGGAAGTTCAGCGGCATCGCCCCGGCGCCTTGGCGGCCGCGGGCATTTCCTTCCGCCGCGTCGCGCCGGGTGCCGGAGTGCCCGCAGAGCTGGAAGCGATCGCAAAGGTGTTCACCCTTCACACCGGAGAGTGGGAAGCGCTGAGAGTGGCGCTTGAGCATCCGTCCGGCATCCTTCTGAGCGACGATACGGCCGCGCGTCTGGCGGCGGCAAACCTGGGAATCCAAACCCACGGAACCATTGGCATCCTGGTCCGCTCCATCCGCCGGAAGTCGCGGACAAAGAAGCAAGTCCTCACGCTTTTGGGATCATTGCCGGAAAGATCCACCCTTCACCTGAAACGCAGCCTGTTGGATCATGTCATCTCCGAGATCGAGAAAATCCGGTGACGCGCAACCATTACGCCAACTCCAAATGTTGCCTTCCCGCAACTCGGAGACTGACAAGCCCCACCCGATATCCCCACCCTCTTTCCATGATCAAAGCCCTCGCTGCCATCGCCCTTCTGATACTTCCCCTCCACGCCTCGCAGCTATCACTGAGATCCGTAAAGCAGCCGCTCTACCTCCACGGAAGCGACGAAGACCCTGCCATCCGCATCACGGACGTGCCTATCGTCAGCTACTTCGCCGACCCCGAGTGGCGCTTCAGCGCCATCTCAAAACCTTTCGTCCCAGCCAGCGACGACGTCCGGAAAACGCTTGGCGACGTGAACCTGGTCTCCCTCTACGGCGTGAAAATTACCGGCACATACTTGAACGGAAGCCAGCACATGGAGGTCGTCATTGATGCCGCCGCCGCCAAGGTTCCGGAAGGCTACCCGTTCAGCATCGGACAAGTGACGGAAGCCGCTGAATCCTGCGTGAAACTCATGTATCCCGCACGTCCGGAAAAGGAGGGAAAACTCCTGATCACCGTCATCCCGTCCAAAGATTAGGCGGTGGAGAGGGTTTCCAATTACCTTTTCTCGCTCACCGATGGCGACGGAGAGGTGTAAATAAACTCGAAGTTCATATGGCACCCCGCCAGCTATCAACCTCACACTTTTCGTTGAAATGGAAGATCCCGACACACTGGCGGAACAGGCGGAAGCGGAGATTCAACTGCTGAAAGACCAGTGCGCCGCCGCTTGCTACGACACCCACTCCCGGGAAGCGCTTTGGGCGGGAATCATGGGTTGGATCAAGCACCCTCGTTTCGCAGAAGGCAAACCGGTGACACACCTGCAGTGCGTGGTGTTGAACGAACTTCAGTTCACGCTTTCAACAACGGAACTCCGGGACGAGGGATGGGCTTTGATATGTGAACTCGCGAAAACATGGAAACGCGAACGGAATGAGTCGCTGATGGCCGCACTCAACATCGCGAGCTTTGAAATCATCGTTGATCCTCCGCAGGGTCACGAAGAGTTGAAGCGACTTTTCACCCTGGCAGCCAATCCGGAAGCGCGGTGGGCGGTTTTTGCCGCCTACGAGAACTACCCTTGGCTTCTTCAGGAGCACGCCTGTCTGTATTCCGAGGGCGCTGTCTCTGATACTGATTGTGAGCGTTGGCTGAAGGAGCGAGGTCTGGGAAATCCGGAACTTCTGCAGCGGGAGCGGAGATTGCGAGAGGACGATGATTAACCGCAAGGCCGCGTCTTCGCGTTCAATGCAAGGACTACGCTGCAAGCCGGTATTGGGAGCCTCTTCCCTCTGCTCACCGCCCGCTTTTCACTTCTCACTTCTCACTCTCTTCCCCCCCGCCACCCGCCAGATCGCGAAGAGCGTGATGACCGCCCCGACGAGTTCGTGGGCTTGGAATGTTTCCCCGAAAAACAGGAACGCGCCCGCCGCCGTGACGACCGGCAAGGCCATCTGCAGGGATGATCCGTGCGCAATCGAGAGCCGCTGGTAGGCGCTGGTCATGATCAACTGTCCGAAAGTGACCACGAACGCCCCCGCCGCAAGGAAAGCCAAGCCCGCCGGGGGAAGCTGCGGCAGTTTTCCGACCGAGGGTAGCCCCATGAGCAGCATGCAGACCGCCAGCGAGCCGTAGATCGTCGCCGGATGCTCGTCGTTGCGGAGCTTCCTGATGATGACCACCACCCAGCCAGCCGCGAGAGCGCCGAGGAGCGCCAGCAGATCCCAGGCGGAAGGCTTTATCGCCGATTCCCCATCGCTGAGGAAAACCACCAGCCCCGCAAAAGCCACCGCCAGCCATACCCTCTTCGCCAAGCCGATTTTCTCCTTCAACCAGAACGCCGCAATCACCGTCGCGAACATTGGGTAAGTCAGGTTAATCACCGTCGCCCGCGCCGCGCCAATTTGCACGATGGTGATGTAGAAACAAATGATCGCCGCCCCGCCAATCACGCCGCGCATTACCACCATCCTACTGGAAAACATCCGCCGCCAATCCAGCCCCCTGCCCTTTCGGTAAAGCACCTGCAGCAGCACCACCCCGATGAATCCCCGGAACAGCGACGCCATCCAACCGTCCCCCACCCCGGAGACCTCCGAGGCCGCGCGGATTAGAAGCGTGTTCGCCGCGAAAAGAACGACGGAGGCGAGCATCCACAGCACGCCCTTGAGATCGGGCTTCTCATCCTCGCTTCGCATCCAACACGCTTGTCACCCGGCGCCGTGGACAAAGCAAGCGTGGCGGCGGATTGCATCCGCCCTGCCTTCCTCGGGTTTTGTCAGGCATGGCGGATGCAATCCGCCGCCACGCCTCCATCCAATCAAAACCTTGACCCTACGGAAAAGCCCGCTTAAACCCGCCGCCTCATGGGATTTGACACACTTGGCCTCAGCGCCCCGATTCTCGAAGCGATCGAGGAAACCGGATACACCGAACCAACACCGATCCAGGCTCAGGCGATCCCCGTGATCCTCGAAGGCAAGGACGTGATCGGAGCTTCGCAAACGGGAACCGGCAAAACCGCCGCCTTCGCGCTGCCCGCCCTTTCCAAAATCACTAAGATGGGCAAACCCCAGATCCTCGTGCTCGAGCCGACCCGCGAGCTGGCCCATCAGGTGGCCGAGCAGTTCGAGAAATACGGCAAGCACACCGGCATGAAGGTCGCCTTGCTTTACGGCGGCGTCGGCCTCGGCGAGCAGATGAAACAGCTCACCGACGGCGCGGACATCGTCGTCGCCACGCCCGGCCGATTGGTCGATTGCTTCTACCGCGCCGCGATGCGCTTCGGCGAGGTGAAGATCCTCATCCTCGACGAGGTGGACCGCATGCTCGACATGGGTTTCCTCCCGCAGGTGCGGAAAATCGTGAACCTCTGCCCATGGGAAGGCCGCCAGACCTTGTTTTTCTCCGCCACCATGCCCGCCGCGATCCAGACCTTCGCGCAATGGTGTCTTGTCGATCCGGTGAAGATCGAGATCGCCCGCCGCGAGGTCGCCGCCACCGTCTCCCACGCCTTCTACCCCGTCTCCATCGATCAGCGCGACGAGCTGCTCCTCGCCCTCCTCAAGGAAACCGATTACCACTCCGTGATGATCTTCACCCGCACCCGCCGCGAGGCCGATGAAGTGACGGCGATGATCAAGACCACCGGCCAGGTAAAAGTCGCCGCCATGCACTCCGACATCAACCAGACCGACCGCATGAAGGCGCTGGCCGGGTTCAAGAGCGGCGATTATGAAATCCTCGTCGCCACCGACGTCGCCGCGCGCGGCATCGATGTCTCGGGCGTTTCCCACGTCATTAACTACCGCGTCCCGGAAAACGCCGAGGACTACGTGCACCGCATCGGCCGCACCGGCCGCGCACAGGCGGAGGGCGACGCCTTTACCATTCTCACCGCCGACGAACTCGATTTCGCCAAATCCGTCGAGATCTTCGTGAACCGCGAGATCCCCCGCCACAAACTCCCCAATTTCCCTTACATCTACTCCGCCCTGCTCGACGACTCTCCGTCGAAGCCGATCCGCCGCAAAAAAGTCGGCGGCGGGAAGAAAAAGCGAAGGTAGAAAAATTCTATCGCGGCAGCGCATGGAGAGGTGGATCAAAAATCCGCCCCCTGCCCTTGAAGTGTCGATGGAAAGAGCATAAGCACCCATCATCCTCCTCCCATGGGCATCGGCGGATTCCGATCCGCCGCTCCCTGCCTAAAGCATCCCCACAAACTCCCGCCCGATCTCCGCGAGCCTCGCCTTTTCCGCCTCGGAAAACTCATACGGCTCGGTTTTCCCGACCCCCAGCGTCCCCAGCACCTCGCCGGTCTCCGAAAGGATCGGCACCGCCAGCGAACCAGAGACTCCCGTTTTCCGCGCGTCCTCCTTCGCCACCCCGCCGAGATCCTGCTGGAGATTGCACAGTTCCACAGGCTCACGCGTCGATGCCGCCACCCCCGCGATCCCTTTCCCGAACGGGATCAGGCTGATCTTATCTAACAAAAAATCCGGCACCCCCGCCTGCGCCACCAGATGCAGCCACTCCCCCTCCGCCCGGTGCAAGGTTCCCGTCTGGCACCCGAATTCCGCCATCGCTTCCTGTAGTTTTTCTTCCGGTTTGTTCATGCGGAAAAATGACCTCCCCGCCCCGCCCTGTCCATCTGGAATAGGTCGTGATTTTTTCCGGTGGATGATGATCGCAAGGCGAGATTCATCCCATACCGGTAGGGCTGATCCGGCTCGGTCGGCCCTGATCAAAAACGCAGGAGCCGTAATCCCGGAATGGTAGTGAAACCGCAGTGAGGCGGGCTTTTTGTTCCGTGATTTCACTCCCGCCAAAGTCAGCAGCGCGTTTGATCTTGGAAATGGGCCGACCGAGCCGGATCAGCCCTACCGGAAAAAATCACACCCCATCTGATCCGTGTCCATCCGCGTTCGCCTGTCCGTCGTCGTCTTCAAGGCCTTCCAAGCTTCAGCGAAGCAGGCGGCGAAGTCGGATCCGTGTTCTCTTTCCCGAAAACCTTGCGGACACACGCAGCACCTAAACCTACTCCCCAAAAAGGATCAGAAAATAACATGAAGATGATTCGGCAATAGCCTCCCGTCTGCTATTTACCGAAATGAACTTGCCCGCTGAGATGCGTATTCGTTTTTCAACACCAGAAAACACGATGAAACAAAACACTCGCTTCATTCCCGCTTTCGCGGCGCTCACATTCGCCATGAGTTCCGCCCATGGTGCGATCACCATCCAGAGCGATAACTTCAACACCATGACCAATTCCGGCTCAAAACTCCCGCCCGATCTCCGCGAGCCTCTCCTTCTCCGCGTCGGAAAATTCATAGGGCGTCACCTTGCTAACCCCAAGCGTGCCGAGCACCTCGCCGCTTTCCGAAAGGATCGGCACCACCAGCGAACCCGAAACTCCCGTCATCCGCTCATCCTCCTTCGCCAGCCCGCCATCACTTCCTATGGTTTTTCTTACAATGGCATCATGGGAAAAGAGTGTAACCGCAACTTGCCTTTATCGCGCACTAACTCGCCTCCTTGTGGTTTGCGAAACCTCCCCGGACTTCGGGGGTAAAAAAACGGCGCTCCGTAGCCGGAACGCCGCTTAGAATTTTCTAACAATGAACTCACTCCTAGCGCCTACGACGTAGCAGAGCGAGAACACCAAGCCCTCCGAGTAAGGCAGAGGAGGGCTCGGGGATGGCAAGGAACTCAACTGCGACCACATCCCTGTAGGTGCCGGATCCTCCGCCTTCGAATGCTGGAGTTACTCATCCTGTTTTGTTAGTAAGAAAGGTCGGGACTGGTGGCGCGAATGGCACATTTCACGTCTTCGACAACATCGTCATCACGGCTGTCCCCGAGCCCTCCGCCGCACTTATCGGCGGACTCGGCCTGCTTGCTATCCTGCGCCGCCGCCGGTAGATGCTGAAGAACGTTTCCTCTCCCAAAACCCGGTGGCGCATCGCGCCACGGGCTTTCCGCTTCACCTCCCCTTCCCCGCTGGCCCGATGGTGCCGCCGGGGACGAACTCGACCTTGGAGTAGATCTTGCGGCGGTAGTCCTTGCCTTGGCTGATGTTCGCGGCCCAGCGGACGACGTGGTTCACCCAAGTCGAGCTATCCGCATTGAAGTGGGCGACGGTGGGTTCGCGCCAGGCGAAGTGGGGATCGGGATCCCCGCAGATCAGGGAGACATCCTGCGGGACCCGGATGCCGCGTGCGGCAAGGAAGGGCTCCAAGGCGGCGAACAGGACGGTTTCATCCGTGATGATCGCGGTGGGCGGGGTGAGCTTGAAAAGCTCGTTGAGGCGGCGGTGGAAGCCCTCCTTGGTGTTTTCCCAAAGCGGGAAATGGTAATCGCTGACCCGGATGCCGCAAGCTTCCAAGGTGTCCAGGAACGCCTGTTCCGACAAGCCCGGCGCGGGCAGCTTGCGCTGCGGGCGCGCGAGCAGGACAATGCGGCGGTGACCCAAGGCCACGAGCTGGCGCACCGCCGTGTCATAGGCCGAGGATGCATCGGCCCGGGCGCCCGCGATGTCCAGATCCCGGAATTTCCCGAACAGCCCGAATGCCGGCTGCGAATGCCCGGCGAACCATTCCAGGATCTCACGGGTTCCCGCCTGCACCAGCCAGACATCCGCATCGACCTGTTTCACCAGCCGGGCGAGCCGCGCCACATCGGTGCCGATTTCGATGCAGTTCTTTTTGACATAAAACGGGAAATGGCCGGCCTCCGCGAGTTCGTGGCGGATCTCGATCATGTAATCGGTCCTGGCATCGGCGGGTTCGTAGAGCATGGTCGCCACTTTCAGCCCGCGCCGCGCGCGTCCTGTCATCCCCGTGGCGATCCCGCGCGAACGCCGCGCACCGCGCGCCACCAGCAGCCCTTCGGCTTCGAGCTGCGCGAGCGCCGTCTCCACCGTCTTGTGGTTCACTCCCAGTTCCGCGGCCAGCGTGATCGCCCCCGGCATTTCCCCGCTGAGCTCGCCCCGGGAAATTTGCGTCCGGAGATGGCCTGCCACCTGCTCAGCGGCGGAGAGGATGCGGATCTTCGACATGGCGCAACTGCCCCCCAAAACGGTTCAGATGTCCAGCCAATTCATGCTCGCCATCCCGCGCCTTCCGTGGAGCTTCCTTTTTGGCAGGAAATGAAAGATTACCGTGGATTTTTCAAATAACCGCCGGAACGTTGTCTTTACCGGATAAATACAAAGCGATCTCAAAATGAAACCTTTCACCTCAAAAGCCGCCCAACCCCGCGGCTTCGCATTGGTCGCGACCCTTTCGCTGATGATCCTCCTCACCATCCTGGCGGTGGGGCTGCTCTCGCTCTCGGCCGTTTCGCTGCGTTCCTCCACCCAAGGCAACGCCCAGGCCGAGGCCCGGGCGAACGCCCGGCTCGCGCTGATGCTGGCCATCGGCGAGCTCCAGAAGCAGCTGGGGCCGGATCAGCGCATCTCGATCACCGCGGATCAACGCACGGAGCCCGGAGGCGATGGCTCCACCACATCCTCCGCGCCCGGCAAGCGGCACTGGACCGGGGTTTTCGATTCCTGGCCCGCCACACAGGACAGCCGCCCCGATCCCGTGTTCCGCTCCTGGCTGGTCTCCGGCGAGAATCAATCACCTTCCGATGCAGAGACCCCGGCGGGTGGCCCGGACTCGGTGGAACTGGTCGGCGCGGGCACCTTGGGCACCGGCGAGGGCAAAGTCAGCGTTCCCGCGACGAAATTCGGCACCGGGGACAAGGCGGTTCGCCTCGCCTGGTGGGTGGGTGATCAGGGGGTGAAAGCCGCCATCGCGACCCAGCCCGCAACAAAGGACAGCAGTCTCGGTGCGCTGCGCTCGTCAACGCAGGGTGCGCCTCGCAACGCGGTGGAAATCGCCTCAACGGGTTCCGGGAAACCCTTTTCCCAGCTCGCGCCTGAAGATCCGCGCATCCCGAGCCTCACCGGCTGGAGGCAGGCGGAGTTCCTCGCCTCATCCCCGGAAGCTCCGCGCCCGCTGTTCCACGATCTCACCGACTCCTCCTCCGGGCTGCTCACCAACGTCAGGGACGGAGGCTTCCGCAAGGATCTCTCGATGAAGTTCGAGACTTTCACCGCGCCCCCCGACCTGAGCGATCCTGCAAACGTGCTCTATACGGCACGGAGCCAGATGACGGGCTTCAACGAAGTCGGGATCAATCTCATGGAACTCTGGGGCTATTACCATTCATACAAGGATCTGAAGTATGGCGGGGGATTGTCCTACACCTCCGGCGGCTCGATTCCATCCAGCGCCCCCTACCTGCAAACCAAGCGCACCCAACCGGAACTCAACACCGACCCCTGGGACCGGTTCAAGCACCCGGTCACGATCAACTACCAGACCATCTATTCGTTCGAGGCCGATCCGCATCCGGACGAGCCGGGCAAGCAGATCCTATGGCTGAATTTCGATCCGGTGGTCACGCTCTGGAATCCCTTGGATGTGCCCGTGGACATCCCCAGGCACACTGTTGAACGGCAACCTGAGATGGAACTACCTGTATGAGTTCTGGATGATCCCCTACGACATCAATGTATCGGTCAACGGCGGCCCGGAGATCCGCTGCTCCATCCTCAAATCATCGAACTGGAAGAATGACGGGAATTTCCTGAAACTGAATGCCGGGGTCGCGGAAACCCTCACGCTGAAGCCCGGGGAAATCCTGAAAATCTCGCAGGATGGCGACCTGTCCAGCAACCAGAGGGGACAAAGTGTCGGAGGCTGGGAGGGATTCAACGGGAAAAAAGGTTTCAACTACGGGGGCGGCGCACGGGTGCCTTTGGTCACCGAGGCCAGTTCACTGACCGCGGCCAGCAACGTCCAGCGCGTGGTGGTATCACCCTCTGACACGGTCACCTACAGGGTCGTCCCGAGGGCGGGGAGCGAGGCGGGCAATTCGAGATCGTTTGCCATGACACACGTCTGGCTGAACCTGGGTGGCAGGGGGCAGACCCTCCACGGGTTCATGTCGGTGGACAGCCGCTACGGTTATTCCCGTGTCCAGGTCGGGGGGAAAAGAACCAGGGGCGACGCGTGCCCGAACCCTTTCGACATCCGCGCCAACGAGCATCCCGAGGTCTATCCTACTGTCGAGGGGCCGTCGATGACCCGCCAGCTTAGTGTTGCCTCATTGATCAATGAAAAGGCTCCGTTCATGGTTCATTCCTACTTTGCGAAGACGGAGGAAGAGAACATGTCCGGGTCAAGAACCCTGGCGCGCTTCAATCCGCGGGCCTACAGCCTCAATTTCTACGATCTCGCGAAATGGGAGCGCGACATGGTGCCGTTCGAAAGCACCTTGAAAGGCCTCACCAGTTGGCTGGATGCCCCGCTGGACGAATCGTTCAACGGCCAGGGATTTTTCGGATCCAGCCTCGGTTCCGAATTCGGCTCCAGCTTCGTCACCACCCATTCCATCCCGAGGCAGCCGATCGTTTCCCTGGCCGCCTTCCAGCATTCCTTTGCCAACGGCTTCAACATGCCCTTCAGGAACATGTCCACCAAGGTGGAGCAGAACAAGGTCCCGGACTTCGCCAACCAACTCTACCCCTGGAACCGCAGGTCTCCCATGCGATCGGCAACTCGCTGGCTCCGTCGGTGATCCCCCCGGACAAGACGGTCCACAACGTATCCAACTACCCGCATCCGCTGGCGGATCATTCCTATCTGGCGAACCGCGAGCTGTGGGACGACTGGTTCCTCTCCGGCATCGCCCCGCAGCCTGCTCCTGCGTTTCCCCAGGCAAAGACCCAGGAGAAGGTGGCGCGGGAGTTTTTCGAGGACGACGTGCCGCTGCCGGTCGCCCGCTATCTGCGGGTGGACACGGGAGAACGGATCGATGCGCTTATGGGTCGCCTTTTTTCCGGAGGGATTCCCACGCAAACGGCGGTCGATGAGATCGCGAGCCATTTGCGGGTTGACGGAATGTTCAACGTGAATTCCACCTCGGTGGAGGCTTGGAAGGCGGTATTGGGCGCCTTGCGTGACCGGCAGATCGTGACCCGGAACGAGAACGGCGGCGAGTCCGTCAAGCCTGCGGACAAAACGACTCCGGTGGCGAACATAGGGGCGCCGTTCGATAGCGTGATTGATGACGACGCGAACATGGACGCCGGACAATGGAACGGGCGGCGGACACTCAGCGATGAGGAAATCGAAGAACTGGCCGGGGCGCTGGTCAAAGAGATCCGGAAACGGGGGCCGTTTCTCAGCCTGGCGGATTTCGTCAACCGGAGGGTTGGGACGGATACCGATCTGGCGCGCGCCGGTGCGATACAGAGCGCGTTGGATGACGACTACGTCTCCATCAACAAGCGGCAGAATTCCGGGCGCTCCGTGACGGACAGTGTCGCAAACCGCTTCGAATTCCCGGAAGCCGAGGAAGGGGCGATGAATTACGGCGGCCCTTCCGTGGTGAAACAAGCCGACATCCTGACCCCGATCGGCCCCATCCTTTCCGCCAGATCCGACACTTTCATCATCCGCGCTTACGGCGAAGCGAAGGCGGCGGACGGCCAAATCGTGGCGCGTGCGTGGTGCGAGGCGGTCGTCGAACGCGGGCGGGAATACGTGGATCCCTCCGAAAAGGCCACGACCCCGCAGGCCGACCTGACGCAAGACATGAATCGCAGATTCGGCAGGGAGTTTGGGATCGTATCATTCCGCTGGCTCAATCCCCACGAAATCTGATTGTGAGACTTATGTTGCGAACGATGTTGAGGGTTATCCCGGCGGTTGTGATGACCGGCGTGGTTTCCGCCGCCGAACCCAAGGGCGCGGAAGGCGTGGAGGTAAGGTTCCTGGCGCAGGCTGTTCCGAATGACCTGGGCCAGGTGGCGCTGGCGAACGCGGAGACACGCTCCGCCCCCTTCGATCTGCCGATGAACAACCTCTCCCCGGCGCAGGAGCCGCCTTCGCGTGTTTTCAGCGTCTGGTCGGTGACGAAGGGTGCCTCGCTGGCGACCGTGAAACTCCCGGAAGAGGGCAAGGATTTCATCTGCCTGCTGCTCCTGAATCCAGGCAAGCCCGGCTTTTCGCCTGTGGTGTTGCCCGCCAACGATCCGGGCTTCCGGGCGGGCGACGTTCGCTTTTTCAACCTGGCGAACAAACCCGTGCTGGGATTCCTGGGATCGGCGAAGTTCGAGCTGAATCCGGGAAAGAGCACGGTGGTGACGCCGCGGGGTGGCGAAGAGCGCTTCTACCGGGTCGGTCTCGGGGTAAAGGAGGCGGAGGGAAACCGCATGATCAAGACGATGAAATGGCCGAAGAGCGTGCAGACACGCTATTACGTTTTTTTCTATGTGGAACCGGTCAAAGGGAGGATCACGTATCGTGCGGTCGATGAGTTTGTGGAACCACCAAAACCGGATTCCTGATGGATTCTTCGCAACATTCCTTCGCCTCCCCGCTCCGCCTGATCAGGGATACGGAAAAAGGATTCGCGCTGGTGGCGACCCTTACCCTGATGGTGCTGCTCACCTTGCTGGCGGTGGGTTTGCTGAGCCTCTCCGCCGTCTCGCTGCGTTCCTCGTCGCAAGGCAACGCCCAGGCCGAGGCTCGTGCGAACGCGCGGCTCGCGATGATGATCGCCATCGGGGAACTGCAGAAGGAAATGGGGCCGGACATGCGGATCAGCGCGGAGGCCGCGATTTTCGACCAGAACCCGGAGTCCGAAGCACCCGACGGCGTCGCGCAGCCGCGCTGGCTTGCCAGCTATGATTCGTGGGGAAACTGGCTGAACGCCGAATACGCGCCGCCGGGAAAAAGCCCGTTCCCGATCAGCGAAACCTACACGCCGAAGCGCGATAGAATGTTCCGCAGGTGGCTGCTTTCCATGCCCCCGGGCAGTGAATCCAACGTGAATGCGGCGGACTCGCTCAGTGGCTGGGACGACACCAACTCCGTGGTGCTGGTCGGAGATGGAAGTTTGGGAAAAGACCTCGCATCGAGCCAGCCCGAGCAGGTCACCCGCGCGTATCTGACCCGCGTCGGCGCGAAAGGCAGGAACGCATGGTGGATCAGCCCCGAGAATCACAAGGCCATCATCGACCGCGCGAAAACGCCCCGCGACCTTGCGTCCGACCAATGGCAAGCCTCCCAAGGCGACACGGCGGAAGTGGGTGTCGGCGCACTCCCTGGACTCGGTGCGCTCGATACAAATGCCCTGATCGGCGAGAAACTGGCCTCCTACGACACCCTCCGCGCCGCGCAACTCGACGGAGTGAAGGTGCAGAGCCATTTTTTCGACCTCACCAACCGCAGCTGCGGCGTTCTTGCCAGCGTGCGAACCGGTCATCTCAGAAAAGACCTCAGCCTGCTTTTCGAAAAAGACAACAGCTCCCTGCCCGCGCCCTACAAATACACTGCGGGCATGGGACTGGAGCCTTCGATCCGCCCGATGAGTCCGGATCTGCTTTCGAAAGCCCCCAAGGTAACGAACCGCCATTTCGCCTCATGGACAAACATGCGGCATTTTTACCGGATGTACCGCAACAACAGCGATGCGGCCTCGCCGGGTGCCGGTGTCAGCACGGGTGCCTCCGGTGCGCTCCAATGGTCGGGTTCGCAGCCTTATTCCGACGTGCAAATCCCCTTGCTATACCGTGACCGGACCAACGTGGGCCAATGGCTCGGCGATAACGCCTACCACCGCCTTCCCGTTCTCGCCAAGCTGACCTTCATTTACAGCCTGATGAGCGAGCGGGTGAATCCTGCCAGCACGACCGATCTGCGCTACCGCCTCTACTTGGTTTACACGCCCGTTTACACCTATTGGAATCCCTACAACGTCGAGCTGCGCATCCCCGACAATGCCCTCGGCTGCCTCAGCTCGACCTACCAGGTGCTGCCGATGGGGTCGCAGCTCTTTTTGGGAAACACCCCCCAGAGGCCCTACCCCGGGTCTTCTCTCCACAGGGAACGCCCACTCGTTCCTGCGCTCCGGAAACGGCTCGGATATCATATTCAAGCCCGGCGAGATCCGGCTGTTTTCCCACCCCACCATCGGCCCGCAGACCGGAGGCCAGAGAGCGCCCTTGAGCCTGTCCCCCGGCTTCAACCCCCTGGCTTACGGCGGCGACCGTCTGCAACTGGCCGTTCGCAACGAATCCGAAAACACCGGAGTGAAGGTGGTGTTCAGCCACTCCTATTGGGGCGGAAACGTCAGCTACGGAAATACGCCGGGATCGCTATGCCACACCCCCTTCTGGCTCCCTGCGGGATCGGATCGCGGCCTTGCCTTCAACTGGAACTACCCCGTGATGTATCAGATCGATTGGTTCAACCTTGCCCAAACCTACACCTCGATGACCCCTTCCGGCCCCGGCGAGATCGCCCGCTGGGTCTACTCCGACAGGAATCCCGTTCCCGTCGCCTACGCGCAGCTCGTCATCAAGGGATTGTCGGAATTCGATTACGAAAGCATCACCTGGGCGAAGGATTGGCGTTCCCGCAACTGGATCCAGTCGCCGCCTTTCTATTTCGGGAGCAATCTCTACATCTCGGAAAACGACACGATCGCCCACACGCAGCGGGTGGACAACCCCTATGTGATGAACTTCGGCCCGATGTCCGCCGCGGAGATGCCCAAGGTGGTCGGGCATTTGGGCGGCAACGCCTTCCTCGGCTCGGGATCGAACCCGTTCGAAAAAGTGACCGCTGCACCGGCCCTGGAATTACCCACGGCGCCGGTCGCCGGCCTGGCGGGATTTTCGGGCATGCGGATCAATCCGGGCTGGGGCGATCCCCGCCAGATGAACTCCTCACTGAGCATAGAAAGCGTAGGCGGCAACAACACCAGCAGGGCTTCCTATGCCTTCAGCGTGGTCAAGACCCTGGCCTACCAAAGCGGGGTCACCGGCCCGGGTATCGGCAACTCCTTCATGCACCCGATGCTGCCCCGCACCGGCATCTACCAATACTTCAATAACTCCGTCAGCTCGGATCCAGGCAACCGATCGCTCCCCTTGGACAACATCAACTACAACGACAACAAGATCTTCTGCGACTACTGGGATCACGTGTTCCTCCTCAACGATGCATTGTGGGACGATTACTTCGTTTCCTCGCTGGCGGACCAAACGCGGCCGGGTGCAAGCGCGGCGCGTAGCCTGAACGAAAACCTCGACCGCCTGGTTGCGGGGGGAGAGCTTGCGAACTCACGCTACCGGTACGAAGCGGGCAACCGTTCATCGGCGCAGGTGAAAGCCGATCTCCAGGCGGCGGACGGTTACCTCAAGGCGGCGAGACATCTGATGGTCGAGGGCATGTTCAACGTCAACAGCACCTCTGTCGCCGCCTGGCAGGCCCTGTTCGCCGGAATCCGCGAGCGGCAACTGGTCTATCGCGACAACAGCGGTGCGCTCCGCAAGATCGATGTCCCATCCGGCAAACGCATCGGCCTGTCCCGCTTCGACACCGAGGTGTCCGACAAGGAAATGGAAAATCCGGCCAAAGGCGTGACCATGCCGGACGGCGCGGCGGGCTGGAGCGGCGTGCGCTTCCTGGACGACGCCCAGCTCAGGAAACTCGCCGAGGAGTGCGTGAAGCAGGTGAAAGCGCGCGGGCCGTTCCTGAACTTCGCGGAGTTCGTCAACCGTCGGCTCTCCAACGACGCCCTGGGCACCATGGGTGCCGTGCAGAGCGCGATCGACTACGACGATGCGAAGCCCGAATCGGGCTCGATCAATTACAATTTCAAGAATGGCTCTGACTTCATGATGAAAGCCGGAGACCTCGGCGACCATGCCTTCTCCACCCCCGAGGCGGCGGCGGGATCCCGTTTCGCGGGCATCCCCGGATACGTGATCCAGTCGGACCTTCTCAAACCCATCGCCAACACCCTTTCCGTGCGCGACGACACCTTCCGCATCCGCGCCTACGGGGATTCGCTCGATGCGGCAGGCAATGTGATCGCCCGCGCATGGTGCGAGGCGGTGGTGCAGCGCATGCCGGAGTATTGCGATACGGCCAACGACGCCACGGTGCCCGCCCGCGAAATGAGCGCGTCCGGAGTATTTTCCGACAACGCCGCCCTGACCTCCACGAACCGCCTGTTCGGGCGCAAGTTCGTGATCGAAAGCTTCCGCTGGCTCAGCGCCCCGGAGATTCAGCTCACCCCATCCCCATGAGAAAAGCCCTCCTCGCCATCCATTTCCTGCTTTGCGCGGTTGTCCCGCTATCCGCCGAGGAAGAAAAGGAAGACCCGCGCAAGGCGTCAGGACGGACTGCATGGTTCATCTACACCGCTTTACCGGAAGGCGTGGAGAACCCCATCAAGGTGATGTCGGGCAAGGACATCATCGAGGTCACCCTTTCCAAGCGCTCGGTCAGCCAGCCGGTCAAAATCCCGGGCGATGGGATCCTGCGTGTGGTGCGGGAGGAAGCGGATCCCAAAGACGCCGCCCAGGTCGCCTACCGGATCTTGGGACAGGCACAGGTCGCCGAGGGGGTGGGCAAGGCGCTCATCATCCTCATGCCGCTCCCCAAACCGCAGGGAGATCTCGTTTTCAATGCGAAAGTCCAAGATCTGGCCGGATTCAAGGGAGGCGATTGGCTCTTCATGAACCTGACCAATGCGGACATAGGCATCCAGCTCGGCGCGTCCAAACTGACCATCAAGCCTGCCGGGCTGCACATACACAACACGCCCGGACTCACGCAGCCTACCAGCACGCCCATCTCCTACCATTATCGGATCCCCGGGAAAAAGGAGTGGGAACTCATCAGCGCATCCACCATCGCGATGATGCCCACACGCCGTGAAATCTGCCTGTTCAGCGCCGATCCGCGTTTCGGGCGGATCGACTACCACGGCATCACTTTTCCCGTGGAGTGAAACTCACTGCGCCACCGCGACGACATCCGCGGCGGTCATGCCGAGTAACTAGGAGGCGCGGCGATTCTAAAGCACCTCCCCTCAGTGAGATGCTTGTCGGAGTAGCAGGGAAGAGGAGGAGAATTTTGACCGACCAGAAATTATGCTATTCGCTTGGCGAATTCGTAGCGAAATAGTCGGGAACCACGTGCACTACCGTGCTTTTTTGAAGGCTATGCCCACCTCCGCTGAGAAACGAACCGATTAAAAAGCTACTATCTGTGCTTAAGCTGCCGTTTGGAGTATAAACTGTTCCGAACCAATTGCTGAAGGAGCCTTGCCCGGGAAGATAAACCCAGACGCCGCTGCGGAGGGCGATCTGCGGCTGCGTGGCTTTTTGTGTGAAGGCCGTTGAAAGAGCCGGTGGCCAGACCGGAGGGCGGGGAAAAGGGGGTTGGTGCATTTCATCGATGTTGGCGATGCCGTCCTTCCAGACACGGGTCTTCCACTCCGGGGTGGGCAGCGGATCGGTGAGGACGCGGCGGTAACCGTAAAGCGTGGCAAGCTGGCAGGTTTTCTCATCGACCGTCATGCGGCCCAACAAATCCTCGACGCGTTGATCGAGCGGCACGGCGGAGTCTTCGAAGGGTGACTTGACGCCGTCCTTGTCGAAGTCGATCCACCCGTTCTGATAGATGGCATTTCCGGAGGTAGGTGGCCTGGCGAGGAATTCCGTGCTGGCGGAAGCATGGACACCGGAGATGGTGGCAAAGAGGATGAGGGCTTTCACGGGGATGTTCTAACGGACAATTTCGAGGGTTGATTTTTTCAGCACCACAGGCTGCCCGGGGTGGTGGCCTTGATGGCCGGGCTTCCATGGAACTCCGCCGTGCTCGAAGGCACCCAGATCCGGCGCCTTGCCGATGACTTCGGTTTCAATCCCGGGAATGATCTTGCCCGCGTCGATGGCGGCGGCACCCGCCTTGAGGGTGAAGTCGAACCGGTCCGGAGCGGTGAGCTGAAGGGCGGGATCACCATCGAGATGAAGATTGTTGCGGCTGTCGAACGAGTAGTGATCCTTGCCGGTCCAGAAGGTGGGTTCCGGATTATCGGTCTCGAAACGGCGGTAGGTGAAGGTGCCGATCCCGTGGGTGCGGAACAGCGTGTTGTGATAGATGTCGCAGTCTGCGGAAGGGCCGTTGACGCGGATTCCGGCGTCATTGGGGACGTTCCAGACGACGTTGTGATCGATGAGGAAGTTGCGGGTGTAGTTGTCCAGATAGATTCCGGGCGAGGGGCGGGGTGCCGGGTGGTTGTGAAACCAGTTGTAGGCGATGCGGGTCTTGGCATTCGCAGCTGAACTGCCGTCCATGCCGAAAACATAGAGGATGCCCACATCCTTGCAAATTCGGCCGGGAAACGAGCAGTCGTTGAAGAGGATCCGGGCACCCATCTGGTCGCCGGGACGGCCCTTGGCGAAGTGGATGCAATCGCGTCCCGTGCGGCGCACGGTGTTGAAGGTGACGCGGGCATCGCCGCCGGCGACGGTGATTCCGCCACCGTAAGTGCCGGCGTAATTGATGTCTTCGACGAGGCAGCGGGTGACTTCGTTGTGCTGTCCCCGGACGAGGATGCCGCAGCCGGCGGTCATCGAGACATGGCAATGAGCGACCTTGTTGTTTTTTCCGGTAAGGCTGATCGCCGCGCCCTCCGGCAGGCCGCCATCCTGGCTGTAGCCCCTGCTGAAAACGAGGAAATGGCTGGCATGGCGGAGCTTGCAGTTTTCTATCAGATTGTGATCGCCCTGCACGCGGACCGCGCCGCCCACCAGAGTCAGCCCCCGGATGACGATGTGATCGTGCTTGCCCAGATCGACGGTCCACACGCGTCGTTTGGCCTCAAGTTCTCCGGGGCGCGGCGGCTTGCCTGCCGGGAGGATCAAGCGGACGGCGCGGTCCTGCCAGATCCACTCGCCCGGCGCGTCGAGCATCGAAGGGAGGCCGAACAGGTAGCCGGACGAACCGCCACCGTGTTTGCTCTGGCGGTCGCCTTTTTTTTCGTTCACACCGAACCATGGCGAGGAGCGGGTTCCCGGATCGAACACCAGAGCGTCGCCGGATGATGACTGGACGCGGGCGCACTGGACGGCCCAGCCTTTGTCCCCCTGGCCGAAAAACCAAGCGCCCTTCCAGTGGTCCGGCCGCGGGTTTCGGAATGCCTCCGCCGAAACACGCTCGAGTCCGTCGAATTCCACTGAGGTCCATCCAGGTTCCATCGGATTATTGGACGGCGCATTGGGATGCCTGGCCTCGGTGAGCGGGGCTCCATTGAGGAAAAGTTGATTGCGTCCCGCTCCCAGATCCCAGGTGACGGGGATTTCGAGGCTGCCGTCGGCTGCCGTGCGGGTTGGTGCGAGTGCGTCGAGTCCGCTGATGACGGGTTTGGCTCCGCGCGCGGCGGTGAAGGTGACTGGTTTTTCCGATGTCCCCGTGTGCGCGATTTGGAGGACTTCGCGATAGACCCCGTCCATCAGGTGAATGGTGGTTCCCGCCACGGCCTTCGATGATGCGTGGGCGAGGGTTTTCCATGGCTTGCCGCGAGTTCCGGGAAACGAATCGTCGCCAGCTGGCGAGACGAAGAACTCCGGTCCGGCTGGCGGCTGCGGCTGCGGCCGACCCAAACACGCCGTGGAGAGCGATGGCGAACAGGGTGATGAAGGTGCGTGTGGGCATGGAAGGTGAGATCCGGAGTCGGCGGGAACGGTCCTGTTTCCCGACATCTTCGGAGAGTCTCGCAGGGCCGGGAGGCTTTCGGCTACCCTGCAAAACCATAGGGTCGATGAGACGCATTGTAGCGGCGCTCTGTGAGCGTCGCGGCCGATGGGATGCGGAGAATTTCGCCACTCTTTCGGATCGACGGTCATATACCGCCGCTGGAGGGCAGCACAGGGATGCATTGAAGTCGACAGGGGAAGAGCTGGCTTTTCATGTCAACACACGGATGCGGCAGATGAGTGGTGCGTCCGCCGGGATTTCCGCGAAGAGGGGTATGGCTTCGAAGCCGGGGACAAGGTTGAAGATGCGCGGGCGGCCGAGGTCTTCGATTTCCAGCGGGGCGTTGGTTTCGACGACGAGGGTGCCGCCGGGTTTGCGGATTTCGATGCGATTGGCGGAGATCCGGGTGACTTTTTCGCCGGTGGGTGAAATGAGGGGGAGCATGAGGCGGGGGCGCGCCGATCCGATGCCGACTCCGGGAGCGCTTGCGGTGAGGGACGCGGATTCGGGGTCGAAGTGGTAGGCGAGCGCGCATTCGGGGCGGCCATTCGGCGGGGGATTGCCGGGCTCGTCCAACAGGCGGGTGGCGACCTCGAAGCTCAAACGGCCATCGGCATCGGTGTGTTTGACCTCGGCGGCGAGGTCGAAGAGCTGGGTGAACCAGGTGTTGCCGAGGCGGAGTTCGACGCGTGGCGTGAGCGGATGGTCGCCCGGATGCGGATGGACCTGCATGTTGTGCGGCTCGACGGTGACGTAGCGGGGCATGCTGCCGGCGAGAAGCGGGCCGACCTGCTCGTGCCAGAGCAGGGAAATGCAGCCGCCGGTCGGCTGGCGGACGTTCTTGTGGTAGAGCCAGTCGGAGGCGGTGATGGTGGCGCGCCATGGCCCGCGGGCCGCCAGCCATGTGTTGATCTCCGGGTAATGGCGGATGCCGTCGGCCACGGCTCGGGGCAGCGGCGCGGTGCGGCGGATTTTTTGAGCCAGTCCCTCGTGGTCGCGCACGACGGCAAGCGCCTTGGCGTGGGTGAAGGTGTGGTGGACGCAGGGTTTCATGCCAGCGCTGGGCAAGTGCGGCCCTCCGGCGAGCAGGCCGTTGACGGTGCAGCGGCGCATCAGCCGGGTGTTTTCGATCACGGCGGTGGCGAATGCCGGGTGGTGGTCGGCCATGAGCGCGTATCCTGGCTGGCAGCCGTCGCTGGTGCGGCTGCCGTAATACGTCCACTTTGCCTGGCGGGTGCCGAAGCTGTTGTCCCACGCGCCATCGGGAAGCATGAAGTCGAGGTGGGATATCAACATGCGGCGGACGGTTGCGGCGAGTTTTTCGTCGCCGATGGCCAGCGCGGCCATGGTCATGGCAGGCAGCGATTCTTCGACATTGTAGGCGAGGTCCACGGGTCGGCATCCGCGCGGGCTGGTTTTGGTGGCGGGTTTCCCCTCGCCGACGAGCAGCCTGCTGGGTTCGGTGATGTAGGTGTCGAGCGCGGCGGCGAGTTGGCGGCTGCGTTCGAGGTATTGCGGGCGGTCGAGCATCTTGCCGAGCAGATGCATGCCGAAAATGGCGGTGCAGCCGTAGTTGATATTGGCGTATTCCATCCGGTCGATGGTTGCGTAGATGAAATCGGCGGCACGACCGAGCCGCTCAAACCAGCGACTGCGGGTATTGACGTCGAGCAGGTCGCCGTGGTGGTGCAAAGTCTCGGCCAGCGCGATGGCACCGAAGAGTGTGGTGCCTTGCCAGGATTTCGGGTTCAGGTCGTTCGTCCATGCACCGCTTGGAAGCGAGACGTTTCCCGACCATTCGAAGACGTCGATGCCGGCGGCAAGGAATTTTTCATCGCCCGTCACCTTCGCCATGTGCAGGAACGGATACACCGCGTCCATGCAGCGGCCGTGGATGAAATTGCAGCCCGGGCAATCGAGAGCGCCATGCCGGGCGGGATCGCCCGGGGCGTGGATCCGCACCGCCAGCATGCCATCGCACCAATCACGCAGAAGATCCCGCGAGAGGGCGTCGAACGTTTCTTCGCCGTCACCCGGGGCGTCTTCCGCACTCACGATCGCCGGCAGGGTGAGCGCGAGGCATCCCACTGCAGTGGATTGGATGAAGCGGCGGCGGTTCAGGGTTGGGGAAAGAATATGGAGTGGGTGATGAATGTTCATCGATATCTTACGTGGCACTTGTCCATCTCACGGCGCTTGGATGGATCACTTCGCATTCGATCCCGAGTTCCTTGCAGTGTTGTTGGAGCCCCCGCCAAAATTTGCCGAGTGGGTGGGCTTGGGGACGCTTTGATCGTATGTCTCCGCAGATAGGGATGGATGGGCCAGGAGCAAGGTGAGGACAGGAAGAATTTTCATCTGGATGCGGTTAATGATTGGCCTCGGTCATGCGCTCGTTGAGCAGCCTCTTCATCTCCGCGACGGCGTCTAGCGTATTTCGGCTTGTTCGCGATGTTCACGTTTTCGTCGGGATCCTTTTCGAGGTCGTAGAGCATTTCGGATTTGCCACCGTTGTAGCTTGTGTAGCTGAAACGGCTGGTGATGACCGCGTCGCCGTTCATGTATCGGCTGTAGGCGGCTTCACGGAAAGGTTTCCCCGGATGGTCGAGCAGCGGGGTGAAATCACGGCCTTGGACGGTGCCCGGCTTGGCGAGGCCGGCGAGGGCGCAGAGGGTGGGGAATAAGTCGGAGGTTTCCACGATGGATGTGGTCGTTCCCGCTCTCTTGCCGGGGACTTTCACGATGAGTGGCACCCGGGTGGCGAGGTGCATGGTGTTGTGCTTGCCCCAGAAATTGTGCTCGCCGAGGTGGAAACCATGATCGCCCCAGAGCACGACGATGGTGTTTTCGGCAAGGCCCAGGCGATCGAGTTCGGCGAGCACGTCGCCGGTGAGCTTGTCCACATAGCTGGTGCAGGCGAGGTAGCCGTGGCGCATCATGCGGTGGAAATCCTCGGAATTCTCATCGAAGTCCGCGAGATGATAGGAGCGGAACTCGCCGCTGCCTTTCAATGGTGCGGGGGCGTTTTCCGGGCGCTGGCGGTTGTCGGCGATGTCGATCATTTCGCGGTCGTAGAGATCCCAGTATTTTTTCGGGGCGTAGAATGGCAGATGGGGTTTGAAGAAGCCGCAGGCGAGGAAGAACGGCTTGCCGCTTTGTTTGAGGCGTTGCAGGTCTTCGATGGTTTTTTCCGCGGTCATGCCGTCTCCATAGGCGTTGTCGGGCACGTCCGGCGATTCGAAGATGCGTCCGCGCCGCCTTTCCGAGAGCCGCTTCGTCGTCTCCGGGTCATGGCTTTGCATGTTGTCGCCCGGTTGCCAAGCAGGCTTGCTCCAGCTCCGATCCTGGCTGTCTGCCTTGTGATGGAAGATCTTGCCGTTGGAGAGCGTGGTGTAGCCTGCGTTCTTGAACGCTTCGGGAAGGGTCATGGCTCCCGGGGCGTCCTTTTCTGCCTTGGTGTCATAGCTGACGAAGCGTTCAAGGGTCGGAAGAATCCCCGTCATCAGGCTCGCCCGGGACGCGCCACAGACCGGCACCTGGCAATAGGCGCGGGTGAAGAGCATTCCTTCGGATGCCAGTTTGTCGATGTGCGGTGTCTTCACCTGCGCGCTGCCATAGCAGCCGAGTTCCGGGCGCAGGTCGTCGATGGCGATGAAGAGGATATTCGGCTTTTGCTGTGAGAACCCGGATGCGCAAAAGGCGAGAAGCGTGAGGAGCAATGTGTCGGTCTGTTTGATGAGGCTCATTTGGATTTCTGTTTGTGTTTCCTGGTTGGATTTTCCGCGTTGGGCTGATTTCGGGTCGGCATCGGTGCTTTGATTTCAGTGCGCCAGTCATGGAGTATTTTCAAAAGCTCCGCCGCATTTTCCGGCGCTTTCCCGGCGAGGTTGTTGGTCTCTCCGATATCATCCTTGAGGTTGTAGAGTGCTTCATGGCTTTTTCCGATCGCCAGCCACTGCTTCTCAATCCGCGTCACCGTGTAACCCGCATCCTGCAAATGGGTGACGATGCTGATCTCGCTGCAGAAATGGGCGGCTCCCGCAGCGAAGAAGTGAATGGCTTCAGGTTGTTTCTTGAGGGTGGTGACGATGAATGCGAAACTCGCAGGTCCGAGGGATTCCGGCAACCCTGCAAAATCGTAGGGTAGATCCGCTGTTCCGCCACTCGAGTCCCCGAGAAAGCTCCTTCCGCAGAATCTCAATAACCGCGCAGCGACAGTCCCGCCACTCGTCCAAAATGAGCCGTGTTGGTGGTGACCAACTCCAAGCCATGTGCCACCGCCGCGGCGGCGATCCACAGATCATTGGTTCCTATCAGTTGCTTTTCCCGCCGCAGCTTCGCGGTGATCCGGGCGTATTGGCCAGCCGTAGCCTCGTCCATCGGTAAAATCTCGAAACGGCCCAGCATCGCCGCGCAGGCCGGCTCGCGAATGTCCGAAAAACCTTCCGCAAATTCGCCCGCCACCGTCCACGGAATGCAGGCCACGGCTTCCTGGTTTTCGCGAAGAAAGGCATGCGCCTTGCCTGCTCCGCGCTTCATCTCCCGCTCCAGATCGATCAGAAAGCAGGTATCGAACACCAAACGCCTCATGCCCACGGATGGTCAGGGGCTTCGTCCCCGGCTTGTGCCCGTTCCAAGCGGTCCAATACATCGTCATCGGCCACCGGCATGCCAGCCAACGACTGCAACAAGCCGCCGCATGTCTTCGCCGGCATTTCCCATTTCGCGCGCTTAATCACCCGCGAAAACGAATCCTTCGGCGAAATTCGAGCCTGACTCAACCGCTCATACGCTTCCAAATCGATCGATATGGTCTTAGTTGCCATGCATGCAGCATACACAGATAAAATCGTCATGTCAACGATCGCATGGGGTTTGAAGCCGCCGGGGCCTTTGAGCGCACTGAATTTGTGCGCGCCATAAACAAAACATTGCATTTTGCGCAATGTTTTGTAGAGTCCACGCCATGCAACCCTTGAAGCAGCTCACCCAGACACTCCGCGTCCTTGCGGATCGTGGGCACTGTGTGTTTGCGCTTTCGGATCTGGCGGCGGCGGTGCCGGAGTGTGGGCAATTGGCGGTGTTGTTGTCGAGGGCGACCAAGGCCGGGCTTCTGAAGCGGGTTTGCCGGGGCATTTATCTCTACCCCGTGGAGGACTACCCGACGGGGCATCTTCTTTTCCATGCGGCGGCACGGCTGCGGGCGGGTGAGTTCAATTACATCAGCCTCGAGACCGCGCTCAGCGATGCGGGCGTTATTTCGCAGGTGCCGATGAACTGGATCAGCCTCATGACCTCCGGCCGCAGCCATGTGGTGGATTGCGGGGACTACGGCCACATCGAGTTCGTGCACACCGCCCAGCGCCCCGATGACGTGAGCGACGAGCTGAGCTACGACCCGGATCGCCACCTGTGGCGGGCCTCGGTGCGGCAGGCTCTGCGCGACATGAAGGCCACTCGGCGCAGCATGGAACTCGTGGATAAGGAGGCAGTGCATGAGCTTGTTTGACCAACTCGTGAACGAAGCGCTGCGTTCCCGCGCGGAACTGACCTCACTGCGGCCCGTGGTGGAAAAGGAGTTGCTGCATCACGACATTCTTCGCGAGATGAGCGAGGCCGGATTGCTCACCGGGCTCACGTTCGTCGGCGGGACTTGTCTGCGGGCCTGCTACGGCTCCGCACGACTCAGCGAAGACCTCGATTTCACTGGCGGCACCCATTTCAAAAAGAACGACCTTGCCGAGCTTGCCCAAGTGCTCACAAAACGGCTGCAAATCCGCTACGACCTGCCCGTGAGCGTCAGCGAGCCCGTGAAAACCGGCGGAAATGTCTCCACCTGGAAGCTCACCATCGAGACCCGTCCCGGGAAAAAGCATCTGCCGGCGCAGCGCATCCATCTTGATATCTGCGCCATCCCCAGCCACGACCCGCGCCCCATGATGCTGCGCAATCTTTATGGGATCGACCTTGGCACTTCAGGTCTGATCCTTCAGGCGCAGAGCCGCGAGGAGATTCTGGCCGACAAGGTCATCGCCCTCGCCTTCCGCGATAACCGCCTCAAGAACCGCGACTTCTGGGACATCGGCTGGCTCACCCAGCAAGGGATCGAACTCCCCGCCAGGCTCATCGCTTTAAAAATCCGCGATCACCAGCGCGAAGAATCCGAGTTCATCGCCTCGCTCAAGGAACGCATCGCCGCGCTCATGACCGAGCCCGAAATGCGCGGGGATTTCATGAAGGAAATGCGCCGTTTCCTGCCCGCTGCCACCGTTCGCGACACCATCGAAAAAGAATCTTATTGGACTTACCTGACTCAAGTCGTGGAAGACCTGGGCCGGCAGGCAATGATGGCTTTGAAGGCGGGTTTCCATCCGCCCTGAACACACACTTTGATTCCTTGGAAACAAGGCACTTCAGCGGGCCGGCGCGGCGGCAACTGTTCGAGATCGCCTTTGGCGCAGGCCTCGGCGAGGATCTGATAGGCCGGACGGTTTTCACCATCGCCTCCATCAGCGGTTCGAAGGTCCCCTCCTTGATGCGGCCCGGTTGCCAGCCGCGGATACCGGTGTTGAGATGGATCACCTGATAGGGTCCGTTCTTTTCGGGAACTTCTCAACCGCCTTGTTAGGATTGAAACCCGCGGTGGCGGGATCGACGTGCTGAAGGCGGATGGCCATGCCACCGTTGGCGGCGGCCTTCAGGTCGATGATATCTTCGCGCCGCAGGTCCCGGGTTTCGATGCGGACTTTGGTGCGGGTTTCGAGGGTGGCGTCATCGGAGAGGATCATGGCGCGATAGGTTTTCCCGGTCGGCAGGAAATCCAGCGGCAGCTTGAGCGTGCGGGGTTCCCCGGAGTTGAGGAATCCGACCCGGCGAAGCGGAACTCGCTCCGCTCGCGGAGGATCAGCGACTCGGCGGATTTCTCCCCGGAGGTGAGCGTGTAGTTGAACGCGACGCCTTCGTTGTAGCTGCGGAAGGTGAGGGTGAGGCCGCGGGATGGCGGTTTGTTTTCCCGCAGGTCAAGGATTGGTGACCACCTTGAGGCGGGCGAAGTTTTTGGTGCCGGCAGGGAAAGTGTATTTCAGGTCGTTGCCGGTGATTTCAACAAAGCCCGCGCCGACTCCTTCGACGGCAGGCGTCCATGGATCCGCGAGGGTGGCGGAGGTTTCCACAATCACAGCGGTGCCGTAGTTGCCGGGGAAGCCCGGGAAATCGGGATGCCGGACCCAGGTGACGCTGAGGGTGCCTGCGGTGTTGGTCACGCCGGGCAGCGGGGTGGTGAAGCCGGTGGTGTTGCCAGTGCCGCCGAGGAAGTGCTCCACACCGTTGGAGACTCCGTCGTTGTCGTGGTCCAGGTTGGCGGCTTGGTCGGTGCTGTTGGCGGCCTGCCAGGCGGCGTAGCCGGAGCTTGGGGGAACGATCAGGGTGCCGGTGCCGGTGAAGCTGGCGGTCGTGATCGTCGCACCGTCAGGAACGCTGCTGGTGCTGTAGGTGCCCGAGGGTTGCTGTGCGGCACCGAAGAACAGCGTGTTGACGGTCTCCGCGCCGGTGAGGTCGACCAAGCCGCCGTTGATGACGAGTTTGCCGGTATCCGCGATGGAATCACCGTCCAAGGCAAGCGTGCCGGCGTTGACGGTGGTATCTCCGGTGTAGGTGTTCGTGCCGGAGAGGGTCAGGGTGCCATCGCCTGCTTTGGTGATGCCAGCACCGGGGTCACCGCTGATGATGCCGCTCAAGGTGACCGTCCCGTCCGTGGTGATTTGCCGGGTGGCGGCTCCGAGGGTGACGTCGTTGCCGAAAGTCATGGCACCGTCAACGAGCCCCGAGCCGCCAAGGGTGATATCGCCGCCAATGATGATGCCTCCGCCGAAGCGGGTGCCGAGATCACGGACGGTGGTGCCGTTGGAGCGGATCGTGCCGCCATTGAGGGTGAGCGTGCGCGAGACGCTTGTTCCGCCCAGCGCATTGGAGCCGGCCATGGCGACGGTTCCGTCGTTGATCGTAAAGTTGCCCAGGTAGGGACTTCCCTGCAGTGCCCAAGTGCCGATGCCGTTCTTGATGAATCCCGTGCCGGCGGCGGTCGAGATGGCTTGAGTGCCGAAATTCAGGAGGGTGAATACTCCTCCGTTGACCGTGATGGTCGCAACCGTTCCTCCCGTGCCGAGCGTGCCGCCGGCGGTGAAAGTCACAGGTACGTTGGCTGTGATTGAGGAAAAGTCTGTGTTGGCACCGGTGATGGTGCTGGGAGTCACATCAAACACGGCGGCATCGCCGGAGGTCCAAGTTTGGTCATAAGGTTCGCCCGAGCTCAGACTCCAGCTATTGGCGTCCGTCCAGATGCCGGTACCAATCCAATACTTCGTGGCTGGGGCGCTGGGGCCGGACGACACGATGAGGGTGCCGGAGCCGGTGAAGTTCGCACTTGCGATCGTTCCGCCCGCGCCGTCCGCGCTGTAGGTCCCGGCAGCTTGTTGAACCGCGCCGAAGAACAGCGTGTCCACTGTCTCCGCGCCGGTGAGGTTGACCAAGCCGCCCGCGATGACGAGCTTGCCGGTATCCGCGATGGAATCGCCGTCCACGGCAAGCATACCGGCGTTGACGGTGGTGTCGCCGGTGTAGGTGTTCGCTCCGGAAAGCACCCACGTGCCGGCATCCTCCTTGGTCACACCGATGGTGCCGCTTGCGGAGTTGTCGGCGATGATGCCCTGGATTTCGTTCGCATCGGTATTCGCGCCGCCCAGCGTGAGCGTGCGGCCGGTGATGGCGGTGCCGTTCAGGACATTGAAGTTCCCATTCGTGAAGACCAGCGTGCCGGCGCCATTGGTCGTGTTGTTGTTGATCCTTGCTCCACCGGAGTGCGCGGGATCGGCCCCATTGCCAATCTGGATCTGACGATCGGTGCTCGCCGCGCCGGCCGTCATGTTCAGCGTGCCCGTCCCTCCGCTAACGCCGATCCTGATGGTGTTGCCCGTGCCGAGGGCGCTGTTCGTGCCGACGTTGGCGATGCTGTTGGCGTTGAGCGTGCCGAAAATGCCAAGCGTCCCGCTGAAGGAGTTTGAACCTGTGAGGGTGAGTTGACCACTGCCTGCCTTGGTGAGATTTCGCGCCGTACCGGTCTCGCTGATGATGCCGTTGATGGTTAGATTGTGCTGCACGGCGCTCGAGAGGTGGTTCGTGGTGATGGTCCGATTGCCATTGAGAATCATGTCCAGATCAATGATGTTCGTGATCGTCGTCCCAGCCGTATTTCTCGTCGTGGTGATGTTGCCGCCGAGGGTGATGGCGTTGCCCGAGAGAGTGAAGGCACTCATGCCGACGGTGCCGTCGTTGGTGAAGTCGATGCCGGCAATCGCAGTCTCGGCAGCCAAGTCATTGGTCGTAGCAGTCTCGACATCGCCGGCGAAAACGATCTTGTCACCGGCAACGGGTGCCGTGTTGTCAGGGATTCCAGTCCAGTTGTCTCCGGTAGCCCACGCTCCGGTACTCGCGCCACCGTCCCATGTTACTGTGGCTGCCACGGCCGGGCCGGCGGCGAGCAGGGTGAAGGTGAGGGTGGCGGCGGCGAGGCCGGTGCGGAAGGGATTGAAGCGGTGGTTTTTCATGGGTTTTTCGGGATGGTTGTTGGTGGATTGAAATGCGATGGGATCGCGGGGTTTCTGTAGTGGGTTGACGGGGATTTGGCGGTGGATGTCCGCGTGATCTTTTTCAAAATAGCGTTTCTTTGGGTTCTGCCTACCCTGCAAAAATCATAGGGTCGGGCCGGAGCATGGGGCGGGAAAGAACGGGCCTGTTTCATCGGAGTGCGACGGCGGAGTCCTTGGGGGGCGGTCACTTCCCGTCGGGATTCCAAAAGGGGTGTTTTCTGCCTCTCATGGATGGCTCGGCGTGGCGGTCGAACTGTTCGATCTCCTGCATCGAAATTTCCCCGACATGGCCGTCGAAATAGACGACGAGCGCCTTCCCGCCCGCGTGGCGGTAGGCGATCTTGCCGTCCCCGGTTTTGCCCTCCACGGCGGCAGCATCCTTCCACAGCGAGCGGCCGTTGTATTTGGCAATCGCAGACGTGCAGGTGATGAAGGCGCAACTGCGCTCCGGCGAGACGATCTGGCTGACGCGCCAGGCTTGGACGGTGCCCGCGTTGCCCCATCCCGTGCCCGGACCGGAGAAACCTTCATGATTGTAGCCGAAGTTGGCGAAGTACTTGTCGTGATCTTTCTTTTTCGCCCGCATCACAACCGGGTCCAGCATGCCGGGAGGAATGGTGTTGTTCTTGATGATGGTGTCCTCCCCATACAGATTACTCAGGAAGCTCGCATTGTTGAACCAAAAGCCCGTATTTAGCTTATCCTCATCAAAGACATAGACCGGCACATATCTCCCGTTGTGATCGGCCGCGTAGCCGGCATTGGCGATCTGGAGTTGGGAAATGCTGCGGGTAGCCGCCACCTTGTCGGCCATGCCCCTGAATTTTCTGACTCCCATGAACGATAGCGCGGTCAGGACGACGATGATGAGAATGACCACGAGTAATTCCACCAGGGTGAATGCTCCGGCGGATCGGTGCTTGGATCGTGCGCTGCGGGTTTTCATGTTGGAAGTCAATTTAACGTGCCAGCGCGGTACTGAAACACCGGCCGCTCAGCGTCTGCGGCGCAGCAGGGCGAGCAGGCCGAGACCTCCGAGCAGCGCGGCCCCGGGCTCGGGGATCACCGAGATCACGCCGGTCGTGTAAAGATTGTCCTGATTCCATTCCAACCCGGAACTGAGAGTCGGCAGATTGACCGAGCTGAAAGTGCCACTCTTGGAGGCGAAGTCGAACAGATTGAAGGTATTTCCAACAGCCAGAACCCCTGCTATGTTGGAAACATTGAGAGTCCCACCGAAATTGAGCTGCGCGGAGACAATCGCGAGGTCGGAAATGTTATCCGCGGCGCTGATTTCAAAGTTGCTGAAACTGTCAGGGCCGAGCGTGAGATCACCTATAATATTGAAACTATCAATGCTATTGCCGGGAGCGAATGTTCCGCCGATCACGGAGGTCGATCCCACGGTTCCCGATCCTCCGAGTGTGCCGCCGGTATTGACCGTGGTCAGGCTGCTGGTGGAGATGTTGCCATTGACGATCAAGGTGCCCCCATTCACGGACGTGGTGCCAGTGTAGGAGTTGTCCGCGTTGGAGAGAATCCATCTGCCGGCGCCCTCCTTGGTCACACCGATGGTGCCGCCGCCTACGGTGTTGTTGTCGGCGATGATGCCCTGGATTTCGTTCGCATCGGTATTCGCGCCGCCCAGCGTGAGCGTGCGGCCGGTGATGGCGGTGCCGTTCAGGACATTGAACTCAGCATTGGCGGTATTCGTGAAGACCAGCGTGCCGGCGCCATTGGTCGTGTTGTTGTTGATCCTTGCCCCGCCGGTGTTCGTGTTCGCGGACCCACTGCCGATCTGGATCTGACGATTGGTGCTCGCCGCGCCGGCCGTCATGTTCAGCGTGCCCGTCCCTCCGCTAACGCCGATCCTGATGGTGTTGCCCGTGCCGAGGGCGCTGTTCGTGCCGACGTTGGCGATGCTGTTGGCGTTGAGCGTACCGAAGATGCCAAGCGTCCCGCTGAAGGAGTTTGAACCTGTGAGGGTGAGTTGACCACTGCCTGCCTTGGTGAGGTTGCGCGGCGTAGCGGTCTCGCTGATGTCGCCACTGATGATTAGATTGTGTTGGACCGAGCTATTCTGATGGTTCGTGGTGATGGTCCGATTGCCATTAAGAATCATGTCCAGATCGATGATGTCGGTGATCGTCGCCCCAGCCGTATTTTTCGTCGTGGTGATGTTGCCGCCGAGGGTGATGGCGTTGCCCGAGAGAGTGAAGGCATTCGTATTGCCAGCGCTGCCGTCGTTGGTGAAAAGGAAGCCGTTGTATTGGCGATTGACCAAGGTGTTGTTGTTCGTCTCATTCCGGGTATTGCCGGCGAAAGTCAAAGTGGCGTTCGCCACCGGAGCAACATCGTCGTCCCAGTTGTTTGGCGCGTTCCAGTCATCGACAAAGCCTCCTCCGTCCCAGATGTTGGCTGCCACGGCCGGGCCGGCGGCGAGCAGGGTGAAGGTGAGGGTGGCGGCGGCGAGGCCGGTGCGGAAGGGATTGAAGCGGTGGTTTTTCATGGGTTTTTCGGGATGGTTGTTGGTGGATTGAAATGCGATGGGATCGCGGGGTTTTTGCAGAGAAACGAGGGGTCATTGCCTGCGGATAACCGCATGATCATCGTCAAACTAGCCGTTCGGAAGGTTCTGCCTACCCTACAAAAGTATAGGGTCGGGTGCAGGGTGCGGGCGGCTGGCGATGAGCGCCACACAGGCTGCGGATCCCGCCGATCAAAGGATTTCCGGGGGGGCGGCGGCTTGATCACGGTCAAGGAGCGGGGGCCGCCCGACCGGCCTGCCGGGGTGGCGCGGCCACTTGTGACTTTTTTTTCCGGGCGGTTTCACTAGCGTTTGCGCATGACCCATCGTGAATCACCCCGATCACCGCGGCGCTGCCGCTGGCTGGGAGTGATGGGTGCGGTGATGGTGTTAGATATCGGGGCGGTGCATGCACGGCCGGAAATCGACAACCTGCTCGATGCGTTCACGGTCACCCATTATGGCCGGGAAGAGGGCATGCCGGAGATGGCCGTGCATGCGGTGGAGCAGACGCCGGATGGTTTCATCTGGTGCCTGACACCCAATCATCTGCTGCGGTTCGACGGGGTGGAGTTTGCCCGATCCGAAGGCCTCGACCACGGCCCGATCCGAGATCCCTATCCGATCCTCTACCGCGGCTGGACGCGCGGGCCGGACGGCACGCCGTGGGTCTTCGGGCAGCGGGGAAGCGCCCGTCGGACGGACGAGGGTTGGCAGCGGCTGCGAGGCGAGGGCCCGTGGCAGACGGTCCTCGCGTTGCTGCCGGAGGGCGACGGCTTCAGGGCGGTGACGGCGAATGGCGTCTTGAAGATCGACGGGGACCGGCAGGTGGCGATACCGGCTCTGGAGAAGCCAGGGAAGGGCCTGAAAATCACCGCCGCCGCGGCCGCCGATGACGGCGCGTTGATGCTCGGCACCAGCGCGGGTTTGTTCCTCTATCAGGAGGCGCGCTATCAGCCTGTGGCGATGCCGGGCGTCGCGAGCATCGGCGAGGTATTCTGCCTGCATCGCGGCCGCTCGAAGGACTGGTGGGTTTGCTGCCGGAATGGCCTGCTGCGGAAACGCGGCGAGACTTGGGAACGGATCGAAACGCCATTCCCCCCGGCGCTGGCCACGAGTTTGCTGGAGGATGCGGATGGGGCTGTCTGGGTGGGTACGAAGCAGCGTTTGTTCCGTCACCATGAAGACCGCTGGAGCCAACTGAGCCCGCGCGATCTGGCCGGTCCGCTGGGGGTGCTCAGCCTGGCGCAGGACCGGGAGAACCGGCTGTGGGTGGGATCGGTCGATGGCTTGCTGTGCCTGCGGCCGAGGTTGGTGGAGGTGCTTTTCTCCACTCCGAAGGCGGGCCGGCAACCGATCAGCAGCCTGGCCGTGGACGCGCACTCGAATCTGTGGGTGGGAAGTTGGAGCGAGGGACTGCTGCGTCTCGCTGGCGGGAAACTGGTCCCGGCTGAAAACTCTGGGCTGCCGAAGGGAGTGGGCATCACCGCGCTTTGGCCGGCGCGGGATGGGGGCCTGTGGGTGGGAACCCTGGGTGACAAACTGCACCACTATGATCCCCGGAGCGGGCTGACAAAATTCAGCGAGGTCGCGAAAAGCCGGCAGCATGCCCGGGAAATCAGTGCGATTCTGCTGAGTGAGCCGGACAACGTGTGGGCTGGCACACCACAGGGATTGTTCCGCATGACCCACCCGGCAGCGGAGGCCAGCCAGGCGAACCCACTCAAACCGGTGTCGGTCAAGTCCACCACGGGAGAAGCCATGTCCCCGTTTGTGAACCGGGTGACGGCCCTGAACGCGGATCCAGATGGCAGCCTGTGGGTGGGTTACGACGGGCTCTCCATCCTGCGCCTCGATCCCGACCCCAACAAAAGCGTATTCGGCTATGGCTGGGGGCTGCCGGGAACCACCGTGCGGACGTTTTACCGCGACCGGAGCGGGCGGCTGTGGGCGGGCACCAGCGAGGGCCTGGGTCTGCTCGCCAGCCCCGAGTGGCAGCGGACACTCGAAGAAAGCGGGCAATTCGAAGGCGATCCGGAGCAGCGGGCCAGAAAACACGACGAGTGGTTGAAAACGCCGGGCCGGAAAATGCTCTGGCAGAAACTCACCGAACCGCAGGGACTGGTGGACGGCGACATCCGCCAAATCACGGAAGACGGCCAGGGGCGGATGTGGCTGGGCACGCGCAAGGGGATTCAGGTGTTTTCCCGTGCCGATCTGCTGGCGGTGATGGATGACGGAAAAACCTCCGCAGAAGGCCGGGTGATCGGCGTGGCCGAGGGAATGGCCAGCGAGGAATGCACCCTGCACTCCAGCCCGGGGGTGGTGGCTGACCAGACCGGGCTGCTGTGGTTTGCCACGACCGATGGCGTGGCCCGTGTGGATCCGGCCAACGTCCGGTCACCCGAAAATCCGCCCGCGGCGTTTATTGAGAGCGTGATGGCGGACAGGACCACCCTTTACCAACGCTCCGGAGCCTCGCCGCTCGCACTGCCCGCCACCTTCAACCGCCAAGCCGGAGACCCCGTCCTGACTGCGGCCGGGCGGGACCTGGCATTTTCCTTCACCTCACCGGTCCTGGACGCCCCGGCGCGGGCGCTTTTCCGCTGGCGCTTGGATGGGGTGGACTCCGAGTGGTCGGAGCCATCGACCGATCGTGAGGTGCGCTACCCGCGGCTGCGGCCCGGTGATTACGCATTCCGCCTGATGTCCGGCGGCCAGGGTGTCTGGCATGAATCGGCGACCGCCTTCCGGTTCCGCATCCGACCGCATTTCTATGAAGTGCCCGGCGTGCAAGTCGCGGCCGGATTGGCGCTTGCAGCCGCCCTCGGCTTCGGCATCCGGCGCTGGGAGCGGCGGCGGACATTCCAGCGCATCCAACGACTGAAACAACAGGGTGCCCTGGAGCGCGAACGCGCGCGGATTTCCCGCGACCTTCACGATGAAATGGGCGTGGGACTCACCGAGATCGGCCTGCTCGGCGACCTCGCCGGTGCCGACAACGCCGGGCAGAATGGCCACCAGGAACTCACCGGCGAAATCAGCACCCGCGCCCGCGGCCTGGTGGCGGCGCTCGATGAAATCGTCTGGGCCATCAACCCCACCAATGACAACACGCTCTCGCTGGGCGACTATTTCTCGCGTTACGCGCAGAACCTGCTGCAGCGCGCCGGGCTGCGTTGCCGACTTGAAGTGGCCAACGAATCGCTGGTCGCGGGCATCAATGCCGAGCAGCGCCACCACCTTTTCCTTTCCTTCAAAGAGGCCCTGAACAACGTCATCACCCACGCCGGGGCCACCGAAGTCAGGATCCTGATCCACGGCGAGCGTGGCGTCCTGACGATCTCCGTGGCGGACAACGGTCATGGAATCGAGTCCCCCGGCGGCAGCGGCGCGCCCGACGGTCTGCGCGGCATGCGCGAACGGCTTGCCAACATCGGCGGCCGCTTCGATCTTCAAAGCACACCTGAGAGCGGCACCACCGTCACCTTCACCCTACCCATCGAACCCCCGCCACGCCCATGATCCGAGTCGCCGTCGTCGAAGATGAAGCCCGCTTCCGCAAAAGCCTGATCCGTGTCCTGGAATCCAGCGCGGACCTGTCCTGCGTGGCGGAATACAGTTGTGGCCAGGACGCCGTGGCAGGCTTGCCCGCCCTCCATCCCGATGTGGTGCTGATGGACCTCAACCTCCCCGACATGTCGGGCGCGGAGGTCACCGCGCTCGTCAAACAGACCCTGCCCGATCTGAATGTGGTCATTCTAACCGTCTATAACGACGCCCAACACATCTTCCGCGCTCTGCGTGCGGGAGCCTGCGGCTACCTGCTCAAGCAGGCGTCCGCCCCGGAAATCCTGGCCGCCATCAGCGAGGCCCACCGCGGCGGCGCTCCCATGACCAGCGAGATCGCCCGCAAGGTGCTGGCCGCATTCAGCGAACCCAAACCGGCGGAGCAAAACGAAATCGAGTCGCTGGCCCCGCGCGAAAAGGAGATCCTTGAGTTGGTGGCCGCGGGTTACGCCAACAAGGAAATCGCCGACAAGCTGTCACTCACCACCGGCACCGTCTGCTGGTATCTCAATATGATTTACCGCAAACTGCACGTCCAGAGCCGCACCCAGGCGGCCAACAAATACCGCAAGGATTCCCCGTTTGTTTGAGATCAGCGCTTGAGGCCTGCTTTGGACCAATCGATGACAGCGCCTCGTGGGCGCGGTCTCGTCCCCGCCCCGCGCCGGAAAAACCCGGCAAGCTCAGTCGGGCATGGAACATGGCGCTGCCCGCCGCCAAGGAGGTGCTCAAGGATCCCGGCAAATATCATCCCGAACATTGGCATTCGCATCTCCCAAATGCGCCTCGAACATCCACGTCAATGGGGTGCCTGCTGTCTCGGTTGCGAACTCTGGCAACAACTTGGCCTCGATGCCTTCTGGCTCGAAAAGCTCCCGCCCGGACGCCAGGGCGCGCGTTGGGATCAGATCCTCCAGCCCCTCGTTCTCTACCGGCTGATCGATCCGGGAAGCGAATGGCGGCTCCACCGCCATTGGTTCGATCACAGCGCGCTGGCCGACCTGCTTGGTCGCGCTGCAGGAATTTGCTTTTTGTGTGAAGGCCGTTGAAAGAGCCGGTGGCCAGACCGGAGGGCGGGGAAAAGGGGGTTGTTGGGGCGGCACCGCCCAAAGCGCGCTCTCCCAGGGGTGGCGGGTCAAGGAGTTGCTCGCAGCCATCGCCATTTATTGCAAACTCCTCCCGGAAGCGACTCCGGTGGATCGGAGTTGGCTCACCATCGGACAAACGCCGGTCACCACCGCGCTCGCGCCGGGAGCCGCCGGGCTGGTCCCAGCCGAGGAACTGGCACGCGTCTGCCTTTCCCTCATGGCGGATCATTCCGAAGCGCTGTTGCTGCGCTACTACAAGGCCGGTGCCGTGCCCAACCAACGTTTTACCGGCCTGCATGCCCTGTATTGCGCCGCCTTTGCCCTCAACGAGTTCAAAGGCGCACCCGAGTTGTTGAACCAAACCGACCTGGCGCTCGCTGATTACGGCAACGGGATGTTCTATCCGGACGGGGCCATGCTGGAGCGCTCCCCGAACTACAATCAGGGCGACGCCAGATCCATCCGGGAGCTGGATGATCTGCTGGCGGGCGCGGCTTTCACGCCCGGTGTTTCCCTGCTGGAAACCAAGCTCGCCCTGTATGACCGCACCACCGCCTACATGCAGCGCCCGCTGGGAGATCTGCCGCGCATGGCGACCTACGCTTCCAAAGCTCCGCCCGCCCTCTGGGAAAGCCCGGCCATCGTCACGAGCTGGCGCAACACGTTTCTTCAAGGTGATTTTGCTATGACCACCGAACCCACGGCGACCGCCGTTTACCAGGGCATGCTGGACAGCGGGAATCCAGCGCCCGGGGCGACTTCGGTGGCCTTCCCCTACGCCGGGTTCTATCTGATGCGCAATGGCTGGGCGAGCAAGTCCCACTGGCTCTACTTCGCCAACACCCCGCCGGGCCGGGGGCATCGGCAGTTGGATCAGAACGGCATCCAAATCAGCGCCTTTGGCCGTGAATTGCTCACCTGCGCCGGACCACCGCCCTACAACCCCACTTTTGTGGTCGCCAGCCAGGCCGATGATTATAACGGCTTCGCCAGCTACCAGGGAGAGGGCTCCAGCTACAAGTGCAACACCGTGGTGGTGGATGGCCGCTCGCAAAACGAGGGCGGCATCGTCAATGCCACAGTCACTAACAGCACCATGCCCAACCCCTGGTTCACCTCGGCGGATTTCGACTACGTCGAGGGAACCTACAGCGCCGGTTATGGCGGCGAGGGCGTTTACAATCGTTTTCTACCCTTGGGTGACAGCGGGGAGGCAATCAACGGAATCACCCACAAGCGCGCCGTGATCTTCCTGCGCCACGCCGGGATCTGGCTGGTGACGGACCGGATGACCCCCTCCGACGCCCTCAGCCACAGCTACCGGCAGGTCTGGAACTTCCCCGCCGGAAACAACACTTATGCGGGTTTCCTGCCCAGCGAAGTCAGCACCGACATGGCAACCTTGAGCGTTAGAACAACCTCCACCAACGGCCCGAACGTCAGCCTCCATCATCTGGGACCGCGATGGGTCAATTTGCTGACCTACAGCGGTTCGAGGACCCCGTATGCGGGTTGGTGGGGGTCGGGCATCGGAGGACTCCGCCTGGAAACCGCCAATGTCCACGCCGTGCTCAATGGCAGCGGGCCGCAAATGTTCGTCACCGCCATTGTCCCGAGCGATACCGGCACGACCGGCCCGGTAAACACCGGTTTCACCCAGGGGCCGCTATCCACAACGAGCATCGTGGATCGGAGCTTCGGCCTGGTGAACGGCTCCACGGTCCGATTCGTTGAGGCGCAGCAAGCCCAAACCCTTCAGATCGGCGACCGCGCCGTCACCGCGACCACCCTGCTCATCGTGACCGCCGCGGATCAGAGCCAGCGCGGCCTGGTCATTGGATCCACAACCGCCGGTCTGCCCGGGGCCTTTGCCTTCACCGCCGGTCCCGGATGGTTCAGCGCGGGAGCGACCATCACCACGCCGGACTCCTTCACCTGGCAGACGGGCGGCAGCTTCATCATTCCCTCCACGGCGGATGCCGACGCTCCCAATGTGGCCCTGCCCCCGGGACCGCCGAACCCACTGGTCGTGCGGGACTTCAAAAGCAGCGGCGCGATTCAAACCATTACCTGGTCGAGCAATCCCGGCACGCGCTACCAGGTCGAATGGACCGAGGCTCTGGACGACTGGTCCAGCGGTGGACGAAGTTCCCTCATTCACGCGATTGACCAGACCAGCACCTACACGGATTCCGCTCCGAATGTTCCGGCACGCTTCTACCGGGTGCGTCAGTTGCCCTGAGGCCGGCGCATCCGCGACAATGTCGGCCAAAATGGCCGGGTTTACCTACAGTTTTGCAGGGTAGGCAGGCGCTGATCCGCCCTTATTCTAAAGGCTGATTTACGACCAAAATCCGCTAAAGCCAAATCAACCCATGAATCTTCTCCAGCGAATTTGTCCCACCGTGCTGCAGAGTGTCCCCGCATCCAACAGCTCGGGCTTCGCGACGGTCGCCCTTGTTTGTCTGGGGTGCTTGTCACTCGTCTCGCTGGCGCAGGCGGACACCCTGCAATTCGCCAATGCCGCCTTCAGTAAGTTAGAGGGCAATAGCGGCTCGTCTAACGCGACCATCACCGTGTCGCGCACCGGTGTCGGCAATGGCGCCATCGAAGTGACCTATGCGACCAGCGATGGCACGGCGACAGCGGGCTCGGACTACACGGCAAAAACCAGCGTCTGCAAGTGGAAGGACGACAGGGCCGGAGCGTTCCTCCTGATGTTCGACGACGGGCACCACTCCCAAGTTTCTCAGGTTATTCCCAACCTCCATGCACGTGATATGATTGCAACGTTCTACGTTCCTACTGCTTGGATCACAGTCTCTTTCTTGGGCGACAGTGCTGTGATCCTGGGCAATCACAGCAAGAATCACCAACAACTGAGTGCCCCAACATATGAAGCTGCGAAAACGGAACAGATAGATCCTTCACAGGAGTTCTTTCGCAACAATGCTGCGGGAAACTGGCCAAGACTGATCTCATTTGCAAGACCAGGATTTGGTCCTGAAGAGAACTGGTGGCTGGAGTTTGCAGGTGGATGGGAAGAAAATGCGCCGGATTTCATTCGCCTAATGGATGAAAACAATTTGATTAAGCGCCCACCGTTTGGCTCGGCGAGAGCTGGGGGTTCTCCAGCGTCCGCTCAGTACGGCTATATAACAACTGCCAATAGCGCTCTTGCGGTGGCTGACCTTGCGATCAACGACAAAAAGATGGAATACATCATTTTTCATAATATTGAAATACCGGGTGTCACGGCCATTCCTTTTTATGGATTCACCTTCGATAATTCTGAATTCATCGCGTTTTTGGATGGTCTGAAGACGCGCATGGATAATAAGCAATTGTGGATCACGGACCACATCTCGTACCACCAGTACGAAAAGCAACGCGAGAGCGCGGTCGTCACCACACTGGAATATTCGGATACCCGCATACGGTTGACCGTGACCGATGGCGTCGACGACATCCTCTACAACCAGCCCCTAACGATGAAGACGGAGGTTCCCTCAGGCTGGACCAACGTCCGGGTCACCCAAAACAACATCACCACCGACCGTCCCGTCGTGAACGGAATCGTCCGATACGACGTCAAAAGCAATGGTGCCGAGGTCACGCTCTCTCCAACCACCGTTTCGTCGCCTGGCAGCATCCAGTTCTCGTCCGCCACCTACACGCATCCGGAAGGAAACACGGGCACCACTCTTGCCACCATCACCGCCACCCGCACCGGCGGCAGCAGCGGGGCGGTATCAGTCTCCTACGCCACCGGCAATGGCACCGCCACCGCCGGCAGCGATTACACGGCAGCCTCCGGTCTCTTGACCTGGGACGAAGGCGAGACGGGCCCTAAAAACTTTACCATCAGTATCATTGGCGACACCACGACAGAAGCTGATGAGACGGTGAACCTCACGCTCTCGAACCCGACGGGCGGTGCCACGCTAGGCACTCCCGCAACAGCCGTGCTGACGATCACGAATGATGATGCTTCCAGCGGGGCGACGAGGTTTTGGAAAGGTACCGGCACATGGACGGACGCCAACAGCTGGAGTCTGAGCTCGGGCGGATCCTATAACCAAACCTGGGTCTCCGGCGATGCCGCCGTATTCGATGTCGCCGGCAGCACCATCACCGGTGCCACCACCAACTTCTCCTCAATCACAGCCAACGAAAGTGTGATTCTTACCGCCGGCGGCACGCTCGGCACAGGAGGGACTGCTGCAATCGTCACGGTGGCAGCCACCAAAACCCTGAATACTGGCAGCCAAACTTGGGCCTCAAACTCTGGATTCATCAAGAACGGTGCCGGCCTTTGGGTGATGCAGGGGGGAAGCTACACGGGTAACTTCACGATGAACGCCGGAACCATCGCCATGGCCAACATCAATGCTCTTGGCGGGACAAGCGCCACGCGCACGCTCACCCTCAATGGCGGCACGATCCGCTCCAACGGCACCACCGTCCGTGATCTCGGCACCCGCTTCGGCGGAGGAATCATCATTGGCGGCGATATGATACTAGGCGCCGCAGCGCCCACTGAAGGTGCCATGAGTTTCGGCAACAACGTCACCCTCGGAGCCGCCACCCGGCAAATCGCAACGGAAGGGACGGTCACCTTGAGCGGCATCATCAGCGGTGACCCCGGTGCTGGCATCACCAAAGCAGGCGCAGGCACCCTGACCCTCTCCAACGCGAACACCTACACCGGCCCAACCACCGTCAATACCGGCACACTCGTCCTCGCCGCTGGCAGCTCGACCTCGGCCATCACCGTGAAAGACGGTGCTTTCCTTGGCTTCACCATCGGCTCCAGCATCACCTCGAACGCAGCGCTCACGCTGGAGACCGGCGCGAAGATCCGGATCACCGGTGCCCCGACCTTGGCCAGCTACACCTTGTTCACCGCCAGCGGTATCACCGGCTCTCCTGTCTTGGAAACAGCCATTCCCGGCTATGCCCTCGTCAAGGATGGAAGCACACTCAAGCTCAACGCCGTCACCGATGGCTACTCCTCATGGAGCGCTTCCTATGCCGGGGGCCAGACGCCCGAACTCGACTGGGACAACGACGGCATGCCCAACGGCATCGAATACTTCATCAATCCCGCCGCCGGCTTCACCGCCAATCCAGCCATCACGGGAGCAAACACCATCACCTGGCCGAATGGAGGCAACATCCCCGCGTCCGCCTATGGCACCCGGTTTGCCGTGCAAACCTCCACCAATCTCCAGTCATGGACCGATGTCCCCGCCAACCAACTCACCACCAACACCGACGGCCCCGGCGGCGCGCTCACCTACACGATCACCAGCCCGGCACCACTTTACATCCGCCTCAAAGTCACTCCCTAACAGTGATATCCGACGCGATCCCATGCAGGGTGAAACTGATATGATGAGAAACAAAACAATCCCGCCCCGAAGTCTCAGCCCCAATCTCATTCCTCTGCCTTCATTCTCCTGCCATGATCCGTTGGAGGGACGGAAGAATGATCGCAGGAATTTGCTTTTTGTGTGAAGGCCGTTGAAAGAGCCGGTGGCCAGACCGGAGGGCGGGGAAAAGGGGGTTGGCTCCACCCGGGAGCGATAACTCCATGCCCTCGTCCGCAGCCGAATTCCCGTTATCGATGACGGTTGGGATTAAGGAAAAGAACGGTGGGGAGTTTTTCGATGCGGATGTGGACGATTGCTTTTCCTTTTTGATCCACGAAATCAACGTTTGGTAGCTCACGCCATGATGGGCAGCGAAACGCGGAGCGCTCAAACCACTGACGCGGTAAGCCTCGAGCATCGTTCTATTTTGTTCGGTAGTATAGCGCAAGCGCCCGATCTGGTCGGTCTTCAATAGGGATTCATTCATAGGTGTCATAAGGTTCCTAAAGTATGACGCCTATGAAACACGCCGCCAGAATCTTCAGGCGGTGCTTCGGACCACGCTTACCCCCGTGGAGTGAAACTCACTGCGCCGCCGCGACGACATCCGCGGCGGTCATGCCGAGTAACTAGGAGGCGCGGCGATTCTAAAGCACCTCCCCTCAGTGAGATGCTTGTCGGAGTAGCAGGGAAGAGGAGGAGAATTTTGACCGACCAGAAATTATGCTATTCGCTTGGCGAATTCGTAGCGAAATAGTCGGGAACCACGTGCACTACCGTGCTTTTTTGAAGGCTATGCCCACCTCCGCTGAGAAACGAACCGATTAAAAAGCTACTATCTGTGCTTAAGCTGCCGTTTGGAGTATAAACTGTTCCGAACCAATTGCTCGCTTGACCAAGTAAAAAATTATTTTTTGATTCCCAATAAACTCTAGCACCTAACTCCAATTGTGCTGCATCTGACAGGTCGGACATTTGAGTGTAAGTAGTTCCATCATTCGATACAAAAACATTTAATTCTCTTCCGATAGATATATCACCAACAACGAATATACAAATTTCATGGGTGCCTGAAAGATCCAGATATAGATTTGTTTTGCTACCAAATGAAATACTATTAAAGTAGTAATTTCCATGGTTATTCGTTCCGGATTTAAGATATATCCGAGTATGTCCTTGATTATTTGGTGATGACAGTGTCCCGTAGACACCTGGATCTATAATAATAATTAGTTGGTGAATTTGAGGTGCCAGAAGGAACGGTAATGTTGGATCCGCCGGCTGTAAATTCAGTTGCATTAGGCAAACTGAGCTCTTCCAAATTCGATAGGTCAGGACAAACTGGATCAAGCACATAGGTAGGAGAATTTTGTAACGCAGTTCCGATAATTGAATTAGCGTTTGATATGGTGCCACCTGCGAATGCGTTACCACTGATTGTGTTGCCATTACTTATCACGATATTCCCTCCCGCATACACATTTCCATAAACGATAGCGGAACCACTAAGGTAAATATTGCCGTTAGCGCGGATCTCTATGGGCTCATCTGCGCTGCCAATAATTGCACCGCCGTCTAGCGTTACATTCCCACTGCAAGAATGGATATGCCCCCGAACTTCGGCCTTGCCTCTTACTTCGATATTACTATCTGAAAAAAGCCAACCACCAAACACCGTAGCTTGTGCACTTCTGAGAAGGATGCCGGTTGCTGCATGAATATCACCAGTCACGGTCCCAACGGTGAGATCCACTATGCCAGAGGCATACACATCTCCGGTTATCGTTCCATGCGCAGTCATTGTAACATCCTTAGCCAAGACGCTTCCTTCCACATCTCCTTTGAGTGCGACATTACCGTCAGTAATAGCGACGTCACCTAGGATGACCGTATTATTCCCGAGGGAGATTCCGACTTTTCCAAACACTGCGAATTCGTCCACTGGATTTGCATCGGGATCCTCTCCGCAGAGGCTCAGGGGCATCGGAACGCGGGCTCGTGCTTCCATTGATGTTCCGGCATCTGTGACGGCTGTCGCCCAAAAGTATGGGCCGAGGCGAGTGATATTTACCTGCTCTCCGCCTTGAAAAGTTACTGTGCGTTCACGTCCATGAAGCCAGCCTTCGCTGCAGTAGATGGGCTGAGCATAGCGCAATCCTGACTCGGCAAGATAATAGGCGCGGGAGCCGGCGTTGGAGCTGAGGGAGCTGTGCTCGGAACTCTGGGTAAAAGAGACCACAGATACTCCTAAAACGCCTAAGATCAGCATTACGCCGATCACGCTGATCAAAGTCCCGCCTTTTTCTGCGAAATTTGATTTGCGGGTACGATTGGGATGATTCGTAGTCATTGTATTGTTTCTTCCTTTTAAGACGTCAATAGGCTCCTTCTTGCTTCGAATGCTATTTACAAAGGATCATAGCGTGGATGGACGGTCGTGGTGTGTGCAGCTCCATTACTTCTCGTGGATTGTAATGTGATGGTGATTTCGGATGGGTTGGGAGAAGAGATCGAAAATGCTGCTATGTTATCCAAAAGCACGGCACCCTGCAATGTCAGTTCACCCCCAGAGGTGCCATCCCATGAAGCGGTCTGCGTTTCGCCAAACCGGTCAGGATGATGAGAAGTCCATTGAACACTCTGGCCGTTCGAAACAATCAGTGTGCCAGCGCCTGCAAAGGTGAGTTCCTTAACGAGGCGATTCATGGCGATCTGGATTTTTTGGGAGTCCTCCGCTGCTTCCTTGTTGCCAATAAATACCCCAGTAAATGTTGTGAGCAACATGGCACAAAAAACAGAGACCAGTGAAGTCAGGATTAACACAGCCACCACCTCGATAAGGGTAAAGCCGAGACGGTTCCGGTAGTGCGATTTCATGGCGTTACGGAATGGGGAAAAAGTAGGCAGTGAGGCGTTCGCCTTGATTATTGCTTAAAGTGAGTCGTAACGCGTTTTCCGTTCCCGGGGGGGAGATGAATTCTAGGCCTGCGGCATCAAAACCGACCCAAACTTGGCTGTATGAGAGGGAGGAATCAGCTGCGGTGGAGGCAATCGCACTGGATAGTCCAGGCAAATTGGTAGGGTAGGTTGTGCGGTAGATCTGACACACAGCATCCATCTCCGTTCGCAGACCGTGAGTTTCCGAAAGGCGTAACAAAGCGCGTCTGCTGCCATTGAGACCAGAGCCAATCAGGGGCAGTGACATGCTAATTAAAATGCCGGATAAAATCAAAACCGCAATGACCTCGATGAGCGTAAAACCGCTTCTGCCACAGACCAGCGCTGACTGCTGACACCTAGATTTCATGGGATAAATCCAGTATTTGCACGGATGATGACGGTCCGGCTTTCTGATCCCTGAGTCAAACTAATCGTTTGGTCTGTGCCAAGAAGCGCTCCGGCAGCATCCAAAGGCCGTCCCCATGAATCAAAACGAATGACGGACGCTCCTGTGGCAGTAACGCCGTCAGTTAGTTTTTGTGTCGTGCCCGTTCCGGGTATGATTCCGGGCGTGAAACCGGCACCGGGAACGATCACCGGTCCTATCTGATAAGTGCTGGCGTTGGTGAAGACTAAGCGCCACTGATAGGTATCGGCTTGCGCTCGGATCTGGGCATATCGCAAATGGGAACTCAACCGATGAGCTTCCGCTGCCAAACTGGCATTGGAGGCGGGAAGATTATTCACTGTAACCACAGCGATGATAGAAAGCAGAAGCAGAACGCTGATGATTTCAATCAAACCAAACCCGCGGCTGTTTTGCCCTGTGTAGGATTTAACGAAATAATTCACTTAAGGATGAACGATTTATCCCGTCACAGGCTACCTGAAAGAATCGAACCCACCCAAGGTAGAAACCTGAGGTGGGATCGATTTTTGATCAGCTAGTTATGGAGGACTTGCTTGTTTTTTCCAGGCTCCAGGTTTAACGCCTGTAGCCGCCGTTCGAGTTAATGGCTGCGATGCTTTCCCAAACGTTAGCGTTCCGCCAGTTGCCGAGGGGTCGCAGATCCCATCCGTAATCATCGCCAAGCTCATTGGCATTGACCTCGGTTCTGATAGTGGCATCCACCGGAGTACCGCTCGTGGCGAGCATCTCTTTTCCCCAGGCGAGTGCTTCTCGTCCGTTGAGTTCGGCAATCCCTGCGTCGAGCGCTCTTTTTTCGGCCTCTACGGTTAGGTCAATGTATTTTGGCAGTGCGACTGCGGCTAGGATGCCGAGCAGCACGAGCACAGCGATCACCTCGATCAAGGTGAAGCCATTCTTTTTTTTCTTTGTTTGTGTTGTTTTTTTTAGTTGTGTGTTCATTATTTGTATCTATTGTGGACTTACGTTGAATCACATGAATGTTGTGGCTAATTGAATTTGCTTTCCGCGTTGGGCTTCTAAGAAGCCAACAGACCGGGCTATCGGGCGGGGAAACGGGGTTTGCAGGTGATAAAAGACGGCATTTGTAAAGCTGAAAAGCGAAACACTGATGGCAAGAAAAATTGGGTTTATTTCGCCGGAATCTAGCGGAAAAGAGTGTTGATACGGTGTCTAATGAGAACTACTTTAGCTCTCCGTAGCGTTTTGCCAAGTTTTTTTTTACATCGTTTTTCCTCATCAGATGCTGAGGGCTGCTTTGGCTTGACAATTTGCTTGCTCATGGTAGCGGTACATGGAGCGTGGGTTTTCTAGAAGATTACTAAAGCGACTCATCAGGGCTGAAACCACGAAGGTCAGGCAGGCGTGGAGTTCTTGTTTCATGAGAGTGATTAGGGAAGAGGAAGAAGATCAGGCGGCAGCGAAGTCGAAGTCGAAGTCGAAGTCGAGGTCGCGGGTGGCGCGGACGGTGGGCTTGGGGAGGTCTTGCCTTTTTGCGATGCGGTGTTCGATCTCGTCGAGGATGACGCCGCAGAGGTTGGCGTAGGTTTCCACCTTGATTTCGCCGTGGCAGACGCCGCCGTAGAAGAGATCGGGGCAGTAGCCGATGTAGCATTGGTCTTCGTCCGACCATTTCACGAAGCGGAGGTAGCTGTCTGCGGGTTTCATGGTGGAAGAAGTGCCGAGTGAGAAGTGATCAGTGAACAGTGGAAAGACTTTTGCCGTAGAAGCGTTCAAGGAAAATCTGGCGGCGTTCGGGTTCGGGGAGGTCTTGGGGAATGCCGGACCAGACGAGTTCGCGGGCGGTGTCGTTCATGCGGCATGCGATGGCCATGCGTTCGGCTCCTGATTTTTCCATCATTTTTCGGAAGAGGTGGGTGTTGAGATCCGGTGGGGTGTCCGCTATGGAGAAACCCGTGTCAGCATATCTGTCAGGTTCAATTTTCGAGACCATGTTTGTAGGTAGTTAAGATCGGCTCCCGTGGCTAGGAGATTTTCCACATCGGAGAGCTGCCGCTGGCTTTGGGATTCCCTCGCCCAATCGAGCTTCGAGAGGATGAGGTCTTCCTTGCTGACGATATCGATGTCCCGCGTCATGCGGGGCTGGGCGTAATGGTTGAGCGCCATGGAGCCGGTCAACATGTAGTCCAAGCCCGCCTCCTCAAGACGCCGGGTGACGTCGAAGAGGAGTTCGAGTTCGGAGAGCATGAGGGTGGTGGCTGGAGTTGTGAAAGGTGAGAAGTGAGCGGTGTGCAGTGGGAAGATATCTCAGGCGTAGGCGAGCTTGCCTTTTGGTTCGGGGATGGGGCGGTTGAGGGAGCGGGCGGTTTCGATCCATTCGGCGATGACTTCCTGGGCGTTGGCGACGGCTTCCTCGTAGGATGCGCCGTCCGCCATGCAGCCGGGGAGTTCGGGGACTTCGACGAGGAAGGCGTTGTCCTCCTTGCTCCAGTAGATGATGAGTTCGTAGCGCATTTCAGTCGATTTTGGGTTGGTATTTGAGAAACAGGTTCCGAACCTGCTTCACCTGATAAGGTTTCGCCTTATTCCCAATGGGCTGCAAGTTGATAATCTCCTCCACGCCTTCCTTGAAGTACAGGGTGTGGCTGCCTTTTCCCGGCTTTCTGGTGAAACCCGCGCGCTCCAGGAGATGGCAGAGATCGGCGAAGGAGATGTTCGCGTCGGATCTGCCTGTAAGGATGTCGGCGAGGGTTTTGCTGGCTTTGCTCATGGGGAGGATGGATTGGAACCAAAAGAGGCGTGGCTTAGGTGTGGGAAGAAAGGGGTTGGAAACCCCTTCTCCTTATTGGCAAGCCTCGCACTCTCCCCCGTTGAGCATCGCGTCGATCGAGCCCTTCTTCGCTGAAGCTACGAAGGGCAGGCAGGCGTGGTGATTGGTTTTCACTGGCAAGCTTCGCACTCTCCCCCGTTCATCATCGCATCGATCGAGCAGGCCATTTTCTGTTCTGCCGTGAAGCCTACGCCGCCAAGGCTTTGAAGGCCAGGTTCCCGTTTCGCGGTTGCTGCGGCGAGGTTGGTGGCGGCGGTGGTGGCGGTTTGGGTGGCCATGACGCCGCGCTGGTCTTTCTGCACGGCGACGGTGGATTTCTCGATGTTGGAGGCCTGGAGGGTGCGGAGGTAGTAGGTGGTCTTGAGGCCCTTGTCCCAGGCGCGGCGGTACATGTGGGAGAGGGTTTTCATGTCCGGGGTGGCGAGGAAGAGGTTGACCGACTGGGCTTGGTCGATCCATTTCTGGCGGCGGGCGGCGGCGTCGATGATGTAGGTGTAGTCCACGCCGAAGACGGTCTTGTGCTTGTCCTTGATGGCCTGCGGGATGTCATCGATGGAGTCGAGCTCGCCGTCGAAGTATTTGAGCTGATCGACCATTTCGGGGGACCAGAGGCCGGCTTTCTTGAGATCCTTGACGAGCTCGGTGTTGAGGATGGTGAAATCGCCGGAGAGGTTGGATTTCACGTAGAGGTTCTTGTAGTTCGGCTCGATGCAGGGGGTGGTGCCCATGATGTTCGAGATCGTGGCGGTGGGGGCGATGGCGAGGACGTTGGAGTTCCTCATGCCGTGTTTGGCGATTTTCTCGCGGACGACGGACCAGTCCATTTTCCCGCCGCGCGGGACGTCGATCTTGCGGCCGCGCTCTTCCTGGAGGAGATCGACGGTGTCCTGCGGGAGGAGGCCGCGATCCCACTTGGACCCTTCGTAGGTGGAGTAGGTGCCGACCTCGGCGGCGAGGTCGGAGGAGGCGCTGTAGGCGTAGTAGGCGATGGCCTCCATCATCTCGTCGTTGAACTCGACGGCGGCGTCGGAGGCGAAGGAGAGGTTGCGCTTGTAGAGGGCATTCTGGAGACCCATGACGCCGAGGCCGATGGGGCGGTGACGGGAGTTGGCGGTTTTCGCGGCCTCGGTGGGGTAGAAGTTGATGTCGATGACGTTGTCGAGGGCGCGGATGGCGACAGTGATCGTTTCCTTGAGCATGTCGTGGTCGATGGCTCCGTCCGGGGTGATGTGGGAGTCGAAGACGACGGAGCCGAGGTTGCAGACGGCGGTTTCCTCGTGGGAGGTGTTGAGGGTGATCTCGGTGCAGAGGTTGCTGGAGTGGATGACGCCACAATGATCCTGCGGGGAGCGGACGTTGCAGGGATCTTTAAAGGTGATCCACGGGTGGCCGGTCTCGAAGAGCATTTTCAGCATGGATTTCCAAAGCTCGAGGGCGGGGAGCTGGCGGCACCAGATCTTGCCCTCGGCGGCCATGGCCTCGTATTCCTCGTAGCGCATTTCAAATGCTTTGCCGTAGAGGTCGTGGAGGTCGGGGGTCTCGTTGGCGCGGAAGAGAGTCCAGATCTGGCGATCCTCCATGCGTTTCATGAAGAGGTCGGGCACCCAGTTGGCAGTGTTCATGTCGTGGCAGCGGCGGCGGTCGTCACCGGTGTTTTTGCGGAGCTCGAGGAAGTCCTCGATGTCGTTGTGCCATGTCTCAAGATAGGCGCAGCCGGAGCCCTTGCGTTTCCCGCCCTGGTTGACGGCGAGGAGCTGGTCGTTGTGGAGTTTCAGGAAAGGGATGATGCCCTGGGACTCGCCGTTGGTGCCCTGGATGTAGCCGCCGGTGCCGCGGACGGAAGTCCATGAGCCGCCGAGGCCGCCGGCCCACTTGGAGAGGTAGGCGTTCTCGGCGATGCCGCGCTGCATGATGGACTCGATGGAGTCATCCACCTTGTAGAGGTAGCAGGAGGAGAGCTGGGAGTGGAGCGTGCCGGAGTTGAACAGGGTGGGCGTGGAGGAGCAGAAGCGGCGGCCTTTGTAGAGGTTGTAGAGGCGGATGGCCCATTCCTCGGCCTTGGTTTCCTCTTTCTTGAACAGGCCCATGGCGACACGCATCCAGAAATACTGCGGGGTCTCGATGCGGCGGTGCTTGTCGCCGGTCTTATCGACGATGAGATAGCGGTCGTAGAGGGTCTGGATGCCGAGGTAGTCGAAATCGAGGTCGGCGGTGGGGTCGAATGCTTCGGCAAGCTTGTCGAGGTCGTATTTCTCAAGCAGCTCCGGGTGGAGGCGTTTGATGGCGACGCCGTGCTTGAGGTAGGACTTGAAGCCCTGCTTATGGGCTTCCTTGAGTTTCTCGACGCCGTCGGTGGAGATGTTCCAATCGAGGACTTCCTCGTAAATGTAGGAGAGCAGGATGCGGGCGGCGAATTTCGCGAAATCGGCGTCCTTTTCGATGAGGGTCTTCGAGTTGAGGATGATGGTGGCCTTGAGGTCTTTCGCGGAGATTTCCGAGCCGATGGAGCGGCGGAGTTCGCGCTCGATATCGGCCTCGGGGAGGTTTAGGGAGAGGCCGATGGAGGCGTAGGCGATGCGTTTTTTCAGCTCCATGCCGTCCCAGAAGGAGGAGGTGCCGTCGTCCTGCGTGACGACGATCATGGAATCCTGCGAGAGATCCTCGGCGGCTCCGGTTTCCTCCTCGCGGCGGAGGAGATTGCGCTGGGCGCGGTAGAGGATGTAGTGCTCGGCGGCCTTGAAGTGGCGCTGGCCCATGAGTTCCTCCTGGACCATGTCCTGGACGTCCTCGATGTGGACGAAGGATTGGTCGCCGCGGCGGACGCGCTCGGTGACGGCCTTGGCGATGTCAACGGCGGGCTCGGGGTTTTCCTTGATGGTGAGGAAGGCCTTGCGGACGGCGATCTCGATCTTGGTCTCGGACCATGGCACGACGTTGCCGTTGCGGCGGATCAGGCGGACGGGAAGGGCGTGCGGGCCGGAGCCGATATCGACGTGGCCGGTTTTCTCAAGGGAGCGGCGGAAGGCGAGGGATTTCGCGACGTCGTAGGCTTCGTTTTCGAGCAGGGCTTTCTCGATGAGTAGATAGAGATCGCCCTCGGAAAGGCGCAGGCGGCCGCCCTCTTCTAGGGTCTCGGTGAGGGAAACGGCGACGGCGTGGGCAACCTGCGAGACGAACTTGCGGTTCACGTCGGAGAAGATGGATTTCTCGTCCTCGGAGCGGGCGATGAGGAGGTCCGCGAGGGAATCACCGATGGCGTCGGCAACGTCCTCAAGGGAAAACTGAGTCTCTTTGTCGCCGCGGGTGACGATGATGTCGGCGTGGGGCGTGCGCTTTTCCACGGGAATGGTGCCGCGCCAGTCGTAAGGGCGATCGGTGGAGGCGAGTTCGAAGCGATCGGAGATGACTTGCTTGAGGATGTTGTCTTCGGCGAGGTTTAGAGAGCGGTACATTTTGAATGGGTGGCGGTGATTTTTTTGATTGGTCGGAAGTGGTGGGTGGAAAGTGGCTGGTGCCGGGTGATCGGTGATCGGTGATCGGTGGAAGATGTGGGTGGCTCGGGGGTTGGTTGGGTTAGGCGGCGCTTTAGGGAGTTGATTAGGCTTTGGAGCATTTTGGAGATGATGCGGGTTTCCTGGATCATTTCACGCGAACCGGCCAAGGGTGGTGCGCCCAGACGCTGGCGGACGCGGTCGGCGACGTAGAGCTGGGTGCGGAGTTCGCCGCAAGAGCCTTTGCTGTAGCGGAGGAACTTGATATACTCGGGGGTGGAGTCTCGCTCCGCCCCTTCGGCGATGTTCGACGGGATTGAAAGAGACGAGCGCTCCATTTGTCCGCGAAGGGCGAAGTCCTTGGATTCGGCCAACGCCACGTGAACGTCCACGGCGAGATTGCATCCCCGTTTCCAAACCTCGAGATCCTCGAATATTTTCACGTCGTTCATGGTATATCGCTTCTTAATTCTTTCTTCCACCGATCACCGATCACCGATCACCGATCACTGATCACTGATCACCCGGCACTTCTTCACAGATCATCGTCGTGCACAGCGGTAAGCGCTGCCGCTTTCTGATATTCGGTGACCCGCCCTTCGAAGAAGTTCTGCTCCTTCTTGATGTCCATCATTTCGGCGAGCCAGGGGAAGGGGTTGGAGACGGATTCGTTGAGGGGGGCGAGGCCGCAGGAGGTGAGGCGGCGGTCGGCGATGAAGTCGATGTAGGTTTCGAAGTCGGTGGAGTTGAGGCCGAGTCCGGAGACGGGGAGGCAATCGCGGATGAAGGCTTTTTCTAGGGCGATGCCCTCGGCCATGGTGGCGCGGAGATCCTCGCGGAAGTCCTCGGTCCAGATGTCGGGGTTTTCGTCGATGAGATCCATGAGTAGGTTGCGGAAGACCTCGATGTGGTTGGATTCGTCGCGGAGGGTGTAGCGGAACATCTGGCCGATGCCGGGGAATTTGTTCTGGCGGTAGAGGGAGAGGATCATGCCGAAGAGGCCGTAGAATTGGGTGCCCTCCATGATTTGGCCGAACATGAAGATATTTTTCGCGAGCGCCTGCTTGTTTGCGGTGACGGTGAGGTCGATGTCGCGGCGGAGGGCGCGGGAGTTGGAGGTTACGAAGTGGTTTTTGGCAGTGATGGTGGGGACGTCTTCAAACATGGCCTCGCACTCGTGGGGGTTGAGCCCGAGGGAGGAGATCATGTAAACGAGGCTGTCGGCGTGGATGTTTTCCTCGTGAGCGTGGCGGCCGAGGACGAGCTTGAGTTCGGGCGCGGTGACGACCTCGCGGACGACGTGGAGGACGTTGTCACCGACGATGCCCTCGGCGGCGGAGAAGTAGCCGATGCCCATCTTGATGATCCAGCGCTCGACATCGGAGATTTCGTTGGAGCGCCATTGCTCGACGTCCTTCTGCATTGAGATGTCCTCAGGCTCCCAATGGTTGTTTTTCATCGTTTTGTAGAGGTCGTATGCCCAGGTGTATTTGAGCGGGAGGATGTTGAAGAACATCGTATCCTTGCCGTTGATGACTTTTTTGGAGTTGTAGGCGAGCTCGGCCTTGGCCTTGTCGAGGATGAAGGTGCGGGCTCCGAGGGTGACGGTGGTGGTGGTGGACATGGTAGGGGTGTTTGGATCGTGATTTTCTTTGGTGAAAAGTGGCGCTGAAGTGGCGTTTAGCGTCGGTGAGACTGAAGGATATTCTCGACCCGGGTCAATCCGATTTTGTAGATGTGGTATCCACAAATTATTCACAATACTAGATGTAGTTGTGTTTTCGAAGATTTACAAAGTGCATACCCTTGATGAATCAGCCCGGAAGCGGTCTCACGGCGATCTGTGACGAGATCGTAGGGGTCGAAAAAAAATCAGGTTTCAGCGACTTTGGAAGAGATTGGCTAAAATTTGAAAAAATTCATTAAGGAACCCGTAATTTTAAGGAAGACGGAGCATAGGATTATCGGAACCCGTTCATTCGGCGTGGGATAAAATTTTTCGGTTGGACGGGAACGGGTGAATAAAATGGCGGCGGGGCTTCCCATAACGGTCGGGATGGGTTTGTCTTGGTTGATGAAACGGTTGGCAAGCCACTGGCAGATTCTGGTCGCACTCGTGTTGGCGACGCTCACGGCGCTCGCCTTCCGCGGGCTTTTCCATGGTGTAGCGGAGGAATCCACGGCGGGCAGATATGTGGCGGGTGCGCTGGAGGCGTGCCGGTTCGTGGGCGATCTATTCATGCGGGGTCTAAAAATGATCATCGTGCCGCTGATCGTGACGGCGGTGATTTCCGGGATCACGGGGATGAAGGGCGTGGAGGGCTTCGGGCGGCTGGGTATGAAGACGATCGCGTTCTACATGTGCTCGAGCCTCGCGGCGATTACGATAGGTCTAGTAGTTGTGAATTTGGTGAACCCCGGTCTGGTCGGCGGCGAGCCTAACGAGGCGATACGGGCGGCCTTCGAGCAGCGTAGCGCAGCGGCGGACGATTCCGCGAAGGGCACTGTGGCCGAGGCGAGCGAGCGCGAAGGCAAGGATTTCCTGGGGATTTTCAAGGCGATGATCCCGGAGAACGTGGTGAGCGCAGCGAGCGACAACGGGCAGATGCTGGGCGTGATCGTGTTCAGTATCCTGTTCGCGATCGCGGCGACGCAACTGCCCGGCGATGCGGGGGACAGCGTGCGGGAATTCTTCGGCGCGGCGAACGAGGCGATGATCACGGTGACGAAGTGGATCATGACAGTGGCGCCGATCGGGGTCTATGCGCTGATCCTGCCGGTGGTGTACGAGACGGGGGCGGATCTTTTCAAACAGCTCGGCAAATACTTTTTCACGGTGCTCTTCGCGCTGGGGCTGCACCTTTTCGTAGTGCTGCCACTGGCGCTGAGATTCATCGGGAAGACGAGCCCGCTGGCACATTTCAGGGCGATGAGGCCGGCGCTGCTGCTGGCGTTTTCCACCGCCTCCTCGTCGGCGACGCTGCCGGTGACGATGCGCTCGGTGCAGGAGAACGCGGGCGTTTCCAAGCGGGTATCGAGCTTCACGCTGCCGCTCGGCGCGACGGTGAACATGGACGGCACGGCGCTCTACGAGTGCGTGGCGGTGATCTTCGTGGCGCAGGTGATGGGGATCGAGCTGGGGCTGGGTGCGCAGTTTTTCATCGTGGTGGCGGCGCTGCTGACCAGCGTGGGCGTGGCGGGGATCCCTTCGGCGAGCCTTGTGGCGATTTTGCTGATCCTGAAAAACTCCGGCATCCCGAACGCGGAAACGGCCGTGGTGGCCTTGCTTTCCGTGGACCGGCTGCTCGACATGAGCCGGACGGCGGTGAACGTGTTCAGCGATTCCTGCGCGGCGGTGATCGTTGGGAGGAGCGAGGGCGAGGTTTTCGCCGCGCGGCCTGAGGAAACGGGGCTGGTGGAGTCGTGAAGCATGAGGAGGCGGATCACAAATCCGACCCTCCATGCCCATGACCTCGAAGGGGTTATCACCGCGTGGAAGGCGGCGGGCAAGCCGCTGGAGAAATATCCTCACGACACACGTGTCCGCGCCTGCAGTGCGGTTCTTTCTTTCTTGGAGTCTGGGGTTTGGATTTTAAAGTCCGCCCATGACACCCATCCACGGAGCGCCCTCGTTTACCCTGAGCAACGACCTCGTCACCCTCCACATCACCCGGGACGGCGGCATGACGGCTCCCGTGAGGTTCCGGCTCGGCGAGCGCGAGGTCTCGCCCTACTCGCTCTCGCCATGGAAACCCGATGAGGTGGACGAGGATCTGCCGGTGCTGCTGAAAAACCTGCGCGGAGACTTTTTCTGCCTGCCCTTCGGCCCGCAGGAAAACGGCCCGCCGCACGGTGAGACCGCAAACCGCGCGTGGAGCCTCGCTTCCGAAATGGAAAACTCGCTCACCCTCGGGATCGAAGCCTCGGATGTTTCCGCCAGCATCACGAAAACCGTCTCCCTGCGCCCCGGGCAGACGGCGATCTACTATGAGCATCGTATTTCTAGGCTGGAGGGGGATTTCAGCTACGGCAACCACCCCATACTCGACCTCTCGCAGATGGGCGTGGACGGCGCGCGGGTCTCCGTCTCGCCGTTCCGCTGGGCATCGGTCTATCCCGAGGTGTTCTCCGATCCCGCCGATGGCGCGAAGCAAGCGCTCAAGATTGCGGCGCTTTTCAGCGATCTGAGCGAAGTCCCGCTGGCCGATGGCGGCACCACCGACCTCACCCGCTACCCCGCCCGCGCCGGTTACGAGGATCTCGTGATGATGATCTCCGAGGACGCGACTCCGGAGCAACCCTTTGCATGGACGGCGGTCGTGATGGACGGTTATGTCTGGTTTTCGCTGAAAAACCCCGCCGATTTTCCCGCCACGCTTTTCTGGCTCTCCAACGGAGGCCGCTCCGCCGCTCCTTGGGAATCCCGCCACCTCGGCCGCCTCGGCATCGAGGATGTCTGCTCCTATTTCTGCGACAGCGTGGATCTCTCCCGCAAGGATCTGCTGCGAAACCTCTCCGTGCCTACCACCCGCCCATTCAGCAGGGATGTGCCGGTGACTCTGCGCAACATCCAGGCGGTCGCCGAGGTGCCGGAGGGTTTCGGCCTCGTGAAATCGATCAAGCCGGACGGCGCGGACAGGGTGAGGATCACGGACTGCGACGGCTTATCCGTGGTCTCGCTTGTGGATTGGAATGGGGTTTGATAAGGCTCGGCATGTTCAAGAAAGCCATCGGTTCCGCGCCCACGCCGCCACCGCTTCCCCAATCCGCCGGATCAGCACCGGCAGGCGCCAGGGAAAGGCCGGTGCGCCGTGCGGTCTTCAAGGAAAGCCTGGACATGCGCTTCGGCGACGTAAGCTTCGATTACTCACTCATCGAGAAATCTCACGCCAAGGCCGAGGTGTGGATCAATGCGAATCCCGAAGTCGAAATCATCCAGATCGAGACCTTCCACAGCAGCCTCCACGGCATCACCGTGGTGTGGCACCGCTGATCGCGTTTGTCATTTCCCGCCATCGCCTCAGGCTGCGTAGGGATCTAATAACTACCGAGCTGCCGGCTCATGAATTGCCGTTCAGATCCGAGGTGCGTGGTAGGTTTCCCAGAAATCCTTGCCCTGCTTGTCGGTGAACGGATAGGCGCTATTGCCGTCGTTGAGGCGCACCCTTTCCTCCTCCAGCAGCTTCCGCAGCCGGGTGAGGACGGGTTCCTTTTCGATGTCGTTCGCGAGGTTCCGCATCTCTTCCGGGTCATCGCTGAGGTCGAAGAGCTGCGTCGTCCGTTTCCCGCCGACGCAATACTCGATGAGCTTGTGGTGTCTGTAGGTCACGGCGCGCTGCCAGGACATGAAAGTGAAATACAGGTGCTCCCGATGGGCAGCTTCGGCGTTTTTCAAAACGGGCAGGAGGCTCTTGAACTGCACAGTTTCCGGGATGGGCACGCCCGCCATCTCGCAGAGAGTGGGATGGATGTCGTAAAGGTAGCATAGCTGGCCGCGTGTCTCGCCCTTGGGTATCCCTGGCCCGGTGAGGATCAGCGGCACGCGCACGGAGTGCTCATAGACGTTCTGTTTCCCCATCAGTCCGTGCGAGCCGATCGCTAGGCCGTTGTCCGATGAGAAGACGATGATCGTGTTTTCGCGCTGCCCGTTTTCTTCTAGCGCGTCGAGTATCCGGCCGATCTGCGCGTCGGTGTGAGTGATGCACGCGTAGTAATCCGCGATCTCCTTGCGGACGCGCTCCTCCGTCCTCGGAAAGGGCGCGAGGTTCTCGTCGCGGATACGTAACATGCCGTTGTCGAAGGGATGCTCCGGTAGGTAATTGGCGGGCAGAGGCATCTGGGCGTCCTTGTAACGCACGCGGAATTCCGGCGGCGACTCCCTCGGATCATGCGGCGTCTGGAAAGCGACGTAGGCGAAGAACGGCTCGCCCGCATCCGCTCGGCTTTTCAGGAAATCCACACAGGATCCGGCGTAAAGCTCCGCCGAGTGGACGCCCTTTTTCACAACCGCCTTCCGCTGCGAATAGTCCCCGTCTAGCTGGTGATCGAAGAGCGGCATCTCGTATTGTGTGCGGGTCATCCCCCTGAAAAGGATGTTCGCGCCGTGGGAAAACGACCGCGCAAAGTGCCCCTTCTGCCCCGGCTCGTTCTTGCCCGTCGCGAAGGTCGCGTAGCCTCTTGTCCGGAAAGCCTCGGGCAGCGTGACGAATTCCGGCGGGAGTTCGAAACCGTATTCTCCTTGGCATGGCGTGTTCCAGATCGTGCGCCCGCTAAAGAGCATGGCCCGCGAGGGAGAGCAAACGGCGGGCGAGGTGCCACCCATGATATACGCGTTCGTGAATGCGGTGCCCTCCTTCACAAGGCGGTCGAGGTTGGGAGTCTCGATATGCGGGTTGCCGAGCGAGCGGATCGTATCGTGGCGCTGGTCGTCGGTGAAAAGGAAGAGGACGTTCGGGGAATTCGCCGAGACACAGGGTGAAGCCGCAAACCAAACGGCGGTGATGAGAACGTTCTTCATGCCCATGGGTATCGGCGCATCGGAACAGTTTCCAGAAAACTTTCTGCGGAGCAGCCCTTGGCAGCTGTGGCTAACGCATCTAATCTTTCCGCATGTTCAGACCAGCTTTGCTTCTCCTGTCCGCGACGCTATCCATCACCGCCGTCTTCGCGGATGCCGTCGGATTCTCCCTACCCGCCGGCTCGGAGAAAAAATGGCAGGGGGATACGCCCGCGAATCACCTGCTTTCGTTCGATTTCCGAAGCGCGGGGAAGGATGGAGCCGCGAAGTTGAGCCACGAAGGACAAATCTTGTTCTCCCACACCGCAAGCGATACATGGCGCACCGCGAAAATCGCGATCAACATCGAGTCCGGAATCCACTCGGTATGGCTCGACGGCAAACCTCTCGCGGAGGAAAAAGCGCTCCCCTCCCCCTCCTGGCAATCGACCCCGGAGAACGGCTACGACCTCGGCGGTGATTTCACCATCGCCACGAAATTCCGCGCCGAGGGCGACGGCACGCTCGTCGCGAAATGCGAGCCCGATGGAACATGGAAGAAGAACTACAAGGCGCTTCTCATCAAGGACGGAAAGCTCGCCTATGACATCGGCTTCGTCGGGGCGCTGGGGACGAAGAAAACGGTCGCCGACGGCAAATGGCACCATGCCGTGCTCGTCAACAGCGGTGGCAATGCGCGGCTTTTCCTGGATGGAAAGCTGGTGGCAGAGAAAAAGGATTTCTCAACGAAGGACACCGGCGACAGCGTTCTCAAAATCGGCGCGGGCACGGAGGATTTCGGAGGCGCATTCCAAGGCCAGATCGGATACGTGCGCTACTGGAGCCGCGAGCTGCCGATGGAGGAGATCACCGCCCTCGGCAAGGGCGACGAGGCGAAAACCAACACCCCGCAGCTCAACTGGCAGCCCGCCGATAAATCGATTCCATCCATCGTGCTCTCTTCCCAAGGCGCGGAGGTCGAGTTCGCGAAGGTCACGGTCACCCCGCTCGCCGAAGTCGATCACGCCCGTCTGATCCGCTCCTGGAACGCGCGCTCCCTCGCCAGCGGCGAGCGCATCTACAGCGGCATGTGCGTCACGTGCCACGGAAACCACAAGATCGAAGGCAGCCTACCCACCGCCCCGCGCTTCCATATCGGCGAGTTCAAGAACGGCTACGATCCGCTCTCGATATACAACACCCTCACCCACGGCTACGAACCTGATGACCGCCCAGCCATGGATGACTCCTACCCAGAAATACGATGTCATCCACTACATCCGCGAGGCGTTTCTGAAAAAAGACAACCCGAAGCATTACACGAAGGTCGATGACGCTTACCTCGCCAGCCTGCCACCCGGCATCGGCATCGGCTCCACCGAGGCTACGATGTTCGCGGACAACCAGGTGCCGAAACATCAGAAAATGGATTTCGGCCCCGCGCTGTTTTGGACGTTCCAGGCAGAGCCGGGAAACATCGCCTACAAGGGCATCGCCGTCCGCCTCGACGAGGGGCCGGGCGGGGTTTCCAAAGGCAACAAATGGCTCCTCTACGACCATGACACCCTGCGCGTCGCTGCAGCGTGGACAGGCGACAAATTCGTGGACTGGAAGGGCATCGCCTTCGACCAAAGCCACGGCACCCACACCTCCATCGTCGGCGACATCGCCTACACGAATCCCGTCGGCGCGGGCTGGGCGCGGCCGGGCGATGGCAGCTTCGGGGAAGTCCGCCTCCTCGGGCGCGACGAAAAACCCTACGGCCCGCTGCCCCGCGATTGGGCGCACTACAAAGGGCTTTACCTCCACGGCAACCGCGCCGTGATCCATTACACCGTCGGCGACGCGGACATCCACGAGCTGCCCGGATACGAAATGAACGGCGCGGAAACGGTTTTCACTCGCACCCTAGAGATCGGGAAATCGTCCGAGGATCTCAAGCTGCGCATCGCCCCTTCCAAGACCGCCGTTGCCGCTATCGGCGGGGGAAAACTCTCGCAGGACGCGGACGGCTTCCACGTGCTCGACATCCCCGCCGTATCGACCCCGCTTTCTGTGAAAATCCTCACCGCCGCCACCGCCGACCGAGATACCTTCGCGAAGTTCGCGGAAAGCCTCCGGCAAGCCCATCCACCTCGCATCCCTCAAGGCGGGCGGCGCGAAACGCTGGCCGGACATCATCGAGACAGCGGGCAAGATGGGTGCCGAAGGGAAAGCCTTCGAAATCGACGAGATCGAGCTGCCGGGCGACGACCGCAGCCCATGGAACAGTTGGATGCGCCTCGGCGGCTTCGACTTTTTCGAGGATGGGAAACGCGCCGCCGTCGCCACATGGCTGGGCGACGTGTGGATCGTAGATGGCCTCGGCGGCGAGTTCGGCACACACCGCTGGCAGCGCATCGCCACCGGGCTTTTCCAACCGCTCGGCGTGAAAATCGTCAACGGCACCATCTACGTGAGCTGCCGTGATCAGATCGCCGAGCTGCATGATCTCAACGGCGACGGCGAGATCGACCACATCCGCAGCTTCAACAGCGACCACCAGGTGACCGAGCATTTCCACGAATTCGCGATGGGCTTGCAGACAGACACCGAGGGAAATTTCTACTACGCAAAAAGCGCCCGCCACGCCAAGCCCGCCATCATCCCCCATCACGGCACCCTCCTGAAAGTAACCGCCGACGGATCGGAAACCGAGATCATCGCCACTGGTTTCCGCGCCGCGAACGGTGTGTGCCTCAACCCCGACGGCTCCTTCATCGTCACCGACCAGGAAGGCCACTGGAACCCCAAGAACCGCATCAACTGGGTGAAAAAGGGCGGATTCTACGGCAATATGTACGGCTACCACGATGTCATCAATGAGGCGGATTCCGCCATGGAGCCTCCGCTGTGCTGGATCACCAACGCCTTCGACCGCAGCCCCGGCGAGCTAATGTGGGTACCGGAAGACGCGAAGTGGGGCGCGCTCAACGGTTCCCTGCTCAACCTCAGCTACGGCATGGGCCGAATTTTCGTCGTGCCGCATGAGAAGCTTCCCGACGGACGCGTCCAGGGCGGCATGGTCTCCATCGGCCACGACTTCCCCACCGGCGTAATGCGCGGGCGCTTCCACCCCAGCGACGGCCAGCTCTACTCCGTCGGCATGTTCGCCTGGGCCGGCAACAAGAACCAGGACGGCGGCTTCTACCGCATCCGCCACACCGCGAAACCGACTCACCTCCCCGTCGGACTCGAGGCCAGCAAGGACAGAATGATCCTCCGTTTCACCGACCCGCTCGACGCCGTCAACGCCGCTGACTTCCAAGTGAGAGCCTGGGGACTCCAACGCACCAAAAACTACGGCTCGCCGCACATCGACGAACGCCCGCTCAATATCACCTCCGCGAAACTCCTCGAAGACGGCAAAAGCGTATCCATCACCCTGCCGGACATCGCCCCGACCTGGTGCATGGAAATCCAATACGATCTCAAGGCCACCGACGGCACCGCCGTCATCGGCACGATCCACAACACGATCCATGAAACCGTGAAATGACCCGTGGCTGGGACTTCCAGTCCGAGTCCGTCCGAGGGACATCCTGTCCCTCGATCCTCTTTAGCACCCGCGTGCAAGTTCCACCCCCGCGCGTTCGTAGTTGGAAAATCACCATTTCCAGCCGACATTCCGCCGCCCACATGAAAATCCTCGTCCGCGCGCTCATTCCCGTCCTCATCCTTGCGGCGGGTTTCGGTGCGTGGAAATGGCTCGGCACGCCCATCGATCCGCCAAAACCCCGTCAGCACTCCCCGCAGGTTCTCAAAACCGAGAAAACCGTGCTCAACCCTGTGGCCTACCGGGTTTTCATCGACTCCCAGGGAGCCGTCCGCGCCCAGGAGGAGACCACGATCACCCCGCTCGTCGCGGGCACGGTGATGGTCATCCAGCCCGCTTTCGAGGACGGTGCGTTTTTCAAAAAGGGCGATGTCCTCATCGAACTCGATCCCGCCGACTTGCAGACCGCCGTTTACGCCTCCGAATCCCGTCTTGCCCGCGCCGAGGCCGCGCTGATCCAGGAGCAGGCCCGCGCGAAACAGGCCCGCCTCAACTGGCAGGACATCGGCTACGACGAGGAACCCTCCCCGCTGGTTCTCCGCGTCCCCCAACTCCGCGAGGCGGAGGCGAACGTCAGCGCCGCGAAGGCGGATCTCGAACAGGCGCAGCGCAACCTCGACCGCGCGCAAGTCCGCGCCCCCTTCGATGGCCGCGTCAAAGCCCGCATGGTCGGTGTCGGCCAGGCCGTCGCCGCGACCACCCCTCTTGGCGAGATTTTCGGCAGCGCCACTGCAGAGATCCGCCTGCCGCTTTCCCCTGCCCAGCTCCCCTTCGTGAAACTCCCTGAAAAGGAAGACGACGCCGCAGTCGAGGTCATACTCACCGACGCCCTCGCCGATCCCGCCCAGCCCGCCAGTCACCAGTGGAAAGCCCGCATCGTCCGCACGGAAGGCACCCTCGACCCCACCTCCCGCGAGCTTTTCGCCATCGCCCGCATCGAGGATCCCTTCAGCCTCGGCTCCGACCTTCCCCAACTCCGCATCGGCCAGCCCCTCCGCGCCAAGATCGAGGGCATCATCCTCAATGACGTTTTCGTCATCCCGCGCACCGCCATGCGCGACATCAACCGCATCTTCCTCATCGACAGGGACGGCCCGAAAATCAACAAAACCGACATCACCCCCGTCTGGTCGAACAGCGAGGTGATCATCGTCAAAAACGGCCTCAGGCCCGGCGACTGGCTCGCCACCTCCCGCCTCCCCTACGCCCCGGACAAAGCCCCTGTCGAAATCATTAATCCCCCGCCCACCGACGACGCCGTCGGCCCGGCCGGTGAGACGGTGCCGGGCGATTCGTAAACGGGAGAAGGTGTGTCTCACACCTTGAGTTCAAAGGGCGTCTCGCCCTGCGTAGCAAAGCCAGCACATGACAGTTCACGCACCGCGAACACCCCTCGTCGTCTTTCCACCTCCTCTACGCTGACTGCCCTCGCCATCCGGAACGCCGCCCGCCTCCAGCACCCCGCCACCCTTGAGCCAGACGGCAATGAGCAGCTCGCCACCGCCCGCGCCCGCTTCCCCCACAACGAATTCCGCCCCACAAACAATCCCCCCGCGACGATCCCGAGGAGGAGGAAGACCCGATGCCGACTCCGATTCCTTTAGCTGACTTGCGCCGAATGGTGAATGCATGTCAGTGTGAATACGGCCTTGACTCCAATTTCCGAATTTGTCCATATGAACACATGAAGCAACTTTCATCCATCGAACTTTTCTCCGGAGCTGGGGGATTGGCTTTAGGGCTTCACGCAGCAGGTTTTCGGCATAGCGCACTCTACGAATGGAACTCCTCGGCGGTGGAAACGCTCCGCTACAACCAGAAGATGAGGCACGAATCGCTGACTGATTGCGAGATTTCCCGGGCGGATGTCCGGGATGTGGATTTCCGGAAATATCGCGGAGTGGATCTCGTGGCGGGCGGCCCGCCTTGCCAGCCGTTCTCCATGGGAGGCAAGGCGGCTGGAATGAACGATGTGCGGGACATGTTCCCTCAGGCAATCCGTGCGGTGGCCGAGGTTCAGCCGCGCGCTTTCATTTTTGAGAACGTACGCGGATTGCTCCGTCCCGCCTTTTCCAACTACGTGGAATACATCCGACTGCAGATGGAGTTTCCAGAGTTTCCGGTTTCCGGAAACGCGAGCTGGGATCAGAATCTCGCCCGTCTCCAGCGGCACAAGGAACGAATCGGCAAGGCGGTGGACGGCCTCCGCTACCGCGTCCATCTCCACCAGGCGAACGCGGCAGATTACGGAGTGCCGCAGCACCGACACCGTGTTTTCTTCATAGGCTTCCGCGCCGATCTGCCTACGAAATGGTTTTTCCCAAAACCCACCCATGCGGATCTCAGCTCTTCAACAATCAGGAAATCCGGACAGAAATTTCTTCCCTGGCAAACACTTCAGGATGCAATAAACGATCTGCCGGAGCCTACCTCCCGGATCTCCAAAAAGTGGCAAAACCACCTACTCCAGTCCGGTGCTAAATCCTACCCCGGCCATACCGGCAGCCCGTTGGATCGGCCGGCAAAAGCCCTCAAGGCGGGAGCGCACGGTGTTCCCGGAGGTGAGAATATGATCCTATTCCCCGACGGCACGGTGCGATATTTGACAGTAAGGGAAAGCGCGCGCGTGCAGACTTTCCCCGACGATTACGTTTTTCTGGGAAGCTGGACCGAAGCCATGCGCCAGCTTGGAAATGCAGTGCCGATGAAACTCGCCGAGATCGTAGGTCGCTCTGTTGCTCAAGCTCTAACTGGACAAGACGCCAAAAAGCACCAAGCCTCCCGCGATGAAGCCATACAATCCCCTTGAGAAAGAGAACCTTGGAAAAAGCGTTGCGGATTCTTTGATGAAGCAAACCCCGGTTCCGCTTGCTTCCATTAAGAGTTTTGAGGGTGCGGGAATTTATGTGATTTACTACACGGGAGCGTACGCGCCCTACGCCAGGCTGGGGGAGATGAACCGGGGAGAGGAAGGTGCCGTGGTTCCCATTTACATCGGGAAAGCCATACCGTCCGGAGGACGTAAAGGGCTTGCCGATCCGGAGATTTCCGCGAAGGGCAAGAAGCTTTTCAAGCGCCTCGATGAGCACCGGAAGTCAATCGAGGAAACAAGCAATGTCGAAGTCGCTGATTTCTGCTGCCGATATCTGGTGGTGGATGACGTATGGATTCCGCTCGGGGAGTCGCTGTTGATCCAACGCCACAGACCGATCTGGAATTCGCTCATCGACGGCTTCGGAAACCATACGCCGGGCAAAAGCAGATTCAAAGGGGCAAGACCCGCCTGGGACACGCTCCACCCAGGCCGTCATTGGGCGGAGAAATGCGGACCATCCAAGCTGACCGAAGAGCAGATCCTGCATCACATCGAGCAAACTTGGGAAGCATACGACTCGATGACGCAGGAATGACCGGTGCGTCAATCCCCCGCGATTGCATCCTCCCTGCCTTTCCCCCAACTTCCCCGCGTGCCGCTGCCCATCCATGAAATCGCCGGGGAGATCCGTGACGCCGCCGTGTTGCCGGATCGGTCGCGGGTGCTGCTGACCGCGCCGACGGGCTCCGGGAAATCGACGGAAGTCCCGGGGATGTTGGCGGATTTACCGGAGATGGCGGGCCGCGTGGTGGTGATCGAGCCGAGGCGGATGGCGGCGCGTTTGCTGGCGGGGTTCGTGGCGAAAAACCGTAAGTCGGCTCTCGGGCAGGAGGTCGGTTACGCGGTGCGTTTCGATTCCAAGCAATCCTCGCAGACGAAAATCCTCTATGTCACCGATGGCGTCTTCCAGCGCATGTTGCAGGACGATCCGGGCTTGAAAGGGGTTTCGGCGGTGATTTTCGATGAGTTCCATGAGCGCCGCCTCGCGGTGGACATCGCGTTGGCGCGTTGTCTGAACCTTCAGGAAGGCGCGCGGCCGGATCTGCGGGTGGTCGTGATGTCGGCCACTTTGGAGACCGGCGTGCTCGCGGATTACATGGCTCCTGTCACACAACTCCGCGCCGGTGGCCGGACGTTTCCCGTGGAGATCCTGCACCGCCCGCACCGTCCTCCCGCGAACCACCGCCAGGCCGGCCCGCCCATGGAAGCCCCGGTCTGGGAGCAAGCCGCCGCGCTCACGCGGGAGGCGCTGGCGATGCCGGATTGCGGGAACATCCTCGTCTTCCTCCCCGGCACCCACGAGATCCGGCGCACCATCGAGCTGCTGGAAAACTCCGCCGCCTGCCGTGGCCACGGCATTTTCCCCCTCCACTCCGCGCTGCCTCCCGCCGAGCAGGAAATGGCCATCGCACCCTCGGAGAAGCCGAAGATCATCGTTTCCACTAATGTCGCGGAAACCTCGCTGACCATCCCCGGCATCCGCACGGTGATCGATTCCGGCCTCGCCCGCGCATCCTCCTTCGATCCCCGCCGCGGCATCAACACCCTCCTGATCCGGAAAATCTCCCGCGCCGCCGCCGACCAGCGGGCGGGTCGCGCCGGACGCACCGCGCCGGGCCGTTGCCTGCGCCTCTGGAGCCAGGCGGATCATGCGCGCCGAGAGGCTTTCGAGATACCCGAGGTTCACCGCATCGACCTTTCCGAAGCCGTGCTGCTACTGAAAGCGGCGGGAGTCCATGATCCGCGAAGTTTTCGCTGGCTCGACCAGCCCACCGACGAAGCCCTCGCAAAAGCCGGGCACCTGCTCCGCGATCTCCAAGCGCTCGACGCCGCCGCAAACCTCACCGACATCGGGCGCGAGATGGCTGCGCTGCCGCTGGAGCCGCGCTTCTCCCGACTTGCTCATCGCCGGCCTCCACAACGGCTGCCTGCCGGAGGCCGCCTTCATCGCCGCCGTCGTGCAGGGCGAAGGGATTTTCCCGAAAGGCAAGGCCGGAGCCGCCCGCAAGGATTTCATTTTTCCCGACGATCCCTCCGACTTCGCGGGCGAATACCGCGCCTTCGAATCCGCCGAGGCCATGGGCTTCGATCCGCGCCGAACCGCGCCGCTCGGCATCCACGCGCGCGGCGCGAGGGACACCGCGCAGATCTTCAAGCGCCTGCTCGCGCTACGTGGGGGAGATCTTCGGTCGCCCCCCGATTTCCAAAACAAACGCGAAGCGGTGGCGAAATCCATCCTCGCCGCCTTCTCCGACCAACTCGCCATCCGACTCAGCCAAGGCAACCTCGCCTGCCGCCTCATCGGCAACCGCCGCGGGCGACTCGACGACCAGTCCTGTGTCCGCAAGGCGGATGCCTTCGTCGCCTGCGAGATCACCGAGGTCGAGGCGCGCGAGACCGTCACCCACCTCCGCCTTGCCACCGCCATCGAGCTGCCGTGGATCGCGCAGGTGTTTCCCGACGAGATCGAGTCCACCGACGGAGCGGACTACGATGAATCCCGTAGAAGGGTCGTGCGCCTCACGCAGAGGCGGTTCCGCGACCTCGCCCTAGAATCCAAGGAAAGCGACCACAACGTCCCCCTGGATGCCGCGGCGGAGATGCTCGCGAAGCGCGTGCTTTCCGGCGAGCTCGTGCTGAAAAACTGGGACGCGCAGGTGGAGCAGTTCACCCACCGCCTGTCGTGCATTTCGAAATGGATGCCGGAGTTGGGCTTGCCTACATGGACGGAGGAAGACCGCATCGCCGCAGTCTCCCAGATCTGCCACGGCGCGGTGAGCTACAAGGAGATCAAGGAAGCGCCCGTCTGGCCGACGATCAACGACTGGCTCTCCTCCCACCAGCGCCACCTGTTAGACACCCATTGCCCGGAACGCATCCGACTCGCCTCCGGCCACACGCCGAAGGTCACCTACGACGCGGAACACGATCCCTTCTTTTCTGCGAAGCTCCCTCAGCTCGTCGGCACGAACACCACGCCGACCATCGCGGGCGGCAGGATTCCGCTGCTCGTCCACATCCTCGCGCCGAACCAGCGCCCGTGGCAGATGACCAAGGACATCCCGAACTTCTGGGCGAACGGCTACCCGCAGATGAAGAAGGAACTTGCCGGTAGATATCCCCGGCATCCGTGGCCGTGATTGCGCAAGCCTACTCTGCTGAAATCATGACTTGCTGCAACCATAATGGTTGTTTATCTTGCGTGTATGGCATCCATCACGCTGAAAAACATCCCGGAACCGCTGCACTGCGCCTTCAAAAGACGCGCGAAGGCGCATTCCCGCAGCCTGCAAGCAGAGATCCTCCGCACCCTGGCTAATAGCGTGGACGCTTCGGAGGATGACAGCGCTGGCCTCGCCGTGGGTGATGTGGCCGGGATGCTCAAGCCGCGGGGCAAGGGCTTGAGCATCCGGGATATGAGGGAGGCAATCGACCGTTCATTCCGTAGTTCATGGAAATGATCGCCGCCGATACCAATGTGGTTGTCCGCTTTCTGGTGGATGATCATCCAGCCGAGGGGAAACGTGCCCGGATTTGCTTCGAGAAAAACCGCGTTCACCTGCCCGAGAGCGTATTGCTTGAGACCGAATGGGTTCTACGCGCCGCCTATGGATTCTCCCGTGAGGAAATATCCGGCGCGATCCGTGCATTGCTCTGCCTTCCCAGCGTGTCGGTCGATGATCGGCCTGCCATCCTACGGGTATTGGAATTTTTCGATGAAGGCTTCGATTTTGCGGACGCCATGCATTATGTGAAGAGTGCCGGGATCGAACTGAAAACCTTCGACAAAAAATTCATCAGGAGGGGCGGTAAGCACGGACTCCTCATTTCAGCACCCTAAACGGGCAGCCCTCTCTGCAAATTCGAAACGTGAAACGCATCCGCTCCTTTGAGCGTCCACTGCTAGTGATCCAGGGGAGAGGACGACGAAGTGATCCCCGCCAGCCTCATCGTCCCGCACTGCGACACGGAGATCTTCCAGCCATTTATCGACATCATGGCCGCCGAAGCGCAGCCGGAAGAGGGACATCACCGCGCGGGCTACATCACGAAGTCCGGCTGTTCACCCCACGAAACGTTTTACAGCGTCACGCTTCAGGCGGAGTTCGCGCCATTCATTGACGAGGCGGCTGGCCTCGATGATACCGCAACCGGCGGGGAGGGCGATACGGTTTCCCTGCCACCAGAGGCCGCGGATGGCGACGACGGCCTCGAAGCGCCCGCTTTCCCAGACACCGAAGGGCGCACCAAATTCCGCCGGACAGCCGAGCTGGGAGCGCCAGCCGGAAAGCGCGGCCATGGTCTGGTCGGTGCGCGGCAAGGGGCCGAGGGCGGGGGTGGGATGGAGACGGCGGAGCAGGCTTTCCGTGTCCTGCGGGTGCGCGAGATCGACGGTGATGCCGGTGTGGAAATGGACGATGGAGCCGAGCCGCAGCACCTCCCGCGCTCGGCGGCGGAGTGTGCCTAGATCCAGTAGCTTCGAGACCAGCGTTTGCGCGACGTATTCGTGCTCGCGGATCTCCTTTTCATCCACCGCGAAGACATCCTCATCCTCCATCCGCGCCGTTCCCGCCAGAGCCATCGTCTCCAGCCGTTTTCCATCCAGGGAGAACAGAAGCTCGGGAGTAGCCCCCGCGAAGCCGTCCTCATCGGAGACCCAGCCGTAGGATTGGAGGGGAGCCTGCCGCATCGCCATCGCGGCCATGATCTCAGCGGCGGGAGGGCGGGAAACAAGGCCGCGCTCGGTGACGACCGGCACGGTTTTCTCGATCATCCCCTGCCGGATGCGGGTCATGATTTCCTGGAACACGCAGGAGAAAGGCATCGCGTCGGGAGCCTCCCACTCGACGTCCAACCGGAGGTGACCGCCCAATACATCGCGGAAATTATTGGCGGACATCACCTCGTGGTCGGCGGGGATGTGCCACGGGTTTTCCTCGCGGGAAAAGAAGTCGCGCTTGTAGAAAGCGACGCCGGCGGCGGGAGGCTGCGCCGATGTCACGAACGGGCCATGACCGAGGATCACAGTGCCGTCGCGTCTCGACAGCCATGCCTTGCGCTCGTCGCTCATGCGCTACTTCCGTCCGCGGCGGTTTTCTTCAGCTTGGGCGGCTGGGGCTTGCCCTCGGGGATCACCATTTCGATGGATTCGATGAGCACCCAGCCGCGCGTTTTCGTCGCAAAGGCTACGTAAGCCCAATCCCCGGATCGGCGGATCACCTCGGCGATGGAACCCGGCGGCGCGTCGATCACCTCGGGCGAAGTCCGCGCGGCGTCCGTGTGCAGGACGACTTTTTCACCGACCACGACCGCCTGCCGCTCGATGGCGGCGAAGCCGGCGTCGTCCGGGAAATATCTCCAGCCGAGCGCGCCCATGGACATCATCAGCGGGCCGAGCACGAAGCCGACCACGCCCGCCACGCGCCACCGCGAGCCGGGGCGTGTGGCCGGGAAAAGCAGCAGGCCGATGACCACCATCCACGCGCCTGTCCAGAGGCCGCCTTGCCATGTGGCGAGCGGGATACGCGCGATAACGTATTGGTAGGACGGCCGCTCGACGGTGATGGAGCCGTATTTCCGCTCGATGAAACGCAGGTTCTGCCGCGCCTCGCCATGGGCGCTGTCGCGGGCGAGGGCGCGGCGGTAGTAGAGCGCGGCCTGTCCCGGCGCGCCCATGCGGTAGGCGGAGTTGCCAATGTTGTAGAGCGTGTCCGCGCTGAGATCCTGGTAAGGCCCGGCCTCGAGCCAAAGCTTCGCGGCCTCCTCGAAGCGTGCGGCGTCGTAGGCTTCGTTGGCTTTCGCGGAAACCTCCTCGGCGTCCAACTGGCCCGCGAAGGCGAACAGGAACAACCCCAGCGCCGCCCTGCGCAGGCTGCGCAGGATTTTTTCCCGCCGCCCCTTCGGCACTGGCACATCGGCTTTCGCCTCGCGGAAACAAAGCCGGTCGCGCTCATCGAGGATATCGCGGACTTCCTCGTTCTTATCGGCAAGTTGCCAGCGCTCTGCGAAACCGCCCGCCTTGCGGAGGAACGCGAGACCATCCCCGGACGCCGCCCTTGCGAGCGTTTCGAAGTCCTTCTTGAGTTCACGTTTCGTCATATCCTTCTCGAAAAGATGGCCGTAGCGCATCCACAGCGCGCGCCCGATGAGCGCCAGCGACAGCGCTCCCGCGATGGCGTGCGGCAACCACGGTGGCAGCGGACGCCCGGATGGGGAGAGCACTTTGCCCGTGTTGATCGTTCCGAGGATGTCCGACATTCGCTCCACCGGGACGGCCAAGGTTTGCGGCGGACCGGACGCTTGGAAGCCGCCCCCGCCCTTCGCGGGAGACATGTTCAGGGGGATGATCTCCGTCATCACCGTCTTGTATTTCTCGGTGTCCGGATCGAAAAAAACGAGGCGGAAAGGAGGTACGCCAACCTTCATTTCAAGCGGGCGGATGAACTGACTGAACACCACCGACCCGCTCAGCTCCCGGCGTTCCTCGCCGCGCTGGTTCGGCGTCGCGTCATAGACTTTCCAGCCTTCGGGATCGACCATCTTCGGCGAGCGCAGGTTGTCGAGGTTGCCGGTGCCGCTGACGACCACATCAAGCGCGATCGGCTCGCCCTCGGTGACATCCGTTTCCTTGATCGTGGTTTCCACGCTGAAATTTCCCACCGCGTTATCGAAGCCCTCGGGCGCGCCCACCGGCAGCGGGGCTACCGTGAAAGCGAGCGTCGGCACATCGAGGCTGGCCTGCAACTGCACGCGCTGGGTGAAGCGGTCGAAGATGGTTTTCACATAGATCAGGCGCACCGTCGCGGGGCCGATCTCGACGTCGCCGGCGGCGAGCGCCGTCATCGTGGTCTTGTAGGCGAGCGAAACGTAGGGCTGGCCGAGGAGGTTCACCTCGCCGGGAGGATCGGACGGCTCGTAGCGCCAGACGGCAAGCCCCTTGCGCTCGAACTCAGGCACCCCCCAGTCCGCCATCGAGCGTGCGATGTCGCGCGGCACGTAGATCTTGATCTCGCTCTCGAAGGCCTGGTTCTCGAAAAATTTCCTCTGCGGGATGCGGACGATGCTCGCGTATCTGACCGAATCGCCGAGTTCCGCGGGATCGGACGCGGCCTCGCTCCACACCAGGTCGCTCGGATCGAAGATCTCGATCCTAATCGGCTTGGTCATCCACTTCGTGCCGTTGACCAGCACCTCCACGGCCGGGATCTCGTGGATGCCCGCCTCGTAGCTGGAGACAAGGAAACGGAAGCTCGATTCAATGCGCCGGCCGGGATACATCTGCGGGCGACCGAACCCGATCGGCTCGATATCGAGGCCTTTCACCGCGGCGATGCGCGGCATCTCGTCGGGTTCCTGCCCCTCGACGCGGATCTCGAAAACGGCTTTCTCGCCGCGCGCGAGGAAGGCGGACGACATCAGGCTCCGCACGTTGCCGTGCCCGAGGGTGGCGGCGAGGAGAAAAAGGATGAGTGTTCTGATCGTGGTTGCGTTCATGGTTACCAATCTTTGTCGGGATCGCGGAAATCGCGCCGCCCGGGGGTGAGCGGGCCTTTCTGGAGATCCGCGTTTTCGGAAAGGATGCGCCGCGCCCGCTCCTCGGGCGTTTCGTTGGGATCGGCCTCGCCCTCGGAATCGCTTTCGGAATCGCTTTCGTCGGGTTCCTTGCCCTTGTCGCCTTCCTCCGATTCCTGGTCGCCGCCATCCCCGCTCATCATCGGGTTCTTCGCCCTCTCCGCCCTTGCCGTCCTCCTGGGGTTCACCGGAGCCTTCGCCGTCCTGAGGTTCGCCCTCTCCGTCGCCCTCGCCTTCCTGCGGCGGGCCGTCGCCGGGCTGCGGTTGTGCCTGCTCCATTTGCTCGATCTCCTGTTCGGTCTGCTGCTCCTCCTCCTCCAGCAGTTCCTTCAGGCGCACGAGGTAATCCATGGCCAGCTTCTCGTTGCGGCGCGCGTTTTCGTCGGCTGGGTTTTTCACCTGCGCGGAGCGGTAGTGGCGGATGGCGTCCGCCCAGTTTAGAATGATGGAGTCGATGCGGATGAACTCGTTCGTCTCGCCGGACTCGGGCAGCTCGGATTCCTCCATGCGTTTGAGTTGTTCGCGGACAAGCTCGTCGAATTTCCCCATATCGGGCACCTCTTCGCCCACGGGGTAGCGGCTGCCGGAAAGCCCCATCCAGCCGAGCTGGAAAAGCGTGTTGCCCATGCCCTCGTGGCCCTTGCCCGCGACTTTCGCGTCCTCGGCGAGCAGCGCCGCGCTGTAAGCGGAACGCGCGCCGCGGTAATCCTGCGCCTCATAGGCCGCCAGCCCCTCGCCGAGGCGATATCGCGCGGCCTTTTCGCCCTCGCCCTTCTCATCAGCCAAGGCACGATAGGCATCGCGCGCCTCGTCGAACCTCTCGTCGGAAAACGCGCGGCCCGCGTCCTTGGCGAGATCCGCGCGTGCCTGCGGGATCATCAAGACCAGCGCCGCCGTCGCCGCGATCCCCCTCCAGCGCGTGCCGCCGATGATCGCGGCGGCGAGGAACACGATGGCCGGAAACAAGGCCCATTGGTAGAACTCGATTACGATCTGCGTCTCGCCGCCCTCCAGCTCGAAGGAATCGATCCCCTCCGTCGCCGCGCGGACCATGCCGGGGATATCGGCTCCACGTCCGGCGATGACGTAGCGCCCGCCGGTTCCCTCCGCAAGTTTCCGCAGCACCTCCGGCTGGGTGCGGCTGAGGATGCGGTTGCCCGCGGAATCGACAAGCCCGCCGATGAAATCGGGATGCGGCACGAACCCGCCGTCCTCCGTCCCCACCCCGATGGCGATGATCGTGACGCCCGCCCTTTCCGCGTCCGCGATGATCGCGTCGAGGTCTCCCTCGTTCTCCTCGCCGTCGCTCAAAAGTATGAGCGCGTTGTTTTTCTGGCCGGTTTCCTTGAGCGCCTGCGTGGCGAGCTGAACCGCCGCGGAAATATCCGAACCTCCGACCGGCATCCATTTTTCATCGATCTCCTCCACCGTTTCCCGCACGGCGGCGTGGTCGATGGTCAGCGGCGCGGAAAGGAAGGGCGAGCCGGCGAAGCCGATCAGGCCCACGCGGTCGTTTTTCAGGGATTCGAGTAGCTCGTAGATGACGATCTTCGCCTGCGCGAGGCGATCCGGCTTCACGTCCTCAACGCGCATGCTACGGGAAAGGTCGAGTGCGATCATCACGTTGCGGCCGGTGGTCTTTTCGGTCTTCGTGCCGGCGTCTCCCTGTGGGCGCGCCAGCGTGAAGGCCATCGCCACGATGGCGGCAAGGATCATCCCCAGCGACACCCAGCGCGGCAACGGATGGTCGCGCCTGATGAGCCGCCCGCGCAGCCTTTCTGCGGTGAACACATCCCACGGTGCTTTCATGAAACGCCCCGACAACACCGCGCAGACGGCCAGGAACGGCACCGCGATCCACACCAAAAGCCATGCCGGATATTCGAGATTCATGTCAGCCGCTTGTCCTGTTCAGGGAGATATACACCGCGAAACCGAGCGCCGCCAGCAGGGAAACCCCGACGAACCAAGCGTAAAGCTCGCGGTCGTCCGTCACCGTCAGGCTGCGGGATTCGGTTTTCTCAAGATCATCGATAGTGCGGAAATTTTTCTCCAGATCCTCGAGATTCTGCGCCCAGAAATGTTCGCCGCCGGTCTCGCTGGCGATTTTCCGAAGGGTCGGGAGGTCGAATTCCTGGCGGGGATAGGACTGGATGCCGCGCGAAACCCGGCCTTCGGTGGTGCCGATCGCGACGGTGTAGGTCTTGATGCCAAGCGTCTTGATCTCCTTCGCCGCCTCCAGCGGGGAAATCTTGCCGGAGTTGCTCGCGCCATCGGTGATGAGCACGATGATCTTGCTTTTTGCGTCGCGGTTGTCGAGGCGGGTGGCCGCGCTCGCCAGCGCGGATCCAATCGCCGTGCCCTGCTCTTCCACTGTGCCGACGCCCTGGCGGTTTAGCCGCAACCCGTCGAGACCAAGGCGCAGCCAATCGTGATCCAACGTGATCGGGCTTACCGAAACCGGCCTGCCCGCGAACGCCACCAAGCCGATCCTGTCATCCGGCCTCCGCGAGATGAACGCGTCCACCACTTTCTTCGCGGCGTCGATGCGCTTCATCGGCCTGCCGTCCAAGCGGAAATCATCGATGTCCATGGAAAGGGAAACGTCGAAGGCGAGCACGATATCGATGCCGCTGGCGATGCGGCTCTGGTATTCGTTGCGCCACACCGGCCGGGCCATGCCGAAGATCGCGAAAACCAGCGAGGTGAACACCAACGGCACGCCGAGGTTCCACGCTAGGCGGTTGACCTTTTTTCCGAGGCTCAGCAGCACGCCAAGGTTCGGGAACATCACCGCTCCCGTCGCTCCCCTGCCCCGCCGCAGCAGCAACAAAAGCAGGCTTGGGATGAAGAGCAGCAACCAGCCCGGCTGGGCGAAGCGGAAATGGGTGATGAAATCCTCGATCATGCCCGGTGTATCCTTTCCAAAAGCGCCGCCCCTTCGGCATGGGTTTCCTGCGCCCCGCCTACCGCGATGTTATCCGGCGCGTATTTGACCGCCGCGAGTTTTGAGAAAAACATACCCACTGCTGATCTTAGCTCGTCCGGCAGATCCTTCAACCCATCATGGCGCGAAACGAATTCCTCATGGGTCTCGAACAGCGCGGGTTCCTTCATGCTCTTCGCGAGATAGCGCCGCAGAATCATGGAAACAAGGATCGCGCTTTCCCGCGCGTCCCCGCTCTCCTTCACACCGAAGGCCGTCTTCGCCTCCTGATACGCCTCGCGCTTTTCCTTCAGCAGATCGACCCTCGGCTTTTTCCTCAACAGCAGGATGAGCAGCACCACGGCTACCGCAATGACAGCCGCCGCCGCGAAAAACCACCAGAGCTGCGGCTCCCAGGTCGGCACCAGTCCGATGGCGTCGCGGGACTCCGCGAGTTCGAGGCTATTGGCTTTCTCTTCCATCGTTGCTTATCTTCTCCTCCTGCCGCGCCTTTTCAGCAGTCCGTGCAAAGCCGGCAGCGTGTCCTTGTCCGTGCTGAGCGTCGCCGCGTCGATGCCGTGTTTCTTGAAAACCGCCGCCACGCCCTCCGCCTGCCGGGTCATGAGTTTTCGGTAGCCCATACGGAGGTTCGGGTTACTAGTATTTACCATGGTCTCAAAGCCCGTTTCCGGATCGACCATCACCACCCGCCCAGCCTTTGGCAGATTTACCTCTAATGGATCGGCGACACGCAGCGCGACAAGTTCGTGCTTTCGGGCCAGCTTGCCGAGCGGCTTATCCAGCACCTCGGCATAGAAATCGGAGACCATGAAAACGAGCGCCTTGCGTTTCAACGAGCGCACCAGGGAGTCGCAAGCTTCCTGGATGGATGTGCCCTGTTTCTCCGGTTTCGCCATCAGGATCTCACGGATCATGCGCAGCAGGTGGCGGCTTCCCTTGGCGGGCGGGATGAACATGATCGGCTCCGCCGCGAAGACAAGCAGGCCCACCTGGTCGCCGTTTTGCAGGGCGCTGAACCCCAGCACCGCCGCGATCTCCGCCGACAGCTCGCGCTTGCTGAGGTGCTGGCTGCCGAAATCCGCTGAGCCGGAAACATCCACCGCCATGATCACGGAAAGCTCCCGCTCCTCGCGGAATTTCCTCACGAACGGCTCGTTCATCCGCGCGGTCACGTTCCAGTCGATGAATCGCACCTCATCGCCGTGCTGGTATTCGCGGAAATCGTCGAAATCGAGGCCCTGCCCGCGGAACGAGGAAAGATACTCCCCGGAAAACGTCTCACGCACCAAGCGCCGCGCCTTCAGCTCGAGCTTGCGCACCCGAGCCATCATTTCCTCGATCTGTTGCTCCTCGGTCATACTTGGGAATATCCCGTCTCCAAAGCTCCCTTTTCCTTGAATTTTGAAATTTGAAATTTGAGGTTTAAGGTACTACCACCTTCGCGAGGATGCGCTGGATGATGGTGTCCGTGGTGATGCCCTCCGCCTCGGCCTCGTAGGTGAGGAGAATGCGGTGGCGCAGGACATCGAGCGCCATGTCCTTCACGTCCTGCGGGGTCACGAACGCGCGGCCCATCATGAAAGCGCGGGCGCGGGCGGTGAGGGCGAGGTTGATCGTGCCCCGCGGCGAGGCACCGGAGCGCACCCAGTTCTTGAGGGGCGCATCGACCTTCACCGGGAAACGGGTGCAATAGATCAGCTCCACGATGTATTTGCGGATCGCTTCGTCGATATAAACCGAGTTCACCAGATCGCGCGAGGCACCCACCTCTTCCGGCGTCGCGCGGTTCTTCGTTTCATACAGGGGAGCCGAGGTCGCCATGCGGTTGAGGATTTCCAACTCCTCGGCTTTCGTAGGATAGCCGACATTCACTTTCAGCAGGAAACGGTCGAGCTGAGCCTCGGGCAACTGGTAGGTGCCTTCCTGGTCGATGGGGTTCTGCGTGGCCAGCACCAGGAAAGGTTTTGGCAGCGGGTAGGAGCGGTCGCCGAGTGTGACCTGCCGCTCCTGCATCGCCTCCAGCAGCGCAGACTGTACCTTGGCCGGGGCGCGGTTGATCTCGTCGGCGAGGATCAGGTTGTTGAAGATGGGGCCGAGCTTCGGCTCGAACCGCGCGTCCTGCGGATGGTAGATCATGGTACCAACGAGGTCGGCCGGCAGCAGGTCGGGGGTGAACTGGAAGCGGGCGAAGGAAGCGGAGAGCGATCCGGAGAGCGCCTTCACCGCGAGCGTCTTGGCGAGACCCGGCACGCCCTCCAGCAGGATGTGGCCGTTGCAGAGCAGGCCGACAAGCAGCCTGTCCACCAGATCCTCCTGTCCCACGAGGACTTTCGCCATCTCGTCCTTTACCTCGCCGATCCACACACTGCTCGCTGCGATCTGTTCCTGTAGTTCTTCCGTAGTCATGATTAACGGGCGAAGCTTGCCACTCCCCGCGCCCCGCGCAACCGCCAATCCAGAACTGTGCGAATTTCCCTGCGCACTCAGCGCCTGCCCCGCTCCCGCACCATCATCGCCGTCGGCTCGCCGCAGTAGGGGCAGCGGAAAGAGCCCTTGAACAGAATCGACTGCGCCACGAAGAGCCGGTGGCTGCCGAACAGCGTCGCCGCGGACTTGTGTTTGGAGCAGCGCCGATTCTGCAGCGACGGCACCATGCACAGCGGGCACCTGAGCCGTCCGCTCATGATGAGGTTTAGAACCATGAAAATAAGACCCGCAGCGACCACCCCGCCCGCGATGGCGAACCACCCGTGCTCCCCCTTAATAAATCCGTAAAATATGAAACCCAACGCTGCGGGTGCGGAAAGGAACATCAGAATCACCAGCAGCGAGGCAACCCTGAATCTCCGAAGCGTGGCGTGAGAAGGCAACCGATGCATAAAATTCCAGTATGTAATAACGGGATAACGACTACCTGATCAGTTTTCACCCGAATTGATATGCTGAGGTATCACTAACAGAACAGCAACCAAAATGGTCAAGTGATCCGAAAAAAATCGGAAATGCCGCGCCCGTCCGGCATTCTGCCCGTCAATCAAACAGGTCGGCGTCGGCCCCGACGTGCAAATCGCGCTTGGCCGGACGCGCCAGGATCGAGTCGATTTCCGTGAGCAGCTCAAACCCCGGATCCTCCTCCCGCCCGAGAATGCGGCGCAGGCGTTCCGTCCACTCCTCCACCTGCCCGCCTTTTTTCCGGGAAAGGATCAACGCGGCCTCCGAGAGCCTTCCGCTCGCGGAAAGCTCTCGCCCCGTGCGCCGGAGCCACGCCTCGAGGTAGGGTTTCCGTTCCGCGCTCACTTGCCCGTAAGTTTGGCGGCCACTGCGGCATCGAGGACGAAGGTGCCCGTGCCGAAGGGATCGAAGGCTCCTTTTTCCGGAACCAGATACTCGAAGGCCTTGATCGGTTTCACTCCCGCCACCTCGGACATGAGATAGACACGTACGGTCAGCGCCTCCTCCCCGGTGCCACCCTCCAGCTTGCGGATCGAGTATTGGACTTCATTGAGACCGCCCCGCGCCCCGCCGATCACGATCTCCGCCTCCTTCGCGTTCGCGAAACGGTGGCGGCTGATCTTGTTCACCTGCACCTCCACCTCGCGGCCTGGGCAGAAGACATACACCTTCGCGATCGTCGTCGCTGGGTTCGCCGCGATGGGGGTCGGCGGCACCACACCGGACGGCTGCGCTTCGGGCACACCGCGCAGGTAGGAAAGATCACCCGCCGCCAGCTCGATGCGGACGTCCGGCAGCGCGGTGAGATTCACAAAATCCGCCTTATCATAGAGCCAGCCGCCCGCTCCCCGGACAAAGGAAAGCACCAGAAGATTTTCCGTAGGCACACCGCCGATACCGAAATCCACTTTCCCGAAATAGGCGGACTTCGCGGTAGCGCCGTTCTGCCTCGCCTCTAGGAATTTCAGGCCACCGAGAGCGGGGGGCGGAGCAGGCAGCTCGAAGATCGTAGCGGGAAACGCACGCTTTTCCGAAACGATGCGGTTCCTCACCTCAGTGCGGCGGTGCTCGGCGGTCACCCTTTGCCATGTGGCGGCATCCTTGTTGACGAGCGCCGCACGCCAGACACCATACGTCCTTTCCAAATCCGCACGCAGATCTCCCTGTGCTTCGCAAATGGCGGGCAAAGCGAGTAATAACGCCAAAATGTAGCGGCTCATGGACGAAACGATTGGACAAGTGGCACCGAATCACAACAAACAAATCCACGCACGGACGGCATCCTTGGTTCCGGCGCCGCTTTCCCCTATCATGAACCAAATTTTGCAGAAACTCGCGCCCATCGGTGAGTTGCGTGACAAGGAGATCCTCAAAGCCGCATCCAGCTACGTGTACGCAAGCTACGGCGAGATAGATCTTTTGGCGCACGTCTTCGCACCCGCGGGGCCAGCCGTCCCCAACCGTTCCGCGGTCGCGTTTTTTCACGGCGGTTTCTGGGAGACTACCATGGTTTCGCAGTTCGTGCCGCACTGCCACCACTTCGCGGGACGCGGCGCGGTGGCCGTCACGTTCGAATACCGCGTCGCATTGAAGCACCAGACCGGCCCGATGGAAGCCATCGAGGACTCACGCGCAGCGTTGCGCTGGCTCCACGAAAACGCGGAACTTCTCGGGATCGACCCTGAAAAAGTCGCCTACGTCGGCGCTGCGGGTGGAGCCTTCCTCGCCCTGCTGCTCGTGATGCAGAAGGAAAAACAATACAGCCCCCCGCTGCGGCCGAAAGCGCTCATACTTTTCAGCGCCCTGCTGAACACCAGCCCGAAAGGTCAGCTCTCCGACCGTTTCCCCAACGCGAAAACCGCGAAAGCCCTCAGCCCCAGCGGACTCGTTCGCCGCAAGCTGCCGCCCGTGTTGCTCATGCACGGTAAGGCCGACCGCGTCACCCCCTTCGAGGAGGCCGCCACCTTCCGCCGCCGCATGAAATGGCGCGGCAATCGCTGTAAACTCCTCGATTTCACCGGCGCGGAGCACAGCTTCTTCAACTTCAACGTCAGCCACGCGAACTTCGAGATGACCATCGCCGCCGCCGACCGTTTCCTCATCGAACAAGGCCTTCTGACGGAGGAAAGCGACGATCATCCGCTCCCCTAGCCGGAATTTCCTATTTTTCCGCAGATAAATCCAGCCCCGGCGCCGCGTAAGCATCCCGTCCGATGCGGATTCCCGTCACACTGCTCACCCTTTCCCCGCTTCTTCCCGCTCAGGAGAAGATCTCCTACGACGACCACATCTTGCCTCTTTTCGAGCAGGCCTGCCTCAACTGCCACAACCCGGACAAAACAAGGGGCGGCCTCGATCTCTCGACCTTCGCCGCCACCATGAAAGGCGGATCCTCGGGAAAAATCGTCGAACCCGGCGACGCTTCCTCGACCCTTGTCAAACTGGTCAAGCAAACCGCCGAACCCATCATGCCGCCCGAGGGCGAGAAGCTCTCCGCCGCGCAGATCGACCTTCTCGCGAAATGGATCGAGGGCGGCTTACTGGAAAATAAGTCCTCCGTCGCGCGGAAACCGGAGAAACCGAAGTTCGAGACCGCGCTCCGTTCCGACCCCGGCGCGAAACCCGACGGCCCGCCGCCCATGCCGGAGCGTCTCCTGTTGGAACCGCCCGTCGTCACGGAGCGCGCCACCGCCGTCCACGCCATCGCCGCCTCGCCATGGGCGCCATTGCTCGCCGTCACCGCTCAGCGCCAGATCCTACTGCACCATACCGAGACGCTGGAACTCATCGGCATCCTGCCGTTTCCCGAAGGCACTCCCATCTCGCTCGCTTTCACGCCGGACGCCCGCTATCTCATCGTCGGCGGCGGCGTGCCCGGAAAAAGCGGCTTTACCGTCACCTTCGATGTCATCAGCGGTGCTCGCGTCGTCACGGCGGGCAGGGAGTTCGATTCCATCCTCGCCGCCGACATCCGCCCGTCCTTCGACATTGTCGCGACCGGCGGCCCGTCGAAACTCCTCAATCTCTGGAACACCTCCACCGGAGAGCGCATCCACTCCATTAAGAAACACACCGACTGGATCACCGGCCTCGACATTTCCCCCGATGGTATCCTGCTCGCCAGCGGCGATCGCAACGGCGGCGTCTGGGTCTGGGAGGCGGAGACGGCGAACGAATTCCATAACCTCCGCGCCCACCAGGCCGCGATCACCGCGCTTGCCTTCCGCTCCGATTCCAACCTTCTCGCCTCCGCCTCCGAAGACGGCTCCGTCCGTTTCTGGGAAATGAACAACGGCGGCGAGGTGAAGAAAATCGACGCCCACCCCAGCGGTGTCACCGCGTTCGCCTTCACGGGAAACGGCTCTTTCGTCACCGCCGGCCGCGACAACAAGGCGAAGCTCTGGAAAGCCGATTTCAATATGTTGCGCGAAGTCAAGCTGCCCGCCCTCCCCACCGCCGCCGCCTTCGACGGGGAAGGAAAGCGCGCCTTCGTCGCCGATTCGCAGGGCAACATCCACGCCTTCTCCGCCGAGGAAAAAGGCTCCGCCGAAATCACCGCTTTTCCCACCAACCCGCCCTCCATCGGGGCGCGCCTGATAACGATCGCAAACCGCATCAAGGAAAGCAAAGCGGAGGACGAGATCGCTCAACTGAAAGACCAGGAAAAGCATTGGAACGCCGCAGCCATCAATACCCGCGTCCTACACACCACCGCCGAAACGCAAGCCCTCGCCGGGAGTAGCGAGGAGGATATCGACGTCTTCCTGCAATCCCTCGCCGCCGTGGATGCCGCCGTCGCATCGCTCAACGAAAAGCGCGGCCAGCGCGATGGGTTCGCGGGTATCCTTGTATCGAAAAGCCTTTCCGAAATCCACCGCGAGGAGGCAATGGCCACACTACTCTCCCTTGACGCCTCGGTGAAAAACCTCACCGACGCCCTCCGCGAAAAGGAAGACGCCATCGCGAACGCCCGCCAGTCCGCCGACACCACCCTCAGCACTTACCACAAAGCGAAAAACGAGGAGCGGAAGTTGCGCGATGCCTATGTGAAGGCGTTGAGGTAAGAATATCGCCTCCGCTTCATCAAATAATCCGCAAGATCCCCGAAAAAACCTTGTATCCTTCCTATTCGCCTTTACCCCGAAAATCCCATGAAACCCCAATGCCCCGGTAATCCGCTCGAAAACTACTCCTCACGCCGCGAGTTCCTCTACGTCGGCCTGCTCGGCTCGGTCGGCCTCGCGCTCCCGCAATTTTTTGGAGCACGAGCCGGAGCGGCGATGAAACAGTTCCCGAAACACGTACCCGTCGCGGAGAGCGTGATCCATATTTTCCTGCCCGGCGGAGTCGCGCACCAGGAATCCTTCGATCCGAAACCCTTCGCCCCCGCCGAATACCGAGGGCCCTTCGGAGCCATCGACACGAAGATCCCCGGCATCCAGTTCGGCGAGTTCATGAAGGAGACCTCGAAGATCGCCGACAAGATCACCGTGATCCGCAGCATGTCACACGGTGAGGCCGCCCACGAGCGCGGCACCCACAACATGTTCACCGGCTACCGCCCCTCGCCCGCGCTTTCCTTTCCCTCCATGGGCTCCGTCGTCTCCCACGAACTCGGCGCGCGCAACGACCTCCCTCCCTACGTCTGCGTCCCCAACGTCCCCAACGAGTTCGCCAACTCCGGCTACCTCTCCTCCGCCTACGGCCCCTTCGCCCTCGGCGCCGATCCGGCGCAGCAAAATTTTAAAGTCCGCGATCTCAACCTCGCCCAGGGTGTCGATGAGAAGCGCTTCGAGCGCCGCCGCTCGCTCCTCAAAACGGTGGACGACCATTTCCGCACCCTTGAGAAATCCGACGCCCTCGATTCCATGGACGCGTTCTACCAACACGCCTACAAGCTAATCTCCTCGCAGAAAGCCCGCGAGGCCTTCGACCTCTCCAAGGAAGACGACAAGATCAAGGAGGAATACGGCAAGACCCAGGCCGGCCAGCGCATGCTCCTCGCCCGCCGCCTCGTCGAGGGCGGCGTCCGTTTCGTTTCCCTCACCGCGGGCGGCTGGGATCATCACGACAACATCAAGGCGGGTATCCAGGGCAACATGCCATCGACCGACCGCGCCATCGCCACCCTGATCCGCGATCTCGACCGCCGCGGCATGTTGGAAAACACCCTGGTCATGGTCAGCACCGAGTTCGGGCGCACGCCCAAGATCAACCCCACCGGCGGCCGCGACCACTGGCCGCGCGTGTTCTCCACCATGCTCGCCGGTGGCGGCATGAAAGCGGGCTACGTCCACGGCTCCTCCGATTCGCTCGGCGGCGAACCCGAGGAGGACAAGGTCGGCATCGAGGATCTCGCGAAAACGATCTACCACCAGATCGGCATCAACGCCGAAAGCGAAATGATGTCCCCCGGCGACCGCCCCATGGAAATCGTCGATGGCGGCGAAGTCATCGACGCCATCCTCGCCAAAAAAGCGTAAAGGAAATCCAAGATGCGCCTTCTTCCACTGATCACCGCTCACCTGGCACTGATCACTTCTCTGTCCGCCCTATCCCCCTCCGGCGGCCAGCGCGGCACCGCCGTCACCGTCACGCTCACAGAAGACCATATCTCCTCTTTCCAGGAACTCATCACCTACCGCCCCGGCCTGAACCTCACCGACCTCAAGCCCGACGAGAAAAACAACAAACTCGCCCGCGCCACCCTCCACATCGCGCCCGACGCACCGCTCGGCGAGCACCCCGTCCGCATCCGCACCGCCCACGGCGTTTCCTATCTCCGCACCTTCTGGGTCGGCCCCTTCCCGGTGGTGAAGGAAACCGAAGGCACCCCGCAGCGCGTCAACCTCAACACCACCGTCGAGGGCGTCATCACCCTTGAGGACGTGGACGAGTTCATCGTCGCCCTGACGAAAGGCCAGCGCCTCTCCGTCGAGGCCGAGGCCATGCGCCTGGGCCGCATCCTCTTCGACGCCCACCTCTCCATCATCGGCCCGAACGGTTCCGAACTCGCCTCCCGCGACGACGCGCCGCTTTTCAAGACCGATCCCTATCTCTCCCTCATCGCCCCCGAGGACGGCGATTACCGCATCATGATCCGCGAGGCCGCTTACGAAGGCACCGAACAATCCGCCTACCGCCTCCACATCGGCACCTACCCCCGCCCGCATATCGTCTTTCCTCTCGGCGGCAAACCCGGCGAGACCATCGACTTCACCTTCATCGGCGATCCCGCTGGCTCCTTCACCCAAACCGCCACCCTCACCTCCGATCCCACCTTCCCGCTCTTCCCTGAAATCAACGGCGAGACCGCCCCCGCGCCCATTCCCGTCCTCGTCTCCGCCCTCGAACACAGCGCCCAGCCCGGCGGAAACCTCGACCATCAAAACCGCCCACCCCTTCCCGCCCATCCCCTCCGCCGTCGATGGCATACTCGATGAAAAGAGCGAATCACGCTGGTTCCGCTTCACCGCGAAAAAAGGCCAGAACCTTGACATCAAAGTCATCGCCCGCGCGCTCCGCTCGCCGCTCGACGCCACGCTGAATCTCCGCGACGGCGAGCGCAAATCCCTCCTCAACAACGATGACGACGGCACGTCCCCCGACAGCCTCATCAAATGGACTTGCCCCGCCGACGGCGACTATATCCTCCAGATCCGCGACCAACTCGGGCGCACCGGGCCGGACTTCGTGTTCCGCATTGAAATCAACGTCCGCCAGCCGCTCATCGCCGCCTCGCTCCCCGTCACCGAGCGCAATGATTCCCAAAAGGGAAATTTTTCGCCATCCCCCAAGGCGGACGCCACGCCGCCGTGATCCAGCTCCGGCGCGAAAACATCCGCTGCGGCGTCACCTTCGCAGCGCAGAACCTGCCGCCCGGCGTCCGCCTCATCGTGCCTGAAATCCCGGAATCCCTGAACAATTTCCCTGTCATCTTCGAGGCCGCGCCCGATGCACCGCTCGGATCCACGCTCCAAGGCTTCACGGTCAGCGCCACCGGGGATGTTGCCGCAACCGCAGCGCTCACCGACACGATCCATCTCATCGAGATCAACAACGAGGGCACCTACCACACCATCCAGAGCGACCGCATCCCCACCGCCGTCACCAGCCCGCTGCCCTTCACCATCGCGGTGGACGCGCCGCCCACTCCCATCGTCCACAACGGCAAGCTGATGCTGAAACTCCGCGCCACCCGCAGCGGCGATTTCCAAGGGAAAATCACCGCCCGCCTGCCATGGTTCCCCGCGGGAATCTCCGGCCCGGTGAACATCGAAATCCCGCCCGACAAAACCGAGGCGGATTACGAACTCAACGCCAGCGCCGACGCTGCCACTGGCACTTGGCAGATCTGCGTCATCGCCGAGTCCGATACCCCGCAAGGCCGCCGCGCCGCCGCCTCCAGCTTCGTCCCACTCACCGTCGCCGAACCCTACCTCACCTTCACCCTCGATCTCGCCGCTGGACAGATCGGCATGCCATCCGCCATCCTTGCGAAGATCGAAACCCTCCGCGAATTCGAAGGCCTGGCCACCGCCGAACTCCAAGCCCTCCCCCACGGCGTCACCTCGCAGCCCGTCACTTTCACGAAAGACCAGCAGGAAATCACCTTCCCCCTCGCCATCTCCTCCGAAGCGAAACCCGGCAAAACCACCGGCCTGCTCTGCAAGGTATCCGTTCCCGAAAACGGCGCCCCCGTCATTCATCACACCGCCCAAGGCGGCACCCTCCGCATCGACCCCGCCCCGAAAATCGAGGAAAAGCCGAAGCCCCAACCCCCACCGGTCGCCGGAGAGCCCGCGCCGAAACCGCTCTCGCGCCTCGAACAGTTGCGCGGGAAAAAGTAGGGGGACGAATCATTTTCCCGTTTCCAACTCATCAAGGATTCTCCCGATACCACGCAGCCTGTATTTACGGCACGTCGCACGGATCAGCGCCTTATCCACCTCCGGATTCCGCCGCAGCAGTTCGATGATGTCCGCCCTTGAACTCCATCCGCCGGCGTAGAGCTTGAGCGCAACCAATTGCGGGATCGGCACAATGCGCAAAACACTCTCCGGCCGCATCCTGATCTCTTCTCCCTCCATCGCGTCCCGGATCACCGCCGGAAATCTTTCCTCGAAACTGATGACCTGGACCAATCCGAATGGCCCGGAAACATTGATCACCCCCGCCAGCGGATCATCCCCGTCAGGCGCATGGAATTCGGCCTCGTATCCCTCTTTCCTCAGATCGTCCACCAAAGCCCGCATCTGGGAGATGTCCGCGTTCACTCCCAGGTCGATGTCTTCCGTGAAACGGACGTAGCCGTGCGCCGCCAAGGCCACCGCGCCGATGACAACCACCGGCACGCCGCGCTCCGCAAGCATAAGAGCCACGCGCTCAGCCACCTGCAGGTTCGTTTCGGCTTGATCCGACATCGCTCACTTGTCCTTGGATACCGGCTGTAGCCACGCGAACCGTTCGCGCATGAAAAGGGCGGCCTGAACCCTTTCCTCAATCGACATCCCCTTTACACGAGCCATTTCACTGAGAAACGCGGCATCCGCACTCGCGCTCCTGCGGCGGGCGGGTTTGACGGGCTTTTCCAATCCGGACATGCGCCCAGAATGCATCATCCACGTCTCCCGCGCAAGCTGCGATGCCGCCCCCTCACTTCCTCACCGGGAAATGCCATTTCTCGCCGCGCTCGAAGAATTCCTTGTACTGGGGAAACTGCTCGGCGAGGATCTTTTCCTCATGCGGGCCGCGGACGGCCATCTGGAGCTGGGCGGCTCCGATGAAAACAAAGACCAGCACGGCGATGCGCAAGGGTTTGAGCGGCTCGGCCTCGACCTTGTGGTTGCCTAGGTAATCCCAGATCGGTTTCCCGAGGCGTCTGGTGGTGAACCAACTCATCGCTTGGCAAAGGATGGCGAGCAGCCCCCAGCCGAAACCGATGCCGGTGATCATCACCCGCAGGCTCCGCCAGATGGACTCTTTCAGCGCGAGCGCCGAGCCGTCCTCGTTGGAAACTTTCAGCCCCATCAGCCATTTCCCCGGGGTCTGCCCGAAGCGGTGGATGAGCCATGCCTCGACGGCGAACCACGGCAGGAACATGGAAATCAGTAGCCAGAGGTTTCCGATCGCTAGGCCGATATCGCGCCCGCCGAGATACATCCCCAGCCACCAAAGCGCGGAATAGAGGGTGAGATCCGTCCAGCGCGCCCAGAACCTCCGCGCGAGGTGCGCTTTCGGTTTCTCCTTCACGGTTTCCTCCGTGTAGGATTTCGGTAGCGGCGGTGGGACGCTGGCGGGCACCTGTTTCTCCAAGGTGTTGCGGAAAAGCTCCAGCTCGCCCACAGGCGTCCATTCCGGCAAGCCCTCGTGCCAGACCATTTCCTCGGATGTCATCTCGCCGTGCTCAATCCTACTACGGATCTCGTAGTCGGGATACGGACCGGAGCGCTTGCCGTTGAGAATGAGCCAGATTTCCATAAATCAGAGGTTGCGCAGGGATTTCGCAGCGTCGCTGCGGGCGGCGAAAAACGCGGGGACAAGGGCGGCCAGCGAGCAGAGCACGAAGGCCATGAAGCCGATCACCGCCTGCTCGACGGGATCGTTGTGTGCCGGGATCACCCCGAAGCCGGTCAACTGTGCCGAAAAGGGATCGAAGCCGATCACGCGCATCCCTTCCTGCACGACGCCACGGAAATGGATCACCACCCGCCCGAGGCCGACGCCGAGCGCGGAACCCAGCAGCCCCAGGATCATGCCTTGATAGAGAAACACCCGCACGATCTGGCCGGGTGCCGCGCCGAGCGCTTTCATCACGCCGATCTCGCGGCGCTTCTGGATCGTAACCGTGAACATCACCGCCATCATCGAGAACGCGGAGACGAGCACGATGAACGACAGGGCGAAATACATCATCACCCGCTGCTGGTTGATGAGGGAGAAGAACGCCTGATATTGGTCACCCCACGTCTCCACGTAATGATCCGGCCCGAGCGATTTCCTCGCCGCCGCCGCGATGCCCTCCGCCTGATACGGATCATCCAGCCGCAGCGCGATGCCCTGCACCAGCGTGCCCAAGCCCGCGAGATCCTGAGCCAGTGGCAGCGGCACGAACAGCTCCGGCGTCACCGCCATCTGCGAGGCAGAGTAGATCCCCGCGACCACGGCCTCCTTCGGTAGAACCAGACTCTTCAGACCTTTCAGAATCTCGCCGTCCAGCTTCTCCGCATCCGTCTCGCTGAGCGCGGTGAAAGCCTCGTCGATTTCCTTTTTCTGCTCGGCGGAAAATCGGAACAAGCCTTTCTCCTCATCGCGCTCACCCTCTTCCATCGCACCGAGGAGGGCAAAGATGAAATCCTTCTCCGGTGCGCGGATTTCCTCCAGATAGACGGTTTCCATCGCGGTGTAGGCCTCCATGAGATCATCCGCCGCGACCGTCTGCATCTCGCCCTCCGCGCCCCAAGGCTCCGCCAACAGCATTTTCAGGACACCCCACTCCTCGGGAAACGCCTCGCGGGCGACAGGCTTTTCGGTCGCCTTGTAGGCCTGCATCACGCTCTCGAAGTTCCGCGTGGAATAGAGCCGGATCGTGTCGCCCACGCGGAGCTTGAACTGCTCGGCGACGAGGGAGGAAATCACCGCCCGGTCGTCGAGGCCGAGGTCGGCGCTGGAGTCTGGGAAATTCTCAAGATCCAACATATCGGCGACGCCCTTCACCTGCGCGGCGTCGGAGGTGTCGATGCCCCGGAAAGAAACCGGCCGCTGCCAGGTGCCGACATCGAGGATCACGTTGTCGGCGACGAAGGCCGTCGCAGCGGCGACACCGGGAAGCTTCGCCGTCTCCTCCGCGAGATCCTGCCACGGCGGCGCGTTGTCCATCTCCTCAGGCAGAGCCAGCGCCTGAGTCCTTACGAGGATGTGCGGCGTGAAACCGAACAGCCGCCCTTTCACATCCCGCTCCAGACCCGCGAAGACCGCCATCACCACGACCAGCACCAGCACACCGAGCAACACCCCGACCAGCGAGATCAGGGTGAACGAGGAAAGCACGGCGCGACGCGGATTGAGATACCGCCTCGCCAGCATGAAACTGAAGGAACGCTTTTTGATAGACCGGAACTAGCCCCATCTCGCCGGGTTTATCAACCAAATCTCAACATTCAAATTTCAACTCTCAAACAAGAGTAACTGCGACATCCATCCCGCGATGCTCGAAATCAGGTCTTACTTGAATTTTGAAACTTGAATTTTGAATCTTCAAAACTCCCTCAGCAACATCCGCCCCGCAATCTCCCTCAGCCGTCCGCCGTCCCCCCAAAACCTCCAAAGCCTCCAGCGCCTCGGCGGTGAGCCGCGCGGCCTCCGCCCGGGATTCCTCCAGCCCCATCAGCGCCGGATAGGTCGATTTCTCCACCGCTGCATCCTTGCCCGCTGTTTTGCCGAGGTTTTCCGTGGTCTGCGTGACATCGAGGATGTCGTCGATCACCTGAAACGCCAGCCCGAGCGCGTGGCCGAATTTCGTCAACGCCGCGAGTTTCTCCGGATCGGCATCCGCCGACATCGCGCCGAGGCGGATGGAAGCGGTGAGCAGCGCGGCGGTCTTCGCCTCGTGGATGCGGATCAGATCCTCCAGCGAAAGCGATTTTCCCTCCCCCTCCAGATCGAGCACCTGCCCGCCGATCAGCTTCCGGCTCCCGCCCGCCGAAGCCAGCTCCGCGATCATCTCCACGGAATTGGATCGTGCCAATACCGCGAATGCCTCCGTCAGCAAGGCATCGCCGCAAAGAACCGCCATGCCCTCGCCATAGACCTTGTGGCAGGTCGGGCGGCCGCGGCGGAGATCGTCGTCGTCCATGCAGGGAAGATCATCGTGGACGAGCGAGTAGGTGTGCATCAGCTCCACCGCGCAGGCGGCGCGCAAAGCATCCTCCCTTTTCCCGCCGCAAGCCTCCGCTGCCGCGAGGCAAAGCACAGGCCGCAGCCGTTTCCCCCCGGCGAACACGCAATACCGCATCGCCGCATGGATCGTGCCGGGAAGTTCGTTTACCGCAGGCAGGAAACGATCCATTGCCGCGTCCGTATCGGCCGCCGCCTGCTTTAGATAATCATCGAGACAGGTGGTCATAGAATTTCCGCGATCTGCACCGCGTTGAGCGCCGCGCCTTTGCGCACTTGGTCACCGACGACCCAGATATCCAGGGCGTTTTCGAGGACGATGCTCTTGCGGATGCGTCCGACAAGGCAGTCGTCCTTGCCGGTAGTGTCGAGCGGCACCGGGAAAAGCTTGTTCGCCGGATCGTCCACGACGCGCACACCGGGCTTGCCTTCGTAGGCCACACGGGCCGCCTCCACAGAGGGTTCCTTGGAAAATTGAGCGGTGATCGAGACCGAGTGCGAGCGATAGACCGGCACGCGCACGCAGGTGCAGGAAACTTTGAGCATCGGATGCCCGAGGATTTTCCGCCCCTCGTTGAGCATCTTCATCTCCTCCTTGGTGTAGCCGTTTTCCGTGAACGAATCCACCTGCGGGATCACGTTGAACGCGATCTGGCGCGGATAGACTTTCGGAATGAAATCCCGTCCGTTCGCGATGGCCTGCACCTGCTCCTCCAGCTCCACGATCCCCTGTGCGCCCGATCCGGAAACTGCCTGGTAGCTCGACGCGATCACCGACTCCAGGCCGAATTTCTCGTGTAAGGGAGCCAGCGCCATCAGGGAAATGATCGTCGTGCAGTTCGGGTTCGAAATGATGCCCTTGGGCCTATCCTTCGCGGCCTCGGGATTGATTTCCGGCACGACCAGCGGCACGCCCTCATCCATGCGGAACGCCGAGGAATTATCGATGACCACCGCGCCTGCCGCCGCGGCCGATGGCGCGAACTCCAGCGAAATCCCGCCGCCCGCGCTGAACAGGGCGATATCGATGCCCTCGAAGGAATCATGCGTGAGCTCCTTCACCACGATGTCCTCGCCGCGGAATTTCATCGTCTTCCCCGCCGAGCGTGCGGAGGCCAACAGAGTCAGCTTCCCCAAGGGGAAATTCCGCTGCTCCAGACAAAGGAGCATCTCCACGCCGACGGCACCCGTCGCCCCGACAATCGCTACATGAGGGTTGTTCATTTTAGGAATCTCGGCCACGCGCCGGGGCGTGGAACATATCCCCAACGCCCTCCCTTGCAATCCCTAAGAGGAACCGCAAAAGCCCGGAAATTTTTCCATCCATATCTGAACTCACCGGTTCTGATAATCTCCTCATTGGCGGCCACTTGTCCGTCGTAGCCTCGGCGAAGTCGGATTAGCGGACATTCGCGGTTTACCCCTCAAGGTTTAGGGTCTTTGGCTTGAGGCTCTTCAATCCTTGGAATGACTTGAAAAATATTAGGACTAACCAAAAGGGCACAAAAATGGTCGATTAGCCTCGCCATGAATATCCGTCCGATAACCGCCCGACATATGGAGTCCAATACCGCTTCACTCCACATTCGCACCGCCGAAACTTGCGCCGACTGGTAGCTTGCCCACACCATGCTTGACGAAGAGCAAATTCTCGGTGCCGGACACGAGGCGGGAGATCGGCAAATCTCCTTCTACCTTTCCCACTTGGGTGTTTTCAGGAAAGTCTCGATCTCCGCAGCGCTACGAGTGTTCAGCACGTCCTCGCGGCGCAGCCAACCCTTTCTCGCCACCGCCACGCCGGGTTTGATGTGGTGAAGCCTCGCACGTGAATGGGCGTCGGGATTGATCGAACACAGAACGCCCTTGTCCCGCGCCCGCTTCCACCAGCGCCAATCCATGTCGAAGCGCATGGGGCTGCAGTTCAGCTCGATCACCGTCCGCGTGGCCGCCGCGCAGTCGATGATGCGGGCGTGATCCACCACATAGCCCTCGCGTTTGAGAAGCAGCCTGCCGGTCAGGTGCCCGAGCATGGTCACATGCTCGTTTTCCATCGCGCGGCAGATGCGGGCTGTCATCGCCGCTTCATCGAGCGAACCGAAGTTGTGCACGGATGCCACCACGAAATCCAGTTGGGCCATGATTTCATCCGCGAAATCCAGCGAGCCATCCATCAGGATATCCACCTCGTTGCCCGCGAAAATCCGGAACCCGCCCAGGGTTTTCTCAAGCTCCCGTATCGTCGCCACCTGTTTGAGCAGCCTTTCCTCATCCAGCCCGCCCGCGAAGGCGGTTGATTTCGAGTGATCGGAAATGCCGAGGTATTGCAGGCCCAGTTCCATCGCCTCCTCGACCATGCCTTCCAGCGTATCGTGGCCATCGGATTCCGTGGTGTGGTTGTGGAAGGTCCCGCGCAGGTGCATCAGCTCCACGAGGCGCGGCAACTTGTTCTCCGCCGCCGCCTCGATCTCGCCGCGATTCTCGCGCAGCTCCGGCTCGATGTATTGCAGCCCGAGCGCCCGGTAGATGTCCTTTTCCTCAAAAACCTCCGGCCTCTCCGTCGAGTCATCGACCGGATTGAGCCCGTATTCGTTGAGCGACCAACCTTTCTTCAGGGCCAACGAACGCAGCGCTACATTGTGCTCCTTGGAGCCGGTGAAATACTGTAACGCGAAAGGAAACTCGGAGTTTTTCACCGCCCGCAGGTCGCAGTGCATCCCGTTTTTCAGGCGCACCGAAGCCTTGGTGTCACCACAGGCGATCACCGCATCCACTTGCGGCAGGGTGGTGAAATCCTCGCAGACCAGCGCGCCCTCCTTGGTGGCCACGAGGAAATCGAGATCGCCGAGGGTTTCCTTCGCTCTGCGGTAGGAACCCGCCACCGCCACCCGTGAAACCTCCGGATGCAGCCGCAAGGTTTCCAGGATACCTTCCACCAGGTTGCCGATGCTGCCGTAGAGATAGCGGTCGGCAAATTTCTCATTCGCCGCCATTCCCTCCAAGATCTTCGCCTGCGTCTTCGCGCCGAATCCCGGCAGCCCCGCCACCTTGCCTTCCTCACACGCGGCTTTCAGTTTCTCCAGGGAATCCACGCCCAGCGCGTCATACATCGCCTTGATCTTCTTCGGGCCGAGTCCCTGGATCTCGAACAACGCGAAAACCGTCTCGGGAAACTCCTTTTTCAGGTTCTCGTAAAAGCCCAGGCTTCCCATCTTCGCCAGCTCGCCGAGCTTGTCGCGCAGCGCATCGCCGATGCCCTTGATGCCTTTCAGTTCGTCGTTCTTCGCCAGTTCCACCACATCGCCCTCCATCGCGAGAACGGTCTCCGCGCCCTGGCGGTACGCGCGCACCTTGAACGGGTTCTCGCCTTTCAGCTCCAGCAACAGAGCGATCTTCTCCAAAACATCCGCCATTTCCTCCCGATTCATGTCGGCGGGAATATGTGCGTTGGGCTCCGCACGCGCAACGCGCTTTTGAGTGCGGCGAGCATCGCCGCTTTTGTATCCTTATGCCCGATCAACGGGCGGTGACCGGAAAGTTCCCAGCGCACACGACAAAGGAGCCGAACGTGAATGAAAGCGGCGAAACATCGCCGCACTCAAAAGCCTCCGTCAAATTACAGCCGCGCGACGTAAACCGTGCTCTCGGAAACCGTGTCGAGCAGCAGATTGGGAAACGACACGACCTCCGACCGCACATCCCGGAAAACGGCGCGCAGATCCGTCATGAAATCTTCGTCCGGCGCGTCATCCGACCAGAGCGCGAACACACCTTCCGGATGCAACCGCGAGGCGAGTTTCCGCAGGCCGTCCGGCGTGTAGAAAGCGGCGTTGCGCGGGGCGAGGAGATTGCGCGGCGAGTGGTCGATGTCTAACAGCACGGCATGGAATTTCCGCCCGGGCACGTCGGGATCGAAATTTTTCCCCGGCTCCGTCGCGAGCGCGAAAAAATCCCCGAGCACATATCGGCAGCGCGGATCGTCGTTCATCGTTTTCCCCAACGGCACCATCTCGCGCTCATGCCAGTCGATGACGCCTTCCAACGCATCTACGACGAGCAACGACCTGACCTCCGGAAAAGCCAGCGCCGCGACCGCCGTGTATCCCAGCCCCAGCCCGCCGACGACGACATCCCAGCCATCCCCATCCAGCGCCCCGAGCCCGAGCCGCGACAGCGCCTCCTCGACCTCATGGAACATGCTCGACATGAGAAAGGCGTCGCCGAGTTTTACCTCATAGACCACCTCGCCGTTGAGTTGGAGATATTTGCGGCGCTGGAGGATGAGATCTCCGATCGGCGTGGTGCGGAAATCGAGTTCCTCGAAGAGTTTGTCCATGTGCGCCAGCCTCGCCCGCCGCGACGCATGACGGCAAGCGGCGAATCCGCTTCCAGAATGCACTTTCCCCTGCTTTGGTTATGGGCATGAAAAACATTCCTAGTGTGCGGACTTTAAAAGGACCGTCCACGATCAAGGGCAGCATGCGCCCCTTCTACCAGCACGCGTGGCCGGATGATCTGCCGCCGCATTGCAGTCTGTGTGGCACGGAATTCCGAACAGGCTGGAACATCAGCGTCGGGCCGAACAGAATCGGGCGATTCCTGCGAAAGGCGGCGTATTGGTCATTTCTTCCCTCTGTCCTAGGTTTTCTGGTCTTGCCGGATTTGCTCTCGCGGATGCTCGGTGGTTGGTTCGTCGATCAGCAGGGATTGCTCACGTTATTCATGTTGGTCGCCCCCATTCTACTTGCCACAGCTTCCTTTTTCACCCCCATCACTCGCCACCTGGAATGCAAGAAATGCGGATGGAACCGCGACTACCCTGGGGTGAAACCCACCCCGATTCCTCCGCCGCAAGCTTGATGAGAGGAGAAAACGGAAGTGGTCGCGCGGAAGCTCCCGGGGAGCACACGCGCCCTCGCGTGTCGTTTCCGGCGCCCTCGCCGGAAACTTGGCTGGAGATAGGCCGGGCGTGGTTCCGGCTTAGCGGCGCACAGGATCTTCCCGGCCGGCGGACTGCGGGGGCGCACTCCGCGACACGCGGGGGCGCGTGTGCTCCCCAACGAAGACTCCCCCTGATTTCCTGTTTCAACCCGGCAGTTTCCTGCTAGTAATCAGCGCATGGAAGCGAGCACCGAAGCGACATTCTGGAAAGGCAGCCCCTCGCAGTGGCTCAACATCGGGCATTTCGCCGCGGCGATCCTGCTGGGAGTCGCCATCTCGATCGGCGGGGTGTTTTTCGCGCCTGCCTTCATCGGCCTTGTCATCCCGCTGGCTTCGATTGTCTGGCGTTATCTGGTGGTGCGCTGCCAGGTCTTCGAACTCACCAACGAGCGTCTCCGCGTTTCCACGGGAGTCATCAACCAGCACATCGACGAGGTGGAACTCTACCGCGTGAAGGACATCCTGGTGGTGAGGAAATGGTGGATGCGCGTGACCGGACTCGGCACACTCCACCTGCAAACCTCCGACCGCTCGATGCCAGAACTCGACATCCCCGCAATCCGCGATTGCTTCGGCCTCCGCGAGGCGCTGCGGAAAAAGGTCGAGGCGATGCGCGACAAGAAACGCGTCCGCGAAATGGATTTCGACGAAGCCTCCGGTGGCGGAGACTTCGCCGATATGGTTTAGGTCAGAATTCCGCAGTCACGCCCGCAAAGAATCCAAGTCCAGCTCCCGGGATGCGGAGGCCGAAAAAGTTAGAAAGCTCGTAGCTTTCGTCTGCAAGATTCTCGATGCGAGCGTGGAGTGTAACGTTTTCCCTGAGTTCGTAGTTGCCGTAAAGACGCAGTAGCAGGTAGTCGTCGAGTGGAGCTCCGCCGTAGGAGCGCTCATCCACGTAGCTCGCGCCGATCCCTAACAGCAGCTTTTCCGAAGGCCGCCAGTCGATGGATGAGGTAGCGGTATTTTCAGGCTGGTCATCAAGCGACGCACCGAGCCATGTCCATGCGAGTCGGTAGGCAAGATGTTCACCAAGCGCTCCGTTCAGTGCAAATTCCAGACCGCGTGTCGGTGTGTCGCTAGGGAGGTTCACCGGCGGGGTGGGTGAAGAGCGGATGCGGTTCGCGATGGAGTTCTCAAACCATGTCGCGGAGACCATGTGGTTTTCGCCGATACGTTGCTCAATCCCGATATCCCAGCCGATGCTTTCCTCTGGCGTTCAGGTTCGGGTTTCCCGCTCCGAAGCTGGTGCCGTAGAGATCTGAGAAAGTGGGAGTGCGGAAAGCTTTGCCGATCCCGCCGCGCAGACAGGTCGTCTCCAACACCCGCCACGAACCACCGATGCGCCACGTCACTTGTTCGTCGTAATCCGCATAATCCTCCCAGCGGATCACGGCGTCCGTGACGATATTTTCCACCGGCGACCATTCCCATCCGAGATGCGCTCCATAGCGGATCTCATCGGAGTCGGTGCCTATCGTGTTGGAGAAATCCGAGTGCTCAAGAAACGCTCCGCCGAGGAGGCGGTGGCAGCGATTGATTTCATAGGATTGATCTGTGGAAAGCACAGTGCGTTCGAGATCTGTTCCGAAATTTCCGGAGGCCGAGTCGTTGTCGTAACTTTCCCGGTAATTTCCAAATGTGAAACGCGCTAGCCAGCCGGGTGCCAGTTGAGCGTTCGCATAGATCGTGGCTAGTCCGCTATCGATGTGGTCGGTGTTTGGCCCGTAATACTCGAAAGGACCAAAACGTGAGTCCACCGCACGATAAGTCATGCCGAGCGTGAGGTTTTCCGATTGTGCCCATTCCATGCGTAGCGCAGCGCGGGCTTGGTCGAAGTTCTGACTTTCGACGTCGTTGTGTGTGCCGTCATAACCGCCGCCGAGAAACCACGAAAACGGCCCTTCTTGTCCTGAATGCGATAGATAGCTGTTGAGCGTATCAAACGAGCCGCCCTCGATGCGAAGCCGCGTCTTGGGATCACTCTTGCCGCGTGCCGTTTCCAACCAGATCACGCCGCCGATGGCATCGCCGCCGTGGATCGCCGCGTGGGCGCCGCGCAAGACCTCAATCCTACCCAAATCATCTAGACGTGCTCCGGAGAAAAAATTCCCCATGGGTGCGGTCGAGTCGCTGAGGCGGATGCCGTCCACCACGAGCTGCGAATAAGAGGCAGTTGTGCCGCGGATAAATACCGAACCGCTGCCCCCGGTTTGGGCAGAGGTCGAGGTGGCGATCACTCCGGGCACTTCGTTGAGTGCTTCGATCAGATCTAGCACTCCGCGACTTTCCAGCTGCCGCGGATCGAGCGCCGTCACCGCTGATGTAGTTCTCGAAGCCTCGCCCGGCATCCGCAGCGCGGAGACGATGGTTTCCTCGAGTTCCCGTGTCGTCTCGGCGGAGATTCCGCCGAGCGTGAATGCCGTGGCCATAATGATGGCGCGGCTTGTCCTTGTCGTCCGGCTTTTCCCGGACGTTATGTGTTGTGTCATGTATTTGGGTATCCGTCGGGCTGAGTTCCGCAGCCTTGTTAGAAAACTCCCCGGGCTGGCGATCTGGCTCGATCTGCTTTCGCAAACCATACAGTGGCGGTACCGCTCCGGATTCTCACCGGATTCCCCATCAATTTCCCGCCCTAGCGAAGGGCTTCCCGGAGGGTGCCGCTTTGTTTTTCGCGGCGCGAAAGGTCTAGGCATCTATCGGGCGGGCTGGCAATACATCTTCCTTGAACTTTGAATTTTGAGTTTTGAAATTTCCCCCTAGCATCCCGCGCATGAACCAACCCCGCATCCTCGACGGCAAGGCCGTCGCCGCCTCCGTCCTCGAAGAATGCCGCGCGGAAACCGCCGCCCTGAAGGCGAAAGGCATCACGCCCGGCCTTGCCGTCGTTCTGGTCGGCGATGACCCGGCCTCCGCCGTTTACGTAGGATCGAAGGCCCGCACCTGCGCGGATCTCGGTTTCCACTCGGTGAAGATCGAGCTGTCCGCCGAAACGACCCAGGCGGAACTCTTGAAAGTCGTCGCCGACCTAAACGCCGACCCCGCCGTACACGGCATCCTCGTGCAGTCGCCGCCGCCGAAACACATCGACGAGGAAACGATCATTCGCGCCATCGACCCGCGGAAAGACGTGGACGGCTTCCACCCAGAAAACGTCGCCAAGCTCGTCCTCGAAGACCCCACCGGCTTCGTCCCCTGCACCCCGGCCGGACTGCATGAAACTGCTGGAAATTTCCGGCATCGATACGAACGGCGCGGAAGCCGTCGTGATCGGGCGCTCGATGATCGTCGGGAAACCCATGGCCATGCTGCTGGTAGCGAAAAAATCGAACGCCACCGTCACCATCGCCCACTCGCGCTCCAAAGACCTGCCCGCCATCTGCCGCCGCGCCGACATCCTCATCGCCGCCGTGGGCCGCCCGGAAATGGTCAAGGCGGATTGGGTGAAACCCGGCGCGGTGGTGATCGACGTCGGCATCAACCGCGTGCCCGACCCTTCCAAGAAATCCGGCCACCGCCTCACCGGCGATGTCGATTACCCAGAGGTTGCCCCGCGCTGCGCCGCGATTACGCCTGTCCCTGGCGGAGTCGGCCCGATGACCATCGCCATGCTGATGAAAAACACCTTACAAGCGGCCAGACAACTCGGATGAGCCGCTGGCTTGCCTTTTCGCCGCTTGCAATCTACCGCTGAGCAAGGAAAACTCTCCCAGCACTATCTACTCCTCATCCCTGAAATTCAACGATCTTACGCAATGATTCGCAAACTGGCCTGCCTGCTCTCTCCCTTTCTTATAGGAGCCTTACCCGTCTTCTCCCAAGCCGTCGAGGTCAACGGCATCGCCGCGAAGGTCAACGGCAGCGTGATCACCAAGAACGAGGTGGCCTTCATGCTCTCGCCGATCTTCGCCCAGCTCACCACTCAATACCCGCGCCGCGGCCCGGAGTTCGAGCGCCAGTTCACCGAGGCGCGCGAAAAGATCCTCCAGGAACTCATCGACCGCCGCATCATCCTCGACGAGTTCAAGCAGATCGGCGCCAACATCCGCCCGAACCTTATCGACGAGGAGGTCAAACGCCAGATCCGCGAACTCTACAACGGCAACGAAGCCCTGTTCCGCGAAGAACTGAAAAAATCCCGTATGACCATGGACGGTTACCGCGAGATGACCCGTGAGAAAATGGTTGTCCAGGCGATGCGCGCCCAGCAGTTTTCCGACGCCCCGCCGCCGCTCCCCAACGAGATCCAGAACGAATACGAGAATGTCAAAAGCACCCTCCGGGATGTCACCAAGGACAAGATTTCCTTCCGGAAAATCTTCATCCCCTCCTCCGATCCCGAAAACCCCGTCGCCACTCCTGAGACACAACTCGCCCTCGCCGAGGACATCACCAGGCAGGCCAAGGGAGGCAAATCCTTCGAGGAACTCGCCAAAACTTACTCAAAAGACGCCTTTGCCGATCTGGGCGGCCTCCAGGAAAACCTCCCCCGCACCGACCTCTCGCCGGAGTTCGCCGCCATCCTTTTCGACTCGCCGGAGAACCAGGTCGTCGGCCCGCTGCTCGATCCCCGCGGCTTCACCATCGCCGTTGTCACCGTAAAAAGTCCCGGACCCTCCCCTGCCCTTGCCACCGTCCGTCCCATGATCGAGGAACGCGTCCGCCGCAAAAAAACCTCCGCGCAATACGACCGCTGGATCGAGTCCCGCCGCAAGCGCGCTATGATCACCATTTCTAGGAACTAATTGATCCACCTCGGCACACGGAACACCAACTCACAAACGCATGGAGGACCGCTACGAAATTAAGGGCAAGATAGGCCAGGGCGGTCTTGGAGCTGTTTACCGTGCGCAGGATGTCCGCATGAACCGCGAGGTCGCGATCAAGCGTATCGTGACCAACGCCGAGGACGCCTCGATCCCCGAGGAAGCCACTCGCCAACTCATCCAGGAGGCCGGTGCCCTCGCCTCATTGCAGCATCCCAACATCGTCACCATCTACGATGTCGGCACCGATGAGGACGGCCCCTTCGTAGTGATGGAGCTGCTCACCGGAGAGACCCTCGAGGATCTCATCATGAAGGGATCCTTCACATGGACAGATTTCCGCCAGCTCGCCATGCAGACCATGGAGGCGCTCATCGCTGCCCAAGAGCTGCACATCGTCCACCGCGACCTCAAGCCCGGCAACATCATGCTCACCTGGCTGCCCTCCGGAAAATTCCAGGTGAAAATCGTCGATTTCGGCCTCGCCAAACTTTCCGCGAAACCCTCTCTCCAAACTATCGACCAATCCGACGGCGTCTTTGGCTCCATCCATTTTATGGCACCCGAGCAATTCGAGCGGGTGCCCATCGACCTCAAGGCGGATCTCTACGCCATTGGTTGCGTGTTCTACTACGCGCTGACCGGCACCTATCCCTTCGACGGCGACACCGCCGCAGGTGTCATGGCCGCACACTTAAATCACCACGTCACACCACTACAAGAAGTCCGCGAAGGCATTCCCGTCTGGGCGTGCGACTGGATCATGTGGCACATCAACCGCCAAACCTCAGATCGCCCGACTTCCGCCCGCGAATCCCTGCGCGTGTTCCTAGAGAACGACGAGCAAACATCCCCTGCAATAAGTATCGGAAAACCCGCCATGCCCACCGAACCGCCCAAACGCCCCCGCCTCCTCATCCCCGGAGCGACTCCCATACCCGAACTCGTTAAAGAATTGGCACCCACCCAACCGGTAAAAACGGCATCGGCCCCGAAAATCCTCACCCCTCCCGTCGGCTCCAAGCCCAGTGTCCACACCTCCACACAACTCGTCCATAGCTCCACTCCCGAAGAAACCGCCGCACCATCACCGCCAGATTCCCCGCAGACGGCCACCGTGGAGCCGCTCCTTCCTACCCTCGAACTGGCCAAACCCGAACCCGTCGCGATACCCGCCTCTTCCATCCTGAAACGTGCGGCTCCCCCCGCCGCACCGTTATCCCTTTCCAAACCCAAGTTGTCCCCCACCCAGCCACTGACTCCACTAACACCATCGACCCCCATCGCAGCCGCGGCCGCGGCACCCTCCGCTCCCGCCGTCGCCATCCCCGCACCCAAGAAAAAAGGCCTCTCCAACGGCGTGAAAACCCTCATCGCCGCCGTCCTCGGCATCCTCGCCGTCGTCCTCGCCGTGATGTTCCTGAAAAAAAGCGGAAGCGCCGCCGCGAACAAACTCTACAACGAGATGGTGAACCAGGCAGCCGTCGAAGGAGCGACCGAAGTCCCCGTGGACAAGCGCCGCCTCGAGATCCTACTGGGCAGCGCCGCTCACGTCGGAGCCAATGAAAACCGCGACGGCATCTTCATGGCTCTCTACCTTGCGAAATCTACCGACGGAACCGACGTGGATGCCCGCATCGCCGAATTTGTCACCACCCAGGTGATGATTCCCAACATCAGAATCGTCCTAATCCGTGACGTGCTGCGCAAACGCAATAACCCCGCGATCATCGGCACGCTGCTCGACTACGCACGCTCCACCGAGGACATCAGCGCCGCAGAAGCCGCCATCCAGGCCACCCGTTTCATGGCGGACGACAGCCATTTCCCCGAGTTCCTCGATATCATCCGCACCACCAAGGAACCACGGCTCATCAAGGAATCCTCCGAAAACGCGGTAAAGATCATCGAGAAATCCACGGCAAAGGCGGCCTTGAGCAGCACCCTTCTCAGCGCCTACGACTCGGCCCAAAGCGTCCCCGTCCGCCACGCCATGCTGCGCCTACTCGGTCGCATCGGCGGCGACAAGGCGCTGGAAATCACCATGAAAAACCTCGCCAGCGACGTCGAGGTGGATCAGGTCGCGGCCATCGAGACCCTCGGCGCATGGGGCGACCAAACTGGTTACGCCAAGCTCATCGAGTTCCTGAAATCCGCACCGCCCCTCCCGCTTCGCATCCGCGCCTTTGACTCCGCCTTGCAGCACGCCACCGCGGCCGATTCCAACTCCCAAGAAGCTTGGACATTGCTCTCCACAGAGGCCAAGACCCATGACGAGCAGCTCGAGCTCATCCGCGGCCTCGCCAACGTCACCCCCGGCCCTTGGGCCTACGCGCTGCTCCAGGGCTTCGCCGACAGCTCGGATAACGACCAAGCCGTTGATCTCGCCGAGCGCGCCATCATACGCCTCCAAGACATCGAGCGCACCCAAGGCGGCGGCGATGCGGGCAACGAGGAGGAGTGATCCTTGACCCGCCCCCCCGCCTGCGGCATTCCACCCCAACTCATGTCACTCACCCCGGAACAACAGCTCGCCCCGCTCACGGCGGGCGCCGCCAAAGTCCTCTCCGAAAAGGAACTCCTTGAAAAGCTCCGCTCCGGCCGACCACTCCGCATCAAGCTCGGCGTCGATCCCACCGCCCCCGACATCCATTTCGGACACACCGTGGTCATCGAGAAGCTCCGCCAGTTCCAGCAGCTCGGCCATCAGGCGGTGCTGCTCATCGGCGATTTTACCGCCACCATCGGCGATCCCTCCGGTCGCTCTGTGACCCGCCCTCCCCTCACCCGCGACGAGGTCTTGTCGAACGCGGCCACCTACACCGAGCAGGCCTTCAAGATCCTCGACCGCGAGAAAACAGAGATCGTCTATAACGGCGATTGGTTCCGGAAAATGAGCTACGAGGAAATCCTCAAACTCAACGCCCGCGTCACTCTCCAGCAGATGCTCCAGCGCGAGGATTTCCGTAATCGCCTCGACGCCGGCCAGGAAGTGCGCCTCCATGAGCTCCAATACCCCGTCATGCAGGGCTGGGACTCCGTCGAGATCCGCGCCGATGTCGAGCTCGGCGGCACCGACCAGCTTTTCAACATCCTCGTCGGCCGCGACATGCAGAAGGCCGAGGGCCAGCCCCAGCAGGTCGTCATGGTCATGCCCCTCCTCGAAGGCCTCGACGGCGTGAAGAAGATGTCGAAATCCTACGGCAACTACATCGGCGTCTCCGAGACGCCGCAGGAAATGTTCGGCAAGCTCATGTCCGTCTCCGACGAACTCATGGATCGCTACTACCTGCTCCTCCTCGGCGAGAAACGCGATGCCTCGGCGCATCCGATGGATTCGAAAAAGTCCCTCGCCGAGAAACTCACCGCCCGCTACCACGGCACAGAAGCGGGCACCGCCGCGCGAGAAGATTGGGACACTCGTTTCTCGAAAAAGGATCTCACCGCCGCGGAACTTCCGGAAATCAACCTCGCCGATCTCCCTGCAGATACCACCGTCCTTAGCCTGACCGCCTTTGCCTTCGAAAACGCCTTTGGAATCACGAAATCTAACGGCGAACTCCGCAAACAGTTCATCCATTCCGGATCCGTCCAACTCAACGGCGAAAAACTCACCGATCCTACCGCAACCGTCTCCCTAAATCCTGGCGACACCCTGAAACTTTCCAAGAAACACGCCGTCCGCTTGAAATAAAAAACCTCCATCATCCGTTTAACAGCAACTATGAAACCAATTCTTACCCTCGCCCTCCTCGCCTCCCTCGCCCACGCCGCGGAGACCCAGCTTTTCAACGGTAAAGACCTAACCGGCTGGGAAGGCGATCCCAAATTCTGGTCCGTTCAGGATGGAGCCATCACCGGAGCCTCGAGCCCAGAGAACCCCGTCCCACACAATACTTTCATCACTTGGAAAGGCGGCGAACCTTCCGACTTCTCCCTCACCTTGAAGTTTAAAATGACTCCAGGCGATGACAAAAAATACACCAACAGCGGCATCCAGTTCCGCAGCAAGGTGATCGACCCCGCCAAATTCATCGTCGGTGGATACCAAGCGGATTTCGAATATGGCGAAAAATGGAGCGGTATCCTCTATGAAGAAAAAGGCCGCGGCATCCTCGCAAAACGGGGTGAGCAGGTCGTCATCAAACAAGGCGACGCACCCGGTAAACCCAAGATCGAAGTCACCGGAAAAACCGGAGACAGCAAGGAAATCCAAGACGCCATCAACAAGGATGATTGGAACGAATACAAGATCGTCGCCGAAGGAAACAACGTGAAACAATACATCAACGGCCTCCTCACCGTCGATGTCACCGACGAGACCGCCGAAGCCGCCAAGTCCGGAGTCATCGCCTTCCAGATGCACCAAGGCCCACCCATGAAAGTCCAGTTCAAGGACATCGTCCTCACCACCAAGTAAGCACCAACCCGCCCTCGACATTCCCCGGCGACCTTGCTAATCCTGCTCGGTCGCCGCTTTTGCGTCTGTAGCTCAGTTGGATAGAGCATCCGCCTTCTAAGCGGACGGTCACTGGTTCGAATCCAGTCAGACGCACTTTGCGTCGCTTCATTTCAAACAGTCCGGAGGATGCACACTGGATAGGCGATGGAGCTTTGCCGAATTCAGAAGGCGAAAAAATTGAGCAAAAAAATCCAAGCCACAGCAGCAGAGCCGAGAAGAAAGCCGAGGTCTCCCTCGTTCGCTCTTCGGCGGCGGAGCATCTGACCATTGTGGCAGCCAGCGGCGTCATTGAATGGTTCACCATCAAGGGCTATGCGATGGATCACGGGCGACTGAAGAACGACGGTTCCATCCTTGGCAAAAAATACTTCGAGGAGCAACCAGGGCGCATCTGTGAGATCGCCTCTGCGAGCGCAAATTTTACCAGAAGATCACCGATATCTATGCCAAGTGAACAAAGGGGAGAAGCCATGATTGCGCCTGAAAAACCGAACCCTTTGGAAAAAATCCCCGCCCGGCGCGACGGCCAAGCGGGGATTCCCAGAAGGTTGGCAGGTTTGGAGATCAGGCCTTTTTCACATCAACCCACTGCATCGTCTTCGCCGACTCTAGCACCGCGTCGCAGACGTATTGGGTGCCGAGGGCATGGCGGAAGTCTGGGTAGCGTTTCTCGGCGGAGGGGTTGTCGAGGGACATGAAGAACTCCGCGAGCTCGTGGGTGAAGGAATGCTCGTAGCCGAGGCAGAGACCGGGAACCCACCAGTTGCCGGCGTATGGATGGTCGCCATCGGAGCAATGAATCTTCGACCAGCCGCGGCGATCGCCGGGGACGCCGTGGTCGAAATATTCGAGGTAGTTCATGTCGTGGAGATCCCAGGATAAGGATTTCTTCGCGCCGTTGATCTCGAAGGTATTGAGCGCCTTGTGGCCGCGGGCGTAGCGGGTGGACTCGAAGATGGCGAGTGAGCCGTTCTCGAAGCGGGCGAGGAAGGCGCAGGCGTCGTCGATGGTGACGGGGTGTTTCTCACCGGTGGCGGTGTGGATACGCTCCTTGATGAAAGTTTCGGTCATCGCGGAAACGGAAACGATGTCGCCATTGATCCAACGGGCGGTATCGATGCAATGGGCGAGGAGGTCGCCGGTGACACCGGAGCCCGCAGCCGCCGCATCGAGACGCCAAAGGCCGGCGCCGCCTTGTGGGAGTTCCTCGGAGATCGTCCAGTCCTGGAGGAAATTCGCGCGGTAATGGAAGATGCGACCAAGTTCACCGGCATCGACGATGTTTTTCGCGAGGGTGACGGCGGGGAGGAAACGGTAGTTGTACCAGACTAGGTTCGGCAGGCCGGATTTCTCGACGGCCTCGACCATTTTCTCGCCCTGCTCGCCGTTGAGGGCGAGGGGTTTTTCGCAGAGGATCATCTTGCCGTGCTTGATGCATTCGAGGGCGATCTCGGCGTGGGAGTCGTTGGGCGTGCAGATATCGACGGCGTCGATGTCCTCGCGTTTCACGAGTTCGCGCCAATCTGTTTCGTAAGAGGCGTAGCCCCATTTTTCGGCGAAGGCTTTCACCTTCTCCTCATCGCGCCCGCAGACCGCCTGGCGGACGGGCACGTGCTGAGTGTCGAAGAAGTGGCTGAGCTGCGAGTAGGCGTTCGAGTGGGTGCGGCCCATGAAGCCGTAGCCGATGAGTCCGATGCGTATTTCTTTTTTCATAGTTGGTTGGTGGTTGTTGGATGATTTTCGGAGGAAATGCTTTACCAGAGCATCAAATGATGCGAATTTTGATGCGTGAGAACGACAGTTACATTGGACGATGAGCTTCTAAAGGAGGCGATGAAATATTCAGGCATCAAGGAAAAATCCCGGCTGATGAATGAGGCGATGAGGCGATTGGTGGCCAATGAGCTGAAGAGCCGCGTTCTGGCATTGGAGGGCAGCATGCCGAATCTGGAGTATTCCAAGCGCGAACCACGGATGGGACGTGAGGTTATTCCCGGGGAAACCGATCCGAAATCCGATGTCTAGATTCCAGCCTTTCGTACTTGTGGATACGAACGTTTGGATCCGGTTTTTCCGGAATAAAGATGGAATCCATCCACTTTCCCCGCTCATCGACGAGGGAAGGGTGTCAACACACTCGTGCGTGATCGGCGAACTCTGCGTTGGCAACCTTCCCGAACGGGCGGTAATGATCCAATACTTGAAATCCCTGCCGCAAGGCGCGGAAATCGATCTCGAAGAAGCTCTTGGCCTGATCGAGGCCAAGGGGCTTTTCGGAAAAGGTCTCCAATGGAATGACATTCTCATTTTCGGCTCTGCCTTGATACAAAAGATTCCGCTTTGGACTGAGGATCGCCGTTTGTTGGAATTGGCAACGGAACACGGGATCGCATGGGAAGGCGATCCCCAGCCCGGCTGAAATCAAAGCGCGTTGTCCACGTCGATCATCGCCTTGAGGATGGCGTTCCAGGTGGTGGCGTCCTCGAGGACGGAGTTGTCGAACATGCAGCCGTCCCAGCAGATGTGCTTGATGCCGCGCTCGGCAGCGCCTTGCAGCCAGTAGGAAGAGCATTTCGCGATATCAAGACGTCCGTTCGGATCGTCGGCACGGCAGTGGCGACCGGTCTTGTCGTGGGAGCCGGTGCCGTGGACGGAGCCGTCGTTTTGCGCGACATGGAAATCCAGCGTCCATGGGCGTAGGGCATCGGTCATGATCTTGTAGGCGGCCCAGAACTCGTCATCGCTGTAGCCTTCCTTGAGAAGAGCGGCCTCGGGGGCGTTGTAGCCCATGAGATAGAGATAGGTGTGGGCGAGATCCGCCTGGAAACCGACCACGCCGGGCATGGCGGTGGCCTCGAGGGTGTCCACTGCGGCCTTCCATGAATGGAATCCACCCCAGCAGATTTCCCCTTCCGCCGCGATTCGCTCGCCGTGCTGCTCGGCGACTTTTCCTGCCTCACGGAAAGTGCGGGCGACCTTGGCGGTGTTGCCTGCGATGTCTTTTGCAAAGTCGGCGGTGCCACCCGCGGTATCGACACGGATGATACCGGACTTGCGGACGCCGTGCTCGTTGAGGATGCCCGCGATGCGGCAGGTTTTCTCCACCGCTAGGACGAAGTTCTTGCAATCATCATCGGATCCGAAGGCCGGACCGCCGACCGTTCCCGGCCATACGGGAGCCACCAGCGAACCGACGGAAAGACCTTTCGAGGCGATCAGATCCGCCATTTTCCGAATCTCGTCGTCGGAGGAGTCCGGATCCGTATGGGGGTGGAAAATGAAGAGATCAACCCCATCATAGCTGCGACCGTTCACCTCGGCGGCGACGGTGAGCTCAAGCATGCGCTCGAGGGAGATCGGTGGGTGGTCGGTGCCGGGCTCTTTGCCGACCAAACCGGGCCACATCGCGTTGTGTAGTTTGAGTGTGCTCATGGGTCGGGAAGTTTTTCCCGTCTCGCGCCCGTCTTGTCAAACAACTTGGCAAAAAACCATGAAAACGGACAAAAACGGAAATCGTTAGCCACGAAGAAACGCGCCGAATAGTAGGGAATACACGCGCCTTCTGGGAATGCGGATTCCTTTTTCGAGGTCTCTGAGGGAGGAGTTTTCTAACAGCACCAAGGTCTCGAGTCCGATCAGTGCGGGCAGCGAACTGGCGATGCGGAGGCGCTTCGAGCGGAGCTTGTTTGAATACTCCAATCCCCTGCCGACACGATGCTCCGCCATTTTACGCCATACAGAAAAAGAGGACATGAGCTTGGTTTCCTCGCAGGGGGCTGGAACGGGCAGGTAGCAGCGTCCGGCGTGCAGATCGGCGGGAAGATCGCGAAGGATATTCACCAACTGGAGGCCACGACCGTATTCGGCGGCGAGCTTGAGCATTTCCTCACAGGGGGCTTTGGAGAACTGATCTCCAAGGGCCGCGAAACCGAGCTTTGTCCAGAACTCACCGACGCAACCGGCTACACGCCATGCGTAATCATCAAGAGCTGCGTCATCCGGCAATGCGATGATGTTGGCCGGGGACGCATTTCCGAAGCGCTCCAGATCGAGCTTCTGACCGCCGATGATGATGGCGAGGACTTCGCGAACAAGGGCGAGGCAAGCGGGATCGATGTCGCGCATTGCTTCGAGGATGGGCACGTGGTTTTCCAGCAGACGCTTTTCCTTGGGATCGGGCGTGCCGTCGATGAGGCATTGCGGCCAAGGGGCGGCTTCGGAGAGACCTTCGACCTGCCTCGCGTGGAGATCGAGGAAAGCCATGCGCTCCGTCGCCGGGATCGTCGCGGAATCGGCGATCGTGTCGCTGGCTCTAGCTAGAAGATAGGCGATGCCGACCGGTGTCCGCATCGGCGCGGGCAGGAACCGGATACTCAGGTAAAACGAGCGTGAAACCCCTTTGAGGAGATCGCGCCCAAGCTCGCGCCCGTCATTCATCCATCGCAAGGATACGCCCGCAGTTCTCGCATTGCGTGACCTCTTTTCCCTGCTGCACCGCGATGCCGGTGGAGGCGATGACCTTCATGTGGCAGCCGGTGCATTTCCCCTCGCGCAAGCTGGCGATCGCCATGCCGTTCTTGGATTTCATGAGCTTCTCATAAAGCGGCAGGTGATCCTCCGGGCACTCCTTGACCAGCTTTTCGCGCTCCGCCTGCACCTCGTCCGCCTGCACCTCAAGGTTGCCATGGCGCTGCTTGATCGTGGCGAGATCGTCATCGACCACTTTCTGGGTTTTCGCAAGAAGCGCCTCGGCCTCCTTGTAGGCTTTCCGGAAAACATCCACCGACTCCATCGCCTCCAACTCACGCGTCTCGAACTCATCGAGTTCTTTTTCGTAGCGAGTCACCTCATGGCCGAGCGCGTTGTATTCCTCATTCTTCTTTGTCTCAAACTGCTGTATTTTCAGCCGTTTGATGGTCGTGCGGCGCGTCTCAGCGTCCATTTCGATCTTTTTCACGGCGAGTTCGGCGGCGAGGAGTTCGTCGTGTGCCTTTTTCAGGGCGGCGGTGTCGCCGGCCAGTTTCGCCTTCGCACGCGCCTCGTCTTGGGGCAGCTTCGCAAGCTCTTTGCGCAAGGCAATCAAGCGCCTATCCCTATCCTGCAATACCAGCAACGCGCGAATCTCATCCAACATGGGAAACAACTATCCGCCCGACACACAACCTGCAAGCACCGCTTGCGCCATAGTATCCCATGATGTGCTTGCTCCTCCCCGCCTTGTCCTCTACTGCGGAGCGCATATGAACGAACCCGCCACCCAACCGCAGTCCACAGAGGCAGAACTGATCGCCGTCCGCCGCGAGAAACTGGCAAAACTGCGCGCTCTTGGAGTGGATCCCTTCGGCGCCCGTTTCGAGACCACGGTCTCCCCGGCGGATCTGAAGGCCGACTACGCGGACGAGAAAAAGGTCACCACTGCGGGCAGAATCATCGCGCTGCGCGACATGGGGAAATCCGTCTTTTTCAGCATCGGCGACGCTCACGGCGCGATCCAGTGCTACCTCAGCGTGAAAGATCTCGATGAAGCCCAGGCCGCGATCTGGAAATGCCTCGACCGCGGGGACTGGGTGGGCGTCACGGGGGAAACCTTCACCACCCGCACCGGCGAGCCGACGATCAAGGTCGAGTCCTTCACTGTCCTCTCAAAATCGCTTCGCCCGATGCCGGATAAGTTCCACGGCCTTTCCGACCGGGAAACGAAATACCGCAAGCGCCACCTCGACCTGATCGGTAACCCGGACAGCGCCGCGCTGTTCATCACACGCTCGAAGATGATCGCGGAGATGCGCAATTTCCTACACGCGCGGGACTTCCTTGAGGTCGAAACCCCGATGCTTCAATCCGTCGCCGGAGGAGCGGCCGCCCGGCCCTTCGAGACGCATCACAACGCCCTCGGCATGCCGCTCACCCTGCGCATCGCGCCGGAGCTTTTCCTCAAGCGCCTGCTGGTCGGCGGCTTCACGAAAGTGTTCGAGCTGAACCGCAACTTCCGCAACGAGGGCATCTCGCGCCGCCACAACCCGGAGTTCACCATGCTGGAGGCCTATTGGGCGTTCTCCGATTTCGAGGAAATGGCGAACCTCGTCGAGGAACTCACCTGCCACCTCGCGGAGAAATTCTGCGGCGGCCTGAAAATCGAGCACAAGGACGAGGACGGCAACGTCACCCGCAGCATCGACCTCACCCGCCCTTGGAAACGCGCGAACTACCACGACCTCATCAAGGGCGCGGCGGGCGAGGATTTCTTCGACATCACCCCGGAGCAGCGCCGCGCGAAATGCGAGCAGCTTGGCGTGCAGCTTTCCGAGAATATGGAGGACTACGAGGTCATCCAGCAGGTCTTCGAAAAAAAAGTCGAGGAGCACACCTTCGACCCCTGCTTCGTCACCCGCGTCGCGAGCGAGCTGGTTCCGCTGGCAAAGGTCACGCCCGGCGGCAAGACCGTGGAGGTTTACGAACTCATCATCAACGGCCAGGAAATCTCACCGGGTTACTCCGAGCTTAACGACCCCGACCTCCAGCGCGAGCGCCTCGAACACCAGTCCGGCGGCGAGGAGGAGCAGAAGGTCGATTACGATTTCATAGAAACCCTCGAGCACGGTATGCCCCCAGCCGGTGGTATCGGCATCGGCATCGACCGCCTCGTGATGATGCTCACCGGCGCGCCGACGATCCGGGATGTGGTGCTTTTCCCACTTCTGAAGAAGAAGGATTGATTATACTCAGGAAACCCGGCGCCGATCATTAGAAAATATTGCGTGATCACGTAATTTATCGGCTCACTGCCGCATTCCCTTCTTCAGTATCCATAAAATCAAAAAGCGCGCCTGCAATCCGCAGGCGCGCCTTTTGAAAGAGCTTCAGGCTGACGCTTACTCAGCGGCTTTCGCGGGGCCGTAGCCCTCTACGATTTCGCCTTTCTCATCGAGCTTGCCTGTGGCCCATAGCAAGCCGCGGGTGACGAGGTCGAGGTAGCGGGGATCCTCCACGGTGAAGTTGTTATGACCGATGGTGGTGTTAAAAACTTTGGTTCCCTTGTAGTCATTCGTCCAAGTGACGACTGCTTCCTGATCGCCTTGCTTACCCTTGGCGAGCACATGAGCAGTATCGAAAACCTTGATGTTATTGTAGAGTTCCTCATTGCCTGTGGTCCAATCGGCGAGTGCCTTGGTGATCGGGTGTTCCTTGTCCACATGAACGATGTCGATGGGCTTCTGCGGTCCATGGCCGCTGGATTGCAGACCGAGGTATTCAAACCAGGTGGCGTTCGCCGCACCGACTTCCACGGGCTTTTTGAAATCGCCGAAACGGTAGGAGTGCATGGCACAATGGAGATTCACGCCGGGAATGCCGTTTTTGTGAGGAGCGAGCACGCCTGCGATTGTCTCGACATCAGTAATGCCGGCCGCGCATTCGTCGTGGATGACCACATCGTAGCCGTTAGCGTATTCCGGGAAGCCGTAGATCGGGAGATCGGGTTTGACGGTTGTGTTGTCAGTGTGGATCTGATCCACGATGATATTGCCGCGCGCCTCGATGCCTTTTTTCAGGATTTCCTTCTGGGTGGCGTAATCATGGCAGCAGCCGCCGGTGATCAGCAGCGCCTTGAGGGGTTTGGTCTCGGCGTGGAGGCCGGGGATGGCTGCGAACACTACGCAAGCGAGCGCGGTGAGGGTGGTCTTGGTTGTCATGTTGTCTTTCATACTTGGGTTTTCTATGGAAATTTCATCCGCCGACGTTTTTTTATGCTGCCGGCATCCCCGCGCATAGCGCCGTCTCGCATCCGTCCCTTCGGGTTCTCATTTTTCTGAATTCTTGTCCCAGGGTATGCCGCGCACAAGCCCTTCCTTCGCCCTCAATCCCCGAGGATTCCCTTGATGATCCCTTCGGCTCCCTTGATGACCTTTTCCCCCTCCTCGATGACCTTCTGACCCCGGTCGATCACCTTATCCGGAGTCTCGCCGAGCATAGAGCGGGTGAACTTCAGCACCTTCTCGCCGCTTTCCGGGATCTGCTCGAACATCCGCACACCCGCCGCGGCGATGAGGCGCTCGGTGAGGTCTTCCTCCGGGTTGTCCAGCCGGCCGGTGATGCGGATCGGTGCCCATAACAGCCCTCGCTCGCCGGGCAGGAAAACGTGTGTCTCCGCGCCAGGGATGCTGGAAAGCGTGCCCGGCACCAAACCTAGCCGGAAGACCCCGTCGATCCCGCCATCCTTGATCGAGAAATTCCCCTCCAACCGGAACAGCCCCTCGCTGGCCATCACGAAATCCGTGAACACATACCCTCCGTCCGAGTAGCGCCATTTCGTGCGGGATTCACTTAGCTGCATTACGCGGAAACGCCGGGTGTCCGCGTAGGCGGCGAGTGCATCGAGCATGGGCAGGGCGGTGAGGGTGCCGTTGCGGATCGTGAGTTCTCCGTTCATCACCATTTTCCCGGAGATGTTGTTCACGGTGAAAGTGGAAGAGACATCGCCGGTGAGCCGCCGCGCCCAGTTTTCGTTGAGCACTTCATCGCACTTCACGCCATCGAGATCGCCCTCGAAGCCGTAAGTCCCGGATTCCGAATTCCACTCGCCGAAGCCATGGATGCGCCCGGCATCCCAAGCCTTGAGATTCGCGCTCGTAATGTAGGCGCTGCCGTCCCGGAACGATCCCCTGACCTTTTCCACCTGGATCTCAGGCAACCACTCCTTCGCCGGATCAATCGTCCCGCCGGTAATCTCGCCCTGGTAAGCACCTTTCCCCGAAGCCGCCTCTAGCCGCACCCTCATCCCGCGCACCGCGACATCGCCCTCGATGGTTTTGGCCCGGATCGCCAGCTCGTTGACCCCCAGTGACTCCAGCAACACCTCGCTCGGCACCCAGCCGCGCTGCTTCTTTTTCACCGTCTCCGCCACCGCGTCCGGCAGAGTCGGCGAAGACTCGTCCTTCTTCGTGAAATCCAGCCCCAACTCCACCCGCGAGACCCGCGTTTGCTTTAGCTCCCAAGCGCCCTTGCGCAAGGCCCCGAAGCCGACCTCCGTGCCGATCTGATCCGCCCTCAGCGAGGCGATCATCCCCTCCCCCGTCGCCTCGAAGCGCTCCGTCTCCACCGCCAGCCCGTCCCACTTGAAAGCGCTGAACGCCCCCACCACCTGCACCGCCTCGCTGACCTCAGCGGAAAGGAATTTCCGGAAACCCTCACTATGCAGATAGGCGCGCAGACCCATGTAACCGACCGCAAGCGCGAGCAAAATGAACAGTCCCAGAAACGCAACGAATTTACCAAACCATGGCTCCTTCACCCCTACCCGTTTCTTTCTCGCCCGACGACTCATCCCCGGAAACCTATCTCCCAGCGAGCGAACCGCAAGAAGACAAGAACTCCGCGAAATCCGCCTTCGACTGCGCGGCAACCATTTTTTGGGGTCTTTTTGGTTATTGGAGTCCTTTCGGATTAATATTTTAGTCTACCCAGATAAACCTTGCCATCGCTCTGATCCGTAGTAACCAGCGCCGTGCTTGAAGCGTCCGCGCCGCCAGGCACCGCTTTTTCTGGTCTTCGTTCGATGAGGGATTGCAAGAGGTTCACTCCACAAATCATCGACACCGCCCCACGCCAATGCTCGGCGGTCGGGCGAATTTAAAAAGACATGACCGCAACATTCGAAGCGATGGCTCTCGCCGCGCCCCTGAAACAGGTTCTCAAGGAACTGGAATACGCCACCCCGTCCCCTGTCCAGGCACAGGCAATCCCGCTGCTTCTCGAAGGCCGCGATCTCCTCGGCTGCGCGCAGACGGGCACCGGAAAAACCGCCAGCTTCGCGCTGCCCATCCTCCACGCGATCCACAACGATCCGCGCACACTCCGCCCGAAGCAATGCCGCTGCCTCGTCCTCGCTCCGACCCGCGAACTCGCGATCCAGGTGGGCAAAAGTTTCTCCACCTACGGCCGGAATATCCGTTTCCGCCAGACGCTGATCTACGGAGGCGTCGGCCAGAACCCGCAGGTCTCCGCGATGCGTCCGGGCGTCGATGTCCTTGTCGCGACCCCCGGGCGGCTTCTGGATCTCATCGAGCAACGGCACGTCGATCTTACCGCGGTGGAATTTTTCGTCCTCGATGAGGTGGACAGGATGCTCGACATGGGCTTCCTGCGCGATGTGAAGCGAATCGTAGCGATGCTGCCGCAGAAAAAGCAGTCGCTGTTCTTTTCCGCCACGCTCGCGCCTAATATCGTGGAGCTTGCGAAAACGATTCTGCGCGATCCGGCGCGGGTTTCCATCACCCCGGAGGTCACCACCGCCGAGCGCATCGAGCAGCGTCTCTGCTTCGTGGATCGAGGCAACAAGATGTATCTCCTAGAGCAGCTTCTCGACAAGCAGGCGAAGGCCGAGTCCTCTAAGCTCACCATCGTCTTCAACCGCACCAAGCACGGCGCGAACAAGATCGCCAAAGCGCTTTCCGCCGCCGGTTATGCCTCAGAGGCGATCCATGGCAACAAGTCCCAGGCGCAGCGCGAGAAGGCGTTGGCGCGTTTCAAACAAGGCCTCGTCCCCGTTCTCGTCGCCACCGATGTCGCAGCGCGGGGGGTGGACGTGAAAGATGTCGGCCTCGTCGTGAACTACGACCTACCGAACGAACCGGAAGCCTACGTGCACCGCATCGGGCGCACCGGCAGAGCGGGAGCCGACGGCATGGCTGTCTCCTTCTGCGCCGAGGACGAGATCGATTTTCTGCGGGAGATTGAGAAAATCATCAAAAACTCTATCCCCCGCCTGACCGACCACGCGTGGCACAGCGAGGCTCTCAATGAGAAGCATATCCGCGGGTTCCGCCCGCCCGCTGTTAAGCAAGGCGGCAGAGGCGGCCAAGGCGGAGGCGGAGGAAATCGCCGTGGCGGAGGTTCCAGCGGAAGCCGCGGCCGCAACGCCCGCGGAAGCGCCCGCTCCGCCTGACAAAGCCCCGCGCCGACTTGCGATCAAAACGACCTTTTGCCTTGCAGACCGAACGGCTACCGCTAATCTCGCCCACATCACTCGGCCAAAAACGGGCGGGTGATTTCAGCAACAAACACAAAACACAACTGATATGAACATGATCAAACTTGCCATCATCGCCTCCGTCGCAGCCTTCTTCGCGGCTTCCTGCTGCCCGAGCGTCTCCGCTCCGGCTCCAGCTTACCAGGCTCCAGCCAAGTAAGTCCGGCTTCCACCCCGCCCGTTTCCCCGGAAACGGGCGGGGTTTTTCCTTTCCGATCCCCCGAGATCAAAAACGCTTCCCAAAAAAAACAATCCAGCTTAGAAAAGCCCACCATGATCCGTTTGTTCCTCGCCATTTCCGTCAGCACAATTGCTGTCCTTCTCTCTTCCTGCGGTTGCTGCACCAGCGATGTATCGGCTCCACCGCTCCGCCCGATGCCTCAATTCCGGGAAATCCCAACCACACCGCCTCCGGTGCAGGTGGATTACTCGAAGTAACCGGGGACACCCCTTTTTTAAGAGCAGTCTGCTGACAAAAATCCCATAAAGAGTAGATTCCTTGGGAAATCAGTTGCGCGGAAAGCGTGGCGAGGATTTACTTTGAGGCGGATGTCTGGTTACGGAGAGTTGGGGAAACTTAGGGCGGGAAAAGCATTGTGGATGCTAGCCGCGCTCGTTCTTGTGGTAGCCGGACTCAAAGCCGCGCAGTCATTTTTTATCCCCATTCTCCTCGCCTTTTTCATCGCGACGGTCAGTTTTCCCATCCTGAATTTCCTGCGGGAAAAGAAAATCCCCCGACCCATCGCGGTGCTGCTTACGGTCACCTTCGATTTCATTTTCCTCGCCGCCCTGGGCGTGCTGGCCGTCACGCTGGTTGGCGATCTCCAAGAAAAATGGAACTCACGCTACGCTGGCGAGATGTCCGAGCAGATCCGCGTGGTATCTCACAACCTCGCCGACAGGTTGGACGGATACGGTGTCCCCGACGCGCAGGAAAAGATCAACGAAGCCGTCAATAACAACGTAGCTAACCTCCAGAACATCCGCTTCGAACGGATCTGGGATTTTGGAACGGGCGTGCTCGGTAGGGTCGTCGGGTTTTTCGGAACCGCGCTCATCACCATCGTGCTCACCATTTTCATGCTCAGCGAGGCACGCATGTTCGGACGCAGGCTGGATGCCATCAGCCTCGCGCGCGGGCCGAACCTCGCCCGCATGCTCAGCGCCACCAAGGACATCCAGCGCTTCCTCGCGATCAAAACCGCCATAAGCCTTCTGACCGGCTTCCTGGCCGGCTTCCTGTGCTGGATCGCGGGTCTGGATTTCTTCATCCTTTGGGGGATACTCGCGTTCTTTTTCAACTTCATCCCGGTCATCGGCTCCCTAGTAGCGGGCGTCCCCCCCACCATCCTTGCCCTACTCGTAGCGGGCGTGCCGAACGCCATACTCGTCGCCGGCGGATACCTGCTGATCAACAATTTCCTCGGAAACTTCGTTGAACCGATGCTCGTCGGGCGCCGCTTCGGCATCTCTACCCTAGTTGTAGTGATCTCCGTCGTCTTCTGGGGCTGGCTATGGGGGCCGCTGGGAATGTTGCTCGCCGTTCCACTCACCATGGTGCTGAAAGTCATCCTTGAAAGCAGCGATGAGTTCCGCTGGATCGGCGTCGCCATCTCGGCGGAACAACCGGCTGGATCGGCCGAGAAAAAACTGCTGGAAGTGACACCTCCCGCGGAGCCCGGATCCGCACCCTTTAGCGCTGAGGCCGAGAGCGGCTGAAATCCTCATGAAATTTGCCTCCTATCAGAAACTCGCCGCTGCCGCCCTAGTTTCCGTTCTTATCCTAATTTTCGCTGGAGCCACCGTGCGCGTCACCGGAGCTGGGATGGGCTGCCCGGACTGGCCCACCTGCTGGGGGCTGCTCATCCCGCCTACCCATGTGGACGGGGTGGATTTCGGAAAACTCGACATCGAGAAATTCAAGCGCAAAGCCGAGCGGATGGGGCGCGATCCCTCAACGATCTCCGAGGAATCGCTACGCGCGGAGTTCAACCCCCGCCACGTGTGGACGGAATTTACCAACCGCCTTCTTGCCCTGCCTGTGGGCTTCCTTTCCTTAGCCACTTTTATCGCTTCTTTCCGTTTCAGAAAAAACCGCCCCCATCTTTTCTGGCTCTCCTTTACCGGGCTTCTGCTAGTCCTGACAAACGCTTGGATGGGCGCGCGGGTAGTTTACAGTGGTATCGCTCCCGGCGTGCTAAGCACCCACCTCGCCCTCGCTATGGCGCTCATCAGCGTGCTAACCTATTGCGCATGGGCAGGAGCGGAGCATCCGCGCAAAGTGAAAGTGACGGGCAGCTCTAGGCTAATGAGAATCACCGTATCCTCGCTCCTGTTGATGGTAGTCATCGAAGGTATTCTTGGAACCCAAATCCGCGAAATTACCGGCGAACTTGCGAAAGCTCATCACGATTCACCCAAGGAGACGTGGATCAGCGAGCTTGAGCAAAGCATGACCTACTTCATCCACCGTAGTTTTTCTTGGGTATTACTACTAACCACAGTGTTTGCCTACACCTTGGCGAAACGACACCAGCCAGATGGCACTTCTCCCTCGCAGAATGGAGTATTAGGAATCATGATCGCGCAGATGCTGCTCGGATTAGTGATGGCGCAGATTCACATCTACTCTTGGGTGCAGGTGCTTCATGTAGGTCTCGCGGGTGTCCTGCTCGCCCTTGTTTTCCGCTGGTTTCTAATCATCCCGGACGGAAAACGCCCGCTTGCCGAAGCAAACGGGCGCTGAGATCTTGTTGCGGCGGATCAGCCCTCGCCGAGGCCGCGTATGCCGCGTCCCCGGGTTTCACCTCCGTGCGGGGGATTCCCTCCGCGGTTCCACTCGCCGCGCGGACTTTCCGGCCGGGCTTCGGGCTGTCGCTGCTGCAATGGACGTTCCATCCGCTGCTGCGGCTCGGGGCGCTCGAAGCGCTGCTCCGGCACGGTACGCTCCATCCGCAGAGGTGACTGACTTCCGCTGAAACCGCTGCGGAACTCGTCATCCGTGCGAGCCGTCGGCTGCGGCACAGTCAATCGGGTGTTTTCCGGCGCAACGCCCCGGCCTCCCGAAGCGCCGCGACCAAAAGAACCCCGGCTCCTGTCTTCACCCCCCATCTGGAAGGAACCACTCCGCGAGGGAACACTTTCCTGGCGCTGGGGATACGTCGGTCCGTGCGACCCCTGGAAACCCTGCTGCCTCATATCGCGCCCGCCGTAACCTTGGCGCGGGTTGTCCGCAGGCGCGGTGATCTGCACGTTCCTTGACCAATCCTTACCCAGCGATCGGTAGCTATGGGGCCGGTTGCTGTAGTTCGTCAACGTGTGGCTGCGTATCGTCCTGGGCGGCGGGCAATAGCTCCTGCCACGAACCCAGCCGCCCGGATGGGGCGCACCATAAACATACCGCGGGCGGTAGCCGATCGGATAGTAGCCGTAAAGGTAGGGATCGTAATACGCCCTGCGTGTGTAGTCGTAATAGGCTCCCGCATAAGGGTCATAGCCCCAGCGCGGATTCCCCGTGCTCACGAAAACGGAAGTCGAGAAACCCGAGCTTCCGTATCCGTGCCCGTAGCTCGTCGAGACCGACGTTCCCGAATCGTAGGGATCGTAAGCGCAAGATGAAACCGCGAACACGGCCGCCCCCGCCACCAGACCTGCCAGCAAACCTTTGTTGATTTTCATAACGTGATTTTAGACCCCGGCTCCACGCAGTCCATTCACCTTATTTTTCCACATATCACCACTCAACGAAGCGCAGCCTTGCGCGGAAAACAAATTCCGTCTTCTCTGGGGCAGGAAGCAATGACCGAACCAACCATCCTCATCACCGGCGGTGCCGGATACATCGGCTCCCACACCGTCCGCCACCTCGTCACCAAAGGCCTCAAGGTCGTCGTCCTCGACAACCTCGCCTACGGCCACCCGCAAGCCATCGTGGACAACAGCGTGGAACTCGTCATCGGCGACACCGGCGATCGGGATCTCGTCCGCTCGCTTTTCGAAAAATACGGGTTCGGAGCCGTGATCCACTTCGCCGCCTTCGCCTACGTCGGCGAGTCCGTGACCGATCCGCTGAAATATTATTGGAACAACACCGCCGAACCCATCGCCCTGCTCCAGGTGATGCAGGAATTCGGTTGCAAGGCTTTCGTTTTCTCTTCCACCTGCGCCACCTACGGCACACCGGCGAAAATTCCCATCGACGAATCCAATCCACAGAACCCCATCAATCCCTACGGCCACAGCAAACTAATGGTCGAGCGGATTCTGCGGGATTGCGACCACGCATGGGGGCTACGCTCCGCCTGCCTCCGCTACTTCAACGCCAGCGGTTGCTCGGCCGACGGCCTGATCGGCGAAGACCACGCCCCGGAGACCCACCTCATCCCCCGCGTCCTGATGGCCATCACCGGGGAAATCGAAGTACTGGAGGTTTACGGCACGGATTATCCCACTCCGGACGGCACGTGCATCCGCGATTACATCCACGTCGAGGATCTCGCCGAAGCCCACTTCCTCGCCCTCGGTCATCTGCTCGCCGGAAAGGAATCCCTGCGCTGCAACCTCGGAACCGGCCAGGGCATTTCTGTGAAGGAAATCATCGTCGCCGCGGAAACCGTAACCGGAAAAACCGTCCCCATCCACTACGGCCCTCGCCGCGAGGGCGATCCTCCGGAACTCGTCGCTGATCCCTCGCTCGCCAGGGATACCCTCGGCTGGACTGCGAAACACCGCAATGTCCTGGATATCGTCAGATCCGCCTGGGTATGGATGGACAGCTCCCGGAAAGGCCGATATCCGCGATAATCGCAAACTTCCCTCGCGGGATCCAACAACCAAATTGAAAAGCGGTATCTGCGATGTATTGACAATAATTCTTGCGGTTCCCTGCCAAAAGTCCAAATTTATCGAAAGCCATTACGAAACCCAAACCGGCTCCATGAAACACCCCATCTCGATAACAGCTCGATTTCCCGCCCAGCACAGACACGCGGGATTCACCCTTGTGGAAATCCTCGCGGTCATCGCGATCATCACGATCCTCATGGCCGCCGGTGCCATCGGCATCGGCAACCTCAACGCCGGAAAAGGCGTGACCAGTGCCGTCGCCACCTGTGAATCCCTCTTCGAGGAAGCCCGCACCATCGCCGTCTCCAAGCGCTGCAAAGCCCGTGTGATGATCGATGTCGATGATCCGGCCAGCGAAAACTATCTGCGCAGGGTCATCATCGTTCACGAAAAGATCAACCCGGACGGCAGCGTCGCCGCCGACACATGGGTGCAGGCCAACCGCGCCTATGACATGCCCAAGGGAACCTTCTTCAGCGTCGAATACTCCGCCCTCGAGAACGGTGGAAAAATCCCGGAAACCCCGCTCAGCGGAGCCGATATCAAAACCGATTACCGCGGCGACTACGCCTACTACGAATTCAACGGCGAGGGAATCTTTGAGGCGGCGGGGTCGAGCTTCGTGGTCGGAAGCGGCATCCGCCCGAAGGGACAGGAACCCAAAACCACCAGAGGCGCAGCGCGGGATTTCGCGGGATTTGTGATCTGGAGAAACGGACGGACATCCATCTTCCGCAGCCCCGCCCAGATCCCGAACCTCCCCAGCAACGACCAACCTTTCCCCTTCTGACGCCCCATGAAAAACCCCAACCAAACGCACTTCCGATTCCGGCGTCTCCGCCAGCCCGCGGCCTTCACCCTCACCGAAACCGTCATCGCCATCGGCGTGCTCGCCGTATTGCTCACCGGTTTCATCGCCGTCTTCACACCCGCCGCACAAGGCATCCGCCGCGCCATCAGCTCCGAGCAGGCCGACCGCCTCACCACCACCCTCGAGATGGAGATGGCCACTCTCCGCAGCAGCCAGAAAACCGATACATTGGCCGCTGCCAATACGGGTTTCCAGAAAGCGTTCGAATGGATTAAGGCCGGCAGTGGACCCGACTACAAGAACGCGATCTTTGTTTATCAATACCGTGGGGATCCATCCAGCATCCGTGCGGACGGCACCCCAAGGCCCTTGATCGTTATTGGCGATAAGGAACCGGGTAAGGGTTACATTGTACAGTCGATGGCTCGTCGTGTCGGAGAGATCGAAAACGGCGAGGATTTACTGGAGCAGGATCTCAAAGCCATTGAGGGTTCCGTATTCTTCATTAAACCCACGCAACTTGTTTACAAAGATGGAGAGTTGACTCTGAGCCTCACACCAGGGGCGATTGCAAACGCGGATGAAACGCAAGCGGACGATGCCTCGCTTTACAAGGAGGCGGTGATTGCATTCTCCGCCGAATTCCATGGTCTCCCCACGAAGACTTTCAACTACATCAAAAGTAACGAAGGTTTCGGTAAGCGCTTCACCAACGCCAAGAACCCCATTTTTACCCGCAATCTCGCCGTGCGCCGCTAAACCTCAGGAAGCATTTCCCCCATGAAAACCCGATCCAAAAATTCCAAACGCGGTTTCACCCTCATCGAACTCCTGGTGGCGATGGCGATCACCACGATCATCGTTACCGTGCTGATCTCCATAACCGCCCTCGCCCTCGACACATGGAACCGCAGCCGCGCGGAAATACGCGCCGCCCGCCAAGCCAAATCCATGATCGACTCGATGGCGCGCGACTTCGAATCCTTCGTCTCCCGCAAGGGGAACTCCTTCGAATGGCTTTACGCGAAATCGGCCCCCTCCTCCGACGGACCGAAAGGCAGCGCCAGCCCCAACGCGATCGATCTGATCTTTTTCTCGGCCGCCACCGACCGTTACGACGGAAAGATCGGAACCGCAGATGACTTGGGCGGAGATGTCTCCACCGTAGGATACCAGCTCGCTTACAAGGATCCCATCGCCGGGGAGGATAAGGAGGAATACAAAACCTTCGTGCTATACCGCAAGCTCGTGGATCCGAAAGAGACCTTCGACAAGATCCTCGGCCAGGCCAGCATCCAGAATCCATTCAAGGATGCGGGCGGTGAGGCCATCGACAAGGAGGAGAACTTCATCTGCGAGAACGTCTATCAGTTCACCGTCACCTTCCATGTGAACTCGACGGTCGGCACCGCAATCAAGCCGGTAGCCGTCCCTGTCGGAAAGAGCCCGGATTCCACGGAAGAGTTCAGGATCACGGGCAGCGGCATCCAGACCACCTTCGTGCCGACGGGCGTCACCAACGAACAGCTTAAGGCCGGACGCCTCGCCGCCGCCGAGATCTCCATCACCGTGTTGAGCGATTTCGGCCTCCAGCAGATGCGCAAACGGAACTTCGCGGACGATAGGGAACTCGCCGAGTTCATCGCGAAAAACTCGTTCCAGTATTCCAAATTGGTGCAGTTGCCCGGCTCCTAGGCAGCTTCACCTCCCGAGGATCCCGCGTGAGCGATCCACGCTCATCGAGCGCTGCTCCTTCCAGTCAACCACGGATGGAGCCGTATAAGTGCTGCGCTGCGATTCCACCGCCGCGCTCGACGGCCTGTCGATCGAGGGGTTCCGGCTCTCGCGCGCCGCTGTCCGGTCGAGGGTGTTGGTTCGGAAAGGATCGGCGGATCTCGCCGCCCTACCGTCATCGCGGGACATCTGGCCTTCCTGCCGAGCCGTGGTTTGGAACCTCGATCCATCCGTGTCACCTTCGTAAGATTTTTTCCCGTAGTCCTTGCTCCCCCACCAGGATTTCTTCGCGTATTCACCCGTCTTGAAGCGGCCGGTCTCCACCTTGCCCTTGAAATAGGCCGAGTCACGCTGGCTGTCGTAGGCGCTGCGTTTGTCGGATTTCGGCACCCATTGGCCGTTCTCGTCCTGTTTGTAGCCGCCGCCTTCGGAAAGCCTTTGCGCCAGGCCCGGCCTCTCCGCTGCCGCCGGAGCCGCTTTGTCCACCGCCTTTTCACCCGCGCAGGCAGCGAGCGCGGCACAGGTCACGGCTGCCAGCGAATGCGTTTTCCACCCGCTCATGGATTCCCCTCCAGTTTCTGCTGCAGCGCGGGATCGGGCACCGCGCCGCGCTCCAGCGCCTTGTGGTAATAGTCCCGCCCGTCCTCGATGCGACCCGATTTCGCATAGATCAGCGCGAGGTTGAAATACGGCTCGCTCGGCACCGGATCCGCGGAAATGGCGGATTTGAAACTCTCCTCGGCGGCTCCCGTGTCACCCAGCCGATAGGCGATGGTGCCGAGCAAAAGGTGGCTTTTCGCATCGTCGGGGGCGAGTTCCACGCCGCGCTTGACGTGCTGCTCCGCCGCCGCGAAATCGCCGATCCTCAGATGGGCGTATCCCAGCATCCGGTGCGCGTAGGGATTGTTCGCGTCCAGCTCAACGGCTCTTTGGAAACTTTCCGTGGCTTCCAGCGGCTGGTCGAGCTTGAGCTGCACCACACCGAGCTTGCACAGCGCGGGCACGTGACCCGGGTTCTGCTCGACCATTAACTCGAACAACTCCCTCGTCGGGTGCAAACGCCCCGCCAGATAGGCTTTCGTCGCCGCCCTGTCGTAGCTTTCCAGCTCACGGTTCAGCTCGGACGTGTCACGGTTCACCAAGGCGCGATCCCTCGCAAAGGGGGAGACGAACTCGCCATCGACCTGCTGATCCGCGACGAGTTTCTGCTCCTCCGGAGTCAGCGCCACCTCGCCGCCGTCGAAAAGCTCGATGGCCTCGTTGAGACGTTCATCCTGCTTGCCGAGATCCTTCGCAGCCTCGACCAGGAGTTCCTTGGCCTGCCGCCTGCGTTCCTGCACCCGGAGCTGGCGGCGGATCACCTCCCGCAGCATCTCCACCTCCGCCGGATCGGCGCTCGCCTCGCCCTTTGCCAAGGCTGTTTCCTCTCCCCTCAGTCTCTCGGAAAGCTCCTCGATGCGTTTCGTCTGCTCCCTGTTCTCCTGCTGGAGGCGGTTAATCTGGCTTTTCGCGATCGCGAGATCCCGTTGGGCAGCGACAATGTCATCCTTCGCCGCGTTATTGTCCTTGTTAAGGCGATCCACCTTCTCGTTGGCCTCGCGCAGGGATTTCGCCAGCCCCATATTCTGCTCGATAAGTTGCTCGATGCGACCCGACTCGTTGAGCTTCAACAGCGCGGCCATCTGGTCGCGCTCCAGCAGCAGCCCGTCGCGCTCCTCCCTCAGCTCGGCGAAGGCATCATGGCTCTGCTCAAGCTGCACTTTCAGCGAGGCGATCTGGCCATGGGCGTCCTCCAACTCCCTGGATTTCGCCTCCAGCGCCTTTTCCAAGGTCTCCATCTGCTTGCGCTGACCCTTGACGACATCGTTGGCCACCTGGCGCTCTTTCTCGAGGTCGCGGTTCAGGTTCGCTTCCGCTTGGCGCAGTTCCTCAGCCTGCTTCCGCATGATATCCATATCGGCGGAAAGGATCTCGATCTTGGAAAGGGCTTCGGTGTGCTGTCCCCGGCTGGCTCTCAATGCCATCCCCATTGCCTCGCGCTCTTGTTCCAGTTGCTCGATCTGCTTGTTGAGCGCATCCATCTCGCTCTTCACCGGCGCGGCGGCAAGCTGGGCGCGCATCGCCCGCACATTCGCCTCGGCCGCCTCGATCTGCCGGGATAACGTATCGTTCTGACTGCGCATGTCCTCCACTCGCGCCGCGTTGCGCATCGCCTCGTTGCTCCGCGAGTCGGCTTCGGAAATCATTTTTCGAAGCCGTGCCACCTCGGCCTCAGCCGCCCGCAGCTTGCTGTTGTCAGCTACCGCCGGTGGCTGCTTGCGCAATGCCTGCGCCTCGGCCTCCGCCTCCTTCACCTGCCGCGCCAACGCTTCATTCTGCCTGCGCATATCATCGACGCGCGCCGCGTTGCGCATCGCCTCGTTGCTGCGCGTATCCGCGGCAGCAATCAGTTTCCGCAGCCGTTCCACCTCTGCCTGCGCTCCGCTATTTGCCTCCGCTTGCTTCAACTGCCGTGCCAATGCGTCGTTCTGCCTTTGCAGATCCTGTAAGCGTGTCGCGTTGCGCATTGCATCATTGCTCCTCGCGTCGCTTTCTGAAACCATTTTCCGCAGCCGCGCCAGCTCCGCCTCCGCTTCTTTCAGCCGACGCACCTGCAAAGGATCCTCCTCCAGGATACCACGGGAAGGAATTTCCGGGATCACCGGCTCAGACCGGGGTGTCGGAGTCGGTGCGACGCGGGGATCGGCAGCCTTCGGCACCATGGCTGTCTCCTGCGTGGGTGTTGCCCCTACCCTCACCCCGCCCTCCAACTCGGCGATCACACCTCTCTCTTTGTTAAATTGTTCCCCGGCCTTCCCACGAACCACCTCGGATGCTTTGATGGTGAGATCACGGCGGTTATTCACCATGCCCGGTTTCCAGTCAGGATAAAATTTCCTCACCGCATCGAAAAGTTTCCCCGCCTGCTCATACTTTTTAAGAGAGCCGAGGAAATCCCCGTCCTTCTCAAGCTGCTCGGCCGCCCTTACCTCCAGATAGGCCTGGAAATACACGTCCGAGGGATCGAATTGCGGATCCACCGGTGCCTGCGCCATCGCACCGCAAAGGGTGAAAACCGCGAAGCCCGCCATCATCGCCCCTTTGAAACGCGCTTGGGTTCGCGCTATCGCCTTGAACATCGGCCACGTATCTAGCATCCGCACCTCGCATCGCAAGCTCCATTTTCCCCATTGCATCCACGAAAAACCCGGTTTGGCACCCCTTCGATGACAAAAAACTTAGGATGTCCGAATGATCTACGAACACAATATATGGTGTATTTTTCAAATCGTCACCACCACATCATGTGTGCTTGAGCATTCTCATCTTGCTTCGCGGAAATCTTTCCCTAGCCTCATCCCAATACCGCTCCACTCCCGATCGTCACTTTCACTTCAACTCTTCCACATCATGTATCTCAAAACCCTCGAAATCCAAGGCTTCAAGTCCTTCGCCGACAAGACCGTGTTCGAATTCGCCGAAGGTGTCACCGGCATCGTCGGCCCGAACGGTTGCGGAAAATCCAACGTCGTCGATGCGATCCGCTGGGTGCTCGGCGAGACCTCCGCGAAAGCCCTGCGCGGCGGCGAGATGGCGGATGTCATTTTCAACGGCACGGAAAAACGCAAGCCGCTCGGCATGGCGGAGGTCACGCTCACGATGGCGGATTGCGAGGAGTCGCTGAAAGTGGATTTCAACGAGGTCGCCATCACCCGCCGAGTCTTCCGTGACGGGCGCTCCGAATACCGCCTCAACGGCACCCTCTGCCGCCTGCGCGACATCCATGACCTCTTCATGGACACCGGCATCGGCCGCACCGCCTACTCGATCATGGCGCAGGGCCAGATCGACCAGATCCTTTCCTCCAAACCCGAGGAACGCCGCGCGGTCTTCGAGGAAGCGGCGGGCATCACGAAATTCAAGCGCGAGAAAAAGGATGCGCTGCGCAAACTTGAATACACAGAGGCGAACCTGCTCCGCGTTTCCGACGTCCTTGCCGAGCAGGAACGCCGCATGAACTCGCTGAAACGCCAGGTCGCGAAGGCCCGCCGTTTCCAATCGCTGTCCACCGATTACCGCGTCCTCGACACCCACCTCGCCCACAAGCGCTACACCGAGATCACCGCCGAGCGCGCCGAACTCACCACCTCGATCCGCTCGCTCGACGCGCAGGATTCCCACCTCTCGCGCCAGCTCCCGGAAAAGGAAGAGCTCGTCGCCGAAGCCCGCTCCGCCGCCCGTCTGTTCGAGTCCGAGCTCGCCGAACTCCGCCAGCAGCTCAACGAGCACCGCAACGCCCTCGCCTCCGCCGAGGCGCGCATCGCTTTCAACAACGAGCGCAAATCGGAACTCGAAGGCCGCATTTCCCAGAACCATTCCGACATCTCCACGACCCGCGAAAAGCTCGCACAGCAAGAGTTCGATTTCACCGCCGCCAACGAAGCGCTCGACCAGCTCAACCGCCGCATCGCCGAGCAGGAAATCGAACTCGATAAACTCCAGGAACGCACCGTCACCGCCCGCGAAGCCCGCGCGAACTTGGAAACCGCCCTCCGCGCTTCCCGCAGCGAGGCGAACACCTGCCAGAATCTCATCGCCTCGATGCAGGCGAAAATCGAATCCGCCCTCGCCCAGCTTGATGGCAACCGCGAACGCGCCCGCCAGCTCGCCGAGGAGGAGCAACGCCTGAACCTCGGCGTCGAGGAACACATCGCCCAGCAGACCAACATCACCGCGCTCGTATCGGAAACGGGCACGCAGCTCACCGAGCTGGAGGAGGCTTTCCAATCCGCCGAGCGTGCCTACCAGCACACCCGCGGTGATCTCGACGCTGCCCGCACTGCCGCCACGGAATCCAATAAGATTCTCGCCCAGCGCTCCGCCCGCCTCGACGCGGTGAAGCAGCTCGTCGCGTCCGGCGAAGGCTTCGCGAAAGGCACGCAGAATCTCCTCAAAGGCCTCGACGCGCCCGACGAGTTCAAGCCCTCCATCGACGGCGTGCTCGCCACCTTCATCCAGGCCGATGACACCGCCGCCCGCGCGATCGAAGCCGCCCTCGGCGCGAAGCTCCAGACCGTGCTCGTCTCCGACTCCACTATCGCGGAAACCCTCATCCAGCGCCTCACGGAAAAGAAACTCGGACAAGCCGCCATCCTTCCGAAAAACCTCATCCCAAAAGCCGCCGGCACCCAGATCGAGACCCTGCCCGCCGGAGCCACCGCATGGGCGCTCGACAAGGTGAAGTCCGAGCCGCAGGTCGCCGCCATCATTGAGCAGCTCCTTGAGAAAACCCTCATCGTCCCGGATCTCACCACCGCGCTGAAGCTGCGCAACGACTACGCCACACTCACCTTCGTCACCCTCGCCGGTGAAACGCTCTCACCCGAAGGCACGATCCAAGGCGGTGCCGCTTCCGGTTCCTCCACTTCCCTTCTGGAAAGGCAAAACGAAGTCCGCTCGCTCGAAACGGAAGTCGCCGCCCTCCGCCAATCCGACGAGGATGCCCGCACCCGCGTCACCACCCTGGAGGCGCAGCTTGAGTCCCAGCGCGAAGCCGTCGAGGTCTCCCGCGAGCGCCTCCAACGCCAAAAAGTCGAATTCTCCACCCTCCAAGGCCAGCTTTCGCTCGCCAGCCGCGAGGTCGAAAATTTCAACACCCGCATCGAAAACGTCCGCTGGGAACGCTCCGAACTCGACAAGCGCGAGAACGCCGCCGCCGATTCCCGCCAGCACCTCGAATCCGAACTCGCCTCCTCCCGCGATCGCCTCGCCGCCCTCGAGGATCAGACCCGCTCGCTCCAATCCCAGTCCGACTCCGCCGTTTCCTCCGAGCAGGAACTCAGCGCCGCGCTCAACGAACTCCGCACCCACCTAGCCGTCGAGAAACGCGCCAAGCAAGCCGCCGAGGAACAGCAGCGCCCGATGGAAGCCCGCCTGTCCGAACTCCGCGAAATCGCCATCCGGCGCGAAGCCGAGATCGCAAATTTTACCAACCGCATCGAAGCCGCCGCCCAGGAAAACGTTTCTCTGAAAAACCAGGCTGAGGACTCGCGTATCGAGGCCGAGGATCTCCAGCAGGTACTTTCCGAGAAAGCCGAAGGCCGCGGCGAACTCATCAAGGCCATCGAGGAAGCGGAGGTGCAACTCTCCGCGATCCGCAAACAACTCGCCGCCACCAACGAACAAAAAGGCCGCGAGGAAATCGCTGCCACCAAGCTCGACCTCCGTCTGGAGAACCTCATGGACTCCACCGAGGATCGCCACCAGATCACCCTCGCCACCTTCGAGCCGGACGCCCATTTGTTGCTTGCTACGCTGGCAAGCCGCAAGGCTCGCAACGCCTCCGGAGCGGATGATACGGATCCAGAAGTTGCAGAGGAATCCGCCGCCAACGCAGATCAAAAATCAACAATCAACAACCTGTCCGTCGTAGCCTTGGCGAAGTCGGATCAACAATCATCCATCGAGCCTCTCCCCGACATCCCCGGAGAGCCCAACTGGTCCCATGTCGAGTCCCTAGTCCACGACCTCAAGCGCAAGATCGAGTCCATGGGCCCTGTCAACGTCGATGCCATCGAGGAATACGACGAACTCGAGGAGCGCCACAACTTCCTCCGCAACCAGCACGACGATCTCGTCAACTCCAAGACCGAGCTACTCGCCGTCATCGAGCGCATCAACGAGGAAACCCAGCGCCGCTTCGCCGAAACCTTCGCCCAGGTGCGCCTCAACTTCCGCGACATGTTCAAGGAACTCTTCGGTGAAAAAGGCCAGGCCGACCTCACTCTCATCGACGAGTCCGACCCGCTCGAATCCGGCATCGAGGTCATCGCCAAACCGCCCGGCAAGAAACTCCAGTCTATCACCCTGCTCTCCGGCGGTGAGCGCTCGATGACCGCCGTCGCCCTGCTGTTCTCGATCTACATGATCAAGCCCTCCCCCTTCTGCGTCCTCGACGAGCTCGACGCCCCGCTCGACGAATCGAACATTGGCCGCTTCGTGAAAGTGCTCGACCGCTTCATCGACCGCTCCCAGTTCATCATCGTGACCCACTCCAAGCGCACGATGGCCCGCGCCGACGTGATGTATGGCGTCACCATGGAGGAATTCGGCGTCTCCAAACCCGTAGGAATGCGCCTCACCGCCGCCTCCAGCGAAGACAAGAACGAGGCAAAATCCGCCGCACAGAAAGCCGCGCTACGGCTGGATGCATGATGGCAAAGAGCGGCTGCCTCCGGCTGGGGGACAAGCATAGTCAGCAAGATTCAGAGCCTTCGAATTCCATCCCAGGCTAAAACATCATCTGTCCAATAAATCCGGGCAAGTTCTCGCGTGCATAGCGTGGGCATCGCGCCTGATGGCCACCCACCCGTTCAAAGTCAGCGCCCTCGCGTGAGAGGCTTGGGTATCATAGCTCGCCCCGTTCCCACTCGCGGCGGGCTTTTTCCGGGAGGAGGCGGAGGAGACGGAGAAGGCGCGGGGGGATGAGGCTATGCAGGTTCGGGGCTGCTGCGGGCTCGGTGTTTGCGGCCTGATCGAAGGCGCTGAGGGCTTTGCGGATGCGCTGAGTGACCTCGGGATCGTCGTGGGTTTGGGAGATTTCCGTTAGATATTCGCGGTGCTCAGGGAGAAGGGTGGCGAGTTGTTCACTGGCTTTTTCGCGAACCGCGAATTCCTCGGAAGCGAGGGCGGCGATGATCGCGTCGCGGTCGGTAGGGGCTGCCGGGATGCTTTCCGTGCAGGGGATGAGTCCGGGAAGCCCCGCTGCGCGGAGTGCGGCGGTGATGTCCGAGAATGACTCCGCGCCGGATAGCACAAGAACCGCATGGGCGGCGGGGTCGGGTGCGTTCCCCGGGCCGGATAGCAAGTTGGCGGCAGCGAGGGTGCGGGTTTCCCTATCCGGAACGGTTCCAGCGGGAACGGCCCAGACGCGGCAGCTTTTCACGGCCCAGCTTTCACCGGCATCTCCCCAGTCATCGATCTCGTCGGGATCGTCGTGGAAGTTTCCCGAAAAGGTGAAGTGGATGACAGGATCGGTGTGGCTGGCGGCGAGCCAAATGCGGTAGGTAGCATCAAGGTTTTTCCATCCCCCTTTGTTCTCACCGAGTTCCTCGACGAAACGGAGATCGCCGATGGAGGCTGCGGCGGTCTGGAGAGGGAAGGTGCTGAAGCCGGTCTCGTCGGGGTAATTCTGCTTGGCGCCGGAGTAGTTTGAAAAAGTGGTTTCAAGCAAGGTGGGGCCGCCCTTGATGGAGGCTTTCCAGGTATCAGGGCCGTACGTTTCCCAGATCCCGTCCCAGTGACAGAGTATGACGAGTTCCAGGCAGATGAGGACTCGGTCGTGATCGGGAAGTCCGGGGATTCGCAGGGTCAGCTCGTCCCCGGACTTGAACTGGCCGAGAAGCGGTTTGCCACCGGCGGGAGGAGTGTAGAGGCGGGCGGGTGTCCACACGGGGTTGATCTTTCCGGCTTCGAAAAACGCGGTCTCATGCACCTGAGGCAGGCGACTTGTGAAGGTGGTGAGGGCTTCGCCTAGCTGCGCCATGCAGGGGCAGGCCGTGACGAGGGAGAGGAGGAGACATCTCATTGCGCAGGATTCTATCCGTTTCAGGGTATTGGTGGCCACTCCGTTTTGTTCGGTGATGGTGACAAGTTTTACATTTTGCGATTTCGCTGATAGCTACCGCACAGGTAACAGGACTTCCCAAAACGCTTCCGTATCGCTATCAATCCCCCGCTACCGCCATGCCTACCATTTCCCTGAAGCCCGCCATCACCGCCCCGCTCGATCCCGGTTTCCTGCCGGCCGTCCTTTTCAACCGGCGCTACACGGAGGCTGTCCGCGCATCCGGAAAGGGTGTGCCGCTGGTCATCGGCCTGGAGCGCGAGGCCGGATTGGTTTCCCGATACGTGACAACCGTTTTCCCCGACGCCGATGCCGAGACTCTGCGATTTGTCGAGCGCAACGTGAAATTCCTGCTCTGGGCACGTGGCGGCTGGAAACTCCAGATCGGCGGACCAAAGGCCATAGGCGCTTTCATCCGCAAGACCTACTCGCGCCGCGGTGAACGGAAGTTCGATGTCGAGATGATGGGGCTGGCCTACGGGAAAAAGTTCGAGGTCGAGGTTACCGAGGCGGCGAAGGTTTACGCGGCGCGCGACATGGAACTCCCGGTCGGCGGGCACATGAAAGGCTGCCGCATCGGCTTCGATCTCGGGGCAAGCGATTACAAGGTCTCCGCCGTCATCGACGGCGAGGCGGTCTTCACCGAGGAGACGCCGTGGGATCCGAAGACGCAGCCGGATCCCGGCTACCATTACCACAACATCTCCGCCGCCCTCCACCGCGCCGCCGCCCACATGCCGCGCGTGGACGCGATCGGCGGCAGCTCGGCGGGCATCGTGGTGGACAACGAGATCCGCGTCGCCTCCCTGCTGCGCGCCATCCCGAAGAAACATTTCCCCACAGCCGCCGCCGTTTTCAAACGCATCCAGAAGGAGTGGGATGTGCCGATGACCGTGATGAACGACGGCGATGTCACCGCCCTGGCCGGCGCCCTCTCGCTCGGAAAAACCGGTATGCTCGGCATCGCCATGGGCTCCAGCGAGGCCGCCGGCTTCATGGATTACCGCGGTCGTATCCTCGGCTGGCTCAACGAACTCGCCTTCGCCCCCGTCGATTACAATCCCGAAGCTCCCGCCGACGAGTGGTCCGGCGATGGCGGCGTCGGCGCACTCTATTTCTCCCAGCAGGCGGTAAACAAGCTCCTGCCCGCAGCGAAGATCAAACTGCCCGCAAAGATGGGCCTACCGGAGCGCCTCGTGGAGGTGCAGAAACTCATGGCGCAGGGCGATGATAGAGCCGCCAAAATCTACGAAACGATCGGCGTCTATCTCGGCTACACGATACCCCATTACGAGGACTTCTACGGCTACTCGAACATGCTCGTCCTCGGCCGCGTCACCACCGGCCAGGGCGGCGACATCGTCCTGTCCAAGGCGCGCGAGGTTCTCGAAATGGAATTCCCCGAAGTCTCCGCCCGCATCGCCATGCACGTCCCCGACGAGAAAACACGCCGTGTCGGCCAGGCCGTGGCCGCCGCCAGCCTCCCGAAACTCGTGAAATAATTCGGGGAACCACAGAACACGGAAAGAATGATCATGGACTCAAACCCCTGCATCCCCCGTCTTTCTTCATGCCTGTATTCCGTGGTTCACCCTCTTCCGACATCAAAATGAAACTCGCCATCTGCAACGAAACCTTCCGCGACCACGACTTCCCCGGCACCTGCGCCGAGGCCGCCCGCCACGGCTACACCGGCCTTGAGATCGCGCCCTTCACCCTAGGAAACCCCGAAAAGCTTACCTCTGCCGACGCGGAGAAACTTGGAGCCATCGTCCGCGACCACGGCTTGGAAACAGTCGGCTTCCATTGGCTGCTCGCCAAAACCGAAGGCTACCACCTCACCGATCCCGACCCTACCGTCCACGCCCGCACCTTCGATTACGCCTGCCACCTCGCCGAATTATGCGCCGCCATGGGCGGCAAGGTCATGGTCTGGGGCAGCCCGCAGCAACGCACACTCGCCCCCGATTGGTCACGCCTAGAGGCCGAGGCGCGCACCGTCGCTTTCTTCCAGCGCCTCTCCCCTCACCTCGCGGCGCAGGACGTCACCATCGCCTTCGAATTCCTAGGCCCCGCCGAAACGAACTTCATCAACACCGCCGCCGAAACCATCACCCTTCTGGAAAAAATCGGCTCGCCCCATGTCCGCCTCCACCTCGACGTGAAAGCCATGTCCGCCGACACCCGCCCCATCCCGGAGATCGTCTGCGCCTCCCTGCCTTGGACCGCCCACTTCCACGCCAACGACCCCAACCTCCGCGGCCCCGGCATGGGCGAGATCGACTTCCCCCCCATCGCCGCCGAACTCATCAAGGGCGGCTACGAAGGCTGGGTTTCCGTCGAGGTCTTCGACACCGCCGTCAGCCCTGATACCCTGGCCGCAGAAAGCATGAAAAACCTCCGCGCCGCTTTCCGTTAAAAGCTTTCCCTCATCCATAACGCCCTACAATGTCCTCCACGCAGCCCCATGAAAACCCAACTCACCCAAACCGAAGCCGAACTCCTTGAACTCGCTGAAACGAAAGGCCCGCTAGGCAAAGCCGCGATCTACGCAAAACTCTCCGGCCCCGGCTGGCTGCAGGGCGCGATCACCCTCGGCGGTGGCTCGCTGGCCGGCGCGCTTTACCTCGGCGTCCTTTTCGGCCCACACATGCTCTGGCTTCAGCCCCTCGCAATGATCTGTGGAGTCATCATGCTCTCCGCCATCACCTACGTCACCCTTTCCACCGGGGAGCGCCCCTTCGGCCTTGTCATCCGCCGCGTTTCGCCCTTCCTAGCGTGGGCTTGGATTATCGCCGCGGCCATCGCGAACCTCGTTTTCTGTCTGCCGCAGTTCTCGCTCGCCACCGCCGCCATCCAGCAGAACCTCGCGCCCGGCACGGCGGATGCGGAGGGGATCAACACGATGAAATTCATCATCGGCGGCATCATCTTCGTGATCGCGGCAGTCATCGTCACTGCCTACAACCGTGGCGGCACCGGCATCAAGTGGTTCGAGCGCATCCTTAAGGTTATGGTCGGCCTCATCGTGCTCTCGTTCGTCGGTGTCACGGTCACGCTCATCGCGAAAGGCGCGGTGGATATGGGTTCCATCCTCAAGGGCCACATCCCGAATTTCTCCTATTTCACCAACCCCACACCCGCCTTCACCGAGGCCATCGCACTCACCGGCGAGAACTCCGCCCACTGGACGGCCATTGTGACGGGCGATCATGCCGGGAAAATCATCGCCGCTTTCGGCACCGCCGTCGGCATCAATATGACCTTCCTGCTGCCCTACTCGATCCTGAAAAGGAACTGGGGCAAGCGCCACCGCGGCCTCGCCATCTTCGATCTCTCGCTTGGCCTCATCATCCCTTTCGTGATCGCCACCGGCTGTCTCGTCATCGCCTCCGCCTCCCAGTTCCATGGTAAGACCTCCGATGTCCTCAATGAAAACGGTGAAGTCCTGCCCGCCATGAAAGGCTCCTACGATGCCGCCGTGAAACCCATTCTCGCAAAAATTGTCGCCGAAGGCCGCGCCGAAACCCCGGAGCAAGCCGCCGCCCTGCTCACCCTTGAGGACAAAAAGGTCGCCGCGATGTATGCGAACCGCGATGTCGGCCAGCTTGCCTCCGCGCTAGAGCCTTTCACCGGGAAATTCCTCGCCCAGAAGATTTTCGGCTTCGGCGTGCTCGGCATGGCCGTCTCCACGATCATCATGCTGATGCTCATCAACGGCTTCTGCGTCACCGAAGCCATCGGCCAGCCGGATAACAAGACCGCCCACTTCCTCGGCGCGATGGCCCCCGGCATCATCGGGTTCTTTAACCCTCTGATCTGGACCGGAGCCTCCAAGGCCGCCCTCGCAATCCCGGCCTCCACCATCGCCGGCGCGCTCATCCCCATCGCCTACTACACCTTCTTCCTGCTGATGAACTCCAAGACCGCTCTCGGCACGGAAATGCCCACCGGCGCCCGCCGCCTACGCTGGAACGCCCTCATGATTCTCGCCACCGGCCTTGTCACCGCCGCCGCCACATGGGTCACCTGGAAAGGCACCGCCGTCGCCGGACTCAAGGGCATCATGTCCACCACCTGCCTCATCGTCCTCGCCATCCTCTTCGTGGTCGGCACCCTCAGTTTCCTGAAAAAGAACCGGGTCTAACAGGCTAAAACCACGCGCCAAACCCTCTTCCACACCTGTATCCCGTGGTTCAATTTTTCCTATCCGCCCATGAATCTCCACCAACCACAAAGCCAGCTTTTCATTCCCGACGGACTTCAGGAAACGGAGGCACTCGCCCGCATCACCCACCTCGGCATCGGCGCGCACCAGGACGATCTCGAGTTCATGGCCTTCCACGGCATCCTCGAATGCTTCGCCCGCGATGACCGTTGGTTTGGCGGCGTCACATGCACGGACGGAGCGGGCAGCTCGCGCACCGGGCCTTATGCGGATTTCACCGATGCGGAGATGAAGGCGATCCGCAAACAGGAGCAGAATGCCGCCGCCTCCATCGGCCGTTTCGGCGCGATGTTCCAGCTCGACCTCCCCAGCTCCGCTGTGAAAAGCGCGACGGACACCACTCTCCAGGACGACCTCGCCGCCATCCTCGCCGCCACCCGCCCGGAGATCGTCTACACACACAACCCCGCCGACAAGCACGACACCCACATCGGCGTAACCATCGCGGCCCTCCTCGCCATCCGTTCGCTGCCTAAGGACATGCGCCCCGCGAAAGTCATCGGCTGCGAGGTCTGGCGAAACCTCGACTGGATGCCGGACGGCGAGAAAGTCCTCATGGACGTCAGCGGCCGCGACAACCTTTCCGCTGCCCTCAACGGCGTCTTCGACTCCCAGATCGCGGGCGGCAAGCGCTACGATCTCGCCACCCTCGGTCGCCGCGCCGCCAACGCTACCTTCTTCGATGCCCACTCCACCGACGCCGCCACCCAGCTCATCTTCGGCATGGATCTCACCCCCCTCGCGCATGATGATTCCGCCGACATCGCCGCATTCGTCTGCGGCTTGATCGACCGTTTCCGCGACGACGTCCGGGAAAAAGTCTCCAACCGAATCGGACACTAAGCCATGGAAATCATCATCCGACCCACCGCCGCGGAAGCCTCCTCCCTGGCCGCACGCATCATCGCCAAGCATCTCCGCGAAAAGCCCAAGTCCGTGCTCGGCCTCGCCACCGGCGGCACCCCCTTGCCCCTTTACCGCACACTCATCGCGATGGATCTCGATTGGTCGGAAGTCATCACCTTCAACCTCGACGAATATATCGGCCTCCCCCGCGAGCACCCGCAGACCTACCACAGCTTCATGTGGGAAAATCTTTTCCGCCATACCAACATCCGCCCCGAGAACGTCCACATCCCGGACGGCAACGCCGCCGACATCCCGGCGCATTGCGCCGAGTATGAGGAGCGCATCCGCAACGCCGGCGGTATCGATATCCAGTTGCTCGGCATTGGCACCGACGGCCACATCGGCTTCAACGAACCGACCTCCTCCCTCGCCTCACGCACCCGCATCAAGACGCTCACCCGCCAGACCTGCGCCGACAACGCGCGCTTTTTCGGCAGCGAGGAAAAGGTGCCCAAGCACGTAATCACCATGGGCATCGGCACCATCATGGAGGCCCGTATGAACCTCCTCCTGGCCTTCGGCGAAAACAAGGCCGCCGCCATCGCGGGAGCCGTCGAGGGTCCTATCAGCTCCATCAACCCCGCCTCCATCCTCCAGATGCACCCCGTAGCGAAAGCCTGTATCGACGATGCCGCCGCCTCCGCCCTCGAACGCGCCAACTACTTCCGCTGGGTTCACGACAACAAGCCGGACTGGCAGAAAATCTGAGGCATGGCGGGATAGATCGAAAATCCGCCCCAGCCCATGAAATGTCGATGGAAAGCGCGAAAGCACCCATAATCATCCCCCCATGGTCATCGGCGAATTCTGATGCCCGCTCGTTGTATTTACTCCCACTCGATGCTCGCGGGCGGCTTCGTGGAGATGTCGTAAAGGACGCGGTTGATGCCTTTCACCTCGTTGAGGATTTTCTGGCTGGTCTCGCGCAGAAGCTGCGCGGGAAGATCCACCCACTCGGCGGTCATGGCGTCCTCGGAAATCACCGCACGCAGGTTTGTCGCCCATTCGTAGCTGCGCTCGTCGCCCTTCACGCCCACCGTTTTCACCGGGATGAGTCCGGCGTAGGCCTGCCAGACTTTGTCATACCAGCCGTGTTCCTTGAGCTTGCCGATGAAGATCGCGTCGCACTCGCGGATGATGTCGAGGCGCTCCTTGTCCACCACTCCCGTATTTTGGGGTAAGAATGTATAAATGAAGCACCTGATCCCAAACAGAGAGAGATCCCACTAAGGAACTTCAATTTCCGGGTCACCGTCGCGTCGTAGGTGTAAGAAGTCGCCCATGTTCAGGGTGTGGAGCACGGAGACTTTGGCCTTTATTGCCGCCACCAGATGCATGTAATCGTAAATGCCTCCGCCGCGCACTCCGCGGGATTGGGCGATGGCGAGTGCGGCGATGATTTCCGTAGAGGACAGTTCGATCACGGCGACGCGTGGAAGAACGGTTTCCGAGAGCATTCGCACGGCGAAATCGGCAGTGACCCTGACGCCGAGTTTGCCGCCGGTCAGCGTCGAGAAGGTTTCCAGCAGCGCATGGGAATAGACGAAGTTGCCGCCTTTTAGCAGGAGGGTGAGACACTCGGCGTGCCTGAGTTCATCGGAGGCGAGAGCCGCGACAAGCACTGAGCTATCGAGCAGAGCGCTCATCGCGGGAGCGAGCGGTTGGCCAAGTCGTTACGATCGGCTCGCACGGCGGCGGCCGCGTCCATCACGATCCCCTGGCGAGCCATTACGAGAATGCCATTTTCGATCACGCCTTCTGCCATGACTGGAGGATCCGGGCAAATTTCGATGCGGTTCGGGCTGACATCGGCGCGGACTTGGTCGCCCGGCTTCATTCCAAGCAAGCGCAGCGCGCTGTTTGGCAGCACCAACCTGCCGGCTTCATCGAGACTGAGGGTGGCATTCATGGGAATCTCTTGCCACATCGGGAGCACCTTTGCAAGCCCCCAGGCCCGGCTTATATTGAAGGTTGGGTGCCATTCAGGGTGCCGATTTGGAAAAGACGCAGGGGCTTTACCACATCCGCTATTTCGTGGAACTCAAGACCACCTGGCATACGGTCGGGTGAGACCAGCGCCACCGCCTGCACCCCTCTTCACTACGGTTGACAGAACACCAAATGATCTGATAAGCTGGAGAAAATATTGCAATGAAGCACCTCGCAGATGACAACCCGCAGCTGACATCAAAAAAACCGTGGCGGCGGATTGAATCCGCCATGCCATCCGTGAAATCACAAGCCGCGCCGGGACTCCGGGCGCGGCTTTTTGTCGCGAGACTTGACGGCTTTTCGAAGGTTGCCCCGGTTACGCTCAATCGATATAATTTTACATACCGATATTTGACAGTTTAGATTCCGGTTGAAATGAGATCACTTCACCTCTCCCACTGCTTTGTCCCCGTGCTAGCCTTCCTCTTTGTTCTTAGCGGGTTGTCTGCCTACGGGCAGGATGAACCGACTGCAGCTCAGATTGCGGAATGGCGTAAACACGCTGTGCAAGGGGAGGCTTACACGCAATACAACCTCGGCATTGTGCTAAAGCATGGAAAAGGCGCAGTAAAAGACGAAGCAGAAGGAGTCAGGTGGTTTCGTAAAGCTACCATCATATTTTCGATCACCACTGATTCGGAGAATGGCAAAAGAGGAGAAATCCTCACTTCTTTTACTAAATTTTTCCAATCTATCCCGGTAACTAACCGACCTTTCTCTCCTTCGGGACACAGAGCGTGCACACGAACCTCGCGTTCGTGTGCATACTCGATTGCCTTCATCCGGTGGGGATGCAGAATTAGGCTAGGATCGCGTTCTAAGGCGGCCTTCATAGATTTGAGACGCCGTTGTCTCCGGTCAATATATTCCATGGATGAAATCTTGACACGGATGCGTTTCGGGAGTGACGCATCCAAGCTTTTCCAATTTGTTTTTACCGCTACACCAAGATGTCCGTAAGTGCTCCACATGGCGGCTGATTCAATATCGTGAGCGAACCAACACCAGGCAACCCTTCGTGACGCCATTTGCCGTCGGTATTCGCTCGCTATCGCATAATCTTCATAGATTGGGTTTCCATCGCCATTCTGAAGCGCTGTGAGAGTAGCCTGAGGAATTTGTCCAAGAAGCCACTTTCGAGTTTCTTCATAAGATCCAACGCGTTCTAGTTCTTGGAACAGAAAAGCATCATAGCCATCGCCAAGTGCACCCTCTAGGGGATCCATTTCGCTTAAGGACTTGATCGAAGGAAACCACGCCTTCCCTTCCAACAAGAGAAGAAAAGTTCCAAGCTTCATATAGCGCCATAGATCATCATTGGATTCCGGCATGAGCATTGAATATCAGCGCATAGCTGAAAGAGCAATTTATATTCGAATTACTCCATTTGGGTCAGGTGCTTCGTCGTAACATTTTTTCCGGCTTTGCCAGTTTCACGTAACGAAATAAATCCCAGACAAAATTACCATCTTCCCACAGCCATAGGGATTCCAGAAGCAGGAAGGGTGATTTTACTATGCTGATGATTTTGCTGCCGACGGGGCTTTCCCACATCTTCGATTTCGTAGAACTCAAGACCACCTGGCATACGGTTGGATGAGCGGAGCATCTGAGGCATGGAGGGGCGGATCAAAAATCCGCCCTAGCCCATGAGATGACGATGGAATGAGCGGACGCACGGATCATCGGCTTCCCATGGTCATCGGCGGATTCTGATCCGCCGCTCCATCAAAGAAGCCGGCCGGAGGCACGGCTCTCCTTACTCCCACTCGATGCTCGCGGGCGGCTTCGTGGAAATGTCGTAGAGGACGCGGTTGATGCCTTTCACCTCGTTGAGGATTTTCTGGCTGGTCTCGCGCAGAAGCTGCGCGGGAAGATCCACCCACTCGGCGGTCATGGCGTCCTCAGAAATCACGGCACGCAGGTTTGTCGCCCATTCGTAGCTGCGCTCGTCGCCCTTCACGCCCACCGTTTTCACCGGGATGAGTCCGGCGTAGGCCTGCCAGACTTTGTCATACCAGCCGTGTTCCTTGAGCTTGCCGATGAAGATCGCGTCGCACTCGCGGATGATGTCGAGGCGCTCCTTGTCCACCACTCCCGGGCAACGCACGGACAGGCCGGGGCCGGGAAACGGATGGCGCTGGAGGATATCGTTCTCGATGCCCAGCGAGCGACCCAGCGCGCGCACCTCGTCCTTGAAAAGTTCCGCGAGCGGCTCCAGCACCTTGCCCTCCGCCTGTAGCTCCAGGATTTTCGCGACCCGGTTATGGTGCGTCTTGATCACGGACGCCTTGGATTTCGCGTTCGAGGCACTCTCAATCACATCCGGATAAAGGGTTCCCTGTGCCAGCATTTCCGCATCCCCCACCGTGTCCCAAAAGACCTCGATGAACATGTTGCCGATGATTTTCCGCTTCTTCTCGGGATCACCCTCGCCGGCCAGCGCGTTGAGGAAACGCTCCGAGGCATCCACCGTCTCGATCTCCACGCCCATGCGCTTGAAGTTCGCTTGCACCACCTCCGACTCGCCCTTCCGCAGCAGGCCGTTGTCCACAAAGATCGCGCGGACTTTCACACCCGCCTCTTTCAGAAGTACGGCAAGCACCGTACTATCCACCCCGCCGGAAACGCCGCAGACCACCTGCCTGTCGCCCACCGTGGTGCGGATGTTGTCGATCATCTCGCGCTTGAAATCATCGATCTTAAATAGGGCAAGACCCTCCGCATGGGAGAGGAAATTTTTCAGGATGTTCAACCCCTCGTGACTGTGCGTCACCTCCGGGTGGAACTGGATCCCGTAAAACAGCTCATCCCATTGCAGCGAAACCGGGGTGCCGTGTTGGTTGCTCGCGATCACCCGCGCGCCGTCGGGAATAATTTTCACCGTATCGGAATGGCTCATCCACACCTGCGAAACGGCGGAGATCCCTTCGTAAAGGGTGCAGTCGTCCACCGGAAAAAGATCTGCCGGCCCGTATTCGCGGCGATCACTCTTCTCCACCGTGCCTCCGAATTTTAGATTCAGGAGCTGCATGCCGTAGCACACGCCGAGCACCGGCACGCCGAAAGCTTTCAACGCCTCGAAATCCAGATCCGGCGCGTCCTCCTCGCTCGTGCTCTTCGGCCCGCCGGAAAGGATGATCGCGCCGGGCCTTCCGACGTTCGGAAAATCCTCCAACGCATAAAGCATGGCGAAAAATCCCAATTCCCGCACACGTCGCACAATAAGCTGCGTGTATTGCGAGCCGAAGTCGATGACCGCTACGTGATTAGTGTCGTGCATAAATTTCAACTTTCAAATCTCAACTTTCAAAAAGGCAAATCCCGACACTCACGAACCGACGTTCTTCATTGAGAGTTGAGTTTCGAATTTTGAATTTTCATCCCAGCGGTTGGTAGTTCGTGGGTTCCTCCGTCATCACGATGTCGTGGACGTGGCTTTCGCGGAGGCCCCCGGCGGTGATGCGGGTGAAGACGGCTTTCTCGCGGAGTTCGGCGAGGGTCGAGGCACCGACGTAGCCCATGCCGGATTTAAGGCCCCCCATGAGCTGGAAGACGACATCGGAAAGCGGCCCTTTGTAGGGCACGCGGCCTTCCACGCCTTCGGCAACGAGCTTGCCGGAGCTGTTCTGGGCGTAACGGTCGCCCGCGCCCTTGCGCATCGCGCCGAGCGAACCCATGCCGCGGTAGGTTTTGAAACGGCGTCCCTGGTAATAAACGCTCTGGCCGGGGCTTTCGCGCGTGCCTGCGAGGATCGATCCAAGCATCACCAGATCGGCTCCGGCGGCGATCGCTTTCACGACATCCCCCGAGTAGCGGATGCCGCCATCGGCGATGACTTTCACACCTCGCTCGCGGCAGTAACCGGCGACGTTCTGGATCGCGGTGAACTGCGGCATGCCCACCCCCGCAATCACCCGCGTGGTGCAGATCGAGCCGGGGCCGACGCCCACTTTCAGCGCACTGGCACCCGCCGCGACGAGATCCTTCGCGCCCTGTTCTGTCACTACGTTCCCGGCGACCACCGGCCTGTCACTGAGGCCGCGCAGCAATTCGATCACGTTCATCACGTGGCGCGTGTGGCCTGTCGCTGCGTCGATGAAAAGGGCGTCCGCCCCCGCCTCGATGAGCGCCAACGCCCTATCTTTCACATCAGGCCCGACGCCGACCGCCGCGCCGCAGCGGAGCTGGCCGTTCGCGTCCTTCGCGGCGCTGGTGAAGCGGATGCGCTTCTCGATGTCCGATCCGGTGATCAGCCCCACAAGATGACCATCCGAGTCCACCAGCGGCAATTTCTCGATGCGGTTCTGGTAAAGGATGCGCCGCGCCTCTTCCAAGCCGGTCGTCGGCGGGGCGGTGATGACTTTTTCGCGCGGGGTCATCACTTCGGAAACCAGGGCGTTGGGCCTGTCGAGATAGCGGACATCGCGTCCCGTCACCATGCCTTCGAGCCGGCCCTGCCCATCGACGACAGGGAAACCAGAGAAACCGTTTTCCTCCATGATCGCGAGCACACGCTCCACAGTGTCGGTCTTGCTTACGGTAAGCGGCTTGATAATCACCGCACTCTCGGAGCGTTTCACTTTGGAAACCATCGCCGCCTGCTCCTCGATCGGGCACGCGCGATGGATCACGCCAATGCCGCCCTCACGAGCCAAGGCGATCGCAAGATCGTGCTCGGAAACAGTGTCCATCGCGGCGGAAACCACCGGCAAACCCAGCGGAATCCCGGGCGCGATTTCGGTGGAAAGATCGGCCTCGCCCGGCAGAACCGCGCTCAATGCCGGAACCAGAAGCACATCGTCGAACGACAATCCCAATGAAATCTCTGCCATGCGAAAGTCAACAGGCCCGCTCGCCCGGCGGCAAGCGCAGATTCAAGCTCCGGGAAAAAATGGCGGGAATGCATTCACCTTTCACATCCAAAGCAGTCCCACCCGCTCCACCTTCACGTCCGTTCGGGTGGGCTTGAGAGTTTCCTTTTCAAGAGGGAGCGTGAAGGGATCGAAAGTCCGGCCAATCTCCTCGACATCTTTCTCCAGCGCCTTGCGGATCGCTTCGACCTCCTCCTGGATATCGGCGATCTGAGCTTCGACGATCACGACGTCCTGATGCTGTTTGTAGGCGGTGGTTGCCTTGGTGACCGACGTGGTTCCGCGTGTCAGCCCGCCGAAACCCGCCTTGCGTCCGAATGCGGATTTGAGAATGCCGCCGAGCACGGAAATCCCAGCCTGCATTTTCGCGGAGCCGGCCTCCGCCTTCTCCTTTGCGAGCCGCACCTCCGCCGTCCGCAAGCGGCCTTCGAGAATCTTGGTTTTCTTCCCCGCCGCCTCGCGCGCCTTGGCCAAGGCCTCGTCCCTGCCCTCATGCGCCGCATGAATGAGCCGTGCGCGGAAATCCTCCTCGGATTCGCCGAGTTTCCCCCATACCTTGAGCGACGGACATAACCAGATCTCGGCGCGTTCCTCGCGGTAGAGATCCTCCGCAAAATCCTTCACCACTGCTGTGTAATTCTTCGCGTTCATCGCGTATCCGGGCAGTTCCGCGAAAGCGATTCCCTCCTCGGGATTTCCCTTCAACGTCTCCGGCAGGACGCTGTCCGTGCTTTCCCAATCGATGCCGCTCGCGAGGATGGGATTCACCTTCGCCACCTTGCGGCTGCCCTCGACGTTCGCTTTCGTGAGCGAGAAATGCACGGTGGCCTCGCGGTAGAGGAAGGGGAAATATTTGCCGCTTTCCGAGGCCGCGAAAAGCTCGGTCACACCCGCGCCGACTACGGGTCTCGTAGTATTTCCCGCCGGGGCGGAGGATCGCGCCATCGGGTTGAAATCCTCCGCCGCTTGCGCTTTTACCGGGACGAAAGCCGCCCGCTTCGGATCCATCAGCCCCTTGATCTGACCTCGCGTCAGCGGCCCTGTGAGGTAGCTCATCACCCAGCGGACGTGGAAAAGCACCGGCGCGTCCTCGTGGACGTTGTTCATCAGGAAAACCCGGTTGCCCAAGCCCGAGAGCAGCGTCTCCATTTCCTTGCGATTGAACTTCGCCTTCTGCGAACCCGCCGCACCCTCCAGCCCGTCGAGCACGCGCAGCTTGTCGCGCTCCGTCTGGAGCCGTCCGAGGAACCATGTGCCGATGTTCGACAGCGCCTTGTAATCGAGATCGACCGGGTTTTGCGTGGCGAGGAGGCAACCTAGGCCGAAGGCGCGCCCCTGTTTCAGCATGGTCATCATCGGGCGCTTCGAGGGCGGGTTCGCGGTGGGCGGAAGGAAACCGAAAATCTCGTCCATGTAGAGCAGCGCGCGGAGCGAGGTCGTGCCGCGCTGCGAACGCATCCAGCCGACCATCTGATTGAGCAGCAGGCTCACGAAAAACATGCGTTCCGCATCGCCGAGGTGGGCGATGGAGAAGATGGAGATACGCGGCTTGTTGTCGTCGCGGTAAAGCATTTTCCCGATGTCGAGCGGCGCGCCCTCCAGCCATGCGGAGAAGCTCGGCGAGGCGAGCAGGGTGTTGAATTTCATCGCCAGCGCCTGGCGCGGCTTCTCGGGATAAAAGGTCTCCAGATCGATCACGCCGATCTTGCCGAAGCCCGGCCGCTGGATCTGCCCGATGAGTTTTTCCAAATCCAGCCCGCGTCCCTCACGCCACTCACCGAGGAAAATCGCGGAGAGCAACGCGCCCTCCGGACCATCCGAAGCCACGCCGATCAGCGAAAGCAAACTGTCCACCGTGCTGCCCACCGTTTCGCCTAACAGCTCGCCGTCCTCCATCACCTCCACGGGTGGCACACCCAGCGAACTCAGTATGGAAACCGGAATCCCCGCCATGCTGCCGGGGGTGAAAATGTTGATGTCCGTCTTCTCCCGGAAGCGCGCGATCCTTCCCGCATCCTGCCCCCAGTCGGCGAGCCCTTTTTTCCACATCGCCGCCGTCTTGGTGGCGTGTTCCTCGACGGTGATCCCCTTCTTCGCCGCATCATCCGCATTCACCCATGGCTCGAAACTTTTCCCATCGAGTGCCGGAAAGGTCAGCAGCAGGTTGGAGATGTCGCCTTTCGGGTCGATCACGATGGCCGGAATGTTGTCCATCGCCGCTTCCTCCAACAGCGCGAGGCACAAGCCCGTTTTCCCGGAACCCGTCATCCCCAGCACCACGCCGTGGGTCACGAGATCCTTCGAGTCATACATCACCGGCTCCGCCGTGACCGCCTGGGTCTCGTGGTCGTATTCGTTGCCAAGATAGAATTGCCCCAGCTTCTCGTAGTCGAAAAATGGCTCACTCATAGCCCCATCACTTTGCGCAGCGCACGGCAGAGCGCCAGCCATTTTCGACAACTACTCCGCCAGCCAGATCATGAGGCGTTTAAGCTCCCTCCCCATTCATCCCGGCGAGCCTGTCGTTCGGCAGCAAATTGGGTCGTCTCTGAAGTGAGCAAAGCAGGGATAACACACGCGCCCTCACGTGTCGTTTCCGACGCCCCCGCCGGAAACCGGCTGGCGATAAGGTGCGCATCGTTTTTTCTCAACGGCGCACAAGATCTTTCCCGGCCAGCGGAGAGCGAGGGCGCACTCCGCGACACGCGAGGGCGCGTGTGCTCCCCTGTCGCAGTGCGACAAAACGTCGCAACAAACTGCGCCATATCGTATTGAATCACCCCAGTACGCACGCGACGTGATCTATAAAAATCCTTTTAAACAATAGGATGTAGACCCGTTTCCACAAAAAGGCACAACCCCTGCAAGAGACTCCGCAATAACCAACACAACTCCCATGTCAAAAATTTTAGGAATCGACCTCGGCACCACCAACTCCTGTATGTCCATCATGGACGGCGGCGAACCCACCGTTCTTGAAAACTCGGAAGGTGCCCGCACCACCCCATCCGTTGTCGCCTTCGCGAAAAACGGCGAGCGGCTCGTCGGCCAAGCCGCCAAACGCCAAGCCGTCACCAACCCGAAGAACACTATATTCTCCGCGAAACGCCTCATCGGACGCAAGTTTACCGAACTCACCGATGCCGATAAGCGCATGCCTTACAAGATCGTCGCCGCCTCCAATGGCGACGCCCATATCGAGGTCGAGGTAGCCGGCGAGAAGAAAACCTATTCCCCGCAGGAAATCGCGGGCATGGTCCTCGGCAAGCTCAAGGCCGATGCCGAAGCGAAGATCGGCGAGAAAATTTCCCAAGCGGTGATCACCGTCCCCGCCTACTTCAACGACTCCCAGCGCAACGCCACCAAGGCCGCCGGTGAGATCGCCGGCCTTGAGGTACTCCGCATCATCAACGAGCCCACCGCCGCCGCCCTCGCCTACGGCCTCGACAAGAAATCCGATGAAAAAATCGCCGTCTATGACCTCGGCGGCGGTACCTTCGATATCTCCGTGCTGGAAATCGGCGACGGTGTCTTCGAAGTCCTCGCCACCGATGGCGACACCCAGCTAGGCGGCGACGATTGGGACAACACCCTCATCGAATACATCGTCGGCGAGTTCAAAAAGGATCAGGGCATCGACCTCTCCGGCCAGCCTGACGCGCTCCAGCGCATCAAGGAAGAGGCGGAGAAAGCGAAGATCGCGCTTTCCTCCAGCCAGTCCTACGACATCAACCTCCCCTTCATCACCGCCGACGCCACCGGGCCGAAGCACATCCAGCTCACGCTTTCCCGCTCCAAGCTGGAGCAACTCACCGACAAGCTTTTCGAGCGCACCAAGAAACCCGTCCGCGATTGCCTCAAGGAAGCCGGTGTTTCCGCCTCGGACATCAACGAGCTCGTCCTCGTCGGCGGCATGACCCGCATGCCGAAAGTCGTCGAGATCGCCCGCGAACTCGCCGGCCAGACCCCTCACCAGGGCGTGAACCCGGATGAAGTCGTCGCCATCGGCGCGGCCATCCAGGGCGGCGTGCTGCGCGGCGATGTGAAGGACGTGCTCCTCCTCGACGTCACTCCCCTTACCCTCTCCATCGAGACGGAAGGCTCCCGCGCCACCCCGATGATCGAGCGCAACACCACCATTCCGGCCAAGAAATCCCAGGTTTTCTCCACCGCCTCCGACAACCAGCCCGCCGTGGACATCCGCATCTCGCAGGGCGAGCGCCCGATGTTCATCGACAACAAGCTGCTCGGAAACTTCAAGCTCGACGGCATCGCCCCCGCCCGTCGCGGCGAGCCGCAGATCGAGGTCACCTTCGACATCGACGCGAATGGCATACTCCACGTCTCCGCCAAGGATAAGCAATCCGGCAAGGAGCAGAAAATCTCCATCCAGGGTTCCTCGGGACTTTCCAAGGAGGAGATCGAGAAAGCCAAGCAGGACGCCGAAGCCCACGCCGAGGAAGACCGCAAGCGCGTCGAGAAAGTCGATGCCGTCAACAAGGCCGAGAACCTCGCCTTCTCCGTCGAGAAACAGCTCGGCGAACTCGGCGACAAGGCTCCCGCCGAACTTAAATCCGCCCTTGAGGAAAAGGTCAAAGCCGTCCGCGACGCGATCTCCAGCGACGACGTCGAGAAAATCAACGCCGCCTCCACCGCACTCGAAGGCCAGCTCCAAGCCCTCGCCGCCGCCGCTCAACAGGCGGGCGCCGCCATGGGCGGTGACCCCGACGTCGAGCCAGCCGAAGATTCAGGCGAATCTTCAGAGCCGAAAAAGGCTAAGGGTAAGGTCGTCGATGCCGAAGTGGTGGATTGAGACATAAGATAAAAATCCGCCCATGAAGAAATCTGTCATCTCCAAGCTCCTCACGGAACTCGACCAAGTCGTCCAGACCGAGTTCCAGTCCGGCGTGGAATTTTGGTTGGCACGCGACCTCCAGAAGATTTCCGATCATTTCACTGAGGAGAGAGAAATAAGCCACCTAGGCAAGGCAGATCAGCCAAACGAGCGAAGCTCCTTGGACTGCGGCAGCCTGCTGCCGCTTTCCGCAAAGCAGCCTGCTGCGAGCGGGTCGGCATTGGCACGCAAGAGCCGTACAAAACCTCAGTCCTCCGCCGTGGACAGCAGGCTGTCACACGGAAAGCTACAGCAGGCTGTAGCAGTCCAAAGCCTACAGCGCCCATGGACGCCCGATCAATTTCCCGGCCTCAGGAAATTAATCCCGCAATTCACCTTTTCCAATTCTCACCTCTCACTCGCCACTTCTCACTCGTGATGACTCTCGAATCCAAACACAAACGCCTCGCCTCGCTACGCCCGCTCTGCCCCGAGTCGGTCGCCAGCCTTGCGGCGGCGTGGGATGTGCGGATGGTTTATGAGTCCAACTCCATCGAGGGCAATTCGCTCACCCTCCGCGAGACGGAACTGGTTCTTTCCAAAGGCGTCACCGTCTCCGGAAAGCCTCTCAAGGATCACTTTGAGGCCGTCAACCTCGCGAAAGCTTGGGAGCAGGTCAAAGCCCTCGCTCAGCCCGGAGCCGAGCTCACGGAAAGAGATCTTCTCGATCTCCACCGCATCATCCTCACCCGAGTGGAAGACAGCTTCGCCGGAACCTACCGCACATCCGCCGTGCGCATCGCCGGGTCCAATCACACTCCGCCCAACCCCATAAAAGTCCCCGACCTGATGGAAGCCCTCTTCGCGGAGACCAAGGCGATCACCGATCCTGTCGAACGCGCCGCCCGCCTCCACCACGGCATCGCCTCCATCCACCCCTTCGCCGATGGCAACGGACGCACCGCTCGCCTCGCGATGAACTTCGTCCTCCTTGCCGCAGGCTACCCGCCCGTCTCCATCCCCGTCACCCCCCGCGAAGCTTACTACAACGCCTTAGAAGCCGCCGACTCCGGCGATTTCCCCACCTTCCGCGCTTTCCTCGAAACCGAACTCCACAAGGAACTCGACCACTACCTCGAAGCCCTCGAACAACCAACCTCTTCCACCGATCACTGATCACCGCTCACCCGGCACTTTTCACTTTCTCCACTTTCCACCTCCGCCTCCGCGGTGGTGGCTTCTCAAACAAACCAACAACCAACAAACCAGAAAACACATATGGCAAACATCAAACCACTCGGACACCGTGTCCTCGTCAAACGCCTCGAAGCCGACGCGATCAGCGCGGGCGGAATCGTCCTTCCTGACACAGCTAAAGAAAAGCCGCAGGAAGCGGAAGTCCTCTGCCTCGGAACCGGCGGCAAGGATGAGAAGGGCAACGACATCGTCTTCTCCGTGAAGGTCGGCGACAAGGTCCTCATCTCCAAATACGGCGGCACCGAAGTCAAACACGGCGGCGAGGAAGTCCTCATCATCTCCGAAGGCGACATCCTCGGAATCGTCGCATAAACCGACTCGTTATTCGTTAAGAGTTATTGGTTAGAAGGGAAGAACCTACGGCCAAGCTCAAGACGAGTTCCGAATACCACAAAACAACCAATAACAAATAACTTCTAACGTTTAACAAAGATATGGCCAAACAACTACAATTCGACGAAGCAGCACGCCAGGCACTCCTGCGCGGAGTTGAGAAACTGGCACGTGCCGTAAAGGCGACCCTCGGGCCGTCCGGACGCAACGTGATCCTGGACAAGAAATTCGGCTCGCCGACGATCACCAAGGACGGCGTTTCAGTCGCCAAGGAGATCGAGCTCGAGTGCCCTTACGAAAACATGGGCGCACAGCTGATCCGTGAGGTTTCCTCCAAGACATCGGACATCGCGGGAGACGGCACCACCACCGCCACCGTGCTTGCCGAAGCCATCTACAAGGAAGGCCTCCGCAACGTCACCGCCGGTGCCAACCCGATCTCGCTCCAGCGCGGCATCATGAAGGCCACCGAGGCCATCGTCGCCCAGCTCAAGGTCATTTCCAAGACCGTCTCCGACACCAAGGAAATCGCGCAGGTCGCGACCGTTTCCGCCAACTGGGACACCGAAATCGGCGGCATCATCGCCGAGGCGATGGACAAGGTCGGCAAGGACGGCACCATCACCGTTGAGGAAGCCAAGGGCATCGAAACCACCCTCGACGTCGTCGAAGGCATGCAGTTCGACAAAGGCTACCTCAGCCCTTACTTCGTCACCGATCCGGAGTCGATGGAAGCCAGCTTCGAAAGCGCGCTGATCCTCATCCACGAGAAGAAGATCAGCTCGCTCAAGGACATGCTCCCTCTCCTCGAGAAGGTCGCCAAGTCCGGCAAGCCGCTCATCATCATCGCCGAGGATGTGGAAGGCGAAGCACTCGCGACTCTCGTGGTCAACAAGCTCCGCGGCATCCTCAATATCGCCGCTGTCAAGGCACCCGGCTTCGGCGACCGCCGCAAGGCCATGCTCGAGGACATCGCCGTCCTCACCGGTGGCCGCGTGATCACCGAGGACCTCGGCATCAAGCTGGAGTCCGTTGAGATCAGCGACCTCGGCCAAGCGAAGCGCATTACCATCAGCAAGGACTCCACTGTCATCGTCGAAGGCGGCGGCACTTCCGAAGCCATCACCGGCCGCGTGAATCAGATCCGCCGCCAGATCGAGGAAACCACCAGCGATTACGACAGCGAGAAGCTCCAGGAGCGCCTCGCCAAGCTCGCGGGCGGTGTCGCCGTCATCAATGTCGGCGCGGCCACCGAGACCGAGATGAAGGAGAAGAAAATGCGCGTCGAGGACGCCCTCCACGCCACCCGCGCGGCGGTCGAGGAAGGCATCGTTCCCGGCGGTGGCACCGCGCTCATCCGCGCCCAGGCCGCCCTCGGCGATCTTGGCCTCACGGGTGACGAACTCACCGGCGCAGGCATCGTTGCCCGCGCTGTCGAGGCTCCGCTCCGCCAGCTCGTCGCCAACGCAGGCCGCGAAGGCGCCCTCGTTGTCGAGAAGGTCAAGAACGGCAAGGGTGGCGAAGGCTACAACGTCGCCACCGACAAGTTCGAAGACCTCATCGTCTCCGGCGTCGTCGATCCGACCAAGGTCACCCGTTCCGCCCTGCAGAACGCCGCGTCCATCGCCGGCCTCCTGCTCACCACCGAATGCCTCATCACCGATCTTCCCGAAAAGGAAGCGGCCGGCGGCGGCGGCCACGGCCATGACCACGGCGGCATGGGCGGCATGATGTAACCGGAGTTGCGTTCTCCAGAACGCGACCCAACTTCCAAGCCGGGCAGGAAAACCTGCCCGGCTTTTTTTGTGACGATCTCGCATCTTCTCGATGCTGAACTCACGCACATCACACTGTCATTTTTCCCGCAACATGAAATCCCTGCTGATCCTCCTCATACTCCCCCTACTCCACGCCGCCGAAACATAGACAGGGCGTGAGGAAATCACCCTCAAGGTCGATCTCTCCGCCGGACTCGCCCTTGCCAAACCCTGAACCGAAGCGGTGCAGGGCAACGGGCTTTCTTCTTGTGAAAAATCCCCTTTCGTTGCGGATGTTTCTCCGTTAGATAACCGGTGTGAATTCTTCGTGTCCGTTTCCTCATCGTGTTCTGCGTTTTAGCAGGCCTGGGAGGCACCGTGGCTCACGGAACGCATCATGGAGCAATGGATGAGTGCGCTTCCCACTGCGGAACCCATCACGAAAACCATCACGAAAACCACGGTGATCCACAAGATCACGACCACGAAGGCCGCTCCGGCCCGCACCAACACGCCTGCTGCAAAGTTCCGAGCGCCGACCGTGTGATGGATGCCATTTCCCTGCCCACCGGTTTCCTATGCGTGCTGGTCGAAATCTCCGCCGAGCGATCACTGGTTCCGGAAGAGCCGGTGTTTACGCTGGATAAACCGCCGTTGATCTGAGGAGCGCCCTTCCGCGCACCCTCGTGCCCTAATGGCGCGATCCATGTCATCCCCGCAGTTTTCCGCGCGCTTCCGCCACGTTCCTTTTGCCGGTATGCCGTCGATCCCCAGACGGATACGGACACACACCCATTGCCACGATTTTTATGCGACCTACCTTTCTCCCCGCGCTGCTAGCGCTTTTCCTTATCCCGGACCACCTCTCGGCGGCACCCTCTCTGGTCATCACCCTTGAGGGAGTGCCCGGGCGCGTCCGGGCGCAGAACCCCGATCTCGCCGCCGCGCGCCTGCGCATTGATGAGGCGCTCGGCCGGATAAAACAGGCAGGCAGACTGGCCAACCCGGAATTGGAAACATCCTTCAGACACAACACCCGTTTCCGTGAGGGAACACTTGATGTCGAATTTTCTCAGCGTTTCCCCGTCACTGACAGGCTGCATTTGGAAAAGGGGATTTCCGTCACCTTACTCAAGGCAGCCGAGGCCGAAGTCCGTGAGGTGGAAAGGCAGCTTGTGGCTCGCGCAAGAACATCTGTCATCCGCGTGCTTGCCATCCGCGAGCGCCGTGAACTATTCAGCAGTCAAATCGCCTTGGTCTCCGGGTTTTCCGAAAAACTCTCCAAGGCCGCCCAAAAAGGCGAAGGCTCGGCCTTGGACGCCGCCACTGCCCGGCTCGAAGCGGCGAGCGTTTCCGCGCAGCTCCGTCAGCTCGACGCGGAGGAAGCCGCCGTCGTCGGTGAACTCAAGCCGCTTATCGGAATGCAAGCGGGTGAGTCGATCAGCGTGGGAGGAAACCTTGCTCCGCCCGCTTTTGCAGACGGCGATGCGAACCCCGCACTGCGCCCCGATTTCCAGGCGGCGATGCTCGAGGTCGATGCCGCCAGGCAAGGCGTAGATCTCCAGCAAGCCCTCCGCTACGATGACGTGGAGGCCGGGCTGTTCGCCGCCGCCGAACGCTCGGAAGACGCCCCCAACGGAGCCGATAACGATGCTATCGTCGGCTTTCGTTTCCGAATCCCCCTACCTCTCTGGAACAAGAACGAGGGCGCGATCAAGGAAGCGCAGGCCACCCACGAGCGCCGGAAACTCGAAGCCACCGCCCTCGCCCGCCGCATCCGCCTCGAAGCTGAATCCGACCGCGCGCAGATGGTCGAGTGGGCGAAGCTCATCCGCGAACTCGACGAGACCCTGCTGCCCTTGGCGGCGGAACAATCCAAAGCAGCGGACGAAGCCTACGCCCAGTCGCAGACCGATATCCAGACCGTGTTCCGCTCCCGCGAAAAAAGCCTCCAGCTCGCCGCCACCCGCCTCGACGCGCTGCGCGAATTCCACCTCGCCCGCGTCCGCCACGAAGCCGCCCGTGGCAACCAATGACACACCCACAAACCATGAAATTTCCCATCCTCACCCTCCTGCTCATCACGTCAGCCTTCGCTGCCGAAGCCCCCCGCAACGAGAACACCGTCGTTCTCGACGCCACCGGCGTGGCCAACCTCGGCATCGAAACCGTCGCCGCCGAGGAAACCGCCCTTGAGCGCACCCTCCCCGTCCTCGGCGAGATCGAGCACACCTGCGAGAGCCACGCCATCCTCTCCAGCCGCATCCCCGGACGTATCATCGAAGCCCTCACTCACAAGGGAGACTTCGTGAAAAAGGGCGATGTCCTGCTCCGCATCGAGAGCCGCCAGCCGGGTGATCCGCCACCGGTCATCGACCTGAAAGCCCCGGCCGACGGACTCATCATCCGCTCCGAAGGCCACCTCGGAGCGCCCGTCGAGCCGGACAAGGAACTGATGGAAATCCTCGACCTGACCACCGTGTGGGCCGTCGCCCGCGTGCCGCAGCATCAGGCGGCGGCGCTGAAGGAAGGCATGGCCGCTAGAATCCGCATCCCCGCGCTCGGGACGGAGGAGCGGCGCTCGGAATATCTCAGGCTCGCTCCCGATGAAACGCCCACCCCCTCCACCGTCGGCGCGATCTTCAAACTTCCGAATCCAGACAACAAACTGCGCCCCGGCATGAGGGCGGAGCTTTCCCTCATCGTTTCCGAAAGGGAAAACGTCCTCACCGTCCCCCGCGCCGCGCTGCAGGGCGACCGCGCGAACCGCTTCGTTTTCATCAAGGACTACGAACTGGAGAACGCCTTCGTGCGCCTGCCCGTCACCGTCGGCGAAATCGGCGGCGAGCGGGTGGAAATCATCGCGGGCCTTTTTCCCGGCGACGAGGTGGTCGTGAAAGGCTCCTACGCGCTGTCCTTCGCGGGGAAAGGCAGCGTCTCGCTGAAAGAGGCGCTCGACGCCGCCCACGGCCACCCGCACAACGAGGACGGCTCGGAAATGACAGCCGAGCAACTCGCCGCATCCGGCGGTGATCACGGCCATGACCACGCACACGGCGGCGGCCCGCTCGTCATCTTCCTCGCCATCGCCTGCGGCGTGCTTTTCCTGCTGCTGATCGCCAGCGCGTTCATGCGCAAGACACGAACGGGGAGTCGGCATGAACGCCATCAACTCACTTCCAGGGATTATGAATGCGCGCCCCGCTCCCTTCGAAATCGGCGGTGTTTCTCGTGATCACCGTGAGATCGTGCTCAAGCGCGGTCGCGGCGAGCAGAAGATCCACCGAGGGAAGTTTGGCAGTGGAAACCAGGCGACCCCAACGATCCGCGATTCCCACATTCACCGGGAGAATGTTCTGCGAGAATTTAGTCAAAACCGTGTCGAGCCATCCCTCGATCACATGAGCTTGCTGGATATCCGTGCGTCTTTTGTCTTCGATGCCTTTTCGGATTTCACCGAGCGTAATCACGCTCAATGCACACAAGCCCGAATCGTTTGCCATCGCCCACGCTTGGACGCCACGGTTCGCGCGGTTTTCTTTCCGCAACTCGGAAATGAAATTCGTATCAAGAAGGTAGCGCATCAGAATTCAATCTCACGGGGCTTCAAAACTGATCGGTCCGTCCCGAACTCGAAGTCAGGCGCGATCCTGCCCAACTCCCTGATGTGGTCAAACAAGGTGAGCTTATCACCCGCCTCAGCCGCCGCAGGGGCAAGCGCCGCTTGCAGGATACGGCGGTGCTCTTCCTCGGCGGATACTCCGTGTTCCGCTGCCCGCTTTTTCAACGACCTCGCCACTTCGTCCGGAATATTTCTCACCAACAACTGAGCCATACCGCAAAGTGCTATCAATGCTATCACCTGTCAATCTCCTCTTTTAAATGCTCGACCACCTCATCCGCATCTCGCTCCGGAACCGCGCGCTTGTGCTCGCGGCGGCGGCGCTAGTCCTTTTCCTGGGCCTGCGCACCGCCACGGAACTCCCCGTGGAAGTCCTGCCGGACATGACCAAGCCCACCGTCACCGTGCTGACGGAAGCCCCCGGCCTCGCCCCCGAGGAGGTGGAGACCCTCGTCACCCGCCCGCTCGAAAATGCCCTGCTCGGCATCGGCGGACTCGACCGCCTGCGCTCGAATTCCGACGTCGGCCTCTCTCTCGTCTTCGTCGAATTCGATTGGGGCACCGACATCTACAAGGCACGCCAACTCGTCCAGGAGCGCCTTCAAGCCGCCGCGTTACCGAAAAACTCACGCTCCGGCATGACCCCGGTTTCCTCGCTGATGGGCGAAATCCTCCTCGTCGGCCTGCGCTCCACGGACGGCTCCATCGCGCCGATGGATCTGCGCACCTTCGCGGACTGGACGGTCGCGCGCCGCTTGCAGAGCATCAAGGGCGTCGCCGAAGTGCTCGCCATCGGCGGCGGGGTGAAACAGGTGCACGTCGAGCCGGACCCGATAAAAATGCTCGCCGAGGGCGTGACCTTGGATGAGCTGGAGAAAGCCGTCTCGCTCTCCGCAGGCAATGCCACCAGCGGCTACCTCCAGTCCGGCCCGCGCGAAATCATGGTGCGAAACCTCGCCATGACCGCCGATCCCGAGGACATCGCCGCCTCCCCCATGAAACGCGAGGCTGGCCGCGTCATCACCATCGCGGACGTCGCCACGGTGAAGTTCGGGGTCGCCACCATGCGGGGCGACGCGGGCATCGCCTTCGAGGGCGACGAGACGGAAAGCCCCGGCGTGATCCTCAGCATCGACAAGTCACCGGGCTTCGACACCCTGAAGCTCACCGCCGAGATCGAGAAAGCCCTCGAAGAGCTGCGCCCCGGCCTGCCCGCCGGAGTCGAGGTGGAGATCCTTTTCCGACAGGGCGATTTCATCCAAAACGCCGTCGGCAACCTCAAGGAAGCGATCCGCGACGGCGCGATCATGGTCACCATCGTCCTGTTCCTTTTTCTCCTGAATGTCCGCACCACCTTCATCACTCTAACCGCCATCCCACTGTCCTTCGCGATCACACTGCTCACCTTCAAATGGTTCGGCGCGAGCGTGAACAGCATGACCCTCGGCGGCATCGCCGTCGCCATCGGCATGGTGGTGGACGATGCCATCGTAGATGTGGAAAACGTCTTCCGCCGCCTGCGGGAAAACGCCTCGCGCGAGAACCCGAGGCCGCGCCTGGAAGTCATCGCCTCCGCCTCTAGCGAGGTGCGCTCCAGCATCCTCTACGCCACGGTGCTCATCATCCTGGTGTTCCTGCCGCTGCTCGGTCTCGCGGGATTGGAAGGCCGCCTGTTCCGGCCCATCGCCATCGCGACCATCGTCAGCATGATCGCCTCGTTCTTCGTCTCACTTACGGTAATCCCCGTACTTTGCTCCTTTCTGCTGAAACCGAAGGAGGGCAAGGAGCACCGCGACGGCCTGCTGGTCAGGGCGCTGAAAGCCTTCACCCGAGCTACTTTCCTCCGCGCCGCGTTCGCCGCTCCGCTGGCAGTGATCGGTGTGGTCGTCCTGCTCGTCGCCGCCGCAGCCATGCTTTACCCGGGCATGGGCAAGGAATTCCTCCCCACCTTCAACGAGGGCAGCGCCACCATCTCCTTCGCCAGCGCGCCGGGCAGCTCGCTGAAACAATCGAATGAGGTCGGCGAGAAAGCCGTCCGGCTCTTGATGCAGATCCCCGAGGTGAAATCCGTCGGCCGCCGCGCCGGACGGGCCGAGCGGGACGACCACGTGATGCCGGTCTCCGTCAACGAGTTCGATGTCGAGTTCCACGAAGGCGGGCGCCCCCGCGAGGAGGTCTTCGCGGACATCCGGGAAAAGCTCAAGGGCATACCCGGCACCTTCGTCAACGTCGGCCAGCCCATCAGCCACCGCCTCAGCCACATGCTCAGCGGCGTTTCCGCGAAGATCGCCGTGAAAATCCACGGCCCGGATCTCGACACGCTCCGCAGCCTCGGCGCGCGCGTCAAGGAAGCCGGCCAAACCATTCCCGGCCTCACCGATGTAAACCTCGAAGCCCAAATCCCCATCCCGCAGATCCGCATCGAGGTGGATCGCGCCCGCGCCCGCCTCGAAGGCCTCGCGCCCGGCGAGATCAACAGCCAGGTCTCCCGCCTGTTAGGCGGTTCGTTGCTCGGCGAGCTCCGCGAGGGCGAGGCCACCGTCGATCTCGTCCTCCGCCTCCCGGAAAGCTGGCGCACCTGGCCTGAAAACATCGGCGACCTCCTCATCCAGGCACCCGATGGCCGACATCTCCCGCTTTCCCTTGTCGCCGCCGTCCATGAGGTCAACGGCCCCAACGTCATCAATCGCGAGAACGGCCAGCGCCGCATCGTCATCGGCGCGAACACGGACCAGCGCGATCTCGATTCCCTCGTCGAAAAATGGCAACTCGCCGTCGCCGACCAGGCGAAGCCGCCCGACGGTTACACGATCCGCTTCGAAGGCGAATACCTCGCCCGCCAGGAAGCCTCGAAGCGCATCCTCATCCTCTTCGCCATCGTCGCCGTGGTCATCACCGTGTTGCTGGCCGGTTATTTCCGCAGCGTCTCCCTCTCGCTGCAGGTCATGCTCAACCTCCCGCTCGCCCTCGCCGGTGCGCTCGCGTTCACGTGGTGGAAAATCGACAACATCAGCATCGCCACCCTGGTCGGCTTCATCGCGGTCGGCGGCGTCGCGGCGCGCAACGGGATCATGATGATCTCCCATTACCTCCACCTCATGCGCCACGAGGGCGAGGCTTTTGGCATCGCGCTCATCACCCGCGGCACCCTGGAGCGGCTCGTCCCCGTCCTGATGACCGCGCTTTCGGCGGGCATCGCCCTGATCCCGCTCGTCCTCGCCCCCGGCGATCCGGGCAAGGAAATCCTCCATCCCGTCGCCGTCGCCATCGTCGGTGGCCTCATTTCCTCAACCCTCCTCGACCTCGTGGTCACCCCCGCCGTCTTTTTCCTCATCGGCAGGAAAGCGGCGGAAAAAGCTCTCAGGCTAGACGCTCCGGCCGCCCGATGAAATAAAACAAACAACGAACATGAAAACCAAACTGACATCACTGATCCTCGCCCTCACCGCAGGTTTCGCCCTCGCCCACGAAGGCATCGAGCTCGGCCCCAACAAGGGCCGCATCCTCGAATTCAGCACCGACGAAACCATGCACGGCGAAGTGACCGAGAAAGGAGGCAAACTTCACATCGCCCTCCTCGACAAGGACATGAAACCCGTGAAACCCGAAGCCCACTCCGTCACCGCCACCGCAGGCACCCGCCAGGCACCGGTGAAACTGGAAATCACCAAGGATGAAAGCGGTTTCACCGTTCCCGCTCCGAAGGAAGGCGAGTGGCTCATCATGCAATACAAGGAAACCGAGGCCGGCAAAACCATCACCGCCCGCCTCCTCTACGACACCACCGTCTGCGGCCCCTGCGAAAAACCCGAGTGGCGCTGCGCCTGCGGCGAGAAGGAGAAAAAATGACCCGTGGCTGGGACTTGCAGTCCCAGTTTGTCGGAGGGACATCCTGTCCCGCCACCGCTCCAGCGGCGGATTTCAAAATGGGCTATTGCCCCTTCTTCCTGTGAGACATGATATGGATCACATGAAAACAGCGACTGTAAGGGAGCTTCGGAATGAATTCCCCCGCATCGAGGCGTGGGTCAATGAAGGCGAGTCCATCAACATCAGCAAGCGGGGCAAGGTGATCGCCACCTTGGTTCCCGCCCTGGGAAATGCGCATCCCAAGGCGCATTTTCCCAAAGTCGATATCATGGCCAGATTGCGGGAAACGTGGGGAGAACGGGTTTTCACCGCGGAGCAAGTGGCTGCCCTGCGTGCGGATGAACTGGCCCAGGACTTGGGCTGATGAAGGCGTATCCCGACACCTCGGTTCTTTGCGCCTTGTATCGGCTTCAGGTGAATTCCGCCGATGCCGCCGCCTGTTTTGCCGCCATGCCGGGACCGCTGGAGGTCACCACCCTGCTCCTCTATGAGTTCAGCCCAAACTCCGAAGTAGAAACCACGAATTCACGAATATTACGAATTTCACGAATATTACGAATATTACGAATTGATTTAATATGAAACGAGAATCATGCACGCATCAAAAAGTGATGGGGTGAAATCTCTTAAATCACACATCCATTCGTGTAATTCGTGAGATTCGTGGTTCAATATTCGAATTACTTTTACAGCTAACTTCGGATTTCGGGTTCAGGCAAGCGGTGCGGTTCCAGATCAGGTTGCACCGCCATGATGCTTCCAAAGGCTATCCAAGAGCCGAAGGAACCAAAATGCTGGCGGACTTGAAGACTGGTCAGCGGACAGGTCATCACTATCCCCGCACCTTGGCCGCAGATCCATCTGGCTGCCGAGCGCCTCAGCGAACTTTACACCGATGCCGGCGGACACCGCTCCATGGACATCCTGCACGTCGCCACAGCCATCGAACTGGGCGTCAGGGAGTTCCTCACTTTCGACGGCAACCAAAAGAAACTCGCGGAAGCGGAAGGTCTGGTCGTACCGGTGTGAAGAAACGGACTTGCCACAGCAGTTCACAGCCAAGCCGCCGCCTTCGCCTCCAGCTTCTCCCACCTCCATGCAACCCGACCCTCGACCCTCGACTGCGACACCGTGATATCCGGGAAGTCACTCATCCCCTCCCGCCAACCCCTCCACCCGCCTGATCTGCGCACCCTTCCCCGGGAAAAACCTTGATATCCCAACGATTTTCCCCTTTCCTGCGGTAAGACTTTCCCCCCGGATATAACCGAGATGGGGTGATACGAATAAGTTCTGTTGTGCAGAAATAAGAAACCATGAAATCGATACCAAATACCTATACAACGCGCAAACCACTGCGCTTCACGTTGCTTTCCGCAGCTATTATCGCCGCTAGCTTTCCACTATTTGCCGAGGAGGAAGCGCGTGCGAAGGCCCATCCCTCAACGATCGTCGTCAAAGACATGCTCGGTGACGAGCGCACGATCCACGACGCCGACGGAGACGGATGGGATGATCTCTGGTGCGCGATCTTCAAGATCGAGCATCGCAACAAAACCGTGGATACGGATGGAGATGGTGTTTCGGATTACGACGAGATGCTTCTCTGGCGGGATCCCATGGTTCCAGGTCCACCGCCCCGAAAGTTGACACCTGAGGAGATTGAAGAAGGCAAGCGTCAAGCTGCGCTTGCCGAGGAAGCGCGATTGGCCGAGTTGGCGAGGACATGGCCGGAGAGGAAGGCCATACTGGACCAGACGCTGGTGGAGTCATTTCCCGCTGGCGACCGCGAAGCTGACCCGGAGGTGATACGCCCGGACAATGCGGCATGGCGGGATCGCTTGCGCGCTCGCCGCGATGCCGCTTTTGCGGCCCGCTTCCAAGAGGAAGCGAAGCTGGACGCGATTGCCCGCAAACATGGAGTGGATCGGATGGATGAGAAGGGCACTCTGGTTGGTGAATCAGAACATGGACCCATTTTCATGACTCCGCAGGATGCAGTCTCTGCCAATACGATCTTTGCGGATGATGTTTGGCCAGCGGGCTTGTATTCATGGCAGGATACTTCGTTGAGCCGGAACCTCACAGGTTCGGGTGTCAAGGTTTCGATTTGGGAGGCGAATGAGTCCACAGGAGCCGCAGGAATCAGGACGACTCACAGCGAGTTCTCGGGTGGTCGCGCTGTTCAGGTGGATAGCACATCACAGAGCAATCATGCCACGGCTGTGGCGAATACGATTATCGGTGGTGGTCTGGTTGACTTATTTCAGGGTTCCGTCAATCAAGGGAAAATGCTTCGAGGCATGGCATATGAGGGCGAGGTGGATGGCCATGATCTTGATTTTTTCGTGAATGAGACCAGTGATGCCGTGTTAGCAGGACAGAGTTTTTCCAATCATTCCTATGGAATGACAAGTGGCTGGGAGATTAGGAATGTTGGTGGCAACAACTGGTGGTTTTGGGCATTTCCTGCCTTTTCGGAGGATCCTCGTTTGGGTATTTATTCATCAAGTTCTACGGGGGTTATTTCTTCTGAAGCGTTGGACGATTTTGTCCATACCGCTGAGGTTCATTTGCCGGTCTATGCCGCAGGGAATCCGAATAATTTCGGTCCCGGTTCTGCGGTCACACATCTGATCATTAGCGGTGGCAACTTCGTGACATCTACCGCAACCCGCGATTGGATCAACGGTGATAATGGCTACGACACGGTGGTTTCACCAGCAACGGCCAAGAACGTATTAACGGTAGGCTCGATCACCGACATTAATTTCACAACTGGCACGTTCAGTATTTCAGGCTTTTCAGGCACGGGACCAACCGACGACGGACGCATCAAGCCCGACGTGGTAGCTGTCGGCCAGCGCAACAGCTCTTTGGGTTTCGGGAGTTCATTGTTTGCGGCACAAAAGACGAGCAACAGTTCCTATTACAACGGCATTCTTGCCGACAGCAACGGCAACGTGAATCTCCAAGGCACCAGCTTTGCCGCACCTGCGGTCACTGGTGGTCTTATGCTCGCCGAGCAGAGGAGGGAGCAGTTGTTTCCCGCAGCGGCTCCGTTGCTCGCCTCCACTTGGAGGGCAGCATCCGTTCATACGGCCTTGGAATTGGCGAACCCAGGGCCGAGTTATCTCACGGGATGGGGAAGCTTCAATACCGAGAGGCTTGTCAGCCTCTTGGAGGATGACAAGAACAGGGGACGAGGCACCCTCATCAAGGAATTTACAGTTTCTACAGGTGTTCCGAAGACCTTTTACGTGACGCTCCCCGCAGACACGCAGGGAGATATTACTCTCGCATGGAGCGACCCTTCGGGGAGTCCCGCGCCCTTTGGCAGCGTGGTGGACGACCCTACCGCAATGCTGGTCAATGACCTTGACTTGACCGCAGTTGACACCGCGACATCCACGACTCATCTGCCGTGGGTGCTGAACCCCGATCTCACAGGCGAGAGTGCTGCCCTACGGGGTACAGCCGCGATACGCGGAACCGACGACCGGAACAATCTCGAAAAGGTGACGATTGACTCAGGGACACAAGAGCGGCGTCTTGCCGTTACCATCACTCCGAACGGAACCTTGCAGGGAGGTAGCCAGAAGGTATCCCTCATATTGAGCGGAGTGGAACCGGAGGCACCGACTATCCTAAGTTCCGGCTTCACACAGAACCCCAGTAATCTTGACGAGTATGCCCCTACGATTAGTTCCGATCCCGGAGCGTTTTACACGCTGGAGACATCCACAACCCTTGAAGTTGGTTCATGGTCTGACGTTTCCACCTTCAAGGCGGAGGATTCCATTACGACAGTTACTGATACAAGAGACACCGGATCGACGAAGCAGTTTTGGCGTGTGCGTCGTGGCGAATAACTTCTTTAAGAGTCATGCGAATTATTATTTATTTGTGCTTGCTGCGTCTGTCTCTCTTGGAGGCAGACGCAGCGGTCGTTGTGACCTATCGGGGTGGTGATCCCAATATTTTTCCTGTCTCTTCCCTCCCTTCTAGTGGGTCATTAGATATCAACGATGATGGGGTGGATGATTTCCATTTTTGGAGAGATGCCGGGTTTGTATCTGGGATGCAAGGCTACGGGACGAATAGAATTATTTCAACTTTAGCAATTTCACCAGATCAAGGCACTTACGTTTCCCCCGTATTCGCAGGCGATATTCTTGGATCAAATACTACCTTTCTCTCAGGCGATTGGCATCATCATACGGACAACATATCCAACCCGATAACCAATTCGTATTCATCACTAGGCCGAATGCAGTCGCAGGATGCTTACATCGGAGTAGAGTTTGACATAGATGGGAGTGCTCACTACGGATGGATACAGTACACAGGTTTTTATGTGGCGGAGTTCACCTTTTTTTCTCCTGATGGACCTATCACATTTATCGGCGCAAATTTTCTTGGCGGATTCATCAATTCGTGGGGATACGAGACAGAGCCGGGTGTTTCTATCATCGCTGGTATTCCTGAACCTTCGACTGGCCTTCTCCTTATGTTAGGTGGCATCGCACTAGTAGGTCGCCGCACCCGCAAAAAAAGAAGCACAACAAGACGAGACACAGCAACCCCTATCAGCCGCCCTGTTTTCATACTCTTCCGTAGGTGCAATCTCCACCCCGTGATCGACGTGCGCCGCCGCTGATAGGGGTGCGTGCTCTTTACGTTCTCTCATTCGCATGGGCTTAGCTCATGCGCCCCAGGGAAGTTCGCGAGTGGAATCGAGGGTGTGTGTAATCGGTCTCATTTTGGCTTCACCAAAATCGATCGAGGATTCACAGTCGGCGCATGAAAGACTCCGCGCTTTGGGAAAGAATCCAGTCCTTTCCGCTCGACGACCCAGACTCCGGCCTACGCTTTTCCGCGCGGCTTGCGCGGGAAAACGGCTGGTCTGAGGCTTTCACGGCGGAAGTTCTTCGGGAATACCGCAGGTTCCTGCATCTATGCGCGACGGCGGGTCATGCCGTGACCCCGTCGGACGCAGTGGATCAGGCATGGCACCTGCATCTCTGCTACACGCGCAATTACTGGCAGGATCTCTGTCGGGACACGCTCGGTTTCCAGCTGCACCACGGCCCCACAAAGGGTGGGCGGGACGAAGAGGCGAAATATGCCGACTGGTACGCGCGGACACTGGACTCGTATCGCGAAATTTTCGGCGAAGAGCCCCCGGAGTCGATCTGGCCACCCGCCGAAGTCCGCTTCGCACGACGCGATTTCCGCCGGATCGACGCGACCTCCCATTTCATCGTTCGCAAGCGCCATGTCGCGGCGCTGGCCATCGGCAGCGGGCTTGGCATCCCCCTCGCAAGCTGCGCCACCCATTTCGCATCCACCCAAGGCGATGGCAGCGGCTTTTTCTTTGTTGGCATCATCATCTTCCTGGTTTTCATAAGCATTTGGGTCTCGAAGAAAGGCGGCAAAGGGGGACGAGGCGGCTGCGGTGGTGGGGGAGGTTGTGGTGGGGGCGGAGACTCCGGTGGCAGCGGTTGCGGCGGCGGGGGAGGTTGCGGGGGCGGTGGAGACTGAGAGTTCGCAAACTTTTCCCCAAACCGTTCTTGCGCGCCCCGGCGGCCTCTCCGTAGGGTGGCGCAACCTATTCCATTGCGTGTCCCAACCAGCCCCAAAGCATCACATCATCGGCATCCTTCCGGCGCGCTGGGGTTCCACGCGCTTCCCCGGAAAGCCCCTGCATCTCATCGCGGGGAAACCCTTGATCCAGCATGTATGGGAGCGCTGCCAGTCCGCGACAAGGCTTTCGGAAATCCTCGTCGCGACCGATGACGAACGCATCGCCTCTGCCGTGGAGGCTTTCGGCGGAAAGGCCGTGATGACCTCGCCGGATCACCCCACCGGCACCGACCGCCTCGCTGAAGCCGCGAAACAGGTGCCACAAGCCACCCATATCCTCAACATCCAGGGCGACGAACCGCTCATCGACCCCGCGCTCATCGACAAACTCGCGCAGGCGCTCATCGACGATCCGGAGCTCCACATGGTCACCGCCGCGAATCCGTTGGATCCCGCCGACCCCGCCGTTTCCGATCCGAACGTCGTGAAAGTCGTCCTGAAACAGAACGGCCACGCCCTCTATTTCTCCCGCTCGCCCCTGCCGTTTTTCCGCAACCCCGTGACCGGCCTGCAAGTCCTCCGCCACAAGGGCATTTACGGTTACCGCCGCGATTTTCTCGAAACCTTCGTCACCTGGCCGCCCTCACCCCTCGAACAGGCCGAGTCCCTCGAACAGCTCCGTGCCCTCGAAAACGGAGCCAACATCCGCGTCCTCATAACCAACGACACCTCCCCCGGCGTCGATACCCCCGAACAAGCCCTCGAAATCGAGCGCCTCCTTTCCCGTCTTCCTTAGAGTTTAAAATTTAGAATTTGAAGTTTATGAAATACATCTTCGTCACCGGCGGCGTCGTCTCCTCACTCGGCAAAGGCCTCGCCGCGGCCTCCATCGGCACGCTTCTCGAGGCTCGCGGCCTCAAGGTGCTCATGCAGAAATTCGACCCCTATCTCAACGTCGATCCCGGCACGATGTCGCCCTATCAGCACGGCGAGGTCTATGTGCTCGATGACGGCGCGGAGACCGATCTCGACCTCGGCCACTACGAGCGTTTCACCTCCGGCGTGCTCTCGCAGATGAACAACCTCACCTCCGGCCAGGTGTTCGATGCCGTCATCAAGCGGGAAAGGCGCGGCGATTACCTCGGCAAGACCGTCCAGTTCATCCCGCACGTCACCGACGAGATCAAGGAGCGGATGCACAAGGTCACCCGCGATAATACAAACGTCGATGTCCTCATCACGGAAATCGGCGGCACGGTCGGCGACATGGAAGGCCTTCTTTTCATCGAGGCGCTGCGCCAGTTCGCACTGGAAGTGGGCAAGGACAACGTCTGCTTCATCCACGTCACCCTGCTGCCTTACATCAAGGCCGCCGGCGAGGCGAAGACCAAGCCCACCCAGCAATCCGTCGCGAAACTCCGCGAACTCGGCATCCAGCCGGACATCATCATCTGCCGCACCGAGACCGACCTCGACGAGGACAACCGAAAAAAAATCGCGATGTTCTGCAACGTGGAGAAAAAGAACGTCGTCGCCTTCCGCGATGTCGCCCACACCATCTACGAGTGCCCGCTCGACCTCCGCCGCGACAAGATCGACCGCCTCGTGGTGGACAAGATCGGCCTCGGCCACACGCCCTCACCGCAACTGGAGGATTGGGAAAACTTCGTCCAGCGAGTGATTCATCCCAAGCACAAGGTCACCATCGCCGTCGCCGGGAAATACATCGAGCTCCAGGACGCCTACAAATCCATCTACGAATCCCTGATCCACGCCGGTGCCCACCACGACACGAAAGTGCAGATCGTCCGCGTCGAAGCCGAGGCCATCGAGGATCATGGCGCGAGGGCGGTCATCGGCGATGTCGATGGCATCCTCGTCCCCGGCGGCTTCGGCGACCGCGGGATCGAGGGAAAAATCCTCGCCGCGAAATACGCCCGCGAGAACAAAATTCCTTATTTCGGCATCTGCCTCGGCATGCAGATCGCCACCATCGAATATGCCCGCAACATGTGCGGCTTGGAGGGCGCGAACTCCACGGAATTCGACAAGGCCACGCCCCACCCCGTCATCTGCCTCCAGGAGGAGCAGAAAGGCGTCGAGGACATGGGCGCAACGATGCGCCTCGGTTCCTGCGAATCCATCCTCTTCGCCGGCACCAAGGCGGCCGACCTATACGGCAACGTGGACCGCATCCACGAGCGCCACCGCCACCGCTACGAGGTGAACTCCGACTACCAGGACAAGCTCCAGGAGTGCGGCCTCGTGATCTCATCCGTCTCCGCCAACGAAGGCCTCGTGGAAATCGTCGAGCTCGCCGACCATCCGTTCTACCTCGGAGCGCAGTTCCACCCGGAGTTCCTATCCAAGCCGAACCACCCGCATCCTCTATTCTCCGGCTTCGTCGCCGCCGCGCTCGCCAAGGCCATTTCCGAGGAAAGCGCGTGATAGACCCTCACGGGAAAATCACATCGCCCAACACCGGCGTTTTCTTCGCGATCAACCCGTGTTCCCTCGCCCGCTCCTGAAATAACAGGAAATGGGGTGTCAGCCTGTGCTGATCCAGCGCGGCCTGGTCATCGTAAACTTCCGCCAAGGTGAAGGCATGCGTTTCCTCGACGCTCCGCGAAACCACAAAAGACCGGCAGCCCGGCTCGTTCGCCATCACATCCCGCGCCTCTTCCGTGATGTATTCCGCGAACAGATCCGCCTTCCCTTCCGCCGCCTCCACAATGATGACCAGTGAAATCATAGGCCGCGAAACTGCCCCAAGCACCCTATATTGGACAGCGAATTTCTTAACGGTTCGGAAAAGATTTAACCGCGAATGAACGCGAATGGCCGCGAATCCGATCCTATGAAACGATTGTTAATTTTTGGCGTTAATCTCCCACCCACATCCCAAGCCTCCTCTTCATTCCGTGACTTCCGTGTTTCAATCTCTTCATTCGCGCACATTCGCGTCCATTCGCGGTTAGAATTTTTTCTGTATGAAGCATCACCCCAGCCTCTCCACCAGCCCCGCGCATCTCTCGCCGGGCATCACGCTGAGTTCCATCTGGTTCATTACGTAAGCAAAAGAAAAACCGGCCGCTGGGTTGCCGAAGCCGTGGCTCCCCCCTGCGCCCGGATGACCAAAAGCCGCCAGCGATTCCCCGTAAACCTTGCGTTTCTTCTCCCCCACGACATCCACCGGATCTTTCTGGCAGCCACAAGTGATGGCGGTTTCCCGCAATAACACCTTGTCATCCCCGCTGATCCGCAAGCCCGCGAGCGCTTTCCTCACTCCCACGGGAAACGGCCCGTCCATCGCGCCGATGGCGAGCTGATAGAACTTCGCCAAGCCCCGCGCCGTTCCGACCCCGCCCATCGCGGGTAGAGCCGCCGCCCATGCCTTCGACTCGTTCATCTCCGCGATCGCATGCAAGCCCCTAGGTGAGGAAAATGCCCGCCTTGTGATGCTGTCCGGCGTGTTAAAAGCAGCATAAAACCCCTCCTCGTAAACCGAAGGCTTCGCACGGCCAGGAATCAGTTTTGCCACCCGGCTCCACTCGCGTTCCGGCAGGCCGATCCAAAAATCAATCCCCGCAGGCCTCGCGATCTCCTCGTTCCAAACCTCGCCGAGACTCCTGCCATCGAGCTTCCTCACACACTCGTCCAACAGAAATCCGAACGTCCTTGGATGATATCCATGCCCCCCGCCTGGACTCCACTCGGGCTTCTGCCTCTCGACCGCCTCGATCACCGCGCGATGATCAAACACATCCGCCACCGCATCCAGCGCCGCCAGCCCGCATTGGTGGGAAAGTAGCTCCGCGAAGCTCGCATCTGGCAGCGGAAAATTCCGCCACACCTCGCCGACCGGCGTCTCCTCATCGAGACCTTTCCGGGAAAGGATATGCAGCAAGGTCGCCGCCGCAGGCGCTTTCGTGGCGGAGTAAACCGGAACCATCGTCCGCTCATCCCATTTCCGAATCTTTTCCCGCTCGCACCAACCGTCCGTCAGCGAAACGATCTCCTCACCGTCTTTCCAAACGCTCACCGAAGCGCCGACCTCTCCACGATGCGAAAAATTCTCCCGGAAAAAATCCTCAAGTCCGTCCATCATCTCTTACTCCTCACACTGACTTGTCCGCCATAGCTTCAGCGACGGCTGATCACTCGGCACTTTTAATCCACCCCGCCGCGTCCTTCGCGAAATAAGTGAGAATCATATCCGCCCCCGCCCGCTTGATCCCCAGCAAACTCTCCATCACCACGGCCTTCTCATCGAGCCAACCGCCCGCACAGGCGCTCTTGATCATCAGATACTCACCGCTGACCTGATAGGCAGCTATCGGCAGCGTGGTCTCATCGCGAACCCTCGCGATCACATCCAGATACGGTCCGGCGGGCTTCACCATCACCATGTCCGCGCCCTCCTCCTCGTCCATCAGTAGTTCGCGGATCGCCTCACGCACGTTGCCCGGATCCATCTGGTAGGTTTTCTTGTCCCCCTCCTTCGGTGCGGAATCCAATGCCCCCCGAAACGGCCCGTAGAACGCGGACGCGTATTTCGCCGTGTAGGCGAGGATGCCGGTTTCCGTGAAACCCGCGTCGTCCAGCGCCTCCCGGATCGCGCCGATCCGCCCGTCCATCATGTCGGAAGGCGCGACGATATCCGCCCCCGCCCGCGCATGGCAAAGCGCCTGACGGCATAAAACCTCCACGGTTTCGTCATTGAGGATTTTCAGTTCGCCGTTTTCATCCCGCACCACCAAGCCGTCGTGGCCGTCGGAGTTGTAGGGATCGAGCGCGACATCCGTAATCACGCAAATGCCCGGACAAGCATCCTTGATCGCGCGGATTGCCCTCGGCACCAGCCCCGCGTCGTTTGCGCACTCGGCGGCATCAGAGCTTTTCAGCGCGTCGTCGATCTTCGGGAAAAGCACCACGGCGCGGATCCCCATTTCATAGGCCGATTTCACCTCCGCGATCAGCCCATCCAGAGACCATCTCATGCAACCCGGCATCGAGGTGATCGCCACATCCGCCGCGTCTTCATGGAAAAACACCGGCAGAATCAGATCCTCCACCGCCAGTCGGTTTTCCCTCACCAGCCCGCGGATCGCCGCGCTGCGCCTGTTCCTCCTGCCCCGTATCATCATTTCCATGCCGGGATGCTAAGACCCCTTCCGGAAAAACGGAACAGGGAAAATCAGCGTAAACCGCCTCACTATAATTTGGATTTCAACCGCGAATGACCGCGAATCCGATCCTATGAATGGCAAAGATTTTCCACCACAGAGACACAAAGAACACAGAGTCCCAAACATAAATCCCTGGGATTATGATACCACGCCCTCCGTGTCTCTGTGGTCAAAATCTTCAAATCTACCCTCTTCCTTCCTGTATTCCGTGCCATCCGTGGTTCCACCTCTTCATTAGCGTCCATTCGCGTTCATTCGCGGTAAATCTTCACGCCGAATGCCTCACCGCCACCGCATTCGCCGCCGCATATTCCTTCGCGTGGCTCAGGCTCACCTGCACTTCCGAGATCCCCTCGGCAGCGAGGAAATCCGCAGCATTTCCCGTAAAAATCATCTTCGGCGCGCCGGATTCCGCCCGCTCCACCTCCATATCCAGCCAGCCAGCATGCCCGCCGATACCCGTGCCGAGCGCCTTGGAAACCGCTTCTTTGGCCGCGAAACGCGCCGCGTAATGCAGCGCAGGCCGCTTCTGCTTTCCGCAATACTCCCGCTCCCGCGCCGTGAAAAGGCGATCAAGAAAAGCATCTCCGAGTTTCTCCACCGCCGCCTCGATCCGCCCGACTTCCACGACGTCGATCCCTATCCCGTGGATGATCATAAGCCGGAAACATATCCTTTCATCCCCGCCGCCATCTCCGCGACCGCCTGCCGCATGCCCACCGTCATTGCGCGGGAAACGATGCTATGCCCGATGTTTAGCTCGGCGAGATACGGTATTTTTAAAAGGGCGGGAAGGTTGCGGTAGTTGATGCCATGCCCCGCGTTCACTTGCAGGCCGAGCTTGTGACCCAGCTCCGCCGCCGCCGCGAGACGCGCCAGTTCCTCGGTCGGATCCATCGCGTTCGCGAAAGCACCCGTGTGCAGTTCGATCATATCCGCGTCCGTCAGCGCCGCCTCCTCCACATCCGCCAAGATCGGATCGATGAACAGGCTCACCTTGATCCCCGCGCCTTTGAGCCGTTTCACCGCCTCCCTCACCGTCCCGGAAAGGGCGCAGACGGCCAAGCCACCCTCGGTCGTCACCTCCTCACGCGTCTCCGGCACCAGGCACGCGAACTCAGGCCGCAGCCGGAACGCCAGATCCATCATCTCCTCGGTGATCCCCAGTTCCAGGTTCAGCAGCAGATCGCACGCCTCTTTCACCCGGAACACATCCGCATCCTGCATATGCCTCCTGTCCCCGCGCACATGCACCGTGATCGAATCCGCTCCGCCCGCCTTCGCTTCCAGCGCCGCCTCAACCACGCTCGGCTCCGCGTTTGGCGAGTCCGGTAAAAGCGCATACCGCGCCTGCCTCAGCGTCGCCACATGATCGATATTCACTCCCAACAAAAGGCTCATACCAAAAGCTAGCCCTCGCCCCATCCCTCCGCAATCACGGATTGGACGGGCCGCGCCAGAGCAACGGATTCCGCCGGTTGCGCATCTGCAAAATGATGATCGCGATAAAAGAGAGGATGAAGAGCAGAAAGGAAAGCAGCAGCCCCTCGACCAAGGTGGTGGCGTAGATTTCGAGGAAACCCACCTCTGAGCCGCCGGACGATCCCTCGATCCGCTGAGGCAAGGGATTCGTTCCCAGAACCTGCGAGACAAACCAGCTCGCACCCAAACCACACCATACATCGGGCGAGAAAAACAGCGGAGCCCCGGCCGGAACCGATATGATGGTTAGCACGGAAATGACCGCCCTGATCACAAGCCCCACCTTCAGGGCTCTTGTAAAAGGTTTCTCCCTTCGCGCAAGACCGGCACGCAGGAAGTGAGAACCGCGTATCCGATGACGAATGTGATCACCGCCGCCAACATCGCCCAATGCGCGTGCGCCACTGGCCACAGCCCGAGCCACACCACCGCGATCAGGTAGCTCGGCAGCGCGTTGATCGTGCAATGCAACGCCCAGAACCGCAGCTTGCTAGGAAAGCTTATACTGAATGCATTGATCACTTCGTTGTTCATCGTCGCGGCGTCTCTCTAGCCCACATTTTACCCTTTGAAGATCGCGAACATGGCGAGCAGCATGCCGGAGAGGCTTTCCCCGGCGATGATGCCGGACGCGGCGATGATTAGGAAACGGGTGCTCCAGTTCGGGATGAACTTCGCGGTGCCGAGGGCGGCCATCGATCCGAGGAAAAGTGCGAACGAGATACCCGGAGAAATCAGGAAAGCGAGGCCGAGGCTAGGACCGCTGGGCACCCATTTACGGGAATTTGCGGGCAACAACTTATCCAAAACCGCGAGCACGATGCCGATGCAGGCGCCGATAGTCATCGCTTCGACCGCGCCGGGCGGCAAGGCATCGAGGCCGCTCATAAACAACTGCGCCACGGACATCCATGCGGTGACGCTGGGAGCCGGCCATTGCTCGGTGAATAACTGAGTAGCGGGATCGGGGATCAGGATCAAGTATCCGGCGCAACCAACCAAAGCCCCCGCCAGCACACCGCAGACCTGCGCGATGTATTGGGGGCGCGGGTCAGCTCCGAGCATTTTCCCGGCTTTCAGGTCATGCATCATGTCGGCACAAAGCGCGGCGGAGCCGCCAGTGACGTTGGCGGCCATGAGGTTTGCAGCCGGGTTCGCGGGAGAGATCATGGCGAAGGTGAGCTGCGTGACCTTGCCCATCGCGGTAACGGGGGTGACGTTCACCTCTCCCGAAACCCGCGCCGCGACCAGCGCGAGCATGAACGTGAGCAGCACCCCTAGCGTGGCAACCCACGGCGTAATCTCGAACAGCACGGTCTGCAAAATGACCGAAACCGCCGTCACGAAAACAAGCGCCGCGATGAACCACTTTTTCGAAATCACCTCCGACCCGGCGGCTACCGAGCCGTCCGCGACCCGGGAGGGGCGGAACGAATTCAGGATGGATCTCCAGGAAAACGCGAAAGAGGTGAGCGATGAGGCAACCATGATCGCGACTCCCGGCCACAGCAACCACTGGAGGCCACTGTTGAACCAAGAGGCGTCTGCGGCACCGGGTTCCACCCAGCCCGCCTCGAAAATGTTCGGCGCGAGGATGCCCCAGGAAACGATCACACCGAGCAGCACCGAAAGCCCCACGCGCGGCCCGACGATGGCTCCCACACCATACATCATCAGCGTGGGTTCGAGGGAGACTCCGAAATTGGCGGGCGTAAATCCCGCCAGCCCGGCTTTCTCCAACCCACCGCCCGGCCTCGCGGCAAACCAACCGGGAATCTCCAGCTTGTCGCGAAATTTCCAGAACTCATCGGCGAATTTGATCCCCGCCGCCAGCAAGGCCATGCCGCCGAGCAATTGCAGCCGCACCATGGCATCGCGGCCGTGGTTGTAGAGTTCCTGCATCGTCTTGGCGGTGGCGAATCCGCTGGGAAAAGGCAGATCTTCCACATCGATCAACTGCTTGCGCAACCCGATCGAAACGACAATACCCACCATACAGACAGAGAACGTCCAGATGACCAGCGTGCCCCATGACATCGTCTGGCCGGTGAGAATGGTCAACGCGGGGATCGGAGCGATAAGCCCTGCGGCGGCGATGGAGGCGGCGGCAGAGGCGGCTGTCTGGCTGATGTTCGTTTCAAGGATCGAGAGCCCGCGGGAAACTCCCGTCTGCTGAAGGATCTGCCAAAACCCATAAGCCAGCAATGCGGCGGTCAGCGACATCCCGATCCCCCACCCGATCTTCAGGCCGACATAAAGATTGCACAGCGAAAGAACGCTGCCGAAGGCCATCCCTGTGAGAACAGCCCGCAGCGTGAGTTGGGCGGTCGGAGCGGCGGGGGACGGAGTGGAGGAAACGTCATTCATAAAAGTGTCTGTTTTTACAGCATTCTCGATACCGGGATCACGCGTGCGACCCTGGGCAGCCCGACTAACCCTGTCAATTCAGCGTCAAAACCAAACTCTTGCCCCCCGCCGCCCGCTCCGCTATCCCCTTCCCCCGCCCATGAACGAGCAAATCGCCAGCATCCAGACCGCCGCCCTCGAACTCATCGCCGCCGCCAGCGACGTGCGCTCCCTCGACGACGCACGCGTTGCCGTTCTCGGAAAAAAAGGCACCCTCTCCCTCGCCGGGGCGCTTATCAAGGACATCCCCAACGAGGAGAAAGCCGCCTTCGGCCAATCCCTCAACTCCGCCCGCGCCGCGATCACCGAAGCCCTTGAGGGGAAACAGCAAGCCCTCCAGGAAATCGCCGACAACGCCGCGCTCTCCGGGATCGACCTCACCCTCCCCGCCCGCGCCCTGCCCACCGGCTCCCTCCACCCGCTCACCCTGATCCGCGACGAGGCGATCCGCATCCTCCGCCGCATGGGTTTCGCACTAGCAGACGGCCCGGAGATCGAGGACGAATACCATTGCTTCGACGCCCTCAACACCCCCGCCGACCACCCCGCGCGAAACGAGAAGGACACGTTCTATTTCGATTCCGGCAAGCTCCTCCGCACCCACACCTCCAGCGTCCAGATCCGCACGATGGAATCCTCCGCGCCGCCCATCCGGATCATCGCTCCCGGCTCCGCCTACCGCCGCGATGAAATCGACGCCACCCACCTCTCCGTCTTCAACCAGCTCGAAGGCCTCTTCGTCGATAGCGACGTCACCCTCCCCGACCTCAAGGGCACGCTCGAATATTTCCTCCGCGAAATGTTCGGCACCTCCACCGAAGTCCGCTTCCGCCCGCACTTCTTCCCTTTCACCGAGCCGTCCTTCGAGATCGATGTAAAACTCCAGATCAAAGGCCAAGCCCCCCGCTGGATCGAGGTCGCGGGCTGCGGCATGGTCGATCCCGCCGTCTTCGAATCCATCAACGCCACCCGCAAGGACAACGCCCTCGATCCCGAGAAAGTCACCGGCTTCGCCTTCGGCATGGGCCTCGACCGCCTCGCCATGATCCGCTGGGGCATCAAGGACATCCGGCTGCTGATTGAAAACGATGTCCGGTTTCTCAGGCAGTTTGCCTGACTTCGTGATCGTGGATTGATGATTGTGGATCGAAGATAAAAGACGATGAAATCGGAACCGTTTGGTTACAAAAAACTCAGGATCTGGCAGGACGCCCGGGATCTGACCATCGCGATCCATGGAATGACGCTCCGCAATCTGCCGAAGTTTGAGATGTATGAGGAAGGCTCGCAGATCCGACGCAGCATGAAATCGGTGAAATCAAATATTGTCGAAGGTTTCGGTCGCCGCAGACACAAAGCCGAATATATCCGGTTCTTGGATTTTTCATATGCATCCGCACTCGAAACCGTCGATCATTTGGAAACCCTCCACGAAACCGGTTCACTTACCGATATCGAGATTTTCGCCTCACTCAACGAACGACTCATCCATCTCTCCCAATCCATTTATCAGTTCACCAAAGGAGTGCAGCTACACCACAATGAAGACCGCGCGTAGCGGATTTTCTTCGATCCACAATCATCAATCCCCAATCAACTATCCCAACCGAAGGTTATGAACACCTCCCTAAACTGGCTCTCCACCCATCTTGACCTCTCCGGAAAATCCATCGCTGAGATTTCGGATCTCTTCACCTTCGCCGGAGTCGAGGTAGAGGGCATCGTCACGCAAGGCATCGCTTCGGAAAAAATCGTCGTCGCGCAGATCATGGAAGCCGTCCAGCACCCGGATGCGGACAAACTGAAGGTCACCAAGGTCGATGCCGGTGAAGGACAGCTCCGCCAGATCGTTTGCGGGGCGAAAAATTACAAGGTCGGCGATAAGGTGCCGTGCTGCCTGCCCGGCGCGGAGCTTCCGGCAGGCTTCACGATCGGTGAGACCAAAATGCGCGGAGTCGAATCGAAAGGCATGCTCGCCGCCGCCGAAGAAATCGGTCTCCCGAAGGGCGAGGACGGCCTGCTCATCCTGCCCGCCGATTCGCCGATCGGGGTTCCGGTGAAATCACTCTTCGATTGCGACACCCTGTTAGAACTCGAAGTCACGCCGAACCGTCCCGACCTGCTTTCCCACCGCGGCATGGCTCGCGAGCTGGCCACCCTACTCAAAACCCCGCTCATTTCGGAAGCACTGCCGGAACCAAGCACCTCCGCCGCCTCCCCCGATTTCATCCAACTCGAAGCCGCCGAGACATGCCCTTTCTACTCCGCCACTCGCATCGATGGCGTGAAGGTCGGCGAAAGCCCGGACTGGCTCAAGGAACGCCTCACTTCCATCGGCCTTCGCCCGATCAACAACCTCGTCGATATCACCAACTTCGTCCTCCACGAAACCGGCCAGCCTTTGCACGCCTTCGATGCCGCAAAAGTCTCACTCCCGCTCGTGATCCGCCACGCGAATGACGGCGAGCAATTCACCGCCCTCGACGAATCCGTCCACACCCTCACGCCCGAAGACCTCCTCATTTCCGACGCTTCCGGCGTAGCCCTCGCCCTCGCGGGCATCATGGGCGGGCTGGAAAGCGGCGTCACCGAAAGCACCACCACGATCCTACTGGAAGCGGCGTACTTCGCCCCTTCCGGCATCCGCCGCAGCTCGCGCCGCACCGCCCTTTCCTCGGACTCCTCCTACCGCTACGAGCGGGGAGCCGATCCCCAATCTGTCCTCCCCGCCGCCGCGCTCGCCATAAGCCTCCTGGAGAGCCGTTCTGCGAACGGCTGCATCACTCAAACCGCCGGCACTCTCCCCCTCCCCCCCTCCCCCGTCTCCCTCGATCTCAACCGTCTCCACCACCTTCTCGGCGATTCCATCTCCACCGAAGCCGCCGAGGAAATCCTCACCCGCCTCGGCCTCGCGAAGCTTCCCGAAGGCAAGTGGAGCATCCCCTCGTTCCGTCAGGATCTCACCCGCCACATCGATCTCGCGGAGGAAATCACCCGTGTCCACGGCCTTGCCAACGTCCCCTCCCGCCTCCGCGCCACCTTCGTCCCGACCAGCGAAACGGACGCCGCCTACGACGCCGACATGATCCTGCGCCAGCGCCTCGCCGCGCTCGGTCTCCACGAGTGCCAGACGATCAAGCTCATCGCCGAGTCCCAACTCGCCGACATCCTGCCGCTCCGCCCCATGCAGGACGGCGATCTCATCCGCGTGAAATCCCCGCTCAGCGAAGATCACGCGATCATGCGCCCGTCCATCGTCCCCGGCCTCGTCGCCAGCGCCGAGCGCAACGCCCGCCAGCAGGCGAAGTCGATCCGGCTCTTCGAGATGGGCCGCGTCTTCCGCAACGCCGGCGGCGGCAAGGCCCGCGACCAGGAAAGCGAAAGCCTCGCGATCCTCATTTCCGGAAACACAAACCCCTCCTCCTGGGCGGCGAAAGACCGCTCGGCCGATCTCTACGACGCGAAAGCCGTCCTTTCCGCACTCCTACCCAACCAGGAAATCACCCTAAAACCGAAAGACCGCGAACCTTTCGTCCTCGCCGCCGAGATCAAGGCCGGTGAGCAGACCATCGGTGTCTTCGCCCGCCTCGCGCCCTCGCGGGAAAGGGAACTCGATCTCGGCTGCCCGGCCTTCGTCGCCGAGCTCGATCTCGCGAAACTGCGCAAACTCACTACCGGCCCGAGCCACGCCGCCGATCTTCCGCAGTTCCCCGGCTCCTCCCGCGACGCCGCGATGGAACTCCCCATCGACACCCCCAACGCCGCCATCGAAGCCGCTCTCGCCAAAGCCAAGGACTCCCTACTTGTCGCCTACGAATGCTTCGACCTCTTCACCGATCCTACCGGCGCGAAAGATCCCGGCGGATCGGAAATCCATCGCCTACCGCTTCCTTTACCGGGCGGCGGACAGGACTCTAAAGGCTCCGGAAGTCGATGCAGCTCATCAGGTCGTTTGCGAAGTTCTCAAGAAACTGGATGGCTTGGGCTTCCGGTAAATCCTGTCTGGAAAGTAGCGTGTGCCGCAAAAGTTTCCACTATTGCGAAAGTTGCTGGTTGCAGGATAATTGCAGATACCGTAACTTTTGTGCGAAGTGAAAACGGAAAAAAAGCAAATGAGCGTGAGGCGATCAGCGGCGGAGCCGTCGAAATTGCCCACGCGAATCGTCTTGCGACCTTGCAAAAGCGATTATCAGACCTTTGCGCGCAGGACGGCGATCTCGCTGGGCTTGGATCCGGAGAAAGAATCTCGGCGGAAACCCGACACCTACTTGCTGTCGCTTCTGATGCCGGATGCCTAATTGATCTGGAAGATAGTTGGGAGAACATCAGCAGACGAGGTTCAGAAGCATCGGCAAAAATCAGTTCCGAGCACATTGTCGAATATTTTGAGGGAGCTTCCCTTGTGTTCAAATTCACCAGACCTCCGGGTTTTGGATTGATTCCGTTTGTCAATCGAATCCCGTGCGCGCACGCCGATCCCAGCAAACCCTTAACTTTCAGGGAAGCTATCGAATTTCGTCCTGCGAGTCCCCTCGAATACTTGAACCGCTGGATCGCCTGCAACGATGTCTTCGGGGACGACGTTCGACTGCTTTCCGTCATTCAATGGAAATGCGGAGCAGTGTCGCTCGCAATCACCCAGCCTCAGTATTCCGGTGATCCAGCAAGCGACAGGGACATCGTCCGCTATTTTGAACCTAAAATCCGCAGTTCAAACGAAGATTTTCACCGCAAAGGCGCAGAGGTCGCAGAGGGAACGCTGAGAAGAGTTTGTGTTTCGGGATAGTGCAGGGCATTTTTCACGGCAATTCCCCCATTTCACCCATTGGGTGAACCATGCAGTTCCATCGTTTTTCCAAATTTTCTATCTTCCCACATGCAAGGCTCTGCGTTCCTTTGCGACCTCTGCGACTCTGCGGTGAAAAATTGATACCCAACTGCGGTATTTAGGTTGAAGCGGCGGGCTGGACGCGCATTACAGATCCCTCCGGGCATATTGTGTTTTTCCACTATGCTTACGGCCTGTTGGCCATCGACGCCGTGGGCCGCAACTGCTTCATCGACTCCCAAGGCATCCAGCCTTTCGATGTGATCCTGTGTTCCCCGGATGAGGAGATCGAAAGGTATTTGGCGATTTACTAGATTTCGCCCGGAGAACCGGCTGAAAATTTCCGGCTTTCTTGTTCCATCCAAACGAAAGCCTAGGACCCCCCTCCTCGTCGCCTACGAATGCTTCGACCTCTTCACCGGCCCCACCGGCGTAAAGATCGACGCCGACCGGAAATCCATCGCCTACCGTTTCCACTACCGCGCCCCGCAGCGGACTCTCGTGCTGAAAGAAATCGACGAGGCGCACAAACGCATCCTTGAGCTACTCAAGACCATCGACGGCCTGGTTTTCCGTTAGGGCGGATTGGGAAACGCTCAGCTCCGCACCTTCACCGTCTCCCCGCCTAGCCACGTCCGGATCACGTCCGGCTCGGCGGTGAAGCCTCCGATCATGCGCCAGTTTGAGTAACGCAGCGCACCTGCCTTATTGCCCGGCTCATCCACCACCCCGCGGTCCTGCCAACGCGACGAATGGTAGAAACGCATGCCCTCCGCGCCGTTCACGATGAAGCCGACATGCGAGTCAAGGCCGATGAGGTACACGCCGGGTTCCAAGCCCTCCATCCATTCCGCGTAGGACTCGAAATCTTGCCCCACCTTCAGCAGACAGCTCTCGCTTTTCAGGAAAGTCCGCAGGATGTTTCCCGACGGTTGCTGGGCGAGCTTGTAGCGGTTCACGCGGAAGCCCGCGTCGCGGATTACAGTCGATACGAAATATCCGCAGGCCACCTTGCCGCCGCCCGGTTTCTCGGCGGTGCCGTTGAAGTCGTATGGCGTCCCCAGCCAGCAGCGCATCATTTCCGGCATCACCAGTTCCAGGATCACCCTTGCGTCCTTCTCCACCGCCGCTTTTTCCTCCGCCGTCCGTGCCCGGGCGTGCGCTTTTCGGAGATCCCCGCGCCAGCGCTCCAGCTCCGCGACCAGCGTCTCATAACGCTCGGCATCAGGCTCCGGTTTCACCTCGTGCTCGATGATGATTTCGAAAATCCCCTCCCTGTGGAATTTCCACGTCCACCAGCCGCCCGCGCCGAGCGCAAGCAGCAGGATGGCGGCGATGGCCGCTTTGAGAGCGTATTTCACTCGGAAAGGATCGCTTCCCGGCCGTTTTTATTCAACCCCGGATAATCGCTCCGCGTCCCAGGGTCTGTCTTGAGTTTTGGAAATCGAAGGCTGAGGCTTGGGAATCCATGCTCAAGAAAGAACGCGCCGCCCATCTCCTCAGACGCCTTGAGGAGCTTTACCCGGAAACCCCTATCCCGCTCGACCACCGCGATCCCTTCACCCTGCTCGTCGCCGTGCTGCTATCCGCGCAATGCACCGATGTTCGGGTCAACCTCGTCACTCCCGCCCTCTTCGCCTTAGCCGATACCCCCGAGAAAATGATGCTCGTCCCCGTCGAGGACATTCGCGCCATCATCCGCCCCTGCGGCCTATCCCCCACCAAGGCCGCTGCGATCTCGGTGTTGAGCGGGATTCTTGTCGAAAAACACGGCGGCGAGGTGCCTGCGAACTTCGAAGCTCTAGAGGCCTTGCCCGGCGTCGGCCACAAGACGGCCTCTGTCGTCATGGCTCAGTCCTTCGGCGTGCCTGCCTTTCCCGTCGATACTCACATTCACCGCCTCGCGAAACGCTGGAAACTCACGCAGGGAAAAAACGTCGTCCAGACCGAGCGCGACCTGAAAAAGCTTTTCCCCCGCGAATCATGGAACAAACTTCACCTCCAAATCATCTTCTACGGGCGCGAGCATTGCACCGCCCGCGGCTGCGACGGAAAATCCTGCCTCCTCTGCCGCGAACTCTTTGGCACGGACAGTTGAGCGGGGATTCGTGGATCTGAAAATCAGCGCGTGACATCTCCTCCGCAGGCGTGCAAATTTTTACTCAACTTACCCTTATTCACACTCCATGGAACTCTCTCTGTTCAATATCGGCGATAGTCTTTCCCGCAAGCCGGATCTCGGCAAACTCTCCCGCCGCGGTTTTATCGCCGCCACCACCGCCACGCTCGCGAGCTGCAAGGCTGCCGGGCCGCTCAGTCCGGAAAACGTCAGGACCCAACCGAACACCAACTCCCGCAGCCCTTCCGTGCAGGGTCCGGTGCCGCGCAACAACGTCGGCAACCACCCCAGCGATTTCCCCAAAAGCGCCGAGCGTCACCTTCTCCCGTGTTCTCGTTTCGGGGAACTACATCGCCATCACCTTCGACGACGGCCCGCACCCGCAGAACACCCCGCGCCTCCTCGACATGCTCGCCGCGCGCAACATCAAGGCCACCTTCTATGTCATCGGCCGCAGCGTGGATCTTCATCCTGGCGTGCTCCGCCGCACCGTCGCCGAGGGCCATGAGATCGGCAACCACTCACAGACACACCGCCTCCTCTCCAAGCTCAGCGACTCTGAAGTCCGCCAGGAAATGCAGCGCTGCCAGGACGCCGTCGGCCGCGCCGCCGGTGTTCGCATGAGGACGATGCGCCCGCCCTACGGCGGCCTGCTGCAAAGCCAGCGCGAACTCGTCCACCGCGAGTTCGGCTACCCCACCATCCTCTGGTCCGTCGATCCCCTCGATTGGAAACGCCCCGGCCCTTCCGTGGTGGCCTCCCGCATCCTTTCCGGCACCACCGCCGGCGGCATCGTCCTCGCCCACGACTTGCACTCGCAGACCGTGGACGCCATGCCCGCCACCTTCGACGGCCTGCTCCGCAAAGGTTTCAAGTTCGTCACCGTTTCCCAGCTCATCGCGATGAAAAGGGAAACCTCCGAGGCTCAGGCCTCCGTGACCCCGGTAAACTGATCGAACCGTCACCCCCCCCGTGAGTCAGGCAAACTTCGGCGAGCGCTACTTTGCCAGCCGTGAGAGGATTTCTCAGGTGGTCGGCGGCATCATAAATCTTGCAAGAGACACGGACACCTCGCTCGGGGATTCGCTCACCGCCGCGGCGGTGCAAAACGATCTCGGCGCACCCTTCCTCTTCATCGTATGCGGCGAGGTCAACGCCGGGAAATCCTCCCTCCTCAACGGACTCTTCGGACGCGAACTCTGCAAGGTAAATATCCTCCCGGAGACCGACCGCGTCATCTGGTACCGCTACGGATCCCCCCCGAGCGATGTAGTCACCACGCCCTTACTCCAGGAACGCTTCCGCCCCATCGAGTTCCTCCGCGACTTTAACCTCGTCGATACCCCCGGCACGAATTCCATCGTGAAAGGTCATCAGGAAATCACCCAACGTTTTCTTCCCGTAGCGGACCTGATCCTTTTCGTCTTTCCTGTCACCAACCCATGGGGCGCGGCCACATGGAACCTCATCTCCTCCCTGCCCGCCGATTGTCACGCACGTGTCGCTTTCATCATCCAGCAGGCGGATCAGCGCGATTCTGCAGACCTGAAAATCATCGCCGAACACATGTCCGAGCTTTCGGTGCAAAAAATCGGAGTGATTCCCCCGATCTTCGCTGTATCCGGGAAAATGGCTTACGAGGCGAAGCGCGCTGGAGCCTTTGCGGGACATGCTTTCGAGGAAAGTGGTTTCCCTGCCTTCGAGGATTTTATCAGCCGCCGCGTCTGCGATTCGCCGGAGCGCCGCGCCGCTCTCCAGACATGGCGCGGCCACGCCTCCGCCGCTCTGCGTAAGATCGAAGACCGCATTGAGGATCAGACCCGCGCCCTAGGCGACCAGAACCGTTTCCTCGCCTCGTTAGAGGATGAGATTGATGAAATGCGCGAGCGCCTCGTGGCCCGACTGCCGCGTCACCTCGCGGGCGTCGCAGAGGTCTTCGAGACCGAGGCCGTCTGGGTTACCCGCTCGCTACGGAAATCCCTAGGCATCATTCGCTCGGTGTTCCGCATCTTTGTCGGAGATCGCACCGGCAGCCTCATCGAGTCCCTTTTTATCGATCGCCTCCGGACTGCTGTCGAAGCCGTCGCCGAATCCGATGGCGCGGATATCGTCGCCGCCTGCCGCAGCCACTGGACGGAACTCGACACCCGCGTCAGGGAGGCCATTGGGACGGGCGTAGACGGCAGCGAACCCATTGACGAAAACCTCGCGCAGGCGCGCCGCCGCTTCGTCCAGCGCATCGGGCGCGCTGCCCAACAGGGCATCAACAATCTCCATGTCCGCAAGGAACTGGAGGTGGATCTCCGCCGCCGCAACCTCGCCCTCAAGTCGTTCACCGCCACCACCCTGCTATCTCTCATCGTAGCAGCCACCTGCGGAATCTTTGGCTTCCCCTGGCTGCCATGGCTATTCTGCTCCATCGCCGCCCTCTTCGCATTTGGAGGTGCCATCATTGCCCTACTCACACGCCGTCGGATCGCCCGCGATTTCCAATCCTCCCTGCTCGATACCTGCGGAGCCTTCGCAGAGACCTTGCGCGCCGATTACGAAGACGCGCTTCGTATCTTTTTCCAAGACTACACCACCTGCCTCAATTCGATCCGCAAGCACCTTGCGAAGGAAAAGCTCGCCATTGAGCCAAAGCTCAGCCGCTGGCACGAACTTTTCCTGACCCTAAAATCCATCGAACAGGATCTCTGAGGACGGGAGTGAATCGGCCGCATCAAGAATTTCAGTGTGCGAGGCATTAGAGGATGACTGGTTCGCAGCCTACAAAAATCTGCCCATATCAAGCCAAACCGGCCAGTTACCATGACCGGTAATACTGCGCCCATTCCTCACACCTCCTCCGCCGAAATGCGGGTCCCGTGGTCCAATGGATAGGACGATGGCCTCCGAAGCCGTAGGAGGTGGTTCGATTCCACACGGGACCACCAGTCCGGAAATGAAAGGTAATCACGGCTTGGCAGGCGCGTTGGATTCAGGCTTTGAAACTGGTATCCTATCTGTGGCCGGATCCTTGAGGCCGCTTTCCGGGGAAAAAATCCCGAGTTCGGGGTAGGCGGGATCGCGAGTGTATTCCTCCTTCAAAACGGCGATGGCCTGCTCCACGACATCGCGGCGGGTGGCGGAGAGATCGGTGGTTTCCGCGCGGTCTTTGGAAAGATCATAGACCTCCCAATCGAAGGGGCCCTGCTTGACGCTAGGGTCGAGGTTCTTGCGGATCGCTTTCATATCGCCGATGCGCACAGCGACCTGGCCGCCGTAGCCGCCGCCGGTCCACACCAGCGGCCGGCGGCCGGTGAGGGTGTCCGCTTTCCCGAGGAGGACGGGCAGTAGGTTCTCGCCGTAGGGTTCGCCGGGGTCGGCTCCGGTGAGGGCGCAGAGGGTGGGCATGATGTCCGCGGAGTAGGCGGGTTGGTCGATGACCTTGCCGGGGGCGATTTTCCCGGGCCAACGGATGATGCCGGGCACGCGGATACCGCCTTCGTGCTCGCTGCCCTTGAGGCCGCGAAGGTCGGCGACGGAGTTGAAGAACTTGTGATCCACGCCGCCGACGTCATGGGTGGTGCCGTTGTCCGATGTGAAGATGACAAGGGTATTTTCCTCCAAACCCTTCTTCTTCAGTTTTATGAGAAGCTGGCCGATGTTGTGGTCCATGAAGGAAATCATGGCGGCGTAGCCGGCGCGCGGGCGCGGGTGGGGCTGGTAGGAACGTTCGCCGCGGTAGGGTTCGGCGTCCCATTCTTCGGGGTAGCGTTCGACCCATTCGCGCGGCGGCTGCATCGCCACGTGCGGTTCGAGCGGACAGTAGTAGATGAAGAAGGGTTGTTTCGCCGCGGCCTGCCGATCCACATAGGCGAGCAGGTCATCGGTGATGGCCACGGACGCGTGTTTTTGGCCGGTGAGCTTTTCGTAGGTAACGGGGCCTTCGGGGATTCTCGAATGACCGGGGATGCCGGGGTCGTTGATCGCCTCTTTCATGCCGTTGCGCCACAGGAAGGGCGGATAGAACGTGTGGCACATCCGGTGGTCGGTGTAGCCGTAGAAATAGTCCACGCCGTTGCGGTCCGGGGCGCCGGTGGTTCCGTATTCGCCCATGCCCCATTTGCCGAAGGCGGCGGTGGTGTAGCCCGCGCTTTTGAGCGCCGTGTGGAGCGGCAGCTCCGCCTTCATCGGGTGGTCGCCCCTAAGGTCTTCCGTGGTTTCGCTGCGGTCGGCGCGCAGCAGGTTCTGGACGTTGCAGCCGCCGGTGTGGCGGCCGGTAAGCAGCACGTTCCGGGATGGCGAGCAGACGGGAGCGCCGGAGTAGAACTGCGTCCAGCGCTGCCCCTGCGAGGCGAGGCGGTCGAGATGGGGCGTCAGGATTTTTTCCTGTCCGTAACAGCCGAGTTCGGCCCAGCCGAGGTCGTCCGCGAGGATCACGATGATGTTGGGTTTTTGAACCTCGGCTGCGATCGGGGAAACGATGCATTTCAAGGTGATGCTTGCTGTAATTACTTGCCTGAGAATGGGGATCATTTGGGTGTAAGTTAATTTTGTGAGAGTTAGGTTTTTATCACGGTCTTCTTGCCTTCAAGGGATCCGCGGTTCCGGGTAGAAAGCCGGAGCTGTCAGCTCACGGCGGAGTCAAGAAATGATCGGTTTCAAACGACCAGATCCGTCCGCGAGGACTTCCTATTTGGATGCGGAGATAATGGTTGGTTCCCGGTGCCAGGTCGCTGAGCTCGATGATGTTGTCGCCATCGGTGGCGGAGATGGGTGTGGATCGGTGATGCCAGAATCGGGTTTTTACTTCGCGATAGCCGAGCTCACGATCGAAGGTCAGGCAATCCTCGGGGCCGTAAAATACGGTGAGGGTGGCCTTTTCCCCGGCGGCAAGGTCAAGGCCGGAAAGTGGAACAACGACCTTTGCGGAAGTTCGCGTGATGTCCGTGATTTTCCGGGAGCCGATAGCCGCCGGCAGCTTGAACAGATCCTTGAGCGCTTGAGCTCCGTGAAGCCAGTCAGGCTTTGTTTGAGCGGCAGGGTCGAGAGTGATGGGCTTTCCGGATCCCTCCTGATAGACCATCCCACCCATACCCATGGAAAGCCATCCTTCGTCGGTCTTGCCCCATTGTTTGGCGGCCAGGCCTTTTCCGGCATCCATCGTATCGATGGCGTGCCACTTTTTTTCTTCGTCGAGCATCCAGCCCCGGCGTTGGATGTCACGCACTAGGTCACCGCTGCGTTCGCGGTCGGGAGGCCCGGGTTGCTCAACGAAGGCACCTGGGTTGAGGGATCGCATCGGCTTGTTGCCGTTCCAGGTTGCGGCGGCGGCATAGAGCCGGAAGCGTTCGGTTTTCGGGTCGAGGAAATAGCCGAACCAGTGAACCCACGGGCCGGAAATTTCTCCCCGGAGAGCAAGGGTGACTTCCCGGGTATCGTTTCCGAAGGGTTGCCAATCCCCGCGAAGTTTGACGCCGGAGCCCTCATGGCCGAAGGAGCCGAACTCGGCTTCGGACGATCCCGCCACAAGCATGTGCGACCATTGTTCCTGCGGCTTCGGTTTGCCCGTGCTGAAACTCCAGAGCGAAAAATTGGCGGTTCCCGAGGAGGTGCCGTCGGCCTTGAAGCTTGTCCCAAAATACCCGAAGGGCGTGGTGAGCGGCTTGTTCCACTGATCCAGATATTCGAAATCCGGCCCGATGAACTCAACTCCTGCGGCGTCCTTATCCGAGGATTGGCCGCCGGCGCGGATGCCGGAATCGAAGAATCCGTTGCTGGCGGTCAGAGTCAGTTTCCCGTTGGGTGTTTGCTGGCCGTAGAACATGCGGTCGGGAGCCGTAGGATCCGGGAATGGCAACACGGGTTGAGTGATCTGTCCGTCTCCGGATGGAACGATCAGCGGGCGATCAAGGGCCGAGACTGGGACGCTGAGGAGCAGCAGCAAGGCGGACGCTGAGGCGGCGTATGACAAGGCGATCGCACTTGCCAGCATGGTGCGGCGGATTCGCTTCGTGATGGGTTTCATGGGTTTTCGGGAGTGGGTTTGTATCGGAAAAGAGGCGGGAAGAAGGCGGCAAGTAAGCGTCAGTTTTCGTCCGCCTTTTCCTCCATTTCACCCGACTCGGGCTCCGCCTGATGGAACCAGGTGGCGAGGCAGGGCTTCTCCGCGTCGCGTCCCGGGTAGAAGACGAGATTGGCGCGCTGTTCGTCTTCCAGCCGGATGCCGGTGCGGATGATGAACCGGAGATCATCGCCGTTGGCGTGCACGGCCTGCACGGAGATGAGCGTCATGGTTCCCTTGACCGGTGTCGCGACGATTCTCACGGTGCGTGGCTCTATGGTGAGGGTGTTTGCCGCGATCTTCGCCCTGATCCGCTGGTCGCAGAGGTTGACGAGCCGGAACGAGTCCGGCGGGAAACTGGTTTTATCGGATGGCAACACCAGGGATTCGGCCTTGTCCCAACCTTTGCTCTCTTTCGCCCGGTTCAGGAAAATGTCGTAGTGACCCGGGGTTTGCGGGATTTTAAATTCACCGAACAGCGGCGGATCCTTTTCATCGGAGCCTTGGTCGTTGGCGAACACGCGCAGGATCCCGCCAGTGGCGGGCAAGGCGATGGACGGACGGTTGAGGATACCGGGTATCGTTTCGAAACCCTTCTTGTTCCGCACGCAAAGGGTGGCCGGGGGCGCGGCTTCGGGATCCAGCGCGATCGCCTTGATGCCGGGGCCATCCCCTTCCCAATAGGCGTCCGAGTTGGCGCCGATCGGAACCAGCGAGGCGGTGACCTGCGGCTTTTTCGGTTTTTCCTGAGCCGTCAGCGGTGCCGCGGTGAATGCCGAAAGAATGCAGACGGCTAGGAAAGGAGTGAGGGTGCGAAGGCGGTTCATGATGGGTTTTGGATTTCGCTGGCGGAGAGCCAACGAAATGAGCGGATGGTGAAACGCCGGCCGAAGGCCAGGCTGGACTTGCTGATGGAGCCGACCACGGGAGTGGTGCCGGAGAGATCGATGGCGGGCTTGAGCGGATCGTCCGAAGGATCGACGTAATCGACATTGCGTTGCACCACCGCTTCGCACCACGCGCGGGCGACCTTGCCATCCTTGCTACTAGCCTCGCCGTAGGCGCGGATGCGGAAGGTGTCTCCCCGGGCGGTGATGACGGGAGCCAGCGCGGTGAGAAGGTCGCCCTGGGAGAAGTGGCCGGGAATGCCGTAGGAGATGGAGCGAGAACGGTTGGCTGCGGTGGGAACAGACCCGACCGCCGCCAGTTCGGTCATTCCGGCGTTTTCCAATCCGATATTGATGTTGGAATTGGCGATGGCCTGGTCGAGCGTGCCGCTGGCGGATAGGGTCACATCCGTGGTGAGCCGGCGGTTCACGAAATCCGCTACGGAAAGGAAGGGCCCCCGTTTGCGGATCTCATCGACGATTTTTGCGGAGAGGTTGGCGATGTCCGCGTCCGACAGCGAGCGGAACGCATTCCATGCCTCGGAATCCGCTGGGTGTGCGATGGAGAGGCTTCCGGGCGCGCCGCTCAAGATGGATCGGGAGAGCGGGTGCTCGCCCGCAGACGCCGTGCCCTCAATGGACTCGCGCTGCAATCCGCGCATGCTACCCAAGAGGGCGGCCCATGCCTGGATGGAGGTGCTGTTGATATTGAAGGCGCCGCGGTTCGTCAGGAATTCGGCGGAGCGGAAGTAGGGGAAGGTGGGATCGCTGGAGAGCATGTTTTCCAATGTTTCGGGCGTCATGCGGGAGGATACCGGACTGAACGCATATCTTCCCACGGGCAGTGGAGCGTTAGTATCCCAATTCGGACGGCGGCTTCCCGGCGCACCCTGGTAGGGGATGGATGACAGCATGAAGCGATCCCAGAGTTGCTCATTCGCCTCGAAGGAGAGGTCATAGACGAGCACCTCGTCGAGACTGCCTTTCTGGATGATCGCATCATAATTGAGAACGTTGGCGGGGTTTCCGGGGTTGTCCTTCCAGCGGGTAGGGCTGGTGACCTTGGCCTTGATGGCGGTGGCGTCGAGATCCGCGTTCATGGTGCGCTCGCCGTGGCCGATCACGAAGGAGGGATGCCAGGTGGAATAGGAGAGCTGGGCGTGCTGGAGCTGGCCGAGCGAGATGATGCCGGTCTTGCGCCTGGGCACGTCATAGATCGTGCAGGTAGAAGGGAAGCCGTCGTCCGGCTTGGCGAAGGGGGATGGAGGAAAGAAAGTGGCGAGCTGCTGGGGATCGGTCGGCTGGAGGAAGTAGGTGTGGCTGTCGAAAGCCGGACGATCCCAACCGGGGGAGTAGGGGAGGTTCACCCAGTTGCGGTGGTAAACGAGGCCGCCGCGGATGTTGGAGGATGAGAACCACGGCTGGGTGTAGCGGGCCAAGGCCGGCCTGCTTCCGTTGGCGACGTATTCGGCCTTGTCATCGAACCAGGCCATGCGCACGCCGCGGCGCCAGAGCCTTGGAGGGCGGCGGTTGTCGAGCGCCCCGATACCGGGAGCATTGGGCTTGAACTCGCGGAACGGCGTGCCGTTGTTGGATGGATGGTTGCTCCTCTCCGCCCCGTACCACTTGGAGTAGCGTCTGAGGCCCCAGTTCTGACAGATGAAATGGGCGACGCGAGGGAAGCCGCTGGTGTTCGCGGTCACCGCCCCCCAATTGATCACGCCCGCCGCCCCGCCGCTCACTTGGGCGACGATGAATTCGTCATCGAAGCCCCCGTTGGAGTAGAAGCTGTTCAGGTTGGAGGAAAAACCATAGGGCGTGTTTTGGTTGGCCGCCGTCTCCGCGGGAAGCAGCGTATTGGTATTGAAATGGAAATTCTCAACACCCGGGATCTGCTGGGACGTAAGGATATTGGCATGATAGTTGAACGGGTCGAACGCCGCGGCGCGCCCATGCAGCCTGGCACCACCCGAGGCGGTGGCCGACGGGGTGAAGATCTTGGTTTCCCCCGGCAGGAAATCCGTGGGTACGGTGACGAAACCGAGGAACCTGGCCGTTGGCGTTCCGCACATATCATCGAAGTAGAGGCGGGAAGACCGCGAATTCACCTGGACTCCGCGGGCGGTGAACGATCCATACATCGGGTGGCGCAGCATCACGACAAAGCGCGTGGCCTTGAGGGTGACGTTGAAAGGATTCCACAGGATGAGGCGCGGATAGATGTGGCTGCGCAGATATTCGGCGCCGGAGGCGTCCCTTGTGTAGGGGGAGAAATCCCATCCGAGGGACGCCTCCACGACCACCGGCTGGACGGCGGGCTTCGAGACGTTCGTCAGGTCGCGGATCGCGCCGGGCGCGGATGAGGTGTAGCTTTGGAATATCACATTGGGGGGTTGCGGGGTCATCGCGGCCGCGCCGGAATCCTTGTCGAGCTGGTCGGCGAGATCGGCCCAACCCTTGAGGATGCCGAAGCGCGGGCCGGTGGTGAGGTGGTGCGTGCCGAGCAGGATGGGATCGGTCACATTGAGTCCGCGGAGGCCTGTGGACGGATCATTCCCGACGGTTCCCAGGGCGAGGAAAGCCGACAGGTCGCGCTTCAATCCGCTGTCCTTGACGTTGGTGAAAAGCCCGAGCGAGTCGGCGGTCAGATGGTGCGAGGATTCGTCGATGGATTTCCGGAAAGCCTCCGGATCGGCGACAGGGAGTAAGCCGCCGGTTTCGAGGCTGACCACGGAATTGAGTTTCTTCGGATCCAGCGCCGAGAGGCCGGCGAGCGGCTTGCCTGCGGGAGGGGATACGTCGAAGGTTTCGAAATCGAAATCCTGCGAGGCGGCCAGGGAGAAATGGGCACTGGCGGCGGACTCCTTGTGCGCGTCCGGCAGGTTGATGAGCGCTTTCTGGCTTTCATCGGAAACCCACCACGCGCAGGCGGAATAACCATCGAGCGGCAGCTTGGGCACCTTGACCGTAGATTCGCTGCGGCCGGTCTCGAGGAGAGTGACGAAGGAATCGTCCGGCGCGGTGTCCGGCGAGGCTCCGGCGGCATCGGGCGAACTGACCAGCCAGCGGCTGGCGGCGGCCTTGGGCGTGCGGGAATCCGTCAGGTAAACATCGCCGCCCTTGGCGCCGATCGGGAACGAGCCGGGCTTGGCGGCGGCGAGATCCTCATCGGGCCGTGTTTTCCAGACTCCGAGCCAGTGGGGATTCGGGCTGGCGGCGTTTTGCTGGTTGGCATTGGCGGTGACGCGGGTGTCCGGGCCGGCGTGCTTCTGCAGATCGCCGAGCGCCATCATCAGGGCAAGGCGGGCGTTGGCCCGCGCCTGCGCCTGCAGCTCGCCGTGACCGCCGCTCCGCATCGTGACGCTGGCGAGGCTGAGCAGAGCCACAGCGATGATCGTGAGGAGGATCATCAGGCTGAGCGTCGCCACCAAGGCGAAGCCCCGGTGAGGTGTCATGGGGTGGCTTGTCATCGGTTGATGTTGCTTTGAAAATGGGTAAATCCCGCAAACGCCGCCTACACGGCCAGCGGCTTGAACTCGATGCGCTCGATCACTTTCCCGTCCAGGCCTTTCATCACGAAGCGCAGCGATGTGGCATCGGCCTTGCCCTCGATCCAAGTCGCGCTATCCGCCCGGGGGCCGCCGCCGACGAGCTGGCCGTAGGGAAACTCCGCCGTGCCGGGCAGCCACGCCGCCTCGTGCATGTGGCCGGATACGATGACCTGCGCCTTCCACGCCACCAGCGCGTCATGCCAGACCTCGCGGCTGGATCTACTGTAGGAGTCGTAGTTGCCGTTGCCGTATTCGCCGGGTGCGATCACGCGCTCCTTTTTCCAGCGCAGCGGGATATGGCAGAAGGCCACGCGGTAAGGCGCGTCCCGGAACTCCGGCCGCGCGGTGACCTCCCTGAGCCAAGCGCCCTGCTCCTCGCGCAGCGGCCCGAAGGCGACCCGCCCGCCGAAGCTCGGATGATCGTCCGGCTTATCCTCGCCGGTGTGCAGGCAGATCACAGCGACAGGGCCGCTGCGGAAGGCGTAAAACGGGCGGCCGGCCGGCGTCGCTATCATATCCGGCAGCTTGTAGGCCCACTTGCCGCGGACATCGTGGTTCCCCCAGACCAGCAGCAGCGGCCGACCATCGGTGAAGTCCTGCCCCGCCGGATGCAGCAGCGTGGGAACCAACCGGTCTTCCCGGTGCCAGTCGTTGCAGGTGTCCCCGTTCCAGATCAGGAAATCACCGCCGGGGCTCGCGGCGTGCAGTTTGGTGATCGTCTCCGCGTTCTCGTGGGTGTCGTTCCAGACCACGAACTCCGTCGCCTCCCCCTTCGGATCGAGGGTGTGGAATTTCCTCCACGCGCTCTCCTCGCGTTCCTTGCCATCCGCGCTCTCGGTGATCGCGCGGAATTGGTATCTTCCGCCCGCTTTCAAGCCGCCTATCCTCACCCGCAGGATCTCCTCGCCCTGCGGCACCATCCCGAACGCATCGGCCGCCGCCGTGCCGGAGCCGCCGTCCTCGCCTTTCCACTCCACCCGTCCCTTCGCCAACCGGGAGACCGCCCACACCACCTCCACGCCATCATGCCGGGGAGCCATCACCACCGGCGGCGTCTTGACCAAGGGGCCGACGACCGCAGGCTCCTGCTGCGCTGCGGAAATGCCCGCTGCTCCAGCCGCCGCCCCGCCCGCCATTTTCCCGATAAATCCCCGCCGTTTCATGGATGTTAATTGGATGATGAAACTTTCGGCTTAAAAAAACAAAGCCTCCCCCATTGTGGCGGAAGGCTTTTTGAGGGAATCATGAACTTGGCGTTGCAAAGTGCTGCCACGGCTCAGTTCCGGCGGCGGCGCAGCAGGGTGAGCATGCCGAAACCACCGATGAGCGCGGCCACGTTCGGCTCGGGGATGACGGTGAGGGCGCCGCTGGTGTAAAGGGCGCTCTCATCCCAGCTGAGGCCGGGATCGAGAGCGGGAAGATTGACCGCGCTGAATGCGCCGGAGGTGCTGCCCCAGTCGAACAGATTAAAGGTGTCGTTCAGGACAAGCGGGCCGCCGATGTTGGTTACATTCAGCGTGCCACCAAAGGCCAGCAACGCCGAGGCGATCGCCAGGTCGGAGCTGCCCCCTGCCGTGTTGATTTCAAAGTTGCTGAAGCTTCCCGCGCTGAGTGTCAGGGTGCCATCTATGTTGAGGCTCTCGATTCCACCAACTCCAGGGGCAAAGATGCCGCCGGAATCAATGGTCACAGACCCTGTGGTGCCGGTGCCTCCCAAGGTGCCGCCGGTATTGACGGTGGTGAGGCTGCTGGTGGAGATGCTGCCGTTGACCACCAGTGTTCCTGCGGAAACGGTGGTGTTACCAGTGTAGGTATTGGTGCCACTCAGAGCCAAGGTGCCAGTTCCCGCCTTGGTCAGGCCGCCGTTGCTGATGACTCCGGAGATCAGCGTGTTGAACGTGCCGGTAGCCTGGCTGCCGGTGGTAATGGTGCGCGTGCCACCGTCAAGATCCATGGTGCCGATGAGATTGTAACCCGCGCCCGTAGCCACGTTCTGGGCACCGGTTGAGATATTTCCTAGCAGCTTGGTGGAGCTCGCAAGCGAACGGGCACTGTTGTTATTGCCCGTGGAGAAGAGCACATTATCGAAAGTCAGCAATGCCCCGCTGTTCGCGTCATTGCTGTTGCTGAAATTGGTCGAGCTGCCATTCAACTGATAGGCGATGTCCTTCATGTTGATGGTGCTGGTGCCCAGCCAGGTGCCGGTGTTATTGACCGTGCCATTTCCCGTGCCGCCGACCCGGAAATTGGCATTTGTCGTGCCTGCGGTGCCGCCTTGGACATTGATCGTGCGGGCGATTCCTCCATCCGTGTAATTTGCGGAATTCAGGACAATCCCTTTCCCGCTTGCAATAGTCCATGTTTGATCGACCAAGCTCAGGGCGGACTTGAGCTGCACACTTGAATTGCCGGATCCCGCCGCTGCGGTGCTGGTCACCGTAATGCCGCCTGCTCCAAGATTGAGCGTAGCTCCGGCGCTGTTGTCGAAGGTTACCAGGGCGTTCCTGTCGATGGTGATTTTGTTCCAGCTTAAATCGCCACCGATCACATTGGATGTCGGGTTCACCGAACCCGTAGTGACTAGGACATCATCACCAGAGGCGGGAGCACCGTTGGAGCCATCTCCGCCAGACCAAGCCCCTGCGGTGGTGGCGCTCCAGTTGGCACCGGCTGTGGCGCCCTTGGTAGCGGTGGCGGCATGTGCGGAAGTGATCAGCGAGGCGGCGGAAACGAGGGCGACGGCGAGGAACGGATTGCGGGTAAGTTTCATGATGCGTACTGGTAATGATGATTTGGTGGACTGGAGATAATGAACCTAAAACTGAGATAATAAACTCAGAACCATAGGATTAAAACGTGGTGATAAATCGCTCTCTTACAACGGGAAATCCTAAAAAGTTCTGCATTAACGAATGTAGCAGATAGGCGTTCGTTTGCCCCGATTCGTGAATGCGGAGATTCACGGACAAGGGTTGTAGTTCCACGGAACAGGACGGGTGCGGAAAAGCGGTGATTTCAAGTTGGCAACGGCACCCGTCCCAAGCTAGTGACAGCTCGTTGAAACGAATCATGAACTTGGCGTTGCAAAGTGCCGCCACGGCTCAGTTCCGGCGGCGGCGGAGCAGGGTGAGCATGCCTAGAGCACCGAGCAGGGCGGCGGTGGGCTCGGGGACCGGCGACCACATTGCCGCCAACCCTTGAGCTTCGCTCTGAGTTAACACGCTGTCATAAAGGCGGATATCGTCAAGATATCCGAAGAAGTCGCGGGAGGTATCCTGGATGCTGTCACCCATACGAAGCCGATTGTTCCGGGTATTGACCGCCGTGGAGGAGCCCCCGAAAGCGCCGCTCGCATTCAAGGTGCCGTCGGTGTTGTGGACATAATACTGCGACGAGGCAACCGTTCCGCCGAGAGCCGTTGCAACCGTGACATGAAACCAGTTCCCACCGCCGAGGGCGACTGAGGTGGTGGTTCCGCCGCCCTGCACCTCAAGGCGCAGATTCCCGCCGGACAGAGCAATATCGTAGCGCCCGCCATTGGTTCCCGAATCGCCCAATGCGATCATTGTGGCGCTCGTGTCCAAAGTCCCTTCCGCCTTCATCCAGAAGGCCACCGTGCGGGCACCCGTGCCGAGTGCGAAGTTGTTGCCGGAAACGGCACCATCAAGCCCCGAGGTGTCCGTGCCAATGTTGTTGCGGAGTTCCAAGGATCCAGAACCAACAGCGGAAACAGTGGACGAAAGGCTCCCGTTCTTGCCAAGGGTTGCGGTGCCGCCGCTGGTCCCGGAATCCGCGAGAGTTCCGTTGAATGTGTAATGAGCAATCAGCGCAGCATTTGCAGAGCCACAGGCTAGGCACACCAAAGCCGTCAGCAAACCGAAGTGTTTGTATTTCATGACACATAAAAAACAGCTTGAATGGGTATCTCTGGCAATGGGAAATCTGAAAAATTTCTGCATCGAACAATGTAGCAGATGGGTGTTCGTTAGCCTCGATTCGTGAATGCGGAGATGCACGGGCGAGGGTTGCCGTTCTAGGGAACGGGACGGGTGCGGGAAAGCGGTGATTTCAGGTTGGCACGGGCCCCGTCCCGGGATAAAGACGGCTAGGTGAAACGAATCGTCAAACCAAGGGCGGCGGATCTGGCGCTGGTTGCGCTGAGGAACGAGATTGCGGACGGCCGTTGGGACGAGCGCCTTCCGGGAGCCAGGGTTCTGGCAAAACACCTGGGGGTGAGTGCGCCGACGGCCGCAGCGGCGCTGCTGAAGCTCGCCGGGGAGGGAATCGTGGAGCGCGGGGGCGAGAGATGCGCTTTCCGGGTGGTCGGGGCGCGCCGGGCGGCTCGCTTGGGGAAATCCCCGGCAGATCCAAAGCGCCTGCTGATCCTCACCTATAAGGAGCCGGCCATGCTGCCGGAATCCACCCACAGGCTGATCGAAGACCTCTCCGTGCGCATGGCGGGAAAGGGCTGGGAAGTGGTGCATCAGGTCATCGATTTCCTGAATGTGAAACGCCCTCAGCGTTCCTGGGATCGGACGATACAGGTGGAGCCGGGAACTTCGGTGATCGCAGTTTTCGGCCGGCCGGCGCTCGCCGAATGGGCGATCCGCCGCAAGGTGCGGATCTTCTTCCTCGGCGGCACGACCGACGGACTGCCGGTGTCGATGGCGGCGGTGAGATCCACGCTGGTGGCACAGGCCGCCCTGGCCCGTTTGACCGCATTAGGGCACTGGCGGATCGTGCTTCCCCTGTGCAATCATCCGGACACGTTCAAAGCCGCGATGGGTCGGGTGATGAAAGAGGCGATCGAGAAGGTGGGCCGGGTTTACGTGAAATCCTATCACAATCCGGCAAGCGGCACGCGGACTCCTGATGCGATCTGGCGCATCTTGGAAGCCTCGTTTGCCACCGAAGCGCCGACTGCCCTGATGTTCCTGGAGTGGAAGGAGTTCCTGACGGCGCAGTCCTACCTGATGAGGGCCGGCCTGAGGATTCCCGAGGATGTGTCGGTCGTGCTGTTGGACGACCAGCTGGAAGCGGAGTGGGTTTATCCGAAATTGTGCCGCTTCCGGTTTCCGATCCGCCGCTTTCTCAATGTGATGGTGAGCTGGCTAGAAGACGGAGGCGCAGAGCCCATGGAGCGGTTTCTACCTGCGGACCACGTGGACGGGGAGACCATGGCCGCTCCCCGTAAGCGCTAACCTTGGAAAATTCCCAATGGGGAGCGGGTTGCGGCTATTTCTTGCGGCGGGCGGGTTTTTCGTCGGCGTCTTCGCGTTCGGCTTCCGCTCCGCGACCCCACGGGGTTGGCTTCACCTCGGCCGCCCATTTTCGATAGATCGCGGTCAGCCGTTTCACGTCGTCCGGTCTTTCGGATGCGAGGTTGTTTTTTTCCGGGCGGTCCTTGGCGAGATCGAAAAGCTCCGGCGCGCCGCCGTCCTGATCCGTGTTGCCGGCGACGAGCTTTAGGTCGCCGTCGCGGATGGCCCAGGCGGCTCCGTTCTTCCAGCAAAGCGTCCGGTGCGGGCGATCCCCCGCCCTGCCGGTCATCAAAGGCAGCAGGTTGGTGCCATGGAGCGGATTGCCCGGGGACTTGTCGATGCCGGCGGCGGCGAGGGCGGTGGGGAAGATGTCCAGTGAGATGACCGGGACGTCCGAGGTCTGGCCGGCGGCAATCGCGGCCGGCCACTGGACGGCGAAGGGCACACTGACGCCACCTTCCCATGTCTGGCTTTTGTGGCCGCGCAGCGGAGTGTTGTCATGCCCGGCCGCGCCTCCGTTGTCATTGAGGAAGAAGACCAGGGAATCGCCGAGCACGCCGTTTTGCCTGAGCGAATCGAGCACGGTGCCGACGGCGCGGTCGAGCGCCATGGTCATGGCCTTGATCTTGTCGCCGCCGGCCATTTCGAGATCCGCCGGCGTCGTATGGTTGGGGCCATGGGTAGCATTGAAGGCGAGGTAGAGGAAGAACGGTTGCTCCTTGTGGCGGGTGATGTATCCGGCGGCCATGGCGGCGAGGTGATCCGTCATGTAATCGAACTTTTCCGCCGCGAGCGGCTCGCGATCCTGCAGCAGTTGGTTGAGGCGGGTTGGTTTCGGCAGCGGAAAATAGGAGCGCTGGCCCTGTAGGAAGCCATAAAAATCGGTGAAGCCGCGCTCCATCGGATGGAACTCCGGCGCATAGCCGAGGTGCCATTTTCCCAAAGCGATGGTGCGGTAGCCGACGGATTTGAGCACGGCGGGCAGCAATGTTTCCGTAAGCGGCAGTCCGTTGGTTTCGCTGTAGGCCGGCGGGATGTTGAATTCGTGGCCGAAGTGCTGCTGGTAGCGGCCGCTGAGCAAACCGGCGCGGCTGGGGCTGCATACGGTGCCGCTTACGTAACCGTTGGTGAAACGGATGCCCGCCTTCGCGATCGAATCGATGTGCGGCGTTGGAAAGCCGGTATTGCCGTGCATCGAGAACTCGTTGTAACCGGCGTCGTCGGACAGGATGACGACGATGTTGGGTTTTCCTGCGGGCCGGACGGAATCGGCCCTGGACAGGAGCGGAAGGATCGCCGCGAGACAAATGAGGTGTTTGATCATGGAAGGAGGGATATCACCCGGATATAAAATGGGTTCCAAGTAATTTGACCACAGAGAGACGGAGCTCTCGGAGCAACATCATAAATTGTTTCGCATCATTTTCCCAAACCTCTGTGTTCCTTTGCCCTCCGGTTCAGTTCCTGCGGCGGCGCAGCAGCGCCAGCAGGCCGAAAGCACCGAGAAGTGCGGCGAGGTTCGGCTCGGGGATGACGGCGAGATTCACCTGATTGGCAACCGAAGTGTCCACCGACCAGGAAAGCCCCGCGCCCAAGCTGGGCATCGTGCCGAATGCGACGCCACCATCGGTCAGGGTGCCCGTGTAGTTGAACAAGCGCCAAGCGGCACCTTGGGTCGCAGCCAGGAAGTCGCCGCTGGTCGCCGTAATGTTAAGCACCCCGTCGAGAGTGAAGTCGGTGATTCCCGTGACGAGATCGTTGAAACCACCGCCTGCTGTCTGATTGAGAGGATTGAAATCAAAGTTCAGGATGCTGGTGTCGTTCAGTCCGAGCGTCGTGCTGTTGAGGGACAGCGTGCCGGCTCCGGACACGCCCGGGGCGAGGGTCGCCGCGCCCTGGATCAGCGTCGCGCCGACCGTGCCCGTTCCGCCGAGGGTGGCTCCGCTGCCAACGGTGGTCAGGGTGCTGGTGGAGATGTTGCCCTCCACGATCAGCTTGCCGCCGGTGACGTTGGTGGCACCGGTATAGCTGCTGGTGGCGCTGAGGGTGGATGTGCCGGAACCCGCCTGGGTCACGGTGCCCGCGCCGGAAATGGCGCGACCCAGGGTGACCGTGTCGGTCTGGTTGAACTGGATCGCCCCGCCGTTGGCAATGGCCGTGCCCGCACCGCCGATGGTTCCGCCGGTGCTGCCACTGACCGTGGCACCGCCGATGTTAAGGGTGCCTCCGCTTCTCAGGGTAATCGTTGCCGCTGTGTTCAACGCGCCGCCGTTCAAAAGATTGATAATGCCATTGCCACCCGCGCCGCCGTTGGTTCCCGTTCCTGCGTTGCCACCGAGCGTGACGGCTCCGCTGGCGGCGACCACCGCTCCGCTGCCGGAAATGGAAAGGGTTCCCGCCCCGCCAGTGCCGCCGCCACCGTTGGTCGCCAAGTTGGCATTTGTCCCCTGATTACCGCCCTGACCACCCAACTGGAGGGTCGTTGCCGACCAGGTGCTGGCCGCCGAAATGGTAACGGTTCCCGCGCCAGCATTGCCACCCTTGCCGCCCCGCCCTGTGCCGGAGGTATTTGCGTTGCCGCCGAACCCGGCATTGCCGCCGAGCAAAGCACCGAAGGTAGTGAGCGTGGCCGCGCTTTCCACAATCAAGGTTCCCGCTCCCCCATTCCCGCCGGGGCCGCCATTCCGGGTTCCATGCACTGCTTTGCCGCCACCACCGCCGCCGCCGCCGCCTATGGTTAGATTGATCGGGTTGATGGGCGCGGCATTGCCGTTGAGGAGCCAATCGACTCCGGAACCGGAAATCGTCAGTAAACCCGTGCCGCCATTACCACCCGCACCACCATCGCCGGCAGATCCCCTGCCCCCGCCACCGCCACCACCAATGGCCAGCGCGTCGCCCGTGGCCGAGGCGTTGCTCGTGGAGCTTGCGCCAAGATTGAAGAGCGTGCTGGGCGAGGGGTCTGCATTCGGAGTGATGTTGTTGGTGGACGCGGTGGAATTGATGACACCATTGCCGCCGCGGCCTCCTGCTTGATTTCCATTGGAAGTATTGAAACCACCCGTGCCACCCGAACCGGCGACTCCCGACGCGCCGCCGTTAGCGTTTCCCACATTGAATCCAGCCCCCTGACTACCGGAGACAAAAATGTCCGCAGCCCACGCCGATCCTGCGGTGGCACATATCACAAGCGTGGAAACGAGAGGGCGAATGGATCTAGGTCTCATGAGTCTGGATGGGGATAGATTCGATGGGAAAGCGCTAGGTGAAGCTTTCAATCTCCATTTATTGGTTTTAGTGCCGGCACCACGAACAGAAAAATCGAAAAAGTTCTGCATCATGAAATGTAGCAGATGCGGGGCCGCGCGCTACGATCCTAGGGTCGGAGAGGGTGCATCCGAAATGGTGCCGCTTCCGGTTTCCGATGCAGTTTTTTCTCAATGTGATGGTGAGCTGGCTGGAAGACGGAGGCGCAGAGCCCATGGTGCGGTTTCTACCTGCGGACTATGTGGACGGGGAGACCATGGCCGCCCCCCATAAGCGCTAACCCTGAACCGAGTAACTTCGCCAGCGCGGCGCTTGGCTGGGAAGGAGCAACCGGGTGATTTGCGATCAGCGCCGCCGCCGGGCAAGCAGCAAGCCGCCCAAACCCGCCAGAACGAGGGCGGAGGGCTCTGGAATGGCGGCTCCGGCAACCCCAAGAGCGGCGACTTCGGTGGCGTCCAAACGATCATCGAAAAGGGCGATGTTGGAGATGATTGCACGCGAGTTTTCAACTTCCGTGTTGTCCCACATGACACGGAGAGCGGTGTCGATCGACTGCCTGACGGAGTCCCGAGTTCCGGCACCATGGCTACCGACGAGATTCCCGTTCAGGTAAACCGAGCGACCCACGCCCACGTCGGCAGCGAGAACCAGGCGATACCAAGTCCCCGCAAGAACCGTGCCGGCAGTGCCATCACCGCCCACCGTCGAACCCGCGCCGACATAAGGCCATTGCGTGGAGACGCCAAGCTCGGGCACGTTGACCTGCTTGCGGATGAAGTAGTCCGCGTCGGCGGTCCCCTCGTTGCTGAAATCAAAGATCCCGGTGAACGCCCCGTTATCCGCCCCACCATCCTTGAAATCCGGAATCTGGAAATCCAGCACGATGGTGAACTGGTTGGTCCGAGTGGGTGTTCCGCTCGCGCCATTCGCGCCGATGGGATTCGGCACGGAAATCCAGGAGGCGATTCCGGTGGCCACATCGATCGCCCCGTCGCTGCCGGTCACTCCAGTGGTGGAGGTGGTGGTTCCATTGAGCGTGAGTGCGCTGCCGATGGTGGCTTGAGCCAGGTTCGAGCTGTTATTGAATTCCCAAAGCCCTACAAGCGTGGCTGCGGGTGCGATGATAGGGCAAAGAATCAACGAACTGAGTAGAAGTGTTTTCATAAATAATCCTTGGTTGGTTGGGGGGATCGATTCCATTAGCGTGGAATTACTGTCTATTGAGCAGCAGAATGACAATGACTCGAACACAAAATGAAAAAAATTCTGCATTATGAAATGTAGCAGATGCGGGCCGCGCGCTAGGCTCCGAGGGGTCGGAGAGGGTGCATCCGTAATGCTGCCGCCACCGGTTTCCGGTGCGGCGGTTTCTCCCATTCGGCGGCTTGCTGCCCAGAAGTATCAGGGCTTTCCGGCAGCCGCAGAGGCCGCCAACAACTGCCTGATCGCAGCCGCGCTTGGATCCTGCTGCGGCTTGCCGTTTTTCACCGGGTATTGCCAGCGGCCGGCGATGGCTTGGGACATAGCCTCCAACCATGCCTTGGATTGCGCGGGATCCTTAATTTGTTTGGCGACGGCGGTGATGGTGCCCGCCATCATGCGGCACGCGGGCTCGGTGCGGGCGGATGCGAGGTGCTTCTCGAACGCGGACACGGTCTCGCGCGCGACGGTATCGATGCCGCCGAGCGCAACCTGATAGGAAACGAGCGCTTCCGCATCCGTGCATTGTTCCTCGCGGAGGAATGCCAGCACCTCGCGCGCGACGGAGGTGTCGGCGGGCACCGGCAGTTTGGCGATCCCCGTGAACATGCCGGAACGCACGGTCTGGTTGTAGAGGCCGTCTTTCGGGCAGCCGGGTTTTCCGGCTCCGGATACGGCTTGCTGGAAGGATTTCCAGAAACGAATCTGCGCCTACCTTGAATGTAGTCTATCTTCCCTTTCAAAAAATCCGCTCCAATTATCTTCCTTTCCATTTCCCCATTTCCCCCAGAATGCCTGATTTATGATGTGGCTGCCACGTTGCCTCAACTTTCTGACCTCCGGGCTGGGTTCCGCCCCTTCATGCACCTCCCTTGCTTTTGCTCGCTTTACAACGCACTCCGCTTTGTCGAACTGACTGGCGAATTTTTCCCATCCCCGCTGTCCAGCAAGGAATGGGAACCGGGCGAGCTGGTATTCCGAAGTCATAAAGCCGGGAGCTTCTTGGCGGCGAACTGGTTCGACAAATGACCTGTCTTGCCCTGAGCGGCGACAATGGCTATGGTAAGTGGCATCACCCCTCTTCGTGTTTGACCCCAATCCCCACCACCCGCATCTTCCGCACATGACTTCACTGCGACCGCTCGCGCTCAGCCTGTTCGCCGCCCTTTCCATCTCGTCCTGCGGTGGAAACCCTCCGCCGCGCCAAGCTCAGAACCGCCCGGCAGGCGGGGAGTCCGTGCGGGTCGCGACGATCCCGCGCACGCCGCCGCCGCCGGTTTTCGCGGAAAGCGTGCTGGTGGTTTGCCTCGACAGCGGGCGGAACCTTTACGCGAAGAATGCCGACAGCGTCCGCCCGGTCGCCTCCACGCAAAAGATCATCACCGCCCTCTGCGTGCTGGACGCGGGCAACATCGACAAGCCCGTCACCATCACCGCCTACGACACCGCCTGCGAGCCGACCAAGCTCTACCTCAAGCCCGGCGAGCGCTACACCCGCCGCGAGCTGCTCAAGGTGCTGATGGTGCAAAGCGCGAACGACGTCTCCCGCGCCCTGGCCCGCGACATCGGCGGCAGCGTGGAGGGCTTCGCCGTGCTGATGAACCGCAAGTGCCAGCAACTCGGGATGCGCAACTCGAACTTCGTGAACCCGCACGGCCTCACCGAGCCCAACCAGTATTCCACCGCCCGCGACATGGCCATCGCCGCCCGCGCCGCCTACCGCAGCCCGCTGATCCGCTCCTACGCCGCCACGAAATCCTACACCTTCATCTTCAACGACGGCCGCACACGCACCATCACAAATACCAACAGGCTCCTCAGGACCATGCCCTTTGTCGATGGCATGAAAACCGGAACCACCAACGCCTCGGGCCGCTGCCTGATCTCCACCGGCAGCCTCAACGGGCGCTCCGTGGTCTGTGTCGTCCTGAAATCCAACACCCCCAACATCTGGTCGGATTCCGAAAAACTCCTCCGCTGGTCTCTCGAACGACCCACCGCGGAATGACTCCACGCCAACAGCTTGACGATCTCGCGGAGCGAAAACTCCTCCGGAATCTCACGACGTTTCCAGCCACAGATACGAGAGTCACTCGTAGATGGCCGCGAGCTCTGGAACTTCGCCTCGAACGACTACCTCGGCCTGGCCCATCATCCGGCGGTCGCGGCGGCTTTCATTGAGGGCATCGGAAAATTCGGGGCCGGTGCCACCGCCTCGCGGCTGGTAACCGGAAGTGCCGCGCCGCACCTCCTGTTAGAGGAAACCATCGCCGCCGCGAAAAAAGCGGAAGCCGCACTCACTTTCACCTCCGGCTACAACACCGCCCTCAGCGCGATCCCTGTCATCGTCGGTAAAGGCGATTTCGTGCTGTTAGATCGGCTCGCCCATGCCTCGCTCATCGACGCCGCCCGCATGTCCGGCGCGTCCCTCCGCGTCTTTCCCCACAACGACACCGCGAAGCTCGGCGCGATCCTTTCCAAGCTCCGTGCGAAAAACCCCGCCGCCCTCATCCTCGTCATCACGGAATCCGTTTTCTCCATGGACGGCGATCTCTGCCCGCTCGCGAAAATCCTAGCCGTCTGCGAAACGCACGGCGCGCTGCTGCTGTTAGATGAGGCCCACGCCACCGGGGTTCTCGGCTCGCAGGGCATGGGTCTTGCGGAGAAACTCGGACTCCAGGGAAAAATCCCGTTCCAGATGGGCACTCTCAGCAAAGCGGTCGGCCTTGCCGGCGGATATCTCGCGGCGTCGCGGGATTGGATCGATCTCATCGCGAACCGCGCCCGCCCCTTTATCTACACCACCGCCCCGCCGCCTGCGCTCGCCCACGCCGCGCTCGCCGCCCTTGGCATCATCCGTTCCGATGAGGGAAAATCGCTACGCGAAACGCTTTTCCAGAATATCGCGATCCTCTGCGGGAACCATCCCAGCGCGATCATCCCCCACATCCTCGGCGACAACGAAACTGCACTCGCCGCCTCCGCCACGCTGCGCGAAAAAGGTTTCCTCGCGCCCGCCATCCGTTTCCCCACCGTCCCGCAAGGCAGCGCCCGCCTGCGCATCACCGTCTCCGCCAGCCACCCGAAGGAAGCGGTCGAGGCGTTAGCTGACGAACTGAAGATCAACCACAGATAAACGGGATGAACGCAGATGATGGAGGAAGATATCCTTGGATCGGGATTCGGTTTCCTAATTCCTAATTCTTCCATCTGCGTCCATCCCGTTCATCTGTGGTTGAATTTCCATAAAGCAAAGCCCGCCTCCGCTCTTGCGCTCTCCCGCCGTTTCCTGAAACCTCCTGATATGGATTACGCCACCGAGACCGAAGTCGCCGAAGCCGCGAAACATCTCCGCTCCCTCAGCCAAGGCCTCAACCGCGTCCTTTTCGGCCAGGAGGAGATCATCGAGCTGGTCATCACCGGCGTCCTCGCCCGCGGCCACATCCTGCTCGAAGGCCTCCCCGGCCTTGGGAAAACGGAGCTGGTGAAAGGACTCTCGAAGCTCCTGCGCCTCGAGAACAAACGCGTCCAGTTCACCCCGGATCTCCTGCCCGGCGACATCACCGGAAACCCCGTGCTCCAGGAAGTCGATGGCCGCCGCGAGTTCGTGTTCCAGCCCGGCCCGCTCTTCGCGAACATCGTCCTCGCCGACGAGATCAACCGCGCCTCGCCGAAAACCCAGTCCGCCCTCCTCGAAGCCATGCAGGAGCGCCGCGTGACCGTGCTGGGGAAAACCCACGACCTGCCGCTGCCATTCTTCGTGCTCGCCACGCAAAACCCCATCGAACTCGAGGGCACCTACCCGCTGCCCGAGGCGCAGCTCGACCGCTTCCTTTTCAAGCTGGAGATCACCCGCAACAATGTGGAGACGCTTCAGCGCATCGTTTCCCACCGCGAGATCGGCACCGAGCCGGTCGTCGAGCCGATCATGACCGGCGAGACGCTCAGCGAGCTACTCTCCCTCGTGCGCCGCATCCACATGCCGGATGTCGTCGCGAACTACATCGCCCGCCTCGTCGATTCCACCCACCCCGGCCAATCGGAAACCGCTGCGCTGATCCGTTTCGGTGCCAGCCCGCGCGCCGCCCTCGCCATGGCCTCCGCCGCGAAAGCCCGCGCCCTCCTCCACGAGCGCGTGAACGCCTCCTTCGAGGACGTGAAAGCCATCGCCCCCGCCGTGCTCCGCCACCGCATCGTGCTCGATTACAACGCCCGCGTGGACGGCCATACGCCGAACTCCGTCGTCGCCACCCTCCTCAAACAGGTGCCCTTCCAGGACTCCCCCACCCCGAAAACCCTCGTCCCCGCGTAACGAACCGTGGCTGGGACATGCTGTCCCAGTCCGTCGAGGGGACTTGCAGTCCCCTCTTTATCTTCCCATCCATAGATCAATATGAGCCGCCTCCTCCTCGCTCTCCTCGTTTCCCTCCTCCCGCTCCAAGCCCAGGAAACCCTCTTCCGCCAGGTCGCCGACACGAAGACCGACACCCACATCGAGGCCACCGCGCTGTTCTCGCACCCCAGCCTCGGCGGCTACCACCCTGTCCGCGTCACCATCGTCAACAACCAGAAGATCCCGCACCGGATCTTCCTCAATTTCAGCGACTCCACGAATTTCCGCGATGGCATCACCGCCTCGTCGAATTTTTCCTACCTCGCCCCTCCGGAAAAAACGGTCGTCGCGGACATCCTCGTGCCGCTCGCCGTCCAGAACGGCGACCACAACTACCCCAATTTCACCGTCAAACTCAGCGGCTCGATGGGAAATACCCAGGGCACCGCGAACTCGATCTTTTCCCCGAACTCACCCTGCGTCCTCCTCAGCGATTCCCTCTACGGCCCGAACGGCTCCTCGCTTGACTCCGAGGCCACCTCACGCGGCTACTCAGGCCACCGCGGCAGCCGCGGCGGCTTTTCCTCCAAGTTCGATCCCAAGCGACTGCCCGACGACTGGCGCGCCTTCTCCGGTTTCGACACGATCATGCTCACCGAGACCGATTGGGCGGATGTTCCGCCCGGCCCGCGCAACGCCATCACCTCATGGGTGCGTCTCGGCGGACAGCTTGTCGTTTACTCCAGCGGAAACCCCGGCCCCGCCTCCCTCGGCCTGCCCGAAGACCCCGGCTTCGGGGAAATTCAGATCCAATCCATCGCCACCGATCTCCGCCTCAACGCCGGAGACACCGTCAACCTCGCCTACAACAAGCGCTCCACCAAGCACCGCCTCGCCGCCATCACCAGCGATTTCGACTCCAACTGGCCGCTCCAGAAAGCCTTCGGCGAGAAATCGTTCAACTACATCCTCTTCGTCCTCATCCTCCTCGCCTTCGGCATCCTCGTCGGGCCGGTGAACCTCTTCGTCTTCGCGAAATCAGGCCGTCGCCACCGACTTTTTGTCACCACCCCACTGATCTCCATCGGCACCTCGCTCATCCTCATCGCGCTCATTGTTTTCGAGGACGGCTTCGGCGGGAAAGGCACACGCATCACCCTGATGGAAGTCCGCCCGGACGGAAACCAGAACGCCGCCTTCATTCAGCAAGAGCAGTTTTCCCGCAGCGGAGTGATGACCTCGCCCTCGTTCACCGTGGAAACCCCCGCCCTCGTTGCCCAAACACCACTCGCCAAAAGCCGCTGGGCGCGCTTCACCTCCTTCGGTGCCTCGGGGAACTACGATCTCCAGCCCACGGCCGGCGGCGTCTTCGCCAGCGGAAACTGGTTCCAGAGCCGCTCCGAGCAAGGCCAGCTCGTCACCGCCGTGCTCCCCACCCGCGGCCGCATCGAGGCCACCAACGACCCCGGCACCATCGTCTCCACCTTCGATTTCCCCATCGAAACGATCCTCTACCGCGACCCCTCCGGCCAATGGCACCGCGGCGAGAACATCGCCAAGGGCAAGCCCGCCAAGCTCACCGCCGTCGATCCCACCATGGTGCAGCCCCTCCTCAACGACACCGCCAAACGCTTCACCGACCGCAACCAGGCCTTCCTCCGCCGCGTCTCCGACCGCAACGACAGCTACATCGCCTTCGCGAAACAGGCGGCCGCCATCGAAACACACCCCGGCATCGACTGGCTGTCGGACACCGTCATCACCGGCCCCATCGCGCGCTGAAATTTCAATTTTCAAAATTCAACCTTCAAATAAGAAAAGATGCCTACGCCACACGATAATACGAAGCCTTACGATTTGGAAGAGCGCACCTACGCTTTCGCATTGGAAACACGTTTGTTTCTGCGGGACACGAAATGGGATCCGGTTTCGTGGACGGACATCAAACAACTCCTCCGCTCATCGGGTTCCGTAGCTGCGAATTACGTGGAGTCGTTGGAGGCCGTGAGTCCGGATGACCGACTCTACAGGCTCAGACTATGTAAAAAGAGGCGCGTGAGTCAGGGCTATGGCTCAGGCTGATCTGCGATTGCAACCACATCGACGAAGACACCCACGCGGCGCTGCAGAAACTCATTTCCGAAACGCAGGAACTCGTAAAAATCTTCGTCACGATGATCCGCAAAAGATCCGAACAATGACATCTTCCTTGAGAGTTGAATTTTGAAACTTGAATTTTAATGAGCAACGCCGCCATCACCGTCCACAACCTTTACCGCTTCTTCGGCCCGCTTCAGGCCGTGAATGGCGTGTCTTTCGAAATACCCCATGGCTCCGTCTGCGGCTTCGTCGGAGCGAACGGGGCGGGAAAGACCACCACCATGCGCATCCTCGCATCGCTCGACTACCCGACCATGGGCCATGCCGAAATCTGCGGGATCAACGTGACCCACCACCCCGCCGAAGTCCGCCGCCTGATCGGCTGGATGCCGGACCATTTCGGAAACTACGACAACATGACCGTCCTGGAATACCTGGACTTCTACGCCCGCGCGCTCGGCTACAAGGGCGCGGAGCGCCGCCAGCGCATCGATGAGGTCATGGATTTCACCGACCTCGTCCCGCTCGCCGACCGCTTTTCCAACAAGCTATCCAAGGGCATGACCCAGCGCCTTTGCCTCGGCCGCTCCCTGCTCCACGATCCCCAGGTGCTCATCATGGACGAGCCCGCCGCCGGTCTCGACCCCAAGGCGCGCGTCGAGCTCAAGCACCTCATCCGCGTGCTCGCCAAGGAGGGCAAAACCATTTTCATCTCCTCCCACATCCTCTCCGAACTCGGCGAGATGTGCGACTCCCTGCTTTTCATCAACAACGGCCGCATCGTCCACCACGGCGATTCGGAATCGCTGAAAAAATCCACCGACATCCTCGGCGGCGTGCTCTACGACGTGCAGCTCGACGGCGATCCGCAGGCGCTCTCCGACTGGGCCGTGCTCCAGCCGAACATCGAGTTCCTGGAGTCCCGCAGGAACGGCGGCCGCATCCGCATCGACACCGAAGACCCGAACAAGGCCGCCGACGTCCTCGCCCGCATGGTGAAAGACAACCTCCGCGTCGTAGATTTCCACCGCGAACAACGCAACCTAGAGGACGCCTTCATCGACATCCTCGCCAACCTCGAAAAAAAACAGCCCTCCCTCGCCACCCCGCCCCCGCTCCCCCCGCAGGCCAGCCTCCTCCCCCAGGAACCACCCTACGATCCGTAAGGAGCCTCTTCCTTGAAAATTGAATTTTGAAAGTTGAAAATTAGCATGCACCTCTTCGATTTCCCCGACCGCCTCTCCCCCATGCTCGTCAAGGAGCTGCGGCAGGGCATGCGCACGAAGGCCTTCGTCGGCGTGTTCCTCGCGCTCCAGATCATCCTCGGCGTGATCCTGCTTTCCGCGGGAGCCGCCGCTTCCTCAGACAGCGCGGGCAGCACGATCTCGAACATCATCTTCATCTTCTTCTCCATCGCCGTGCTGATCATCCAGCCGATGCGCGGCATCACCGCCCTGTCCTCGGAGGTGAAGGGCAACACCATCGACATGATGGTGCTCACCCGCCTCTCCGCGTGGCGCATCGTCACGGGGAAATGGGCGTCCATCGTCAGCCAGTCCGCGCTGCTGCTGGTCACCATCATCCCCTACCTCATCCTCCGCTACTTCTTCGGCGGCATGAACCTCGTCGGGGAAATCGTGTTCCTCGCCGTGCTGTTCCTCAGCTCGGCGGCACTCACCGCTGTCACTGTCGGCCTTTCCGCCTCGTCCTCCGTCATCCTGCGCTCGGTGCTGCCGATGATCGCCCTGCCCATCGGGGCGTATTCCCTACTCATGATGCTGATGTTCGGCGGGATGGGCGGCGGCGGCCTGTCCTCCTTCTTCTCGCTGGCCACCGATGAGTCGCGGATCTTCACCTCCATCTACCTCGCGGTCTGCGCCTACTACGGCTTTTTCATGCTGTCCACCGGCACCTCGCTCATCGCCCCTTACGCGGAGAACCACTCCACACTCCGCCGCCTGATCTCGCTCGCCGTCACGGTCACCGCCGCCGTGCTCGGCTCCATGTCTTTCACGGATGCCGACACCCTGCCTTTCTTCTTCACGGTCGTGCTGCTGCCGGTGTTCGCGATCTCCCTTTCGGAATTCGCGCCGCTCGCCGCCCCGACCTTCCGGAAATTCGCGAAACGCGGCCCGCTCGGCCATCTCGCCGGTTTTTTCCTCTTCCCCGGCTGGGCTTCCGGATTCATTTTCTGCCTCGCGCTCATCGGGATCTCCGCCGTTCCCTTCCTCCTCAACCAACCGACCTACGGCGGCAACGACACTTTCATCTACGGCCTCGCCTGCCTCGCCGGACTGCTTTTCCCCGCCGTCATCATCAACGTCTTCCGCATCAACGGCCCGCAGCGCGTTTCCAACTACGTCCTCATCCTCATCGGCTCCGTCGTCCTCTCCTCCGTCCTCGCGGGCATCACCGATTCGCTCTCCAACGAGGATCTCCTCTGGCTGTTCTGCTGGATCCCGCCCGTCCTGATGTTCCTTGAAAATATGGGTAGCGGCTCCGGCGACGAGGTGCTCATCGCCTCCTTCGTCATATGCGCCCTCTACATCGGCACGCTCCTGCTCCGCGCCGTCCACGACTACCGGAAGTCGATCATGGAAATCCGCTCCCACTCAGACTCCGAATGAAAGCTCTCGCACTCCTTTTCGCCGTTGCCACCGCCCTTTCTGCGGAATCCCCCATCGGCCTTTCCTTCCCGCCCGGCGGTGACCCCGTTTTCACCAAAGGCCTCCCTTCGATTCGTTTTTCCTCCCGGGAGCCCGCCCGTCTCGCCAAGACCGCAAAGGAAAACGGCACAGAAATCTACGCCCTGATCCCTCCCGAAGAGGACGTATCGAAAGCCTTCGCCGCCAGCTATGGTGAAACCGTCACGCATTTCGAAATCCTCCCCCCCGCCGGTCTCAATCCGCGCCATACAAACTCCGCCTTCGAATACGTGCAGCGGCTCACCCTCGCCCACAAAGCCGTCCACCAGGCGAACTCCGCGGCCCGCACCGGCATCTCCATCGCCAACTACGACCTCCACTTCCTCGACGCCACCCTCCGCGACGGCGCGGTGGGCCAGTTCGATTTCGTATCCCTCAGCCCCTTCCCCGTTTCCCCGGCACCGAACGGCTCATGCCCGGTGCGCTGTCCGCCGTCCGGAAACTCCTCACCCACCACGGCCTGCCTGCCGAAACCCCCGTCCACATCACCCTCACCGGCACCGAAGCCCACCTCATCCCCACCGCCGCTTCCGCCCGTGACGCAGGCTTCGACCGCGTGTTCATCGAGGCCTCCGTCGAAGCCCTCGCCAAGATCCCGGAAAAAGCCGAACCCACCCCCCCCACAAAATCCCATGTCGAATCCCCCTCCGTCTCCATCACCCTCGGCGAAACGAACAAGCCCGACGGCCTCGAACAGATCCTCCCCTCCGACACCCCCTGGGATCCCGAGTTGAAAGCCAACCGCCTCCATCTCACCGCCACTCCGCCCGTTTTCCGCACCGCCTTCCTCGCTGACGCCGCCTTCCTAGATCTCGAGCGGAAATCCTACGAGATCACCGTCGAGGCCAAACGACTCCCCTCTGACGACGGCCTCCAGAACCCCACCGCTCTCTCCCTCACCTACGAGGCCACCCACGGCCTCCGCACAGCCGCCCTCTGGCCCGTCCCCGGCGATAACAAATGGCATACCCACACCTGGAAAATCGAAGACTCCCGCTTCACCGCCAAGCTCGGCTGGCATTTCCTCCTCGACGCCGCCGGTGCCGGAAACGACGTGCTGATCCGCGAGGTGAAGTTGGCGCGGTAGATCAACGGCGCTTGAAACGCCTTTCATATTCCGCACGCAATCCATCATGCCGCACTTCAAGCTCCGCAGCACACATCGCTTCCAGATCCGCACGCGGACTTTGCGGTTTTTCGAGAAACTCCTCAAATGATTGAATTTTCCCGATCCAAAGCCCCTCCACGCGTCCCTCCACACGACCCTCCACACGGCCCTCGGCTTTCAGTTTTTCGGCTACGGACATGGCGTTCTTCTCAAGTTCAGGGTTCGAGGAAAGGTTATGGAAAATTTGCCGCGCGTCAAGGTCACTGTCCGCATAGAGCGCGTAGAGCAGCATCAGGCCGAGCAGGTTATCGGGCAGTTCGCTGGCCGGAAAGCCGGCGAGCCATTGGAAAAAACGCAGCAGTTCCTTCTGCCTGGCCAATTTCATAAGCTGCAGCACCGCGCGAATCCGGGTGTCGTCCTCAGCGGTATCCGGATCCATGCGGGTCAGATCGATCAGCTCGTATTCGAACTTCGGAAGAAATGGTAGAAGCCCGGCGGAAAGCCCTTCCGGCAGTTCGAAAAGATCCGCGAAGGAGGTGGTGATATTCCATGGTTCCGGCCCCTGGTGAAACACGATCGGCAGAACCGGAGGCAGGGGAAACCCTTCCGTTTTGTGGTGTCGGCTGAGGATTTCCGTGACATACCCATGCAACCGCAGCGGCATTGCCGCGTCGGGACTGCTCTGGTGCTCGAATAGAAGATAGAGCAGAGTCCCGCAGCCACCGATCCGGACGGAAAAAAGCAGATCAGCGTGCACCTGCTGGAGGCTTGTTTTCACGAACGATCCCGGGAGAACCACCAGTGACGTCCAATCCGTCTCCGCCGCAATCGCGGGCGGCAAATGGCTCCTGAAAAACGCGATGGCGTATTCCGGCTGCGAGAAAATCGCCTTGAAAAAGCCATCATTCGTGTGCGCGGCGGGATTGAGGCTTTCTCCGGGAATTTCCACGGCTCCGAGGTTCGATCAAAATCACCATACGGGCAAGCGGACATTCGCGGCGCATTTCCTGCTTGGAAACCCGGGGCATCTCCCCCCATCTTCCCCGCGCACCGTCATGCCCTGGCTCCTCCTCATCCTTCCTCTCCTAGCCGCCGTCTCGAACCAGCTTTTCCTGCGCAAGCTCGGGATCGCGCATTGGGTCTCCACCGCCTCCGCCGCCGCGACCTTCGTCATCGCCGTTTTGCTGCTCGGGAAGGAGGACAGCCTCGCCTACGCCTGGGCCACGGTCGGGGATTTCCAGATCGATATCGGCATCACCTTGGACAAGCTCTCCACCGGCATGATGATCGTGGTTACCGGCGTCGGCCTGCTGGTGCATGTTTTCTCGCTGGCCTACATGAAGGATGATTCCGCGAAGGCCCGCTATTTCACCGGTCTCGCCCTGTTCATGTTCTCGATGACCGGCATCGTGCTGGCCTCGAATTTCATCATGACCTTCATCTTCTGGGAGCTGGTCGGCCTTAGCTCCTACCTGCTCATCGGGCATTGGTACCAGAAGGACTCCGCCGCCGACGCCGCGAAGAAAGCCTTCCTCACGAACCGCATCGGTGATTTCGGTTTCATGATCGGCATCCTGATGATGTGGGGCATCACCGGCACGCTGACGTTCTCGGAAATGGAGATCCCCGCGACGGTTTCCGCCGGAATCCTCGGCGCGGCGCTGCTCTGCGTGTTCTGCGGCGCGGTCGGGAAATCCGCCCAGCTTCCGCTCCACGTCTGGCTGCCCGACGCGATGGAAGGCCCCACCCCCGTCTCCGCCCTGATCCACGCCGCCACCATGGTCGCGGCCGGCGTATACATGCTTTTCCGCGTGCAGTTCTCCATCGGCGCCGAGGCGTTCGAAGGTTTCTCCGGAACCACCATCGCCTATATCGGCGGAGCCACCGCACTCGTCGCCGCGCTGATGGCCACCCAACAGGATGACATCAAGAAGATCCTCGCCTACTCCACCCTCTCGCAGCTCGGCTACATGGTCATGGCCGTCGGCCTTCTTGCCGGTGAGGCGGGCATGTTCCACCTCTTCACCCACGCCTGGTTCAAGGCGCTGCTTTTCCTCGGCTCCGGCGCGATCATCTACGCCTGCCACCACGAGCAGGACATCTGGAAAATGGGTGGACTCCTGAAAAAAATGCCCGTCACCGGCATCACCTTCGCCATCGGCACCGCTGCCCTCATCGCCGTGCCTTACGTGACCTCCGGCTTCTGGTCCAAGGAGGAAATCCTCGCCGCGGCCTACAACGGCGACAAGTTCCTCTTCGCCATCGCCGTCCTCGTCGCTTTCCTGACGACCTTCTACATGACTCGCGCCTTCGTGATCACCTTCCTCGGCAAGGCACGCTCCGAAAACGCGGATCACGCCCACGAGGTCGGCCCTCTGATGTCGATCCCGCTCGTCGTCCTCGCGGCGATGGCAGTCCTGTCCGGATACCATTTCCTCTCCGATCCGCTTGCCGCGATCCGGCCTGAGCACGTCGCCAACAACGTGGTGCTCATCGCCTCCATCGGGACACTCATCCTCGGCCTCGTCGCCGGTTTCCTCCTCTACAACGGCAAGACGAAAGACCCGCTCTCCATCCCGCTTTTCCGCAACCGCTTCTACCTCGACTCGATCTACGAAAAGGGTCTCGTGAAATATCTCCAGGACGGCTTCGCAGCCATCGTGCATTTTCTCGACGAGCTAATCATCAACGGGCTCATCGTCGGCGGTTTCACCCGCCTCACCGACAGCGCGGGTAGGCTCTTCACAAAGGCTCAGTCCGGCAACCTCCAAGCCTACGCCTTCAGCTTCGGCCTCGGCGTGTTGCTGGTGATCTACTTCACCGTATTTTTCTGACGGAGAGACGCGCCTCCGGCTGGCTCTGGTGGCAATTTCTCATCGCTTTTCACAACATTTTGGCTACTTTCATACCCGTATGAGCCACCTCAACGATACCATCACGGTCGACCCCAAGCAGTGCGGGGGCAGACTCTGTATCCGCGGGATGCGGATCCGCGTCACCGATATCCTCGACCTGCTCGCCGCCGGTCTGAGCTTCGATGAGATCCTCGATGAGATACCTGATCTCATAAGGGAAGACATCGTGGAGGCGATCAAATACGCATCGAAAGGAATCGACCACCCGGTCATCGCGGCATGATCTGGCTCGATGCAAAAGCCCTCTTCTTCCCTGCTTCTTTTCCTCCATCTCTTCCATCTGCGTGAATCTGCGTCCATCTGCGGTTGGATTTTTCTTCTGTTAGAGGCGCACCCGAAACTTTGAGTCATAATCCGATGAGCGTAGTGACCCGCTTCGCCCCCAGCCCCACCGGCGACCTCCACCTCGGCCACGTGTATGCCGCGAAGGTCGCCCATGATCTCGCGCGGGACGCGGGTGGTCGTTTCCTGCTCCGCCACGAGGACATCGACAGCGGGCGGGTGAAGCCTGAATTCTACCGCCGCATCGAGGAGGATCTGGAATGGCTGGGCTTGCGCTGGGACGGGAAAATCCTGCTCCAAAGCGAACGGCGGGAAGCATACAAGGACGCCCTGAAAACGCTGAAAACCATGGGTCTCGCTTATCCCTGTTTCTGCACACGCAAGGACATCCAGGCCGCCCTTTCCGCTCCGCATGATTCCGACGCAGCGATCTATCCCGGCACCTGCCGCTCGCTTTCCATAGCGGAAACGAATGACCGGATCACCACCGGGGAAGCTTATGCGTGGCGCTTCCATGCGGAGAAGGCGGCGCAAATCCATGGCGATCTTTCCTTCCGCGATCTCCGCTTCGGAAAAATCCGCGTGGACACCTCGGTGAACGGCGACGCCGTGCTGTCGCGGAAAGACATCGGCGTGGCGTATCACCTTGCGGTCGTCGTCGATGATCAATTCCAGGAAATCACCCACGTCACCCGCGGCGAGGATCTGTTAGGGGCGACCCACATCCACCGCCAGCTCCAGGCCATCCTCGGTTTGCGCGAACCGCTTTACCTGCACCACGCCCTCGTCCGAGACGAGCACGGCAAGCGCCTCGCAAAACGCGACGCCGCCCGCTCCATCCGAATCCTCCGCGAGCAGGGATACTCACCCGATGAAGTGCTCGCGATGTCACAGGTTTCCTAACCATCGTGCAAAAATTTTCAAAAAAATCACTTCGCACCCCAATTCATCTTCCCCTCCCCCCTCCGAATCCGCACACTCCCCCTCCCATGTCAAAGCAAGTACTCGGCAAAGGCCTCGGCGCCCTGATCAAAAAAAACCAAAGCCTGCCCGGCGCGCCAACAACCGACTCCGCCGCAGACTCACCGCGCGTCCGTGACATTGCCATCGGAAACGTCGTTGCCTCCCCCCTCCAGCCGCGCAACCAGTTCATGGACGCCCCCCTCGACGACCTCGTCGATTCCATCCGCCAGCACGGCATCATCCAACCGCTCATCGCGCGCCTGGTGGACGGGAAATACGAACTCATCGCCGGCGAGCGCCGCTGGCGCGCTTCGGTCAGGCTCGGCCTCGCCACCGTGCCGGTCATCGAGCGCGTCGCGTCCGACCGCGATGTGTTGGAAATGGCTCTCATCGAGAACCTCCAGCGCGAGGATCTCAACCCGATCGAGGAAGCCGCCGGCTACGTCCGCCTCGCCAAAGAGTTCACGCTGAAACAGGAGGAGATCGCCACCCGCGTCGGCAAGTCCCGCGCCTCCGTCGCCAACGCGATGCGCCTGCTCGATCTCCATCCCGACATCCAGTCCCACCTCGCCCAAGGCCAGATCACCGTCGGACACGCGAAAGCCATCCTCGCGCTCAAGGACGCCGACAGCCAGAAGCTCGCCGCCGACCAGATCATCCGCCGCAAACTCAACGTCCGCGCCGCCGAGAAACTCACCCAGTCCCTCCTCGCCAACCCCGACTCCGGCAACGATCCGAAGAAAACCGCCCCCCGCGAAATCGACGTCCACGTCCGCGAACTTACCAAGCGCCTTCAGGAGCACCTCGCCACCCACGTCTCTATCCAGCACGCTGCAAAAAAGGGCAAAATCGAGATCGAATACTACGGCAACGACGACCTCGACCGTATCCTCGCCCTCCTCCGCCTCCCCGCCACGACCCTCTGAACCGTTTCCCTTTTACGAGAGGGATCGAATACCAGCGCCGCGTCACCTGCGCGGATGAGGCGCGGCGCGGCGCGGAAATCCTGCGCCGCTCGCGAAACCGGTAAGAGCCGCCATCAGCGGTAGATCACCACCAGGAAAAGTATCGCCTCATTCTTCTCTTTGTTGGTGATCGAATGTTCGACGTCCGCGCGATAGGTGGCGGAGTCCCCCTTGCCGAGGGTTTCACTGGAAAGGCCAGACCGCAGCTCGACGCCACCCTCCTCCACGGTCAGGAATTCCCGGGTGCCATCGACGTGGGGCTGGCTGCGCAAAGCGCCGTTTGGCGGGAGGCGCAGCTCGTAAAACTCCACATCCTTCTCCAGGTTCAGCGGTGAGAGCGTGCGGATCTGGCATTGCTTGTCCTTGCGGAAAACCTGCGCGCGGTCTGTGGCGCGTATCGTCAGGATGGCAGATGCGGAATCCGCGCTTTCGATGAGATCCTGGAGCGAAAGGCCGAACGCGCGGGCGATACGGTAGGTCACGCTGAGCGTGGGGTTCGCCCGCTTGCGCTCGATCTCGCTGAGCATCGAGCGACTCACCCCGCTGGCGGAGGCGAGTTCCTCCAGCGACCATCCGCGGTCGCCGCGAAGCTTCTTCACGCGGCGCCCCAGATCCTTGTTGATGGCATCGGCGGTCTCCGCGACGGGCGGCGGCGCGGTCTTCTTCGCAGGGCGCTTGGCGGGCATCACAGTTCGATATACCGGATGCCATTTCCTGTAAAGTGGAAATCCGGTCTTGCCAGTAAACCGGAATCTATTCCATTATCCCGGAACACTCACCAGCCATGAAAGCACTCGTAAAAGCAAAGGCAGAACCCGGATTATGGCTGCAGGATGTTTCTGAGCCCTCCGTGGGAATCAATGACGTGCTCATCAAGGTTCTCAAGACCGGCATCTGCGGCACCGACCTGCACATCCACAAATGGGATGCTTGGGCGCGAAAGACGATTCCCGTGCCGATGGTCGTCGGGCATGAGTTTGTCGGCGAGGTCGTCGAGGTGGGCTCCAACGTGAACGGATTCCAATCCGGCCAGATCGTTGGCGCGGAAGGCCATGTGGTGTGCGGGCGCTGCCGCAACTGCCTCGCGGGCCGCCGCCATCTCTGCAAGGATACCGTCGGCATCGGCGTGAACCGCCAGGGCGCGTTCGCCGAGCTGGTCAGTGTGCCGATGACCAACGTGTGGCTGCACCCGCCGGACGTGGATCTGGAAGTGGCCGCCATCTTCGACCCTTACGGCAACGCCGCACACACCGCGCTATCGTTCGACCTGCTGGGCGAGGATGTGCTCATCACCGGCGCGGGACCGATCGGATTGATGGCGGTGGCGATCGCCAAACATGCCGGTGCCCGCCATGTGGTCATCACAGATGAGAACGACTACCGCCTCGATCTAGCGAAGAGGCTCGGAGCCGATGTGGCGCTGAACGTCACCAAGGGCAGCCTAGATGAGGTGCGGAAAAAGCTCGGCATGAAGGAGGGCTTCGATGTGGGACTGGAAATGAGCGGTAACCCGGACGCCTTCCGCGGGATGATCGGAGCCATGTTCCACGGCGGCAAGATCGCCCTGCTCGGCATCCCCTCGGAGCCGATGTCGATCGACTGGAACACGGTCATTTTCAACATGCTCACCATCAAGGGCATCTATGGCCGTGAAATGTATGAAACTTGGTATAAGATGAGCGCTATGCTGGAATGCGGACTGAACATCAAACCGGTGATCACGCATCGCTTCGGCGCCGATGAGTTTGAGAAAGGTTTCGAGGTCATGCAAACGGGGATGAGCGGCAAGGTCATCCTCGATTGGACCGTATTCCATTAATTAATCATGAAAGCATATCCCGCATTCCAAGAACACCTGACGGCACAACTCGACGCCATCCGCGCCGCAGGCACCTACAAGAACGAGCGCACGATCACCACGCCGCAGGGCTCGATGGTGGAAACCACAGGCGGCAAGCCCGTGCTCAACATGTGCGCCAACAACTACCTCGGCCTCGCCCAGGATCCACGCATCGAAGAAGCGGCCCATAACGCCCTCGACGAATGGGGCTACGGCCTCGCCAGCGTGCGTTTCATCTGCGGCACCCAGGGCGTCCACAAACAGCTCGAAGCGGGCATGAGCGATTTCCTCGGCAACGAGGACACCATCCTCTACGGCTCCTGTTTCGACGCGAACGGCGGCCTGTTCGAAACCGTGTTGGGCTCGGAGGACGCGGTCATCAGTGACGAGCTCAATCACGCCTCCATCATCGACGGCGTCCGGCTCTGCAAGGCCATGCGTTTCCGTTATAAGAACCGCGACATGGCCGATCTGGAGACTCAGCTCATCGAGGCCGATGCGAAGGGTGCCCGTTTCAAGCTGATCGCCACCGACGGCGTTTTCTCGATGGACGGCTTCATCGCCCCGCTGGCGGAGATCTGCGATCTGGCTGACAAATACAACGCGCTGGTGATGGTGGATGATTCCCACGCGGTGGGCTTCCTGGGAAAACAAGGCCGCGGCACCCATGAGCATTGCGGCGTGATGGGACGCGTCGATATCATCACTGGCACGCTTGGCAAGGCGCTAGGCGGCGCCAGCGGCGGCTACACCAGCGGCCGGCGTGAAATCATCGAACTGCTGCGCCAACGCTCGCGCCCTTACCTTTTCAGCAACACCCTTGCGCCGGTCATCGCGGGAGCCTCGCTGAAAGCCCTCGAACTCCTGAAGGAATCGACCGACCTGCGCGACGCCCTCGAAACAAACACACGCTATTTCCGCGAAGCGATGACCGGGGCCGGATTCGACATCGTGCCGGGCGAACACCCCATCGTTCCCGTCATGCTGGGCGATGCAGCGCTGGCCGGCCGTTTCGCAGAGGCTATGCTCGCGCGGGGTGTTTATGTGGTCGGATTCAGCTACCCGGTCGTGCCCCAGGGGAAAGCCCGCATCCGCACCCAGATCAGCGCCGCCCATACGCGCGGCGACCTGGAGCGCGCCGTCGGCGCGTTTGTGGACGTGAGGCGGGAACTCGGCATCCAGCCTTGACCGCGCTCCGGCCCCCGGGAGCTCGCGCGGAATACGTTTTCTAACAGACTTCCCGCCGCGCGGTGTGTATTCCAAGATATGTCGTTCGGAGCGAAATCTCGGCCACCGGCTGAATCCTGAAACAATCACCCCATCCCATGAAAATACTCATCACCGGCGGCGCCGGCTTCATCGGCTCACACATCGCGGAACTTTACCAGAGCCTGGCGAAGGAAATCCGCATCCTCGACAACCTGCGCACCGGCTACCGGCATAATCTGGAGGGTCTCCGCCACACTTTCATTGAAGGCTCGGTCACCGACCGTGATCTGGTGAGGAAAGCCGTCGAGGGAGTGGATTATGTATTCCACATGGCGGCGCTCGTCAGCGTGCCGGAGTCGATGGCGAAACCCGGCGAGTGCGTGGACATCAACGTCCACGGCCTGCTCAACGTGCTGGAGGAGGCATCGGCTGCGGGAGTGAGGAAACTCGTTTACGCCTCTTCCGCCGCGGTTTACGGCGACAACCCCACGGTGCCGAAACTCGAAACCATGCTGCCCGAGCCGAAGAGCCCGTACGCGATCACCAAGCTCGACGGCGAATACTATCTAGGAATGTTCCAAAACCAAGGCAGCCTGGAAACCGCCGCGATCCGCTTTTTCAACGTCTTCGGCCCGCGCCAGGATCCCAAGGGCGCGTATGCCGCCGCCGTGCCGATTTTCATCGAGAAAGCCCTGCGCGGCGAGGACATCACCGTCTTCGGCGATGGCGGGCAGACGCGGGATTTTATCTATGTGAAAGACATCGCCGGCGCACTCGCCTTCGCGGCGGAGACGCCCGGAGTCACGGGGTGTTCAACGCGGGCTACGGCGGGCAGATCACGATCAACGACCTCGCAGACGAACTGATTAAGGCTGCGGGATCATCTTCCAAAGTCGTCCATGCCGCGGAGCGCCCTGGGGACGTCAGGCATTCAAGAGCCAGCGTGGACAAGCTCCGGGCCGCCGGTTGGATCCCGCAGCATAGCCTTGGGGAGGGCTTGGCGCGGACACTCGATTTCTTCAAAACAACCTGCAAATGATGATGTCACAAATTCAAAGAACCCTCGCCTATCTCGCGGCGACCTTTGCCGTTTTTTCGGGATCCACCCCCGCGATGGCGAAGGAACAATGGATCATTCCGCTCGGGGGAAACTCCTATCTCACCTCTTCCGCCGCCGGCGCAGTGGATCGGGTGGAAGCATCCGGGATCAAACAGTGGCAGAACGATAAGAGTGTTTTCTCGATCTATTTCCGCGCGGATCGCGCGGCTGTGCTCGACCTAGGTCTCCGCTTGAAAGTTCCGGATGGGAATTCGGTTTTCCGGGCGACCGTCGCCGGGAGCGCCTTTGAAATCGATGTCACGGGTGCTGACGTTCGGGATGTTCCGTTAGGGAAGATCACTACGGATCAGGCAGGTTATGTCAGGGTGGATTTGCAGGGTCTGCGCAAGACCGGTGCGGTCTTCGCCGATGTCGGTGATCTCGTCTTGGAATCCGAAACGGCCGGGCTCAAGCTCGATTACGTCAAGGAGCCCTCGGAAAACCGATTCTATTGGGGACGGCGCGGCCCATCGGTGCATCTCAACTACGAAGCGCCCGCCGGGAAGACCATCGAGTATTTCCACAGCGAGATCACCGTGCCCGAGGGGCAGGATCCGATCGGCTCGTATTTCATGGCCAATGGCTTCGGCGAAGGATACTTCGGGATGCAGGTGAACAGCCCGGACCAACGGAGGATTTTGTTTTCCGTGTGGAGCCCTTTCCACACCGACAACCCGAAGGAAATACCCGAGGCTCAGCGCATCCAGCTTTTGGCAAAAGGCGAGGGCGTCCACACCGGTGAATTCGGCAACGAGGGTTCCGGCGGGCAGAGCTATCTCATTTATCCGTGGAAGGCGGGCACCACCTACCGGTTCCTCAACCGCGCCCGTCCCGATGGCTTGGGATACACCCTTTACACCGCCTGGTTTTTCGCCCCCGAGGCGGGGAAATGGAAACTGATCGCCAGCTTCCGCCGCCCGCAGACAAACAAGCATCTGACCGGCCTGCACTCGTTCCTGGAAAACTTTGCGGATCGCAACGGTTACCAGGGACGCATGGCTTACCACGGAAATCAGTGGGCGCGTGACACCGGTGGAAACTGGCACGAATTGACCAAAGCCCGCTTCACCGGCGACGACATCGCCCGGCGCCAATACCGCCTCGACTACGCGGGTGGCGTGAAAGGCGGCAAGTTCTTCATGCGCAACGGCGGGTTCTTCGCCGAAACCGTAAAGCTCGGAAGCACCTTTGCCCGTGAACCGACTCCTGCCAAACAGCCTGACGTGAATCCGCATACCCTTGAGGCCGCCGAATGACACTCAGTGGCTGTCTGAAAAATTGAAACTTTCCCTTCAGCAAGACGTGAAGAGTCCTTTCAACCGCAGATGAACAGGATATACTCAGATCGAAGAGGGATAGAATGCCGTAGTCCGTCCATATCTGTGTTTTTCATCTGCGTTCATTGACGTTCATCTGTGGTTGAATGCTTCTTTTCTCGATTTTTAAGAAAGCCTCTCAGTCCGGCCACCCGTCGAGCGGAAGGTCGGCGGTTCATGCGCAAAACCGACATCGCGAGGTAGTCGGGGGGCAATTGGGTATTTTCCAACACACCCTGGGAGCCAATGTTCCTGGCGTTTCCCATCAGAGCCACCCGGCGATACCACATGGTGTGAAGCCCATGTTGCAGGCCGAAGCCTTAATCCCGTGAAATTAAAATTGGTACCCCGGCTTGGATTCGAACCAAGGACCAAAAGATTAAGAGTCTTCTGCTCTACCAACTGAGCTACCGAGGCTTTGGTTGGGAGATGGTAGTTCTCGGGTCGGTGAGATGGCAAACGAAATCTCACGCGCGCTGCGTGGTTGCCATGGAGTCCCTAAGTTCGGTGATCAGCGCGGCGTCCTCGACGCGCCCCTGCCTGATGAAGGCATCCATAAGGTTGTTGAGGACACGCAGCAGGATGATTCCGAGATCCGCGTTGCCCTCCAGCGCCCGGCGCTGCTCGCGGCCCAGATCGTTGGTGGGATCGGTCAGAACAGCCTGCGAGTGGATGCAGCCCCTGTCATAGCAATCGACGATCAGCGGATAACCGTCCTCGCGGATGCGGCATAGGAAATGCCCGGGAAAGGATATGCCCTCGATCTCAAATCCCAGCCGCTGGCCGAGGAGCATGTAGATGACACCGAGCCCGATGGGGTTCGACACGCCCTCGGCGACGCTCCATGCAAGATCCGAATTACGGGGATCATAGTAGTTTGTGGTGTTCGGCCCGAGCCGTTTCCGCTCGAAGAGGAACACGCGCAGGTCGTTCGCGCCGAGCACGCCATCCTCCTGCGCCTCCTCGGCGAGGAGATCGATCGCGTCCGAAAGCGGCTGCCGCAGCGAGAGCCCGTCGTGGAGGAAATCGGAGATCAGCCGCAGGTGGCTCTCGAAAAGCTCCCAGTCATCGCCCAGCCCCGCCGAGCCGAAGCCGGGCGTGATCCACTCCTCGCGCAGGGTTTTTCTCCGCGCCGGCAGGAGCATGGAGGCGAGCAACTCCTTCTCGCGCCCGCTGAGGTCGCGCGCCATGTCAGGCAGGATCTCGCTCAGATCCCCGCCCACCTCCGCGATCCGCCCCGCGACAACGGCACGCACCTCGGGAGTGTCATCGTCAAGTAGCCGCAACAATGCGGAAATTTCCTTGGGGTCGGGCGGCAGCGCGTTCACGGCATTAGCAAAAAGGCGCTGCACCCAGAAATCAAGCGAATGCCAAACACATCGCGGGCGTAAGAATCGCGGGCGTAAGAATCGCGGGCGTAAGAATGGTGCGCGATACTGGGTTCGAACCAGTGACCCCCTCCGTGTCAGGGAGGTGCTCTACCACTGAGCTAACCGCGCATTCCCGCGTTGCCGCCGGGCGGTGAAAGTAGGGGTGAAACTGGTCGCCACGCAACCCCTTTTTCAGCTGATTTATCCGAAAATCGAGATGCTGGCTGTTGCTGGTTCCTTAATGCCGGACTCTGGCAAGGGCAGCGGTCTTTGCACGGCGAGGTGCGGCCTTCGCGGCTTCCTCTCCGACCCGCTTGAGCAGCGCGATGAGGGAGGCGGTGATGAAATATTCCTTGAGAAGGGCTTCGCGTCTTTCTCCGTTCTTGGTTTTGCGGACGATTTTCATGGTATCTGTGTGTTTTTTGCCGGGGAAATGATTTTCGCCCATGCACAGGTATGAGCGACATGGGCACCCCTTTTATTCCGAAATAGTTCACCACCCGAATGATTTTTCCCTACCGCTTGCCTAGGCAGTTCCGGTGCGATTACCCTGCATCCGCTCGAATTAGCCACGGCAGCCTCCCTACCATGATCGCACGCAGTAATTACATCAACTAAGCCTCCACCACCGCTCAGTCCGTGACCGCGTGCGGTCGTAAAACCCGCTCTCCGGAGCTGATCCCGCCAACCCGCCCGGGAAAAAGGGCTGGAATTTACGGCCTGCCTGTCTGAATCACAGAATTTGCGGTTGGTGATTGGGAGGCGTAGGACGCGAATCCAACTTGTATTTCTCCTCCAAACGCTTGGTGACACGAGTCCACCTGTCCGTCGTAGCCTTGGCAAAGCCGGATTCGCGATATTTCTTTCTCTTCCTTGAATTTTGAAATTTGAAATTTGAAAATTCCATCCAGCCTCACTGCCATGTCGCAACGCAAAGGGATTTTACTGGTGGTCTCGGGGCCATCGGGTTCGGGGAAAACCACGCTTTGCAGGCGCCTGGCGGATGAGGGCGAGGCGGGCTATTCCGTTTCCTGCACGACCCGTCCCGCGCGCCCCGGCGAAGTGGGTGGGCGTGATTACCATTTCCTTTCCCGCGAGGAATTCCTCGCGAAACGCGACGCCGGGGATTTCCTTGAAAGCGCGGAAGTTCACGGAAATCTCTACGGCACCCTGAAATCCGAGGTCACCGGACGCCTCTCGCAAGGTGCGGACGTAGTGATGGATCTCGATGTGCAGGGAGCGGCTCAGGTGCGCGCCTGCGCGGACGAGGAGATCCGGCTCAGCGCCATCGACCTCTTCGTGATGCCCGCCAGCGAGGAGGAGCTGCACGCCCGCCTCTCCGGCCGCGGCACCGACAGCGCCGAGGTCATCGCCCTGCGCATGACCAACGCGCTGGAGGAAATGCGCCATTGGCCGAAATACACTTACCGCCTGCTCTCCGGCACACGTGAAGAGGATTACTCCCGTTTCAAATCCCTCATCACCGCCGAGCGGATGCGCGTCAGCCGCCTATGACATGCTCTCAAGCTTGATTGGGCTTGCACTTTGTGAAGGCGTGATTGGAATAGCTTCAACATCCCCACCAATGAACCATCTCACCCGCCGCCACTTCCTCGCCACAGGAGCCGCCGCCACCGCCGCGCTCACCACCACCATCAAAGCGCAGAATCATGCGGCGATCATCCGCCCGGCTTCGAACCGCCGCATATTGCTCTCCTGCAAACTCAGCATGATCGCCCGCGAGACGAAGGACGACGCCGGGATTACTAGCAAGCTCACCATCGTCGAGCGGCTGAAGATGGCCGCCGAGGCCGGCTTCGACGGAGTGGATTTCGATGAGGCGGGCGATTTCACTCCGGAGCAGGCGCGCGATGCCGTGCGGGAGTCGGGTGTGTTTTGCCACTGCGCAATCAACCATGCGCACTGGAACAAGCGTCTGACCGACCCGCAGCAGGAGACACGCGACAAGGCCCGCGCGAACATGGAACACTGCATCCGCGTTTCCCACGCCATAGGAGGCAGCAGCATTTTGATCGTGGTGGGCAAAGGGGGTGACGGCCCGGCGGAGGAGATCGAGGAGCGTTGCCGGCAGGAAATCAAGAAGAGCATCCCGCTTGCCGCGTCGCTCGGGCAGATGATCCTGTTCGAGAATGTCTGGAACCAGATGATGTATGACCATGACAAGCCCGCCGAGCAGGGCGCGGAGCGGTTTGTGAATTTCGTGGACAGTTTCAACAGCCCGTGGGTCGGCATGTATTACGACATCGGCAACCACTGGAAATACGGCCAGCCGTTGGAATGGCTCCGGCAATTCGGCCGTCGTGCCGTGAAGCTCGACATCAAGGGATTCAGCCGCGCGAAGAACAAATTCACGGACATCACCAGCCCCGAGGACGACGTGCCATGGGACAAGGTGCGGGAGGGCCTTGATGAAATCGGCTTCACCGGATGGTCCACCGCGGAAGTCGGCGGCGGCGATGTGAAACGCCTCACCACCGTGCGCGAGCAAATGCAAAAGGCTCTCGGCGCTTGAATTATGCCTAGCAGATATGCGCCACCTTCCCGGTGCAACGTGACCTAGAAACCACACAACCGTTACCTCGTAAAGCGGATCATCAGTAACGAGGACTTCGCTGTGGCGTGGCAAGTTTGTGGCCACGCAACCAACACACGGAAGATACCGATCGCGCAATAGCGCTCAGCTTAGCGGATAACTTTCCTCATTCCGCTCCAAGAGCCAAAGCAATCCTGTCTGCAAGCTACAACAAAAAAATCAGTCTTGCTGGGCTTTTCCGTGGGGCGGTCATCGGGCAACGCTTACGGTCTCGAGACGTGTATGATTTTCGCGTTGACTACCAGATTCTCCAGCGTCGTGCTCTGATCCACAATGCCGCTGATGGTGACGGCGCTGAGTTCCTTGAGGCCTTTCACTCCCTTGAGTCCGCCGGAAAGGACGCGTCCGTCGGCATCGGTGATCTGGATCGAGGCGATGCCTTCACGTTTCGCTTCCTTGGAATCGCAGCAGGCGTCCCATGGCGTCTGGCAATCGTCGCCGCCCTTTTCGTTGCAGGGTGTGAGCTTTTCGCGATCTCCTAATAGGAACGAAGCGCGGCCATCGACGAAGACTTTTTCGCGACCCATGATGAGGCCTTTGATGATGATCTCGTCGCCAGGCTTCGCGCCGTTGCGCGCCACGTGGATCGCTTGAGGCTCGGCGATGGGTTGGTCGCTGAAATAGGAATCGAACGCGGCGGAGGGTGGCGCGGTTTCGACGGCGGCGGCGGTTTCCTTTTTCCCGCAGGAAGCGAGGGCAAGGACGGCGATGGCGAGCAGGTGTTTGATTTTCATATCGGATTTTCTATCAGGATCTCAGGGCTTTGGGAAGGGGCGGGCGCAGGCAGCGGATGGCGGGCGGGATCGCGCCTAGGATGCCGAGCAGGCAGCCGGTGGCCAGACCCGTGAGCGCGACCTGCGGGGAAATGGACACCGTGAAGGCACCGATGGAAAACGGAATCGTCCGCCCATCGAGCAGGAAGATGGCGGCGACGGAAGCGAGCAGCGTCCCGGCGAGGCAGGCGATGAGGCTTTCTTGGACGAGGCTCAGGAAAATCGCACCGCGCCCGTAGCCGATGGCTTGGAGGGTGGCGAGCTCGCGGATGCGGGAGGCGAAGGCGGCGTAGAGCGTGTTGAACCCGCCGAACACCGCGCCCGCGGCGATGAGCCCGGCGGTGATCCATGTCATCACGCGCAACGGTTTGAAAAAAGAACTGAGCGCCGCGTAGTAATCACTTTCCCGCAGCGCCACGAGCTCCAGATCGAGCCGCTGCTGGGCGAAAAGCTCGGCTTCGGAAAAATCGGCGGGCTCGTCCATGCGGAGCACGACGCAGGAAACCGTCTCACGTTGGGCGAGCATGTGAAGGTCGCCCAACGCGGCCCAGACCTCGGATTCCATCACGGTGCCGGGCGCGGCGAAGGTTCCGGAAACGGTCATCGCGGAACCGTCGATGGTGACTTTCTCCCCCGGTTTCAACGAGGACTCCGGGACACCGAGTTTCCGCCAGGCAAGCCGACCGACCATCACCTCGCCGGAGCGCGGGAACGTGCCTTCGAGAACACGCACCTCGGGATGCACAAGCAGCGCGCGGGGCGTGATACCGCGAAAAAGCCCCTGCCCTTTCCGTCCGTCCTTGTCCAACAGATAAGTCATGTAATGGATCTCCACCGAGGCGGCAGGGCGGCCGAGGGTCTTGGAAACGCCGCTCACGCCCGCCTCCGCGATTCCGCCAAGCAGCGCACTGACCTCGCTGCGCTGGATGCTTTCCTCGCTGCCCGCACCAAGCAGGATCACGTTTTTTTCCGATCCCGAAGCGGATAGCACCTGGCTCATACCGCCGTTCAGCACCGTCGCCGCGATCACCAGCAACACCACCAGCGCCGACCCACCGACCGTCTGTAGGAGGCGGGGCTTGTCGCGGAAAAGGTTCCGGAGAGCGTAGGTGAGAGGGAGCATGAAACTCTAAATTTTAAATTCTAAACTTCAAAATGACTCTGTCGTCCCGGCTTTGCGACCCTTTGCGGCTTTTGCGCCTTTGCGGTAAACTCTCATGACCTGAGCGATTTCACGATGGGCTGGCGGATCGCGATAAGCGCGGGGTGGATGGAGGCGATAACCCCGAGCACAAGCGCCGCGCCAGAAGCTAGGAGCGCGGTGGAAATTTCCGGGAGAATGGCAAGCGTGTGACCCTCGCTGCCCATCGTGAAGCTCTGCCAACGCAGGAAACCCCACGCGAGGCCGGCTCCGAGAATGCCGCCCGCGAGGCCGAGCAATCCACCCTCACTGACCACGAGAAACATGATCGCGCGCGCCGGATAGCCGAGGGTGCGGAGCACGGCGTTTTCCTTCACGCGGCTGCGCACCATCAGCAGGATTGCATTGGCTACCAGTGCGATCACCGCGATCACCGCCCCGAGGCCGAGCCATCTCGTGAAGCCGATCAGCTCGATGAGCTGGCTGGCGGTTTCTGCAAAAAATGCTTTCTCCGGGCGCGTGTCGGTGGGCGATTGGTCGGACTTGAAGCGCTCGTCGATGGCGGCGGCGACGGACTTGAGGTCGGCGGAGCGGTGAACGCGGACGTTGAACTGAGTGACCACGCCCAGCCCGGTGCGCGAGGCTTGCTGGAGGAAAGGCAGCTTCACATAGGCGACATTATTATCCTGAGGAAACGGCGAGCGGATGATGCCTGCCACGTGGACGGTTACGCCGACGGCATCGAATTTGTCGCCCGGATTCAGGCCGCGGCGTCTCGCGAACTGCTCGCCGAGCAGCGCGCCGTCGTCACGTTTCACCCACTCCGCCTCATCGCCCGCGATGATCTCGATCTCCGGCGCGAATTTCCGCAGCATCCCCTCGGGCACGCCGCGGAAAGTAATCACATCCAAGCTCGCGCCGCAGTTGTTCACGACGATCTGGATCGGTATCACCTCGCGCACGCCGGGCATGCGGCGGATCTCGTCCGGCGTAATGCTCGGGCAGCTTGCTGGCGGCGGGGCAGAAGCGGTTCTCGCGATATACTACGAGCGTAGTATCCGCCGCGGTTTCTTCCGTGGCGGCACCGAGCGAGCTTTGCAGCGTTTCCACGGCGGTGAAAAGGAACATGCCGGAGGCGACTCCGAGCACGGTCAGCGATGTCCGCAGCCGGTGGCGGAGGAGCTGTTTCATGGCGAGGGAAAGCAGGGCGGTCATGGGTGGACGAGGTTGGGGTCTTCGGAAAGCAGCACGCCTTTCTCAAGGTGCAGCGTGCGGTGGGCGGCGGCGGCGGCGCGGGCATCGTGGGTGACCATCACGATGGTCTTGCCCTTGTCGCGGGAAAGGGACTGGAGCAACGCAAGGATGCCGTTGGCGGATTCGCGGTCGAGGTCGCCGGTCGGCTCGTCGGCGACCAGCAGCGGCGGATCTCCGACCAGGGCGCGGGCGATGGCGACGCGCTGCTCCTGCCCACCGGAAAGCTCGGCGGGCGTGTGGTGGGAGCGATCCATCAGGCCGACGAGATCCAGCGCCTCCTCCACTTTTTTTCGTCGCTCGGCTCGGCTCAGCGGCGTGATCAGGAGGGGTAGCTCGACGTTTTCGAAAGCGGTTAGAACCGGGATGAGATGATACATTTGGAAAATGTAGCCGACCTTGCGCGAGCGCCATTTCGTGAGCTGTTTCCGGGAAAAATCCGAGATGTTCTCGCCATCGATCAGGAGCGTGCCGGTGGTCGGCGAGTCGATGCCGGAAATGAGGTTGAGCAGCGTGGTTTTCCCCGAACCCGACGGCCCCATGAGCGCAAGGAACTCACCGCGCGGCACTTCGAGGTTCAGGTTTTCCAGCGGGGTCACGGTGTTCGCGCCCTTGCGGTAGGATTTGCTGATGGATTGGCAGGAGATCATGGGCGTTCGTTGAAAAGGGGTTTGAGGCGCTCACCTTCGCGGAGACCGGCGGGATCGGAAACGACCCACTCGCCGGGGCGCAGGCCGGAATCGATGCGGACCAGGTTTTCGGCGGTGGCCGACGAAACAACCTGACGTCGCTCGGCGCGGCGAGTGTCCGCATCGCACACCCAGACCGTTCCTTCCGTGAGGGCGGAGGCCGGGACATAAACGGCGACCCCGGTGGCCGAAGGATCCGATTTATCCTTGCGGAAGGTTTCCAAGAACTCCACGCGAGAGAGCATTTCCGGGCGTAACTTTTCGTTGGGATTGGCGATGCGGACTTTCGCCTGGAGGGTGTTGCGCTGGAGATCCGCCGCGCCCTCTATGCGGGTCACGGTTCCCTCGAAAACCTGGTCCGGCAAAAGGTTGCAGCGGATCCTTGCTGCTTGGCCAACGCTTAACCCTGCTGCGTCGGCGAGCGGAACATCGACGCGCACCTGAAGGTGCGCGGGGTCGTAGAGAATCGCGATCGTGGAGCTGTCCTCCTCGTCCATGCCGACCATTTTTTTCGCGCCGGGCGCGGCTTTGAGAGCAAGAATGCGCCCGTCAACGGGAGCGTAGATGCGGGTGCGGCTGTGGGCGAGTTCGGCTTTCTCAAGGTTGATCTCCGCCCCTTTGATCTGCGACTGGATGGCGAGGATTTCGAAAGCGATTTTGGTCAACTCCTCGGCGATCTCCCCGATGCGCGCCTTGGCGAGATCCACCTGCGCGAGGCTCTTGCGGTGCTCGATGCGCACCGCGAGGCGCTCGTCTCCGGTGATGGCACCCTCCGCCAGTCGTTCGTAACGGCGCAGCTTGTCGGCAGCTTCCTCGACGTTCGCCTCGGCCATTTCCAGCATTGCTTTCTCTCCATCCATTTGGCGAATCGCGATCTGCGTGCCGACGCAATGCGCGTCGAAGGATGCTTTCATGTCGGCGAGCCTCGCGGCCATCGCGTCGCGCTCGAGACGGGTATCGTCATCGATCAAAGTGGCGAGCAGGTCGCCCTTTTTTACCAGCGCCCCTTCGAGCACATGCACCTCATCGACGATACCGTCGGTCAGCGCGGTGGCCTTGATCGGCAGCGGATCGGGTTCCACCCAGCCGGATGCCTGGAAGAGGGGTTTGCCCATGGCTGTCGGGATCTCCGTCGCCACGATGGTTTCCTCAATGCCCACCGCCGGGACGACATCGACGGCTTTTCCGGGAAGCAAACGGTCGCGGAAAAGCAGCGCGAAGAGCAGCGCGAAGCCTAGAAAGATCGCAAGCGGCAGCAGCCAGACGCCGATCCTGCGTTTGGCGGATCGGGTGGGTGGCGGTTCTTGTGTGGGCATGTTGGTTCTAAAGGATCGGCTTCGCGGAAAAGTGTCCGCAGGTAAATGGGAAGCGCGCGATGCAAAGGAATCGCGCCGTCGCGGGAATCGCGACCGATTTTCAGAGTAGCAGCCGCCTCTGCGTGAGATAAAGCGGATTCGGGATCACCGGCGGGGCGCGCTGGCGCAGGGCGATGCGGGACGTCCGCGCCCACTGCAGGCGGGAAGTCGGCAAGAGTCGCCGTAAGCGAAATCCATGCATCATCCGCATCGGGGATGTGTGGCGCGGGGCTCTTGTCGGCGTTCGGCAAAGGCTTCGCGGCGATCATGCAGTCGGACTGCGAGGGTTCGTGTTTCCCGTCATCGCAGCAGCAATCCTCCACGTCGAACAAGCATTTCCCTTCATCTGAAACGAAGGCCATACTCATCGTGCAGAAATTCCGCGCCACCCCCGCCGTCGGAAGGACGAAGGCCATCAGGGCGAAGAGGATGGAGGCGAGGAATCGCATCGGACTTCCGGGAAGCTACACGGCCTAGCCGCAGGGGCAAGCAGCAAGGATCATCTTCTGTAAACATCCACATCCAATCCGCTTTGGCGGATGATTGATCGTAACGTGCCTGTGCGCAATTCGTGATGATCTGGAACCGGAACTGTGGTGCTACCGCTGGGATCGGCTTGCTGCATCACCAGATGGCTGCCACGCTGCCGCACCAGTTCGAACCCATGACCCTCCAGAACCCGGCGGACATCTTGCCCGGATAGAACCGGCAGTTTAGGCAACCTGCACCTCCATGGTCGATATGAACGACTCGCTGGCCATCCGCTGCCTGAGCTCCGACTCCGGCGCACACTCGAAGAATAATTCGACCGCTTCTTTCAGATTCGCCTTGGCCTCCTCGACCGTATCCCCCTGCGAGGCCACATCCACTTCTGGGCATAGCGCAACAAATCCCCCTTCTTCTCGTGTCAGGATCGCAGTGAGCATATGTTTCATAGGGCAATATGTGGCATCAGATTACCACGACAGCAAGCCGTAAGGTTCACCCCTCCCTATCCCATCTCTCGCCGCCTAATGGGCATCGTGTGGATCACAGGCAGGAATAATTTCATGGCCGGGCAAGGTAGCCCGTCATTGCTTTGCCGCGAGGATGTATTTCAGGACGGCGGCCTCGTCGGCTTCGGAAATGCCCGCGTTCCATGCCATGCCGGGGGTGACGATGTGCCAGTCCTCGTCGGAGACATCGGAGGGCATCATCGGCTCGTGGCAGCGGCTGCACTGGGTAGTGTAAACCCCGTAACCCTTTTGCAGGGTTGGGAGCTTCTCGCCGCTTTTCGCCGCCATCGCGGCATCGGGCGCGGGAATGACCGGAGCGGGCGCGCATCCGGCGGCAACGGCGATTAGCAGGGCGATGGCGGGCTTTTTCATGCCACGATGTAGCGGGAAACCGCCGCTCCCATCAACCCCCATCTTGGAGGAACGTGGGCTATTTTCAGAGCAGCGCTCCTACACAAGTGAAAGACTGCCCGATGTTTGGAGTATATGACCAAGGATTTCAGGATTATCACGGATGAGAATGCCAAGTCGACCTTCTTGCCTCTGATTTACATCTCAGATATAGCGAGGATTGCCAAATTCAAGACCCATTCAAGGTCTTCATCCGTGTAGATCCGTGCAATCCGTGGTTGAAAATCTTTCTTTTCTCTAATGGAAGAACCCTGATTTTCCGGGGCGCGGAACATTTTTGACAAATCGCCCGCCATCCCCAACCCTCCGCCCACAGGATTTCCCACAAAAACAAGACCATGAGCTACATCCGCACCTTCACCACCGGCTCCGGAGCCGTGGGCAAACTCCACTCCCTGCCCGCCCTCGCAGAAAAATTCCCGAACCTTTCCCAGCTCCCTGTCTCGATCCGGATCGTGCTCGAATCACTGCTCCGCAATAACGACGGACTGAAAGTTTCCGACAAGGACATCCACAACCTCGCGAACTACAACGCGAAATCCCCCGGCGATTATGAAATCCCCTTCGTCGTCGCCCGCATCGTGCTTCAGGATTTCACCGGCGTGCCGCTGCTCGTCGATCTCGCCGCGATGCGCTCCGCCGTCCACGCGATGGGCAAGGACGCAAAAATGATCGAGCCGCTCGTGCCCGTGGATCTCGTCGTCGATCACTCGGTGCAGGTCGATTACGCGGGCACCGGAGCATCGCTGGAGAAAAACCTAGAACTCGAATTTCACCGCAACCGCGAGCGCTACGAGTTCCTGAAATGGGGCGAGCAGGCGTTCGATACGTTTAAAGTCGTGCCACCCGGCATCGGCATCGTTCACCAGGTGAACCTCGAATACCTCGCGAAGTGCGTGCTTGAGAAAGATGGCGTGTTTTATCCCGACACCCTGGTCGGCACCGACTCCCACACCACCATGATCAACGGCCTCGGCGTCGTCGGGTGGGGCGTGGGCGGCATCGAGGCGGAGGCGGGAATGCTCGGCCAGCCTGTCACGTTCCTCGTTCCCGAGGTCGTCGGCGTTTATCTAACAGGCGAACTCCATACCGGCGTCACCGCCACCGACCTCGTCCTGCTCGTCACCGAAGTTTTGCGGAAAACCAAGGTGGTCGGAAAATTCGTCGAGTTCTACGGCCCCGGCGCGAAAGCGCTCTCGCTGCCCGACCGCGCGACCATCGCCAACATGGCTCCCGAATACGGCGCGACCATGGGCTTTTTCGGCATCGATGAAATCACCACCGGCTACCTCGAAGGCACCGGCCGCTCGCCCGAACTCTGCACCACCGTCGAAAACTACTACAAGGCGCAAGGCCTCTGGGGCATCCCGACCGACCGCGACGCCCTCCAGTTTTCCCAGATCGTCGACCTCGATCTCTCCACGGTGAAACCCGGAGTCGCCGGCCCGAAACGCCCGCAGGATCGCATCGAAATCGACTCCCTGAAATCCAAGTGGGCGTCCCTCCTCACCGGCCCCGCTCTCGGATGGCTACAACAAGCAGCCTGTCATCAACACGGAAACCCCGGAAAGCCTCCCGCCATCCCTCGACAACCAACCGGATGATCCAACCAACATCGGCCACGGCTTTGGCGCGGAAATCGGCGTGATCACTGAATCGAACGAAGACCCCGGCTACCCGCTCTGGGAGGTCACGGTCGATTCTAAGGACGGCATCAAGGACACGATCACCCACGGCTCCGTCCTCATCGCCGCCATCACTTCCTGCACGAACACCTCCAACCCCAGCGTCATGCTCGCCGCCGGTCTGCTCGCGCAGAAAGCCAACGCGAAAGGCCTGACCGTGAAACCCTCGGTGAAAACATCGCTCGGCCCGGGCTCGCGCGTCGTCACCGATTACCTCAACAAGACCGGCCTCCAGGCAGAGCTCGACAAGCTCGGCTTCCAGACCGTCGGCTACGGCTGCACCACCTGCATCGGCAACTCCGGCCCGCTCGACACCGGCATCGAGGATGTCGTGAAATCCGAGGACATCGTCGCCGCCTCCGTCCTTTCCGGAAACCGCAATTTCGAAGCCCGCGTCCACCAATCCATCAAGGCGAACTTCCTCATGTCCCCTCCCCTCGTCGTCGCCTTCGCCATCGCCGGCACGGTCGATATCGATATGGAAACCGAGCCACTCGGCTTCGGCTCCGACGGCCATCCGGTTTTCCTGAAAGATATCTGGCCCACCTCCGCCGAGATCGAGGCCGCGATGAATTCCTCGCTGCGTCCCGACGTTTTCCAACGCCTCTACACCGGCTTCGCCGACCAGAACCCGAAGTGGAACGAGATCAAATCCTCCACCGGCAACGTCTATGAATGGGATCGCCAATCCACCTACATCCAGGAGCCGCCGTTCTTCGACGGCTTCACTCCGGAGCCGCGCGACATCGTCGAGATCAAGGGCGCGCGCCCGCTCGGCATCTTCGGCGATTCCGTCACCACCGACCACATCTCCCCCGCCGGAGCGATCAAGAAAGACAGCCCCGCCGGCCGTTTCCTCACCGAGAAAGGCGTCGATTTCTTCGACTTCAACTCCTACGGCTCGCGCCGCGGCAACGACCGCATCATGACCCGCGGCACCTTCGCCAACGTCCGCATCAAGAACCTCATGGTTCCCGGCATCGAAGGCGGAGTCACCATTCTTGGGGGAGCACACGCGCCCTCGCGTGATGAAGAAGGCGCCCCGCCTTCTTCATCTGTTGTGTCCATCTACGACGCCGCCGCCGTCTATCAGAAAGAAGGCACGCCCACCATCGTGATCGGCGCCGAGGACTACGGCATGGGCTCATCCCGCGACTGGGCCGCAAAAGGAACCAACCTCCTCGGAGTGAAAGCCGTCGTCACCAAATCCTTCGAGCGCATCCACCGCTCCAACCTCGTCGGCATGGGCGTCCTGCCCTGCAACTTTCGTCAACAAGGACGACTACGAAAAAGTCAAAGACCTCGCCGACGCCACCTTCGACATCCTCGGCATCGACAACGACCTCAAGCCGATGCATCAAGCCACCCTCCGCGTCCACAAAACCGACGGCACCACCCTCGATCTGCCGATCGTGGTCCGCATCGATACCCCGGTGGAAAAAGACTATTACCGCGCCGGCGGCATCCTGCCCTACGTGCTGGCGCAGATTTTGGGGTAAGTAAAAGGATATTGCACAGTCGCTTACAAAACTGAGGCGAAAAAGTTATGAATTTTTCCGTCAAAGATTTTGCCAAATCACTTTTTAAGCGCTTCGAGGAGGAAAATATTCCACTTTTGTTGGCTGGAGGTTGGGCGGTGACATCTTACGGATTCTCACGAAACACCATCGACATTGACTGGGTCTGCTCGCGCAACCGTGAAGATGACGCCGTCGGGTTGATGACAAAGCTGGGATTTCAAGCTGTGTCAGCAGGCATGGCGACCCGCTTCCAGTATGCACGTGATCTTGCCTGCCCTGCTGTGGATATGATCTGGGTCAACAACGAGTCATTCGAACAGATGTGCGGTGCCATCGACCCAACGCTGGGAGTGCGCGTAATCACCTTCGAAGGCTTGATCGCCATGAAGCTCTACGCCCTCAAGGACGACAAACTGCGCAAAGGCAAAGACCTCCGTGATCTGCAGGAGCTATTGGAGAGGAACCACGGAAAAATCACCGAAGCTGATTTGCGTTCAATGTGCGCAAAGTATGCTTGTCCCGAGGTTTTCGATAAACTATCCCTATAAGCATGATAGATATTGAATTGCCCGATTTGAGCGGCCATCCACCTGCACCAGAGGTTAGCCTCGCAACCTTTGAGCGTTACGTGCTAGATGTTTTCATACCGAATGCCATCGCCAGCGGCGAGCTGACCAAGGAGTCTGCAATCAGCCATTTTATGAACAACGAAGGACGCCAAACCACGCCGTGGCCGGATTTTGGCGGCATCGGCTCTTGAGAAATTCATCTTCGTCCGTTTCTGCACCCCCGTGGAAAAGAACTACTACCACGCCGTCGGCATCCTGCCCTACGTGCTGGCGCAGATTCTGGCGTGATCGTGGCGGCGGATTGCATCCGCCATGCCAAGCACTCAAACAAGCCACCATCAATCAAGTTATCGGAGCACTTGCGCATCCATTAAACCTCCTTGTTTCCATAAGACCGAACGGCTAAAGTGTCGCTATGACCGCACTGCCAACACCAGAGGAAGCCGCCGCTTCGTTCGTCAGTGAGAAGCTGAGGAATCCGGCGATCCAAAGGGTTTTTCTGGAGCGCCCCAGGGACGGGAAGATCTCCGCTCTCCTGGTCCACCTGATCGGGGCGGAGACGGAACGCTATGCGGCCGAGCCTGTCTATTCCGTCACCGGCAAAGGGTCTCTCCGTAGCAAGGGTGTGGAGGGACTCCGGGAGGAAAAGGAACTCGAGGCTTTCCTGCGGTGCGATGAGGGAAAGCCTTTCGTAAACCGGACATTGGAGCTGATACGCCGGGAAATCGATGCCCGCTCGAAAGCCAGCGCCTGATGAATAATCCCCTACAGGTTTTCGACTGGGACTACATCGTTTCCACAAACGAAGTCCTCTGCAAAAAATCGGGCTATCAGCACGGCATCACTTCCGAAGGCTATGAGCCCGCGAAGAAGATTTTCCGTGATGCGGCAGATGAACCGATGCTGGACATGGTGGAAGTCACAGAACATTCAGGCGACTGCACAAGACAGCCCCATTCCTGTTTCTGAACGGGAACACGTTCGCCGATGTCGGGAAGACGATCTTGTCCATGGCATACACCATGCATTCCCCCGAAATCAGGTCAGTGGTCGGGCATCACATTGCGGGAAAGGAAATCCTGAGCATGGAGGAACTTGCGAAGGCGTTCGAGGATGAGGCCAAGAGGAACGGCTGAATCTGGCTGGATGAGCGGATGAAACTTCCTGGTCAGCTGTTCAAGATTTAAAAGCAGCTTCAGCACAAATTCGGAAATTCCGAATTTCAACAGAGGAGCGATTCGTAGCCGCCTCACATCCTTGCTGACAATAGCCTTGCCCTGCGTAGGCTCATTCCGGTGGCCGATGTTACGAAACTGAAATTCCCCGAGGGTTTCCTCTTCGGCACCGCGAACGCCGACCATCAGGTGGAGGCGTATGATCCGTTGTGCGAGGATGTGTGGGATTTGTGGGAGCGTTGCCAGGGTCTCACGCCGCGCGGGAGAGGCACGGATTTCTGGAACCGGTATGAGGAGGACATCGCTTCGGCCGCCGCGATGGGCTGTAAGCTGTTCCGATTTTCGGTGGCGTGGGCGCGGGTGGAGCCGGAGTGCGGGAGATTTGATCCTGATGCGCTCGCCCACTATGGAGAAGTGGCAGAATGCGTCCGCCGCCATGGGATGAAGGTGATGGTTACCTTGCATCATTTCGTGTGGCCCGTTTGGTTAGAGCGCGACCGTGGTGGGATGATCGGCACGGAATTTCCCGATCTTTTCGCGCGCTATGCGGATCGTGTGGCGGAGGCTTTTGGGGGAAAGGTCGATTGGTGGATCAGCTTTAACGAGCCGAGTCAGCTCACCTTTGGCTACATTAAACCTTGGTGGCAGAATCGCTATTACATGCCCCCGGGTTTACCGCGTGGCGCACCGGTTGATGATGAGGCGGAGGCGGTCGGCAAACTGGTTCCGAACCTTTTCCTCGCCCACGCCCGCGCCCGCGCCGTGATCCAAGCGCGGCGCTCCGACGCGAAGGTCGGCGTGAATCCTCTCGTCACCGGCTTCCCGATCTGGCTGCAGATGCTGCTCGACTGGGGCGCGTGCCATCGCGGGATGGCCGAGGCGCTTTTCAAATTCACTACCAAGGGAGCGCTGGTCAGTGAGCGCGGCGACGTAGATCTCGTGATCGGCGGGATCACGATGGAAGACCAGACGCGCTTTGATTCCAGCGATCCCTACCTTCGCACCGGCAAGGCCGTTCTGATTCGCGTAGACTCGGAGATTGCGGATATTCCCTCACTTGCCGGAAAAAAGATCGGTGTGATCGCGATCGGAAACCAACCGCAGGCATGGAAGCGCGATTTGCCAGCCGCTGCGCGCAAACAACTTTTCCGCAATTACGATGACGCCCGCGAAGCGCTCGCCAACGGCTCCCTTGACGCTCTTTACGGCGATGCCTTTTACCTTCTTCCGCCCGAGCTCAACAAACGCGACCGCTTTCGTTTTCTCAAAACATGCCTCAGCGAGGAGCACTACGTCGTGCTCGCGCCGCACGGACACACCCGACTGCTCGCCCATGTGGATTTTGCCATACGGGATTTTCAAGACGATCTCGCCGGGCAATGCGATGTCCCATGGCTTTCCGAACCGGACTCCTTCATCGGCCGCTCCGTTCGTCCGGTTTCTCTGCACGAGGTATTCACCGCCGACGACAGCTTGCCCCGGCATCTCTCCGTCGGACGCGGGATGAGGCGCGTGCGGCGGCGTGGGAAAATCCGCATAGGAATTCGCACCGACACGCCGGGCGTTTCCGAGAAATGCACGGGCGAAGGCTTGGAAGTCCGTCTCGCGCGGCTCATCGCAATGCGGCTGTTCGGCGACGAATCGAAGCTCGTGATCGTCCCCATCGCCCCCGGCGAACGCCTAGAGTGCCTGGAGTCCAAAGCGAGCTGGCTGAATTGGGCATGGCGTTTCTGGGGAACGACCACGCTCATCGCGAACGCGAACTGGTGGTATCTCGGCATGACGGGAAAGCTGGCCAAGGAACTCTGCCCGCCCGAAGCCATCGGCGCGCAGGACTTCGTGGGTCTCGATTATTATTGGGGGCTGCCCACGCATCGCCTGGGAAAATTCCGTCTGTTAGAGGAGGCGGCGAACGGACGATTCCTCCGCGCCCCGGTCTGGCCGCGCGGGCTTTTCCACGCGCTGCGCAAGTTCAACCGATGGTTTCCCGGGCAGGAGCTGCTGATCGTGGAGAACGGCTGCACGCCCACGGCCGGCGGCATCACCCGCGCGGGATACATGCGCTCGCATCTCGCCGAGGTCGCCAATGCGATCAAGGCCGGCGTCCCCGTCCGCGCCTACAACTGGTGGTCGGTCACCTCGAACCGCGAGTGGGGCCACCCCTTCGATCCCAACACCGACTTCGGCCTCCACTTCGTCGATCTTGATAACGACCCATCCCTCGCACGCCAGCCTACGCCAGAAGCGAAGCTTTACGCACAGATCATTGCCGAAAGCGGCGTGTGAAATTCAGGGGACAAGCGGGAAATCATCCATCACCAGCGCTAGCAACTGCTTGCCGCCGTTCGAGAGCGAAGCCTGGTTTCCCTCGCCGGTAAGCAGCCCGCGTGTCAGCCAGCGCTGGGGGATTTCCGAAGGACGGATGTGGCTCACCGCCGATTGGCTAATGGGGCGGATGCTCGGCGTGAAAGAGACCGCGTGACCCGTCGCTGCGAAGCCGATCTCCCACGAAACCGCTCCCGGCACCTCGCCGCGTTTCATCCACGGATGGCGGGTGAGGAACTCCGGCTCCACGTCGCCCCCGGGCACCGTCACCTTGAACTGCACCGGACGGCTAAGGATGAACTCGCTGAACTTCAGGTCGGGGTTCGCCTTGTGCTCCACGAAAAGCGCGGCGATATCCACGCCCGCGAGATTCATGCCGTTGTAATTGCCGTGGTAATTCGCGCTGCCGAAATACTTCTTGTGCCAGCCCTCGTAGTGTTCGCTCATCTTCAGCGCCAGCTCCAAATGGACGTGCGCCCGCGTGCGGTTCAGTCCCACGCCGGTGTAGCCCATCCTGCCAAGCACCGATCCCGCGTTCACCGGATCCCCCACACGCGCGGTGATTTCCGCCAGGTGCGCGTAAAGCGAATAGACCTTCGAGTTTTCCCACTCGTGCTCCACAACCACGTATTTCCCGTAGTTGCTGCGCCCCGCGACGTTCGCCGTATGAACCACCTTTCCCTTGGAAATGCTCATCACCAGATCGAGCGGATTGCCGGCCTTGTCACGTTTCACCGGCGCGATATCGATGCCCTCGTGGAAACGGGTCATCACCACCTGCCCGCCGACACGGATCGGCGAGCGCGTGTAACCAAAAGCCCCGCCCTCCCAGGGCTGCGAGGTCTCGCCCTCAAAAGTGCGATCCACATACATGTAGAACTTCTCCGGTGTGTCCGTGAAAAGGTGGTGGTTCTCGGTCGGCAAAACCAGTTCCAGCCGCTCCGCACACAGTGTGCCTGCGAGCGCCAGCCAACATCCAAGGAATTTTCCAATCATAGTTTCGTCATTTCTTTTTCTTCTCACCGATCCTGGGCATTGCCTCATCCATCTGCCGGATCTCTTCAATGGTCAGGCCTCTCCAGACCACGATCACCCCGTCATCCACTGGATCCTCCACCAGCACTCCATCGACGATGCGCCCGAAGGCCTGGCAAACCAGCCATTTGCCGGAGCTGATCTGCGTCATCGCCGCCAGCCGCCTGCGGGCGTTGTCTTTGAGCTGGAGAATCACACCGTAAGACATCTGGTCCTCCGCGGGAAACGGCGAGAACGCCACGTAGTCCTTTGAAGAAACCTCAGGAACCCTGCGGAAAAATCGCTGCTTTCCTATCACTTGGTGAGGGAAGATCATCTTCGGGTTGTCGGAGGCCTCGGTTTCGATATGGAAGGAGATATTCACCTTCTTGCCCTTGTCCCCACCCGCCATCACGCCACCCATCAAGACGGCGAATACAACGACTACCACAGTTTTCACACTCAAGTTCATGGCGGGAGCAAAACACATCCCACCCCAAGGGGAAACAAAAACAACCGCACCCCACAAACAAGGCGATCAAGCGATGGATCGTCTCGCTTATGCGAGGCGGAGCCTTTTGACTGCGGTGAGAATCACCGCTTTTGGTTTCTTAAGCGGGATACAGCTTGGGTTCAGAAAGTTCGAGACAACCCGGCCCAACAGCTCGCTGGTGAACAAAAGCGGCGAAGGATCGCGCGCACTCAAAAGCCCCACGCACGGGCAGCGGATCATTCATGGGTCTGCTCCCTAGATGGATCGACTCGCTTATGCAGGCGGAGCCTTTTGACTGCGGTGAGAATCACCGCTTTTGGTTTCTTAAGCGGGATACAGCTTGGGTTCAGAAAGTTCGAGACAACCCGGCCCAACAGCTCGCTGGTGAACAAAAGCGGCGAAGGATCGCGCGCACTCAAAAGCCCCACGCACGGGCAGCGGATCATTCATGGGCCTGCTCCCTAGATGGATCGACTCGCTTATGCAGGCGGAGCCTTTTGACTGCGGTGAGAATCACCGCTTTTGGTTTCTTAAGCGGGATACAGCTTGGGTTCAGAAAGTTCGAGACAACCCGGCCCAACAGCTCGCTGGTGAACAAAAGCGGCGAAGGATCGCGCGCACTCAAAAGCCCCACGCACGGGCAGCGGATCATTCATGGGCCTGCTCCCTAGATGGATCGACTCGCTTATGCAGGCGGAGCCTTTTGACTGCGGTGAGAATCACCGCTTTTGGTTTCTTAAGCGGGATACAGCTTGGGTTCGGAAAGTTCGAGACAACCCGGCCCAACAGCTCGCTGGTGAACAAAAGCGGCGAAGGATCGCGCGCACTCAAAAGCCCCACGCACGGGCAGCGGATCATTCATGGGTCTGCTCCCTAGATGGATCCCCGTGATCCAACGAACCCTAAAGCCGAAAAGCGGGAAGCCTCAGGGCTTCCCGCTTTGTTTGGAAACATCAAGAACAACGCGAACAGCAGTTATTGCCTTGAGGGGCAGGTTAAGCTGTTTGCGGTGGAGTGGTTACTTTTTGGCTTTCTTAGCGGCTTTCTTAGCGGCCTTTTTAGCTGGCGCTTTCTTGGCAGGTGCCTTTTTAGCGACGGCTTTCTTGGCGGGTGCCTTTTTCACCGCAGCCTTTTTGGCGGGTGCTTTCTTGGAAGATGCCTTTTTGGCGACGACTTTCTTCGCCGCTTTCTTAGCCACCTTTTTGGCGCTCTTCGCCACCTTCTTCACCGCTTTTTTGGCCGGAGCCTTTTTCACCGCGGCTTTTTTGGCCGGGGCTTTTTTAGCGGGTGCTTTTTTCGCCACTTTTTTCACTGCCTTCTTGGCGGCGGCTTTTTTAGCCGGCGCCTTTTTGGCAACTTTTTTTGCGGCGGGTTTACTCGCGGGCTTGGCCGCGGCCTTCTTTGCTGGTTTCTTTGCAGCCATGGTTTTATGTCGTTGGAGTTCGCGTTCGATGTTGGTTTTCTCTTCCGGTGTTAATGAACCGGCGGAGAGGGTAGCGAGAACGGCCTCACCGAGGCGTCCTCCAAAAGCGTTGGTAATGAAGTCGTCCGTGGCGCGGCGCACGATGACTTCTTGGGAGTAGGCGGGCTCATAAGTATGTGCCCTGCCGGAACGGATGCGCCTCACCAGCTTCTTGCGCTCCAAACTCTGCATCACAGAAAGCACCGTGGTGTAGGCGCGCTCGCGTCCGTCGGGCAGTGAGCCATGTACTACGTTCACAGTAGATGGGCCGTCGTGCCACAATACTGACAGGGCTTGAAGTTCGAGATTTGATGGGTGGGATGGCTTGGCCATTGGGTGGTTACTTCCGTTGCTGGTTACGAGAAAACTAGTATTTAAGGTTTCCGTCAAGTTAAAATGCACAGACTTTACGGAAAAGTTAAATTATTTTTCCGGAACCCCTGACGACCCATCTACGGCGCGGGCAGTAGTCCTATGCATCCCGTACTACGAAAACCGTAGTCAATCCTCCGCACGCATCTCCGGGCGCTCGATGGCCGGATTGATTTTCTGCAGCGTCCTCCAGAAATCCTCGTCGGCGGGATGCCCGTTGAAGAGGACGGATCCGTCCGGCGCGATGAGCACGACGACGGGGACGCTTTGAACCCGAAGCCGCGCGACGATGGGATTTTTCACCGTATCGACGATCCACGCGCCGGAGATTTTTTTTTCCGTCGCCTGGAGCATCGCGTTCGCATCGGCGATGACCTTGTCCGATGTCTCGGGCAGGATCGACGCCACGGCGACGTCCTTGCCGGCGAGGTGCTCGGCGGTGATGAGGAAGTCCTTGATCGTGGCCTCGCACTCGCGGCTCCACGGCGACCAGAAATGCAGCAGCAGGCCTTTTCTCCCGGCGAGGATTTCGCCGAGCGTGGTCTCCTTGCCCGCACTCATCTGCTTGTAGGTTTTCTCGAAATCGAGGCGCACGGCTTTCATCGCGTCCATGAGGCGGATGCGGTCGATGTGCGGGGCGAAGGCCGCGCCCTGCTTAGGGCTGAGCCAGAAAGCCTCGGTGATGTGGCGCTTGAACCCGTCCTTGTCACCCTTGTCTAAGGCGGCGAGCGCCTGCACGTATTCGGTGACGGCGAGCCAATCGTCCACACTGGCGAAGATCTCCGTTTCGGTGAGCTTGAACGTTTCCTTCCGCGCGAGGAACTCCGGCAGCAGCGCGGCGATCTCCTTGTCCTCCGAGCGATCGACGTGGAAGAGGAAACGCGCCTCGAGGATGGCCTGCTCGGAAACCCCGGCGGTGCGCGCCGCCGCGACGGCCTTGTGCAGCGCCTCGGGCGATTCCCTTTCGGAAAGCAGTTGCTCGATGGCGTCCTGCTTGGGACTGAGCGGTGATTCACGCGGCTCCGAATTCTGGGCGAGGAGCGATGATACGCCCAAACCTAACCCAGCAAGGAAGACGCGCGCCCGCATAGTCTTATTGGCCGGGGATGCGCAGTTTCGAGCCGAGGACAACGGTATCCCTGGTCATGCCATTGGCCTTCTTGATGGCGTCCACGGAGACGTTGTATTTCCTAGAGAGACCCCAGAGAGTGTCGCCGCGAACCACGGTGTGGACGGCGTCGCGGGCGGCGGGAGGGCGCGGCGTGGTTTGACGCGGAGGGGCTAAGGGTGTGGTGTCCTCGTAAACGGCGGGTTCGTCGTAGGCGGGATTCACATCGGAGGGGAGATAGGGGGTGCCGGTCGCGTCGCCGTAATCGGGCGCCGCGTAGGGATTGGAAATATCGTAATCCTCGCCGCCTCCCTGGTTGGCGCAGGAAACGAGGAGGAACGGGCAGAGTGCGAGAGGAATGAGGTCTGTGTATTTCATGGGGTTGTGTGTTCAGTTCGCGGTTCGCGGATGGAATCCATCACGGAAAGAAACGATTGCCGGATTGCCTTTTGTTCAAGCGGAATCATCCCGCCAGCGAAAAAACATTTCCGCCACCGCCTCGGTGTGCGCCGCGAGTTCCTCCAAAGTTTCTCCCCGCAGGGAGGCGACCGCCTCCGCGACGCGCATCGCGTAGGCAGGCTCATTGCGCTTCCCGCGCATCGGCTCCGGGGCGAGGTAGGGAGAATCCGTCTCCAGCATGAAACTCCCCGCCGGGCAGCGTTTCACCGCCGCCTTAACGAGATCCGCATTCCTGAAAGTCGCTACGCCACCGAAGGAAACCAGGCCGCCCGTGGCAATCACCTTTTCCGCCAGCTCCCACTCGGAAACGAAGCAATGGAACACGGCGCGGACTCGGTCGGAAAAATCCGAGTAAATGCGCAGCGCGTCCTCGAAAGATCCGCGCCCCTCGCGGTCGCGCGTGTGGATCACGATGTTCAGTCCAGACGATTCCGCGAGTTCGAAGTGCCGGATCAGAAAATCGCGCTGCCGGTTGCGGAAATCCGTCTCATTCCAACCTTCGGGAGTCGGGTGGAAATAATCTAGGCCTGTCTCGCCGATCGCGCACACGCGTGGATCTCCAGCGGAGGCGGCGAGGCGCTCCACCGCATCGTCCGGCGCGTTGTGGACATCACAGGGATGGATGCCGATGGCGGCCTTCACGCGCGGATCTTCCGCGAGCCTCAAGTTCAGCGGCACATCGTCCAGGCAGGTGGCCAACGTCACCATGCGGGTCACTCCCGCCTCCGCCGCGCGGCGGATGATTTCCCCGCGCTCCTCGTCCGCGTAACGCGCCGACGCGAGATGGCAGTGCGAGTCCGTGATCATCGGCATACCTCTAACAACGCCGCGACCTTTCCGAAATCCTTCACCCCCGGCGAAAGCTCTGCACCCGACGCGACATCCAGCGCGGCGGGACGCACCTCCGCGACGGCCTGCGCCGCGTTATCGGGAGTAATCCCGCCAGCGAGAATCAGCGGGATTGCGGGGAAATTTTTCCGGAAAGCGTTCGCAAGAACCCAGTCGAAAGTCTCGCCCGTCCCCCCGAAAACCTTCGGTGCGTGCGCGTCCAGCAACACCGCATCAGCCCCATAACTTCCGGCCGCATCAATGTCGGAAACATCCTTCACTCCCACCGCCTTGATTACAGGTATGCCCGCCTTGCGGAAACCGGCGGCCGCCTCCGGCGTTTCGTCGCCGTGGAGTTGCACCACGTCGATCATTCCCTCTCCGTAGAGCCGGTAGGGAAGATCGCCCGCTTCGTTCACGAAAACGCCGACGCGCAGGATGCCGCCCGCCAATTCCTTCATCCACACGTTCACGAGGGGATCGAGATAGCGCTTCGACTGCGGCCAGAAATTGAATCCGACCGCATGGACACCCATGCCGGCCAGCTTCTCGGCTTCGCGCCGAATCGTCACACCGCAGACCTTAAGCGATGTCCCTTTGCATCCGAAAAAATCCATATGTGTCACCGCAACCACCTCTTCACATAAGATCAGGCAATGCAAGCCGACATGCAAGCCGACAAAACCCGAAATTCCATCTGGTAAAAACTGGATAGATTCCTCAGCGTCGGCGAGGAGTCACAAAAATCACACAGAAAATAAAGAGAGTTCCCATGTTTTCCCCGAATCTTCCCATCCCAGGCACCATGCGCACCAAGATCCCTTCTGCCGGACTGTTCACCGCCCACAGGCAGAACCTCTGCGCTCTCCTCGCCCCCCGGGCCATCGCGATCATCCATTCGAACGACATGCAGGTGACCAACGCGGACGCTTTCCAACCCTTCAAGCAAAGCAGCGACCTTTTCTACCTGACCGGTGTCGCCCAAGAGGAAACCGTGCTGGTGCTTTTTCCCGATGCGAGGGAGCCGGAAGACCGTGAGATCCTTTTCGTGCGCGAATCGAACGACCACCTCGCGGTCTGGGAGGGCGCGAAGCTCAGCAAAGAACAGGCCACCGGGCGCACGGGCATCACCCGCATCGAGTGGGTCGCGGATTTCAACAGCATCCTCAGCCGCCTCATGCCCCAGGCCGATCTCGTGTATCTCTCGACCAACGAGCACCCGCGTGGCGACCTTTCCTACGGCACTCGCTCGCTGCGCTTCGCGAGGGAGTGCCAGTCGATTTTCCCGCTGCACACCTACCGCCGTCTCTCGCCGCTGATCTACGGCCTCCGCTCCATCAAATCCGAGGAGGAGATCGAGTTCACCCGGATCGCGTGCGACATCACCGAGGCGGGCTTCCGCCGCGTGCTCGGCTTCGTGAAACCGGGAGTCGGCGAGTGGGAGGTCGAGGCCGAGTTCATCCATGAGTTCATCAAGCGCGGTTCGCGCGGATTCGCCTACGCCCCGATCATCGCGGGCGGACGCAACGCCTGCGTGCTCCACTACATCCCCAACGACCAGCCGCTCAAGGACGGCGACCTGCTGCTGCTCGACGTCGCCGCGGAATACGGCGGCTGGAACTCGGACATGACACGCACCATCCCCGTTTCAGGAAAATTCACGCCGCGCCAGAAGGAGGTTTACAACGCCGTGCTGCGAATGGTGCGCTACGCCGATTCCATCCTGCGCCCCGGCGTGTTCATCGCCGATTTCCAGAAACAGGTCATCGCGCAGATGGATAAGGAACTCATCGGTCTCGGCCTCTACACCGCTGAGGAAGCCGCCGCCGCACCGAAGGACAAGCCGCTCGTGAAGAAATACTACATGCACGGCACCTCCCATCACCTCGGCCTCGACGTGCACGATGTCTCCCCCGCCAACCAGGCCGTAGCCCCAGGCATGATCTTCACCATCGAGCCGGGCATCTACATCCCGGAAGAATGCATGGGCGTGCGCCTTGAGAACGACTACTTAATCGGCGAAACGGAAAACATCGACCTCATGGCGAGCATCCCCATCGAGGCCGATGAGATCGAGGCGCTGATGGCGAGTTAGGATCACTCCCCGCCCGGGAAAATATCTTCCAGCGGCGTTTCCACCTTTTCGTCCATCCATTTCTCCAAAGCGGCCTTCATCGGCGCGAGCACGTCCGGATGTGCATCCGCGACATCCTTCTCGCTGTCGGGGTCGGGATGTTTGGAAAACAGCGCGAAGTGCCGCCCGCCCTCCGCGGTGGGCGTGCAGATCAGTTTCCATTTCTCCGACATCAGGCACCGCTGCTTGGCGTTCACGAGGGGTTCCTCGTATTCCGCTTTCAGGACGAACTGGTAGTTGAACGAGTCGTCGATGAAATTCATCCGATCCATCGGCGGGAGCTTCGGACGCTCGATGCCCGGCACCCGGAACTGAATGAAGGGAAATCCGGTCTCCCCGTAAAAGGCGCGTGCCGCGGGTTTCTCCGCGCCGTTGAGCCATCCCGCGAAACTTTTTCCTTCCCAAGAACCCGGCTTCGGCGCGCCCAGCAGATCCGCGATGGTCGGCGCGATGTCGATCGTGCGGACTTGCTCGGGAATCCTCGCCGCGTCCGCACCCGGCACATGGAAAAGCAGCGGCACGTGGTTGGAGCGCGCGCCGCCATTAAAAGTGAGACCGTGGCCGAGGGTCACTCCTTCCTCATAGAGATTTTCGCCGTGGTCGGAGGTGATGATCACGATCGTGTCCTCCGCCAGCCCCCGCTGCTCCAGCGCATCGAGGAGCATGCCAACGTTGTCGTCGAACTGCCGCGTGCAGCCGTCGTAAAGGTCGCGGATCTGCCGAATTTCCTTCTCGGGCAGCGCCTTCCACTTGTTCTCTAGATCCGTGCCACCGATGAACGAGTCGATGTCGAAATCAACGCCGCTTCTGTTCGCCCCTTCGTAAGCGGGATCCGTGAACATGCTCAAATACGGCTCCGGGCTCCGGAAAGGCAGGTGGTTACAGGAATAAAACACATGCCAGAAAAACGGCTTGCCGCTTTCCGACATATCGCTCAGCCGTTTTTTCACCCGATCTGTCACTACCTCGGGCGTCACGAACTGTGCAAAGGAGCCGAGCTGCGGGAACAGCGCGTAACCCGCCGGATGATCAAAATACAGAGGAATCACGAAGTGCGCCATCACCACCGCCTGGCTCATGTAGATCTTGAAATTGTCGAAGCTCGACACGGAGACATGCTTGAAACCCAGCGGCATCAACTCGAAATACCCCGCGCACCAATCGCCGAACACCGCCGTATCATATCCCTTTTCCGCCAGCACCGCCGCTAGCGGATCCACCCGCGCTTTCGCAGCCGCCACGGCTTCCCTGTCCGGATACATGTGCCGGAAACCATGGGTATGCGGATACATCGATGTCATCAGCGATGTCCCCGACTCCAGCGTGTAGCCGATCGGCGTGAAGCAGTTCTCGAGGTTCACCGACCGCGCCGCCAGCGCGTCGATCCTCGGCGAAACCCCCGCCGCCGCCAACCCATCCGTCCGCCGCGGGCGATATCCAGTGTAACCGAGACGGTCGCCGCGCAACGAATCGGATCCGATGATGATCACGTTCGGCGGCCTTGCATCGTTCCCGGCGGCCACAGCCGCTCCCGCCCGGCTTGTGAAAAAACCACCCTTCCAAATAGCGAACGCCGCAAGAACACAGGCCGCAGATACCATGACAGCCCTGCCTTTGCGCGAAATATTCCGCCAATGCCACCACGCCACATATGCCAGCAGCCCGACCGGCAAAGCCTTGAACAGCAGGAGGAAGACAACCGGCTTCGCCGTATCGGGCACCACGTTTAGGATCTCGTAATACCAGTGCCCGAATTTCGCATCATCGAGGAAATAAGGCCGGGTGTCCACCAGCCTCATGACAAAAAAACCATGCATCACGAAAGCCCCGGCCATAGCAATGGCCGCCTGTTGCCACATGACCCGAATCGACAGGCGGGCGCACAGGCCTTGGACGAACGGCCTCAGCACCACCGCGAAAAAAACCGTCAGGATCGCGTAGGCAAAGAGCACCTGCACATTCTGCCAGATCAGGAAACCCAGATACTTCTCCCTCGCCAACGCGCTGAACTTGTTCTCCATCCCCCCTGATCTCTGCCCCAGCTTCACCAACGCGAAGCCATATTGGAACAGGAAGAACAGCGTAGTGCCGCATAGCACCGCTCCGTAACCCGCCCGGCCCGGCTCATCCCTTTCGCCCCCATCTCCTTTTAGTTTCCCTATCACGGCTACATTTCTCCGGGATCTTCCACGAACAGCCATCTGGGACTCACCAGCTCGCGCACAACCAACCCGCGCGGGGAATCCGTCACATCGGGCAAATGCAGGCGGAGAATCATCGCTAGCGGCGAGCCTTCCCTGTCTGCGGTCATTTCCGCGATCAAAGCCGCTTGCGCATCGTTGCGGTTCACATAGCCATACAGCGTCTCCGTTCCGTTGAGCGTCGTCAAACGGTAGCAATCGAAGGTCTCCGAATCCGCGAAATCATGGCTGTAGAAATGGTCTTTCTCGACATAAACGCGGAAATCCCCCGTGTAACCGGCGGGTCTTGTCCTAGCGAACTCGTCCCAGGACACCGGCTGGTAACAGACGAAAGTCTCCCAATCAATCTTCGCTTCCTTCTCCAAAGTCACCTCCAGCAACATATGCGCCTGCAGTTGCCCCTCCAGCTCACAGGATACCATCCAGAAATTCGCCCTCTGGTCGATCGTGAGGGGTTCCAGCGAGAATACCTCCACGACACGCAACGGCACGGGGTCTTTCCCCGCGTAATAATTCTCCATCAGCGGAGCCACCCTTTCCGGATGTCGCACGTAACGCAGCATCTCCTCCACAGACCTTGAGTCGAAAAAGTCACGCACCACCTTCTCAAGCGAATCGATCATGGCGACCGCTTCCATATCCTCCCACTTCTCTTTTTCGATGATGGCCAAAGCCTCCTGCGCGAGATCACGCCGCTGCTCCTCGGCACGGTTCACATTGACCAGCGACCAGATGATGGCCGCCCCGAAAAGACAGGCCACCACGGCCACCCAACCCCAGGGAAACGTGGATTCCGCCATCGTCTGCGTATCCCAAGGTTCCTCTGTAGCGGGGATTTCCCTCTCGATCAGCGACGCCACACCCGGCTCGTTCGAGCGGGTCTTGAGTTTGTCCCTGCTCGCCGCATCCGGCCTATCCCTGGAGCCGTCCCGAAGACCAACCCTCACCGCAGGCAATTCCTCCACCTCCTCCGCCGCGTCCTTGCGCAGCCGCACGTAGTGCAACCGGGATACAGCCTCCTCGTCCACTGGCCTCAGCTCCAACTTGTCCTTTTCCTTTGCCATCGCCGGAGTAAGGAAAGCAGAAATGCCCATCGACGCAACGCTTGGTTGCCACATAAAGTCACCCCCGTAAAGCAACCGATGCCAGAGAAACCGAGAATCCTCATCCTCACCGCCGCCTTCGGCGAAGGCCACAACAGCGCCGCACGCAACCTATCCCTCGCCCTCGACACCATGGGCGCGGAGACCCGCGTGGCGGATCCCTGCGTGCTCTCCACGCCGAACTGCACCGCCCTCATGCAGTGGGGATACCGCCTCGTCACCACCCATTTCCCGCGTGTCTGGGAGGCCATCTACCGCGGCACGGACAAGTGCGATTTCTCCAACCCCAAGCTCCCCCTCATGCACAACCCAGAGAGCTACCTCGCGGGACTGGTCGAGGAATACAAGCCCCACGCCATCGCCTGCACTTACCCCATCTACCCCTATTTCCTCGAACGGAATTTCGCGGAAACCGGCCACCGAATCCCCGTCTTCACCGTCGTCACCGACTCCATCGAGATCAACGCCTCCTGGCTCCGCGCCCCCACCGTCCATTTCCTCGTCACCGACCGAACCACCCTCGAAACGATGCGCTGCTGGGGCATCCCCGAGGAAAAGATCATCGACACCGGCTTCCCCGTGAACCCCGCGTTCTCGAAGCTCACGCCCGTCCCCGACGATGATCCCTGCAACCCCTTCCGCATCCTCTATTTCCCCACCGCCAAAAAACCCTTCATCCGCCGCCACAGCCGCGCCCTACTCGACGCCTCTCCCGACGTCCATCTGACCATCGTCATGGGAAAAAACTTCCGCCTCCTCCAATCCCGCGCCCGCGAGATCAAGGCCGCCTACCCCGGCCGCGTCCGGCTACTCGGATGGACACGGAAAGTCCCGCAGCTCCTCAACAGGCACCACCTCATCGTCGGCAAGGCCGGCGGAGCCACCGTCCACGAGGCCATCGCTGCCCGCTGCCCTATGCTCATCCACCACCTCGTCCCCGGCCAGGAGGAGGGCAACCTCCGCCTCCTCCAGCAACTCGGTGCCGGCGACCTCGCCGAGCACCCGGACGATCTGACTGAAGCCATCACCCAAATCCTCGCCCACCACGCCGAGAAATGGCGCGCCATGAAAGCCGCCCTCGCCGCCCACAACCGCTACGACGGCGCCATCACCGCCGCCAAATTCATACTGAAAGAGATCGTAGATCGTAGATCGTAGATCCAGGTTTCTCCATCTTCTATCTTCTATCCTCCATCTTCTATCTTCTTCCCATGACCTTCCTCTTCGACATCGGCAAAGTCCTCCTCGACTTCGATTTCGAGACCTCCCTGAAAACCTTCCTGCCGTCGGATCATCCCGATCCAGCCTCCGCCCTTTCCGAACTCCTCGCGAAAAAGGACGACTTCGAGGCCGGCCGCATCTCCGTCTCCGATTACACCGACTGGGCGCTGGCCACCCTCGGCTCCTCCGCCACCCACGATGATTTTCACCACGCTTGGCGGAATATCTTCACCCCCAACGAACCCATGTGGCAGAACGTCCGCAACCTCCACGCTGCCGGACACCGCCTCATCCTCTTCTCCAACACCAACGCCATCCACTGCCCCTGGGTTTTCGAAGCCTACCCCGAGTTCGCCCTCTTCCACGGAGCCATCCTCTCCTACGAGGTGGACAGCATCAAGCCCCAGCCGGAAATCTACCAACACGCCATCGACAAATACTCCCTCGTCCCTGAAAAAACCCTCTACATCGACGACCTCCCCGCCAACATCGCCACCGGCAACCAATTCCGCCTCCGCACCCACCAATACCACCTCGACAACCACCCCGCCTTCGAACACTGGCTAGCGGAGCAACTCTCCTGCACTGATCTCTGATCACTCGGCACTCGGCACTTTCCAATCATGCTCACCATCGCAGACCGCACTTTCAGCAGCCGCCTCTTACTCGGAACCGGCAAATTCCCCTCCCACGAATCCATGCGCGACGCCCTCGCCGCCTCCGGCACCGAGATCGTCACCGTTGCCCTCCGCCGCGCTGACCTCTCGGGAAACAAGGATCCCTTCGCCAACATCCTCGATTTCGTCGATCCCGAGAAATACCTCCTCCTAGCTAACACCAGCGGAGCCATGAACGCGGAGGAGGCCGTCCGCCTCGCCCGCCTCGCCCACTCCGCCGGTCTGCCGAAATGGATCAAGCTCGAGATCCATCCCGATCCCACCTACCTCCTCCCCGATCCCATCGAGACGCTCAAAGCCGCCGAGATCCTCGTCAAGGAAGGCTACACCGTCCTCCCCTACATCAACGCCGACCCTGTCCTCGCCAAGCGACTCCAGGAATGCGGCTGCGCCACCGTCATGCCCCTCGGCGCACCCATCGGCTCCAACAAAGGCATCACCACCCGCGACCAGATCTCCATCATCATCGATCAAGCTACGGTCCCCGTAGTCGTTGACGCTGGCATCGGTGCACCGAGCCACGCCGCCGAAGCCATGGAACTCGGAGCCGACGCCGTCCTCGTCAACACCGCCATCGCCATCGCCTCCGACCCCGCGAAAATGGCCGTAGCCTTCAAACAATCCGTCCAGGCCGGCCGCACCGCCTTCGAACTGGGCCTCCCACAACCCTCCGACACCGCGCACCCCACCTCGCCGCTGACGGCGTTTTTGAATTCGTAAGGCGGCTACCCCCGCCATCCCCTCACGGCTTCAGCAACCTCAACCGGTATCTTGTCTGGTTCTCCGTCTTCTCCGACTTGATCTCCTTGCGGAGGATGTCCATCAGCTTTGTATCGCCTTTGCGTCAGGATTCCCGGTCCGCCAGGCATCTTCCAGCAAGGCGGCACCCGGTCGCACCGGACTCCATGAGAGGAGATCCCGGATTTCCTCACGGGCACGTTCCCGGGCAAGCGCCGGCTTCAGCTTGCGGGTCACCGTGACATAAAACTCCTGCAGCACCTGGAAACTAAGTCTCCCACTGCGAGATTCCCAAAGTTTACGCATAACCAAGCCTGCACGCTCCTGTTTTGCCGGATCGCTCTCATCAAAGCTGTAAACAAGCAAGTTGGTGTCAACGAAGTGCATGGCGCTCGTAGAGTTCGTCACGGCTAGGCAGAGCCTGCCCGGAGAGCCTTAGTCCTCCGCGTGTTCTGGACAAGTAGCGGAGCTTCGCCCTCTCGTAGTCATCGGTGGCATCCGCCTGTCGGGCCGCCAGTTGGCAGAGGTATTGCGACATGCTGGTATCCGCCTCCGCCGCCAGAACTCTCACACGAAGGGCAAGCGCGTCGGGCATGGTGATCGTGATGTTTTTCACGGCAAGATAATATGAAAACACGGTTTTCGTGTCAAGAAGGGATAAGTTACTTTTTCCCCAGCCGTGGATCATCGTGGCAGCAAGCATCAGCCACTCCCGGCCTCCCACACCATCGCCGGCTTAATCTGATGCAATCCAATTCTTGACACTATCCAAATCAAGCGGAAATCTCCGCCCGTGACGAATCCCGCCGACCTACTCCGCGAGCACGGCTTGCCCATCACCGCCCAGCGCATCGCGGTGCTGCGGGCGGTGTCCGGCAGGCCGCATGCCACGGCGGATGACATCGCCGGAGATGTGCGGGACGGGATCGGCGCGATCTCGCGGCAATCGGTCTATGACTCGCTCGCGATCCTCGCGGAGAAAGGCCTGATCCGTCGCATCCAACCCGCCGGATCGCCCGCCCGCTACGAATCGCGCGCCGGGGACAACCACCACCACCTGATCTGCCGCACCTGCGGGAAAACGACCGATGTGGACTGCGCAACCGGCCACGCGCCCTGCCTGAACGCCTCGGACAGCCACGGTTTCCTCATCGACGAGGCCGAGGTAATCTTTTGGGGCACTTGCCCCGATTGCCTCGGCAAGCGTTGAATCCACCGGGATTTTTTCCAACCAAACAAAGCAACAACCCCACATACACACCATGTCAGAACCAAAATGCCCCTTCAACCACTCCGCAGCCACCGCCGGCGGCGGCACCCAGAACCAAGATTGGTGGCCCAACCGCCTCAAGATCGAGCTGCTCAGCCAACACTCCGAAAAGACCGACCCGATGGGCGGTGAATTCGATTACTCCAAGGAGTTCGCATCGCTCGATTACGACGCACTCAAGCAAGACCTCGCTGCCCTGATGACCGATTCGCAGGACTGGTGGCCCGCCGACTTTGGCCACTACGGCGGCCTCTTCGTCCGCATGGCATGGCACAGCGCCGGCACCTATCGCACCGGCGACGGCCGCGGCGGCGCGGGTCGAGGCCAGCAACGCTTCGCACCGCTCAACAGCTGGCCCGACAACGGTAACCTCGACAAAGCCCGCCGCCTGCTCTGGCCCATCAAACAGAAATACGGCAAGAAAATTTCCTGGGCGGATCTCATGATTTTGGCAGGAAACGTCGCCCTCGAAACCATGGGCTTCAAGACCTTCGGCTTTGGCGGCGGACGCGTGGATGTCTGGGAACCCGACCAGGACGTCTATTGGGGCCGCGAGTCCGAATGGCTCGCCACCAGCGACAAGCCCAACGCCCGCTACTCCGGCGAGCGTGACCTTGAGAATCCCCTCGCCGCCGTGCAGATGGGCCTCATCTACGTGAACCCCGAGGGCCCCGACGGCAACCCCGACCCGCTCCTTGCCGCACATGACATCCGCGAGACCTTCGCCCGCATGGCCATGAATGATGAGGAAACCGTCGCTCTCATCGCCGGCGGCCACGCCTTCGGAAAAACCCACGGCGCAGGCCCAGCGGATCACGTCGGCCCCGAGCCTGAGGCCGCGCCCATCGAGGAGCAGGGCTTCGGCTGGATGAGTTCCTACCAGTCCGGAAAAGGCGCAGACGCGATCACCAGCGGCCTTGAGGTCACCTGGACGCAGACCCCGACGCAGTGGTCGAACTACTATCTCGAGAACCTCTTCAACTACGAATGGGAACTCACCAAAAGCCCCGCCGGAGCGCACCAATGGGTCGCAAAGGACGCGGAGGATGTGATTCCGCACGCCTTCGATCCCGCAAAAAAACAGAAGCCGACGATGCTCACCACCGATCTCTCGCTGCGTTTCGATCCGGCTTATGAAAAGATCTCGCGCCGTTTCATGGAGAACCCCGCCGAATTTGCCGACGCGTTCGCGAGGGCATGGTTCAAGCTCACCCACCGCGATATGGGGCCAAAATCTCGCTACCTCGGCCCGGAAGTCCCCGCCGAAGACCTGATCTGGCAGGATCCCGTCCCCGCGCCGAAACATCCGCTCGTCGGTGAAGCGGAAATCGCCGCGCTGAAGGCGAAGGTTCTTTCCTCCGGCCTGACGGTTTCCGAGCTCGTCTCCACCGCATGGGCATCCGCCTCCACCTTCCGCGGCTCCGACAAGCGCGGCGGCGCGAACGGCGCACGAATCCGCCTCGCCCCGCAGAAAGATTGGGAGGTGAACCGCCCCGAACAACTCGCCAAGGTGCTCTCCGCGCTCGAAGCGCTCCAGGCCGAGTTCAACGCCTCCGGCTCCGCGAAAATCTCGCTCGCGGATCTCATCGTGCTCGCCGGTTCCGCCGCCGTGGAAAAAGCCGCCAAGGACGCCGGGCATGACATCACCGTGCCCTTCACCCCCGGCCGCGCCGACTCCACTCAGGAGCAGACCGACACCGAATCGTTCGCCGTCTTAGAGCCGATCGCCGACGGTTTCCGCAACTACCTCAAGGGTCGTTACAGCGTGCCCGCCGAGGCCTTGCTCATCGACAAGGCGCAGCTTCTCACCCTCACCGCCCCGGAACTCACCGCCCTCGTCGGCGGCCTACGCGTCCTCGGCACGAACGCCGATGGCTCGAACCACGGCGTCCTCACCGACCGCCCCGGCACCCTGAGCAACGACTTCTTCGTCAACCTTCTCGACATGGCGACGGAGTGGAAACAGGTCTCGCCCTGCGGCAACGCCTTCGCCGCCACCGACCGCAAGACCGGCGCGACGAAATGGACCGCCACCCGCGCGGATCTCGTCTTCGGCTCCAACTCCATCCTCCGCTCCCTCGCCGAGGTCTATGCCTGCGCCGACGGCAGTGCGAAGTTCGCCAAGGACTTCGCCGCCGCCTGGACCAAGGTCATGGAGCTGGATCGCTTCGACCTGACAGCCTGATCCGTTGGAAAAAATCACAAGCCGCCGTTCCCACCCGGAGCGGCGGCTTTTTTCGTGGGCGGAACTTGAGACCGCAAGTCACATCCTTTCGGCAGGATATGATTCTCGTTCGGTGGTTTTCTCCGAATCCGTCCCCAACGGGCATGCGCGTCAAGTAAGGGGTATAGCCGTAATATGCGGCCTGTGTGTCAGGCATGGAGCGGCGGATCAGAATCCGCCGATGACCATGGGATGAGGATGATGGGTGCTTATGCTCTTTCCATCGTCACTTCAAGGGCTGGGGTAGATTTTTGATTCGCTCCTCCTTGCGCTTCGCGGAAGACCCACCTTGCCACGGCGGGGTTATTTCCCGCCGAAGAGGCCTTTGATGCCGCCGAGCATGCCGGTCAACGGGCCAAGATCGGGGTCTTTGCCGGCCATAACATCGTCCATGGCGGAGTGGAACTGCACGGGCAGTTTCGTTTTCGCGAAAGCGGCGACGGTTTCGATTGTCTTGGCGGCCATTTCCTCGCTGAGGCCGATGGCGGTGAGGCGGGTCTTGAGTTCGTTGATCATGATCGCGTGGAAAAAATACCGGGGACAGGACTCGAACCTGCACAAGCTAGCTCACTTGATCCTAAGTCAAGCGCGTCTACCAATTCCGCCACCCCGGCGATGAAGTAAGTTTAGCCGCTTTTCGGCGGCGCGGCAAGCATGGAGATGGGGGTAAAATTTTCGCAGACAATTGCCCGATTGTGGGGCATTATACGCCTGAATAGATGGTGAACAACCTGTCGAAAGAATGGAAGCGCTGGTTGGCCGAGAACGGCCCGCGGCTGTTGTTGTTTGCCCGGAGCTGGGGGAAATCCCGCGAGGACGCGGAGGATCTGGTGCAGGAGGCGATGCTGAAAATGTGGCATTACCAGCAGGATCAGAACCGCGGTGGCGGCCCTCCGGATCTGCCGCTCGTTTTTTCCACGATCCGCTTCGGAGGGCTGATGCTGCACCGTTCCGAGAAGCGCCGGAGAAAACGCGAGGAGTCCATCGTTTATCTCCACGATTTCCAAGATGTCTGGCTCGATCCCGTGATGGAAGACGACGAGGACGCCATACGCCTGCGGGAGGCCGTGCAAAACCTCAGCGACAAGCTCCGCGAGGTGGTGGTGATGAAAACCTGGGGCGGGCTGACCTTTGCACAGATTTCTGAGGTGCTCGCCATCTCCCCGAACACGGCGGCCTCGCGCTACCGCTACGCGCTGGAACAACTGACCCAGGATCTGAAACAAATGAAGGAGGAACGCCATGCGTGAGGCAGATCCACACAGGGAAATGGAAAAGGCGCTGCTGCGTCTGATGCCCGTTGCGCTCAGCGATTCCGCGCAAGCCGCGTTGGAGGCGCAAATCGACGAGCTGGCGGGTGGCGAGGTGGTGCGGCATGATTTTTCACGCATGGTGAAATGGCTCGGCGGCATCGCGGCCGCAGTGGCTGTAGGTTTTTTCGCGCTCTCCTTCGGCATCCGGGAAACGGCTGCGCTTGCCGAGACCGCACCGGATGACGGGATACTCGTGCTCACCGAGTCGGAGCGCATGGAGAATGTCCGCGACGAGGGGCTGTTCGTGGACGCCGGCGGCTCGGTGGTTCGGAAAACGTGTTACGACATGATCGGCGAAAGCAGGATCCGCGACAGGGAAACCGGTATCGAGGTCACCGTCACCGCGCAGCGCAAGGAATGGTATTCCGTGCCCGTGAGTACTTTCTGAACATGCGCGCCGCCCTCCATTTTCTGTCGTTTTTTCTCCTGTCTGCGGCGACCGGCTTATCGCAGGACGCGGCTGTTGCCGCGAAAGAGGCTTGGCTGGGGCTTGGCGTTTCCAAGCCGGATGACGTTACCACCACCCAGCTCCCCGCGTTGCCGCCGGGCATCGGATTTGTCGTCAGCGATCTGGCGGTTGGCGGGCCAGCGGATCAGGCTGGCATCCGCAAGCACGATCTGCTGTGGAAAATGGAGGAGCAAATGCTCGTGAACGAAGGACAACTGGCGACCCTTTTGCGTCTCGCCGCGCCCGGCGATGTCGTCACGGTCTCCGTTTTCCGCGAGGGCAAATCCCTCGATCTCAAAGTCACCCTCGGCGAGGGCAAGGGTGAGGATGGAGAAGCGCTCCGGCGCACGCTGATGGATTCCGTGATCCGGCCGGATGATGGCGCGATGCGCGTCGTGGATCTGAAGGAAAGGAAAGCCGTGGTGAAGGATGAGCGCGGCACTGCGGAGGTGACACGCCTGAGCGAGGGCGACGCGGTGCGCATCCTCGGCACGGATGGGAAAGTGATTTTCGAAGGTCTTGTCCGAGGAACGCCGGAACTTTCCTTGGTGCCGGAAGGTTGGCGCAGGCAGGTTTCCGCGATGCGGCGCGGCCTAGATCATGCCCTCAGCGCCACCCCGGCGCCCATGCGGCAGCCGAGGCCGAGGATCGTGCCGCCCGCAGCGGCGGAGTGAGGGTGACTCATGGCTGCGCAGCTTCATTTCCCCGCGAGCTTCAGGACACGGGTGAAATGCTTTTTCTCCACCGGCGTGATGGAGAGGCGCGTGCCTTTCTGGCAGACGAGCATTTCGGAAAGGAGATTATCGGCTTTCAGCACTTCGAGCGGGAGGAGTTCCTTGAAAGTGGCGACGTGCTCGAAATCGACGAGATACCAGCGCGGTTTTTCTTCGGTGGCCGCGGGGTCGTGGTATTCGGATTTCGGATCGAACTGCGTAGGATCCGGATAAGCGGCGGAGGCGACCTTCGCAACTCCCGCGATGCCGGGCGGCTTGGCGTTCGAGTGGTAGAAGAGCGCGAGATCGCCGACCTTCATGTCGCGCCACATGAAGTTCCGCGCCTGGTAGTTGCGGACGCCGGACCACGGTTCTTGAGCGACCTTTTCGAGGTCGTGGATGGAGAAAACGTCGGGTTCAGATTTGATCAGCCAGGGCATCTAAATTTCAAATTTCAAATTTCAAATTTCAAGGAAGAGGAAGACTTGCTTTGCGACTCTTTGCGGCCTTTGCGTCTCTGCGGTGAAAAATTTCTATGAAACCAGTGATGGCTTGAGGGCGGGGAGAGGGAGATGCTCGGGGCCGAGCTCGAGGCCGTCGGCGGCGCGGAGGTCGGTTTCGATGGCTTGGAGGACATCGAGCTCCGGGCGGAAATCGGCGGCGTGGTAGGAGGAACGGACGAGCGGGCCGGAGGCGACGTGGCGGAAACCTTTTTCCAAGGCGATCTGTTTGTAGTCCGCGAATCGATCCGGGTGGATGTATTCGACGACGGGCAGGTGCTTCGGCGTGGGGCGCAGGTATTGGCCGAGGGTGAGGACGGTGACATCGTGCTCCAACAGGTCGTCCATCGCGGTGAGGATCTCGTCGCGGCGCTCGCCGAGGCCGAGCATGATACCGGATTTGGTGGCGACGTGGCCGTTGACCATGTGTTTCGCCTTTTTCAGGACGGTGAGCGAGCGTTGGTATTGGGCGCGGGAGCGGACGAGCGGGGTCAGCCGCTCGACGGTTTCGAGGTTGTGGTTGAAGATGTGCGGGCGGGCGTCCATGACCATCTGCAGGGCCCAGTCGCGGTCGTTGAAGTCGGGGACGAGCACCTCGATGATGATCTCGGGATTCACCTCGCGGACGGCGCGTATCGTTTCGCGGAAATGCTCGGCTCCGCCATCGCGGAGATCGTCGCGGGCGACGGCGGTGATGACGACGTGGCGCAGGTTCATGCGCCGGGTGGCCTCGGCGACGCGGGCGGGTTCATCGGATTCGAGGGCGTCGGGTTTCGCGGTTTTCACGGCGCAGAAACCGCAGGCGCGGGTGCACTTGTCGCCGGCGATCATGAAAGTGGCTGTGCCCTGCCCCCAGCATTCCCAGCGGTTCGGGCATTGGGCCTCTTCGCAGACGGTGACGAGCTTGAGATCGGTGATCAGCGACTTCGTGGACCAGAAGGCCGGATTGTTCGGCAGGCGCACCTTGATCCAATCCGGTTTCCTCTCCCGGTGCAGGGTGGGATCCATTTTCATTTTCGGGCCGCAGGCGGACATGCGGGTGAGCATAGGCTGCGTGATCCGGACTTCAACCCCCAAGGCATGGCATTTGCAAGGCTGTCTCCCCTCCCCGCCCGCTTCAGGCAAAACCCGCGCGGCTCCGCGCCACCGCCGGAGGTGAGAAAAACCCTAAGCGTTTGCGCTCGCGCGGATTGTCGGCATACTCGTAGCGGGAGCTTTTCGCCTCCGGACGACCCTGGGAGCCTGATTCCGCATGATGACCTACAACGACCCCACACCGACCGCCCGCGAAAGCCGGCTGACCCTCGCCCGCCTGCTCCCCCGCCTCCACAAGGCGTTTCCCGACGAGGTCGATACGGCGGAGTGGCAGGCCTTCGAGGCGCGGCTCGACGACCATTTCCCGGTGCTCTTCGACCTCCTGTGGCGCATCTACGGCCCCAGCTACGATTTCTTTTTCCACGTCGAGCGCATCCTGCAGACCGCTGCGCAATCGTGGTTGGCGCGCGACGCCGACCTAAAAAGCCTGGACGCGATCCGCGAGGGGCACCCGCATTGGTATCAGTCGAACCGCGTTGTCGGCGCGATGGCCTACGTGGATCTCTTTTCCGGCGACCTCAACGGGCTGCGGGAAAAAATCGATTATCTCAACGCGCTCGGCGTGACCTACCTGCACCTGATGCCGCTTTTCAAAAGCCCGGATGGCGAAGATGACGGCGGCTACGCGATCAGCAGCTACCGCGAGCTGGATCCGAAAATCGGCACCGTGCAGGGGCTGAGCGAGCTCGCCGCGGAGCTACGTCAGCAAGGCATGAGCCTGGTGCTCGATTTCGTTTTCAACCACACCTCCGACGAGCACGAGTGGGCCGAGAAGGCGGCGAAGGGTGATCTGGAATACCAGCGCTACTACCGGATGTATCCCAACCGGACGGAACCGGACGAATACGAGCGCACGCTCCGCCCGATTTTTCCCGACGCGCATCCCGGCTCCTTCACCTACCGCACATCCCTAGGGAAATGGATCTGGACGACGTTCAACAATTTTCAATGGGATCTGAACTACGCGAACCCCGATGTTTTCAACGCGATGGCGGGCGAGATGCTGTTCCTCGCCAACGCGGGCGTCGAGATGGTGCGGATGGATGCGGTGCCGTTCCTGTGGAAGGAAAAGGGCACCTCGTGCGAGAACTTGGAGAAGGCGCACCTGCTGATCCAGGCGTTCAACTCGCTCGCGCGCATCGCCGCCCCGGCGCTGGTCTTCAAGTCGGAGGCGATCGTCGCGCCCGACGAGATCAAGAAATACGTATCAGAGGAAGAGTGCCACCTTTCCTACAACCCGCCGCTGATGGTCCAGCTCTGGAACTCGATCGCCACCCGTGACGCGCGCATCATCTCCCACTGCCTGCCGAAGCGCTTCCAACTTCCCGCCGGCTGCTCATGGGTCAACTATGTCCGCTGCCACGACGACATCGGCTGGGGCTTCGAGGATCGCGACCTCTGGGAAATCCAGGTCAACCCGCAGGATCACCGCTGGTTCCTGAACCGCTTTTTCTCGGGCGAGGGCGACAGCTTCGCGCGGGGGAAAATGTTCCAGCACAACCTCGAGACCGGCGACGCGCGGATCTGCGGCACCACGGCCTCGCTATGCGGATTGGAAAAGGCGCTTTTCGAAAAGGACGAGTATCAGATCGAGATGGCGATCCGCCGTATCCTGCTGCTGCACGGCATCATTTTCACCATCGGCGGTATCCCGCTCATCTACCTCGGCGACGAGATCGGGATGACCAACGACTACTCATACCACAAAGATCCCGCTAAGGACGGCGACGACCGCTGGATGCACCGGCCGAAGTTCGACTGGGAAAAGGCCGAGCTGCGCAAGGATCCGGAATCCGTCGAGGCGCGGATCTTCCAGGGTTTCCTGAAGTTTTCCCAGATCCGGAAAAACAACCACGCGTTCCAGGAATGCCATACGGAGTTCATCGACACCGGGAACCACCACGTCTTCGGCTATTTCCGAAGCTACGGCGGCCAGAGCATCCTCTGCCTCGCGAACTTCTCCGAGCACCCGCAGGATCTCCCTGCCACCCGCCTCCGCCAGCTCGGGATGCGCAAGACTTTCACCGACATCGTCGCCGGGAAAAGCATCGTCGCGACGCAGAAACTGACCATGGAGCCGCTGCAATTCGCCGCGCTGATGTGAAAAATTTCAACTCTCAAACTTCAACTTTCAAAGAAGAGAATTCGGCTCTGCGACCCTTTGCGACCTCTGCGCCTCTGCGGTGAAATATTTCCTCAGCTCATTTTGGCTCCACCGATGCCGATATTGACGGGCGCGGGCGGGGCGGGCAAGCTCGCCGCTTATGAGTGTCGGGATCATCATGGGAAGTACGTCGGATTGGCCGACAATGGAAAACGCCGCGCGCGTGCTGAAGGATTTCGGCGTGCCTTTCAAGGCGGAGGTGGTCAGCGCCCACCGCACACCGGACCGGCTGGTGGAATACGCGAAAGGCGCGAAGTCCGCTGGCCTGAAATGCATCATCGCAGGCGCGGGCGGCGCGGCGCATCTGCCGGGCATGGTCGCAGCGATGACCGCGCTGCCGGTTCTCGGCGTGCCGGTGGAATCGAAGGCACTCAAAGGCATCGATTCCCTGCTTTCCATCGTGCAGATGCCCGCTGGCATCCCCACTGCAACCTTCGCGATCGGCAAGGCGGGCGCGACGAACGCGGGACTCTTCGCCGTGGCGATGCTCGCGGTGGAAAATGAGGAACTGGCCGGGAAACTCTCGGAATACCGCAAGAACCAGACCGCGAAAGTGGCGGCGGCGGAACTGCCGGAGATGGATTGAGTGAAACATCATGGAAACGATCACAGCGAGCGTAGGGAAGACGGGGGTGGGACGGAGCGGTTGGGTGACGAGGCGTATTCCCGCGGTTCAAGCCGGGCTTCGGCGGGGGCGCCAAAGCCGACACGCGAGGGCGCGTGTGCTCCCCTCCGAATCCGCTTCGCGGACTCCAATAACCCCTCTTCATTCGCGCATATTCGCGTCCATTCGCGGTTAGAACTCTTCCCCATGTCGGCATCCGTATTTTTCCCATTGAACAGGCAACAGGTCGTCGGCGTGATCGGCGGCGGGCAACTCGGGCGCATGTTGGCGCTGGCGGCACGGCGCATGGGCGTGCGTTCCGTGGTCTGGACCGGCGGGCTGGAGGCTCCCGCCGTCGAGGTCGCGGACGAGATCATCGACAAGCCCTTCGACGACCCCCAGGCGCTGCGCGACTTCTGCGCGAAGGCGACCGTGGCCACCGTCGAGTTCGAGAACATCCCGCTGGCGACCATGCGTGGCGTGGCGGAAACCATCGGCCTGCACCCCTCCCCCGAAGCCGTCGGCATTTGCCAGAACCGCGAGCGGGAAAAAAATTTCCTGCGTGCGAACGGCATTCCCTGCACCGCGTTCTGGGTGATCGAAACCCTCGATGACCTGACAAGCGCCATGACCGAACTCGGCGGCGCGGGCGTGCTTAAAACCGCGGATTTCGGCTACGACGGCAAAGGCCAGCTCAGGATCACCGGCAGCGAAAACCCGGCGGATGTCTGGGAAAAATTCGGCAAGCAGCGCGCCGTGCTGGAGGCATGGGTGCCTTTCGAAAAGGAAATTTCCGTGATGGTCGTGCGCGGCAAGGACGGCGAAACGGCGACCTACGATCCCGCCGAGAACCGTCACCGATCCCACATCCTCGATGTCTCCATCGTCCCGGCCCGTGTGGATGAATGCGTCGCGGAGGAAGCCCGCCGCATTGCGGAAAAGGTCGCCAGCGCGCTCGGCTACCGCGGGATCATGGGGGTCGAGTTTTTCGTGAAAACGGACGGCTCCCTCCTCGTCAACGAGATGGCGCCGCGCCCACACAACTCCGGCCACCACACGCTCGACGCCTGTGTCACCTCGCAGTTCGAGCAACAGCTCCGCGCCGTCCTCGGCCTGCCGCTCGGCTCCACCCGCCTCGTTTCCCCCTGCGTGATGCTCAATCTCCTCGGCGATTTCTGGCCCGGCGAAACCGAACCGCCCGACTGGACTCCGCTTCTCTCCACACCTGACACCACCCTCCATCTCTACGGCAAGCGCCGCGCGATCGGGATGCGGAAAATGGGGCACACGACATTGCTGGGAACGGATGCCTTGGAGAAAGCCGAGGCGCTCAAAGCTGCGTGGGGGCGTTCTTCGGTCGCTCCAGATTAATCCTAAAATCCGCAGTTCAAACGAAGATTTTCACCGCAAAGGCGCAGAGGTCGCAGAGGGAACGCTGAGAAGAGTTTGTGTTTCGGGATAGTGCAGGGCATTTTTCACGGCAATTCCATTTCACCCATTGGGTGAACCATGCAGTTCCATCGTTTTTCCAAATTTTCTATCTTCCCACATGCAAGGCTCTGCGTTCCTTTGCGACCTCTGCGACTCTGCGGTGAAAAATTGATACCCAACTGCGGTATTTAGGTTAATGCGCATACCGGAGGCGACCGAAGCTCTCCCCCATGATTCTCACTTTCGGGAGGGTTTAGGCATTGTCGCAGGCTGGACTTTCAAGCCGCAGGCCTTGGCAAGCTGGCGCTGGCGCAAGTCGAACGTATAAAACGCATCCACGCCGATCAGAATGGCTGCGGCAGTTTGCAAATTCTGCAAGCAGGGTGAAAGGGATTGCCTCTCTGAAGCGCGCTGCGAGCCGTCTGGCATGCGGGTGGAAGAAGTCCCCCGGTAAGTAAAGGGCAAGTAGAAAACTAGAGTCGCAGTAATTCATGCTCCGCGGTCTTGGGAGAGCAGGGTGACGGCACTATCTTCCATCTTTCCGACAGCGACGGAGGTCGGCTTTCCGAAACGTGCCTTGAAATCAGGGTTTGTCGGCGCGGACGGCTTCTCAGGGATGAGCCGCGCGATCACCTTGCGGTGCATGGTCACCGTCACTTGCTCGCCCTCCTCAATCCACGCCATTACACGGGGGAAATTCTGCCGCAGATCACGCACACTTGCCGTCTTCATGTTTCACAGGAATGTTTCACGGAAATTTTCCTGTGTCAAACATGGTTTCGATTTCGGGATAAGCGAAGGACTCGAAGAGGCTTCACCTCGGAACCATTCCCTCTTGCTTCTCCTTTCCAAATCCTCAAAATCCATTCCCCATGGCCGCTTCAACCTCAATTCTCCCGGACAAACTACACGAATACCCCCAACTGGATGTCATCGACGGGGGATCGGATTCAATCCTCGATGACTGCCTCAACCAGAACGACGGGGTGCTGCAGCTTCTGCACCGCTATGCCGGCCGCACGTTTTGTTCTCCGGGAAAGCGCCTTCGCCTGGATGCGGAATCCTACTACCCGGATTACATGGGTGGCACCGGCCTCGATGAGGTCTGGATGTGCTGCACCGTGCCCATTGTGACCGGCGTCATCGATACCCGCACGGGAAAAGCCCCGTTCCGCGAAGGGGAAGCGCATGTGCTCACTCCCGCCGGGCAGGTCATCTCGCTGCAGGATCTGATCCTTACCAATCCGGAGGCAATCATGGGCGAAAAGATCACCGCCTTTGCGAAAGCCCTGTATGGCCAGCCGACCTGGCCGATCGTTTCCAAGAAATTCGACAACCTAAACCCCATCCCCCACCACCTTCACTGGTCGAAGTGGGAAGTTTACGACATCAATTCCTACGACAATCCCGGCGTCAGCCCGTCGCATTACCACACCACGGCCATGGGACTGTATCCGTTCGTGACGAAGGACGATTTCCTCGCCTGTATGAAAAGTTGGGGACAGGGGGATTACAACGGAGTCCGGCACTTGTCGCCGCACACGATGATGCACATCGACAACGGCTTCGTGATGCCGAACGGCGTGCTGCACTCGCCGACGGATCTTTGCACGCACGAGCTGCACGTCACCATGGACGAGCATTTCCTCGCCGAAGACCTGACGCTGGACGGACGCATCGGGGCTGCGGATGCCTTTTACGCCTGCCGCGAAGAGGACTATCCGAAGGACAAGCACGAGGACTGGGAATACCTGGTGGAGAAGTTCGACTTCGCAGCGAACCAGGATCCTGACTTCGTGAAGAAAAACTCGCGCCCAGCCATCACCGCCGAGGAATTCGCCGGCGAGGGAGTGGACGCAAAGTGGATCGTTTACGGTGATTTCCTCGGCGACCAGAAGTGCTCCATTCTCCGCCTCATCGTGGCGCCCGGCGCGAAGACGATGTTCCGCCCGGAGAGCCCCGCGCTGTTCCACACGAACGGCGGGCGCGGCCGGGTTGGAAAGCTCGAGGTGAAATATCACCAGGACATGAAGCTCGGCGAAATCTATCCCGAGATCGGATTCATCACCCAGTCCGCGCTCACCCGCGGCGGTGTCGAAATCGAGAACACGGGAGCCGAGCCGCTCGTGCTGACCTTCGACTTCCCGCAACAAGCGCATTCCAAAGCCCCCGGTGCCGCCGTTGTGAGCTAATGTCTTGTAAAATGGCCAGGCGGGAGAGGAAATCTCGGGGAGCACACGTGCCCTCGCGTGTTGTTTCCGATGCCCTCGTCGGAAACCGCGTGGAATGTCGGGGACGGCCGGTCTTCGGCGAGGGCACTATCCCGGAATAAGAGTAAAACTGCGGAGAGGCGTGCCTTTTTTCGGGTCATCTACTCAAAAAACTATAGGTTGATGAGCTTAGGAGGGGATTTACTGGTGTCGTAGGCGGTACGGAAGCCGGCTGCTTTGAGACCGGCTTGATCGAGAGGCCTAGCAGAGCCATCAAGGAAAAAAGCGTGGCATTTACCGGCATTGCGCAGCGCTGGCAGCTCCGTCTGGACAATGCCAACCCGGAAAATTTCACTGCCATTTGCCGTAGAGGAATCGACCAAAATGGGATATGCCGAAGGGCGATCAACGGTGGAAAGCGCTAACACACGCGCGTTGCTGCGGTCTGGCCGTCCATTATCGACGCGCCAGCGGATATCGAAGCGGCTCACGTCGGTGAAGTTCACGGCGTAGCAGTTCCAATGAAAATTTATGGGAGGCAAGCGCTTGTGATTCCAGTGCATGATTTCTAGCAGATTGGCAGGCTGGTTGTTCCATCGGCCGGGCTCGTATTTCATGTGGCTGCGGACTATGTTATAGGCGCGGATGTCAAATCCACCGCTGCTGCCACCGCTGAAGAATTCGAGCCGATTGTTTTTTTCCTGCGCGTCGCTGAGCAGAATCATGCCGCTCTGGCGGATGTTGCTGAAGGCCTTAACCGACTCGGCCCGCGCACGAAGTTTGGTGGAAACTGCAAAGGTGATTGCAGCGAGGACGGCGATGATTGCAATGACCACAAGCAGCTCGACCAGAGTGAAACCCGCGCGGTTGCGCTGCATGGCAGGAGATGTCCTTATCATGGAGTCTGGGAAAATTAAGGAACGCAAAAAACAGCCCAACCCTCAATTACACAGAACGAGGGCGGGCGTTTCTCGATAAGCATCAAGGACGGCGTCTGCGAAGCAGGGCGAGCAATCCAAGTGCCGATAGCAGCGCGCTTGAGGGCTCGGGGATGACCTCGAATTGAAGGCCAGCAAGAGTAGCGGCAGCCTTCTTGACCGCTGGCGAGGGCACCGAAGGTGCCGATGATGTTGCCGTTGGTATCTGGGACAAGATTGTCAAATCGGAGGTAGGTGGCTCCTTCGGTCAGTGGCATGGTACTGTTTGCGACTGCCTCGGCGTAGGTTTTGGTAACGCCTCCGAAGGTGAACTCTCCGGTATTGTTGCCACTCCAACGGGCGTTGCCGGTGTAGAGGACGAGGTTGACCGTCTCGCCCAACGAAAAGCCACTGATAGTGACGGTAGGCCCCGCTCCGTTGAGCGCAGCGGTCTGCATGTAGCTTGTCCAGACCCCATCACTGGGTGTTTGGTCGGAGTATCCATCAGTATTCACGAGACCGATGGATACCCCGAGCGATGATGCTAGGTTTGTAGAGCTGACTAGGTTGGAGCTGGATACGGTGGCGTTGCTCAGGTTGCCGGTGCCGGTATTGACGACGTTCCAGGTCATTGAGCTGGTTCCGGCTGGGGTTGCGGTATTGAAAATGAGGTTGGAATCGTCGGTAGAAGCGTTGAAGACGACACCCCCGCGATTTCGAGCGAGGTCGAAGTTGTATACAGCAGCATTGGCGAAAGCTGCGGAGAGCAGCAGGGGGGCGATGATTCGGGCAGTGGATTTCATATTTCGTTTGTTTGGTTGTTTGGGTTTGGTTATGAATTTGCCAGTGGGTATCAGAGAGCACCGTGAGGTCTTGATAGGTGCTTAGGATGCCACGTTTTAGCCATCTGCCTACCCGCACAAATGAACGGTTTTCGGGAAGTGAGGCGGCTTGCGGTTGACCCCGCATGATGGATGGCGTTGGATGTATGCGTGCCTGAGAAAACTGGAATTATTGGCGTGGCGGTCGTGGAAGACGACGCGGAGATCCGCAGGATGTTGTGTCGTGTGATCGAGAAGACGCCAAGCCTGCGGTTGGCCGGAGAGTTCTGTAATGGAGAAGATGCGGTGGCCGGGATAGCGGGGTGCGGGCCTGATGTGGTGATGATGGACATCCAGCTGCCCGGGATGAGCGGGATTGAGTGCACGCGGGCGGTCCGTGAGGCTAATCCTGAAACACAAGTCCTGGTTTTCACGGTGTTTGGCGACAGCGAGCATGTTTTCGAGGCCTTGAAGGCCGGTGCGAGCGGCTATCTTCTGAAGCGGACATCGCGCGAGGAAATCGTCGAGGCCATCGAGTTGGTGCGGGACGGGGGGGCACCGATGAGCGGAGGGATCGCACGCTTGGTGGTTGAGTCGTTCCGTAAACCGGCGGAGCGCAATTCGTCACGCGAGTGCTTGTCGCCACGCGAAGAGGAAATCCTCGGGTTGCTGGCGAAGGGCTACATCGCCAAGGAGATCGCGGATCAACTCTCAATCAGCTTTTTCACCGTACGTTTCCATATCCGTAAAATTTACGAGAAGCTGCACGTGCGCTCGAAGACTGAGGCGATCCTGAAATATCTCGGCTGAGAAGGCGAGATGATCAGGATGCGATGGGAGCCCGCAGCCGGACTTGCGCCCCTTTGCCAGATTGGCTGCTAATGCCGACCTCGCCGCCGATTTCTCGAAGGCGGTCGTGGAGGTTGCGCAGACCGTGGCGGGAACGGCCGATGGCGGATTCGAAATCGAATCCGCAGCCATCGTCACAGATTTCGATGGTGATCCAGCCCTCGGCGCATTCGATGGCGAGCCGGACCTCGCGGGCGTCGGCATGTTTGAGGATGTTGTTGAGGATTTCGCGGGTCGCCATGAAAAGGTGATTGCGGATTTGCGGTGCGAGAGGTCCGGCGGGCAGATTATCGGGTGCGGAAACACGGCAGCGAATCGGGGTGTGGCGGAATTGTTCGATGGCGAATTCGCAGAGGTAAGCGCAGAGCGAACCGAGAGTATCGTGACGAGGGCTGACGGCCCAGACGGCGGCGTCGAGATCACGTGCGAGGTTGCGGATTTTTCCGGAAATGAGATCCACCTGGGTATTGGCTTCGGCGGGTGGGGATTCGCGGAGGTCAGCGGTGAGCCAGCCGAGCTGGGTGAGACCGGAGCCGATTCCGTCGTGGAGGTCGCGGGCGATTCTGGCGCGTTCGCTTTCGATTTTGCGTTCTTGTTTGAGCATGGCCGTTTTGCGCAGGAGTCTGCGATTTGCCCAAGAGAGAATGATTGCGATGGCGGCTGCCACTGAGATTAAGGCAGCGAGGGCACGCAGCCAGATGAGTTCCCACCATGCGGGCATCACGGTGATGGTTGTGCTCGCAGGGGTGTGCGTCCATGCATCAGGCCGGGTGCTAGAGGCTACTTGGAAGGTGTAGCGACCGGGAGGTAGGCGTGGATAGACGACCTGAACTTGTGAGGTTGGCAACGACCACTCTTTGTCGAAGCCGGTGAGGCGGTAACGGAAGCGCAGGTCAGCCGGTGCGCTGAGTGCCGGTGAGGTGTAACGAAATTCCAGCCGACGATTGGTGGAAGGCAGGCGGAAAGGAGGATGGCTAGGTTTAGTATCGGTGATCACCTCATCGATGAAGGTGGCGGGAGGGGCGGGCTGCGATTCCCAGATTTCAGGATTTGTGGAGTAAACGCCCTTGCGCCCAACGAACCAAAGTCTGCCGTCTGCGGACTGCCATGCGCAGGGTTGGCGTTGCCCGGCCGCGAAAAAGGAATTTACCCCATCACTGCGGCCAAAGCGTAGCGGGCGAACCGACTTTCTAAGGCCGTCAGCGCAGGCATCTAGCTCTGCGAGTGAGATTTGGAAGATACTGTTACTGGATCCGACCCAGAGGCGACCATTGACTGCGAGCGTTTGGGCGATGATACCGTCGGGGAGGCCTTGCTGGGGCTCGACAGCGCGGAATTGACCGTCTTTGTATCGCAGGAAACCGCGGCCGCGAGTCCCGAGCCAGAGTGCCCCACCATCGCCCTGAGTGATGGTGAGGATACCGGTGCCAGTGGCCTCGAGCGGCGTGGGTATGGAGGTGAAGTGGCTGTCTTGAAATTTAAACAATGCGCCACGACGAGTGCCGACCCATAGAGTGCCATGGGCATCCTCGCCGAAGACCTGTGCGAAATCCCCGCGATAGCCTTCGTCCGGCCCGTAGGAGTGGGCGTTTGCCGCCGCATCGAAGCGCAGCAGAGGGCCGCTCTCGCAGCCGGCCCAGACCGAGCCATCACTTGCACGGAACATGGCCAGCGCGTGGTCGATTTCCGGTGGGCCGACGGGAAGCGGATGCGCGTCAATGCCGGGGCGGTAGCGGAAGATGTTTTTGGCCCCGCCGATCCAGAGCGCGCCATCAGGTGTGGGGCAAAGGGAGAGGGCGAAGGTCGGCCAGTCATCCGGTGCGTCCGGAGGTATCGCGCGACCGTTGGCAAGCCGCCAGATGCCCTGGGTATTGCCGAGCCAGAGTGTGCCGTGGGCATCCTCGCAGATCGAGCCGATGGTGTCGATTTGGTCGGTCGCCCACTGTTCGAAAGTAGGCTTACGGATGCGGTTGAGTCCGCCGCCCGCCGTGCCGGCCCAGAGGTTGCCGTCGTGATCTTCGGTCAAGCAGCGGATGATAGGATGGCTGGTATGGACGCGGCGGGCTATCGCTGAGTCGGTGCGCCAGAGCCCGGCTATTCGAAAATAAGTCCAGAGCGCGCCATCCCGGGTTTCATGCATCAGCCGGGGCGGCCAATCTGTGGTTTCCGGTAAAGGCAGTGAGGCGGGTGTGAGCAATCCATCGCTCCGCATGCGGTGAAGGCCGCTACTATCGGCGATCCAGGCACCACCGTCGCTGGCTGAGGCGAGTGCTACGGCACGACCTATAACGGATGGCATAGGGGTGATTACGCCGTTTTCATGGATTTCAAGCCCGGCTCCGCGCGACAACAAGGTGCGCCCAGAAGGCAGTGGCAAGGCGGCGGGTTGCGTATAGCGCACCACTTGTGGGGGAGGTGGGAATCTTTCTATCACTCCATCTTTCCAGAGCAACCATGTGCGGTCTGTCGCGAGTATCCATAGTGCGCCGCCCCCGCCATTGAAAACCGCTGCGGCGCGTTCATCCGAAGCGAGAACGGCGTCCGCAGGATGGGCGGATACGCCATCCGGAGTCACCATGAGCAGGCGGTTTACTGCGTCGAGGTCATGGACGAAAACGATGATGCCGGGATCTGTCTCGGTGGCGGAGTAAGTGGTCGCAGCTTGGAAAAATCCGAGATCGGTGCCGGTTGGGTGGCGGAATGCCCGGCCATCGAAGCGGACCAAGCCACTGGCCGTGCCAACCCACAAAAACCCTTGGTGATCATGCACAAGCGTCTGGATGTCGTTGCTTGGCAATCCATCGTCGGACTCCCATACGGTGACGATCATTCCATTCTCGGGAATCTCACTGGCGGACGTAACAATCGCGAAAACCAAGCAAAGCAGGCTGTAGGCGGAGGTTACGACACCATGTTGCATCTATAAAAATTGGAGCGCACCCCTTTTCGTTACCAGTAAATTATTTCTGCGATGAATTAGGATATCAAAAGCCTATAAAAAGTCAGTCTTTTTGACACCCCCAAAGCAAATTCCTGCATTCATTCATTCATTCATTGGACTTCGATGATCGCTTTGATGGCTCCGAGGTTGGGGTCGGTAAATTGGGCGAATTTTTCGGGAACTTCGTTGAAGGTGATGCGGTGGGTGATCCAGACGTCGGTATTGATCTTGCCTTCGCGGATCAGGTTGATGATGGCGGGGAAATCGGAGGGAAGGGCGTTGCGCGAGGCGAGGAGAGTGAGTTCGCGGCGGTGGAAAACCGGGGCGTGGGCGAAGGTGAGATCGGAGGTGGTGATGCCGACATAGACGATGCGGCCGGTGAAGGCGGCGTATTCGAAACAGGTGGACATCGAGCGGGGCGAGCCGGTGGCGTCGATGATCACGTCGCAGAGGTTTCCGTCGGTGAGTTTCTCCAGGTCGGCGAGATGGGAGCCGTCGGCTTTCGCGAGAACGCCGTTGGTGATGCCGAGGTGTTTCGCGCAGAAATCGAGGCGACCCTGCACCATGTCCATGACGATCACTTTCACGCCCTCCATGAGTTTCAGGAACTCGAGGCAGGCGAGGCCGATGGGGCCGGCGCCGATGACGAGGACGGTTTCGCCGGGCTGAGGGTTGCCGCGTTGGACGGCGTGGTAGCCGATGGCGAATGTCTCGACCAAGGCGAGCTGGTCGTAGGAAAGATCGTTGCCGGGATGGAGCTTGCGGGCGGGGACGATGAAGGTGCCTTTGCGGAGGCCGCCATTGTTGTGGACGCCGATCACCTGCACGCCGGGGCAGCAGTTCGACGAGCCCTTTTCGAGGTCGGGGATTCGGGATCGTTGACGTAGGGTTCGAGCGAGCATTTGTCGCCGGGCTGCACGTTGGTGACGCCTTCGCCGACGGCGACGACTTCGAGTCCGAGTTCATGGCCGGGGGTGCGGGGGTAGGCGAAGAAGGGGAATTTCCCGAGGTAGCAGGAAAGATCGGTGCCGCAGATGCCCATGCGGTGGGTGCGGACGACGGCTTCACCGGAGGCGGGGTTGTCCTCGTTCGGGCGGTCGATGACGGTGATTTTCTGCGGTTCGGTGAATTCGATGGCGTGCATAGGTGGAAAGTGCCGGGTGATCGGTGATCGGTGGAAGACCTGAGTTATGCTACTCCTTGATGGTGTGGAAGCCGAGTTCTTTGGAGGGGTGGTTGTCGGCGGTGATGAGTTGTTTGATGGCGTCGAAGACGATCTGGAAGTTCTGGTCGTATTTCTTTTCGAGGCTCTCGATCTTTTCGGCGAGCAGTTTGTTCGACTGCATCAGGGAGCGTAGCTGGACGAAGGTGCGCATGATGGCGATGTTGACCTCGACGGCGCGGGGGGAACGGAGGACGGAGGAGAGCATGGCGACGCCCTGTTCGGTGAAGGCGTAGGGGAGGGTGCGGCGGCCACCGTGGGAACTTGAGGTGCCAGTTTGGCGCTTCAAGGTCACAGATTGTGACCTTGAAGACTCTGCCCCTGAACTTGAGGTCGCAGATTGCGACCTCAAACTTGAAATCACAAATTGTGATTTCAAGTTTTCGAGTTCTTCATCGCTCAACTGAAATATGAAATCGGCCGGAAAACGTTCGGAATTTCTCTTCACAGCTTGGTTTAGCTGGCCTACCGGAACCCCATAAAGTTCGGCGATGTCGGAGTCGAGGATGACGTTTTCTCGGCGGAGGCGGATGACGAGGGGGGCGAGTTGGTCGGGGATGAGGGAGAGCGACACGGGTTTTGAGGCCGCTTTTCTGGCGGGTGTCTTTTTGGCGGTGTGCTTCTTCGAGGGCATCGGGGGGATTGAAGATTGAAGATTGATGATGGTTGATTTTTGAATTGGAAGAGGATCAGTTGTTCTCAGGAAGACCCTCTTTATGGCCGATGTCTTTCACCGGTTCGAAAATGGCGAGGACTTGGTTGAGGAGGTCGCGGTCGATGGGTTTGGCGAGCCATTCCGCCCATTTGGCGATGTTGGCGGGGTTCGCGGAGCCGGCGATGGTGGTGGCGATGCCGGGGTGTTCGCAGGAGAACTGGAGGGCGAGCTGGGCGATATCGACGCCGTTGTCGGCGCAGAGTTTTGCAGCGTCGCGGGCGGCTTGTTTGACGTCCTCGGGTTCCTTCAACCAGCCGGGGAGTTCGGCATTGGTGAGGAGGCGGGCGGAGAAGGGGCCGGCGTTCATGGCACCGATATTTTTCGCCTGGAGGCGGGGGAGGAGGTCGGTGGCGAAGCTGGTGTTCTGGAGGGTGTAGCGGTTGTAGCTGAGCACGCAGTCGATCTCATCCTCAATGTGGTCGAGGACGGTGTGGAAGGTTTTCATGGGGTAGCAGGAAAATCCGATCGCGCGGACTTTTCCCTGCTCCTTGAGTTTCACCAGGGCGGGCAGGGTTTCCGTCCAGATCTGTTCGAGCGGGACGAACTCGACATCGTGAAGGAGCATGATGTCGAGGTAATCGGTCTTCATGCGTTGCAGCGAAATGTGGCAGGATTCCTCGACGCGCTTCGCGGAGAAATCGAAATGGATGTCGGAGTAGCGGCCGAGCTTCGAGCCTAGGAGATAGGAATCGCGCGGGATGCCGTTGAGGCCGAGGCCGAGCAGGATTTCCGACATGCCGCGTCCGTAGAACGGGGAGGTGTCGATGAAGTTCATGCCGAGATCGAGGGCGGTCTTGGTGGAGCGCATCGCCTCATCGAGAGTGATGCTGCGGAACTCCGCCCCGAGGGAGGAAGCTCCGAAAGATAGGATGGGGAGGTCGAGGCCGGATTGGCCGAGTGGACGGGTGGGGATCATATTGTTGATTTTTTTGAAGAGGTTTACCGCAGAGGCGCGGAGGTCGCGGAGGGACGCAGAGAAGAATTTTTTACCACAGAGACACGGAGTTCACAGAGATTAGATATGGGATATTAGAAATTTGATATTGGGTTTCTCTGCGTTCCTTTGCGACCTCTGCGTCTCTGCGGTGAAAAAATATCAGAGAACGCTGCGGATGGATTGGATGGTTTGTTGGGTGGCGGTGAGGGGATCGGGGAGGGGGAGGATTTCGGCGGAGAGGTGGCCAGTGTAGCCGATTTCCCTGAGGGCGGCGATGATGGGTTTGGGATCGCTGTGGCCGAGGCCCATGGCGCGGCGGTTGGAATCGGCGTAGTGGACGTGGCCGATGTGTTTTGCGGCAGCGCGGATCGAGGCGGCGAGGTCGATTTCCTCAATGTTCATGTGGAACAGGTCGGCGAGCAGGACGATGTTTCCGAGCGAGTGAGCTTCGATGAAATCCGCGCCGTCGGCGAGGCGGTTGATGAGGTTCGTTTCGTAGCGGTTGAGCGGCTCGTAGATGAACGGGACATTGTATTTCGCGGCGGTATTACCGGCGATGCGGAGAGCGTCGGCGAGCCATTCGAGGGCTTGTTCCTTGGAGACATTACCGCCGTATTTTCCCTGCATGGAGCCGAGAATGGCTGGCGCCCCGAGCTGGCCGCCGAAGGCGATCATTTGTTCGATGAAATCGAGGGCGGCGACGCGTTTTTCGAGTGAGGGATCGGTGAGAGAGAGACCGTGTTTCACCATGCCCGCGCCGGTGCCGACGGCGGCGATGCCGAGTCCGTGGGTCTGCGCGAGAGACTTGATTTCATCGACCGAAACGTGGTCGGGGCCGGGGAGGAAAAGCTCGACATCCTCGAAGCCGGCTTCCTTGGCGAGAGTGAAGCCCTGGGCGAGAGGTTCGTGGAAAACGAAGGGGCCGGCGGCGGCTTCGGGGACTTGGCAGAGGGTGATGGCGGTGCGCATGATTTTTCGATTTAGAAGAGTTCACCGCAGAGGCGCAGAGGTCGCTGAGGCTCGCGGAGAAGATTTTTTGACCACGGAGTTCACAGAGAAGGATTCTGGATTTTAAATACCGGTGAGATAAGCTCTGCGTCCCTTTGCGGCCTCCGCATCACTGCGGTGAAGTAATGCTCTCAAACAGATTCCAGGATGATGTTGCCGTAGGCGGTGGTGTCGCCGGTGCGGATGAGACCGATCGCGTTGGGGACGAGTTTTTTGAAATCGTTGTGAGGGAGTCGGGTGACTTCGACGGACGGGTAGAGGCCTTTGAAGCCGTTGAAGGAGGTTTCGTATTTCCCGATGACATCCGTCGGGTTGGTGGTGAGGAATTCCTCGGCTTGCCAGATGCGGCCGACCTTGAAGTTGTCGTGCAGGAGGTCGAGGAGGTCGGTGATGGTGGGGATGCCGCGGCAGAGGGCGATGTCCACGGTTTCGATCTCGTCCCAGTAGGGAAACGCCCAGTCGGCGATGACCAAGGTGTTGGTGTGTCTGATGCGGGCGAGGAGATGGAGGATGTCGGGGTTGAGGATGCCTTTTTGGATCATGGTGGTTGAATGGTTCGTCGGAGAGGGTTCTAGCGGGGGATGGCGCGGGTTTGTAGGGAAAAAATCACCCGATGCTGCATTTGGCGTTCTTCATGGAATCTGCGGTCATAGTTCTCTGCGAAGGAAGAGTTGAACCACGAATTGCAGGCACGAATCTCACGAATTCATATTGGGAACCACGGAACTCTCGGAATACACGGAATGAAGAAGGTGGCGACCGAAGATCGCCCCCACTACAGCCCGTGCTTTGCCTTCACTTGCTCGATCTCCTCGGTGAGGGCGGACCAGCGGGTGTAGGCGAGTTCGAGCGTTTTTGTGATTTTCTCGACGGCGTTGGTGGTCTGGCGGAGCTTCTCGGGGTCGCCGGAAATCTCCTCTTGGGAAAGGGCGGCGGTGAGGGTGGCTTGGGCGGATTCCTGCTCGGCGATTTTTGCTTCGAGGGTTTCGAGTTCCTTTTCGAGCGGGGCGAGGATCTTGGTTTTCGCTTCGCGGGCAAGGGCTTCGAGCTTGCGCTGTTCCTTGCGGTTTACTCCTGGGACGGATTCCTGTCTTGGCGTGTCCTTTTTCACCTCGGCGTCTGCGGTGGTGGCGGGGGGCTTGCGGGTTGGGGTGGTGCCGGCGGATTTTTCCTCGCTCTTCTTATCGAGGTAGTAGGCGATGTTGCCGTGGAAGAGGCGGGGTTCCTCGCCGGGGCGGAATTCGAGGGTTTTGGTGACGAGGGAGTCGAGGAAATCGCGGTTGTGGGAGACGATCATCACACTGCCCGGGTAGTTCAGCAGGGCGCGCTGGAGGACGCCCTGGGACTGCATGTCGAGGTGGTTGGTAGGCTCGTCGAGAATGAGGAAGTTGGCCGGTTTGAGCAGCATGCAGGTCAGTGCGACACGGGAGCGCTCGCCGCCGGAGAGGACGCCGATTTTTTTGAATACGTCATCGCCGGTGAAAAGGAAGCAGCCGAGGATGTTGCGCACCTGCGGGGCGGCGTCGCGGGAGGCGACGGCTTGGACGGTTTCCAGGATGGTGAGGTCGGGATCGAGCTCGTCGGCGTGGTTTTGGGAGAAGAAGGAGGGCTTGACGTTGTGCCCGAGAACCACGTTTCCGGCATCCGGGTCTTCCTGCGCGGTGACGAGGCGGCAGAAGGTGGATTTTCCCGCGCCGTTGGGGCCCACGATGGCGAATTTCTCGCCCTTGTTGATTTCGAAATCGAAGCCCGCGAAAATCTGGAGAGGGCCGTAGGCTTTGGAGACGTTCTCCACCTTCGCGACCGTGTGGCCGGAGTTGGGCGGCGGCGGGAACTTGAAATTCATCACCGCGTCGTCGCGCTCCGGCTCGGGGATGCGGACAACTTTTGCGAGCAGCTTGATGCGGGATTGGACGAGGGTGGCCTTGTTCGCGGAGGCGCGGAAGCGGTCGATGAATCGCTGGGTCTCGGCGATTTCGCGTTGCTGGGCGGTGTATTGCTTGAGTTGGATTTCCTTCCGCAGGACGGACTCGCGCTCGAAGTAGGAGAAGTTGCCCGCGTATTCCTCGGCGCGGCCGTGGGCGAAGGCGATGGTGCGCGTGCAGAGCGTATCCAACAGCGCGCGGTCATGGGAAATAAGCAGAATCGCGCCGGGGTAGTTAACGAGGTATTGCTCGACCCAGAGCTGCGTCTCGATGTCGAGGTGGTTGGTCGGCTCGTCGAGGAGGAGGACTTCGGGTTGCTGGAGGAAAAGCTTGGCCATCGCGATGCGCATCTGCCAGCCGCCGGAGAACTCGGAGCAATCCCGCTTGAAGTCCTTTTCCTGGAATCCGAGGCCTTTGAGGACGGACTCGATCTTCGGTTTCATCAGCTCGGGATCGTTCGCGTAGAGCTTGAGTTCCAGTTCGCCGATTTCTTCTAACAGATCGCCGTAGGGTGAGGAGCGGGGATCCATTTTCACGAGTTCATCGGAAAGGCGGTCCACCTTTTCCTTGAGCGCCATGACCTCGCCGAACGCGGACTGTGTCTCGTTCCAGAGGGTGCGGCCTTTCACGTGGATGCCCTCCTGCGGGAGGTATCCGATTTTGGTGCCCTTGGGCGCGGAGATCTGGCCGCCGCTCGCAGGGATGATCCCGGCGATGCATTTCATCAGCGTGGATTTCCCGGCCCCGTTGTGGCCCGCGAAGGCGATGCGCTCGCGGGGTTGGACGGAGAAGGAGAGGTTGTTGAAAAGGACGCGCGCGCCGTATTGGACGCGAAGTGTTTGGACGGAAATCATGGAAGGCGGGCAGGGTGCATACCTCCGGGCAATGGTCAATGGCGGAACCGGAGTGGCGGGGACGACACATCCCTCAGCCCACCGGATGCCATGTGGTCTTGAGTTCCACGAAATCCCGGATCGCGTAAAGTCCCTGCGCCTTATCCGAAAACCAATCGAAGGGCTTTTCCGCAGCGATGAGTTTTGTGCGTTTCACGGATTCGGCGGCTCCCGTTTGCAGGGATTTGCGTTCCCCGGCATTAGCCACGGCGGAAATGCCGCGGATGTGCTCGTGGGTGGCGAAGGTGGGGAGGATGTCCGTTCTGGAGCCGGTGAGGAGGTTGATGACCCCGCCCGGGAGGTCGCTGGTGGCGAGCATTTCGCCAAGCAGGATGGCCGGGTAAGGCCTGGTTTCGGATGCCAGTGCAACGACCGAGTTTCCGCTGGTGACGATGGGTAGTATCAGGGAAAGCAGAGCGAGCAATGGCGCTTCATCGGGTGCCGCTACGGCGATGACACCCATCGGTTCGGTCACGGAGAAATTGAAGTGCGGTGAGGCGACGGGGTTCACACTGCCCAGCAGGCTCTCGTATTTGTCCGTCCATCCGGCGTAATGGACGGTGCGGTCGATGGCGGCGGAAACCCAGGCGGCAGCTTGTTTCCGCTCGGCCGGGTTCGCGGGGAAGTGGGCGTCGATCAGCTCGGCGGAGCGCGCCTCCAGCATCTCGGCCATGCGGTAGAGGATCTGGCCACGGTTGTAGCCGGAGCGTTTCGCCCAGCCGGGGCAGGCCTTCGCCGCCGCCTCCACGGAGTTGCGCACATCCTTGCGTGTGCAGAGCGGGACGTTCGCGAAGAACGCGCCTTCGCTGTCGCGGATTTCGTAAGTGCGGTTGCTTTCGGAGCGGATGAACGCGCCGCCGACGTAGCACTTCGGCGTTTTGGTGATGGGCAATCGTGGCATGATCGTTGGCGCAAGTTTGCCCAACCCGCAGATGCTTGCGAGCGGGAAATCCCATCATCAGACCGGTTTTTGTCCACCCTCGCCCAGTGTATGAAGATTCACCGCGCGACTGCCATTGCGATTTTTTTTAGCATCGCCACGCTTGTCGCCGGATTTTATCTTCAGCGCATGATCAGTGTTGAGGTTGTTGGGACGGTGAAAGCGCAGTGGGGCGAGGGGGCTATTTGGTGGAAAAATTTCCTTTATTATGTGGATATCGAGGGACAGCGGGTGCACCGCTATGCGCCGGAAACGGGGGAGGAAACTTCGTGGGCAGTCGGCCGACGGGTGGGAACGGTGGTGCCGCGCGAGGGAGGCGGGCTGGTGTTCGCGGGGGACGACGGGATCTTTTTCCTCGATGAGGAAAACGGCGACATCGCGGCCATCGCCGATCCGGAGCCGGACAAGGCGGACAACCGTTTCAACGACGGCAAGTGCTCGCCGGACGGACGCTTTTTCGCGGGGACCATCAGCCTCGTGAAAAAAACGGGCGATGCGAAGCTTTACCGCCTAGATCCCGACCTGACCCTGCACGAGGCTTACGGCCCAGTGACGAACTCGAACGGCATCGTGTGGTCGGCGGACGGGAAAACGGTCTATTACATCGATACCCCGCGTAAGGAGGTGCTGGCCTTCGATTATGCGGAAGGCATCCTATCCAATGGGCGTTCGGTGGTTTCCACGGCGCATCACGATACCTCGCCGGACGGGATGGCGATCGACGCGGAGGGTAACCTGTGGGTCGCGTTCTGCCATGGCGCGTGCGTCTGCTGCTATCGATCCCGTGCAGCGGGAAGGAGCTGCGGAAAATAGACTTGCCCTGCCTTGAGACGACCTCCTGCGCGTTCGGCGGCGCGGGGTTGGATGACCTTTATGTGACCACAGGCATCCACAAGACCGTGGAGGAGGAACATGCGGGGCGGCTGTTCCGCATCCGGGGGTTGGGGGTGAAAGGGCTGCCATCGCACGCGTTCGCCGGATGAGGATCGTGCTGGCATCGGGGTCGCCGAGGCGGCGGGAGTTGTTAGAGACGGCGGGGCTTTCCTTCGAGGTGATCCCGTCTCCTGCCGAGGAAATCCACGACGCGGGGCTGGGCATGGCCGGGCTTTGCGAGGAGAACGCGCGCCTGAAAGCGACGGCCGTTTCCATGCCGGGCGCTGTGGTCATCGCGGCGGATACGCTGGTGTTCATCGAGGGCGTCCCTTTGGGGAAACCCAAGGACATAGCGGAAGCGCGGGCGATGATACGCAAGCTTTCCGGGCGGACGCATCAGGTCTGCACGGGCGTGTGCGTGGTGGATGCCGAGGGGAAAGGCAAGATGTTTCACGCCGTGACGGATGTGGTTTTCCGCGAACTCGATGAGGCGGGCATTTCCGAATATCTTTCCTCCACGAACCCGCTCGACAAGGCGGGAGCGTATGGCATCCAAGATCGCGGCGAGCTGATCGTGAAACGAATTTCCGGCGGATATGACAATGTGATGGGACTTCCGGTGGACTTGGTGCTGGAGGCGCTGGAGGAAATCGGGTTGCCCATCGCGCGCAGATAGACGAACAATGCCCCATGCCTCTGCCACGGCGATACCCGCTGATCTTCAACCCCCGCGCGCGCAGCGAGAAGGGCGGGAAGGCGCGCCAGTTTCTCATGGAGCACGCGAACCGCTTCGCGCTCTACGCGACGAACAGCGGCCAGGAGGCGGTGGAGCTGGCGCGGAAATTCGCGGACGATGGCGAGCCGGTGGTGATCGCGGCGGGCGGCGACGGCACTCTCAACGCCGTAGTTTCCGGACTTGCAGGCAGCCGCACCGCGCTCGGCGTGATGCCCGTCGGGACGATGAATGTCTTCGCCCGCGAGCTGGGCATCGACCCGAACAGTTTGCCCAAGGCGCTGGAGGTCATCGAAAAAGGCCTGATCCGAGAGGTCGATCTCTTCACCGCGAACGGCGCACCCTTCGTGCAGATGGCCGGCGTGGGCTTTGACGCCATGGTGATCGAGGAGACGAAATGGGAGAGTAAGAAGATGCTCGGTCCGCTGGCATACCTGCTCTCGGCGGTGAAAGTGCTCGGGGGGAAACCGCCGCAGATCGAAATTGTGACCGTGGAAGGCCGGCGCGAAAAGGGCGTTGCCGTGCTGTGCGGGAACGGCTCGCTCTACGGCGGCCAGTTCCGGCTTTTCCGCAACGCCGACAACCACGACTCCAAGCTCGACGTGATCGTTTTCAAGGAGGCCGGATACCGCTTCGTGCTGGACTCGCTGCATGGGATCGCGCTCGGCGGGATCGACCTCGCGTCCTCCACCTCCTATTTCCAATCCGAGGGCATCACCGTGACCTCCGACCGCGAGGTGCCGGTGGAGATCGACGGCGAGCTGCTGGGCCGCTTCAAGGAAATCGAGTTCCGAGAAACCTCCACCCGGCTCCGCGTGCTCGCTCCAGAGACTCCGTGCGCCACTCCCTTCGCCGACGCCATGAAATCCCTGCTTCAGTGGCCGCCGAAACCCCAACCCGCGACCGTGGCCAAGATATCTTGAAAACAAAAAATAAAGCATCCCTGCTTACCTGGATCAAGCGGCTGACCCTTCTCGGCCTATTTATCTTCCTGCTTGGAGTGGGATTGATCCTCTACGCGAACGTGACAGCCGTGTGGGCTTCGCGTGGGAAACTTTTTGACGACGTGAACGACCTGCCGCCCGCCAAGGTGGGTCTCGTTTTCGGCACCACCGACCGCTACCAGGGCCGCGAGAACCGCTATTTCCGCTACCGCATCGACGCGGCCGTGGAGGTTTGGAAAGCGGGCAAGGTGGAGACCCTCATCGTCTCCGGCGACAACCGCAGCAAGTGGTATAACGAGCCGCAGAAAATGAAGGCCGCGCTGGTCGCGGAGGGCGTGCCCGCGTCCCGCATCGTCTGTGACTACGCGGGGCTGCGGACGCTCGATTCCGTGGTGCGGGCGAAGGAGATTTTCGGGACGGACAAGATCCTCGTGATCAGCCAGCGCTTCCAGAACGAGAGAGCGATCTATCTCGCCCAGGCGCATGGCATGGAGGCCTGCGGCTACAATGCGGAGGATGTGGAACTGCAGGCCGGTTTCAAAACGAAGCTCCGCGAGGTCGGCGCGCGCGTGAAGATGTGGCTCGACGTGAACTTCCTCGACACCGCCCCGAGACACCTTGGCGACAAAGTCGAACTGCCCGGCAAACTCCAATCCCCCGCCCCGTAACGGACGACAGGCGAGTTCGCCTTTTCCGAAACGACGAAGATCGACTTGCCGTTCATTGGGAACGCCACCAATTCCGCCTGCGCAGGACGGAGCGGATTGTGCGCTTCCCCAGAATCGCCGGGTCGCATCTCTGCAAAAAGCCAGGCTTGTTGTAGTACGCGGAAGGAATGCTTTGCTCGCGAAGCTCGCTCCTGCGTTCGAACCCGGAGCTTCGCAGGGGTTTTCGTCCCGGCCTGAACGCCATCACCCCAACCCGGGAATACCGGGCTGGGGTGATGGCGGAACGGGAGGGATTCGAACCCTCGGTAGAGTCACCCCTACGTTCCCTTAGCAAGGGAGTACTTTAGACCACTCAGCCACCGTTCCGTGAAATTGCTTGGGTCGGGGATGATTTGGAACACGGGAAACGGGTTCCGTCAAGAATGGGGTTAGTGGGAAAGTAGGAAATTTTTTCTCAGTGGCGGCAGTGGCGACGGACGGTGAAGTCAGCATGCTCCTCAACCGTCTCGACTACGGGGAAATCTTGCTCGAACTCCGCAAGGTGCGTATCGCCCTCGTGCGCGGCGTGGACGTGGCTGACGATCCATTCTTCGATGCGGCCGGAGAGGGCCTTGTAGATCTCCGCACCGCCGATTACGAAAATGGTTCCCTCCGCGTCCGGGATTTCCTCGGAACTGTGGATCACCTCGACGCCGGGATGGCTCCATGTCTTATCGCGGGTAAGGACGATGTTGCGACGCTTCGGCAGCGGACGTCCGATGGACTCGAAGGTTTTCCGCCCCATCAGCACCGGGTGGCCGAGGGTCGTTTTCTTGAAAAAGGCGAGATCCTCCGGGAGATGCCACGGCAAGCTGCCATCGCGCCCGATGAGGCGGTTCGGATCCATGGCGACGACGGCGATGAGCATGGTTTTCAGATGTAAGAGGTTAACCGCGAATGGACGCGAATGGACGCGAATGAAGAAATGATTGAACCGCCAAGACACCAAGTTTTGGAATGGTTCTTTTCATAGGATTAGATTCGCGTTCATTCGCGTTCATTCGCGGTTGAAATTCTACACCGCGATGGGGGCTTTGATGGCGGGATGGGGATCGTAGCCTTCGAGGCGGATGTCGTCGAAGGTAAAGGCATCGATGGCTTTCACATCGGGGTTAAGGTGGAGGGTGGGCAGCGATCGCGGCTCGCGGGTGAGCTGGAGGCGGGCTTGGTCGAGGTGGTTTTGGTAGAGGTGGAGGTCGCCGAAGGTGTGGACGAAATCGCGGGCTTCGTAGCCGCAGACCTGGGCGATGAGATGGGTGAAAAGGGCGTAGGAAGCGATGTTGAAAGGCACACCGAGGAATAGATCCGCGCTGCGCTGGTAGAGCTGGCACGAAAGGCCGGGCTTGCCGCCTTCGCGCGCTTCGTGGACGTAAAACTGGAATAGCAGATGGCAGGGCGGCAGCGCCATGTCCGGCACCTCACCGACATTCCATGCGGAAACGATGTGGCGGCGCGAATGGGGATTTCCCTTCAGCCCATCGATGAGCAGGGCGATCTGGTCAATCACCGCGCCGCCGCTGCCTTCCCAGCGCCGCCACTGCTTTCCGTAAACGGGGCCGAGCTCGCCGGATGCGTCGGCCCACTCGTCCCAGATCGTGACGCCGTTTTCCTTAAGGTAGGCGATGTTCGTCTCGCCTTTGAGAAACCACAGGAGCTCGTGGATGATGGAGCGGAGGTGGAGTTTCTTCGTGGTCAGGCAGGGGAAACCTTCGCGTAGATCGAAGCGCGCCTGCCTGCCGAAAACGGACAAGGTGCCGGTGCCGGTGCGGTCGCCGCGCTCCTCGCCGTTGGCGAGGACGTCGGTTAGGAGGTCGTGGTAGGCTTTCATGGGGAAACTTTCAACTTTCAGCTCTCAAAGCTCAAGGAAGATGCTTTGAGGAATCACAATGCATCCTTGGGTTGCTTGCGGGTTACGCCGTGGAGCTTGTCGAAATCTCGGTCGAAGGAGATGACCGTCGTTTGATCGAGGATGGAGACGGCGGCCAGATAGCAGTCCGCGAAATCGATCTTGCCCGCCCCGAAGAGCTTGAGGGCGCGGATCATCGTTTCGTGATCGGGTGATTGGAAGCCGGGGCAGGAGATGAGATGGGAGAGGGCGGCAGCGACCTTCGCACGCGGGTGTCCGTAGAAACCGGTCAGCACATAAACCGCCTCGGCGAGAACCATGGGGATCACGCAGAGGCGGATTTTTCCCGATTCCGCGGCGGAGACGAGTTCCGCCACCTCGCGCGCCTGATTTTCCGGTACGCCGGTGACGAAGCGAACCAGCGTGTTCGTGTCCAGAAGCGCCGTTTTCATCGGGAAGCTTTCCTAGCGGTTCCCTTGATCCGCTTTTCCCGGGCGGTCTGCCTTGCTACGGCGAAGGGAACGCCGGCCTTGTCCCCGGAAGGCTTGAGCGAACCGAAAACCGCCATCGCTCCCGGATGCGGGCGGATGACGACCGTATCCCCCTTGATTTCATAGAGGATCCGATCCCCAGCCTTAAGACGAAGGGCTTCGCGGATGCGGGAAGGCACGGTGGTCTGCCCCTTGCTTGTCAGGATCGAATGAGCTTCTTCCGATTGCATTGTGTAAGATAGTTAGCCTTACCTGATGAGCGATGCAAGGAGATAGGATTTTTTCACCGCAGAGGCGCGGAGATCGCAAAGGGGCGCGGAGGGCTTGTGTTCGGTTTGTGTTTTGAAGCACAGGTTTCCAGAAAATCTCAGAGGACTGGCTTTGCGATCCTCCGCGACCTTTGCGACTCTGCGGTGAAAATCAAAGGATCTCGGTGCTGCGTTTTCTCTTCTCGAAACGCTGCGTCTCGCGGTATCCGGCGGCCTTGGCGAGCTCGCGGGCTTTCGCGAAATCGCGGGCGATCTCGTGGGGCGCGTGGGCGTCGGAGGAAATCACCAGACCGATGCCGGCGGAGGCGGCGAGTTCGAGGAAACGCGGCGCGGGGTAGGCTTCCGTGCAGGGCTTGTGCCAGCCGGCCGTGTTCAGCTCGATCACCGAGCCGTTCGCGGCGATGGCCTCGATCACCGGATCGTAGAAGCGGTCGAGGTCGCCGGGTGGGACGTGGGAGAATTTTTTCACCAGATCGGCGTGGCCGAGGATGTCGAAGAGGCCGGACTCGGCCATCGCGGCGTAGGTTTTCCAATACTCAGTCCACGCGGCCTCGACATCGGTTTGCGCCCATTTCCCGAGCCACTTCGGGTTGTCGAAATCCCAATCGCCGAGGTAGTGGACGGAGCCGATCAGGTAATCCCAGTCGTATTTCCCGGCCAGCTCCTCGATGAAACCCTCACAGCCCTTGAGCCAATCGCACTCCATCCCGGCGCGGATGATCACGCGGTCTCCGGCGGCCTGTTTCGCGCGGGCGATCCACCCGAAATACTCCGGCAGCTCGCTTTCCAACATGCGCCAGTCATCGAACGGCTCCGGGCGGCAGGGCGCGTGGTCGGAGATGCCGTATTCATCCAAGCCCGCGGCGACGGCGGCCTCCACGTATTCCTCCGGCGTGCCGGTGGCGTGTTGGCAAAGGGGCGTGTGCGTGTGGTAGTCGGCGGGCATGTGGTTAGGGTTTTTCAAGCGCCTCGATGTGGCGGCGCACGCCCTCCGTGATGCCGCGTTCGCTGTAGCCGCCTTCGAGCAGGGAAACGATGCGTTCGTGGCCTTGCTCGCGGCAGAGGGCGCGGAGGATTTGCGTGAGTTCGGCGTAACAATCGCTCGACCATCCGAGCGCGCCGAGCGGGTCGGCCTCGTGGGCGTCGAAGCCGGCGGAAATGATGAGGAACTGCGGTTTGAATTTCCGGAAGGCCTCGGTCAGCGTCGTCCTGAAAACCTTGAGCACCGCCTCGTCGCCGCCGCCGGGAGCGAGCGGCGCGTTCAGGTTAAAGCCCTTGCCCGCGCCATCCCCGATGATGTCCGGCGAGCCGCTGGGCCCGGGATAGAAAGGGTATTGGTGGGTGGAGAAAAAGAACACGGTAGGATCTTTAAGGAACATTTCCTGCGTGCCATCGCCGTGGTGCACGTCCCAATCGACGATCATCACGCGCTCCAGCTTGTGGTGATTTTGCGCGTAGCGGGCGGCGATCGCGGCGTTGCCGAAAAAGCAGAAGCCCTTCGCGCGATCCGGCATCGCGTGATGTCCCGGCGGGCGCACGGCGGCGAAGGCATTGTTCACGCGCCCCGCCATCACCGCATCCACCGCCGTCAGGGAAGCGGCCACGGCTTTCACGGCGACGTCGTAGGTGCGTGGCGAGATCGGGTTGTCCGCGCCGAGGCGAGTGACACCCTCGGCGGCCTCGCAAGCGCGCTTCAGTTCCTTCACGTAATCCTCCTCGTGCATTTCGAGGATCCACGGCATCGGGTCGATCTTCTCGTCCGGGCCCATCCACAACAGCCGCTCGGAAACCGGATGTGCCTTGAGGTGCTTTGTCATCATGCGCAGCCGGTCCGCGCTTTCGGGGAAGCCGGGGCCGGTGTCGTGTTCGAGGAAAATGTCATCATAGATCAGCGCGGTGCGGGGCTTCGGCTCGTTTTCCTGCGCATGGCTTGTCATCGGAAAAAAAAGCAACACGGCGGCCGAGAAAAGCAAGCGCGGGATGGAGAAAAGGGGAGGCGGGGCATTCACGGTTTTCATGGGGATGACGGTTGTATTTCTTCCTCGGGCCAGCACCATTGATCGCGCCGTTCCTTGGGGTGCATAGGTTTAATCCTCCTGTGCAAGCATGAGTTGGAAGGTCGCGATGATATGGGCGGAAGTTTCCGGGTCGAGTTCTCCCATGGGGCGCAGAGTTTTCCGGTTGATGGGGCGGATCAGATCGCATGCGACAACATACTCTTGGCCAGAGATGCGGATTTTTTTCCTGATTGGTGTGAGAGAAACATCCGAACGCAACGGACAGACAAGCTGGGTGGGCAGTGAAGACAAAGCCGGATGTTGCAACCCGACGAGGTTGGGCTCGGTTCCCTTCGCCGTGGAGCAGTAGAGAGGCAATCTCATGCCTCGGAAATGGGAAATTGTGCGTTCAGGGCGAGTGTTTCCTTTGCCACTTGCGGCGTGTAGGCGGCAGCGGCGGCGGCGTAGAATGCCGTCCTCTCGCGTTTCCGCGCCTCCGCATCCAGAAGCTCACCGATGAAAACGGACTTCGGTTTGTCGCCGCGGAGCTTTTCGATGAGCTTGATGGAAGCCTCGTTCAAAGTCAGCGTCCGGCGGAGATTTTTGGGCGACTTTTTGGCGACTTTCATGCGAACAAACTGGCTTTGGAGGCTTCTTTGGTCAAGGCGCAATCAGGATTCTCCCCGCTGGGATCGCCAGAACTCCAGCCTCTCCTTGATGCGTTTTTCCATGCCCTCGTGATAAAGGAACTAAGGCGTCAGGACAGATCCGCTAGAAACTCGGATTCCGGAGATGTTGCGGTAATCGTCAGGCTCTCACGGGCACGGGTGCAGGCGACGTAGAGTAGGTGGCGCTCTGTGGTGTAAACCTCCTCCAGATCGGCTTCGTCGGTGATGGATTCCACGCGTTCTTGCAGCGGGATGATTTCATCATCACAGGCCATGATGATGACGGCGCGGAATTCGAGGCCTTTGGCTAGATGCATGGTCGAAAGGGCTACGCGATTCGGCTCCGGTGCGCGGGTGCGCTCCAGTTCCGCCCATTGGACACCGGCCTTTTTCAAAGCGGCTCTTGCGCGCGGAAGCTGGGCTTCGCTGCGAACGAAGATGCCGATTTCCCCTTCCAGGAAACCGCTACCGATTCTTTCCAAAATCAGGTCGGACACGAAATCGATTTCGGCATCTTTGGAACCGTGGATTTTCACTTCAGGATCCGGGCCGTTGAAGAGCGAAACCGTGCCCTTCCGTGATTCCGTTTCGCCTTCCAGGTCGCGTATTTCCTCGGGCAGCAGTTTGTCCGCCTGTTTGCGGATGGCATGTGAGGTGCGGTAGTTGACGCGGAGAGTGTGTGAGCGGCCACGAACATCAAGGCCGAGGTCTTTCCATGAGAAAGGATGCTGGAAAATCCGCTGGCCGATGTCTCCGGCCAGGAACAGCCCATCCGGCTTGCCTGCGGTGAGCGCGGCGAGGAATCGCAACTGCGGGACGCTGAGATCCTGCGCTTCATCGACGATGGCGAAGTCGTAGGATTTGACCGGATCTGCGGTTAATGACGCGTACATGCCGGCGGTCGTTGTAAGATTCCGCTCCGCCATAGCCCGTTTCACAGCGGCCATGATTTCCCAGAGAGGCTCGCGTTGTTTCGCGCCGAGGCGGGTTTTGCGACCGGTGCGCGGGACGTTGAGGTAAGCGTCTAGCGTGGCGATCTGCCATGCATCGACGACGTGCTTCCACTCGCTGATGAGGAAATTTTCTGAAAAGGAATGGCCGTCCGTATTGTCCGAGGTATGGCGGATCAGGGAGGCGATGCGGTCGTATTCCGCGAATTCCACCTCGGGATATTTCGCCTCGAAAGCTTCGGCGGCCAATTCATCTAGTGCCTTCACGTCGATGCGGGAAAGCAGCTCCGAGTTTTTGCCGAGCAAGCGCCCGAGTTTCAATTCCAGCAAAGAGGCGAGCGCGGGGGAAAAGGTGGTCAGCAGTACACGGGAGCCGGGATTTTCGCGGAGCAGTTTCGCAGCGCGATGCAGGGCGACGATGGTTTTCCCGGTGCCGGCCGAGCCGGTGATGCGGGCGGGACCGTTGTAGGATTTCTCCGCATAGGCGCGCTGGGAGGGATGGAGATATACCGTCCATTTCTCCCAAGGGTATTCGAGGGCAAGCTCCAGTTCCTTCTCGTCCTTGATCAGGCGGAAACGGCGCTGCGCATCGGGGTGGGTGATGCCATCGGTGGTTTCCGTGGGTTTGCTGATCTGCGGTTCATTGCCCGTGGCGAGTTCCAGCAAGGCCTCGGCCGCTTCCTGCGGCAGATGTCCGGCGAGATCCAGCAAGGTCGATTCCGTGGCTTTGCGGACATCATCCAGCCACTCGGGCGGGACGCCGTAGGAAAGCAAGACCTCCTCGCTGATGCCTGCGAAAAGCGGCGGCTCGGCGGGCAACTCGATCTCCGCCTGCACATAGACGGGGATTTCCTGAACCAGTTCGCGGATCTCGACGATCTGGAGCGCACCGGTTTTCGGGTGGGTGGAGAGTTTCCGCTTTTCCGCCCAGGCGTAGGCCGCGTCGTGGTGGCCTACGTAACAAACCAACAGGCTCTGGCCGGAACGGTGGAGGATCAGGCGGATATCCCGGCTGACGCGTGCCGACCAGAAATCAGGGTCTTTCGCGTTTTCCAGCCGGTGCATCTGCAAGCCCGGATGGGAGGGATCCATCTGGAGATCGAACACCGAGGTCTTCACTGACTTCTGTTCCTGTGTGGTCAGGCGAGTCAGGCTGTCCGCAAAGGTGTCCGCGAGGAGGAAATTCATGAATGAGGGGAAGTATAGGGAGTTTATCCTGGTTTATGTTTTTTTGATAAACTGGGGTAAACTCCTTCAATTTGCTGTTCCTGCCTTCTTTTCCGGGAGCAGGGGCTTCACCCTTTCTTCCTCCGGGAGGAAAGAGCGCGCATCGACCAGCGGAAGTTCCACCGGACCGTTGATGCAGCGAATGGTTTGGTTGAGAACCGCTTCACGAACGGCTCCGAGCAGAACCGCGCCGCCGTTCATGCGGGCGAGGCTTTCCTTTTTCTCCTCCGGGAAATCAGGACGGATGGAAAACACTCCCTCTACGATGATCTCGCCTTCGTAGCGGCCTTTCGGCTGGCCTTCTTTGGTTCCGAAGCGGTAATTCAGGGTGACATCCCAGAGATTCGCTTCGTCTTCGCCCTTCCGGCGCTCCGCTTCCACAGCGTAGTGGGAAACGAAGTGGCTCTCGGCGGAATAGTTCTCATGAGCTTCCAATTTGAAGACGCGGAAACCATGACGGATGACTTGGATGGCGCTTAACATCAGGCGCAGAGTGGTTCGGGTTGATCCACGATGCCGTGCGAGGATTGGGAATCCAGAAACCTTGCTTCGACGGAGTGCTCGGCAATGGCCTCCTCGTAGTATGCCATTCCTTCCCAAACGCATTGCCGGATCGCCCACTCGATCACCGCAGCCTGCTTCATGGATAGATTGTGCTCGCCTAGCTCCAGTGCTCGTTCTGTAGCGTCGTTGTGCGCGCTAGTCAGGATATGCACGCCGCTTTCCAGCCGCTTGATCGTAGCGATGCTCACGCCGGAAGCATCCACGAGATCCTGCTGGGTCCAGCCGAGCTTCCTGCGGCGTTGCTCGCAGTCCTCGCCGGTGAGCATGCCGTGTTTTTTCAGATAAAAGGTAACGGCCTGCCGGACCGCGGAAAACATCTGAGCCGGAGAGAGCCACTCCGCCTCGCAGGCGGTGCAGTGATATTTTTCCGTATCGAAGGTGAACTCTTCGCCTTGGACCTCCTTGACCGTCGGGCGCATGGTTACGCCGAAGGTGTCCGGTCGGTCGCAGCCCAGGCAGTTCTTCGTTGGTTTGTACTCCCGGTGCTTCCGGCGCATGGGTGGGATTCTATCTTCTTGGTCGGTTCTCATGGCAGTCTAGGTGCATGTAGGTAAAAGTCAGTGTGCCGTCAGTTTCGGATTTTCGGATTCCGAATTTCAGATAAACGGTTTCGCCAAGACTCGGGGATTCGAAAGCGTAAGGGTAGAGGAAAAGGTCATTGTAACCGGGATGGTCGCAGCGCTGGACGTATCTTCCAGCCGTCCCGGCAAAACAATCGATGGGGCCGATGGATTTGATTTCATGAAGGAATGTGGCCACCCAGTCGAAGAGCGACTCCGGATCCGAGCAGCCGAGAAAGCGGTAGGCGAGCTTCGTGTGCCGTTCATCGATAACCTGTGGAGTGCTGTCCGGCGAGTCGATGGCGATGATCGCTTCGTCGATCTTGCGGCAAATCTCCTTATCGCTTGGCTCATGACTGGAGTTGTTTTTCGGTCGTGGCATGGGTTGGCATTGCCGTGCGACGCGTCCAAAGTATCATGTGATACCCGGCGCGCCAGATGTTTTTAAAATTTCTCACACGGAAAACACCTTCATCACCTCGTCCCCCAGGTGGTTGATGACTTTTACGGCGATGCGGCCGGAGGTCGGTTTGGGGAAGGGGCGGGAGGTGTCGCGGTTGAGGGATTCCCAGGCTTCGGCGTCGATCTCCGCTTTCAGGGTGGTTTTGAGGGATTTGTAGGGATCGTTCTGGCCGAGGAAGTAGGCGTGGCGGACGAAGAAGGATTCCTCATTGTAATCCGTATCGACGAACCAGCAGGCGATGCCTTCCGGGCCGCTGGAGACGACCTCGCCGGTCTGGGGCTTGAAGACATCCACGCCGCGGATGCGGACGGTGATGTGGTCGCCGATGGTTTTCAGCTCGATGTCCGGCTCGCCGAAGATGACGAAGAGGTTGCCTTTGCCGGTGTTCTTGAGATCGTAGGCCATGTGGAGATCCGCGTTCATGCGGGCTTTGAGGACGGGGATTCTTCCCAATTTCTCGAACTCGGAGGAATGGGCGTCGTAGTTGAAGGCGCAGGCGATGAGGACATCGAAGCCGAGATCCCCCGCCTCGCGGGCGGCCTCGACGAGATCCGGGCGGGAGACGGTGCCGAACTCCGGGCCGATGTAGATCCCGGCGCGCTTGACGGGGGACTCTGGAGAGTCCCCCTCCGTGTAGCGGCCTTCGCCGCAGATCATCTTGGTGCCGGGAAAGGCGGTGACGGAGCTGAAGGTGAGGCGGTTTTCCTTGTGCGCCTGCTGGACTCCGGCGGTTTTCAGGTTCTCCAGCATCAGGGTGGCGAAGTCCTGCTGCTTGTCGTAGGGGCTGGAGCCGCTGCTCAGTTTCCAGCCATCCACCACCTCGTCGTTCTCATCCACGGAGAGGAAACGGTGCGGGGAGACGGACTCCATGGTGAAAGGGCCGGCGACGCGGACTTTCTTGGTGTCCTGGTAGGGCTTGTCGTAGAGGTATTCGGACTCGGCCTTGGCGGAAATGGAGGCGTCGATCTCCTTTTGGCGGGCGATCCTATGTTCCCACCAATCTTTTAACCACGGAGTGCACAGAGAACACAGAGAGGGATCCGAAGAGAGTTTTTTCCCAAGCTCTGTGTTCTTTGTGATCTCTGTGGTCAAATCTCTTGGGATTTCCCATTCCTGCCAGTTCGTGCCGAGCGCGGCGTTCAGTTTCTCGCGCAAGGGTTCGAGGCGGGTTTGGTGGTCTTCCCAGATGACGTCGATCTCGGCGTTGTTGGCGATGGATTTGAGGGTGATGTGGGGGACGCGTTCATAGACGAAGCCGTGGGCCATGTGGCCGTGGACGGGTTCCGTGCGCGGGGCGGTGCGAGTGATCTCCGCTTCCTTGAGCTGGCCTTCCCGGGAATCCGCCAGCAGGTAGTAGGGATAACGCGCGCCCATGATCCGGGCGCGGGCCAAGGCGAGGGCGACGCGGGAGGTGTCGATCGTGATCCAGCGGCGGCCCCATTGCTCGGCCACCGTCGCCGTGGTGCCGGAACCGCAGGTCGGATCGAGAACGAGATCGCCGGGGTCGGTGGCCATGAGGAGGCAGCGCTGGACGACGTTCAATCCGGTTTGGACAACATAGATCTTGTCCCCGCCGAATTGGTTCTGCCCCACAGTATCTACCCAAAGATTGGACATCGGATAAACCGGGAAATCGTCATAGCGGCGCAAGTAAGACAGGTTGCCAGTCGTTCCGTAAATTCGATCTGCACGAAGCAACCGTGGAAATTTTTCTTGGTGCGGTCTTCCAGTAGTTTGGTTCTGGTCTGAAAGTCTTTCCGCAATATTGAACATCAAAACGAGATCCGGGACTTTGGGATCTAATGGAATCAGGAAAACGAGAGAGCCTCCGTCGGGCATTCTTAATTCGCCGTCCGAACCTTCAAATTTCTTGGCGGCAATCACTTCACCTTTTTCCGTGCGTACAGGTGTAGCCTATGCCACCGGCACCTCCCGGAATCTTGCGGAGAAACAGATTTCTATACTTTGCGCGTGGCTTATCCTTGGTGAACCAAAGAATGACATCAAATACGCCTGACAAGTCAGAGCTGGTCGATGACGTTGTTTTCGCAAAGACAATTTCGACCATGAAGTTGTCTTCCCCGAAAATCTCATCCATGACCGCCCGGACGCGATGGACATTTTCATCGCCGATCTGGACGAAGATGGAGCCGGAGTCGGTGAGGAGGTCGCGGGCGGCGGTGAGCCGGTCGCGGAGGTAGGTGAGGTAGGAGTGGATGCCGTCGCGCCAGGTGTCGCGGAAGGCTTTGACCTGCTCGGGTTCGCGGGTGATGTGATCCTTGTTGCCGTCCTTGACGTCGCGGGAGGTGGTGGACCACTGGAAGTTGGAGTTGAACTTGATACCGTAGGGGGGATCGAAGTAGATGCACTGGACTTTCCCGCGCAGGCCTTCGCGCTCGGCGAGGGAGGCCATGACCTGGAGGGAATCGCCGAGGATCATGCGGTTCTGCCAGTGGCCGTCGTGGCGGTAGAAGTCGGTGGATTTCGCGTCCTTGGGGAGGCCGTTGAAATCCGCGAAGAGATCGGGCGTGTCCTCGCCGGAGGAGACGGCGGATTCCTTGGCGCGGGCCTTGGACTGGCGCAGGAGATCGTCGATGAGCGCCTTGGGATGGACTTTTTCCTGGATGAAGAGCGGCGGGGCGGGGACTTCGAGCGCGGCGGTGGTTTTCCCGCGCCAGATGAGCTGGGGATCGAGATCGGCGTTGCGGTCTTCCGTTTCCGGGGACATGGGCGGGGCGTTGCGGGCGTAGGTGACGGGGACGGGAGCCTTGATGTCATCCCCGATGACCTGCTGCATCTCGGCGGAGGGGATGTTTTTCCGCGTGGCCTGCGGGTGGGAGAGGTTGGCGATCTCCTTGGGTTTGGCGGTGGCTTTCTTTTTGGCGGGCATGGTGGTCGCTTTGCTCCAGTGGCAAGTGATCAGTGATCAGTGATCAGTGGACAGTGGGAGACTGGGGTTGATGTATAGGAAAGGGTGGTTTTTATGCATGTTGGAGGGGAAGTGTATAGGAAACGGGGGTTTTCTATGCACGTTGAATTCAGAGAGGCTCGTCGTCCTGGGAGAGGATGGCGAGGTATTCGGTGTAGGCGTAGAGGCGGCCGTAGTTGTTTCCGGTCATTTCGTGGACGAGACCTAGGGCTTCCAGCTTGCGGAAGGCGTTGTTCACGGTGGGGGCGGTGGCGTTGATGAGTTCGGAAGCTTTGGCGGAGGAGAGGATGGGCTGGATCTGGAGGACCTCGTGAAGGCGCAGGACGGAGGCAGCCTCGGTGCGGAGACGCGCGCGATCCGCTTGGAAGAGATCGAGGAGGCGGCGGGCGTTGGAAACGGCTTCCTGGGAGGTTTCAATGACTCCGGTGAGGAAGAAGCGGAGCCAGTCTTCCCATTTCCCTTCGAGACGGACTTCCTGAAGGAGCTGGTAGTAGGTGTCCCGGTGTTGTTTGAAATGGAGGGAGAGGTAGAGGAGAGGCTGGCTGAGGACGCCCTCGGCGCAGAGGATGAAGGTGATGAGGAGGCGACCGAGACGACCGTTGCCATCGAGGAAGGGGTGGATGGTCTCGAACTGGACGTGGGCGAGGGCGGCCTTGAGAAGGGGGCGGGTGTGGACGGGATCGTTGTGGATGAATTTTTCCAATGCGCCCATGGCCTCGAGGGTGAGATCGGGCGGGGCGGGGACGAATTTCGCGTTGCCGGGGCGGGAGCCGCCGATCCAGTTCTGGGAGCGTTTGAACTCACCGGGCTGCTTGGTGGAGCCGCGCCCGTGGGAAAGGAGGCGGGCATGGATTTCCCGGATCATGCGCAAGGAGAGGGGTTGGCCGTCTGCGAGGAGCTTCAAGCCGTGCTCCATGGCATCCACGTAGCAGGAAACTTCCGTGACATCATCGCGGAGGCCGGACGGGGTGCCATCGACTTCGTGGCGCAGGAGGTCGGAAAGGGAGGATTGGGTGCCCTCGATCTGTGAGGAGAGGACGGCTTCCTTCCGGATGTAGGTGTAGAGGAAGAGGCGTGGATCGGGGAGCAGGGAGGAGATGCCATCCAAGCGGCCGATGGCGGTGGAAGCGGCATCAAGGAGAGTTCCCATTTCCCCATCCACAAGTACCGGCGGCTCCGGCGGAAGCGGATGCGGCACGAAGGCGCGCACGGTCTCGCCGACGGTGGAAGTTAGAACGTAATGGCCTGTGAGTCCTCGCTGCATGAGATCTAAATGGAAAGCGGGTTTTTCTTTCAATGTGCGGGGAGGATATAAAGTAGACTTTAAAAGGTCGATGTGAAATTAAAGGAAAAGGTATTTTTATTTAAAAGCCGTCGGGAGATTTAAAATGGGCTTTCAATTCAGGAGGCGCATCTAAAGGAAATAGCGTTTTGCTTTAAAAGTAGTCGGGAGATTTAAAGCGGGCTTTCAATCGGGGATGGCGGTGGCGAGGGCTTGGTAGATGTGGTCGGAGAGGTCGGAGTCCATGGAGAAGGGCTGGGTGATTTCTGAGGAAGGCCCAGCGGCCGTGGGTGGCGAGGTGGTTGATGCCGGGGATCCAGTAGGTGTGCATGGTGAGGGCTTTTTCCTTCGCGTCCTCGCCGCGGAAGCCCTTGATCTCGACGATGAGGTTGAGCGGGTTTTCCTCTCCGTGGCCGTCGTTAATTTTCAGAAGGAAATCCGGGAGGTAGCGGTGGGAGGAGGCTCCTTTAAGGTAGGGGACTTCGAGGCCGAGGCCTTGGTTCTTCACGTAGGAGAGGACGGCGGGGTGCGCCTCGGCAACGCGGGCGAACTCGCCCTCCCACTCGGAATCGGTGACGACGAGGTTGACGTGGGATTTTTCCGGATCGGTGGTCCAGGTGGGTTTGGAGGAGTTGAAGGCGACGGCGGAGGTGGAGCCGGTGGGGTTGTAGGGATCGAGGATGGCGATGATGTGCTGCTCGTCCTGGCTGCCGAGGAGGATGGCGGATTGGATTTTGCCGCAGGCTTTGTCGGCCATTTCCCGCATGAGGATCTGGGCGGGGTAGCAATCGCCCTGGCAGGTGAGGTGGTTGTCGAGCCACTGGCGGACGATGCGCTTGAGCTGGCCGAAGAGGTGGAGCTGGAGCTCGCCGTTCTCATCGCGGTAATGGGTCTCGATGAGGCGGGTGGTGAGCTTGAAAAGGATGGTGGACTCGCGCTCGCTGCGGAGGTGCTCGACGTTGAGTTCCTCGGTTTTCCCGACGATGCCGGAGATGACCGTTTTCGAGGGGCCGACGACGGTGGGATTGAGGACGAAGGTGTGATCGTCGGAAAAGGTGGCGAGAAGGCGTTTCCCGGTCTGCTCGGTGCGGTAGCCCTGGACGCGGGGGAAGGTCATTTCCAGATGCTCGCGCTCTTTCACCGCATGGACGCGGACGGTGGGCTTCGGCGGCTTCGGCTGGGCGATGACGGGCTTGGCGGTGAAATCGAAGGGGATGCCGAGGATGTCCGCGTATTCCACATCGAAGAGGCCTTCCGCGTTCAGCTCGTAGGACTGGCGGCGGAGGCCGCGCCCGACGACCTGCTCACAGAGGAGCTGAGTACCGAAGGCGCGGACGCCGAGGATGTGGGTGACGGTGTTCGCGTCCCAGCCCTCGGTGAGCATGGAGACGGAAACGACGCAGCGAATGCCGCCGCCGAGCTTGCCGGGCTGGCCGACGGAATTCATTACCTCACGGAGGATTTCGGAATCGGAAAATTTGCGTCCCGCCTCGGTGTTTCCGGTGCGCTGGACGAGATCCTTGCGGAATCGCTCGATCTCCGGCTCGAACATTTTCCGGAAGGCGGGGTCGAGGGCGTCGCCGGATTCGAGTTGCTCGGAATCGATCAGCAGGGAGCGCGGCTGGGCGAGGCGGGCGCCGTTATCATCGTAGTTCCGGAAAAGCGGGAACTGGCCGAGGTGAGGCGGCGGAATGGTGCCGTCCTTTTTCTCGGGGAACTCGAAGCCGGAGATGTATTTGTAAACCAGCTCGGAGATGGCGGTGTTCTGGCAGACGACGATGAAGACGGGCGGGCGCGTGATGCCGGAGGCTTTCCATGAGTCGAAGGTTTTCACGTAGTGGCCATAGAGCGCCTCCAGGGCGGTGATGAGCAGGGGTGGCAGGGCGAGCGGATCGTAGGAGGCGGCGGCGGTGGATCGACCGGACTTCGGGAGTGAGGCTTTCGCTTCCTTGAGGGATTCCCAGAGGATGCGGAGCTTCGGGGTATCGTGCAGGGAGTTGTCGGAGATGGGGACGCGGGGCAGCTTGACGATGCCGCACTCGATGGCGTCCATGAGGGAGAAATCGCTCATCACCCATGGGAAAAGCGTGCCCTCGCGGTAGCCGGAGCCAGCGAGGAAAAAGGGAGTGGCGGAGAGGTCGAATACGAAACGGACACCGAGGACGCGTTTAACGGCTTCGATGCCGTTGATCCAGAGGCGGGCGTATTCGTTCTGTTTCTTGGCTTCCTTTTTCTCATCGCCCTTGAGGTCTTCCACGCTGTCCTCGGCGGTTTCGGGATCGGTTTTCTCGCGGTAGCAGTGGTGGGCTTCGTCGTTGAGGACGACGATGTTTTTCATGCCCATGAGATCGCCGAGGACGCGCTGCACCATCTGGCCTTCGGTCTCGCGGGTGAGGAGATCGTTGCCGCTGCGGCCTTTGAGGAGGGCTTTGCCACCGGCGGAAATGGTGATTTTTTCGCGAAGCTGGAAGGCGTGGTAGTTGGTGATGACGATCTTCGCCTTGCCGATTTCCGGAAGCATGTCCGCCGGGAGGATCTCGCGGGATTTGTAGTAGCTCTCGACGTCGTTGGGCAAAAGAACGTTGAGGCGATCCTTGATGGTGATGCCGGGTGCGACGACGAGGAATCCTTTGGAAAAGAGTTTCGAGGAAGGGTAGCGGGCGGCGTTGACCGTCTGCCATGCGATGATCATGGACATGACGGTGGTCTTGCCCGCGCCGGTGGCGAGCTTGAGCGCGATGCGGAAGAGGGCGGGATTTGCCTCGGCATTCGCGGCTTCGAGATACTTCTGGAACTTTTATACTGCGGCTGCTTGGGCGCGACCTCGATGAGCCAGATGGCGGTCTCGACGGCCTCGACTTGGCAGAAGAAGGGGCGCAGGCCGTTGAATTCGTGGTGCCGCCAATGCTGGAGCAGGTGGGCGGTTTCCGGGGTGACGCCCCAGTTCTTGGCATCTGGGATTTTCCGCCAGGTGTCCACGGCGGAGCGGACTTCGTTGATGATGGAGCGGGGATCGTAGGTCTGGCCATCGACGGTGATGCCGCCGGGCGCTTCCATCGCAAGTTCCGCCTGGTCTTGGGATTTGGATTTTTTCGCCTTCGGGACAGGCGTGACGTAGGAGCATTTCCGGCGCTCCGGAAGTATCGTGTCGGTGGGTTGGCCTGTGGTAGTCGAGTTCCCAATGGCTTGCCGGATAGCGATAGGGGGAATTGAGGATGGGTTTCTCGAAAAACGTCTGCGCCATGTTGGGAAGTTTCTATGGGCGGACGCAGATCACGACAAGGTCATTCGGCGCTCTTCGATTGCATGGCTTTCCAGAATTCCAGCCGCTCCTTGATGCGTTTTTCCATGCCCTGCTCGCCGGGGTGGTAGTAGTTGCGGCCTTCGGGGAGGTAGGCCTGGGGGACGTAGTGGCCTTCGTAATCGTGGGAGTAGAGGTAGCGCATGGCCTCCTCGGGCTTGCCGGTGAGTCTTTTCGAGGTGGGGGTGCGGAGGTGCTCGGGGACGGCTAGCGTGCGGCCGGTTTCTACATCGGAAACGGCGGCGCCGAGGGCGGCGTAGGCGGTGTTCGATTTCGGCGAGGTGGCCAGATAGACGGTGGCGTGGGCGAGCGGGATGCGGCCCTCCGGCATGCCGACGAATTCGAGGGCGTGGTGGGCATCGAGCGCGACGCGCAGCGCGCCGGAGTCGGCGAGGCCGATGTCTTCCGAGGCGGCGATGACGAGGCGGCGGGAGATGAAACGCGGATCCTCACCGGCGTGGAGCATTTTCGCGAGCCAGTAGAGCGCGGCGTCGGGATCGGAGCCGCGGATCGATTTGATGAAGGCGGAGATGGTGTCGTAGTGGCCTTCGTCGCCGTAGTGGACGGCCTTTCGTTGGATCGATTCCTCGGCGACGGCGAGGGAAATATGGGCATCGCCGCAAGTGGCCAGCTCAAGGGCGGTGAGCGCCTTGCGGACGTCTCCGTCGGAGAGCTTCGCGAGGTGGTCGAGGGCTTCGGGGTCGGCGGTGATGTTCCGGTTTCCGAGACCGCGCTCCCCGTCGGCGAGCGCATTCTCTAACAGTTTTCGGATCGATGTTTCATCGACCGCTTCGAGCTGGAAAATCTGCGAGCGGGAAACGAGCGGCGAGTTGACGTAGAAATACGGGTTGTGCGTGGTCGCGCCGATGAAGCGCACCGTGCCGCGCTCAAGGTGCGGCAGCAGGGTGTCCTGCTGGGCTTTGTTGAAACGGTGGATCTCGTCGATGAAAAGGATGGTCGTCTCGCCGCGCAGATCGCGGTTCATCTTCGCCTGCGCGATTTTTTCGCGGATCTCCGCGACGTTCGACTCCACGCCGTTCAAGGTCTCGAAGCGCGAGCCCGTGGTCTTCGCGATCACGCCGGCGAGCGAGGTTTTCCCCGTGCCCGGCGGGCCGTAAAAAATAAGGGATGCGAAACGGTCCGCCTCGATCGCGCGGCGCAGCAGTTTCCCCTCGCCGAGGATGTGATCCTGGCCCAGCACCTCATCGAGCGTGCGCGGCCTCATGCGGGCGGCGAGCGGCTCGGAAACCGGTGGCTTGTCGGATATCGTGGAGGGCGTGGAGAACAGGTCAGACACTTCGAGGAAAACCCTAAGCTCAAAATTCGAAATTCTAAACGTCAAACTCCAAGGAAGAGTTCACTTCAGTTTCCGCACCTTGATGCGGCGCCAGAACATGCGGTCGCGCCAGTCGGCGAAAGAGGCGGTAAGTTCTGCGAGCTGCGAGCCGGTGGCGACGTCATCGCCTGCGACGAGGATTTCGTTGAGGCTTTCCTCGGTGCTGAGCGCGCGGACGCAGGGGAAGCGGGCGGCGAGGTTTTTTCGCGTGGCGATTTGTTTCGCGCGGTGGCCGGGGCCGGTGACGAGGTTCAGCGCGAGGATGCCGCCGGGCGCGAGGGAGTTTTTCAGTAGGCCGAGCCAGTCGGCGTCGCAAGTGTCGGCACGGAAAACATCATCATCCCCGGCGAGGTAGAGGTCGTCGATGATCACGTCGAAACGGCGCTTGTTCTGTTTCATCCACGCATAGGCATCGGCGATTACGATTTCCGCGCCTGTTTCGCCGAGGTGCATCTCCTTTTCCGCAAGGGCGATGAGTTCCGCGTCGAGGTCGATGCCTGTGAGGGAAACCTCCGGCAGAAGGTGGCGCAGGGTGCGCAAGGCGGTGCCGCCCGCCACGCCGAGCATGAGGATAGAGGTGGGCTTGCCGGAGGGGCGCAGCATCGCCGCGGCGGCGAGCAAGTCCCAGGCAAGGCCGGTCAGGAAACGTTTCTTGTGATAAGAGGCATGGATCGCACCGGCCACGCGGAACTCCGTCGCCAGCGGCGATTTCCAGACCGCGATTCGCTGGAAACGGGTTGGAATATCGCCTGTTTTGCGCATATGATGCACTTGTCTCTAACAGGGTCTGCAGGGGCGGGAAAGAGGAAATGCGGGATTCGATTGCCTATCGAATACCGATTCGGGACGAACAATGACCTGAGCCCCCAAAGCAGCGTCATCTCAACGGTGATCAGCGTGTTTCTCATGCTCGGCCTCACCCGCATCGGGCTGAATATCGTCTCCGGGAAACCCTTCGATGTGGGGATGCTGTTTTGCGGGGGAAAATGGCTACTCAAGGGTTTGGCTACCTATCTACTTTTCATGATTATGTTCGTCGTTGGCCTCATCCTGCTGATCGTGCCGGGGATCATCGTCCTGCTCCGCTTCGGGATGTACCAGAGCGCGATCGTGGATCGAGACATGGGCATCATCGGCTCGCTGCAATACAGTTGGAAACTCACCAAGGGCAATGGCCTGAACCTTTTTGTCATTCTGCTCTTATCGCTGCTTGTCTTCTTCGCCGGGTGCATCGCGATGCTGGTGGGCTTGCTGTTCGCGTTCCCGATGATGTGGCTGATGTGGATCGTGGCATACCGCTGGATGCAATACGGCGGCCGCGCGGTGATGGACGACCCCGCGACCCGGCGGCCCCTGCTCGCCGCCCTTCCGGACTGAGCGGAGCGGTTTTTCCGGTTTCCGCCCCACGACCCCGCTTGACGAGAGCGCGCCGCCCGCCTTAAATGGAAGCCGCACGGGCTACACCCCGGTTTCCGCCATCGTTGAACCTTCGAACTCCAATCATCGCCATGAACTCCAAACTTCTTTCCATCCTGCCGCTCGTCGGCTGTTTCGCATTTGTTTCCTGCTACCCTCTGCCCGACAAGCCGCGCACCGAAGGCTCGCCGAAAAAAGACGAGACCGTGACCAGCGAGGATCAGCAAAAAATCCAAGATCAGCGCGACCGCATGAAGGAGGAGCAGGAGCAGGCCGAGCAGACCGCAGACATACCGAAAGAGAAGCCCATTAGCGGAACCACCACCCCGCCCGACAAGCCCGTTAGTGGCCCCCGCGATTACGCTTTCGCAAATCCCGTGCCCGGCAAGGAAGGCTTCGTCTTCAGCCCTTACAATAACAAGCTTGTGGATGTCCGCGACATCCCCAGCGGCACGCTTGTCCAAGATCCCACCTACCCGGCCTCCGAGAAAAAGTATTTCCGCGTGCCGTAAAGCTCAGCGAAAACGACTAGGCGAACTTCCCTTTGACCGGGTCCAAGCCCTTGGATCCGGTCTTTTTTATGAGCCAACCTTTCCATAAAATCAGCATCCTAGGCGGTGGCCTGCTCGGCGGCTCGGCAGTGCTTGCGCTGCCGGAAAAGATGGATGTCCGGCTGTGGTTCCGGAAGCCCGAAGCCATCGTGCCCGCTAGGGAAATGGGTTTTACGTCCGCCACCGACAGCCTCGCGGAAGCGGTCGCGGAAGCCGATCTGCTCATCCTCGCCGTCCCTATCGGAGCCATGCCCGCCCTGCTTTCCGCAGCGATCGCTGCAGGCTTGCCGAAAGCGTGCGTCGTCACCGATGTCGGTTCCGTAAAGGTCGCGCCGCACCGCGATCTCGCGCCCATCCTCGCGCAAAGCGGCAACCCGTTCATCGGCAGCCACCCGATGGCCGGCTCCGAACGCAACGGCCTCGCCGCCGCCCGCGCGGACCTTTTCCAGAACGCAGCCTGCCTGCTCACCAACGACTCCGGCGCACCATCGGTTCTTTGTTCGGCGCTGGAGGATTTTTGGAAATCCCTCGGCTGCCGCACGAAATGGCTCTCCGCCGCAGAGCACGACCGCCTCGTCGCAAGGATCAGCCACCTGCCGCACGTCACCGCCGCCGCAACGGCCTTCGGAGCGCTCTCCGCCGACCCCAACTCCGGCCTCCTGTCCGGCGGCGGCCTGCGCGACACTACCCGCGTGGCCGGGGGAAATCCCGAAATGTGGGCCGAGATCCTGCTGGAGAACCGCAGCGAGGTCGCCCGCTCCGTCCGCGAAGCCATCGCCAACCTCAATGAATTTCTGGTTGCCCTCGATCACGCGAACCAAGAAGAACTCCGCCGCCTCCTCACCGAAGCGAAAACCCTCCGCGACACGCTCCCTTAAATTTTCCACCCATGTCCAACCTCCGCGTCACAGCCATCTCCTCCCTCCATGCCGAATTCAGCGTGCCGGGCGACAAGAGCGTCTCCCACCGCGCGGCCATCCTCGGCGGCTTGTCGAACGGGGTCTGCGAAATCTCGAATTTCCTGCCCAGCGAGGACTGCGTGAACACCCTCAAGGCCATGCGCGCGCTCGGCGCGCGTTTCGATATCCTTGAGGAACTCGAAGGCTACGGCCCCACGAAACTCCGCATCCACGGGCGCTCGATGAAACTCGCCGGCCCGGAAGCGCCCATCGACTGCGGCAACTCAGGAACCGGCATGAGGCTGCTCGCCGGCCTGCTGGCGGGCCAGCCTTTCACCTCCGAACTGTTCGGCGACGCCTCCCTTTCCTCCCGACCCATGGGTCGCATCACCGTGCCGCTCGCGGAAATGGGCGCAAAACTGGAAACTCTCGGCGAAAAACCGGGCTGTGCGCCGCTGCGCATCCACGGTGGAAAGCTGAACCCCATCACCTACGAGATGCCGGTCGCCTCCGCTCAGGTGAAAAGCGCGGTGCTACTCGCCGGCCTCTTCGCTGAAGGCACTACCACCGTCATCCAACCCGCCGCCACCCGCGATCACACCGAGCGCATGTTCGCGGCCTTCCGGATTTCCTGCCGCACGGACGGCAACACCATCTCCATGCCCGGCGGGCAGATGCCGGAGTCCTGCGATTTCATCGTCCCCGGCGACATCTCCTCCGCCGCTTTCTGGCTCGTCGCCGCCGCCGCCATGGACGGCTCCCGCCTGCTCATCAAGGACGTTGGCCTCAACCCCACCCGCACCGCCATCCTCAAAGTGCTCTCCCGCATGGGCGCGCTCATTTCGGAAATCCTCCACAGCACCGAAGGCGAGCCCATCGGCCACGTCGAACTCCACGGCGCGCCGCTCAAAGGCACCACCCTGCTGCCCGAGGAAATCCCCAACCTCATCGACGAAATCCCCGTCATCGCTGTCGCCGCCGCCCTGGCCGCGGGCGACACCCACATCCGCAACGCCCGCGAGCTGCGCGTCAAGGAAACCGACCGCATCACCACGACCGTCGAGAACCTCCGGAAAATGGGAGCTGATGTGGAGGAGTTCGAGGACGGCATGATCATCCACGGCGGCAAGCCGCTCAAGGGTGCCGAAATCGACTCCCACGGCGACCATCGCATCGCCATGGCCTTCGCCATCGCCGGGCTTTTCGCCAAGGGCGAGACCGTCATTCACAACACCGACTGCATCAACACTTCCTACCCCGGCTTCGCCCACCACCTAGCAGCCGTTCTCCGCGAAAGCCGCGACACTGCGGATTTCATCCTGCCAACCACACACTCATGATCCTCCCGAGCATACCAATAGCAAAGCCCGTGGCTGGGACTTGCAGTCCCAGTCCGTCGTGGGGACATCCTGTCCCCACTTCATTCTTTCAGCTATCCGCGTCCATTCGCGGTTAAAAATATCTTCTTAGGATACCCATGACCTACCACGCCATCGCCATCGACGGCCCTGCGGCCTCCGGGAAAAGCACGCTCGCCCACGCCCTAGCCGAACGCCTCGGCCTCGTGATGGTGAACTCCGGCGCGATGTACCGCGCCGTCACATGGAAAATCCTCCGCGAGGAAATCGACCCCGCCGACATCGCCGCAGTCATCCGCCTGCTCGACGGAATGGACATCCACTGTGGCCAAGACGGCTGCGTTTCCACCATCCGCATCGACGGCACCGACCCCACCCCTTTCCTCCGCGAGCCGGAAATCAACGCGAACGTCTCCACCGTCTCCGCCATCCCGCAGGTGCGCGATCGGCTCGTCGCCCTCCAGCGCGATTACCTGAAGCGCACCCACGTCGTCATGGAAGGCCGCGACATCGGCTCTGTCGTTTTCCCTCACACCCCTTTCAAGATCTACATCGACGCCGACCCCGCCGTCCGCGACGAACGCCGCTCCGGCGATGGCGAGATCGATTCCGTCTCCCAGCGCGACGCCGCCGACAGTTCCCGCAAGACCGCCCCGCTCAAGGTCGCCGACGGCGCATCAAAGATCGACACCTCTTCCCTCACCATCGGCGGCGTCATCGAGGCGGCCATCGAGATACTAAGCAAACAAGGCTTTCCCCTCCCCCGGCACCTGCCCGACGAGGAACCGCCAACCCCGATGCGCTGGATCTACTGGCTCGGCTGGATGTCCTTCGGCGCGGCCTACCGCACCCTCTTCGGCCTCCGCATCGAGGGCGCGGAAAACCTCATCCGCTCCGGCCCCGTCCTCGTCGCCTCGAACCACCAGAGCTACCTCGACCCCCCGCTCATCGGGAACCTCTACAAGACCGAGATGGTTTTCTTCGCCCGCAAATCCCTCTTCAAAGGATTCGGAAAATGGCTCTACCCACAGTGGAACGCCATCCCCATCGACCAGGAAAAGCCCGACATGAGCTCCATGAAAACGGTGATCCGCAACCTCAAGGAAGGCTGGCGCGTCCTCGTTTTCCCTGAAGGCCAGCGCACCCTCGACGGGAGCATCAACGAGGCCGCCCCCGGCATCGGCATGATCGCTGCAAAAGCCGGCGTCCCCATCCAGCCCGTCCGCATCTACGGCGCCGACAAGGCCCTCCCCCGCGGCTCCGGGAAAGTCTCCCTCGCCCGTATCACCGTAAAGGTCGGCCCGCCCATCCTGCTAAGCCCCGAGGAATTCAAGGCTTACTCCAACAAGGAAGGCTACCTCGCCCTCACCGAGAGGATCATGTCCGCGATAAAGGCTCTGTGAATCCCCATTGATGCGATTGAGGAGATTCAGCCAACCCGCACCCGCAAATCCCGCATGCTCCAAAGAGTTCCGGCCGCAGCCGCGCCGCTTCCTCGCATCCTCCTTGCGCCATCCTTTCTCCTTTCCGTGAACCTCTCCCGCGCCCCCGCGAAGGCCTCGTTCACAAACTCCTTGCTCCCAATCACCGCCCCGTCGGTAAAATACCTCACCCGCTTCATCAACATCCCGGCCATTCCGAGATCCGGCAGGACGGTTTCGTTGTCCTTTGACGCAAGCATCTCTTCCGTGTTCTTGGTGATCGAGGTTTTACTCTTACTTGAATTTTGAATTTTGAAATTTGAGTTTTTCCTCCCCAGCGCCATGCCCATGGCACGGCGGTAGATCCTTGAAACCTCCTTCCATTTCTCCGCCTCGAAACCGATTCCCTTGTGGCTCATGCACGCGCGCACAAGCCCTTCCCGTGCCTTCTTCCCGTTGCCTTTCGCACCGCCGCCCACCGCCTCGCCATAGCTGCTCCAGCGGTAATCCGCCGGATCGGAAACCATTCCCGCCCGCACCGGATTGAGATCGATATACGCCGCGATCGTCCGCGCGGCCGTCCCGCTCTCCACGATCACGCTCTTGAAACGATCCTCCCAAAGCGTTCCCGTGCGGTTGTGCGTGCGGTTGAACCAACGCGTGAATCTTTGCAAGAGGGTCTTCATGAAATCGCTCAAATCGTGCATCCTGGGCGTGAAACGACCGTGGATCTCCGCAACAGTATCCGCTTTTTCCCCTTCGCCATCGCCTTCCTCCCGCGCGGCGGCAAGCTCATCGGCCACGCTTTTCACAAAATTCTCGGCATAGAGCACACCCAGTCGATTGAGAAGCTCCGCATCGCTCAAACCAGCCTTCGGCATCGGCGGAACCTCAAGCAGGATATGGAAATGATTCGACATCACGCAGTAGGAAAGCACCCGGCAGCCGCTGAAATTCTCCATCATCCGCATGAACATGCGGAATTTCCCCCGCTCCTCATCCCCGAACACGAACCGCCGGTCCACCACCCGTGATGTAAGATGGTAAACGGACGGCCTTTCCTCGGAATCCGCCCACGGAGTGAGCCATCGCTTCGTTCCTTTCTTGCCTGACATGCCCCCATATTGCCGAACTTCTCCCCGCAGTCAAAGGTTTTCTGTCATTTTTCCTGGAATCTTATAGGTTTGGAATCTTATAGGTTCGACCTCTGCGACTCTGCGGTGAAAAATTGATACCCAACTGCGGTATTTAGGATGAAAAGAAAAACCCTGCCGCGCGAAATTGCGGGGCAGGGTTCGGGGAACAATCAGGAAAGGCTACTCCTTCTTGCCGGCGAGCAATCCCTTGATCAGCTCAACGTATGCCTTCGCGTCGCCCTTGTGGCTTCCTAGGTCTTTTTCGGAGAGCTTCTTGCCCTCCGCGTCGATCAGGAAAATCGTCGGGTAGCCCTCGATCTTGAATTCCTTGTCGAGCTTCTTGTTCTGGGCTTTCAGCTCTTCGCTCTGCTCCTTCTTTTTGGGGAAATCAACCTCCATCAGGACGAGGTTTTCCTTCGCGTAGGCCTTGAATTCCTCATTCGCGAAAATCTCTTTCTCGATCTTGATGCACCATCCGCACCAGTCGGTGCCGGTGAAGTTGATCAGGATCGGCTTGTTCTCTTCCTTGGCCTGCTTCTTGGCGGCCTCATAATCATGCAGCCAGCCGGATTCGGCGGCCATCGATGCGGCGGAAAGCGCCACTAGGGACGCAACGGTGATCAGGATACGTTTCATAGGATCTCGTGTTAGTGGTTAGGAGATCAGTCGAGTTCCTTCTTCTCAAGCGCTTCTTTCAGGTGCGCGAGGAACGGCTCCACATCGGGATATTGCGAGGCGAAGAAGCGGTCGAACTCCTTACCTTCGGCATCGAGCAGGATCACGGTCGGAAAGCCCTCGATCTCGTATTTGTCGGCGTGCGGCTGGTTTTTCTCGGCGAGTTCCTTGTCCGCCTTCGGGAAATCCAAGTGCACAAGCACGAAATCCTTGGAAGCAGCCTTGAAGAACTCCTCTTTCGAGAAAACTTTCTTCTTCATCATGATGCACGGCGGGCACCAGTCGGAGCCGGTGAACTCCAGCATCACAGACTTGCCTTCCTTCTTGGCGAGGGCGATCGCGGCGTCCACATCGGTGTGCCATCCTTCCGGAGCTTTCGCGAAGGCGGTGGAAACAAGGGCGGCGACACTACAGGTCACCATGGCTAGGTGGGTGATTGCTTTCATCATGGTTGTAAACGCCCGGCGGGCACCTTTTATTCTAAATTTCTTGGCAAAACGGGAAAAAACCGGGACACGCATCCGCCATGCCGACACGCCCGCGCCTGATCCTCGCCACGAGAAACGCCCACAAAACGGAGGAGATCCGGCATATCCTCGGCGACCGCCTCGAGGTGCTCGATGTCACATCATTCCCTGACCTGCCCGAGATCGAGGAAACCGGAAGCACTTTCCTGGAAAACGCCCGGCTCAAGGCTCTCGGCATCAGCCGACGGATTAAGGGCTGGGTGCTCGCGGATGATTCCGGTCTGGAAGTTGATGCCCTTGGTGGCGCGCCCGGCGTGTGGTCTTCCAGCTATGGCGGAGAGGAGGGAAACCACACGAAAAACAACGAACGGCTGATGCAGGAGATGACCGAGAAAGCCGAACGCTCCGCCCGTTTCCGCTGCACGTTGGTGCTCGCGAAGGAGGGGGTGGAGAAAGCGGTTTTCACCGGAACCGTGGAGGGACTCGTCGCCGAGTCACCCTCAGGGAACGGCGGTTTCGGATACGATCCGCTTTTCATCCCCGAAGGCCACACCGCCACCATGGCCGACCTCGGCGCGGAGGTGAAATCCACCCTCAGCCACCGCGCCCGCGCAATCCGCGCTTTCGTGGTGGAAGTTGAAGGGGGATTTATTAACTTATAAAAACAATTTGGATATCTTTATGAAATCCCGTAAACTCTAACCATGAAAAGGTCATTTCTGCTCTTCGCGATGATTTTTGCCCTGTTCGCGCCTCTTGTTTCCTGCTCGAACCAGGTAAAGGCGAAGCGTCCGGTATCCTACAACTTCCAGCACGGACGCACAGCGATGGTCAAAAACGGCATCGCCTACGCGCCGCGGAACGCGCCCGCCGCCGTCAAAAAGGCGATCGCAGCCGGCAACCGCCTCCAATCCAAGCCCTACAAATGGGGCGGCGGCCACCGCCATCATCATGACAGCGGATATGATTGCTCGGGAACGGTTTCCTATGTCCTGCGCGAGGCGGGCCTGCTCAAGGGATCCATGACCTCCAGCGGATATTTCAACTACGGCAAAAAAGGCGAAGGCCGCTGGATCACCATTTATATCCGCAAAGGCCACGTGTTCATGACCGTCGCCGGGCTGAGGCTCGACACCGGCTGGGGAGCCGACCGCTCCGGCCCGCGCTGGCACACACGCACACGCCCCGGCAAAGGCCATGTGATGCGCCACCCCTCCGGGCTTTAGTTTCCGAGCAACTTCGCCCGGAGTTCATGGAAACCACCTGCGACTTTTTCCGCGAGCGAAAAATCCAACCCCAACGTGACACGGTTCGGGACGATCCACGTCCGCATCCCGGCCGCATGGGCGGCGAGAAGGCCGTTGTGCGAGTCCTCAATGACAAGGCACCCGCCCGGATCCACCCCAAGCCTTTGGGCGGCGGCGAGATAGAGGTCGGGAGCCGGTTTGATCCGCCGCGCGTCGCCTTTACAGATCACTTCCGAGAAGTATCCCCGCAACCCTAGTTTCTCCAGCCAACCGTCCACCCAAGAGTGCGAGGAACTGGAAACCACCGCCTGCGGAATGCCGCGCGCCTTGATTCCTTCCAACAATGCCAGCACCCCGTCGATCGGCCCCTCTTTTTCCAGCTCCGCGCGGATCTCCACCTGCCGCGCGGAGTCCAACTCCACCCAGTCGAACCCGAGCTTCGTCAGATCCTCCAAGTGAACTTTCGGCGACCACGCGTCGAAATCCGAACCGATGCAGCGGGTGTAGAGCGAGAGCGGCAAGTCCTGCCCGTGGCGTTGGAACGTGCGCAGCCATGCCTGATAAATCGCCCATTCGGTATCAACCAGGATTCCATCGAAATCAAACAGCACGGCGGCGGGCAACATGCCTTCTCGATCCTCCAAGCGGGTCGATCCGGCAAGTTTCAAATGCTTAACTCAGCTAAAATATCAATTTTCCCGATTTTGATTGGCAATTCGTGTCAAAGTTGGCAAAAGCACCTCGCCAGCCGCAACCGATTCATTTTGATGAACATCCGCAACTTCGTAGGTGCCTCCTCCGCCATCCTCCTCGCTTGGCTTGGCGCCACCTATTTTCATGAGGTGCCGCCGGAGCGTTACCCAAAACTCGACCGCACGCTTGGCCCGAGCGCGGCGAAAGTAGATATTTCCAACGAAATAGCTGCCGATCTCGTGGCATCTGAACGCTGAAACACCATGCCCGAAGAACCCATTCCCACCGATAAAAGGTCTTTCAAGATCGAACTGGATCCGGGCACCTATTGGTGGTGCTCCTGCGGACGCACAAGCCACACCCCGTTTTGCGACGGCTCCCACAAGGGAACCGGTCTCCAGCCCATGAAGCTGGAGATCAAGGAGAAATCCACCGTAAGCCTCTGCCAATGCAAGGCGACGAAAAATCCTCCCTTCTGCGACGGATCCCACCGCGAGCTCTGATCGGGCCCCACGCCGCGCATTGACAGGCAGTGGATCGGAAACTAGCCTGTGCGCGGATGAGTCACGCCCTTTTCAGCATCCTGATCGCGACCGTTCTCGCTTGCGTTGGCTGCGGGCCGCTGGGATATTCCGGCGATTGGAAAGGCTCCGTGAACCAGAAGGTGAACCAGCTCGGATACCGGAACTGGATTGTAATTTCCGAAGCATCCTTCCCGGCGCACAGCCGCTCAGGCACGCGGCAGGTGATCGCCGACGCCGAGGTGCCTGAGGTGCTCGATTACGTCCTCAACGCCATCGAGCGCACACAACACGTGCGACCCCAGGTTTACCTGCCCCGCGAGATGCGCGCCGTTGAGAACGATTTCGCGCCCGGCATCGACTCCATGCGAGAGCGCATCCGCTCATCGCTGCACGGCCATGAGCCGACCGAACTCGACCAGCAATCCCTCATCACCCTCCTGGAATCCGCCAACCAGAGCTACGACGTGCTGGTGATCCGCACGCCCACCGCGCTGCCCTACACTTCGGTTTTCCTGGAATTACAACCCGGTTATTGGGACTCCGAATCGGAAGATCGCTTGCGGGAAAGAATCAGACGCGAGCGTATGGAAAGGCTCGCACGCCCGATGCCCTGACCACAGACTCCGCGCGTGACCCGCAACGAAGCACTCAAGATCGAACGCGAAGCCGCATGGATCGGCGACGCCGTGCTCGCGCTTTTCGCCCGCGAATTCGTGCTCCGCGAGCGCGGCTGCATGGACGGGATCTGGTTCACCCACCTCACCTCCAACGATTTCCTCAGCGCCTTCGGAAATCCCACCAGCGTCGAGGCGAGGATCGGTGAGATCTACTGCAATGAAGGCCTCGATGTCGCACATGCCTACATTGAGGCTGAGTTCCTGCCGCTTTTCAGGAAACAGATCGTGAAGAAGGTGAAGTGAACGATTTCGGCATATTGGTCGATTACTTTAACAGGATTGAGGCGGTGGCTTGGTTCCTCGTCGCTCTTGTCTTGGCTATCGACATCCAATCCGTGCGACCCGGGGCATTATCCGAGCTTGAGCCGAACCAACCACATATTGCTTGACTACACCGTAGTAAAATTTTCACACAAGGGGAAGTGTCTACGACACAATAAAGCCCTCGCGCGTTTCCGCGGGAGGGCTGGAATGATTATTTGGATCGCTGGAATTACTCGGTGGCAGCGGATTCTTTCTTTTTCTCGTCTTCCGTCACCACGTCTTCTGTCTTCACTTCTTCTGCCTTCACTTCTTCCATTTTCTTGGCGGCTTTCTTTGCGGGCTTGGTCTCCTCGGCGGCGGGTTCCTCGATCGTTTCCTCCGCGTCAAGCGCCGGGAGATCGACCCACTCGATGATGGCCATCGGTGCGGCGTCGGTCATGCGCTGGCCGAGTTTGGTGATGCGGCAGTAACCGCCCTGGCGATCCGAGGCGGCCGGTGCGACCTCCGCGAAAAGTTTTGATACGGCTTCCTTCTGGCGGAGGAAAGCGATGGCGAGCCTGCGGGAATGCAGGTCGTTGCGCTTGGCTTGGGTAACCAGTTTTTCGGCGACAGGGCGCAGGGCTTTTGCCTTTCCGAACGTGGTGCGGATGCGTCCGTGCTCGATCAGGCTGCACGCCAAGTTGGCGAGCAGGGATTTGCGGTGCGAGGCGGAGCGTTTGAGCTTGGTGGTATTGCGGCGATGTCTCATCGGTGGCTTCCTTTAATGGTTTAGATAAAGTTTATGGATCATTCGTCGAGGTTCTGCGCAATGAGATCGGCGAGTCCAACAGGAGCTTCGTCTTCCGCTCCGAGGCGCGGGCCGCGGGTGGCGACAGAGCCGCCGGCGAGAAGCGCGGGCTCGAAGGACATGCCGAGGCCGAGGCCGAGCTCGACGAGCTTGTCCTTGATCTCGTTGAGGGATTTTTTCCCGAAGTTGCGGTATTTCAGCATCTCCGCCTCGGACTTCATGGCGAGCTGGCCCACGGTAGTGATATTCGCGTTGTTCAGGCAGTTCGCCGCGCGGACGGAAAGCTCGATCTCGTTGACCGACATGTTGAGCAGCTTCTTAAGAGCAGCGTTCTCCTCGCTCGATTCGGCGGGTGCCTCCTCGAAATCGACGGCGTTCTCGTCGTAGTTGACGAATACGTCGAGGTGGTGGCGGAGGATCGCGGAAGCCTGGAGGAGCGCGTCCTGCGGGGTGATCCGGCCGTCCGTCCAGATGTCGAGCGTGAGCTTGTCGTAATCCGTCATCTGGCCGACGCGGGTCGTGTCCACGCTGTATTTCACGCGGGTCACGGGGGAGAAGATCGAGTCGATCGCGATCACACCGATGGGCTGATCCTTGCGCTTGTTCTCATCGCCGGTGGAGAAACCGCGGCCGACGCGGACTTCGAACTCGCAATCGAATTTCACCTTTTTGTCGAGGGTGCAGATGACCTGATCCTTGTTGACCACGTCGTAGATGTTATCGCCTTGGATATCGCCGGCGGTGATAACGCCGTCCTTCTCGACCTTGATGGCGAGGATGCGCGGCTCCTTGTCGTTGTGGGAGAACTTCACCTTCTTGAGGTTCAGCACGATGTCGGTGACATCCTCGACCACGCCGGGGAGGCTGGAGAATTCATGTTGCACGCCGGCGATGCGCACGGACGTGATGGACGCACCCTCAAGCGAGGAGAGCAAGACGCGGCGCAGGGAGTTGCCGATGGTGTGGCCGTAGCCGCGCTCAAAGGGTTCCGCGACGAACTGCGCGTAGGTGTCGGTGGCGGTTTCCTCGTTGCGGACGAGACGGTTCGGTAGCTCGAAGCGAGCAAGTGTGATGGCTGACATGTTTGTTCTTGGTGGCCGGGTTTCCCTCCAGCGAGCAGAGCGCTTTCGCGCCCGGAGGACCAACGGCTTTTTCGATGTAAATCGCTCGCGGGGCGCGAAGAAAATCGTTCGGCGGGGTTCTTGCAATGTTTTTCGCCTAAAAATCGATAATTCCCGCTGTTTCTCGCCTTTATGCTTGGAATCCGGCAGCAGATTGGCTTGTATGAAAAGTAATTCTACTGTCCCCTAGATATGAAATCGAAGAAAAACCTCACTCGATTCACTTATGAGAACGCCGCTTTCGAAGGTTGGCGGCTCTGCATTAGCCGTAGCGGCACCACCTTCACGAAGTATTTTCCTGACAAGAAATTCGGAGGCCCACGGAAATCCCTAGTTGCTGCCGAGAAGATACTAGAGGAACTGAAAGGCCTTCTCGAAAGCGCACCAAGGGTAAAGGGCAAGCTCAGCCCCGCCACGATCAAGAAAAGCGAGCTCTTTCTCTCCAAAACCTGATCAGTTTCCTGATATTGCCGCTTTCCGGAAATCGGAACGGTGCTTTCATCAAAGATGCTTCCTGTCATCCACTGGTTCCGGCGTGACCTCCGCGTCGCCGACAACACCGCCCTCCACCACGCCGCCGGCCAGGGCGCGCCGGTGATCCCGATTTACATCCTGAGCGGCTGGAAAAATTCGCACCACTGGACCGGCGCAAACCGCCAGCATTTCCTCTGCGGCTGCCTCGATTCGCTGGCTAGGAACCTGGAAATCCTCGAAGGCCGCCTGATCATCCGCGAGGGCGAGGCCGTGGAGGAGTTGCGGAAACTCATCCCCGAAACCGGAGCGACCGCGATCTATTTCAACCGCGATCCCGATCCCTTCGGCAAAGCGGTCGAGGCGAAGCTCGCCGCACTCTGCGCGGAACTCGGCGTCGGCTGCCACGGCTACGACGACGTCGCCCTACACAATCCCACCGCCGCCCTCACCCAATCCGGCTCCCCCTACAAGGTCTTCACCCCCTACTCGCGAAACTGGCTCTCGCTGGAAAAGCCCGCCCCGCTGCCGAAGCCGAAATCACTTTCCACTCCGGAAGGCATCCCGAGCCTCAATCTGCCCACCGTCGCCCATTGGAGCTTGGAAACATCCTTAGCCGAGCTCCCCGAACCCGGCGAACGCGCCGCCCGCCAGCGCATGGATCGCGCCGTTTCCGAAATCATCGCCACCTACGCCGCGCGCCGAGACCTTCCCGCCGAGGACGGCACCTCCCGCATCTCGCAGGATCTGCGCTACGGCCTGATCTCCGTCCGCACCCTTTTCCACAAGGTGACCGAAGCCCGCCAATCCGCCTCCCCCTCCGCGCAGGCGTCCATCGACGTCTACATCAAGGAACTCGCCTGGCGGGAATTTTACTTCGCCATCCTCCACCACTTCCCCCATGTGTTAGACCATGAGTTTAACACGGATTGGAAAGGCCTGCCTTGGGACGAACCCGGCGAGAAATTCGAATTCTGGAAGCAGGGCCGCACCGGCTTCCCCATCGTCGATGCCGGGATGCGCCAGCTCCTTGCCACCGGCTTCATGCACAACCGCGTCCGCATGATCACCGCCATGTTCCTCACCAAGGATCTGCACATCGACTGGAAACTCGGCGAGTCCCATTTCATGCAGCACCTCACCGACGGCGAGATCGCCTCCAACAACGGCGGCTGGCAATGGTCCGCCGGCACCGGCGCGGACGCCGCCCCCTACTTCCGCATCCAGAATCCCTGGTCACAGACCGCCAAGCACGACCCCGAAGGGAATTACATCAAGCGCTGGATCCCCGAACTCGCGGACATCCACCCGAAACGTTTCCTAGCCCCTCCCGAGGACGGACGCCCGCTCGCCCCCGGCTATCCCCTCCCCTGCCTCGACCACAAAACCGAGCGCGACCGCACCCTCGCCATCTTCAAGAAGCACCGGGGGAAATGACTTCCCAGCCAGAAATTTTCTCCCGCGAATGAGCGCGAAACCGATCCTATGGCGGCAAAAAAAATCAACCACAGAGACACAAAAAACACAGAGCCTTTGTTATGAAACCCTGTGATTTTGTAACCATGCCCTCTGTGTAATACATGTCTGCTTTCCGTAGTTCCCAAAAAAATTCGCCAGATTCGTGACGGTTTGTGGTTCCCAATGTTGCAAAATTTTCCCGATCACGTCCTAGAAGGAATAAAAATCCCCTCGCGGGCGATCTGCCGCCCATCCAGCGGAAAATTGCCGCGCCCGGCAAGGACACGCCGCGCGAGGTGGAAGCATTTCCAGGCCCGTGCGATGCGAACCTCCCGCCGCGGCCCGGTCATCCGCGTGGCGAGGTGCTGGAAATGACGCACCGGATTCCCGAGAAATCCCGCCCCTCCGTCCGCCGATTTATCCAGAATCCACTCCAGCGCGGCGTAAGGCCACGGCCATTCTTGCAGCACCAGATCATCCTCCTGCAGGTCGGCGGAAAACGCCTTGTTAAGTTGCAGGATTGCCTGCGCCGGTTTCCCCGCCAGCCAATGCCCCTGCGCGAAAGTCAGCGCGTCCCGGTAAAACACTACCCCGCGATCCGCCCCGTGCCGCAGCGGCTTTCCGGCATCATGCTTGGGAAGATAGGGGCAAGGGGTTTGCACAGATGCGCATTATTGCCATAGAATGAGGCCGATATCAAGGAACTGTCCCCCTGCCCCCCTGCCCCCCTGTCCCCTGGACCTCGGGAATCTCCTTGCCCCGCATGGGCGAAACCGGAATCCTCCCGCCCGTATGAGCAATCGTCTTGAAGGAAAAGTCCTCGTCGCCCAAGGCGGCGGCCCCACCCCCGTCATCAACCAGAGCATCGTCGGCGTCGCCCTAGAAGCCCGGAAATTCTCGCAGGTCACCTGCATCTACGGCGCGGTGCACGGCGTTTCAGGAATCATCAACGAGAATTTCGTCGATCTCACCCGGGAAACGACCCACAACCTCGAGCAGGTCGCTGGCACCCCTTCTTCCGGCCTGCTCTCCACCCGCGACAAGCCCGATTTGGAATACTGCGCGCGCATGTTCGAGGTGATGAAAGCCCATGACATCCGCTATTTCTTCTACGTCGGCGGCAACGACTCCTCGGACACCGTCCGCATCGTCAACGAGCAGGCGAAGGAGGCGGACTACGAACTCCGCGCGATCCACATCCCCAAGACCATCGACAACGACCTAATGGAAAACGACCATTGCCCGGGCTTCGGCTCGGCGGCGCGCTTCGTCGCGCAGGCGTTCCAGGGCGTGAACCTCGACAACCGCGCGCTGCAGGGCGTCTATATCGGCTGCATCATGGGCCGCCACGCCGGTTTCCTCACCGCCTCCTCCGCGCTGGGCCAGAAATATTTCAACGACGGCCCGCACCTCATCTACATGCCGGAGCGCCACTTCACCACCGAGCAGCTCCTCGCAGACGTGGATCGCGTCTATTCAAAATACGGCATGTGCACCATCGCCGTTTCCGAGGGAATCTCCGATCCCGACGGCACGCCCATGATCGTGAAACTCCTCGGCAAGGAAGAGCGCGACTCCCACGGCAACGTCCAGCTCTCCGGCACCGGCGCCCTCGGCGACCTGCTCGCGGACACGATCCGCGACGGGCTCAAGATCAAGCGCGTGCGCTCCGACACCTTCGGCTACCTCCAGCGTTCCTTCATGGGCATCCAATCGGACCGCGATGCCCGCGAGGCCCGCGAGGTCGGCGAGAAAGCCGTGCAATACGCGATGTGGGACAACGTCGATGGCTCCGTCGTGATCAAGCGACCCGTCCTCAATTACTCGGTGGATTACGAACTGGTCGATATCGCTAAGGTCGCCGGCAAAACTCGCCACATGCCGGACAATTTCATCAACGAGGAAGGCAACGGCGTCACGCAGGATTTCGTGAACTACTGCCGCCCCCTACTCGGCTCGAATATGCCCGAGCCGCACCGCCTCCGAGCCCCTGCCGTCGCGAAAATCCTCAACCGCTGATCCCCAAGATACCAGCGCACCGATCGGAAGCCGCCGTAGAAATCCGGCGGCTTTCCTATTTTCCGGACGGCGCTTTTGGCGGCGCAGACTGTTTCGGCTCCGCCGTTACGGCTTTCCAATCGCAATCTGATGCTAAATACAAATAGGGGAACCACCACCGAGCAGAGCGAGATCGACCGCAACCTCAATCCTCAATTTTCTGTCAGATAAACACCATTTTTTGCCCAAACGGAAAGCCCCCGGCGGAAGCACCGCCGGGGGCCGGGAAATCGAGGGAGTGACACCCCCTTTGCGGGGATCACTCGCCCCCGGGAATGGGGAGCGGGAAACCGCCGCCTTCCGGTGACGGCGGGGCGTCCTTGATCTCGACGAGTTCGAGCTCGAAAATCAGGGTGGTGTTCGGTGCGATCTCGGCGCTGCGGCGCTCCTCGCCGTAGGCCAGGTTGCTGGGGATGAAGAGCTTCCATTTCGCTCCGACAGGCATCAAGGTGAGAGCCTCCTTGAAGCCGTCGATGACCGCGAGGGTCATCGGCATCGGCTTACCTTCCTCGGAGGAGTCGAACTCGGTGCCGTCGATCAGGGTGCCCTTGTAGTTCACCATAAACTGTTTCTCGGGTTCGCCTTCCTTCGGCGCGATGTATTTCGACTCGCCGCCCTCCTTGAGCACTTCGTATTGCAGACCGCTCTCCAGGGTTTTCACCCCTTCGCGCTTCGCGTTTTCCTCAAGGAACTTCTTCCCGGCGTCGAGATTCGCTTGGGCGGCGTCCTTCTCACGCTGCTGGAGCATCTCGCCAAGGGCGGTCATGGCGGCCTGCAGGCGCTCCTCCTCCACCTCGGGCTTCTCGCCTTTCACGGCCGCCCTGAAACCATTGAGGAACGCCTCCATCTCAAGGTCATCCAGCTTCACGCCGAAACGACCGAATTCCTGGCCGAAGGTGCCGCCCGTGCGGTAGCCGAGGGCGTAGGAGGAATCGTTCCTGGCCTGCTCCGCGTTGGCCGGGGCAGCGGCAGGAGATGAGGGCGCTGCCCCTTCTGCTGCTTCCTCCTGGGCGAAACCGATTCCTGTGGCGGCAAGCGCAATGAGGCTCATCCGCGCGGCGTTTTTGTATAAAGTATTGCTCATAATTCTTGATGTGTCCGCGCACCCTAAAAGCGCCCCACCAACGTGTCCAGAACGGCTTTGAGGCTTTTCCAAAAACCGCACGGCGCAGGGAATCCCTCCCCTGCCGCAATCGCCCGCGACCCCACTGTTTCACGTGCATTTCTCGTATCCCGCAACACCGCCGCCAAGATTCAGGTTCACATCGCGCCCACCGCACGCCAATCTTGCACCGCTTTGATGCCTTTTGGAAGAACCCTAAAATGGATCGCCTGCCTCGCCGTGATGGCCGCGCTGATCGGATCCTCCGCCGCGCTTTTTCTGTGGGCGCTGGACGCCGCGACGCTCCAGCGCTTCGCCGCGCCATGGCTGCTCTGGTTGCTTCCGATCGCGGGGGTGGCGATGGGTTTCTACCACCGCCACCTCGGCAAGCACGTCAGCTCCGGCAATCACGTGATCCTCGGAAACGTCCACAAGGATGGGCCGCAGGTTCCTTTCGTTCTCGCGCCGAGCATCCTGATTGCGACCGTGGTCACCCATCTCTTCGGCGGCTCGGCGGGGCGGGAGGGGACTGCGGTACAGATGGGCGCGGCCATCGCGGCGGGCTTCGGGAGATTTTTTACCGGGAGCCGGGCGGCGGGAAAGCTGCTGGTTTGTTGCGGGATCGCGGGCGGCTTCGGCGCGGTGTTCGGGACGCCCTTCGCAGGTGCGGTGTTCGCGCTGGAGTTCGTGGGGAATCGGGTTGTTTCACGGAAAATCATCCCCTGCCTACTCACCGCTCTCGCTGCGGATTTCATCTGCCTTGCATGGGGCGCCCACCACACGCCCTATCCCGAGATCCACTTCGGCCATTCGCCCGTCGGCTGGCTGGTGATCATGTTGAAACTCTTACTGCTGGCAGCTGTTCTCTCGCTCGTGTGCCGCATGTTCGTTTCCGGCTCCCATTTCACCGCCCGGAAATTCCGCGAATGGCTCCCCCACGAAGCCGTCCGCGCGGGAGTCGGCGGTGTGGTCGTCATCGCGCTATTCCTGATGGTCGGCACCACGGATTACCTCGGGCTCGGGACGCTTGCGGAAAACAAGTGAATCGCTGACCCTGCCCGGCTTCCTCTCGGCGGAGACCCACGCGCCGGCCACCGCATGGCTTTGGAAACTCGTCTTCACCGTCGTCACCCTTTCCGCCGGGTTCAAGGGCGGCGAGGTCACGCCCCTGTTCTTCATCGGAGCCGCGCTGGGGAACTCGCTCGCCTGGTGGCTCGACGCGCCGGTCGATCTCTTCGCGGGCATCTCCATGATCGCGCTTTTCGCCGCCGCCACCCGGACGCCGGTAGCCTCCGTCATCATGGGCATGGAGCTGTTAGGTTGGAAGATCGGCTTACCGCTGGCTCTCTGCACACTCATCGCGGTGAAACTCGCGGGTTCCCATTCCATCTATCCGAAGCCCGCCGATCTATGACGGAATACTCATTCATTGCGCGCATCCCACGCTCTTTCCTTGCGTCTCGTTTCTCCAAGTCTTGTGTCTGCACAATCCGCTATCTGTGAGGGAAAGCCGTCCTTTCGTTTCCGAAAAACCATCACATATTCGCCGACTATGTTGGAAACACCCCGCCAGCTAGCCGCCCGTTTTGAGCGCGGCGAAATCGACCGCACCGAGTTCCAGTCGCTCATGGCCATCCATGCCCGGGAGCTGATTGCCGAGATCGAGGAGGATCACCAAAATCCCTTGGCCGCTTGGATCGAGGCACGTCTGGCGAAGTCTGCCGTCAACAGGCTCCTGCGGAAACACACGGCCTTCCGCATCCGCGAGATCCTCACCGCGCTCTCCGATGCACCCGATTTCCCCCTCGCAAAATATCTCTGGAACGCCCCGCACCCGGATGTCCCTCTACACTGCTTTTTCCGCATGCGCCGGGAACCCCTTTTCCAGATCCTCTCGATCCGCGAGGACACCGACACCACCGAGATCCACGTCGAGATCTTCCGCACCCGCAACCGGTCGCGCATCACCCTCAGCCGCGATCCGGATTGGCAACTGCGGGCACCGTCATTTTCCAAAGGCGCGGGGCGAGCGTGACGCACGCCACGAAAAGCCCCACCGCCAGCCCGCTCCAGACGCCCACGGCACCGAGCTCGAATTTCATGGAAAGCAGCACCGCGATGGGCAGGCCGACCATCCAATAGGCGAAAAATCCGATCAGAGCGGGCATCCTCGCATCGTGCAGACCGCGCAGCATCGCCACCGAGCCGACCTGGATGCTGTCGAAAAGCTGGAACACGCCCACCACCATCAGCAGCGACGCGGCGAGGCGGATCACCGGTTCCTCGTCCGTGAAAAACGATGCCATCCAGCCACCGAATAGCGCGAAAACCAGCGCACCGACCAGCGAATACGCGGCCCCGATCCACCAGCCCGATACCGCGATGGGGCGCAGCCGCTCCCTTTCCCCAGCGCCCGCCGCCGTGCCGATCCGCACGCTCAGTGCCATAGAAAGCCCGAGCGGAATCATGAATGCCGTCGCCGCGCACATCAGCGCCACCTGATGCGCCGCCATCGCCACCGTGCCGAAGCGGCCCATCATCAGTCCCGCCACGGAGAACGCCGAGACTTCCATAAGCATCTGGATGCTCGCAGGGAAACCGATCGCGAGAAACCTGCGAATTTCCGAAAATACGGGCCGCTTGAACCAGCGGTAGGGTGTCCATTTCCGCAGATCCGCATCGCCGTGCAGCCAGACGATCATGCCGCCGAGGATCGCCATCCTTGAGATCAGGGTCGCATAAGCGCCGCCTTCCAGTCCCAGCATCGGGCAGCCGAGTTTGCCGTAGATCATCACCCAGTTTAGGAACACATTCAGAACCACGCCTCCCAAGAAAATCCAGAACGGCGGCCACGGCCTGTCGAGCGCGTCGGCGTGGTTTTTCAGCGCAATGGACATCAGCGCGGGCACCATGGAAGCCATAATGATGCGGAAATACGCGCCGGTCATCGCCTCCACCTCAGGCGGCTGGCGGAACAGTCCGAGATTTAGGGATAAGGCATAAGAGACGCCGAACAGCAGCAACCCTAGCGCCGTGGCGATATAAATCCCGTGGCGGCAGCTCGCCCTTCCCGCCGGCTCATCGCCGGAGCCAGCCGCGCTCGCGGTGAAAACGGAGACCGCCGTCAGCACCCCGATCCCGAACACGAAGGGCACGTAGAAAAGCGAGTTTGCGAAGGTCAGTACCGCCAGCTCCGTGACGCCGAGCCGGCCGATCATCATCGTATCCGCCACGCCCAGCAGCATCTGGCTCACCTGCCCGATCACGAGTGGGAAAGCAAGCTTCAGAGTGAGCCGGGATTCGATGAGAAGCGACATGGAGTGCTGCCCCTAGCCTCGCTCGGGCGTGTTGTCACTCGTTATGCGGAGCCGGACGGTTTAGAATCATCAGATCTCCATCCCCACCAGATCCCTGTCCGCGCGGGCGGCTTCTAGGAAGCTGTCGTCCATGCCGATTGCGATATCGAGATGTCGAGTGGCGTCATCCTTCTCTCCAAGCGTCCAGAGATAGCAGGCCATGTTGTAGTGGAAAACCGGCAAATCATGGAGGACTTCCGGCCCGCTGAGCAGGCATTTCCGCGCTTCCGCCGTGCTACCCGCCTCATGGAGGCAATATGCGGCGCTCAGGAAAAAATCCGGCTCGTCCGCCGCCTGCCCGCAGAGTTCCAGCGCGATCGTGGAAGCTTGCTGCCAATTCCCCTTCGCCATCTCCGCCGAGAGCTTCAGCTCCAGCACCCGCCGCTCGCTGCGATCCTTCCCCGTCAGCGCCGCCAGCTCCTCGAGCGCGTCGTCGGGCATCCCCAGTTCCAACCATCCCGTCGCCGCCCTGATCACCTGCTTTGTTACCATCGCCAGACTTTTAGCAGCTCCCGAACCACTCCGCAACCATCCCGATTTTAAACTCTTCCCTTGAAACACCGAACCGCGCGCCCGCAAACTCTTTCATGCGGAACGAGTTTTACGGTGCCTTCGACACGGAGCGGATGTCCGGGAAATCCGATAACGGGGATTACCGTACGCCGTTTCAGGTCGATCGCGACCGGGTGCTCCACACACCCACCTTCCGCCGCTTACAGAACAAGACCCAGGTCTTCTGGTCCGGCGAATACGACTTCTACCGCACCCGCCTCACCCACTCGCTGGAGGTCGCGCAGATCGGAAAATCCATCTCCGCCTGGCTGCTGCGCCAACCCGGCTCGCTGCTTTCCGATTCGTTCCACATTGACCCCGACCTAATCGAGGCCATCTGCCTTTCCCACGATCTCGGCCACCCGCCCTTCGGCCATGCGGGCGAGCGCACGCTGAACCACCTGCTGGCCGGCAACGGCGGCTTCGAGGGCAACGCCCAAACCCTGCGCCTACTCACCGAGCGGATCTTTTCTGCCAAACACACGGGTATGGATCCCTCGCGCGCCTTTCTCGATGGCATCCTCAAATACAAGACGCTGTGGAGCGAACTGAAGGCCAGCGGCGCTCCCCCGAAAAACCATTTCATCTACGATTCGCAGGCGCGCTTCCTCGACTGGGCGCTGGCGGGAAATGATTTCCCCGCTGAACTCACCCCCGGCAAGGAGCGCGATTCCTTCAAGTCCATCGAGTGCCAGATTATGGATTGGGCGGACGACACCGCCTACTCGCTCAACGACCTCTCCGACAGCGTCCGCGCTGGTTTTCTACACGTAGAGAAAATCGAAAGCTGGGCAGAAATACACAAGGTCACGATTTCCGAAGGCTCACCACTCGGCGATCTGATCCGTGCAATCCGCAGGCGGAAAGTGGATCCCTTCGTCGGAAAACGCATCGGCGAATACATCCGCGCCACCTCGCTAGAACAGGATGTAAATTTCCTCTCTGCCGCCTCGAATCGCTATGCTTACCGCCTCCACGTCGATGAGGAGATCCGCGCGGAAAGCGAGCTTTTCAAGAAACTCGCCTTCGACCTCGTCTTCCTCTCCCCGCAGCTCAAACAACTCGAACACAAGGGCTCCCGCATGCTCCGCCAGCTCTGGGAAACGCTGGAAACACGATACGTGAAAGGCGAGCGCATCGACGGCCAGGATTTCCAGCTACTCCCTGCGGATACCGTCCGCGAAATCGAACAAGCCCCCGATGCGGAAACGCGCGCCCGCCTCGTCTGCGATTACCTCGCGGGCATGACGGACGGCTACGCAGCACGAACCTACAAGCGCCTCTTCTCCCCGGACTTCGGCTCGATCAATGATCTTTGAACGGATTATCGCACGGGTGGTGCGGGCTCACAGTTTTCCAAGACCACAGCCTGTGGGGGCGCGGCTCCGTCGGCTTTTGCCGGGGGAGGTTCGGGAAAGTGATTCCCTTCGATTTTGAGATTCGATGTCGAGGTCACGTGGATCAGCGGCCACACGCAGTCCTCGAAGCGGTTGTTGAGGATGGAAATGTTGCGTAGCGCACCGGCGGGCAATATCTGGCGGTTGCCGCCGCGGGCGTGGATCTGGATCGGCGTCTGCAGGCAGCCTTTGATGACGTTGTCCCTGACCACTACATCGGAGGACATGCCGGCTTCCATCCACCAGAATTCCGGTGAAACCAGCACGGCCGCCATGCGGCTGTTGGTGATGCGGTTGCCGCTCACTTCGCCGTTGCTCGCCTTGATGAGGACACCGCGCGAGCGGTTGTGCCCGAAGTCGCAGTCCTTGACGGCAAAGCCGTTGCCGACCCGCAGCGGACAGCAAACCGCGGAACCGGCGGGCACCTCGATTTCCCGATCCAGCGTGAGTGTGTGGAACCGCGCTTTTCCTGTTAGTAGCCACGTCCGGATGTTCTCGTTCAGGCCCAGCTTTTCGATCAGGTTTTTTTCCTCCCCGGTGATCGGCGTCGGATCCGGCTGGATGACCGTCACCACCGCATCCGGCGGACGTGGCCCGGAGTAGGGCAGGAACTCCACCGGATCGCCGACCTTGATCTTGAGCTGGTTGTTGAGAACCGCGATGCGCACGAGCCGCCCTTGGGCGCCGCACACGTAATGATATTTCCCGTTGATGTTCACGCAGTCGTCGCCCTGGAAACGTGCCGTGCATCCGATGATGGCGGGGCCCTTGATGGCGTCCTTGCTGTGAAACGCGTCGGCGTTCAGCGAGCGCATGCGCGGCTGGGCGCGTTTCACGGGATCGTCCGCCGGGTCGCGGCGATCCACCTTGCAGCGGATGTATTCGGAACCATCGCAGTCGTATTCCAGAAAACCGAAACAAGGCGAGGCGAAGACGGCGATGCCTTCGAAGCGCATACCCTTGCAGGCTCGCAACTCGATAGCGTGGGGCGATGCCTGTTTGCCGAAATGGTTGTTCGTCACGAGGATGTCGCCGACCTGCTCGGTGTCGTTCAGGGGATTGAACCGGTAGTTCCCACCCTTTCTCACACGATAGCGGCGTTCCCCGAGCGCCTCGATTTTCTGATCCCATGAAGCGTCCCCGCGGCGGAGTTCGCCCGTCGCCGGGTCGTAGATCTGGATGCGTTCCTGCAATTCGTTTTCCGGAAATCCCTTCGCCACCTCGAAATCCATCCAGCTCTTGTCGGGTGCCATGGCGATGATTTTGCCCTGGGTGAAAGGCAGGGGATCGTAGTCCACGGTCAGCCCGCGAAGGGTGACGTTCGTGCAGTTTTCGAAATACAAAGCGCGGACGGTTGACGTGCAAACCAGCTCGACGTTTTCGGCGATGATTTCCACATCGGAGAGATCCTTGAAATGCAGATGGCCGCCGCTTTCCGCCTGCACGAGATAGCGGCCTGGCGGAATGACGATGCGCTTGTTGCCGGCGGCAAGCTCCGCAGCGATCAAGGCGCGGAGGTCGGCGGAAGCTGTGTCATCAAGCGGAGCGGGCTCCCGGTCGGTGGAGTTCACCCATCTGGTTTTCACCTTCTCGCCCTTGAGATAGCGCTCGTAGAGTCCGCGTTCCTTGCCTGCGTAGGGGTAGTTGTCGAACACCTCGCCATGGCCGGCCATGCGCGGATCTTCCTGCTCTTTCAGTTTGGCCAGCAACTGCGTTTCCAGTGCGGCGCGGCGCGATTGCTGCCCGGGCACGGCGGCGAGGTTATTCACGCAGTCGGGATCATTTTCCAGGTCGAACAGTTCCTCAGCCGGACGTTTGCCGAAGCAAAGCAGCCAGTGGGGATCGTTCGGTTTGGCGCGGTTGGCGGTCAGGATCTCGGTTTTGGTCGGGCTGCCGTCGGTGTTGAGGTAGCCGGTTTCGGGATTGCCGGACGGCCAGCGATCGGGGGTGAAATTGCGCGAGTAGAGCCAGCCGTCCTTGATGATGCTGCGGATCGGGTAGCCCTGATCGTGCGGGCGCCCGACGTCGTGCCGTTCCTGTCCGAGGATGACGTGGTCGCGCCCCGGCTGGATGGCGTCGGTTTTGCCGGATTTGAAAACATCGGTGAGGCTGATGCCGGGGCTGGGTGCCATGCCGGACTCCGCTCCACGGGATGCCGGCGACGTCGAGGAAAGTGGGGGCAAGATCGATGAAACTGATGTAGTCGCGCACGACGCGGCCGGAGGATTTGATGCCGCCTTTCCACATCACCGCGAAGGGCAGATGGTTCGCTGCTTCATAGAGGTTTCCCTTTTCACGGGGAAAGGGACGACCGTTGTCCGAGGTCACCACGATGAGGGTGTTGTCTAGCTGGCCGCGCTTTTCCAGCTCTTCGATGACGCGGCCGAGGTGGCGGTCGAAGTGTTCGACCTCGAGCGCGTAGTCGAGCATGTCATTGCGGACGGCGGGCGTGTCCGGCCAGTAGGAGGGCACGCGTTCGATGTCGGTGATTTTCTTACCCCCTTTGGAAACACCCGTGCCGGATTCATATCCGCGGTGGGGTTCGAGGACGCCCATCCAGAAGCACCACGGGCCGTCCTTTGGCGCGGCATCGAGGAAGTCGGTGAAATTGGCGGCGTAGTCGTTGGCGCTGATCTCGGAGGTGGGTTTGGGGGCGGTGCGTTTTTGGAATGCCTGTCCTGTGAGCGGGCGGGGCTTGCCTTCGGCATCAAGGGCGATGCCTGGTGCCCAGCCTTTTCCCGTCATGCCCACGAAGTAGCCGCGCTCGCCGAGGGCTTCGGGATAGGCCTTGAATTCCGGCGGGAAAAAAGCGACGTGGTTGCCGGCTTCCTTGAGCTGCCATGAGTTGCGTCCGGTGAGGATGCAGGCGCGGGAGGGGGCGCATTTGGCGTTGGGTGTGTAGGCGTTGTCGAAGCGGAGGCCTTCGTTTGCCACGCGGTCAAAGGCGGGCGTCTTGATCCACGTGCGTCCGTAAACCCCGGCGTCTCCCCAGCCCCAATCGTCGGCGATCACGAAGAGGATGTTGGGTTGGTGGGATTCAGGCGCAGCTTGAGCTGATGAGGCAAACAGCGCGGAGAAGAAAACCCAAGTGAAGGCGTGGATGACTGAGGTTGTTTTCACACTGCTTTTGATCGGTTTTTTCTGCTGGAGGAATGCACGTCAGTTGTTGGAAAGGGTGGCAGGTTCCTCCACCTTTACGTTGTCGGAATCGGTAATCTTGAACATTTCCCACTCGCCTGCATTCGGCGCGGGATAGGCCTTGGTTCTCTCCAACCGGTTGCCGGTGAAAGTCAGGCCGTCCACGGAATAAAGATGCAGTAGCGGAAGATTGCTGAAGTGGCGGAAGAGGTTGTTCTCGATGCGGATGTTGCGGTTGTAGCGGGACACGCTTTTGAATTCATCCGCGATGCCGGAACCGACCTGGATGGTGCCGGTTCCCCACACCCCGTAGTTGCAGTTGTCGAAGGTGTTGCCCCGGATCACGACGTCGCGCACTCCCGCTTGTTCGAACCAGAAACGCGAATCGCCCTCGAAGAGGATCGCCGCGCCGGGGATGCTGAAAGTGTTGCCCTCGATGACGATAGGCCCGCGCGAGCCGAGCAGGATGCCGCGGGCCCTGTTGCCGCGCATCATGCAATTCCGGATCAGGACTGCGGCGGTGTTCGCATCGGCATCCGCCACCGAATCGCCGAGAGTGACGCTCACGGGCAGCGCCCCTTCGATTTCGACGAGGGTTCTTTGCCTGTTGATGCGCTCGACGGATTTGACTGTCGCGAATCCTTCCTCACGCAGACTGGGGCCGTCGTTCAGTTCCAGGCGGGTGCCTGCCTTGATGAAATCGATGCCGGCCTGCTGCGGGTGGATCAGCGTGACCTCGAAGCGCGAGGGGGAAAAGATGTGTGTGATCTTCGCATAGAGCCCGTGAACGTTCGTAGCGTCGTCCTTCTGCTGTTCGAAGAGGCAATCCACCAATTCGATCCTGCCCTTGCAGTTCACGAAGTGTGTGGCGTCGGCGGTGGCGCTGATGATGCGCGCGCCGCCGGCAGGCGGAGTCACCCGCATTTTTTTCACGAAGATGTCGGCGCTGCGCTGGGCGATCACACCCATGCCGCCGCAATGGTGGAGCGTGATGTCCGTGAGGTGGACGCCGGAGCTATCGGAAATGACAATCCCTGGGACGTCGCGGTTTTTCGGGCTAAAAACCAGCACATCACCTACCTTCGCGGAGATGTCAGGGATTTTGAGGCGCACCTGATTGGGGCCGAGTTTCTCGGCGGCAATGCCCGCCCCCACCTCATACCGGTCTTTCGCCATGAAAGCGGTTTCGCGTTTCACCGGATCGAAGGCGAGCAGGCTGCCGTAGGGGTAGACAACCTCGCCGCTGCTCACCGTCGTCGCGGGGCCGCTTGGCTTTTTTCCATTGGTGAAAACGAGTACGCCGTTGCGGATCTCGTGGGGGTATTCCTGCGAAATCTCCAGATCGACATGATCAGGCGTGATCGCCAGCACTTTCCCTTCCGAGTGAAACGGACGGCTGAAATCCACCGAGAAATTCCTGAGGGTGATGCCGCTGGATTCTTCGATCAGAAACGGGACGGTGTAGCCGTGGAATACGAACGACGATCCACCGCCATCGATTTCCAAACCCTTGATGTCCGTCAGGGGAAACGCGATGCGCTTGAGCCCCTCGTCATTGTTGCTGACAAACAGGTATTGCTCGGAAGCACGCTCGGGATGGAAATCATACCGCCCGGGTGGAAATGTCAGCTTGGTCGCCTGGCCGCTGCGCACCTTTTCCAGCGCCGCCCGCACGCTGGGCGTCGTGTCGCTGCCGTCGGCCTTCGCGCCGAAGGACGCCATGTCGAGCACGCCCGCTTCGCGTGCGGTGGCGACCCCGAAGGATAGAATGGATAGCAGGCAAATGCCGGCAACGATGGGGAGTGGGGTGAGTTTCATGGTACTCATCAGAAATTCGTGGTGAAGCTGATTTCCTTGAATTTCCGCTTGGAGAAGGGTTGGTGCATTTCCTTCCAGGCTGCCTGCACATCCTGGATGGGCAGGGAACGCACATGGCCGTCCATGAACATGATATTCACCCGTTTACGGCCGCCGTGGCGGGCCGCTACACGGGAGACGGCCCCGTTGTGAAAACCCATTCCGCAGTAGAGTCCCACCACTGTCGAAGGGTCGGTGATCGTGTTGATTTTGCGTCCTGCGGTGATGCTCCATGGCTTATTTCCCCCCACTGTTTGCAAGCCCCAGAAAGGGAATGGCGGAGGGGCGTTGTTCACGATCGCGTTGATTCCATACCAGGAGTGCAGATACCGGTTGCTCTTGCCATCCTTGCCCTTGAAGGAGTGAAGCAGGTATCCCTGCGCATCGTCGGTGACGGCATACGCGGGGTCGGAGAATTTGCCACGATCATTGGTGGATCGAATGGACAGGCCGGCGGGGCAGCAAAAGACCGAATGCTTGTGAAACTGCTCGGGCGAGGAGGATGAGGAATCCCCCACATACCCCTCACTCACCAGAATGGTTGCCCAATCCACCGCGCCATTGATTCCGGTTCCGTTCTGGATGACTGCCGGAACGGTCGATCCGCCATGATCCCCGGCATAGGCAAGGGAGGCGGAACCGAGTTGCCGCAGATTGGACATGCAGGTCACTTGGTGGGCACGCGCGATAAGCGAACGCGATCCGAGGAATAACAAGGCGGCCAGAACCACGATAATGGCGATCACGATTAGCAGCTCCGGTAAGGTGAAGCCATGTCTGCCACGGCGGTTGTGCGTGGGATGGGAGGCTTTCATCTGGAGCCTAATCGGATGCTTGGGACGTGTTTGCATGAGCTGCGGTCATTCTATGGGATTGGAGAAAGTTGAGCGGGATCCGGAAACCCAATGACCGGATCCCGCACCGGGTTCGCTCCCTGCGAAGACAAAAGGAGGAGTCAGCGTCAGGCCTGTTCAGCGACGACGGCGGAGCAGGAAAGGAGGCTGAGGCTTACCCAAAGAGCGCGGGTACCCGGTTTGGGGATGATGCGAGAAATAGGAATATTAGTCCAGTTGAGCATCATCAGAAACATACCGAACGATTCAGGTAACATTTTTCTCCACAAAGTCAGAGTCCCAATATCAGACCACCAGTAAGGCGGAAAGACAACGCCGCCAGCGTCGCCACGAAGAACCAAAAAGATTCACTGTGTTGCTCAGCCATAGTTCATACTGATAAGTTGATGAAGGCTGGCAAAGGAGGGATCCACCCGAGGATAGGTTCCCATAAAACAGTAAAGCATCGGCAAAAGAAAACAAACACTGTCAGTCCCAACCTGGCGCTTTTCGAACTCGAACCCTGCGTTCATGTTGGAGGACATTCCCGGCTGGGGTATTGACACACTGCATCCAGTGTAGTATGCTTGATGTTACAACAAAAACACAGAACTGCAGTGGAGGCCACCAGGATCGCCACCATCGACTGCCAACGCCTGGCGGCCACCGATGTGGAGCCGCTATTGCTGATGGCACCCACAGTCCACCCGCGTCATATGCGCGCCATATTGGAGATCAGCAGTTGAAGGAAGCCCGCCGGGCGCCGATATCACCCGCAACTCCGTAGATGTTGTTGGCTGCTGAGGGTCAGGGGCGGCCTGCGCCGACCTCGTGGTGAGACTGCCAGTCCC
>JAGYIT010000006.1 GCA_018402445.1 Akkermansiaceae bacterium | reverse complement strand
CGAGGTGGGGAGGGCTCTGGATCAATTCGTCGAACGATACTTGGAAGACACCAGCGCGAACGGTGTCTGGATCTCCGGATTCTTTGGCTCGGGAAAATCCCATTTGCTCAAGATTCTCTCGCTCTTGCTTGATCAGCGGACGCTCCCAAGCGGTCGCAAGCCCGCGGACGTGATCCTGCCTAACATCGAGGATGAGATCTTGCGCGGCAGCATGGAGCGTGCCGTCCAAATCCCGTCCCACAGCATTCTCTTCAACATCGACCAGAAGGCCGACCACATCGGAGGCGATACCGCCGCGCCGATCCTTGAAGTCTTCGTGAAGGTGCTCAATGAACTGCGAGGCTACCACGGCAAACAAGGCCACATCGCGAAGCTCGAATACGATCTCGACAAGGCCGGTCAGCTCGCGGCATTCAAGAAAACCTATCTCGAAGTGAACGGCCGCGAATGGGAGAAGGATCGCGACGCCCTAGCGACGGCCCGTAGAAAGGCATTCAACGCCGCCTACGCGAAACACTTCGGCGTTTCGGAAGAGGATGCCGTGAATGTGCTGAATCAGATCCGGGACGAATATCGCGTTTCCATCGAGTCATTCGCCGAGCAAGTCCGCGAATACATCGACCAACAGGGAAAAGACTTCCGCCTCAACTTCTTCGTTGATGAGGTCGGACAGTTTATCGGTCAGGATTCGAAACTGATGCTCAACCTGCAGACTTGGTGGCCGAGAGCCTCGCCACCAAGTGCGACGGCCGTTCCTGGGTGTTTGTGACCTCGCAGGGAGATCTACAGAAAGTTCTGGGCGAACTCAAAAAGGAACAGGGCGACGACTTCACGAAAATCCAAGGACGTTTCAAAACTCGCCCGAATCTGACGAGCGCCGATGTCCGGGAAGTCATTCAGCGCCGCCTGCTCGCAAAGACGGAAGCAGAGCCCGAAGCCCTTACCAAGATCTTCGACGAGGAAAGGAGAACCTCCAAACGCTGTTTCGTTTCTCCGACGACTCCGTTCAATACAAAGGCTGGCGCGGCAGCGATGAATTCTGCGATCTCTATCCATTCCACCCCTATCAGTTTGATCTCTTCCAGCGTGCTATCGAACAACTGTCTAAACATGATGCCTTCACCGGAAGCACACTTCGGTCGGCGAGCGTTCGATGCTGGAGGTGTTCCAAAGTGTCGCCAAGTCGCTCAAAAATGAGGAGGTCGGCTCTCTGGCCACCTTCGACCGCATGTTCGACGGCATCACCGCCACCCTGCGTGGCGACATGCAGACCTCGATCCTCCAGGCCGCGAACCACCTGGACGATCCACTCGCGCTCAAAATCCTCAAGGCTCTCTTCCTGCTCAAATGGGTGCGCGAGTTCAAGGCCACTCCGCGGAACGTCGCGATCCTTCTGATCGACCGTGCGAACATCGACGACATCGCCGCCCACGAGAAGGCGGTCAAGCAGTCGCTGGCTCTTCTCGCCGCGCAGTCCTATCTCCAACAGAATGGCGAAGTTTTCGAGTTCCTCACCGACGCGGAAAAGGACGTAGAAGTCGAAATCAAGGGCACCGAGATTGATGACTCCCAGGTCACCAAGCTCCTCTCCGAGGTCATCTTCCACGATGTCGTGAAATCGCCGAAGATCCGTTTTGAGGGCAATGGCCAGGATTACGACTACGCCCGCAAACTCGATGATCATCTGGTCGGGAAAGATGCCGAGCTGACGCTCAACATCATCACCCCCGATCACCCGAATCATGGTGACGAACGCTCGCTGGCCGCTCAAGGCACTGGCAAATCCGAGCTGATCGTCGTGCTTGCGTCCGACTACCATCTCATGGAGGAGGCTCGCCTCTATCTCAAGACCGAGAAATACGCCCTGCAAAACACAGGGACAAACACCGATCCCAGCCGGAAAGTCATCCTCGATGAACGGCGGAAGCAGAATGGTGTTCGCCGCTCCAGCCTCCAGACGCGTTGCGCAGAGCTATTCACAAAGGCCTCAATCTATCTGAATGGTTCGAAAATCGAAGGCTCATACTACTCGGACCCCAGGACTTGCTTCCACAAGATGGCACAGGATCTTGTCACCTTCGCCTTCCCGAATCTTCGGATGCTGAAGGGTAGCTATGACGAGAACCTGCTCCGGAAAACTCTCCTCGATCCAGATGACCTTTTGACTGGTGGGCAGCAGCCGCTCTCCGAGTCCGAGCAGGAAATCATGACCTACGTCCAGCGGAATCAGGACCAAGGCGAACGAACCTCCGTGGAAGAAATGATCCGCCAGTTCGGTCGTCGTCCATTCGGCTGGTATCCGCTCGCAGTCCAGACGCTGATCGGCCGCCTTTTCCGCATGGGTAAGATCGAGCTTCGGGCACCCGGGACGCTTGATGGCAAAGCCGCGCTGGAACACCTCGTCAACACTCGCCTGCATGGGACCGTGCGGGTGCGTCTCCAGGAGCAGTTCGACTCCACCAAAATCAACGCACTCAAGCGCTTCCATCAGGATTTCTTCGACCGCGCCAACGATGGCACGGACGCCCGCAGTGTCGGCCAGTCCACACTCACCCTGCTGGCGGTGGAATCGCGCCTGCTCAAGGATCTTCTTCTGCAGTCCGACCGCTACTCCTTCCTCGAATCCCTCCGCAGCGTCGAGGAACAGATCGCCAAGCTCGCTGACCGTGATTACACCTACCTGCTGAACCACTTGGCGGATTATGAGAACACTCTTCTCAATGCGAAAGAGGACATTCTGGATCCGATCAAAGTTTTCATGAACGGACCGCAAAAGGTCGCATACGATGAGTCCATCGCCTTTCTTAGGGAGGAGGAGGCGAACTTCAATGACCTCGCGCCAGAGGATGTTCAGCCCCTGCGGGATCTTGCCCAAGCTGCCACCCCGTATCGCGGAAACGCAGTGCCGCTAGCCAAAGCCGCCGTGACCAAGCTGCGAGCCGCCATTGCGGATCTTCTCAATCAGGAACGGCAAATGCTTAAGGCGGTTCTGGATGACCACGAGCAACGCCTCATGGCCTTGCCGGATTTTGGTAAACTCGACGCTGCCGCGAAAACGCAGGTGCTCGCCAAATCCACGGAGGCTAGGGCGGCCATTCAATCCGCCCGCTTCGTCACCGCCATCCGGGATCGGGTGAACCGTTATCGCAGCATCGACTACCCCGCACAGCTTGCCTCGCAGCCGAACTCGCCACCCCCACGCCTACACCCACCCCTGGAGGTGGCAAACCCACGCCCGCGCCTCCCGCACCCACCTACGTTCCTGCGACATCCTTGCGGACGAAGTGCAAGCTGCCCTTCCTGTCCACAGAGCAAGAGATCGACGAATGGCTCGCTGCGCTTCGTGAATCGGCCGTAACTGAAATCAAACAAGGTAAACGCCTCAGCCTCTGAGATTCGCATGAATACCTCCGCCCTCAAATCCTTCGCCCCCGCCGTCCGCACCCAACTCATGGAGGCGGTGGGCGCAAGCTCGACTACGTCCTTGCTGCCGATACGCCGGACCTCCGCCAGGCTGCCGCGCAGGTGGCATCCCTCCGCAGGGAGGCGGGAAAGAACCGCACCGCCCTCATCGAGCGCGTCGCTTACACTTGGTTTAACCGCCTCGCCGCGCTGCGCTTTCTGGATGCCCAAGGCTGGCACCCGTTCAAGGCCCGCGTGCTCTACGCCCGCCACGCCGGAGGAAACCCAGCCGGAAATCCTCAAGCTCCTCCGCACCGGCTCCCTGCCTGCAGAACTCCACCCACACACCGACCTCCAGCGGCTCAACGACCTGCTCGACGGCCGCCTGCCCACCGCCATCGCCGGGGCCGATCCTCAGGGCGAGGCCTATCGCGGCCTCATCCTCGCCGCGTGCCGTCTCTACCACACCCTGCTCCCCGACGTCTTCGACAAGCTCAACGACGAATCCGAACTCCTCCTCCCCGACGACCTCCTCACCGCCACCTCAGTCGCCGAAGGCTTCCGCACCGAGATCACCGACTCCGACTGCCTGGAAGCCGACGCCTCCGGCAAATCCCGCGCCAACGTGGAAATCCTCGGCTGGCTCTACCAGTTCTACATCTCCGAGAAAAAGGATGCCGTCATGGCCCGCAAGAGCGCCGTGCCCACTGAGGGACATTCCCGCCGTCACCCAGCTCTTCACCCCGCACTGGATCGTCCGCTACCTGCGTCGAAAACTCCCTCGGCCGCCTCTGGCTGCTCAATCGCCCCGGCTCTCGGCTCTCGCGACCACATGCCGTGTTACATCGAGGGCAGAACCGAGACCGACTTCCTCAAAATCACCAATCCCGAGGAAATCCGTCTCTGCGACCCCGCCGTCGGCTCCGGGCACATGCTCACCTATGCCTTCGACCTGCTCACCCTCATCTACGAGGAGGAAGGATACACGCCGAGTGAAATTCCCGCCCTCATCCTGCGGCACAACCTGCACGGTTTGGAAATCTGCCCCCGAGCCGCTCAACTCGCCGAACTCGCCCTCATCTTCAAGGCCCGAGAAAAGTCACGTCGCTTTTTCCAACCGGAACACCTCGTCCGCCCTAACATCACAGAACTGCGCGACGTGCGCTACGCGGAAAATGAACTAAGCGACTACACCCGAGCACTCAAGCTGGGCAACATCTTCCAACACACGATTCTCACACTGCTCCACCAGTTCGAAGAGGCAAAGAACTTTGGCTCGCTCATCCAGCCGTGCATACCGGAACCGGCCATCCTCGAAGTCCGTCGCATCGTCACTGAATACTGGTCACTGAACACGGATCAGTCACCCTCACTCTTCCTGCGCGAGACGCACCTCAAAGTCCTGCGCGTGCTTGATCAAGCCGAGGCTCTAACCCAGCGGTATCACGTCGTCGTAGCCAATCCGCCATATATGGGTCGAGGTGGAATGAATGTTACCCTTCGCGACTTCGTTGACGAACTATTCCCGAACTCCAAGCACAACCTGTTTTCCGTTTTCATGGAACGATTGGGAATGCTGGCGATGAAATCTGGCGCAGTGGCAATGGTGACGATGCAGAACTGGATGTTTCTATCTCGTTTTTCGGCTTTCCGCACAGCACTGCAAACTTGGCATCTTGATTCACTGTTACACCTTGGGGCACGAGCCTTCGACAGCATCTCAGGGGAAGTTGTGCAAACGGCTGCGTTTACTTTCTGCACAACGGCCCGGCAGAAAAGGCCCACGCATTTCTTCCGCTTGGTTGACGGCGATGACTCTGATTCCAAGGAGCGAGCCTTTCTTTCAGCGGTCAAGAATCCCGCGTGCTCTTCGCGATTCGCTGTGGCGACTGAAAGATTTCGAGTTATCCAGGAAGAACCGCTCTGCTACTGGGCAACAGATCGCGAACTTGTCCTCTTCGAGAAGTATCCAGTGCTTGGGAAACAGTTGGCAGCCCGCGAAGGCATGGCAACAGGTTCCAACGGATTATTTCTTCGTCTCTGGCATGAAGTAGCTTTGAACCGTGCGGCATTTGGATGTGCGACGATTCCAGAAAGCGTCCAGTCGCGACGGAAGTGGTTTCCATACAACAAGGGAGGTGGCGAATTGCGATGGTTCGGCAACAACGACTACTTCGTAAACTGGCAGAACGACGGCGCAGAGATCCGCAGCTTTGCAGACGAAAAGACAGGGCGAATTCGCTCCCACAACTACAACGGAGAGTATTCGTTTCGTGAGGGGGTAAGCTGGTCATCAATCGGAAGCGGGAGGCTTTCTGCCAGATACTCACCTGTTGGTTTTCTGTTCGATGCCAAAGGCACGACCGCATTCGCGGCTTCCAAACTTCTGTTTTTACCGGCCTGTTGAATAGCCTAGTTGGAACACGGTTCATCTCTGCTTTCTCCGACGCTCTGATTTCAAACTCGGCCATATTCTCTCCGTTCCTGTCGTCCGAGCCACGGAGACGATTTCGTCCGTCGAAGCTTTAGTCGAGCAGGCGACAACGCTCGCCCGAGCCGACTGGGACAACTTCGAGACCTCGTGGGACTTCCGCGACCAGCCCTTGCTGCGGCCGGGGATGAAGGGCGCGACGCTGGAGGCGAGTTGGCGGCATTGGGAGGCGCAGAACACCGCCGCTATCCGCCGCATGCAGGAGCTGGAGACCGAGAACAACCGGCTTTTATCGCAGCCTACGGCCTCCGAAGGCGGGGTGCAGTCCGGAAGTGCCCGTGGATCAAATCACCCTCGCCCGCGCCGAGGCCCGCCGCGATATGGCCGCCTTCCTCTCCTACGCCACCGGCTGCATGATGGGCCGCTATTCCCCGACCACCCCGGCCTCATCCTCGCCAACGTCGGCGACACGCTGGAGCAATTCAGATCGAAGATCGTGGATGGTGGATTGAAGATGGAAGATCTGTGCTTTGCACCGGACGACGACGGCATCATCCCCGTGCTCGATGGCGAATGGTTTGAAGACGACATCGTCGCCCGCACCCGCGATTTCCTCCGTGCCACCTTCGGCGAAGCCACGCTTAAGCAGAACCTCCGCTTCATCGAGGACTCACTCGGCAAGTCGCTGGACAAGTATTTCCTAACCGACTTCTACAAGGACCACCTCCAGACCTACAAAAAGCGCCCGATCTACTGGTTGTTCCAAAGCCCCAAGAAAGGCTTCAGCGCCCTCGTCTATCTCCACCGCTACACCAAGGACACGGTCAACACCCTGCTCAACAAATACCTCCGCGACTACCTCAAGAAGCTAGAGTCCCGCATCAACCACCTCGTCCACGTCGAGGCCACTGCGACCGCTACCAAGGAAAAGAACGCCGCCCGCAAGGAAGCCGAGAAGCTGAGAAAAGACCTCAAGGACTGCCAGGACTGGGAACGCAACGTCATCCTCCCACTCGCCCAACAACGCCTCGAAATCGACCTCGATGACGGCGTGAAGGTGAACTACCTCAAATTCGAAGGAGCCGTCCAACCCATCCCGGGGTTGACAACAAAAGGAGAGGAATAAGCCATGACTTCCGACTCTAACCCATTCTCCGCCGCACCCTCAGCCCTCGGCTATCTTTATCAGCTTCGATATGCCCTGCTGTGCCTGTTCCGCCAATCGGAAGATACGGTTTGCCTGATCGAGGGCGATGACGACATCGACTTTAGCGACCCAGAAGAGGGAAGAATTCTCGCATCCCTCAAGCACAAGGCTGTTGGCGACACGCTTTCCGATCTTTCGCCCGACTTCTGGAAGTCTGTCCGAATCTGGCTCGCTTATTACCTGAAAGATCCACGTCCAACCAGTCCTGGACGTTTTTACCTCTGCACCACGGGATCTGTTTCCCCCGGCTCGTTGCTCGAACACTTCCTCCCCACGAAAAGCCGACCAGCAGATCTTGCGGCACAAGCGAAAGCCAAGCTTGAAACGTCAGACTCGAAGACGCTGGCGAAAACAAAAGTCGAACTCGAAAGTCTAAGCGACGATCAACTGACTGATTTCTTCAGCAGGATCACGATCTTCGACCAACTCACACGGATCGAGAACATCCCACAGAAGATCATCGACGAAAAGCTGCGCACCGTGAGAATTCAATTCCGGCAAGCTGTTTATCAACGTCTGGAGGGTTGGTGGATGGATCAAAGCATCAAACTGCTCTCGGATGAGAGAGCCGATCCGATGCGCGGATCGGAAGTTTCCGAAATGCTGAGTTTCATCTGCGAGCAGTTTCGGGACGACAACCTCCCAATTGACTTCGAAAATGCCGAGCCGGAGGAAGGCGTGGATCCTGACTCTGACGACAGGATTTTCGTCCGGCAGTTGAGGACGATTGGCGTGAATTCGGGGCGAATCAAAACAGCCATTCTCGATTATTACCGGGCTTGCCAACAAAGAAGCGAATGGCTCCGGATTAATGTCGATCTAACAGGTGAAATTGATCGCTATGACGAGCGATTGGTCAACGAATGGAACAGACTCAAGCAGATCGTATGGGAAGAACTGGCTGAAGACGCCGCCGAGGAGATTCTCCAGAACTTTGGACGCAAGTTGTTCAACGACCTTTCTACGAGCAATCACCCGAACCTTCGCATCAGAATCGGAGTCACCGCAACCTATGTGGCCATGGGAAGCTACCACCTGCTCGCGAACGAACGGAAGCCACGAGTGTATTGGCATCCGCGATTCGAAGAGCGAGCCACCGAAATTCTCAAGAATACCGCAGTATGAAGACCTGGAACAATCGACCCCGCGAGGTGCGGACCCTCTTCAATCCCGCGTTTTGCGGACTCATCCTCGCCCGTGGAATCGAGGGTTATGCCGAAGTATCTGGACGGGCGATGCCTTTTTCCCTCTCGCTACTGATTCTGCCTCTTTGCCTGCATGAACGGACAAGAAACCAGATCAAAGAGGGCTCCCGTTCTTATTTTGCTAAGATTCTTCAAGATCACCCCGAGATCCGTGTGGATCTGGCACGCAGGACAAAGGGCCTGTTTCCCTTCGCGATGGAAGCATTCTCATACCTGGCGGACCGCGATGTGTTGGCAGTCGATCCACAAGGTTGCCTATCCGTTCAGGACGGAAAGGTTCGCCGGACGATCACAGGCACACAGGACTCACGTGACTGCCAGATGGCGGCCCGCTCACTTGGAAAGAAATTCTCGCAGATAGGAGATCGCGCCACGATTTACACCACCCTCGGCATCCGACCATGAACATCAAAGAAATATTTCTCTATAGCCACAAAGGCGAGCTACGACGTGTGTCGTTCAAGGTTCACGGTTTGAACATCATCACCGGTCGGTCCTCGACAGGAAAATCAGCGATTTCCGAAATCGTCGAATACTGCATGGGCAGAAGCGATTTTAACATTCCCGAAGGGCCGATTCGTGACAAGGTGGCTTGGTATGGTGTGATCTACCAATTCAAGGGAGAGCAGGTGATGATAGCCAAGCCCGCCCCTGCTCAAACCGCATCAAGCTGTTCAAGAGTTATGCTGAGACGAGGAGCCGATCTCCAACCGCCGGATTTCACGGAACTCCGTCAGAATACCGATGACGATTCCGTTGTGGAACTGCTGTCCGAACTCCTAGGGATTCCAGCGAACCGAACGGTCGTTCCTGATGGGCAGAGTCGCAGTGCGTTTGTCGCCTCGATCAGACACGCCGTCTATTATTTGTTCCAGAAGCAAGGAATCATTGCCAACAAGGAGCAGCTTTTTTATCGGCAGAACGAACCTTTCATCCCACAAGCGATAAAAGACACGCTGCCCATTCTCTTGGGTGTTGCCCCAGACGATAGTCTTGATCTTGATGCCAAGCTCCGATCCACGCGACGGGAGTTGAAGTTGATTCAAAAGCAACTGGCCGATGCTGAGTATTTCGGCGAACAGTTGAATGTCCGTGCTTTGGGGTTGGTGACGGAGGCACAGCAGGTAGGTGTGATTGCGAGAGGGGCTCTTTCGCAAACGACCGAAGAAATACTTGAGCTGCTTGACGCCTCCAAGGACTGGAGGCCCATCACTATACCTGACGAGGACACAGCTAAAATCGCCGAGCTAGAGGATGAAATCCTGGCTCTCAGAAGGAGAAGGTCTGAGTCCGCCGAAATTTTGAGAGCGACAAGACTTTTCACTGAGAAGGAAGATGGCTTTACGACCGAGGTTAACGAGCAGAAAAGCAGACTGGAATCTATCGGAGCGCTTCCCAGCGATCCCGTGAGTGGAGAGTGGCAGTGGCCATTTGCACCGGAAAACCTAGGAATGGACACTCCGGTTGCCAAATGCCTGATGGAAGAACTCGACTCTCTAAGCCAGGAACTTGATTCCGTAGTCGGAGAGCGTCCACATTTAGAAGAATACACGCTCAGGTTGGAGGGTGAGGCAAAAGTGATGAATGAACTACTCCGCAGCAAGGAAGAGCAACTTGCCTCTGCGATTGCAGCCAACTCCGCAATCGCCGAAATGGGAAGCCGAAACGCCGCTGCAGCTCGTGTCATGGGTCGGATCAGTCTCTTTTTGGAAAATCATGTTCCTGATGATGAAATCCCCGGATTACGGGCGAAAGTTGAAGAACTGATACGGCAGGTCGCCCAGTTGGAGAAGGAATCGAATGATTCTGATAGAGAGGAACGTCTGGCTTCGATTCTCAACATCATTTCAAATCGCATTCGCCCGTATGTTTCTGAACTGGAGGCAGAATTCTCTGAATTCGATTTCAGGTTTGATTTCAATCACCTGACTGTGGTTGCTGACCGCCCTGAACGACCGGTTCCGATGAGCAAGACCGGTGGCGGGGCGAACCATTTGGCCTATCACCTCGGAGCACTTTTGGCTTTGCACCATTTCACAACGAATAATGGCAAGCCCATGCCGTCATTCCTCTTCCTCGACCAACCGACCCAGGTCTATTTCCCTAGTGAGCAGATTTACAAAGCAGCTTCGGAAATCGAGGATACCGAGCGGGATGCGGACTTAAATCAGGTGCGAAAGCTTTTCGAAATGCTCTACCGCTTCGCGACTGTCGAAGCGATTGGCATCCAGATCATCGTCACTGAGCACGCCAATCTGCGCGACCAATGGTTCCAGGATTCTATCATCGAGACCCCGTGGACTAAGCCCCCTGCTTTGGTTCCAGAAGAGTGGGAATCCAACATTTGATTGCCATGTCCGAAAAACGAATTCACGACAGCCTGAACCTCTGCTTCCACCGACACCGGCTGGTCTTCTGGTATGACCCGTCCGGCGAATGGAAGAAATCGTTCGAGAGCTACGGGCACGAAAGTGTGGAGAAGATCGTAGTGGGCGAGAACGAGTTCGCGCCCAAGGTGCGGATTCTTGGCGATGGCGGTGGGAATGGTCGCTTCCTGCTCTACTTCAATTCAGCGAGACCGCAGGATGCGGACAACTGGCTGCTAGATCTTCTGCTTCAAGGGCACGAGTTCCGGGCCGACCGGGCATCCCTGGCTGTGCAGGAGGTGGGCCTGCCGTGTGAATACCGGGCGCTGGCTGAGGAGCACGTAGAGTTTTTCCGGGATTCCAAGCGAGTGCAGGCATTGAAGGAAATGGTCACGGTGGACGACGAGGCGGCGGATCTCCGTCTGAAGATGATGGCGGTATTGGCAAAGACGCCGGTGGAGTTAGAAGCACTACTCCTCGATCTTCTGAATCGCGCCGACGACGAAATGTTTGATCCGGTCGCTGAGAATTTCCGGCAACTACGGCCATCGTCGAACCGTTCTGGCGGGAAGTCGGTCGCCTCTTCGGTTATCAATCCACCTCACCGTCCTTGGTGGATTTTGTGACGCGAATTTTCCGGGAAGCCAACCCGCTCGACCTTGAGGTGGCTCAACTGGCGCATTCCCGGGTATTTCTCCAGCGCTGGAAGGATAGCCGGGCGCACAACGCCAGCTTTCGAAAATGGTCGGCAAGGCTAGAGAGGGATCTCCATGTCGCCGCCCGGCTCGATGTATCCGGCGAGGGATACGAACTTGGCGACGCGGATGCCTTTGAGATTTTCGACAAGTTCGTGATTCACCGCTTGTGCCGTGGCTTTGAGGCGCACCATGGAGCGGATAAACTCTTGGCCCCCATCCAAGACCGTCGGCAATCGTTCTGGTATCCCGCCCATGAGCACGGCTATCAAGCTATCGCCCAGGCTGTCGAGCTACGCGAGTTGCTTGCTAGGGCAGAGCTTTCAATGGATTCCATTGATGCGGGTCTGGAGCGCTACCGTGCAAGCTGGTGGAAGATCGACCGGGCATATCGCCGCTTCAGCTACCATGCCCGCCAGTATGGACAGGTGAACGTGATGGAGAAGTTGATCGAGTGGGTCGGCAAGATTTACGTGAACAATTTCCTGACTCCCTTGGGCGACCGTTGGAGCGATCAGGTGCGCCGGATGAGTTCGTGGACTTGCGGCGCGCTGCCCAGACAGAGGACGTTTTTCGAAGAGCATGTCCGACCGTTTCTCAACAAGGGGCAGAAGGTCTTTGTGATCGTCTCGGATGCGCTGCGTTACGAAGCGGCGGCCGACTTCGCGGAGCGGATGAAGTCCGAGAATCGTTTTACGACCGAACTGGGAGCCATGTTCGGTTGCCTGCCCAGCTACACGCAGCTTGGGATGGCCTCGCTGTTGCCCGGAAGCACTTGGGAGATCGACCCCGTAAGCTGCCAGGTCACTCTGGATGGGCGGAGTTGCACCGGCACGGAGGCGCGAAATGAGATTCTCAAGCGGGCACTCGACGGCAAGGGCACTGCGATCCAAGCCGAGCAATTCCTCGAAATGAACACCAAGGTCGAGGGCCGTACCCTGATGCGCGACCACGAGGTGATCTACATTTTCCACAACGTCATCGACAAGACGGGGGATTCATCGACCACAGAGGCCAAAACCACCGAGGCTGTGGAACAGGCCTTTGACGAGCTGGTCCAGATCGTCAAAAAAGTGGCCAATGTGAATGGTAACAACATGCTGCTCACTGCGGATCACGGTTTCCTCTTCCAACAGGAGCCACTCGACAAGGGGGACTCGACCGCTCTGCCTGAGGCTGCCGAATGGACAAACCGTAACCGACGTTTCGCGATTGGGCGCGGTATCACCGAGTCCGGAGCCACCAAGGTCTTCGACGCCTCCCAACTTGACCTAGTAGGCGATTGGTCCTGCGCGTTTCCCGTTTCCCTTGGGCGCTTCCCTCTCCAGGGCTCCGGCAAGCGCTACGTCCACGGTGGATTCAGCCTGCAGGAAGTGGTGATTCCGGTGGTGCACATCAACAAATCACGCTCGGATGACACCGGCCGTGTATCGGTCGAGATCATCCGGATGCCGGCCAAGCTGACGACCGGACAAATTGCCCTTTCTATCTATCAGGAAAAACCGGTCACGCCCAAGCTGCTGCCTAGGGCGTTGAAGATCGGCGTCTATGCTTCGGATGGTCAGGCGATTTCCGAGGTGAAGGCCATCACTTTCGACTCCAAGGACGAGGAAGCGAGAAAGCGCGAGATGAGCGTGGCTCTTGTCCTGTCAAAAGCCGCAGACGCGCACAACAACACAACCGTTGAGATTCGTCTTGATGAAACCTTGCCAGGCACCAATCAGACCGTGACGTATCGATCCTATCCGATCAAACTACAGAAACCCTTTGCCACCGACTTCGATGAATTCTGATCTTCCCAATCCCGAAAATGACGACACCCCTCAAGATCAGCCCTTGGTTGATTTCGCGGATTTTTCCACACCTCCCGTGGAAGGATTGGATCGGAAGATTCTGGATGCCTTTCCCGGGCTGGTTGTCCGCAAGGACCTCACCAAGGGGCTGAAGCAGAACGCCGTCGTGCCAACTTATGTTCTTGAGTATTTGTTAGGACAACACTGTGCCACGGACGATCCAACGGCCATGAAGGCAGGCTTGGAGTCGGTGCAGCGGATTCTTGCTAAACATTACGTGCATCGGAACCAAGCCGCGCTGGTGAGATCCACCATCAAGGAGAAAGGCAGGCACAAGGTCATCGACAAGCTGACCGTGGACCTCAACGACAAAGGTGGATTTTACGAAGCGGAGTTCACAAATTTGGGAATCAAGAAAGTTCCGGTGGCGGATGATTTCGTTCGTCGCTATCCAAAGCTGTTGGTCGGCGGCATCTGGTGTATCGTCGATGTGGTTTACGAAGTGCCCGTCGAACCGAAGGCCAGTCCGTGGACTATCGAAACTCTCAAGCCCATCCAGGTGGCCAAGGTGGACTTCGAGGAAGTTTCTGGCGGCCCGCCGCAAGTTCACGACCGAAGAATGGATGGATGTGCTGATGCAGAGCATTGGCTTCAATCCGGAGATGTTCACCCGGCGCGGCAAGCTCCTCACCCTGATCCGTCTGATTCCCTACTGCGAGAGGAACTACAACCTGATTGAGTTGGGTCCCAAGGGAACCGGCAAATCGCACATCTACGCCGAGTTTTCGCCGCATGGCATGTTGATTTCTGGCGCAGAAGTGAGCGTCGCCAAGTTGTTCGTAAACAATTCCAGCGGCAAGATTGGCCTGGTGGGCTACTGGGACTGCATCTGCTTCGACGAGTTCGCCGGCAAGGACAAGAAGGTCGACAAGACGCTGGTCGACATCATGAAGAACTACATGGCCAACCGCACCTTCTCGCGGGGCATTGAGCAGCTCTCGGCCGAGGCATCGATGGTGTTCATGGGCAACACCCAGAAGTCGGTGGCCTACATGCTCAAGCACTCGCACTTCTTCGATCAACTGCCGGACAAATACATTGACTCCGCATTCCTCGACCGTCTTCACGCCTATAGCCCAGGATGGGAGGTTTCGCCGGTCCGCGGCGAACTTTTCACCAGCGGCTACGGATTCATCGTCGATTACATTGCCGAGATCCTGAAACACCTGCGGAGCGAGGATTTCACCAGCAGCTACAAGGAGCATTTCGAGATCGTCTCCGAAGTGTCGATCCGTGACCAAACCGGATTCGAGAAGACCTTCTCCGGACTGATGAAAATCATTCACCCGCACGGCGAGGCAACTCCGGAGGAGATGCGGGAGTTGCTGCAATTCTCAATGGAGTGCCGCCGCAGGGTCCGCGAGCACATCCTCAGAATTGACGACACCTTCAAGCGGCACGATTTTATCTACCGTTCCATTGCGACCGGAGAAAAGGTTACGGTCGTAACACCGGAGGAAATCCAGTATCCAGCGTTTTCCCAGCCGAGACTGATACCCAAGTTAGAAGATCTTCCTGAGCACGACGAATCCCTGAATGAGCCCGCCACGCAAGCGGATGACGCTCCACTTCCGACTCATGCCGAAGCTCCGGCACAAACAGGCCATGTAGTTGTGCCAGAGAATTCTAAGGGATGGAGCTACAAGCGATTGTTCGCTCCGCACCTCAAGGGAGCGGGTGAGATCACCATCCGTGACCCCTACGTGCGGATGTTCTTCCAAGTCCGGAATCTGATGGAATTTCTCCAGATGGTTCACGAGATCGTAGAAGAAGGAGATGAAGTAAAGGTTCATCTCGTGACCCAGTCGGATCCCGAATCCTGCGTCAAACAGGAGGAAAATCTGAATCAACTGGTCGATTCCTTCACCGGATCGAAAGTGGCGTTTAGCTGGGAATTCGATCATGGCACAAATTTTCACGCCCGGAACATTACGACCGACACCGACTGGAAAATCACCATGGATCGTGGACTCGATATTTTCCAGAAGTATGAAACCGGCCCATTTTCGCTCGAACAGGCTGTGCAGGAAGCCCGCCTGACCCGTGGAGTTGAGGTCACCTACTTGCGGATCTAATCCGAACCTCCCGGCATCTCGAAAACCAGCCTACAATGAAGTACCGACCACCAGGTAAAGTCACCCACCCTTAAAAGATTCTCAGAATGGACTGTCCCAAAGCCACCCTCAAGCCAATCCAGCAGTCTTCTCGACGAGAGGTTTTTCATACCCTCTTACCAGCGGGGCTATCGCTGGACCGAGATTCAGGTCACAGAATTACTAGACGATCTCTGGCAGTTCCAGAGTGATAGCGAAGGAAGAGGGAAAGAACACTTCTACTGCTTGCAGCCGCTTGTGATCAAGGCGATGGGAGATGGCTCTTGGGAAGTCGTCGATGGGCAGCAGCGACTTACTACGATATTCCTGATTCTTGCAGCAGAGAAGCAGAGAGTTGAAATGCTTTTTGAAAAGACTTCCTTCGAGTTGACCTTCCAGACCAGGGCTAAAACCAGCGGTTCCTTTCTCAAAAACATTGATCCCAATCGTGCCGAAGAGAACATCGATTTCTTCCATATCGCCAAGGCCTACGAAGCGATCCAATCTTGGTTTGGCTCCCGCGATAGATCGCAGGTGGTCAAAGTGATCCAGACCCTTCTCAACGACGATGTAACTGGTAAAAACACCAAGGTTATCTGGTATGAGCTGCCGAATTCCGAAGACGCTATCGAGGCTTTCACCCGTCTGAACATTGGAAAGATTCCGCTGACAAACTCCGAGTTGATCAGGGCGCTATTTCTCCAAGCGAAAAATTTTGGAGTCGATTCGAAAGATCTTCAGCAGATCAGGATTGCTCAGGAATGGGACCTGATTGAGAAATCGCTTCAAGCAAGTGACTTCTGGTACTTCATCCACAGCGGCGAGAATACGCCAGCGAACCGCATCGAATATTTGTTCGAAATGGTAGTCGAAGGGGATACTGCCGAGGCTACTGAGACGGCGGACGCATATCGTTCGTTCCATCATTACAATCGGATTTTAAAAGCGGAGAAACGTAGCGCGGAAGAGGAATGGTTACGCATCAAGCAACTCTTCATGATGCTTGATGAGTGGTTCCAGGACAGAACTCTTTACCACCTGACGGGTTTCCTTATTCATGTTGGGGTCTCCATTTCGGAGCTTCGAAAAAATGCTCTCTCCCTACCAAAGCCGGAGTTCGACCGCTATCTTCGAAAAAGGATTCTCACGCAGGTTTTCGGAGAACCCGACTCTCCCGACCCGGAAACACTGAAGACCCTGATTGACCAGCGTTTGACAAACTTGGACTACGGATCGTCGAAACCGCTTCTTCGGTCAGTGCTCCTGCTCTTCAACATCGCTACGCTACTGGAAAGCCGGAGATCAAATATCCGCTTTCCCTTCGACAGTTTCAAGATTGAGAACTGGGACATTGAGCACATTTGCTCAGTTGAATCAGACCGACCCGACCGTCCCGATGCCCAGAAAGCCTGGCTTGAGGGAGTGAAGACCTGCTACGAGGACACTGGCGATAAAGAGTCGCTACGAACAAGAATCGACGAAATCATCGAGAGCCGCCCCTTCGACAAGAAGGGGTTCGACGAGGTCTATGATGAGATCATTGCCGATTCCGGGGAGGATGGGTCAGGTGAGGCGGACCATCGGCTCGATAACCTCACCCTCCTAGATCAAGCGACCAACCGGAGTTACAAGAACGCCGTGTTTCCGGTGAAGAGGCACAGGATCCTGTCCTTGGACAAGAGTGGAATTTTTGTTCCGCTCTGCACGCGCAACGTGTTTCTCAAATGTTACAGCAAGGATCTCGACAAGATGGAGCAGTGGCGGGACAAGGATAAATCCGACTATCGAAGCCAAATCCTGGAGACATTCTCCTCCTTTTTCCAACCAAAGTCCGAAAAATGATGCCATGAACCAATTCACCGAGTCACGACTCACCTTTCCCAATTTGTTTGCAAGATTTGACAGGGTGGAGATTCCCATCATTCAGCGCGACTATGCCCAGGGACGAGCCACCGCAGAGGACGTCCGTTCCGGCTTGCTTGAAGCGATGCTCGAAGCCCTTGAAAAAGCCCCCGACGACAATGCATTGCCTTTGGATCTCGACTTCGTGTACGGCAGCATTTCTACGAGCAAAGAAAACAACGTGGAAACAGTTGCCTTTGCCCCGCTTGATGGCCAGCAGCGCCTAACGACTCTTTTCCTTCTTCATTGGTTCGCGGCATGGTCTGAGGGGGAGTTCGACAAGTTTCAAGCATTGTATTTAAAGGACGGAAAGTCCCGCTTCGCTTACCTCGTGAGACCGAGTTCAACCGAGTTCTTTGACACACTGGCAGGCTTCTTTCCGGACAGTGAGGACGTTGGGGAGAAGATGCTCTCCAAGCACATTGAAGAGCAACCGTGGTTCTTCCTCTATTGGAAGCAGGATCCGACCATTCAGTCAGCTCTGGTCATGCTCGACTCAATCCAAAAGCGCTTCGGGAAGGCGCTCGGGTTGTATTCTAAGTTAACCGACCCGGAAGTGCCGCGGATCACCTTCCAGTTTTTGGATTTGGAGCAGTTCGGACTATCGGATGACCTATACATCAAGATGAACGCACGCGGGAAACCTCTCACGGCATTCGAGAACTTCAAAGCCAAACTTGAGCAGAAACTGGCTTCGGATTTCCCCAATTGGAAAGAGAAAGGGGACACCGGCTTGGTCCCGGTGAAAGACTACTTCAGCCATCGGATCGAAACCCGCTGGGCGGATCTTTTCTGGCACTTTCGAGACCCTAAAGCCGTCTTTTTGATGATAAGGTGATGGCGCTTTGTAGAGAGATTGCGACTGCCACAAGAAATCCTGAGGACGAGAAGTTTGAGGAAGTGGTTCAGGAGTTGCGAAGTCAGAAGGGGGTGCTCACCTACCAATGGTTCGCCAAGGTGGGAGCTGTGGATGAACCTATGCTCCGCAGCCTTTTCGGGACGATTGAGCAGTTATCCGGACTGGATGACGGGATCCGGACTTTTCTTGAGGATAAGGCATACCTCGATGAAGAGGGGCTCTTTCAGAGGGCTATCGATTCCCGCACAAGCTTGAACTACGAAGAAACGGTGATGTTGCGGGCATACACAGGGTATCTCGTTGAGCATCGCGATTCAATTGAGCCTGTCGGGTTGTGGAACTGGGTGCGTGTTGTCGCCAATCTTTCCAGAAACACGATCTACAACCGGCCGGAGGATTTCCAACGGAGTCTTCGTGCTCTAAACACTCTGTTTGAGCATTCAGAATCGATTCTCGAATTTCTTAGCCAGAATGCCGACACAATCGCCGGCTTCAATCAGCAGCAGGTCAGGGAGGAACAGCTTAAAGCACAGCTAATCATACGCAGCGATGCGTGGCGCAAGCTGATCGTCGAGGCGGAGTGCCATAAATACTTCGCCGGTCAGATCGAGTTTCTCTTCAAATTCTCGGGAGTGCTAGACCATTGGCTGGATGAAAAGACCTGCGACTGGAGCGAACAAATGGACGAAGAATTCCGGTCGCATTTCGTGGCCTGCCTGAAGCGAGCGAATTTGATCTTTGGGGATGATGGCCTGAAGCGCTTTGATCATTTTCTGTGGGAGCGAGCACTGCTCGCCGAAGGGGACTACCTCGTCGAGTCCGGTAGAAATTACAGTTTCCTACGGAGTGAGGGCAGGGAGACAAGTTGGAAGCGACTTCTCCGAGGTGATCCGAAGAAGCCTTCAGAGGAGGCGAGAAGGGATGTCGTCTGGCGGGTCATGGATCAGCTCGATCCTGAAGGTGAAGTGGTGGCTGCGTTGAAAGGGATCGTCGATAGGGCTGAAGTGGCCGAACATTGGCGCGAACTTCTGGTCAGGCACCCCAAAGCGATCGATTACTGCGAGAACCGGCTGATTCGGAAGGATGATGCGGGTGAGAGAATCTACCTGCTCAAGCGGTCCCAGCTCAATGGCACGCATGCTGACCTGTTTACTTATTGCCTGCTAGAAGAAATCGAAAACTTAGTCTTGGAAAGCGGAATTCCCCCTTTGAAGTGTGTGAGTATCGGCACATGACCGACACTTGGAATGAACCAGGGATCATTCTAACAGCATCACTTGGTAATAATTCGATTGCTATTGAGGTGCTGAACAGCCGTGACGACGAAGCCCGCTACGTGATCGGCATTCCTTGGGTAGCTGATTCCCCCGTTGAGGCGAACGTTTGGCCTGCGGCATCAGAACTTGGTTTTACCGAGGAACAACGTATCGACAAAACCCAGGCAATGGAGCTTAGGGTAGAACGGGATAAGGTGATCGAGACCCTCAGACAGTTGGGCGAACACCTCTTCCATACCTCAGAAACAGGAACGTGTAACCCCTAATCCCTATGTCAACTCATAGCCTTATAGAAGAGCACATCTTCCTCGCGGAGGTGATTGCGTTCGATTACGCCAACATTCCTGGATGTCGTTGGGAGGACGCACGTTCCGAGGCGAGTATAGCGCTCGTTCGAGCGGCCGAGGCTTATGATCCAGCTAAAGGAGAATTTGTCTCATTTTCGTCACGCGTTATTCGCAATGCCCTCAACTCCCTTTACGCGAAGCAGTTACGCCTGTTGAAAATCTTCCCAAAATCAATTGACGACCCAATCCAGTTTACCTCAGCCGAAAATCGGCGTCTTACAGGGCTTTCGACCGATGGTGATTTCGTGATTGAATCCGGGCATGATCTGCGAAAAGCGGTCCGCCTGCGGGAAACGTCGAACGTTATCGAGACACTGATGAACCTGCTCTCTCCCCGTGAGCGAGTGGTCGTTGGGGCTTTGAAAACAGGCAGCAGTTACGCAGAAATCGGTGAATCTCTGGGGATCTCCAAACAGGCGGCACACAAATCGGCAAAATCCGGGCTAGGAAAGCTCCGTGCCGGCCTTGATCGCTTGGGATTCCAAGGAATTGCATCGGATGGTCTCCTCGCCTCCAGGGGCAGCAGAAAAGAAAACCGCTCTGGTTGACGATTTTCCGGCTGATTCGTATTGAATTAAAGAAGCGCCAATTTCTCTCCTCTTAATGCCCACCTCGCAATCCATTCAAACAGATCAGTATCTGGTCCATCATCAGGGACAGATACAGGGTCCGTTTGGCGTGGATTTTATTGAGGCGATGATCATGTCCGGAGTTTATCCGGCATCCGTGATCGTCGAAATAAGCGGCACGTCCGTACGAATTCCATTCTCAGATGTCCGAGTGCGACTCGAACCTCCCTGGTTGGAACTTCGCCCTCAAGCACCGCAAAGGAGATTACGCCAACTGGGTCGCTGGCGAATCCACCATCCAAGAAGCCACGGTCGAAAAAAACCAAGCCAGAAACCGTCGTCGCGCAGGTCGTGGGGGTATTTGCCGTGCTTGTTGTGATCTGGATCATCGCCACAGTCACATCCTCGAAGAAGCCGCCAAAATCCAGTTTCTCATCCACTTCTAGCCCGGCATCATCGAGCCATTCCTACTCCCAACCGGCTCGGACATCGACTTCGCCCCCACGCCCAAGTCCCATCTACCCTCATCCGGTGCGACCTCGCCTCCTGCCGATACCATGGTATATCGGGATGCGTCCGGGCGCACCTACCGCGTGTCGAATTCGGACTACTACCGCCTAAGCAGCATGAAATCCGCGCTTTTGCTCAAACAGAGCGGAATGAACGTCGAGGAAGACCGCCTCAAATCACTTGCCAAGGAGGTGGATCGGGCAAGGGCGACCTTGGATCGCTACAGCCAATACTCAGTGGACGCTTTCAATCGGAAGGTAAACCAGCTCAACTCCATGAACAGCCAGGTTCAATCCTTGGTGGATGATTACAACCGAGACGTTGACGCATTCAACCGCGAACTCGAAAGGGTCGGCACTCCCAGCTACTGAACAACCATGGCAATACTCACAGAAGGTCAAAATATCCGCGATACCTACGAGGTCGAAAGATTCCTTGGTGAAGGAGCCTTCGCCGAAGTCTTCCGTGTAAAACACCGTTTTCTCGGAAGGCAGGCCATGAAGGTCTTCAAGGCCGCGGGCATGACACTTCCAGATATTGAAGACGCTCTTGGCGAGGCCATCATGCTGTCTCGGATCGGGCACCCGAATATCGTCAGGGTGTTCGACGCCAATGTTGTCCAAACGCAGAAGGGCCTTTTCGGCTATTTCACCATGGAGAACGTTCCAGGCGGCAGTCTGGACAAATTCTGGCAGTCCCACGGGACGGAATTCGTTCCGGTGGAGACCACCATCGACCTCATCAAACAGGTCTGCCGGGGACTTTCCGTCGCCCACCGCGAACAGCCGCCGGTGATCCATCGAGACATCAAGCCGCAGAATATCCTCGTCGGTTACGAAACCGATGGCTTACGTGCCAGGGTCAGCGACTTCGGTCTGGCGAAACGGGTCAATCCTTTGACCCTGCTTGCGACCGCCATGGCAGCCATTACGTTCAAGCCGCCGGAGACGTTTACCGAGAGCAAGGGGGACTCGTGTGCGGCGGACGTTTGGGCGCCTTGGTGGTAACTCTCTACCTATTGTTGACCGATCAACTTCCTACGATGTTCCAACCAAGATTTGGGTTGGGGGAGCAACAAACTTTTCCAGAGTCCAATTCGGCCTCCCTCTGAGTTCAATGCGGATGTGAATAGCGCCTTGGATGAAATCGTCGCTAAGGCTCTCCGCTTCGAGTTGTGCGAACGCTATCAGAATGCAATGGAGATGCTTGATGCGTTGGAGCGCTGGAAACCCGGTCAGAGGCCAGCTTCCACGAAACAAATGATTCCTGACTTCTCCAAAGAAGCTCTGGGGCTCCCTCAACTGTCCCGGAATGAAGAACTTGGAGATCAGATGGCACGGCAGGCGATTGATTTCAAAAGACAAGGCCGCCTCTCAGAAGCGGCCGACCTCATGGAAGAGGCCTTCAACAAATCGCCCAACCTCCGCCAGAAATATGCACCGCACGTGAAATTGTGGCGCTGTGGAATTTCCATGTAACACGATCACTTAATGAACACTGTCGCAAAACGACAACGGAATTAACCCCAATGATGGAGGCTTGCACCCTTGCGCTGTATCAGAAGAACATTTTCCGTGTTACTGGACTTCCCGTGGACGCCGCACATCCAAAGTCTCCCGTCAGGCTCAGAAGCTTCAGATGCTTGAGGATGGGCGAGATTGCGGCTGCCACACCCCAACCGGCGTACGCGTTAATCGTTCCGCCGACCACCGATGAAATTCGGAATGCATTGACTCGGATGAAGGACCCGAGCACCGGATCGTAGATGAATTTTTCTGGTATTGGCCGGAAAACTTTGGAGGCAGCAAGGAGGACCCGGCGATCAGGCGATGCTTGCAGGGAGATACGGGAAGGCGCAGTCCGTCTGTGGAGAGATCCGGGAGAAACAAGGTTCGCACGTAGCCCAGCACAACATGGCGATCATGTATCACATGTATGCGGTCGATTGGACCAATTACCATGTCTCTGCTGATCTTGATCCAGGCCTCGACGAGCAAATCAAGGGATACTGGAGGAAATCATTCGAGCGCTGGGAGCCACTCATCGAATCCGACGAACTTTGGGACATGCTCAAGGAACGGGTCCGTTCGTTGAATGACGAGGCACTGACAACCGGATTTGTTCGTCGCATGCTCAAGCAACTTCCCGTGGCACTGGACAGGGTCAATGCGGAGGCGGCACTGAATCTAGCTGAACAGGGACGAATCGATTGGGCCAGGTTTCATGTCGATTTCATGAGGGAGACCCATCCGGGCCTCGATGATGTGGATGGCACAGCTGAAATCGTTCTAGGGCCTTCAAAAAGACGGGTTGATCAGTATTTGGAATCATTTGAAAGTGAGGCCGAAAAGACCCCTCAAAGGGGGGCTGACTTGGCAATACAATTGTTGGACCGCTGTCGGCCCATGATGGACCTCTTCGACCTGTTCCATGGTGCTGAGGCGCACCAAAGAAATGACCTATTTGACAAAGTGGCAGAGACAGTACTGGAAATGGTGGTTGGTCATCAAAAAACGACTAGCGATAACAAGACGTTTGTCGATTTGCTTCAAAAAGCACTACAATTCGCCTCTGGTTCCAGTCTTCGGGAAAGAATTCTAAAGAATATTGCAATTGGGGAAGGGAATTTAAAGTTTGTACTCTTGGAACCACTTTTCGCCCAATTGAAGAGCCTACAAGGCGGAAAACAGACACCGGAAAAAAAGCTAAAATCATTTCAAGAGTCCATCCTGCCAAAAATTCCGGATTTTGCCTCCAAAGTAGGATCGGACTCCTCTGCCTATGCTTCATTGATGAACACATTGGCACTTGCACTACGTGAAATATCGATCGACGCCCACAATGAGACGAAGGATTTGAAAACTGCTGAGGCCGCCATTAAAATCGCATACGGACTAGCGGTCGACAAGGATGTCAAAACTCGCATCGCAGGTGATCTGGAAGCAATTCAAAAGTCCACTGGCACAGCAACCTGCTTTTTCTGTGGTTCTAACCACGGAGATCCAAAGAGGTCGATTAAGATTCCAATGCACAAGATTACAGAACGAATGCACAACGGGGTAAAGTATGCCTCGAATACAATTTCAGTTCCGCGATGTGGTCAATGCTATGGCGATCAAAATAAGCATTGGAGAGTGATGTGGTGGGGGCAGCCGCTGGATCAATCGTTGGGGCATTCATCGTGCCATGGTCCGCTGCAGTTGGCGCTGGCGTCTCAGCTCTCATTGCAGGAGGATGGTTAACATATCTGCTTTTAAGGCAAGACTCGGACGGGAGGATCGGTTGTTTCGGAATCGGTGGTACCATTGTCGCAATCGGCTATTTGTGGCAATTGTTTGTTGAAGAACCAATCGGAGAAAATATTCTTATGAACATGTTGGGAGGCGCTATAATTGTTGCGATTGTAACATTTTGGGTCGCCAAGAAACTTATTTATAAAACCACACCTGAGTCGATGGCGATGAAATATGAATTGATCGCCTCCCTTGCTAGAGACGGTTGGCTACCTGGTGCAAAGCCATAAGGCTATTTAAACACACAAAACACCTAAATGCAGAATCTAAAAAACAGTAACGAGTGCGACCCAATGTTGGATGCCTGCACCCTTGCGCTGTATCAGAAGAACATTTTCCGTGTTACGGGACTTCCCGTGGATGCCACTTCCAAGGAAGTCTCCCGTCAGGCTCAGAAGCTTCAGATGCTTGAGGAAATGGGCGGTGCGGCTGCCACACCCCAACCGGCATTCGCGTTAATCGTTCCGCCGACCACCGATGAAATTCGGAATGCATTGACTCGGATGAAGGAACCCGAGCACCGGATCGTAGATGAATTTTTCTGGTATTGGCCGGAAAACTTTGGAGGCAGCAAGGAGGACCCGGCGATCCAGGCGATGCTCGCAGGGGATACGGAAGCAGCAGTCCGTTTGTGGAGAGACCGGGAGAAACAAGGTTCGCACGTAGCCCAGCACAACATGGCGATCATGTATCACATGTATGCGGTCGATTGGACGAATTACCATATCTCTGCCGATCTTGACCCAGGCCTCGACGAGCAAATCAAGGGATACTGGAGGAAATCATTCGAGCGCTGGGAGCCACTCATCGAATCCGACGAACTTTGGGACATGCTCAAGGAACGAGTCCGTTCGTTGAATGACGAGGCACTGACAACCGGATTTGTTCGTCGCATGCTCAAGCAACTTCCCGTGGCACTGGACAGGGTCAATGCGGAGGCGGCACTGAATCTAGCTGAACAGGGACGAATCGATTGGGCCAGGTTTCATGTCGATTTCATGAGGGAGACCCATCCGGGCCTCGATGATGTGGATGGCACAGCTGAACTAGTCTTGGGGCCTGCCCGGAAAAGAGTGCTGCAACACCTGAAAACGGCAGAAGAGCAAGTGCAAAAGAATCCAAGGATCGGCACTCAACTCGCTTCTCACCTTATGGATACGTGCCGCCCTTTGATGGAGATCTACGATCTATTCCATGGAGCCGATGCGCACCAGCGGAATGAACTATTCGACCAAGTCGCTGATAGAGTTGCCGACTTACTCGTTAGTCACCAAAAAGCCACGGGTGATAATAGTGCATTTGTTAGCCTACTTAGACGAGCTCTCTTGTTCGCGTCTGGGTCGCATGTCCGGGAGCGCTTGATGAAAAATATTGATATTGGTGAGACCAATGTCGCACACGAGAGCCTCAAGCCCCTGTTTTCCACATTGGAATCAATTGAGAATTCATCGGGAGCAGCATCATTAAAACTACAAAGAGTCCAGAGTGATGTCATTACACAATTACCGCGATGGGCATCAACGCTTGGTTCTAGTTCTGAGGCATACAAAGATCTTTTGAATTCGGTGGCGATTGCACTGAGAAACATTTCTATCGATTCTCACAATAACGAAAGCGATACGGAAACGGCAGTGAATTCCGTCAGGATAGCTTTAAAACTTGCAAACGATGTCGATATTATAAATCGCATAAAGGGTGATTTGAAATCGCTGGAGGGGATTCAGGATCAACGAAAACAATGGTGCAGGACAATTAGCATTCGGTCGGACGAGTTTGAGATTAGTGAAAAGTTCGTGCGATACAATAATACAAGAATCGCTGCGGAGAAACTTACTGGAATTAGATTTGGAATATTTAGGCAAATCACAAACGGGGTCGAAAGCAGCTACTACAACATTGGTTTATCCGGTGGAGGTCAATCAATTGATGTGGATTGCAAGAGAGTCTTTCGTAGTCAGGATCAAGCGATGCAAGACTTTATGGCAATCGTCGAGAGTCTGGGACATCTTATTATTCCGGGCATTGTTAAGAGATTGGCTGATCATGTCAAATCAGGAGGAAATTCACTTAAAGTGGGCACACTGCTTTTAACAAAGTCTGGCGTGGAATGCACAACTGGATTGCTTGCATGGAAGAAAAAACATCTGGTTCCCTATGGAAATTTGAGTTTTTCGACCGTTCAAGGATCACTCATTGATCGGCAGGACACCCTGCGAACACGACGTTTCCTATGGATCGCCGAACCGTCTCTAATGCTGTCATATTAGAAAACATCGTAAATGAAATGAAGAGTCGATAGATGGACCTTAATTACTAGATAAATATCACCATGAAACCTCCAAACAAATTAGACATTACAAAACTTGATTTTCCGACTGCCGCCGAATTAGTCGAAGAGATTGAAAATTCTTCTGCCTCAACACTCACTGCAAGTGGTCAGGGAATCCAACGCCTATGCAACTGAAGTGCAGAATCTATCAAGAGCCTTGATTGCCGTAGCGAACCAATCATGGAGAATAGCTGGATCTATTTTTGATGCGGACTCGAAAGAGCCAAAGAGCGAGCTTACGCCTCAAGAGATCAAAAAGGTGGGCAAAGCCCTGGATAGCATAAAGGAGACTCTGGAATCTCTTGGAATCAATATAATTGATCGAGTCGGCCAGACGTTTAATGCTGATTGCCCGAGCAGGTGGTCACGGAGGAAACGAGGAATGGAATCACCAAGGAACAGATTGAGAGAACTATTCGGCCTACCATTATGTGGAACCAAACAATGGTTCAGCGTGGCGAAATTGATATTGTTGTTCCCACTTTGAAATAAATTTTAACACAAACAAAATGAGCAGACTAGCAACATTGACTTTGGAATAGACCTTGGAACTACAAACAGCGCAATCGCCGTCCTTAACGGCGTTGAACCTGAGATTATTAAAAACTCTGACGATCAGGATGCAACGCCATCGGCAGTCTTTATAAACAAGCAGGGTGTTTTGAGGTAGGTTCTAGGGCGAAGGCAGCGACAGGCTAAGAGCGAAGCCGTCAGGATGCCTATACAGAATTCAAAAGACAGATGGGGACGCCTCATGAATACGAGTTTGCTTCCAGCGGTCAGAGAAAGAAGCCAGAGGAATTATCTGCAGAAGTTTTGAAAGAATTACGCGCCTCCGTTGAAGCGCGAACTGGAGAAATCGTCAATCCGCGGTTGTTGCAATAACGAGAAGCGCTTTCGAGTTACATCAATGCGACGCTACTCGCCGTGCCGCTGAGCTAGCAGGGTTTAAAGGGAGTCTCTTTGCTTCGAAGAGACCAGTGGCGGCAGCTGCTGAAAGCATGGGTTCCAAGTCGATTCGGAAGAGGCATACTGGATGGTCTATGATTTCGGTGGAGGGCATGATGCGGCACTAATCAAAGCGGAAGAAGGCATGATTAACGTTGTTCATCACGGGCAATCATTCCTCAACGATTAACTGAGCTGGGCAATCATTGAAAAAGCGTCATTCCCCAGCTCGAAGAACTTCAAACTTGCCAGCTGCTCATTCTGGATCAGATAGGTGGGGCATGGAACTGCGGCGCATCAAACACGCCGTTGAGGCAGTAAGCGAACTTTGCGAAGAAATAACGACCCTCAGCGGGGTTGCGTTAAAATCTTTGCAGATGATCAGTGTGATGAGATCTGCTCAGGTCAGACAGTCAATCCCGTGTTGCTGAACCTGTGCTCAACAGGTCAAGTGCTCAGTCAAGGAGTGCTAAAGGAAAGGAATCTAGGCCTCCCATGCAGTCCAGCGGGTGATTGTGGTGGGTGGCCCGACCAAGGCTCCCTACTTCCGCGAAATTCTCAGTGCTGGACTCAGGCATTTCCAGTCAGACTTCAGCCAAGAATCACCTCACAGCATGCCGGTTTCCAGCACCGGGCTGCCGTTTAGCAAGCACGCAGAAGATCGATTCTAAGCTTCAAAAGAAAGCTGTCGTCGGCGAATTTCAAGTTCAAATCGCAGACAAATACAAACCAGTTGGGCATGAGTCTGATCCACTCATAGCAGGAAAAGTAACGAGTCCGGATGGGGTATCGTCAACTGGCTTTACCATTGAGTTCGTAAATCGTGACACCAAATGGCGCAGTGGGCAAATACCGCTGAATCCAGAAGGGGCATTCATGGCCAACCTACTGGCCGAAGGGTTCTCAGGCCGCGTTTCACATTGAGCTTTCAGATGAGTCAGGAACGCACTCCGGGGAAAGCGGTTCCGGACCACGTTGTTTATACCATCGGCGCCGGTCAGCCGAGGAGACAACCGTTGTTGCAAATCCCATCCAGTCTTGGAAGGCTGATAACTCAGTTGATTGGTTTTTCAAGAGTGGTGTGGGGTTACCGCTCAAAGATGGCGCTATTAGCCGCACGCATCGGACAACGGTCGCGCTCACTGCGGGTCAATTGGGTGCGGTGATCAAGATCCCTATAGTAGAAGGTGAGAACGAACATGCCGACCGCAATCGGGTAGTTGGCTTTCTTGAAATAGACTCATCCATGGTGCGACGGGATCTACCAGCAGGATCAGAAGTTGAAATTGGACTTAAAGTTGAAGAATCTCGAACCATAATTTTGGAGGCGTATTTTCCACTTCTTGATGAGGAATTTACAAAGCAGCTTGAGATCGAAAAAATGAATGCCGATCCATCGGTTATCGCAGCAACGCTCAGGGAAGAGAAGCAACGCCTAAATGAGCTGAAGGAGAAAGCTGAAGAGGCGGGGGACGAATCTATCGTTGAGGAGTTGGAACATCTCGAATCCGACCGGGATCGTGATGATGCTGTTCGGGCAGCGAAGGGGGATGCCGACGCTGCGGAAAAAGCCCAAAAGCGAGTCCTTGAACTGCAGAACCAGCTTGATGCTGCCGAAAAGAAGCTCACGTGGCCCACGCTCGTCGCCGAGGCCCGCGAGTTACAGGACGACCTGAAACAACTTGCTGAGGATCATGGTAACAGCAGTCATCAGCAAAAAGCGGAAGATTGGTCTGACACATTGGATTCAATAATTGAAAAGAAGCAGACTGAAAGGCTGCCGAGGAAGATCGAAGAAGGCCGTTCGATCTATGCACAAATCCTGTTTTCCTTGCCTGGTTACTGGGTCGGAAACTTTCCAGCGTATGGAGCGCGACTCGGAGTCAGTTCTCAGATTCTGATGCCGCCGAACGATTGTTTGAGCGAGGTCGGGAATACCTGCAGAAGAACAATATTGAAGGGCTTACGGACGTGGTTCGGAAGCTGTGGAACTTGATGCCAAGGGAGGAAGCGGAAAGCAGCTGGCGTGGTATTGGGGCAACCATTCTCTAATTTAATAGCTCATGGCATCACCCATCGACGAGCGTCGCACAGAAGCGCAAAGGATTGCCAAGCGATTCGATGATCAGTTGCGTTTGGCCCGTGCCTGTGAGCTGGCGTCAATGGGTCGCATGCTCGAAGCTGAGACACTACTATCTCCGGGCAGACATCTGCCGAAGTCTTCGGAAGAACTTGATCTTTTGGCTAGAATTCACGTCAAACAGGGGCATTTTGAACAAGCTAGGAGACGCTGGGAAGATGCTTCGAAGATCAGTGATCGCCGAGAGGAATTTGAGGAATGCATCAAAGTCTTGGACGATCGGCTAGCCTACAGGCAACGCATGTTGTTCTTAAGCGGGAATCCGACTTTCGGCATGTGGCTCAAGCTGCTGTTCTTCTCAGTGTTTGGGTTCTCTTGAGAATTTATTTACTCCGAAACTTCATCTGACCCTCCGCCATGAATTTCCACCCGCCAAAGCATTCCAACGCTCTGCTGATCTGTCCTGGCGGCTTGCAGAACTTGAGGCCGCCAACCTCCGCACCTCCGAAATCGAACCGATTCACTTCTTTTTGGGTTTGCTTAAACTGAGCGAGCTTGAGCTTGAGCCCATCTTGTCGGAAAACACCAATCTCACCACACCTATGGTCCTCCGGGAAATTGAGCCAGTGCAAGCGGCCGCGTGCCCGCTTCTTTCCAATATAGGATTAGAGACCACCCAAACCCGGAGGCGGCTGCGGCGGTCACTACCATCCGGTTCCGGGGAGAATGATATGGGACAGCATATCAGGCGTGGAACGGCGTCACGGGAGGTCTTCTCCAAAGCCGATGATTGGGCCATCAAGTATGTGGCTGACTTCGTGCAGCCACTCCACCTTATGCTTTCCATCATGGAGGCAGATTGCCCGTGGGTATCTACTACACTTGAAAGGTACGGCATCACAGAAAACGACCTGACCGAGGCGGCGATAGCTGAACTTGAGGGCACCCATACGAATAATGAGGCTCCTAAGCGAACGCGGCCTCAAACGACGAAGTCTCCCAGGAAAGATCCCGAGATGCGTAACAAGCGCCCAGGCTTCGCGGAACGAATGGGGCGTGATCTGACAGAACTGGCTAGGGAGAAGCAGCTTTCTCCGGTGATCGGCCGGAAATCGGAAATGCGGTCGCTGATTCAGACTTTGCTGCGGAGTCGGAAAAACAACGCCATCTTGATTGGCGAGGCGGGAGTGGGGAAAACGGGCGTCGTCGAAGGGTTGGCTCAGCGTATCGTGAGCGGTCTTGTGCCGCCGGAATTTGTTGGAAAACGGATCATTGAAATCTCACTGGGAAGTCTGGTGGCTGGGACCAATCTCAGGGGCGATATGGAAGAGCGCCTGCAGTCCTTGATCTCTGATTCCAAGCGAGATCCAGATTTAATTCTCTTTATCGATGAGATCCACATGCTTGTAGGGGCTGGTCAAGGCTCAGGCTCAGCCATGGACGCTGCCAATCTGCTAAAGCCCGCCCTCGCACGTGGCGAGGTCCGCGTCATCGGTGCCACGACCACCCAAGAATTCCGCAGGTTCATTGAAGCGGACCCTGCCCTTACACGCCGGTTCGAGGTGATCGAGGTATTAGAGCCGAACCGTGCGGATACGATCGCCATTCTGCAAGGTCTGCGCCCTCATATCGAAAAACATCACGGTCTCAAGATCCACGATGAGGCTCTGGAAGCCGCAATTGATCTTACTATTCGCCACATGCCCTCTCTAAGGCTCCCAGACAAGGCTATTGATGTGTTGGATCAGGCCTGCGCACAGGTAAGAATGAGATCCCTATCCGGGGACTTCAAGGCGCAGATGACCTCCGGTATTTCGATCATGCGGAATGACGTAGCCGCGGCCGTGGCGCACCTGATGCAAGGTCCCGGTTGGGGAATTACAAGACGACGATGCGGCCAGGCTCCTTGAGCTTGAAAGCGCACTTGAAAGACGGATCAAAGGCCAGACACTACGCCATCAGTGCTGTCGGGGAGGCAATCCGTCTGTCGCGTTCAGGTTTGAAGAAACCAGGAGGCCCCGTCGCCGCCTTCCTGTTTGCCGGGCCGAGTGGCACGGGTAAAACGGAATTATCCAAAGCTCTAGCGGAATGTCTGTTTGGTGACGAGAACCAACTAATCAGGATCGATATGTCGGAGTTTATGGAGGCACACAGCGTCTCAAAGCTTATCGGCGCCCCCCCCGGATTCATCGGCCATGAGGAAAGAGGACAACTCACGGAAAAGGTGAGGAGTCAGCCATACAGTGTAATCTTACTGGACGAAGTTGAAAAGGCGCATCCAAAAATTCTGGATCTATTCCTTCAAGTTTTCGATAGCGGCATTCTGACCGACGCTCATGGAACAAAGTGTGACTTCCGGGAAACGATTGTCATTATGACCTCCAACCTTGGAGCTGGAGACACGAGACGGCCCATTGGATTCGGTGGTGAGAATCAGCAAGTCGATACATCTTACGAGCTTGAGAAGGCCGTACAATCAGCGACGAAACGGTTCTTCAGGCCCGAATTCCTAAACCGCCTGACCGGCGTGGTGGTGTTTCAGCCACTGAGAAAGCGCACGTTCGACAGATACTCGATGTGCTCATGGAACGCCTAAACGCGAGGCTGAAGAAGAAGGGCGTGAGGGTCGATCTGACTCCTGATGCCGTGGAATTCCTCCTTAATAAGGGATTCAGCACAAACTCCGGAGCTCGGGGTTTGGAGCGTGCAGTGGAAGAGGAAATATCAACACCGCTTTCAAAGCTTCTCCTCGGAGGAGAAATTGGCGAGATTGGAATACTCCGAGTTAATTACACGACAGGAATGAAGAATTTGACCATTGGGTAACGGGAATAAAGCAATGCCGGATGACACGACAAAGAATACCACGAAGGATAAGTCACTTGGAAGCGGCATGTCCGATGATTTCGTTCTTCCTATTCCACCCCCGACCCCGGCTCCAAGAACCACATCCGCCACAGCAAGTTTATCTGGCAGAGCGCCAGATCCGAAACCAACAGTATGTAACCCTCCCTCCCTTCCTATCCGTAATGGCTTGACTGCGAACAATCCTTTGCCGGTGCGTAGCACCACGGAAAGCGAAACGTTTGACGACTCTGTAGCCTCTTCTGAGGCATCAGTTTCGAGCAACAAAGAACCGACTACATCTAGTCCTTTAGTCGCGTGGTTAATTTGTGCAGTTGTTGTTCTTCTGATCGTAATAATTATTCAGTTCAATCAAGCAGGAGACTTGAGTCGTCCACCGCTATTATCGTCTTCCGGCAATGATAGTGAACTAACTGCTGCACGTAATGAAATAGAAGCCGCCCGAGACGAGATTGATCAGGGGGATAGAAAGATCCGAGATCTTGAACAGAAGCTTGTGGCATCACAAAACACGGCGGAAGGAAAGGTGGCAAGTTTGCTTGAAGAGAACAAAAGGCTCGAAAGGCTAACCTCGGAACTGAGTTCCGAAACCGCCCGGCTAAAGGCCAGCTTCAGGCAGCCACTCGACCCGCTACAGTTTCCGAATCGCCGCCTCCGGTTCAAAGACGCCTGTGGCTCAGCAAAATGGGAAAATCTACCGGGTTGTGCGGATTGCGGCCTGGAGACACCCTCAACATTCGCTCCGGCCCAGGGACAAACTACCCAACCATTACTGCTCTCCAAAACGGCGTTAGGGTCACGGTGACTGGCGCTGCTGTGATGAACGGTCCGGATTCGTGGCTGCCGTGTATTATAGCTTTAAGTGGGGTTGACCCCACAACCGGCTCCAATCGATCTTGGAATCAAGAATGTTGGATCAATTCATTTTTTCTTGAACAAATCGAACGTCAGTGAATGGAATGATGAAGGCGCTTCCGATTGCTGAGCTCATGGTGTCCATTATGGCTCCGGAATTTTCATTGAGGCTTATTCAGTGACCCAATTTTCATAGCACGGCACAAAGACAACTAAAGTAGTTGATACACCAAACCAAGAAGAGACGTGAAAATCAAGCTGAGCATCAAAACACCTAAACATCCACTCTTCTTCTTTTTTTGGGACTTGATGAGATCAACGAACCCCGCCATCAAATCATCACCCATGACCAAAGGGGAGCCACTCAGCTCTCCTCGTTCAAATTTAAGAATCGTCTGTTTGAATTCACTCCAGTCACTAATTCTTGGAGCCGATGCCAAGTAGTTATCCGCCCCGCCGAGTTTAGAGTATCCAATAACATCACTGTCAATTTGTGGGTCGTGATAAGGCTCCCACCAAACCGCGAAAGTATCATCAGAATTGGTATACATTAGCGCTGTCTCCAACTTGGTTGACGCTTTGCACATTGGGCATGTGGCCACATTGATTTTGTCGCTCATGACCAACTCTCTATTTTCAGGATACTCGCCCCAGATGGTTCTGTATATCGTGAAGTCGAAGCTGCATTGGCATTTAGGGCATGTGATTCTAGCGTCGAGTTTTTTGCTCATGGTGATGTAGTCGCCTACATCAAATTCCCTTGGATTTCAAGCGCGGAGAATTGCGGGTTTCACGATCATCCCGCTGGCTACTAAATCACTGGTGTTTACGATGGGCATCGACCGACCGGATGCTGCTTGGCATCCACAAATCGGCTCAGCATTAACGTCCATGGTTCAATTTCCCCAGACCTTCGGAATTGGATTGAATATAGTCTGCTGGAAAAGATGAATCCTATCAATGAGACCTCAGGGCGTGTTTTTGCAACGGAGAATCCTCTGGCTCGTCCAGGAAGGAGGGTGTGGTTGAATGAATTTCGATGGCTTTTGGCAGCCTCCGAACAATCTGCCCTTGATCGTAGGCACCGATCTGGCAGAGGTGTGACGGATGAAAGAGGAGCCGACCATGCAAAACCAAACACCGGATTCCCGGGAGAGCGGCGCTACCTGGTCGGAGTTCAAATTCATCCGCCCATCCGGGACAGAATGGCGGTTTTTCCGACGGATTTCTGACAAAGAGACGTGTCGATGCCTGTCATTCTGGACAACCCGGAAAATCCAGTGACCCAAAGAATCCTATGAAATCAGAAGATAACCCACCATGTAAGGGCTCCCCAGCCCATCCGCTCTCTGGTCTTCTGGGACTGATTTTGCGCCTTTGTGCGTATTCATGGGGTATTCTGGGTTAGTAGTTTTCTGGTGTTTCGCGTGTTGACGCACCGTTGACGGTCAAAAAGTTGGAAATCCGTTGGAAATCGGACCGTTTTCTGTCGCGGATTAAGGGTTTGAACCCTGACCTCCTCCCGGCAATCGCATGGCCGCTGGCGGATCTCACGTTCTGACTGACTTTCAGTGGCATTTGTTCAGAATCTGACGGCCTGCGTGTCGATTTCAAGATTCGATTTCGAGGGGATATCGTGCCCGGGAATTGTCGGACTTGTCGCGGGATGAGGGAGCCATCATCTGTTTCCGGGTCAGATCACCTGCGATTTCGGAACGTCAATTGGCAGCAACGACGAGAAGTGCCCCGCAGATGCCTGCCTGCTGGCCAAGAGCCGGTGGCATGATGTAATCAGTGCCCTCCGCATGGGGGAAATAGCCTCCGGACAATTTTCGGAAGATTGTCTCAACCCGTTGGTGAAGCCCATCCGCTTGGGAAACGCCGCCTCCGATCACGACTCGCGAAGGGGCCACGATGGCGGCGAGTGCAAGCACTCCATGCGCGAGATACCAGGCCTGCACCTCCCATGCCTTGTGCCCGGGTGGCAGCGCGGACGCCTCCACGCCCCAACGGGCAGCAATCGCCGGACCACTGGCAAGTCCCTCAAGGCAATTCCCGTGGAAAGAACAGACTCCTGCAAAATCATCGCCCGGGAAAACCGGGACCTTGAAGTGGCCGACCTCCGGGTGGAGCGCCCCGTGGACCAAGCGGCCGCCGGAGAGAATACCGGCGCCAATGCCGGTGCCGATGGTGATGTAAGCGACATCCGCCAGCCCGCGGGCCGCGCCTGAATGGCTCTCGGCGAGTGCCGCCGCATTGACGTCCGTCTCGATGACCAGGCGGGAACCGGGAAAGGCGGCACGCAGGCTGGCGGAGAGCGAGAAGCCCTCCCAACCCGGCTTGGGCGTGGCCAGCATGCCCCCGTAGTCATCGCCATGGTCGGCCAGTATGATCGGCCCGAACGCGGCCACTCCCAGCGCCTCCGGAATGCCGCGTTGGCGGATCCATTCGATGGCCACCGCCAGGGTTCCCTGCGGATGGGTCGTTGGGTAGCGGAACTCCTCGATGAGTCCCCCGTTCCGATGCCCCATGGCGGCAACCGTCTTGGTGCCGCCGAATTCAATGCCTGCGATCATGAAATTTTTGCCAATGTTAGATTAGAAGTGCGCGCGGAAGGCGTTGATTCACTTTCACCTTTTGTCCGATTTCAAGATGCGTGTGAAAAAACCGATCGCCTCATTGATGGATTCCTCGTTCATGACGTCGTGGCCGCGGTTGGAAACAAGCCGCAGCGTCACGGGAACTCCGGCTTTTTTCAACGATTCGGCAAAAGCCAGTGCCTGCCCGGGCGGCACGAGTTCATCCTGCTGACCATGAACCATGAGCACCGGAGGGACATCGGCATGCACATAGGAAGCAGGGCTTGCCATGCGCGCGAACTCCCCGTCATAGCGCTTGTTTGGGAAAACCCCCCAAAGTGGCGCGCTGGCAGGATTGTGCATCATGGAAGTGGCAGGCCATTTCCCGCGATCCCGATCAAGATCGGCGGGGATGGCCCAACAGACACTGGCTTGGACGCGAAGCGATGCCTTCGGATCGGTTGAAAAGCGTTTTTCATTTCCGGTGCATGCCATGAGGGCTGCAAGGTGCGCGCCGGCGGAGTGCCCGAGCGTGCCGACGCGATCGGGATCGATGCGGTAGCTGTAAGCGCGATGACGAAGATATGCCAACGCGGCATTGCAGTCTTCGATCTGCGCGGGAAATGGCGAGTCAGCGGTCAGGCGATAATTGATGGACGCCAACGCAAAGCCCTTGGGGAGAAATTTCAGGGCGAGGTGAATGCCGGACTCCAGCTTGTCACCGCTATGCCAGCCGCCGCCATGAATCCAAAAAACCAAAGGGAAAGGCCCTTTGCCGGCGGGCACATACAAGTCGAGGTTCTGCATGGAACCCGGTTTCGTGCTAGGCTGGGCTCCACGGACATACGCGACATTGAGATTGCGACTGCTACCAGCAGGCAGTTTTGCCATCAGTTGGTGAATCTTGGGGGGCACGGCCTGAGTGGCCTCGTGCGCTTGCTTTGTCTGGCCGGCGGCAATCAGGGAAAGACTGACCAAGACAAGAAGGGTCATGACTGCGGATTTTTTCATGGGTGACAATGCTTGAAGGGACGATTCCTGCCGATGGGAAAAAGGTCAGTTGGCGTTTTGATTGAGCGGCTCGCCCACGACTTTGGAGGATGGAAAATCGACGGCCTTGTCGCCGCCGCGACTGCGGAGGCGCTTGTCGTTGAATCCACCTTTCGGCGGGTTGAGCGGGATTTCCATGCCGCCGAGATCCTCCATCATGCGGTAGAGTTCTTCTTCCATGCGGCTGACCTCGGCAAGGCGTGATGGGTCGTTGATGAGGTTGCGCGACTCTTCCGGATCGGTGGCGAGATCATAATACTCATCCGAGTCCCAAAGGCCGTAGTAAGTGATGTATTTCGCCTTCGGGGTGCGCAGGGCGAAGGTGGTGGGAGTTTGCGGGAAGTTCTTTTCCCAATAATAAACATAGAGGAAACGATCACGCCACGGAATGTTCTCGCCCTTGAGCAGCGGCAGGAAACTCTTGCCATCCATGTGCGGCGGGGTTTGCAAACCCATCACCTCCATCACCGTGGGGCCGACGTCGAGGTTGGCGATCATTTGATCCAGCACTGTGCCTTGTTTGATGAGTGCCGGGCACTGCGCGAGCATCGGCACGCGCATGGAGGTTTCATAGGCCACGCGCTTGTCGATGAGCCCGTGCTCCCCAAACATGAAACCGTTGTCCCCCATGTAAATCACAAGTGTCTCATCATGGATCCCCATGTCCTTGAGTTGCTGGAGCACGCGACCAATGCTGTCGTCCACCGAACGCAGTGTTTCACAGTAGCGCTTGTAGTAACGCTCAATGTCCAACTCGCTGTGATAGGGGAAATCCACACCGTGCCAGGAATTGCGTTGATCACGCAGCCAGCGCGGTTTCTGGAGATCGCGCGCGGTTTCCTGCTCGGAGGCGGGACGCTGGAAAGGCTGGTCCTTGAGGCTGTCCTCATACTTGTTTTCGGGAGTGAAGTTCGCATGCACCGCCTTGTGCGAGAGGTAGAGAAAAAACGGCTTCTCCGCAGGCTTCTGCTGCTTGAGCCAGTCAATGGCATAGTCGGTGAGCTCGGTGGTGATATAGCCTTTCTGTTTCACCCGTTTGCCATCCACGTTCAGTGTGTAATCGGGGGTAGGTGGCAGGTATTCGCCTTGTCCGGCGAAGCTCACCCAGTGATCCCAACCCGGCTGCGGTCGGTCGCTTTCTCCGCCCATGTGCCACTTGCCGATGAAGCCGGTCGCGTAACCCGCCTTCTGCAGATACTGCGGAAAATAGACCGTGCCGGGCGGGATCGGACGGTTGTTGTCGATGACACGGTGGCGGAAGGTGTAGAGACCTGTTAGAATGGAAGCGCGGCTCGGTGAGCAGAGCGCGGTGGTGACAAGCGCGTTCTTGATATAAGCTCCGTTTTTGGCCAGCGAATCCATCACGGGCGTCTTCGCGAACTGGTGGCCGAGGAAGCTCATCGCATCGTAGCGGTGGTCATCGGAGAGGATGAAAACCACGTTGCGGGGTTTCGCGTCGGGTATCGGCAATGGTAGCACCTTTTCAGGCATCGGGGTCACCGCTGACAACGCAGACGGAGCAAGAATCCAAAGAAGTTTCAGAAGGTGTTTCATAGGAATTCAATAAGATGGAATGAGGCTTCAATGAGGGCGACTCAAAGGCGAATCGACGACCTGTTTCATCAGTCGACTGAGTTCAGCGACGCGTTCAGGTTGAATCTGATAGAAATTGTTCAGCTCTGCCGGATCATCCCGCAAATTGTAGAGCTGGCCGGGCGGATCACCGGGCTGGGGTTTCTGGGACTGGGAGAATCCGCCGGAACCGGGACGGTCGATCAATTTCCAGTCGCCCGATCGGATGACCATGGCACCGCCGCTACCGGACTGCATGACAAGCGGGCCACGCACGGGCTTGTCCGCAGCTTGGCGGCCTTCGAGAACGGGTAGCAGACTGAAACTGTCAGGACCTGCGGACGCGGGCAATTTCATACCTACCACATCCGCGAAGGTCGCCATGAGATCCGTAAAGCACACCGTCTGATCGCTGCGCGTGCCGGCTGCAACGCGTGCCGGCCAGCGAACCACGAACGGCATGCGATGCCCGCCCTCCCATGCGTCGCCTTTCATCCCGCGCAAACCGCCGACGGCGTCATGGCCAAGTCGTTTGGCATCACGACGATACCAAACCGGACCATTGTCCGAGGTGAAAACAAGCAGCGTGTTGCGGGCCATGCCTGCTGCCTCCAATGCGGCACAAACACGACCGATCTCGTGGTCCACCATCATCACGAAATCACCATACATCCCGGCTCCGCTTTTGCCCCGAAAGCCGGGGGCAGGAAGCCAAGGAGTGTGTGGAGCGGGATAGGCGAGATAAAGCATCAGGGGTTTTGCCGGTTGGTGGCGTTTGATCACCTCAATGGCCTCGTCGGTGAAACGCGGCAGGACCTCATCCAGCTCCAAATCCGGAGCGATGCCGCCCGCGCGCCAAAACCCACCCTGAATGGGCGACCAACCATCGCTCCTGTTGGCAGCGATGTGTTTGCTCGGCGAGCTCACGGCGCGGTCGCCGCAGATGTAAAAATAGGGCGGAATGTCGGTCGAGGCTCGGATGCCGAAGAACTGATCGAATCCACGATCCACAGGTCCGCCGGGCAGGGGCTTGTCGTAGCCGCTTTCCGCAAAACCAAGATGCCATTTGCCAACCATGGCCGTGGCATAACCCGCCCCACGCAACAGCGAGGCGATCGTGACCTGGCCTTCATCAATCAGCGGCTGGCTGGGCCACTTCGAGACATCCGTCCGGAAGGGATAACGGCCGGTCATCAGTCCGTAGCGCGATGGATGGCAGAGGGGACCTGGTGCGTGTGCATCAGTGAACCTCATGCCCTCCGCAGCAAGACTGTCGATATGAGGCGTTGGGATTTTCGAATCGGGATTATAACAACCCGGGTCGCCATAGCCCATATCATCCACCACGATCATAACCACATGCGGATGCGCGCGCTCTGGTGACGCGGTGGCATGGCCTAAAAAACCGGAGATGATCGACAGTCCGACTAATATGGCAAGTTGATGGAACATGAGAGTTCGGATATCAATCCGCCAGAAAGGATCGGTCGTTGGCAGGCTGCCATGGAGTGGCACCGCTGCGCTGGATCTGAATGCGGAGGGCCGCGGCGAGTTCCTCAAATTTTTCACGATGGACTGTCGCGAGGTTGGTTGTTTCCCGCGGATCTTTTTTGAGGTGATATAATTCGTATGGGCTGAACGGATCATTGCGCAGGATTTTCCAATCGCCTCGAATGAGCGCCTCGTAGCTGTTGCCGCCATATTTGAAACCACCCTCGCGGCGGACGAAGTAGAGGTCGCGCGCTTGATTGATTTCGCCGCCTTCGAAAATGGTTCGCAAGCTCCTTGCATCGAGATCCGCAGGGGGGCGCTGGCCGGCGAGTTCGGCAAAGGTGGGAAACAAGTCGAACAACAAGCCCGCATAGTCGCTGCGGGAGCCCGGTTTGATCCCAGCAGGCCAGCGGACCATGAACGGAACGCGCAAGCCGCCGTCATAGTGCTCCTGCTTGCCACCGCGCCAAGGGTCATTGTTTTGCGCATGCGGCAGCGAGCCGCCGTTGTCGGCGGTGAAGACGACCACGGTGTTCTGCGCGAGTCCCGAGCCATCAAGGGCGGCAAGCACGCGCCCGACGCCGGCGTCGAGATGCTCGACAAAGGCGACATTGCTCGCGCGGTCCTCCTTCATGCCGGGATGACGATTTCTAACTTTTTCGAGCCAGTCGGCGGGAGGCTCGATCGGAAAATGCGGCGCGTTGTAGGCGAGGTAGAGAAAGAACGGCTCGCCCGTGACTTTTGCACGTCCGCGCAGATGCTCCGCGGCCCAGTCGGAAAACAGGTCAGTGGCGTGCCCCGTAGGAGTGATCACCTCCTTGTTATGACGCATGTAGTTTTTGCCGTGACGGAGGTGTTTTGTATAACTGTCCATCATATCTCCGAGGAAACCATGGAAATGGTCGAAACCACGTTCGTTCGGTGTGTTCGGTGATTCGAGACCGAGATGCCATTTGCCAATGATCGCGGTGTGATAGCCTCCGCCTCGAAGCAGATTGGCGAGAGTCGGCACGTTGGGATCAAAGTAGCCCCACGAATCCTGCGGGTTGGTGCGGATCACCCCCGGCACGCCGACACGGTCGGCGTAGCGACCGGTGAGCAGGGCCGCACGTGTGGGTGAGCAAACGGTGCAGTTCGCCCGCATGGCGGTGAAAAGCATGCCCTCGTTGGCGATGCGGTCGATGTGCGGCGTCCGCATATCCGAAGCGCCATAAGTTGAAACATCGCCATAGCCGTGGTCGTCTGTTAGGATGATAAGAAAGTTCGGCCGGACCGGAGCGGCGACCGCGCAGATCGCCAACATCGCAACGCAAAGCGGTATACAGTGCAACAGGGCTGATGCACGGGTGGATGGAAGTTTTGATCTCTCCCGCTTCATTTGCTTGATGATGGAAATCGTTTCAAGTAAGCGGCGCCCGCCTCGCGGAGTTCAGTGGCGATGTCGGGATGCTTTGTGATGAGGTTGTCCTGTTCGGATGGATCATCGATCAGATTAAATAGCGATTCCTCGATCATGGAGGTTTTGGTTTCACCCCGTCCGCCGTCATGGCCGGGGCGGATGACATCGCGGTATCCGTGAGGTAGGTGGAGTTTCCATTTTCCATCTGATGTGATCACGGCTTCGAGATCCCAGCCGGTCGAGATGAAGTAATGTCGATGCGGATTCCTCGCCCCTTCATCGCCACGCATGAGCGGCCAGACGTTTTTGCCATCGGTGTCCTTCTCCTGCAAAGGGACTCCGGCAAGCGCGGCGAGGGTTGGATAGAGATCGATGGAACCGAAGGCGTGATCGTTCACCGCGCCAGGCTTGAGTTCGCGCGGAAATCTAACGGTCAGCGCGGAGCGGACGCCTCCCTCGAAGCTGGTGCCCTTGTGTTCGCGAAACGGTGTCTTGCCCGCGTGATTGCCAAATTCCTCCCAAGGGCCGTTGTCCGAGGTGAGAAGGACGATGGTATCTTTTTCCCCTCCGGTCTCGCGAAGGGCAGTCATGATTTCACCCACCGACCAATCGATTTCCGTGATGACATCGCCGTAAAGACCCGCGCCGGATTTGCCTTTGAATTCGTCACGACAATACAGCGGGACGTGCGGCATCGAGTGGGCGACATAGAGGAAAAACGGTTTTTGCCCTGCCTGTGAGCGGATGAATCGTGTGGCGCCTTCGGTGGCCCAGGCGGTGAGATGCTTTTGGTCATCGGGGCTGATGTCCGGAATCTTGATCGCGCCGTTTTCCCAGTATGGAAGTGGGTCGTCACCGACCCGTTTCCTCCACGCGGGATTGTGGCGCCACATGTCATTGGAAACGAGGAGACCTGCGTATTGGTCAAAGCCGCGGGCCATGGGACGTGTGGCGTGGATATCGCCCAGATGCCATTTGCCGAAATGAGCGGTGGCATAACCGTGCTGTTTGAGCGTTTCCGCGATGATGGGGTGCTTGGGGCTCAGTCCTGGTCTTCCCGGAGCGATGGCATTGACGACGCGGTTGCGGTGCGGATAGCGACCGGTCAGCAAAGCCGCGCGGGACGCCGAACAAACGGCCTGTGGCACATGAAAGCGGGTGTATTGCACTCCCTCGGCGGCGAGGCGTTCCACATTTGGGGTGGCGTAGGGCGGTTTTCCGAAGGGGTGGAAATCCGAGTAGGCCGCGTCATCAAGGAAAATGAGAACGATGTTGGGACGCTCGGCAGCAAGCGCGTGTATGGCGAAACACAGTAAAATGAGAAATGGTTTCATCGTTTGGGTAGTTCGCTTGTGAATGGAGCCTCTCCCCTCACCCGTCGTGTCGCCTCGCCGACCAGCCATAGATAGTGGTCCGTGGGAAGGTCGTCATAAGTCAGGAAGCGACTGTCACCCACGGGCGGGTTTTTGGTGGACTTGAAGATGTGAGTTCCTTCGTCGAGTTCATCAAACATCGCCTGATAGACCATCGTTGCACCGGCGGTCCGGACGAGCGAATCGTATTGCGACCAGAGGAATCGGCCACCCTCCCGATCAATGAAAGCATCGGGATTTTCCTTGGTGCCCTTCTTCAGATTCGACCATGAAAAGCCGGGGAAAACCACCGGCATGTGTTCCTTCTTGTGAGCCACACACCACTCGTGGTCGGGCTTGGCGATTTCAGCGGCGTATCGCCGCGCGGCATCGATTCCACCGAAGCGTCCGACCGTCCATGGTGATATGATATCAGCGGCAAGATAGATCTTTTCCCAATCCGAAAACGGTCCCGCATCGCGCTCGCCAGCCCGCCAATGGGTGGGCGTGCCGAGCATGACGGTCATGCCACCGCATTCGGGATCATTCTTGAGGAAATCCAACAAAGGTCCGATCTGGTCCGGACCATAATCGCGCTTGTTGAACCCCACGCCCCAGAGTGCGACCACGGGGCGGCCGGCATGTTTCTGATAGGCGGCGTTCTTGAGAATACCCATTTCCTTCACAAGGAAACGCCAGTCATCTTTCACGGCAGCGATGCGTGTGGCGGACATGCTGGTGAGGTCATACATCACCGCATAGGTCCTTCCATGCTGTTCAGCACCGGCGCGGCAATGCTCCAGCACGCGGTTAACGGAGCGGGACTCCTTGTCGTCGGCCCGACCGCCACCGGGAGCGGTCACCTCGGTGGCGAAGCGCTGCACAAACACGCCATCGATGCCATATTCTCTCATCCATTCGAAATGGCGCACGACCGTATCGCGAACTGCCGAGCTGAAGACTTGTGCAACACTGCCATCGGCATGGCGGAACGCGGTGTCGAAGCGCTCGTGCTCGGCAAATTCCGACATATCCGGCCAGAACTCGATGCCTGCCTCGCCGGGCTTGAATTCACCGCTCGTTTGATTCCGGTAATGTTTCCAGTTCAGCCCCTCTCCATCATCAGGCGTGCGGAACCATCCCTGATAACCACACATCACCTTGCCGGTAAGCGTCGAGGCGTCGACGCGCACCACTTGATCCTCTGCAGGCTCAGGCGATTGCTTTTGGCATGCAGCCATCGCAAAAACACCGATGAAGGCAATCGTTGTTTTAAAGACTTTGGTCGTTGTTCGTTTCATGGGATGACTCATAAAAATTTTCCTTGGGTTGGTGACGGAACCAGAGAAACCAAATTGCGGCGAACGACCCGATGCAGATTGCGGACGCAACTGCAAAGCCCTGCCAATTGTGAATAATGAAAAGCATGGGTGCGAGGAAAAGGGTCGTCTGCCATACCAGTGCGAACGGCAACGCGAGGAGGTCCTGGCGGTGTTCGCGGGAGGTTTTGGCGCGCTGTTCCGGAGAAAGCGTGTTTTTCAAATGTCCCCACACGCCAAAGGGGCGGGTTTCCAGATACATCTTGCGAAGCACCTTTGGGTTGGTGGGTTCCGTGAGCAGCGCCACGGTGACCGAACTAACGAAACCAACAGTCAGCACGAACACAAACTGCCAGACCTCGTTGAGATCAGGCCAGAGCAAGCGCTGGACGATGGCCGCCGTGATGCCGATCAGTGTGCCGATCGCGCTGGCGGTTCCATTGAAACGCCACCAATAGAGACGCAGGAATGCCGGCACAAGGAAGCCCGCGCCGAAGCCCATCATCATCCATCCCCAGATGTCATTGATGCTGTCCAGGGTGAGCGAAAACAGGAAGCTGCATGTCACAATCCCCGCCACCGTTCCCCAACTGGCGAAGATCAACTCGCGAGTCTGTGCCTGCGGGCGGACCCATATCTTATAGAAATCATTCACAAACTGTCCGGTTGCCAAATTTACCCAACTGCCAAAGGTGGAAAGCGCGGCAGCAATCAATGCAATCACCAGCACGCCGCGCATTCCCTCCGCCACCGACATCATCAGTACCGCTGATAGTATTTTCTCAGGATTCACGGTTCCTTCATAACTGAGCAAGTTCAACTTCTCCGCCCACTTGTCCTCGCCGAGCAGGGATTTCAATGAGCCAACCAACGCGGGGTCTTGCTTGTCGGGTGTGTTGGCAATCGAGGAAATGAGCGTGCCCCATTGAGGCTTGGCGGTTTCCGGGTGAGCGTTGTGGATCAACGCGGCCGCCTCCTTGAGCTTTGCTTGCTCCGGCAGCAAGTCATTCACCAGATAGAGCCCCATCACGGCGATGCCGATCATCATCGGCCAGCGCACGGTCATCAGGACAGTCCACAGCATCGAGAGTTTGCCGCACTCGCGGTCGTTCTTCGCGCCGAAGTAGCGCGGGTCCGCACCGGTGCCGAGTCCGGCGACGATAGTCCGGAGCAGATAGAAGGAAGCAAAGATGAACAGGTGTTTGTAAACCTCGTATCCTTCTGGCACATGGACATTCCATTGTGGCGCGGCGTTGATCCAGTCCGGACTGCCAGTCACCTTCATAGCGACCTGCGAGATTTCTCCGGCATCGCTCACCCCGTTGAAGGCCTTAACGGAGACATAGATCACCGCCACGAGGATGATGGCGACTTGGAAGAGATCGGTGAAAATCACGCCATAGAATCCGGACATCATCGTGTAGAGCGTGGCCATCACCAGCAAGGTCAGCGAACAGGCTTCCGGCGAAAATGGCAGGAAGGTCGAGAGGAAGATCCCAGCGCCGATGATCAGATAGGCGAGCATGCCGATGGTAGTGAGGACCGTGGCGATCACGCCCATCAATTGCGAAGCCCGACCACCCCAACAATCGCCGAAGCGGTAGATATTCCATTGGGCACCGGTGAGACAACCGGAACGGCGATGCCATTTTCCGGTCCACAGCATCATGAAGGGCAGCACCAGCACCGCACCGCCGCGAAACTCGACGAACAAGCCCTTGGGTCCCATCAGGAAAAGAAAGGAGACAATCACGGCAGTCCCGGCGAGATCCAGAAAACTTGCCATCCCGGAGATTCCCATCGCCCACCACGGGATGTTTTTTCCACCGCAGATATAATTATCAAGACTGCGTGAAGCGAGGCGCTTGAGATAGAATCCGAGGAAAATCAAGACGAGGACATAGAGCCCCATGAAGACATAGTCGATGATTCCGAAGTAGCTTGTGAGTGTCATTTGGGTTTAGCGGGTGAATTCTCCGAAAGGCCTGTCCGGAAAAGTAATGAGGTACTTTCTGAGGCGTGCCTTGAGATCGGCGACCACTTCGGGATGGCGATCGATGAGATTGGTTTTTTCCTGAGGATCGTTCTCAAGATCGTAGAGTTGATCCTTCTGGAAATAGTTCGGGTTGTGGCGTGAGCTGTGATATCCAAGGTGTTTGTTGGCTACCAGATAAGGAAGAGGATTCGGCGGAGCATCACCAAAGGCTGGGAACTTTTCGCCAGCATCGATGCGGCGCTGAATTTCTTGTGGATAGCGCACGGCGATGTATTTCCACTTCGATGTCTTCACGGCGCGTGCGAAGCCGATCTCGTGGAAGGTTTCCTCACGCAAGGGGCCGGATTGCTCGCCGCGCAGCACAGGGGCCAAAGATAGACCATCGAGCTTGTAGGATTCAGGCAACTTGGCACCGGCGAGATCGAGGAGGGTGGCGGCGTAGTCCGTGTTTAGAACCAGATGAGGGTAGCTCGAACCCGGACGGATCCCGGCCGGCCAGCGCATCACCAGCGGCACCTTGAGGCCTCCCTCATAAAGCGTCGTCTTGCCGTATCGCCAGGTGCCGTGGTCGGAGGTAACGATCACCACGGTGTCACGCGCGAGACCGCGTTCATCGAGTTTGCGCAGGATCGCGCCGATCGAGTGGTCGAACCACGTTAGCCATGCGTGTTTCACATCGAAGCCAGCTGCGGCGACCTCCTTCTTGATCGAAGAGCGCGAGGGCATAAATGAGTAGTCAAGATCGGTTCGATAGCCTTCACCGGTATAGCCGGGATCGGAGTCGATACCATTATTGAATCCCGTTTTTGACTTGGCCCATGGATCCGGACCGTGCGGTATGGTGGTGCCGTAATAGAGGAAAAAGGGCTGCTCACCATCGGGAGAATGCGTGTTGAGGAAATCGAGCACCGAGCGGGTGGTCCATTCGACGTTGTGGACATTGGACGGCCTATTGAAAAGTTCGAGCAGGTTGCCGGGATAAACAGCGCCAACCCAGTCGAAGCCCTCCTTGCGGATGCGAGAACGCCACCACTGCTGGTTGTCGCGCATTGCCTGATTGGTCTTCGGGTTGGTTCTTGGGTCGCTTTCAAGTGGATAGCGTTTCAAGCCTGGTGCGGCAGCGGTTCCCCAGAGTTTGGGTTTTTCGAGGATTTCCTGATCGAGAATGTGGCATTTTCCGACCCATGCGGTCGTATAACCCGCGGCTTGAAGCAGGCGTGGCAGGTTCGCTTCATCATTGCCGAGTTCCACGTTGTTTTCCGGACGCGCCATCGTGCCGAAGGGAAACAAGCGCTTGAATACCTCTCCCTGGCTCCTCGTCGCGAAACGGCCGGTCAGGGTGGTGTAGCGGGAGGGTGAGCAAACGGGACACGATACATTCGCATTGCTCATCACCATGCCCTCGCGTGCCAAACGGTCGATGTGCGGCGTGAGCACCCGGTCGCCACCAAAGCCGAAACCCGGCGGTGAAACCAATGTTGCATACTCGGGCGTCGGCAGATTGCGCGGGCTCTGGTCATCGGTGATGATGAGTATCACATTGGGTCTGCGGGCCGCACTGCAAGAGAGCGCCAGTCCCAGAAACACCAGCAACAGTCCACAAAGTCTTACGAGCCAAAAACTACTAGATTCAGATGGGATGCATGACATTCCGTGGCTGGTGAAACGTTTTCTCTTCAAGGCACAGTTGGGTAATTAAGATTGAATTTTGCAGTTAGCGATGGGCGACCGACTCTCTGACGACCAAGCGGGTCGGTTGCACCTGATGGACGACGGGTTTATCGGGATGCGCGAGGCGGTCGAGCACGAGGCCTGCGCTCACCGCCCCGATGTCGCGTTTCTTCAGACTGACGGTGGTCAATGGCGGTCGGGCGCGGACGGCCATCGGATCGTCGTCGAAGCCAACGATGGACACATCGTCCGGTATGGACAGACCGGCCTGTTCTAGGGCATCCATCAGATTCAGAGCCATCGTATCGTTCACCGCGAAGACCGCGGTTGGTGGGTTCTCGGAGTTGAGACGCGCGAGGAGTTCGTCGGCTGCCTCCTTGTCGTTATCTACCCGGATGAGGGAATCCGCCTCGCTGGCTTCGATCCCGCAGGAGCGCAGCCCGGAAAAGAATCCTGCGATGCGCTGCTCGATGTTATAGAGTGGATGGCGGTAGGCAATCATCACGACCTTGCGATGACCATATTGATAGAGGTGCTCCGCCACCTGCTGCCCGCCGCCGAAGCCATCAGTGGTCAACGAATCAGCATCGAACGAACGGACACAACCATCCACGATGCAGAGCGGCACCGGACAATGACGCAGCGTCTCGTAATCGGCTGCGGTGAACACGCCGGCCAATACCACAAGAGCATCGACCTTGCCTTGGCGAATTACTGAGGGCATTCCGTCGGCGTCCCTGCGATTGCCGAGCACCAGATCGAGGCCGGCCTCGCCGAAGGTTTCCGACAAGCCTTCCATGATGCGGGCGTAGAAGACGTTGCCGAACAGTTCGGCGAACGACGGGGCGTAGATCACCCCGACGGCATCGGTCCGCTGCAGGCGCAGGCTGCGTCCTGCGGAATTCGGGACAAAATTCAACTCGGCACACTTGTCGAGGATCTGCTGCCGCATCTCCACGCTGATCCGGCCACGGCCGTTGATGGCGTTGGACACCGTGGCAACCGAGCAACCGAGCAGTTCGGCGATATCGCGGAGTTTCGCACCTCCGTTGGCAATGGACATGCGCGGAGCTTGTGAATTGGCGACCGGCTTGACCAGTTTGGAATTAGGACGATGCAGCAACATGGATGACGAATCAGGGAATCTGTGTCACTTTGAGGCGGGCGAATTTTTTCGCCGGGTTACCAGGTGTGAAGGTGTAGGAGATGGTATCACCCGGAACCACGGGCTCAGCGATCCACGAACCACTGACAAGGGTTTCCGAGGTTTCAATCACCCAGGAGACGTCGCCGTTGGCAATCGCATCGGCACCCTTGGTGTAGGTGATCGTATTTCCGGAAAACGTGCCTGCGGGCTGACTGGAGACCCGTGGATCCAGGCCGAGGGCGTATTCGATGATGTTGGGGATGCCGTCGTTGTCGAAGTCGCCGTTGGCCGGTTCGCCGGGGATGTTGCCTTTCAATGGATCGTTCGCCCATGAAGCGAAATTGGACGAGCCTGCGCCCACGGTCAGCGTTCCGTCACCGGTGATCTGGGAAATGCCGATGATTGGTGAAACCGAACCCAGTTTTCCGTATATTCCGGCTGGCTGCTCGTTGGTATCAATGACCAGTTTGTCCACGGCGTCGGTGCCGATATAGGTGAGATCCAGGGTCGCGCCGCTCGCGGCGATGGTCACGGTAGAGGTGTCGTTTGCGGTGTTGGAATTGTTGGAGATCCGGACCGTGCCTGCGTTGATGGTGAGGTTGCAGGCATAGGTGTTTGCGCCGCCGAGGATCATGGGGGATGTCGCGCTGTTCTGCGTAATGCCAGTGACATTCGAGCCGATGACCGCTCCGATGTTGGTATTTCCGGTGGCGGTGCCTTGCAGGGTAAGACTGCCGCTGTGGTTGATCGCCGTGGTCGTGAGGTTAAAGACATTGGCGGACAGACCGTTATTATTGAGAACCACATTGCCGGTGCCGGTGATGCCACCGGTAATGCCACCGGTGGCCACGACCCCCGGATTGGCCGGGTTGTTGAATGTCTGGATGGTAAGGTCGCCATTCAAGAAGATGCCGCCGGACAGACCGTAACCCGAGCCGTTGCCGTTCGCGCCAATCACAACCGAGCCGCTGTCGGGAGGGTCGATGGTGATGGGGTTGGCGATCGCCCTGCCGGTGAGGAAAGTCGCCCCGGTAGAGCCGGCACCACCCAAGGTGACCGTGCCCGTGCCCAGTGCGGAGTTGTTGGTGATCGCGTTGATAGTGCCGTTCCTGAGGGTCACGCCACCGTCAAATGTGTTCGCGCCTCCGAGAGACAGTTGCCCGGGGCCATCCTTCAACAAACTTCCGCTGCCGCTGAGGATTCCCGTTAGGGTAATAGCACCCGGTGTTCCGGCTCCACCGCCGATCTGAACCCCCAAGCTGCCGCTCAGGGTGACATCGCTGGCCAGGCTGAGGGCCTGCGTGGCGACATCGTCGAAGTTGAAAATGACGCTTCCGGAGGTCGGCAGGGTGACATTGCTAAGGGTAGCGGCTTGACGCAGCGCCAGATTCGCTCCGGACGCGAGCGTGACACTCTGGCTGAAGGCAGGGTTGCCGCTGGCGCTCAGAACAAAGGAGGCTCCGTTGTTGACCGTGACCGCAGTGTTTGGAGAAAACGCGGCACTGCTGGTGATGAAAAGGCGGTTCTGGTTGACGGTGGTGGCCCCGCTGTAGGTGTTGTTTCCACTCAGGGTGAAGTCGGTGGCGCCAGCCTTGACCAAAGCTAGGGTGCCGACCGAGTTCATGATCGTTCCGCCGAAATTGCCACCAGCGCCCGCGCCTACGGTCAGGGTGGAAGTGGCGGCGGCAGCGGTGTTGTCCACCATGCCATTGCCGCCCAAGGCATTGATGGTGTCCGAGAAACCATTGAGGTCGAGGATGCCATCGACCGTAAGATTGCCCGTACCGGCGCCGTCCGGCAGCACATCCGAGGAGCCGAGCTTGAGCGTGGCTGCGGCCGCCACCGTGACTGGTGCAGGACCGGCAATCTTGCTGGTGCCTTGCAGCGTGTAGGCGCCGCTGCTGAATTCCACCGACTGCGGCGTCACATCCGCTCCCGTGATTTCCACGGTTTTGTTGGTGGCGGTGTCGTCGAAGAACACGGCGAGGCCATCCGCATAATCAGCCGGACCGCCATCCAGACTCCAGTTTTTAGAATCGGCGATGATGGCCGTGCTCCACTCGCTGCTCTGCGCACCGGTCCAGGCGAAAGCGCTCGAGACAACCAGTTGCACGGCGCTGCCGGTATCGTTCAGCGCGTAAGACTTGCCTGCGGGGACACTGCCAAGGGCATAAGCACTGAAGCCGCTGCCTTGCAGGGTGCCGCTGTAACCCATCAGGGTATAGGTGCCGTTGGCGGGTGCTGCTGCCGGTGATGTTGATGGTGACCGACCCGGCCGCGCCGTTGTTCGTCACGCCGTCCGTGCCGCTGACCGTGAGGCTGTAGCCATCAGCGACATTGAAACTGAGCGCGCCTGTGCCTTCGACCGTGAGGTTGGGCACGGTGCTGGAACTGGTGCTGAGTGCCAGCCCCGCGCCGTTGGCGATGGTGAGCGAACTGGAACTGCTCACGGCATTCACCTTGCCGAGGTCGAGTGTGCCAGCGCTGACGGTGGTTGCGCCGGTGAAGGTGTTATCACCGGCACCGGAAAGGGCAAGCGTGCCGGCACCGGTCTTGATGAGAGAGCCGGTTCCGCCATCGTCAGAAAGAACGCCCGCGAGGGTAATATTCTGCGCCGTACCGCCACTGTTTGCGGCCCGGATGGTGGCGGTGCCGAGTTTCATATCCAAGGAGGACGACCAAGTGGCCGAAGCGCCGAGCGTGCCACCTTGGAGCTGGATGATCACTGGCAGGTTGCTGGCACTGGAGCCAAGTATCATCCCTTGAGCGCCGACAAAGAGATTTCCGCTGCTGAGAGCCAGTGTCGCGGAGGAGGCGGCATCATAGCTGCCGTTGTCGCCGCCGAACTGGATTCCATTGGCCGTCACCGTGCCGCCGGACTGTGTCAGTACGGCGGCATAATCAGCGCTGGAACCGTTTTTAAATAGGTAGATCTTGTTGGAAGCGGGCACCCCTGCGCCGATCGTGAGGGCGCCACCTTGCACATCCAGTTTGCCGTTGGAAGTGGCCGAACCTGAGATCTGAAGTTCCCCATACTTGCTTATGCCAATGCTCACCGCCCCTCCTGCTTGAACCGTCAATTGGGCTTCATTGGCACCTGTATCACCATTGCCGAGACGCAGCCAACTGGGGCCGGTTCCGGTGCCGCTGGACGTATTGTTGTTTACCGTCAAGATACCCGTTCCGGATACCGTGTAACTGACGTTCTGCCCGGCTGCATTGCCGATATTCGCTCCGTTGTTGTTGCCAGGAGTAATCGCGTGGGCTCCGCCGGTCAGGTTGATCGCGGCGACATTGAAGTTACCGATGTTGTTGGTGAAGGTTCCGGCGGAAAGATTCAGCGTGCCCGCACCGCTGAGTTGCCATTGAGGGTTGTTGCTTGCCGCGGTGCCACCACCGAGATTGAGTGTGCCGCCTGATCCCACGCTCACGTTTGCGGCGGTGTTGTGGGCATAGCGAAGAGTCGAGTTGATGGTGGCAGTCTTGCCGGCGGCCACTGTAATGGCTCCGTTCGAAATGGGTGCTGTCGGCGACACGATCAGCGCCAGCGTGCTTCCGATGATCTGGTAGCCGCTGGAGCTGAAGGTGAGAGATTCGGCGGCCACTTGCGTGCCGAGAGTGACCACATACTGGTTAAGAGTGCCATCCGCCCCGGCAAAGGTGGCGGTGTTGCTGCCATCGGTGGTGCTGGTCTGGCTCCAGATGACATTCGGCGTGAAGCCGTCGTTCCAGACCGTATTCCCTGCGGTCAGATTCCAACCACCGCTGCCTGCGGTGACAACTGCACCGTCGTCGGTCGTTAAATCCCATGTCAGAGCCGCCGCTTTGGTTGGACTCTCAGACAAGACGAGAAACATGGCGTATGAAGCAAGTGCTGTCAGCGATGATGTGAATCTGGATTTCATGGGCAAACGGTGTTGGGTCGCGAGCTAACGAAAGCAGTGCTAGATAGGGGCTTGTGGGAACAAATTGTGGATGAATGGGTTCCGAATCCGTATCCGGGATTGGCAGTTGTTCGTATCGATTGTCTTTTGCAGCCGTAGTGTAACACCGCGCAGACTGCGGACGCCAGTATTACAACGTGACGCAACGTTGAAAGCGAAAGAACGTTTAATCAGTCGATTGAGCAGCGCAAGAATTTTCTTCAGGAAATTCATTTATAGACGAAACAAGCTCGTGATGGAGCATTGAACCCACCTTCTCCAATCGCCCAAAACAACGAAATTACGATATTTGTGATTTATCGTTTACTCAGCCATTCAAGCGTGACAGTTTGACCGGCTCAGCGAGCACTTCGATACGGACAATCGCACTTCCAACTCCAACCTTCCATGCCCAAAAACGTCGTCCACCTCATCGCCAACGCACACCTTGATCCCATCTGGCTATGGAACTGGCAGGCTGGGATCGACGAAGCGCTTGCTACGTTCAGATCAGCAGTAGACCGCTGTCACGAATACTCCGAGTTCCGCTACACTAGAGGAGAAGCATGGCTTTACGAGTGGGTCGAGGATCTTGATCCCGGGCTTTTTGCTGCCGTTCGCGAGTTAGTCGAAGCCGGGCGTTGGTCGATCGCGGGGGGCCAGTGGATACAACCCGATGCGAACCTTCCTACGACGGCTGGTTGGCGCAAGCAGATCGAACTTGGTCAGCGTTACTTCAATGACCGATTTGGCATTAAACCTACGGTCGCTTACAACGTTGACACCTTTGGCCACCCGGCCACCCTTCCAGATCTACTACACGAGCTAGGCTACCGCGGCTATGTTTTCCATCGTCCGAATGAGAGCCAGGTAAGCTTGCCCGCCCAGACTTTCCGATGGCGTGGTACAGGTGGAGCGGAGGTCATTGGTTTCCGCATTGCGCCGGCCTATGTGACGCGGAGCGACGAACTTCACGGACAGATTGACCTGACCTTGAAGGCGGCAAATCCGGAGTTAAGACACACGATGATGTTTTACGGATTGGGAAACCATGGCGGCGGTCCCACCAAGGCCAACATCGAGTGGCTACTCGAACACCGGGATGCATTCGAGGATGTTGAGCTGCGCTTCAGCACCGTCGATGATTTCTATGACGAAGCAGAAGCACACCGCGAGTTTTTGCCTGTGGTGGACTATGAGCTGCAAAAAACCTTCCCTGGCTGCTACAGCGTAATGCATGAAATCAAGCAGGTGCAGCATCGGGGTGAACGCTTACTGGAACAGGCTGAGGAGCTTGCACATGCATTCAGCACGGATGAAAAAGCCAAGACCTCCTCGATCGCGCGCATCAATGGAGCATGGAAGGATTTTGCGTTCACTCAATTCCACGACATCCTGGCGGGCACTAGCGTGCCATCGTCTTATATTTCGACCCGCCACATGCAAGGGCGTGCGAGCATCGTCGGTGAGGAGGAGATCGTCCGCATCACCCGCCGGCATGCCCGAACGGACCTGCCCGGCGAGGATGCGCATCGCCTGGTGCTCCTCAATGGTTCCGCACACGGATTCGACGGCCACATCGAATGCGAGCCGTTCATCGACTTCGACGACTGGCGCGACCGCTGGTTCGCTGATGAAAACGGACAACCCGTGCCCTTCCAACTCGTCACCTCGGAGCCGAATGCGGGCTCGATGATTCACCGTGCGGTGCTGCCGATGAAAATCCCCGCGCAGGGGCAGCGGGTGCTCAAGCTGCTGGATGGCGCCTCATCCCCCACCCCATTGCCCGACGTTCCCGTGGTGGTGGATCGCAACGCCATCACCAGCGGGGATCTCATGCTGGAAACCGGGCCGCAGGGAATCGCCTCGCTGAAATGGCAGGGGCGCGAGTTGTTCGGCCGCGAAGGGCTTTCGCTCCACCTGCGGGAGGAGCACGGCGATACCTGGGTGTTCCATCAGACCGGCTTCAACGAAGAGATCACCTCCGGGCTCAAGGACCTCGACTGGGTGATCGAGGACAGTGGTCCGCTGCGCGCGAGAATTTTCACCGATCAAGTCATCGGGGATTCGAAGGTGCGTCTCGGCGTCACGGTTTATGCCGGAAAACCGGAGATCCATCTGCACCTGCAGGTGGTCTTCGCCGAGCGCCACAAGATGCTGCAGATGCCCATTCAACTCGCCGCCGCCCCAAGCGGGTGGACCAGTGGTTTGGCCGGCGGTCACGTGAAACGCGCGCCCGGTCCCGACGAGATGCCGTTCTGCGGCTGGGACAGCGTACAAGCCCGAGACCACAGCCTGAGCCTGCACACGCCCGATGCCTACAGTTCGAGACTCCATGGCGACACTTGGCAATTCTCGCTGCTCCGCTCGCCGCTGATGGCCTGGACCGGAGACAGCACGCTCACGCCCGCCTTCTCGCGCCGCCACTCGGATCAAGGGTGGCACGATTTCCACTTCATCTTGCGGGTCGATCAGGCGCTCGACCCCATTCGTTGCGAGCAGGTCTCCGACCACCAGGCAAAGCCGCCGGTCGTGTTCGATCACTATGTCGGCATGAACCGCCCGGCTTGGGGCAACGCGCCACCGCGCCGCCTATGGACGCCGGACATCCCCCACGCCCGCAGCCTCGGCCACATGAAGCACCTCGACGACATTGCCAACCAGGGACGCAACTGGGAAGAGACGCCGGAGTAGCCTTACCTTGGGCCCATCGATGCCACCGAAGGAGAGAACCTCTGACAGCTCCTAGCTAGCGGCCTTATCAGTATCCTGTTTCCACTGGACTCCACTCGGCTGCCGAGTCGTATTTCTTACTTACCCGGGTTCCGAAGTACACTGGCCATAGTGTTGGCGACCGGAACGACATCGGTGGGTTAGGAGGTTCACCGCTCTGAACGCGGCGAGATCCAAGATTAGCTCGTCGTCCCCTGCATCGGCGAGGGCGAGACTCGATACACAAAGAAGGAGTGATATTTGGCCTGCCAGTGGAAGCGATAGGCTTCGAGTTCGTCACCCAAGGATAGCGGTTGAAGCTGTAAGCCGAAAAAAGTTACAAGGCTTCCGTCTAGGTGCGGTATCAGAAAGGAACCGGCGACTGCGTGAGCCACACGCGATTCGCTTTTCGAAGCGATGCAAGCAGCTTAAATTACGCTTCTACGTGACCCTCCCCAGACCAGCACAGCCTCGCCTACGCACAACAGCTGCTCAATCAAATGCCAGGCTGCAAGGCTCTGATCCTCGATGATTTCCTAGTCGCCGAGGTTCAGGGTGAAAGTGACACCGAGAAGCAGGCTTGGAACCTGATCAAAGATGGTGGTTTCAACGCACAAGAGACGCTCTAGGCACCATGGCATTTTACGGAAACATCGGCGGCGATCGGAGCCCGGGCGAGGGCGGCGGCGCACACGGCAGGCGTTTTTTTGGCATGGAGATGAACGACAAGACCTCGAACCTCGAGTCGGCGCAACTCTGGCAGCCTATGTTGCTTATGGTAGGATGCGCATACGAGTTCACCTTCCGGATGCGCTGGGAAAACCGGGGTGACCGCATGAACGGAGCGATCGTCATCTTCGGTATCGATCGCGAAGCTTTCAACACTTGGTATGGCTATGTGGATCAGGCGCTCAAGCCCTGAGATGACTGGGTGACCTAGCTTTTCATCCACATCCCTCCCTTCGGGGGGCTTGGAAAATCTATATCCAACTGAACGGCTGTAGAACTTCGGTCAGGGGCTGACCGTCTTGTTCGACGAGTTCAACTGCTTGTAGGTCGATCCGTCGAGATGAACTGCCCGCTTTCTCCCTTGCTCCAATCCACGAACTACTTGCTGTCCAAAAGAGGATTCCCCCTTACGGCTTCGCGACGAATTCTTCGACCGAGCGGTAGGTGACACGTCCGCTCGGCTTGGCGAGAAACAGGATATACCCTCGCTTCGAGTCGTCCAAGGGCCAGCGAGTGGAGGCTATTACCTTGTCACCCTTTTCGCTGCGGGTACTCATGGTAACAAGGTAGTAGCCGTTGTTGGCGGGATCGGTGGGGCGGGCCTTCGAGATGCCGTCCGCATCAATCACGACCTCGGTACCGCCGAGTTTGACTACGACAGTTTTGCCGGAGCGGTTGATGAATTGAAAATCGCCGGGTTGGAATGCGTCGTCATCCAACCGGACCACCACGGGAGCGAGACCGTTAGGTGTTTTTGAGGCCAGCAAAAGGGCAAAGGATTGCCCCTTCTCAGGCAGAGTGGCGGTACAGAACGTTTCGCCGGCACCCGGAGCTTTGATCTCCACCGCGCGCCCGGAGACCGCCACCGGCGGGGAGAATGATGCAGAAGGCACTTCCATCTCGGCGGACGACGAATTCTTTGTCACGACAATCACCTTCATGGGCTCCTTACTTACTTCGCAGGCCAGCAGGCGGAGGGCGATCTCCTTCTCCGCCCCACATGCATCCGCAACGGCACAGAGTAAAATACCGATGGCAGGTAACATCGAGGAAAGCGAAGGTTTCATGAATTTGGATGGTTTGATCAAGAGAGCGGGCGGATTCATTCGGCTGGGGCGACGGGAACCAGACTCTCGTCCACCGCCTGATAGGTTAGCCGTCCGGTTTTGCTGCGATAAAAGAACACATAGCAGCGGCTTGTGTCCCGATGCGGCCAGCGTGTATTTGTAAAGGGGCGCGCCTTGCTATTGTCAGGTTGATAGAATGTAACCTGATAGAAGGGCTTGGCACCACGTGGTGGCGGCTTGGCAAAGACCGCGACGCGAGGCTTGATGATAACCTTGTTGGCACCGAGAGCCGCTCCGAGAATGGTGTCCGATGCGTTGAAAAACAGAACAGAGTCCGCGCCGAAACGGGACTCACGGCTATCGACGACATGAACCTTGAAAGTCTGTTTGTCAGGTTCCAGCAGAATGATGAAATCCTTGCCCTGCTCCGGAAGTGAGACCTTGCCCAAAGGGCGATAGCCGGACTTCTGCTTGATGTCCGGGATAGCGAGGGAGAATTCACGGGCAGTGGGTCTAAAGGATTCACTCAGGCCACGTGCGCCGACCAGCACCGCTTCGCCCACCGTTTCCCCGGACATCGGGTGGAGTTTGATAACGGGTCCTCCGGGCACGAGTAGCAAAGCCCGGATGCCGGGACCAGCAGACTCCGCACTGAAAGTCAGACTTGAGAAGAAACAGACAGCGGCTGTTTGTACGGCGGCAATACGACGGAACATGAAACGAGTGGCGGATGCGGTCGATGGTTTCAGATGACTTCTCGGGGATCGAGATAACGGAAAGAAACGATGTTAAAGCGTCGTCCGAAAGCGAGGTTGATCTTGGATTTCGGAACAGGCTTGTGAGCTTCGTCGGAGGGATCGACGAAGTCCGGCACACGCTGGACCACGGCTTCGCACCATGCGCGCGCCAGCACTTTGTTGCCCGTTGCATCGCGCGCCTCGCCGTAACTACGGATGACAAAGGTGTCCCCTCGAACGTTGATTAGGGGGCCGAGGGTAGTGAGTAGATCACCTTGTTTTACATACCCTGGAGAGCAGACCGCCTTGGCACCAGCTTCCGCCTCGGGAAAAGGAAATCCTTGGGCAGCAGCCTCGGCTACACTGAGAGAGCGCCCACCATCGCGGTAGGCCTCATTGATGGAAACCTCCTTGTCATCAAGCGCGCTTTGAAGCGGCCCCGACAAGGCGAGATCTTTGTCGTTGCCCGGACGCCGGTTGATGAAGTCCGCGATGGAAAGGAAGGGGCCGCGCAGACGCACTTGCTTGACGACGGCCTTAGCGAGTTCCTCGATTTGACCATCATCAAGACTACGAAATCCGAGCCACTGGTCGCGATCCGCGGAGTCTGTGAGCGTGATGGGATCGATCTCACCGGCAGCCGGCGTGAGCAGTGACGCGACCGGGGTTTTTTCTGTATCAACCAGATCCGCATCCTTCTTGAGGGAGGGAGTCTCGTTGACGGGAACCTTACCGCCCTTGAGGCCTGATAGAAAACCCTGCCATGCCGCCACCGAGGTGGAATTGACGTTGAACATGCCATCCACCATCAGAAAAGACGCGATACGATCAGCAGCATCATCGGCAGGTTTGGTCGAAGGGAAAATCGCGTTAACGGTTGCCGCGGGGTCACTGATCCACGGTTTCATCCGCTCGTTGGGTAGTGGTTGATAGGTAGGAGATCCAGCGGCAAGGAAGTCCTCCAGACGCGCCTTCTGTTCCTTGTAGGCCGTTGTAGCGTTTTTATTGGCGGAGGTCGTGCGCGGTTTGATCGAGGAGTAAAAGTAATTGTCCCAGAGCGCGAGATTCGAGAGATACGAATGATCCGCCGCATCACGCCCGGCAAGCTGGCCGCGCACCTCGGATGGCGCGAAGCATGATGGCGCGAACGAGTTGGAGATCGCATGGCTAATGGATGGCTGCATGAACCATGAGCGTTCGCCTCGTGGCTGGCCAAACCTAGTCCCTTCGGCGGCGGCGTGCTGCAGGGCACCGAGCGAATGGATCGGCGCCCGCGGGATGGAGCGCGTGATCACATGGGAGACGCCACCGGCTGCGCCATACTCAGCACCATAGTAACCCAGCCCGTTTGCATCACATTCGATGATCGGACTATTCAGGCTATTTACCCGGCGCATGCCGACCTGAAGGGGCGAGGTGCGAAGGATATCTGGAGCGAGATTGTAAAGATCTTGGGACACCGAGGTTTCGTTGGCCCGAAGCATAGCACGTCCAGTGAAGCGTGTTCCCGGATTTCCACCACCTTCAAACATAGGATCCGACTCGGTCCGCAATCCGTAAGTGAACACACAGATCGGCCATTTATTATTTTCCAATTGTGCGATCGTATTGCCCGCCGAGGGATCGAGCGGCAGGGATGGTAGCACATTAGGAAACTCATTCGCAGATATCGCCGTCTCGCCAGGAAGGCGGGAATAAACTAGGTCGATGTTGAAGCTTCCAACGTATTTGGCGACGCCGGAGGAATCCACCAGTTCGCCGATGTTATAACTCCATAGAAACAGTCCGGCGTCACTCTTGATGGTGTTGGGCGTCATCGAATATGTGATCCTCTGCGTGCCGTCCATCAGGCGAGGATTCGTTTCGTAAGGAATGGGATAGGCGTAACCTGAGGCGAACTCCCAGCCGAGTTTTCCATCGAACTGCCAGGCACCCTTGCCCGGGTTCTTGATGCTGTCACCGAATCCCTGTGCGATGACCTGAACCTCCCCAGGTCGCAGAACGAGATTCTGCCCGCGCCCTAGTTGACCATAGAAGAAAAACAGCCGGTCGTTTGAAAGTTGTTTGATGGATCTGCTGAACGAGGTCTTGCTGCCCGGTGGGCCGTTTTCCAGTTTCATGTTCAAATCGTAGGGAATGGCCCAACTCTTGAAGGTGGCAAAGGCGGAAGTGGGCACATGAAGGCAGACGTCGAAGGGATTCCAGATCGTGAACACCGGATCGGCGACAAGGAAGAGGTCATAGACCTTCTTGCCGTCTACCATACGGCTTTTGCTGATCAGAGAGTACAGCAAGGTGAGCTGGAGTCTGGGCAAGTGTTTGTAGAGCAGAAAAGAATCATTCTTTTCCGCAGTGCATACTAGGAAAGGCATTCCGGATGGAATCGTTCCGCCATCAGCATGTTTAGGAGGACTGGAGGGGTATTCGAGCTCAGCCCATATATTGTGATCGACCCACAGTTCACCAAGGTTGATGCCCGCCGTGGAACCCGCTTTGTAAAGCGGGGCAACTTCTGGGGTGTTGGGCTGCGGCTTGGGAGTTTCCATTAGAAAATTGAGATCCTTGCGGAATCCGCCGGCGCGCACGTTGGTCAGCAGTCCTAGCGAGACCACTGTGGCATCATGAAAAAGCGGTTTCACCTGCGGACTTAGGAGTTCGATAGTTTGTGCGGATGCCAGACGATCCAGTTGCGGAGCATCGGCAGCGACTGCGGCACCACCGATGAAAACCTCATGCGCAGCACGCGGTGCGGACTGAAGGCGATTGGCAGCCATTTCAGAATCACCGGCCGGCTTCAGTGCTCCGCCCAGCTTGGCTTTCATGTTTTGGTCTCCCACCCACCAGGCAGAGGCTCCCTTGGAGGTCCTTATGATACCCGCTTCCACCGCATTGTGATCATCAACGGCAGCCACCAGCGGAACTTTGTTCGCTGACGGTGACAATGAAGTAGCAGAAGAAGAATTGGTGACGATGCTCTCATCACCGGAGATCAGCCAACGGCGAAATTTCGGTGATGGGCGCGTTTCATCCCCCGCTGGCCAAGCCTCATAAACACCAACCCATTGACCTCCGGCGGCCTTATCTCCCTCCTCGAGTTGCTGGCCTCCGGGCGCAGAAATCCGCTGGTCCGGCCCTAGCTCCTTCTGCAGTTCCCCAAGGGCAAGCATCAGCGCTAAGCGGGCGTTGGCACGAGCCTCGGACATTGCAGCACTCTGTGAACTGCTACGAAGTGTAATCCCCGACAAAGAGAGCAGGCCGATTGCCACAACCGTCAAGAGCACCAGCAAGGATAACGTGACAACCAAGGCAAAGCCCCGGGGGAGGCTTTGCTTGAGAGTCACGGGAAGCGTGCGAATCACTACGATCATCTTTCGTCGCCTATCATTGGGTTATTGCCATTAGGGTGTGCGTGGGGTCTCTGGGATACTCAAAATGGCGACTGTTGATTAGTCTCATAAAAAATTCACGGTTCGCTGGTGGGCGGATTGACGATTTCAGCTCGGATGAATTGGCGAGGTTGATCAGTCATTGGCGACATGCTTCGGAGAATGATATGATCTTCTTCGTCCTCCACGACCACACAATGATCCGGACCGCTCTGCCAGTCGGAGGCAAGGCTCGATGAGACCGAGCCAACGAAATCTAGGCCACGACGGCGCTGGCGGGGCACGAAATATTCAAGGAAGGAATCACCATCCTGAGAACCAATCCTCATTTCGGGGTGCGCAACGGACGAACCGAGCAGCGGGTTGGTGCCATAGGCATACTCCCAGATCGTCTCAACGCCATCGCCGTCGGAATCCTCGTTCCATTGGCTAATCGGAAGACTGAGAGTTGGATCGACGTTTCCAAATGTCCGATAGCGCCATGATTCGGGGGATAAGAGATCCTCGTCGATCCCACTGTCGCCGAGCACGTTGTAGCTGGCCACCTCGAGCACGATATCCTCGGTGTCGGGATCGAGCGCGACGGTGGCGGTGGTCGCACCGGAGGGCAGTTCGCCTACGATGATCGGAGCGCCGCCGTTGACGGTCTTGCGGATGACGTAGCCGAGTTCGCTATTGGCGGTATCAGACCAATTGAGTTGGACCGAGTTGAGGTTGAGAAACTTCATCTGAAGCGCACCGGGAGCGGTTGGCGAGGAGGCTGGTGCCGGCGAAAAATCGGTCGACGAATCGCCGAACTGGCGGAATGGGCGGCCGGGAATGCCACCGATGTAGTTGGCGAGGCGTTTCTTGAGGTCGTAGGCGGTGGCGGGATCCTGGCCGTAGAGGTTGGTGTTCTCGTTCGGATCGGTGGTGAGGTTGTAGAGCTGGTCATCGTCGAAGTAGGTCGGTTTGGTTAATGCGACGCCCGCTCCAAGACCGCTGTTATTGACATAATATGGCCGTGGAATGGTTCCTCCCGTAGGCTGCGAATTCGCACTATATTCTGGCCAGGTATCGCCGTTCGCGATCTTGGTATGGATTTCCGGTGTGTAGCGCACGGCGATGTATTTGCGGTCCTTGGTGCGGACGGCACGGGCGTAGCCAATCTCGCAGAACACGTCGTTACGAACCGCGGCACTGCTGCCGTTGAACACCGGCACTAGGCTGACGCCATCCACTGGACGGGTCGGAAGGCTCGAGGCCCCGGTCAGAGCGAGCAGTGTGGGGGCAATGTCCACATGACTGACCATTTCCGAATAGGTGCGGCCTGGCGAGGTGATGCCATTGGGCCAATTCATGACTAGCGGCACCTTCATGCCGAGGTCGTAGAGCCCGGATTTGCCCCAAATGACCGGGGTAGAAAGCGTCTTCTCGCCGTGGTCCGAGGTGAAGATAATGAGCGTATCGTTACGGATGCCGTGCTGGGTGAGCTTGTTGATGATAGCTTGGATGGAGTAGTCGAGCCAAGTCTCGCGGGCGGAGATCAGGCTCTTCCCGGCGTTTTGCACCTGATTGATGATCGACGAGCGGGGCGGCATGAATGAGTAGTCTTCGTTTGGTAAGTAGCCGGCGCTGGTATAGCGGTTGTCGGCTTTCAGCGTTTTGGTAAGGTTGTCATTGACTGGCCCGTGATTGATGGTCGGCGCCATGTAGAGGAAGAAGCGCTCGTTGTGGTTCTCCTCGATGAAGTCGAGCGCACCTTTGGTGATCCACTCTTGGTTGTGGACGTTGAGGGCATCGTTGAGAAGCTCCTTGAGGTTGGCCTTGTAGTAGCTGGCGACGTAGTCGAAGCCGAAGGCCTGCATCCGTTGGCAGAGCACGCGGTGGTTGTGCTTCATCTTAGCATTAGTGACGGCGTCGCTCGCGGGATCAGCATTCTGCGGGTAGGTCATCAGGCCCTTGGCCTCCCAATTGGAGGGGGAGATGAGATCATCGTCGGTAAGGTGGCCCTTGCCAACCAAGCCTGTGCGATAGCCTGCCTGCTGTAACCAGGCTCCCAGGTTCTGGCCGTCGGGCTCGAGTTCCGTGTCGGATACGCCGAAGCGCCCGAGAGTGCCAACCGGATAGCGGGCGCTGAACTGTTCGCTGGTATTGCGTGAAGCCCAGCGGCTAGTCATGAGCGAGTAGCGCGAGGGTCCGCAGACGGTCGAGGCAGCGAAGCCCGAGGTGAAACGTAGACCATTCGAGACGAGGGAATCGAGCGTCGGCGTGATACAATTCCTACCCTCAAAGCCGAAATGCTGTCCGCCTGCCATGTCGTCTACGTTGATGAGGATGATATTCGGTCCGGTGGCAGCGGTCTGGGCAGTCACCTCGTAGTAAATAGAGGTAGAGGTCACCACCAATTCGAGTCGGCGGTTGGGAGGCAGGTCGAAATTGCGGGTGCGGAGGCCAGCGGTGCTGCCTGAAATCGAGCCGAAGTTCGCTAGAGTGAAGCGGTCGCCGATGTTGTATGGGCCGCTGGCATTAATGCCGTCCAGTATCCACTGCGAACCGAGATCGAGCACGAGTTTCGCGGTGCCGAGTTCAAGCGGCACGCAACCGTCAGCATCCGGCAAGCTTTCTACCGTACCAGCGGATCCAATGACGAATTCATCGGACAGCGAAGACCCTGAATTGCCGAAAGAAACGCCAGAACCATCGATTACCAGACGGACGTTCTTGGTGAGATCCCGGCCGAGGGTCATTGATTGCATCGAGAGCGCGCCGCTGCCTGTGAGGGTGAGTGAGCCGTCGATGATGATGAGTTCATCTGGACCGGAGGCCACAGCACTATTTAGGATCACATTGTATCCATCGATAATCGCATTGCTCGGAGCTGCAGGCACACCTTCCGGGTTCCAGTTTGAAGCATTGGTCCAAAGGTTGTTACCGGCGCCGTTATCAAATCCTTCGGGCACAATGGGTGCTGCCACCGCGAAGGAGAAGCCTGCGATGCCTGCGCCGGTGGTTGCTCCCATCCCGGGAATCTCTTTGAAGGTAAGAGATTCGCCATTGGTAAGGAGCAATTCGGGTAGGGCAAGCGTTCCCGTGGCACCCGTCATATTGGGGAAATCGCTGTTGATCGTTCCATTAGAAACGCGAATGTCCCCGCCTGCGCCCTCTATGAAAGACCAGCTCTTGAAGACCAGTTCAAGGCCGGCCGGCGCATTGAGCGTCCAGGTCAGGGTTTCTGGAGTGGAGTTGACGTCGTCCGTACCGTGGTTGAGACCATCGACCCGGTTGGAGTTCTCGCCCTGGATCCCGATGCCGCCGCCGCCGAGCTCACTGATGGTGAGGTTTGCTCCGCCGGACTGGCTGCCCACCAATGTGAAAGATTTCCCTAATAACGAGGGATCCGCCACCGAGCCAACGTTGGCACTGTCCCACTCCGCAACCATGGTAGTAAAGATCCCGCTACTGGAGGTGGACGCGTCGAGGGAAATCACTCCCGCACCATTGATTGAGAAACCCAACGTGATGGTCGCGGTGCCAGCGCTGGCTGTGGTGAAAGGTGGAGTCGGTCCATATCCATTGCCGCTGTTGGCGAAACTCACGACCGCATCATTAGCCTCCAAAGGAGGAGGAGGGCTCCCCACCACGTCGAAGGTAAATCCGCTCAGCACGAAGCCCTGTGCCTCCGCATCTGTCGCAGAGTTGATGGTAAAGTTGCCGGTGATTTCCTGAGCAGAAATATCGACCGAGCCGCCAGAGCCCGACAAGTCGTAGGCGGTTCCCGAGACGTTCATCTGGGTGCCAGCCGAGGTCGTGGCATTTGCGTATGCGAGTTCCTGCAACCTGAATTTCGTTCCGAGACCGCTCACCGTAGCGGTGATCTGCTCGTTGGTAGCATCTAGCAGATGTGCGCTCTGACCTTGAACGGAAAGGCCGGTGGTCAAATTACTCACTCGCAGGCTGCCGCTTCCCGAGGATGTCAGCACAATGCTGAAGTTCTGGCCCCACATGGATGCATCACTGATCGTACCGCAGGGGCCGTCGAACTCATTGACGTTTGCCGCCGGGCCTGGATTCGCACAAGAAGCATTAAGTGTCACATTGCCCGTGCTATCCACCGTGAACGCTAGGGTGATCGTGCCGGTATTCTGATCCGCGTTGGTCGCCGCCGAGTTGCTATGACTGAAGTCCACCTCCACAACCGCCATCAGGGAACTCGCGCAGACCAGCCAGCAAGCGACTGCTGCAACAAGTCCGCCAAATGAACGATGGAAACCTTGGCAACACTGCGGGCTGAGAGAATCAGATGAGTAGGATTTTATTTTGGGCGACATGGGTTGGTGAATCTGGCACGGTAAAATGGAGAATCCAGACTCGGAGTATGCGGGCTAGGGTAGATTTCAGGGACGTAGCGATTTGATATGAAGGGACACCTGAGGGAAGCCCGCGGCAATGCCGTGTTCGGCATTACCTGCGGGCACCTTGCTCAGGAAACTCGAGATCGCCCCTCAGTTTCGGCGGCGGCGCAGCAGGGCGAGAAGGCCGAGGCTGCTGAGAAGTGCAGCGTGGGGCTCAGGGATGACCGTTAGGCCAAGGACGCCCGTTGATTCGGAGAAAGACCAGGTTTCGTCACCACTGGTCAGACCCCAGTTACCGCCGCCGGCGTCGGTTAAGCTGCCCGAATACTGGTCGGCCAAGGTGATACTGGTGAATGAGCCGGACTCGCTTGCGAAATCGAAGAGATTCCATGAATAACTGCCCGCACCGAAAATAGTACCGATGTCGAGGGTCATTGTGCCGCCGTAAGTGAGCGTTCCCGCCACATCTGCTCCCGTCAGGTTCACAAAGTCATGACCGCCGGTGACTCCTGCACCGCTATTGCCGTCGATCTCCATGATCGTTGATCCGGCGAGAGTCAGCGTGTTTTCGAACGTCATAGTTCCCGGGCTTTGACCAGGGGCGAAGGTTCCGTTCACGGTCGTCGCTCCTCCCACCGTACCGCTACCGCCGAGCGTGGCACCACTGTCTACCGTAACAATACTGGTGGAAGTGCTGCCGTTGATGACGAGTGTGCCGCCGGTGACATTGGTCGCGCCAGTGTAGGTGTTCGCGCCGGAGAGAGCCCATGTGCTTGCTCCCTCCTTGGTGAGCGAGACGGTGCCTCCACCGGCTGTGTTGTGGTCGCGGATAATGCCTGAGATTTCGTTGGCTGCCCCGGTGTAAGTGCCGCCAAGCGTCAGCGCACGGGCTACCGTGACGGCGCCGCCAGCATTTGAATTGAAAGTAGCGGCGGTGAACGTGAGCTTACCACTGCCGTTGTTAAGAATCGTCGCGCTGCCCGTGTTCGTGGCCGCGTTGGGGCCGATTTGGAAGACCTTGTTGGTGCTGCTATCAGTGGTGCCGATGTATTCGAGGGTTGCGTTGGCATTAAAGCCCAGACGGAGCGAGCCAGTGCCAGATCCGACGCTGCTGGCGGTTCCCGTATTCTCCAACTTGGTGACCTGGATCGTCCCGGAATCCGAGAGAACTTGGCCGGCGAAGGTGTTGGCTGAGTTACTGAGCGTCAGAGTGCCCGCGCCTTGCTTGGTGAGGTTGCTGTTCGTTGCATCCTGACTGATGATCCCGGTGATGGTGAGATTGTGATTCAAACCCGTGTTGATGCTCCGGGAAGCATTGAAAATCATGTCGATCCCGATGGTGTCGGTGATCGTGGACGACGATGCCGTCGTAGTGATGTTGCTGTTTTGAACAACGCGATTCCCTGTGAGGCTGAAGGCGGCCGTCTTGCCTGCGGTGCCATCGTTGGTGAAATTGATCCCGTTAATAATAGTGTCGGCGGTGAGGTTGACGATCACGGCCGTGCGGAGCTCACCTTGGAAGTTGACAGCTAAGCCTGTACTCGCGGTGGCATTTCCATCCCAGTTGGCGGGCGAAGTCCAGTTGTTGTTGGTGCCGCCGCCGTCCCAGGTTTGTCCAGCGTGCACGGAAGGCGCGGTGAGCGTGAGCGAAATGGCGGCGAGGAGTAGGTTCTTACGGTTTGGTTTCATTGGTTTCATAAGTAAGTGGGTTTTTGTAGGCAGATACACCAAGTGGTGAAACGTTTTTTCTCAGGAACAACATGCTGTCAACACGAAAATTCGCAGAGCCCCAAATTTTCGCACTCGGTTCCTCGCAGAAAATTTCAAAACCTGCGAATCTACCCATCAATGACCCCTATCTAGACTCTATAGCAGCAGTTGATCCTAGAATCCGCAGTTGGAAAGAGGATGAGAGGCGCAAGTGGGGTCAAGTAACGGCTGATGAGGTGGTTTGGGTGGGGTCAAACAGCAGCCACGGAGGAGCTTTGCCCATGCTCAAGCTCAACTGCGGCGCAGTTTGGCCCAGCCACTCTTCAAGCCGCTGGTAGGCTTGCTTCAGGAAGCTGGCGAACCTGCTTCCAACCGCCAGTTTGACAATTTTTCGCCGTCCACTCAGCACCATCTTGGCGGGGATGAGCAGCAGCTCGTAGCGGCTTTTGATCGCCTCGGTGTGGCCTCCCTGGTTTTTGAGCACCCGCACGAACAGGCTCCACAGGTTGTAAACGAGCAACAACATGCGCGCCGAACTCTGACTCACCGCCGCCTTTTGCGAACAGAACCCGGAAAAGCCCCATTGGTTCTTGAGTTCGTCAAAGACGTTTTCGGCATCCGCCCGCTGACGGTAGAGTGGCACGATTTGCCCTGCCAGTCGTCCCAGCGAATGGCGGCGATCGCCTTTTTGACGTTGGCGGTGAGCTTGAGTTTGAAGAGGAAGGAGGGACGCTTGCCTTTGCCTTGTTCGTGCCAAGCCATGATGGCTTCCTGGCCGAAGCCGATGTCACCGCGGTTGAGCCGGATGCGGTGCTGGGCGATGGGGCTTCGCCAGACTTTTTCCATCGCTTCGATCCAGCCGCTGGCGCTCACGGTGTTGCCTTTGCGCCATTCCATGTGAAGGCACAGGCGCGTGCCGCCAATCACGCAGGCAAGCGGATGATGGCTGGGGCGGCCGGGTTTTTGCGGGTTGTAGCCAATTGCTGTATCCTCTTGCTTGCCGTAGCGCGGGATCACGGTGGAGTCCCAATCAGCCACGGCATTGGGTGGGATGGCGTGATGGATCATTTGCTCGGTGATTGCACCGCAACGTTCCATAAAGTGATCCCACGCCACCAATCCGCCATACGGGGTGAGCGCCTCGTCACTGCCGCGCAGGTGAAATTGCCCGCCCGCAGGCAGGAATTTGAAATCCAGTTCTCCTTCACCCGTTGGGTGAACCAGTTGTGCGTTGGTTTTCGTCTTCAAGCGCCGCTACGATAAGCACTTGCGCTTCCTATCCTCAATCTCAACTGCGGATTAGAGGCTCATAGCAGCGCCGCACCCATCCGCCGGGCATTCGTCATGCAGACAAACCGATCGGATCAATCCCCGCTTCCCTACTCCATCTTATCGAGCAAATAAGGGAATATAAGGCCGATATAATGCTTAATCGTTTTATCATTTTAATTTGTTTTTGGTACCAGGTGTTTTTTGGGGTCAGTTTTTGGGGTCAGGTGCTTCATCGCAACATTTTTCTTGTCGGGAAGCGGATTGAGGAGTGGAATCGCAGTATGCCGAGAGCGTTGCGCCACCAATACCCCGGAGCGGTTTATCATGTGATGGCGCGCGGGGATGGGGGGAAAGCCGTTTTCGAGGGGGATGATGACAGGAAGGCGTTCCTGTTCCGGCTGGGGCAGGTTTGCGGGAGCCACGGCTGGCGTGTCCATGCCTGGGTGCTGATGAGAAACCACCCGGCCTTCGCATAAAGCTTCGGCGGGCAGGTTTCCACCTTTTGCTGGAGACGCCGGAACCGAATCTGGGCACCGGGATGATCCTCTAATCCACAGTTGAGATTGAGGATAGGAAGCGCAAGTGCTTATCGTAGCGGCGCTTGAAGACGAAAACCAACGCATAACTGGTTCACCCAACGGGTGAAGGAGAACTGGATTTCAAATTCCTCATCAGCCGTTACTTGACCCCACTTGCGCCTCTCATCCTCTTTCCAACTGCGGATTCTAGGTTCATAGGGCAAAGAATCGACACTTCTGAGTAGAAGTGTTTTCATAGATGATCGGTGGTTGGTTGGTGATTCGCTTTGTTACAATGCCCGGAAATGCACCCGGACGGATGCCGACAAAAAATCAGACAATGCCCTCGGCCGTTTCCCGTTTCAGGCGGAGCTGGCCGCATGCGGCGTCGATGTCATGGCCTTTCTCGATGCGGAGGGTGGCGGTAACGCCGACGTTTTTCAGGATGTCCTGAAAGGCGCGACAGTGGGAGAGGGCGGGGCGCTCCCACTCAAGTCCCTCGACGGTGTTGTAGGGGATGAGGTTCACCTTGGCGGAAACGTGGCGGGCGTGGCGGGCGAGGATGGCGGCTTGGTCGAGGGAATCGTTGACGCCCTTGATGAGGATGTATTCGAGGGTGAGCTTCTGCTTTTTCGTGGTGTTCCAATGGGCGAGGGCATCCATCAGCTCGGACACGGGATACTTTTTGTTCACCGGCATGATGCGGTCGCGGACTTCGTCGGTGGCTCCGTGGAAGGAGATGGCGAGGCGGATCTGCTGGGGATGATCCGCGAGTTTCCGGATCTGCGGGGCGAGGCCAGAGGTGGAGATGGTGAGGTGGCGAGCGCCGAGCTGGAGGGTTTCCGGGCCGGTGATGAGGGCGATGGCGGCCATGAGGTTGTCGAAGTTCGCCATCGGTTCGCCCATGCCCATGAAGACGAGATTATCCACGCGCTCACCGGAGATTTTCTCGGCCTCAAGCACTTGTCCGGCAATCTCGGCGGGGTCTAGGTTCCGCGTGTAGCCGGCGAGGCCGGAGGCGCAGAACTTGCAGCCGTATGCGCAGCCGACCTGCGAGGACACGCAAAGGGTGCGGCGGTCGGATTTTTCGCCGTAGAGGGCGGGGTTCGCGGGGATTAGGACGGACTCGATGTAGCGGCCGTCGTGGAGGCGGAAGAGGAACTTCCGCGTGGTGTCGGCGCTGCCCTGGGTGGTGGTGTGGGTTAGGGCGCTGAGGCGGAAGGAGGCGGCGAGTTTTTCCCGCAACGCGGCGGGGAGGTTGGTCATTTCATCGAACGACGCGGCTTTCTTTTTCCAGACCCAGTCGAGGATCTGCTTGGCGCGGAAGGCGGGCTCGCCCTGGGCGGAAAGCCAGGCGGCGAGGGCTTCCGGGGATTGGCCGGGGAGGGCGGAGAGAGGGGAGGACATGGGTGTCAGTATGCAGCGTCGGTGATTTCTTTCCAAACCATCGTTTCGCCCTCGAAGACGAATTTCCCGACGAAGCTCCGGCCGGAAAGGATCAGGGGGAGCCAGTGGCGGTCGTCCTCCCACATGCGGTCGTAGGGGATGGAATCGAGCGGCGACCAGAGCGGCACGGCCTCGTCCGTTTCGGTGGGTGTGCCGGTGAAATCGGAGCCGAGGAACACGTGGCAGAAGATGTCCGGGCAATCCGACATGCGAAACCACAGCTCGCCGACCTTGCGCGCGTCGCTTCACGGAAATGAGCAGCTCCTCCTCGGTCTCGCGGACGGCGCATTGGAGCGGGGTCTCGCCGGGATCGATCTTGCCGCCGGGGCCGTTGACCTTGCCCGCGCCGTGGCCGCGCTTTTTCTCGATGAGCAAGATCTCGCCACCGCGCACGACGAACATCAGGGTCGCCTCAATCTCGCCCCGCCAGCCCGTCCAATCGAATCCGCACACGCCGCGAAACTGCGGGATCGCCGCGCAATGTCCAGCTTTCAGCAATTGTGAACCTGTGCGGCGATAAATCCAAGAAACCACAAGTTAAACGGGATGGGTGTAGATAAGAAGGAAGCTTAGTTTTACAAGCCGGTGAAAGTGGCTAGATTTCCGTGACGTATTTAAAACACTTTGACCGCCCCACGCCTTTTCCCGTTTCTGCTCCTCGGTGCCTCCGCCATGGCCGATGAGGCTTTTAAATCGGAAATCCAGCCGCTGCTCGTTCGCTATTGCTACGACTGCCACGGTGACGGCTCGCGCGAGGGCGATTTCCGCATGGACACCTTCAAGGATCTTTCCGCGCACCTCGGTGACCGCGAGCACTGGATGCCGGTGTGGCGGAACCTGCGCTCGCAGATCATGCCGCCCTTCGATGAGGATCAGCCCAGCGCGGAGGATACGCGCAAGCTGCTTTCATGGATCGAGACCGCAGTTTTCAAGCTCGATCCCGAGAAGCCCGATCCCGGCCGCGTGACGCTACGCCGCCTCAACCGCGAGGAATACCGCAACGCCGTCTTCGACCTGCTCGGCGTGGAATACGACACCGCCGAGGCCTTCCCGCCGGACGACACCGGATACGGCTTCGACAACATCGGCGACGTCCTCTCCATCTCCCCGCTGCTCATGGAGAAATACCTCACGGCCGCCGAGGAGGTGGTGAATCTCGCGCTGCCGGATGATGCCTCGGCGCAGGTGCCGCGCGTGGAGTTCCCCGCCGGGGATTTCAGGAACCCGACCGTCCCGCCCACGTGGATCCCGTTTTCCGGCGAGGCGGAGTTCACGCTCCAGGTGCCGGTGAAATGGGACGGGAAATACCAGCTCACCCTCCAATACGCGATCCAGGGAGCCTCCGAAGCCACCACCGCCGAGGCCGCATTGGAATTATCGGCGGGCGACAAATCCCTCTCGAAAGCGGCGCTCGGCTGGGATCAGCGCCGCAGCATCGACCTCGCCGCGACCGCGGATCTCAAGAAGGGCGAGCGCACCATCAAGGTCACGCTCAAGCCCGTCCGCCCGCCCGCCGAGGGCGAGGAGGCGCTCCACCTTTCGCTCCAAAGGCTCATCCTCCAGGGACCGCTGGACGGCTCGCAGAAGGAGTTTTCCAAAGGCCACCGCATGATCCTCGTCGATGGTCCGGCTCCGGAAAACCCCGCCGCCGCCAAAGCCTATGCGCGGAAAATCATGCGCTCCTTCGTTTCCCGCGCCTTCCGCCGACCCGTCGTGGCGAGCGACATCGAGCGCCTCGTGGCCATCGTCGAGGAGATCGACAAGCTGCCCGGGAAAACCTTCCAGGACGGCATCAAGCAGGCCATCGCCGCCTGCCTCGCCTCGCCGCGTTTCCTGTTCCGCGCCGAGATCCAGCCGGAGCCGAACAACCCGGACAAGATCGTCCCCCTCGACGAATACGCCCTCGCCTCGCGGCTCTCCTTTTTCCTCTGGTCCTCCGTCCCGGACGACGAGCTGCTCTCGCTGGCTTTCAACAAACAGCTCCGCGCCAACCTCCGCCCGCAGGTGGACCGCATGCTCGCCGACCCGCGCTCCCGGCGGCTCACGGAAAACTTCGTCGGCCAGTGGCTCCAGGCGCGCGATGTCGCCACCGCCGCGATCTCCGCGCCAACCATCCTGGGCGTCGCGAACAACCGCGAGGCCTCGGAAATTTTCGATCCCCGCCTCCGCAACGACATGCGTGCGGAAACCTTCGCGCTCTTCGATTTCATCCTCCGCGAAGGCCGCCCCGCCGAGGAACTCATCTCCGCCCGCTACTCCTTCCTCAACGAACGCCTCGCCGCCTTCTACGGGGTGAAGGGCGTGAAAGGGGAAGAACTCCGCCCCGTCGATCTCACCGAGCACCCCGAGCGCGGCGGCCTGCTGACCCAGGGGACTTTCCTCATCGTCAGCTCGAACCCGACCCGCACCTCCCCGGTGAAACGCGGCATGTTCGTGCTGGAAAACCTCCTCGGCACCCCGCCCCCGCCCGCCCCGCCCGATGTTCCGGAACTCACCGAGGCCGCCAAGGAAGGAGCCAACCCCACCATGCGCGAGATGATGGAGATCCACCGCGCGAACCCCGATTGCCGCGGCTGCCACGCCCGCATGGATCCCATCGGCCTCGGTTTGGAAAACTTCGATGCCCTCGGCCGCTTCCGCGAAACGGAGTCCGGCAAACCCATCGACACCGCCGGCGTGCTCGTCACCGGCGAGGAATTCGCCGACGTCGCCACCCTCAAGGCCATCCTCGCCGAGAAGCGCCGCCCGGACTTTTACCGCACCCTTTCCGGGAAACTCCTCACCTACGCGATCGGCCGCGGCGTGGAATATTACGACTCCACCACCATCCAACAGCTCTCCGCCCACATGGAGAAAAACAACGGCAAACTCACCGAGCTGATCCACGCCATCACCACCTCCGCGCCCTTCCAAATGCGGCGCGGGGATGAGTGAATCTGTCAGCCTCCCGCCCGTAGATTCCTCATGCTCCACAGCGCCGCCGCCGCCGGAGCACCGCTTCCCCGCATCCTCCGCGCGCCATCCTTCCTCCTTTCCGTAAACCTCTCCCGCGCCCCCGCAAACGCCTCGTTCACAAATCCCTTACTCCCGATCACCACCCCGTCGGTAAAATACCGCACCCGTTTCAGCAACATCCCGGCCATCCCCAGATCCGGTAACACGGTATCCTATCCTCCGACGCTAGCATCTCTGCCTCGTTCTTCGTCACCGAATTACGCAAAAGCATGGCTTTTTTAGAGCGGCGGAGGGCACCTCAAGATCGCCCATGGAATCGAGTTCGAGTCAGGTTCCGAGCATGTTCCAACAAACCCCTTTTCCGCATGTGGCGCAAGGCCGCACAATCAGAGGAAATTTCCTGAGGAATTCCTCCGCTTTCCGCGTATCCTATTGGCATGATGAAAAAACTGCTGCTTGCCTTGTGTCTCGCGATCCCGAACCTAGCGTCCTGCCAAACCGAAACGAAAATGGACGAAAATGCCAAGAAACCCGCCGCAATGCCTGAAGTCCCAGAAGGTCATGAGGTGGTCACCCTCGGAGCAGGCTGTTTCTGGTGCGCCGAGGCCGCCTACGACCAGATCGAGGGCGTGCATGCCGCCGTTTCTGGCTACATGGGCGGCGAAACGAAAGACCCCACCTACGAGGACATCACCACCGGCACCACCGGGCACGCCGAGGTAGTGCGTGTCGTCTTCGATCCGAAAAAAATTCCTCTCGAACGCGTGCTAGCGTGGTTCTGGGATCTCCACGACCCGACCCAGCTCAACCGCCAGGGCAACGACATCGGCACCCAATACCGCTCCGCGATTTTCTACGAGAACGACGAGCAAAAGAAAGTGGCGGAAGCCTCGAAGAAGGCGGCGCAGGAAAATTTCGACAACCCGATCGTGACGGAAATCACCAAGGCACCCGTATTCTACCCGGCGGAAAACTACCACCAGGGATATTATTTCGCGAACAAGTCGAAGAACGGCTATTGCAAATATGTCGTCGAGCCGAAGCTCAAGAAGCTGAAACTCGATCACTGAGAACGGATGGCGGATTCCTGCCGTCCCCGCATCAATCCGATTCATAAGCCCGCGCGGCAATGCGCCGCCGCTTGGCCTGCGCATTGCTTAAAGGGGGGAAAATACGCCATGCGATAAATTCCGGTCCGCGCCGACGTTTCATGGCTGTCCCCGCTGCTCCAAACCCTCCACAACCCATGCCCGACGTTTGCCTTTATTTCCAGGTGCACCAGCCGCACCGACTCGATGAGAAGCTCAACCGCGAGATCCTGAACCGCGTCGCCGACAGGTGCTACCTGCCGGCCAACGAGATGTTTCGCAAGCTCATCGAGGAAAGCCACGGCCTGTTCCGCATGGCGCTTTCGATGAGCGGGACGGTGATCGAGCAGTTTCGCGAGTTCCGGCCCGATGTGCTGGAGTCCTTCCAAGAGCTCGTCGCCACCGGCGGTGTGGAGCTTCTCGCGGAAACGTATTACCACTCGCTCGCGTTCCTGTATTCCGAGACGGAGTTCCAGCGGCAGTGCGACATGCACCTCGGTCTCATGGAGGAATGCTTCGCGGTGCGGCCCAGCGTATTCCGCAACTCGGAGCTGATCTATGACAACGCGATTGCGGCACGGGCGGAGACAATGGGCTTCGACGGCGTGATCGCGGAAGGCACGCCCGCTTTCACGGACGGGCCGTCGCCGAATTTCATCCACCGCGCCCCCGGCACCGCACTCATCAAGACCCTGATGCGCAACCACACCCTTTCCAACGACCTCGCCTTCCGTTTCTCCGATCCCTCGTGGAGCGGTTTCCCGCTGACATGGGAAAAATTCACGGCATGGATCGGCCAGTCGCCCGGGGATCTCGTGAACCTGTTCATGGATTACGAGTCGATCGGCGAGCACCAGAAAAAGGAGCAGGGCATCTATGAGTTCTGGCGGAAAGTGCCGGATGTCCTGATCGAATCCGGCGCGCAATGGGTCACGCCCTCCGAGGCGGTATCGATTTACCCGGCGAAGGACGAATACGATTGCCCGGAACCCACCTCGTGGACCGACGCCGAGCGCGACCTTTCCGCATGGGCCGGCAACGCGATGCAGCGCGAGGCCCTCAAAACGTTGAGTGATCTCGAAAGCCCCGTCATGGCCAGCGGCGAGGCGGATCTCATCGCCGAGTGGGGTTCGTTGCAGTCATCGGATCATCTTTACTGGATGTCCACGAAAGGCGGCAGCGACGGCCAGGTAACCAGCTATTTCTCCCCCTACCGCAGCCCGCGAGCGGCGCACGAGGTGTTCATGGGCGCGCTCCGTGATCTCGGAAAACGGGCGGATCTTCACTCCCAAGTGGCCGTCGGCGGCTCGGCGTAATCGTGCCAGAGGCGGTCGAGGAGTTCCTTGTCCGGCTCGCCGTCGAAGGCCACGAAACGGTAGGCGGAGCGATATTCCTCACCGTGGGTGATTTTCATGTCGCCGGCCATCTGCGGGGCGAAGGAGATGAAAGGCTCCGCCGGGTGGATTCGGATGGGCTGCGGGGCGCGGAAATTCGCGGGGTGGCCCAGGATTGCGATACCGGCTTTCCCCTCTCCCGCCGCGCCTGTCATGGCGACCCAGCGGGCGGGTTTGGAATTGGCCTCGTCGCGGTCGGTGACGCCTTCGGAGGTGAGGAAAGCGGCCTTGCCGATCCCGTCCCACTCCGCCCTGCCGCGGATTCCGAGGCCGCCGTAACGGTGTCGGGGAAGCTCCAGATCGTCATCGCCCGCCATGGTGTGGACGAAGGCGAGTTCCAGGAGGTGATGCGGGTTTTTCACGTCCGTGACGGCGAAGGCCTTGACCGTCCAGCTCTCGTTGAGCGCCACGACGGGCTTGCCGGAGGTGAGGTCGGTGTATTCGTTCTCTGCCTCCAGCCCCGCGTGAACCGCGCCGCTCCATGAGAAAGCGACCGCCTTGCAATCCACTTTCCCCTTCCGCGCACCCATGTTCCAGAAGTCCGGCTTGCGGCCCTGGAAAACGGTGCTCGTCCACGCCGTCCAGACACCGTGGTGATGAGTGTGGTTCGCGGGGTAATCGTCAGTTACTATATTTCCCGTAGGTGTCCGGATCGGATGCAGGTATCCGCCGCGCAGGAAAACCGGATCGATGCCCTCGCGCGGCAGTTCCTTCACCACGCCCACAAATCCTACCGCCGCTTTCCCCGCCACCGATAGCGAGACTCCGTCCTCCTTCTCAAGCGCCACGGCATTCTCCGCCGCCGCGTTCCCCATGGAAACGAGCGCGAACTCCGCCGTTTTCCCCGCCGCGAGCTCGGGCAGGATGAAGGTCGCGGTGCCGTCATCGGAAAGCTGGAGCGGGAGTATCGATCCGGTGGAGTTTCTTAGGCCGGGATTTTCTGGCATATCATCGGGCGCGGGAACGGTCACGACTGTGTGAATGCGGTGGTGCGGCCCGGCTTCGATTTTCAGGGTCTTCGCGTGGGCGGCGGCGGTGAGGAAAAGGAGGAGGAGGGTGGGTTTCATGGAGTCGCGGTCGGTTTTTGGCAGGTTACCGCCCATTGCGTGACATTCCAAATATGAAACCGGCATCTTGACATCTGCATTGCTGCATTGCAGCTTTACGGCATGACAAGCATCCCCATATCTAAGCGAGGCACGATCACCTTGCCGCCGGAAATGCGCCGCAAGCTGGGACTCGATACCGCCGAGCATCCCATGATGCTGGTGGAGATGAGGGACGGCGGGATTTTCCTGCAACCGGCGGAGGCTTTGCCTGTGCGCGATATCCCGGAGAAAATCCTGCGGGGCTGGATTGAGGACGATGAAAAGGACACGGAGGAATTCTGGAGAAAGGCCGACAAGGCGTGAGGATTTTCCTGGATAGCAGCGTGCTATTATCGGCCTGTGGTTCCGGAAAATCGCTTTCCCGGCTGATCACGGAAATCTCGGACGACCGGGGCTGGAATCTGGTTTCGGCGGGCTATTGCCGGGCGGAAACGGCCAGGAACATCGGCAAGCTGGGCGAAGAGGCGGTGCTGAGGTGGCCGGACTTGCGGGCGAAGGTCGAGTGGGTACCGAACGCGCTCACCAGCGTAAGACCGCTTTTGCTTACCGCTTCCAAGGACAAGCCGGTGCTCATTTCCGCCCTGGCTGCGGAATGCGAGGTGCTGCTGACCTTGGATAAGGGTGATTTCGGGATATTGCTTGGCACGAGGGTTTACGGAATGTGGGTAAGCACGCCGCGCGATTTTCTCGACGGACAGGGGCTTGGCTGAGTCGGTGGTCAACAACACTTCGGAGTTCCAGCGCGTTCCGAACCTGACGCTCGGGAATTGGGTGGATTGATCGGTTGGAGCGGGTTGGGTGGGCGACCGAAGATCGCCCCCACGATTCCTTTGGATTGCTAACGGCTCAGGTCGGGTCGGTTTTCGCGTGTCCGCTCCGCCGCCTTTTCCCTCCGCCAGGCCCCGATCTTCGCGTGGTTTCCGCCTAGCAAAACATCCGGGACTTTCATGCCCATGAAATCGACGGGCCGCGTGTAGCACGGCGCTTCTAACAGATTGGGATCGGAGAAGGATTCCTCGACAGCGGAGCGCTCGTCGCCGAGCGCGCCGGGCAGCAGGCGGATGACGGCGTCGCACAGCACGGCGGCGGCGAGGGCACCGTTGGTTAGGACGTAATCGCCGATGGAGATTTCCTCGTCGATGAGGGTCTCGACGATGCGGTGGTCGATGCCTTCGTAGTGCCCGCAGACGATGAGGAGATGGGATTCGGCGGAAAGCTGGCGGACGCGGGCCTGTTTCAGCGGTGCGCCCTGCGGGGTCATCAGGATCACGCGAGTGTTTGCCTTTTTCAGCGCGGTGATCGCCGTATGCAAGGGGCCGGGCTGAAGCACCATCCCCGGCCCGCCGCCGCAGGGCGAATCGTCCACGCGGCGGTGCTTGTCCTCGGCCCAATCGCGGAGGTTGTGCGCGCGCACCTCCGCCAGCCCCGCGTTCCGAGCGCGCAGGATAATCGAATCGCCCAGTGGCGCGAGTGCGATCTCGGGAAAGAGGGTGAGGATGTCTATTTTCATGAACGCTGATTCGCCAACTTCTTCAAGTTACGATGAATGGATGAAACGTAGGGAAAACACGCCGTGTGGCAAGACCGGGGCTTGGCCGGAAAGCTCGCGCGCCTCGCCCCCGGCTTGGTAAGCAGCGGGTTTGATGCGAAGTAATCACCCCAGCAGCTCGCGGATCATCGTGGCGTTGATTTTCCTCACCACATCCGCGTCGGCGAGGAGGCCGTCGGCGAGCTTGGCTTTCTCGATCTGGAGGCGGTGGATGCGTTCCTCGACGGTGTCCTGGCAGAGGAGCTTGTGGACGAAGACGGGCTTGTCCTGGCCGATGCGGTAGGCGCGGTCGGTGGCCTGCGCCTCGGCGGCGGGGTTCCACCAGGGGTCGTAGTGGATGACCGTGTCGGCGGCGGTGAGGTTGAGGCCGGTGCCGCCGGCTTTGAGGGAAATGAGGAACACGGGAAATTTCCCGGACTGGAATTTCTCGACGAGCGCGCCCCGATCCTTCGAGCCGCCGGTGAGCTTGAGGAAAGGCACTTTCGTTTTCACGAGATGCTCCTCGATGAGCGCGAGCATGGTGGTGAACTGAGAGAAAATGAGGATGCGGCGGCCTTCCTCGATCAGCGTTTCCAGAAGCTCTGTTAGATAATCGAGCTTCGCGGAGCGGCGGACTCCGTCGGCGAAATCGGGGGGCAGCAGGCGGGGATCACAGCAGATCTGGCGGAGCTTGAGGAGGGCGTCGAGGAACACGATCTGGGATTGCTCGATGCCGCGCGCGGCGATGGCTTCGCGGACGCGCTTGTCCATGGTGGCGCGGACGGTTTCGTAGAGATCCTTCTGGTCGGAGTGCAGCTCGACGAGGTGCACCATGATCGTCTTCGGCGGCAGCTCCTTCGCCACCTGATCTTTCGTGCGGCGCAGGACGAGCGGGGCGATGCGCTTTTTCAGCAGGGCGTTTTTCTCCACGTCGCCCTCCTCCTCGATGGGTTTGCGGAAGTTTTTCTGGAACGTGTCCTCGGTGCCGAGGAACCCGGGGATGAGGAAATGCATGAGACTCCACAGCTCGCCGAGGTGGTTCTCGATCGGCGTGCCGGAAAGGCAGAGGCGGTGCCGCGCGATGACCCGGCAGGCGGCCTGCGCGACCTTGGCACGGGGGTTCTTGATGTATTGCGCCTCGTCGAGCGCCATGATATGATACTGGAAGCCTAGTAGTTTATCGATGTCCCGCTGCAGGAGCGCGAAGGACGTGATCACGAGATCCGCGTGCGGGATGGAACGGAAATATTTCCTGCGGTCCGCGCCGTTGAGAACGAGCACCCGCAGGCCGGGCGCGAATTTCACAGCCTCCGCCCGCCAGTTCGGCACCACCGAGGTCGGCGCGATGACGAGCGACGGCCTCCCACCGCTACGGCCGCTGGCTTTCTCCGCCATCAGGTGGGCGAGGGTCTGGAGGGTTTTGCCGAGGCCCATGTCGTCCGCGAGGATGCCATGCAAGCCGTGGCGGGCGAGAAACTGCATCCAACGGAAGCCGTCCTTCTGGTAATCGCGCAGTGTGGCGCGAAGCTCCGGCGGCTCGTCGAGTTCCTCGACCTTGGAGAAATTCTCCAATCGCTGCTTGAGTTTTGCCAAGCCTTTCGGCGTATCGATACCCAAGCCCTCCAGTCCGGCCAACGCTGCGGCATCCAGGGCGTGGACGCGGGCTTTTCCGAAAAACTTCGGATCCACCAGCGCGGAGAGATGGCGTAAGATGCGGCGCACGCGGCCGATGGGGAGCTTGAGCGCGTTGCCGTTTTTCAGCGGCGCATAGACGAAGCCGCCGTCGGGCCGGTCGAGCGTCTCTTCGAGGAAATCATCTTTCAGCAAGCCCGCGAGGATGGGCATGAGATCGTGGCGCACGCCTTCTACATCGAAGCCCACCGAGAGGCTGAACCAGCCGCCGTCCGAGAAATCGCCCTCGTAAGCGTCGTCCTCATCGCCCTGCGAGAGTTTCGTTTGCCATTTCCCCGGATCCGCCTCGTGAACCTCATGGCCGACGCCTTCGCCGAAAGAGATGCGCCAACCCATTGCCTCCAGCTCAGCGACCTTTTCGCCGCGGAACTGGTGCCAGAACGAGTCCACCGGCACGCGGCCGGGATCGGGGAACCATTTGTCGCGCCCCTCGTCCGCGTTCACCGAGCGTGATTTCATACTGAGGAGGAAACGCCAGGCCGGGTTCGACATCATTGAGGAAAGCCCGGTCTCGCGGAGCTGGCGGATCGCCCGCATTTCCGCCGGGGTCTGGCCGCCTTTGCCGACGTCGGCGAGTGATATACGGAGGTCGCCGTAGATCACGAAAGCCTCGCCGAAAATCCACTCATGCGGTTCCTTCTCGCCGAGCGACTGGAGTAAAAGTTTCGTCGCGCGATCCACCTCACCCTTGCGCACCGCCAGCTCGAACACCGGCTCGGGCGCGTCCTGTGTGCTGGGAGTCGGGGATTTCCTCGCCCCTAGCTCCATCGCCACCGCCTCCGCCGCCGATCTTCCGAGAAACCTTACGAGTTTTTTCTCCTTCGCGATCTTTCCCAGCAGCGCGAAGCCGTGCTCGCAGAACGCGCCGACCGCGCAGGAGCAGCTTGTCTCGAAAGCCACACCCCCGCCTTCCTGCCAGAACACTCCCCCGGTCTCCTCGCCGTTCACATCAGCGTGAGCGGAAATTTCCGAATCCCCGTCCAGCCGCAGCCCTTTCACCCGTGGCACCAACCGCCCGCCAAGAGTCCGCACCTCGTCATCGAACCGCTCTACCCACGCTCCCTCCGCCAGAAATTCCCTGATCGCTTCCAATGTCTCCACGCGGTGTTAGCGTATTTTCCGCGCGGGCGAGCGTCCACTCTCTTTCGTGGGGCAGGGTTGCCTTGCTAGGGCTGCCATAACTTGCGGCGAAGCTTGCCGTTGGCACTTAGAAACACCTGCCAGCCACGGATAGCCGGTGGAGACGGCGCTCAGCGGCGCTCCCGTCCCTACCTCAGTAGATTCCACCCTGTCACCAGCGCCTTGAGACCCGCCATCTCGATGGAGGGATCCACCCCGGTGCCCCAGAGCAGGCGTCCGTCGTCGTGCTGGAGCTGGACGTAGGCCGCCGCGCTCGCATCCGATCCGCCGCGCACGGCGTGGGAGCGGTAGTCGGTCACCTTGAAATCCTTGAAGCCCGCCTTTTCCAGCGCGTGGACGAAAGCGTTGATCGGGCCGTTGCCGTCACCTTCGATTTCAAGCGGTTTCCCGTCCACCGAGACCGTGGCCTTGCAACGCACATGCCCGCCGCCAGGCTGGTGAATCAGCTCGTAGTCCGTGAGCCGCAGCGGTGATTCCACGTTCACGAAGTGCCCGAAGAACGACTCGCGGATCTCATCCACGCCCAGCTCGCGGCCCAGCTTGTCGGCGAGGTCATACACGTATTTCCCGACGATGGGATGCATCGACTTCGGCAGGTCGAAGCCGTGCTCGCGGTCCAGCACGTACGCGACGCCACCTTTTCCGGACTGCGAGTTGATGCGGATGATCGCCTCGTAGGAGCGGCCGATGTCCTGCGGGTCGATGGTCAGGTAAGGCACCCCCCACAGCAGATCAGGGTTCGCGGCGCGTTCCTTTTCCCGACGGTCGAGGCCTTTCTTGATCGCGTCCTGGTGTGATCCGGAAAAGGCCGTGAAGACCAGCTCGCCGGCGTAGGGCTGGCGCTCCGGCACGGTCAGGCGGGTAAATTTTTCGTATTTCAGGCGGATGTCGGTCAGTCCGGAGAAATCGAGGCCGGTTGCGATGCCATGGCTGTTCATGTTCAGCGCCACCGTGACGATGTCGAGGTTCCCCGTACGCTCGCCGTTTCCGAAAAGGGTGCCCTCCACGCGATCCGCGCCCGCCATCAGGCCCAGCTCCGTAGCCGCCACGCCGGTGCCGCGGTCGTTGTGGGTGTGCAGAGAAACCGTCACGGCATCGCGCTTCGGCAGGTTCCGGCACATCCACTCGATCATGTCCGCGTGAACGTTTGGCGAAGCCCACTGGACGGTGTCCGGCAGGTTGATGATCATCTTTTTCTCCGGCGTCGGCTGCCAGACGCCGATCACCGCCGAGCAGACCTCCAGCGCGTAATCCAGTTCCGTGTCCGAGAAGGACTCCGGCGAGTATTGCAGCACCACCTCCGTCTGCGGGATAGTCGGGACGAGCTCCTTCACCAGCTTGGCACCGTCGATGGCGATCTGCCTGATGGAATCCCGCGAGGCATCGCTGAAAGTCACACGGCGCTGCAGTGGCGAGGTGGAGTTGTAGATGTGGACGATAGCGCGCCGCGCCCCGGCGATGGCCTCGAAGCTGCGGCGGATCAGTTGCTCGCGCGTCTGCACCAGGATCTGGATCGTCACGTCCTCCGGGATGCGGTTTTCCTCGATCAGCCTGCGGCAGAAATGGAATTCGGTGTCGGCGGCGGAGGGAAAACCGATCTCGATTTCCTTGAAACCGATCGCCACCAGCAGGTCGAAGAACTCGAGCTTCTCCTCCACCGACATCGGCTGCGGTAGCGCCTGGTTGCCGTCGCGGAGATCCACCGAGCACCAGATCGGCGCGCGGGTGATCGTCTGGTCCGGCCATGTGCGGTCGGGCAGGGCAACGGCCGGAAACGGCCGGTATTTCGTCAGGGATCTGGGATTCATGTCGTAGGCGTTGAGGCTACCCTAGTAAGCCATGCTCGTGCAAGGGCGGTGAAAAGAACCGGTGTGGATATACCAACAAGATCCTGAAATGATGGGCGTATTTCCCCCCATGAAGCCTTCCGGTTGTGGAACTCATACCCCGAGCATCAGCGAAATATGCTCGGCGGTGAGTTCTCCCATCGACTTACAGTCGCTGAAATCCGAGGTGCCATGCATGCGGTTGAGTTCGAGTGCGAGGCGATGGACATGCGGCATCGGCGCAATCTCGTCGCGGCGCATGATGCCGAGCAGGGCGCGCAGTCGGGTGGATTCCACTTTCGCGCGGCGCGCCATCTGAGCGTGCTCCTCGTTGACGTATTGATCGATGGATTTCCGGTTGAGCACATCGAAGGCGAGGCGCGTGATCGGGCGGTTCGAGCCGAAACGGAAGGCGAGGTAGATGTTGCCGTTGCCCTCGTAGGATTGCTGGTCGAAGTCGATGGCGCGGACGCGGTATTGCACCTCCTCGAAGTCCGGGGTGATATCGACGACGTAATTCACGCTGCGCATGTCGCCGAGCAGGCGGATGAAGGAGCGCTCGGTGAATTTCGTGAATTCCTTGGCGATGCGCACCTTGTTGAGCTTTGGATCCGGCAGGTAGTCCCGCAGGAAGGCATCGCCCGGCACGCCTGCGATGTGCTCCTCGATGAGGGTGTTGCCCTTGACCATGTAGTTGATCCGGTTCGGCGAAAGGATGTGCTCCAGCTCTAGGCCGTAGATGCGGGAGGCGTCCGCCTGCTTCACGTAGAAGTAGTCGGAGTTGTCGTTGAAAAGGTTCGTAACGCGGATGCGGAAAGGCTTGGAGTTTCCGAAATCCCCGAAGTCGATACGATCCACGAGGAGGTGCTCGTGCTCGACGGCGTCGCGGCCGATCTTGAGCTCACTGTAGATGCGGATCAGCCGTGGGCGGAGCTCCTCAAGCACTTCGGGCGGATACATCACCGTCAGCCAAAGCGTTTCCCGGCCGTGCGGATCCTCATAGGGCATCGCGCCGCTGAAACGGGTAAGCTCCGAATAGACCCGGGGGATTTCACGAAGCCGGTCGAAGCGGTAGAGATATTGCCGCAGTGGCGCGGAAACCTCATACATCGTTTTTCGTGCGGGGATCATCCTGCGGGACAGCCTAAATCCTAAACTCGAAACTCCAAGGATGAAGCGAAGCGGGCTGCATCCGCCCGGGCTATCTGCTTGACCATGGCAGCACCCTCCACATGGTGACAGTCAGACTGCGCGCGCAGTCACGGCATCCACCCGCCACATCCCGGCCACTTCACCATGCCTCTTCCCTTCCATCGCATCGCCGCTCTTGTTTGCATGGTGGCTTTGTCAGCTCGCGCCGAGGATACATTCGCAAGCCTCTTTTCCATGGAGTGGAAATCCCTACAAAGCGAAATCCTCGCAACCGATGCCCGTCTCAAGCGGCTGCCGGGCATCCCCGCGGACGATCTCGGAACCAGCCGCGCGTTCCTCCGCGTGTTCAGCCCGCAGCAGACAAACCCCGACCGCGAGGTTAATTTTGTGATCCGCATCCTCTGGCAGGAACCGCAAACGGTGGACCTGATCGCGCTCGTCCCCGCCCGCAAAAGCCACCGCACGGGGATCGATTTCAACTACGGCTTCCCCGAGGATTTCGAGATCTCCCTGATCCGGCCCGACAAAAGCACGGAGCACATCGCCGCCTTCCATGACATGAGCCGGCATCCCGCGCTCAACGGCCATCCCGTGGTCGCAAGGCCCACATTGCCCATGAAGTCGATCGGCGTGGAAGTCCGCGTCACCCGGACACGCCCTCCTCGCGAAGGAGCCCCGGTGATGGCTTTCGTCGCTCTCTCGGAAATTCTTTGCTTCTCGGGTAAAAACAACCTCGCCGCCGCCGGAAGAGTCGAGATCGATTCCCCCGGTGTCGATCAGACCCCCTCCTACTGGACTCCAAGCCTACTGATCGACGGCGCAACCCCGCTCGGCCTCCCGGAGCGCCCGCTGCCCACCGGCGAACCCAAACTGATCGGCTGGATCTCCACGGCAAAGAAAACCTCCGTCGCCTCCCTCACCATCACCCTCGATCTCGGAGCCAGCCGCGAGATCGATGGGCTGCGCCTGTTTCCCGCGCTACGCCCCTCCATCGCTGATTTCCACGGCTTCGGCCTCCCCAAGCGTTTCCTCCTCACCGCGTCCGATTCCACCGATGGCACCCGCAGGATTCTCCTCGACCGGCGCGGGATCGAGACACCGGAAATCGGGCACAACCCGGTCGGGTTCCGATTTCCTTCCGCAGAGGCCCGTTTCGTCCACCTGGAAAGCACCCGGTTATGGAAACCCCACGTGCTTTACCCCGCCTTCCTTGGTTTCAGCGAAATCGAGATCCTCGCCCGCGATGAAGTCGTCAGCCTCGGTGCAAATGTCACCGTTCCAGAGGCACGCCAAACCGTCCCCGCCCACGCCAGTCAGTCATGGTCTCCCCAGTCGCTCGTCGATGGCCTCGGGCCGAGCGGCGAGCTGATTCCAGTCCGGACATGGATCGAGGAACTCGATCTCCGGCTCGCCCTTGAGACTCGCCGCCACGAAGCCCTCGAAAGATCCGCGAGCCTCGAAACATCATGGCGCCGCGGCGGAATCACCGCGATCGCCGCAGCCGGCCTTTCCATCCTCGGCCTAGCCGCCTTCCTGCCGTTTCATTACCGCTGGCGGGAACACAAGCAGATCCGCCAGATCCGTGAACGCATCGCCGGCGATCTCCACGACGATGTCGGCAGCAACCTCGGCAGCATCCAGATGCTCAGCGCCATCGCCAGGGAGCGCCCCGACAACCGTGATGAACTCGAAACCATCCACAGGGTCGCCGCCGAAACCGTCAACTCGGTGCGCGACATCGTCTGGCTGCTCCAACCCCGCGAATCCCACCGCATCGCCATCATCGACCACCTCCGCGAATCCGCCGCCATCCTGCTCGACGCCATGGAGTCAATCCGCTGGTCGATCCGCTCCGATTTCCAAGACTGGACTCTCGGCGATGCCGACAGCCGCCACCTGATGCTGTTTTTCCGCGAAGTGCTCCACAACATACGCCGCCACTCCGATGCGTCGGAAGTCGATATCCGGCTTGCTTGGGAAGGAAAATCCATGCTCCTAGAAATCCGCGACAACGGGCGCGGCATCCCCGCCGATCTGCTCGAACGGCCTTCCACCCTGCGCGCCATCCGCCAGCGCGCCGCCCGCCTCGGAGGCACGCTCGATGTCCTTTCCTCCCCGGGATCCGGAACGGAAATCACGCTCCGTTTCGTCCCAAGCTCCCCCGGTTCCGCCGCCTCTCCCACCCTCTACCCTGAAGCACCTTGAAACCCCACTGCCGCGTCATCCTCATCGAAGACCACACGGTCTATCGCCAAACCATCCGCAAAACCCTCGACGCCACCGGCGGATACCTCTGCGTCGGCGAGTTTTCCAACCTTGAGGACACCTTCGACGCCATCGACACGGGCTGCGCGGCCGATCTTGTCTTGCTAGATCTCGGCCTGCCCAGCATGGGCGGCATCGAGGGCATCGCTACGCTCAGGGAAAAACTGCCGGACGCACGCATCATCATCCTCACCGCCTTCACCGACCGCTCTACGGTCTTCGCCGCCCTCGAAGCCGGCGCCCACGGATACCTCGTCAAAACCGGATCCCCCGCAAGGCTCCTGCAAACGCTCAACGAGGTCGCCGGCGGCGGGACTCCCCTCGATCCCCAGATCGCCGGCATGGTGCTCGCCACTTTCCAGAAACTGCGGCCCATCACCGAAGAGGAAACCCTCTCAGGCCGGGAAACGGAAATCCTCCGCCTCGTTGCAAAAGGTCTCACCAAACAGCAGGTCGGCCACGAGCTGGGCATCAGCCCCCACTCGGTTTCCGGATACCTGCGCCGCGCCTTCGACAAGCTCCACGTCCACAGCCTCCCCGCCGCCGTCAGCGCCGCCATCCGCCGGGGTCTTCTCGACTTCTCGGAGGACGACGAAATCCCATGACGCACGTTCGTGTGTCATGACACCGGGCGGGTTTGGGCGTTGAGTGTGTCCCACTTCCAATAAACCTATGAAAAAATCCACACGTTTTCTCTGCGCCTTCCTCTCCATGGCCACCCCATCCATGGCCGCCACCATCGCCGAATGGAACTTCGGCACCAATACAGAAAGCTGGGCTCCCATTGTCGGCAGTTCGGCTTTGACCGCGTCCGGCGGCCTGATGTCCGGCACCGCGACCAGCAACGATCCGCAACTCTCCGTCAGCGGACTCAACCTCACCCTGGGCGTCGGCCAGACCTGGGATCAGGTCGTGTTCCGTGTCCGGGAAACGGCTTTCGCACCCCATTCAACCGACGGTTTCACCGATGGAACGACCGTCAACGTGTTCAATCCGACGGGTCTCGTTGTTAACTTCAATGGCCTCGGTACGGCAGGGGTTTATTTGTATAACGTCCCCGCCTCCTTCACCGGCGTGGATTCCGGCGACGGTTTCTTCACCGTCTCCCTCAACGTCAGCGCGCTGCCTGCGGCCACCACCGTCACCTCCCTGCGCTTCGATCCCATCGGCGGTGCCGCCTCGAACAGCAACTCGGAAACGAACGGCAACACCTTCGAGGTCGATTTCGTCAGGGTCACCGCCGTCCCAGAACCCTCCGCCGCCCTGCTCCTCAGCATCGGCGCGCTCGGCCTGCTTCGCCGCCGCCGCTAACACGAGCCGGCGCTCACACAACTTCCCACCGCCCGGCCATGATGATGGTGCGAGCGGATGGCGATTCCATGCCCATGAACCAACCTTTGTATCAGGCCTCATTGAAGGCAATCGCCGCCACATTGCTGATCATTCCGTCTTGTCTCACCGCTAAAGCAGCTCCTCCCAATGAAGCCGCCCGGCACATCATCCTGTTTCTAACAGAAGACCAGAGCCCCCACCTCGGCTGCCTCGGCACCAAAGGTCTCGATACCCCGCACCTCGACAAGCTCGGCGCCACCGGCGTGATCTTCGAGCGGGCTTTCTCCCTTTCCCCGGTATGCAGCCCGAGCAAGATGGCTCTCTTCACCGGCACCCATCCGCATACCAACGGCGGCCGCCGCAATGTCCGGAACTACGGCACGGACTTCCCGCTCAAGGGAGACCCTTCCGATCTCTCGCTCGGCGGCGTGCGCGAGGATCTGCCCACCCTCATCGAAATCCTGCGCGCCCGCGGTTGGCACACCGCCATCAGCTCGAAAACCCACGTCCAACCCATCCGGAAATTTCCCTACCACCAGGGCTTCCCCAATCCCGGCAATCCAGCCGCCGCCCGCAGAATCATCCGGGAAACGGTCGCGGCGGCGGGAGGCAAACCCATCTTCCTCTGCTTCAACATCGGCTCGCCCCACCTGCCCTTCCGCTCCCTTCCCGCTGCCAATCGAAAATGGGATCCGCGCGGCGGCCTGCTCGGTGACGGCGGCGTTACCAACGTCGATCCGCGCGCCATCGATATCCCCGATTCCCTGCCCGATGTCCCCGGCGTCAGACAGGACATCGCCGACTATCTCGGAGCCATCGAGGTCTTCGACACAATCTACGCCACCGCCCGCGACAGCCTCGCGGAACATGGCCTGCTCGACCGCTCGCTTGTCGTTTTCACCGCCGATCACGGCATCGGGCTCCACCGTTTCAAGCAGAGCATCTACGGACTCCACGTCCCCCTCCTCATCGACGGCCCCGGCATCACTGGCGGGCGCAGCATCAAAGCTCCCGTCAGCCACCTCGATCTCGCCCCCACTTTCCTAGACTTCGCGGGCATCGGCATCCCTCCCACCATGTTAGGAAAATCGCTCTTGCCCGTTCTTTCCGGCGCGCCAGACATCGCCGGGCGCCGGACGATCCTCGCATCCTGCCATGAAAAATACGACGCGCGCGCCGTCTGCGATGGGCGATACTACCTCGTGCACAACACCCGCCAAGTCGCCGGAGCCAGCCTCAAACGACCCGAGAAAGCCCTAAACACCGACCAGTTCCAGCCCGGCCCGCCATGGTTCAACCGCGCCTACCCCGCCACCCTTGCAGCCACCGCCAGCCCCCAGCGCGAGTTGCTCCGCCAGCTCGTCGAGGGCGAGCTGCCCGAGTTCGAACTCTACGATCTCGACACCGATCCTTGGTGCACCCGTAATCTCGCCGATGATCCGTTTCTTAAGGAAACTCGCACCCAGCTTTCCTCCGAGCTTAGGAACTGGAGGGTAGCCACCGGAGATACCCTCCACGCCGGAACACCCCGCCCACCCACTAAAAAACCCCAAGCCCCGCAGCCATGAAAAATACATCCCGGCTCGCCTCCCACCGCATCGGTTTCACCCTCGTTGAACTAATGATCGTAATCAGCATGATCGCGGTGCTCGCTCTACTAGTTTTCATGCTCGGATCGCGCTTCAAAGACAACGCGAGATCTGTCACATGCTCCAATAACCTCCGCCAAATCGGCGTCGCCTTCGCTGGCCACCAAAGCGATTACAACCGCTTTCCCGGCCGTGAAACCGGTATGAGCTGGGATCGCGCCCTCTTCCCCTACCTCGGCTACGGCGGCAACAAATCCCTCGCAGGCGAAGCCGCCATGACCCGCACCGCCTGGCCCGAACTGCAAGCGGTCGCCGAGATCTTCGCCTGCCCTTCCGACCGCAAGCCGCGCCGCGCCACCCATTTCAAACGCAGTTACTCAATTATTCCGTGGACCACCAACTGGTCGAACGGAACCCAGTTCCGCGGCTGGAAAGACCGCCCCTACAACGTCGGCGTCCCCCTCAGCATCGTGGACGATCCCGCGCGCGCCGCCACCGTCGTCGAATGGCACTCCGGCACCTCCGACGGCGTCGAAAACCTCCTCGGCTCCGGCGGGCACGCCTACCATGACCGCGGCGGCCCCGACGGCCCGGACGACACCGTCCACGGGCGCAAACAAATCGTGCTTTTCGCCGACGGCCATACGGAAATTTTACCCTTTATGACAAACTCTGAATTTGTCCGGAAGTATTGGCCAGGGAAACTGGGCACAGTGGACTGACCCAGCCATGCCCGCTATTCTCCAACGTCTCGCCGCCGCCTCCCTGGCACTCTGCCTCGCTTGCCACGGAGCCAGCCAACCCGACATCGTCATCGTCATGACGGATGATATGGGCTTCAGCGATCCATCCTGCTTCGGCGGCGAAATCCCCACCCCCCGCCTCGACCAACTCGCCGCCACCGGACTCCGCCTCACCCAATGCCGCAACGCGGGCATGTGCGTCACCTCCCGCGCCTCCCTCCTCACCGGCCGCTGGTGGCCCTCCGCCCTGCGCGGTTTCACGGAAAGCGATCTCCTCCCGGAAAAACTCCACACCTCCGGATACCGCACCGCCCTGATCGGAAAGTGGCACCTCAAGGGCCATCCGCTCGACCACGGCTTCGATCACTTCTTCGGCTTCCTTGGCGGCTTCGCGGATCACTTCTCCGGAAGCCCCGACTACCGCCTCGACCGCGAGCCCTTCAAGGATTTCGGAACGAACTACTACAGTTCTAGTTCTTTGGCAGACCGCGCGATCCGCTTCGTGGAAACCACCCCGCGCGAACAACCCCTCTTCCTCCTGCTCGCCTTCCAGGCTCCCCACAATCCTCTCCAAGCCCCACCGGAAGCGATCGAACGCCACCGCGGCAAATACTCGGCCGGTTGGAAAGCCGTGCGTGAAAAGAGAATCCGCCGCCAGATCGATCTCGGCATCATCCCCCCCGGCATCCCTCTCCCCGCCTTCCCGGAAAACCTCCCCGATTGGGACTCGCTCACCCCGCAACAGCGCGACTTAGAAGATCTGCGCATGGCCACCTACGCCGCCATGATCGAAATCATCGACCGCGAGACCGGTCGCCTCGCCGACGCCCTGGAAAACGCCGGAAGGGAAAAAAACACCCTATTCGTTTTCCTCAGCGACAACGGAGCCGACCCTTTCTCCGTGGCCGATGCCGCGATGCTGCGCAAAGGCAAGCTGCCCGGCGACCGCGCCTCCAACTTCCAGCCCGGCCTCGGCTGGGCGCACGCCGCCAACGCGCCCTGGCGGCTCCACAAAATCAGCCAGCACGCGGGAGGCGTGACCACCGGAGCCATCCTCCGCTGGCCCGCCGCCATCCCCAACCCCGGCGGCATCCACGCGACCCCCGTCCATTTCGTCGATCTCATGCCGACCCTCCTCGCCGCCGCGAACATCGCCCCGGCGGAATCCGACGGCATCTCCTTCCTGTCCCTCCTTCAGGGAAAACCCTGGCAACGCGGCCAACCCATGTTTTTCCAACACGCCGACAACCGCGCGATCCGCACCGCCAACAGGACGCTCGTCGAAGTCGATGGGGGCGGCTGGGAGCTTTACGACACTTCCGACGACCCTCTCGAAACCACCGATCTAGCCCCCGCACGTCCGGCGGAAGTGCAGCAACTCGCCGATGCCTGGAGCCAATGGTGGCTCAAACAAAACCCGGGCCGCTCCTACCGTCCCGAATCCACCGCAAACAGCTCGCACTACTCCCCCCAAGGCGACCGTGGCTCCGGAAAAACCTACCAGCCCTCCGAAATACCCCCGAAACCCTCCGATCCATAATGAAACCCATCCTCGCCACCTATCTCAGCCTCACCCTCATCGCCAGCTCGGCGGAGCGCCCTCCGAACATCGTCTTCATCCTCGCCGACGATCTCGGCTGGGCGGACACCTCGCTCTACGGCCACACGAAATTTTACCGCACCCCGAACATCGCCCGCCTCGCCGAGCGCGGCATGACATTCACCAACGCCTACTCGGCCAGCCCGCTCTGCTCGCCTACCCGCTCCGCCATCCTCACCGGACTCAGCCCCGCGCGCACCGGATTCACCGCCCCGCACGGCCATCTGCCGGAAAAAATCCTCAAGGCCAGCTCCACCGAAACCGCCCCGCCCGGCAACAAGGCGACGCAGCCCGTTTCCGTCACCCGCCTCGACACCGCCCACACCACCCTCGCGGAAAACCTCAAGGCCGCCGGTTACGCCACCGGACACTTCGGGAAATGGCATCTCGGCCCCGCACCCCACTCGCCCCTCCAGCACGGCTTCGATATCGACATCCCCCACTTCGCCGGCCCCGGCCCCGCGGGCAGTTTCGTCGCACCATGGAAATACAAGGATTTCGATCCCGACCCCGACGTCCCCGACCAGCACATCGAGGATCGCATGGCCTCGGAAGCGGTCACATGGATGGAAAAAAACAAGGACCGCCCGTTTTTCCTCAACTACTGGATGTTCAGCGTCCACGCCCCCTTCGACGCCAAGGCGGCACTCATCGAAAAATACCGGAAGTCGGTCGATCCCGCCGACGCCCAGCGCTGCCCCACCTACGCGGCGATGATCGAAAGCATGGACGACGCCGTCGGCACCCTGCTCTCCACCCTCGACCGCCTCGGCCTCGCCGAAAACACGATCATCGTCTTCACCTCCGACAACGGCGGCAACATGTACAACTGGGTCGGAAACGAACGCCCCACCAGCAACCGCCCCCTGCGCGGCGGCAAGGCCACCCTTTTCGAAGGCGGCATCCGCGTCCCCTGCGTGATCGCCTGGCCCGGCCTCACCCAGCCCGGCACCCGCAGCGACGCCATCATCCAGAGCGAGGATTTCCACCCCACCTTCCTCAGCGGCCTGAGCGTCACAAGCGATCAGAAATTCGACGGCATCGACATCACACCCGCCCTCCGCGGCGGGCCGCTCCAGCGCGAGGCGGTCTTCCAGTATTTCCCCCACAACCCGCCCGTCCCCGATTGGCTCCCGCCCGCCATCGCCGTCCGCTCCGGAGACATGAAACTCATCCGCCTTTTCCACGAGGGCGAAAACGGCGCGCACGCCCACCGGCTTTACGACCTCTCCGCGGATCCCGGCGAAACCACGGATCTCTCCGCAAAACAACCCGAACGCGTCCGCGAACTCGACGCGAAGATCGAGGCTTTCCTGCAAAAAACCAACGCCGCCCTGCCTCTGCCCAACCCGAAGTTCGATCCCGCGAAATACCAACCTGAAAAAATCGGAGTCCAGCAGGGAAAAAACGCCAAGCCAACCACCCCTAAAAAATGAACCGCACCCTATCTCGACTGCTTCTCCTTGCCCTCGCCGCCATGCCCGCGCTTCACGCGGAGCTCACCATCTTCCACCAAGCCTCCGGACAGCCCGAGGCCACCAAGACCGCAGGGCAGATCATTGTTCGAAAAGGCGACCTCCTGCGGATCGAACCCGCCCCGACAACCGGCTCCGAACCCCGCTCGCTCGAATTCGAGTTCTTCACCACCACCCCGCCCACCGCACTCACCCTGCGCCCCCTCCGCAACGCCGGTGCACGCCTGCGCGAGGTGAAGCTCGATCCTCCCGGCCACAGCGAGGCATGGACGATCCACCGCCGCAAGGTCGATGGCCTGCCCGCAAACTGGGAATCCCTCGAACTCGATTTCTCCCTGCCCGAAGGCGGCCAAATCCTCATCCGCTCGGTAAACTGGAAACCCCTCGAAAAGGCCGCCCCGCCCGCCGCCGCCCAAGCCCGCCGCAGCTCCGTCGCCGAAAACGTCCTTGAGGCGGAGCTCAGCCGCTCTTACCCCGCTTCCATCTCCTCGGTCGATGTCGGCACGGAGCAAATCACCATCCAAGGCAACGCCTCCACAACACCCGGCCCACTGTTCCTCGCGGAAATCCCCATGGATCGGCTCATCGACGATCCCGACCGCTTCGAAACTCTCGCCGAACTCACACCCGCCAAGGACGGCTCTTTCGAAATTTCGCTCCCCCGCCTCCGCGAGCGCTCCGGCTTTTCCTACGACCGCCTGCTCTCTCGCTGGCGAGTGGTGGCAAAGGAAGGTGCGGCCCACATCCCTCTCTCCCACGCCCGCTACGCCTCCGAGGTCGCCTGCCGTGCCCCGCAGCTCCCCGCCGGTGTCCACCGCGATAAGAAAGGCCTCGGTGGCTGGCACCCGGATCGCCTGCCTGGCGAGCTGGAAAGGCTGGGCATCACCGCCGTCACTGTGAATCTCATCGTCGATTCCCTCCTCACCGCCCCCTCCTCACCGGACGCCATGCCTTTCACCTGGCAGGGTCGCACCTACCACGCCAACCGCCGCACCCTCCAGAGGTTCGACGCCACCTTTCTGGAAGCCGCGAAACACGACGCGGTCGTTTCCCTCATCCTGCTGGTCAGCAACCCCGCCCGCCATGGCAAGACCAGCCCCATCGCCCACCCCGGAGCCGCCCCCGAGGGAACCTACGCCATGCCGGATGTCGTCTCGGAAAATGGAATCACTACCTACGGTGCGCTCCTCAACCTCATGGCCGAGCGCTGGTCACGTCCCGGATTTCCCCATGGCCGGGTTCATCACTGGATTGTCCACAACGAGGTGGACGCCGGCTGGACATGGACAAACGCCGGAAAGCTACCCGCCCTGCCATTCATGGATCTTTATCAGCGCTCGATGCGCCTCACCGATCTCATCGTCCGCCAATACGATCCCAATGCCCGCGCCTTCATCAGCCTCACCCACCACTGGGCGAAACCCGGCCCGCCGCCCTTCTACGGCTCCCGCAAGATGCTGGAACTGCTCGCCCGCTTCACCGCCGCCGAGGGCGATTTCCCCTGGGCGCTCGCCCACCACCCTTACCCTTCCAGCCTGCGCAAACCCCGCACCTGGGAGGACGCCGATGCCACCTTCCGCTTCGACTCCCCGAAAATCACCCCCCACAACATCGAGGTGCTCGACGCCTGGATGAAACGACCCGAAATGCGCTACCGCGGCGAGACCCGCCCCGTCCATCTCAGCGAAAACGGCTTCAACTCCCCCGACTACTCGCCGAAAAGCCTCACGGATCAAGCCGCCGGAATGGCCTACGCATGGAACAAGATCCTGCCCCTCGAAACGATACAGGTCTGGCACTACCACAACTGGATCGACAACCGCTCCGAGGGCGGCCTCCGCATCGGCCTCCGCCGCTTCCCCGATGACGAAACCGACCCGCACGGCACGAAACCGATCTGGCACCTCTACCAAGCACTCGGCACAGCCCGGGAAAAAGACACCTCCGCGCCCTATCTCCCCGTCATCGGCATCCAATCCTGGCAGGAAATCCTCCACACCGCCCCGATCCGTTAGGATATGCCGCAAAAAAAGGCCGGTTCCATCGGAACCGGCCTCTTCATAGAGAGTTGAATTTTGAAAGTTGAAAATTAGTCCTCCTCGGTCACATCGCCCGCATCCACGGTGATGGTGAGCGTGGCGGTGACTTGGGCGTGGAGCTTGATTTCCACGGCGGTCTTGCCGGATTTCTTGACTGGCTTCTCGAGCTGGATCGAGTGGCGATCGACGCTGATTCCAGCGGCTTCCAGCTCCTTGTGGATATCCATGTTCGTGACGGAGCCGAAGGCCTTGCCGCCTTGGCCGGTGGAGAGGGTGAAGGATGGCTTGAGCTTGCCGATCTTGGTGGCGAGCTCTTGGGCGACGACGATTTCCTCAGCTTCGCGGCGGGCGCGCTCGGTTTTAAGGGCTTCCACGTGGCGGAGGTTCGCCTTGGTCGCTTCATAGGCCTTGCCTTGCGGGACAAGATAGTTGCGGGCGTATCCGGCGCGGACTTTAACGACATCGGCTTCGGCTCCAAGGCCTTCGATCTTTTCTTTGAGGATGACTTGTGCGTTGGCCATGGTGGGAAAGGTGTTTATGTTGCGAAACGGGCGGCGGATTTAGGCTCGGGCGCGGGTTGCGTCAAGGAGAATCCTGCCACGCCGCGCCATCGCGGGTGATTTTTTTGATTGGGAATGTGGCTGGGGCATCTTGCCACAGGCCGTTGCGGGGGATTCCAGCCCCTTGTGCGAAGGTGATGCAATGAGGCAGGATGCCTCATTGAACAGCCTGGGGCTGGAATCCCCAGCCACGGATGGACGCGGATTCACACAGATGGAAGAGACCAAGACATCTTCCCGGTCACGTCCATCTCGCTGCCCTCGGTTGCTGCTATTTTTCTGCATTTTCCTCCTCCGTCATCTCCCTGAGCTTGTCGAGGTAGGCGTTTTTCGGGCGGGGCTTCACAGGGCGGGGTTCCTCGGCGAGCATGCTGTTGACGCGGTGTTGGCTCACCTCGATGAGTTCGTTGATGAGTTCGGCTTCGGGTAGGTTTTTCCAGTAACGCTTGGGCATTTCTGTCTGCATCATCTTCACCTTGAGGCGGGCGGGGTTGAAAATGCTGCGGTAATAGGTGAGCCAGGCGGCTTCGAGGGCGTCGGGGCTGTCGATGGGGTTTTCGGCGAGGCCGGGGGTGAAGGTGAGGCGGGTGCCGTTCCAGTGGGCGCAGGCTTTCGGGGTGAAAATGCTCCAATCCATGTTGGCGAAGCGCTTTTTGAAGAAGGGCGCGCCGGCCTCGACGATGAAATGATCCGGCTCGAACCACGCGGCGTAGCGCTCGCGGTCGGTTTCGGGGTCGGTATCGATGAGCCGGAAGCGGACGAAGGCGTGCATCTTGTGGATCTCGCGGCGCACGGCCTTTTCCAACAACCTCGCCTTCGCGACATCCGGATCGGTGGCGATGCCGGTGAGATGCTTTTCGCCGCCCCGGGTGACGCGCCAGAGGATGCGGTAAAGCAGCCCCCAGCGCACGGGATCGCGGTGGCAGGCGACGCTTTGCGCCATTTCCACGAAGGCGGCGGGGACTTTGAGGTTCAGCGGTGACTCCTCGCGCATCACTGATGACGCGAACAACCCCGCCTCCGCTTCCCACAAGATTTGCTCCGGCGGCACGGCCTCGCCAAGCATCCGCCGCGCGGCTTCTCGCCATGAGTCGAAATTTTTTCCCGGATCAACGGATCTCATGCGGCGCGAAAAGGTCGAGTTGCTGGGGTTTCGGCAGGAAACGGGAGCGAAGGCGATCGGAGTCTAACAGAAGGGACGAGGGGTTGTGATCGGCGGTAATGAGGAAGGGCTGCACCTTTTTCAACTGGACCCGCAGGCGAATCAAGATCGGCGAGGCGGATTTTCCCGAAGCGGCGGATGTGGAGGATGCGATCCACGTTCCGCACGCCGAGGCCGGGGACGCGCAGCAGGATCTCACGGCTCGCGGTTTGCACATCGACGGGGAAATCATGGCGGTTGCGCAGCGCCCAGGCGAGTTTTGGGTCGAGATCAAGATCGAGGTTGGGCAGCTCGGGCGTGAGGATTTCCGAGGTTTTGAAACCGTAGAAACGCATCAGCCAATCCGCTTGGTAAAGCCGGTGCTCGCGGACGAGGGGCGGGGCTTTGATCGGCAGGTAACTGGACGGCTCGGGGATGGGGCTGAAGGCGGAGTAATAGACGCGACGCATCTTGAAATTCCCGTAAAGGTCGTCGGAGCGGGCGAGGAAATCCGCGTCGGTGGAAGCGTCAGCGCCTACTATGACTTGCGTACTTTGGCCGGTGGCGTGGCGGAGTTTGCGGTCGCCGTTTTTGCGGCGCTCATGCGCCTCGTCGAGCTTGGTGCGGATGCGGCCCATCGCGTGGCGGGTGCGGTGGATGTTTTTCTCGGGGCCAGCACATCCAGCGATTTCTGGGTGGGCAGCTCGAGGTTGATGCTGATGCGGTCGGCGTAGCGCGCGGCGATCTCGATGAGTTCCGGCGAGGCTTCGGGGATCGTTTTCAGATGGATGTAGCCGCGGAAATCATGGGTCTCGCGCAGGGTGCGGGCGACGTCGATGACCATTTCCATGGTGTGGTCGGCGTTGCGGATGATGCCGGAGCTGAGGAACAGCCCCTCGATGTAGTTCCGCTTGTAGAAATCGAGCGTGAGTTTCACCACCTCCTCGGCGGTGAATGCGGCGCGGCGGACGTTGCTGGAGCGGCGGTTGATGCAGTAGTGGCAATCGTAGATGCAGAGATTCGTCAGCAGCACCTTGAGCAGCGAGATGCAACGCCCGTCCGGCGCGTAGCTGTGGCAGATGCCCGCGCCGCCGGTGGAGCCGACGCCTTTGCCATCGAGCGAGTTTCCCCGGACGGCTCCCGAGCTGGCGCAAGAGGCGTCGTACTTGGCGGCGTCGGCGAGGATGGCGAGTTTGGAGTCGAGTTCCATGGGTTCAGGCGAACACTAACGAGGAAAGCTTTAAAGACCAGTGGAAAAACATCAGGGCAAGGCGTTGAATTTCTGCTAGCCCTAAGGGCATGAAGAACGCGGATCTCACGGATTTGAAGGGCAAGGATCTGGTGGCGGCGCTGGATTTCAGGAAACTGCCGAAGGTTTTGCTGCACGAGCATCTGGACGGCGGGCTGCGGCCCTCGACGGTAATCGAGCTGGCGCGGGAAAACGGATACACGGGCTTGCCGACGGAGGATGCGGGCGAGCTGGCGGCGTGGTTCCATCGCGGGGCGCAACGCGGGAACCTACCGGAGTATCTGGAGGGCTTCGCGCACACCTGCGGGGTGATGCAGACTGAGGAGGCGCTGGAAAGGGTGGCCTACGAGTTCATGGAGGACATGAAGGAGGACGGCGTGGTCTATGCGGAGGTTCGTTTCGCGCCGCTGCTTCACACCGAGGGCGGCCTGACTCAGGACGAGGCGGTGAGGGCTGCGCTCGCGGGCTTGCGGCGCGGGGAGAAGGATTTCGGGGTGAAATGGGGTCTCATCATCTGCGCCCTGCGGCACCTCAACACCTCGCTGGAAGCCGCCGAACTCGCGATCCGCTGGCGCGAGGCGGGCGTGGTCGGCTTCGACCTCGCAGGCGGCGAATCCGGCTTCCCCCCGAAAAAGCACGTCGATGCCTTCCACGCGATCCAGCGGGCGAATTTCCACATCACGATCCACGCGGGCGAGGCCTTCGGCGTGGAATCGATCTGGCAGGCTCTGCAATACTGCGGCGCGCACCGCCTCGGCCACGCGACACGGCTGCGCGATGACATGGAAGTCCAGTCCGATGGCTCGCTGAAGCTCGGCAGCCTCGCCCAATACGTGCTCGACCGCCGCGTGCCGCTGGAAATGTGCCTTTATTCGAACCTCCACACCGGCGCCTGCCACGACCTCGCGCAGCACCCTTTCGGCCTGTTTTTCAGAAATGGTTTCCGCGTTTGCCTCAACACCGACGACCGCCTGATGAGCGACACGACCATGACGAAGGAAACCATCCTCGCCGCCGAGCTTTTCGACCTCAGCCTCGCTGATGTGGAAAAACTCAACCTCAACGCGATCAAAAGCGCCTTCGCCCCCTTCGACAAACGCATCGACATCATTTTCAATTCCATCAAGCCGGGATATGCGGCGCTGCGCGGGGAGTGAACCGTTCGTGCGGCAGCCCAAAGGTTGCTGGCCTCAGACAGCCATCAATCCTTTGTCAATGGGCCGCGGAAGCGCTCGCGCTGCAGTCGGATGAATTCGAGGGAGTTCTCGGAGAGGGGGTCGCCGGTGATCTCAGAGAGTTCCCTGCGGAGCCTGTTGCTTGAGGTTTTGGCGGCCTCGAAGGATTTGGAAACCGCAAGAAAGCGGGTGTCCCAATCAGCGCTGCGGCCGTTGAGGGCGCGGGTTAGGCCGCGGAGATCTGCGGCCGCGGATTTGGCGCGGATGATCAGCTCCGCGTCGCCCCGCTCGGCGAGGCGGTCAAGGCGATCCATGGCGCCGCGGGCTTCCTCATGGGCTTTTTCCATGGCCGCGATCCTCTCTCTGTTTATTTCAATGGGGCTTACGTCGAGAGAGGAATGGATGGGTGCCACGGCTTGCCAGATGACGGAGGCAAGGACTTTTCTGGACAAGGTGCGGGGCGGGCGTTCCGGGGAGCCCTGGAGGGCGAGCATCTTGGAGGAAAGGTGCTGGGGCATCTCTGCGTGGATCTCCAGCAGGCGCTTGCGGACATGGCTGTTGGCGAGGTAGGAGCCAAGGGAATTGGCGGGAGCCTTGTCCCTGACTTCCTCGAACCTTGCGGAAACGGACGCCTGTTTCTCGCCGGTGCTTTTCGAGCTGAGTTCGGCGAGCTCCTTGGGTGTTGAGGCGGTGAAGACCTCGTATTTTAGGAAGAATTCGGGTTCCTCGAAGGTGAGCAGGGCGAGGAAATGCTCTTCGGCGTCGGCGGGGATCACGAGCCGCCCGCCATCGCCATCGCGGAGCGCGTTCACATAATACCAGATATGCGCGGGGGAGGCCAAGCGGCCTTTCGAGTCGATGACCCCGATCACCGTGGCGTCGGGGACGGATCCGGTGAGGGCGGCGTGAGCGAGGAGGAAGCCGACACCGGAGATGGCGTTGGTGTTCCGGCGGAAGGAGTAGGTGTCGCCATCGCCGACGCGAAGGATGATCCGGCCGTCTTTCGGTAGCGGTAATTCGGAGGCTTCGAGGGCGCGGAGAATGGGAGCTGAGATGAAATCCCGGACATCTCTTTCGTATCCCTCCCGGCAGGGTATGTCGAGCCATAGGCCGTTGGGCCGCCGCCAAACCTTACCCTCGCCTTCGTCCTCCACCCGCTCCTCCACCCGCTCCTCCACCCGGGCTGCCATGCGGGCGACGGTGCGGCCGAAGCCGTTGGCGTCCTTTTCCTTGTCGTAGGCGTAGAGAACGGTTTTGACCGAGGCCTCGCTGAGTGCGATCCGGGCGGGTTGTGTTGCGGATGGCTCGGGCTTGGGAGGGTCGCGGCGCACTTCCGGAGGCAGTTCCGTGCGGACGGGCTTGCTTTCCTCGAACGCGGGTAGCGGCGCGACCCAGCCGGCCCATTTGCCGCGTTCGCCGGAATCGCGCAAGGCCTCCGCCGAAGGGTGGTCGCGATCGAGCGTGGCGGCGGCGTCGCCGATGAGGTCGGCGAGGAGTTGTCCGTCGGCGCCGGCCTCCGGCGTGGCGAGCCAGCCGTGGAACTGCCAGATACGGGCTTTTGCACGGGTGAGTTTCTCGGAATCCCCGGCGCGGGTTTCACCGTCCGCGACGGCGGTAAGGGTGCTCCGGGCGGAGGTGTTCGCCGGATCCAGCGCGAGGGCGAGGGCGAGCGCCTGCGCAGCGGCGCGGCGCTGCGGGGCGTCATCGAGGTTGGCTCCCTGTGAAAACTGCTCCAGATCGCGTGAAAGCGAGGACATGGAATCCGTGTCGATGGGCAGCTTGTCGCGGCGGAAAGGGGGATTCGCCTCGGTAGGCGGGACGAAAGGCGGAGCCGCGCCCACCGTCGCCACCAGCAGGGCGAGCGCGGTGGCGGCAAGGGATGGCTGGGTGGGAAAAGACATGGCTTTGGTGGATAAGCTTCCTGTTTTTACGGTCGCCCACAAGAGAACATTGCGCTGGAAGCCATCTTTCCCCAAAACCCCGGGTATGGAAAAAAGTTGCGTAATGGTCACGCGCGAGGAGGTCATGTTTTTCGACACGGACTGCGGCGGGGTGGTGCATAACCTGGCCTACCTGCGGATGCCGCAGGGCTTCGGGAATCGCAGCTGACGCACCTACTCAAGCATGAGCGAGCGGAAGCGGCCGGGATCCGCGTTGACGGCGCGGACTTCCTCCTCAAGGGCGTCGGCAGCCTGCGCGTTGCCGTCCTTTTCGAGCTTGCCGATCTGGTTCTCCAACTCGAGGACATAGACTCCGGCCAGCGTAGCCATGTCCGCTTCGAACTTGCGCTGGATCGCAGCCTGCTTCCCGAAATATTCCGTGTGCAAATCCACCGCGTTGTCGATGGGGCGGAAGCCGGCAGGCACCGATTCCGGGATGCGGTTGCCGTCGTTTTCCCACTCACGCATGTTCGCGGAAATGGCGGTTCCCACGCGCTCCTTGTCCACGATCGGAAGACCCTCCGCCGCAGCCTCTAGGGCGCTTTTGTAGTCCGAAACGTTCGTCCTCATGTCGCGGCGCTGGCTCTCGATGGCCGGGCCGACGCGCTGCCGGATCGATGCCCTTACGCGTCGCTTTACATCCTCCGGGCTGGCTTTCGCATCCGCAGCCGGCTCTGGGGCAAGCTCGGCAGGCGGCGATGTCCCGCCAGCTTGAAGCGGCGGGGCGGGAGCTGCAGGTGGGCGCTTGTTCCCCTGAATGAGAAAAAACACGGCGACGGCGGCGGCCAGCGCGATGACGAGAAAAATCACTAGGCCAGATCCCGAGGATTCCTTCACCACGGATTGCGGCGGGTTGAACGAGCCATGAGGACGTGGGGCGAGCGCGGAAGCCGGCTTGGGAAGGGCGGCGGAAGCACCCGGCTTGGAAAGCGCCGAGTGAGCCGGCTTGGAAAGCGCCGGGGAAACACCCACTGGCCCCGCGCGGGCTACCGGCGGGCCGGTGCGGATCGTGCGGTTCGGCAATGCGGCGATAATCCCCAGCTCGCGCGCCAACTCCATCGCCGAGGAGTAGCGGCGCGCCGGATCGGGGTGGGTGGCGCGCTGGATCACCGCGTCGAGCCGGTGGTTGCACCCGCTGATCTGGGAAGCCGGGCGCGGATCGGCATCGGGCAGGTGCCCCGTGAGCAGTTCGTGGAGCATCACTCCGACGGAAAATATGTCCGCACGCTGGTCGATCACGAACGGTGGTTGCAGGACTTCCGGCGCGGTGTAGCCCGGCGTCCCAAAAATCTGCTCGCCATGCTGGATCTCGCGCTCGAGGGCGCGGGCGAGGCCGAAATCGCCGATCTTCGGGTTCATATGCCCGTCGAGAAGGATGTTGGAGGGTTTGATGTCGCGGTGCAGTATACCGTATTCGTGGGCGTGCACCAGGCCGTGGCATACACCGATGACCATCGCGAGCGCGTCCGCCTGCTCCACGGCGCAACCATTGGTCGCCTGGTGGAGGGATTTCCCCGCCACATACTCCATGACGATGAAAAGCATCCCCCCCGCCTCGCCGAAATCGTACACGCCGATGAGATTGGGATGGTTCAGTTTCGCCATCGCCTTCGCCTCGGATTCGAAACCCGCGCGGAACTCCTCGTCCGTGGAGAACTCCCGCGGCAGGATCTTGATCGCCACCGGACGCTCGAGGGACGTTTGGACGGCATGATAAACCGCACCCATCCCTCCGCACGCGATCAGCCCCAGGATCTCGAAGCTGGGGAAAAGCCTCGCGACCTCCTCCACTTCGGGAGCTTGGAAAGGGGTGCCGTGTGTCGCGTCGCTCATCGTGAGGGCGGGGGTTTCACTCCCCTCAGCAATGCTTAGTCAGGCGTCAAGGCGTGTGGCAAGCCCGGGTAGCATTTTTCGAACCCAGCGCGCGCGCACATTCGGCATTGTAAAAACGTGCCGCCGCCGCTGTCATAAGCCCATGGCGCGAGCGCGGAAAACACATACCCTTCCCACCGCCCACCCGGCGTCCCTCCTCACCGCGCTGCACATCGGCGCGAGTTCCGTATCGATCATCATCGCGGAGCGCGACGCGGAGGGGAACCTCACGCCCATCGACTTCCTAGAGCAGCCCGCGCCGCTTGCGCAGGATGTCTTCGGCGGGAATGTCGTCTCCAACGCCACTACCGAGCGCATCGTTTCCATCATCCGCGGCTACCAGGAAACGCTTTCGGAAATGGGCCTCGATCCGCACAACCTCACCCGCGCCGTCGCCACCAACGTCCTCCATGAGGCCGCCAACCACGAGTCCGTCCTCAACCGCATCCGCATCGCCTGCGGGCTGCCTGTTTCCATGATCGACGATGGCGAGATGACCCGCCTCATCTATCTCAAGACACGCCGCCGCCTCCAGCACCTGCCTGCCATGACGCGCCGCACCGCGCTCGTCGTCCACGTCGGCCCCGGGAACACCCGCGCCCTGCTTTTCCAGGAAGGCCTCATCACCCGCTACACCAGCTACCGCATGGGCACGCACCGCACCCGCGAGGCGGTCGAGGCCTCCCATGCCGAGGGCTCTTCCCTGCTCCGCGTGATCCGCGAGCACGCCTCCGGGAACCTCGCCCAGTTCCGCTTCGATTTCTCCGATGTCACCATCGACGGCGTCATCCTCATCGGCTACGAGATCCAATCCGTCGCTTCTTTCCTCACGAAAAACAACGAGGCGTGCTCGCTCAAGGATTTCCGGAAATTCACCGCCGAAACCGCCGTCCTCAGCGATCTCGGCGCGGTGAAACGCTTTCAGCTCGATTATCAGACCGCCGAGGCGCTCATCCCCGCGCTGGAGATCAACCTTGCCATCACCGAGGCGCTCGGGATGAAGGAAGTCCACATCCCAACTTCCGAATACGAACAGGGCCTGCTGCACGATCTCCTCGTCTCCCGCGAGCTGAGCGGATCCTTCGCGGACGAGGTGCTGCGCTCCGCCCGCATCCTCGCCGAGCGCTACCAATCCGATCCCGGACACGGCGAGCACGTCGGGAAACTCTGCGAGCGCTTCCTCACCAACCTCCAGGATCTCCACCACCTCACCGAGCACGACGCCCTGTTGCTCCAGGTCGCAGCCATCCTCCACGAGGTCGGCACCTACGTCAGCCCTCGCGCCCACCACAAGCACTCGGAATACATCATCCTGAACTCGGAAATCTTCGGGCTCGACCGCCTCGACGTTACCATCGTCGCCCTCGTTTCCCGCTACCACCGCCACTCCGGCCCCAAGCTCGACCACCCCTCCTACGCCGCCCTCAGCGTCGAAGACCGCATCCGCGTCTGCAAGCTCGCCGCCATCCTCCGCGTCGCCGACGCCCTCGAGCGCACCCACGCTCAGCGCATCTCCAAAATCGAGATCCGCCGCACCCACGACAAGCTCCGCATCCGCCTCCCCGGCCTCGAGGACGCCGCCATCGAGCGCCTCGCCATGGACTCCAAGGCGGATCTCTTCGAGCAGGTCTTCGGCCTCACCGTCGTCATCGAGGAGGATAACTGAGCTTGAAATAAAACTCCGAAACACTATACATAGCCTATGACTGCAACGGTGGAAAATCTGAAGAATGAAGCTCGGCAGCTTTCAGTTCGTGAGCGTGAGGATCTGGCCTACGCAATTTTGGACGAGATCTCCCCGGACGAACTGATGGAGGAGCAGATGAAGATCGTTGCTCAAAGGATGGAGAATGTCCGGCTCGGGAAATCAAAGCTCGTCCCTATGGAAGAAGCCTTCAGAAGGATGGATGCAGCCGCAAACGGATCAAGATGATCGCCGAATTCGAAGACGAGGCGCTGGCCGAGATCGAGAATGCGATCTCCTATTCGGAAGGGCGCTTCGGAACCGGTGAAAGACTAAGCCGTGAGATCCAATCTTCCATCCTGAGAATCGCTGAGGATCCATTCCGCTTCCGCAAAAACCACCTTGGTGTGTGCATCCACCACCTACCCCCTTTCCCGTTTTACCTGGTCTTCGAACCCCGCAAGGACACCCGGATCATCAGGATATACGCCTTGGGAAACACCTCCCGCCGTCCCTATTACTGGAAGTCCCGTATTTCTACCCTTCCTTGAAATTTAAAATTTAAAGTTTTATGCCCCCATACCACAACCGCGAACTCTCATGGCTCGAATTCAACCAGCGCGTCCTCGCGCAGGCCTTCCGCGATGACCTGCCGCTGCTGGAGCGCGTCAAGTTCCTCGCTATCTCCGCCAGCAACCTCGACGAGTTCTTCCAAGTCCGCGTCGGTTCCCTGATACTGATGCGCCGCAGCGGGCGGAAAACCCGGGACAACTCCGGCTTCACCCCCGTGCGCAACCTCGCCGCCATCCGCGAGCGCGTGGTGAAAATGAACGGCGACCAATACGACCTCCTCAACAACGCCCTGCTCCCCGCCCTCGCGGAAAAAGGCATCGTCCTCCTCGCCGCCGCGCAACTTACCGACACCCAGCGCGCCCAGACCGCCATCGCTTTCGACGACAACATCTCCCCGCTCCTCACACCCCTCGCCGTCGATCCCGACTCCGTCCCGCCCGTCGTCCCTGCGCTGCAGATCGTCCTCGCCTGCCGCCTGCACGACCCCGCGGACAAGACCTCGCGCCACGTCCTCATCCCCATCCCGGAAAACCTCCCGCGCCGCATCGCCATCCCCACCGATGACGAAACAACCTCCTTCATCCTCATCGAGGATCTCGTCGCCACCCACGCCGAGCGCCTTTTCCCCGGCGAGAACGTCACCGCTACCACCGCCTTCCGCGTCACCCGCAACGGCGACATCGCCGTCCAGGAAGAGGATGCCACCGACCTTGCCGACGAAATGGAGGACGTCCTCACCGCCCGCCGGTTCGCCGACACCGTCCGCCTAGAAATCCGCGCCGACGCCCCGCGCGACCTCTCCTCCCTCATTCAGAAAGTCACCGCCTCCTCCCCGCAGGAAATCTACCGCCACGCCGGCCCGCTCGGACTTTCCTCGTTCATGGAACTCGCTTTCCTGCCAGACCACGACCACCTCCGCGACGAGGATTGGCCCGCCCAACACTCGCCCTCCATCGCTCCCGGAGCCTCCATGTTCGAGACCATCGCCGCCGGCGACGTGCTGCTTTTCCACCCCTACGAATCCTTCGACCCCGTCATCCGCCTCATCGAGGAGGCCGCCGTCGATCCCGATGTGATCGCCATCAAGCAGATCCTCTACCGCACCGCCCGCCAGTCCCGCATCATCGACGCCCTGATCCGCGCCGCGGAAAACGGCAAGCACGTCACCGCCTTGGTGGAGCTCAAAGCCCGCTTCGACGAAGCGCGCAACCTCAACCGCGCCGACGAGCTCCAGCGCGCCGGTGCCCAGATCGTCTATGGCGTGAAAAACCTCAAGACCCACGCCAAGATCTGCCTCGTCCTGCGCCGCGAGTCCGGCCGCATCCGCCGCTACGTCCACCTCGGCACCGGCAATTACAACGAGACCACCTCCCGCCTCTACACCGACATCTCCTACCTCACCTGCAAGTCCGAGTACGGAAACGACGCCTCCCTCCTTTTCAATGCCGTCACCGGTCGCTCCAAGCTCCTCCGCTTCCAGCGCCTCATCCCCGCGCCTTCCGCGATGAAGCCCCGCCTGTTAGACTTGATCGCCGGCGAGGCGGAGCGCGCGAAACAAGGCCTCCCCGCCCGCATCATCGCGAAAACCAACTCACTCCAGGATCCCGACATCATCGCCGCCCTCTACTCCGCCTCCCAGGCTGGAGTCGAGATCAAGCTCAACGTCCGCGGCATCTGCTGCCTCATCCCCGGTGAGAAATTCTCGAAAAACATCGAGGTCATTTCCGTCATCGACCGCTACCTCGAGCACGCCCGCCTCTTCTACTTCCACCAGGGCGGCGACCCCTTGGTCTTCATCGCCTCCGCCGACTGGATGACGCGCAACCTCGAAAAACGCGTCGAGCTGATGATCCCCATCGAGGAAAAAACCATCAAACGCCGCCTCGTGAAAATCCTCGAAGCGTATTTCAACGACAACCGCAACGCCTGGCGCATCCAACGCAACGGCAGCTCCGCCCCCATCGTCCCCGCCAAAGGCGAAAAACCCTTCCGCGCCCAGGAACACTTCTACCAGCAATCAAAAAAAGCCGCCAAAGCCCGCGAGCACGAACGCTCCATGACCTTCGAACCCCACGTCCCGCAGGACTGAAAGGTGGCGATCTCACGAGCTCATTTCGCCCCAGCAGCCGGCCCGACCGTGGCTTTCTCCACGAACTCCGCCTTGGTGAATCCTTGCCGGAGGTCTTCCTTGCCCTTCGCGACGTTGCCGACCCACGTGACAATGCGGCGCACCCACAGCCCGCTCCTCCAGCGGATGCAGCTCACGGACGGCTCGCACCATTCGAACGCCGGCACGGAATGAGAAACGAACTATTCCAGGATTTCCTGGGACGCCGAGAACACCACCCAGGCATTGGTTTCCGTCCGCTTCACCATCCGCGCGATCCGTCCCGTCTTCATCCCCAGCTCGACAAGGCTCTTCTCCGCCACCCTGACATCATGCCCCTCCTCCCGCAGCCTCTGCTGGATTTCCAACACGTGGTCGAGCTGAATGTCGGCGCGCTCGTACGGCAGCAGAGTGCACCGGAACCTGGGCCCATCGGCTCCGGGCATTCGTTTCTTCACATCAGTCAATGATACACATAGCAACGTCCTTTTTGAGCGTCTTTAATCAGGAGCTGCTCACCCAGTCCATGCCCAGACAGGTTTTTCCCATGGTGCTGGAACCCATCGGGGCGGACACCATCGAAGCCGCCACCAACGCCGGCGAGCCTCTCCCCTTCACCCTAAAATCCGCAGTTCAAACGAAGATTTTCACCGCAAAGGCGCAGAGGTCGCAGAGGGAACGCTGAGAAGAGTTTGTGTTTCGGGATAGTGCAGGGCATTTTTCACGGCAATTCCATTTCACCCATTGGGTGAACCATGCAGTTCCATCGTTTTTCCAAATTTTCTATCTTCCCACATGCAAGGCTCTGCGTTCCTTTGCGACCTCTGCGACTCTGCGGTGAAAAATTGATACCCAACTGCGGTATTTAGGTTCATCCAGTTCGCGCTGATGGCCGGATGCGAAACCAGCGAGTTCGCCAACGGCGGCATCGGGAACCACCCACGTCGTCCAACAGGAAATCCCGCTCGCGCCAGCTGGAATATATCCTTGCATTTGTGGAGTTAATATCCCATATTACAAGGATGTTTCCTCGCTTTCTGAAAGCCCATACCGTCGATTTACTTGATCAATTCCCGGCTGTGGCGGTGCTCGGCCCGCGGCAAGTAGGCAAAACGACTCTCGCCATGGAAATCGCCGAAGATACTGGTGCACTGTATCTCGATCTCGAACATCCGACCGATTTGGCCAAACTGAGTGATCCTGCCGATTACCTGTCGCGGCATCTGGGGAAGTTGGTTGTTCTCGACGAGATTCAGCGCGTTCCCGAGCTGTTTCCGGTGTTGCGCAGCCTCATCGACCAGTCGAAACGGGAAGGGCGGCGCTCGGGCCAATTCCTGCTGCTCGGTTCCGCATCCATCGATCTTCTGCGCCAGGGCAGCGAGAGTCTGGCGGGACGGCTGGCGCGCGTGGAACTAGCGGGGCTGACCGTGCCGGAAGTGGGCCTCGCACCATTGGAGCAACTCTGGCTGCGGGGCGGCTTTCCCGAGAGCTTCACCGCGCCGGACGACGCCCGCAGCGTCCGCTGGCGCGAAGCCTTCATCCGCAGCTATCTAGAGCGGGATATTCCACAGCTCGGCCCGCGTATCGCCGCAGAAACCTTGCGCCGGTTCTGGACCATGCTTGCTCACGAACACGGCGGGCTGCTCAACGCCGCGCAACTCGCCCGCAGCCTTGCGGTATCCGGCAAGACTCTCGCCTCATACATCGATCTGTTCGTCGATCTGTTCCTCCTGCGCCGCCTTGAGCCTTGGAGCGCAAACAGCGGCAAGCGCCTGGTGAAATCGCCGCGAATCTACCTGCGCGACAGCGGCTTGCTCCACCACTTGCTTGGCGTGACGACGATGGAGGATCTCCTTGGCTACTCACGGCTGGGAGCAAGCTGGGAGGGCTTTGTCATCGAAAACATCATCGCCTCCCTTCCGGCGGGTGCGCGCGCCTCTTTCTACCGCACCGCAGCCGGCGCGGAGATCGATCTCGTTCTCGAACTCCCCGGGCACCGCAAACCATGGGCACTGGAAATCAAACGCGGCCGATCGCCCAAGCTGGAACGCGGCTTCTACCACGCCCGGCAAGACATTGACCCGGAGCGCTGCCTAGTGGTTTGCGCCACGGAAGAGTCGTTTTCGCTGGGCAGTGGCATCGAAGCTGTTAGTTTGGCCGAAACACTCCAGCTCCTCAAGGGCTGAGTCTCGAAATGCACTGGAGTTATGCTCGATTCACCGCGCTGCCCGGGACGCTGGTGAAAACGATTCATGGGGTGGCTCCTTTTTGATGGTTTGCCGCCAGCCTGTATGCAGCATCCCCAATCGGAATTCCGGCGCTAAACTGTCACTTTTCGAGGAACACCTACTCAAGCAGATTTTCAAATTCTTGGGAGAGATCTTTCACTGCTCCCGTGTAAAGTTGCGCAGCGGCGCAGGCCATGACCTGACGCGCTGAACCAGTTTCTCAGCCTGATACCACAGCCATAAATCCATCCCATGAAAACCGCCATCCGCGCCTTCGGTGCCATGCTCGCCATGGCGCTTCTCGCCCCGCTCGCCACCGCCCAAACGGATCGCCAGTCCAAGGCTTTCAAGCTCCACAACATCTTCGGCGCTGACATGGTCCTCCAGCGCGGCAAGCCGATCAAGGTCTGGGGCTGGGCGAAGCCCGGTGACAAGGTGTCGGTGACCCTCGGCAAGGAATCCGCCGAGGGCACCACCGCCGCCGCAGCCCCGGTCGATGTGTTCGGCTACGAAGAGGCCTACAAAGGCCTCGGGAAATGGGAGGTCAGCTTCCCGGCGCGCGAAGCCAGCACCGAACCGATCACCCTCGCCGCGACCAGTGGCGGGGAAACCATCAGTCTCGGCAATATCCTGATCGGCGATGTCTGGGTCATGTCCGGCCAGAGCAACATGGCCTTTCCGGTCGATAAAACCGACGCCAAGGATCTGCTTCCGCAGGCGAACATGCCCTTGCTGCGGTTCTTTTCCATCCAGGGCAACGAGCAGGCATCCCTGCAGGACGACATCCGGCCCGAGGGCATCGACACGGTTTCGGGCAGTTGGGATGTCTCCTCCCCGGAAACGGCAAAAAGCTTCTCCGCCATCGGCTACACGTTTGGTGCCGATGTCCAGAGGGCGCTGCAAATCCCGATCGGTGTGATCAAGAACGCCCGGGGCGGCGCTTCGATCGAGAGCATGGTGCCCGTCCACAAATTCGACGAGCATCCGCTGGCGAAGCGCTACGCCGATCACGTCAGGAAGAGAATGGCGGAGTTCGATCCCGAGGCCATGGCGGATCAAATCTGGAACAACCAGAAAGCACGGGCGAAGTCGAAGGGACAGCCGGAGCCGCCCCGGCCGGATCCGAAAGCTCTCACCTCATGGAACGTTCCCGGCAAGAGCCCCAGCGACATGGGCAGCGTGCACAATGGCTATTTCGGCGTATTCAAAGGCTACCACATCAAGGGCGTGCTCTTCCACCAGGGTTTCAACAACACCCTCGGCGACAATTGCCGGCCCAAGCGTTACCGCGTCCTGACGAAACTGATGGTGGAGGGTTGGCGCGAGGATTTTGAAGATCCCGGCCTCCCGGTTTGCATTATCGGCTTCTGCGCGGGAGGTAACACGCAGAATGAGTCAAATTTCGAGCTGGAATCCATCGCAACCGGCCCCTACATCCGCGAGGCGCAGCGGCTCGGTTTGGAGGATGTCGGCGATCCGGAAAACACCGAGTATATTTCCGGCGACGACATCCAGGTTCCCGGCCTGCATCCATCCAAGAAGCGCGAGCATGGCCGCCGCGCCGCCCAGTGGGCACTCGGCCACATTTACAAAACGCCGAATGCCTCGTGGAGCACACCGACCATTCCCAAAATCGAAACCAAGGGCGACATGATGATCGTCCGCTTCGCCGACAAGGAGCGCCCGCAGCCGGACGATAAAAACGATATCCTCGAGGGCTTTTCGGTCGCCGGTGAGGATGGCAAATTCTACATGGCGCACGCCCGCTACGAACCGTGGGACAAAAAAGACACCTGGACGAAAGGCTGGCAGACCATCCGCGTCTGGAGCCCGATGGTGCCGAACCCCGTCGCAATCCGCTACGCCTGGGCCACCAGCCCCATGGGCAACCTCAAATTGGGCGCGGATCAGGACATTCCCTATCCGAACTTCCGCACTGATGAATGGGATCTCCCGGAAAGCGAAGATCCCGAAGAAAAATTGATCAGCCGCACTTTTACCAACGAGCAGAAGGCGGATGCCCAGGCGCGGCACGAAGCACGGCGCTTCAAGGAAGCGGACATGGGCCGGGAATTGCTCGAACGCCTCAAGGCTCTCGCTGCACCCGCCGAATAGCGCGACCTGAAACAAATTCAATCAATCCATGAAACTGCCCCAATTCATTTCAATCATCCTCACAGCGCTGCTGTCCTCTTCCCACGCCATCGCCACCGAGCGCCCGCCCAATTTCATCTTCATCCTCAGCGACGATATCGCCCAAGGCGCCCTCGGCAGCTACTGACAGGAGTTGATCAAAACCCCGCGCCTCGACCAAATGGCAGCCGAGGGCACGCGATTCATCCTAAATACCGCAGTTGGGTATCAATTTTTCACCGCAGAGTCGCAGAGGTCGCAAAGGAACGCAGAGCCTTGCATGTGGGAAGATAGAAAATTTGGAAAAACGATGGAACTGCATGGTTCACCCAATGGCTGAAATGGAATTGCCGTGAAAAATGCCCTGCACTATCCCGAAACACAAACTCTTCTCAGCGTTCCCTCTGCGACCTCTGCGCCTTTGCGGTGAAAATCTTCGTTTGAACTGCGGATTTTAGGCTCATGCAACCACGGATGAGAGGGGGCGCATCATCCTGGAACCCTACACGGAAATACCCGCGAGTGAGAAGTGGCTGTTCGACAACAAGCCTGCTTTGGCTGCCGTCAAGAAGGGCTTGCACCAAGCCGTCGCAGGCCGCGTCAAATCACGGGGCAGCTTCGCCCGGTTCGCTAACGAAGAAATCGACTGATCCGTGGCCTTCGAACTGCTTTTTACGGACCAGTCGAACGCGAATCTCGACTCGCTGGAAGCGGATGCCAGTCTGGCGAAGCGGCTCAAGGCCGTGAGAAAAGCCCTGGCTTTGCTGGAAACAAATCCACGCCATCCCGGCTCTATTACCCACAAATTCAGCTCATTCAAGGGTTCAGCAGTTTCGATACCGGGATGCAGCCCTCAGCAGCCGAGAAAATTCGCGATGAGAGCGAGGCCGGCGTCCTGGCTTTTCTCGGGGTGGAACTGGCAGGCGAGGACTTTGCCTTTTTCCACGGTGGCGGCGAAGGTCTCGCCGTCATAATCCGTCTCCGAAACAATCCATGTGTCATCCTCCGGAACAGGATAGTACGAGTGGACGAAGTAGAAATACGGCTCCGCACCCAGGCCTTTCCAGAACAGGGAATCGGGGTTGGCGGGCTGCGCGCCGTTCCAGCCCATCTGCGGAATCTTGCGGCCGGGCTTTTCGGAAAAACGGACGCAGCGGCCTTTCACGATGCCGAGTCCGGCCACATCGGGAGCCTCGTCGCTGCCTTCGAAGAGGATCTGGTAGCCGACGCAGATGCCGAAGTAGGGACGCCCGGCTTTGATCCACTCGCGCAGGGCACCAACGAGGCCGCGATCATCGAGGCGCGCCATCACGTCGGCGAACTCGCCCTGGCCGGGCAGGATGAGGTGGGTGGCGCCGTTGAGGGCACCGTCTTCGGAAATGACCGCAGGCTCGTGACCCAGGGCGCGGATCGCGTTATAGACGCTGCGGAGATTTCCGCCGCCGTAATCGACCAGTCCGATTTTCACAAAGCTTCCTTGGTGCTGGGTATGCCTTTCACGCGGGCATCCTTCTCACAGGCCTCGCGAAGGGCGCGAGCCAGTCCTTTGAAGATGGCCTCGGCGACATGGTGGCCGTCACGCCCGTAGAGCAGCTCGACGTGGATGTTCGCTCGGAGGTTGCTCGCGACGGCGCGGCAGAATTCCTCGACGAGGGTGAAGGGCATGTTCGGAGCGGAGGGCGTGCCGACCGGAGCGCGGAACTCAAGATGCGGGCGGTTGCTGAGATCCACCACCACGCGGGCGAGCGTCTCGTCCATCGGCAGGTATGCACAGCCGTAGCGGCGTATGCCTTCCTTGGTGCCGAGCGCCTCGCGCATACACTCGCCAATCACGATGCCGGTGTCCTCGATGGTGTGGTGGAAATCGACCTCGATATCGCCCTGAACGCGGACTTTCAGGTCGAACAGTCCGTGTTTGGAAAACAAAGTGAGCATGTGGTCGAAAAACGGGATGCCGGTATCGATCTCGGAAATTCCCGAGCCGTCCAGGCCGATCTCCAGATCGATCTTGGTCTCCGCCGTCCTGCGGCTTCTCTGTGCGGTTCTTGCTGTCATAAGTTTCTTCCGTTCACTCCAGCGGCAGCCCGGCGCGCTCGTACAGTTTCGCGAGGTAGGGATCCGGTAGTTTGTTCGCCTTGGCTTCGTCCAGGACTGCTTTCTTTTCCTCATCGGTGCCGCCAGGGAGCTTTTCCCATGAGTTCCGGTAAACTTCTGCGAGCGGCATTGCGGGAGCCGCCGTCACCTGCTCGAGCCTGCCGCTCTCAGCGGCGATCTGGCGCAGGGTCTCGTCGAGCGATTCCTTGTGGAATGCATCCGGCGTGACCCATTTCACGCGCGCGGTTTTCTCGTCCGCGAAGCGTCTCACGAGGTTGTCAGTCTCCTCCTGGATGGCTCGCTCGGTTCTCGCCCGATCCTCCGGACTCATACGCTCAAGGCCCGTCTGGCGCTCCTGGAGCCGACTTTCGAGGCTTCCGAGGCTCGCGGAGACGTTCGCGCGGTAGGCGCCAAGAACCTGCACCATCAGCGCCGCGAGGCCGGGCCGTCCCTCGGCATCGCCGAAACCCAGCTCATAGCCTTCGAACAACCTGAGCGCGACTAGAAGATCCCCCCGGAGAGCGGCGTCCTTGATTCTCTTTTCCGAGATCCGCGCGTCGTATCCGTATGCGTTCGCGGCGTAGTCCTCCGCCGTGACCATCCCGCCCCCCAGCTTGATTCCTCCTAGGGAAATGACCGCAAACTCCTGCTTAAGGACGTCGATCATCCCCCTGACCCTTATCTCCTTGCCGCTGCCAGGGTATTCCTTCAGGAAGCCCTCGAGTTTCTCGATACGTGCCTCGTAGCCCTTGATAGTGAGCAGTTCCGGCGCCGGCACCAGCCCCTCAATGTCCGCGAAAGCCTTGGCATCCGCGGCCTCCTTTTCGATCCGCTGCACCTCGGCGCGCGGAATGGTCTTTTCGTCCCGGATCGACGCCGACACCTTCACCTCGACCACGTATTTCTCGTCATCCTCGCGGACGATGACCCCTTCGAGCTTCTCGCCGTTCTTCAGGAAGATGACGTCGGCCGGGGCGGCGTGGGAAAAAAGCAGGCAGATGGCGGCGGCTAGGGATGGTTTGCGGAATCTCATTTCAATGATATTTGGGTTTAACGGTTAGGATAAGGATGGCTATTTTCGGAATTATGGCAGGGAGGGAACCTTGATTTCGCCGACGCCCTTCACCGGGCTTACCACGCCGCCCGGAGTGATGCGCAGCACCTCACCGGGCTTCGGGGAACGGACGACGGGATCCGTGGGCTTCACCTCGCGGCGATTCACGCCCTTCAGCGGGCTTCTGGCAAGCACCTCCCTCATCGCGGCGGGCGCGTCGTTTCCGAACACATAGGTCACGCCGAACGCGCGCATGAGCGCTGCCTGGATCAGGTCTGTGTGAAGGATCGGGCTGCCGATCGCGGCCATGGGCAGCGCGTTGAGCTTTGTCTGCAGGGAAGGAACCAACGGGATATCGAGAGCCGCGAGGCGCGACTCGGACATCGACAGAAGCCCGACGGTGGACTCGTCGAAGAGCATGGCCACGTCCGTAATAGGCAGACCGACGAGATCCGCGGCGGCGGGGCATTCACTGATGTGGCCTGAGGCGGCAAAGACCTCTGAAACGGTGCTGGCAAGATCCCCGGCCCACATCAACCATATTCCGTCCAGTGTCACCGCCTCGACATCGAGCGCCGCCTGGATCGCGACGGAGTAAAGAAAGGCTCGGCCGGCCGTAAGGCTGGCGTCTTCGTTGCCCGCGTAATTTTTCAGCAGCGGGCCTTCGGAGAAACGGGTTTTCGCTTTCCCGAGGATCTCCGAGGCGAGATCCCGATAGGCCGTGTCTCCCGTGATGCGGTAAGCCGTCGCATAGGCGGAGACCATCCTGAAGGTCGCCACGGCATTCGCCTCGCCTCCACCCGGCGACACTTGCATCCGCAGATCCCTCGCACCACGGAGTTTTTCGCGTGCGCTGTCGAGATTCCGCTGCACCACGGTCGGATCGAGGCCACGCTCTGCGGCGATTTCCCCGGCGGATTTCGCGAGAGCGATGGCATTGCCCCGGAAATACTTGCGCAGAGGATCGACCTCGGAAGGGAGATTCCCGGACTCGCTCATCCCGGACGCGGGAACCCAGACCGCCAGCTCCTCCTCGGTGAGAAGCTCCGTCAGATCCTCGATCCACCAAAGCCATTTCCCGATATTCCCCGAAATGCCCGAGCCCAAAGTGTAGAGTCCCTCGTTTGTCCGATAATTCGTCTCGACGAAAGCAAGCACTCCCAGCGCCCTTTCCAATGCGCGCCGTTCGCCGCTCGCCTCGTAAGCGTTGAAAAGACTAACCGCCGCGCGAGCCTGGCTGGCGCAGTCACGGTAAAAACCCGGAAACGACCATGAAATCCCCCGCCGCGCGTTGAAGACACCTCCGTCCAACGGGTCGAACATCGGGCTGACTACAAGGTCGTCCAGGAGATTCTCCAGCACCGCCCTGCACCGGCGGCGGAGATCTTCCGGTAAGTTCTCCATGCCCGCGCCCATAGCCAGCAGATCCAGCGCCCCGCTGGGAAACAGACCGCCCGCCTCATCGAAGCTGCGGGACAGGGGATCATAGAGCGAGGTGAGCTGACGCAAGGCGCGCAGCGCGTCCGCGGCCGGGTCGTCGCTCGTTTCGCGGTTCCGAATCCGCTCCATCAGCCGCTGGCTGCGGTTGGCCTGATCTAGGCGGCTGTTCCGAGTGACATAACCGGGATCGTCATCCCACGTCCGCGTCACCATCATGTGGGATTGGGAAAGGAGGCTGGCAGCGGAACCGGCGTCCGAGGAAGGCAACGGCATCCACGCGACGGGGTTCGCCTCGGGCGTCATCCACACCATCAGCGGGAGCTGCAGGCCGCTGCCGATCTCCGCGCAAAGATCGGCCGTAAGGATTCCGATTTCCCGCACGGCATCACCATCGATGAGGACGGGCACGTAGATGTCATTCATCAATGCGACCGTCGCGGGATCGGAAGAAAGTTCCTCCAGAATGTCGGCGAACGAGGGCTGCTGGGGCAGCGCGATCACGGCCAGGATGAGCCTGCGGGAGTTGGCCGCCATCTCAAGGCTCGCCTTCGTCCATGGCTGCCAATGGATCCGTGAGTTTTCCTGCGAGGCGTAAACTATGCCGGGTAGGCCAGCCAACCGGTTGGCGTCAGGCAAAGTCCAGACATCGCCGGACGGCACCTCCGGAGGCAGGGCGGCGTCATCCCTTTCCCCGCCACAGCCCGCCGAAAAAAACACCCCCGCGAGGGCAAATCCGGTGCTGAAACGTCTCATGTTCATTGGGCGAATCACTTGTGTGTCGCGCGAGCATCCATGATTACACCGCGCTTGCCAAGGGAAGAAGAAAAGACTTCCGCTGCGTCCTGCCAACGGTAATCTTCGCCAACTCTCTCTTCAATCGCCGCGTGATCAGCATTGCCATCTCAAGCCAAAAGGGAGGCGTGGGTAAAACCACGCTTTCCATCAATCTCGCCCACGCCTTCGCACGCGCCGGATTGAACACCCTGCTGGTGGACGCAGATCCGCAGGGCTCTGTTGGCCTCTCGCTTACCCGCCAATCCCGCCTACTCGCCGGATTCTACGATTTCCTCGCCGATCCCAGCATTCCGATGGAGCGTCTGATGATCCCGACACGCCTGGAAACCTTCGCCCTCGTCGCGGCGGGGCAGGCCAGCGATTATGAGGCAGGCAACAGCTCCTCCGGCTCCCACCTAGCCCGCGTCCGCGCTTTTCTCCACAACGCCGCCTCCCGCCGCTACGACATCTGCTTGATCGACACCGCGGCCGGCCTTTTCGGCGTCACCAACGACATCATCTCCTCCGCCGACGCCGTCATCATCCCCCAGCAGGCCGAGCCGCTCGGCATCCGCTCCGTGCCGAAACTGCTCGAAGGCCTCAACCGCCTGCGCATCACCAACCCGCGCCTCAACGTCCTCGGCGTATGTCTCACCATGATCCAGCATGGCCTCGCCGAAAGCACCGAGGCCGCCTCCGCCCTCCGCCAGCTCCTGCCGGAGGAAATGCTTTTCCAAACCGCCATCCCCCGGGATGAGATCTTTATCCGCGCCAGCGCGAAAGGCTTACCCGTCGGCGTGCTGGAGGATGGCAGAGGCGCGGGAACCGTCTTCGATTCCCTCCGCGCGGAAGTGCAGGCAAAGCTGGCGAGATCCCGCGGCGCATCCACCTACCAGCCTCACTGATGGATCCCGTAAACCCATGGCTCGACCCCTCGGAAGTCCGGCACCTCGCCGAGCAACTGCTGCGTCCCGTCGCCCCCGTCCGCCTCTCCGCCGCCGATCACGGCTTCGATGAATCCTTCGTCGGCTTCACATCCGGTGGCGTAGTTCATGTTGTCCCTGAGGTAAAAATGACCGTCGAGCCGCCACCGTTATCCGCCGCGCCCGTTTCCCCACCCACACCCGAGCCGCCGCCCTACCCACCCTCACACATCCTATTCCTCCAGCGCATCCACATCTTCCGCGATTGGCTCGCTAAAAATTTCCAGGCCACCGACATCTTCATCCTCGACCGCGAGGGCAAGGTCATCTTTGACGAAAGCGGCCACGGACGTCTCCATTTCATGGCGCGCAACCTAGCCATCGCCTCGCGCGGATCGGGAAACATCCACGTTAAAATCGGCCCCGCCGCCATCCTTGAGCTGATCCCCTGCGAAACGCCCTACGGCCACATCGTCCTCGGCGCGCTGGTGCCGAATGCGCTGCCGGTAGGCCACGTCCAGACGATCACGGAATCCCTCATCCAGACCGCCTCGCCCGCGTGAACATCGGCGTCACAGGCAACCACGACCGACTCGACGCCTATCTCGCCGCCGAACTTCCGGATCTCTCACGCTCCCGCATCCAGACGCTGATCCGCGAGCAGCACATCCTGCTCAACGGCAAGCCCGCCAAGCCCCGCGACTCCGTGAAAAACGGCGATTCCGTCTCCATCGCCCTCCCCGAAGCCGTCCCCGACATCGCCGCCCCCCAGGACATCCCGCTCGACATCCTTTTCGAGGACGAACACATCCTCGTCCTCCACAAAGAGCACGGCATCGTCGTCCACCCCGCCCCCGGCAATCCCGACGGCACCCTCGTCAACGCCCTGCTCCACCATTGCAAGGGCCAGCTCTCAGGCATCGGCGGTGTCGAGCGCCCCGGCATCGTCCACCGCCTCGACAAGGATACCTCGGGCTGCCTCGTCGTCGCCAAAACCGACACCGCCCACCAATCCCTCACCACCCAGTTTTCCGAGCGTTCCACCATGGAAAAGCTCTACCTCGCCGTCACCCACGGCATCCCTAAGCCGGACAAGGGCACCATCTTCACCCACATCGGCCGCCACCCCGTGAACCGCCAGAAAATGGCCGTCGTCAACCCGCCCGGCGGCAAGACCGCGATCACCGATTACGAAACGCTCGCCACCGATCCCGCCACGAAAACCGCCCTCATCCTCTGCCATCTCCACACCGGCCGCACCCACCAGATCCGCGTCCACATGCACCACCTCGGCACCCCCATCCTCGGCGATCCCATTTACGGGAAAAAACACGAAACCCCACCCCGCGCCTACTCCTCCACGCCTGGCAGCTCACCTTCAACCACCCCGTCACCGACAAAAAAATCCACTTCACCGCCCCGCCGCCCGAGGACTTCCAGCCATGGCTGGAACGGCAGAGGACGTAAGTTTTTCAGTCCAGCGCCGAATCCAAAACCAATCCAAAATCAATCCAGCGTCTGCGGTTATCCCTGCTCATAACGCCCCATTTTCGCCATTCAGTCCGCGAACTCAAGGGGATTCTTCAAAAAGCCTGGCTTCTTGCAACACCGCTTACTTTGCAACAAAAGGATTCCACAAAAAGCCTGGCTTCTTGCAACAGAGCCAAAAAAAGAGACGGGCAAAGCCCGTCTCTTTAACGTCGAATAAATATTGCCCACTTCTAGCGTTTGCGGCGGAGCAATGCAAGCGCGCCGATGGCGCTAAGCAACAGAGATGATGGCTCCGGTACGAGAACAGCAGTCTTCAAGGCGTTTGAAATTTGCCCTAAGTCATTAGCACCAAGTAAAACGTTGGCAACTCCATCACCAGAACCGAACTCAATTGTTCCTGCGAGAGAAGATGTAGAAAGATCAATTCCGATACCTGTAGAAGGATCTTCGGGTATCGTGAGGCCAACTGCATAGATAAATGCTTCAGTGGCGAGCGCGAGTGAAGAAGCATTGCCAATTACAACATAGGCCATTTTACCGATGAAGTCCGAGTTGACTGTAGAAGAAGTGGTTGCGGATGCACTAAAATCAATACCACCAGGTATTATGCTACCAGAACTGGCGAAATCAACCTCAAAGCTATTGCCTGCGGAGCCTAGCACATTAAAGTCATTTTCGAGGTCTAGTCCGGTAGATGTGGCAAATTGAGGCGCTGTAAGATTGTTGAAATAGCCCACTGCGATGTAACCGGACTTAAGAGTATTATTATTACTGTCAACGAGTATCCGACTGCCAGCAGCAGCAGGCGTAATGTTACTTACGTTGAGAGTTGCAGCATTAGATGATCCAACTAAGCAGACCAGTAGTAGATATTTTTTTATTTTCATAAGGATAGGATGCTATATTTTTTATTAAGGAATCAGAGGTTGCCGTAAAATGTAGGAGGAGATAATGGGATGTTCGCAGAAGCGCCGCGCCTTTGGAAGATAAAGCCAGACGTAATTGGCGTGGTGGCTTTGTTGCCAGATGAGCCGATTTGCTGCCAGACGCCTGGAATCGTTAGAGAAGGATTAACAACCACATCCAGTGTGTGATAATATGTATCAAAACCGCCATTATTGTTTGGCAAGAAAATCAAATCTGCCGTTGAGGGTGAACCCTTGACGACTGAATTTGCGAGTTCAGAAGTGGCGAGAGTGGTACCCACAGGAAACGTAGACGAGAAGTAGGAGAAGCCTTGAACAGCCGGGAGCAATATCGAGTTGGTCTTAACTTGACCAGTGACGACTAGATTTTTTTGTGGGCCACGTATTTGAACATAAAAGCCATCTAAATAGTTTAAGGGTGTAGTAGATTTATTGCCTGAATTGCCAATTTGCTGCCATGCACCAGGAATTGTGAGGGACGGATTTACAACAACATCAAGAGTGTGATAGTAAGTGTCGAAGCCATCACCACTAGATTTGGGTACAAATATCAAATCAGCCGTAGAAGGCGAACCCTTTTGAAGAATAACATTAGCACCCGTTCCAAAGATCCCACCAATTGTCTGAGCCGGGCGGATGGTGTAAGGGGCGACGTAGTCAGCGGTAATGTCTGACAATCCAGAAAGGGTGTTTCCCGAGAAAGAGCTTCCAAGAGCTTCGAGAATGAGACCTTTCAGCGGGCCGGTTCCTCCGAATTCCACGAGGTAGAGTGTGGTGGCGTTCAGGCTGAAGGTTGCGTTGGAATCGACCAGTGTGGTGGAGGTATTCGATGTGAATGTTCCGCTGACAATAGCGGACTCGACGAGTCGAATCCCGACGAAATTGAACCCAGTCTGAAGGTTGATCGTTTCATACCCGCTCGGCTTCGAGTATGCTGGGGTTTGGGCGTGGAGGGGGCTGGCGGCGGCGAGCGCGGCCAGGGCGGTGAGAGGGATGATTTGTTTCATGGCGACCAAGGTTTAGGGGTTTGCGGGGTGTCCGTCTAGTGGTTTCGTGTGGAACGGGGTGACATGTTCGTCACGCATTTTCCCTACGAATGTTTTTCATTTCCCGAAAGGAACAGGCTGGAGTGGGGCGAGACAAGGAGAAAATGCGGCTGGGTGGACTTTTTTTTGGGGGGAGGAGGTGATCGGTGATCGGTGATCGGTGATCGGTGATCGGTGATCGGTGATCGGTGATCGGTGATCGGTGATCGGTGATCGGTGATCGGTGAGGTGACGGTGATCGGTGATCGGTGATCAGTGGGCGATCGTGCGATGATCGGTGATCGGTGGGCGGTGGGCGGTGGGCGGTGGGCGATTTCCGGGTTTGGATGGTTGGGGCAGGATTCCCCCAGCCACGCCGCTTGCTTACGGCCAGTGGGTGAGGTTTTTTAGGAGGTTGAGGCGGGACTCGATGTCGGCGCGGGTGAGATGGGCGAGGCGGTTGGCGGAGAAGGCCTCGCAGGTGAAGGAGGCGACGACGGAGCCGTAGGCGATGGCGCGGCGGAGGTCGTCGAAGGAGAATTCCGTTTTCCCGGTGGAGGCTAGGTGACCGGCGAGGGCGCCGAGGAAGGAATCGCCGGCGCCGGTGGGATCGGCGACTTCGGTGAGGGGGAAGGCGGCGCAGCGGAAGAGGGCAACGCCCGGGAGAGAGGGAAGGTGGGATCCGGGGAGGGGGGGATTGGTGAGATGCTTCTCATTCGAGAACAAAATCGCTCCGAACTCACCGAGCTTGATGATGACGTGGCGCGGCCCCTTTTCCAAGAGTCGCTGGCCGGCGATGATGAGGTTGGAGGTTTCGCAGAATTCGCGGGCTTCGGATTCGTTGATGACGAGGAGGTCGATTTTCTGGAGGACTTTGTGGAGGTCGTCATTGGCGATGGTGATCCAGAGATCCATGGTATCTGCAGCGATGAAGGGTTTTTCCGCGGTGAGTTGCTCGATCATTTGGAGTTGATTGAGCGGGTGCATGTTGGCAAGGACGACGATGGGCGAGGCGGCGGCGTGGGCGGGGACTTTGGGAGTCCAGTCCTCAAGGACGTTGATGGCGACGGCGAGGGTGTCGCGGGTGTTCATGTTTTCGTGGTAGGAACCGGTCCATGAGAAGGTATCGCCTTCGGAGCGTTCGAGGCCGTCGGTGGCGATGCCTTTGGAGGCGAAGAGATCGAGGTGCTCCTGGGGGAAATCTTTGCCGATGATGCCGACGAGATGGACGGGAGAGGTGAAATAGGAGGCGGCGAATCCGGTGAAGGATGCGGAACCGCCGAGCAGGTTTTTGCCTTCGGCGACCGGGGTCTTGATGTGGTCGATGGCAATGGAGCCGCCGATGAGGACGGGGGTTTGGGTGTCTGACATGCGCGGGTTCTAGTTTTCAAACTTCAAATTTCAAACTTCAAATCACAAATAGGGCTATTTGACCAGGGCGATCGAGCCAGGGAGGAGGCCAGGATATCAGCAGGGGCGTAGCCTTTTGAGTGCGGGGAGAATCCCCGCTTTTGTATTCTTGGGCCGGATACGGCTTGGGAATGGAAAGATCGGAGGCACCCTGGCAAATCGGCCCGCGGGTGAACAAAAGCGGCGAAGGATCGCGCGCACCCAAAAGCTCCCGGGCACAAAAGGGTTGCCGGGTGGGGTGGTTGGTGGTGGATTGATGGAAATGAAAACAACGGGAGTGAAACGATGGTTGGCGGGGATTCTAGGAATGGCGGCGGTGCTGCCGATGGCGGCGATGGGCGCGGAGGAAAAGCCGAAGAAGCTGATCCTGATCGCGGGGCGGGCGAGCCACGGGCCGGGGCTGCATGAGTTCAACGCGGGCTGCCTGCTTTTCCAGAAATGCCTAGCCGGGATCATGGGGCTAGAGGTGGAGGTGCACGCGAACCATTGGGTGAGCGACGACGCGGTGCTGGAGACGGCGGACGCAGTGGTGATCTATGCGGACGGCGGCAAGGGGCATCCGGCGCTGCAAGGCAATCGCCCGGAGCTGATGCAGAAGCTGGTGGACCGCGGCGCGGGGCTGATGATGATGCATTACGCGGTGGAGTGCTCGGGGCCGGACGACGGCAGCGGCGATGTGTTCAGGAAATGGATCGGCGGCGCGTATGAGACCAATTTTTCCGCCAACCCGATCTGGACGGCAGATTACGAAAAATTTCCCGAGCATCCGGTGGCGCGCGGGATCAAGCCGTTCAAGATCGAGGACGAATGGTATTTCTCGATCCGTTTCCCGGAGGGGGAAAAGGGTATCCTGCCGCTGCTGGTGGCGACGCCGAGCGATGAGGTTCGCGACGGCCCGTATGTGCATCCCAAGGGACCGTATCCGCACATCCAGGCGCGCAAAGGCGAGCCGGAGACCATGATGTGGTGCGTGGAGCGTGAGGACGGCGGGCGCGGCGTGGGTTTCACCGGCGGGCATTTCCACAAGAACTGGGAGGATGAAAATTTCCGTAGGATCGTGCTCAACGCGATGCTGTGGATCACCAAGATGGAGGTGCCGGAAGGAGGCGTGCAATCCGCAGTGACGACGGAGGATATGGCGGCGAACATCGACGAGCCGAAGAAGAAGCAGAAATAAGACAAAGATTTTTTTAACCACAACCGAGCGAAGCGAGATGGACAGGCACAAAGACTACCCACTCCCCTGTCAAATGGACACGGATGAACACGGATGGGTAGCCGCGGTGCGCTGTGGGATAAGTGGGGACAGGATGTCCCCACGACGGACTGGGACTGGAAGTCCCAGCCACCGATGAGCGCGGGGAAAGGCATGTTGCTCGGCTTGCCAGGGCGTTGGGACGAGGCTTGTTTCGCGGTGCCAGCGGTGCGGGCGCTGGAGAAATCCGGTTTGGTCGGCGGGCTAGTATTGCGTGAGGAGCAGGCGGATTTCTGGAGGACGGTCAGCGGGTTGCCGCAGGTGCTTTTTTCGGAAAAGACCGGAGCGCGGAAACTCGCCGGGGAACTGCACGGTGCATGGGAAGCCTCGCTCGTTTGGGAGGATGGATGGGCGGCGACTGCGTTCGCGAAAGCGAAAATCCTGAAACGGCTAGGGCCGGAGAAAACCGTTCCGGCGAAGCTGCTGACGCATCCGCTGGATGTGGCGGAGGGAGCGACGGAGCACCGCGTGCGGCTTTATCTGAAAACCTGCGAGCGGATCGGCGTGGCGGTGGATAGGCCGGAGTTTTTCGCGCCCGCAGATCTGGGCATCCCGCCCGAACCGGGGACGGTGCTGCTTTGTCCAGGGTCGGATTTCGGGGCGAGCCACGAGTGGATTTTGGATCGGTGGCAAGAGGTCGGTGAGTCGTTGCGAGCGGAAGGGCGGCGGGTCACGGTGGCGGATGTGGTCGGCGGGCGGGGGCTGGGGAAAATGTTGGCGGAGCGGCTGGGCGACGGGACGAAGTTTTTCCATGCGGAGCCGTTGGCGAGGGCTTTGCCCTTGCTGGCAGTGCATGAGCTGACGGTGGCGGCGGACGGCTCCCTTCCCCATCTCGCCGCTCATGCCGGATCGACCTGTGTGACCCTTTTCGGTCCCAACGATGCAGTGTGGAAACGCCCGCTCGGGAAACGGCACAAGGTCGTGAAACGGCATGTGGAGTGCGCGCCGTGTCTTTCGGCGAAATGCCTTATGGACGGCCGCTGCCAGAAAGAGCTGGAGGTGGATAGGGTGCTGGCGGCGATATCGCACTGCAAGGGTCTTGCATGCGGGTAGGGCTGATCCGGCTCGGTCGGCTCTGATCAAAAACGGAGGAGGCGTAACCCCGGAAAGGTAGTGAAACCGTGGTGAGTCGGTCATTTGCTTCGCGATTTCACTCCCGCCAGAGGGAGTTGGCCGTTAGATTTTGGAAGTGGGCCGACCGGGCCGGATCAGCCCTACCGGATGAGAAACAATCACGTCTTCTATACCCCCTTGAACAGCATCCGCGCGCCAAAAAGGACGAGGACGATGCCGAAGGTGCGGGTGAGGGTTTGGTTGGAAAGGGAGCGCATCAGGTCGCTGCCGAACCATGCGGTGAGGGCGGAGGCGAGGCCGACAGCAGCGACGATTTTCCAGTCGATCAGGTTGCCCGCGCGGGCATTGTTCGCGGTGGCAGCGAGGGCAGTGACGATGACAACGGCCAGCGAGGTGGCGACCGCTTGTTTCTGTGTGAGGCCCAGCAAGGCAACGAAGGCGGGCACCATGACAATGCCCCCGCCGACACCGCAAAGCGCTCCGAGAAGCCCGGCGACGAGGCCGATGGCGATGGCAATCAGGATGAGTTTCACGGACGTAGGGGAAACGTTATGGGGCGGAAGTTCAATCCAAGAAGAAGCCCATTTCCCGCTCGCCCCTTGAGGTGAAAGAAGAGATGCTCCTGGCGGTTCCAAGATGAAGATCGCCGTTTCCATTGTCATTCTGGGTTTGAGCCTCGCGTTGCCGGCGTTCGGGCCGCCCGCCGCGCTGACGGCGCTGTGGCCGGCGCTTTGCGCGCTGACTCTCATCATTTTGACGAAGCACGCGGCTTTGGGGCTGGCGGGCGGCCTGGCGGCGGGGGCTTTGCTGATCCATCACGGCGATCCGGCGGGGGCGCTGCGGGCGGTGTTCGCGGATTACGTTTTCCCCGCGCTCGACGGATCATGGCATGTGGGGGCCATTGTTTTCACGCTGATCCTCGGGGCTTTCGCGGGGCTGCTGGAGAAATCCGGCGGCTTCGACACGATCCTCACCCGCCTTGTGGCGAAGGCGAAAGACCCGCGACGGCGGTTGCTCGGCGGTGTGTATGGGATCGGGCTACTGTGCTTTTTCGACGGTCTCGCTAACAGCGTGCTGACGGGCCGCATCGCACGACCGCTGGCGGATCGGACGGGCGTTTCCCGTGAAAGGCTGGCTTGGGTAGTCGATTCCACGTCCTCGCCGGTGGCTTGCGTGGCCTTTGTTTCCACCTGGATCGCGACGCAGCTCAGTCTCATTCGCGACGGGCTGAAAGACGCGCCCTTCGCAGTGGAGCCGTATTCGCTGTTTTTCCAATCCATCCCCGCGAACCCCTACTGCGTGCTCACGCTGATCCTAGTGCCGCTGGCGATTTTCCTGAATTACCAACCGCGCGCGATGCGGCGGTATCTGCCGCAGGAGCCGGATGAGGAAACCGGCGCGGACGGTGGGGAGACTCCACCGAAACGGGCGATCATTCCGCTGGTGGCGCTGGTGCTGGGGATTTTCGCGGCGTTTCCCCTGCTCTCCGATCCGATCCCGGACGTGCTTTCCGTGACGGGCTGGCAAACGGCGTTCGGCGGAGATGCGGGGCCGTATGCGCTGGTGGCGGGGAGCTTGTTCGGCCTGGCGGTGGCATGGGCGATGTATCCGAAAGGGAGGAGCGTTCCGGCAAGCGCGGCGGCGTATCATGGCGCGACGAATCTCCTGCCCGCACTGATCATCCTCGTCCTCGCGTGGTCGCTGGGAAATGTGTTCACGGATCTGGGTGCGGGGAAGGAACTGGCGAAATTACTATCCGAGGGTTTCCGATTGGAATGGCTTCCGCTGGCTGTGTTCGCGGCGGGGGCGCTGATGTCGTTCGCGACCGGCTCCTCGTGGGGGACGATGGGGTTGTTGATGCCGTTGGCGCTGCCTGCCACCTTGGCGGCCTCGGCGGGGATGCCTCCGGGGGAAATCATGGCGCTGATGCCAGCCGTGATCGGCGCGGTGTTCGGCGGCGCGGTGCTGGGAGATCATTGCAGCCCGTTCTCCGACACCACCATCGTCAGCGCCATCGCCTCCGGCTGCGCACCGACGGCGCATGTCCATTCGCAACTGCCCTTCGCGGGATTGGCGGCGGGGTTTGCGGCGATTTCCTACTCGCTGATGGCGGGAGGGCTGGCGGCGGTTTTAGCAACGCTTTTTGCGGCGGTGGGGATGTGTGTGGTGGTGAAGGTTTTGGCCTCGCGCTCGAACCAGTAACGGAAATGTGGGGACTGCAAGTCCCCACGACGGACTGGGACTGCAAGTCCCAGCCGCGGTTCTACTGCTTCGCGACCCTCCATGCGGTGGCCCATTTTTGGAAAACGCGGGTGAAGCCTTTCTCTAACAGCCGCCGCTCCAGGTCGGGGAAATGGGCGGCGCCGTAGAAGATGCCGATGTTCTTTTTTCCCGCCGCGATCTCGCGATCGAGCACCTCGATGCAGCGGGCGTTGCGATCGCCGATGATCACGTTCTCGCCGTCGAGCGAGTCGATCTGCTTGTCGGCGTCCGCCAGGGTATGCATCAGTTCCCTTTTTACGAGATCCGGCTTACCTCCCAACATGCCGCGCATGAGATTGATGGAGTTCGGCTCGCGCGCCGGCCTTTTCGCGGTGAGCGCGGACTGGATCATGAAGCTGACCAGCGATTCACCCCGCTCCTTCTGCAAGGCCTCGAACTCTTTCATGGTGAGATCCGCGTGAACGAAATTCTGCGCCGTGTAGTCAATCACCGCGCCCTGCCCGCTGAGATTCAGCGTTTTTTCCATGGTTTCATAGATGGTGAGCAGGGCGGCCAATTTGTTCTCCGCGGGCTCGGCTTCGGGCTCCAGCGCTTTCTCACCGCCACCCAGCTTCTCGCCGCCGACCATCTCGAAAAGCAGCGCCTCGTAATCCTCGAAGCTCTCGTTGAGGAACTCGTAGTAACGCTTGTCCGCGATGTGGATCGCGCCGATGAGATCGACGCGCACCCCGTCCTTTTCGTATCCGAAATAGGCGGTCTGCAGACGCGCGGCTTGGTCGTCCTCACGGATGCGGATGAAATCACCGGCAAGACTGCCCTCGCCCGTGGCGGCCAGCATCGCGGCGACCACCGCGACCTTCCGCGCCCATGACATCCTGATTATCATGGCCACATCATCGCACCGCATCCCGCCATTGCCCACGGAAAATTTCATGCCTAGGGTGTGAACGCCCATGAGCAAACACTCCGCCCTCTCCTATTGCCCTGATCTGCTCCGATTTTCCCGGCGTGAGACGCGTGAAGTGATGGTCGGAAATGTCGGCGTCGGCGGGAAAAACCCGATCCGCGTGCAGTCGATGATCACCTCCGACACCCGCGACACGCCTGCATGCGTCGCCGAGGTTCTCGGGTTGGCGGAGGCCGGTTGTGAGATCGTGCGCATCACCGCGCAGACGAAAATCTACGCCGCGAACCTGGAGAACATCGCCCGTGAAGTCCGGGTCGCCGGGTGCAAGGTGCCGCTGGTCGCCGACATCCATTTCAAACCCGACGCCGCCATGGAGGCTGCGAAATGGGTGGAGAAAATCCGCGTGAACCCCGGCAACTACGCAGACAAGAAGAAATTCGAGATCCGCGAATACTCCGACGACCAATACGAAGCGGAGCTGGAGCGCATCCGCGAGCAGTTCACGCCGCTCGTCCTGCTTTGCAAGGATCTCGGCCGCGCGATGCGGATCGGCACGAACCACGGCTCCCTTTCCGACCGGATCATGAACCGCTACGGTGACAGCCCGCTCGGCATGTGCGAGAGCGCATTGGAATTCGCCCGCATCGCCCGCGACAACGGCTACCACAATTTCGTGTTCTCGATGAAAGCCTCGAACCCGAAAGTGATGATCGAGGCCTACCGCCTGCTCGTCGCCCGCCTCGACGCCGAGGGCGCGGACTGGAATTATCCCATCCACCTCGGCGTCACGGAAGCCGGCGACGGCGAGGACGGACGCATCAAATCCGCCATCGGCATCGGCTCCCTCCTCGCCGACGGTATCGGCGACACGGTGCGCGTCTCCCTCACCGAGGACGCGATCCATGAGATCCCGGTGGCGAAAGCCATGGTCAAGCTGCAAAGCAGCGAGAGTGGCTGGGACTTGCAGTCCCAGTCCGTCGTTGGGACATCCTGTCCCGACATCCACCGCATGGCGCAAACCCTCCGCCCCGACTGGTCAAAGCTCGAAATAAAAACCTCCACTCACCTTCCCCACTGGAGAATCCCCGGCGCGACCTACGCCGTAACCTTCCGCACCAAAGACTCGCTCCCCTACAGGGTTCTCGAGGATTACAAAGCCAAGCGCCAGATCCTAACAGAGCGAATCGCCATAGCACTGAAATCCGCCGGCTCCCGCGACGCCACTCCGGAGCTGATGCCGCTGCGCGTGGAGATCCAGTCGCTCACGGAAACGATCATCGAACCCGCGCTGCATGCTGCGGTCGGGCCGCAACCGCTTTCCGATGCACGCCTCGCTGAAATCGTTTGCAACGCGCTCAAATTTTTCGACGGACAGCGATACGATCTCCTCGCTTGGTCGGTGATGCCGAACCATGTGCACGTTCTGCTTACGCCGCATAATGGGCATGAGCTAGAGAGGATTCTCCAGTCCTGGAAAACGCACACAGCGAAGGAGGCGAATCTCATCCTTGGGAAGTCAGGGACGTTTTGGCAGGAGGAGTATTTCGATCATATTGTTAGGGATGGGGGGGATTTGAAGCATCAGGTGCGTTATATTTTGCGGAACCCGGAGAAAGGGAATGTTTCCGGGGAGTGGACGGGGAGTGTTTTTGTGGGGACTACAAGTCCCCACGACGGACTGGGACTGCAAGTCCCAGCCACGGGACTTGCAGCCCCACCTTCCTACGATCCATTCTCCTACGAGAGACGCAGTAGTTCACCTCTCACCGTCATGGGCCACGATCTCGGCGGGGACAAGCCGCTGCGGGTCTTCACCACACAGGAGCGCTGGAACGCGCTCGCCCACAAGATCGCGGGCATGGGCGACTACAAGCCGGAGATCATTTTCGAGAAATCGGGGGTCAGGGAAATCGATCCGCGCGATGACGCGGAGATCTCCGCACTGAATGCCGACACCGAGCCTCGCCTGATCACCGTGGCGGACGGCCTGCCGCTGGAACCCATCCACGCCTTCCGCATGTTGGCCTTCAAGGCGGATCCCCGGCATCCCATCCTGCTCAAGGACACGCTGGCTCCGCCGTCCGGGGAAACCGATTTCCTCCCCGCCCTGCTCGTGGCCTCGCGCAACATCGGCTCACTGCTCTGCGATGGCATCGGCGACGCCGTGCTTGTCCGCGGCGAGACCGCGCCCGGCCAATCGCTGCGCCTCGCCTACAACATCCTCCAGGCCGCCGGGGCGCGCATTTTCAAGACGGATTATGTCGCCTGCCCTTCCTGCGGGCGGACGCTTTTCAACCTCCAATCCACCACCCAGAAAATCCGCGCCGCCACCGGCCACCTCAAGGGCGTGCGCATCGCGGTGATGGGCTGCATCGTCAACGGCCCGGGGGAAATGGCCGACGCGGACTTCGGTTACGTCGGCGGAGCACCGGGCAAGATCAACCTCTATGTCGGCAAGACCGCCGTGAAATTCAACATCCCCGAGGCCGAGGCCGTCGAGCGCCTGATCGACCTGATCAAGGAGCACGAAAAATGGATCGAAGCCCCCGAACCCGCCACCGCCTGAGCCATGCCGGACACCACCACGCTCACGGAAACGAAAACCAGCGTCTCCCCACAACCGCCCTGGAACGTCATCGTCCATGACGATCCGGTAAACCTCATGGCCTACGTCACCTACGTGCTGATGAAAATTTTCGGATACAACGAGAACTACGCCACCCATCTGATGCTACAAGTCCACCAGCAGGGGCTTTCGATTGTCTGGTCCGGCGAGTTGGAGAAGGCGGAATTCTACGTCCAGCAGCTCCAGTTCCACCAACTCAATACCTCGCTCGAACAAGCCGAATGAAAGTCGCCCCCACGCTGGAGGGCGGCCTCCGCATCGACCCCGAAACCGCCGAGGACTGGTATATCCTCCGCGCGATCCTGCTCGACGCGAACGGCGCGGAAACCGATCTCGCGACCCGCCTCGGCGGCATGGTCACCGATGAACGGGTCGCCGAAGACTGGCGGGATTTCGTAGTGCCCGACCTGCGCGAATCCTTTGCCGACGATCTCAACCAGATCCATGCCGCGATCGAAACCGCCGCCGCATTCCCCAAGGACGGCGCCAGCCCGATCTGGATCACGCGGGAGGACGCGTTCTCCTGGTATGGCGCACTCAACCAAGCGCGACTCGCCTTGGAGGAAACATACGGTTTCGGCCCCAATCCAGAATCCGATACCTCGAACTACCAGCCCGTCCGGCACGAAGCCCTGATCCGCTCGCAGTTCTATTGCGCGCTGCAGAGTTTCCTGCTCCGCTACGCGCTGTAGCGCGTTTTTGAGTGCGTGCGATCATTCGCCGCTTTTGTTCATGCACGGGTCGGATTGCGGGGCTGCGTCGATCTTTACGAACCAAAATTGTTTCCAACATAAGGATACAAAAGCGGTGATTCTCGCCGCACTCAAAAGGCATCGCCTGCCGGGACGATGGCCACACCGCCCGCGTTTTACGAGGCCGCGCGGTAGCGCGTTTTTGAGTGCGTGCGATCATTCGCCGCTTTGGTTCACGCACGGGTCGGATTGCGGGACTGCGTCGATCTTTACGAACCAAAATTGTTTCCAACATAAGGATACAAAAGCGGTGATTCTCGCCGCACTCAAAAGGCATCGCCTGCCGGGACGATGGCCACACCGCCCGCGTTTTCCGAGGCCGCGCGGTAGCGCGTTTTTGAGTGCGTGCGATCATTCGCCGCTTTGGTTCACGCACGGGTCGGATTGCGGGACTGCGTCGATCTTTACGAACCAAAATTGTTTCCAACATAAGGATACAAAAGCGGTGATTCTCGCCGCACTCAAAAGGCATCGCCTGCCGGGACGATGGCCACACCGCCCGCGTTTTACGAGGCCGCGCGGTAGCGCGTTTTTGAGTGCGTGCGATCATTCGCCGCTTTGGTTCACGCACGGGTCGGATTGCGGGGCTGCGTCGATCTTTACGAACCAAAATTGTTTCCAACATAAGGATACAAAAGCGGTGATTCTCGCCGCACTCAAAAGGCATCGCCTGCCGGGACGATGGCCACACCGCCCGCGTTTTCCGAGGCCGCGCGGTAGCGCGTTTTGAGTGCGTGCGATCATTCGCCGCTTTGGTTCACGCACGGGTCGGATTGCGGGACTGCGTCGATCTTTACGAACCAAAATTGTTTCCAACATAAGGATACAAAAGCGGTGATTCTCGCCGCACTCAAAAGGCATCGCCTGCCGGGACGATGGCCACACCGCCCGCGTTTTACGAGGCCGCGCGGTAGCGCGTTTTTGAGTGCGTGCGATCATTCGCCGCTTTGGTTCACGCACGGGTCGGATTGCGGGGCTGCGTCGATCTTTACGAACCAAAATTGTTTCCAACATAAGGATACAAAAGCGGTGATTCTCGCCGCACTCAAAAGGCATCGCCTGCCGGGACGATGGCCACACCGCCCGCGTTTTACGAGGCCGCGCGGTAGCGCGTTTTTGAGTGCGTGCGATCATTCGCCGCTTTGGTTCACGCACGGGTCGGATTGCGGGACTGCGTCGATCTTTACGAACCAAAATTGTTTCCAACATAAGGATACAAAAGCGGTGATTCTCGCCGCACTCAAAAGGCATCGCCTGCCGGGACGATGGCCACACCGCCCGCGTTTTACGAGGCCGCGCGGTAGCGCGTTTTTGAGTGCGTGCGATCATTCGCCGCTTTGGTTCACGCACGGGTCGGATTGCGGGACTGCGTCGATCTTTACGAACCAAAATTGTTTCCAACATAAGGATACAAAAGCGGTGATTCTCGCCGCACTCAAAAGGCATCGCCTGCCGGGACGATGGCCACACCGCCCGCGTTTTACGAGGCCGCGCGGTAGCGCGTTTTTGAGTGCGTGCGATCATTCGCCGCTTTGGTTCACGCACGGGTCGGATTGCGGGGCTGCGTCGATCTTTACGAACCAAAATTGTTTCCAACATAAGGATACAAAAGCGGTGATTCTCGCCGCACTCAAAAGGCATCGCCTGCCCCGCCGAAGATCACGCGGTAAAACTCACGCGCGGTGATCTCGTTGCCGAAAGAACTGGGATGGCTGCCGTCATCGACATAGAGGTCACTCCCCCGCCCCGCCACGAACTCGCGCTCCCACGCATCGCCCGCCGGGACGATGGCCACACCGCCCGCGTTTTCCGAGGCCACTCGGTAACCTCTGCGGACGCGGGAGTTCATTTCGATGAAGTCATCGCCGGGAAAATCGGGATCGCCGTCGCGCCTGCCCCATGTCTGGTAAAGCAGCGGCACCGCTCCCGCCGCGCGCGCTTCGGAGACGAGAAAACTGACGGCGGGATCCATGGCCTCTTTGCGCATTTTTTCGCTCTGCGAAGGTATGAGGCTCTGCTCTTGGATCACGACCACATCCCATTTCCCTTTGCGTAGCTTATCCAATGTCGGTGAATGCTCCGCGTGTTTCGCGAGCGTCCAGCCGCCATAGGTCGAGTGCCCGACGCGCACTTTCCGCCCCCTTGACTCCGCGATTTTCCTGAACTGCCCCGGCACCCCGAAGCTGTAGCTGTTGCCGATGAAAAAGACGGCGACCTCTTCCTTTTCGCGGACGGTGCTGAGCTTCGCAGACTCGCCCGGTGCCGACGGCAGGGCGCAGCTTGATAGGCCGAAAAATCCAAGTATCTTCGGGAGCAGCGTCATTTCCCGGAAAAGTTTTTTACGCGCGGGGATGGGCGTCGTCATAGGCCGTTTTCAATCGTTCCTTGGTCACGTGGGTGTAGATCTGCGTGGTGGATAGCGAGGCATGGCCAAGCAGTTCCTGCACGCTCCGTAAATCCGCGCCCGCGTCAAGCATGTGAGTGGCGAAACTGTGGCGCAGTTTGTGCGGGCTGGCCGCGAAAGGCACGCCGCTGAGCTTGAGGTATTTCCGCAGCATCAGATCCACCGCCTGCTGGGTGATCCGCGTGCCGCGCGACGCTGCGGAACAGCGGGCCGTTCGTCACCGCCGCCTCCTGCCGGTATTTCTGGATCGCACGCATCGCCGCACCGCCGACCGGCACGATGCGGTGCTTGCGGCCTTTTCCCTCCACCCTGACCACCTCGTCCACGAAATCCACATCCCCCACATCCAGCCCGAGCAACTCGGAAATCCGCAGGCCAGAGGAATAGAACAGCTCCAGGATCGCGGCGTCGCGGAATTTCAACCAAAGCGGGCCTTTCGCGGAGGCATCCTCTTTCAGCGGCGCGTCGAGAAGATCCTCCATCTGTTTCATGCTCAACACGACGGGCAGGCTCCGCTCCAACTTTGGCATCCGCACCTCCGCCACCGGGCTTTTTTCCAAGCCGCGGCGCAAGAGGAGGTATTTGTAAAACGACCGCAACGCCGCGAAGCGCAGGCGGATCGTGGTGCGCTTCAGCCCGCGCTTCATCAGGGCGTGGAGATATTCCCGGAAGTCGTCGCCAGTCTCCTTGCGCCAGTTCTCGAAGTTGTCTGAACGCCACGCCGCGTAATCGGCCAACGCCGCGGCATAGTTGCGCAGCGTTAGCGGCGAGGCGTTCTTTTCCGTTTTCTGAAACTCAAGGAATCGTGCCGCATCATCATCCACCACCCAAACGGCGGGTGGCGAGCCGGCTTTTCCTGAATCGCAATCCATGGCTCCTTGTGAACGGAAACAGCGCCGGGTTCAATGCGTATTCCCGGAGGTTGCCGTGAAAGCTGGGCGCGAGATGGCGCCCCCATTTTTCTCTCGCCGAAGGCCAGCGCCCCGCGCAACCTCCGCCCGCCATGCTCAAAGCCGGAATCGTAGGCCTACCCAACGTCGGAAAATCGACACTCTTCAACGCCGTCACCCGCACCCGCAAGGCGGAGGCGGCGAACTATCCGTTCTGCACGATCGACCCTAACGTGGGCATCGTGATGGTTCCCGACGAGCGCCTCGCCGTGCTTTCGAAAATATCCGGCTCCCAGAAACTGGTGCCGACCGCTATCGAGTTCGTCGATATCGCGGGTTTGGTGAAAGGCGCATCCGAGGGCGCCGGCCTGGGTAACCAGTTCCTCGCCACCATCCGCGAGACCGACGCCATCGTGCAGGTCGTCCGTTGTTTCGAGAATGACGACATCATCCACGAACTCGGCTCCGTGGATCCGATCCGCGACATCGAGATCATCAATTCCGAGCTGATCCTCGCCGACATGGCCGCCTTGGAAAAACGCCGCTCCTCCCGCGAGAAAAAGGCGAAGGGCGGCGACAAGGAATCCAGGAAAGAGGTCGAGCTGATCGATATCATCATGCCGCACCTCGACTCGGGCAAACCGGCTCTGACCATTGATTTCTCCGCCGACGATGCGGAGATCGTGAAAGGCTTTTTCCTGCTCTCCTCGAAACGCACGATCTACGCGTGCAACGTGGCCGAGGACGAACTGGCCGGGGCCACGGAAAATCCCGACTCCCACCCGCTGGTGGCGGAGGTGCGGAAATTCGCATCCGAGCACTCCGGAGCAGAAGCCGTGGTGATCTCCGCGCGCATCGAGGAGGAACTGTCCGACCTCGCCCCGGAGGAAGCCGCCGAATTCCTAGCCGACATGGGTGTGAAGGATTCCGGCGTCTCCGGCCTGATCCGCGGCGTCTATCAGCTTCTGGGGCTGCGCACTTATCTGACAACCGGCGTGCAGGAAACGCGGGCATGGACGATCCGCGAGGGCGACAAGGCTCCCGCCGCCGCCGGTGTGATCCATACCGATTTCGAACGCGGATTCATCGCGGCGGAGATCGTCCACTACGAGGATCTTGTATCCCTAGGAACAAAAAACGCCGCGAAAGAAGCCGGCAAGCTGCGCATCGAGGGCAAGGAATACGTCGTGAAGGACGGCGACGTGATCGAGTTCCGCTTCAACGTCTGAGCCCGCAACTCACTCGGCGGCTTTTTCCTCCGGAACCGGCTTGTTGACGATCGCCTTGATCAGGGACTCGTCGGTATCTTTCTCGTGCCGGATCGAGAGGCCTGTGACAAACGCGGCTCCTGCAAGCAGAAGGAAAAGGACGATCATGCCGAAACTCACGCCCGAAGGTTCCTGCGCGGGTCGTGGCGGAGGTATCGGCCTCCGTTTCGGTTTCGGAGCTTCCTCAGCCGGCATATCGGCGGCGGGTTCGATCGGAGGCAATGACTGGACGGCCGGCTTCTCGCGGGCGATGGCCTCCAGTTCATCTTCGGTGAGCGTGAAATCGAAGGAAACGTCCCCGAGCCTCAGGGACATCCCGGAAACAAGGGTGATCCGGTCATGACGGACGCCTCGTTGCTTGATTCCGTTCGTCGATCCTACGTCGCCGAGTTCGTAGCCGCCCTCGACACGGCGCATCTCCGCGTGCTTGCCGGAAACCGAGCCGGAATCGATGACGATGTCATTGTCGCTGCCGCGCCCGATGCTCACGGATTTCCTATCGAGGCTGAACCGGTAAGGCTGCGGGTTTTTCTCAGAAACGGTGATGATGACTCTAGGCATAGAAGTAAAACGTTTGGTTTTCACATCTTCTAGCGGAAAACTTTTCCCTAAACAGTCCAAAATCGCCGGATTCTTTCCGGTTGCAAGATTCTTCCCGCTCTGCTTACGTCCAGCGCCATGGCAAACGCTACCAACGTCCTATCCACCGGAATCGAGATCATAGGTTCCATCCGCTTCTCCAACGACATGATCATCGACGGCAAGATCGAGGGTGAAATCACCTCGGACAAAGGCAAGGTAACCATTGGCGAGAACGCGCAGATCAAGGGAGACGTGACCGCCGGCGAGGTCAAGGTTTACGGGAACGTGGAAGGCAAGATCACTTCCCAGCGCTGCGAGCTAAAGGACAAGTCCAAGATCAACGGCGACATCAAATCCAAGGTCTTCTCCATGGAGGAAGGAGCCCGGCTCACCGGCCGCACCGAGATCGGGGGCTGATGTGGCGGCGGATTGCATCCGCCATGCCAATGCTCTCGCCCAAAGAGTCCTCTACCCTAATGTCTTGTGTCTCCAATTCTTGCGTCTCTAAGCTCCCGCCCGTAGATCCCTCATGCTCCACAGCGCCCCCGCCGCCGGAGCACCGCTTCCCCGCATCCTCCGCGCGCCATCCTTCCTCCTTTCCGTAAACCTCTCCCGCGCCCCCGCAAACGCCTCGTTCACAAACACCTTACTCCCGATCACCGCCCCGTCGGTAAAATACCGCACCCGTTTCAGCAACATTCCGGCCATCCCCAGATCCGGCAACACGGTTTCGTTATCCTCCGACGCTATCATCTCTGCCTCGTTCTTCGTCACCGCATAAGTCCTCTTTCCTGTGTCTTGTGTCTGAGGATTCTTCCGCCCGAGCGCCAGCCCCATCGCCCGCCGATAGATCCGCGAGACTTCCTTCCACTTCTCCGCTTCGAAGCCGATTCCCTTGTGGCTCATGCAGGCGCGCACGATACCCTCCCGCGATTTCTTGCCGTTACCCTTTTTTCCACCACCCACCGCCTCGCCATAACCGCTCCAACGGTAATCCGCCGGATCGCCCACTATCCCCGCCCGCACCGGATTCAAGTCGATGTAGGCTGCGATCGTCCGTGCCGCCACTCCGCTTTCCACGATGACGCTCTTGAAGCGATCTTCCCACAAGGTTCCGGAGCGTTTGTGCCTGCCGTTGAACCATTTCGTAAAACGCTCCAGCAGGGATTTCATGAACCAGCTCAGGTCATGCATTCGACGTGTGTAGCGGCGGCGGATCTCCTCCACCCGTCCAGCCGCCTCACTTTTCGCAATCGCCAGCTCCGCCTCCCTCGTCAAAGGCACACCCGCCTCATCCACAGGCGCTAGCTCAAATTCCCCGCGCTCCCGCACCGCCGCCGCTTCCTCCATTTCCCTGGCGATCTCCGCCACCTGCGCCTCGCCGTAGAAAACGCCCAGCCGCTGAAACAACACCTCATCCGAAATCCCGCCGCCGGGAACCGGAGTGACCTCCAGCAGGATGTGGAAGTGATTGGACATCAGGCAGTAGCTCAGCACCCGACAGCCCGTGAATTTCTCGCACATCCGCATCAACATCCGGAAATGCTCCCGCTCCTCCTCCCCCAGCAGAAAGCCTCGCCCCACGATTCTTCCAATCGCGTGGTAGATTTCCGGCTTCTCCAGCGAATTCTTCCAAGGTGCGATCCAGCGTCTGCGGTTGTTCCTGCTGTTAGTCCTGCTCATTCCGCACCGATCATCTCTGCCCAGACAACCAAATCAAGCGAATTTTGCAAAAAGCCTGGCTTTTTTTAAGAGTGGGGCTTCTTTAGGGTGGCGGCAGGCTTCTGCAGTCTAGGGTCTCCGGTGAGTATGCTCTCCCGTCATTTCCCGGGCACGATCCAGATGTTGCGGAACTCGACGGGATCCTTGTGGTTCTGGAGGAAAACGGGACCCTCGGGGGAGGTGAGCGGTGTGTTGATCGGGGCGGAGGCGGTGAAGTCCTTGGTGAGTTCCAGATCCTCGTGGACGGTGACGCCGTTGAGCTTGACGGTGATGCGCGGCCAGGCGAGACGCTTGCCTTGGGCGTCGAACTTCGCGGCGGTGAAATCGACATCGTAGGTCTGCCATGCGAGAGGAGGCAGGCACATGTTGAGGCGGGGCTTGGCGACGGAGTAGATGCCGCCGGTCTCGTTTTCCCTGCCCTCAAGGCCGAAGGAATCGAGGATCTGCGTTTCCCAGCGGCCGCTGTGGTAGATGCCGCTGTTGCCGCGCCCCTGGCCGCGGGCGGCGGGCATGTAGGGCGTGCGGAACTCGAGGTGCAGATGGTAATCGCCGAAGCTCCGCTTGCTGGTTGCGTTCGACGCCTGGAGGTGGCCGTCCACTACCCTGCCGTTCACCCACTCATCCGCGTTGGTGCCATCGAAAAGGACGACCGCGCCCTCCGGCGGAGAGGCGCCGAGGGTCGGGCTTTCGCGTTCGGTGCGGGTGAGCTTGTGAGTCTTTCCGTCCTCCGCCGTGAGCGAAAGTGTGCCTTCGGCGAGGGTGGCCGTGATTTTGCCCGCTTTGTCGCGGATCTCCTTTTGCCCTCCGCTCAGCTTAGTCCGGGATTTGCCGGGTTCCCATCCCGCGCCGGGAAGTCCGCCATCGAGGAGGTAAACGTCGAATTTCCCTTCGCCCAGCGCCACAACCTGCGCGCCTATGGTCTCATCGCGGTATTCGCCCTGGATCAGGAAATTGGGATCCTCCGCGCTGGCGGCTTTCGGATCCGTCCATGCCTTGAGGGCTTTCTTTTCCTCCGCGTGGGCGGGAAGCAGGGTGAGGAAAAGGGAGAGGCAGCCGAGGGCGGGGATTCGTTTCATACCCAAGATACTCATCCACCGGCGGCACCTTTCACAAGCGCCCACTCGTCCCTCATCCATTTGGATGAAATCCAACCACAGATGCCCCGGGCAGAAGCTTTCTGAAAAATTGTTGCGCGGGGCGTGGGCGGCGCATAGTTTGGCGGCCTACTGCTGTGTTCGACTAGTTTGGTAGCTGGCCCGGACCGATGTGATTATTACGGGGTCACTAACCGCCGGGAGATTGTCATGCCTTCTCAGGAAGACATGCGACCCGAAGGACGATCCCACTTTTTGAGCGACCGGAACGTGGCTCACAGCGCCAAGGACGGCACAGCGGTTCCCCTTTTTTCCCGACGGCGGGGTTGAAACCTCCGCCCGAGGGGTCATGTTTTCCGCATATGAGATCCCCGGCGGCCATCACCCTCTTGTCCCTGATCGCGTGCGCATCCTTTGCGGCAGAAGCCGAAGCGCCGCCCGCGGAGGCCGACCCCATTGCGGAACTCGTGCGCGGGCTTTCCTCGGAATCGTTCCGGGAAAGGGAGGACGCCACCCGCGCGCTGTGGGATCAGGGCGATGCGGCGCTGCAAGCCTTGCGCGAGGCCAGTGCCTCCGATGATCCCGAGACGGCGAAGCGCGCCGCGGAAGTGCTGGAGAAAGTGGAGCTGCGGATCACACCGGACACCGCGCCAGAGGTCATCGAGCACATCCGGCGCTACCGGACGTCTCCGCAGAACCTGAAGGTGAACCACATCAACGAGCTGCGCCGCCGCAAGGCCTATTTCCAGCTCCTCAAGCTCTACTCGCTGGAGAAAAGGCCGGAGTCGAAGGCGGAACTCGCGCCCCTGATCCGGGGTGTGGCGATGCTCGGCGCGCGTGAGGCTCTCGCCGCAGATGATTTCGGCACGGCGGTGCAACTTCTGCGGATGTCCGCCAAGGAGCCGAATGACCTGATGGCGCTGGCGTGGATTTACCGCAGCATGGGAAACTCGGCGAGGGCATGGAGGAGCCGCCCGCTCCCGAAGGTGTGGCCACCGAGGATTGGAAAATCGCCCTGATGCGGGTGAGAGGCGATCTGCAGGGCGCGATCCGGCTGGCCGTGGACTCGAAGAAAGGCCGTCTTTTCGCGGGGCTGATGGTGCTCGACGGCGATCCGACGCTATGGATCCGCCAGAACGGTTTCGGCGACCGCAAGGCGAGGGCGCTGGAGCCTTACGTGGCCATCGCGCTCAAGAGATGGGAGGGGAAAAAGGTGGCCGAGACCGATTTCGCGCCGCTGCTGGAGATCCTCAAAGAGAGCGATTCGGAGGATCAGGAGCAGGCCATCGCATCGCTCGCGTTGCTGGGCAGGCTGGCAGAGGTGGAGCAGCATCAGGCTCGAGAACAGTCCGAGATCGCCTTTTTCAATTACCTGTCCCAAGAAAGGATCGCCGAGGCGCTGGAGATCATCGGTCTCGATCCGGAGGAGCCGGACTACACTGCGTGGGCGGCGGAGCGCTTCGCGAAACTGGCGCGGGACGAGGATTCGGATGAGGAGGAATCGCTGCGCCAGAGGCTGCTGGCGGTGGCCGCGTTCATGGAGACGCGCGGCCTTTCCAAGGAGCTGGACGCGGCCTACGCCGCGCCGTTGCTGAAATTTGCCGCCGATTATCAGGAGGGTTTCCTCGACCTGATGCGCTCGCTTTTCCTGCCGGTGGCCGGCGCGCCGCGCTTGGCGACGGCCACCGGGATCGCCTGGGCGGGTGAGGACGCGAACCGCTGGGACGAGCTTTTTTCCACCGTCTTCGGGGAGGACGGCGATGTCCGGGAATGGCTGGCATGGATGGAAACCATCGAGCCGGGCATCAGCAGGGCGGACTCTTTCCGCGCGATCCTGGCCTTGTTCCAGGTCGGCTCTGATCCGGAGGGCTTGACGGAGCGATGGATGGAAAAGGCATGGAAGGCGGCGGAGGGAAGCGAGGACGACGCGAAGAAAGCCCATCTTGACCGGATCCGCACGCTGGCCATCGCCCGCCAAGATGTGGCCGCCGCGCTGAAGACCTGGGACGCGCTTGAAGACGAGGCGAAAGCCTCTGCGACGTGGCGCTCCTTCGACAAATACCTGAGCGCTGCGGGACGCTGGAAGGAAGCGGTCGAGGCGCTTGAGAAAGGCGGCGAGAAGTCAAAAGGCACGCCCGAATACCACGCCTACCTCGCCGCGACGCTGCGCCGCGCGGGCTTCGAAAAACGCGCGGCGGAGCACGACGCCATCGCGGAGAAGCTTTCCCTCGGATACGCGCCGACCTGCACGCGCATCGGCGATCTCTACGTCTATGGCGGGGATGTGGAACGCGCGGCGGAGTGGTATCGCCGCGCCGCTTTCCAGGCGGATGTCTCGGCGACGGATTTCACCAGCGCGCTGGACTCCTACGCGCGCTCGATGCTGGAGAAAGGGCGGTGGGACATCGCCGCCTCCTGCTACGAGGCCCGGGTGCAGTCCTACGCTGGCCAGCAGTTTTCCGGCGGCACCGCGCAAATCTACGCGAAGGCGCGCCTCAGTGCGGATCTTGCCAAGGCGCTCGCCGTGCTGCCCGATGACCGCGTGCGCGCCATCGCCCTGCTGGAGGGAATCCACCGGAACTTCATGACCGACGGCCTTCTCGCCGACGATTTTTTCCCGCTGCTGCGGAAAGCCGGGTTGACCGAGGAGCTGGAGAAATGGTTTGGCGTATCGTGGGCGAAAATCTCGGCTGTGGTGGAGCGTTTCCCCGAATGCGACAACACCCGCAACACGGCCGCTTGGTTCGCCTCGCGCGCCCGGTTGAAACTGCCCGAAGCGGAGAAATACCTTGAGGCCGCGCTTGCCAAAAACCCCGGCCAGGCCGCCTATCTGGACACCATGGCGGAAGTCCGCTTCGCCATGGGCGACCGCGCCGGTGCGGTGAAATGGTCGGATCTTTCCCTGCTGCGCTACCCGCTCATCGACACCCCCTACGATACGATGATCCGCAGGCAGAACCACAGCTTTCGGAACGCGCCGCTGCCGTAGCGAAAGCCCGCCGATTTTCTTATTGCGGCTTCCGATCCCGACACGCAGCGGCGCTTCGGTATCTTTCCGGCGATGTGCGCGGCGGTGAATGCTGTGTTGGTGAGCATGAGGGATCAGTGCTTGGAAGGGTGATTCCCAAACCATCACGTGGTTCCCACCATGACCCGATAGCCGCCGTCACGCAACGCCGGGTTTCCCCGTGCATCAGAGCAGGGCTTCCGGGAGAATTTCGGAAAGTTTCTTGATAGCGTCCGCCTGGCTGCGATTGGCGATGAGGAGGGAGTCTCCGGTCTGGACGATGATGAGATCCTCCACACCTAGGAGGGCGATATGGGTGCCGGGGGTGGAGCTGAAGACGATGTTGTTGCGGCAATTGATCGAAGAAACCGGGTTATTGCAGCGGTTCTCATCGCTGTCGCCCTTCAGGTATTTCGCGATGGAGACCCATGAGCCGACGTCGTCCCAGTCGAAGGTGGCCTCGATATTGAGGACGCGGGCGGCGTTTTCCATGAGGGCGTAGTCGATGGAGATCGGGGTGAGCTTGGGGAACTGTGCGGCGATGGTGGCGGGGATGTCCTTGCTGCGGCGGAGCTCGGAAACGAAGCCCGCGAGTTCGGGGGCGTGGATGGCGAGCTGCTCGATCACCGTGTGCAAGGACCAGACGAACATGCCCGCGTTCCATGAGAAACCGCCCTGGGCGAGGAATTGCTCAGCGAGCTTGGTGTCAGGTTTTTCGCGGAAACGTTTCACCTCGAAAGGGGCATGCTCGCAGGTGGCGCCGGAGATGGAGGCCGAACCGCCACGCTCGATGTAACCGTAGGAGGGGCAGGGCCAGGTTGGGCGGATGCCGATGGTGACGAGGCCGTCGGATTTTTCGGCGACCTCAAGGGCGTCACTCATCACGGATTGGTAGGCGGCGGTGTCCTTGATGAGCTGGTCGGAGGGCAGCACCATCATCACCGCGTCGGGGTTGCGGACGGCGACGAGGCCGATCCCGAGCGCGACGGCGGGTGCGGTGTCGCGCTTGGCGGGTTCCGCGAAAATGTTTTCCGGAGGGAGCATGGAGGCGATCTCGCGCACAGCGTGCACCTGCAGGGAGTTGGTGAGGATCAGAATGTTTTCGAGGGGGACGAGGCCTTCGAGGCGGGAGATCGTTTGCTCCAGCAGAGTGCCGTCGCCGAAAAGGTCGAGGAGCTGCTTGGGTTTGTCGTTGCGACTCAATGGCCAGAAGCGGGTGCCGGAGCCGCCGGCGAGGATCAGGGCGTAGGTGTTCTCAGGTGTGGGCATCTGCGCGGGAGACTAGCGGATCGGAGCGCTTCGGGAAGCGGGAAAAGCCCGAGATTTCCGGCAGAAACGTTTCGGTGGTTGTCGAGCGGCGGGCATTCAGGTAAAGTTTGCTCATGTCAGATACGCATACAGACACGACCCCGGCTTGGGTGGAAAGCAGCGCCCTTGCGGCACCGGTGATTCTCGGGGCGGCGGCGGGATTATTGGTGGGAAATCTCATGCATTCCGGTGCGCGGCGCGGATTGGGCTTTGGGCTGGGAATTCTCGGTTTTGCGGCCTTGTTACCCTTTGCGGTGGACGGCGTGGCCGCTCTCATCACGGGGCCGCGCAGCAAGTTTGGCGTGCGCCGGAAGATCCAGAAAATCCGCGACATCGGCCTTGGAACGTCGTTCCAAGAGGACGAGGTGGACATGGAGCTCCGCGAGCGCGGCGTGATCTGATTTTCCCGAAAACCGCCATCATGTAGGCGCGGCGGAACGGGCGGACGTAGGGCAACACCCTATGTCTTTCGCAGGGCAAAAATGCCCTAATTTTTGAAATAATGGAATAAATCCCCCACCAGTGACGTTTAATTATCCAGTCACCCAACCACGGAAACCAATATCATGTCCTACGAATCAGATTCCAGCCTCAAGCTTTACCTCCGGGAAATTTCCAGAACACCTCTTCTCACCATCCAGGAGGAAATCGACCTCGCCGAGCGCATCAAGAACGGCGACGACGAAGCCCGCGCCCACATGATCCGCGCAAACCTTCGCCTAGTGGTGAAGATCGCTCAGGATTACTCGAACTACGGCCTGCCCGTCACCGACCTCATTTCCGAGGGCAACATCGGCCTGATGAAGGCGGTGGAGCGCTTCGATCCCGAAAAGGGCGGCAAGCTCTCGACTTACGCGGCCTGGTGGATCAAGCAATCCATCAAGCGCGCCCTCGCGAACCAATCAAAAACGATTCGCCTTCCCGTCCACATGGTGGATAAGATCGCGAAGATGCGGCGGATTTCCGGGATGCTTGCCGAAGCTCTCGGCCGCGAACCCACGGATGAGGAACTCGCGGAGGAGGTGGGACTCCCCCGCCGCAAGCTCGCGATGCTCAAGCAGGCCTCGCAGCGCCCCACTTCGCTCGACGCGCCGATCAACGACGGCGAAGCCACGGAATACGGGGAGATCATCAGCGACGAGCGCGCGGAGAATCCGCTCGACATGCTCGCCGACAAAAACCTCCACGGCGAAATCGACGGCCTGCTCGCCGTCCTCGACGAGCGCGAGCGCCGGATTATCGACGAGCGCTTCGGACTCAATGGCAAAAAGCCGCTCACCCTTGAGGAAGTCGGCCGTGAGTTCGGCGTGACCCGCGAGCGGATTCGCCAGCTTCAGAACTCGGCGCTGACCAAGATGCGCCGTGCCCTGCGCAAAAAGGAAAAGCCGATGCCGAAGCCGGTCACCGGAATGGCTTGATAGGGAAGCATTTCACGAAAGCCGCGGGGAACATTCTCCGCGGCTTTTTCGTGCCCGGGCATCAGAGCCCGGTGCTTTCGATCAGGGCGCGGAGCTGTTTCTGGAACTCCATCAGATCCTCGCGGCTTGGAGAGTAGCCGGGCGTATCTGGATCGAGGCTGGGGCGGCCGGTCTGGTCGAGCATCCAGATGCCCGCTTCGCCATCGGAGAAAACCACTTTTCCGCTGACGATGGCGCCGGGAATGGCGATCTCGTCCATCGTCACGGAAACAAATCCGGTGGGCACGGGCGCGGGTTTCACCTCGGCAACAGGCTCGTCCTTTTTCGCCTCCGCGAGTTCAATGCCGAGATCGAGCACCAGCAAGCGGGTGTCCATGTAGGTGAGGGAAAGGCCGAAATCCTCCTTCATGCGGAGCTGGATGTCGGGAAGCTGCGCCCCTTCGGCGGCCCAGGTTATGATGGCCGTGACCTGGTCTTCGGAAAGTTGCTTGGCGCTGAACATGGCGCAACTTTGGAGGCTGCCGGCGGACTTGGCGAACACGAAAAAGCCGCCGCCCTTGCGGACGACGGCTTTGCCGAAACACGATACAAACAAATCTGCAAAGTAGGAGCGTTGCGGGTTTCGAAAATTATCTCCGAAAGTGGAAAATATCTCAGGATTTTGCCGGAAATCCCGACAACCTTCAGCGGATGAAGGTGCAGAGCAGCCCGATGGCGGCCTGGATCGAAGTGAGGGAAGCGGTTTCCTCGGCGGTGTGGTAGCCGGTGGTGGGGATCTGGAGGGTGGTGCCGTTGATCTGCCCGCCGCTCGCCGCAACGAGCCGTCCCAGCTCTGTCCTGCCTAGGGAGGAGGGCTTTTCCTTGAGCAGGTTCTGCCGCTCGATCCACTCGTCCTTGAAGGTGTGGGAGATTCCAAGGGCGTCGCAGCGGTTTTCGATTTCCGAGGTGAAACGGGGATCAAAGACGGCGCTCGCGTCCTTTCTCCTCAGCACCAGATCCTGCGCGGCGGCGGCCTCGCGGGTGGGGTAGGGGCTGGTGTCGAGCACCAGCAGGCGGTTCGTCGAGATCGCCTCGCGCTGGAACCATGCCTGCGCGTATCGCCAGCTCCGTCCCGCCTCTTCCTGCGCGGTGAACAGCGCGGTGCCCTTGAAGCCGATGTGGTAGAGGTAGATGATGAGGGCGACACTGAGGACGTTGTCGAGCTGCGCGGAGATGTGACTATCGGTCAGCGTAAGCCGATCCAGGAAGGCGACGGGCGTGCCCGGCTCCAGGTAATCGAGGCCTGCGACTTCGAAGATCAGGTTGATCCGCTGCGGGCAGAGGTAGCCGGAGGAAATCGTCCCCTGGCCGATGTAGGTGCCGGTGTAGGGGAGGTGCGCTTGCACACGCTGGCCGGTGAAGCGGTCGGCGATGGTCGCGACCATCTGCTCGGAAACGGAATCGCCGGTGAGTTCGCCCCGGTTCGCGGCGACGAAAGCAGCGTATTGGAACTCGTTCGGGCCGGTGCAGACGAGTCCGTGGCGGTCGATGTGGGCGGAAAGGATCACGCTTTCCGGCTCGCTGCCGCGCGCGACGAGGACGCCGCTGTGGCGCTCCACGGAGATATCGAGCTCCTCCAGTTCCCTCCGCAGCACGCGGAAAAACGAATCCTCCGCACCGACCACGGAAGGCTCACGGATCAGGTGGCGCAGGGTGATCAGGAAGGCGGAGAGATCGGCGGTGGGTGAGGGTCGCATCGGGCTGGGCGGAGCCTAGCAGGAAGGGTGCCGGGCGCGAGAGGGGAAAATCAGGCGTCTGCGATCAGGTGGAAATGGGTGTGAATTTTATCAGGTAGGGCTGATCCGGCTCGGTCGGCCCATTTCCAAAATTGAACGCCCCGCTCACCCTGGCGGGAGTGAATTCCCGGAATAAAAAGCCCGCCTCACTGCGGTTTCACTACCATTCCGTGATTACGGCTCCTGCGTTTTTGATCAGGGCCGACCGAGCCGGATCAGCCCACCCGTATGGGATGAATCCCGCGGTGCGATCATCATCCACTGGCTTCTTACACGCTCCTGCCCCCATTTTTCCCGCCTCCGGGGCCGAGCTGGATGAGGTGGTCGGCGGTGGCGATGACGTCCGGGTGGTGCTCGATGATGAGGATGGAGTGGCCGGCGTCGCGGAGGCGGAAAATGGCTTTGAGGAGTTTTTCGACATCGCCGAAGTGGAGGCCGGTGGTGGGTTCGTCAAAGAGGTAGAGGGTGTGGGGGGATGCCGGTTTCGAGATCTCGAGGGCGAGCTTGAGGCGCTGGGCTTCGCCGCCGGAGAGGGTGTTGCCGGCCTGGCCGAGGGAGAGGTAGCCGAGGCCGAGCTCGTCCATGGTGTGAAGGAGGCGGTAGAGTTTGGGGATGGGGCGGAAATGGGCTTTCGCTTCCGCGACAGGCATTTCGAGGATCTGGGCGATGGATTTCCCCTTGTAGGTGATTTCCAGGGTTTCGCGGTTGAAGCGTTTGCCGAGGCAGGCGGGACATTCCGTCCATGCATCGGGCAGGAAATGCATCTCGATCTTGAGCTTGCCGTTGCCCTGGCAGCGCTCGCAGCGGCCGCCCTTCGCGTTGAAGGAGAAACGGGCTTTCGTGTAGCCGCGCTGCTTGGCGAGCGGGAGCTTGGCGAAGAGGTCGCGGATCAGCTCGAACGCTCCGATGAAGGTGGCGGGGTTCGAGCGCGGGGAACGGCCGATGGAGGATTGGTCGCAGAGCACGAATTTCTCAATGTGCTCCATGCCGGTGATGGCGTCGTGTTCGCCAGGTGCGGCGTTGGAGTTGTGAAAATGGCGGGCAAGAGCTTTGGCGAGGATGCCGTTGATCAGGGTGGATTTGCCGGAGCCGGATGGACCGGAAACAACGACGACCTGACCGAGGGGGATTTCCACAGTGAGGTTCTGGAGGTTATGCTCGCGGGCGCCGTGAATAATGATTTTGAATTTTGAATTTTGAATTTTGAATTTTTGAGGAGCAAAGCGACAAATTTCTCCGCGCAGCCATTGGCCGGTGGGGGAATGGATTTCCGAAGGTTTTCCCTGCGCGAGGATTTCGCCGCCTTGGAGGCCTGCTCCGGGGCCCATGTCGATGAGGTGGTCGGCGGCGCGGATGATGTCCTCGTCGTGTTCTACTACGACCACCGTATTTCCGAGATCGCGGAGTCGGGTCATCGCGGCGATGAGGCGGGCGGTGTCGGAGGAATGGAGGCCGATGGACGGCTCATCGAGGACGTAGATCACTCCGCTCAGGCCGGCTCCGAGCTGGGTGGCGAGCTTGATGCGCTGGACTTCGCCGCCGGAGAGGGTGCCGGAGGAGCGGTCGAGCGTGAGGTAATCGAGGCCGACGTCTTGGAGGAAATTGAGGCGTTTTTCTACTTCGGCGGCGAGATCGCCGAGGGGGGCGGGGGATTGTTTTAATCCTGAGATCCATGCTTTCGCTTCGCTGATGCCTTGTTGGCAGAATTCCATGATACCTAAAGGAGGGCGACCGAAGATCGCCCCCACTTTTACGTGCTGGATCTCCTTTTTTAGGCGGAGGTTGTCGCAGGCCTTGCAGCCGATGCCTTCGCAGGCGGGGCAGGCACCTTCGAGGGTGTTGAAGGAAAAGTGGCGGGGTGAGAGATCGCCGAAAATCTCGCCGGTGCGCGGGTTGCGATAGGAGGTTTGGAAGGTGAGTTCGCGGTAATCGCTTTCTCCCGGCGGCATAAGGAGGACGCGGGCTTCGGCTCCGCAGAGCCGGAGGGCGAGCTCGATGGAATCGGCGAGGCGGGCTTCGATGCCCTCACGGATGACGAGGCGGTCGATGACGATCTCGATTTTGTTGGTGGAATTTTCCTCGAAAACGATCCCTTCGATTTCCCGGATCTCGCCGTTGAGGCGGATGCGGATGAAGCCCTGCCGCTGGAGATCGCCGAGCAGGCGTTCGGGCTCCGCGGTTTCCTCCTCGGGGACGGCGGCGAGGATGATGAGCTTGGAGCCTTCGGGTTGGCTGGAGAGTTCGGCGATGATTTCCGAAGGCCCCATGCGGGTCATGGCTTTGCCCGTTTCGGAATCGTGCGGGACGCCGGCGGCGGCCCAGAGGATGCGGAGATAATCGTAAATTTCCGTGGCAGAGGCGACGGTGGATCGCGGGGAAAGACCGCCGACGCGCTGCTCGATGGCGATGGCCGGGTTGAGTCCCTCGATGGAATCGACATCCGGCTTTTCCAACTGCGCGAGGAACTGCCGGGCATACACGGAAAGCGACTCCACGTAGCGACGCTGGCCCTCGGCGTAGAGCGTATCGAACGCGAGCGAGGATTTCCCCGAACCCGACGGCCCGGTGATCACCGTGAGTTTGCCCTTCGGGATGGCGACCGTGAGGTTTTTCAGGTGATGCTGGCGCGCGCCGCGGATGAGGATGTGATCCATGTGGTGGAAACCTTAAATTTTAAACCTTAAACCTCAAGGAAGAGGATTTTGGGTTGCCGAGAATCGCTCATCGGGGAGAATGGCGGCGGAAATGAAAAACCTAAGATAGGAATCGTCGGCGTGGGACGGATGGGAGCGAACATCGCGCGGCGTCTCGCGGATTTGGGATATGAGATCGCGGCGGTGTATGATTCGCATCATCCCGTGGCGGTTTCTGTGGCGGGCGAACTGGGCGCGAAGGCCACCGCATCCTTGTCCGAGGTTTCCGCGCTGTCGGATGTGGTTTTTACGGTGGTGACGGATGATGCGGCGATGGATTCGATTTTTACGGGAGCGCATTCGTTGTTGGAAAACGCCGACGGGAAAACCTTTATCAACTGCGCCACGGTGAGTCCGGAATCACATGAAAAGGCGGCGGAAGCGGCGGAGAAGGCCGGTGCGGAAACCTTGGCGGCGAGCATGGCTTCCTCGATCCCGCAGGCGCGCAACGGCACGCTTTACCTGATGGTCGGCGGCGATGAGGCGACCTACGCCGCGAACGAGGCGCTACTGAAAGACATTTCCTCTGCACTGAGGTTCGTCGGCCCGGTGGGGAACGCGGCGAAGATCAAGGCGCTGGTGAACATGGTGATGAACATCAATACCGCGGGTCTCGCTGAGGGGCTCGGCCTCGGGAAAGCGCTCGGTCTCGATCTCGATCTGCTCATGGAGATTTTTTCCCAGACCGGCGCGAACTCCCGGGTGCTGGTAACGGACGGCGGGGACATGGTCACCCGCGAGCATGATTGCTTTTTCTCCGCCTCCCATGCCGCGAAGGACAGCGGGATCGCGAATGCCATGGCGAAGGCAGCGGGCGTACATGCGCCACTCTCCCACGCCACGGAGGCGCAATACCGGAAACTCATCGAGCTGGAACTCGGTGAACTCGATAAATCCGCCGTCGCGGAACTCACTTTCCCCGGACGCGCGGGGAGCAACTTCTGAAGCCCTATGCAAAGCACCAGTCAAATCCAGAACCTGCAGGGCGAGCGGCTCGACGTCGCCTTCCACGGCGGCATGAAACTCGACGCGCTCGTCGTTCTCGGCCACGGGGTCACGGGAAATAAGGACAGGCCGCTGCTGGTCGCGGTGGCGGAGGGATTGGCGGCAAAGGGATGGTCGTGCCTGCGGATTTCCTTTTCCGGCAACGGCGATTCCGAAGGAGAATTCGGGGAGTCCACAATCACCAAAGAGATCGGTGATCTTAGCGCGGTGCTAAAAACCGTGCCCCAGGAAAAGCGGATCGCCTACATCGGGCACAGCATGGGCGCGGCGGTCGGTGTGCTCACGGCTTCGCGGAGGATGGACATCCAGGCGCTCGTTTCGCTGGCTGGCATGACGCATGCAGCGGATTTCGTGGAGCGCGAGTTCGGCGATGTGGAGCCGGGGAAAGGCTGCATGTGGGACGATGAGGATTGCCCGCTTTCCGAGGCTTATGTGGAGGATCTGAAAACGATCGGCAACACCCTGGAGGCGGCATCGAGCGTGAAGCAGCCATGGCTCCTGATCCATGGCTCGGCGGACGATGTGGTTCCGGTCAAGGATAGCCGGGATGCGTTCGATACGGCGCAGGGCGTGAAAGAACTGATCGAGATCCACGGCGCGGGGCATGTTTTCGGCGAGGAAAGTTACGACCGTATCGTCGATTCGGTGGATTCCTTCCTGAGCGCGGCGTTGGGCTGAGCCTTACTTCGCCTCTAACATCAGCGCCACCGGATGATGGTCGGAAACCTCGCGGGGGACAGGGATCATCGTCGCCTGCGTATCCCTGAAACCCATCGTAAGCATGTAATCGAAGGTGGTGGGCTTGAAGCGGGTTTCGGTGGGGCGGATTTGCCAAGTCAGACGCTGTTCCTTCGGGGTCGCGTCCCAGGTGTTTTTGAAGCCGGCTTTCACCAGATCCGCAACCGCCGTGCATTTCGGGAACTGGCCGTCGTGGTTCGAGTTAAAATCACCGCCGACCAGCCAGCCCATGATCTTGCGACCCGCGTAGCGTTTCTCCATATCCGCCTTGTGGGAAACGATCTGACGGATGCTCTCAGCACGTGTGTCGGCCACGCCCTGCTCGCCCTCGGGGGTGTCGCTGCCGTGGTTGCTCTTGAGATGGACAGAATAGATCATCATCAGACCACCGTCGGGATGCAAAAGCGCAGCGAAGGCGAAGCCGCGGCTTAGGTGCGGGAGATTCTTGTTTGGCTTGAAATTCTCGAAGAACGCGGTGTCCGCCTTGAGATTCGAGGCGATCGCGACCTGCTGCGGCGCGAGGTCGCGGGATTCATGGTTCACAAAACGGCTGCACACATGCACCACCATCTTGCCCGGCATATCGGCAACAACCTTTTTGAAGGCTTTTTCATCGGTGATCTCCTGCGCGAGGAAAATATCCGGCTTGATCTCCGCGAGGTGCTCCTTGACCAACTTGGTCTGATTTTCTCTCTCCTGCGCATTCGCCTTCGGCCTGCCGCCGGGGAACCACTCGATGTTCCATGCCACCGCCTTGATAGGCGCTGCGGAAAGGTGAGCGGGGGCGATGAGGCCTATGACGGTGCTGAGCAGGAGGAGGATCTTTGGAATGTTCATATCGGAAAATTGCCTGATAGGGATACCTATCCGCTGGACGAATGCGACGCAAACGATTTCCCGTGACGGTTTGCGGCTTGCAGGTTGGCATGGGGATTGCCAGCCTCAGCCCCCATGACCCTGTGCGATCTCCGCCTCCATTGGTTTCTCCCTGTCCTCTGCGGCCTTCTTGTCTGCCAGCCACTCGCTGCGCAGGAGACTCCCGCTGCCGAACCAGCGAAGGTGGAGAAGAGCGTCGATGAAAAGATCAATGAGTTCTTCGAGCCGGCCACCAAGGCGGTGAACACCATTGTTTTCTTCAACATTTACAACAGCTCGGAGAAGACGTCCGACGGGAAGTCGGTGCTCGGCATCCCTTTCATCCTGATCTGGCTGGGCGGCAGCGCGTTGTTTCTTACCCTGTTTTTCCGGTTCATCAACCTGCGTGCTTTTGGACTGGCGCTCCGGACAGTGCGGGGAAAATACTCCAAGACCAATGACCCGGGAGAGATCACCCATTTCCAGGCGCTGTCCTCCGCCGTCTCCGCCACCGTGGGCCTCGGCAATATCGCGGGCGTGGCCATCGCGATCAGCCTTGGCGGCCCGGGAGCAGCGTTCTGGATCATCGTCCTGGGGCTGCTGGGCATGACCACGAAATTCGCCGAGTGCACTCTCGGCTTGAAATACCGACAGATCGACAAGAATGGCAAAGTCCTCGGTGGGCCGATGCTTTACCTGAGCCGGGGGCTTGCGGAGCGCGGCCTCGCTCCCTTGGGGCGGACGCTTGCGGTGATTTTCGCCGTCCTCTGCATCGGCGGTGCGCTGGGTGGCGGCAATATGTTTCAGATCAATCAAGCCGCCTCGCAGTTCGTCAACGTCACCGGCGGCGAGGGCGGTTTCACGGATACGAACCGCTGGCTCTTCGGCCTGGTCATTGCGGTGCTTGTGGGTCTCGTGATCATCGGCGGCATTACCCGCATCGCCAAGGTCACTTCTAAACTGGTGCCTTTCATGACCGTCACCTATGTGGTCGGCTGTTTCGTTGTGATCTTCGAGCACTTCGACAAGATCGGTGCCACCGTCGGGTTAATCATTACAGGTGCCTTCGACGGTGAGGCGGTGGCCGGTGGCGTCGTGGGTGTGATGCTCATCGGCATCCGCCGCGCGGTTTTCTCGAACGAGGCGGGCGTCGGCTCGGCACCCATCGCCCACGCGGCGGCGAAGACGAAATACGCCGCCAGCGAGGGCATTGTCGCTTTGCTGGAACCTTTTATCGACACCGTGATCATCTGCTCGATGACCGCCTTCGTGGTGATCTGCACCGGCGACTACCTGAACTCAAACAAGGACGGCATTACCATGACATCGGAGTCGTTCAGCTCGGTGATCCCGTGGTTCAAATACGTGCTCTCGGCGGCGGTAATCCTGTTCGCACTTTCCACGCTGATCTCCTGGTCTTACTACGGCTTGCAGGCCTCGAAGTTCCTGTTCGGTAAATCCAACAAGGTGGATATCACTTACAAGCTGGTTTTTTGCGCGGTGATCGTCATCGGCGCGGCGATGGCTCCAGGAAACGTGATCGACTTCTCCGACGCCGCTCTGCTCGCCATGTGTTTCCCCAACCTGATCGGCGTCTTTATCCTGCTCCCCGTCGTGAAATCCGAGCTGGCGAAGTTCCTCATTTTCTCGAAACGGATCGACGCGGGCGAGGATCACGACACCGCCCATGCCCACGTTTCTTCGCAGGGTCACTGATCCGGAAACAACATGGCGCGCGAATACAAATTGCAGCGGACGAAGTCCGTTTCCGCCTCCGGCATCGACTACGCGGCGGCCCTCAACGAGGAGCAGTTCCGTGCGGTGACATCGCCGCCGGGCAAGGCGCTGGTGATCGCGGGCGCGGGATCGGGGAAGACCCGCACGCTGACCTACCGGGTTTCTTGGCTGTTGGACCAGGGGCAATCGGCGCGCGAGATCCTGCTGCTCACCTTCACCAACAAGGCCGCGCGGGAAATGGTCGAGCGGGTGCGCTCGCTAGTACCTGGCGATGTCTCGGATCTCTGGGCGGGCACTTTCCACTCGATCTGCAACCGCATCCTGCGCCGCCACGCCGACGAGATCGGTTTCACGAAATCCTTCTCCATCCTCGACCGCGACGACCAGAAATCACTGATGAAGGCTGTCGTGGAAATGTGCGACATCGATACGAAACAGCGCCGTTTCCCCAAGCCCGATGTGCTCATCTCCATGTTCAGCCTGATGGCGAACACGAACATCGCTCTCGAGAAACTGCTCCACGAAAAGTATCCTTATTTCATCGAATGGCAGGACGAGCTGGAGAAGGTGCGCGCCGCCTACGCGAAGAAAAACGCGATACGAACTCGCTCGATTTCGACGACATGCTCATCCTCACGGTGGAGCTTTTCCGCGAACATCCGGCAGCCCTCGCGATCTACCGCAAGCGCTTCCGCCACATCCTGGTGGACGAGTATCAGGACACGAACTCCGTCCAGAGCGAGTTGATCGATCTCCTCGCGGGCGAGAACAACAGCCTGATGGCCGTCGGCGATGACTCGCAATCCATCTACTCATGGCGCGGAGCGGAGGTGGATCACATCCTGAACTTTCAGAAGCGCTACACGGACTCCAAGGTCTTCACCATCGAGACGAATTACCGCAGCGTCCCGGAAATTCTCGATCTCTCCAACGCCGCGATCTCGGCGAACAAGATGCGCTTTGAGAAAAATCTCCGTTCATCCCGCGCGGATGTCGGCGCGAAACCGGCGCTGGTCGCACTGGAGGATCCATACATGCAGGCGGGCTTCGTCGCACAGCGGATGCTGGAGCTGCGGGACGAGGGGATCGAGCTTTCGGAGATGGCCGTGCTTTACCGCGCGCATTTCCAGAGCCTGGAAATCCAGATGGAGCTGACCCGGCGCGGCATCCCGTTTTCCATCACCAGCGGGCTGAGGTTTTTCGAGCAGGCGCACATCAAGGATGTCGCGGCGTTCCTGCGTTTCGTGACGAACCGCAAGGACGAGGTCAGCTTCAAGCGCATGATCCAGATGCTGCCCGGCTGCGGCCCGGGTGCTGCGGAGAAACTCTGGCAGAAATGGCTGCGCGATCCCGTTTCCGGAAACCCCGAGCCGCCCGCGAAGTGGTCGGAAATCCTGCTCGGCTATCCCGTTCCGAAAAAGGCCGCGAAGCACTGGCAGCAGTTCTGCTACACCCTCGACGAGCTGAGCCCCGGCGGCGTATTCGCATCGCCCTCCGAAATGATCTTCAGCGTGCTGGAGGGAGTTTACGACGATTACCTCAAGGAGAGCTTCGAGAACTACGAAGCCCGCCGCGCCGATATCGAGCAGCTCATCCAATACGGCGGCAACTTCGAGGATGTGTTAGAATTTCTCTCCCAGCTCTCCCTGATGAGCACCACCGACGGCGAACCGACCGGCGACAAGGCGGAGCAAGACGATGACAAGGTCACCCTCTCCTCCATCCACCAAGCGAAAGGCCTCGAGTGGAAGGCCGTGTTCCTGATCTGGCTGGTGGACGGCCAATTCCCCAACGGGCGCATCCTAGAAGCAGACGACGAGGCGGCCTTCGAGGAGGAAAGGCGGCTGTTCTACGTCGCACTGACTAGAGCGAAGGACGAGCTCTACCTCACCTACCCGATGCTCAACCCAAAAAGCTACACCGGCGACATCCTCTGTCGCCCGTCACGGTTTCTGGACGATTTCCCCAAGGAGATGGTGGAGACTTGGAACGTCGGGAACGAATGGTCGTCGGATGACGATCCGTTTTGAGGAAATTTCAAAGCTCAAATTTCAACTCTCAAGAAGAGGATTTTCACCCACCTTGATATTCTACAAAACCGATCCATCGCCCCCGATCTTGCTCCGCACAAAAATTGTTCTTATGAACCCTATTTGTGCCATCCACTTACCAGCCCCGCCGCCCCCGCGCCTCACCCCTCTGGCACCTTGTCCACCACGGCTGGGACGACTTCCTCGCCAGCTACGAAAGCAAACACCGCAAGGATCTCAAGGCGTTTATTCTAACAAAGCTCGCGGACGAGTTACGGAAAAATCACCGTCCTTGATCACTGAGAGCGCTGTTACCCCTTTTCCCCGCGCTCCGGTCCGACCCAATGGCTCTTTCAGGAGCCTCCCGCAGAAAGCAAATTCCTGCAGCGCGTCCTATCGATGAAAACTCGGGTTCGAAAACCTCAGTTTGTTTCAGTGTCCATGAACGAAAGCGCTGCGAAATCGCTCAATACCTCAAGCATGGCTTCCTGACCCTCGGTGCGTCGGCCTTCTTTCAGCATAAGTTCATCGATTTCCAAAACAATTTCAGGTAGTGCCTGTGGCTCAAGAATCGTCTGTCCATGAGCGGCTGCGCGGCTGAGCAAAATCAATTCTGGTTCTTCGCTGTCGATAGCCGCCCGCAGGGCAGAGAGTGATTGCGCCACTTCAACAAGCACCTCCCGGTCGATCTTCAAGGCCGCCAGATCCTTATCCTCGCGAATGCACACCTGCAAAGCATCAATCATAGTATCCGCCTCCTGTCCGCGGCCCCAGGCACAGAGAATCAGGATTAAAGCAGCCAGGCACTGTTCCCAATCCCAACTCTCGATTTGGGAGTGAATGCTTGGATTGTAGGCATCAGCCTCAAGGCTGGCATTGCGCTCATCACGAATGGCTGCGGCTTTGGCAATTTGCCTTCCCCTTTGGTAATCTACTGCGGCACTTACCAACGCGGATAACACTTGAAAAATCAGGACAATCAATTTGCAAAGGAAGGCCACAAGCGCGGCGAGGCTGGCAAAGAACAGGTAAATGAGTTGGAACAGAACCGCATTTTTGCCCCGCAATTGCACTCCCGCAATTTTCGCCGAAGAGCGCTGGGGCTTGACCCAATTAAACGTGCCTAAGCGGTTGCGTGTCGAAAAAGTTACTCCGGATTTGGAAAGGTTCATCTTCGTGGGTCCTTTGCCATAGCGCCCCCGCAAAACGAAGCGGCCGTTTTGCATTGCCACCTGAGTGCTCTTGGCGACCGTCCGCGAAACCCGCACGCCGCGCCTTGAGTTGACGCTCAGGTTAAAACCAGCCGCCTTGGTCTGCGCCCGCAGCGAAATACCCCCGGTACGGCTGGCGCGAAGATACTTACCCCGGTGCTCAATGCGCCGTTGCTTTCCATATGCATCTTTTTTTCCGATATTTCCAAACTTCATAGACTGTCTTCAAGTGGCAGCATCCGCTGGATGCTTAAAACATCCAGACGGGCATGGTAAAGCGGCTTGGACACGGCACGAAGACAAAACAAAATAAACCGAGGACATAGGTTACACATTAGACTGGGCGCATGCCCTGGAAGGTCTTTTTGGTACTAGGAGCTTCATCGCAACATTCTTCGGCATTTTGTTGCGATTTCATTTTGGCGGTTTGAAGAATCCGCTACCCAAGGGCGGAGGCGTAAGCTTTTGACTGCGGGGATGTTTCCCCGCTTTTGTATGCTTTAGCCGGAGATCTCGGGAGGTTCGCAAACAAACGGCTGGCAGGGTGAAGGAAAGCGGCGAAAGATCGCCGCAGTCAAAAGCCCCCGGCAGACCTACTTCATCCTCTAATCCGCAGTTGAGATTGAGGATGGGAAGCGCAAGTGCTTATCGTAGCGGCGCTTGAAGACGAAAGCCAACGCACAACTGGTTCACCCAACGGGTGTCAATTTCGGTTTTCGGGCTAAGTGGGAATTGGTCAGGATCAAGGGACTGCCATATCGATGGACATGTGGGACAAATTTCCTTAATCATCCTTGAATTTCTCGCCTCACAAAACAATCTTGCACCTCAAAGGACGCGGGGGGATGCTTTCGGCGTCGAGTAACGATGGGAACCCGAGTCAACAAAAAGCGCGGCCAGGTGGAGGAGCCGAAGAAATGGTCCACCGAGATCGCCGGGGTGAGCTGGATGGCGGGCGGGCTGATCCTGCTGTTGTCGCTGCTTTCCTACAGCCCGGCGGATCTGCCGGATTGGCGGATGTTTGGGCTTTTCGCGGATGACAGCGAAGCGCGCGGGGACAACTGGCTCGGGCCGGTGGGCGGCATCCTCGCCTTCACGCAGATTCTGATATTCGGTGCGGCGGGCTGGATGCTCTCGATCGGCTTCATCTGGTTCGGCGTGATGAAACTCGCCTTCAAAGGAAGGTTGTGGCCGCGAATGGCGCTGGGGCACGCGGTGGTTCTTGTTGCGGGCGCGTTATTCTTTCACGCGTCGGGCGTTTTTTTCATGGATTGGGTGGAACGCTGCAACCTGAAAGGCCGGCCCGGCGGGGTCATCGGCCAGGCGCTCGGTGACTCCCTGCTCATGCCGTTGATCGGGAAACCGGGCACCATGGCGCTCGCCGCTACCGCCTACCTCCTCGGCATGATCTGGCTCGCCGGGCAAACACCTGCCGATTTCGCGAAAGGCTGCCATCGCCTGCTGAAAATGAAAATCGACGCATGGAAACAAAGCCGCACCGAAGCCGGGCGCTCCGCGACGCGGGAAAAGGAACTCCTCAGCGAGCGCGAACGCCAGCGCGAGCAACGCAAGATCGAGCGCGAAATGGCCCGCCTGAAAAGCGCCGAGACCGACGAACCCGGCCAGAAGGAACTCGCTATCCGCGAGACCCCTACCCCGCAGATCATCGATTCCTCCCAGCGCCGCGCCTCCGGTGTGATGGATCCCGGCGCGAAGCCCTTCGAGCGCAAGAAGCCCTCCCACCAGTCGCTTTCCATCTCCGGCTTCGAGGATTACGAGCTGCCCGGATTCGATCTGTTAGATGACGTGGAGGTCGAGGCCGAGGCAGCGAACCACTCCGAGCTGCTTCATATCCAGACCACGATCATCGAGACTCTGAAAGCATTCGGCATCGACGTCACGCCCGGCGACATCACCCGCGGCCCGACAATCACGCGCTACGAGATTTATCCCTCCACCGGCCTGCGCGTTTCCCGCATCTCGCAGCTTGAGGCGGACATCGCCCGCGCCACCTGCGCCGAGCGCATTAACATCCTCGCCCCCATCCCCGGCAAGGACACCGTCGGCATCGAGATCGCGAACTCCAGCAAAGTCGCTGTGCCGCTCCACGAGCTCCTGCACGACCCCGAGTTCCGCTCCGCGAAAAAGAAAATCCCGCTCGCCCTCGGCAAGGACGTTTACGGGAAAACGGTCATCGGTGACCTCGCCGCCATGCCCCACCTCCTCGTCGCGGGTGCCACGGGCTCCGGGAAATCCGTCTGCATCAACTCCATCATCGCCTCCATCCTCTTCAAGTTCGGCCCCGACGAACTGCGTTTCATCATGGTCGATCCCAAGGTCGTGGAGATGCAGATGTATAACAAGCTCCCGCACATGGTTGTGCCGGTCGTCACCGATCCGAAAAAGACCGTCGCCGCCCTCAAGTGGGTGGTGAACGAGATGGAGAAACGCTACAAGATCTTCGCGAAAATGGGCGTGCGGAACTTCGACAGTTTCAATAATCGCCCGCGCGAGGAGATGCTGATCTCCGAGCCCATCCCGGAAGCGGATGAGCCCGAGGTGACTCTTGACGAAATCGAAGCCATCGCAGCCGCGCTGGAAGAGGGCGACCTCGGTCCCGAGGCGGATTTCGAGGAACTGGAGATTGAGGAGGACGAAATCCCCGACCGTTTCCCCTACATCGTCGTGCTCATCGACGAGCTCGCCGACCTCATGCAGACCGCCCCGGCGGATGTGGAAATGTGCATCGCCCGGATCGCCCAGAAAGCCCGCGCGGCCGGCATCCATCTCATCATCGCCACCCAGACGCCGCGCGCCGATGTGGTCACCGGTATCATCAAGGCGAACATCCCCAGCCGCATCGCCTTCCAGGTTTCTTCCGCGCTCGACTCCCGCGTCATCCTCGACACCAAGGGAGCCGACAAGCTCGTTGGCAAGGGCGACATGCTCTATCTGCCGCCCGGCTCAGCGAAACTCGAGCGCGCGCAGGGTGCTTTCGTTTCCGACGAGGAGGTCGAGCGCATCGTCGCTCACTGCGCCAAGCAAGCGAAGCCGAACTACGAGCGGGACATCCGCGAAACCATCGACGCCGCCGGCTCCGACGAGGACGACGAGGTCTCCGATGCCGACGAAGAACTCATCATCAAGTGCATCGAGGTCGCCCGCCAAGAGCAGAAATGTAGCACCTCCCTTCTCCAGCGCCGCCTCCGCCTTGGCTACACCCGCGCCGCCCGCATGGTCGATATCCTTGAGCAGCGTGGCGTCGTCGGCCCTGGCGATGGCGCGAAGCCGCGCGAGGTTTTCCTGAAATAGACGTTTCCCTCCTCGAACCGCAGCGTCCAGATCCCTATCCGCACCACCGCCCTTCGATGACGATTGAGTTGCCTGCGGAGCCGGAGTCGAGGGCTGCGAATTTCACGTTTTGGAAAGTTCGTAGGAGTCCTTGCCGTCTTTCACCGCCCAGCCCTGTGCGGTGAGTTCGTCGCGGAGCTTGTCGGAGGTGGCCCAGTCCTTGGCGGAGCGTGCGGCCCAGCGGGTTTCGGCGAGTGCGCGGATGGTTTCGGGGATCTCCGTTTCGCCGGAGGAAATTTCCGGGAGTGTGAGGCCGAGGGCGCGGAGGATGCGGTTCAGGCCGGCGAGGGCCGCGGCGGCTTCCTTGCCCGTGAGCTTCGAGGCTTCGCGCAGGCCGGTGAAAATCCCACCGAGTGCGCCGGGCGTGTTGAGGTCGTCGTTGAGCGATTCCCACGCGCCTTGGAACGGGCCGAAGTCTGCGGAACTCAGCGCCGTTTCGCCACCCATGTTTTCGGCGAGCTTCGCGGCGGATTTCGCGAGTTTCGCCAGCGCCTCGCGGGCACCGGAAAGCGAGTCCAGGGTGAAGTTGAGCTGCTTGCGGTAATGCGCGCCGATCAGGACATAGCGGACTTCCATCGCGGTGAAACCCTTCGCCTCCAGATCGGCGAGGGTGTACATGTTGCCGAGCGATTTTGACATTTTCCCGCCGTCTACAAGCAAGTGGGTAATGTGGAACCAATGCGCCGCAAAGTGACCTCCGCATGCGCATTGGCTCTGCGCGATCTCGTTTTCGTGATGGGGGAAAATGAGATCCACGCCGCCGGAGTGCATGTCGAAGGAATCGCCGAGGTATTCGCGGATCATCGCCGAGCACTCGAGGTGCCATCCGGGTCGGCCTTGGCCCCAAGGAGATTCCCAGAAGTTTGCGCCGTCCTCATCGCGGCGTGATTTCCACAGTACGAAGTCGGAAATACTATCTTTCTCATACTCGTCGGCATCGGCGCGTGTGTTCTGCGTTTTCCCGAGGTCGAGCTCGCGCTCGTCGAGGCGGGAGAGCTTGCCGTAGTTCGGGAAGGAGGAGATGCGGAAATAGACCGAGCCGTCGTCGGAGGCGTAGGCGTGGCCTTTTCCGATCAGTTCCGCGATCATCGCGATCTGCTGCGGGATGTGCTCGATGGCGGATGGCTCGATGTGCGGCGGCAGGCATGCGAGCCCGGCGCAATCGGCGTGGAATTTTTCCGTCCAGATTTTCGTGAACGCCTCTAGGGTCATCCCCGCTTTCTGCGAGTCGCGGATCGTCTTGTCGTCCACGTCGGTGAGGTTGCGGACATGCAGCGTGGGCGTGCCGCCGGTCTCCAGAGTGCGCCGGAACACGTCCTGCAACACGAAGGTGCGGAAATTCCCGATGTGAGCCGGGCCATAGACCGTCGGCCCGCAGCAATAGAAACGGTAGGTCTTCCCGTCGAGCGGGCGGATCTCCGTTTCGGTGCGGGTGAGGGTGTCGAAAAGACGCATGGCCGCGTTGTAGGCAAGCCCCGCGAAAGAGGGAAGCCGGGATTGAGGCTTGATTGAATCCGGTTTATCCAGAACCAGCAGCACGTCCCTACCGCCTTTCACACAGCTTGGGTCGATATTGCGGTCAAAGCTTGCCAGAAAACCGCTTTGAGAGGCGGTCAATGCCAGCAGATAGCAGTCGGTCAGTTGCTGGGAGCCGGGTAGGGCCGGGATCCGTGCCGCCTCGGCATGGACATGCCTCGCGTCGCCCAGCGCAATCAGAACGTTTACATCGAGAAGGTGAATCATAGTCCTCCCCTTAGCTCCATGGCACTCGCGAATTCCTCCACATCGGCTTCGAGGGACAGACGGAGCACAGGTAGTACCGCAAAGGCGAAACGAAGCGGGTGTGGAGTTTCGAGGATTGAAGGGCGTGGAGGCGATCTTCGGTCGCCGCACGCTACATCTTATCCCGCGCTACGGATCGCAGCGCAGACTCCCGGAAGCGCTTCGATTCCGGCCGAGAAATATAGTATTTTCGATTGCTTCACTGCGGTGACTATTCATTACGTTTTCAGGTAGTCAAAGCCGCTTTCAAAAACATAGCTGTCCGCGAGGTTTTAGAAGCCGCGACCTTCTCCGGCGTGCCTTGTGCGACAATTTTCCCGCCGTCCTCGCCCGCTTCCGGGCCGATGTCGAGGATCCAATCCGCCTCGGCGGCGACGGCCATGTGGTGCTCGATGACGACGACGGTGTGGCCTTCATCGACGAGGCGGTGGAGGATGTCGATGAGGGTTACATCTTGGGAATATACTGCCCCCTGTGTGCTCCCAGTTGGATACCCATATTTTCAGCGAACTGGCCAAGGCAAAACCCGACGCCTAAATTCATGTGGCACCGTTTGGCGGGGATACTTCGGCCTTTCTTTGCAGCATTTCAGGTTTTTGGATCTCCACGGCACGGATCACCGGCTTGTCTTTTCTTCTCGGATGGCGGCGTTCGGAGAAGAGGGATTCCTTTGATCTGGGTGACAATCCTTCGTGAACTACGGCCACAAGATCACGGAGACGGGAGGAAATGCGGGATTTGGGATTCCAGGAATAGACGAGGGTTCTTCCTTGTCGTTTGGAAATGAATGCCCCGGCACGTTCGAAGCGATCCAGTTGGCGCTGGACGGATTCAAGGGAAACCTCAAAATCCCGTGATACCACCCTGCCATACGTTTCGCCGTAATGAAAGGCATGAAGGAGCACCGCCTCGGCGGCGCGGCCTCCGAAAAGATCCTGAAGAGCGGTGCTGAACATGAACCGGATATTGGGTCGTATGAACCGTAAAGCAAGTCAAAAACCATGAAGGAGCCCGACTGGAAACGATGCACGGAAGATGAGCTGTGGCGCTATGTGGCATGGCATCTGGAGGGTGCGGGAATCAGGACAGTTCTCGTCGGTGGAGCGGTAGTGGCGATTCATACAGAAGGTCTCTACCGCTCTGGTGACCTTGACATCATTGCCGATGATTTTGATCGGGACAGGTTGGCGGATGTGTTGGGGGAACTCGGTTTTGTTCCGGGCAAGTCGAGATATTTCAAGCACCCGGAATGCGATCACCTATTCCTGGAGTTTCCGCGGGGGCCTGTGGAAATTGGCGACGAATATCCTGTGACTCCGGATGAAATCGAGGTGGAAGGGCGTAGGCTTTACCTGCTTTCGCCGACTGACAGCGTAAAGGACAGGTTGGCCGGTTACATTCATTGGGCGGCGCGGGCGAACTTTGATCAAGCTGTGTTGATATGCAGGAGGCAGCGGGAGCGGGTGGATCTTGAGGAGGTGAAAAGGTGGTGTGCTAACGAGGGAGGTGAGGATGCGTATGCGGAGTTAATGGCGGCGCTGGAGTATGAGAGGTGGGCGATGGAGTAGTTGCCACAAGACACGGTTACGACCCTGCTACTTTGTTTGGAGAGACGTTTTCAGAAACGGTGCGGTGCGGGATGTTTTGGATTTGGCAACGGTCTCCGGCGTGCCTTGCGCGACGATTTTCCCGCCGTCCTCGCCCGCTTCCGGGCCGATGTCGAGGATCCAATCCGCCTCGGCGGCGACGGCCATGTGGTGCTCGATGACGACGACGGTGTGGCCTTCATCTACTAGGCGGTGGAGGATGTCGATGAGGCGTTTTACGTCCTCGAGGTGGAGGCCGACGGTGGGTTCCTCGATCAGGTAGAGATTGAAGATTTGAAATTGGCGGTTGGTCATTTGCGCTTTCGCGCCGCGGCCTTTGATGAGTTCGGAGACGAGCTTGATGCGCTGGGCTTCGCCGCCGGAGAGGGTGGGCGAAGCTTGGCCGAGCTGGAGGTAGCCGAGGCCGGTGTCGGCCATGAGTTTCAGGGGGTGGGAGATGCGCGGCTGGGACTCGAAGAAGGCGGAGGCTTCGTCGATGGTCATGGCGAGCACCTGGCCGATGTTTTTCCCGCGGAAATTCACTTCGAGGGTGGCGGGGTTGTAGCGCTGGCCGTTGCATTCCTCGCAGTGAACCCAAGTGGAAGGGAGGAAATCCATTTCCAGCCTGATGCGGCCGTTGCCCTTGCAATCGGGGCAGCGTCCGCCTTCGGTGTTGAAGGAGAAACGGGAGGCGTCGAAGCCGCGCATCCGTGCCTCCGGAAGCTGGGCGAAGAGGGCGCGGATGTGGTCGAAGACTTTCACATACGTCGCCGGGCAGGAGCGGGAAGTCTTGCCGATGGGGGATTGGTCGACTTCGTAGCAGGCTTTGATCTTATCGAAGCCTGTGGATTTTTTGTAGGGCTGCTTCGAGGCGGGACGGCGACCGGAGATCGCCCCCACAGCTATGCACTGGTGCATCAGCGTGGATTTTCCGGAGCCGGAAATTCCTGTTAGAACCGTGAGGCGGCCGAGCGGGATCGCGGCGTCGATGTTCTTGAGGTTGTTCGCGTGGCAGCCGGTGATTTTCAGGAAAGAATGGGTTTTGTCTGATGGCGCGGCGGGAGCCTCGGGTGGGGTGGATGATCGGCTGTGTAAGCGCGCGGTAAGTCGGGGAAGTGATCAGTGAGCGGTGATCAGTGATCGGTGAAGACTTGGTGCTTTGCTTTCTTTTCTTCCCACTGATCACTGATGACTGATCACTGATCACTTCCTTCACTTGCGGCGGCTTTCCTTCGTAAACGATCTCACCACCAGCCGTCCCGCTCCCGGGCCGAGATCGATCAAATGATCGGCAGCCGCAATCGTGTCCTCGTCGTGCTCCACGATGATGAGGGAGTTGCCTTGGTCGCGGAGGGCGATGAGGGTTTTCAACAGAGCGGCGTTGTCGCGGGGGTGGAGGCCGATGGTGGGTTCGTCGAGGACGTAGAGGACGCCGCGCAGGTTGGAGCCGAGCTGGGCGGCGAGGCGGATGCGCTGGGATTCGCCGCCGGAGAGGGTGTTGCCGGAGCGGTCGAGGTGCAGGTATCCGAGGCCGACTTCCTGGAGGAAACTAAGCCGTTGGGCGATCTCCGGCAGGATGTCGCGGGCGATGAGCTTTTCGCGGTCGGCGGGGAATTTCAGTTTTGGAAATGTTGGGAGGCTTCGTTGATGGAGAGGTGGGCGAGGGAAGAGATTGAGGATTGTTGATTGTTGATTGTTGATTGGGAAGAGGCCAACCGCACGGCAGAGCCGACGGGGTTTAGGCGGGAGCCTTGGCAGGCGGGGCATTCGATGAGTTCGTCGCTGTCCATGCGGTCAAGGGCGCGGTCGGCGTCCATCTCGGCCTCGAGGACGGAATCGAAGCGGGAGGTGTCGAGATACTGGCGGCGCTTGGGGATTTTCCCGTGGCCGCGGCAGGTGCCGCACCAGCCGTGGGGGGAGTTGAAACTGAAGAGGCGGGGGTCGAGTTCCTCGAAGGAGCGGTTGCAGCAGGGGCAGCTGGAACTGGTGGAGAGGAGGATGAATTTTTGTCGGCGGTGAAGAGTTTCACTAATCCCTTTCCGATTTCGAGCGCGCGGGAGAGGTGAGTGCCGAGTGCCGAGTGATCGGTGATCGGTGAAGACTTCTTCTTGCCTCTTCCACTGATCACTGATGACTGATCACTCGGCACTTCGGCCACGACGACATCGATGTCATGCTCGACGAAGCGTTCGAGGCGGGTGAAGTCCTCGGCTTGCTTGAACTGTTTATCTACTAGAAGTGTGGTAAATCCGTGTTTGATGGCCCACTGCGCGATTTCGGTGTGGTAGCCTTTTTTTCCGCGGATGAGCGGGGCGAGGATTTTCACGGAACCTTTTTTCAGCTCCACCTGGATGGTGTTCTCGATGGCGGCGAGGGACTGTTTTTCCACGGGCACCTGGCAATCGGGACAATAGAGCGTGCCGAGCTTCGCGTAGAGCAGGCGGATGAAATTCCAGAGTTCGGTGACAGTGGCGACCGTGGATTTGCCGCCGCCCTGCGAGACGCGTTGCTCGATGGCGACGGTGGGCGGCAAGCCCTGGAGGCTGTCGATTTCCGGCTTCTCCAGCTGCTCCGCGAACTGGCGGGCGTAGGCGGACATGGAGTCGAGGAAACGGCGCTGGCCTTCGGCGAAAAGGATGTCGAAGGCGAGAGTGGATTTCCCGGAGCCGGAAAGGCCGGAGATGACGACGAGCTGGTCGCGCGGGATCTCGACGGAGATGTTTTTTAGGTTGTGGTGGCGGGCGCCGACTAAAGAGATTGATGATTGTTGATTGTTGATTGTTGATTTTGGAATGGGGGCGCGGCTGTCGCCTCGCTTGGTCATTCCTAGGGCTTCGCGGATGTATTTTGCGGTGGGGGTGTTGGTTTTGGCGATTTGTTCGGGGGTGCCTTGGGCTACGAGTTGGCCGCCGTGTTGGCCGGCTTCGGGGCCGAGGTCGAGGATCCAGTCGGCGGATTTGATGACGTCGAGGTTGTGCTCAATGACGAGGAGGGAGTGGCCGGAATCGACGAGCTTGCGGAAGACGGAGAGTAGGTTCTCGATGTCGGAGAAATGCAGGCCGGTGGTGGGCTCGTCGAGGATGAGGAGCTTGCCTATTGATGAAGGGACAGGATGTCCCTTCGACGGACTGGGACTGCAAGTCCCAGCCACTGCAAGGAGCTGGCAGAGTTTCAGGCGCTGGGATTCACCGCCGGAGAGGGTGTTGAGGGGCTGGCCGAGCTTGAGGTAGCCGAGGCCGACCTCGACGAGCGGGGAGAGGATGTGGATGATTTGCTGGTGGCGCTTCGCGTGGAAGGGCGGCGCGCCATCGGTGTTTCCGTAGAACTCTATGGCTTCGGTGACGGTGAGTTCGAGGATGCCGTGGATGGATTTCCCCCGGTAGAGGAATTCAAGCGTGGAAGGTTTGTAGCGCCTGCCCTCGCAGTCCGGGCAGGTGACGTAGAGGTCGGAAAGGAACTGCATCTCGACCTTTTCATAGCCGTTACCAGCGCAGCGGTCGCAGCGGCCTTCGCCGGAGTTGAAGGAGAAGAAGCCGGTCTTGAGATCGCGGGCTTTCGCTTCCTCGGTGCAGGCGAAGAGCTGGCGGATGGGATCGAAGGCTCCGAGAAAAACGGCGGGCGTGGAGCGTGGGGTGCGGGCGACGGCGGTCTGATCGACAAGCTCCACTCCGCTGAGATACTGGGTTCCCAGTAGTTCCTTGATCGGCGAGGGGTCGCCGTCGGTCTCGATGCCGAGCTTGCGGGCGATGTTGAGGTATAGGATTTCGTGGGCGAAGGTGGATTTCCCCGATCCGGATACGCCGGTGAGGCAGACGAAAAGGCCGAGCGGGATCTCGGCGTCGAGCTTGCGGATGTTGTGGCGGGACGCGCCTTTTACGGTGAGCTTCGCCTTGCCGGGCTTGCGGCGTTTTTTCGGGATGGGGATGGATTTTTCTCCGGTGAGCCAAGGAAGAGTGCCGAGTGAGCGGTGATCAGTGATCGGTGAAGAGGCTGTGCGCTTGGATTTGGATTCTTTTCCACTGATCACTGATGACTGATCACTGATCACTCCAGGCGGCCCATGGTAAATGATTTCACCTCCATGCGCTCCTGCCGCCGGACCAATGTCGATGAGGTTGTCGGCGGCGTGCATGACGGTTTGTTCGTGTTCCACTACGACCAGCGTGTTGCCCTTGTCGCGGAGGCCGTGCATGACGCCGACTAGGCGGTCGATGTCACGGGGGTGGAGGCCGACGGTGGGTTCGTCGAGGACGAAGAGGGTGCCGGTCAGCGACGCGCCGAGGCAGGTGGTGAGGTTGACGCGCTCGACTTCGCCGCCGGAAAGGGTGCGGGTCTGGCGGTCGAGGGTGAGGTAGCCTAATCCCACTTGGTCGAGGTAGAAGAGGCGGGAGCGGATTTCTGTTAGGACGGTGGTGAGGGTGGGATCGGAAGAGGATTGATGATTGTTGATTGATGATTGTTGATTGGAAAACCAGGGCAGGAGTTCGCTGATGGGGAGTTGGCAGAGTTCGGGGAGGTTTTTGCCTTCGATCTTGAAGCAGAGGGATTCGGGCTGGAGGCGTTTGCCGCGGCAGGCGTCGCAGGTGGTGTAGGAGCGGTAGCGGGAAAGGAAGACACGGACGTGCATCTTGTAGGCTTTCGTTTCCAACCAATCGAAGAAACCTTTCACGCCGTACCAGCCGCCGGATTGCCAGAGTTCCTCTAGGTCTTCCGGGGTTGTTGTTCTACGGTCTCCGTAGTAGATCCAGTCGCGGGTGTCTTCGTCGAGATCCTCCCACGGGTCGTTGATGTCGATGCCTCTTTCGCGGCAGTTGCGGAGGAGGTCGCGCTGGCACTCCTCGCCGCGATCGCCCTGGAAGGGTTTGATGGCTCCCTGTTTGATGGAGAGCGTCGGATCGGGGACGGATTTCTCCAGATCGATGCCGATGACGCGCCCGAAGCCGCGGCATTTCGGGCAGGCGCCGAGGGGGGAGTTGAAGGAGAAAAGGGCGGGCGTCGGCGCGCGGAGGGTGAAGCCGGTTTTCGGGTTCGTCCAGGTGGTGGAGAACGTTTGCGAACGCTTCGGATGGATGACGGAGGCATGGCCTTTTCCGAGGCGGAAGGCGGCTTCGAGGGCTTCGAGGAGGCGGGAGGTGTTTTCCGGAAGAACTTTAAGTCGATCCTGGATGACGGAAAGCGCCGCCGGGATTTTCGCGGGCGGGGTTTCGTCGGTGCGGAGTGTTTTGCCGTTGATGAGGACGCGGAGGTAGCCCTGGGAATTGAGGAAGGGGAAAAGCTCGGCGGGGTCGGCGCCGGACGGGACGGGGATGGGGAAGGTGATGAGGATGTCCTCGCCCTGCAGGTTTTCAGAGGCCCATGCGGCGGCGGATTCGGGGGAGTCGGGCTGGATCGTGTCGCCGGTGTGTGGGTCGTATCCGATGGCGAGGCGGGCGAAGAGGAGTTTCAGGTAATCGTTGATCTCGGTGAGCGTGCCGACGGTGGATCGGGTGGTGCGGACGTGGTTTTTCTGCTCGATGGCGATGGCCGGCGGGATGCCCTCGATCGAATCGACGAGCGGCTTGTCCATGCGGTCGAAAAACTGCCGGACGTAGGGGGAAAAGGTTTCCACATAGCGGCGCTGGCCTTCGGCGTAGAGCGTGTGGAAGGCGAGCGAGGATTTCCCGGAGCCGGACGGACCGGTGACGACGGTGAGTTTCCCGAGCGGGATATCGAGGTCGAAACCCCGGAGGTTATGCTGGCGGCAACCACGTAGGGCGATGACGGGAGCGGTCGGTTTGGAAGGCTTTTTCGGCACGCGCGAGATTATGCCGGAAATGAAGATTCGCTAGTTTTTGGTTCGAAAATGGCGGATCAACGCGCGCCGGCCCGCCATTCGCGCAGGAAAACCTCCCATTCCGCATCCAGCGATGCGGTGTCGCCCAGCGCCCGGCGCACCATGGTCTTGTGGAAGGCCGCGCCCGCCCTGACGAGGTGCTTGCACTCCGCCGGATGCCCCGCCCACACCGGATCCTTTTCGGGCGGGCAGGCGGCGAGCAGGCGGTCGATCCATGCCGTCAGGTGCGGGCCGACGCACCAGATCACCTTGTCGTTTTCCGCCACCTTGCGGAAAGTGATCGGGGTCTGGTATTCGATGACCGGGCGGTCGTCGGTGTTGATCGGGTAGTTTCGGAAAAGCTCCGCCGATTCCGTGAGATTCCCGGCGTAGAGGAACGGGGTGGAAGCGGCCGCCACGCGGAACATGTCGGGAGCCGTCGCTTGCCATGCGAGGCCGTCCACCGCCGCGAGCATCGCATCGCGTTTGCCTGCGGGCGGGACGGGAAACGGCGAGGGCGTCCGCCTGCCGATCAGCGCGACCTTTTCCATGCCGGGCTGGAAATTGTTGCGCCACATCGTCACCTCGCCGAAGGCTTCGAGCATCGTCCGCGCGATGACCCCGAACTCGAAATCCGTGATCTGATAGAGCGGCAGCCACTGCACGAAGACGCCGCCCTCGTTGAGGCGCGAGGCGGCCACCTGGAAATGCCCGAGGCTGTAGAGGCTGCCCGCGCCGCGGCGGTAGGGCAGGAACAGATCGGAGTTGATCATGTCGAATTTCTCCCCGGACGCGCGCAGCAGGTGGCGGCCGTCCTCGACCACGATCGTCGAGCGCGGGTCATCGAAGACCCCGCCGGTCATTTCCGAGGGGATCCATTTTTTGGCGGCGTCCACGACTTCGGGGATCAGCTCGCAGCTCAGCACCCGGCGGACATGGGGAAAACGTTCGTCGAGCGAGGCTCCGGCCGAAATCCCGGTGCCCAGGCCGAGGAAGAACACGCTTTCGGTTTCCGGAAACAGATGGAGCGGGATGGTGGCTTGGTAAGTTTGTTCAAGGTATGCCTCGGTGGAACCCAGCCCGTATCCCCCGTTGACCTTGATGACGCGGTGGCCGCTTGGGCGTTCGATCACGGTCACGGTGCCGTCGCTGCCCTCCCATGCTTGCAAGACTTTGCCCTCGTCCTTTCCCTGGTTGCCGCCCGCGACCGGCAAGCCCGTGGGATCTAGCGCGGTGAAGGCCAGCACGAGAAATGCCACGCCGCCGGCCCGCACGAGGATGCCGGGTTTCCCCCAGCCCAAGGGCAGCAGCAACGCGACCGCCAGATAGACCGCCGCGAGCGCGCGCAGGGTGCCCCACATCCCCCAGTGGGGCAGCATCACGAACCCGCAGAGCAAGGCCCCGGCGATCGCCCCGGCGGTATTGATGGCCAGCAATTTTCCCAATTTCCAGCCCGGCGCCGCATCGCCCCTCTCGGCCAGTTTCATGAGGAAAGGGAACACCGTCCCCAGGGCGATCACGACGAAGCCCACGCCGCGGAATCCGGTGTTGAACAGCCCGCGGACGTAATCGCCCCAGGGCTCGATCGAATCGACCGGCCGCAGCCCTTCGGTGACGCGCATCAGCATGGCCGGCCCGAGCACGAGCAAGCCGCCGCCCGCGACGACCATCGCCCCTAGGGCCACCCATGGCCGGGTCACGAAACGAGCGACGACCGAGCTGATGCCCGCGCCCGCCGCCAACCCGAGGAGCACCACGATCAGGATGACCGCGTAGGAATACACCGAGTTCTCATGCACCTGCGCGAACACCCGCGTCCACACCACCTCCAGCGCGAGCATCACGAAGCCGGAGACGAAACAAAGCGCGCCGATCGCCAGGCGCTCCGTTATGGGAACCGGTGCAGGCTTTTCCGGAGCTTTCCCCGCTGGCGCCGTCGCATTGATTTCCGGCAAACGCCATGCCACCGCGCCGACCGTCACCGAGAGCAGCAGCGAGAGCGAGTAGGTCGCCGTGAATCCCAGGGAGGGGATCAGCGCGAAAGCCGCGAAGCCCACGCCGAGCGCCGCGCCCAGGGTGTTCACCGCGTAAAGCATCGCCCCGGTGCGTCCGAGTTGCTCCGGATTCCGGATCACCGACTGGGCGATGGCGGGCACCGTGCCGCCCATGAAAAACGCCGCCGGAAACACCAGCAGCAACGCCAGCGCGAATTTCACCGCCGTCATCCATGCCCGTCCCTCCAAGCGAGCCGTATAGCGACGGATAGATCGCGTAAAACAGCTCAAGCACCCCGAAATAGGTGAGCGCGGCCGTCGGCGATCCCGAACTCCATCCAGGCGACCAGGCGCAGCGGACGCGCCACTTTGGACACCCGCCCGCCCCACCACCAGCTCCCCGTTCCCAGCCCCGCGAAAAACGCCGCGAGCACCGCCGCAGCCGCATGGGACGTGTTGCCGAAAAGCAGGCCGAGCTGTTTCATCCAAAGCACCTGATAGACCAGTCCCGCGAATCCCGACGCAAATACCAGCCAAACGATGAGCCCGCCGCCTTTCGGGGATGGGATCACCTTCTCCCGGTCATATTTCGATCGGCTGCGCATGTCCGGGCGTAGATAGTGCCGGAAGCCGCGCATGGCAATCTTTGCACGGCCATCAAGCAAGGGGAAATCAAGGTCTGTTCATCCTTTGGAGCAGCTAAATGAGCAAGTCCGGGTTCATGGATGGAAGAATTTCAACCACGGAGGAGGTCTTGGTTCGCAACCTGTAGATCAGTAAGAAGAGTCTGTTCTCCGTGCCCTCTCTAGTAAAATCCTAAAGTAGCCGGTTTTCACTCCTCGCTTGATCGCCCTGATTTGAAAGTTGATTTTTGAGGGTTGAAGTTTCAATCCCGCCTATCCATCTTCCCGCCCCGCCGCGAACCACGGCGGACACTCACCATGGGAAAAAGCCTCTTTCAGAAAGTCTGGGACTCTCACCGCGTCGGCACCCTCGGGGACGGTCGCACGCAGCTCTTCATCGGCACGCACCTCATCCACGAGGTCACCTCGCCGCAAGCCTTCGGGATGCTGCGCGATCTTGGCCTGAAAGTGAAATTCCCCCAGCGCACCTTCGCGACCATCGACCACATCGTCCCGACCATCAATCAGGATCAGCCCGCCGATCCGCTCGCCGCGGAGATGATCGATGCGATCCGCAAGAACTGCGATGACTTCGGCGTGACCTATTTCGACCTGAAATCCGGCAAGCAAGGCATCGTCCATGTCGTCGGCCCCGAGCAGGGCATCACCCAGCCCGGCACGACCATCGCCTGCGGCGACTCGCACACCGCCACGCACGGCGCGTTCGGAGCCATCGCGTTCGGCATCGGCACCAGCCAGGTGCGCGACGTTCTCGCCACGCAGACCATCGCGCTGGAGGAAATGAAAGTCCGCCGCATCGAGGTCACCGGCGATCTCCGCCCCGGCGTTTACGCAAAGGACGTGATCCTCCACATCATCCGCCTGCTCGGCGCGAACGGCGGCATCGGCTACGCCTATGAATACGCGGGAGACGTCTTCGACCGCATGTCCATGGAAGAGCGCATGACCGTCTGCAACATGTCCATCGAGGGCGGCGCGCGCTGCGGTTACGTGAATCCGGACGCAAAAACCATCGCCTATCTCCAAGGCCGTCCCTACGTGGACAACACGAATTTCGACGAAACCGCCGCCCGCTGGCTGTCCTTCGCCTCGGATGCCGATGCGCATTACGACGACATCGTCCGCATCAACGCCGCCGACATCGAGCCAACCGTCACCTGGGGCATTTCCCCGGACGCCGGGATCTCCATCACCGAAAGCATCCCCGACCCGCTCAAGGCCAAGACCCCCGAGGAAAAGGCGTCCATCGAGGAAGCCCTCGCCTACATGAAACTGCCCGCAGGCGCACCCATCGCAGGCACCAAGATCGACGTGGCGTTCATCGGCTCCTGCACGAACGGCCGCATCTCGGATTTCCGCGAGGTCGCGAAATACATCCAGGGCCACAAGGTCGCGGCGGGTGTGCAAGCCATCGCCGTCCCCGGCTCGCAGATCGTCGCGATCCAGTGCGAGCAGGAAGGCATCCCGGAGATTTTCCGCGCCGCGGGCTTCGAGTGGCGCGCTGCCGGTTGCTCCATGTGCCTTGCCATGAATCCCGACAAGCTCGTCGGCGACCAGCTCTGCGCCTCATCTTCTAACAGAAATTTCAAAGGCCGCCAAGGCTCCCCCACCGGTCGCACCGTCCTGATGTCCCCCGTCATGGTCGCCGCCGCCGCGATCAAGGGCCACATCACCGACGCCCGCGATCTTTTCGATCTGGAAACGCCTGCCGCGGTCGCATAAGATCCCCGTGAAATGAGTGCCAGCGCTGCAAAGCAACTCCCGATCACGCCCGCCGAGTATCTCGAAGGCGAGCGCGTTGCGGAGATCCGCCATGAATACATCGATGGCAAGGTGTATGCGATGGCCGGCGCGAGCGCGGAATACAATGAGATTTGCGGAGATGTTTACACGGCCCTGAAAAGCCATCTGCGCGGCGGCCAATGCCGCGTCTTCATGGAGGCCGTGAAAGTGGAACTCTCCGATGATCTGGGCACCGCGTTTTATTACCCGGATGTGTTCGTCACCTGCGAGCCGGCCGGAGCCGACACCCATGTGATGCGCGAACCCAGTCTGATCATCGAGGTCGTCTCCCCCTCCACCGCCCGTCACGACCGGGGTGAGAAACTGGCTGCCTACAAGCGCATCCCCAGCGTGGAGGAAATCGTCATCGTGGAGCAGGCCTGGCCCGAGATCTTCGTCACCCGCCGCTCGGACAACTGGAAACGCCATCTCTACACGATGATGGATTCCGCGATCGAACTGTCATCCGTAGGTATGACCATCAAGGTCGCCGATTTCTACCAGTCGAACCCTTTCCCGGACGATGTGAAACGCCCCTTCTACCTCCGCTTCCGCGAGGACGGCTGATTTCCAAATTAGAGTTTAAAATTTAAAGTTTAAAGTTTCCTATTACACCACCATGGCCCTCGAACCCGTCAAAGAAGTCACCGGCACCGGAGTATTTATCCCCGGCGCGGACATCGATACCGACCGCATCATCCCCGCGCGTTTCATGAAATGCGTCACCTTCGATGGACTCGGCGAGTTCGCGTTCTACGACGTGCGCTTCGATTCCGAAACCGGTGAGAAAACGAACCATCCTCTCAACGACGAGCGTTTCAAGGACGCCTCGATCCTCATCGCCGGCGTAAACTTCGGCTGCGGCTCCTCCCGCGAGCACGCCCCGCAATCGCTCCGCAAATACGGCTTCAACGCGGTCATCGCCGAGTCGTTCGCGGAGATTTTCTACGGCAACTCCACCACCCTCGCCATGCCCTGCGTGAAGGCCTCCGCCGCCGACATCGCCGCCCTCCGCACCGCGGTCGAGGCCAAGCCGGACACACAGATCACCATCGACCTGGAGAAAATGACCGTCCGCACCTGCTGCGATCTCGAGTTCCCCGTAAACATGCCCGAGTCCGCCCGCGAAGCCCTCGTTTCCGGCCGCTGGGATCCCATCCAGGAACTCCTCGACAACGACGCCGCGATCAACGACCGCGCCAAGGCGCTGCATTACGTTTAAATGGATCCGCGTAGATTATCCTTGTATTATTAGCATCATAATGCTAATTTTTCAAGGATGATTCCAAGGCGGGCATTCGCGCAGACGATGGCTTTGCTGGGGCGATTCCCGGCAGTCGCTCTCGTGGGGGCGCGGCAGGTGGGTAAAACCACCCTCGCGCAGGCTTGTGGCCGGGAATTCGACGGCATTTATCTCGATCTGGAGAGCCAGCGCGACCTGAGGAAACTTTCCGATCCCGAGGACTACCTTTCCGCGCGGGAACAACATTTGGTCATCCTGGATGAGATCCAGCGCGTCCCGGAACTTTTCCCTTCCTTGCGCGGGCTGATCGACGAAGGCCGCAAAAATGGCAAGACCACCGGGCGCTTCCTGCTGCTCGGTTCCGCTTCCCTGGAACTCATCCAACGCAGCAGCGAGACGCTGGCCGGGCGCATCGCCTACATCGAACTCAATCCCCTAGATGCCCTCGAAACCGCGCCCGCGCCGGTTCATGTCCTCTGGCTCCGCGGCGGATTTCCTGACAGCTATCTTCGCGAAAGCGATGCGGAGAGTTCCGAGTATCGGGATTTCCTGATCCGGTCCTATCTCGAGCGCGAGGTGCCGCTCCAGGGCAGCCGCCTCGCTGCGGGAAAGGTGAGGAATCTTTGGACGATGCTGGCTCACTCCCAGGGCGGCATTGCCAACATCGCCGCGTTGTCGAGGAATCTGGAAATCGACGGTCGCACCGTAACCGCGCATCTCGACTTGCTCGAAAACATGCTCCTGCTCCGCAAGCTCCAGCCATGGCATGCGAACGTGGGCAAACGCCTCGTTAAATCGCCGAAAATCTACATTAGGGACTCGGGCCTGCTGCACGAACTCCTTGGGATCGGCAACCTCGAAGCCCTCGCCGGCCATCCTGTCGTCGGAGCCAGTTGGGAGGGCTTTGTGATCGAGAATCTGCTTTCCTGCGTCCCGCCGCGAACCGAGGCCTACTTCTACCGCACCAACGCGGGTGCGAAAATCGACCTGATCCTGAAATTCCGCACCGGCGAGATCTGGGCGGTCGAGATCAAGCGCGGCCTCTCGCCAAGCCTAACCAAGGGGTTTCACTCCGCCCTGGCCGATGTAAATCCGGGGAAAAGTTTCGTCGTTTACGGCGGGGAAGACCGGTTCAAACTGAAACCCGGCATCGAAGCCATCGGCCTGCGGCCATTGCAGGTGGAACTGCTGGCGCTTGCCAAGCCATGAAAATCCACGGTCAACTTGCAGACATGCCACACTCCGAATCCCCACCGCCCGGCATCGCCCTCTTCGACATGGACGGCACCCTGCTGGCATGGGATTGCCAGCTCCTCTTCCGCCACCACGTGATCCGCGCGGAGCCGTGGCGCGCGTTTTCCGTGCCGCTGTTCCTCGCCTTCCTGCCCTTCGCGAAGCTGCTGGGCACGGAAAACATGAAGCGCGTGTTCCATTGCTTCCTGTGGAAAATGCCGCCCGAACGTCTCGCGGAGCTTTCCCGTGAATTCGCCGCGAGACTCCAGCCAAGCATCTATTCCGAACTGAAAACCGCCCTCGCCGCACACAAGGCCGCCGGCCACCTGACCATCCTCAGCTCCGCGAGCCCCGAGTGCTACGCGGCGGAGGTCGGGCGTTTGCTCGGCTTCGATCTCTCCCTCGGCACCGTATTGGAAAACAATCTCCTCTTCCCCGATCTCACGAACCACAAAGGTGAAAACAAGGTCATCCGTCTCCGCAAACTACTACCTGCATCGTATTTCATCGGCGGAAAACTCGTGAACTCGCACGGCTATACCGACAGCACCGCCGACCTGCCGATGCTCGCCGTTTGCGAAAAGGCCACCGTCGTGAACCCGAAGCCGCCGCTGGAAAAACTCGCCGTCCAAAACGGCTGGCCCATCCTCCGCCCCGCGCGCCCGTGGAAATCGGAAATGGAAAAAGCCCTCCGCGTCCTCGCGCTTCTCCTCGCCCTCGGCGAAAATCCGGGCAAACTCTGAGCCATGCCCGGCCACGCCCTCATTTTCCGCACCCTGGCCATCATCCTCTCCGGACTGATGGTCGCCGCGCTCGTCCCGCCTTTCAACGCGGAGATCCTCGCGTGGGTCTGCCTGATCCCATTGCTCATCGCCGTGTGGAGCCTGAAAGGAAAACACCGCGCGAAGAAAGGTTTCCTGATCGGCTACCTCACCGGAGCCATCGCCTTCGGCATCCAGGTGTCGTGGCTTTCCACCGTCTCATGGCTCGGCCCTATCGTGCTGGCCTCGTATCTCGCGCTTTTTTTCGGTGCCTTCGGAGCCTTTGCCGCCACGATCGGAAACCCCTGGAACCGCACGGAAGAGATTTCCGAAAGCCCCTTCCGCAGCCTCTTCACCGCTTTCACCCACGCCACCGCCTGGGCCGGGCTTGAGTGGCTGCGCGGCTGGCTGTTCACCGGCTTCGGCTGGAACGGGCTCGGCGTTGCTTTCCACGACACCCTCGTCATTTCCCAGGCCGCCGATCTCCTCGGCGTGACCGGCCTTTCCCTGATGCTCGTGTTTTTCCAATGCGTGCTCATCCAGGTCGCCCACCGCATTCGGAAAACCGCGTCCGATGGCATCCGCCGCCCGCGCTGGGATTTCGGGGCGACCGCCCTTTGCGTCGGCTTGCTCATCGGCTACGGCCTTCTGCGTATCGCGATGGAAAGCGGCAAGGAATCCATCCCGCTGAAAGCCCTGCTCGTGCAGATCAACATCCCGCACGAAGGCGCCCGCCAGCTCTGGACAGCGGAGCAAGTCCACATGGGCTACGAGGACGAGACCGCAACCGCGCTGGAAGCGATCGCGAGTGCGGATGAGGAAAAACTCCAGGCCGCCGTGAAGGAAGGCGGCGAGGGGGAAATCGAACTGAGCCATCCCGATTGGGTGCTGTGGCCGGAAACCGCGCTGACCGGCCGCATCATCCGCACCGACAGCGGCGAATGGGGTTCGTGGCGGGAAAACCTCGACACCATCAGCCGCGTCCGCGAAGGCGGCTCGTTCGACCTGATCTACGGCGTGGTGGAGATCGAAGGCGAGGCGCGCGAGGACGGCCTTTACCAAAAGGAGAACGCGAAGATCTACAACTCCATCGCGCTCCAGGACGCGGAGGGCGACCTCGAAACCTACCGCAAGCACCACCTCGTCATCTTCGGAGAGACGATCCCCTTCGTGGACTCCATCCCGCTGCTCAAAAAAATCTACGAGCAGCAGGCGGGTGCCGAATACAACGGCTCGTTCACCGCCGGCCCCTCGCTCGATCCCTTGCCCGCGAAGCTCAAGGGCAAGGACATCGGCATCATCCCCGCCGTCTGCTTCGAGGACACCGTGCCGCGCCTGACGCGAAAATTCGTCCGCTCCGGCCCGCAGATCATTGTGAACCTCACCAACGACGGCTGGTTCAAGGAATCCCCCGCCGCCGCCCAGCATTTCGCCAACGCCCGCTTCCGCGCCATCGAGCTGCGCCGCCCCATGCTCCGCTGCGCCAACACTGGCGTCAGTGCCGCCATCGACACCATCGGCTCCACCGCCCATCCGCGCACCGGAAAGCCCCAGATCCTCGCCGACGCGGACGGCAGCCATTTCACCCGCGGCAGCCTCCTCGCCGAACTCAACATCCCCGTCCAGCCCAGCTTCTCACTCTACGCCCTCATCGGCGATTGGGGCATCATCCTGCTTTCCCTCATCGGCCTAACGACGGCAATCGCATTCAGAAAACACTAGGGCGGAGATTTTCAGCAAAGCGAATCCAACGGTAGGAACATTCTAAGCGAACCATCCTCCACCCGCGGAAATCGTGTTTGCCGATTAGCGCCGCGCCTTGCATTCGGATGCCTGCGGTCATCACCGCCCCCGCCGCCGCCAGCCATCCGAGGTGGATGCCCACGGCTGCGAACCGTGCCGAAATACTCGATCCGCTCGTGTTTGGAATCACCCGGGGAAATAGGAGATCGCCGGAGATATCGAAATCCCCCCGTTGTTAGAGGAAAATCGGCCTTTTTTGCTTGTCGCAAGTTCTGAGGCTGCTTGGGTGTCCGGGAATTTTACCGATTGGTGGAGTGTCTGAATTCCGTCTGGCACGTTATCAGCTACCGGTGAACCATCCCGAAAGCACTTCAGTAACCCATTTATGACTTCCCAAGAGCCGCTCCAATCTCCCGAACCGCTCATTTTACCGGCGCAACTGTCGGAATCTTTCACCAGCCGACGCAAGGTCATCGGCACGCTGGGTCTCGCCACCACCGCGCTCTGCGCCACCTCCGGCACGGCGAGCGCGTCTTGGTTTGGGAAAAAAAAGGACGAACTGCCGGTCGTGAAGGTGAGATCAGTCCCCAGCGATGCCCGGGTGAGCAAAGGCACCGCGCCGAGCAAAAACATCGGCGGTTTCCCCGAGGAGTGGGTGCGCCTGCAAGGACGCAATCTCAAGGATTACGCGAATTACCTGAACTCCCTGAAAATGCGCAACATCAGCGCCCAAGAGGTGATCGCGGCGCACGCCAAGGAGCGCGGATCGGTCTGGAACATGCTGCCGCCGCGTCAGTGGTGGACGCGCATGGGCTACACGCTGCGCGTGGTCGATCGCGTCTCTTCGGAAATGCGCGTGCCGGTGAAGGAGATCGTCTCCGCTTACCGCTCGCCCGCCTACAACGCCCGCTGCAGAGGAGCCAAAAGGCAATCCTGGCACCTAGCGAATGTCGCCGTCGATATCCAGTTCGATACTTCCGCTCGAAACGTCACTGCCGCTGCCCGCAGCCTCCGCGACCGGGGTCTCTTCAAGGGCGGCGTTGGAAGATACTCGTCGTTCACGCACATCGACACGCGCGGAACGAACGTGAACTGGTGACCGCCGATTCAGCATTCCCTTTCCCGATAAGGCTGTTAGGCTCGCGGCATGACCTTCGCCACGAAACTCACCGTCGTCCGGCTTGTGCTGGTGCCGGTGTTCGCTTTCTTGGCCATCTGCTACGGCCTCGGCACGGCGGCGGGCACGCCTAACGAGACACTGCGCTGGGCGGCGTTCTGGGTGTTTGTGACGGCTGCTGTCACGGACGGGATCGATGGCTGGATCGCGCGCCGTTTCAATCAGGTCTCGGAACTCGGCGCTTTCCTCGATCCCATCGCCGACAAGGCGCTGGTGCTCAGTGCGCTGCTGATCCTCACTTTCTTTGATTGGGGAGTGGAGGGCTGGCGCATCCCGCTCTGGTTTGCGGCGCTCGTCGTGCTGCGTGATTCCGTGATCCTCGCGGGCATTCGCGTGATGTGGTCAGCCCGGAAAAAAGTGAAGATCCGCCCGCATTGGACGGGGAAAGTCTGCACTTTCTTTCTATTTGTCGTACTAGGCTGGGTGATGCTGCGAGTGACAGAGATTTCCCCTGTCTATCCATGCGCCTTCGCCGCCGTGTTCATCCTGCTTTCCATGGCGCAATACATCCGGCAGGGAATGCGGATCATGCGGGGAGCGGGAGGCGAGGAACAGGAATCGGAAAGAGAGAGGGATTGATTCATGTGGATCGCAAAAACAAAAGCCGAACTGCGCGCCCGCCTCGATGCAGCGTCCCGTCCCATCATCCTTGTGCCGACGATGGGTGCACTGCATGAAGGCCATGCTTCGCTGATCTCTCTGGCCAAGGAAAAAGCCGGAACAGAGGGCACGGTGCTCGTTTCTATTTTCGTAAATCCCATCCAGTTTGACCGCGCGGGCGATCTCGCAGCCTATCCGCGCCCCCTCTCGGCCGATCTCGGAGTCTGCGAAACACACGGAGCCGATGGCGTGTTCATCCCAGACGACGGCGAGATGTATTTCTCCGACCACTCCGTAACCGTCAAGGAAAGCTCGCTCTCCACCCACCTTTGCGGAGCCGCGCGGCCCGGGCATTTCGACGGGGTTTGCACAGTAGTGCTGAAACTTTTCCTCCTCACCGGCTGCAACTCCGCCGTCTTCGGCGAGAAGGATTTCCAGCAGCTAGCCGCGATCCGCCGCATGGTGCGGGATCTTGACCTGCAGACGGAGATCATCCCTCACCCCACGATCCGGGAAAGCGACGGCCTCGCGATGTCCTCGCGCAACATCCGCCTCACAACCGCGCAGCGCGCCGACGCCCCACGCATCCACCAAGCGCTGCTCGCCGCAGCTGGAGAAAGCGATGCCGAATCCATGCTCCGCGTGGCCGGGAAAATCATCGGCGGGTCTGAGTTTGCGAAGATCGACTACCTCTCACTGGTGGATGCGGAAACGCTCGCACCGACGGAAAACCTCTCGAAACCGGCGATCCTCGCCTGCGCGGTGTTTTACGGCGAGGTGCGACTCTTCGATTATGTTTCGATCGGACGCTAGATCGTCACAAGAGACACTTTCCCGGATATCGCACCCGGCGGATGCCTTAGACCGTTTGCCAACATGGCTGCACAAAACCAATGTTTTGATCAGCCCAATCCGCTACAACCCTTACAAAAAATGGGATTTATGCCAAACAACGCCGTCCCCGAACCCACTTCTACAATCCTCATCCTCCTCGCCGGCGACACATTACTCGCCAGAAGAAAACGCTAATCCTCCCATCGCCCCAAATAATGCACTCGCATGCGGCAATAGCATCCGCATCAGGCCGATCAACCTAGGGATCGACTCACTGATGCGGGGCGGAGCCTTTTGACTGCGGTGAGAATCACCGCTTTTGTATTCTTAGGCGGGATACAGCTTTGGCTCGGAAAGTTCGAGGCACCCCGTCATAACAGCTCGCTGATGAACAAAAGCGGCGAAGGATCGCGCGCACCCAAAAGCCCCACGCACGGGTAGCAGATCATTCAAAGCCTACTCCCTACCTAGGGATCGACTCACTGATGCGGGGCGGAGCCTTTTGACTGCGGTGAGAATCACCGCTTTTGTATTCTTAGGCGGGATACAGCTTTGGCTCGGAAAGTTCGAGGCACCCCGTCATAACAGCTCGCTGATGAACAAAAGCGGCGAAGGATCGCGCGCACCCAAAGCCCCACGCACGGGTAGCAGATCATTCAAAGCCTACTCCCTACCTAGGGATCGACTCACTGATGCGGGGCGGAGCCTTTTGACTGCGGTGAGAATCACCGCTTTTGTATTCTTAGGCGGGATACAGCTTTGGCTCGGAAAGTTCGAGGCACCCCGTCATAACAGCTCGCTGATAGCCCTCACGCACGTAGCAGATCATCTCAAAGCCTACTCCCTACCTAGGGATCGACTCACTGGATGCGGGCGGAGCCTTTGACTGCGGTGAGAATCACCGCTTTGTATTCTTAGGCGGGATACAGCTTTGGCTCGGAAAGTTCGAGGCACCCCGTCATAACAGCTCGCTGATGAACAAAAGCGGCGAAGGATCGCGCGCACCCAAAAGCCCCACGCACGGGTAGCAGATCATTCAAAGCCTACTCCCTACCTAGGGATCGACTCACTGATGCGGGGCGGAGCCTTTTGACTGCGGTGAGAATCACCGCTTTTGTATTCTTAGGCGGGATACAGCTTTGGCTCGGAAAGTTCGAGGCACCCCGTCATAACAGCTCGCTGATGAACAAAAGCGGCGAAGGATCGCGCGCACCCAAAAGCCCCCACGCACGGGTAGCAGATCATTCAAAGCCTACTCCCTACCTAGGGATCGACTCACTGTTGCGGGGCGGAGCCTTTTGACTGCGGTGAGAATCACCGCTTTTGTATTCTTAGGCGGGATACAGCTTTGGCTCGGAAAGTTCGAGGCACCCCGTCATAACAGCTCGCTGATGAACAAAAGCGGCGAAGGATCGCGCGCACCCAAAAGCCCCCACGCACGGGTAGCAGATCATTCAAAGCCTACTCCCTACCTAGATTGCCGTGGCATTCGCATGAGGAAAAAAGCATTCGTATGCGGCAAAAAAACAATCGCGTGGGGCAACCCCCTTTTCCCCGCCCTCCGATCCGGACCATTGGCTCTTTCAAAGGCCTCCCGCACAAAGCAAATTCCTGCTAGCAATCACCACAATCCAATACGAAAGGACTTTTGGCAGCTGGTCTAGTCTGCGAACCGCAGCCTACTGCCGCTTTCGGTCATCCAGCCTTGCTGTGACCGGACGGCATTGGCATCTTGCGCCGCGCTCACTTCTTCGTCCTCCGCCGTGGACAGCAGGCTGCCGCAGTCCAAGGGCTTACAGCCTCACAGCCAGCCGCACTTCCTTCCCGAGTGGGAAAGCCTTGGCAACGGCGACCTGGGAGCGGCGGTGGATACCGACGAGGAGGCCAACGGCGGCGAGGCTGAAGACGAGGCTGGTGCCACCGTAGCTAACGAAGGGGAGCGGGAGGCCATCGTTGGGGAGGACCGCGGTGGTGACGCCGATGTTCACCATGGCGGGGACGACGATCATGCAGGTGAGACCGAGGGCGATGCAGCGCTCGAAGATCTGCCGCGCCTGGAGGGCGATCCCGACGCCACCGACCGCGATCAGCACATAACATACGATGACTCCGAGTGTGGCGGGCAGGCCGAGTTCCTCGCCGATGACGGGGAAGATGAAATCGATATGGGCGAAGGTGAGCGTGCCGAATTTCTCCACTCCGTTGCCGAGGCCGACGCCCCAAGGGCCGCCGTTGCCGAGGGCGAGGAGGGAGCGCCATTGCTGCATGCCCCGGTCGAGCTGGTGGATGGGGTTTTCGAGATCGAGCCATGCCTCGATGCGGCCCCAGCGGTTCGGGTTGTTGTAAACGAACCATGCCGCTCCGGCCATCCCTGCCAGGGCGGTGGGAATCATATAGATCAGCCGGGTGCCGACGCAAAACATCACCGCACCGGCCGCGACGCCGAGCGAGAGAGCGGTGCCCACATCCGTTTCCGCCGCGATCAGGCCGATGGGGATCGCGATGATCAAACCAGGCAGGGCGAAGCCGCGCCAGAAAGTATGCACCTCCGTCTGCCAGCGCGTGAACCACAGGGCGAGCGCGACGACGACGACCATTTTCGCCGCCTCGGAGGGCTGGAACTGGCCGACGATAGGGAACTTGATCCAGCGCTTCGAGCCGTATTCTTCAATGCCGATGCCGGGCATGAAACAGAGGGCGAGCAGGACACAACTGCCCACGTAAGCGACCGGCGTGAGCTTGCGGAGCCAGTCGCCGGGCATTTTCGCCATGCCGAAGGCGGCCAGCAAACCTAGACCAACCATCATCGCCTGGCGGGTGACGAAGTGGTAGGGATTTTCCATCCCGCGAACCCAGACGCCGGTGCTCGCCAGCATTACCAGCCCGAGTCCGCAAAGGAGGGCGACGGCGATGATCAGGAGCGTGGAACTGTGGCGAAGCACTTGTGGGGAACCTATCGGAAATTTTCCCTCAGGGATACAGGAAAGTTAAGGAAGCTTAAGCGTTTGGCCGATCTTCAGCTTGGTCGGGTCAGTGATGTTGTTGATGGCCATGAGTTCCTTCTGGCTGACCTTGTATTGGTTCGAGATGCGCCAGATGTTCTCGCCGGATTTCACGGTATGGGTGCGGCCGGAAGCGACGGGTTCCGCACGCGGGATCACCTCGCCGTTCTCGCTGATGGCCGGGCGGATGAGCTGCGCGGTCGTCGCATCGACGGGAGGCAGGATTTCCACAAGGCCTAGGTCGGAATCGCTGGGCCTTGCCTGATCGCGGATCGCGGTGAGTTCGGGCGGCATCTCGGCGACGATGCGCTGGCGCTGCGGGATGCGGAGCACGACGCCCGCACGGATATCCGTGCCGCGGTTCATCTCGCGGAGTTCGCTTTCATCGACGTTGTGCTTGGTGGCGATGATCGCGTAATTGTCGCCTTTTTTCACCATGTAGGGTTTATCGCCGCCGCTAAGAACGGGGAGATGGTCGTTGCGCTGCGCGCTCGGGGCGGCGGCGGGCGTTTTCTCGACGGTAGCCACAGCAGCCCCGCTCTCAGGGGCGGCGGTGCGTCCGGAGAGGTATTGCTTGTGGATGAAGATCATGCCGATCGCCACGATGTGGATCGCGAAAATGATCGTGAGCGAGCGGGAGATATTGATCCCGCCCTCGTCCATGTCATCGGCGGAGGGTGCGGCGGCGGCGCGCTGTTTTTTCGGCTTCGCCTTGTTGAACAGGCGCGCGTAGAGGGTCTTGCGGACGGGTTGGCGGCGGGTGGGAATGCGTTCGTTTTTCATGGTGTCCTGATGGTCGGTTGGGATGGTTTAGCTGAGTTGGTGGACGAGATCGCGGAAGGTGTCGCCGCGTTGCTCGTAGCCGTTGAATTGGTCGAAGGAAGAGGTTCCGGGAGAAAGCAGCACCGTCGATCCGCGCGGGGCGAGGGAGCGTGCGGTGTGGATCGCTTCGACCAGAGTGGAGACGGCGGTGGTCGGCACGACGGAATTGAAAAGCGTCGCCAGCGGCCGCGCGATCTGGCCGAAGGTGACGGCGAAAATTGCCTGACGGCCGAGCATGGAAAGCAGCGGCGCGTAATCGAGCCCCTTGTTCTTCCCACCCGCGATGAGGACGACGGGACGGTTCTGTGAGCGCAATGCGCATTGCAGCGCGTGGAGGTTCGTGGCCTTGGAGTCGTTGAGGTATTCGACCCCATCTAGGGTACGGATCAGCTCACAGCGGTGTGGCGGAGGAGCGTAGCCGTGCAACGCGGCGGGGATGATGGACGGCGATATCCCGTAGGCCATGCACGCGGCCATCGCAGCCATGGCGTTCTCCGCGTTGTGCAGGCCGCGCAGGGAGGTTTCCGCCTCAAGATCGAGGAGTATCCTGCCGCCCTGCATGATCGTAAAGCCGTCGGAAAAGAAATCTGCTTCGCTCGTTTCCGTGGAGAACGTGATGACGTTCGGGACGAGATCACCGAATTCCTCGCCGTAGCGCGTTACCACGGTATCCTCGGGGGTTTGGTTTTCAAAAATCCGCATCTTGGCGTTCCTGTAGGCCTCCACGGTGGGGTAGCGATCCATGTGGTCGGGCGCGAAATTCAGCCAGATCGAAACCTTGGGCCGGAGATCCTCGATGGTCTCAAGCTGGAAGGAGGAAAGCTCCAGCGCGACGGCGGCGGGCACCTCGGGGGAAAGGACGATCTCCGACAATGGCGCACCGTAGTTTCCGCAGGGCGTGCCACCGAGACCGGCCTCCTTGAGTATGAGGGAAACGAGTTCCGTAGTGGTGGTCTTGCCGTTCGTGCCTGTGATGCCGATGATGCCGCCCGCGTAGTAGCGCGCTGCGAACTCCGTCTCGCCGATCATCTTCGCCTTCGCCGCGAAGGCCTGCACCAGCGGCGAGCAGGTGTCGATGCCCGGGCTTATGATGATGAGATCGGTGGAAAAGTTTTCCGCGTCGGCGAGCGACATGTTCGGATGTGTCTCGATGCCCGCAGGCAGTTTCCCGAACTTGTCCGAGCCGCCCTGATCCCACACGGATACGAAGGCACCCTCGCGCGAGGCGAGCGCGGCGGCCGCGCGGCCGGAGCGCCCGGCTCCGAAAACCGCGACGCGTTTGCCTTTGATGTCGATGGGATGGTTCAAGGTTTCAGGCTATTTTGAGAAGAGCCAACCCGAAGAGGGCGAGCATGATGGAAAGGATCCAGAAGCGGATGATGACCTGGGACTCGTGCCAGCCGAGCAGCTCGAAGTGGTGGTGGATGGGGGCCATCTTGAAGATGCGTTTCTTGCGCAGCTTGAAGGAGCCGACCTGGAGCATAACGGAAAGCGCCTCCGCGACGAACACGCCGCCGATGATGACGAGCAGCAGTTCCTGTTTCACGCAGATCGCCGCGGTGCCGAGTGCGCCGCCGATGGCCAGCGAGCCGGTGTCGCCCATGAAAACCTTCGCCGGATGGCAGTTGAACCAGAGAAAGCCGAACGCCGCGCCAGCGAGCGCCATCATGAAGACCGCCAGCTCGCCGATGTAACGGTTGTGCGGGATGACGAGATAGTCGGTGGCCATGAAAAAGTGGCCGGCCAGATAGGCGAGCATCGAGTAGCTGAGCGCAACCGAGATTGTGCAGCCGGTGGCGAGGCCATCGAGACCATCGGTGAGGTTCACCGCGTTTGAGCAACCAACGATGATCAGCACGAAGAACGGTATGACTAGGATCCCAAGGCTAATGATAGGGGTTTTGAAAAGCGGGAAACAGATGTCGCCGACTCCGATCTTGATGTCGCCGAGACGGTATCCGGCCGCGTTGCTGGCGACCTGCTCGGCGGTGGCTCCGAAGCCGGAGATCTCCGTTTTGAAATAGATGAAGCAGGCGGCGATGAGCGCGATGACGAACTGCCAGAAAAGCTTGGTGCGGCTGGATACCCCGTCGGAGTTCTTTTTTTTCACCTTCGTGTAATCGTCCACGAAGCCGAGCAGCCCGCAGGCGCACATGGTTACGGCGCAGACCGCTACGAAAGGGTTGAAGACGCGCGCGCAGATGAGGGTGGAGATCAGCACGCTGGCGATGATGAGCACGCCGCCCATCGTCGGGGTTCCGATTTTCCCGCCGTGGAGTTCGGCGAGCTTGTGGACTTCCTCGGCGGTGCGGATCGGCTGGCCGACCTTGAGTGAGATGAGTTTCCGGATAATGCGCGGGCCGATCAGGATCGAGATCGCGAACGCCAGCAGCCCCGCCGTGGCCGCGCGGAAGGTGACATATTGGAAAAGGTTAAGGAAGGAGAAGGTGTGCGCCCAGCCGTTCGTTTCGCCTGCGGCGATCTCGGCCTGGAGGGCGGCATACCAGAAATCGTAAATAGTGGTCAGCATGCGGCGGGAAAGGCGGTTTGGAGGACTTTTTCGATGGCTGCGGTGCGACTGCCCTTGAAGAGGATGACATCACCGGGGCGGGAGTTTACGAGCAGCCAATCGGCGGCGGTGTGGATATCGTTGAAATGCGGTGCTTGCCCGGCTTCGGCGATGCCTTCCGCGCCCTCGCCCACGGCGATGAGGCGCAGCCCCTTCGCGGTGGCGAGCTTGCCGATGCGCGCGTGCGCGGCCTCGGCGTGCGCTCCGAGTTCGCCCATTTTCCCGAGGACGATGATGCGCTGCGATCCCTCCGGAACCTGCATTTCCGCAAGCGTGTCGATGGCCGCTTCCATGGATTCCGGGTTCGCGTTGTAGGTATCGTCGAGCAGAGTGATGCCCTCCCATTGGATCCGGCGCAAGCGACCGGTGGTTAGTTTCACCGAAGAAAGGCCGAGCGCGATGCGATCCGCCGGGATGCCGAGCCTCCAGCCGACGGCTGCGGCGAGCAGCGCGTTGGTGACCATGTGCTTGCCAAGCACGGGGATAAAAACGCCGTGAGTTTCCTCGCCGTCGATGACCAGATCGAAGCGCGTGCCATCGGCCTGCGGCTGGATGTTCTCGGCGCGGACGATGCCGCGTCCATTGCCGACAGGCACGAGTCGAGCGCGGGTGCGGGAGCGGAAGTATTCGTTGAAATCGCAAGCGGCGGGCGTGAACAGCAGGCCATCTTCAGGAAGGTAGCGGGCCAGCGTGCCTTTCTCCTCGGCGATGGCCTCGCGCGAGCCGAGGAACTCGATGTGGGCCGTGCCGATGTTCGTGATGATCCCTAATTTCGGGCGGGAGATCTCGCAGAGCGGTGAGAGCTCGCCGCCGTGATTCATACCGATCTCATAAATGGCGGCGGTGTGCTCCTTTTCCGTAGCCAGCACCGTGAGAGGAAGGCCGATGTGGTTATTGAGATTGCCCTTCGTCGCGTTGACATTGAAGCCTTGCGAGAGGACGGCGGTGGCGAAATCCTTGGTCGATGTCTTGCCGTTCGAACCGGTGATGCAGACCACCGGAATGTCGAGCTGGCTGCGCCACCAATGCGCGAGCCGCTGTAGGGCGAGCAACGTGTCCGGCACCTCGATGATCGCCTTGCCCTCAGGCACCTCGCCGCTTCTCCATTCGTGCACGATCGCGACAGATGCACCGCTTTTTAAAGCCGCTTCCGCGAAGAGGTCGGCATTGAAATTTTCTCCCCGGAGCGAGAAGAACGCGCCGCCTTCGACGGGCTTGCGCGTGTCGGTGAAGACGGCGCGCACGTCACCGTCGGTCCCAAGGAGCGGGGAGCCGAGGATTTCGCTGATCTGTCGCGCGGTGGATTGCATGGTCTCTATGGGACGGGCTTCGGACGGAAAAGATTCGGATTTTCAGAAATGGGGTTGGGGATTGGCTCGCATTTCGGAAATTTCTGCGGAGCGGTTGCGGAGCGCGAGGTCGGCCTTTTTGCGGTCGTCGAAGTCGATGATGTAGTCGGCGAACTGCTGGAAATTCTCGTGGCCTTTGCCGGCGATGAGGATGATGTCGCCGGAGCGGGAATTCTGGACGGCGGCATTGATCGCGTCGGCGCGGTCGGTGATGGAGAGAAAATTGGACTTCGCGGGCAGGCCTTTCTCGATCTCACGGATGATGGCTTCGGGATCTTCGGAGCGGGGGTTGTCGGAGGTGATGATGATCGCCTCGCTGAACCTCGCGGCGGCGGCGGCCATCAGCGGGCGTTTCGCCTTGTCGCGGTCACCACCACAGCCGAAGACGGTCATGAGGCGGCGCGGATCGAGTTCCTTGAGGGTGCGACAAGCGTTTTCCAGCGCATCCGGGGTGTGGGCGTAATCGACGAAAACCGTGGCACCACCCGCGCTGCCCACATTTTCCATGCGACCCGGCACCTGCGGCGAATCGGCGAGCGCGGCGATGGCTTCGCGCGGCTTGATGCCGCAGACGGAGGCGGCGGTGATGGCGGCGAGAAGGTTGTAGGCGTTGAAACGGCCGATGAGCGGCGCGCGGACGAGGAAGGTTTTCCCCTTCGCCGCCAGCTCGAAGGTCATGCCGTCAGGCTTCTGCCGGAAACCGTTCGCGCGGAAATCGCAATTCACGCCGAAGCCGTAACGCAGCACCGGCATCTTCCCTTCGAGCGCCACGGCGAGCTCGTTGCCGCGCGCGTCGTCAGTATTGATGACGGCCACGGGCTTTTTCCCGAGCGGGTTCGCGGCGAGATCGTGAAACCACGAGGCTTTCGCCTCCATGTAGTTTGCGAGCGTTCCGTGGTAGTCGAGGTGATCCTGGGTGAGGTTGGTGAAAACGGCGGCGTCAAAGGCGATGTGATGTACGCGCTTCTGGTGGATGCCGTGCGAGGAAACCTCCATCGCCGCGCCCCGGCAGGCATTGTCGCGGAAGGTGGCGAGGATATCGTTGAGCTCGATGGAGCCGGGCGTGGTGTGCTTCGCAGCGGTGCGGGTCTCGCCGTCATCGACGAAGATCGTGCCGAGCAGTCCCGCACGGTGCCAAGCAGCCCGCATGATGTGATGTACGAGAAATGCCGTAGTTGTTTTCCCGTTCGTACCGGTGATGCCGGCGAGCTTGAGTTCCCCGGCAGGTTCGCCGTGGAAAGTGGCCGCAAGCACGGCCAGCGCGGCGCGGCTGTCGGGGACGTGGAGCCATACCGCTGTCTGGGGAAAATCGGAAGGCGGCGCGGTCTCGGCGAGGATCGCGGTCGCGCCTTTGCGATCACCTCCCCGATGAACTTGTGCCCGTCCATGCTCGTGCCGCGTATCGCCGCGAAAAGCTGACCCGGCCCTGCCGCGCGGGAGTCCGCGGTGAGGCCGTCGATTTCAAGATCCAACGTGCCAAACGCGGTGACCTTTTTAAGCGGGGAAATGAGAGCACGGAGAAGCATTTCGGTTATGGGGACTTCGCGAGCGAATCAGGGATCGGCTCGGTAGGTGTGAGGTTCATGTGCGAGGCGAGGCGCGTGGCGATTTTCGAGAAAATCGGCGCGGCGATGGTTCCGCCGTAGCGCTTCACCTCGGTTGTTTTCGGATCATCGATGACCACGTAGCAGACGAAAGCAGGATCATCGGCGGGCATGAAACCGGCGAAGGAGACGACGTAAGTCCCGTCTATGTAGCCGCCGAGCTTTGGGTCGTGCCGGACGGCGGTGCCGGTTTTCCCGCAGACCTTGTACCCGGGAACGGTGGCCTTTTGAGCGGTGCCGCCCAATTGAGTCACCTTGTGAAGCGCGTCGCGCATTTTCCGGGCGGTGTCCGGGGAGATCACCTGGCCGCGCGTCTCGGCGGGGTATTCCTCCACCACGGTGCCGTCGTTGGCGACCAGTTCCTTGACGATTCTGGGCGTCAGCAGACGCCCGTCGCCGGCGATGACACAGTATGCGGTGGCCATCTGGATCGGAGTCACGCCGATGAAATATCCGTAGGAGGAGCGCGAGAAATCAACGGGCAGTTTCGGCACGTTCGCGGTGCCGGGGTTCTCGCCGCTCAACTGGATGCCGCTGCGCGCGCCGAAGCCGAAGCCGTGCACGTAGCTGTAATAGCGCTTCACGCCGAGCTGCTTTGCCAGCTTCCAGCAACCGGTGTTGTTCGATTTCTGGATGATCTGCTCGAAAGTGAGCATCCCGCCGGAGTGGCCGTCGCGCACCGTAAACCTGTTCTCCTGCAAGAACCTCGGGCAGTAGATGACGGTGGTGGGCGTGACGAGTTTCTCCTCCAGTGCAGCGGCGGTGGGGATGATCTTGATCGTGGAACCCGGCTCGTATTTCGCCTGGATCGCGTAGTTGAAGGAGCTTTCCGCGAGATCCTTCTTGTCGTTGAGGTTGAAGTGCGGGCGCGAGACCATCGCGAGGACTTCTCCGGTCTTCGGATCCATGACGATCACCGCGCCGCGCTGTGCTTTGTATTCGGCCAAACCCGCGTCCAGCTCCTCCTCGACGATGGCCTGCATCCCTAGGTCGATGGTGAGCTTCACGTTGAGGCCCGCGCGCGGCGGCAGCAGGCTGCTCGCCTTACCGGGAACGATCATGCCGCGCGAATCACGGCGGTGCTCGCGGCGTCCGTCGCGCCCGGCGAGAAACTCCTCTTCGGAAGACTCGATTCCGAAACGCCCGGCCATATGGTAGGAAATCTTCCCCGTTTCCGATTTCTCCTCGACCTCCCCTGTAAAGCCGGTGAGATGGGTGGCGAGGTTCGGGTTCGTGTACCAGCGCTTGATCGAGTTCTCGAAGGCGATGCCCTGCAGGTAATTCTCATCCACGATGTCGCGCAGGCGCTCCGCGATGTCATCCGGGATGTCCTTGGCGATGGGGAACCACTTTCCCCTGTTGTTCTCAATCGTCGCGCGCATCTCGTCGCGCCTCAGGCCGAGCGGGCGGGCGAGCAGGGAAATCACGCGAGCGAGGTGCTTCTGCACGATGTCGTCCGGCGTCTCACGGGTGAGGATCGCGCCGCGCACCGAATAGATGCGGCGGACACGATCTTCGGCGGAAAGATTTTGCCACTCCTGATCGGTAGAAGCCGCCATGTATGCGAGGCCGAAAGAGGCGAGCTTCGGATCCATAAGGTGGTTCTTGTCCACAAACACCGAGGCGACCGGGATGCTTTTCGCGATCGGCTCCTCATTGCGATCCACAATCATACCGCGGATCGCGGTGATGCGCTCGACGCGGTGAAACGCCTTGGAGGACGAGGCGGCGTAGCGCTGCCTGTCCACGAGCTGGATCTGCACCAGGCGCGCGGACAAGGCACTGAGCAAGGTCACCAAGACCAAGCAAAGAACGATGCAGCGGTTTTGGAAGGCACGGTTCACAAGCTGGCGGAGGCAGAGGCGACAGCAGGAGTTTCATCCGGCGGAAGAACGTCCTCGGAGACACCTACTGGGATGGGAACAAGGCTGGTGCCAACCTCCTGCAGGGTTTGGCGGATGGCGAAAAGATTCAGGATCTGGTCGGCACGCATCTGCACGGTGCGGATATCGAGGTGGTGCTTCTCGATACGGCGCTCGACGGTGTCGATCTCGCGCGCGGTCTGGATCTGGCAATTACGGTAAACCACGTAGGTCACGCCGCCCACGGCTCCGAATGCGCCCGCGAGGATGAGGGCGAGGATCACGACCGGAGAGATTCTCTGGGTGGCTTCTTGGCGGCGGCGGTTCATGGCGGTGGTTGTTTGTGGGGGAAAAATCAGGCGGTGTGGGGTTCATCCCCCAAAAGCTGAGCGACCCGCAGTTTCGCACTGCGGGCTCGTGGGTTCGTGGAGGTTTCGTGGGCGCTGGGCGCGATGGCTTTTTTGGAAAGCAGCCGGAAGATGCGGTCGGGGTTGGGCCGGGCTTCCGGCCAGGTGGGATCGTCGATGTAGGGTTGCGAGTGCCGCTTGAGGTATCTCTTCACCTCGCGGTCTTCGAGGCTGTGGAAAGTGATGATGAGCAGGCGGCCTCCGGGTTTCAGGATTCTCGTGGCGGAGGAAAGGACGGCGGCGAGCGATTCGAGTTCTTCGTTGATCGCCATGCGGATCGCCTGGAAGCTACGGGTGGCGGGATGTGTTTTCCCGCTGCGACCGACGGCTTTCTCGATGCAGGCGGCGAGTTCCGTGGTGGTGGAAAAAGGTTTCGCCGCGCGCCTTTCGACGATGGCGGTGGCAATCCGGCGGGCGCGGGGCTCCTCACCGTATTCGCGCAGCACGCGGAGGATCTCGTCTTCCGGGAAGGTGTTGACGAGTTCTGCGGCGGTCATTTTCGCGTTCGGCCCCATGCGCATGTCGAGCGGGCCCTCGCGCATGAAGGAGAAGCCGCGCGGAGCGGAATCGAGCTGGCGCGAGGAAACCCCGAGGTCGAGCAGCAGGCCGTCGGCGAGCTCGCCCGCCGCGATGCCGGGATGGCCGGGGATTTCGGAAAAATTCGCCTGATAGGCCGAGAAATTCGGAGCGAAACCGGAAAGGCGCGCACCGGCATGGGCGAGCGCCTCGGGATCGCGATCCACGCCGAGGACTTTCGCCCCGGCTTTCAGGAACAGCTCCGAGTGCCCCCCGCCGCCCAGAGTGCCATCGATGATGTATTTGCCAGGGCCGGCATCCATCATTTCCAGCACCTCATCGGCGAGGACGGGAAGGTGGTAGCCTTCCGGAGAAAGGGATTCGGACTCCGAGGCCGACAACCAGCCAGGAGCGGTCGCGGAGTCCGACAAATCAAAATCGCGTGCTGTCCCGAGCGCGGGGTTTTGTGATCCTTTGGAAAAATTTACCGGTGGCCGCGCTGACAACCAGCCAGGAGCAGCGCGACACACCGGATTAAAAAGCGAATGAAGCTCTGTCCCGAGAGACTTCATCCGCCCAGCCAGAAAACCTAAAGAAAAGGGAAACGGACGCCGCGCCGACAACCAGCCAGGAGCGGCGGCGGCGTCCGTATTTTCAAAACCGCGCCCTGTCCCGAGCGCGCGGCCTTGTGAAAAGGAACCCAACTCCCGCGAACGAACGAACACGCCGGAAGCCGCCGTGAGGTGGACCGTCTCGTTCGCGAGGGTTGCAGAGTTGAACATCATGTCTGTCAGCGGGGTGTGGGATCGGTAATGGGGGAAAGTATTTAGAAAATGCCGAGCTTGTTGCGCGAGGGGGCGACTCCGAGGCCTCCGAAGGCCGTGTTGTGATTCGCCTTGCTCCAGACCTCGAAATGCGAGTCGCCCGCCATGAGAAAAACCTCCGCATCGGGTTCGATCCCCGCATGGTTCGCGAAATCCTTCGGGATGAGCAGCCTGCCCTGGTCGTTGAGGCTCGCGTCACGAAGGTTCCTCTTCAGCTCGCTCTTGATCTCCGCCTTCTCGCCGGGATCGGTGACGTATTCGTCAACCGTCCGCAGGCGGCTGGCGATACCCTCATCCGTCATCACCTTGATGATCGGCAGCTCGCTCTTCTTATCGAACGACGCCATCAGGTGCAGGTTCTCACCCGGCTGCGGCCTCCAGGCGGACACGACGTTGACCCGATTCTTCGAGTCCGTCTTGTAAGGGTAGGTGCCCTTATATTGCTGGAATGGATCGTTCATTTGGGGGCTGACTATCGCGTCAACCCCATCAATCTACACTTCGGTACACATTACTCACAAGGAGAAAGTGAGGGAACTTTAAGGAAAGTTTTTAACCCCTCATTTTCAATGAGTTACGGAACATTTTGTGGGATAATTTTATAGAAATTTGGAAGTTATGAGGCGGATTTTCTAAAAAATGAGTCGAATTCGGGGCGGGTTTGGGGCGATTTTTAAAGGAAGTGTACCTCAGATCCTGAGAACGGGACTCCGGTGTACCGATGTGAAATCCTCATCCCGCATCCAACAAACGTTCGAAACATCGCTCCCCGGAGCGGATAATCAAGGTATGTTAGAGAAATCCACTCACCTTCGCCTTCCGCCGTGGACAGTGACGGCACCCATGAGCTTGGCGTGCTACCCGTATAATCTCCCCAGGTTCCGCCCATTCCCTCATTTCTTGTGTCTTGTTTCTCCAAGTCTTGGGTCTTCAAACCCCCACCCTCAAATCCCGCATACTCCACAACATTCCCTTGGCCGGCGCACCGCTGCCCCGCATCCTCCTCGCGCCATCCTTTCTCCTCTCCGTGAACCTCTCCCGCGCCCCTGCGAACGCCTCGTTCACAAACGCCTTGCTCCCGATCACCGCCCCGTCCGTGAAATATCTCACACGCCGCCTGAGCATCCCGGCCATTCCCAGATCGGGCAGGGGCTGACACCTGTCTGCCCCGGCCTCCAGATACTCCGAATCATTCATCCCCACCGTCCTATCTTCTTTTCTTGCGTCTTGTGTCTCCAAGTCTTGCGTCTGCGGATTCCTCCGCCCCAGCGCCATCCCCATCGCCCGCCGATAGATCCGCGAAACCTCCTTCCACCCCTCCGCCTCGATGCCCGCCCCCTTGTGGCTCATGCATGCGCGGAAAGACGTTTCAACAGGAGTCCATCGGAAATCCCGCCCTCCGGCATTGGCGGCACCTCCAGCAGGACATGGAAATGGTAGAAAAGGGGGAAATCGTTGGTGGATCAAGGATTTTCGCCGGAACGGATACGTATATCAGGCCGGTGGAGGGGTTGGAGGGAGGGGATGGGAGACTTCCCGGATATCGCGGGGCGATGTGTGCGGCGGCGGGTGCGCCGAACGGTGGCAGGGTGGAGGGATGTTTTGGAAGGCTTGTCTTTCCGGCTGGTGCGGTGGTCTGCGGATGCGTCCCTGATGGGTATCGCGTGGGGGCGGCGAGGCAAGGCCGGGCATACCCGCACCCCATGCGCCGGTTTTCACCGCCACCACCGGCACATGTTCATCGCCGCCTTGGCGCTAGGCCGGTTCCTTGTCGAGCTGGAAGGCGTCGTGGACGGCGCGGGCGGCGTCCTCGATGTGGATCTCATCCACAGTGACGGCGATCTTGATCTCGGAGGTGGAAATCATGCCGATGTTGATGCCTTTCGCGCCGAGCGCCTTGAACATGGTGGCGGCGACGCCGGAATGGGATCTCATGCCGATGCCGACGGCGGAAAGCTTGGCGATGCCGGCCTCGGTCTGGATTTGCGCGAGGGGCGAGAGATCGGCGAGCACGGGCTTGAGCGCGGCCTGGGCCTTACCGAGATCGGTGGAGTGCATGGTGAAGGAATGCTTCGATGCGCCGTCGTTGGAGATGTTCGAGACGATCATGTCCAGGTTGATCTCCGCGTCGGCGAGCGCGCCTAGGATTTTCCCGGACATGCCGGGTTCGTCCGGGATGCCGGAGATGGTGACGCGCGCCTGCGAGCGCTCGATCGAGATGCCGCGGATGACTACGTTTTCCATATTGGGATGTTCTTCTAGCACGAGGGTTCCTGAGTTATCGTTGAGGGAGGAGCGGACTTCAAATACCACGCCGAATTTCTTGGCGAATTCGACGGAGCGCGATTGCATGACCTTGGAGCCGGATGAGGCCATTTCCAACATTTCATCGTAGGAAATTTCCGGCAGCTTGCGGGCGTTTTTCACCACTCTGGGATCGCAGGTATAGACGCCGTCCACATCGGTGAGGATCTGGCAGACATCGGCCTTGAGCGAGGCGGCGACGGCGATGGCGGTAAGATCGGAGCCGCCCCGGCCGAGGGTGTGAACCATGCCCGCCGGGGTGATGCCCTGGAAGCCGGCGACGACGAGGGTTTTCCCCTCCTCCAGATAGGTCCGCATCAGGCAGGGATCCATGTTCGAGATGCGCCCGCGGGTGTGGCTGCCGGTGGTGAAAATGCCCGCCTGCCGTCCGGTGATCGATGCCGCCTCCACGCCCAGCTCGTGCAAGGCCATGGCGACGAGCGCGATGGATTGCTGCTCGCCGGTGGCAAGCAGGACGTCGAGTTCGCGCTCGGAGGGGTTCTCGCCGAGTTCCTTCGCCATGCCGATGAGCTTGTCGGTCACACCCGACATCGCGGAGACGACGCCGACGACTTGGTTGCCCTCGTCGCGGGTGCGTTTCATGCGCGCGGCGACGTTGCGGATGCGGTCGATGGAGCCGACGGAGGTGCCGCCGTATTTCTGGACAATCAGAGCCATGGGTTGGGAGAGCGCGGATTCAAGGGGCTGCTCCCGGAAACTTCAACCCTCAAAATTCAACTTTCAAGGCAGGGTTCTTACACTAGGGACGAGAAGAATTCGAACCACAACCGGAGCGAAGTGGAGATAGTCGGACTGGAAACTTCCCATTTTTCCGGCAAATGAACGCGGATAAACACGGACAAGAAGGCAGGAATGAGCATTGAACACGAAATCCGCGCGGGCCGTGGCCGGGGTCAGAGTATTCGTCGTGGCGGCAGGAATCGTGGAACAGTCCATATCCCCTATCTTTCCGCGTCCTTCGGGTCAAGCAGCCCGGCTCCGGTTATGGCACACGGCGGAAGTGGGGGTGATTTCACTGCCCTATCCAATGAGAGGCGGGTGCCTGGAGGAATTCGGAGATGGGGATGCCTTGGCCGCCGACGAGGAGCTTGGAGGTGGGCTGGTGGGCCTTGTCGAAAGCAGCGATACCGGGAAGGGTTTGTTTGCGGCCGCCGCTTTTGACTTCGATGGCGACGAGCGAGTCGCCGCGTTGGAGCACGAAATCGACTTCCTTGTTTTGCTCGCGCCAGTAGGTCACGGAGATTCCGGTGCCGATGGCGGTGTTGACGAGGTGAGCGCCGACGGCGGATTCGATGAGGCGTCCCCAAGCATCGCCGTCCGTGCGCCACGCATCGGGACTGCGGCCTGACTGGGCGGTCATGAGGGCGGTGTTGAGAACCTGGAGCTTGGGACTGGAGGCGCGTTGGCGGATCTGGTTTCCGGAAAATTTGTGCAACCCGGCGACCATGCCCGCGCCTTCGAGGAGCTGGAGGTAATGGGCAAGGGTGACGGTGTTGCCGGCATCCACGAGCTGGCCGAGCATTTTCTGATAGGCGAGGATCTGGCCGGAATAGGCGCAGGCGAGCTGGAACATGCGCCGGAGCAGGGCCGGCTTGTCCACCCGGGTGAGCAGCAGGATGTCCCGCGAAAGGGTGGTTTCGATCAGCGAGTCGTTGATGTATTGCCGCCAGCGGTCGGGATCGTCCGCCAGGGAGCGGCACCGGGATAGGCACCGAAGAGCAGGTATTTTTCCAGATCCCAACCGAAGGCCTCCTGCATCTCGGCGAAGGACCAGTGAGGAACGGGAATGGTTTCGAAACGTCCCGCCAGGCTCTCGGTGAGGCCGGATTGGATGAGGAGGGGCGAGGAGCCGAGCAGCACGACCTTCAGTGGCGTGTAGTCATGGGTGTCGGCATCCCAAAGCAGTTTCACGACCTCCGGCCAGCGGGCGGCTTTCTGGATCTCATCGATCACCAGCAGAGCGCCCTCCGGGTGGTTGCGGGCTTTGATGCGGGCGAGATCCCATTGCTGCTCAAGCCATGCTTGGTCGCGGAGGGTGGGTTCGTCCGCGGAGGCGTAGTGGACGGGAAGCCCCGAGGCTTCCATGACTTGCCGGGTCAGCGTGGTTTTTCCCACCTGCCGGGGACCCGCCAAAACCTGGATGAAACGACGCGGTTCGCGAAGCCGTGAAAGCAGCTGGGAGTAGAGTGGGGTGCGCCTCATTGGATTTACTCAGGGCAATGAGTAAATTATTTTTACCCGTTGAGCAAGTCGGAAAACACCGCGAAATCAACCCTCAAGGAGTCGCGTAAAGCAGGGAGATGGTGTCCCGCAACGATTGGGCGTCGGTTGGTGTGAGGACGTCGATTTTTTTGACGAACCGCACAAGGCTGACGGCACGAATCTGATCCACCATGATTTCAGCGGGTTTTGAAGCGCAGGTGATCTGGAGGCGATGGATCCAGAGCGGATGGAGCGTTGTGGTCAGCGGGCAAACAACGGCCATGCCGGTGCGGTGCATGGGATCGGGGCTGATCACCACACAGGGGCGTGTTTTTGCGTTTTCCGTCCCGCCGTGGGATCCAGGTTGACGAGGTGGATCTCGTAGCGGCGGACAGCAAGAGCGGCTTTAGAAGCCGGAGTCTTCTTCGAGCCCATCGGTGAGTCCTGATTCCGCCCATTCGCGGGTAATTTTCATATCGGAGCGATTCAAGGCCATCGCGGCGAAGGATTCCTCAAGGGTGAGTTTCGAGCTATCCGCCGGAGCGATCAGTATGCCGTCCTGGACAGGTTTCATGACAAATCCGCGCTCCAGATGGTAGGAGCGAATGAGATGGGCGGGAATCCGCGCACCCTTGGAATTACCGATACGGATCGGTTTCTGAACCTGATTCATGGGGATACAGTAATTACACGGGATTCGGGTGGCAAGGCGCTTGTTTCACGTGGCGAAAAATCAACGCTTCCGCTCAAGGTGGGTGATGGCGCGGAGGATGGCGTCGAGCGTGGCGTCGAGGTGTTTCCCGAGGTCTTCGGCGAGGAAACGCAGGACGTGGCAGCCGTTTTCCTGGAGCAATGCGTCCTTGCGCCGGTCGCGGCGGTAGGCGGCGGGATCGGATAGATGTTGGGGACCGTCGATTTCGATGGCGAGCTTGTGACCGGCGCAAAACAGGTCGATCTCCATCTCGCTCCAGCCATCGAAGGGAATGGGCAGCTTGGCATTCAGGCGGAACAGGCCGGCGGTTTCCGGCAGCGATTCTAGGCGGTGGAAAAGGAAAGCTTCGGAGGCGCTGCGGGCACGCTCGTGGTCGCTGTTAGGGCGGGCGGCGGTGATGAACAGATTGCCGAGGGGAGCGTCCACTCCATCGCGAATCAGGCGGCGGACACTGGCGGCATAGTCCTTTTTCCATTCCGGATCGATGGGAAGCGGGACTTCCGCGGGCCAGCCGGGCAGGGCGCTGGCTGGTAACAGGATGGTGTAGCCGACGGCCTCGTAGCCCGCGCAGCGTTTGTCGAACATCCGGGAGAGCATCGGGATATCGAGATCGGCGTAGTCGTGAACCCTGACCTCACGCTTGCCGTCGTGGAGGCGGTGGAGGCGGCCGGCGTATTGGGCGATGATGCCGCGCCATGAAACGGGCATGGTGAGAAAGAGGGTGTCGAGACGGGAGTCATCGAAGCCCTCGCCGACGAATTTGCCGGTGGCGATGACGACGCGGGATTCGCTTTCGGGAACGGCGGCGAGTTGCGCGATCGCCTCACGCAGGGATTTCCGTCCCATGCCGCCTTGGAGGATGATCAGATGCGGGGCGTGGGGGCGGATCAATTCGGCGAGAACCGCGAGATGCTCGGTGCGTTCTGTTAGAACAAGAGGCGATCGGCCTTCGCGCAAGGCGGCGGCCACGTCGTCGCGGATCATCTGGTTGCGTGGCTCGGAGCGCATGATCTCCGCGCAGAGATTCTGGTATTCAAGCCGACGGTCGGGATCGGGTTCTGCCATGGAGCGCAGGCCGGTTGGCCGGACGATGACATGATGGGAAAACGGGCGGGCATCCGCCTGTTGTTTCGCATCCACGCGGTGACGGACGGGGCCGCACTGCATGAAGATGATCGGATGGTGCCCGTCCTTGCGCGTCACCGTGGCGGAAAGTCCCAAAACAAAGCGCGCCTTGGCGCGGCGCGCAACCCACTCGAAACTTTGCGCTGACATATGGTGGCATTCGTCAATCACGAGATGCCCGTAATCGGCCACTCGGTCATCGACGACCCCTTTGCGGACGAGGCTTTGGATGAGAGCGACGTCGATTTTTCCGGTGAGTTTCTTGTGCCCGCCGCCGAGGCGACCGATGGACTTGGCGGGCAGGCCGAGGAAAGAGGCGAGGCGCTCAATCCATTGTTCCAGCAGTTGTTGGCGGTGGACGAGGATCAAGGTATTCACTCCGCGGGCGGCGATGAGGTGAGCGGCGAGAACGGTTTTTCCGAAGGCGGTGGTGGCGGACAGGATGCCGGTATCGTGAGCGAGCATCGCGTCGGCAGCGGTTTCCTGTTCGGGACGGAGTGTGCCGGTGAAATGGAATTCGAGCGGTGTTCCCGTCACCCGCTCGTCGCGGATCAGCGGCTTGATTTTCAGATCCGAGAAAAGTGTTAGAATTTCCCCTAGGCAACCGCGTGGCAGGCCGATGTGGGCGGGAAGATCCTCCCCGCAGGCGATGATACGAGGTTTCTCGTAGGTGGACAGCCGCATAGCTTGGGCGCGGTAGAACTCCGGGTTCTGGAAGGCGGCGAGGCGCAGCAGGCGGTTCCGCAAAGCGGGCGGGAGGTCTGCTTTTCTCAGGTAAACCCCATCACCGAGCACCACCTCAATCTCCTTTGGCAAGGGATCGGAGATCGGCGGTTCACGATGACGCCGCGAGGGGAGGGTGTTCCATGGCTCTGGTTCGTCATCAGTTGTTAGGGCGAAGCGCACGCCGACCACTCGGCCACGGTTTTCCGCATCCTGGGTGATGGATTCGATGCGGTCACGGGACAACCGCCGGATCGAGGAAAGGAACGCCCATTGATCCGGATAGTCCGACAGGGTTTCATCCACGAACACGCTGTTGCCTTTTTCCCGCGGGACTTTCTGCATCGGCAGAGCGATCAGGTTCCCGAAGCCGCCCTTGGGCAGGGTGTCTTGGTTGGGAAACAGACGATCATAGGAAGCGAGGCCGAGTTCGGGTCGCCGTTCCATGGTTTCTGTTAGGACAAAGGAGCCGATTTTTCGTGCGAGCGTGGCAGGAACGGCATCCGCGAAAAACATCCAGATATGCCCGCCATTGCCGGAGCGAGAGCGTTCGAGCGCGGCGGGGATATCGAGATCGCGGCACGTTGCCATGACGGCGAGCACATCATCCCGCCATGTTTCCTTGTCGAAATCCATGGCGAGAAAATGGCAGGTTTCGTCCGCGAGCATGGGATAGACTCCGGCGATGAATTCCTGCCCGGCCTTGTCTTTTCCCGATAGATGGCAGCGGACGACTTCATCGGTCACATGGAGGAAAGCGCGGTGAGGGCAATCGCCGCACTTGATCCGGGGTTTCTCACAGATGCCGCGCACCCACTCGTTGCCACAAGCCGGCGCATATCCGGAGCGTCCGGTCTTCTTGCTTTCGAAACGGCGCGGATACACATCCTCGCGTCCCCGGAACAGCGAGCGGAACAATGCGATTTTCTCCCCGGTAGAACTGCGCCCATGCAAGACGACGCGGAAGTTTGCCATAGTCTTTCCAGCGAATTCACCGTCCATGCCCCAATCTGCCATTCCCATGGTGGGTATGTCGAGACGTGGCGGCGATCTCTGATCGCCGTTCAACAAAGCGAGGTCGGATTTATCTTTCCACCTCGTTCCAGATCACTTCGAGACCATCGGGTGTGGGGAAATCGCGACCCAGCACGAAAAGGGCGGTGGCCCAGGCATCGGCGATGGCGCAGTCCTTGGCGAGGACGCTGACGGAGGAGGGTGGGCGGATGATGGGCTGGTGGGTGCGCGGGTCGATGATGTGGCTGGCGAGGCCACCGTCCGCGGGCTGGAACAGGCGGTAGTTGCCACTGGTGGCGAGGGCGCGGTTTTTCAATAGAACGGTCATCGCGGTTTCTTGGGTCGTGGGATCGGGTTTCTCGATGGCCACCTTCCATTCGCCGTCGCCTGCGAGGATTTCCCCGCCCAGCTCGAAGACGAAATCGGTAACGCCCATTTTTCTGAGCGACTCCCCGGCCCGGTCCACCGCGAAGCCTTTACCGATCGCGGAGAGGTCAATGCCGTTCCCGCCGGGGCCGAAACCGGCCTCACCCGTTTCCTTGAGCAGGCGGTGGTCGAAGGCTCCGTCGCTCGCTTGCCGGATTTCGTCGGCGAGGTCGATGACACGTTGCAACTCCGGCGTGGCGGGTTGACCCCGGTTGAAACGGGAAAGATCGGAGTCCGGCTGCCACTGGCTCATCACGTTTTCCCATTTCGCGAGGGTCTGGGTGATTTCCTTTTCCATGCCGGGGGCGGATGCACCGCGCCATGCGAGTTTCCAGGTGGTGCCCATGGACTCGCCGGTGAGGATTTTCATTTCGTCCGCCGACTTGCAGGAAACGAACAGAAACGCGGATAAGCAGGAAGAGCGCTTTCATAACAGCACGCGTGACAGGGCGGCGACGATGAGGAGGGCGGCGATGGTGTCGCGGCGTGTCCATGCCGTCGGCGACGCGGTCAGGAATTTCAGCAAGGCACCCGTCGGGCAGCCGTAGTGGCAATACGCCTGCGGCAGGAAAAACGCGGCGACGAGGCCGACGGTGAGGATCGCGGCGGGAATGAAGGCGACGAAGCCGCTGCTCCACGTCTCGAACGGCTCGAAGTAAGCGAAAGGGATGCCGCTGGCGAGAAAGGCGAGTGCCCAGATCGCGAGCAGCGTGAGCCATGGCAAACGGGTGAGCGCGGCGTGGAGCTTCGGCGGCAGGTGGAAGCGTTTTTCACCAGACCGCCCGGCGAGCGTTTGCGCCGCGCCGTGCGGGCAGATCCGGTTGCAATAAACGTTCTTTCCCGTGAAAGCCGGAATTACCAGCGCGGCGGCGGTGAGCGCGAGCAAGGGCAGGATGCCGCGCCATCCGAAGCCGTTCATCCCCCAACCCACCAACTGATCCTGGCTCACCATCCAGCCGAGCGTGAGTCCCGCCGCCACCGATATCGCCGCGTAACCGAGACGCACCGCCGACTTGTTACCGACCTTGTTGACACCCACGAAAACCCCAATCCCGATCCACGCGAAGGCGAGCGAAGCTTTCCACGGAAAGCCTGTTCCCTCCTCCTCCGCGAGGTGGCGGCGCAGCATTTCCCGCACGCTCTCCACGACCGCATGGTTCGTGTAGCTGGCACCGCTGGTGAAAAGCGAAGGCGACGCCCTCGTGTCCTCCGCCAGAACCGTCGCCACGCTTTTCCCCGCGAAGCCGTCCGCAAATTTCACCTCATCGCGCACGTCGCTCACGTAGGGTTCGTTGTCGCGGCTGCCGAGAAAACCGATTCCCAAAACCTTTTCCCCATCCGGCGAGAGGCAGACGATCACATCCGAGGTGCCGTTGTAACCGCGCGCGGAAATCCCCATCCGGCTGCTACGGAGCACCGTGCCTAACAGCTCCTCCTTTTCCCAAACCTGATGGATCCCGCTGACATCGCTTTCGGAAATCCGATCCGCCCCGGGAAATTGTTTCGCGACATCCGCCAGCTTCAGCGCATCGGGAAACCACTCGTCCATCCCCTCCGCCCCGAAGCGCGCCGCCACCCCCCGCGCCATCGCCTCGCTGGTCAGGGTGGCCCCGGAAACGACAATCGGAGAACCGGGAGCACCCAACTCCGCCTCCGCCTTGCCGTCCCACTGCCGCCAGAACGGTTCATCATCGCGCACTTTTTTCACATGGCCGTCGGTGTCCGCGCTGGCGAGGAAACGGACGGCCTTCACCTTGCGATCCGCACCGAAGACCATCAGCAGCTCCGAGGAACCCGAATAACCCTGGATCTTCGCGGCCTGGGGATAGGTCGAGGTCGCCCAGCCGACCGTTTGGGAATCGCCGTCAAGCAGCGGGAACAGTCCATCGGCAGGATCACCTGCTGAAACCGCGCCAGGGATCGCCTCCCGCGACATCTCCAGAACCACCGCCGGATCGAGCGACACCTCATCGCGCGGCAGCGCCCGCAGACAGGCGAGCGCCGCGAGGATGACGCCGAGCCGGTAGGAGCCGAGGGTCCACCGCTTCAGGCGGCGCTTGCGGTCAGTTTTCGGGCTTGGCGCTTCCGGTCTGGGCATCGAGGAATCCTTTCAGCTCGCCGAGGCTTTCGAAGCGCTTGTTGCCGGGAAGCCTCCACAGCGTTTTCACCTCATCGAGGTGCTTCGCGTAAACATCCCTCGGCGTGCCTTCGCGCACCGTGGCCAGCGCGGCGGCGCGGCCGACCGTGACGCCCATCATGCCGATCGTTTTCATCACGCGGATCGTGCCCAGAGCCTCCCGCTCCACGCTGATGTTGCGCCCGGCCATGAACAGGTTCGGGATGTTGCGGGAGTATAGCGTGCGGTAGGACACCGCGTAGCCGGACTTCTGATCGAACGAGCGGTCATGCACGGCGCGGGCGATGAAAGGTTTGCCGGGGATCGTGTCCACGTATTTCTCAAGCGGATAGTGCAGGTCGATCGACCAGGTCGCCCTGAACGTTGCGTCGTCGAACTTCCGGTTCCCGCGCACGTCGTCACCGGTGAGGATCACGTCGCCGAGGATCTGGAGGGTCTCGCGGGTGCCGCCGACGTAGGCCAGCCATGTCAACTCCGCGTTCGCGTGGCCTTTCGGATCGCGTTCCTTGTGGGCTCCGTGGTTCTTCATTGAGTTCCACGCGCTGAAGGCGGTGAGCAGGTTCAGGTCGCGGGTGTTCTCGAGTTCCTTGATCGGATGGTTGTCGTAACCGCTTTCCCAGAACCATTCGGCGTGACCGTAGGAGCCGCGGAGTTTCGGGTAGGGAAATTGATCTGTGCCGAACTTGTGCATCCATGGTTTCTCGGGAAAAGCGACGGGTTGGTCCCGGTTTTCCCACAGCCACATGTTGCTCATGCCCATGCGGCCTTTCTCGGTGGATTTCGTATCCGCGCCCGCCCACAGCCCGATGAAACCGTGCCCCGTGCAGTCGGCGAAGAAACGTCCCTTCACGCGGATCAGCTTCCCGGCCTCGATGTCCACCGCGCGCACAGCGGCGATTTTCCCTTCCTCCATCACTACCCCGTAGGCGTGGTGACCGAGGAAAAGCGTGATGTTTTTCTCGGCGGCGACGGCCTTGTCCTTCTTGTCATCCACGAACTCCTCGGCAGGCGCGGGCGAGGCCTCGGCTTTGTCCTCGAACTCTTGGATGATCTCGTGGAGCGGATACTCGCTCTCGGGGTAATTCCCTTTCGCCCACACGCGGATCTCGGAGGAACCGTTGCCGCCGAGCAGCTTGCGGTTCTGGATCAGGGCCACCTTCGCGCCCATCCGCGCCGCGGAAATCGCCGCGCCGAGCCCGCCGTAACCGCCGCCGACGACGACGAGATCGAATTCACCGGCGTCCACCTGCGTGGCCGGCACGCCGGGAATCCCCCACGCGGTGCGCTCCTCGAAGGTCGCGTCCGGCGGCGGGGTGAAATCCGGGCGGCTGCTAAAAAGGATCGCGTCCGCACGGCCGTTGAAACCTGTCAGGTCGCGCAGACCCAAGGTCATTTCCCCTGCCTTCAACGCGACATTTCCCGCAAGCTGCCATGTCCACTCAGGATCGCCGCCGCCGAGTTCGGTTTCCAGCGGCTCGCCGTTCACCGTCACCTTGAAAAGCCCCGCGCTGGCGGGCCGGTCGAGGCGCTTCGTCCAGTCGATGGTCCGCACCCACACCCGGTAATCGCCGTCCTCGGGCACGCTCGCCTTGGTGGTAGCGTCGGCGACGGGTTTGCCGAGGCCATGGGCGATCAGATAGGGCGACCCCATCGACTCGATGAACTGGGTGTCGATCCCCCAGCCGCCCTTGTCGGCGAATTGCTCCGCCTCGACGAGGAAGGTGGCGGCGTGGGCTTGGGTGAGTGCGAAAAGGCAGCTTAGGGCAACGAGGATTCTCATATCGTTTTTGTTTAACGGGGTTTTCTTCGGGGATTTTTCAGGATTCGTCCATCTTCTTGCGTTGGCGGGCTTCGCGGAAAAAACTCTGGAGCAGCGCTAGCGACTCCTCGCCGAGCACTCCGGAAGTCACCTCGCAGCGGTGGTTCAACGGCGGATTTGATTCCAAAAGGTTGATCCATCCTCCCGCCGCACCCGCCTTGGGATCGGAGCAGCCGAAGACCACCCGCGTCGGCCGGCAATGCACGATCGCCCCCGCGCACATCGGGCAGGGTTCCTTTGTGACGTAAAGCGTGCAGTTCTCCAGCCGCCAATCGCCGAGTGCCTGCTGCGCGGCGGTCAGCGCCAGCATTTCCGCGTGCGCGGTCGCATCCTTCAGCGTCTCCACCTGGTTCCACGCGCGGCCGATGACTTTTCCCTCATGCACCACCACCGCACCCACCGGCACCTCGGAGGCGGCATAGGCCTTCATCGCCTCCCGCATCGCCTGCCCCATGAAATGGGCGTCGCTGTGGAGGTCGATGATGGGGTCTTCGTGCATAGCGTGTCGCAGGGTTCTAAACGCCATTCGCTTGCCCGGCAAACACTTCGCTTCCAAATTTCGATCAACTGGCTCGGGAAAACCTCGGCCGAGGAACTGCGCGAAACGCTTCCCAACAAGCGCTGCCCCGAATCATAGCTCGCCTGTTCTGTTCCTCACTTCTTGCCCGTCGGCCTCGGGTAGATGAGGGTTCGGTGGGCTTCCTTTTCCCAGAGGTCGGCGAGTTCCTTGGCGGTTTCCGGGTGTTTGGCGGAAAGGTCATGCATCTCGGATCGGTCGGCCTCGATGTCGTAGAGTTCCCAGGGTTTGGTGGGGAGGCCGACGAGTTTCCACTTCCCGCGCAGGATCGCGCGGCTGTCGTAGTGCTCCCAGAGGAGGGTGCGGTCGGGGTTTTCGTCCTTGGTGAAACTCGCGGCGAGGCTGGCTCCTTCCATGGGGAGGATCTCGCCAGCGGGGTAAGCGGCTCCGGCGAGTTCGACGACGGTGGGCATGATGTCGATAAGGTGGCCGGGGCGGTGGCGGAACTCGCCGCGCGCGGCGATGCCCTTGGGCCAGTGGGCGATGAGCGGGGTGGCGATGCCACCTTCATGGTTTCTGGATTTGTGGAGGCGGAAGGGGGTGTTGGAAACGTTAGCCCAGCCCTGGCCGTAGGCGATGTAGGTTTCCGAAGGACCGGGCATGACCTCCGGGCCGGTGAGCACCGGCAGGCCTTCGCGGGAGCGCTCGGGGATCATCCGGGTCTGGAGCTCGTCCTTTGCCATGGGGACGATGCCTTGCGGCACCCTCTTGAGCGGCTTGCGGCCGAGTTGCTCGGCGCAGCCGCCGTTGTCGTGGAGGTAGAGGATGAGGGTGTTGTCGAGCTGGCCGTTGGCTTCGAGGGCGGCGACGAGGCGTCCGATGCCGCGATCCATGGCGGTCACCATCGCGGCGTAGGTTTCCATGCAGCGGAGTTCCCAGGCGCGCCTTTCCTCCGGCACATCCGCCCAACGCTGCGAAGGGGGGCTGAGTTCCCATTCCTCGGGAATCAGGCCCATTTTCCTCATGCGGTCGAAGCGGGCCTTGCGGATCGCCTCGTATCCGGCGTCGTAGCGGCCTTTGTATGTTTCGATGTCCTCCGGGAAAGCATGCATGGGCCAGTGCGGGGCGGTGTAGGCGACATACATGAGGAAAGGCTCGTCCGCGTGTTTCTCCGCGTGCTCCTTGGCAAACATGACGGCGTTGTCGCTGATCGCCTCGGTGTAGTGGTAGCGCTCGGGCTGGTAGAGCGGATCGTTTTCCGGGGTGATCGCGTCGTTTTCGCGGGTGAGCGTCCACGGATCGTAGAAACTGCCCGCGCCGATGATGGTGCCGTAGAAGCGGTCGAAGCCGCGCTGGCGGGGCCAGTTCGCCTTGTCGCCGTCGGGCTTGAGCTGGGTGGTGACGTGCCATTTCCCCGACATGTAGGTGCGGTATCCGGCGGGCTTGAGCGCCTCGGCGAGGGTGACGGCGTTGCGGGAAAGGTCGCCGCGGTAGCCGGGCTGGCCGAGGTCGTCGGTCATCCGGCCGATGCCCGCTTGGTGGGCGTAGAGTCCGGTGAGCAGCGAGGCGCGGGTGGGGCAGCAGCGGCCGGTGTTGTAGAAACGGGTGTAGCGCAGGCCGTTGGCGGCGAGCTTGTCGAGGGTGGGCGTCTCGATCTCGCCGCCGTAGCAACCCGGATCCGAGTAGCCCATGTCGTCCGACATGATGAGGACGATGTTCGGGCGGGGGGCTTCCTTTTCCGCGTGGAGGAGCGGGGAAAAAAGGAACAGCAGCAGGGCGGTTTTCATAGCGGGTTTGGTTTCACATCGACCAGCGGTCTTCGCTGTAATCGATTTCGTATTGGGTTTCACTGACAGAGGATTTCGGCGGCACCATGTGCTTGTAGCGCCATGGTGAGTAGCCGTCCTTTTTGAGAAAGCTAATACGGGTGGCGAGGAGCAAAAACCTCACTCGATGCCTCGCAGCGCTTTCTGTTCTTCGATCCATTTTCTGTCGTCTTTGGAGAGGTTTTCCTCGCGGGTGCGGAAGCGCTCGCCGCCCGGCTCGATGAGGATGAGCGTGCCCTTGGAGTAGGAGAGCAGCTTGGCAAACACCTTGCGCCCGCTTTCGCCGCGCCACTCGCGGTAGCCTTTCGCCTCCAGCCCTTTCCGCCAATCCCGGTAGGCGGACTCGGAGGAAGCGACACCCTGCCGGATGAGCCCCCAGTAGTAATCCTTGTCGCCGCGCTTATAGCCGCGGTACCGCGCTATGACCTCGCCGCTGGGGTTGAGCATGATGACGGAGGGATGGCCGAGGATGCGGTAGCGCTTTTTTATGCGCTTCACGTAGTCCTTGATTTCCACCTCGCGGGTGACCTTCTGGTCGAGGGAAAGGTTGGGATCGTTCACCGAGACATTGGCATCGACGCGGAGCCGGACGAGCCTGTCTTCCGCCCATTTACCGAAGGCGAGATCGGAGAAAAGCTCGGCGCTCAAGACCTTGCACATGGGGCTGCGGGCGGAGTCGGTGAACCAGACGAGGATCGGCTTGCCCTCGCGGGCGGCGGTCTGCCGGGCGAGTGTCTCGCTATCCTCCCACGGCCCCTTTTTCGGGGCGGCCATGAGGTTCTCCAGCTCGGGTATGCCTTCGCCGTCGAATCCCGTCCATGCGATGTCCTCGGCGGGGGTGAGGTTGACGGGAGCGGGGCGGGCGTTGCCGCCGGGCACGACGGGCGTGCCGCCATCCGTTGAGGCGCGGATGCGCGGCCCTATGCCGGGGGGGGGCATGGCTTCCTTGAGGTTGAGCTTCCTCTCACCGCCGCAGGAGGCCAGCAGCAGGCCGGCGAAAAGCGCGGGGGCGGATTTCCGGGTAATGGCCATGGCCTACTTTTTCAGACGGACGGGCGTCCCGCAAGAGGAACAGCGGAACCAACTGAATGCGAGGAGGTGAAGGCAGATCGGGATGACGAAGCCCAATCCCGGAAAGCGGTGCGCCTTGGCGTGCTTGAGGGCGCCTTTGTGGACGAAGAGCTTCTGTGTGCAGATGCGGCATTTCCCGGTCGTGCCCCAGATAAGGTAGCCTAGGCCGGTGATCGGCAGGACGACGGGGAATGCCAGTATCCATTCCCCCACCCAATCGAAGGTGTCCGGTGCCTCGCCCGATGCGAGCAAAAGGAAACCGGAAAGGATGGCGCAGGGCAGATTGATGAGGAGGAGCAGGGAAAAAACGGCTCCGAGGCGCAAGCTCCAGGGGTGGGTGTGGAGCACGCCGCGGACATAGCGGCGGGATTCGGGATCCTTGCCGCGGTTCGTCTCCTCGCGCGGCGCGCGGATCAGCGCGACGCGATCCTTCTCATGCCCGACCTTCGAGACGGGAACGCGCTTACCGCCTTGCGCGGAAGAGGCGTCGGGCTTTGCGGAAGACGCGTCGAATTGGCGGCGCGTGGCCTGCTTGGAGATCGACTCCACGTTTCCGGTGCGGCGGCGCAAGGGCACTTCCGACTTGGGCGCGGTGGATTCACCGATGCGTGCGTCGAGGTCTCCGGAGTAACGGTTGAGCAAGAGGCCAGCGGGCACGTCGGGGACGCGCAGGCCTTTCTCCATCATGATTCTCCCGGGGAGCGGGATAGCGCAAGGGGCGCGGGATAACATGTCGGCCACCTCGACGCTCGCCTCGTAGTTTACCGGCGGGGCGATTACGGATCGCGTCTCGGGCGGGGTTTCTTCGGCGGTTTCTTCCGGTTCTTCGTCGGCGGTTTCGCCGGCGACCAGATCCATGGCTCCCGCGATCCATTTCATCACGGTGGCCTTGCCGGGGGCGCGCTTGGCGACGGAGAGAAGTTCGTTCGCACGCTTCAGCTCGGCGACGAGGTGATCGATGTCCTGCTCTGCAAGCTGCTCGGCGCTGCGGATGCCGGCGGCTTCGAGGAGTTGCAGGGAGGCTTCGTCGATTTCCGGGAAATTGTTGAGTGCGGACATAGGTTAATTTAGGGCTTCGAGCATTTCACCCAGTTGGGCGAGCTTGATTTTCCATTCTTCAAGGCGCTGCTTCTCCTGCACCACCACCTCAGGCGGTGCGCGATCCACGAAGACTGGCGTTGCCGAGTTTGCCTTCGGATTTCGTCACCTCGATGCGCATTTTCTCGATCTCCTTGGAAATGCGGGCGCGCTCCGCCTCGACATCGATCAGGCCTTCCATAGGCATGTAGGCCTCGCCGACCGGGGTGACGGCGGCGGGGGTTCCTTTGGGGGCTTCGTAGCCATCATCTACTAGGATCTCCGTAGAGCCGGCGAGGAGGGCGAGGACGTTGAGTTCGGGGGAAAGCCATGCGGCCGCGCCTTTCATGACGAAGCGCACATCCTTGCGGGAGCCGAGGTTGTATTCCGCCTTGAGGTTGCGGAGGCGGCCTGCGGCCTCGTAGATGGCGGCGGCCTGTTTCTGTGCGGCTTCGATTTCACCTGCGGAAAGCTCCGCGAGCAACGGTTTCTCCGGCAGGGATTTTCTCATCACGAACTCGCCAGCGGTAACGTAGTCCATCCGCTCGGAGAGCTCCTCGGTGACGTGGGGCATGTAGGGATGCAGGAGCTGGAGATAACGGCTCATCACGGCATCGAAGGTGCCGAGCGCGGCGGCGCGGGCTTCCGGCGTGGCGGATTCGCGGAGATCGGCTTTCACGGCTTCGAGCCATTTGTCGCAGAAATCGTTCCACAGGAATTCGTAGAGGCGCTGCGCGATCTCGCCGAAGCGGTATTCGGCGTAGATGCCTTTGAGGTCTTCGGCGAGCTGGTCGAGCTTCGATATGACTAAAACATGATAAACCGGCAGGCTATGATCTTTTGAAATTTGAGTTTTGAAATTTGAAATTTCTTTATCCATCTGCCGGAAACGGCAGGCATTGTAGAGCTTGTTGGCGAAGTTCCGGCCTTCCTCGACGGAGGATTCGTCGAAACGGACGTCGGCACCCACGGGTGCGATGCGCATCAGGCCGAAGCGGAGTCCATCCGCTCCGAACTTGTCCATGAGGTCGATGGGGTCGGGCGAGTTGCCGAGGGATTTACTCATCTTGCGGCCTTTGAGGTCGCGGATGATGGAGGTGAAATAGACGTTCTTGAACGGCAGCCCGTTTGCAAAGCGGTAGCCCGCCATGATCATGCGGGCGACCCAGAAGAAGATGATGTCGGGGCCGGTGACGAGGTCGGTGGTAGGGTAGAATTTTCTCAAGGTCTGCGAGTTTTCACCTACGTCAGACATAGTAGCGAACGGCCAGAGCCATGAGGAAAACCACGTATCCATGACGTCCTCGTCGCGCACCCATTCGCCATCGGCGGGCGGCTCCACTCCCACATAAATATCTCCTGCAGCAGCATCCCTCGTTTCAAGCGATTCGGCGTTCTTGAGAACTTCGAGCTTTTCTTTCCGATACCAAACCGGGATCTGGTGCCCCCACCAGAGCTGGCGGCTGATGCACCAGTCTTGGAGGTTTTCCATCCAGTGGGCGTAGGTTTTCGCCCAGCGCTCGGGGCGGAACTTGATTTCGCCGGAGGCCACCGCGTCCGTGGATTCCTTGACCATCGGATAGCGCAGGAACCACTGCATGGAGATGCGCGGCTCGATCGGCACGTCGGCGCGCTCGGAGTAGCCGACGCTGTTCTCGTATTCCTCGATGCCGATCAGCAGGCCCATTTCCTCCAGCTTCGCGGCGGCCTTGCGGCGGGCGACGAAACGGTCCAGCCCATCCAGATCCGGGCAGGCGGGGCAGTTGATGCGTCCGTCGGGATGGAGCGTATCGACGATTTCCAGGCCGTGCTTTTTGCCGATCTCGAAATCGACCTTGTCGTGGGCGGGCGTGATTTTCAGCGCGCCGGTGCCGAATTCCAGATCCACGGCGTCGTCCGCGATGATGGGTATGAGCGCCTCAGGAAAAGGACGTTTCACCATTTTCCCGATCCACTTTGCGTATTTCGGATGCTTCGGATGCACTGCGACGGCGACGTCCGCCATCAGGGTTTCCGGGCGGGTGGTGGAGATCTCGATGAACTCGCCAGGGCTGTCGGCGAGCTCGTATTTCATGGTGAAAAGCTTCGACCGCGAGGGCTTCATGATCACCTCCTCATCGGAGAGGGCGGTGAGGGAAACGGGGCACCAGTTCACCATCCGCTTGCCGCGGTAGATCAGGCCTTCGTTGAAAAGATCGACGAACACCTGACTGACCCAGCGCGTGTATTCCGCGTCCATCGTGAAGCGCTCGCGCGACCAATCGCAGGAGCAGCCCAGGCGCTTGAGCTGCTTGATGATGATGTCGCCATGGGTGTTCTTGAAATCCCAGACGCGCTTGAGGAACTCCTCGCGGCCGAGGTCGCGGCGGGTCTTGCCTTCCTTTTCGCGCAGCTCGCGCTCGACCTTTGCCTGCGTGGCAATGCCCGCGTGGTCGGTGCCGGGGAGCCAGAGAACCTCTTTCCCCTCCTGCCGCGCGCGGCGGGCGAGGATGTCCTGGATCGCGTTGTTGAGGACGTGCCCGAGGTGCAGGATGCCGGTGACGTTGGGCGGCGGGATAACGATCGAGTAGGGCTCCTTTTCGGAATTCTCATCGGCGCGGAAGCACCCCGCCTCCAGCCATGCGGCATACCATTTTTCCTCCACGGCCTGCGGCTCGTAGGCTTTCGCTAACTCTGACATCGGGCGCGGATGTTCGGGGAGAGATTGCGGTTTGTCCAGCATCGGGGAAATGTTCGCCGATGCGGCTGTTTTCCCGCTTTCCATATCGGCGGGTGGCAACGATTATCCGTATCGCAGCCATGCAAACCATCGCACGATTCTACAAGGGGGAGGACGCCTATCTTTGCCGTTCGTTTTTGGAGTCCGAGGGGATTTCCGCCCATGTTTTTGACGAATACACTCCCCAGGTGCACTGGCTTTACACGCATGTGATCGGTGGAATCCGGGTTGTCGTGAGCGAGGAGGATGCGGAAGAGGCGGCGGAACTTTACAGGGTTTACGAGGAAAACATGATCGCGGCACCGCCTGTCGTCGGCAACGTGAAGGCTTGGCCTTTCATGCTGATGATCTCGATTTGTTTGGGCTTTCCGATGTATCTGCTGGGGAGGAAAAAGCCGACGAGTAACTTTTCGGAGAGTCGAATCGCTTTGACAAAGGAATGCCGCAGCACAGGGTTCGAGGGATGAAAGCAGTTTTTATATCGCTCCTCCTCGCCCCTCTCCTCCACGCCGCCGAAAAGCCCCGCAACATCGTCTTCATCATCGCCGACGACTTGGGCGTGACGGATCTGAATCTGGACGGCAGCGACATGTTCTACGAAACCCCGCACCTACAGAAGCTTGCGCGGACAGGCGTCACTTTCGCCAACGGCTACGCGAGCTGTCCGGTCTGCTCCCCCACCCGCTCCGCCGTTATGACCGGCCAGAACCCCGCACGCACGCGGAACACGAACTACTTCGGCGCGCCCAACCAGTTTTACGGCGCGATCCCGGCGGACTATGATCCGGTGCGGGATTTCCTGGAGTCCGGGAAAAACCTCAACGGCCGCCACAAGTATCCGCTCTGGCCCGCGCCCTACCTCGGCCACCTGCCGGACGGCACCACCACCCTCGCGCAGGCTTTCAAAAAGCACGGCTACTCCACTTTTTTCGCAGGGAAGTGGCACCTCGGCCCGGAGGGGCATTTCCCGCAGGATCATGGGTTCGATATTAATATCGGCGGCCAGAGCGGCGGCGGACCCTACGGCGGAAAGAAATATTTCTCCCCCTACGGAAACCCGCAGATCAAGGACGGCCCGCCCGGCGAGCACCTCACCGAGCGCCTCGGCCGCGAGACGGCGGGTTTTATCAAGGCGAACAAGGACATGCCCTTCCTTGCTTACCTTTCCTTCTACGCCGTCCACACCCCGCTGATGGCTCCCGACGTCCTCGTGAAAAAGTATGAGGCGAAACGCAAACGCATGGGTCTCGGCGACACCTTCGCCCCCGAGCCGCCGCGCGAGAACCGCACCGTCCACTCCCACGCCATCTATGCCGCCATGATCGAGGCCATGGACTCCGCCTGCGGGCAGGTGTTCGACGCGCTGGAGGAAAACGGCCTCGCGGAAACCACGATCGTCGTCTTCACCTCCGACAACGGCGGCCTCTCCACCTCCGAAGGCTCCCCCACCACGAACCTTCCCTACCGCGCCGGAAAAGGCTGGCTTTACGAGGGCGGCATCCGCGTCCCCCTGATCGTGCGAAACCCCGCCACCGGAAACGGCGGCACCACCACCGCCGAACCCGTTTACTCCACCGATTTCTACCCCACCCTCCTCGCCGCCACCGGCCACGATCCGCTCCCCGACCAGCACAAGGACGGCGTCTCTTTCCTGCCGTTTCTAGAAAAACCCGACACCGCCCCCAGCGGTCGCGCGATGTTCTGGCACTACCCGCATTGGGGTAACCAGGGCGGCTCCCCCGGCACCGCCGTCCGCCTCGGGAAATGGAAACTCATCCGCTGGCAATGGCCCGAGCGCACCGAACTCTTCGACCTCGAGGCCGTTCCCGGCGAGAAAAACAACCTCGCCGCCGACCAGCCCGACATCACCGCCGACCTCTCCCAGCGCATCGACGCATTCCTCGCCGAGACCCAAGCCCTGCAGCCCCACAGGAACTCGGATCTGAAAGGCGATTTCAGGAAGTGGTGAGTTCAGTCGGCATTTTCCGCCTGAGAAACACCGACGATCAGCGCGGGGAGGGAAGCCTGAAATCCACCGGAGGCGGGGAGATCACGCTGCTGAGCCCGGAGAGTCCGCTCTACCGGGCGCTGGTGGGGAAAAAGGCAGGCGATACGCTGGATGCACCGCCTTTCCGAGTGCGCGGGGTTTCCTAAAATCGCATGAAATGGTTTTGAAGGATTCAGGCAGCGGCGAGAATCCTGGGGAGCATACGCGCCCTCGCGTGTTGTCTTTGGCGCCCTCGCCGAAGACCGGCCGTCCACGCCATTCCACGCGGTTTCCGACGAGGGCGTCGGAAACAACACGCGAGGGCGCGTGTGCTCCCCGTGGATGGTCCGGATCCCGTCACCTCGTTCGATAAGGATCACTGAAATCCGGCTTCCTCCAGCGCAAGCGCGGCGGCTCCCACGGTGCCCGCCTCATGGCCGAAGGCGGCGGGCAGGATGGCAAGGCCATCGCGGAACGGACCGGAAAGCTGGCGGAGCAAATGCTCGCGAAAAGGCGTGAAAAGCAGATCCCCGGCGCGGGCGACGCCGCCGCCGATGACGAGCGCCTCGGGGTTGAGCAGCCAGCAGGCGTTCATCATCGCGGTGGCGAACATGCGCCCGATGAGATCCCAATGCGCCCGCGCGATCACGTCGCCGCTCCGCGCTGCCTCGGCAAGGGCGTGGGGCGAGCAGTCCTCGATTCCCCGGGCGATGCCGGCGGCTTCGTAGGCGGCCTGCGCGTCGCGAGCGATCTCGCGGTTGCCGATATAGTCCTCCAGCGCGCCGAAGTTTCCGTAATGACCCGGGCGACCCTGGTAGTCGATAGATGTCTGGCCGATCTCGCCCGCCCCGAAATTCGCGCCGCGCACCATCCGCCCGTTCGCGATGACGCCCGCGCCGACACCCGTCCCAAGAGCGACGCAAATGAGGTGGTCGCGGCCTTTACCGGCTCCCAGTTTCCACTCGGCAAAGGCCATGCAGTTCGCATCGTTGTCGGCGGAGACGGGCAGGCCGAGGGCTTGCGAGAGCTTTTCGCGCAGCGGGACATTCGCCCAGCCGCGGACGTTGGTGAGATCGAAGATGACGCCCCTTTCGAAATCCACGAAGCCCGGCACGCCGATGCCGACCGCGCAGATGCCCTCGTGGCGCGTGCGCAGGTCGCTAACGGTGCGGACGATGGCCGCGATGATCTCATCGGCTCGGCTAAAATCTTGGGTCGCAATGGGCGGTGCGTGATCGATGATCTCGCCGCCGCGCACGACACCTGTTTTCACGCTGGTGCCTCCGAAGTCGATGCCTATAGCCAAGGGGGATTCGCTCATTTCCGCGCCCTGCCTATGCGGTGACGGGGGAGAGAGCCACAACAAATCCGCTCGTTCTCAGGCTGCATCATTCTAAAAGAGTAAACCGCGAATTCACGCGAATGGCCGCTAATGAAGAAAAAATTCCGAGAGCTTTCGGTTTGGCTACATGTCCCCTGCACAGGAAAACTAAAATCATTCATTTTCAAAAATTCGCCCTCATTCGCGTGCATTCGCGGTTAAATCTCCAAATGTGGTGGTGCTACGCTCATCCTGCGGATACGAATACTTTTGACGCAATCAGGCGCACGCCTTCCAGCGTGAGTTCGGGATCGGTCGCATCGATTTCGGCAATGCCTTTTGATCCGAATTCCGCACCGCCGCCGGTGGCCACGACCTTGGGCGGGTCTCCACACGCGGAAATAATTTCCCGCAGGATTTCCCGAACCATGCCCCGGTGGCCGATGACCGCGCCGGAAAGGATGGCCTCGGCGGTGGTCGCGCCGATGGGCGAGGCGGGTTCGGAAAGATCAACCCATGGGAGCTGCGCGGTGCGGTCGGCGAGGTAGCCGGTCATCGCCGCCATGCCGGGCGCGATCGCTCCGCCCGCAAAATCTCCGTCCGGGGAAAGCACGCTGAAGGTGACTGCCGTGCCGAAGTCGATGGCGATGCCGGGACTGCCATATTTGTTTTTCAGCGCCGCGGCGTTCGCGAGGCGGTCGGCTCCGAGAGTTTCCGGCTGCGGCACGGAGAAACCGAAGCCGAGCGGGCTGCGTGAGGTGACGTTATGGAAAGGGCGGCCGCTGAAATGCCCCGCGAGCCACGCCGCCTTTTCCGGCACCACGGAGGCGCAGGCGACCGCGTCGAAGTTGATTTCACCGACTGCGGCGGCAAGCGTTTCGGCGGAGAGAGCGGCCGTCGGGATCACCGCCCGCCATGCCAGCAGGCCGTTCGCGTCACCGAGGGCGAGCTTGGTGCGGGTGTTCGAGTTGTCGATCAGAAGCCAAGCCATGTTTTTCCCCAATCCGCGGATTTCATCACCGCCTTGCCGTCCTTGTCGAAGGTGGGCGCGCCTGCGTTCGTTTTCACCCGCAGCGTCCCGCCATTCATGCGGAGATCGATTTTCCCTCCATCTCCGCGCTCATCCAGCCAGAACTTGAACCAGATATCCGTGAAACCTTTTTCCGGCCCACCGCCGAAAGTCGTGTCGGCGGGTTCGTGCTCCGCCCCATCCGCCGTGACCAGCAGAACGGGCTGGAGCATATCGTGATCCTTGTCGCCGTTTTTCCGGAGGTGGATTTCCAGCCATAGATAAGAGCGGTCGCTCTCAAGGCGCGCGGCCTCGATCCGGTAGCGAGCGCGGGGATCCGGAGCGCGGTCGTATCTACCCATCCAGATCTTCACGGCAAGAAACGTCACGGCGACCAGCAACGCGGCGATCGACAGGCGCAGGAGCGGACGTTTCATCACGGCCATTGCTATCCGATCCCACCGCAGGGGCAAACGAAAACGGGCGAACTGTTTCCAGCCCGCCCGTTTGTGAAACTACCCTTGCGGGAAATTATGAGTGGCCGTCGCTGTAAGCCGGTGAGCCATGCTCGGCAACGTCGAGGCCTTCTGCTTCTTCCTGCTCATCAACCCGGACACCCATCACGGCTTTAATGATGCCGAAGACGATGAGCGAGAAGACGAACGCGAATCCGTAAACCGAGACGATCCCAATGATCTGCGAAAGGAAACTGAAGTCAGAACCACCGAAGACAGCTACAGCAAGTGTTCCCCAGATGCCGCAGACACCGTGGACGGAGATCGCGCCGACCGGATCGTCGATCTTGACCTTGTCGAAGAACAAGATCGAGAACACCACTAAGATGCCGCCGATGGCACCCGCGATGATCGCAGATATCGGAGAAACAATATCAGCCGCTGCGGTGATACTCACAAGACCAGCTAAGATACCGTTGAGCGCCATGGAGAGATCGGGCTTCTTGAGAACAATCCATGAAGTGAAGATCGAGGTGATGCCGCCTGCTGCCGCTGCGAGGGCGGTAGTGGTAAATACCAGCCCGAGCGGACCAGGAGCGGCGGAAAGAACGGAACCACCATTGAATCCGAACCAGCCAAAGAACAGCAGGAACACGCCGATCGTGGCGAGGGGCATGCTGTGGCCAATGATCGGCTTGATGCCATCCTTCGTGTATTTTCCGCGACGTGCGCCGAGAAGGAGAACACATGCCAGCGCGGCCGCACCGCCGAATCCATGAACCACGGTGGAACCCGCGAAGTCCTTGAACGGAACCGCAAGGCCAGAGAGGAAACCCCCACCCCAATGCCAGGACCCGGCAATCGTGTAGCCAAGAGCCACGAGGATCGTAGCGAAGATCATGAAGCTGCTAAGTTTCACCCGCTCCGCGACCGCACCGGAAACGATCGTCGCGGCCGTTGCGGCGAACATCGCTTGGAAAATGAAGTCACCGTAGCCGGTCATCGCCAATGAAACGCCACCGTAGCCGAAGGTATCATCGACATTGCCGTCTGACAACGGACCTCCCAGCTTGAAGAAGCCGTTGAAATCTCCGGGATAGTGGGTATTGAAACCAATGAACGCATAGGTGAGCAAGCCAATGCAGATGATGAAGACGTTCTTGAAGAGGACGTTCACCACGTTCTTCTGCTGGCAAAGACCTGCTTCCAGAGTCGCGAAACCGAGGTGCATGATGAACACCAATGCGGCGGCGATCACCGTCCAGAGCATCGAGGTCGTGAAGAAGTCGAACGCGTAGGCGTAATCGCCCTGCGCTTCGAGCAGCTCCAGATAAGCGGGAGCCTTCTGGTCGTCCTCGCCCACCTCGGCCGCGATCTCTTCGGCGGCGGCCGCACTGGCGGCCGCTGCAGCGATCTCGGCAGAGGTCGTGCCGGAGGCAGCCGGCGTTTCCTCCGGAGCCTCGGGTGCCGCCAGTTCTGCGGTGGGCGCGGGGGGGGCCTCCTCCTCCTGACCGTATCCGGTCGTTGGCATGAGGGGCACTGCGAAGCAAGCCGCCGCCGCTAGGGAGAGGGCTCGCAATATCATTGGATGTCGTCTGGTCATATTGGTCGGGGTTGTCGGATATTTCGCTGTGTTTCCCGTATCGATGAGTCGTCACGAGAGACAGCAACATCCTCCTAGCAAACCCCGTGCCAACACCTGCTCTTCTCTATCCATCCCCGAAATCACCAGATTATCACTTACCCATCTCGACCGAAAAATCCTCCAAAAGGACTTGCCAGCCGAAAATCATGGGACTAGCTCTAGTTCGTGCGAGGCAAACTCGTGCCAAAATTTATCTGGACAAATCCTTAGGTTTGGTTAAATACCTGCCTAGCGGATGGCAGCCAGCAAACATTGGTACGCCGGATGCTAACCACAAACCATCCTTCTCTGAACCACAACGGCTCAGTCAGGGACGCTACCAGCAACCGAAAAACAACAACAACACTATGCAAAACTACTGCAAAACAATTGGCGCCCTGGCCGCTGCCTCCGCCCTCGTGGCTGGCAACGCCTCGGCTGAAGTCGAATACGAAATCCACACCGGTTACTCCACGGACTACATCTTCCGCGGACTTGACTTGGGCACGGATCTGATCGAAGTCGGTATCGCCGCTTCAACCGAAGTAGCCGGGTTCGGCGTTAGCGCCGGAGCATGGTATGCAACTTGGGACAATGCCCCAGGTGACTTCGAAGAGCTCGACCTCTTCGCCGAAGTTTCCAAAGACCTTGGCTTCGCGACCTTCGCCGTCGGCTACATCTACTACCACTTCCCGAATTCGGTAGGAGCCACCGGTTTCGATGCCCAGGAAATTTATTTCTCCGCTTCGAAGGAATTCTTCGGTGTTGAAACCTCCCTCACCTACTTCTGGGAAATCGAGGATGTGGGTTCCGGCTCCGACGGCTACCTTGAGGCCGGTGCCTCAAAAGGCTTCGAGCTCAGCCCTTGCCTCACGCTGAACACCGGCGCTAAGCTCGGCTACCTTGTTGAGGAAGGCGATCTCGCCCACCTCACCACCAAGGTCTCCCTTGACTGGGCGTTCACCGAAACGGCGACCCTCTCGCCTTACCTCGCCCACTCCTGGAGCCTCAGCGACACGCCTACGTCGTTCTATTTTGGTTCCAAGAATGAGTTCTGGGGCGGTGTGAGCCTCGCCGTCAGCTTCTAATCGGAAGTTAACGAACTGATGATTCCAAAGGGCGGTTGCTTCGGCAGCCGCCCTTTTTTTGTTTCGTACTTGAATGATCCGGGTCTCGCCGAAAACTCCGCGCATGTTCCTTGGCCTCGATTCATCCACCCAATCCCTCAGCGCTGTCGTCATCGATGCGGTGGTCGGGAAAATCGCCGCGAGCTGTTCGGTGAACTTCGGAGTGGATTTGCCGGATTACGGCGCTCCCAGCGGCTTCATACCGGGCGGAAAAAACGGCGAGGTCCACGCCGATCCCCGGATGTGGCTCGACGCGCTCGACCTGCTTTTCGCGCGGCTTACCGCAGAGGTGGATCTTTCCCGCATTCGGGTCATCGCCGGTTCCGGCCAGCAGCATGGCTCGGTGTATGTGGGTGGAGGTTTTGACGATGCGCTCGCAACCCTGAATCCATCACAAGACCTAGCAAAGCAGCTCGGAAATCAACTTTCCCGGAACACCTCGCCGATCTGGATGGACACCTCCACGGGCGCGGAATGCGCGGAAATCACCGCCGCCACGGGAGGAGCCGCCGAGGTTTGCGCGCGTTCCGGCTCCATCGCAATCGAACGCTTCACCGGGCCGCAGATCCAGAAATTTTCCAAAACGGATCCCGCCGCTTACGCCGCCACGAAAAGGATCCATCTCGTCAGCTCCTTCATCGCCTCCGTCCTCGCCGGGAAGCCGCTGCCCATCGACTTCGGCGACGGCGCGGGCATGAACCTGCTCAACCTCTCCGAGCTTGGATGGGATTCCGGGCTGCTCGCGGCGACCGCGCCGAACCTTGCGGAAAAACTTTTGCCTCCCGCCTCTTGCCTAACGCCGCAAGGGACGGTCTCCGCCTACTTCGCCAAGAAATACGGCATTTCCAGTAGTTGCCGTGTCTGCCCGTTCACCGGCGACAACCCCGCCTCGCTCGTCGGCATGGGGGCGACCTCACCGGGTCAGGCGGTGATTTCGCTGGGCACCAGCGATACGTTTTTCGCGGCGATGGACGAACCCAAAACTGATCCGCAGGGCTACGGCCACGTCTTCGGCAACCCGGCGGGCGGCTTCATGTCGCTGATCTGTTTCCGCAACGGTTCCCTCGCCCGCGAGGCACTACGAGACGAGCTCGGCGCGGACTGGTCGGCTTTCGAGAAAGAGGCGCTCGCCGCCACGGTGGATTCCGCCGGAAAAAACCTGACCTTGCCCTTCTACGGCGCGGAGATCACGCCGCGACATGATTTCGAAACGCCCGTCACCTGTTTCTCGGACGAGCCGACACCCGCGCTGCGTATCCGCTCGCTGCTGGAGGGGCAGTTCCTCAACATGAAGCTTCATTCCGAGTGGATGGGCGTCGCCACCGAGCGCATCCGTCTCACGGGTGGCGCCTCGAAAAACGACGGCATCGCCCAGCTCGTCGCGGATGTGTTCCAGGCTCCCGTGGAACGGCTGGAGGTCGCGAACTCGGCGGCTTTGGGTGCCGCGCTGATTGCCGCGGCGGCGGGCGGGCACGACCTCGTCGCGCTTGAAACCGTTTTCTGCAAACCGGCGGCGGATTCTCTGCTGCTACCCGATACGACTTTGGCCGGTAAATACTCGACCGCGCTCACGGATTTCAGGAAGCTCCTGGAGCAAACCATCAACGGATAACAGATATGCAATTCAAGGACAAGATCATCGCCGTCACCGGCGCAGGCAGGGGTATCGGCCAAGAAATCGCCCGTGCCTTTGCGGCCGAGGGGGCAAAGGTCGTGCTGATCAGCCGCAGTGAATCGAGCTGCGGTTCCGCGGCGGAGGAAATCAACAAGACCTTTCCAGGATCGTGCACCGCCTACGCCGTGGACGTGGCCTCCCACGACGCCGTGCAGGAACTAGCGAAACGCATCGGCGAGGAGATCGGCGCGGTCAATGTGCTGGTGAACAACGCGGGCGTCACCCGCGACGGCCTGCTGATGCGGATGAAAGAGGAGGATTGGGACACCGTGCTCGATACAAACCTCAAGGGCGCGTTCAACACCGTCAAAGCCTTCATGCGCCCGCTGATGAAAGGCGAAAATTCCCGCATCATCAACATCGCCTCGGTCATCGGCCTCATCGGAAACGCCGGCCAAGCGAACTACTCCGCGAGCAAGGCGGGGCTCATCGGTTTCACCAAGGCCGTCGCCCGCGAACTCGCTGGCCGCGCCGTCACCTGCAACGCGATCGCGCCGGGATTCATCACCACCGACATGACCGATGAGCTTCCGGAAAACATTAAGGAGGCGATCATCGGGAAAATCCCGCTCGGCACCTTCGGCAACACGCAGGACATCGCCAACACCGTCCTTTTCCTCGCCAGCCCCGCCGCTCGCTACATCACCGGCCAGGTCATCGCCGTCGATGGCGGCATGACGATGTAGCGCTTCGCGCCGTTAGAAGTGATTTGTTAGAAGTTATCCGTTTCCCCAAGCCGAATCTTCCCTAATTAACCAATAACCAATAACCAATAACGAAATGCAACTTCTCCTACTCCGACACGGCAAGGCCGAGGACTGCTCCGCGGGCGGGGATTTCTCGCGCGAGCTGGAGGAGAAAGGCCACGAGCAGGCGCGGCACGCGGCGCGCATCCTCGCGGCGGCGGATCTGTTGCCGGATCTCGTCCTGAGCAGCCCGGTCATCCGCGCCAAGCAAACCGCCATCACCTTCACCGCCGCCGCCGGGATGCCCGGCCCGATCTTGCTAAACTGGCTCGCCTGCGGCATGTCGCCGGAAACCGCGCTCGCGGAACTCGGCCATTTCCCCGATTTCGAGTGCATCATGATCGTAGGCCACGAACCGGATTTCTCCCGCCTCATCGAGCGCTGCCTGGGTACGACGGCGGATTGCGTGGAAGTCCGCAAAGGTTCCGTCACCTGCCTCGACCTGCGCCCGCCCACCCCACGAGCCACCCTCCGCTTCCTCATCCCCCACAAGCTCGCGAAACACCTCGATTGATGCTCCTCTTCCTTGAGACTTGAAATTTGAAATTTGAGATTTATGTCATCCACCCACGGCCAAATTTTCCGCATCCACACCTATGGCGAATCCCACGGCGGAGGGGTCGGTGTGATCATCGACGGCTGCCCGCCATCCATTCCGGTTTCCCAAATAGACATCCAGCGCGAGCTTGACCGCCGCCGCCCCGGCCAGTCCGAGATCGTCACTCCGCGCAAGGAGGCGGACGTGGCCGAGATTCTCTCCGGCATCCAGGACGGCAAGACGCTCGGCACTCCCATTTCCATCCTCGTCCGCAACACCGACCAGCGCCCCTCCGCCTACGAGGAGATGGCCGTGAAATACCGCCCTTCCCACGCCGATTTCACCTACGACGCGAAATACGGCATCCGCGCCCAATCCGGTGGCGGGCGCGCCTCTGCCCGCGAGACGATAGGACGCGTAGCCGCCGCCGCCGTCGCGAAACAGGTTCTCGCCACCCTTTGCCCCGGCATCGAGATCATCGCATGGGTCAGCACGATCCAGCACATCCACGCCAACGTCGATCCCGCGACCATCACCGCGCAACATGTGGAATCGAACATCGTCCGCACCGGCGATCCGAAGGTCGTCGATACGATGATCAACCACATCAAGAAAATCCGCTCCGACGGGAACTCGGTGGGCGGCATCATCGAGTGCGTGATCCGGCATTGCCCCGCTGGCATCGGCGAACCGATTTTCGACAAGCTAGAGGCGGATCTCGCGAAAGCCATGCTTTCCATCCCGGCGACGAAAGGTTTCGAGATCGGCTCCGGCTTCCAGGGAACCTTGCTGACCGGAAAAGAGCACAACGATCCCTTCGAGATGCGCGAGGGCAAAATCCGCACGCGGACGAACCGCTCCGGCGGCGTGCAGGGCGGCATTTCCAACGGCGAGGACATCGTGTTCCGCGTCGCCTTCAAGCCCACCGCCACGATCATCTCCACGCAGGATACCGTGACGGAAACCGGCGAGAACACCACCCTCCAAGGAAAAGGCCGCCACGATGCCTGCGTCCTGCCGCGCGCGGTGCCCATCGTCGAAGCCATGGCCACCCTCGTCCTCACCGATCATTTCCTCCGCCAGCGCGCGATCCGTCCGCTTCCCTGAGATGGAGACTCTTCCGGAAATCTCGCTCGGAACGGCCGCCCTCGTCATCTTCGGATGCTGCGCGGGATACATGCTTCTGCGCGGGATCGCGCGAACCATCGTCAACGTCGCGTGCCTCACGCTAAGCGCATGGGTCGGCTTCCGCGTCTGGCAACAGGCACCCTCGCTGGCCATCGATTGGTTCGGGAAGCCCTCAGAGATCGTCGCAACCGGCCTGCCGATCGCATCGTTCCTCGCCACCTTGCTTGTCCTCCGGAAAGTGATCGGCTTTTTCCGTGCGCCAGTTCCCCAAACCCGTGAGGATATCGCGCCGCGCTCCGGCGGGCAGCTTGTTTTCCGGCTTATCGCCACCCTCATACCCGCCATAATGTTGTTCCTCGTGGCTGCCACCTTCATCCACCATGCCGGATCTGTGGCAGAAATCCGGAATTCCGTGCATCCAAGTTGGGCCGGGGAAATGAAAAAATCCCTCACTTCTGCCATCCCGGAAAAACTCATGTCTTGGCTCGATCCTATGGCCAGCGAGCCGCGCCTGCGGCTGGCAAAAATGATCGCCGCAGGCTCCGCAAAGCCTCTCGAACCCGTGATCAATCCCGAAACCGGCAGGCCCTATCCCCGAGCGATCATCGTCGATGATCCCGAGCTGCTGAACCTCGCGCGCGATGGCCGCTTCAGCACCCTCCTCCGCCATCCCCTGCTTTCGGAGGCGCTAAAGGATCCAAAAATTCGGAATTCGCTCGGACTATGAAAATGTTCTTCCCGCGAGTCCTAGAACGCGATCCTCGCCGCCGCTAGAGCCGCGTGGATCTTAAAATCCACCGCGAGACCTTCCGTCATTTTTCCGGCCAGGAAATCCCTCAGCCCTGCGAGCGGCACATGGTGCACGGTGATGTCTTCCCCCGATATGCCGCCGCCCTCCGTCTCGCGGCTCAGGCCGGTGGCTAGGAAAAGATGGGTGAACTCCGGCGTCATTCCGGCGGAAGTCGGCGAGGAGAGCAGCGGATCCACGCGTGCCGCGCAGTAACCCGTTTCCTCCATCAGCTCCCGCGCGGCGGTATCGGCCAGGCTTTCCCCGCGATGCTCCTCCTCGTCGCCCACAAGGCCCGCCGGGATCTCGATGACCCGTTTCCCCACCGGAATGCGGAACTGCTCCACCAGCACGATCTCGTCGCTGTCCGTGATCGCGAGGATGCCCACGCAGGCATCCGAGTTCGGGCGGCGCGCGAAGTCCCAATGGCCGATGCGGTAAAGGCCCAGCCATTTCGATTCATAAAGCGTGATCTCCTCGGACATGAGCAACGGTTATCGCAACGCGGCGGCATTGGAGAGCCGATTTTTCGGCAAACTGGCGGGGATGGTTTTTGCCCTCCACTTCACTTCCCGAACACCGCCACCCAACGGTCGACACTTTTCCCCTCCGCATCCGGCAGCGGGCGGGAGGCGGCGTGCCGGACGTTCGCCAGCACCCTCGCACCGCGCGCCCTCATGCTTGCGAGGATGAGCTCATGCTCGAGATCGAAGTACGACGTGCATACGAGATGGCCGCCGTCCTTGAGCGCGGCCAGCGCCTCCTCCAGGATGCCCTCCCATACCAGCGGCTCGTGCCAATAGTTCTGATGGCGGATGAAAACCAAATCGAACTCCGGCAGCCCCTCCATCCGACCGATCGCCGCCGCGTTGCCTTCGCGGAAATGGATTTCCCCGCCCGGCAGTTCCCAGCGTTTCCCCGCCTCCCCGATGGCATCCGCCCGCAGATCCATGCCGAGGTAAAACCCGATCTCCGCCGGAGCCAGCGCCGCGGCCAGCGCGCCCGTCTCATCCGCCCGCCCGCAGGCGAGGTTCAGCACCGCGCATTTCCCGGAAAAACGCAGCCCGGCCAGCGAAAACACCTCCCCCAGCAACATCCGCAGCCGCCGGATATCGCCGTCGGTGCCTTCGTGGGAAAAGGGTAATCGCTGGAGCATTCGACGCCAAAACTCAATGCCATCCCGCCGTAGCGCCACACGAAAATGCGCCCTTTGCGCGGGATACGCGTAGTCAATCGCAAGCCGTGCGATGCACGCCGCCTGGCGGCCTGCTTCACTCATGCCATCAACGTGCTCGCCGTGACCATCGGCGGGGTGGTGTAGATCATCCCCATGGCTGACTTGTTGCCTTTTACACCTTCGCGCTGAAATCACTTCCGCTCCCTCCGGCACCGTTCTGAGCAATACCTCACCTGCTCCCAGACCTTCTCCCATTTTTTCCTCCACGCAAAAGGCCGCCCGCACGCGGCACAAATCTTCTGCGGCAAGTCCGCTTTTCCCACGTGTTTCGGCATAAAGGAAGCATCGCCGCTTTCCGCCATCGCGCAAATCCCGCGCATGATCCGCGCAGTGATGCGCAGCACTGGCCAGCAAGGGGATACAACCTTCCGCGAAGCGGGGAGCCGTCGTGCGCGGTGACCGCGCGCCCTGGACTCCCGGCGAGGAAATCCTGGGGTTGTTGATCCTTGGTTCCGCCCCTAGACTGCCGCCCAACCCATGATCCGCTGGTTCGCCCGAAACGACATCGCCGCCAATTTCCTGCTCTTCGGGATCTTGGCTTGGGGCGTGTGGTCGGTAAAGGAAAAGGTCGCCCTGGAGGTGCAGCCCGCGTGGGAGACAAACGAAATCCGCATCCATGTCACCTACCGGGGAGGTAGCCCGGCGGATGTGGAAAAGGCGGTGATCCTGCCCATCGAGGCTGCTCTGGAGGGCTTATCAGGGGTGGATTCCGTGGAATCCCGTGCCGACAGCGGAGCCGGCCGTGTGATCGTCTATTCCACGTCGAAGCGAAACCTGAAAGCACTCGAGGAACAGGTCAAAACCCGGGTGAGCAGGATCAGCTCCTTTCCCAACGAGATCGAGCCGCCCACCGTCTCGATCCCGGACAGCGCGCAGTGGTTCGATGTCATCAAGGTGGCCGTCTGCGGCGACATGAGCGAGGCGGATCTGCTGCGCGCTGCGCGCACCGTCCGTGATGACCTGATCGCGATCCAGGGCATCTCGCAAGCCAAGGTGCTGGGAAACTCGCCGCTTGAGATCGCCATCGAGGCGGATCCGCGCCGCCTGCGTGATTTCGGCCTGACCTTCGCGGATCTTAGCGAGGCGATCCGACGTTCGTCCATGGACTTGCCCGCCGGACGCATCCAGACAGACGAAGGCGCGCTTACGATTCGCTCCAAGGGACAGGCTTACGACCGCGCGGATTTCGAGAAAATCGTGATCACCAACCGCAACGGCTCGGAGGTCACGCTCAGCAATGTGGCGAAGGTTTCCGACGGCTTCGAGGAGAACACCAAGATCATGGAGTTCAACGGTAAGCCCTGCCTGCTGGTGGAGGTGCTGCGGCTTGGCGATGAGAACGCGCTGGGGATCGCGCAGAGCGTGAAAAACTATGTCGCAGGTGCCCGGGAGCGTTTCCCGCAGGGGATCACCGTCCATGCGTGGGACGATTCCTCGGAGGAGCTGGAGGGGCGGCTCGGCACACTGTTCAATTCCATGCTGCAAGGGGGCTTGCTCGTCCTGATCCTGCTCGGGCTATTCCTGCGGCCGATGCTGGCATTTTGGGTCGTGCTCGGGATTCCCGTCGCCTTCGCCGGGGGCTTCATCATCATGCCCTACCTCGACATCACCGCCAACGTGATGTCGATCTTCGGCTTCATCATCGTGCTGGGGCTGGTGGTGGACGACGCGATCGTCACGGCGGAAAACGTCTATATCAAGCTCAAGGAAGGCATGGAGCCGCTGGAGGCCGCCACGGAGGGCACGGTGGAGGTCGCAACACCTGTCACCTTCGGCATCCTGACCACTATCGTCGCGTTCGTGCCGCTGATGTTTTTCGACGGCTTCTACGGCTCCTTCACCAAACAGATCCCGCCGGTGGTCGCCGCGGTGCTGGTTTTCTCGCTCATCGAGAGCAAGCTCGCGCTGCCCTGCCACCTGAAATACGTCAAGGTGGGCCGCAAAAGGCTCAACGCCTTCGAGCGTTTCCAGAAAAAGATCGCCGACAGCCTCGAGCGGTTCGTGGAGAAATGCTACGAGCCGACCCTGCGCACCGCCACCCGACACCGCTACGTCACGCTCGCGCTCTTCCTCGCGCTGGCCATGGCCTCGGTCGGCTATTTCACCTCCGGGCGGATGGGCTTCGTGAACATGCCGTCCATCGACCGCAACCGCATCTTCGCGATGATCCGCATGCCCGTTGACAGCCAGGTGCCGGAGACCTGGGTGCGCGCGGATTACGTCGCCTCCTTCCTACCGCAGCTCAAAAAGGAGTTCTCCGATCCCGTGACCGGCGAGTCCTTCATCACCGATGTGCTGGCCAGCGGCGGAGGCTTTCCGCACCGCAACGGCGTGGATGCCCGCACCGGCTTTATCGTCATCGGCATCACCGATCCGAAAGACCGCTCCGTGCCCGGGCCGAAGAACTCAGAGATCGCCGCGCGGTGGACGGAACTTGTCGGCGAGATGCCGGACGTGCAGAGCTTTTACATCTCCGGCGACCGCGGGCACCGCATGGGTTCCGATGATGAGATGGCGTCACTGAGCGTGGAGATCCGCGGGCGGGACGGGGAGGAAAAGGACGAGGTAGTCCGCGAGGTGGAGGCGCTTCTGGAGTCCTACGACGGGATCGAGAGCGCCTACAGCGATTCCGGCGGCTCCACCGACGAGCTGCTAATCACAATACGCCCCGAGGGCGAGGCGCTGGGACTCACCCAGCTCGATCTTTCCCGGCAGGTGCGCGGCGCGTTTTTCGGCGAGCAGGCGCAGCGCGTGCAGCGTGACAGGGACGACATCCGGGTGATGATCCGCATGCCGCGTGAGCTACGCGAATCCCTCTCCACCCTCGACGATCTCCGCATCCGCACGCCCTCCGGCGGCGAGGCACCTTTCGCATCCGTCGCCACCGCCACCTTCGCAAAAGGCCGCTCCCGCATCGAGCGCATCGACGGCTCCCAGGTCACCACGATCACAGCCACCCCGCTTGATGAGACCATCGATGTGGTCGCCATTTCCCGCGCCCTCTCGCCGGAGCTGGACGGGATTCTGAACAGCCGCCACGACCTATCCTGGCGCTACGCCGGGTATGTCGCCGACCATGAGGAGACGAAAAAACGCTCGATCTACGGCGGCCTCGCGCTGTTCTTCGCGCTCTACGCCCTTCTCGCCATCCCCTTCCGCTCGCTCTACCAGCCGATCTTCGTGATGCTCGCGGTGCCCTTTGGCGCGATCGGGGCGCTCTTCGGCCATATTATCCTCGATATCGTCCCGTCGTATCTTTCCGTCTTCGGCATCCTCGCGCTGGCCGGCGTGGTGGTGAACGACTCGCTGGTGATGGTCGATTTCATCAACCGCAAGGTACGCGACGGCATGGACTTGCGGGAGGCCGTGATCCAATCCGGCGCGCGCCGCTTCCGCCCCATTTTCCTCACCTCTGCCACCACCTTCGCCGGTTTGCTGCCGCTCATTTTCGACCGCTCCCTGCAAGCCCAGTTCCTAATCCCCATGGCCGTCTCGCTGGCCTTCGGCATCCTCTTCGCCACCACCATCACCCTCTACCTTATCCCCTGCGCCTACCTCGCAGCGGAGGAAATCCGTGCCCACCTCGGCAAGGCCTGGATCTGGTGGCGGCATCCCTCGGGGAAACCGATGCCGGAAGCGGAGAGCGCAGCGTAAATTCGCCTCCCACGCCGTTTTCCCCTTCCCTTCCCGCCCGTTCCCGATCATCCGCGTGCGGAGAATCAACCTCTTCCTTGAGAGTTGGAAATTGAAAGTTGAAAGTTATGTCCACCCTCCTCTCCGCCAACGAGATCCGCCTCGCCTATTCCTACCAGAACCTCCTCGACGGCGTCACTCTTGCCGTCGCTGCCGGGGAAAAAGTCGGCCTTGTCGGGCGCAACGGCTGTGGGAAAACCTCCTTGCTGAAAATCCTCACCGGCGAGTCCATGGCGGATTCCGGGGAACTCTCCCTCCGCCGCGGCATCCGCACCGGTTACCTACCGCAGGAGTTCGAGCTCGATCCCGATCTTTCCGTCCACGAAAACATCGCCGCCGGCGCCGCGGACATCGTCGAGGCCATCCGCCGCTACGAAAACGGCGACGGCACGGAAACCGAGCTCCACGATTTCCTCGAACTCATCGATCACGCCGACGGCTGGAACCTCGATTCCCGCATCCTCTCGCTCTCCAACGCCCTCGGCACCCCGCCGCTCGAATCCCCGACCGGCCCGCTTTCCGGCGGTGAAAAACGCCGCGTCGCCCTCTGCCGCGCACTCGCCTGCCAGCCGGATCTACTTCTGTTAGATGAGCCGACCAACCACCTCGACGCGGAATCCATCCGCTGGCTCGAGGACGTGCTGAAAAATTTCCCCGGTGCCGTCATCTTTGTAACGCACGACCGATATTTCCTCGATGTGATCGCCAGCCGCATCATCGAGATCGACGGCGGCCGCGCCTTCTCCCACCCCGGTAACTACACCGCCTACCTCGAAAGCAAGGCGATCCGCCAGCAGATCGCCGAGCAATCGGAACAAAAGCGCCAGAAATTCCTGAAATCCGAGCTCGAATGGGTGCGCGCCGGTGTCAAAGCCCGCGGCACGAAACAACAGAGCCGCCTCGACGCCTTCTACGAAATCGAGAGCCAGGAAGGCCCACCCGAGGAACGCGAGATGGATCTGCTCCTGCCGCCCGCCACCGATCTCGGAAACATCGTGATCGAGCTAGAAAAAGCCGGGGTCAACGTCGGCACCGAGAAGCATCCGCGCTGGCTGTTCCGCCACCTCGATCTCTCGATCCGCCCCGGCACCTGCACCGGCATCGTCGGCAAAAACGGCGTCGGCAAAACCACCTTGCTCAAGCTCTGCCTCGGCCAGCTCACGCCCACCGAAGGTTCCGCCGTCCTCGGGAAACGCGTGAAAATCAATTACATCGACCAGACCCGCATGCAGCTCGACGGCACCGGCTCGCTGTTGGATGAGATTTCCGACGGCAACGAGAAAGTCCAGTTCGGCAACGAAACCCTTGGCGCGCGCGCCTACCTCCGCCGCTTCCTGTTCAACAACGAGCGCATCAACGAACGCGTCGATCTCCTCTCCGGCGGCGAGCGGGCGCGACTCATGTTGGCGAAGGTTCTGAAAACCGGCGGCAACCTCATCGTCCTCGACGAGCCCACCAACGACCTCGACTTACCCTCCCTGCGCATGTTAGAAGAAGCCCTCTCCGCCTTCGGGGGCAGCATCCTAGTCGTTTCCCACGACCGCTATTTCCTCGACCGCATCTGCGACCAGGTCATCGCCTTCGAGGACGGCGGCCTGCATGTCACGCCGGGAAATTATTCCTACTACCTGGAAAAACGCCAGCAGCGCGAATCCGCGCTGAAAGACCAGGCAAAGGCCTACAAAGCCCTGAAACCCTTGGCGAAAACTGCGGAAAAACCCCGCAAACTTTCCCAAAAGGAACGCGTCGAACTCGACACCATCGAAGACCGCATCTTCGCCGCCGAGGACGAGGTCGCGAGCATCGAGACCCGCATGAACGACCCCGAGTTCCAGGTCAGCAACTACGAACAACTCCCCGCTGAAATGGAAAAACTCGAAGCCGCCCGCGCCGCCACCGCCGCCCTCTACACCCGCTGGGAGGAGCTGCAGGCCATCGCGGATGGGGAAGAGAAATAGGGTTTGCCGGGTGGCGGATGAAAGGGTGTTGTATATGCCATGAGTATGACCATACCGCTTGGCAAATCCGGTCGCTTGGTGGTTCCCAAAGCCATGAGAGACAGCCTTGGACTTCAGGAAGGCAGCCTCGCCCGGAATTCCCCCAAGGCCGCGCTTCCCAGGAAGCGCGGCCTTTTCCGAACACAGGAATGGATTTCCCGGTTGACCCGGTCAGAATCGGCGCGTCACTAGCGCATCGCTGAGAATATCCCAATGATCCACCTCATCCAGAAACAGATCGGCAAGCGTTTCCGCGTCCTGTTGTGCGGGGATCCGAGCGGCATCCCGCCATGGCTCGGGACGGTGGCAGGGGGCGAGGGGCCGGGCTTTTTCGTGCCGCAGGATGCGCCGTGGCTTGTGCACGGTGACATGGCGACCTTGGTGGGCGGTGTCCGCGCCCTGCTTGTGCAAGCGCTGCATCCCGGCAGCCTCGCCGGCGTGAGGAACCACTCCCGCTACAAAAACGATCCGCTCGGGCGGCTGGCGGGCACGATCCAATGGCTGACGGTGACGACCTACGCCTCGCGAGAAGCGATTCTCCGCGAGGCGGCGCGCGTGCGCGGTATGCATGGCAAGGTGCGCGGGACATACCGGGATGCCTCCGGAAATATCCGGGAATATGACGCCTCGGATCCGGAGCTCCTGCTCTGGGTGCACATCGCTTTCATGGATTCCTTTTTGCGCTGCCACCAGACCTATTCCGCAAAAGCGATTCCCGGCGGCGCGGACGCCTACATCCGCTTGTGGGCGCGCTCGGTGGAGCCGCTGGGTCTGGCTGATGCGCCGCGCGACGAAGCCGCTCTCCTGGAGGAGATCCGGAAGTTCGATCCGCAGCTCGCAGTGACCGACGAGACCCGCGAGGTGCTCCAATGGCTACGCCGCCCGCCGCTGCCCTGGATGGCCGGCGTGGTTTACCGCCTGCTCTTCCAGGCCGCGTATCTCACCCTTCCGGAGAGCCAGCGGAAAATGATCGGCCTGCGTGTGATGCCACGGGGAATCGTGGTGCCCGCCACACGCTGCTTCCTCCGCTTCCTGCGTTTTGCCGTGGGCCCGGAAGATCCGATACAGGACGCCGCGATCATCCGCATGGCCCGTTCATGAGCCGGGGTCATACCGGATCGCGTAGGCGCGTGATCCATAATCCTCCCTAACTAACCAAATACAAACCCTCTTCCTTCCGTGTATCCTGTTTATCCAGTGGTTCCCTACAAAAAATACGGGATTTAATTTGGCCGCGACCGACGACTCATCAAAAGCAAGCTAGCGCTCATCATCAACAACAGGCTTCCGCTTGGTTCCGGGATGACATTCAGCGTCCCCACCATACTACTATGAGCAGTGCAGTAGTAGGTCAGGGTGTCTGTGCTAGGATCGAAACCATTGAACGATAAGGTGAACGACTGGCCACCTCCAATGCCCGAGGCCGCTGAGCCGTCCCCCGTCAGGGAGATCAAATTGCTCGACGGCTGGTTGTAGCCGTTATCGCCTACGTAAAATGGATGGGATGTAGCACTTTTCACGAAAGTGTAAGTCTGGCCGATCTGAAGACCGTCTGAACCGCCTGAATAAATGTCGAGAGGCTGCGTGAGGCCGCTGTCGGAGTAAAACCCATAATATGGAGCCCCAAAGCCTCCTCCGCTGACGTAAATAGTGGTGGCAGCATCAGATATCCCGCAAAGCATCATGGTGCTAAACGTCATTTTAAGTATGTTTGATTTCATGTTTTTAGTTGTAGTTTTTTTGACTGTTAATTAATTTTATCTATTGCAAAAGATTCATCAATATGTTATGAAGTTTTTTTATGGCGCCTCATGATAGCACCGAGCCCAATCAAAGCCAACCAACTCATCACTCCCGGTTCTGGGATGACCGTCAACGAGCCTGCGCCCGTGAAGTAGGACGAGTGCGTGCTACTATTATAGACTCCGGCAACCTGCTCCACACCTAGGATATGCAATCCAGAAATATTGTTACTACCCGTGAAGTTTAATTCAATGAGCGGAGAACCAGCGGCTGCAGTATCGGTCAAAAAAACCGAGGTTGTGGAGGGCAGTGAGGTGTTGGACGTGAGCCGAATAATCCCGTCTTCCAAAAACGTGTTGCCTGTGTAGGCCTGGTTTTGCCCGAGTACAAGCCTCCCTTTGTCAATTCCATGTCCTCCTTGTGGACCGGATCTAAAGACATGATGGACGCCACTACCTAGCACCCCACTGCCCACGGTTTGATCGCGTATTCGAGCCTGAACGGTAGAGCTAGAACGGAAATTGCCGCCCTTAATGTCCACAGTCGCATTTAAGCCGAGGGTTCCAGTTTCACGATAGAGAAGATCAACCTTGTTCGTGCTCGTGATAAGACCGTTAAACGTGACGTTGCTGTTGTTGCCTCCCTGATCACCGAGTGCCACCGTGGAGTTGGCAGCTGCCTCGAGTAGGAGGTTTGAATTCACCACCATATTCAAATCGTTAGAGCCAGAAATCACCGCGTTATCAGTATCCTCACCGCTTGTGTGCACGCGGATGGTACCAGAGCCATTAATCGTAAATGTGAAAGTCCCTGGCAGCACCAACCTGAGGGCATCCACATTACCGCTCACAGCCATCGAAAAGTTGGCCAAGTTGCTTTGGTTGATGTGAAGGACGTCGGCGGACGTTGTGATAGCAGTTCCTCCATTGGCGAAGTTGCCTGAGGAAGACCTCGTCCACCAAGCATCGCCGTCCGCGCCCCATGTTCCGGCCGCATTGCCAAAACCAGCGCTAGCGCCATTGGTATCCCAGTAGAGAGTCGCTGCCTGGGTGAAACCCATCGACATGATAAGTGCCAGTCCTTTTCCCAGATGCATACACACTTTCGTTTTCACGTATTTTTGCCTAAAATTTCCTAAAAGATATTTACAATTAAAATAGGATTTTTCAAGATAAAAATTAGAAATTTTATTCAGGGGTCTTTTTAGTCTTTTCTCTTTAGGGGTCTTTCTTTAGGGGTCAGGAGCTTCATCGCAACATTTTTCGATGACCCACGTGGGGAAATGCCGTGGCAGGCAGACCGTCCTTCGTGACCTCTGCCCACTTCATCTTCTTCCGGTGGCAGCAAAATCTTCCTCTTCGGTCTCATGCGTTCTCCACGACCGTCATCGCCTGATCACGTGCTTGAATCCCATTGAAACTTCCGCCGTAGCGTGCAAGTTTCGCGCGTGATTCCACCTGCCGCAGCCCCATCCGCCAAGCCCGCCAAGCTTCCGAAGCCCAAAGCCCGCCCTTCCTGGACTCCCGAAAAATCGTCGGAGCTATACGGCGTGGATACGTGGGGTCACGGTTTCTTCGGCGTGAACGATGACGGCCACGTGACCGTCAAGCTCGCCGACAAGGAAGGCGACGCCCATGTTTCCCTCCACAATGTCATCGAAGGACTTGCGCGACCGCGGCACGCACCTGCCCGTGCTGCTGCGTTTCCGCGACCTGCTGCACTCCCGCATCACCGAGATCAACGAGGCCTTCCGCGAGGCGATCCGCGTCACCAAATACACCGGCGAATACCGCGGGGTGTATCCGATCAAGGTGAACCAGCAGCGCCAGGTGATCGAGGAGATTGCCGAGTTCGGCAAACAATACCACTACGGCCTCGAGGCGGGATCGAAGCCCGAGCTGATCGCCGCGCTCGCGCACATGCACGATACCGAGGCCTACATCATCTGCAACGGCTACAAGGACGAGGAGTTCATCGACCTCGCCCTGCACTCCCAGAAAATGGGGCTTAAAGTGATGCTTGTTTTGGAAATGCCCAGCGAGCTCGACCTCATCCTGGAGCGCTCCCGCCGCATCGGCGTGCTGCCGAACCTTGGCATCCGCATCCGCCTTTCCACGAAAGGCTCCGGCCACTGGCAGGAATCCGCAGGCGACAAATCCGTGTTCGGCCTCAACGCCGCGCAGGTCATCGGCGTGGTGGATTCCCTAAAAGCCAGCGGCCATCTGCCCTGCCTGAAAATGCTCCACTACCACCAGGGCAGCCAGATCCCGAACATCGCCGCGATCCGCGAGGGCGCGACGGAGGCCGTCCGCATGTATTGCGATCTCGTCAAGGAAGGCGCGCCGATGGGTGTGCTCGACATCGGCGGCGGCATGGCCGTGGACTACGACGGCTCGCACACGAACTTCGCCTCCTCCTGCAACTACTCGATCCAGGAATACTGCACCGACATCGTCGAGGTCATCGCCCAGCAGTGCGACAAGGTCGGCGTGAAACATCCGAACCTCATCTCCGAGTCCGGCCGCGCCGTGGTTTCCTACTACTCCGTCCTCGTTTTCAACATCCTCGACGTCACCTCCGCGCAGACCACCGACAAGGAACCGGTGATGCCGGAAAAAGCCCCGCAGAACCTCACCAACCTGTTCCACGTCAACAAGACCCTGAGCCGCAAGAACCTCCAAGAATCCCTCAACGACGCCGTCTATTACCGCGACCAGGTGCGCGCCATGTTCATCTACGGCGCCGCCACCCTCCGCGAGCGCGGCCTCGCCGAGGCATGGTATTGGCATATCCTCACGCGCATCTCCAACATGATCTCCGACATGGACGACGTGCCCGAAGATCTCGTCGAGCTGTCCCTCGGCCTCGCCGATTTCTACTACGGGAATTTCTCCCTATTCCAATCCCTCCCCGACTCCTGGGCCATCGACCAGCTTTTCCCTGTCATGCCCATCCACCGCCTCGGCGAGCGTCCCAAGCACCGCGCCGTCATCGCCGACATCACCTGCGACTGCGATGGCAAGATCGACCGCTTCATCAACAAGGAAGACGTCGCGAAAACCCTCCACCTCCACGATTTCAAGCCGGACGAACCCTACTACGTCGCCGCGTTCCTCGTCGGCGCGTATCAGGAAACCCTCGGCGACCTCCACAACCTCCTTGGCGACACCAACGTCGTCGGCGTCCATCTTGAGAAAGGCAAGCCGGTGTATACCCACGAGGTCGAGGGCGACACCGTGGCCGACGTGCTCAGCTACGTGGAGTTCGACCCCAAGGAACTCGTCTCGAAATTCCGGAACTTCGCCGAGAAAGCCGTCAACGAAGGCCGCATCTCGCCCAAGGAGCGCAAGGAGATCATGGATCTCTACCGCGAAGGCTTGGCCGGATACACATATTTCGAGAGCTGAGTTCCCGATGCCCGGCGTGCCTTTGCCGTGTAGCGGGCTTTTACTTGAATTGAAATCACCCATACGCAATGTTTACTGCCATGAACGCGACACTCAGCCTCGACATTCCCGCTGAAGCGCTAGCAAGTGCGCGAATGACATTGGACGACGTCCGGCTTGAGCTGGCCATTTCGCTGTTCCAGATGGATCGGCTTTCGCTGGGCAAGGCGGCGGAGTTTGCCCTCCTGCCAGTGGGCGTCTTTCAGTGCCACCTCGCCAGTCGCAAGCTGGGCCCTCATTACGATGTGGCCGATGCTCTGGAGGACGCTGCCGCTCTTGCCTCCCTGCCACGCTGACCCGTCATGATCGTCGTCGCTGACTCATCACCATTGATCGCGTTGTGCAGGATTGGCAGGCTGGATTTGCTGCACGACCTGTTTGGAAAACTCATCATCCCGAGTGCCGTCTGGGTGGAGGTCGTCACAAGCCATCCCGGGAAAGCCGGTGTGACCGAAGTCTTGGCGGCAAGCTGGATTGAACAGCAGACGGTGAAAGACAGGCCGCATCTCGCCCAAGGAGCGCAAGGAGATCATGGATCTCTACCGCGAAGGCTTGGCCGGATACACGTATTTCGAGAGCTGAGACTCGCGCCTCGACAACGTGGCGGGTGTCCGCAAACTCGGGGGCATGGAAGCGCACGAGTGGAACGAACGGACGGAGGAGGGGAAACGGTTTTTCCGCGCCAATTTCCACGGCAACGAATGGCGCATCATCACCACCCTGAAGACCGATCCCGACTGGGAAATCCTGGACCAGCCGCCCGAGGAGGTCTGGCGCGCGTTGCGGGACATCGTCTGGAAAAAATACCAGCGCAAGCGCTGCCCGTGGGAGCGCGTCGCCTCGATCGACAAGATCCTGGGCGACGAGGTGCCCGAGTAGCTTTCGAAGCCCATGAGCCGGACGTGGGAGACCGGTCACGTTGATTGGATCGAATCTCGTTTCCCCGCTCCGCCCGACCGCCATTCCCGGTGATCCATCCACTTGACCAACAAGACGTGGGGGAAGGTGAGGGCGGAGATCAAAACGAGATACAGCGCGATCCAGTCCGGGAGATTTCCGGATACCGGGAGGAAAAGGGCAGCCAGCAGCAGTAGCCCGACGGAGGCGAGGGTGAAGGGCAGCGCCCGGCGGAAAAAAAGCAGCAATGCGCGGGGAGATGGTATCCCTTCCCCGCTTTGGTCGGCGTAGCGGCAGAGCCGGAGGACGTGGCGCAGGCCATGCCAGAGGCAAAAATACCAGCCGATGGCAACCAAGGGCGGGACGAGCGAGAAGAATCCGATGAGAACCAAGGTCTCGAAGAACATGCGTCCGCGTCCGTTCGTTCCGCGCTGGCGCAGGAGGAAAGCCAGCTCGGCACAGGATAAAAGCACGAGCGCCGCTGCTATGATGTTTCTCCAGGAGCCGGTCGGGGGAGCTGCATCCGCAAAAATGGCCGTGCAGCTCTGCACGAAGGCAGCGGTCTCCTGTGGAAAGCTCACGAAGGGCAGGCCGATCGGGATGAGGCCGCGCAGGGCGCTGTGGACAAGACGTAGCCCGGGGCTTTTTCCCAGTGAAACGGAGGAGCGGCAGGTCATTTCATAAGCGGTATCCGCCCAGCCCCAGTGGTAGATCGTCATCAGAAGGAAAGCCACGACTGCGAGCGAAGGGGTGAAAACCCAGAGCGACGCGAACAGGGCGGCCAGCAGCAGGTAAACCCCACAAACAGCGGCAAGTGCCCGTGGCCGCAGCTTGAGATCTGCCAATCCCAGAACGACAAGGTGATCGACTGCTCCGTGGGGCAGGCCAAAGAGCAGCGCGCTTGCGATCAGGGGGAGAAAAAGCGCGGGTCCCTCGATCCAGCCAAGGCTCACTTGCAAGACCCCCCCGCCGATGGCACCCAACATGCCGAGGCGAGCCGCAATCTCGATCCAACCCACCCGGGACGATCCTGCCGGAGGCGTCAGCGGACACCATGCAAAGGGCGTGTTCATGGGGTGGATTCCGTGAAAAGGCTGTGCCAGAGATACAGCCCTTGGGCGATTAGCAGGCTGACGGCGAAGAAAAAGAGCGCCTCCTCCATGGGCAGGCCACCGAATTCGATGCCCGTCCGGGTCGGGGCTTGGATCGTCCAGATCCCTTCCCGGATCGCAAACGCATCGGCCATGGAGAGGTAGCCCGCAGGCAGAAGGGTGCCGGCCGCAACACCGCGCCAGTGATGCCTCAATAGCGATGGATCGAAGCAACTTTGGATCGCCAGCGGCGGGATGAACCAGACCAGGATCGCCCCCAGATAGGTGCCGGACTCCGTCCGAAGGCAAAGGCCACCGGCGACCCAGAGGAGCAGGGCACCGAGCAGCAAAGCCCTGCGCGCAGCGGTTTGCCGGTCGCGCCAGCGGGTGCGGACGACACCCTTCCGGGACAGGAGCCAGGCGATGACGCCACCATTGAAAAACGGCATCAACACCATGAACGCATACTCCTCGATGGGAACGGAGAGGAAGGTGCCCAGCACCCGGTCTTCACCGTAAGTCCAGACACCGCGATGGATGATCGCACTGTCCCATGGGGTCGTCCACACGATCGCAATCAAGGCCAGGATGGCGGCGCCCCACCAGTGTCGGCGCAGGTGGGCGTTGCCCCGATGAACCTGATGAAGTGCCGCGACCAGAACGATTCCGGGCGCGATTACAAAACAGACGAGAAACCCGAGATAGCTCATCGCCGGCCAAGGGTGAAAGGGGGATGGAGCGCCGCCGCATGAACGGGAGGGTTCGGCTGATCCCATACGAAGCGCTTATACCGGAAATAGCCCGGGACCGCGGCGAAGGCGACGCAGAGCTTTTCCAATAGCCCGAGGTGGATGCGCGTCTTCCACGCCCCGCTGCCTTTCCGCTGAATCTTAAGCCCTATCGCCTCGTAAATATGGAGCGCGAAATACACCGCGAGCCGGTTGCGTGGCGGGATGAAACCGTGGCCGTTTCGGGCGCTTTGGTAGAATTTTCCGGCAAGCCCGAGGAGACGCCCGACCGCTTCGTCCACTGCCGCGATCGCGTCGGGGTTTGCGTCATCGAGCGCACTGCGGATTTCGGCGGGAGCCACCCATTCGGCAGGCAGGTAGTAGCGCCCGCGGGCGGCGTCCTCGCTCACATCCCGGGCAATGTTCGTGAACTGGAGAGCCATTCCGAGGTCGATGGCAAAGGGTGCCGCGCGCACATCATCCGCGCCGAGGATGGGCCGCATCAACAGCCCCACCGTGCCGGCCACGCCGTAAGCGAAGTTTTTCAACGCGTCTTCGGTCAGGATATCCCTCGGGCCGCAATCCGCGCGCAGTGCTTCGACCAACTCGTAGGCCGCCGCCATGGGTAACCCCCGGTCTTTGGCTAGATCCAGGAAATCCTGCACGATCGGATCGGTGGTTTCGGCCGCACCATTTCCTATCGTCTCCGCGATGTGATCGAGGCGTTCGGGCTCGCCCTGCGCGCTTGCGTCGGCAAGGTCGTCAACGTAGCGGCAAAAACAATACAAGCGGGCGATGTCGGCTCTGGTCCCCGGGGAAAAAAGCCGCGCAGCCAGAGAGAAGGAGCGGCTTTTCCTTTCGAATGTCTTTTGAGGGTCGTCGGGCATCAGAGCAGGTTTGTCGTCAGGCGATCCACCACCTTGGCCGAGCAGAGCACGCCGGGGACTCCAGCCCCCGGGTGTGATCCCGCGCCCACCAGATAAAGGTTATCCAAAGTTTCCGAACGATTGTGAAACCGGAACCATGCCGATTGTGAAAAAATCGGGGCGACCGAAAACCCACTGCCATCGACGCTCAGGTAATCCTTTTCGAAGTCCACCGGCGTCATGAAGAAGTCGGAGCGGATCTGGTTGCCCAGGTCGGGCATGATCGTCCGCCCGAGTGCGGCCACGATGCGGTCGCGCAGGCGCGGGCCCTCGCTTTCCCAATCGATCGAAGCCTTGAGGTTGGGCACCGGGGCGAGGACGTAAAACGAATCACAGCCATCCGGCGCGAAGCTAGGGTCGGTGGCGGTGGGACGGTGGAGATAGAGCGAGAAATCATCCGGAAGCTTGTCGCCATGGAAGATCTCATCGATCAGCTCCCGGTAACGCTCACCCAACCAGATTGTGTGGTGTGCGATATCCGGATACTGGCGCGCAGTGCCGAAGAAAAGCACGAACAAGCCCATCGACTGTTGCATCCGGCGCTTCTTGATCTGGAAAAAACCCGATTGCACCTTCCGGTCAATCAGATCGCGGTAGAGATGAAGCGGATCGGTGTTCGACACGATGAGATCGGCGGGAATGAATCCGCCATCCTCGAACTCCACAGCGGTGGCGCGGCGCCCGGAGGTGCGGATGGAGGAAACCGTCACGCCTGTCCGGATTTTGATCCCGCTCTCCAGCATCAACCGCTCAAGCGCGTCCACAAGAGCACCGGTTCCTCCCATTGCGAAGTGGACGCTCCATTTCCGCTCCAGATAGTGGATCAGGCTGTAGATGCAGGTTGTCTCGAAAGGATTGCCACCGACAAGCAGCGGTTGGATCGAGAATGCCCGGCGCAGGCGGTCGTCCTTGAGGTATCTGCACACCAGCTGCCAGACGGTGCGGTGGCAGCCAAGGCGCACGAGATTGGGAACCTGCGCGACAAGCGTTCCGATCGAATGGAAAGGTTGGTCGGCAAGTCGCGTAAAGCCGACGTCGAAGATGCGCCTCGAATGATCTAACAGTTTCTTGTAGCCGTCCACATCCTGAGGGCTCAGCCGCGCGATTTCTTCGAGAGTGTCCTCGATCCCGCCGCCGTAATCAAAGTGGCTGCCGTCATGGAAATGAAAGCGGTACCAGGTATCGAGTTCCCTGAATTCGATGTAGTCGCTGCGCTTCTTGCCGAAGAGCTCGAAAAGCTCGTCGAAAAGGAAAGGTGCCGTCAGCACGGTCGGTCCGGCGTCGTGGCGGAATCCGTCCCTTTCGAACACCTGGGCGCGTCCGCCCAATCGCTTGCAGCGATCGACGAGCGTGACCTCATGCCCTTTGGCGCGAAGCCGGAGTGCCGCGGCCATTCCGCCAAACCCACCTCCGATTACTACGGCATTAGCCATCGCTACGGCATTAGCCATTGGGCGCCATCAGGGTTTTGAGAAGGCTGCCAGCCATTTCCTGCAGGCAGGATCCACTCCCCATGGGCAGATCAGAGGCGAGTTCCTGCGCCTTTTCGAGCTGGTTTTTTGCAAGTTCCCGCGCGAAAGCCACCGGGTCTGAGATACTGCGGTCTTTTGCGAGTGCGTTGACAATATTGGCATCGTTCGGTTGCAGCCTATCCATCCGCTGATCCTTGATATCGTCTAGGATCTGATAGCCGAGCCCGAAAAGACAGGCGCTCTCATGGGCGTCCGGCAAGGCTTGGTGGTGGTTGGCAGCGAGAAGCGGAAGTTCAAGGGCGAGCGCGAAAAGCGGCCCAGATTTATGTCTGGCAATGGCCAAAAGTTCATCAACCGTTCGTTCCTTTTCCGTTTGAAGGTCGCGGGTTTGGCCGCAGATGGTATCGCTCAATGCTCGGTGTACATGCCTGACCAGTTCACCGGCCGAGGCGTTCGCATCGAAGGATTGAAGGCTAACAAAAGCTGAGGAAACAAGCCGCGTGGCCAGGCCGAGCGCAACGTCCCGGCCGAACACGGCGTGAACCGTCGGATGCCCGCGCCGCTCTAGAGCGCCATCCTGAAAATCGTCCTGAATTAAGGATGCATTGTGAAGGGTCTCCACGCAGGCTGCGAAGGCGAGTAGCGCTTGGGCATCGTGCCCAAGCGCTTGACTCGTTCTTATGCTGAGATAGGCTCGTGACTGTTTTCCGCTGGAACCGAAGTGATGGCGGAAGGCTGCGGCGACACTGTCGCCCACCAAGCCGAACACTTCGACTCCAAAGTCCCTCTCCACCTTGAAGTTCACCCGTTCCAGCCATGCCGGAAGGGATACAGCGGGGGATTTTGCGGTAAGGGTCACGGGTTTCTCGTGAGGCTACGTTCTTACAGCGTAACGGTTCCTTTTTCGGCCTCCGTCTTCCTCATCGCAATCGCAAAGATCAGGATGCCGAACACTGCCTTGGCCACGATATCCGCCACCGAGTAGCCGATCTGGACGAAGGTTTCCGCCGCCGCGCCTGACAAGCCAAGCATAGGGAAAAGGAACACGATAGGGTAGAAAGCCCATGAGCCAATCACCAGGTAACGTGCGGCTCCAATGAGACCCTTCGCAGATTCGGGCTGCGCATCTTGGGCGCTTCTGAGGCCGATGAAGAGTTCATATACGATCCAAAGGAACGGGATCATCGAGAGGCTCCACCAGAGCCAGCGGGTTCCCGCGACGTCGGAGATCTCACCCGGGTAGCCGAGGACAATCATGAGCGCGGCCAGTGCGCCAAGACGCACGGATTTCTTGAACGTATCCGAGGCCGTGAGCTTCATCACTAGGATCAGCTCGACTAGGAGAAGAGGCACCGTGAGCAGCCAATCGACATAGCGGTAGGCGTCGTTGAAGGGCTTGTCCGTTGCAACGAGCGTGCCGTCCACGACCTGATAGGCTTCGTTCCAGCTCCCGTAAATGCGCCAGTAGTGATACAGGGCGATAAAGGTGACGATCCCGCTGACAGTGACCGCGGTCTTGTAACGATCCGAGACCTGCGAACGATTGATCCACAGGAATGCGGTGGCAGCGGCCATGGCCGCGATGGTCAGCGAAAAGAAATTCGCCACTAGCTGGTGTTGTTCAACTGATATTTCCATGTTTTTCGAGGGTTTAGTTTGTTTGTTTGAGGCGGGTATCCGCGACAGCTGGATTGCTGCCAATCGTCACCTAGCTGCAAAAGTGGTCGGCAATCTTAGTATTTCAAGAAAATATGAAATAATTTTCAGGTTTTTCAGAGGTAAGGATCCTGCGGGACATTGCCCAATGGAACCGGCTACGGACGGCACTGAAAACGATACGGACGGGGAACCGATCAAGTAGCCTTCCTAGTTAGACTGACTTTTGGGCACAGGGGTTGCGGAGTGACCTTTCAGTGCGAGAGCGGGTTCTCGCCGGAGGCGTCGCCGAGGTGGGATTGTTCCTTCGGGAGGAACTTCTTGAAGCGGGTCTTGTCGATGGCCTTCATGTAGGCCTCGGCGGGGGAGATCATGCCCTCGCGGAGCTTGGACCAGATCGACTCGTCCATGAACTGCATGCCCTCGCTCTTGCCGCCGGTGATGACGTCGTAAAGTTTCTGGGTCGCGCCCTCGCGGATGATGGCGGAGACAGCGGGTGTGCCAAACATGATCTCGTGGACGGCGACGCGGCCGGGCTTGTCCACGCGCTTGCAAAGGAGCTGGGCTACGACGCCGCGCAGGGAGGCGGCGAGCATGGTGCGGACCTGCGATTGCTGGTTGGCGGGGAACACGTCAATGATACGGTCCACGGTTTTGCGGGCGTTGTTGGTATGGAGTGTTCCGAAAACGAGCAGCCCCGTTTCTGCGGCGGTGAGGGCGAGCGAGATCGTCTCTAGGTCGCGCATCTCGCCGACGAGGACGATGTCGGCGTCCTCGCGGAGGGCGGCGCGCAGCCCGTCCGAGAAGGAAGGCGTCTGGATCGGCACCTCGCGCTGGGTGAGGATGGAGTTCTTGTTGCGGTGCACGAACTCGATCGGCTCCTCGATGGTGATGATGTGGCGGGAAAAGTTCGTGTTGATGTAGTCGAGCAGCGCCGCGAGCGTTGTTGATTTTCCGGAACCCGTCGGCCCGGTGACGAGGACGAGGCCGGAGCGCATGTGGCCGAATTCCTTGACCACCTCCGGCACGCCGAGCGCTTCCAGGGGCATGATTTCCGTGGGGATGAGCCGGAAGACGGCGGCGAGGCCGTTTTGCTGTTGGAGGTAGTTGCAGCGGAAGCGCGAGTCCTCGTCCATCTCGTAGGCGAAGTCGAGGTCGCCGTTCTCGAGGTATCTTTCGAAGGCGCGCTTGTCGCAGATTTCCGCGAGCAGTTCCTTGAAGGACTCGCCTTCGAGAATCGGCTCGTCGGGGATGGGCTTGACCGCGCCATGGACGCGGATCTTAGGCGGCTGGCCTTCGGAAAGGTGCAGGTCCGATCCCTTGCTGGCGATCAGGTGTTTGAAGTAGGCGTCGATTCTAGCCATGTGCGGGAGAGGTTTTGGGGAAGTTTGGCGGGTTCAGGACTTGAGGAAGGAGCGCATCTGCGCTTTGTCATCGGAGCGGAACAGGAGTTCCTCGGCGGTGATGAGTCCTTTGATGTAGAGCTGCCGGAGAGATTCGTCCATGGTGACCATGCCGACGTGCTTGCCGGTCTGCATGACGCCGGGGAGCATGTAGGTCTTGCCCTCGCGGATGCAGTTCGCGACGGCGGGGGTGTTGACGAGCAGCTCGGTGGCGAGCACGCGGCCCTCACCGGCCGCGAGCGGGACGAGCTGCTGGGATAGGATGCCGCGTAGGGATTCGGAGACCATGATGCGGATCTGGTCGCGCTGGTCAGTGGGGAAAACGTCGAGCACCCGGTCGAGCGTCCGCGGGGCGTTGCCGGTGTGGAGAGTGCCTAGCACAAGGTGCCCGGTTTCCGCTGCGGTGAGGGCGAGCTGGATGGTCTCTAGGTCGCGCATTTCCCCGACCATGATGACATCAGGGTCTTCCCGCAGCGCGCCGCGCAGCGCCCGGGCGAAGGATTCCGTGTGCTTGTGCACCTCGCGCTGGTTCACGTGGCAGCCCTTGGATTCGAAGACGTATTCGATAGGGTCTTCCAGCGTCAGGATGTGGTCATCGCGGTCCTGGTTGATGAAATCCACGATGGAGGCGAGCGTGGTGGATTTCCCGGAGCCTACGGAGCCGGTGATGAGGATGAGGCCGTTCTGGTAGCGGGTGAGGGGGACGATGTGCTCGATGGGCAGCCCGATCTCCTCCATGCTGCGGAGCTTGCCGTTGATGATGCGGAAAGCCATGTCGTAACCAAGGCGCTGTTTGACGACGGAGGCGCGGTATCGCCCGTCGCTGCCGATGTAGGCGAAGTCGATGTCGCCGCGCTCATCGAGGCGGTTCCATTCCTTCTCCCCGAGGAAGGAGCGAACGAGGTTCTCCGTTTCCTCGGGTTTGAGCGGCGGGTGGTTGGGCCAAATCGGGGAAAGCTGGCCGAAGCGGCGCCAAGCGGGCGGATACGCGGTCGCGAGATGGAGGTCGGAGCAATCGTATTCGCGCCCGAGCTTCAGGTATTCGTCAACGTGAGCGAGGACTTGGTGTTCGGACATGGGTGGAGTTTTATGGAAGAGATGTTGCGGGGATGTTGTCTCCGCGCTGTAAAAGACAGGATTTCGCCGGGCTGTCAATATGGAGGCGTGCGCCTGGCTGCTCCCGTGAGGCGCCGCGCGAGGTAATCCCGGAGCAGATTCGTCGCGTAAATCTTTAGGGCGGGCTTGGAAAGCGTGAACAGTAGGGTGAGCAGCCCGAACACGAGGCCTCGCTGCTTGTTGACGATGACGGCTTTGGCCGGAAACCTCTTTTTCTTAGGCCGGAAAAACAGGCTGGCGGCCAGCCCGGCGGCCAGTGATCCGCCGAGCCACTTGGCCGGCGCGCCGGTGACGGAGGACTTGATGCGCGCGGGCAAGTCAAGCTTCCGCCTGAAGCGTGCGTGCGTCTCCGTCAGCTTCGTCCGGGACGCTTCCGCTTGCAGGATCAGTGCGGCGAGTTGTTTCGATTTTTCAGTTGGTTGAGCCATTCGCGGTCTTTCTCAAATTCGGCACGGGTGACGGGGAAGATTACGGATTTCCTCGCCTTCGCGACAAGCAGCGCGATCAAGGCGACAAGCAGGTGAAATCCGGCGGCGGCGAAGGCGGCGTGAAACCATTCCCAACCCATGGCGGAGGCGATGCCGCCGACGGCACCGGCTACGGCGAGTGCCCACGCTCCGATGACGCCGAGCAGCGAGACGAGCAGCAGGGCGATCTTCAGGAGCGAGGAGCCGAGTGCGTCCTTCGCCTCTAAAGAAAGGATGGCCGCACGCGATTCGAGAAGCCCGAGGAGGGCGTTGGCTCCGTTCCCGGGCGGTGCCTCCAAGTTTTCCGAAGGCGCTGGATCTGCTTCCATACTCACGGACACAGCGGTCAGTTCCGAGCGATGAGGCCGATGAGGAATCCGATGCCGAGCGCGCCGAGGACGGCCTTGGTCGGGTTCTGGCGGATGTAATCCTCGGCGGTGACTTGGATTTCTCTGGCTTTCACGCGGGTCTCATCCCACTGGTGCTGGGCGGATTCCTTGGCATGCTGGGCTTTCTCGGTGGCGACGGCCTTGAAGTGGTCGGCTTTCTCGGTGGCGTTCGCTTTGAGGGATTGTGCGGTCTCGACGGCGCGATGCTTTATCTTAGTAGCTTCCGCGCCGGTGGCTGAGGCGAAATCGCCGGCGGCATGGCGGAGTTCGGAGACGGCGTCGGAAACGGAAGGCGCTCCGGCGGTTTGCGGGGTGGAAAATGGATTCTCGGTCATGGTCGTGGTGTGGTTTGAGTTGCGGGAACTAGCATAAGCCGTTGCAAAGCCAGATTACACCGCAGGTCATTCCCTGCAAGCACACTTTGGCGCGAATGCGGTGACTGTGTTCCCTACCTGCGCAACTGTTGCTCGATGCGCTCGATCCGTTCCCGCAGGCCCGGTTGCTTGTCGATCTCGGAGGCGACCTTCTTGCAGGCGTGGATCACCGTGCCGTGGTCGCGCCCGCCGAAGCACTCGCCGATCTCGACGAGGGAGTTGTGGGTGAGGCTGCGGCTCAGATACATGGCGATCTGGCGGGGAAAAGCGATGCTTGCCGGGCGGCGGCGTGAGATCATGTCAGCGAGGCGCAAGTCAAAGGTTTCCGCGACGGCGCGCTGGATGCCGTCGACGGTCACTTGGCGGCTGGCCTCCTCTTGGATGAAATCCCGCAATAAGTACTCGACCTTCTGGACGGACACGCTTTCCCCAGCGAGCGAGGCGAAGGTGGCCACGCGAACGAGCGCGCCTTCGAGACGTCGAACATTCGAGCGGATTTTGTCGGCGAGGAAAAGCAGCACGGACTCGTCGATGGACACTTTCCACTCCGCCGTTTTTTTATGGAGGATGGCGATGCGGGTCTCGATCTGCGGCGCCTGCAGCTCGACGGCGAGGCCGCACTCGAAGCGGGAGATGAGGCGCGGCTCGATGCTCTTGATCTCGCACGCGGGGCGGTCGCTGGTGAGGACGACCTGGTTGCGGCCGTCGAGCAAGGTGTTGAAGGTGTGGAAAAACTCCTCCTGCGAGCGTTCCTTGCCGGCGAGGAACTGGACGTCGTCGATGAGGAGGACGTCGGAGCTGCGGTAGCGGCGGCGGAATTTCTCGATCTCGCCCTTGCGGATCGCCTCGATGAACTCGTTGGTGAATTTCTCGCAGGTGAGGTAGATCACGCGGCAATCCGGGCGGCGGCGCAGGATCTCGCGGCCGATGGCGTGCATGAGGTGAGTTTTCCCGAGGCCGGAGCCGCCGTGGATGAAGAGCGGGTTGTAGCCGACGCTGCGTTTCGTCGCCACCGCCTCGCAGGCGGCGTGGGCGAACTGGCTGTTGCCGCCGACCACGAAATTGTCGAACGTGTAGCCGGGATTGAGTCCAGCGGCGGCGGCGCGCTTGTCGAGCATCTCGCCCGGCATCTCCTTGCGGACTTGAGGCAAGGTGATGGTGGTGGGAGATTCGCCGGTCGCTTCCGTTTCCGCGACGACGATGCTGATCTTGTGCAGCCCTTCTTGCGCCTGGCCGGCGGCGAAAAGGAGTTCCGGCAGGTAATTTGTCTCGATCCAGACCTGATGGATTTCACCGGGAACGATCACGGTTCCCTGGCCGTTGGAGGCACCGCCCCATGACGCCGCGCCGAACCATCTTTGGAACGCGTCACTGCCGATAGACTTGCGTAAGCTCTCCTCAATTTTCGCCCAATCACCCTCATCATGGATCGAGCCGTGCGCTTGGTCTTGCGGCTCCTGTGCGGCGGGGACGTTTTCCCCGAGTTCCATCGATGGTTGTTTCATGGCTTTTAAAAAATTCCGTTTCGGCTCCCCCCATGGGCGCACCACACGGAACGGTTCGTAAAGATGGACAGTGATTTCGCACGCCGGAATTTTTTTTGGAGCACTTCTAACAGCTGTGACTTTTTCGCCGCATTCCACAAGCGTTCCACGGGATGTTTTTTTAAAACTTGACCGGAGTTTTGATTCGCTTTTCCGAAGCAGTTGCGCTGTCTATCAGGTGAAAACCGCATAAGCGCTTGAAAATGAGGGGGCGGCGATGTGACGTGCGCGTCACACATTTTTACCGGCGTGCGGCCGGGTGGAGGATGCTGTGAGATAGCCGCAGCAGAAGGTGATGATGGTGGTAATGGGCCATGCCCAGACGAAGGAAAACACGGGGACAAGGCCGGTGCCTGCGGCGTTGAGATCGAGCGTAGGCAAGGCAGCGAGGGCTTCGAACGGAAGGCCTGCCTTGATCCAGAGCACCCAGAAGTCGATCCGGACGAAGACGACCAACAGAATGGATAGCGCCGCACCGACGGAGAGGCCAGTGATATTGGCGCGCCCGATCAGCGCGCAGAGCAACAGGCCGAGCAGCGGCCCCATCGTGTAGGCAGTCATTCCGAAGGCGAGCGGCAGGATGGGGATATCCTCGCGCACAAAGTTGAGGAGCAGGGTAAATCCTGTGAGGGCGAGTCCCCAGCCGATCACGAGGTAGCGGGATTTCCTCACCAAATCCATTTTTGCGAGTTCCTCTTCGGTGCGGCGCTCTGGATGATAAAAGGCGGAGAGAGTGGTCTGGCTGAGCGCGGCGAGGATGGAGTCGAGGCTTGAGATGCAGGCGGCGAAGATGCCGGCCAGCAGCAGGCCGCTCACGCCGGGCGGCAGGGTGGTCACGATCCACATCGGGAAAATGAAATCCTTCTCGCCGGTCACGCGCACATTGCTGCCCGCCACCGTTTCCGAACCGGCTTTCACCAGCGTCGCCTCATCCGCCGTGAAAGGGCGCTGATGGTACCAGACGAAGAGCGCCGCGCCGACCATCAGCATCAGTAGCGTAAGAACTTGGCCGATGGAACTGAAGATCAGCGCTTTCCCTGCCGCCTTCGCATCCCGGCAACAGAACATGCGCTGCGCGTTGAGCTGATCCACGCCGAAGGCGGTGAGGTTCTGGAAAGGCACCGCGAAGATGGCGACCCAAAAAGTGAACTGCAGCTCCGCACGGAATCCGAAGGTGAAATCCCAGAGCCGCGTGCGCTTGTATTGCTGCGCCGTTTCCCAGAAACCCACCCAGCCGCCCTCAATCCCTCCGACCAGCCAGAACAGCGCCACTGTGCCGCCGATGGCGAAAAGCAGGAACTGCATCACGTCGGTCCAGATCACCGTACTCATACCGCCCATCAGCGTCCAACCGATCGCGAACACGCCGATGATGAGGATGCTCCACTCGATGGGCAGGCCGGTGACGACGCGCAGCGGGATCGCCGCGACAAGCACGCGCACGCTCTGACCGAGCACGCTACCGAGCGTGAAAAGCACCGTGGCAAGCGTCTTCGCGCCGTTCCCGATCCGGTTCCCCATGTAGTCGTAGGGGCTGTAGATCTCGCGCTCATAATAGACTTTCACGAACCACCGCGCGACCATGAAACGGGCGATGATGGAGCCGATCGCCCACTGCAGGTAGGTGAAATCCCCCTCCAGCGCGAACAGCATCCCCGGCACCCCGATGAAAGTCACGCCGCTGATTTCCGTGGCGATGATAGAACCCGTCACCGCCCACCACGGCAACGATCGACCGCCGAGGAAAAAATCTTTGATCGTGGCGTTCTTGCCCTTCATCGCGTGCCCCACCCAGGTCGTCAGCAGCAGGTATCCGAAAAGCACGACCCAATCCCAATAGGTGAACTGCAGGTGGATCGCGCCGAGGGTCATGGGCGCGAGGCTAGCGTCCGGAGGCGGGCGACCAAGTTTCAATTTCGGCGCGGCAACCCGGCGCGAGATTTCGAGATCAGGTTTCTGCGCCGAAGGCTTTGGACTGCGGCAGCCTGCTGCCGCTTTCGGCCATGCAGCCTGCTGCGAGCCGACGGCATTGGCAGGTGGCGGCGCGCTCACTTCCGATCCTTCGCCGTTGACAGCCCAGCCTTCGCTGAAGCTACGGCGGGCAGGCAGGCTGTCTCACGGAAAGCGGCAGCAGGCTGCCGCAGTCCAAATCATCTTCCGACGGCCTGCCTGAGTGGTTCGTGTGTCAGGAGTGTGGCGGTAGGATAGTCAATCAGGGTCACGCCATCAATTTGCCAGCCTCTCATGTTCCTTTTCGTTTCCCATGATACCCCGGGCGGTGTTCCATCGCGGCATGGAAGAGGAAATTCCGATCATCGTGAAAAACGATCCCTGGCTTGAGCCTCAGACAGAGGCGATCCACCGCCGCAGCCGCCGCTTCCAGGAGACGCTTGCGGAGATCCGCGCGAAGTCCGGTTCGCTCTCCGCCTACGCGCGCGGCCACAGATACAGCGGGATTCACTTCAACGCCGCCGCCAACGAGTGGACGGTCCGCGAGTGGGCGCCGGGGGCGAAAGCTGTTTTTCTCATCGGTGATTTCAACAACTGGAACCGCGACTCCCACCCCCTCTCGAAAAACGGGGAGGGCGTGTGGGAGCTGAAACTCCCGCCCGGCACCCTCGCTCATGGGCAGAAGGTGAAGCTCCGCATTCACGGAGCGGACGGATCGATGCGCGACAGGCTCCCCGCCACCATCACCCGCGCGGTGCAGGATCCCGTTTCGCATGATTACTCCGGTCAGATCTGGAGCCCGCCGGAGCCTTACATTTGGAAACACAAGTTCGACCCCTCGGTGGTCACCGCCCCTTTCATCTACGAAAGCCACACCGGCATGGCGGGCGAGGAACCGCGCGTGCACACCTACCGCGAGTTCGCGGACGAGGTGCTGCCCCGCGTGAAAAAGGCTGGCTACAATACCGTCCAGCTTATGGCCGTGCAGGAGCATCCCTACTACGGCTCCTTCGGTTACCACGTATCCTCCTTTTTCGCCGCCTGCTCGCGTTTCGGCACTCCGGAGGATCTGAAATACCTTGTGGACACCGCGCACGGCATGGGCATCGCCGTGATACTCGACATCGTTCACTCCCACGCCGTGAAAAACATGGCGGAGGGACTCAACGACTTCGACGGCTCCGGCCATCAGTATTTTCACGCCGGGGAAAAAGGCGACCATCCGCAGTGGGACTCGAAATGCTTCGACTACGCGCGCCCGGAGGTGCGGCAGTTCCTGCTCTCCAACGTCCGCTTCTGGCTGGAGGAATATCGCTTCGACGGCTTCCGCTTCGATGGCATCACCTCGATGCTCTACCACTCCCACGGCAACCGCGCCTTCGGCTCCTACGACGATTACTTCGGCCCCGATGCAGACGAGGACGCCATCCTATACCTGAAACTTGCCAATGAGCTCATTTCGGAAATCAAGCCCGGTGCGATCGTTGTCGCCGAGGACATGTCCGGCATGCCCGGCCTGTGCCGCCCGAACGCGGAGGGCGGCGTTGGTTTTACCCACCGTCTCGCTATGGGCATCCCGGATCATTGGATCAAGCTCCTCAAGCACAAGCGCGACGAGGACTGGAACCTCGATGAGCTCTGGGGCGTCCTCACCAACCGCCGCCACGGCGAGGCCACCATCGCCTACGCGGAAAGCCACGATCAGGCACTCGTCGGCGACAAGACCCTCGCTTTCTGGCTCATGGACAAGGAGATGTATTGGCACATGACCGCCGAGGACAAGCACCCGGTCATCGAGCGCGGCATCGCTCTCCACAAGGTCATCCGCCTGCTGACATTGGCCTTCGGCGGCGAGGGCTGGCTCAGCTTCATGGGCAACGAGTTCGGCCATCCCGAGTGGCTCGATTTCCCACGCGAGGGCAACGGCTGGTGCTTACCACTACTGCCGCCGCCAGTGGTCGCTGTTAGATAATCCCGCCCTGAAATACGCGTGGCTCGCCGAGTGGGATCGCGATCTCGTCGCGCTCGCCAAGGAGCGGAAACTTTTGGAATCCCGGCCCGCCCAGCTCCTCCACGTGGATCACGAAAACCAGATCCTCATCGCCGAGCGCGCGAACCTGATTTTCGTCATCAACCTCTCGCCGACAAAATCCCACTTCGGATACGCCGCGCATCCTTTCCGCAAGGAAACCCACCGGCTCCTCCTCGATTCCGATGCCGCGAAATTCGGCGGCCACGCCCGCATCGACCACTCCTTCGACTACCCCGTTGATGAGCATGGAATCATGAAAATCTACACCACCTCGCGGACGGCGCTGGTGTTCGGATAGAGGTGTGCGCGGGGTTGCGGATGGGGAAATTACAGCATGCCAACGCCCATCCAAGCCGTATCAGACGCCATCATGCCTTGACCTCACTTCCGCCGGTTCACCTCGCTGAACTCCATGACGCCGCAGCGGTCGGCCCAGGCTTGCCAGAGGGCGGCGAGTTCGGCGGTTTTTCCGGCTCCTTGTTGGCGAGGTCGGTGGTTTCCGTGGGGTCGGTCTGGAGGTCGTAAAGTTTCCAAGGTTCCTTGGCGCGGGTGACGATTTTCCAATCGCCGCGGCGGGCGGCCTTGTTGCCCTGGTGCTCCCAGAAGAGATCGCGGGGGATGGCGGTGTCGGCGGCGAAGACGGGGAGGAGGCTGGCTCCCTCCATGGGCAGGATTTTTTTCCCGGCGGCCTGCTGCGGATACTCCGCTCCGGCGATTTCTGCGAGGGTGGGCATGATGTCGATGATGTGGGCGGGCTGGCGGCGGAGCTGGCCCTTCGCGGTGATGCCCTTGGGCCAATGGGCGATGAAAGGAGTGGCGATGCCGCCCTCGTGGGTGTCGATCTTGAATTTCCGGAAGGGGGTATTGCAAGCGTTGGCCCACTCGAGGCCGGCGCTGTCGTAGGACTCCGGTGAGCCGATGGGCGCGCCTTTCCTGCCCCTGCTGAATCCGCCCGGGCCGGGCTCGGCGGAGCAGCCGTTGTCGGAGAGGAAAAGGATGAGGGTGTTGTCGAACTGGCCGAGTTCCTTGAGCTTGGCGACGAGCTTGCCGAGGTTCTGGTCGATGGAATCGACCTGCGCGGCATAAACCTCCATGCGGCGGGCGAGATCCTTGCGCTTAGCCTCCGGCATTTGCTCCCATGCCTTCGCCCTCTCATCGCGGGGCGGGAGGATGGAGCGGGCGGGGATGACGCCGAGTTCCTTCTGGCGGGCGAAGCGTTTTTCACGGACAGCGTCCCAGCCGGTGTCGTAGCGGCCCTTGTATTTCGCGATGTCGTCGGGCTTCGCCTGGAGCGGCCAGTGCGGGGCGATGTGGGCAAGGTAGAGGAAGAAGGGTTTCCCTTTCTCCGCCTCGATGAACTCGATGGCGCGGTCGGTGAAGTCGTCGGTGACGTAGAGGTCGTCGGGCGGGTCGATGGTTTCGCGGCCGTTCTTGAATCGGATTTCGGGGCGGACTTTCAGGGCTTCCTTGAAATAGACGCCGCCGCCGGTGGGGGTGCCCCAGAAGCGGTCGAAGCCGCGGTCGAGCGGCTCGTGGCCCGCGCCGGATCCGACGTGCCACTTGCCGGTTATAAGGGTGGCGTAACCGGCAGGCTTGAGCACCTCGGCGAGGGTGGCGGAGCTGCGGTTCAGCTTTCCCTGGTAGCCGGGAAAAGGGGTGCTGGCGGCCATGTGGCCGACGCCCGCCTGGTGCGGGTAGAGGCCGGTGAGGAGTGAGGCGCGGGTGGGGCAGCAGCGCGCGGCGTTGTAGAAACTGGTGAAACGAAGGCCGTTTTCCGCGAGGGCATCGAGGTGCGGGGTCTCGATCTCGCCGCCGTAGCAGCCGAGGTCGGACCAGCCCATGTCATCGGCAAGGATGACGATGATGTTGGGCTTCTCGGCGGCGTGGAGGCAGGAGGTGGTGAGGAGGAGGGCGGCGAGGGATGGGATGCGGAGGTTCATGGAGGTTTACTCGTAAACGAGGCGGGCGGTGGCGGTGCAGTCTTCGGAGGCTTTGAAACGGATCCAGTAGGCTTGGAATTCCCCGGGGAAGGTGTGGGTGGTTTCGGTGCCGGGTTTCACTTCGAAGGATTGGTAGCTTGCCCAGCGGCCTTCGCCGGTGAGATCGATCTCGGCGGTGAGGGTGACGGCTTTGTCGGCGGTGAGGGTGAGGGTTTTCCGGTCGTAGGCGGTCATGAGGTAAGGATCGGAGGGGATGCCTTTTTTCACCGCGCTTCCAAACCACGGGCCGCCGTGGCCGCGGGCTTTGCCGAGTTTCCAGATGTCATCGATGGCTCCCGCCCAGAGGGCGGCCTTGCCGTCGGAGGAGCGGATGATGTGGGGGCTTTCCGGCGCGCTGTCCGCGATGCCGGAGACGATGAAGAGGCCGCGGTAGGAGCAGTAGTCGTGGACGAGGCGGTTGTGGGTGGCGACGGGGCGGACTTTGGCGAAGCCGCCGGCGTTCTCTGCGGGGAGCTCGTAGAAGGTGCCGTGGGCGTTGAAGAGGTCGCGCTCGGTGGCGACCTCGCGGCAGACACGGTAAACGTGGTTGTCGAGGGCGGGGTCGCCCTTGGGGATGCGCCAGCGTTTTCCGGAATCATCGGTGTAGAGGACGGAGGCGTCATCGACAGTGAGGATGCCGGTGGGGACCTTGGTCACTTTCTCGGCTTTCAGTGAAGCGGCGGGCTTGAGTTTCAGTTCCGCATCGAGCTCGTAGGTTTCGATGCGTTTCCCGGCGGCATCCACGGCCTCGAAGGCGAGGGTGCCTTTGCCGCCATCGAGGGCGCGGACGATTCCGGCGGTGTGAGCTTCACCGGGCTTGGCAAGACCGGCGAAGAGGGGATCGGTCTCGGGGGGGCGGGTGTCGGCGTTGTGGTAGGTGAAAACGGCGGAGGCCTTTTCGAGATCGACGGTGGAAGTGACGCGCACCCATGCGCCGGTCTGACTTTCCGCAAAGGGAACGAAGAGGTAGCCGGAGGGCGGGACATCGACCTCGGAGAGCGGGGTCCACTCGCCGTTGCCCTTGAGGTCGGTCTCGATGCGGAAGGTGATTTTCTCCCCGGCGCTGTGGGTCAGGTGGAGGGCGCGGCGGGTGTAGCCGGAGAAGAGGTAGGCGTCGGAGGGTTCGCCTTTTTTCACTGCATCATCCACCCAAACGGCTCCGCGCCCGATGGCGGGGCCGAAGGTGTCGAGCTGGGATTTCTCGATGAACCAGAGGTTGGACTGGGATTGGGGTGCGGGGACGTGGCCCTTGGCTTTGCGCTTGTTGAGGAACTCGGACTTGGCGGTGTCGTCGCAGCCGAGGACGAGCTTGCCGTTCCAGTCTGCGAAGTCGCCGATGACCTTGAGGTAGTTGGAATGGGGTGCGATGCCTGCAGAATTTTGCGGGGTGAAGGTGGGCGGGAATTTCCAGAAAGTGCCGTGCATGGTCATCAGGAAATCGCCGCCGCCGATCTCGCGGATGCGGGGCCACTCGGTGTTCCAGCCGTGGGCGCCGTCGTAGGAGTGGGAGCCTTTCGGCAGGCGGTAGAACGACCAGCCGGAATCCGGCATGCGGACGCCGAGGATGAGCGAGCGATGATCCCAGCCGATCGTCCAGATGGGATCGGTGGCGGGGTTCCCGTTTCCGTAGATGCCGCCGGGGCCGGTGACTTCGGTGAACTGGTTGCGGCGGATGACCGTCCACTTGTCCGCCTTGCCGTCCCACTCGGCGAGGACGCCGGAGGGGATTTCGGGTTTGGTCTTTGCGTCGTTGCCGTGCTCGCCGTTGTTCGAGTAAACGTAAACGCCTTGGCCGGAGTAGAAGCCCTTGCCGTGGTAGCCGGGGAGGTCGGCCTTGCGCGGGCTGGCCTTGTTCGCCTCGTCGCCCCAGAGTTCGGTGACCTTGAGGTCTTTCACGCCGACCTCGTAGATGCCCTCTTCCATGGTGGCAGTGACGACTTTCCCGGCGGGATCGGTGAGGTGGCGGGCGGTGCCGGTGGGGCGTCCGAACATGACAGAGTAGGGAATGGCGCGAACCTTGGAATCCGCGCCGACGGCGTAGGGGCCGATGAAAAGCTGCTCCGACTCGGGGTGGATGAGGCGGTTCGCGGGCGTGCCGCCGATGCTTTCCGGATGGATGGTCTGCGTGAGATCCGGGGTAACGGAGTAGAGCTTGTCATCGCCGCCCTTGGGCATGTGCGGCGCGTAGGTGACGATCCAGAGCTTTCCCTGCCAGGGGACGACGGCACCGATGCCGCATTCTCCGTTGCCGTTGAACATGGTGAGGTGCGGGTAGATGCCGCTGAGGGAAACGGGTTCCGCGGCGGCGGATTGTATGATCGCGGCGAGGGCGAGGAGGTGGGTTCTCATTTTGCTTGTTGTTTGAGTTCGTTGAAACGGATCCGCATCTCGGCGAGGCGGCCTTTCTGCGTGGGATCGGCGGCGAGGTCGTTTTCCTCGAAGGGATCGGCGGTGATATGGAAGAGCTGCTCGACACCGGACTCGGGCCAGAAAAAGTATTTCCAGTCTTTTCTAACAAGCGCCCCGGAGGCGGGGATGAAGTCCTTGTCGCGGAGGGTGGGGTGCTCGTAGAAGAACTCGGTGCGCCAGTCGTCCATGCCGTCCGCCAGATAGAGAGGGGCGATGTCGCGGCCCTGCATGGTGGCGGGCGCGGGGATGCCGGAGTAGGCGAGGATGGTGGGGGCGAGATCGACGTTGAGGGTGAAATCGTCGTTGGTGGTGCCACGCTTCGCGGCGGGCATGCGTGGATCGCGGATGATGAGGGGGACGCGGATGCTTTCCTGGTGCGGATACCATTTGTCGGCGAGGCCGTGCTCGCCGTGGTAGTAGCCGTTGTCGGTGGTGAAGATGACGAGGGTGTTGTCGTAGATGCCCTGGCGTTTCAGCTCGGCGATGACCTTGCCGCAGACGGCGTCCACCTCGGTGGCGAGGCGGTAGTAGTTTTTCATCATCTCTTGGTATTTTCCCGGCTCGTCGTAGCGCCATGTCCAGCGGTTGCGGCCTTCGTTTTTCTCATCGAAGAAGGCAGGTAGTTTTTTCCACGCGGCGTCGGTGGCGGTTTTGGGGATGGGTATGGTGATGTCCTTGTAGAGTTCCATGCTCTCCGGCTGGGGGAGGAATTGCTTAGGGTTATGGTCTTCGGCGTGGGTGGCGAAGAAAGAGACTTTCAGACAGAAAGGCTTATCCTTTGGGCGGGCGGAAAGGAACTCCATGGCGTCGTTCTCGTTCTTCCGGGTGACATGGATTTTCGTGCCGTCTTCGTTCTTCATCCAGTGGACGCCGGAGTAGGAGCGGCCGAAGTCGAACTTGTCCTCTAGAAACTTCCCGGTGTGCCACTTGCCGACGTGTCCGACCCAGTATCCGTTTTCACGCAGCAGGCCGGGGTAGGTTTCCTCCCACGGGGTGCTGAATGCGTTGAAGGCGCGGTTGCCGTGGCGGGACATCCACTGGCCGGTGAAAAGGCTGGCGCGGCTGATGCCACAGATGGAAGTGGTGACGCAGTTCTGCGTGAAGCGCACTCCCTCCTTGGCGAGCGCGTCGAGGTGCGGCGTCTTTACGATGGGGTTGCCCGCGCTGCCGAGGGTGTCGAAGCGCCAGTCGTCCGCGTAAAGGATCACGACGTTGGGCCTTTCGTTAGCGGAGGCATTTCCGCAAAGAGCGATGGCAAAAAGCAAGGGTATGATGCGTGTCATGGGATGGGTTTTCTACGTTCGGCGGAGTCTCCCCAAGTCAACGCCGCGATGCCAACGATAATTTCAGACAATTCGCGATGAGGAAGTTCCACTTACTCCTAGACCGCGTGGTGCGTGTCGCTTAGGTTGCGCCAGCATCATTGCCACGCATGGAAACCCTCCTCCGATTACCCGACGCCTCCGAACCCAGCACACTCACTGAGGTGCTCGATTCCCTGAAAAAAGAACACCTTGAGCCGCGCCTAGAATCGAAGGCGTGGGGAGACTGGATCTACCTCAACGGCTACAGCTCGGTGATCAGCATCGAATCGAACCGCGGCCTGAGTTCCGCGGCGACCATCGAGCACGCGGAAGGGGAGGAGAACAGCGAACTGGTGCAGTGCATCCACCGCGCCTTCGGGCGGCTGGGCTGGCACGGCGTGGACGACGACGGCGAGTTCGCCCTCTAACTTGGATTTTCCCTTTTCCGATGATCAGACGCATCCTCCTTTTCCTCATTTTCTCCGTTCTTGTTTCGGGCGCGCACCAGGTCGATTCGGTGGAGCTTGAGTTCCTGCAGGCGGACGGGAAATGGAAGTTGGAGGGACTGCTCGATATCGCCTACATGCTGCCGGAATCGCGCGGCGTGGAGGACGCGCCGCCGCTTTTCCGCAAGGATGTGATGGTTGAGCCGCCCGAAACGCACGCGCGCTACAAGCGGGAGGCGGAGAAGATGATGCGCCAGCTGCTCAAGCTGGAATACGGAGGCAAGGAGCTGGACTGGGACATCCGTTTCCCCGAATTTGAGAAAGCCCCGCTCGTGCTGCCGCCGGAAGAGGGCGGCTGGGCATTGATGAAAGCCGAGATCACCACCCCCGCGCTGCCCGGCCCGGGAAACCTGACGGCCTATTGGAGCGATGACCTTCAATCCGAACTCATCGTCATCGTGGAGCAGGAGGATATGATCGGGCTTTTCCCCATTTCCTCCGGCATGTCGGCGGTGCTGCTGAAAGTCGCGGAGGGGGAGAACGCACCGAGCGCCACACCCACACGCGTCGCGCAGACGGAGAGCTGGATCGTTTCCGGCTTCCGCCATGTCGTCCCGCTCGGCCTCGACCACCTGCTTTTCATCCTCGGCCTGTTCCTGCTCGCCCCGCGCCTCAAGCCGCTGCTGGGGCAGTCACTGCTGTTCACGCTCGCCCACTCCATCACGCTCGCGCTCGCCGTCTTCGGCCTCGTCAGTCTGCCCGGGCGACCGGTGGAAATCCTCATCGCCGCCAGCATTGCGTGGATAGGGATCGAGAACCTGGTCGTGCGGAAGCTGAAACCCTCGCGTCTCTATCTCGTGTTCGGCTTCGGCCTGCTGCATGGCCTCGGTTTCGCTGGTGTCCTGCTGGAAAAACTCGGTGAACTCAAGGGCAAGGATCTCGCCCTGCCGCTCATCGGTTTCAATATCGGGGTGGAACTCGCTCAGCTCGCGGTGCTCGCCGTGGCCGCCCTGCTCCTCTGGCCTGTCCGGAAATGGACAAAACAAATCCAGGCCGGTGGCTCCGTCCTCATCGCACTGGCGGGGCTATTCTGGATGATCGAGCGCATCTTCGCTTGAGCTTTTTTGAAATTTCCCAAGAAAACCGGACTTGCGGGTTTGACATACGGGAGCCGGGTCGCGTTACTTTCCCTGAAAGCGAAAAACCACAAACGCATGAGCGAAAACGAAACCACCCCCCCGTCCAAGCAAACCTCGAGTGTGCCATTAAAGAAGGAAACCGTCCGCGTGACCCTAAAGGCCGCCGATGCTCCTCCGGCCGTCCCTTCCGCGACACTTCCCGTGACACCGGCTCCGACGATCAAGCCGCCCGTCGCTCCGCCGGTTCCCACTGCCGCCCAACCCCCTTCCGGTGCGCCCACCGCGCCAAGACCTCCGGCTCCCGCCCCCACCATCCCGCTCCGCACCGCTGGCGCGCCGACGGTAGGAGCGCCGACCATCAAGCTTGCCACCAGCAACGCGCCGGTTGGAGCACCGACCATCGCGCTGAAAACCACGAACACGCCACTTCCCGGAACCGGTGCACCGACCATCGCTCTTAAGACGGCGAACACCCCGCTCCCGGGGGGCGGCGCACCCACCGTCTCGCTACCAAAGGCCACCGTTGCGCTCAACCCGCCGACGAAACCTCTCAGCCCCACCTCCGGCGCTGCCACCCAGAAGCCCACCCTCACCACCCTGGAGGACGTGGAGGACGAATCCGGAGCCGAAACCTTCACTAAGATCCTCGCCGGTGTCGGCCTCGTGGCCGCGCTCGTCGTGTTGGGCATCCAATTGAAAATCTCCAACATCTGGATCGCAAAAGACGACATAAGGCCTGACGACTGGTCGCTGCTGCTGGAATAAAAAACCCTCAACCCACCAAGACTATGATCCTCGGAATCATCAATACCCTCATCGCCGGCGGCGTCCTCTATCTCGCCTACGTGGGAGCGAACCTCCCGCAGTGAATCGCCAGTATAGGGTATGGCGGAAAGCCCGCCGAAGCCCGCCGCCTTCCCGCCGCTTCAGATCATGTCGCGGGTGATGCGGTAGCTCGCGGCACAGCGCGGGCATTGGACATTGATCGTGTCCTCGTCGTGAAAAAGCTCGTCCGGTTTTTCTCGCCATGAGCCGAGCACTGGAAGGATTTTTTCCAAGGTGCAGCCGCAGTGGAAACGGAAGTGACGGGTTTCCAGAAGGCTAGTTTCCTCGGTCGCGCCAATGGCGGCGACCTGTTCCGCATCGAGTCCGGCGAGCCATTCGAGATCCGCGTCTGGCTGTGCGGCGATGAGCGCAAAATTCTCATCCTCCAGCCGGAAGGCGCGGGCGGGCCGCTGCTCGGACTGGCCGTAGAACTGCGCGACCCATGAGACCGGATCGCGTCCCTCGACCTCCATGGTGGAAAGGCGCGGTTCGTTCGAGGTGGCCGTGGTGGTCTGGGAATAGAAGAAATTCCGGTCGGGTTCGCGGATGTCCTCGGTGAAAATTCGCCCGGTGATGTAGCGTTCGTTCGATGATCCGGTGACGAACAAGTTGATGCGGGGCGCGCGGAGGTTCGCGGTCCAGGCGATCGTTTCCGACCACGGGCGGGCGGTGAGGTGCAGGGTGAGCATGGCCAGCGCATCCTTGAGCATGGCGTCGAGCTCCGCTGGATAACGGATGCCGTTTTCCATCAGGTGCAAGTAATGATCCGTGTAGATCCCCGTGAACTGCCCGCGCAACAGCAGGCAATTCCGGTGGCGGACGAAGATGGATTCGATTTTTGTGAGGTCTTCGGGCTGCATGGGTGCGTTAGATTGGCGGGATCGTCCTGCCGTCAAGGATGGCTTGGGAAAACGGATCCCCTTCCGCCGCGAATTCGCTGAGGAAACGCAAGGCAATCTCCCTGACAGCGGCATCAGGATTCCGCAGCGCCGCTTCGCATGTCTGCCAATCGACAAAACGTTCCAATAGGGCTTCGGCTTCTGCTTTTGTGGCCGCCGGAAGCAGCTCGATCCACTTGCTCCGCACCTTCGATTCGAGGAAGCGGATGTCATGTCCGTCCTTCTCTCGGTTCGTAATTTCCTGACCGGAAACCCGCCTCCATCCTGGCAGGGTGTGGATGCTGATGTCGTCAAATCCCGCGCAGACACCTTCAACCACCGCCGCCCACGCGGCGGATGATTCCATGGGATCAAGCCAGATGTCCGCGTCCTTGGTAGGGCGGTTGAAGCCATGGGCGATCACCGCCAGCCCGCCAATCACGATCACATCGTGCCGACCGGTCAGTGCCGCGATGAATTCTCCCGCTTTGGTGCCCATTGTTCGACTGTTTCGTTTACCTTGCACGCGATCTCCCAGAACTCCGCCACCGAGGAGGGATTCCTGAGCCACGGCTCGCTGTTGTCGGTGATCCGCGATGGGGGAAGCTTTTGCCTGCGCTTCCGCATCACGTTCCTCGCGATGCGTGCGGACCACTCCTCCCTGAGCCGCTCAACGGGAATTCTGTATTGGGAAACGCCACGCGAAGACACTAGCCGATGCGGCGGGCGACGGAAAGGGGAAATCCGGGTGGCGGAAGGCCGCACACCGACCAAACATGGCGCGCCCTTCAGAAGCTTGTTTTTCCCGAAAAAAAAACGTGCACCCCGACCGTATAAGGCAGCTCATACTTGGCGATCTATAACCCATGAGATTTTTCCCCACACTCCCGTCACTCGCCGCGCTGAGCGTTTGTTGTTTGCTATCCGGTATCCTCAGCCCTTCCGCGGCGGCGTTGACACCGGAGCAAAGCACCCGCGCCTCCAGCCTTTTCGCAGCCTACCGTGAGGCCATGAAGAAAAACAACAGGGAGGCGGCCGAAGAGGCCATCGGCTCTATGATCTCGGAACTGCCCGGAAGCGCCGCCGCCGTGGCCTACAAGCAGATCCTCGCCGAGGCGGACACCTCGGCACGTGCCTACGTCCGCGATGTGGAGGAGCTGCTCGCCCGTGACGACGACGGCAAGGCCGTGCGCAATCCCGAGGTGGTGAAAGACCGGGCGCTGATTGCGGAAATCTACGCGACCAAGGGCGAGGCGGCGCAGAAAAAACGGCTGGCCGAGGAGGGCTGGCCGGCCATTCAGCGGCTGCGCGCGAAACTGCTGCCCGACCCCCAGGAAAAGCTCGAGGCCGATGTCGGGCTGCGCCTGCTGCGTGAGTCCATCCTCTTCCGGATGGAACTCTGCGACGATCTCGCCGATCACGCCGAACTGCCGCGCGACGGGGGCTTGCGGGATCGGCTCAATGTTTCCGCCGGAGAAAGCGCGGGGCTGATGTCCATCGCCACGGTGAAGGATAGGCGCGTGCTAAAGGCCAACCAGAAGGTCGCGGAAAGCGGGGATGTTCCAGAGGTCGATGTGATCGGAGCCGAGGACGCGAACCGCCTCCGCATGCTCGCCGGGCTGCCCGCGTTACTGCTTGATCCCAAGCTCTGCAAGGCGGCGCTGATCCACTCCGAGGATATGTTCAAACACAATTTCTTCGCGCATGACTCGCCGGTGAAAGGCCGCCGCGCCTTCACCGACCGCGCGAGAGAGGCGGGCACCACCGCTTCCGCGGAAAACATTGCCATGGGCAATCAGGATCCCATGGGCGCGAACAAGGCTTGGTTCCACTCGCCCGGCCACTTCATGAATTTTTTCCGCACGGGTTTCACCCGCATCGGCTTCGGCACCCATGAAAAGCGATACACGCAGCTCTTCGGCGGATAAGATCAGCACATGACCCCGACATCCGACATCCAGAGCCGCATCACCGCCCTCACCGCAGGCGAAACCGACGCCGTGGCGCTCATGGCCACCCTCGCGTGCGAGCTGCACCATCATTTCCCGCATTTTCATTGGACGGGATTCTACCGCGTCGTCGCGCCAGGCATGCTGAAAATCGGCCCCTATCAGGGCGGGCACGGTTGCCTGGCGATCCCGTTCGCGCGCGGCATCTGCGGACGCTGCGCGCGGGAGGAAAAAACCGTCATCATCCCGGACGTGGAGCGGGAGGAGGATCACATCGCGTGCTCCGGCACGACTCGTTCTGAAATCGTCGTGCCGGTTCACGACACGGAAGGTAAACTCCGCGCCGTGCTGGATGTGGACTCGGATTTCCCCGATGCCTTCGGGGAAAACGACGCCCGTTTTCTGGAAGGGGTCTGCGGACTTTTCCGCAATGCGTCGATCGCCTGGTGATGGGTGAAACTCAGGCCCCCGGCAGCTCGATGAAGCCCTCGAGCTTCCGGATGCGAGTGGGGTGGCGCATTTTGCGGAGCGCTTTCGCCTCGATCTGGCGGATGCGCTCGCGGGTCACCTGAAACTGGCGGCCGACTTCCTCGAGTGTGCGGCTGTAGCCGTCCTTGAGGCCGAAGCGCTGCTCCAGCACCTCGCGCTCGCGCTCGGTGAGGGTGTCAAGCACGTCCTTGATCTTGTCCTTGAGCATCGAGAAACCTGCCTCCTCCATCGGGTTGTCGGCCGCCTTGTCCTCGATGAAATCGCCGAACGAGGTGTCATCCGAATCGCCGACGGGAGCTTGGAGGGAAATCGGCTGCTGAGCCATCTTGAGCACGGCGCGGACACGCTCCACGGGAAGGTGGATTTCCTCCGCGATCTCCTCCGGCGACGGTTCGCGGCCGTATTCCTGGACGAGCTGTTTCTGAACTCGCATCAGCTTATTGATCGTCTCGATCATGTGCACCGGGATGCGGATGGTGCGCGCTTGGTCCGCGATGGAGCGGGTGATCGCCTGGCGGATCCACCAGGTAGCGTAGGTGGAGAACTTGTAGCCCCGGCGGTATTCGAATTTCTCAACCGCCTTCATCAGACCCATGTTGCCTTCCTGAATGAGGTCGAGGAACGAGAGGCCGCGGTTCGTGTATTTCTTCGCGATGGAGATCACCAGGCGGAGGTTGGCCTCGACCATCTCGGTCTTGGCCTTGAGCGCCTCTTTCATCCAATGGCGCAGCTCCATGTAAACGGGCTCGAAGGTGGTGTCATTGAGCCAGGTGCGCTGCTGGATCTCGCGCATCTTACTCACGTATTCCTTGTCCTCGGGATTAGTCTGGAGGCGGCGGGAATATTTGCGGAATTTGTCAATATAGTCCTCCACCTGCTCGCAGAAATCCTCAATGATCTTCTGCTTGTAGTAAAAGCGGACGTAGATGCGGTGCATCGTGCCGATGTTTTTCTCGAAGGTCTCCTCAAGCTTCCGCTTGCCGCGGGGAGCTTTGGCGGAGAGTTGGCGGAAAATGTTGTCGTTCTCCTCGTGAAGCTGCTTGAGTTGGTCGCAGAGCTTGGGCAGTCCTTTTTCGTAACGATCGCGGGATTCGATCTTTTTATCGAGGATGACACGATCAAAACGCTCCGTTTTCTTTTTCAGCTTTTCGGCGAGTTCGAGGTAAAGGTCGGTAATGAAACCGAACTGGTGAAGGTTCTTGGAAACCTCGATCTCGGCGTCCTCGATGCGTTTGGAGATCTCCACCTCCTGCTCGCGGGTGAGCAGCGGCACCTGCCCCATCTGCTTGAGATACATGCGGACGGGGTCGTCGAGGATGTCGAGCTTCTGGTCGGCCTTGACGTCCTCTTCGTCACCATCGCCCTCGTCCTTCTTCTTGTCCTTGAAACGGTCCACCTCGGAGGCGTCGATGATGTCGAACTCCATGTTGCGGAGGCGCTCCATGATGGCCTCGACGTCATCGGGATCGACGAGGTCGTTGGGCAGGATCTCGTTGATGTCATCGTAGGTAAGGTATTCTTGCTCCTTGGCGAGCTTGATGAGCTCGCGGATCTTTTCCTGGATCTCCGGGGTGTCGATGCGGCGCTTCTCAACCTTGGCGCCTTTCTTGCCTTTGGCGGGAATCGGGGTCTCGGCGGCAGGCTTTTCGGCGGCAACCTTGGATGACTTCCCGGAGGCTGGCTTCGCGGCTTTTTCGGGAGCCTTTTTCGGGCCTTTCGTTGCGTCCTTGGCCGGAACTTTTTTCTCTGCCTCCTTGTTCTCGGCGGGGGCGGGCTTTTTCGCCGGTCTCGCACTCGGTTTTGACACGGCTTTCTTCCCCTCGGCTTTCTTCCCCTCGGCTTTCTTCTCCACGGCTTTCATTCACCTCGGGCTTCTTCACCTCGGGCTTCTTGGGCGCGGGCTTCTTGGGCGCGGGCTTGGCGGGCGCTTTATTGACAGGAGCTTTCTTCGCGGGAGCCGACTTGGGAGCGGGCGCTTTTTTCGCCGAAGCGGCCTTGGGGACGGCCTTGGGGACGGCCTTGGTCGGCTTTTTGGCGGCGGGTTGTTTAGCGGTCGGTTTGGTGGAAGGCATGGGGAACGAGGAGGCTTTGGAACGGGATGTCTGGAGACAATTCACCTATTAGCTGGGCACACGCGAAATTTCACGGGCGGGCGGAATGAAGAGGGCTACACCTCCAGCGTCAAGGCGATAGTTTTAAAAAAATCCACTGACCGGCGGTAAAATCAGCCCGCGCGTTAGTCTGAGGTGTTCCTCAAACCACCTCACAGTGATCCGTCACTCTTTCCACCGGAAATGCCCGGTCAGTGGAAAATCCTTGAGCCGCTCCTCCTCGCGAGTGCCGCCGCCGATGTTGTGGATCACCCGCGGCAGGCCTTGCGCGTTTTTACTGTCGCTCACGATCATGATGTGCGGGAGATGCGGAGGCGCTGTGCGGTCACGAGATCACCGGGTAGGAACACCGCCTTCGAGACATCGCCGCCGGGATATGTCATCGCGGCGTAGGCGGGATCATAACTCAAGGTCACGCCGATCTGTTTCCGCGCAGCCTCGACGATCTTGGCACTGATCCCGGCATGGGCGGCGGCTCCGAGCATCAGGAAAAACAGCAGGATTTTCATCGCGGACAAAATTACCCAGAAACGCCGGGCGCGCAATTTCCATTCCGGGAAGCTTGATCGCCTTGGCTTTCCCGGATGATGCTGCCACCGCCTCTTGAAAACGGATTTCCACAACCCCCTCGACCCCGCAGCCTCCCCGCACCCCGCCCTCGGCGTGGACTTCGGCGACGCACGCATCGGCCTCGCCGCCACGGATGATTTCGGAATCATGGCTCATCCCGTGGAGACGATCCCCCTCTCACACCGCGATCCCCTACCCCGCATCCGCGAAATCGCCGCCAAACGGAAAGTGAAAACGCTGGTGGTCGGCTTGCCCCTGCGGCTCGACGGATCCGAAGGCGACTCCGCGAAAAAAGTCCGAGCCTTCGCCACAAGGCTCGCCGTCTCGATGCCTCAGATCCCCATAGTTTTCGTGGACGAAAGCTATACCACCTCTGACGCTTCGGAAAAACTCCGCGAGGCCGGCCGCAAAACGCACCAACAGAAAGGCATCATCGACCAAGCCGCCGCCGTCGAGATCCTGAACCGCTGGATGGGGGAAATCTCATGAGGCTCAAACTGACCATCGCCTACGACGGACGCCCCTTCCTTGGCTGGCAATCACAGGTCGGCGGTAACACCGTGCAGGACATCCTTAACGAGGCCTTGGAGGTCGTGGCCAAGGAACCGCTGCGGCTTCATGGCTCCGGCCGCACTGACACCGGCGTCCACGCCCTCGGCCAGACCGCCCACTTCGACGCACCGGACGGCTCCAACATGAACCCCTACAACTGGGTGCCCGCGCTCAATACGAAACTCCCCGCCACCATCCGCGTGATGGCCTGCGAGGAAGTCCCCCCCGATTTCCACGCCCGTTTCTCCGCCACCGGAAAAACCTACCGCTACGACATCTGCACCGACCCCGTCCTGCCCCCGCTAAAGGCCGGTCTCGCCTGGCACCTGCCCCGCCTCCTCGACGCCGATGTCCTCGCCCGAGCACTCGCCCTATTCCTCGGACCACATGACTTCCATGCCTTCGCCGCCTACCGGGGAAATGAGCAGGAAGACACAGATTACGTCCGCACCATCCGCTCCGCCGATCTCGAAACACTGCCCGACGGATACCGCCTGACCTTTTCCGGCGACGGCTTCCTCTACAAGATGGTGCGCATGCTGGCCGGCTCCGCGGTCAAAGCCGCACAAGGGCGCCTCCGCCCCGATGATTTGGCGATCCTCCTCGACCAGCCGCCCGGCCTACCCCACGGTAAAGCCCCCCTCTGCGCCCCCGCCGACGGCCTCTATCTGGAAAATGTCCGCTATTGATATTCCGCGCGGACAAGGTCAGCGCAGACAAGGCCGCCGCCGAATCGGCCGATATCGCCTTCCTCCACATCCATCGCCCCGCGGCGGATCCCGCCCGTTTCGCGGACGGGCACCAGTGAATCTTTTTCCCCAAAATGAGCTTGCCAACTTCCGCCCCCATCCCCTAATTTCCCGCCCCGCCGCTGAAAGGAGGCAAATCCAACGCGCAGATAGCTCAGTTGGTAGAGCAGTTGGCTTTTAACCAATTGGTCCTGGGTTCGAGTCCCAGTCTGCGTACTTCTCTTCTTAACGCCGCCGCAAGGCGGTTTTTTTGTATCGAAAAAACGCCCGGCAACCGGCCAGCACACCCTCTGCACCGGGTCCTCTGCACCGGGGGGATGGTGCGCGCGACAGGACTCGAACCTGAACACCCTTGCGAGTACTAGAACCTGAATCTAGCGCGTCTACCAATTCCGCCACGCGCGCACTTTGAAAACCGCCCTTGCGAGCGGGCAGAAAACCAACCATGCCCGCGCGAAGTTGGCAATCACCATTTTCGCGGCGGCGAATCATTTCCGAACACATTCTCGATCTGTGTCACCTTGGGCTTCTCACCCTCCGCCACCTCGACCTCGATGACATCGAACCGCCATGGCAAGTTCCGACTCCCCAGCCTGCGCAGCCATTCGTTCGCGCCGCGCTTGATCAGGGCTCGCTTCTTGCGGTTCACGGCGGAAAGCCCGCGGATCTTGGCGTCCTTCTTCCGTGTCTTCACCTCAATGAAAAGAAGCTGCCTCCCTTCCCGTGCCACGATATCCACCTCCCCTCCCCGCCTACCCTTAAAATTCCTAGCGAGTACCTTGGCATTGCGGGCGCGCAGCCAGTCGGCTGCGACGTTCTCGCCGTAGTCACCCGTCCACTTCCTCGTGCCGCTGGCTCCCTTCCCCTGCCTGTAGGGCGAGTTGAGATACCGGCTGAAACGAGCGACGATGATAGCGGCAAGGCCCATGTTTCCTGAGTGCTTCGAGATGCTCCCGCGTGCCATAGCCCTGGTGCTTAGCAAAGCCATACGCGGGAAACTCTGAATCGATTCTTGCCATAAAACGATCCCTTGTCACCTTCGCAATCACGCTCGCCGCAGCGATCGAAAGCGAGAGCGCGTCGCCTTTCACCAAGGCCTCATGCGGAACCGGCAGGCCTTTCACCGGCAGACCGTCCACCAGCGCGATGTCGGGCTTTTCGGAAAGCGATGCTAGTGTCAGTGCCATTGCTTTGTGGGTCGCGCGGAGGATATTAAGTTCATCGATCTCCTCTGGTCCGACCATAGCAACGGCCCAGACGACGGCTGGGTTTTCTATGATCTCCGAATAAACAATTTCCCTCCGCCGTTTTGTGAGCTTTTTGGAATCGTCGAGAAGCGGACAAGAAAAACCTCTCGGTAAGATGACCGCCGCGGCCGCTACCGGCCCTGCCAAGGGGCCACGACCCGCCTCGTCAACGCCCGCCACCCGCGCGAATCCGGAGGCTGCAAGGTTGTCTTCAAAAGTGAAATCAGGCACGAGTTACCATTGGAAGTTAAATACTTAAATTCGCAAAGATATTTTGATTATCAATCCGCACCTATTTAAAAAATCATCAAAAACAACCAGAACCGTAATGAGTCGCGTGAAATTAAAAATATGGAGCCGCTGGTCGGATTCGAACCGACGACCTGCTCATTACGAATGAGCTGCTCTACCCCTGAGCTACAGCGGCACATGCCGCGCGACAAGCAACCAAAGCTCGTATCCTCCGGCAAGCGGGAAATTTCGTGCCCATTTCCAGTTCGTGCCGAGGGTGGAAGACTGACATTCGAAAAGATTCCTAGGCATGAGAAGTGGGAGGATGAGATCGAGGGCGAATCTTCGTTGGTGGGCTGGTGGCGGCAGTCAGCATGAAGTCCGGGTTTCCGTTATGTGGAAAAATCCCCGATTTTGCCCTTCCCGCATGGCCGCAAGTTCGCTGTATTCGCCCTGCCGCCACGGAACCTCCGCCACCCGCCCTTTTTTCCCATGCTCATCCTTCTCGTCGCCCTGCCCATCCTCGCTTTCCTCGCGATCCTTCTTGGCGCTCCGGCCCGGCTCACGGCCATCGCGGCCTCCGCGCTGAATCTCGTCCTCGGCCTCGGCTCGGTGTTCTGCTGGAAGGAGCAGATTTGGAGTTTTTCCCTACCCGTTTTGGCAAAGCCCGCCCTGCACCTCGGCTTCGGCTATCTCGATGGGATGAGCGTGGTGATGGTCGTCCTTTCCGTGATCGTGACGCTCGCCGCCGTGCTTTCCGGGAAAGCACCGGAAGGCCGCGAAAAACTCTACTACGGCTCCTCCCTGCTGATCGCCGCGGGAGCCATTGGAGCCTTCGCCTCCACCGACCTGTTCTTCTTCTACGCCTTCCACGAAATGGCGCTGATCCCTACTTTCCTGATGATCGGCATCCTCGGCCGCGGCGACCGGCGCGGGATTGCCTGGAAAATCACTATCTACCTCGGACTCGGTTCACTGGTGCTGCTGGCCGGGCTGGTGTGGCTGGCCTCGCTGGCGGGCACCTTCGACATGCGGGAGATCAAGAACCTCACCGGCACCATCGACCCCGCCGCGCAGAAAGGCATCGCCGCGCTGCTGATCATCGGCTTCGGCACGCTCGTTTCGCTGTTCCCGTTCCACTCCTGGGCCGCGCCCGCCTACGCCAGCGCCCCTGCCCCGACCGCGATGCTCCACGCCGGGGTGCTGAAAAAATTCGGACTCTACGGTTTGCTTCGCGTCGCCGTGCCGCTCGTGCCGGAAGGCCTGCAGGCATGGCTCACGCCGCTGCTCGTGCTGTTGTTGGGAAACATCCTGTGGGTCGGCTTCGTGACCCTTTCCCAGAAGCGCCTCGACACCCTGCTCGGCAATTCCTCGGTGATGCACATGGGCTACATCTTCCTGGCCATCGCCGCGCTGATCGCCGTGCCCGGCAACACCCTCGCCCTCCCCGCCGCCGTCGTGCTGATGTTCGCGCACGGCGTTTCCATCGCGCTATTGTTTGGCCTTGCGGATAGGATTGAGCGCAGCACCGGCTCGCTGGATCTTTCCGACATGGGCGGCCTTGCGAAATCCGCCCCCGCGATGGCGTTCCTCTTCGGCATCGCCGCAATGGCCTCCATCGGTCTCCCCGGCCTCGCGAACTTCTCCGGCGAGGTGCTCGTTTTCCTCTCCGCCTTCGAGAACTACGTCCCCGCCAACGGCCTCGGCCCCGTCCAGATCGCCTGCATCCTCGCGATCTGGGGCGTGGTGATCTCCGCTGTCTATATGCTCCGCGCCTACCGGAATATTTTCCAGGGCCCCGCCGTGAAATCCACCGAGAACGCCGCCGACCTCACCCTCGCCGACCACATCCCCGCTGTCCTCCTCACCGTAGCCCTCCTCGCCGTCGGCCTCTACCCCAACCTCCTCCTGAATCTTCTGAAGAGTTAAATGTTATTTGTTAGAAGTTATTTGGGAGAACACTTTTAACGAATAACCACTAACGAATAACTACAATTTTCCCCGCCATGCCCGCTTATTATCTGGAAGCCCTCACCGTCGCCCTCGGCCTCGTCATCCTTTTGGCCGAAGCCTTCGTCCCTTCGAAGCAAAAGGCTTGGGTTGGCTTTGCCGGAGCCATCGGCCTCGCTCTCATTCTGATCACCACGTTCTTCGCAATCGGCCCGGATGCGAAACCCGACTCCACCTGGGCAGGCTGGCCGCTATGGAACTTCTACCAATTTGATTCCCTCGCCCGTTTCTACAAGGCCTTCGCCCTGCTCGTCACGATCCTGGTGCTGCTGATGGCCATCGATTACCGGAAAATCCTCTCTCGCTACACGGCGGATCCCACCTCGGAGAACGGCACCGGCGAGTTCTACTGCCTCCCCGTTTTCGCCTGCGCCGGGATGATGTGGATGGCCTCCGCGAAAGACTTGGCAGGTGCCTTCGTCGCGCTGGAACTGGTCACCATCACCTTCTACATCCTCGTCGCCTACATGCGCCGCAACGTCGGCTCCCTTGAGGCGGGTGCGAAACACCTCATCCTCGGCGCGATGAGTACCGCTTTCCTCGTCTATGGCATCGCCTGGGTCTATGGGGCCACCGGCACCATGCGCCTCGATCTCATGCCGGAAAAAATCGCGGCCATGGAGAATACCGTGCCCCTTCTTTTCGGCATCGCCCTCGTGCTCGTCGCGCTCGGCTTCAAGGTCGGCGCGTTCCCCATGCAGATGTGGATCCCCGATGTCTATCAGGGCGCTCCCACCCCCACCACTGCCTTCCTCTCCGTCGGCTCGAAGGCGGCTGGGTTCATCGTGTTGATCCGTTTCCTCACCCCCTTTCTCGGCGAGACCTCCCCTGTCCGCAACCAAGTGCTGACCATTCTTCTCCTCCTCGCCGGCGCGACCCTCCTTTACGGGAATCTCGCCGCCATTCCGCAAACAAACCTCAAGCGCCTGCTCGCCTACTCCTCCATCGCGCACGCCGGATTCCTGATCCTCGCGCTCGCCGCATGGTCGCCGGGCACCGCAACCTCCATCTCCTCCGTGGAGGCCGTTTCCTTCTACCTCGCCACCTACCTGCTGATGACCATGGGCGTGTTCTTCGTCCTCGCCCAGATCCGCATCCACCGCGACGGCGAGGCGATCACCGATTTCAACGGCCTCGGAAAAAGCAACCCGCTCCTCGCGCTGGCCATGACCATCCTCTTAGCCGCTCTCGCAGGCGTGCCGCTCACCGCCGGTTTCATCGGAAAATTCTTCGTCTTCCAGCTCGCCGCCGGGGCTCACCTCTGGGCGGGACTCGCCATCGCCGTCATCGCCGCAGCCGCCGGTTTCTACTACTATTTCAAGACGATCCGCGCCATGTGGTGGATCGAGGCCAGCGACTCCACCGCCATCCCCCTCCCCGCGATTTCCAAAATCTCCATCGCTGCCCTCACCGCGCTCACGCTGGTGTTCGGAGTCTATCCCGCTCCCATCCTCGCTCTCCTGAAGTGAGGAAACGGTGCTTACGCGACAAGTCCACAATCGACAACCTATGCCCGGGGCTTTTGAATCGCACCCATGCAATCAATGACCGGCTTCGGCCGTGGCACCCACAACACCGCAGGATGGACGGCAAACGTCGAGGCGGCCTCGGTAAACCGCAAGCAGGCTGAGATCGTGGTGAACCTGCCGCGCCAGATCCAAGGCCTTGAAGGACGCGTGCGGCAGGCGACACTTCCCCACATCTCGCGCGGACGGGTGCAGCTCTCGATCAAACTCGAACGGCTTGATGGCGATGTTTCCGACCAGATCCGCATCAATCCCGCGCTGGCGCGTTCGTTCGAGTCGGCGTTTTCCGATCTCTCGCTGATCATCGGTCGGCAGCTTCTGCCCGCTCCGGCGGATTACCTGCGGCAACCGGGCATTCTGGAGATCGGCGAGGTGGAGGCCGTTGATCCCGACGAGGCATGGGAGGTGATTTCGCCCGCGCTCGGGCAGGCGCTCGCGAACCTCGACACGATGCGCGCCGCAGAGGGCAGGCACCTGCGCGATGATTTCCTCGCCCGTCTCGGGCAGCTCATGGCCTTCACCCGGATCATCGCGGATCACGAACCCTCCCGCCCCATCCGGCAACGGGAGCTGCTGATGAAACGCCTCTCCGACCTCGGCATCCCGCTGGAGCTGGACGACGAGCGCCTCGTCCGCGAAATCGCGCTCTTCGCCGACCGCTGCGATATCTCCGAGGAAATCACCCGCCTGCATTCCCATTTCGCGAAGTTCCACGGATACATCGACGCCCCCGACTCGGCGGGACGTTCGCTCGATTTCCTCTGCCAGGAACTCTTCCGCGAGTTCAACACCATCGGCTCCAAGTCCAACGACGCACTCGTCGCGCAGACCGTCGTGGAGGCGAAAACGGAGCTGGAAAAGCTGCGCGAACAGATCCAGAACATCGAGTGAACTTTTGCGTATCCGAGGATTTCCGATCATCATGTCTTTACTCAACGATAGCGCCGACCAAGACCTCCCCCGCGAGAAGATCTACAAGTATGGCGCGGCTTCATTGAGCAACGCCGAGCTCATGGCGATTTTCCTGACTTCCGGGCTGATCGGTCGGAACGTGATCCAGGTTGCGGGTGACCTCCTGGAAAAGTATGGCGGCTTGCAGGAGCTGGGCCGGCTGCCGGTTTCCGAATACATGAACAACAAGGGCATCGGGCTAGCGAAGGCGTGCAAGCTTGCCGCCGCGTTCGAGCTGGGCAGCAGGCTTTCGCGGGAGCAGATCCGCAGCGTGCCGCTCGATACGCCGGAGCGGATCTACGAGCATTTCTGCCACCAGCTCGGCGCCTTACCGAACGAGAGCGCGCTCGTGGTCACGGTGAACACACGCCTTGAGCACACCAGCACGACCACCATCTCGGTCGGCTCTGTTAACGAGACCACCGCGCACCCGCGCGAGATCATGCGGCCTGTGATCACCCGCAACGCCTTCGGCTTCATCCTCATCCACAACCACCCCTCCGGCGATCCCACACCCAGCACCGCCGACGACAGGATCACCACGAAGCTCATCCAGGCCGCCGAGCTGATGCAGATCCGCATCATCGACCACGTCATCATCGGCCGCCCCGCCCCGGGACGGAGCGCTTTCTTTTCCTACCGCGCCTCCGGTATGATACCTTGACCGCGAACTGATCACGCCATGTTCCGTTTCCACCTCGCGCGCAACCTCCGCACCGCCGTCTGGCTGCTGCTGGCCGCGCTCATTCCCCTCTGTGCGGGCGCGCTGTATTGGGCCAACCAAACCGGACTGCCCGAGGAGTGGCGGCAGGCTATCGAAAAGGAAATCTCCAAACACGGCGCGCATGTCCGAATCGCATCGCTCACCTACGTGCCGCTGCGGGGCTTCGTCGCCCAGGGCGTGCGGGTCTTCGCAGAGCCGGAGCGCATCCACGAGATCTCGCGCTTCGAGCGCGTGCAGCTCGTCCTCGACAACGCCCAGCTCGCTCGCGGCGAGTTCCGCCTGCGGAAGGCCGAGCTGCGCAACGCGCGCCTCTCGTTGCCCGTCGATCCAGAAAACCCTTCCGGCGATTCCCTCCATTTTTCCGGGCTTTACGGCACCATCCTCATGAGCGGCAAGGGCACGGTCGAGATACGCGACGCGCGCGGCGAGGTCGGCGGAGTAAAGCTCGCGCTCACCGCGAAGCTGTTTGGCAGGGATCCCGCGGAACATAAGGAAGAGGACGAGAAAACCGAGGGCCGGCGCAGGGAAATGATCGCCCGCATCCTTGAAGAGATGGAACATTGGGATTTCGGAATCGATACGCCTCCGACTGTCCACGTGGAACTCGGCGGAAGCCTCTCCGACAGGAAATCCCTCCGCGCGGACTTCCGGATCAACGCGCCTTCAGTGGAGAAAAAGCAATACCGCCTAAACGATGTGAAGGCCGAGGGTTCGCTCAACGGATACCTGCTCGAAATCTCATCCTTCTCCGCGAGGGAGGCGCGGGGAACGGTTTCCGGTCATGCGGATTACCATCTCTACAACCGCAAGGGGCGTTTCGACATTGAGTCGTCCATCGAGATCCCGCGCCTTCTGAAATCCTGGCTCGGCTCCCCGCTGAAAATTGAGCTTCTCATCGGGGGCGGCCAGCGCGTCCGGGCTGCGGGCGATGTGGATCTCAGCGTGCCGGAAGATCCGAAGGTCAACCTGACAGGCCACGCGTATTTCGAAGCGGTCATGTTCAGGGGCGTCACCTTCGACACGCTCGAGACATGGTTCTCTTGGCAGGACGGGCACCTGTTTCTCCGCGACATCAAACTGACTAGACCGGACGGCATGGCTGAGGGGAAACTCCTGATGCAAGGAAGCAAGGTGCGCATCGCCTTGCATTCCACCCTACCCACCCCACTTTACGAACCTTTTTTCATAGGCCAGCCGCTCGAACAGATCATCGCCGATTTCACGGAAAACGAGAACCCTTCCACAGAGATCTTCATCGAGGGAACCTTCGATATCCTCGACCGCTACGCGTGGGACTACACGGGGCACGGCACCGTGAAAAATCTTTCCTATCGGGGCGTTCCCTTCGCTTCCGCGGCCGCGCGGTTTTCGGTGAACCACCACGAACTCGACTTCACGGACGGCACCGTCATCTTCGATTATACGGACTATGCGCTGCGCCGCGCTTTCAGCGGCCCCAAGCGGGGCACGGCCACGGTTGGCAGGATCCGCTATGACGCGGCGACGAAAACCGTGGGTGTCGAGGATGTGAAAGGCGACTTCTGGGCGGCACCCATGATCCGGTTTTTCGCTCCGAAGGTGGCGGATGACCTGGAGCGCTACCGATTCCACACCCCTCCCTCGCTCAGCGGATCGGGTGTTGTGGATGTGACTCCTCAGGGGCGCACCGATCTGACCGTGAAGTTCAGTACACCCGGCAAGGCGGATTACGAATTTCTCGGACAAAACATAACGCTGCTGGAGCCGGAGGCCACCGTTGTCATGCGCAATGAGGAGGTGCGTATCTCCGGCCTTTCCGCTCGCGCCTTCGACGGCACGGTCGAGGGTGATCTTCTCCACTCGGAAAAATCCAAACTCTCCGGTGAGCTGAGATGGTCGAAGCTCGCGATGCCCGCCCTTTCCTCGACCTACGGTTTCGAGATGAAAGGAGGCGGCCTGCTCACCGGGCGCATCGAGTTCTCGATCTCCGGCGGGGACGTGTCCACAATGGGCGGCGTGGGTCTCGTTGCGCTAGAAGGTGCGGAGCTCTTCTCCGTCCCCATCTTCGGGCCGCTTTCGGGTGTCGTCTCGAAAGCCCTCGACAACAAGCGCGCCGGTTTCGAGCGCGCCAAAGCCGCTTTCTGCACGTTCGACATTCGCGAGGGCATACTCCGCACCCGCGACTTCCAGAGCGCCACCACCTCCGTCACCTTCACCGGCGACGGCGCGGTCGATCTTGATGCCAAAACCATCGACTTCACCATCCGCCTCAACACCCGGGGATTGCTCGGTCTCATCACCCTGCCCCTGCGCCCGTTTTACGGCCTGTTCCAGTTCCGTGGCCAGGGGCTGATCGATAAGACGGTATGGGAAAACGTCCATTTCACATCCCCACCGGAGGAACAGAACGATCTCCTGCTGGCTCCCCCGCCGAGGGCGATCCCGGTGGAGGAGTGAGGCCGAACCTTACCGGCCGGATCTGCGCCGCCGGGCGATAGAGCCGGGCAGCAGAACTGCCAGGAAGCAGAAGCGGGAAGGCCCGGGGATGATCGAGTTGCTGATCAGGGTGACCGCGCCGCTTAGGGCGATGTTGGAGCTGGTAAAGATATTACCTGCGAAGTCAGCCGATGACGTCGGGCCAATCGGTGTGGAAAAACTCGCCGCGGGGCTTGTCGGTGCGCTCGTAGGTGTGGGCGCCGAAGAAATCGCGCTGAGCCTGGAGCAGGTTCGCAGGGAGGACGGCGCTGCGATAGCTGTCGTAGTAACCCAGAGACGCGCTGAAGGCCGGGACGGGGATTCCGGCGAGCGTGGCCATGGAAATGACCTCGCGCCAGTTCTGCTGGAAGCCGTTGAGCAGATCCGTGAAGAAGGGGGCGAGCATGAGGTTGCTGAGCTTCGGGTCCTTGCGGTAGGCCTCGGTGATGTCGTTGAGGAAACGGGCGCGGATGATGCAACCCCCGCGCCAGATGGCGGCGATCTTCGCGAGATCGAGTCCCCAGCCCTTCTCCTCACCCATCGCAGCGATCAGGTCGAGACCCTGCGCGTAGGAGATAATCTTGGAGGCGAAGAGCGCGTCGTGAACTTTCTTCACCAGCTCGGACTTGTCGGCGAGAACCTCGCCCTTCGGCCCCGTGAGGATGCCGCTGGCGTGAACCCGCTTCTCTTTCATCGAGGAGAGGATGCGCGCCTCGACCGCGGCGTTGATCGTGGAGATGACGACCGCGTTCTCCACGGCGTTGATAAGCGTCCATTTCCCCGTGCCCTTCTGGCCGGCGGTGTCGAGGATGACATCGACGAGTGCCTTGCCGGTTTCCGCGTCGTTCTGTTCGAAGATTTTCGCGGTAATCTGGATCAGGTAGCTTTCGAGGTCGCCGTTGTTCCAGTCGGTGAAGACGGTGGCAAGTTCCGCGGGGGTGAAGCCCGCCGCCTTGAAGATGTTGTAGGCCTCGCAGATGAGCTGCATGTCGCCGTATTCGATGCCGTTGTGGATCATCTTCACGTAATGGCCTGCGCCGCCCGTGCCGATGTGGGTCACACAGGGTTCGCCTTCCACTTTGGCGGAGATGCTTTCGAAGATGGGCTTCATCACATCCCAGGTGGAGGTGGGCCCGCCGGGCATGATGGACGGCCCCTTGCGCGCGCCTTCCTCACCGCCGGACACGCCCGCGCCGATGAAGCGGAAGCCGAGGTCGCCGAGCCATTTGTCGCGGCGCTCGGTGTCGGTGTAGAGGGAATTGCCGCCGTCGATGATGATATCGCCCTTGTCGAGGAGCGGCAGGAGGGACTCGATGACCGCGTCCACCGGACCACCGGCCTTGACCATGATCATGATTTTGCGCGGGGAGGCCAGCGAGTTCACGAAGCCCTCCAGCGTCTCTTCACCCACGATTTTTTTATCTGGATGTTTCGCGACGAATTCCTCCATCGCGCTGGTGGTGCGGTTGTAAACCGAGACCTGGAAGCCCCTGGATTCCACGTTCAATACAAGATTCTGACCCATGACGGCCAGCCCGATAAGTCCAAAGTCGCTGTTGCTCATAATGATGATGGGGGGTGTCCCCGCCCGTGGCTTATGCAAACCCGCCATTCCATGCAACCCCTTGTTGCCTTTCCGCGAGCAATTTCCCAAAGTCGCCGCGTGAACCTGCCAAACACGATCACGGTTTCCCGCCTCTTCCTGACCGCCGGGTTCATCCTTTTCGTCGCGAAGGAAACCACATGGGGTTATCTCACCGCCCTGATCCTTTTCATCATCGCCGCGATCAGCGATTTCGTGGACGGCTGGCTGGCGCGGAAAATGAACCTCGTCACGCCACTCGGGAAACTGCTCGACCCCCTGGCCGACAAGATCCTCGTCTGCTCCGCCTTCGTTTTCCTGACGGCGGAGGGGCTATGCCCGGTGTGGGTCACGGCTCTGATCATCGGGCGGGAATTTCTCGTGACCGGGCTGCGCCAGATCGCCATCGAGGCGGGGCAGGTTCTCGCCGCCGACAGCCTGGGGAAATGGAAGACCGCCTTCCAACTCACCTACCTGATCTCCGGCATGATCAAGCTGACGCTCGACACGATGGATTCGGTCGAGCCGCCGCTCTCCCACCTTTACGCTCTGACCAACGGCGCATGGCTGCTTCCCGTCAGCCTCGTCCTCGCGGTCGGGTTGACGGTGATTTCAGGTTGGAACTACGTGTGGTCTTCCCGCTACCTGTTGAAAGGATCGTGAGTCAGTCCGTATTCGCCAACCCGATGCCATCGAACACGTCCGCAAGCGGGAGCGAAGCCCCGATCTCCGGCAATTCGATCACTGCATCCAAACCGGAGTGGAATTCCTCGGCAAAACCGCCGCTGGGTTTCCGCCGCAGGACGAGCGCCGTCGCCGCCTCCGATTCGATGAATAACAGAACCTGCAGGGTGGGGATGGCCAGGTAGGCGGACCGCTTCTCATTGAGATCGGTGCGGAATGTGGATTCGCTCAACACCTCAACGATCACCACCGGCCTGTCCTGCCAGTGGGAATCCCCGCCGCGCGAATCACAAACGACCTGCACGTCGGGATAATAGAACCGCGTGTGATCCGCGAGATCGATGCGGACTTTCATGTCGCTGTTAAAAGCCCGGCATGGCTTGCCTTTCAGATGTGCAAAAAAAATGGATCCTACATTGAGGGAGATCGCGGAATGATCCGCAGTGCCTCCCGCCATCGCGTGAACCGCGCCACCTAGATATTCGTGCCGTGTATCCGACAGGATTTCCCCAGCGAGGTAATCCTCGACGGATACATTTTCCGGTTTCAGTAGCGCGGTCATGACGGCTAAATTGAACGGATCCCATGCTTTTGCAAGCCGCGATGAGTCACTTGCCGAGCATGTAGGCGAGCAGATCCTTGAGTTCGTCCGGGTTGAGCCGGTTGATCATCCCTGCGGGCATCGGTGAGACTTCCGAGAGTTTCGTCGCCTTGATGTCGGAGCGCTTGACCTCGGTCTTCTGGCCGTAATCGAAGGGATTGCTCGAAAGGATGAGGGTCTCGTCCTTCTCCTCGAGGATCTTGCCGACGATGGTTTTGCCGTCATTAGTGGTGATCTCGTGGAAGCCGTATTGGTCGGAGATGACCTTGCTCGGCTCGATGATCGCCTCGGCCACGTCGCGGACGGTGAAACGCCCGGTGAGGTTGCTGAGATCCGGGCCCTGGGCGCCGCCCTGCCCGCCGAAGCGGTGACAGGCCGCGCAGAGCGAGGCGCGATACATTTCCTCGCCCTTTTTCTTATCGCGTCCTTCGAGGCCTTCTTCAGCGAGTTTCACCACCTCATCGACAGTCCATGCGCGGCCCGGACCGGCGATCTTGGGAAGGTTCGCCATCAGGTTCGCAGCGGAAGCTTTCGCCTCCGACGCAAAGAGGCGTTTCTCCTCCTCGGTGCCGTTCGCGTAAAGCTGCTCGCGGATCATGGCCACCGATTTGCTGTAGCTGTTCCCGCCCTTGCTGCTATCGATCTTGCGAAGCCATCCGAACGCCCGCTGGCGCTCCGCGGGATCCCATGGGCCTTTCACCACACGCAGGCAGTAGAGGTAATGGATCTGCGCGGTGGGAGGGTGGTCAGCCATCATCCGGCTGATGCTACCACCGTATCGCGCGTTGCGGGAAATAAGTTCCGCCCATGGCTCGGGCTCCGGCTCGGGCTCTTTGTCCATGAGATCCAGAGTTCTGGCAACCACGCCCGGTGCCTGAAGATAGCTCAACATCCTAGCCAGCTCGTAGTTGAGGTGCCGCTCCTCCGAAGGATACGAGGCGTCAATCTTGGCGAGCACCTTGGCTTTCTCGGCTTCGTTCGGCTCGCCACCACGGATGAAGACAAGGCCGGCCGCGCGGAGCCAGTTGAGCTTCTGGTGGGTGGTGAGCTTCGCCCAGTCGATGCGGTCGAGCGCGCCGAGGGCGGCGTCGCGGTTCGCCTTCGCGTCGAGGCGGGCCAGCGACATGGAACCGATGATGATGCGCCAAGTATCCTGCTCGGCCTGAAGTTTCAGGTTCCAAGGCACCTCAGGAAGGCGCTCCAGCGCCGCCTTCGCCATGAAGCGGATCATCCGATCTTCCGTGCCGAGGAGTTTCCAGATCTCGTCGATGTTCGCGGTTGCGGGGTTGATCGTATATCCCGCCAGCTTGTCGCGGTCGGCGTGCGAGGGGAAATTCCCGGGAGCGGGTGCGGTCGGTTCGTTTCCGACATAAGTCACACGCCACAGCGCGGAGGCGGTGCGGCGACCGCCCGTCGTGAAATACATGGTGCCATCTTTCGTGATGATGCCATCCGTCAGCGGCAATCCGGCGCCAGCCACGAACTCTTCGCTATCCGAATCGAAGGAAGCACCGTTTGGCGTAAGTGTGACCGCGTAGATCGTAGCGAAAGTCCAGTCGAAGACAAAGATCGCCTGCTGGTATTTCGCCGGAGCCTTGAAGCCGCGCCCCGCGAGCAGTCCGGTGGGGGAGCCGGGGCCGATGTCGAGCACCGCACCCACACTGTCCTCATAGTAGGCGGGCCATTTCCCGGAACCGTTGCGCCAGCCCATTTCCGCGCCCGGAACGGCGTGGTTGAGCCGGGTCGGGCGATACCATGGCATCCCGAAATCCCACTCCATGTCGGCGTCATAGGAAATGAGTTCGCCGCTGTCGTGGAAGGCGATGTCGTAGGTGTTGCGGTTGCCGACCGTGACGAGCTGCCAGTTGCTGCCATCGGGCTTGAAACGGGCGATCCATCCGGCGGGTGCCATCACATTGGCGGCGTGGCCGTTGCCGTCACGGTTGCGCGGCAGGAGCTGATCCTCATCCCATACCCGCGCCGGAAACGAATCCTGCATCTCGGGCAATTGGCCATAGTTTCCGGTCACCAGATAGATCCATTGCTTGTCCGGGGAAAGCACCACGGAATGAACGCCGTGCTCGCCGCCCGCTTTGATCGCCTTGGCCAGCACCGGAGCCTCCCAGCCATTCGCCGTTTCCTTCACCATCCATACGCCGGTCTGGACGGGATGAACCTGCGCCTTCTCGTTGACGACGATGTAGAGCGTCCCCTCATGCCAGAGGAGGCCGTGCGCCCCGCCGACGGGGATGTCGAGCGGCTCCACAGCGCTCACACCACCGTTGAGAGGCGGCGGAGTCACGCGGTAAAGCTTCCCGTATTGGTCGGCGGCGATCAGCCTGCCCTTGCCATCCTCCGTGAGCGCAACCCACGAACCCTCCTCTTTCTTCACGTCGTAGATCTTCTCGAGCTTAAAACCCTCCGCGACCTTGTAATTCGCGGTTTGATCCGTAACCTCCGCCCCACACACCTGCGCCAGAAGAAGACACGGCAACATCTTGATCAGTCCAAAGTGATTCATCACACGCGGAATACACCACGGAAAACCCCAATCTCTCAAACAATTTCGGAAATTTCCACGCACGATCATGAACCTACCCACACCGGAAAAAATCTCCTCGCTGGAACGGCGCATGGCCGCGCTGGGGATCGATCCCGGGGATCTGCTGGAAAAATTCGTCCGCGGATCGGGCGCGGGCGGCCAGAAGATCAACAAGACCTCGAACTGCGTTTTCCTCAAGCACCTGCCCAGCGGCATCGCCATCAAGTGCCAGATGGAACGCTCCCGAGAGATGAACCGTTTCCTCGCCCGTCGCGAGCTTTGCGACCAGATGGACGCGATCATCAACGGCAAGGCCTCCGCCAAGACCCAGGCCATCGAGAAGCTACGTCGCCAGAAACGTCAGAGATCAAGGCGCTCCAAGCAACGCTCCGTCGCCGACAAAAGGATGCTTTCCGAAAAAAAAGCCCTGCGCAGGCCGCCGGAAAACTGAAAGGTCAATCCAACAACCCGGCACACCAAATGATTTCACGATTCCAAAAGCCTGCCGCGGGAAGACCGGAACCCATGATGATGGAGTGTGCGGACTGGAGAAACGTCACACGGATCACGGCCGAATCCCTCCATCCATAACCAAGCGCCACCGATGATCGGCGCAGGACGCGCTTACCCATTCAAGCGGAAAGGGCGCATGAAGCTTCTCAGTCGCGTGTCCCCTTTATCTTAAAGAGGAAAATTGAATCGCAGATGAACGCTAATTTAAGACCCAGCGGTGGCGGCGGTGTTGCCTCAAGAGGCCTCAGAATCGTCCTATTAGACACAGGAAAAACGACCGCGTCCGCACCTTCAGTTCATCGCCGGCGGCTCCGCCGAACCAGCGCACCACCCTTAAAATCCTATCAGCGTCACAAGCTCCTGGTCGCTGAAGTGGTCGAGGTGATCGGCAGCCGCGGCGAGCATCTCCTCCTCGGCGACAGCCTCGATCTCGACCCACTGATCCGCCTCATCGCTGGCCCCCGCGAGGGACGGAGAACGATTTTCCTCCTCGGCAGGATTCAGGAAAAGGAAAGCAGCCAGAGCACCGCATGCGGCGAGGGCAACCCACGGGGAAAAAGTGAGAGGCTTGGGCCACCACGGATCGGCCTCGGGAAGCAGTTTCACAACGCGCAGCGTATCGTCCGCGAAACGCCCGCCCGCCTTCCGGGGCGCGGCTTTTCCAAGCAGCTCCCATGTGGCGTCATTTTTGTCCCAGCCTTCCTGTTCGCTCATCTTCATCGTTCTACATCCCCTGAAACACCCGAACCACCCGAAAGTTTCGCGGAAATTTTCCTCCTCAAACCCCCCGCCTATCCCCCCAGAGCCTGACGTGCAGGCGGTCGGAAAAACGGAAGCCTAGATCCTGGCACCGCTCCGCCAGCCATTGCGCCGTATGGTCCAATACCTCCACCGTTCGCCCCTCCGGCATCAGGATCACCCGCTCTTCCGGAATCCCCGCCCTCTCCAGCAACACCCGGATTTCGCCGATGTCCCGCTCATCCCGCACCACGAACTTGAACCACGCCTTGCCCGTCACCGCCAGCCCGGAGAGAACCATGGGTTTGAGACGCAGCTCCTCGCTCATCCTGCTGTTCGCCAGCTTCGGGGAAACGTTCATCTGACTGATCGCTCCGAGAAAATCCGCCCCCGGCAAAATCGTGCCGTTCGTCTCGATCTCGAAAACCCAGTCCGCCCCATCCCCGCGCAGCTCCTCCATCAGCTCCACCAGCGCCGCCTCCTGCAAAAGCGGCTCCCCACCCGTAAGAACCACCCTCCGGCAACCGAAGCCCCTCACGATCCCCGCAACCTCCGCCGCAGACATCGCGATGATCACATCCTCCTTGCGATGCTTCGCATAACCCGCGACGCCATCCTTCTCATGCTTCCACGGCGTCCCCTCGAAGTTCCAAGTGTGATCCGTATCGCACCAGATGCAGTGCAGATTACAATGCGACAACCTCACGAACACCGCAGGCGCACCCACGCTCACACCCTCACCCTGCAGCGTGTGAAAAATCTCCGCCCCATCCCCCAACCGCGCCAACTTCATGAGCGCAGCATCATCCCTCTTCCTTCGGGTTTAAAGTTTAGAGTTTAAAGTTTCCCCGCGTTCCTGCCATCCTGCACCGCATGGGCTTGCACGCGCTCGGAGACACGGCATGGCTGTTCAAGGCCGACGGGACTTCTCCGGGAAAAAAACTGGAACTGGTGCTCCGCCTGCGCCGCATCGTGGAACTCCATCCCATCGCCGAGATCGTCGATATCGTCTCCTCCTTCGACACCATCGCCGTGCATTTCCATCCCGCCGACGGTCAAAAAGTGCTCGGCCACCTCACCTCGCTCCACCTCGATGAAGATCATGCCCGGCAATCCTTCCAAAGCCGTACCATCACCATCCCCATAGCCTACGGCAACGATCCGCAGGCGCTGGCGGATGCAAGAAAACTAAGCATCCCCGAAGTCATCGAACTCCACCGCGGCGCGGAATACACCGTCGCCGCGATCGGCTTCTCGCCCGGTTTCCCCTACCTCCAAGGACTGCCCCCGCAGCTCCATCAACCACGCCTTTCCAGCCCACGCATAGTGGCGGCCGGTTCGGTGGCGGTCGCCGGTGATCAGGCGGGCATTTACCCCTTCGCTTCGCAAGGCGGCTGGCATGTCATCGGCCGCACAGATGCGGAACTTTTCGATCCCCAGCGCGTGCCTCCCGCCCTACTGCAACCCGGTGACAAGGTGCGCTTCGTGGAAGTGGAAAACCTGGAAGAAAACGCCCCACCTCCTCCGAAGCCACCCTCTCTGACCGATGGCATCCAGGTCATCGTGCCGGGTATGCTCAGCACCATCCAAGATCACGGCAGGTGGGGACATCAGCATTTGGGTGTTTCACCCGGAGGAGCCGCCGATCCCGTCCTCGCCTCCATCGCCAACCGCCTCCTCGGCAATCCGGATGACGCTGCCGTCATCGAATGCACCATGACCGGCCCCCTGCTGCGGCTTCGCACCAACGCCCGCGTGGCATGGGTCGGTTGGGCCGATGTGTCCTCCGGCAAACCTCACGAAATCAAGGCCGGCGACCATATCGATCTCCGCAGCCGCATGTGCCATCTGCGCGGCTATGTCGCCGTGGCGGGCGGAATCGATGTGCCGCAAGTCCTCCGCAGCCGCGCCACCGACCTGCGCGCGGTTCTCGGAGGACATCACGGCCGCGCCCTCCAAGCCGGTGACACCTTGCCCATCGGCATGTCCCACACCGCTCCCGTTTCCGGAAAATGGCACGTCTCCTGGCCTCGCCCAAATGGCTCCCTGATCGAACTGCGCTATCTCCGCGGCATACAGGCGGATTGGTTCACGCAAAAAGCCCACCGCATTTTCTCGGAAACCTTTTACGAAATCACACCCGCCTCCGACCGCACCGGCGCACGCCTCAAGGGAGCCAAGCTCGAACTCAAGGAACCCCGCGATATGGTTTCCCAACCCGTGGTCTTCGGCTCCATACAGGTTCCCCCGGACGGACAGCCCATCGTCCTGATGAGCGAGCGCCAGACCATCGGCGGCTACCCGCAGATCGGCCACGTCATCTCGGCGGACATCCCCAAACTCGCCCGCGCATGGCCGGGGACAAAGGTGCGTTTCCGCGAAGTCGATCTCGACGAAGCCCGCCATGCATGGAACGAACTGCAGCGCGACCTCGGCCTTCTCAACACCGGCCTGATGATGAAACTTACCTGATGCAAACCATCGACCTCAACGCGGATCTCGGCGAGGGCGGCGCACACGACGCGGCGCTGATGGCGCGGGCCAGTTCGGTCAACATCGCCTGCGGCGGACATGCCGGGGACGAGCAAAGCATCCGCCGCGCTGTCGGACTCGCCCTTCAGGCTCAGGTCGCCATCGGCGCCCATCCCGGCTACGAAGACCCGGTGAATTTCGGAAGAAAACCGATGTTCCTGTCCACCGGGGAAATCCGCAGCCTCATCCTCCGCCAACTCGAACGCATCTCGCGGATCCACCCACAGCTCCACCACGTCAAGCCGCACGGCGCCCTCTACAACCAATCCAACGCGGACGAGGCCATGGCGGAAGCCCTCGTCGCCGCCATCGCAGAAGTTCAACCCGACACGATCCTCTATTGCCCGCCCCACGGTGCCCTGATCAAGGCCGCAACCCGAAGCAGAATCGCCACCTGTGCGGAAGGTTTCATCGACCGCCGCTACCAAGAGGACGGGAACCTCTGCCCGCGCAAGGATCCCCGGGCGGTGATCGATAACGCGGACGAAGCGGTATCGCAGGCCATCAAAATCGCCATCCTACAGACCGCCACAAGCCTCAGTGGAGCCGCCCTCCCGATGAAAGTGAGAACACTCTGCGTCCACGGCGAAAGTCCCGATGCCGTGGAGCTGCTGCGGCTCACCCGCTCATCCCTCGAAGGCGCGGGCATCAGGATCATGGCTCCCTAGGGCGCTCTCCATCCTCCCAATCGGAATTTCAAGAGACACTGGCTGCCTGTAACAGCCGGAGGCGTTCCATGGCAGCCCCGGAGGCGATCGTTTCGCGGGCGATGTCGATGGCGTCGCCCATGTGGTCGGCGAGGCCGGCGCAGGCGAGGGCGGCAGCGGCGTTGAGGAGCACCATGTCGCGCTTGGGTCCGGCGTCCTTGCCGGAAAGGATGGCTTCGAGGATGGCGGCGTTCGTTTTCGCGTCGCCGCCCTGGAGGTCTTCGAGGCGGGCTTTGCAGAAACCGAAATCCTCGGGGTTGATCTCCTCGTCCTCAAGATCCTGATAGGCTCCGGACTTGCAGATCAGGGTGGAGCCCATCAGGGATACCTCATCCACCGCGCGTTGGCCGGGAGCCGTGCCGCTAACCACCCACGCGCTTTCCCTGCCGAGACGCTGCAGGATTTCCGCGAAGGCGGGGCACAGCGATGGGTCGGAAACGCCGACGAGCTGGCACTCGGGGCGGGCGGGGTTGAGCAGGGGGCCGATCAGGTTGAAAATGCTGCGGTGCCCGGCGGCGGCAAGCTGTTTCCTAACACCGACGACAGCCTTGAAGGCGGGGTGGTAATTCGGCGCGAAGAGGAAACCCACGCCCGCCTTTTCCAAGCAATAGCGGAAGCCCTCCGGCGGCAGGTCGATGCGGACGCCGAGCGCCTCCAGCACATCCGCGCCGCCACTTTTCGAGGTGATGCCGCGGTTGCCGTGCTTCACGACCACCGCCCCGGCCGCCGCGGCGATGAACATCGCGGTCGTGGAGACGTTGAAAAGATCGAGCTTATCGCCGCCGGTGCCGCAGACATCGAGCGTGGGGCCATCGAGTTCCATCGCGCCGGTCATGGGATCCACGGCGTGCTCTAGGAACGCCTCCACGAAGCCCGCGATCTCGGCGGGCGTCTCCCCTTTCTTGGAAAGCGCCAGCAGCAGGCGGCCTTTCTTTTCATCGGCGACGGCCGGGTCGAGCAAGAGTGCGGCGGCGACTTCGATCTCGCGCGGGCTGAGTTCCTCGCGGTTTTCCAGGTGTTTGATGAGAGCGTCCATGGCAGCCAACCCTACGCCCAAACCGCGGATCGCGGAAAGAACAAATCAAAGATTCAAGATCGCGGCGGCAGTGCCGAAATAGATAAGCATCCCGGAAACATCGACGGTGGAGGCGAGCGAGGGGGACGAGACCACGGCGGGGTCGAGGTTGATGGCGCGGGCGGTGATGGGGAGCATCGCGCCGAGCAAGGTGGCGGAGAGCACCTGCAGGGTGAGCGCGGAGCCGACGGCGAGGGAGAGCTTGAAAAAGGAGAACTCCGGCGCGGCAGTGAGATGAAGGTGTGGGAGGATGAGGGTGATGAAAGCGGCCATCGAGACTCCCAGCGCGAGGCCCAGGAACAGGCCGGTGCGGATTTCCTTCCATGCGATGCGCAGAACGCAGCGCTTATCGAGTTCACCCAGCGCCATGGCGCGGATGACCATCGCCGCCGCCTGCCCGCCCGAGTTCCCGCCGGCCGCCACGACCATGGGCAGGAACAGCGAGAGCACGAAGGCTTTCTCCAGAGTCGCCGAGAAACGGAACATCACGTAGCCCGACGCGATGGACAGAAATCCGAGGCCAATGAGCCAGTTCACGCGGCGGCGAAAATGATTAGTAGGGCTGGTGTTCAGGTAGGAAAGCTCGGTCTGCTCGCCGCTGATGCCCGCGAGTTTCTCGATGTCCTCGGTGGACTCCTCCTGGAGGATCTCGAGGGCGTCATCGTAGGTGATAACTCCGAGGAGGTGGTGGAACTCATCTACCACGGGCAGCACCACAAGGTCGTAGCGGGAAAGCAAACGGGCGGCGTTTTCCTGATCCGCACTAGCGAGCACGAACTCGTCCGCGTCCTCCATGATGTCGCGGATCGGGGTGTCCCAGGTCTCGAAGGCCAAGTCCCGCAGCCGGACTTTCCCGACCAGCCTCCCCTGCTCATCGACGACGAAAATGCGTGCCAGCGTCTCGGCATCCTCGCGGTCACGGCGCAGCACGGCGATGGCCTGTTTCACGGTCATGTCGGCGGTGATGCGGCCAACATGCGTGGTCATCCGCCCGCCCGCGGTGTCCTCCTCGTATTTCAGCAGGCTCTTTGTCAGCGCCTTGTCGCGCGGGCCGAGTAGCGAGAAGAAACGAACCTGAGCCGCCTCGGAAACGACCTGGAAAATGTCCACGCGGTCGTCGTCGGAAAGGTTGCCGAGCAGCACCCGGAGCTGGGCGGGCTTGAAGTAGTTGAGCGCGTCCTCGATGAGCGAGTAGGGGAGTTCGGCGACGACATCCGTCGCGAGTTCAGGGCCGATGGTTTTGAGGAAAAAGTCCCGCTCCTCGTCGTCGAGGTGCTCGTAAAGTTCAGCCAAGTCCGCGTAGTGGCAGTCCTCGGCGGCGGCGAGCAGGCCAGAGCCATCTTGCGCGTCAATGGCGCGCTGGATCTCCGCGATCAGGTTGTCATTCTCATCGTCCGCCACGCGGCGGAGCCTGCGGGAGTCCGGGGGGATCGGTCAACAGCCTTCCGGAGGCTTTGAAGCACGGACGGAGAGCGGATGAAAGGACTAAACCCCGATCGGGCTTGTGGTTTTAAGATTCAGTCGTTTCCCAACGAGCGCCCTAACCCGATCAAAGGCGGGTCGAGCTGATGATGGGCGAGGAAGACAAGGAGCTTGTTTTCTTGGAAACCGCACGCCCTCCGCCCACTTCGGGCACGCCGCCCCCCATCACCCGCTGCGCCCCCCCGAAATCCTGGGTTCGATGTGCGGGTTTATCTTTTCGCCCTGACACGGCGCGCCGAGCCACGCGCATGATCGCCAGGGCGCCCAATTCTTGCGTTGCGCGTCCCTCATGCCGCCTCCAGACTGGCGGGGCGGGATGTGCCCTGCAATTTTTGCCACCTTTATCCATGAATAACCCGAGCGGCGAACCGTCGAACACAACGCCATGTCCGCGGGATCACACCCGCGGGGATGCGGCGGCGGAGGAATCCGAAGAGGACTTCCGCCTCGTGGGCTTGGCGCAAAAGGGGGACATGGGCGCGTTCGACGAGCTTGTAGTCCGCCACCGAGGGAAAATTTACGCGATGATAAGGAACATGGTCAAAAACGATGCGGACGCCTGGGATCTCTCCCAGGATGTCTTCATCAAGGCGTGGCAAGCCCTCCCCCGCTTCGAGGCGCGCGCGCGCTTCTCCACATGGCTTTACCGCATCTCCCACAACGCGGTCTATGACTGGGCGCGCAAGCGCAAGATCGAGAGCGCCGGCGAACTCAACGATGAGATCTTCGACCGCGAGAAGATCGACTCCTCCGCGAAAACCGCGCCCTCCTTCGTGGAGTCCCCGGACGACGCCCTCTCCACCTCCGAACTGCGCGGCAAGATCGAGGCCGCACTCGGAAAACTCAGTGCCGATCATCGCGAAGCCGTGATCCTCAAGGACGTCCAGGGGCTCTCCTACAAGGAAATCGCCGACGTCATGGAATGCTCCATCGGCACCGTGATGAGCCGTCTTTTTTACGCCCGCCAGAAACTCCAAACCCTCCTGAAAGATGAATACGAATCCAGATGAAACCCGGCTCGCCCTCTGGCTTGACGACGAACTCACCGGCGCGGATCTCGCGGACATGGAGGCATGGGCCGCCACCCGCCCGGAGCAGCTCGCCGCACGCGAGGACATACGCTCATTCCGGAAAATGATGGCCGCGAACCTACCCGCCAGCGAGGAACCGCCCTATCCCGATTTTTTCCTGAGCCGGGTGAATCAGGGAATACGCGAACTCCAGCACGCCGCCGCCGCCCCGAAAGCCGCCACCGCCTTCCCTTTCTGGAAATCCTGGATGATGCCCCTCGCCGCGTGCGCCGGGATGGTGCTCGCCTTCGGCGTCGGCAAGCGCACCGCCGGCACTCCGGGCGCGCTGGCCGTGGTGCCTTCCATTTCCCCCATCGTTTACACGCCGGAGGAGGGGGTCGATGCCCAGTGGTTCTCCAGCGCCAGCGCGGGAGCCAGCGTGATCGTCTTGCAAGGGGTCAGCGCGATCCCCGACTCCACCGATTTCTCGGAAACCGTTTACGTGCCCACCGCGCGCGAGTCCGACCGCACGGCCACGCGCGAAACCGATAGCAAGGATTCCGCCAAACAATGATAGCGATACCCAAACTTTCCCTTGTGGCGTTCGCCCTCTTTCTGGGCGGGCAAGCGGCCGCTGCCGAGGACGCGGGACGCAGCGCGGTCGGCCAGCTGGAGGTGACGGTTTACTTCGCCACGAACGGAGATCCCTCCGCCGCGGGGGAGCGCGCCCAGGAGGTGGCGGAGGAAATCCACGCCAAGCTCAGCAGTGAGGGCAAACTGAAATTCGCCCACTACCGGGCACTCGGCGCGGACACCCAGCCAATTTTCCGCAGCTACGAGAACTGGGCGCAGCCGCTCAAGCCCTCCGACGAGATCCTCGTCCGCTTCGAGGCGCGCAGCCAGCCATCCAAGGATTCCGTCACCCTCGACATCGAGCTTTGGCTCGCGCGAAAAAAAATCCTGAAAACCGACGCCACCCTGCAACCCGGCCGCCCGCTCTACGTGCTCGGCCCGGAATGGCGCGGCGGGCGGCTCATCATCGCCGTCGCGCTTGCTTCCTGAGATTTCCGGAGCACATATTCCTCCCATGAAACACTTGGTCTCCTGCTTTTTGCTCGCTGCCGTCCTTCCGCTCCAAGCGGAGCTGAAGTTCCACACCCCTGTCATCGACGCCGACGCGGAACTCAATGACATCACCTTGGTGCGCGAATACAAGTTCACCAACGCGAGCAACAAACCCGTCAAGATCACCCAGGCGGACGCGGGCTGCACCTGCCTCGCCGTCGAGGTCGCCGCCGGAAAATTCACCTATGCTCCCGGCGAAGCGGGGACAATCCGCGCCACCTTCTCGTTAGGCAATTTCCAAGGCACCGTCGAAAAGCCCATTTACATCTGGCTCGAAGGCGACCCCGAGGAAGCCCCCTCGGCGAGCGTGATGCTCCGCGTCCATATCCCCGTCATCATCGCCCTCGAACCCAAGACCGTGAAGTGGCAGCTGGGCGGGTCGATGGGGCCGAAAAACATCGATGTCAAAATGGATTACGACAAACCGATCCACATCAAGTCGGTTTCCACCAGCAACGAGACCTTCACCGCCAGAATCGTAACCATTGAGGAAGGGAAGCATTACAAGGTCGAAGTGACTCCGAAGGAAACCGCTGCCGCCGGGCTGTGCATCGTCCGCATCGAGACCGATGCCGATGTGGAGAAACAGCGGATCCAGCAGGCCTTCGCCGTGATCGCCTCGCCGTCGAAAAAACCATGAACAGCCTCGCCCAGCTCGCGGTCGTCGGCGCCATCTCACTCGCGGCGGCAGGCGGCTCTTGGCTCCTCAGGAAAACGCCGGAGACAAAGCCCGCCTTCGTTTGCGATCCCGCGGTAATCCGCGCCGACGAGATCTGCCTCGCCGATGTGAAGGGCGACGCGCTCTGGGTCGATGCCCGCTCCCGCGCCGAGTGGAAGGCGAACGGCATCAAGGGATCCGTCCTCTGGAACATGGACCCCAAGGAAGATCCCAACGCCATGGAGGCGGAGGCCGCGCCGCACATCGCCGCGGCGGAGCAGGTGGTCGTGTATTGCGGCAGCGAGAAATGCGGCACCAGCCGCGAGGTCGCGGAGAGGATACGCAAGCTGGGTTTCGGCCCGGAGGTGAAAACGCTTTTCGGCGGCTGGGACGCGATCAAGAGCTCCAGTGTAGCGCCTTGATGTCGAGCGCCTCAAGGAACGGCTTTTCCGGATCCTCGTCCATATTCCAGCACATGAACACCGTGCAGGGCTTCGCTCAGCTCTAGGCTAGGCCGGAAGTCTCGTCCTTCAGCATGTCTTCAGCTCCCGGACATCGACCTAGGTTTTCAACGTGTGGATCTTTACCCGCCGGCCCGCCCGCGTCAATCATTCTGACAAGTTAAGCAACCGGATGCTTGAAATCCGCCGACGAAACAACCGATTTCCGTGCGAATTTCGGCGCGACAAATGGCACGCCACGTGATTTAAATCCAGAGCAAGCGATTGCATATATCCCGTAACCATCATGCCTACCGTCACCAAACGCCACCTCGTCATCAGCATCACCGACAAGCTCGGACTCAACGGAAACGAGATTCGGCAGCAGGATGTGCAGGCGGTCGTCCAGACCTTGATCGGCGAGATCACGGATGCACTAGCGCAGGGCAACAACGTGGTGCTGCGGAATTTCGGAGCCTTCGAGATCCGGGAAATGAAGGCCAAAATCGGCCGCAACCCCAAGAACCCCAACAAAACCGTGCCCATCCCCGCGCGCGCCGCCGTCAAGTTCAAGCCCGGCAAGGAGCTGAAGGAAAAGGTCGCCACCACCCTCCACGTGATCCGCGAGCGCGATTCCTGAATGATTCCTGTATCCTTCCCCACGATGACCGCCCTTCTCCGCCTCTTCCTCCCGGCCGTCCTACTCTCTGCGTTTCCTGCTCCTCCCACCCGTAAGGCTATGCGGGATACATGACGCGATCCTACGCCCTCCGTATCAACGACCGTGGCCGGTTCGTCGCCGGCCGCGCCCTCGATGTCTCCCGTGCGCCGCGAACAAACTCGACTTTTACAAGAAAGGCCTCACCCGCAACCGCATCGAGGAGCTCTCCCTCAGCCACGGCCGTCACAAGTGCAAGCCATAGCGCAGCTTCCTTTTCTGGTGAACCCCGAGCTTGCCGGAGGGCGCGGAAACGCCAAGCTCCCGCCATACGGCATTCATGAAGGAGCGGATCAACGAGCTGGAGCAATGGGGGGCGGATGTGATCTTTGGCCGCGCCCGGGGATTCCGCGCCGCCATGATGCGTTTCCTCATGTCGTGGCTGTCGTGGCTTTTCCGCGCGCTCGTGCAATGCCGCATCGCCCTCTACCGGATAGGCTGGAAACCGCAGGAATACCTGGGCGCGCAGGTCGTCGCCATCGGCAACCTCACCGTCGGCGGCACCGGAAAAACGCCCGTCGTCGAGCTCCTCGCGAAATCCCTGCGCGACCGCGGGCGCAAGGTCGCCATCCTCTCCCGCGGCTACAAGAGCAAGAAGCTCGATCGCGCGCAGAAATGGACCGGTGCCGATGGCAAACCCGTCCCCGCCGAGCGCATGCCCCGCGTCGTCTCCACCGGCAACGCCCTCCTGCTCGACTCCAAATTCGCCGGCGACGAGCCCTTCATGCTCGCCCGCAACCTCGATGGCGTCGCCGTCATCGTGGACAAGGATCGCGTAAAAGGCGGCCGTTTCGCCGTCGGCGAGCTCAAGGCCGAGACTCTGCTGCTCGACGACGGGATGCAATACCTCAACCTCGCCCACTCCTTCGACATCACCCTCATCGACTCCCGCTCCCCCTTCGGCACCGGATCGCTGCTGCCGCGTGGCACCCTTCGCGAGCCGCCGCGCAACCTCCGCCGCGCCTCCTACATCCTCATCACCAAGTGCGACGGCAGCCCGAACACCGACCTCATCGCCCGCATCCGCAGATACAACCCCGTCGCCGAGATCATCGAGTGCGCTCACAACCCCGTGCACCTAGAAAACCTCTACACCCGCGAGCGCGAGCCGCTCGCTTTCCTGGACGGGAAATGGGTCGGCGCGATCAGCGCCATCGCCGTCCCGGAAAGCTTCGAGCGCTCCCTCACCACCCTCGGCGCCAAGGTCGAGATCAAGCGCCGCTTCTCCGACCACCACCGCTTCAACCGCCGCGACGTCGATGACTTCATGCAGCGCTGCGTCGAGCGCGATATGGAGATCATCGTCACCACGGAAAAGGACGCCGTCCGCTTCCCCCACCCCACCGAGATCAACGTTCCCATCTACTTCCTCCGCATCGAGGTGCAGATCCTCACCGGCCAGGAAGCATGGGACGGCATGGTGGACAGGCTCTGCAACCCGCCCGCGCTAAGGGACACCGCCCTAAAAAACGCTGGGGCCTACCGAATCTAAAGGCAGTTTCACGACAATTCCATTGCACCCATTGGGTGAACCAAGCAGTTCCATCGGTTTCCCAAATTTCCTATCTTCCCGCATGCAAGGCTCTGCGTTCCTTTGCGTCTTCTGCTCGTCTGCGGTGAAAAATTGATACCCAACTGCGGTATTTAGGTCATGGAAGCTGGCGATAGAGAATTGACTGCGTCCATGCAGCATGCGTGTCGCGAAAGTGTGATCCGCTTGCTTAGGCGTCACTGTTACAGCTTCACGTTGTTCGGTCGCGTGTAGATGGCCTGGACGACGGAGATATTTCGGGTGGAGAAGCCGGCTTCGCAGTATTTCAGGTAGTAGTTCCAGGTGCGGATGAAGGGTTCGTCGAAGCCGAGGGGGCGGATTTGGTCGAGCTTGGCGTTAAAAGTTTCGTGCCAGGTGGAGAGGGTGCGGGCGTAGTCGAGGCCGAGGTCTTCGAGGTGGTGGAGGAACATGTTGCCGGTCTTGTTGATCGCTTCGTTGACGCGGCCGACGGAGAGCAGGAGGGAGCCGGGGAAGATGACTTTCTGGATCCAATCGACGCCCTTGGTCAGGGATTGGTAGCGGTTGTCGGGGACGGTGATATACTGGACTCCTAGTAGTCCTTGGGGAGTGAGGACTTCCTGGCACTTCGCGAAGAAGGATTCGTGGAATTTGTGGCCGACGGCTTCGAGCATCTCGATGGAGGCGACCTTATCGAATTTTCCGGTGATGTGGCGGTAGTCCTGAATGCGGATCTCGACGAGGTCGGAGAGGCTTGCCTTTTCGATGCGGGCTCGGGCGTAGGCGGCCTGGGCTTCGGAAATGGTGACGGCGGTGACCTTGCAGCCGTAGTTCTGCGCGGCGTGGTGGGAGAAACCGCCCCAGCCGCAGCCGATTTCGAGGACGTGGTCGGTGGGCTTGAGTTTCAGCCTCCGGCAGAGGGCGTCGTATTTCTCGGTCTGGGCTTCGGCGAGGGTTTTGGTCTCCGGCGTGAACTTTGCGGAGGAATAGGTCATCGTTTCATCGAGCCAGAGGGAGTAGAACTCGTTGCCGAGATCGTAGTGCTCGGCGATGTTGCGGCGGGAGGTCTCGACGGTGTTGGAGCGTTTTAAGTGGCGGAACCAGTTGACGATCTTGAGCAGGTTGACGCCGGGGAGGGTGGAGGAATCGGAGTCATCGCCCTGGAGGGCGGTCATGTTGAGTGCGAACCATGAGATCACGGCGGCGATGTCGGGGGTATCCCAGATGCCGTCGGTGTAGGCTTCGCCCATGCCGATGTTGCCGTAGAAGGCGCAGCGTTTGTAGAATTCGGCGGGGTTGTTGAGGGTGATGCGGGCGGTGATGGGCGCGCCGGTTTCGCCGAAGTGGAGGGACTTGCCGTCGGGGTAGGTGAGGGCGAGGCCGCCTTGGGGGAATTTGCGGAAAAGGGAGAGGACGAGGCGCTCGGGGAGGGTGGCGGGTTTTTCACCGCAAAGGCGCAAAGTTCGCGGAGGGTCGCAGAGTTCAGAATGGGCGGGGTTCATGGGAAAGAGTGGGAAGTGTGAAGTGCCGAGTGAGAAGTGATCGGCCGAAGAGGCTAGGCTTGTGTTTGATTTTTACCACAGAGGCACGGAGGACACAGAGGTTTGGGATTTAGAGTTTTGAGTTTAAAGTTTTGATCGGTGTGGATTTCGGGAAGTGGGGGATTTTTGCAGGAAGAGGAGGAGGGCGTGGAGGTGGATTCGGAAGATGATGGAGAGGGAGATGAGCGGGTATTTCACCGCATACAGCGCGAGGCGGGAGGTGGTGAGGTCGCGGCGCTCGCCGTTGATGGAGGAGAGAAGAGTGGGCTTGCCGTCACTGAGATTGTTGATGGAAACGTGCCACTTCTCGTCGGGCTGGGCGATGCGGAAATGGAAGGCGTCGTTGGGGTCGGAGAAGGGGGAGACGTAGAAATTCTTGGCGAGGTGGCGGTCGAATTTTCCTTCCGCGTCCGGCACGCCGAGGGGGAAGAGCTTCATTTCCCGGTAGGTGTTGGTGACCTCGGCGACGGCGTCGCTGGGTTCGCCGGATTTACTGGAAATGTAGTAGAAGGAGACGGGGTTGAAGGCGTAACCGAGGACGCGGGGGAAGGTGAACAGAGTGATGCGGGAGTCTTCGGGGATGGTGGTTCCTTTCTCGGCCAGCCAGGTCGTGAGGTTTTCGCGGGTGGATTTTTTCGGGTCGGTGTGGATGTGGTCGCGGTCGTCGATGGAGAAGAGGTTGAAGCGGTTTTTGGAGAGGAGGGGGAGTATCGGGAAATCATCGAGGTCGATGGCGAGCATGAAGACGCGGTAGGTGAAGGCGTGCTTCTTAGGGGAGACGCGGGTGTGGTTCACGCGGCATTCGTAGAGGGAAGGTGCGTGGGACATGGATAAAGATTTTTAACCGCGAATGAATGCGAATGGACGCGAATGAAGAGGATTTTAACCGCAGATGGATTCAGATTTGCGCAGATGGAAGAATGGGATGACTGTGGTTTAATTTTTTAAGATTTGCGGTAATTCGCGTTCATTCGCGGTTAGGAAAAATTAGGGTCGCGGTTGAGGATTTTCTCACAGAGCCGGTAGGCGGACCAGATGCCATCTTCGTGGAAGCCGTAGCGTTGCCATGCGCCGCAATAGTGGCGGCGGGTGGTGCGGGCGGCTTCGTGAAGCTCGGGGATGCGGGATTGGGCGGTGATGGCTTCGGCGGTGAAGAGGGGGTGCTCGTAGTTCAGGCGGTGGATGATTTTTTCCTCCGGAATGCCTGCGGGCGGGTTGATGGAGACGAAGTAGTTTTCGTTTTCGGAAACGCCCTGGAGGTTGTTCATCCAGTAGTGGGTGGAGTGCTTTCCGCTACTAGAAATGTGGTAGTTCCAGGATGCCCATGCGCGGCGGGTGCGGGGCATAAAGCGGGGGTCTGTGTGAACGACGGCGGTGTTCGGCTGGTAGGCGAAGTGGGAGAGGATTTCGGTTTCGAGGGCGGTGGGGGCTGTCAGCAAGGCGAGGGATTGGTCGCCGTGGGAGGCGAAGATGACATTGTCGAAGGTGTGGGTGGTGCCGTCGGCGAGGGTTAGCGTGGTTCCGTTGACAGTTGAGACAGCGTTGCCTTTCACGATGCGGTCGGCGAAGGGCGCGGTGATCTTTTTTACGTACTCGCGGGAGCCGCCGCTGACGGTGCGCCATGGGTGCTGGGTATCGAGGCCGAGGAAGCCGTGGTTGTGCCAGAAGCGCATGAGAGTGCGGGCGGGGAAGGAATCAATGCGCTCGGGTGGGGACGACCAGACGGCGGCGGCCATGGGGGAGAGATACCATTCGAGGAAATCGCGGCCGTAACCGCGCGCCTTGACGTAATCGGCGAGCGAAAGGTCACCGAATTTCGGGTCCGCGAGTTCCTCGACGGTCTCCTTGTTGAAGCGGTTGATCTGGAGGAGCATTTTCCAGAAGCGCGGGCGGAAGAGATTTTTCCGCTGGGAGAAAAGCAGGTTCACGGAGCCTCCGTTGAACTCGACGCCCGCGAGCGAGTGCTGGACGGAGAAGGACATCGCGGTCGGTTTCGTAGACGACATCGAGTTCCCTGAAAAGGCGGGTGAGGTGCGGGTAGGTGACCTCATTGTAAACCATGAAGCCGGTGTCGAGCGGCAGCATCCGGCCGTTTTCCGGAACCTCCACGGTGTTCGAGTGGCCGCCGATGCGGTCGTCCTTTTCGAAGAGTGTGAGATCGAAATCCTCTTTCAGGAAATGGGCGCATGCGAGGCCGGAGATGCCAGTGCCGATGATGGCGATTTTGCGGGGCAAAATTGTTAGAGGTTATTTGTTAGAAGTTATTAGTGGAAGAATTTCACCGCAAAGCCGCAAAGGGACGCGGAGCCGTGCTTATGCTCTCTTTTCTTGTGTCTTGTGTCTTCAAGTCTTGAGTCTTTTCGCCTCCTCCATCACGGCCTGGGGGACGGGGCGGAGATCCCAGACGAGGCGGAATTTTTCCAAGATACGAAGGATGTAGTAGGTGGGGTCAATCTCGTGGGGGAGGAAGCCCTGGCGGGTGGAGTGAGGGAAGCGGTGGTGGTTGTTGTGCCAGCCTTCGCCGAGGGTGATGAGGGCGAGAAAGAAGTTGTTGCGGGAGTCGTCCTCGGTGTCGAATTTCCGTTTTCCCCAGACGTGGGCGAGGGAGTTGATGAACAGGGTGCCGTGGAGCAGGACGGTGGTGGAGATGAAGAACGTCCACACGAAGAACTGCCACATTGTCGTGCCGAGCGATGGGGCGAAGGTTTCCAGCGCCCAGCCGATGGCGAGCATGACGATGCCGAAGGCGATGGGGACGACCTGGTCGTAGCGGTTGAGCCAGACGAGCTCGGGGAATTTCACGAGGTCGGGGATGGCCTTGTAGTTGGTGGGGAAATTCCGTTTCGAGGTGAGCCAGCCGATGTGGGACCAGAGGAAGCCGCTGACGCGCGGAGAGTGGATGTCCTCCTCCTCGTCGGAGTGCTTGTGGTGGTGGCGATGGGTGGCGGCCCACCAAAGGGAGCCGCGCTGCATCGAGGTGTTTCCGAGGATGGCGAGGAAGAGCTGGAAGGCTCGGGAGGTCTTGTAGGAACGGTGCGAAAAGTAGCGATGGTAGAAGCCGGTGATCGCGAACATGCGGATGAAATACAGGGCAACGGCGGCGATGACCGGCACCGGGCTAATGCCGACCCAGAACACCGCGAGGCAGCCGAGGTGCAGGAAAATGAAAGGAAGGGTGCGCTGCCAATCGACCTTGTCGGGCAGCGTGGAGGGATCGGGCGAGCCGGGTGCGCGGTAATCGGAATCCCACCAGTTTCCGATGAGCGAGGTGAATGCGCGGATACGAGGCGACATGGTTTTCGGCGGATTATTTCTCGAAGCGGCGGCGGATGGATTCGATGACACCGCCGAGGACGGGGATCTGGCCGTAGATGTTCGTGCCGGAATCCCAGAAATCCTGGTGCATGGTGACCTTGCCGTCGGAGTTGAGGCGGACGTGGGACATGCCGCAGGACTCGACGGGCTTGCCGCCGTTGAGCTTGGGTGCGGAGAAAACCATGGTCCAGCGGACGTAGTGTTCATTGCCGGAGCTGGCGGTGTCATTGATCGTGACCTCGTAGCTGGTCATGGTGTCGGCGGTTGCGTGGAAATAAGTCATGATTTCCTCTGGGCCGTGATGGGTGACGAGGGTGTCGTTGAGATAAGCATCCGGGGCATAGACCTTCGCGGTGTTATCTCGGACATAATCCTTGTCGGAGATTTTTGTTAGAAATGTCTGGAATGCCTTGATGCCGGATGCTGCTTTTGGATTATCCTCGGAAATGGAGTCTTCGGCTGATTTTGCCAGAGCATTGTTGTATTCATCAACGCGCGCCGAGGTATTTGGGTTCGGGGCGCAGGCTGGGATCAAGATTATGACCACCAGCAGGATCAGGAGGATGAGCGGAATCGTCTGAAGCATCGTTTTGGAAGACATGTGAGATCTTATCACTTTTTCGCAGAGAAGCGAATAGATGGTGAAACTCTTTTAAAAGATGAGCCAATCGCAAAAACCCGGTAGCGACCAAGGATTGTCCTGCCGAAGGCGTGACACAAGCCTGCTGTCAACGGCGGCGGACTGGGCAGTGATCGCGCTGAAAGATGCCAATGCCGTCCGGCTCGCAGCGGGCTGCATGGCCGAAAGCTCCAGCAGGCTGGAGCAGTCCAAGGCTTCGCCCTTCATTCAGTTTCCGACCAGCATATCCAGCATTTCGCCTGCTGCGATCATTCCGAAGGTGGCGGTGACGTGGGTAGCGGTGCCGTAGCCGGTGGCGCAATTGAGGCGCATGTCGGCGTCATCTGGTCGGTCGCAGGAGACTTGGCCTTCGTGGCCGGGATAGACGGGCGGCTCCTCGGAGAAAACGGCGGAGATACCCATGGGTTGTGGCTTGGAACCCATGGGAACAGGAGTAAATCCATGATTTTTTCGGAGGTTCTTGCGGAGTTGGTGAAGTAGGGCGTCCTTTCCGCAGAAGGCCAGATCGCGAACGCTGATCCGGGTGGCATCGCGTTTCCCACCCGCACCGCCGCAAGTGACTACGGGAAGCCCGCGCCGCTTGCACTCCGCGAGCAGGAGGGCCTTATGTTTCATGGAGTCGATCGCGTCGATCACGCCGGAGATTCCCCCGCCCAAGACCTCATCGACCGACCGCTCGGTGAAAAAGCCCTCGATGACCTCCAGTTCGCAGGCGGGGTTGATGGCGCGGACACGGTCGGCCATCGCGGCGGTTTTCTGCCGCCCGATCTGGCCGTCCATCGCGTGGAGCTGACGGTTCACGTTGGTGAGGCAGATCTCATCGAGATCTACCATGCGAATGCAGCCGATGCCGGACCGCGCCAAGGCCTCGACCGTCCATGAGCCGACCCCGCCGATCCCGACCACGACCACACGCGCCTCCACGAAAGCCGCCAGCGCGCGCTCGCCGTAGAGCCGTGCCACCCCGCCGAAGCGGTTTCTTGTTTCCTCGCTCAACATCAGGGAGGAGCTTCCGGTTTCATGCTTCGGCTTTCAACGCCGATTTCATTTTCCTGTTTCGGTAAAATTCCCGGGGTTGCCCATGCGGAAAATAAGAAAGGTTGTCGAAGACCCGCGGCGCGGATAAAACATCCCCCGAAGATGAGGTATCCGACAAGATTCCAGCAAAAGACCCTGTGGAGCGCGGCGACGGGCATCGCGATCCTTGTGCTTGGCGGGTTGTTCGTAGGGCTGGTGTGGCTGATCGGGCAGATCTTCGGCTTCTTGCAGCCGGTTCTGGTGCCGCTCATCGTCGCGGGGATCATCGCGTATCTTTTCGATCCGGTGGTACGGCTGCTGGAAAAACGCGGCCTCAGCCGCTTGTGGTCTGTCATCAGCGTATTTCTCGCGACGCTGATAGCTCTCACCCTGCTTGTCGCCGCAGTGCTGCCCGCAGTCCAGGGCGGGCGGAATTTCATCAAGGGTGTTTTCGCGAAGCCCGTGGCGGCGGAGAGGGGCGGCCAGGTGGCCGCTCCGGCCGGGGCGAATCCGGAGGCGGCAGAAAACGAGAGGCCGGTGCTCGACGCCGAACCCGATCTCGCGCCGGCCATGGCCCTCGCCCTCCACAATTTGCGCCTCAAATACAAGGACGGCCCGGTCGGCTGGGCGCTTACCGAGACGACTGATGGCGGCGAACCCATCGTGTATGCCAACGACTCGCGCACTCCCGATTCGCTCGATTTCTTCTGGCGCACTCGCGCGGGGCGTATGCTGTTTGAATACAAAGGCGAGATCCTCGACACTGGGCAACGCTGGCTGTCGATCGGCTCCTCGAAGATTTTCGGTTTCCTCGGCCTAGTGCTCGGCATGATCATGGTGCCGATCTACCTGTTTTTTTTCCTCAAAGACTCCGCCTCGATCCGCGACCACTGGCATGAATACGTGCCGCTGCGCGCGTCGCGCTTCAAGACCGAGCTGGTCTCCACCCTCCAGGAAATCAACGGCTACCTGATCTCGTTCTTCCGCGGGCAGGTGGTGGTGGGCGTCATCGACGGCATTCTGGTCGGCATCGCCCTGTTTTTCTTTGATCTGCCCTACGCGCTGCTGATCGGCGTTTTCATGGCCATCCTCGGCATCATCCCCTACATCGGGAACATCCTCTGCCTGATCCCGGCGTGCATCATCGGCTACCTGCATGCCCAGACCGTTGCGCCCTTCGGCTTGGAGCCATGGCCTTACGTGGGCTTCGTGGTGCTGATCTTCTTCGCCGTCCAGCAGGTCAACTCCCTCGTCACCGCCCCCAAAATCGTCGGCGACTCCGTGGGACTTCATCCGCTCACAGTGATTTTTTCCATGCTGTTCTGGTCGGTGGTGCTCGGCGGATTCGTCGGCGCGCTGCTCGCTGTGCCGCTTTCCGCCTCGGTGAAAGTCATTTTCCGCCGGTATTTCTGGGACAAGACCCTGCGCGAGACGGACACCCCGGGTTTCGCGGGCTAAGGTAATTTTCGGATTATTGGGGAAAGACACGGCTCGTCGGAGGTGTTACAAATCTCGCGATGTCCGATGAAAAAAAGGTGCAACCCAAGGAAGAAGATGCCGTGATCGTCCAGGCTTATGCGAAAACCCGCAAGAGCCTGATCGCCCGGCTTGATAACTGGGAAGACCAGAAAACCTGGGACGAATTCTACCAGACCTACTGGCGGCTGATCTATTCGGTGGCCATCAAGGCCGGCCTGCGCCCCGAGGAGGCCTTCGACTGCGTGCAGGAAACGATCCTGTCCATCGCCAAGCAGAGCAAAAAGAAGCTTTACGATCCCGAGCAGGGTTCCTTCAAGACCTGGCTCATGAACATGACCCGCTGGCGCATCAACGATCAGTTCCGCAAGCGCAAGAAGGACACTGCGATGACCGGCGGCGACTGGGACGACGACCGCAAGACCGCCGTCATCGACCGCATCGAGGATCCCAACGGCGATGTCCTCTCCCGCCTCTGGGACGTGGAGTGGAAAAAATGTCGCCGACGCCGCCCTCGCCCGCGTCAAGGCGCAGGTTTCCCCCAAGCAATACCAGATCTTCGATTTCTATGTGATCCGCCAGTGGGACGCGCAGAAGGTGCAGGAAAAGCTCAACGTCAGCATGGCGCAGGTCTATCTCGCCAAGCACCGCGTGGGAGCCGTGCTGAAAAAGGAGCTGGCGAAACTGGAGGACGAAGCCGATTAAAACTTTCAACCTTCAAATTTCAATCTTCAATGAAGAGGAATTTCCAATACCCCGCCAAGCTTTCGAAGCCCCAGCTCCTCCTTGGAGGTTGAAGATTGAGAGTTGAGAGTTATGCCCGCCGCGACCCGCACACACCCAAACATCCCGGACCACGACGTCCTGCGCAAGATCGGCGGCGGGGCATACGGCGAGGTGTGGATGGCGCGAGGCGTCACAGGAGCCATGCGCGCCGTGAAGGTCGTCTGGCGCGAGGACTTCGATGACGAGCGCACCTTCGAGCGCGAGTTCGAGGGCATCCTGAAATACGAACCCATTTCCCGGGATCATCCCGCCCTCGTAAACATCCTCCACGTCGGCCGCAGCCCGGACGGCGTCTCTTTCTATTACTACGTGATGGAGCTGGGCGATGACGTCGCCACCGGACAGGAAATCAACCCCATCGAATACGAGGCGCGCACCCTCCGCCCGGACGGCAAGGCCGGGATCCGCCTGGAGACGGGCTTGTGCATCGATGTCGGCGTGCGCCTCGCCGAGGCCCTCGACCACCTCCACTCCATCGGCCTCGCCCACCGCGATGTGAAGCCGTCCAACGTGATTTTCGTCAACGGCAAGGCCAAGCTCGCGGACATCGGCCTTGTCGCCGCGCGCGACCAGCGGACATTCGTGGGCACCGAGGGCTTCGTCCCGCCGGAAGGACCCGGCTCCGCGCAGGCGGATGTGTATTCGCTCGGAAAAGTGCTCTACGAAATCGCCACGGGGAAAGATCGCCTGGATTTCCCGGAGCTACCCGACGAGCTCCCGACCGGCCTCGAGCGCAAACGCTGGCTGGAGCTCAACCGCATCATCTGCGAGATCTGCGAGCCGCGCATCAGCAAACGCACGATCTCCACCGCCGCGGGACTCGCTGCCGCGCTCCACCATCTCCAACGCGGCAAGCGCCGCCGCCGCAACGGCCTCTCCATCTGGGCCACCACGCTCGTGCTGCTCGGCTTTGCGGGCTGGGCTTCCTTCGAGGCGCTCAAGGACAGCACCCTCCTGCCATGGCGCACCCCCGCGAAACCCATCGCCACCATCCCCGATGGGCTGCTGCGCGTCGTCACCACGCCGGAGGGCGCGGAGGTTTTCAAGGACGATGGCACCCCCGTCGGCGTCACCCCCACCGAGATCATCCGTGCCAAGGTGGGCAGCGAGGTGCGTTACATCATCCGGAAAATAGGTTACCGCCCCCTGGAAGTCGTCGAGATGGTCACTCCTGAGTCCGTGAAAAATCCACAGATCGTTTTCCGCGAGCTGCTCAATTTTTCCCCTCCCATAGCGGGCGAGAAATGGGAGGATCATCTTGCTATTACCTACCTGCCGCAGGGCGAGGGACACCTCAGCGCGGGCTTCGTAAGCAAGGACGTGTGGACAGCTTTCCTCGAATCCTCGAAACGCCACTCGCGCGGAGTCGAGTTCATCCGTGTCTCCGAAAACGGTCTCCCCGTGCAGGTCGTTCTCGCCTCGCCGCCCGAAATTATCGCGTTCACCGACTGGGTGCGCACCGGCGGCATCCACGAGGGCTTTCTGACGCAGGATCACGAGGTCACCGCGGAAATCGAGCGGTCTTTCGAGAACCCGGAACTCAGCGAGCGGGCGCGCCGCGAAAAGCTGCTGCCGTTCCGCATCCTCGTCCGCGAATACGCCTACGGCGGTATCCAGCTCGTCAGCGATCCGCCCGGCGCGGAGGTATATATGAACGGCGTCGCCGTCGGCGCGACGGACACCACCCTGCTCATCCCCAAGGTGAAGCCCGGGAAAGTCGAGCTGATCCTCATACTGGAGGGATACAAGCCCCTCACCCTCCATTCCAACATCCGCAGCGGGGAAAACCTTCCGCTCAGCGCCGTTCTGGAGAAAAACGAGGGCGTCGTTTTCGGAAAACCCTGGCAGAACGGGATGGGCATGAAATTCGAACCCGTTGGCTCCGATCTCATGGCCTCCGCATGGGAAACGCGCGTCCGCGATTACCAAGCCTTCGTGGAGTCTGCCTCATATGAGAAACCGCACGACGCTGATTTTCCCCAAGGCCCCGATCATCCCGTGATCCACATTTCCCGCGAGGACGCCGCCGCCTTCTGCGATTGGCTCACGGAGCGAGAGCGTGAGGATGAGCGCATCGCCCAATCCCACCGCTACCGCCTGCCTACCGATGAGGAATGGAGCCTCATGGCCGGGCTTCCCGCCGAGATCGGCGATAGCCCCGGCCAGCGCGACGCAAACAAGAAAAACATCTACGCCTGGAGCGGGAAATGGCCACCTCCCAACGCCGTCGCCAACTACGCCGACGCCTCCGCCGCCTCCCTGCCAGGCATCAGCGCCGTCCGCGTGATCCCCGATTACGACGACGGCTTCCCCCGCACCGCGCCGGTCGGTTCATTCCCGCCCAATGACCTCGGACTTTTCGACATCAGCGGAAACGTCCATGAATGGGTCTCCGACGACATCTCCACCACATCGACGGGGCCGCTCGGCGTCACCCGCGGCGCGGGCTGGAACACCTACATCCGCGAAAATCTCGTCCTCGGCTGGCGAAATCCGGTGCCGCCTTCGGTTCGGGCTGATTACTATGGTTTCCGCATCGTCCTCTCCCGCAACGATCCCACCCCGAAGCAGCCGGAGGATTAGGGTGATTCCCTGCATTCCGTGGTGGAACATTTTCCATCCAAGGTTTAAACCTCCCGCGCAAACCATGGTCCGCATCCATCTCTCCTACCAGGACGGCCTCCGCTGCGCCGCCACCCACGAGCCTTCGGGCAACACCATCAGCACCGACGCGCCGCTCGACAACAACGGGCGCGGCGAGGCGTTTTCCCCCACCGATCTCGTCGCCACCGCCCTCGGCGCGTGCATGGCCACCGTCATGGGCATCGTCGCGGAGCGGAAAGGGGTTTCCCTCGAAGGCATGCGCATCGAAGTCCGCAAACACATGTCCGAGGACGCGCCGCGCCGCATCTCGCGCCTCGAGCTCGATCTCCACATGCCCGTCCCCGCCGACCACCCCGAGCGCAAGCTTCTCGAAAGCGCCGCCCGCGGCTGCCCCGTCCACCACTCCCTCCATCCAGACATCGAGACCGTGTTCAACTGGCAATGGGCCTAAAATTTTCCCCACCAACCTTTCACAAACCATGCACAACATCCTCATCATCGGAGCCGGCGGGGTCGGCAGCGTCGTCGCCCACAAATGCGCCATGCTTCCCGGAACTTTCGGCGAGATCACCCTGGCCTCTCGCACCCTTTCCAAATGCGACGACATCGCCGCCTCCGTGAAAGCCCGCACCGGCCGCGAAATCGCCACCGCCAAGGTCGATGCCGATAACTCCGACGAAACCGCCGCGCTCATCCAGAAAACCGGCGCGAAGCTGCTCATCAACGTCGCCCTCCCCTACCAAGATCTCAACCTCATGGACGCCTGCCTCAAGGCCGGCATTCACTACATGGACACCGCGAACTACGAGCCGCTCGACGTCGCGAAGTTCGAGTATTCCTGGCAGTGGGCCTATCAGGAGAAGTTCGAGAAAGCCGGCCTCTCCGCCCTTCTCGGCTCCGGCTTCGATCCCGGCGTCACCAATGTTTTCACCGCCTGGGCGCTTAAGCATCATTTCGACGAGATCCACACTCTCGACATCATCGACGTGAACGGCGGCGACCACGGCCGCGCCTTCGCCACGAATTTCAACCCGGAAATCAACATCCGCGAGGTCACCGCCGAGTGCCGCCACTGGGAGGATGGGAAATTCGTCGAGACCGCGCCGATGTCCCTGCACCAGCCATTCACCTGCCCGGACGGTGTCGGCACCTACGAGATCTACCGGATGTATCACGAGGAACTCGAATCCTTAGTCAAACACATCCCCACCATCCGCCGCGCCCAGTTCTGGATGTCGTTTTCACAAAATTACATCAACCACCTCCAAGTCCTCCAGAACGTCGGCATGACCCGCATCGACGAGGTGGAATACCAACGGCGTGAAAATCGTGCCCCTCCAGTTTCTCAAAGCCGTCCTGCCGAACCCCGGCGACCTCGGCGAGACCACGAAAGGCAAAACCTGCATCGGCAACGTGATCACCGGCGTGAAAGACGGAGCACCCAAAGCAATCTACATCTACAACATCTGCGACCACGAGGCCTGCTTTGCGGAGGTCGGTTCGCAGGCCATTTCCTACACCACCGGCGTCCCCGCCATGATCGGCGCGAAGCAGATGCTCACCGGCGGCTGGGCCAAACCCGGCGTCTGGAACATCGAGCAGCACAACCCAGACTCCTTCATGGCCGATCTCAACGAAAACGGCCTGCCATGGCAGTTCATCGAGCTCACACAAGAACAAGCTGCCGCCTTTGAGGTTACTGCAGATCTCTGAGCCTCACTAGATTGCGTGAAGAACGGATTTTTTTAAATACCTAGATATGAGGTTACATGGTATTGCGAAAAACCCCGCAGAAACGGGAAATTTCGCTTGTAAGACCCTCTCCGTAGGGCAAACTTCTCTTTGTGAACTTCACACAAAAAATCCTTCTTCTTGCCTCATCGGTCGGCCTTCTGTCCGGTATCGGCCACTCCCAAACCACCAGTCTTGCCTTTGAGTTTATTGCGAACTCGTCCGGCAACTACCGTCAGGGACCGGCTGGAACAGTCTTCGAGAGCGGCGTTTTTTCTTTTAACGTCAGGGACGGAAACTTCATCTACGACGGCTGCGACGCTCCGTTTTTTTACAACCCCAACCCCCTATGCCCGATCGGCGCTACGGGCTTCGTCTCGCGCGGACTGGACAACGACCCGCTGCTGCGCGGTCTCGGCCCTTACTTCAGTGTTACGGAAATCGCACCCGCTATCATCCTTAGACCCTTCGATCCGCAGTCCGCGCGCCTAGTCGCCGCACCTCCATCGCTGCTGCCGCGTCCTTTCCTCGGTTTCGAGAACCGTTCCCTTAGCGTCTTTTACAACCTGCGCACGGATTTCATCCGCAAAATCGATCTCACCCTGTATGACTACCAGCGCGGATACACCGCTGCGGAAAGGAAACGTTTCGACGGTGAGGTGGTTCCAGGAACCTACAATTTCAACTTCTCCGCCCTCAACCATCCCACCACGCCGGTCGTGCTAAAGGTGAACATGTTTCCCAAGCTCGACGGGTTCCGCAAAATCAACAACCAACCGCAAGGCCTGAGGTTCATGAACGTCGCATACGACCCGGACGGCTTCGCGAGGATCGACCCCTTCGCTCTCAACACCCTCCAATGGCAGGGCAACGCAGTGAACCTGATCGCCCCGGGCGTGGACGTGGCTTATCTTTCCATCAAGCGCCTGCTTGATCCCTCCAACCCGCTATCCCCGATCGACCCGGATCCGGAGGCGATTCCACTCTTCCCGAACTTCTCCGGCCCTAACATCGCGCGTGTTCTGCTTCCCAGCCCGCTCGACACCAGCTTCATCATTCCCCCGGGCTTCCTCCAGCCGGGCAACACGGGCTTGGTCGATCTCGAATTCGTCATCTACCGCCCCACCTCGAACCTCATCTTCGAGCGCGCCACACGCCGCTTCCGCCTTCCTGTGAGGGTGACTAATAACTTCGCAAGCGCGATTCTCTCCAGCGCGCCTCCAGGCACCACCCCTCAGCAGCTCTCGGCGAATGAGGACTTCGACGGTGACGGTGTGAGCAACTTCGACGAGTGGGTCTTCGGATCAGACCCCATGGATGCGACCAGCGTCCCCGCAACCCCGGGTGTCCAGATGGTCTCCACCTCCCCGGCCAGTAGTGGTTCCGGCGGCCCGATGCTCCTTGAAGCCTCCGCTGAGATAGGCTCCGCATCCGGTCTCGAATATCGGGTTTCCAAGCTCACCGAGACCGTTCCGAAACTCAGGTATGCCATCGAATACAGCGAGGACATGGTCACATGGAATGAAATCAAGGCCGACGACCCCTCGTGGAACCTCGTGGACGATTACAACGAGATCAAGGTAACCACTTCAGACACCAGCGCGAGAACGGGCGGCTTCTTCCGCACCAAAGTCCAGGTGGCCAACTGATCGTTCCGGACAATCTTGGGGAGCGCACGCGCCCTCGCGTGTTGTCTTTGGCGCCCCCGCCGAAGACAGGCGCCTATGACCATTCCACGCGGTTTCGACGAGGGAATCCGCCTCGCGGATAAGCGTGAACGGAACATCTCAAGCCTCAGGGACTCGGCCAAATTGATCTCGTCGAAAATAGATGCGAAGCGCCCTGGACTGCTACAGCCTGCTGTAGCTTTCGGTCTAGCAGCCTGCTGCTGACCGGACGGCATTGGCACGGGAAAAGCCCGATGAATCCTCAGCACGCCCCGCTCGCAGCAGGCTGCATGGCGGAAAGCGGCAGCAGGCTGCCGCAGTCCAAACGCTTCTTCGTCAATCTCGCTCATAAGCGCGTTTATTTTTGGCTGAGTCCCTCAGCCCAAGTTCGTGTAAACCGCCTGCACGTCGTCGTCGTCCTCGATCTTGTCGAGCAGCGCCTCGACATCTTCGATTTGCTCCTCGGTGAGCTCGATGGGCTGGGTGGGCAGGCGTTGGAGGCCGGATTTCGTAGGGGTGATGCCCGATGTTTCCACCGCGTCGCAGAGGCTGGCGAAGGATGTGTAATCCCCGATCAGTGAAACCACCCCGTCATCCACGGAAAGCTCCTCAAGACCGGCGTCGATCAGCTCAAACTCCAGCTCCTCAAGGTCTTTGCCATCCGGCACCGGAAACTCAATAACGCTCTTGCGGGCGAACATGAAATTGAGTGCGCCGCTGGGGACGATCTCACCGCCGTTTTTCCCGAGGATCACTTTTAGGTTGCCGATCGAGCGGTTCGTGTTGTCCGTCGCGCACTCGATGTAGAACTGGGAACCGTGCGGCCCCTTCGCCTCATAGGTGACCTCGGTGATGTTGGCGGCGTCATGGCCGGACGCCCGCTTGATCGCGTTCTCGATGTTCTCCTTGGAAAGGTTCGCCGCTTTCCCGTTCTGGATGGCAACTCGTAAAGACGCGTTCGAATCGGGATCCGGCCCGCCCGCTTTCGCGGCGAGTGTGATGGATCGGGAAAGCTTGGGGAAAATCTTCGACATCGTCGCCCAACGCGACTCCTTCGCCCTCCGCCTGCACTCGAACGCCCTGCCCATGGCCGTCTAATCAGTTGGTGACGCGCATCGGCATGAGCACGTAGAGGAAAGATCCGTCGATGCGCAGCACGCCGGGGCTCATCTCGTCGATGAGGTCGAGATAGACGTTGTCCGTATCGAGCGCGCGAAGCGGGGCTTGCAGGAACTCCGGGTTGAAGGCGATCTGCATCTCCGGCCCGGTGTAGCCGACCTCGAGGGTTTCCTGCGCCTCACCGACATCCGGCGAGTTCGCGGTGACCTCGATCTGGTTCTCCGTGAAAATGAGCTTCACCGAGTTCGACTTGTCGGAGGAAAGGAGGGAAACGCGGCGAACGGTTTCCAGAAGATGCTCGCGGGCGATGATCACCCGCTCGTTGCTGTCGCCGGGGATCACCTGGCGGTAGTTCGGGTAGTTACCCTCGATGAGCTTACTGGCGAGGAAAGTATCACCGACGGTGAAGGAGATCTGGCTGTCGCTGAGTTTCACCTCCACCTCGCCGGAATCACCCAGAAGGCGCTGGATTTCCTGAACCGCCTTCGAGGGGATGATCACATCCGTCTCGTGCGAGGCGGGAAACTCGAGATCCATATCCGCCATCGCGAGGCGGCGCCCGTCGGTGGCGACCAGCGCGAGCTTGCCCTCGCGAAACGAGGCGAAGATGCCGTTGAGCACGTAGCGGGTCTCGTCGGTGGAGATCGCGAACGCGGTCTTCTTCAGGCCGTTGCGGAGCTCCGCCTGCGGGATCTTGAATGTCTTCGCGCCCTCGAAGTCAGGCAGCGGGGGGAACTCGGAATCGCTCAGGCCGATGATCTTGAAAGTCGATGGGCCGCTTTTGATGGTGGCGTAGTTTTTCGCGTCCACGGTCACCTGCACCTCGCTGGAGGGCAGTTCCTTCACAATGCTGACCAGGCGTTTCGCGGGAAGCGTGGTCGCGCCCTCTTTTTCCACTGATGCTTCCACCGAGCCGGTGATGCCGACATCAAGGTCAGTGGTCGTGAAAACGAGCCGCCCGCCCTTGGCGACAAGCAGCACGTTCGACAGGATGGGCAGGGTGGTCCGGGAACTGACCACGTGCTGCACTTTCTGCAAGCCTTCCAGGAAAACGTCTTTGGAGATGGTGAACTTCATAAGGGGTGCGCACGAATGCTGGCGTTAAGTTTCGGTTTTCATCTCCCCTTGGCAAGCATTCAGTCAGAAGGAAGGCAAGATAATTGAGGGACACCCACTAGATGTGGTGGCAGGCACGAAATAAACCACATTTTGCGGTTCGCCGCTCCGAAATTTTCGCCTCGCCGGGGCACCTCCGCTGCGGATAGTTTCCCGCCATGAACCGCCTGCTGCCTCTGGCATTGATCCTCGTCCTCCTCGCCGCATTCCGCCTCATCGGCAGCGTGTTTCCCGAATCCCTTCCGAACTTCCAGCCGCTCGCCGCGCTGTTCTTCTGCGGCGCGCTCATCGCGAAAGACTGGCGCGGATGGGCAATCCCGCTCGCCGCATGGCTGGTGACCTATCCCGCGCCCGCGCTGCTGGAGGGAAATGCCGGCCACCTTACCGCCGGAGTCCTCATCATTACCGCGCTCGCCTTCGCGGTGACTTTTTTCATCGGGAAATCCCTCGCCGGGAAACACGCCGCCATCCTTATCGGCGGATCAGTCGCCGCAGCGCTGGCGTTCCATGCCGTTACCAACGGCGCGGCCTGGATCGGCAGCCCGATGTATCCCAAGTCACCGCTCGGCCTCTGGCAATCGCTGTGGGCCGGCCCGGTCGGCAGCCCGATACCGAGCTGGGTGTTTCTGCGCAACATGACCGCCGCAAACCTGCTTTTCACCACGATCTTCCTTTCCGCGCGTTTCGCACTGCCCCGTCTCTCGGCTCGCCCCGCGCTCGCCAATGCCAGATAAAACTTGCCGCCGCCTCGATCACCTCCTAACCAAGCCCCGGTTTCACAGTATCCCCGCCTACCATGTCCGACCTCGATTTCGCTTCCTCGCCGATCAACCAATCCCTCACCGCCGAGCAAAAAATCGGACTCTACAAACTAATGGTGCGCATCCGCGATTTCGAGATGGCCGCACTGAAAAGCTACAACGCGGGCAGGATGGGCGGTTTCCTCCACGTTTACATCGGCCAGGAATCCGTCGCGGTGGGCACGCTTTCGCTTTGCGGCGAGAACGACCACAACATCACCGCCTACCGCTGCCACGCCCACGCGCTCGCCTCCGGCATGGCCATGGATGAGTGCATGGCGGAGCTTTACGGCAAAGCGACCGGCTGCTCGAAAGGCAAGGGCGGCTCGATGCACTTCTTCGCGCCCGACAAGAATTTCTGGGGAGGCCATGGCATCGTCGCCGGCCAGACACCCCTCGGACTCGGTCTCGCCTACGGGCTGAAATATCTCGGCAAGGAAGGCTGCTGCCTCTGCTTTCTGGGCGATGGCGCGGTCAACCAAGGAGCCTTCCACGAATCCCTCAACATCGCCTCCCTCTTCGAAATCCCTGTGATCTATGTGATCGAAAACAACGGCTACTCGATGGGCACCTCGCAGAAGCGCTCCTCTGCCTACACCGGCTGCCTCGCCCAGCGCGCCGAAGGCTACGACATCGAGTGGGACGTGATCGACGGCTCCGACATCTACGAGGTGCGCGCGAAAACCCAGATCGCCGTGGAGCGCGCCCGCAAGCAGCACAAGCCCACCGTCCTTGAGATCGAGACATACCGTTACTACGGCCACTCCGTCGCCGACTCCAAGCACAAGGGCGGCTACCGCACCCCCGAGGAAATCCAGGCCTACAAAGACAACCACGACCCGATCAGCGTCTTCCGCCGCAAGCTGGCGGCAGAGGGCGTGATGAGCGACGAACTCGCCGCGAGCATCTCCAAGGACTCCAAGGCCGAGGCCGCCGCCTCCGTGAAATTCGCCGAGGAATCCCCCGCCCCATCCGTTTCCGAGATCACCGACGACGTGTATTGGGAAACCGACAACAACACCGAGGCCTCGAAAATCGGCCACCACTTCTTCGCCTGACAAACGCAGATTTTCCAGCTAGATTTTATCACCATGGCTACGATCACTCAAGACATCCCGAACATCGAGGAAATCGAAGCCGCTGCCGCGAAACTCAGTCCCGGCCAGCGGGAAGTCCTCATCGACCGCATTCGTGAAATGAACGGGGAAGTCTCCGATCCAGATGTCGAGGCCGCATGGGATACGGAGATCAAGCGGCGGATCGCCGAGATCCGTAGCGGCAAAGTCCAGTGCTTGGAGGGAGAGCAAGTCATGAAGCGTATCCGCGCAGAACTTGGCCTATGAATCATGCCTATCATCCCGCAGCCGAAATCGAATTGCTTGAAGCACTACGTTACTACCGGGACATCGACCATTCCCTCGGAACCGATCTCTTCCATAAAATCAACCGGATGATCGCTGACATCAAATCAAACCCGGGGATGTTTCGTCTCCGCGAAGGCTACTACCGAAGGGCGAATCTCGAGAGATTTCCTTTCTATCTGCCTTACATCACCGAAGGGAATATCCTCTTCATCATCGCCATCGCCCACAAAGCCCGCCATCCCGATTACTGGAAAAAACGGATTTCGCAAAATCCTTCTTCGTAGCATTGACCTCACCAACCCCGACATTAAAACCAAGACATGCGCACACTCACCTACCGTGAAGCCCTCCGCGAAGGACTCGACGAGGAACTCGCCCGCGATCCCAACGTCGTCGTCATGGGCGAGGAAGTGGCCCAATACAACGGAGCCTACAAGGTCACCGAAGGCCTTTGGGAAAAATGGGGCGACAAGCGCATCGTCGATACCCCGATCTCCGAGGCTGGCTTCATCGGCATGGGTATCGGCGCGTCCATGCTCGGCGTGCGGCCGGTGATGGAGCTGATGTTCTGGTCTTTCCACTCCGTGGCCTTCGACCAGCTTGTCAACAACGCCGCCTGCGTCCGCTACATGTCCGGCGGCCTGATCCATTGCCCCATCGTCGTGCGCGGCCCGGCCAACGGCGGCACCAACGTCGGCGCGACCCACTCGCACATCCCCGAAGGCCTCTTCGCTGCCTTCCCCGGCCTGAAAGTCTGCTCGCCCGCCACCCCCGCCGACGCGAAAGGCCTCATCAAGGCCGCCATCCGCGACAACGATCCGGTCTATGTCATGGAGAACACCCTCCTCTACGGAAACTCCGGCGAGGTGCCCGATCCCGCCGACGGCGATTTCGTCATCCCGCTCGGAAAAGCCGACCTGAAACGCGAGGGCACCGACATTTCCCTCATCGCCCATGGGCGCTCGGTGCTCCATTGCCTCGAAGCCGCCGAGACTCTCCAGTCCGAGCACGGCATCAGCGCCGAAGTCCTCGATCTCCGCTCGATCCGCCCGCTCGATGTGGACGCCATCCTCGCCTCCGTCGCCAAGACGCACCGCGTCGTCCTCGTCGATGAATCGAAACCCTTCGGTGGTGTTTCTGCCATGGTCTCCCACCTCATCCAGGAACACGCCTTCGACGAACTCGACGCCCCGATCAAACGCGTCTGCACCATCGACGCCCCCGCGATCTATTCCAAGTACGTCGAGAACGAGCAACTCCCAAATCCCAAGCGTATCGTGGAGAAGGTGCTTTCGATGGTGTGAGAAAAGGTTCAGAATTACCCGTTGCGCATGTTCTAACCTGAGTTAGAATCGACTCATGACTGCGACGGTAAAAATCACTTCCATCGGAAACTCGGCGGGCATCATTTTATCGAAGGAGATACTGGAGAAACTCCGTGTATCTAAGGGCGATACATTGACCGTCGTGGAGACCCCGGATGGGATTGGACTCAACCCATACGACGAAGATTTTGCGACAGCGATGAAACTCGCGGAAGAGATCATGAGGGAAGACAGGGATGTTCTAAAAAAGCTCGCCCAGTGAGTCCGGAGTAGAGACGAAAGATGATTTCCGAGCCAAAATGGATCACTCCGCGAATCACGCATGCGCTTCACGACAGGCAGCTCGCGGAACATGGGGGACAAAGCGGTCTGCGTGATGAAGGTCTGCTTCTGTCTGCGTTGGCACGTCCCCAACAGCTGCTCAGTTACGGCAGCCCTGCTCCCGACCTCTGTGCTCTAGCCGCCGCATACGCATACGGAATCGCTAAAAACCATCCATTTCTAGACGGCAACAAGCGCACAGCATTCGTAGCCTACCGCTTGTTTCTAAGGTGGAATGGGCTCAAGCTGCTCGCGGAAAAGACTGAGCGTTATGTGACTATGCTCGCTCTCGCCGCCGGTGATCTTTCCGAAGAGGACTTTGCGGCATGGCTCCGTGATCACACCGCGCCCGCTTGATGATTCTCTCTGACACCTTTCCTAATCCCGCCATGCCCACCCTCTCTCTCCGCATCCGGACGGATCCCTCCACTCAATACCGCCTTGCCGAGTGTCGTCCGTCCGCGCACCTTGGCAGCCATGAAAACGATCATTCTTTCGCTCGCCCTGATCGCGCCGCTGCTCGCCGCGAAGCCGAACGTCCTGCTTATCTGTGTGGATGACCTGCGCCCCGAGCTCAGGTCTTTCGGTGCCGACCACATCCATTCCCCGGCGATGGACGCCCTGGCGGCAACTGGGCGCGCCTTCACCCGGCATTACGTGCAAGCTCCCACCTGCGGCGCTTCCCGCTACACCCTTCTCACCGGGAAATACGGCAAGAGCGGAGCCCAGCGAGGCAATGACGCCCTGATGGCCGCGGCAAAAGATTCGGACAATCAGCCGTTTTCCCTGCCGCGCCAGTTCCGCGAAAACGGATACCGCACGGTGGCGGTCGGCAAAATCTCGCATTATCCGGGCGGGCAGAGCGGGAACGATTGGAACGATCCAGAAAAAACCGAGATGCCCGGATCATGGGACGTGAACATCATGCCGGTCGGCCCGTGGAAAAATCCGCAAGCCGCCATGCACGGTTACGCCGACGGGGTGCCGCGCGGCCCGGGCACTCCGCTCGTCGAGCACAAGGAAGGCGACGACATGAGATACACCGACGGCTGGATCACCAAGGAAGCGCTGAGCCAGATGAACGGCCTCGCGGGTAAAAAGGAGCCGTTCTTCCTCGCCGTCGGCATCATGAAGCCGCACCTACCCTTCGCCGCCCCGAAGTCCTACCTCGATATTTACGAAAAGGCAAAGCTGCCGCCCATTCCCCATCCACAGAAACCGGAAGGCCTGAGCACCTGGCACAACAGCGGCGAATTCCAGCGCTATGCCCGCCACGGCCGGAATCCATGGAAGGAGGCCGACTACGCCGACGATGTCCGACGTTCCTACGCCGCCTGCGTTTCCTACGCCGACGCCCAGGTCGCGCAGGTGTTGGGGCACCTAGAAAAACTCGGACTCGCCGAAAACACCATCGTCGTGCTATGGGGCGACCATGGCTTCCACCTCGGCGAGCACGCCGTTTGGGGCAAGCACACCCTTTTCGAGGAATCCCTGCGCGCCCCTCTCATCATCCGCGCTCCCGGAATGAAACACGCGGGCGAATCCACCGACGCCATCGTCGAAACCGTCGATCTCTACCCCACACTCTGCGAACTCACCGGCGTTCCCGCGCCCGAAGGTCTTTCAGGAAACTCCCTCGCAAAACACCTCGAAAACCCGGAAACGGAGGGCGGTGCCGCAATTTCCTATTACAGCTCGAAGGAAACGATCCGCACCGACCGCCACCGCCTGATCCGCCACAATCTGAAGGACAATGACGCGGCTTTCGAACTCTACGACCACGGCTCACCGGAAAAGGAGAAGAAAAACATCGCCGCAGAAAACCCGGAGCTCGTCCGCAAACTGGAAGCCAAGCTCGACGCGAAGCTACGCTAACCCCCCGAATCTTGGGATTGCTTCCCGCCCGCGACCCTTCATTTTCCGCTGCGCATGAGCCGCCGATCCGCCCCTTCGCTGAAAATCTGGTTCATCTGGATCGCGCTTTTCTACACCTGCTGGCTCGCGCTGGTGATCACCGGAAACCACTGGCAGACCCTCGCCGAGCACAAGGGCATCGCGATCGCCATGGCCCTAGGCAGCTACGCGGCGGGTGCGACCCCGATGGGCGGCGGCACGGTCGGTTTCCCCATCCTCGTCCTGCTTTTCAAGGAGTCCGCAACGCTGGGCAGGGATTTCAGCTTCGCGGTGCAGAGCATCGGCATGACCAGCGCCTCGATCTTCATCATCGCCCGCCGCCAGCCGGTCGAGTGGCCGATGGTGCGCTGGGCGATGCTTGGCTCGCTGATCGGCACACCGCTGGGCATTCTTTACATCGCCCCGCTGGTGCCCGCGCTCGTGATCAAGGTTGTCTTCGCCGTCGTCTGGTGCAGCTTCGGCGTGCTGCACCTCTACCGCCTCAAGGAACTTTCCCGCCACCAGGGGCTGGCTCCAGGCGCCCACCGCTTTGACCGCAACGCCGGTTTCCTCGTCGGCCTGCTCGCGGGCGCGACAGTCGCTGCCATCACCGGCGTAGGTATCGACATGGTGCTGTACGCCGTTCTCGTCCTACTCTGCCAAGCGGATCTAAAAATCGCGATCCCCAGCTCCGTGATCATCATGGCCTTCACCTCGCTCGTCGGGGTCGCGGTGAAAACGCTGACTCAAACCATGCAGCCGGGCGTTTTCGAAAACTGGCTGGCCGCCGCGCCCATCGTGGCTCTGGGCGCCCCGCTGGGTGCGTTCGTTGTCTCGAAAGTGGGCCGCGCGCCGACCCTGTATTTCGTCTCCATCCTCTGCATCGGCCAGTTCGTCTGGACGATGACCGACGAATGGTCGCGCCTCGGCCTCATCGGCCTAGCCTGCGCGCTGGGCGGCGTGATTCTTTTCAACCTCGGCTTCGAGTGGCTGCACCGCAAAGGCGAGCGCTCCGACCGCAGGGGACAGCGGGGGAGCTGACCGCGCAGCGCGGGTTGTCACACGGTCATGGACGCGCCATCCGCTTTGCCATGCACCGCAGAATCCTCTCCCTGTCCCTCTGCTTTTCCTCCCTCGCCGCCGCCTCGCCGGACGTGGAAGCTACCTAACAAAGGTACTCATTTGACATCGAAAGCGGGCGCCAACCTCACAGTAGCATCAGCGCCGGGTTCTCGATGAGCTTCCTGACCTCGGCTAGGAATGTGGCGGCGACGGCGCCATCGACGACGCGGTGGTCGGCGGAGAGGCCGATGTTCATGCGCAGGCCGGGGACGATCTGGCCGTTTTTCACAACCGGCTTCTCGATGGCCGCGCCGACGGCGAGGATGGCGGCCTGCGGAGGGTTGACGATCGCAGCGAAGGAATCGATGCCCCACGCGCCGAGGTTGGAGACGGTGATGGTGCCTCCGTCGAACTCATCGGGCTTGAGTTTCCTCTCCTTCGCGCGGGCGGCGAAATCCTTCACGGCACGCGAGATAGCGAGCAGGGATTTCGTCTCGGCCTCCCTGATGACAGGGGTGACGAGGCCGTCCTCAACCGCGATGGCGACGGAGAGGCCGACGTGCTTGAACTTCACGATGTGGTCGCCGGCGAACGAGGCGTTGATCGCAGGCACGGCCTCGGCGGCGTTGATCGTGGCCTTGAGGATGAAGTCGTTGACGGAATACTTGTTGCCGTGCGTTTTCTCCGCTTGGTCGTTGACCTGTTTGCGCAGAGCCATGAGCGGTGCGGCGTCCACCTCCACGTGCAGGTAGAAATGCGGGATCGTGGTCTTGGAGGTGAGCAGGCGGGAGGCGATGATCTTGCGCATCGAGGAGAGTTCGACGCGCTCGTCGCCCTCCTTGGTGACAGGCTGGATCGGAGCGGCGGGTGGAGAGCTGGGGGCGGCGGTGGCGCGAGCCTTGACGGCTTCGGAAAGCTTCGCGGCGGCGGTGGCAGCTTGCGAAGGGGCTTTCGGAGCGGGGGCGGAGGAGGCTTTCTCGACATCCTCTTTCACGATGCGGCCCGCCGGGCCGGAGCCGGTGACAGCGGAGAGATCGACGCCGAGCTCCCCGGCTACCTTGCGGGCGAGCGGGGATGCTTTCACGCGGTCTCCCTCGCAGGCTTGCGGCGCGGATGTAGCTGCTGTTTCGGGCTTTTGCTGTTCCTTTTGCTGTTTCTTTTCTGCGGGAGCCGGAGCTTCCGCCGGTTTTTCGGCGGCGGGCGCGGGAGCCGGGCTTGCGTCGTCGCCGTCGAGTACCGCAAGGACGCCCCCGATAGGAGCTTTGCCACCCTCTTGGATGAGGATTTCCGTAATCACACCCTCGTCAAAGGCCTCCATTTCCATCGTGGCCTTATCGGTCTCGATCTCGGCGAGGATGTCACCGATCTCGACGGTGTCGCCGACTTTTTTGTGCCATTTGATGAGGGTGCCCTCGGTCATGGTGTCCGAGAGCTTGGGCATTTCGATGTTTACTGACATGATGATGGGAGAAATCGTGGGACGGCGGAAGGATGGGAGAATGCGCGGGCATTTCCAGCCCTTTTTGCGATCCCCTTGAAACAAGAAGCGCGGAACGGACAGTGCCGCACCGCGCTTCTGATGGAAAAAAGGGAAAGCCGCTTTACTCGGCGAGCTTTTTCATGGTCGGCGCGAGGCCGATGTGGGGACTACCTACAGACCCCTGCGCGGTGGCCATCTTGAGATAGGATTCGCTGGTGGTTCCGCAGCAGTCCTTCTTGGGGCAGTAGAAGCGCACACAGGCACCGCAGGGGATGCGGACTTTTCTGGTGACGGTCTTGTAGCGGGGGACGCGCTTCTCGACGGTCTCCATCATGCCGCCCTTGCCGCTCGGATTGGCGGTGTAAACCTGCTCGGTGACGATGTCATAGTGGCATGTCTTCACCTGACGCGTTTCGGTGCGGTAGCCGGAGGAGCTCGAGGTTACGCCGAACATCGAGCAGCATGAGGAAAAGCCCATGGATAGGGCGACGAGGGTCAGTAGGCTGAGGAGTTTTTTCATCGGATTGGTTCTGTGGTTTCGGTTAGAAAAGGCAGCAACACGAAGTGGCCGCGAACGCGGTGATGGCGATGAGCGCGGCGGTGGCGATGCGTTTCAACATGCCTTGAAACTAGTGATGCGCCTGTCCTTGGCAACAAAATTTCTCGGGGAATGCGGCCTTACCCAAAGACGGATGACTTGCGGAAGGCGAGCCAGGCGCACGTAGTGGCGGTGAGGAGGAAAAGGATGGCCAGGGCGGCGATCCAAGCTAGGGTGGTAATTAGGCCGGTGGTGGGCAGTGCGGGGAGGATGGAAATGAGGGCTGCGAGAAGGCCGATGCCGATGGCCCAGAGGATGAATTGCCGGGTCTCGCGGACGATGAGGGAGCGGATGATTTTGCGGGAAATACCGATCTGATGGAGCTGGGTGAACTCGTGTTGGCGTTCAGCTAGGTTGCGGGCGGTGACGATGCCGAGCCCGGCGGCTCCGAGGATCACGCCGAGTCCGCCGAGGACATTGAAGATCGAGATGTAGGTGTTTTCCACGCTGTCAAAGGCGGCGAGGCGTTCGGTGGTGGTGGTGACGGTGGCGCCGAGGTCGGTGAGGGCGCGCTGGAGGATAACCCGCGTTTCCGTCAGGTCGTGGGAGGTGTCGGCGAGGAAAAGCTGATAGCCGCCGGTGGAGGGAAAGCGTTCGAGGTAGCGTTGTTCATCGACGATGAAACTCCCTTGGAACACGGAACCGGTGAGAGTGCCGGCGATCTCGACGGGGAAGGTGTTGCCCTGTTCGTCCGTGTAGTCGATGCGGTCGCCGGGCTTTTTTTTCAGCACCCACATCAGGGTGGTTTCATCGATGAAAGCGCGGAGGGCGTCGCCTTCGCGAAGAGATTTCCAAGATGGCTCGATGCCGGTGGCGGTGGATTTGATGGTGAAGGAGCCGCGCTTTTCGAGGGCGCGGGTGTCGGTGGCGAGCAGGCGGGGACGGGCGACGGAGTTGAGGTTGAAGCAGGAAGCGTCGTCGCCGGCGCCGATGCGGAACGGGAGGATGTCGCCGAGCTTTGCGCGGTCTTCTCCGAGGTTGAGGATGTCGGCGGTGGAGTCCGAGGCGGAGCTGCGGTGGACGGGGGAGGTGGTTTCGATCCAGAACGCGAAGCCTCCCGAGCGGGCGGAGCGCTTCTGCCAATCGCCGCCGCCGTGCTTCTGGAAAGCGGTGACGGAGACGACGAGGAAAAGCCCGGCGGCGAGGCTGCCGACGACGACCAGCGAACGGGTCGGGCGGCGGGCGATGTTGAACCTTGCGAGACGGGCGATGGTGAAAGACGGAGCGAGACGCTCCTTGGACGGCCTAGAGCGAGACGCTCCAGCCACGCGGAAGAGCGCGAGGCCGGCAACGAGAAACGAAAATCCGCCTAGGAAAAACGCGCCTTGCGCGCCGATGGCCTTGGTGGCGGCGATGGCGGCAATGCCGATCAGCCCTGCGGCCGGGGCGATCCAGCGGGCGTGGGATTTCCCGCCCCGGGTGATTTCCTCGCTGCCGGATTCGAGGCGCAGGCTGGCGGAGCGTTTCGCCTGGCGGCGGGTGACGAACCAGATCGTGGTCATCATCAGGAAAACGAAGCCAATGACGCCACCTACTAGGGATGCCGTAGAGGCGTGGAAGCGGAACATGCGGTCATCGCCCCGGTTCCAGATGGACTCCAGGAAAAGCAGCAGGCCACGGGTGTAGGCGAAGGCGAGGATCGCCCCGAGCGCGCCGCCGAGCGTGACTACGACCAAACCTTCCATCAGCCGCCAACGGAGGATTTTCTTTGCGGGAACGCCGAGTGCGGCGAGCAGGCCGGACTCGTGGTTGCGCTGCTCGACGTTGAAGCGGAACAACATGGCGGTCAGGGCGACGGCGGCGAGGATCAGGAAGAACGACATGCTCAGGAACAGGCTGGCGATATCGACCGGGGAGGAGGCGGCGCTTTGGCTTTCGGCGGCGATGTTGCGGATCAGCAATCCGGCGTCGGCAGGGGTGAGGGTGTCGAGGATGCGGCGTTCGAGATCCGTTTCGCCGGCGGGGAGGCGGAGCGAGGTGGCGTTGCCCCAACGGTTGCTCCACATCGAGCGGGCGGCATCGTGGGTGATGAAGGCTTTCGGCGTGCCGCGATGGTCGTCCCAGTAGGTTTCGTCCTTTTCGCGGATGCGGCTGAGATCGAGCGGCAGGCCGGAAGTCCAGTCGGCGTTGCTATCGGCTTCGGCGATGCCGGGAAAATCGGGCATCCAGAGCTTGTCAGCGGCGGCACCTTCCAGCGGGACGATGCTGTGGACGCGGAAATCGGATGATTTCTCGACGAGCTGGTTGCCGCTACCAAGTGTGTAGTATTTCAGCGTGACGGTGTCGCCGGGCTTGGCGGCGAGGTCTTCGGCTTCCCAAGAATTGAGGACGATCTGGTCGGGCGCGAGATCGTCGGGGATAAAGGAAACGGCGGCGGGATCGATACCCGTGACCATCGAGTAGGGCGTTTCCTTCTCGTTGGCGGCGATGGTGTTGGCGAGGTAGGTGAGGACGGGGCGGGATGACGGGAGGAGGGCGCGGAGTTTTTCCTCGATGAGAGTGGGGATGAAAATGCGGTCGGTGCGGATCTCGGTGGCGACGGAGAGCGGGATATCTAACAGGGAGAGTCCGTAGTCAGCGAGTTGGGCGGACTTGCGGATGCGGGCGGTGGCTTCATCGGTGGTGAGAGTTTCCTGAAAGAGCAGGAGGTTGGCGCTGTCCGAACGCTCGATGGCGGCGGCGAGGGCTTCGATGGGCAGGAAGACGGCCGGTGCGGGGAGTTGGGTGGCTTGGAGGTTGAAGCGGCCCATGGCGTCGTCATCGCGGATTTCCGCGACGGTGCCGCGGACGGTGATCAGTTCCTCGGGTTCGCCGGAAAGCGGGGCGTCGCGTGAGGCGAGGCCGGGCTTGCCGAGACGGATGACGAGGGTATCGCCGGTCTTGAGATCGAGGGTGCGGGCGAGTTCGCGGTTGATCGCCCAGGCGCGTTCGCCGAGGGCGGGCGGGGCGGTGTTTCCGGGAGCGAATTTCCAAAACTCCGGAGTGACACCGAAGAGGTTGACCTGGCCGAGCGAGCGACCGGACGGCGTATCGACTTGACTGCGGAGCTGGAGGACGGGCGCGGTGCCGAGGAGATCTTTGGCTAGGCTCGCGCGGAAGAAATTTTCCCCACCGGCGAGGACGAGGGTGGCGCGGCCGGTGCGTTGTTCGGCGATCTGGCGGAGGGTGGATTTCACCGAATCTCCGGCGAAGAGAGCGCCTAACAGAACCATCGCGCCGAGAGCGGAGCCTAGCAGAACGGCGAGGTAGGCGCTGCGGTAATGGCGGAGGCCGCGGAGGATGAAGGTGGAGAAGGTCATGAAGCAGGGGTCAGGGGTCAGGGGTCATAAAAAATCATTCTGAATGATCTTCCGGCTCCATGAGATCCTGTGAAGGTCGGCGTATGGCGAGCACCCGCACCTCGTCGCCTTTGATCTGGTAGAGGATACGGAATACGGAGCGGTTCTTTCCTGAAAGCAGACAGTGGATCTCGACAGGGAAGGCGGCGGATTCCCTTGCAAGTGCATGTCGTTCCGGTGCGATTTCAAGTGATTTGATGGCGTTGATGATGCGGATGCGCCACGCTTCCGCGCCTTGGGGGGAGCGTTCCCGGATCCATTGGAAATGGTCGCGGAAATTCCCGTCCGCAGGATCGGTGATGATTACCCGGTGGAGCATGATCGGTCAGAGCGCTTCCCACCCGAGAGCCGCTTCGGACAAAGGTTTTGACCGTCCCGCCTCCGCAGCCTCGAGGCCGATCCGAATCGCCTCGATGCTATCGAGATATTCGGCGGCGGCGGACAAGCGTTCGTATTCCTCGGCCGGCATCACCGCGAGGCTTGGGCGGCCATGCTGGGTGAGAATTTCCGCCCGATTGGTTCGGCGAATTCGGGCGGTATGCGCGCTGGCATTACGGACGAAATCGGAAATGGGATGAATCTCGTTAATTCGAAGATCAAGTGGCATAGGCGCAGCAAAACATGAATAGAATCAGATTTAAAGATGAAATTGTCCTTCTGTCATTTTCCCGGAGCGCTGCGCTATTGGCTTATCCGTGGAGGATGATGCCTTCCCTGTTGAGTTCGACCCAGGTTGTTTGCTCGAAGAACTGGGCGATCAAGGAGATGTGTGTTTCGAACAGGCAGAGGAGCCGATGGTTGGAAATGTTTCCCGTGGCGACCATGAGCAGGAGCGGCGGCTTGCCGTGGAGGAGATGGGTGTCGAGGAAATCCCGGTCTTTGGTGACGACAACCGCATCAATGCTCTCGGCGAGATCGGCGATGGTGTCATCCTGCGTGCGGTTGCCCGCGTCAAGATCGAGGGTGTGCGTGGCCTCGTGCCCGAGTTCGCGCAGCCGGATGGCAAGCAAACGGGGGAGCTGCGCATCGACGATGAATTTCATGCGGCGGGCAGCGGCTCGAAGCGTTTGATGCGGACGAGCCGCGCGGCATACGCCTGCACGGCCTTAAGGTCGGCGGCTTCGAGATCGGGGTAGTCGCGCAGGATGTCGGCTTCGGTGGACTCGCCGCTCAGGAGTTCGAGCAGGAACTCGACGGGATAACGGAGGCCGCGGACGCATGGCTTGCCGTGGCAGATTCCCGGGGTGATGGTAATTCGCTCAAGCAGTTTCTCACCGGACATGCTGGGAAAGTAAGCCCGGAACCGTATGTGAGCAAACCGAAACTCGGCGACCGAAGAGCGACGCTCTACGGTCAGCGAGGCGATGGTGCGCGGGAGATTTTGAGGGATCAAAAAAGCTTCCCGTTTCTCAGCTCGAAGGTTTTTCCCATGCGCTGCGCCAGGGCGGCGTTGTGGGTGACGACGATGAGGGTGACGCCGTGGTCGCGGTTGAGGGTGAGTAGGAGATCGGCGATGGTGTCGGTGGAGGCGGGGTCGAGGGAGCCGGTGGGCTCGTCTGCGAGGATGAGTTTGGGGCGGTTGATGAGGGCGCGGGCGACGGCGGTGCGGAGTTTTTCGCCGCCGGAGAGCTGCCAGGGCAGGTGATTGATGCGGTCGGAGAGACCGACGTTTTCGAGGAGTTGGAGGGCGCGCTTTTCCGTATCGGCGGCGGGTTCCTGCCAATCGCCGGCGAGGCGGGGGACGAGGACGTTTTCGAGGACGTTGAGCTGCGGGAGGAGGTGCTGTTGTTGGAAAATGAAACCGAGCGAGTGGTTGCGGAAAGCGGCGGCCTGTTCCTCGGTGAAGGTGGAAATGTCCTGATCGCCGATGGTGATGGTGCCGGAGGTCGGGCGATCGAGGGCGCCGAGGAGATTGAGAAGCGTGGATTTCCCGCAACCGGAAGGGCCGATGATGGCGGCGGTTTCCCCGGCGGCGAGAGTGAGGTCGAGGTGGTCGAGAACGCGGATGTCTTCGCCCGGGGTTTCGTAGGTTTTGGAGAGTTGGCGGACGTTGATCATGGTTTTGAGGAGTGCCGAGTGAGCAGTGATCGGTGATCGGTGGAAGAAAGATTTAGCGGAGGATATTCCAGCGTCTGGCTTTGACTTCGAAAGTGGGGAGGGTGCCGGGGACGGCGGCGGTGACGGGGATGCGGAGGGTGAAGGTGGAGCGGAGTTTTTGGGCGAGCGCGATGGCGGTTTCTTCAGTGGCCTCGATGCGTCAGGTTGATTTCGGCAAGGGCCGGGCGCTGGTCGATTTCCACCTGATACTCGGCGATGTCGGGAAACGAGCGGACGATGGCATCGATGGAGCTCGGGTGGATGTTGATGCCACGAATGACGACCATGTCGTCGGTGCGGCTGAGGACGCCGCCGCGAAGGGCGAAATGGTCCCCGTGGGCGACGGGCATGACGAGGTCGCCAGTGCGGTAGCGGAGCAGGGGCGAGCCGTAGCGGCCGAGGGTGGTGAGGACGAGTTCGCCGGTTTCCCCGAACGGGGTGTGGGAGCCGGTGGTGGGGTCGATCACCTCGCAGAAGTACGACTCATGCCGTAGCAGGAGTAGGTCGGGATCGGATGCCGAGCTGACGGAAACCGGGCCGATCTCGGTCATGCCATGGTGGTCGTAAACGCGGGCCTGCCATGCGGTTTCGATGCGCTGGCGGATTTCGGAGAGGCTGCCTCCGGGTTCGCCGCAGACGATGATTTTACTGATGCCCAGCGAGGAGACGGGGAGCTTCATTTTCTCGCCCACCTCGGCAAGGCGCAGGGCGTAAGTGGGTGTGCAGCAGAGGATGGTCGATTCGCTGTGCCGCAGCAGTTGCAGCCGGTCTTCCGAGGAAAGCCCGCCACCGGGGACGGCGCGGACGCCCATGCGCGTCGCCGCTTCGAAGCCCGCCCAGAAGCCGAGGAAGGGACCGAACGAGAACGGGAAAAATGCGATGTCGCCGGCTTTCACGCCAGCGCCGCGCCAGACCCATTCCCAGTTGTCGAGGATCCATGTCCAGTTGCCGGGATCGTCGAGCCAGATGAGGGGCTTGCCGCGGTGCCGCTGGTTTGATGGAAGCGATGATAGCCGGGAAGCGGGAAGGTGTGGGTGGTGCCGTAGGGCGGGTGCCGGTCGCGGTCGGCGGCGAGTTCGTCCTTGGTGGTGAAAGGGACTCGCTCCGTGAAATCGGAGAGGCTGGTGAATGTTCCAGGCGCACCGAGTTTTTCGGCGTAGAAACGGTTCGCCGGGAGGATGGCGTGCGATCAGGTCGTTGAGTTTCTGGAGGGAAGAAGACATAGGTCGCATAAGTCCCATAAGACCTATCTGTTAGCGCTTCTCAGTGATCTTCGGCGGCGGCGGAGCATCGGTGGGCTTGAACTTGGTGACAAGGAAACCGCCGAAGGCTGCGAGGACGATACCTAGGATGAACTCCCAACGAATCGAGGCGAAGCCTGCCTTCGGAGGGTGCATGATGGTGGCGATGATCGCGTTCACGATCGGTGCTCCGGCGAAGATGGTGGACATCACCAAGACGGCGACGACGTTCGGGTTCATGCCGGACTTCGATCCCGAGGCCATGGCAAGGAGCACGAAAAACGCTCCGATCGCGCCGAGGATGCCGGCGAAGAGCGAGAGCCACATGCCTTTTGGCGGCATCGACCAATTCGCTCCCTTGGCCATCAGGAGAACCAGCGGGGCGAGGACAGCGGTGAGGAAGTAGGCGATGCCGACGAAGAGGAAGGCCTTGTAGCGCCCGAGCTGGGGATCTCCCATCGCCATCGATCCTTTGTGGAGGTAGATGCCGTAGAGTCCCCAACAGGCGACGGTGACGAGTGCGAGATAGAACCAGTTCATATTTTTCATGGGGAAGGAGTGCCAAGTGATCGGTGATCAGTGATCGGTGATCAGTGCGGAGAGTTTCTGGGCGAGTGTAGGCGGGAGCGGGACGGCCTTGATGCCTTCGGGGGTGATGGCCACGTGGGCGGCGGAGATGGAGCCTTCGGCAATGAGCGTTTCGCCTCGGGTGATTTCGAAGCGATAGCGGACGGAGCGGTTGCGGACTTCCGCGATAAACAGGCGGATGGTCAACAGGTCTCCGAAGCGGGCGGGAGAGCGGTAATCGCAGGTGGCGTTGACGCGCGGCCAGCCGGTTTCGAGTCCGTCGACCAGGCCGTGGAGTTCGTGGTCGAGGCTGCGGACGAAGGCGTGCTCGCAGGTCTCCATGTAGCGGAAAAAGTTGGAGAAATGGACGATGCCCGCCATGTCGGTTTCGTAGAATTCGACGGGGCGCTGGATTTCAAAGGCGGGCTTGGTCATGGGGCGAGTGTTGTGGCGAGGGCGGGATGATGTTTCATGACTAGGGCGCGAGCACGGTCAGAACACGGGGATTGTTGAGGCGGTAGCTTTTGAAATCGGAACCATCCAACAGCGCCACGATCGGGCCGGTGTCAACGATCACTGAGATCATGATTCCCCGAAGCTTCTCATGTGAGTTTTGTTGGAGGAGAGGTCGGAAATTCCGCTTCCAACCCGGGCCCGGAGACTTTCGAGATCCTTCGCGAAGAGTGCGTAGTAGGAAAGCTGTCCTGAGTCCCCTGTCTCCGAAAGCACCTTGCGCAGGCCTTCCCGGATCAGGTCAGAGACGGGGACTTTCCTTGCGGAAGCGACCACCTTGAGCCGCGTCTTCTCAGCCGACGAGACCTTGATGGAAAGCGTTTCTGACATGAAATCTACGGTAAGTCGGGAATGGCAGGAGTCAACCATGGGGATGGATGGGTTCCACGAGCGCATGGGTGTGATTCAGTAGATAATATTCCTCCTGAACGGGAACAAAATAATACTCTTCCACAACCCAGCCCTTCAGTCGTTTTCCTCCCAGCGCTCCCAGCGCAAGCCGTGCGGCGTGAATCGCCCGAAATCAGTGTCGCGGCTCACCCATGTGCATCCGTGTTCGATCGCGGTCGCGGCCTGGGAGGCGTCCGACACGGCTTTGCCTGCTGTGCGGGTCTCACGGCACAGATCGGCTACGAGGCTCCAATGTCGTGAAGCGGGGTGCACCCATTGACAGCCACCAGGCGATACGAGAGCGTCGATGACCGTTAGCGCCTGCGGGAGAGGAGTCGGACCATTGGGGAAGTTCGGTTGGGTGATAATGCGGATATGGCTCGCACCGCTCGACGGTGCGCACAGTTCCCTCCGCAGGGCGTCGTTCACTACTTGGCTAACGCTTGCGCGACGCGCTGCTGAAATTTAACCCTACATGTTCCTTGGTCGAGCAATAGTAACGACGTAGGAATGAGTCGCGTATGAACAAGCTCAAACTCCCCATCGCCCTGTTCGCGGTTTCCACACCACTTTGCGCCCAGAACTTCCTCGAACCCCTTGTCGTCACCGCCACCCGCAGTAGCCTCGGGGCGCAGGACGTTCCTTATTCGCTGAGCCTTCTGGACTCCAATCACCTTGAGGACAACACCCGCCGCACCCTTCCTGACGCACTCCAATACACCCCCGGCGTCCTCGTTCAGAAAACCGCGCACGGCCATGGTTCCCCCTTCATCCGCGGCTTTACCGGTCGCCAGAACCTCCTCATGGTCGATGGGGTCCGCATTAACAATTCCACCTTCCGCAGCGGTCCGGTGCAGTATTGGAACACGATCGACGCCCTTTCCATCGACCGCATCGAGCTCGTCCGCAGCCAAGGTTCCGTACTCTACGGATCCGACGCGATCGGCGGCACCGTGAACGCTTTCACGAAATCCTCCGACTTCCGCACCCGACCCGATGGCCAAGTCTACCACAACGGATCTGCCTACTACGAATACCGTAGCAATGGCCAAGGTAGTCACGTAGGACGACTCGAAACCGAAGCCGGTGTCGGCGGGAAATTCGGAGTCTGGCTCGGCCTCTCGCTCAAGGAATTCGGCGATATTGAGGATTCAGCCGTCGGCCTGATGCGCGGAACCGGCTACCCGGAGGAGGATCTTGATTTCCGCTTCGATTATGCGGTCACACCGGACTCGACTCTCACCCTTGCCCATCAATACGTGAATCAAGGCAATATTTCACGCTGGCACCGCACCTTGAACAACCCCGGCTGGAACCATGGTGGCCACTTCGCCGCGCCGGGCACATGGAACGCGAATGACTATGATCAGGAACGCTCGCTCACCTACCTCCGCTATACCGGTTCTGATGACCGTGCCGACGCGCCGATCAAAAACTGGAGCGCCACCCTTTCCTATCAGGACATCGCCGACTCCGAGTTCCAAAATCGCCTACCCGCCGGAGGAAGTTCCATCCGTCGTTCCCATATCGATGTCCGAACTCTCGGTTTCGATCTAACCCTCGAATCGGAAATCGGCCCCGGCCGTCTAGTTTATGGCTTCGACTATTACCACGACGATGTGAATTCATCCGGATCCAGAAACAACCCCGCCGGCACCAATTTCCAAGAAAGCCTACCGATTGCCGACGACTCGAGCTATGATCTTTTAGGCGTTTTCAGCAATTACCAGTGGACTCCCAACGAGCGACTCGATGTCTCTGCTGGCCTCCGTTACACCTACGCCCGCGCCGAACTAGGGCGTTTCACCGACAACACCGGCACCCCGCGCGCCGATGAGTCTCAAAGCTGGGATTCCGTGGTGGGCTCTGTCCGCGGGCTCTATCGTATCGATGAAGCATGGAGCCTCTTCGGCGGCGTTTCCCAAGCTTTCCGCGCGCCCAATCTCGACGACCTTTCTGGAAATCTCACCTCCCTAGCAGGAACCACAGCGCTTGGCTCCACCAACGTCAACCCGGAGGAATTCCTCACCTACGAACTCGGCCTGCGCCACTCTTCGGAAAATTTCTCCCTCCAGACCGCCGTTTTTTATACCGACATCTCTGACGTGATCACCGGCGTCCGTGTCAGCCCGGCGCCCGGTGCCGCATCCATTACCACCAATGGCGGCGACGGCTACATCTACGGCATCGAACTGGAGGGCGCGTGGCGCTTCGAGCCGCAATGGATGTTGACCGGTTTCGCCTCATGGCAGGAGGGAAGGAACGAAACGCCCACGTTCATCGGCGGCCCTACTACCGAGCGCCCCATCACTCGCCAGCTGCCCCTCACCGGATCACTCGCCCTTCGCTGGACATCGGAGTCGGAAAAATTCTGGGTCGAGGGTCGAGTGCTGGCCGCCGCCAAGGAAGACCGCATCACCGCCGCCGATCAAGCGGCCGACAACCAGCGCATCCCCACCGGCGGCACCCCAGGATACATCGTCACCTCACTACGCGCTGGCTGGCAGGCCACCGAAAACCTCCACCTCACCGCCGCCCTCGAGAACATCACCGATGAGGATCACCGCAACCACGGCTCCGGCCAGAACGAGTCCGGCTTCGGCGCGGTGTGCGGGGTGAGGTATGAGTGGTGAGATGAGAGGTAGGGCTGATCCGGCTCGGTCGGCCCATTTCCAAAATCAAGCGCACCGCTCACTCTAGCAGGAGTGAAATCCCGAATCAAAAAGCCCGCCTCACTGCGGTTTCACTACTATTCCGGAATAACGGCTCTTGCGTTTTTTGATCAGGGCCGACCGAGCCGGATCAGCCCTACCTCTTCGCTTTCCTAGCCGCCGCGATCTCAGCAAGGAGGCGGTGGAGGATGAGCCGGTGGTCGAGGCCAGTGGTGACAAGGGCCTGGTCGGCGCGCTGGGTCTGCTCCATCACGCGCTGGAGACCTTCGAGTTCAAAGTTTTTCGCGTTCGGCACGGCAAGGAAAATGGGAAACACGTTCACACCGGAACCGTCCTTTTTCTGAGGTAGCCACGCGCGGTCGGCGGCGGGGAGCTTGTTGAGGGCACCGGCGAAGGCTCCGTAGCTCCCGGCGGGCGCCTTGAATTTCTCAAGCACCAGCTTCGCCATGTAGAGGTTGCGGACGACGTTGATGATCGATGCACGCATGATTCCCACCGCCGATTCCTCAGCGGCGAGCTGCTCGTCGATGAGCTGGATCGCACGGACGACATTGCCCGCCTGGATCGCCTGCCCGGTCTCGAAAATCACCGCCGCCTTACTCAGCGGCACGAGCGCGCGAACGTCCTCCACCGTCACCGTCCGGCGCTCCGTGCCGAGGTAAAGGTCGAGCTTTTCCAGCTCGTTCGCGATCTGCTTCGTCTGCTCCCCGGCGAGCATGATGAACAGCTCAAGCGCGTCGTTTTCGAAATCCAGCCCCAGCTCCCCCGCCCTGCCCTCAACCAGCCGCCCCACCTCGTCCTGCCAACCGTCGCGGCTGATGTCGATCTTGTCGAAGATCCGCACGCTCGCGCTTTTCTCCAAAAATTTCCAGAACGCCCGCCGCTTGTCCACCTTGTCGGCGGAAAGGATGAAACGGATCCCCTCCGGCAAACCCTTTTCCAAGACGCCCCGCAAAGCCTCCACTCCCGCCTCGGTGCGCTGGGCGCGGCCGGTCACATCGTCGCCGAGGAAATTCACGTTGCGCAGCCACACCACCTTGTCGCCGCCGAACATCGGCATGGTCATCAGAGACTGGATCGCGGCGGAGCAAAGCTGGAACGCGCCCTCCGAGTTATCGGCGTTTCCGTCGATGGTCTCATGCGTAAAACCATCGTCGTTCCCGCCCGTCAGCTCGTTGTAAAGCGCCAGCGCCTCCTCGCGCACCTGCCCTTCGTCGGTTCCCACGATCACATGGAAGCTGGCGTTGGCGGAGGATGTTTTCGGTTTCGCGGGCACGACGGAGTCCTAGCGGGAAATTTCAGTTTCCAAAATTCAAATCTCAAGAAAGCGGATTCTCCACCACCAAACCCAGCGGGCTGACCAGTTCGAAGTGCTTGGGGTTGTCCGTGACGAGCGTATGCCCCTTGACAAAGCATTGCGTGGTCATGACGACTACTATACGGAGTTACGGCTTCCCCGTTTTTGATCAGGGCCGACCGAGCCGGATCAGCCCTACCCGTGTGGGCGAAATCAGCGGAAATCTACAACCGGGCGGGGCTTCACGCCGAGTTTCTCGTAATGGAACCCGCTGGAGAGCGGCTTGTATTTGGAGGCATATTCGACGGAGCTTTCGGCGGAAATTTTCTCCTCCATGCCGAGCCCCCAATACGCGCCGTTCACGACGAGGCGGCGCAGGCCGGGGTTCTCGAAATCCTTGCCGCTGCCCATGGTGCAATGCAACACGCGGGCGGCTTTGCCTGTTGTCGTTTTCCAATCCTTCGTCCAAACGACCGGCAGCGGCTCTTTCTCGGGATTGTCCGCGCCGCCCTGGACACGGCCGATGAGCGGCTGGCCTATCACCAGCGCGGTGCAGCCCTCGGGCAGCGAGCCGCCTTCGGGAAAGGTGCGGTAAACGTCGGTGAGTCCCCAGATATCCTTCACGCCGGTGAGAATGGGGTGGTCTTTCCTTTCCGGGATGATGTCGCCGCGCGTCGAGTCCGCCTGCCATGCCCCGTGGTGTTTCATGAAAGCGCCGCCGACGATGTCGCCGATGTTTACCCGCTTGCCGTCGATCTCATAGGGCAACGGGCTGCGGAAACCGTGGTTCGAGGTGCGCAGGGCGATGAGGGGTTTCCCGGAGTCGAAGTAATCGACGAAATGCTTGAGCTGGTCGTCCGGCAGGGTGAGCAGGCGGATCGCGAGGATGACAAGATCCGCCTTCGCGAGATGCTCGGTGCCGGGGATGCTGTGCGGCTTGAACTCCGCCTCCTTGCCTTTTTCCGGATACACCGGCGCGGTGGGATCGACCAAGCCCTCCCCGTTCACGCCGAAGAGCACGGTGCAATCGAAGCCGTGGTGTTTCGAAAGGATGCCTGCGAGCATCGGCATGTAGTGCTCGCCGCGGTATTCCTGGTCGGCGGAGACGAGGACGATGTGCTTGCCTTTCCCCGGGCCTTCGCCGCCGGGATAGGTGAGCCACATCGGGTTTTCCGGAACGGGATGCGCGGCCATGGCGGGAAAAAGGAAGAGCGGCAGGAGAGCGGCGAGAGGTTTCAGATTCATGGGAGGGATATCGTTGGTGGCGGGGATCTTCTTTCGCCGCCCGCACCGCATCCAGCGTATTCCTTAGATTCCGACGCACGTTCCTCAGAAATCCCAGCGATGCGACGAGGCCACCCATTGGTAGCCCTTCCTGCCGTTGGGAATCACCACGCCGAGTCCGGGCCAAGGGAGATGGAAGCCATACACATGCTCGCGGGTTGCGGCGATTTCGGCGAAAATTTTCCTGCGCGTGGCGATGGCGATCTCCGGGTTGTGGTCGAAGTCGATGAACCATGCCGGGTCTTCGAACATCAGCACATGGTTGTGGGCGAGGTCGGAGATGTGGAGGAGGGATTGGTCACCGGATTTGATGCGGAAAATCGCGTGCCCGTCGGTGTGGCCGGGCGCGGCGAGGATCGTGATCGCGCCATCGAGGATCTGGTCGCCGTCCTTGTGGATGACGAGGTTCGGCTGGAGGGTGTCGAACGAGCCGCGGACGTTGCGGATCATGGCCTGGATATCGTCGGTGCGGTGCGACTTCGAGAAATCCGGTTCCTTGCCGCGCCAGAAATCCACTTCCTCGCGCAGCACGTGCACGGCGGCGTTGGGGAAAAGGATTTTTCCGCCGCTCGCGAGACCGCCGATGTGGTCGATGTGCGAGTGGCTGAGCAGCGCGTGGGTGACGTCCGCGAAGGCGATGCCGATCGACTCCATCGCATCGGCGAGCCAGCCCCAGTTCGGGTTCTGGTGCGGGCCGAACCCGGCGTCCACGAGGATCACCTCCTTGTCTTTCCGCAGCAGCAGGATGTTCACGTAAAGCGTCATGTCGTCGGGGCGCTCCCCGAGGGCGGTGAGCGCCTTGGACATATCGGGGCGCTCGGCCGGGGGCCTCATCCTGTTGGTCACGCCTTGTTTGAACGTGCCGTAGCCGTCGCTGATCGACCACGCCTCGAACCCCCGATCGAGAAGCGGTAGATGTAGGGGTTGGAAATGGTCTTTTTCGGGATCGGGTTGCCCGCCGCATCGGTGGCGGCCTGCGCGGCGGCGGTCGGGGTCGGAAGGGTGAGCGTGGCGAAGGCCGCGCCTAGGCCGCCGAGGAAGCCGCGGCGGGTGTTTTCCATGGGATGCTTTTCCATACGAGTTGCGATGGTCGATGAATGGATGAGCCTGGGAATTCTTCAAGCACGGAATCGAATGCGAGGGAATGGGCGCCTCTATTTCGGCACCTCGTTCAGCGTGTAATACGCGTGGCGATGAACGAGTTCCCCGCCGTTGCGGTCGCGGAGGTCGCGGAGGTCGAACTCGTGGACGTGGCCTTTGGTCATCGCGTCGAGGGCGATGATGGCGGTCAGGCCGTCTTCGGAAATTTTCACGGATTTGACGTTCGGCGCGGTCTGCTCGACCTCCGGGCCGCCGTAGCCCTGCGCGTAGTTGTGGGTGAAGGTGGTGACCTTGTATGTTGAGGTTTCGCCGCCTTCCTTCTCCGCCACCGGCTTCGTGAACCTGATTTTGAAACCATCGGAAGTGACCGTGACCCGCTCGATCTCGAAAGGCGTTTTCCCGCTCCATGCGAGGCGCTCGAGGGCGTAGGGTTTCAGGCCACGCACGGGCCAGCCGCGGTTCGTGCCGCCGGTGAGGAGGTTTCCTTCCGGGGTGAAATGGGTGTTGAGGATGCCGGTGGAGAGGCCTTCGCGGAAAGGGTAGCACGCGCCCTGCCAGACGCCGTTGACCTGCTCGGTAGTGGCGCGCACCACGATGGACTGCGTGTAATCGCCGAGGAACATCTGGTTCTCGAAGGGGCCGAATTTTCCGCCCGTCTGATCGACCACGAAGCCGGAGAGCGAGCGGCCCATGCGGATGTAGGGGAAAATGACGGCGTAGGGATCGAGCTGCGGGATCTTTTCCTTCTCGATGATGATCTTCGATCCGGATTCGGGCTGCGGCGGTGCCTCGCCCATGTTCGGCGCGTAGGGATACCAGTTGTAGCTGATGGGGTGCCCCACGAAGCCACCTTCCTTGATGAACTTCAGGCTGCACGCGGAGTTCCACGGCCCTTGGCTCTCCATGTAGAACAGGGCGCCGTGCTCGTTGAAGCCGATCCCGCCCGGCGAGCGGAGGCCGCTGGCGATGGGGATGCTTTTCCCCTCCGGCGTGACCTTGAACGCCCAGCCGCGGAAGAGTTGATTTGAGTGGTAAGAGCTGGAAAGCCCGAGCGCGACATACATGTTGCCTTGCGGATCGGGCTTCGAGCCGAAGGCGTATTCGTGGTAGGTGCCGTAGCCCCATGCGTCGGAGACCACGTCGTAGCGGTCGGCTTTCCCGTCGCCGTTGGTGTCGGAAACCTTCGTCAGCTCGGCGCTGTGCGTGACGTAAAGCGCGCCGTCCTTCCATGCGAGGCCGAAGATCTCATCGAGGCCGGTGGCGAAAAGGTGGTATTGCGGGTTGGGCTTCGTGTCGTCGATGCCGGAGACGAAAAACACATCCCCATGCCGCGTGCCTACCGCGATGCGACCGTCCGGCAGGGTCTCGAACGCGCCCGCCTCGATGACGAGTTCCTTCGGGATCGGGACATCGACGATGGGGTAGTATTCGCGTTCCTTATCGGCGGTGCCCCAACGCTCGCCGACCTCCTCGGCATGGGCGGCGTTTAACAGCAAGGCTGCCGCGAGCAAGCCGCCGAAGGCTTTGGACTGCGTGCAGCCTGCTGCCGCTTTCCGTGAGACAGCCTGCTGTCCACGGCGGAGGATGAGAACGGTTCGGCTCGCAGCAGGGCTGCATTGCCCAAAGCTACAGCAGGCTGTAGCAGTCCAAAGCCTGCGGCGGATTTCGTGGAGATTCTTAGCGGAGGAGTTCATATCCGAGGGTGGTGTTGGATTTCCCTTCCGGGAGGGTGATTTTCAGCAGCAGCTCCATGCCGCCGCTTGCCGCGGGGCGGAGTGTGGCGCTCTTTGGCGGGACGGTGAGGCGGAGATCGGCGGTCTCGTAAACGGTTTCCGAAACCTGCTTGATGTCTCCGGTCAGCGCGCGGAACCAGAGGATCTCGGCGGCGGAGGCGTTGAAGGCGATGGTGCGCTCCATCGATTTCTCCGATGCCTTCGTGGTGTCCTCGATCTCGATTTCGCCGCAGCGGTAGCGGAAGGTCGGGATGGAGGTGGTGGTGTCGAGCGAGTAGCCGAGGAAAGCGTAGCCGTGGTTGCGCGGGTAGAGCGGATCGGGGTTGACCGGCGCTTCCTTGCTGACGACGGGATGCGCGGGCCAGGCGGAGGGCGGCTCCGCGCCTTTCAGGAAAGCGACATCCTGCGTGAGCTGGATCTGTTTGCCGAGCGGATCGAAATTCCCGGAGCCCTGCCCCTGCCAGCCGACGCGGACGAACTCCCCTTTCCAGATCGCCGTGAGCGAACCGTATTCGGCGTTGAACGCGTAGTTCATCCCGCCGGGGAAACCGACCGCAATGCCGCGGTATCCGGCCACCGTGCTGCGGCCGCGGTAGGTGCGCGTCGTGTCGGTGACAACGAGTTTCGAAGGTTCGTTGCGCAGGCCCGATGGATCGCGGGCGGAGCGGCCGAGCGAGAAATTATCCCACAGCGCGCGGAGCTGGCGGTCGGTGTCGCCGTCGAGGATATCGGTGCGCACGGCTTTCCGGTCGGGCCAGTAGCTCGGCATGATGATGCCGGGGCGGAACTTCGCGGGGTTGATCATGTATTGGTAAAACCAGGTCGGCTGCAGGCGCTCGTAGGTCGTCATCAAGTCGATGCCTTTCATGCCGGGCGATTCCTTGCCGTTGTAGTTGTGGCAGGCGATGCAGTTGAGACCCTTGTCGCCGAGGAGGGTGTGGGCGCCATCGCGCATCTGCGGCTGTTCCTCGCGGCCCGGCGGGGCGAGCTCGATCTCCGGCTCCATCTTGTCCACCTCCGCGAAAAGGTCGGCGAGATCCGCCAGCCCCGCTTTCCCGAACTGCGGCATCCGCGTCTTCATGTAGGGACGGACGACGGCCCCATCGTAGAGCACCTTTTTCATCCACTCCGGGCGCAGCTTCGCACCGGTGAGGGTGAGCTGCGGCGGGATGCGGGATTCGTTGCCGAGCGCCTCCTCGGTGGAGTGGAAAAAGTCGTCGAGCTTCGGCGAGACGCCGCCGAAATCATCGCGGACGTGGCAGGCGATGCAGTTCAGGCGGGTGAGGTGGGCGTTCACGCGGTCGGGCGCGGCGATCTTGTCGGCGCTTTTTTCCAAGGCCTTGCGGGTCGCATCGCGCTGGGCGGTGCTGAGCTGGAAGTCAGGCGCTTTGCCGGGTTTTTCGGAAAGGCAACCTGCTGTCAGGTCGAGTGCGGGTAACGGTTTCGCGGCGAGCGGCGGGGCGTGTTGGTGTCTTTTTCCGGCTGGTGGCAGGCGGTGCAGTTGTTCTCCTCGAAGGCCTTGCGTCCGGCGTCGATGCGGGAGGGTTCGGCGGGCGGCGCGGGTTTCGTGTTGTTCACACCCTCCAGGAAGGCGGCGAGCGAGTGCGCCTCCATTTTCGTGAGTTTCATGTCGGGCATCCGGCCCGAGGGACGGATTTCCAGCGGCGTGTGCAGGAACTCACCGAGCGCGGCGGGCAGGTGCTTGCCGGGCAGGTGGTTGAGCGAAACGACGCCTTCCTTGAGCACCTCGCGGTAAGCCTCGTCGCGCGGCGAGTGGCAGGCGACGCAGCCGGCGGAGTGGAAAAGCTCCTTGCCATCGTAGGGATCGATCTCGCCCTCGGGTAACACCGGCACCGGGCCGTTTTTCAACGACGAAAGGTAAGCGGCGATGTCCCCCGCGATGGCCACACGTTTCTCCGGGGTCTCCGAGGCCAGCACGTTCGGCATGGTGGTGCCGTGGTGGACGGCGGCGGGATCGGCGATGAATTTCTCCATGAAATCCCGCGTGAGGCGCAGCCCGGCGTTCGAGAGATCCGGCGCTTCCTTCATGTTCGAGCCGTCCATCCCCTCATGGCACGCCGCGCAACGCAGCTCGCCGATCAGCAGCCTGCCGCTTTGCGCCTCATCGAGCGGATGCTTGCCATGCAGGCCGGGGACTACGGGAGGAGCTGCGAAACAGAAACCGCTGGAAAGCAGTAGAGCGAGGGAAGGGAGGGTGCGGTGATGCATCGGATCTTGTGTGGGCTAAGGATATGCCTTCTCCAGCTCGGCGAAAGTGAAAACCGTGTCGCGGTCGACGGGCTTTGGCGAAGCCTTTTTCTGCGGCTTCGCGGGAGCCTTCGCTTCGGGTTTCACGGCGGCGTCGAGATTGAGTTTGCGGATCCAGACGTTGCGGAATTTCAAGGCTGTATCGTGACCCTTGCGCCTTCCGCAGTCATGGCGAAAGGCTTGCCCCCTCGAGAGGACATGCCTAAAGAAAACTATCACCAAACCGGCCCGGTCTGCTAGCGTCGCGCCGGATGAAGCTTGTGAAATTATTGGCGAATCTCGGTTACGGATCGAGGAAAGAGGCGGAAAAACTGATCAAAAGCGGCGCGGTCACTGACGCCGATGGAAAGATTCTGGGAGCCAAGGATTTCCCTGGCGCGGATCACGTCAGGGTGCTCGGCGAGGTGCTTGATCCCACCGCCCCGCTGGTGATCGTGATGAACAAGCCCGATGGTTTCACATGCAGCACCGACGATCCCGGCGAGACGATCTACGACCTCCTCCCGCCGCGCTTTTCCAAACGCAACCCCGGCCTCAACCCCGTCGGCCGCCTTGACAAGGACACCACCGGCCTGCTGCTGATGACCGATGACGGGAAATTCCTCCACCAGGTGATCCACCCGAAATCCGGCTGCCTGAAAGTGTATCATGCCATCCTCGCCCGCCCCCTGCGCGGCGACGAGGGCGAGCTGTTCGGCTCCGGCGAGCTGCTCCTCGAAAGCGAGACCAAACCCCTGCTCCCCGCCGGCTTCCAGGCGCTCAGCGAAAAGGAAGCGCTGGTGACCCTGCATGAGGGCCGTTACCATCAGGTGCGCCGCATGTTCGCCGCGGTCGGAAACCACGTCGTTTCCCTGAAACGAATCTCCATCGGTGGCCTGAAACTTCCCGGGGAACTCGCGGAGGGCGAGTGGCGCGTGGTTTCCGAGGAGGAAAAAGCGGCGATTTTCGCGAAGGATGTCGCCGCCCTTGACCTCGCCGCCTGCGGGGACTAGCCACAAAGTATGAAAGATGACTTGTCTCTCGCCACCGAAGCCGCCCTCTCTGCGGGAAAACTCCTGCGCGCGCACTTCGGAAAATCGCTGGTGGTGGATGAGGCGCGGCACCACGACATCAAGCTCGCGCTCGACAAGGAATCCCAGGATCTCATCACAGAAATCCTCCTCACCGCCCGCCCCGGCGACGCGCTCTACGGCGAGGAAGGCATCGCGGGAAACCCCGATTCCTCGCGCCAGTGGATCGTCGATCCCATCGATGGCACCGTGAATTTCTTCTACGGCATCCCCCATTTCTGCGTCTCTATCGCCCTCCGTGTGGATGGCGAGATCGTCTGCGGCGTGATCCACGATCCGATGGTCGGCGAGACATGGACGGTGGAAAAAGGCGGCGCGCCCATGCTCGACGGCGTGCCGATCTCGGTCAGCCCGCGGACGCAGCTTGAGGAGTCCATCCTCTTCGTCGGCTGCGGCAAGGACACCGAGGCGCTCAACACCGGAATCGCCCGTTTCCACAAGGCCTCGCTGCGCGCCCGCAAGATGCGGATGATGGGCTCCGCCGCGCTCGGCATGGCCTATATCGCCAGCGGACGGCTCGACGCCTACGTCGAATCCACCATCTCACTCTGGGACATCGCCGCCGGGCAGCTCCTCGTCGAGGCGGCGGGCGGAAAGGTCACGCTCACGCAAAAGCCCGGCAAGGCGGACTCCTGGGCCATCGTCGCCAGCAACGGAAAAATCCCCATCGAGGAAATTCTTTGAGACGCATGCTCACAAGACTTTAAGACACAAGGAAAATAAAATGATCGGAATTGGATATGATGTGCACCGTTTTACGGAAGGCCGCCCGCTGATCCTTGGCGGCGTGAAGATCCCCCACAGCCATGGGCTCGACGGGCATTCCGATGCGGATGTCCTCTGCCACGCCATCGCGGATGCGGTGCTCGGAGCAATGGGTAAAGCCGACATCGGCCACTATTTCCCGCCCGGTGACCCGGCCTGCAAGGACATCTCCTCGCTGAAAATCCTGGAGAAATGCCGGGAGCTTTTGGCGGCGGAAAACCTATCGCTTGTAAATATCGACTCCACCCTCATCGCCGAGGCCCCGAAGGTTCTGCCCCACCGGGAGGCGATGCAAAACAACATCGGCGAGGCGCTCGGCATCCCGCCGCAGCGGGTCGGCATCAAGGCCACCACCAACGAGACCATGGGCTTCATCGGTCGCAAGGAAGGTATCGCGGCGATGGCCGTCGCCATGGTCGCCACGAAATCCTGAGGAGTGAAGGCGATCTCCGTTCTCCCAGCATCCAAGCAAGTAGCTGCGGTGCCCCGCCGCAGGACGTGCAAGGAACGACCCGCTCCGCATCTTCGCAAGCGAAGGAAACGCTGCCCCGATGAGATCTCGCCGTGGTCTCGGCGGCAGCCGTAATCTTGCGGGATATCCATTCCATCCATTCCTGGAGCAACAACCGACGCAAGGCGCTACAGACCCCGCTTACATTATTTCGCCCTCTGCTTGCGAAGCCACTCCTTGAAATGGCGCTCTTTCGCAAGCTCCGCAAGCTGCCGCAGATCGCCACCTGCCCCGCGAAGATCGGCGATCGGCCTTTTACCGAGCTTCAAAGCAATGTCGAGAGGATCGGCACCTCCGCGACTGACCGTAAGCTTGATCTTCTCGAGGGGTTTCTTTGCGGCGATGGTCTCGCCGAACACCGACACGGCACCGATCCCCTTCCAGCCCTCCCCGTCAAGCGCGATGATGATGTCCCCCGCACGGAGATCCGCTTCCTCAGCCGGCGTGCCCGGCATCACGTCAAGCACCCTGATTCCCATCGGTGCTTTATTTTCCTCACCGGGTTCAAGCATCTCCTCCTGCATAAGGATACCGATATAGCCTTGCCCGTCTGATAGGTAATCCGCATCGGCCAGCTCCCTGAGTACCAGGAGGCAGCGCTTCCGGACTTCGGGATCCTCATCGTTGTCGGAAAGACCAAGCAAGGCCGAAACAGCCGACTTGGGGTTTTTCAACGACCATTCAAGAAGTTGCGCCTGCGCGGCCTCCCGGTCGGTGAAATCCTCAGAGGCGATGCCCCGTATCAATTGTTCGGGAAGAGGTTCGCTTGCGAACAGGCTGCACACCGCCATTAAAAGCGGAAGCGGCCAGTAGATCATTCGAGTCATGGCGTTGGCCGGTTACCCGGAATGAGCCATCGGTCACCGCCCAAGCCAGTCCTTCTGGGGAACCTCAAGGGTATCATCGGGCTGAAGGGGGACTCGCATGAACTGGGCGTTTGTAAGGTCATACGTCACCGTCTTGCCGGAGCGGTAAAGCTTGACGCGCCTCAGGCTGCCGAACTCGGTGGCACCGCCGGCTGCTTGCACGGCCTGGTAAATGGTCAGGTTTTTCTGGAAAGCCACAGGGCCAGTCCTGCGAACCTGTCCACCGACGTGAACCACCTGCTCCCTGACACCTGCTCCCTCACGGGTGGAGATGACTTGGATTGTGGGATCATTGTAAATCTGAGCGGCTTTGTAGGCGTTTTGGATGGATGCTGCCAAAGTTTCGGGCCTTAGACCCGCCGCGCGCACGTTACCAATGAACGGCATGTTGACGGTTCCGCTGTCCGAAACAGGATAGATGGCATCAATTTTGGATTTTTCCTCGCCGGGGACACCCATGATGGTGATCTGGACGGAGCTACCCGCCTCAATTTGGGAAAGCGCCGGAGATAGGAGACTAAATGCAACCGTGAGGCAAATGGCGATTGATTTCAGGGAAATGTAATTCATCGATTTAGGGGGTTTCTGGTTTGAGGGTGGCAGATCGAGCGGTAGTATTTACTTTGTATTTTAGCCGGAGCATTCTTCAATACAAGTCGTTTTCTTTGGTGTCGGAGGTAGCTGCAACCGTTTGCTGCGCTTTTTTCGCGCTGGTTCCGACCGGCGGCCCGATCTGGGACTCCGCAGGTGCGTAGTAGGTGTAGTAGCTGGTGTAGTACTGATACTGGCTATCACTGCGAACATCCACGTTGTTCAGCACCACTCCTATCACTTGGCCGCCGACATTTTCGACCGCTTGCTTTACACGTATAAGCATGTTTCTCGGAAGCTTCCGGTGCTGCACTACGATCATGGTGAGATCCACCTCGCTGGCGAGAACGGACGCGTCGCTGACGCCAAGGATGGGAGGGCTATCGACAAGCACAAGGTCGAATCGCTGCTTCACGTCCTGGATCAGTTCCGACATGCGGCGAGAATTGAGTATGCCCGCCGCGTCAGCGGGAAGGATACCGGATGGCATGAAGTAAAGATTGTCCACCGGAGTCTGTAAAATCACATCCTCAAGCATCAGTTCCGTCGTCAGGAAGTTTGTAAGTCCGACAGAGTTGTTGATATCGAAGAACGTGTGCAACCTTGGCCGGCGTAAGTCAGCGTCGATCATAAGGGTGGTATAACCGCCTTGCGCACAGATGTAGGCAAGGTTGACGAGGGTTGTCGATTTACCTTCACCGGCTCCTCCAGAAACCACTGTAATGGCGTTGTCCTCAGGATTTTTCCGGTTGAATTCGATATTTGTCCTGAGAATCCGGTAGGCTTCTGCGTCCGGACTCACGCCGTTCTGCTTGTGGAGAATCCCGACGTCTTTCGGAATCACAGCGAGAACGGGCACCTGGAGGTAATGCTCCACATCTTCCAAGCTCTTTACGGATGTATCTAGGTATTCGAGGAAAAACGCGATGCCCACACCGAAAACAAGGCCGACGACGGCTCCCAGCACGAGGTTGAGCGTAACGTTCGGGCTTACAGGATTGTCCGAAATGACCGGATCCTCGTGAACAACGATTGTCTCGTTCGGAAGATCTCCGGCGATTTCTTCGGTAATCAATTTGAGTTTCATGTTTTCGAAAAGCGCAAGATCCGTCTCGAAATCACGCTTGGCGTCCACGTAGTCGGTGGTGTCGATGCTGCGCTCCAAGGCTGTTCTTTTGGTTTCCGTCTTCTTTTCTTCGGCCTTCGCCAGACGCTCTTGTGCCATATCCAGCTGACCCTGTAGACGAATGCGGAGGTTGACGACCCCTTCGTCAAGTTGGCCTTTCATCTGATCCATAATCCGCGTGTTTGAGACAATGGTGGGATGGCGGTCGCCCAGTCCACTTGCCCTTAGTCCTTCGATCTCTCTCTTGAGAGCGAGGTATTGTGGATAAAGGCTTTTTATGATGTTATCAGGCAAATCCAAACCGGAAGCATAGATCAGCAGCGCTTCGCTGTCGTATTTGAGGAGGCTCTGAATTTGAGATTCAAGCTGCATTTTCTGGCTCTCCAACTCGCTGTACATGTTCAGCGCAAAATTCGCCTCCGAATCCTCGTCCAATCCACCTCGGCTCATCATTTCACGGTCTCCGTGGTAAATGATATTCTTGGTTCGGCTGATGGTGGTCAGATTCTTGCGTCGATCCTCCACTTTATCCTCCTGCTCGCGAACCGCTTTGCGCAGCTCGTTGATACCCTTTTCGATCGTTTTTCCTTCCAGATCGGTTCGATATTCTTTGTAGGCGCGAGCGACCTCGGCGGTGATGTCGCGGGCATCCTCCTTGCTCGTATGTCTGACTCTGATTGAGATCAAATCGGTGCCGCGGATGTTCTGCGTGTTTACGATGCCCTTCAAAATCCTCAGGACTGCCTCCCGATCCATTCCCCACTTGTTGACTAAATCCAGGCTGTCGATGACACGCGCGAGGGAGTTGCGGCTTTTGATTTTTTCAAACTCCGTCCCAAAAAACTGAGGAGTCATGGATTGCCCGTTCGTGCGCATCTGCCCTGTAATCGCCTCAATCGTCCGCTCGCGGGGCTTCACCTCGATGGTTGCGTAGCTTTCATATTTTTTGGGCATCACGTAAGTGATGACGGAAGCGGTCATGAAAACTAGGAGCAGCGTCAAAAGGATCACACCGTAGCGATTTTTGACAACTTGCCAGTAATCAACTGCGTGGAGAGATGCTTCATTCTGTTGCAGGGAAGGATTCATATGGAAAGGAACGATAGATACTTGGTGAGTAAGTTAGGGTAAGAAAAAGACTCCCGCAATGGATATCACCGCGGGAGCCTTGACAGGGGATGAGAGGTTGGACGAACCGCCAGTCGAACACCCTGAAACGAATCAGAACTCGGCACGGAGACCGACGCTTACGCGGTTACGGTCGTAGTCGCGATTGGCAATATCCGAATCGGAATTGGTGAGGTTGTAGGTGAGAGTGCCGTAGAGGTAATCGGTTAGTTTCAAGGATGCGCCGATGTAAGCATTGATGAGGGTTTCATCCGCATCAGGGGCGCCGCCACCTCCGCTAAGGAGGTTACCACTTTCATAGGAAGTGGTAATCAAATTGACACCGCCGAAAATGGAGAGAGAGGGCGACAGTTGGTATTCGCCGGAAACACCGAGTCGAAGGGTAAGACGCTCATCATATTCAGCCAACATTGTAGGAATTGTAGGATCCAGCCCGACCACCGTATCATAGTCCTCAACAGCATATCGGATGAAACCGCGGATGCCGAACTGGGTATTAATCTGAGAACGGAGAGCTAGCTCAAGATAAGGATTTGTGGAATCATCACCATTGGCTCCCTGAATATCACGGAGCTGAGCACCAGTGTTTACAATGAGGATAGTATTCGGGCTGAAGCGATGCTCGATACCAACCAGCAAGTATTGGTTGGTGCTGTCAGAAGCTGCTCCATCCCCATCTGTTTCGGAGTAGCGATAAGAAGCAGTCAGCACCGAACGAGGGCCATGCTGGTAGCGGAACTGGTTGTAAATCGTCCATGTGGAACGGTCAGCATTATCCACATTGTCGTAAGACAGGTCGGTAAGTTGGAATCCGGTGTAGGTTGCGAAACGCTGTGTCCAGCGATATCCAACGGAATTGTCCGTTTGCCAGTAGAGGTATTCACCCATTTGGCGGTTTGAAGCGAAGCCGTAAGAATAATCTGGCTCAAGCTCATAAGACAAGAAGTTTCGGGTGGTGAAGCGAAGTCGCTCGTTAAAGCGATGGGTTAGATCAACACCGACGCGGGCTTGCCCATAAGTGTCATCGGAGCCGAGTGCTGCGGGCTCATCAAGGTAATAGATAACTCCGAGGCGAGCATAAACATCCAACGTGGTCTGTGGAGTCAGAGTGACAAATGAGAACCCCACATAGGGATTCACGGAAAGCGTTTCGTCGCCATCAAAATTACCACCAGGAGTGGTGTTATCGTCCCAAATTACGTCAAGTCCCGCAGTCCATTTAATGGGCATGCTGGCTTCCGTGTCATTGGGGACATTGTATAGCCCTCCACCGTAAGCGGCGGTGGCGGCGATTAATGCCACGCTAGTGAGAAATTTTGTTTTCATTTTTGAGTGAGATTCGAATGGGAGATGGGAAATATCTGACGAATTTTTTAGGTCGGCGGATTCGTGTTAGGAGTCGTGACAGGCGGGGGCTGTGGGACGGGCTGTGGGACGGGAGGCGCGTCCACTTGAAGTCCAGGCTTGGAGATGGAATTTCCGCCGTCGCCACCAGCTTGCGGGCCTACTGGGCCTTTTCCGGGGAAATCGAGAGGGTTGCGGATTGGTAGGAACATTACTTTCGCAGCGCTGGAGACTTTTCTTCCCGCGTTATTAATTTCCACAAGCGCGTCCGGGGCTGTCACAATGGCATTGTCTACGATCAGCGAAAGGCTATCGGGTAGCGCATCCCCAACCGCTTGAACGATCAATCCAACGAGTTCTTTGTTAGCCTTTGAAGCCATGATCGCAGCCCTTACGATATCACCGACGCTATCAGGATTTTCCTTCGCTAGCTCGGCTACCACCTTGGCGAAGCCAGCCTGATCACTCTCGTCATTTGCCGCTGCTTCGATCTTCTTTTGAATTCCGGGTGGAAGATCGGCTTGGGCGTGAGTGGATGAGACAAACGGCAGCAATACTCCAAAGGAGATGACCGAGAATGATTTCAGAAGTAGTTTTTTCATGGTAGTAGTTGGTTTGGAGGCGATTGAAATTTCTAGGAGGTGGAGCGGGCAGCGGGAATCGAACCCGCATGTCTAACTTGGAAGGATAGCGCTTTACCACTAAGCTATGCCCGCCGTGGCTAGGACAAGATAGTGAATCTGTTCGGGTGTCCGCAAGCTCTTTTTTTCTTTTTACGATTTTTAGTAGATCTCCCCGTGACGAATTTGCTACAAATTGGGTCTTCCAAAGTTTCGCTGGGATTTAGAGCCCGCCATTGCGATGCATGAAGCGGCTCTCAATCCCGAATATTTCTCCGGTTTGGCTTCCCAGGCTCTTCACCCCGAGGGTTTCCGTAGCGTAGTGACCCGCATAAATCACGTTGAGTTCCTTTTCCTCGGCCTCAATGAAGCTCCAGTGTGGCCCTTCGCCGGTGATGAACGCATCGACGCCCAGTCCCGCGATTTTTGAGACCTCGGATCCCGCCCCTCCTGTCATGACAGCGACTTTAACGATCTGATCGCCGCCGCCGGGACATAGAGTGACCTCGCGGCCAACCGATGCGGATGTGGCTTCTACCAGTTCACTCCGACTCCCCTCCCACAGCCCCGCCACTCCCATCGGCCAGCCGTCCTTGACTAGGATGGGCGAAATTTCCCGCAAGCCGATCGCTTTCGCGAGCAGGACATTGTTGCCGTGGACGGGATGCCAGTCGAGGGGTAGGTGTGCGGAGTAGATCGCAAGATTGCTACGGATCGCCGCCGTGATCTTTCGGTGAAAGGCTCCGGTGATCGGCTGTGCGCCTTGCCAGAACATCCCGTGATGGACGAGGAGCAACCCGCCCCCGGCCGCCGCCGCTTCCTCTACAACTGCGAGCGAGGCGTCCACGGCGGAAAAAATGCGCTCCACCGTGCCGTCGTTCTCAAGCTGCAGGCCGTTCATCGCGCCGGGATAATCCTTGATCTCCGAAAGCCTCAGCTCCGCATCTAGGAACGCCACAATCTCTTTCAAATCCGCCATCGCGTAGCCCTACCCTTTCCGGCACCAATTGACAACGCCTACTGCGAAATCCACCGGCTTTCCGTCGATAAAATCCAAGAGATCCGGCGCGAGATCCGCCTCCCACGTGATTTCCTCGCCCTGCCAGTCGATGCCCAGACGGCTCGCATGGAGCGCGTGCCTAGGCAGTATCAGCTTTTCCGCCAGGCTCGCGTTCCAGCCCTGTTCCATCCATTCCAAATATTCCGAGCCGCCGCCCGAGTAGAGCTTGTCGCCGGCGATGGGGAAACCGGTTTCCGCGAGATGGACGCGGATCTGGTGCATCCGGCCGGTTTCGGGAAAACACCGCACCAGCGCGAACCCCATGCCGTCCCGCAAAAAACGGCTTTCTACGATAAACCTAGTGGAACATACCTTGCCGCGCGTATCTACCACCTGCCGCACCCAGATTTCCGATGGGCCGATCTCCCCCGCGCGGATGATCGGCGCGTCGCAGACCCACTCATCCTCCGACGGCCAGCCTTTCACGATGGCGAGGTATTCCTTCCGCGCCTCGCGGCGTTCGAAGATCATGCCCAGCTCCCGCGCGGCGGCGGTGTGTTTCGCGACGAGCACCAGCCCGCTCGTCTCGCGGTCCAGCCGGGTGACGATCCCCAGGCACGCGCCGTTCTCCACCTCGTAGGAATAGAGGTTTTCAAGCCCGCCGAGCAAGGTCGGCTCCGGCTTGTTGTTCGCGGGGTGGACGATTAGGGGCGCGGGTTTGTCCACGACCACCCAATCGCCGGTCTCATCGACCACGCGGAAATTCACGATCACCTGCAGGCTCATCCTCCGTCCGGTTTATCAGATGATTTTCAAAAAGCACGCCGCAAGCCCGTGTTTGGCGGACTTGCGGCGTGGATCAAAAAGTGCCGTCCAGGCGCGAAGGCCTAGGACTTGTAGCGGAGACGCTTCTTGTGGCGGTTCTGCTTCATGCGCTTCTTGCGCTTGTGCTTGTTGATTTTGGTCTTACGGCGTTTCTTGATGGAGCCCATGGTTTGTGCGGGGTTGGTGGTTCAGTGGAAAAATTACGGGACGAGCTTGTTGAGCGGGTATTCGATGATTCCCTCCGCCCCGAGATTCTTGAGGTCGGGGATCATGTCCCTGACGAGCACCTCGTCAATCACTGTTTCCACGGCCACCCAGCCTTCCTCGGAAAGGTGGGAAACGGTGGGGCGGCGCAGGGACGGGAGTTTCGCGAGCAGTTCGGGAAGCCGGTCGGCAGGGAGATTCATCTTCAGGCCGACCTTGTCGCGGGCGCAGAGGGCGGCCTTGAGGAGTAGGGAAATCTTGTCCATCTTCGCGCGCTTCCATGGATCGGCGGCGGCGGTGGGGTTCGAGTAAAAGTGCGGGAAAGAGACCAGCAGGGTATCGACGATGCGCAAGCGGTTCGCTTTCAGGGAGGAACCCGTTTCGGTGACATCCACGATCGCGTCCACGAGATCCGGGACTTTCACCTCGGTGGCTCCCCAGGAGAATTCCACCTCCGCCTTGATGCCGAGCTTGTCGAGATAGCGCTGGGTGATCCCCACGCCCTCGGTGGCGATGCGTTTCCCCTCCAGATCCTGCGGCGTCTTGATCGGCGAATCCTCCGGCACCACGAGCACCCAGCGCGTCGGGTTCACCGAAGCGCGGGAATAGGGCAGTTCTGCGAAATCGACCAGATCCCCGCCGCCCTCCGAAGCCCAATCGAGGCCGGTGATGCCGCAGTCGATGAAACCCTGCGCGAGATAGCGCCCGATTTCCTGGGCGCGAATCAAGTAGATATCTAATTCCGAGTCGTTCGAGGCAGGACGCAGCCCGCGTGAGGAAACATAAATCTCATACCCGGCTTTCCTGAAAAGCTCGACGGTCGGCTCTTGCAGGCTGCCCTTGGGGATGGCGATTTTGAGTGAGTTGGACATGCGTTTCGGAAAACCCGCCCTTGCGCGGGGGCAGCGTTTGTAATCGCGGAAACCGGGGAATCAAGCCAAGTTTCACGAAAAAACCAGCCATTTTCACCCCGGCTCGCCGCCGAGGTTCACGCGCAGCTCGAAGAGATCCCGCCGCCGGTCCATCAGCGGAGTGACCGATCCGGCTTCGCGGGAGCGGTAGAGGTCATTAATGTCGAGGTCGGTCACCAGCATCGTTTCCACGTTGGGATCGGCTTCCGCTTGGATGCCGTCGCGGGCAAACTCGAAGTCCGATGGCGTGTAAACTGCTGCGCGCCCGTAGTGGATATCCATGGCCGGCACATCGGGCAAATTTCCCACCACGCCCGCCGTCACCACGTAGATCTGGTTCTCGATCGCCCGCGCCGCCGCGCATTTCGTCACGCGCAGATATCCCTGGCGGTTGTCCGTGCAGTAGGGCACGAAAAGGATTTCCACCCCCTGCTCCGCGAGATACCGCGCCGCCTCGGGAAATTCCACATCGTAGCAGATCAGTATGCCGATTTTTGCTTTCGGAGTCTGGATCACTAGGAGCTGATTTCCGCCCGTGATCCCCCACCATTTCGTTTCGCTTGGCGTGATGTGCAGTTTCGGCTGGGAAACGAAAGTGCCGTCGGGGCGAAACAGCATCGCCTCGTTCTGCAGGCTTCCATCCTCCTGGAGCACAGGGTGCGATCCGGCAATGAGGTGCAGCCCCTGCTCCCGCGCCAGCGTGGACATCAGCTCGCGGAATTTCGGCGTGAGCCCCGCCAATTTCCTGATCCCGTCGCGGGACGAATACGGCTCCATCGCGGAAAGCAACTGCACGGAGAAAAACTCCGGGAACAGCACGTAATCCACGCCGTAATCCTCGCCCGCCGTTTCCACGAAATATCGCACCTGCGCCGCGAACTCATCGAAGTCAGCGATCTTCCGCATCTGGTATTGCACGCAGGCCACGCGGACTTTCCGGTCGTCGCCCTCGCTCTGCTGATAATCCGGATTGAGCCACTCGATGAGCGACGCAAAGTTCTGGCTCTTCGGGTCGCGGATGTAATTCGGCATCACATCGCGCACCACGAAGCCCTCCTTGAGCTGGAAGCCGAGTACCGGATCGTTCACCAAGCCATCCTGAACCGCATAAACATACTCTTCCGGCGTGTAGCGGTCACTAAATTTTTCATAATGCCACAGCCGCCCACCCGCCAAGATGCGACGCAAGTTGAGCCGTTTGCAAAGCTCCCGCCGCAGCGCATACAGATACGCCCCGATCCCGTGCCCGCGCTCCTCAGGATCCACATAAACCTCCGCGCCATAGAGCGTGTCGCCCTGCGGATCGTGGTTGAAAAAGTATCCATCGTCCGTGATTCCGTAGTAGGTGTGGTGACGCAGCGGATCGAGACCCATCCACACGATCAAGCAGGAAGAAACCCCCACGATCTTCCCCTCCTTCTCGATCACCACCTGCCCGTCCGGAAAAATCTGCAGCTGAGATTCGAGCTGATCCTCGCGCCACGCGCTGTCCTCGTTGACCCCCGCCGGGAAGCACCGCTTGTGCAGCGCGATCATTTCCGCGAAATCCTCCTCACGCGGCGTCCTCGCTTCGTAGTTCTTCCCTTCGATCGTAAATTCGCGCGGCTCCATGCCGCGTATCTTCCACCGCCGCGCCGCCGGGTAAAGCATTCATCGTTTGCGCCGTCCGTGGCTGGGACTTCCAGTCCCAGTCCGTCGTGGGGACATCCTGTCCCCACTTCACACCTCCGCGCAGCGCAAGGAGCGGTTGTCTCCGGCTGCCGTTGTCCATGGAAAGCCGATATCCCGTGCATACGCGCAACGCATCGTCATCTCATGGGCTTGGGCAGATTCTGATCCGCCCCTCCATACGCTGCGCGAAAGAGCGGATTGCATCCGCCATGCCTTTCTTTGTTTCTGTTTGGCTGGGCGGATGCAATCCGCCGCCACGAGTTTCCGCGCTTTCCAGCCCCGCGCGCCGCGCCGAACATTCCGCCATGCGCAAGCTCACCCCGGAACTCCTCGACCACCTCCCGCACGACGACCCCGGTGCGCTGCGCTCCCGCGCCGACCTCCGCCGCATTAACTTTTTCATGGGCAACGAGCGCTGGATCGCCTCCGCCATCCCTGAAAACACCCGCCACATCACCGAGATCGGAGCCGGCGAAGGCCATCTCCTCTCCCGCCTTGCCGGGAAATTTCCGCAGGCGGAGATCACCGCCTACGATCTCGCCCCGCGCCCCGCGCACCTACCGCCTTCCGTGAAATGGCTACAAGGCGACCTTTTCTCGCATGCCCCACCCGCCGACGGCGGCACCCTCATCGCCAACCTTTTCCTCCACCACTTCACCGACCCGCAGCTCGCCGAACTCGGCGCATGGATGCGCGGCTTCCACACCCTCCTCATCAACGAACCCCAACGCGCCCGCCTGCCTGTGCTGTTGGGAAAGCTCGCCACACCCTTCATCCACCCCATCACCCGCCACGACATGCGCGTCAGCATCGAGGCCGGCTTCGCCCCCGGCGAGCTGGCGGAAACACTCGGACTAACGCCCCACGGATTCCATGTGACCGAAACCACTGACTGGCGCGGAGCAATCCGACTCGTATGCCAGAGGTGCGACTGAAATGATGAACCACTGAAGGCACGGAATACAGGATGAAAAGGCTCGTCTGAGTGGAAAATGGAAACCACGAATTGGACGGATCTCACGAATGATCAGCGAGTCGCAGAGCGACCCTGATTCACTCGTGCGGTGGCTGCCCAAAGCACCAAGTTTCTGTTGATCCTAAATACCGCAGTTGGGTATCAATTTTTCACCGCAGAGTCGCAGAGGTCGCAAAGGAACGCAGAGCCTTGCATGTGGGAAGATAGAAAATTTGGAAAAACGATGGAACTGCATGGTTCACCCAATGGGTGAAATGGAATTGCCGTGAAAAATGCCCTGCACTATCCCGAAACACAAACTCTTCTCAGCGTTCCCTCTGCGACCTCTGCGCCTTTGCGGTGAAAATCTTCGTTTGAACTGCGGATTTTAGGTTCATCGGGAAACCGCTCCACTGCACCTTTCTCTCTCAACGGCTTTCCTAAGCCGGAAAGCCCGTCTGTTTGGCTGCTCACGGCGGCTGCGGTGGATGTTACGGTTTTTCCACTGCGGAAGGCGCTAGGAGGGAAGGATGCCGCACACCGCAAAGTGCCGCGCATCCCAAAGCTAGGCCTGAAGTCACGCCATACGCGTTGTTTCGATAGCCCCTCACCCCGTCGTCCGAAGCCCCGATGCGATGGCGTTGATGGAGAGAAGGAGCTTGGGGAGGAGGGCGTCGGCGGCGGTTTGCTTGTCCTTTTCGATGAGGGCGCGCCACTCGCGGAGGAGGGCGATCTGCTGGTGGTGGAGGACTTTCAGCGGGGCTTCGCGGATGCCGAGGGTTTTCGCCATGCGGGGGCGGCGCTCCGCCATGGAGCCGTCGAAGAGCTCGGCGAGGAGGTTTTGCGTGAGGTCGAACTCGGCGGTGATGGTTTCGATGAAACGGGTGCGGATTTCCGGGTCGGTGACAAGGGCGGCGTAGTCGCGCATGAGGCCGAGGTTGGCGGAGGCGAGGTTCGTCTCGACGTTGGTGAGGACGTAGGAGAGGAAGGTCGATTTTTCTAGGGCGGCCTTGAGCGCGGCGAAGTCGGCGGGGGAGTTTTCCTTGAGTCCGGAAAGGGCGGAGCCGACGCCGAACCAGCCGGGGAGGTAGTAGCGCGCTTGGGTCCATGAGAAGACCCAGGGGATGGCGCGGAGATCGGAGATGGAGTGGGATTTTTTTCCGGTGCGGCGGGCGGGGCGGGAGCCGATGCGGGCGTTTTCCAGGGCGTCGATGGGCGTGGCCTGGCGGTAGAAGTCGATGAAGCCCTCGGATTTCAGGAGGGTTTGGTAGGCCTTTTGCGAGGAAGCCGAGAGGGCGTCGAGGAAAGAGCCAGCGGGATCGGGGGTTTCGGGGAGGTGCTTGTGCCGGGCGGTGTTGATGGCGGCTCCGGCGAGCAGCAGTTCCAGGTTGTAGGTGGCGTTGGCGAGGTTCGCGTATTTCTGGGCGATGGTCTCGCCCTGCTCGGTCATGCGGAAGCCGCCGGACATCGCGCCGTGCGGAAGGGCGGCCATGAACCAGTGGGTGGGGCCCGCGCCGCGCGAGATCGTGCCACCGCGGCCGTGGAAGAAGCAGAGGGCGACGCCCTTTTCCAAGCCCACTTTCGTGAGCGCGGACTGGGCGCGCTGGAGGGCGACCTGCGCGGCGAGGATGCCGCAGTCTTTGTTGGAGTCCGAGTAGCCGAGCATGATCTGCTGGGTTTGCTTCGGTGAGCCGGGACAGGATGTCCCGGCGACGGACTGGGACTGCAAGTCCCAGCTACGGTTGGATCGGGCGGTGAGCGGGTGGTCGAGGAAGGCGGTGAGGATGCCGGGAGAGCGGTGAAGGTCGTCCATGGTCTCGAACAGTGGGACGACGGGCAGCGGGCAGGCCATGCCCTCGGGTGTGTGTGTCATCAGTCCGGCCTCGCGGGTGAGGAGATAGACGGCGAGGAGGTCGGAAAGCTGGCGGGTCATCGAGACGATGAGCGATCCAAGGCCGGCGGTTCCGGAGAGTTTCCAGTGGCGGACGAGGACGCGGTAAGTATCGAGGACGTTGTCGGCATGCGGGCCGATGCGCGCCCCGTCGTGGAGGAAGGGACGGGAGGAAAGTAGCTCGGCGTTGAGTAAGGCGAGGCGTTTTTCCTCCGGCCATTTCGGGAAATTTTCCCCGTCCGCGATGCCTGCTGCGGTGAGGATTTCGGCGATGGCGAGGTCGTGGAACTCGGAGTTCTGGCGGACGTCGAGGGTGGCGAGGTGGAAGCCGAACATCTCGATCTTATGCCGCACGGGGCGGATCGCCTGTTCCTCCAGCAAGCGGCAGCCGGCGGCGGTGAGTGTGCGTGAAATGAGATCGAGATCTGAGGTGAGCTGCGCCGGGCTGGTGTAGCCGTCTTTTCCGGACATCTGTTCAGAAAGGAGGGTGGCCATCAGGTTGGCGAGCTGCCGCCATGGTTCCTCGGTCTGGTGGTCGAGGATGCGTTTCACGTCCGTCTGGTTCGAGATCACGAAGCTCAGCTCGTCGATGCGCTCCTGGAGTTCCTCGGGGACATCGATCATCTGGCGGGAAACGGTGAGCTGGGCGGCGAGGTTGCAGAGTTCCCTTTCCAAAAGCTGCAAGGCGGCGCGGCGCAGCTCGTCGAGGCTGTGCTGGGTGACGGCGGGCGTAACCAGCGGGTGGCCGTCGCGGTCGCCGCCGATCCATGATCCGAAGCTGAGGCGAGGGATGTTTCCGGCGGAGCGGAGGAGATCGAGCGGTAGATCGGCATCGCGCCATGCCTCGGTGAAATGGAGGTCGAGGCGGTTGATGGCGGTGGGGAAGAGATCGCGGAGGTAATGGATGGCGTTGCGCAGTTCTGAGCTGATGTCCGGGCGGACGAGGTGAATCTCGGCAGTAAGCCAGAGGGTCTCTAGGGTGGTGACGACGCGTTCGCGGATACGGCGTTTCTCGCGATCCGTGTATTTTGGGTATTCGTTGCGGACGAGTTCTTCGTAGAGAGAACGTTGGCGGGCGCGGACGGACTCGCGTTTTGCTTCGGTGGGGTGGGCGGTGAGGACGGGTTCGACGTGGACATCGCGGAGCACGGCGAGGATTTCCTCAGGGCCAAGCCCCATAGCCTTGAGGTCGCGCAGGGCCTGCGGCCAGAGTCCACGGATGGAGTCCGCGCCAAGGGCTTTTTCCCGCTCGCGGCGGATTTCGGCTGCGACTCGTTCCTCGATCATGTTGAGGAGTTGGAAGCCGATGGAGTAGAGCTTGGGGAGGTCTTCGGGCGGGATCTCGCCGGGTTGCGGTTCTTTGCCCGACCATGGCATGAAGGGCAGGAGCTGAGTTTCTCCGGCGCTGGCAAGGGCGTCGCGCAGGCAGCCGAGCAGATAATTGAGTCGTTCATCGATGAGGCCGAAGCCTTCGATGCGGAGTTGGTCACGGGTGTTCATCTAAAATTCAACTTTCAAAATTCAACTCTCAAGGAAGAGCTGGGGGCGGGGAAAGCATGTTGCAGGCCGAGGTGTTGGAAAATGAAAAAGCGCGGGAACCGGTGAGGGTTGCCGCGCTTTGGAGATGAGAGTCGGGACAGGATGTCCCGACGACGGACTGGGACTGCAAGTCCCAGCTACGTTTTACACGCTAAAGAGGGAAGTGACGGATTGGCCGCCGTTGATGCGGCGGATGGCCTCGCCGAGCAGGGGGGCGATGGAGACGGCGTGGATTTTCGGGCCGCAGGCCTGGGGGACAGAATCGGTGGTGATGACCTCCTCGATGGCGGAGTCCGCGAGCCGCTGATGAGCGATCTCGCTGATGATGGCGTGGGAAACGCCGGCGAAGATTCGTTTCGCGCCGTGTTTGTGGAGGATTTCTGCGGCGGCGCAGAGAGTGCCGGCGGTTTCTGTCATGTCATCGACGAGTAGGACATCGCGGCCCTCGACGTCGCCAATGACGTTCATGGCCTCGACACGGGTGGCGGAGATGCGGTGTTTGGCGACGATGGCGAGCTCGGCTCCGAGGGCGTCCGCGTAGGCGCGCGCCATTTTCACGCCGCCGACGTCCGGAGAGACAACGGTGAGGTTTGAGGTATCCGGATGGCGCTCGCGGAGGTAGCTGATGAGGGCGGGTTTTGCGTAGAGGTGGTCAACCGGGATATCGAAGAAACCCTGAATCTGCGGGGCGTGGAGATCCATGGTGAGGACGCGGTTCACACCGGCGGAGGTAAGGAGGTTTGCCACCAGCTTGGCGGTGATGGGCACACGCGGCTGGTCTTTCCTATCTTGGCGGGCGTATCCGAAAAAGGGCATCACGGCGGTGATTCGCTCGGCGCTAGCGCGGCGGGCGGCATCGACCATGATCAGAAGCTCCATGATGTTATGGTTCGTGGGGGGGCAGGAGGGCTGGATGATAAAGACGTCCTCACCGCGGACATTCTCGTTGATTTTCACCGCTGTTTCCCCGTCCGGAAAGGCGTCCACCTGGACATCCGCTAAGGGCTGGCCGAGGGTTTCGGCGATCTTTCCCGAAAGGACTCGGTGGGCTGTTCCGCTGATGATTTTCATGGGCGGGGGGATTGTTGACAGGCCGAGCCGTGTCGGCAATACTTTGCGCGCCTTAACCCCATTTTAGGCTCCACTGACTTTTGAACGAAAGCATTCCAACCCAACCCGCCGGCCCTGAAACCGGCCGGTTCACCCCGGCCAACCCGCTGATCCTTGTAGCCGGGGTTTTGTCGTTGGTGGCAGTGATCTGGTTCTACGGGTTCGAGCCGCGCTTCGCCACGGATCGCTCGCAATCAGTTTTCGGGTGGCTCAACGGAGCCTGGAACGGCGAGACGGATTATGAGCACGGGCTGCTGTTCCCCTTCGTGATCCTCGGCCTCATTATTTACCGCTTCAAGGATCTCCGAGAGGCGGCGGCGAACGACAAAGGCAGTTTTCTGGGTCTCATCGCGGTGTTCGTCGGGGCGGCGCTTTACGCGATCTCCTACCGGACTTTCCAGCCACGCATCGCGGCGGGTGGGTTGCCCTTCCTGCTGTGGGGGGCGTGTCACTTCCTCTGGGGCTGGAGGGTCGCGAAAATCCTGACCTTCCCGCTGTTTTTCTTCTGGCTGGCGGTTCCGCTGCCCAGTTTCCAGCAGGCCACAACGCATCTCCAGCTCATCGCCACTTCGCTGGCGCACCACGGCTCCTCGCTCTTCGGGGTAGAGACAAAGGTCATGGGCACCACGATCCTGCCGGTCAAAGGCGACTGGAAGCCGCTTGAGATCGCGACAGGCTGCAGCGGAATCCGCTCGCTGATGGCTCTGCTGATGATCTCCGCGGCGTGGGCCTATGTGGCCAAGATCCACCTGTGGCAGAAAGCTGTCCTTTTTCTCTCCGCACTGCCGCTGGCGATCATCGGCAACGCGCTGCGCGTTACTTCCATCTTTGTGATCGCAGAAAATGGCGATGCAGAATGGGCCGCCACGACCTGGCACGACTGGTCCGGGCTGCTGCTGTTCTATCCCTTTTCGCTATTCCTGCTGCTTGTTCTGCACTCGCTGTTCGAGGGCGGATTGCCGTGGAAAAAGAACGCAAAACGCCGTTTGCGCCGCGAGGTCGTGGTGAAAGACAGCGAGGCCAAGAAGGAGGAAAAAGTATTCGTCGCCCGACCATGAAAACCGCACCCTTGCTATTGCCCGTATTCGTGGCCGCCGCCCTCGGCTCGATCTATTTCCTGCCCTCAGCTGGAGAGGTGGCACAATCTGCGGTAAAAATGGATCTGCCCGAAGAGGGGGGTGGTTGGCTTTTCAAGCAACAGATGGCCAGCGAGGCGGAGCGGGAAACTCTCGCGAAGGACACGGAATTTGCGAAGGCGATCTGCCTCAAGCCGCGCATCGGCGAGTTTGACGAGGAGGGGGGCGCCGTTCCCGACCGGGTTGATCTCTCCGTGGTGCTCTCCGGCGCGGACATCAACAACTCGATCCACCGCCCGGAACGCTGCATGCCGGCGCAGGGTCACCACATCCTCTCCTCCACGAATCTTGGGATCGATCTGGACAACGGGCGCACCATCGAGGTGAAACGCCTGCGCAGCGTCCAGAGAATTCCCACCAACGAGGAGAGGACGGAGTTTCTGGAACTTAATTGCGTGACCTACTACTTCTTCGTCGGCCATGACAGGATCACCAACAACCATCTAGGCCGGACTTTCGTGGACATGAAAGACCGCCTGCTCAAGGGCATGGATCAGCGCTGGGCCTACGTTTCCACCTCCATGTGGTTCGGGAAAATGCCATGGATAGACGCTGAGATCACCGAGGCTGAGGCGGACTTGAAGCTTACCGATTTCGTAAAAAGTTTTTCCGAACAGCAGATCGACTGGGATCAGGTGACTCCTTGAGTCGCGAATGAATAGCTCTTGCCACGGAATACGTGGAAAAAAGATGGATTTCGGAGTGCGTGGCGCAGGGCGATCAAGCTAGGGAGCAAACCGTTGGTTGGTTCGGTAAGCTTTGAAATTCAGCGTTGCCCCGAGCGGAGGGCTTTTGAGTGCGCGCGATCATTCGCCGCTTTTGTTCACGGGGGATTCCGGTGAGCATGGGCGCGCGGAACTTTCCAACCGCGCCCTGTATCCCGCCTAAGGATAGAAAAGCGGGGATTCTCCCCGCACTCAAAAGGCTGCGCCTCGGTAAAGCCTGGCGTGGAGGGCTTTTGAGTGCGCGCGATCATTCGCCGCTTTTGTTCACGGGGGATTCCGGTGAGCATGGGCGCGCGGAACTTTCCAACCTCGCCCTGTATCCCGCCTAAGGATAGAAAAGCGGGGATTCTCCCCGCACTCAAAAGGCTGCTTCACAACGGACCTTGGGAGATCCATAATTTTGCCATGGATGTTCCTTGGCCGCATGCACCACCGCACAACTGTTTCGCACCCGGATTATATATGGTAACCGCTGGCACTTATCTGAAGCTGCATCATCTCAAATCCCGCGCCCGTCTTCGTCATTTTTGCGAACTCCTAGTTGCTGGTGCCGCGACCCATGGGTGGGAACTCCAAGCTTGGGCGGTTTTGAGCAATCACTACCATTTTATCGCGAAATCGCCGCAGGAGGGAAAGATGTCGCTTGCGAAATGGATTGGCTCGCTTCATCGTAGAACCGCAATCCATCTCAACGCTTTGGATGGGAAGCCAGGGCGAAAGGTTTGGCATAACTATTTCGACACGCCACTTACCTTTCAAAAATCCTACTTCGCCCGATTGAATTATGTGAACAACAACCCGGTGAAACATGGGATAGTGTTGAGGGCTGTCGATTATCCTTGGTGCTCGGCTTCGTGGTTCGAGAAGAACAGCACGCCTGCTTTCCGGAAAACCATCGAATCCTTCAAAACCGATGATCTCAACGTTTTCGATGATTTTTGAGGTGTCGCCTTTTTGAGTGCGCGCGATCATTCGCCGCTTTTGTTCACGGGGGATTCCGGTGAGCATGGGCGCGCGGAACTTTCCAACCTCGCCCTGTATCCCGCCTAAGGATAGAAAAGCGGGATTCTCCCCGCACTCAAAGGCTGCGCCTCGGTAAAGCCTGGCGTGGAGGGCTTTTGAGTGCGCGCGATCATTCGCCGCTTTTGTTCACGGGGGATTCCGGTGAGCATGGGCGCGCGGAACTTTCCAACCTCGCCCTGTATCCCGCCTAAGGATAGAAAAGCGGGGATTCTCCCCGCACTCAAAAGGCTGCGCCTCGGTAAAGCCTGGCGTGGAGGGCTTTTGAGTGCGCGCGATCATTCGCCGCTTTTGTTCACGGGGGATTCCGGTGAGCATGGGCGCGCGGAACTTTCCAACCGCGCCCTGTATCCCGCCTAAGGATAGAAAAGCGGGGATTCTCCCCGCACTCAAAAGGCTGCGCCTCAGTAAAGCCTGGCGTGGAGGGCTTTTGAGTGCGCGCGATCATTCGCCGCTTTTGTTCACGGGGGATTCCGGTGAGCATGGGCGCGCGGAACTTTCCAACCTCGCCCTGTATCCCGCCTAAGGATAGAAAAGCGGGGATTCTCCCCGCACTCAAAAGGCTGCGCCTCGGTAAAGCCTGGCGTGGAGGGCTTTTGAGTGCGCGCGATCATTCGCCGCTTTTGTTCACGGGGGATTCCGGTGAGCATGGGCGCGCGGAACTTTCCAACCTCGCCCTGTATCCCGCCTAAGGATAGAAAAGCGGGGATTCTCCCCGCAGTCAAAAGGCTGCGCCTCGGTAAAGCCTGGCGTGGAGGGCTTTTGAGTGCGCGCGATCATTCGCCGCTTTTGTTCACGGGGGATTCCGGTGAGCATGGGCGCGCGGAACTTTCCAACCTCGCCCTGTATCCCGCCTAAGGATAGAAAAGCGGGGATTCTCCCCGCACTCAAAAGGCTGCGCCTCGGTAAAGCCTGGCGTGGAGGGCTTTTGAGTGCGCGCGATCATTCGCCGCTTTTGTTCACGGGGGATTCCGGTGAGCATGGGCGCGCGGAACTTTCCAACCTCGCCCTGTATCCCGCCTAAGGATAGAAAAGCGGGGATTCTCCCCGCAGTCAAAAGGCTGCGCCTCGGTAAAGCCTGGCGTGGAGGGCTTTTGAGTGCGCGCGATCATTCGCCGCTTTTGTTCACGGGGGATTCCGGTGATCATGGGCGCGCGGAACTTTCCAACCGCGCCCTGTATCCCGCCTAAGGATAGAAAAGCGGGGATTCTCCCCGCACTCAAAAGGCTGCGCCTCGGTAAAGCCTGGCGTGGAGGGCTTTTGAGTGCGCGCGATCATTCGCCGCTTTTGTTCACGGGGGATCCCGGTGAGCATGGGCGCGCGGAACTTTCCAACCGCGCCCTGTATCCCGCCTAAGGATAGAAAAGCGGGGATTCTCCCCGCAGTCAAAAGGCTGCGCCTCTGATCGCCGAGCCTTGCTTTTGGCTTGCTCGCTCTAGTGCATGGCGCCCGATCTGTTTGTGAAAAAGAAACCACGAATTTGTAGAATCTCACGAATGAAGAGGTTGGATTCCCCGCCCATTCAAAAATCCAGTTTTTCAGAAGGCACCACCTTGGCTCCCTGTAGGTATTTGATAGTGCGGCGCAGGTAATCACGATACTCGACCCGCTCGGCTTCGGTAACTCCCGCGGGCAGTGGTCGTGCTTTGATAACACGTTGTTCGGCCTCGATGAACAGCCGTAGTGCGTCTTCCGAACGGCGCTCGCCCCATACCGCCACCGCGCGTTTCCCCAACATCAGCCCGGCGAGGTAATCGGCGCTGCCGCCCATCCGCACGGTGGTGACAAGATCATACTGCTCGAGCGCACCACGGAGATCACCGCTAGTCTCTAATGCCTGGCCGTAGGCGGAGCGAATGTTCACCTTCAGATCAGAACCAGACACCCCCATCGACCAGCCCTTGCTGAGTTCCAGCGCCCTGTCCATGTGCCGGGCCGCGATCTGAAGGGTCGTCTGCGCGGAAAGAAAATCGTCACGGCTGTATTCGGAAATACCTTTGCGCAGCAGGAACTCTGCGAAGTAGTAATTCGCATTAAAAGCCGCCTCCATACCGCCCTGTGCCGTGATCGCGCGGAGGTAAAGCAGCTCCGCTTCCGCGCCCCTGCCGAGCAGGTTCAGAGTTCCTGCTTGGTTGAGAAGGTTGGTGGGATCGAGCGGATGTAGCTCCGAGGCGTATCGGAAATCGGCGAGTGCGAGTTCGAGCGCTTCCTGCCTTTCTGATTGGGAAAGCCCCTCTTCTGCAGCAAGCTTGCGATGGAGCACTCCCCTCCGGTGCAGTAGGGGATTCATCGGCCAGGTCTCGATACCCTCGGTGAGAGCATCGAGCATCGCTTCGTTTCCAAGTGGGATTGGGGAAAAGTAAGCGGGCCATAGCGCGGGTATGGCCTTGGTTCCTTTCCAGCCGTAAGCGAGAAGCGGGATTACTGCTGCAAGGCCACATACAACCATGATGGCGCTGGAGATCGATAGGCGCTGGATCACGGGGCGGCCGCCGAAGGAAGCGGTGGCAGAGGCGAGACAAAGACCGAGCAGGATGGCTCCGGGAGGGATGCGCAGGATTCCCTCGAACTGGGATTGAGCAAACAGGCCCGCCAAGCCGGCTAGTCCCCCGATCCTCCAACCGTCCATCGGCCTGGGGTTTCCCGAGGAATCTTTCGCGGTGCTCTGCATCAGTGCGGCAAATACTACACAACCAAGGAAAAGAAGGAGCAAGGCCCCGCCGATTATTCCATAATCGACGATCGTTTGCACCAACTCGTTATGGACGTGTTCTGGCTTATGGGAACCCCGCCCGTATGCCGCCACGTCCCATGCCTGAAAGCTTTCCCAACTGAAGCTCCGGCTGCCGCCCCCCAGCCACGGATGCATCGCGATACAGCTCATCGCCATCCCCAACATGTAGAAGCGGATCGTGTTGTCGAGCATCCCGGTCAGCTCACCGCCGCCGCGTTGTTCCTGCACGTTACCGAGCAAATTCAGAAATAGCACGGTCGCACCGATTAGAGCGAGCGGCGCGATGATTGCTACCGGCACGAACCATCGCTTACCATCCCGTTTTCCGATTAGGACGCTACCTAGAGCCAACGCAGCCGTGCCGACCCCCGCACCAATGACCCCGCCGCGTGATTTTGTGAGTACCACCGCTACAAGACCGGCCACCGCCAGCAGGAGTAGTAGGATGCGTGTCGCCGTGTGGAAACGCCCGTGAAGACCCAGCCCTGCCAACAGCAAGGCGCTCGGCACCAGAAAAGCAGCGCAATAGCTGTAGTGCCCGAAAAATCCGCGAATAAAATCTGCGCCACGCGCTGGGAAAACGGGCGAGAAAGACGGATCCAAAACCTGCTTACCGATCACCCACAGAGAGGCCGCGAGGGTAAGCGCGATGCCGCTAGCTAGCAATTTCCCGGCAAGCCCGCCGCCGCCCGCCGCGCGGAACACTAGGAAAGTCGAGACCGCCATCGAGAGCAACAATAGATCCGCAGTAGCCAGTTCCGCTACCGGGGAGACAAAAGACCGCAGCGCGATCCACCCCGCCGTGGCGATGCCAGGGATTAGCACATAGAGCGCCTCACGCCCGAGGTCTTTCCGGAGTAAAACCGGTAACGCGAAAAGCGTGGCGGCTCCGAAGCAGAGCATCGTCGGCCCCCATGTCCACATCCGTAGTTGCGGCGCGATGACAACGGACAGGATAAATCCGAGGATCCAGAGGAGGGAGGAGATCGTGGCCATGGGGTTATTCAGTGGGCATGAAGGGGCGGATCACAATCCCAAATGACCCGGGGATACGATGATGTGTGGGTCCGCTCTTCCCAACGGCACCTCATGGGACGGGGCGGATGATCGATTCGCCCCTCCATGCTTATTTTGCGCCTTTCGCGAAAAGCACGGCGGGGATCGTTTTTAGCAGGATCTGGAAATCGAGCCATAGCGACCAGTTGTCGATATATCGCAAGTCCATCTCCACCCAATCGTCAAAGCTGGTGATCTTGTTCCGCCCGCCCGCCTGCCATTCACAGGTGATGCCTGGTTTCACGCTCAGGCGGCGGCGGTGGGAGATCTCTGAGAAGGCCTCCACTTCGTAAAGCGGCAGCGGGCGCGGACCCACCAGACTCATAGACCCTCTGAGCACGTTCCAAAGCTGCGGTAGCTCATCGATGCTGAATTTACGTAGCACTGAGCCGAATGGGAAAATACGCGGGTCTTGGTCGAGCTTGAAAACCGGTCCTTCCATCTGGTTGCCGCTTTCTTTCTTAATCTGTTCGAGCAGCTCCTCGGCATTGGCAACCATCGTGCGGAATTTCCACATCCGGAAAGGCTTGCCGTAGCGCCCCGCACGCATTTGTGAGAACAAAACCGGAGCCCCTGGGCTCGCGATCTTGATGCCGATCGCCGCGATGATCCATAGCGGTAGGGTCACCGCAATTAGGAGGAAAGATCCGATCCGATCGATCACGCTCTTCGCCATGAGCTCCCAAGAAAGCTCCGGGGTCGAGCGCAGGACCAGCATCGGCTTCGATCCCACCGAGTCGAACACCGGCCGCGCGATCTGGCTGCGGATGAACGAGGCGGCGATCCATGCCTCCACCCCTTGCAATTCGCATGCCTCGACAGCCTGAGCCACCTTCTCGAAGGGCGTGTTCTTTGCTGCGAATACCACCCGCCCGATGGACTCTTTTTTCAGCAGGACGAAGAGCTCTTCGGTTTCTCTAGCGCAAAGATCGAAGCGCTCGACGATATCCCAGTCCGCCACTGCTTCGGCGTCAAGATCCGCCAGCAGCTCGTCGATTTCCGTATCCGATCCGGTAAGGATCACCCGCTCGCCGCCGATGCCACGCTTCCGCCGTAGGGCGATGTAGGATTTCGAGATGCGCTCTCGGATGAAAAGGAAAACGAACATCAGTATGCCGCCCATACCAAGGATCAGGCGGCGTGCCCCCTCCGCCTTCGCGAACAAGGCGAAGAGTGAAATGAACAGACCGATGATAAAAATCCCTTGGATAAGCTGCCACGCCGAGCTGCTTGGGTTCTTAGATCCCATCCGCTCATAGAAGCCGAAGCGCTCCAACACCAGCGGCGTAAACGGCACCGCGATATAGAGCGCCCATGCCATCGTGTAGAGGCTCTCCCTTTCGCCTAGAGACCGGTCGGCTAAGAGGAAGATACTTTCCCGGAGCAGGCTCGCGATCCAGAACGCCGCCCAGATAAGAAACGCATCCGTGATCTGCAGTAATTGAATGTTGAAGGAATCTTTGCGGCTGTGAATCATGAGTCGAAAATCAAAAGGCGGCGGTAGGTTGTTCCGTTGCGCCGTAAATGGAAAGAGGAATTGGGTGAATCTATCTTTGTATTGAAATTTACTTTTGGGTGGATGGCCGGGAAATCCGCCCCAGCTTGCCACGCAATTCTCCCAGAGCCGCCCAACCCTAGGTAAAGACGATGGCAAGGACGATCCCGATGTGGTCGTCCGTGGTTTTCTGCGGATGACGGAGCGAAAAACAAAGAAGATCCTACTTTGAAAGAACTAGTTCGTAAGGGCAAGGAACACGAAAAAGAAACTGGTATCCGGCTGGCATCCTGATGCTCTTTCCGCGTGTTTCGCCGCTGGCTTCTGATCCTTTCGCTTCCGCTTCTGATCCTCGGGCTGTGTCTGCTGCGCGGATACCGGTTCGAGCGGCTGGATAATCAGCTGTCCGTAGGTATGGACGAGCTCCAATCTGCGCTCCCGAATCTCCCTGAGGGAGCCTCATGGGAGCTAGGGAAAGACGGCACGATCTTGCGCGTAAAGGCCCTTCCCGGCCGCCCCCATGTCCACATCACCTTCCGGATACCCGTCTCGGCTCCCCTAGAGGCGATTCACACCCGGCTGGACTTTTCCTGCAGAAATCTAGTCCGTGGGAAACAGGAATGGGAGGATGGACGCATCTTTCTCCGGTGGCTATCAGACCGGGAAAACGGGCTAGTGGATATCGATCGGGTAGCGTCCGTGCGCGGCGATGAAAGGCAAGACGGCATTTCCCTGGTTACGCAGCCGTCCTTCGGCAAGGGCTATCCCGTCCTCGTGATCGAGAATTTGGCCGCCTCCGGCGAAATGTCCATTGCGGCGGTGGAATTGACGCCTGTCAGGCACCGGGCGGCATGGCACTGGATGCGCTGGGTTCTCGTAGCCTGCTGGTTCTCATGGTTCTTTGCGTGTCTCTCGGGCTTCCCGAAAGTCGCCTGGCCTCGCCGTGCCGCGGCCGCTTCGCTGTGGGTGGTGATGGGTGCTCTTTTTGCCTTTCCCGGCCCCTGGGAGAGGATTTACCCGCTGCTCATTCCCTATGATCTGGGCGCAAGCGTGCATACACCCGCTGCCCCACTTGCCGTGAAATCCGCCGCGGCCGAAACAAAAACGCCCCAAGGCATTGCGAGCCAAGGGGCGTTGGGAAAAATTCCGGAACAGGGCGGGTGGATCATGCAGTTAAGGAGTTATCTTAAAAACCAGAGACTGCTTCTCCACACCGGTTTCGTGGTCGGGATTACTTTGCTTTTCTCATACCTTGTGGGAACGCGCCGCGCCACATGGCTTGCAGGCGGCTTGGTTCTTGCGATCGAAGGGGCGCAGACCGGACTCGGCTACGGCTTTGACTTCGTGGATTTCATGGATCTTATCTGCGGCGCGGTGGGTATCACGGTAGGCTGGTTGCTGTTCTGGAAACTCAACCGATGGAGCGCCCTTTCACGTTGGATGGCACTCCCAGCGGCCGAGCCTGCCGCTCCATCCGTCGCGGACGGCGCTCCACACGAGCGGAAACCTTGACGGCCCGTCGATCCAAAAAACCGCCACCGCGTAGGCGGCCGCCATCGCGATGGCTCCCAAGCTTCCCGTTTGTTGCCGCTTAAGCCAGACCATATTACGGGTTTTGTAGTAGAGCTTCCAATCCGCTAAAGAGCGCTCCATGAAAAGGTTTTTCCCAAAGCAGCTCCAACGCACGATATTTTCCGGGCCAGGGTGGTCCATCACCGCGCCGGTCACGCCCGCAAAGGTGAAGCCCGCCTGCGCGATCCGCCAAGGATACTCCTCGTCCTCGCCGCGGATGAATAGAGCCCCATTCACCGGTCCCACCGCCTCCCGCACTTCCCGCGATATCATCGCACACGTCCACGAGGCGCGGGTTTCGATCCAATCCTTTCCTGAAAATTTTCCCAACTCCTCCACCAAACTCCACTCCCGCTCACATCGCACCCACATCGGCCATGTCAACCGCCCGCTCTTGGGGTCGATCTGCATGGCATGACGCACCACCGAGGGCTCCAGATCCACGGACAACAGCGCCTGCAACGCCTCTTTTCGCGGAACGGAATCATCGTCCAAGATCCACACGAAATCCGCGCCGCGCGCAAAGGCCAGCTCCATCGCCTCTTCCACGCCGCCGGCGTTGCCGCGGTTCTCCTTCATCCGGATGACGACGAGCTGAAATGGCAAGTCCGTCATCGCTTCCAAGCGATCCGCCGTCCCATCCGAGGAAACATTATCGGCCACCACCACCAGCTCAGGCGGCCGCGTTTGCAAGGCCAAGGCACGCACGCAAGCCTCCGCCGTCGATGCGCGATTCATGGTCGCAAACACTGCCCCAATACAAACTTTGGAAATCATTGAGGGGTAAAACTGAAACGCTGAAATTAGAGGAAGAATTGAACCGCGAATGGGAGAAGGCGGTAGGGCGGACTCGGCTCGATCCGCCGTAGAATCCGCCGAATGGCGGCAAGGGCTAATCGTGGAACGAGGAAGCCCTTGAGGAAGAGAAAGATCGTAACCGGTAGGGCGGACTCGGCTCGATCCGCCGTAATTCCCGCCGAATGGCGGCAAGGGCTAATCCGTAAAACGAGGAAGCCCTTGAGGAAGAGAAAGATCGTAAACGGTAGGGCGGACTCGGCTCGATCCGCCGTAATTCCCGCCGAATGGCGGCAAGGGCTAATCGTGAAACGGGCAAGCCCTTGGGGAAGAGAAAGATCGTAAACGGTAGGGCGGACTCGGCTCGATCCGCCGTAATTCCCGCCGAATGGCGGCAAGGGCTAATCCGTGAAACGAGGAAGCCCTTGAGGAAGAGAAAGAGGAAGCCTCCTACGTCGCTGCGCTGTGAAGGACAAGCCCGGCGGAAGAAGGTAATCAGGGCGGACCGGGCCGGATCCGCCCTACCATATTGCTATTTACCGCTTGCTTCTTTTACTGGCTACATTATGCTACCACTATGAAATCGTTACATATCCGCGACGTTCCGGAGCAAACAATCGAGCGACTCAAGCGACGAGCCAGCAGGCATCACCGCTCGTTGCAGGGCGAATTGCAGGTTTTACTGGAAGAGGCTGCGAAACAGGCCGGATCCGATGACAATTCGGAATTTTCACTTCATACGGTCAGGACACACGGCAATCAGGACTGGTCGAGGGAGGGTATTTATGAGGATTGAGCGGGGCACAAAGGTTCTGGTGGACACCAACGTGCTTCTCGAAGCAACAGATGAGGGACGGCGATTTCATGCCCAGGCACAGAGCTTGTTTCGAAATGCTTCCGACGATGGGGTGGATCTCTTTCTAGGCACCCAGGTTCTCCGCGAATACCTGGTCGTGGCGACAAGGCCGATTGAAAACAATGGTTTGGGCATGTCGTCGGAGCTTGCTCTCGAAAACATCAAACGATTTCAAAAAAGAGTTTCGTTGGTTGCTGAAACCCTGCAAGCTGGAGAGTTGTTCATTGAATGGGCCGGCAAATATCGAATATGCGGCAAGAGATTGCATGACTTACAGATTCTCGCGACCGCATCAGTATCCGGAATGCATGCTCTTATCACCGCCAATGAGAAGGATTATCCAGTAACCACACCGCTCATCATCATACCGCTTTCGGGATTGGGTGACTAACCAGCGGCAGGGACGATCCCCGGTAGGGACGATCCCGCCGAATGGCGGCAAGGGCCGGTAGGGCGGACTCGGCTCGATCCGCCCAAGAATCCGCCGAATGGCGGCAAGGGCACATCGTGGAACGAGGAAGCCCTTGAGGAAGAGAAAGATCGTAACCGGTAGGGCGGACTCGGCCCGATCCGCCGTAATTCCCGCCGAATGGCGGCAAGGGCTAATCGTGGAACGAGGAAGCCCTTGAGGAAGAGAGAGAAGATCGTGAACCGGTAGGGCGGACTCAGGCTCGAGTCCGCCGTACGATATCCGCCGAATGGCGGCAAGGGCACATCGTGGAACGAGGAAGCCCTTGAGGAAGAGAAAGAGAAAGAGGAAGCCCCCGGCGGAAGAAGGGAATCAGGGCGGATCAGGCTGAGTCCGCCCTACCATGTCGGAATGGTAGGGACGATCCCGCCGTGGTTGTCCCTAATTCCCGCCGAATGGCGGCAAGGGCTATCCGTAAAACGGGGATGCCCTTGGGGAAGAGAAAGAGGAAGCCCCCGGCGGAAGAAGTTAATCAGGGCGGACCGGGCCGGATCCGCCCTACCATTTTTAAAGTGGGAGGACCGCAGCCTCCAGATGCGCTAGGCCGGTTTCGATGCCACCGGATTGCCGGTTGATCCTTGGCTTGTCGGCATCTGTCGTGATCATGAGAAGACGGGCCTTTGGATAGAGGTTTTTGAATGATGGAAAGTTTTTTCCCGCCGCCTTGAGCTTCCACTTGCATTCTATGGCGATGGGCGGAAGCCCTTTGCGGGCGAGGACGAAGTCGAGTTCATGTTTTTGTTTGTCCCTCCAGTGATAGATCTCGCCGACCGGAAAGAGTGCCCGCAGTTCATCCAGCACAAGGTGTTCCCAAAGACCGCCAAGATCTTCCTGACGAAGCGCGCCCCAACCGCGGGCATGGCAGACAAATCCCGTGTCGAAACCATAGACTTTGGGCATCGCGATGATTTCCCGCTGACGGTTGCTCGAAAAAGGTCGCACCACATGAACCGCGCCTGTGGCTTCGAGTACGCCTAGGTAATTGGAGAGGGTTTGGCGGGTTGCCCCACAGGCAGGAGCGAGCTGATTGAGTTCGCACAAGCCGCCGCTTTGCGTGAGAAGCAGTTCAAGCAACTTCAGAAAGGCCGAGCGTTTCTCAAGCCGGAATAACTCCTGGATATCGCGCGCCCAGTAGGCATCAAGCCATTCCGCGAAATCTTTTTCCGGGAAATCCCCGGCCAGTAAATTTTCCGGCAAACCGCCGTGAAGCAGGCGGGTCTTGAGGTTCCCGCCGTTGAAGTCCGCGAGTTCGCGAAACAGCACGGGAGGCAGGTGAAGGTGACGCTTGCGCCCTGCGAGAGTGTCTCGGAAGCGCGAACTCGCCCCCAAGGTAGATGAACCGGTCGCAAGCACCCGTAAATGCGGATAATGGTCGGCGGCTATTTTGAGCAATTCCGACGGGCTCCCGATCCGGTGGATTTCGTCCAAAATGAGCCGTCCGCAGGTTTGCTCATCCAGGAATCCTTCAGGATCCTCTTCCATCGTCCTTCGGACCCGTGGCAGTTCGCAATCGTAGTAGGCCACATCCCCAAGCGAGCGGGCCAAGGTGGTTTTCCCAACACGTCGGACCCCGGTAAGCCACACGATAGAGCGCTCCTTCCAAGCGCTTTCAATCGCGTCCAGCCAAAATTTTCGATTTACCATATGCAAATAGAATTAACAGATGGTTATTCTAATTGCAATTCGATTTTTAGATTCAGTTTGGGAAACAAGTAAGTGATCGCAGATCAGGTAGGGACGATCCCGGGTAGGGCGGACTCGGCCCGATCCGCCCAAGAATCCGCCGAATGGCGGCAAGGGCACATCGTGGAACGAGGAAGCCCTTGAGGAAGAGCAAGATCGTAAACGGTAGGGCGGACTCGGCCCGATCCGCCCAAGAATCCGCCGTATGGCGGCAAGGGCACATCGTGGAACGAGGAAGCCCTTGAGGAAGAGGAAGATCGTAAACGGTAGGGCGGACTCGGCCCGATCCGCCCAAGAATCCGCCGAATGGCGGCAAGGGCACATCGTGGAACGAGGAAGCCCTTGAGGAAGAGGAAGAATTAGCCTCCGGCGGAAGAAGGTAATCAGGGCGGATCAGGCTGAGTCCGCCCTACCGTAGGAATGGCGGATCAGGCTGAGTCCGCCCTACCGGGTAAGCAGGGTTTCACCATACTCGTTGATGCGCTTGCAGGTCGCCAACAAACGGGGTAGTTGCTCACGACAATAGACTAGAATCTCGGGAAGACGGTCTCCAGCGTAGTCATGGGAAATCCGGTTGCGGGTGTCTTTCAGTTCTCGCAACCAGTCCACCGATTCGATCACCCCGCGCTTCTCGGCACGATTTGCCACATCGAGCAAGGTCCCCGCCTCATACATCTCGAACTGATCCATGGCCCGAAGCACGCGCTTGCTCATTAGGTCAACGACCCGGGCAAAGCGACTGGTGAATGCCTCAATCCGCGCCAAAACTTCCTCTGTGGGATTCTGCTCATCGGGCGTGAAATCCGCACAAGCTTCTCCTGAGTAAATGAGATGCCTCAGCGCACGGTCCAGTTCCGCGAGGCTTTCGGTCAGATACGTAGCATAGATTTTTCGGCTCATAGGGGAATTCCGGTTTCCATCGCAACGCTGACGATGGCGGATTCCGGTTGGTTTCTGCGGCGCACGACGAGGTCCAGCTTTTGCCAGCCGATCTCGTCAAGGACATCTCTGCGAATCTCCCATTCCTCGTGCAGCCCGATCACGTCGGAGACGATCAATAGGTCGATGTCTCCGCCCCTTGCCCGGTCATCGGCACGGGAGCCAAATAGAATGATCCGGGCTTTCGGATCTTGCTTGCCGACCGCAGTCAGAATGGCAGTCCTCTGATGGGGAGTCAGTCTCATTACCTGTCAGTATGATAGGAATCTGCCGGAGAGTAAAGCCATAAGCCGTAGCCAGAGGGCAGAAGATGAACCCGGTAGGGCGGACTCGGCTCGATCCGCCCAAGAATCCGCCGAATGGCGGCAAGGGCTAATCGTGGAACGAGGAAGCCCTTGAGGAAGAGAAAGATCGTAAACGGTAGGGCGGACTCGGCTCGATCCGCCGTAATTCCCGCCGAATGGCGGCAAGGGCACATCGTGGAACGAGGAAGCCCTTGAGGAAGAGAAGAAAAGCCTCCGGCGGAAGAAGGTAATCAGGGCGGACTGAGCCAGATCCGCCCTACCTTTTCGAAAGGGCGGACTGAGCCAGATCCGCCCTACCTTTTCGAAAGGGCGGACTGAGCCAGATCCGCCCTACCTTTGATAAGGCCAATCTTCCGGCTTTTCGCAAAGACCCGCTCTCACTGGATTCATGCGGATGTAATGCGCTTTTTCGGTGGCTGACTCCCATCCCCGCAAACGATGATCAAAAAAATCCCGCTGCCAACTGAATCCCCATAGCATTTCGCCATCCAGGATTTCATCGCGGTGACGACCTGCCGCATGGATTTCTCGCCGGAAAAACTCAACAAAGCGTGGAAGTGATCGGGCATGGCGAGCGCGATGCCGCAACGTAGGTCACCATCCGATTCCCTTTTCACAATCGTCTCAACGAAGGCGCACCAAATATCATCGCACGCTAATTGGTTCGCGCCACGGGGAACGCAGCAGATCGTAATGAAATAGGTTTCGCCTTCCGGATTGGGAACGATGTTTTGCGGGACATCGTGTGGAAGAATTTGGCGACCGATCGAGTCCATAATGCTTTAAATGGTAGGGCGGACTCGGCCCGATCCGCCCAAGAATCCGCCGAATGGCGGCAAGGGCTATCCGTGAAACGAGGAAGCCCTTGAGGAAGAGAAAGAGGAAGCCCCCGGCGGAAGAAGTCAATCAGGGCGGACCGGGCCGGATCCGCCCTACCGTAGGATTGGTAGGGATGATCCCGCCACGGTCGTCCCTGATCCCTGATCCCTGATCCCTGCGAGCCGTGTGGGGAGTCGCGATCTTAGCGAATCCAGATGAACCGAGCTGTTCCGCTGGATTCGAGAGAATCGAATTCGTGATGGTCGCTGGTCGCTACCGCAGCTTTCAACGTTTCCGCGAGTGCCAAGGCCAAGGCGTCGGCGAGTGAAATGCGAAACGAGGCTTTGAGCCGGGCGGCATGTTGAAAAACCTCATTGTCGATCCGCCAATGGATCTTGATAGGAAGCTGGTAGATTACATTGAGAAGGTCATGGGCCGCTTGGGGATCACCCGATCTGCGAATGGCATCATAGGCGATTTCAAGGAGATTGATCGCTGACATCTCAACTGAGGGAACGTCCTCGAGCACGGCGGTGACGACTTCGGCACCGGGTTCGTCGTTGAGAAATGCGATCAGGGCACAGGCATCAAGAACGACGTGGGTTTCATTCTTCCAGTCGGATTTCATGAGATTTTCGGGTGGCGAATTCCTCGCTGGAGCTGAGACGCCCCCGGAACGAGCCTCTGAGTTGACCAATTTTTCCCAGTTGTTGAGTGGATTCGAGCTGTCTTTTTGCAGTCACAAATTCGAGAAAGTCCAAGACCTCTGCTGCGATAGGCTCGGGAAGTTTCGCTACTTTTTGTTGGAGCAGTGAGGCTTTGGACATGACTGTAGGATGAGATCGTTTCTCGTAAAATCAAGTAATCTAATATGGCGCTTGGTGGCTGGAACATGAAGAGGCTTGCATTCGTGATAGTGCGGTTTCGCTCAGACCGCGGAAGAGAAGAAACGAGAATGGAACCGCGAATCCGACTTCGCCGCCTACTTCGCTGTAGCTACGAAGGCAGGTAGGCTTCCATCTACGCGTGAAGCTTCTATGGACGAGACGACGGACAGGTGAACGCGAATGAAAGAAGCCGGTAGGGCGGACTCGGCTCGATCCGCCCAAGAATCCGCCGAATGGCGGCAAGGGCTAATCGTGAAACGAGGAAGCCCTTGAGGAAGAGAAAGAGAAAGCCGGTAGGGCGGACTCGGCTCGATCCGCCGTAATTCCCGCCGAATGGCGGCAAGGGCTTTCCGTGAAACGAGGAAGCCCTTGAGGAAGAGAGAAAGAGGAAGCCCCCGGCGGAAGAAGGGAATCAGGGCGGACCGGGCCGGATCCGCCCTACCATGTCGGATTGGCGGAAAGGACCGGTAGGGCGGACTCGGCTCGATCCGCCGTAATTCCCGCCGAATGGCGGCAAGGGCTATCCGTGGAACGGGGAAGCCCTTGAGGAAGAGAAAGAGGAAGCCGGTAGGGCGGACTCGGCTCGATCCGCCCAAGAATCCGCCGAATGGCGGCAAGGGCTTTCCGTAAAACGAGGAAGCCCTTGAGGAAGAGAAAGAGGAAGCCTCCGGCGGAAGAAGGTAATCAGGGCGGACCGGGCCGGATCCGCCCTACCATGTCGGATTGGCGGAAAGGACCGGTAGGGCGGACTCGGCCCGATCCGCCCTAATTCCCGCCGAATGGCGGTGCTGCTGGGCCGCGAAAGAGAAGAGAAAGAGAAGACGAAGAATTTAACCGCGAATGAACGCGAATGAACGCGAAGGAGGCAGATGGAAGAAGACGATAGGGCGTGGTCGGCCTCGCCGCGCCCACTTTCCCGCCGCATGGCGGTGCGGCTGGGCCGCGAAAGAGAAGTGAAAGAACAGCCTCCGGTGGAAGAAGGTAATCACACCGGATTGACTCAAAGCCGCCCCACGGCTTCTCGCCCTTCGGGCACGTCGCGAATAGCTCCTGTCCAAACCACCTACAAACCTTCGGTGGTTTTGTCCAAACTGCCTACAAGCCTTCGGCAGTTTTGAGCCGGATCCGCCCTACCTGGATCCGCCCTACCATGTGGGGATCATTAGGGCTCGAGGATTTGCAGATCTGGGAAATTGCGGCGGAAATCCGCCGCATTGCGGGTGATGAGACCGCGACGGTTTGTCGCGTAGGCTCCGATCAACACATCGGCGATGGGGCGTTTCGGAAGAACTCCGGAACGGCGCGCGGCGATGTGGAGATGCCATGCCAGATGGGCGGTTCGTGTATCCGCCGTAGTCCAACTATCGCGGAAGCCAATGCCAGCCTGCCGCAGAAAGGTTTCCTGCTCGTTCCCGTTTCCCCCAAAGGTGGGAGCCAGTTCCACAAAGGTCACGGGGCAGATTGACAACCCTTCGCCCAGCTTCGCTTCGAGCAAGGTGGCCGAGCGCAAGCCGAAGGAGGGATCGTTTTCGAGGATGTCGATGACGATGCAGGTATCGACGACCCAGGTCATTCGCCCTCCCGGAGTTCACCCATCCAGTCGGCCGTGGGACGGGGCGGGTTGCTGTGGATGCGGCGGGCATAGCCGAGGACGGCAAGCGGCCCCAAGGGTTTTTCCTGAGGCAGGGAGACCAGAATTTCGCGTTCAGACACTTGTTCCCAATGCAGTTTCCGACCCGGATGCAATCCCATGGCCTTGCGCAGGCTGGCAGGCACGGAAACTTGGCCCCGCTCAGTGACGATGGTTTCATTCATAGGTGAAGTTTATCATGTGAATCCATCATGTCAATGGATGGAGTAGGGACGATCCCACCGTGGTCGTCCCTGATTTTCAGCGAATGAGGAATTGAAACCAAAGAGAATTGAACCGCAACCGAAGCGCAGCGGAGATAGGCGAACTTACTATCCAGAACAATGAGTCAAATGAACGTGAAGGACGCAGATGGAAGACGAAGAATTTAACCGCGAATCCGACTTCGCCGAGGCTACGACGGACAGGTGAACGCGAAGGGACGCGAATGAAAGAAAACGGTAGGGCGGACTCGGCCTCGATCCGCCCACTTTCCCGCCGAATGGCGGCAAGGGCTATCCGTGGAACGGGGAAGCCCTTGAGGAAGAGAAAGAAGAGCCTCCGGCGGAAGAAGGGAATCAGGGCGGATCAGGCTGAGTCCGCCCTACCATGTCGGAATGGCGTGGTCGTCCCCCAATCCCCCAATCCCCCAATCCCCCAATCCCCCAATCCCCCAATCCCCCAATCCCCAATCCCCCAATCCCCAATCCCCAATCCCCTCACCCACCCTTCAACCCCTTCTTCACCACCTTCCATCCTCTCGCTGCGATCCATAGGAATCCATCCACCAAGCCGTTCAAATACGGATCTTCAAACAGCGTGACGCCATACATTCGCCGGATCGCGCGGGATTCCACGTGCTGGCGCTCTGCGGCCAGGATGGTCTCCATATCCCGCGTTCTCCCAAGATGCCGCTGCGACGCGTTCTCCCCGTGCATCCGGAAATCCGCCACGTTCACCGCCACATGCTCGAACTTCTTCCCGAGCGAATCCAGCCGCGCGTAGAACTCCCCGTCCATCACATAGCGGAAATCCTCCCGCAGCCGCTGCCCTTCCCCGATCACCGTTGCGTTCCGATAGAACGCCGCCGTGGAGGGCAGATAACAACAATGATGCACATGCACGAAGGCGGACCAGCCCGGCACTTTGATTTGCCGGAGGAAGCCACCAGCTCCATCGACGAAATCATAATCTCCGTAAACCACATCCGCGCGCGATTCTTGCAGTGCGGCAAGCATCGCGGCTAGTGCGCCGGGTTTCAGCCGGTCATCCGCATTCAGCCACATCACCCATTCGCCTTGCGCCCGCCCGAAACCTTTGTTGATCGCGTCCGACATGCCCTTGTCCGGCTCCTGCGACCACCGCGCATGCGGAAACCGCGCCGCCACTTCAGCACTCTCGTCCGTCGAGCCGCCATCGATGACCAAATGCTCCAAGCTCACGCCTTCCTGCGCCGCCACGCTTGCCAGGCAATCGCCGAGAAAGCGCCCGTAGTTCAGGCTGGGGGTGATGAGGGTGAAGTCCATAAGCGACCAAGGCGGGTGGAAAGGGTGATTCTAGAAAAATTGGCTTATGAGAGAGCCTCAACCCACGGTAGTCGTTGCTCCAGTGCGTGGAGAGACACATGCATCCGACCTTGCCGATCAGAATTGAGCAAACAATCTCGGTGGTGCAATCCAGCTGCCATTGCAAGCCCTGCGTAGCAGCCATTGCGGCGTTTGGAGGGCATCAGTTCCAACACCCGGCCTCCTGAAGGCATCCAAAGAAGATTTGTTAGCGCAGCACCATGCACGCTGACGATTCCACGTGCCTCTGAAAAAAGTTGCATTTGCTCATCAAGACTCATCGTCCCTGCGTCCACCACGGTCCACCCTCTCTGTGCAAAGTATTTGCGGAGCTCAGCCGCATTCGTGCAGTTGCGTGTTGCCGCGTTGCGGTCCAGGTAAAGAAGCTTATTAGGGCGAGTGCTTGGTTGCTGCCCTAGGTTTTTTTTTAGCCACGCCACGCCTGCGGGATCTGGACATCCGCTGATCATGGTTGGGCCCTGCGAACCAGTATCGCTCAATCTGCAAATCCTCGTCTGCGGTTTCTTCTAGCCGGTCCTCCAGCCCGAGGATCTCAAGCGAGCGCTTAGCATAAGGTGGCAGTCCCCGTGGTACGAGAATTCGACAGCCTGCTGGAAATCTTTCCAAATGACTCAGTCGAGTTAAGCCGTCCATGAACCAATGAAAGTAATTATCTCCCATGTTCCATCGGGAGATGATGGAGGTGAAATCGCCAGAAAGCTGCCGCACTGGATAAGGTCTTTTACGGCGCCAAACCGGGTCGGTGATGCCATGAGGGCCATAGGTTGCCTCCAGACACACCCGTCCCTTTGCATCGATATGAGCTAGGCTTGGCGCTGCCAAAAAACAATTCTCGCGCCTTGTCCAGACTCCTCGCCATTGGGAATATTTGTGTTGTCTTAGTCCGGCGGCGCGGATCTCAGAGTGATGTGGAAGAGCGGTAAGTGCTTGGCCATCGAGCACCACGGCACCTACGACCGTTTGATAGTGAATGGCCTCTACTTCTTTGAAAATCCCACGTGGCACGCCGCCTGCAAAAACAGATGGACCAAACCAACGGCTAACAAGCCGGTGAAAGGGGGTGGTGAGCCTCCCTACCTTGTGAATGAAACGCATGCGATAAAAACCGAAGATGGAAAATAGAGGGAATTTCGTCGAATACAGAAAACTCAATCATGGACGATTTCCCAACCCGCGCACTGTTTGTCTCCGATCGGTGCAGCGATGTGTTTAAACCAAGCATCCGGCATGAATACCTGCTGCCCGGGCTTTATCCCCAGCCACGCGGCCCACCAAGAGTAGCTGCTATTGGCAATGATGTGATGGCTGGCAAGGCTCATCAGGTGGAGATCGAGAAGCGGATTGAATGGGTCCGAATGAGTGAGTACTTCCGTGTCGCTGGCCTTGAGTATTTGCTGACACCACGACGGATCATCCGAGAAAACAAAAAAGCGTGCGTTCGGGACGCTCTTCCGCATCCGGTCCATCGCTCGCTGATAATAATTCAGGCCGAGTAGAACTACGTTTGGGTTGTTGACATAATCGGTCCGGCGGACGTGCACCGCCACGGAGTGCGCGGCCTTGAGCTTTTCAGCGAGATCCTCATACCCTGCCTCCAGCCCGAGACCGCCGGTCGCCAGCTCAATCCGCAGCAATTCCTCGATGCCTTGAAAGTAGAGCGGAGACTGAAAATAACCGAAAATCACACTGTCGGCGGCTGATTGCAAAAGCGACGGATCGAACTGATGATCGCTTTCTTTTTCTCTGACAACCGGTCTGCCGAGGTATTCCCAGTGATGTTTTCCCGTGATTTTTCGCAAGGCCCGCGAACCGAAAGAAAAAGGCCGGGCGACCATCACCCGGCCTGAGCTCACTCCCGGAAAAAGCCGGAGGGGCGAGACATAGGGCCAAGTCCTCCCGTTGAACCAGGAGGCGTCCAATACCAGCGGAACCCCGTGTTTTTCAGCCAGCGTCCGACCAAACGCATACTGAAACAAGTTGTTTCCGAGGCGGCCGAGCAGGACAATGCGGAGCATAGTGCGAGATGTTTTGGTAGCGGCTAACCGCTGGGGAGGGCCTCAAGAGAGGAGTGAAAGATAACCGTGCGGAGCCGCTGATTCTCTTTCTACTCCATCTTTCTCGCTGCAACGATCCCAACACCGAGCTTGCCGCGGAAGCCCTTCAAGACCTCGGCGTCGGTGCCTTCTGTGAGATGATTGTGATCATCAATGACAGCGCATTTCTCCAAGGTCCACCCAGCTTCGAACCACCTCATCAGTGTTTCCGGTGCAAAAACCCGGTGCGCATTGAACTCGATCCGCTCCGGCCCGATCGGCGTCGAGAGATAGAGCACGCCACCTGGCTGCACCATCTTCTTGAGCTGTTCGAGTCCCTTCGTATGTCCGTCTGGATCGATGGGATCGCCATAGCGTCCCAAGCCGAAATGCTCGATCGTGTGCAAGCAGGAGAGCGAGTCTGTGCAGCCGATCCACTTTTCCGGTAGATCTTCCATCACATCGAGCTGGTGAAAAATCACGCCAGCCACCTCTCCGGGTGCCGGCCTGATATCGATTACTTCAATTTCGCGGAAGCTTGCCACGTTCGCTACAAAGCCATCAATGCGCGATCCGATGTCCACGTGCTTGCCCGGGCTCCCGTGCCTGATCCACCGGGCGACCGTGAGATCCTGAAGGAAATATGCGCCGAAGCCGCCGCTGGCTTCGTCCCACTCGGTGAGCATCGGCAACTCCCGGGCCCAAGGAAAATGAGCAGAGGACTTCTTGCCGCGGAAGCTTTCGCGATCCCGGACATAGCGCCGCCAGCCGTGGAGCGCGGAGATCAAGCGCCGGGGATGGATACCCGCGTTGCGCAAAATAGCCCGGATCATCATGGTGATTTGGAAAGGAAGGCGCGTCCCATTCAGCCGAAAATCATGTTTGCTCCTGCGCGGTAGGCTGCTTCACGAAGCAGGAAAATCCCTTTGCCCAGCGCCCGGTTGCGCGCCCGGAAGCGGGCCAGCCTTTCCGGCAAATCCGCGCAGGCCGCCGCTTTTTCTCCAAAACGCAACGCGGCCCGTTCGTAAAGTTTCATATCCAAGGTGTTCAATGCCTCGATACGGTGGGTTTCCTCTGCCGTGAGCGCCGTCCCACCGCCGCCATCTTTTCCGACCTTCCGACGGATGTAGTAAGGCGGCGGCCAGTGTTTTTCTTGCGCCAGCAAGAGCACTCCCTCGTCGAAACGATCGCTGAGCAAAACGGCATCGAACAAAGTATCGAGATGATGAAGTGCACGTTCTAAAGTCCCTTCATCCACACATCCATGGTGAAAGTCCTTCAACCCGGCGAGCATGCGGACCATTCCGTTGGATAATTCCCCGGAGAGCCCCGACTCGACGTAGTCCGCCGGCCCCCAGTTACCCTGCTTCAGTGCGTCGTGCAAATAGTGCGCCGGATCTGCCTTGGCATGATGATAGTGGGAAATCAGTCGCGCGACCGGATGGCGGAGACAGGTGACGTAGCGCGTGCCCGGGACCCGCTCGTGCAAGCCCACACTTTGGTGTCCCACGACTGTCGCTTCGCTGCGGTGGTTCCCAGCGGTAAGTCGTTCTGCCAAGGCGTCGTCGATGGGTCCATCCGCATCGTGCCTCACCACCACTCCACCGCGGCCGCTCTGATGGACGAGAATTTTGTGCAAGGTGGTCCCCGCGGTTTTGGGAATGTGAATCAATACCAGCGGCATTTGAAGAGCTTGTTGGTGCGTTCTAACCGTGGCCCGGGCATCCTGCCCGGAGCCTTCTCAAATCCATTCCAAAAGATTTTTTAACCGCAGATGAACGTGAAAAACGCAGATAAGAAAGGAAGATAATATGAATTTTCATCTGCGGTTTGGAAAGTTTTTAAATTGCAATATAGGGTTCCGTCGCCTCGACCACGTCACGTCGCTTGGCCCACGATGTCCAACCACCGCATCACCGCCTTCCGCGGACTCAGTTCCGCGCGGCACTCCTGCCTTCCGTGTTGGCCCATACGCAGGCTCGTCTCCAGCGACTCCGTCACTTTCAAAATAGCTAGTATAAGGCCCTCGACATCTCCCGCCTCATGCAAAATGCCGGAGCCGCCATTGGTCACCCACTCGACCTGCCCGCCTTCCGGAGTGGTCACCACTGGGAGCCCCGCCACCCTCGCCTCTTTCACGCAGTTCGGGCAAACATCCGCGCGCGTGGGGTGGACCAAGGCCCATGCCCTCGACATCCACAGCCGAGCCTTCTCTGGGGGAACATGTCCCGCGAATGAAATCTGTTCGCTCGACTCTCCGCGCAGTGGACCATCCCCTAGCAAGATCAGGCGCACTTGGTGCAGCCTGGAATCACGAAAAGCCTGAAGCAAGGTATCTACCCCCTTTGATCTCGACAAGGTGCCCGCGAAAACCACCAGCGGGCGCGCTTCAGGAGTGCGCTCCACTTCTAACCACGCAGGAGCCACGCCGTAGGTGAACTTGTCCAGTCGGGCATGAGGGGCGTATTCCTTGATTCGTTCCGCCGCCCAGTCGGACTCCACCGTGATTTGGTCGAAGGCACTCAACACGTGCTTCTCGCTGCGTGCCTGCACCCGCATCAGCCAGGGCTGGCGTTCCCGCTCACACAACAGCTGAAGCATTCCTTGGATCGAAAGCAGTTTCCTAGCAGGGTAATCTGCGGCTGCCAGCGCGTAGCCCTGCTCTGTGCCCCAGGCGTGGACCAGATTCGGTTTCAGCGAGGCCAAACATTCTCCAATCATTCGCCGCTCGCGGACGAAGCGTGTGAGGATTTCTACTGAAAGTTTCTTGCGAGGCAGCAAGTGGAATGTCTGCCCCCAAGCCTTGATTTCTGTCTTGCGGGTCACCTCCTTGGTGCAGCAGATCCAGTGGATCTCATGGCCGTGAGAAATCTGTTCTAAGCCCTCCGCCAGCGGCGGCAGCCAAGTCGCGTGATAGCCTGTTGGCCCGCCTTCACAGCCGGGAAGCCGCTTAACGGGGAAATCGGCGAGGATCGCGATGCGCATGCTGAAATTTGAAGAGGAAGAATAGCCTCCGGCGGAAGAAGCCCGGTAGGGCGTGGTCGGATTCGCCGCACTCACTAAGCCGCCGCACGGCTGTTCAGCTGCGTGCTGGAGCAGCGTCGCGGAATTAAGCTGCCGATGATCGCGAAGACGCACCTGACAAGCCTGTCGGGTGGTTGGTCTCGCCGCGCCCACCCTCCCGCCGCATGGCGGTGCGGCTGCGGTGCAGAAGAGAAGAGGAATTAAACCACAGATGAACGTTAAGAACGCAGATGAAAGAAAGGGTAGGGCGGACTCGGCTCGATCCGCCCACTTATCCGCCGTATGGCGGTGCGGCTGAGGTGAAGAAGAGGAGAGAAAGAATAGCCTCGCGGCGGAAGAAGGTAATTACGGCGGACCGAGCCGGATCCGCCCTACCCGGGATCCGCCCTACCGCGAATCCCGCTCGAACAACGCGATCACCGAGCTGCAGTGAAATTTCGCGATCTTCAAAAATACCCCAGTCTCCAGGCGGATTGCCAGGCGGTCGCCACCGATTTTCGCGGCCAAGCCACTTAGCAGAGGCACCCTCACATGATCGTGTCCCCAAGCGACCAGCTTCAGCCCGCAGTGCTTCTCCGCAAGGTTCCGGAAATGCGAGTGATCCCATCCTTGCAGGTGTCCCTCGTTCACGGGGAACGGCTGTTTGCGGAGAAACCGTGGCCTCGGAAGCTGGCGCAGGTTCGGAATCGCCACCACGACGTATCTGCGTGCGATCTTGCCGAGCGCTGTTAGCACTTCTTTCGGCCGGTCCACATGCTCCAGCACGTGAAAACAAGTCACCACGTCGAAGCTGTTCTCTCCGAACTGTAGGACCGGATCATGCACTTCCTTCAAGATCCTTGCGTCTCCATGTGCGAGGCTCAGCTCCACGCACTCCTCGTCCACATCCGTCCCCAGCACGGTCATTCCTTGCTTCGCCGCAAGCCGTAAGGTCTCGCCGCGGCCGCTCCCATAGTCCAACAGGCTGAGTCCCTCCAGTGGGCCCGCATGGGCGGCTAGCAAATCCATTCCAACCTGCTTCCAGTGGCTCTCATAGAAATGATTCTTGTCCGCCGATTCGTCGATGCTTTTGGGCAGATGATGGATCAATGAGGTCATTGAAGTGAGAAGAAGGGATCGGGGAGCGTAGAAAGAAAAAGAATAGCCTCCTACGTCGCTGCGCTGTGAAGGACAAATCCGGCGGAAGAAGGTAATTACGGCGGACCGAGCCGGATCCGCCCTACCCGGTAGGGCGTGGTCGGCCTCGCCGCGCCCACTTTCCCGCCGAATGGCGGTTCAGAAAAAAGGTAGGGCGGACTCGGCTCGATCCGCCCACTTTCCCGCCGAATGGCGGTGCGGCTGAGGCGCGAATGCGAAGAGAAAGAATAGCCTCGCGGCGGAAGAAGGTAATTACGGCGGACCGAGCCGGATCCGCCCTACCCGGTAGGGCGTGGTCGGCCTCGCCGCGCCCACTTTCCCGCCGAATGGCGGTTCAGAAAAAAGGTAGGGCGGACTCGGCTCGATCCGCCCACTTTCCCGCCGTATGGCGGTGCGGCTGCGGTGCGAATACAAAGAGAAAGAATAGCCTCCGGCGGTAGATGGCAGTCAGGGCGGACCGAGCCGGCCCGGCCCTACCGGCGGACTGATTCGACGATTTCCGAAAAACTCTTTTTCCAAGCCTCCGGGCTTGCATTCTGGAGTAACCATTTCCGGCCGGTTGTCCCCATGGCCACCCGGCCAGCGTGTCCGGTTTCCTCGAGCTTCAAAATCGCTTCCACCATGGAGTCCGAATCGCCGGGAATATGCAGGAAACCACCTTCACCTTCGCACACGGTCTCCACCAATCCCCCGGAGCGCGCGGCGATCACCGGCTTGCCGTAGTCGTAGGCCTCATAAACGATGAGGCCGAGCGGCTCCCACCAGATCGAGGGGGCGAGCACCGCCCGGCAGCCGTTCAGCAGCCTGGACTTCGCCTCGCCGGAAACGAAGCCCGCGAATTCGATGCGTTGGCTGGCATTCGCGCCCGCGATGACCTTCGCCTCCTCCGGGCCTGTCCCCGCGATGACCAACCTTGGACAAGCAGCTCCCAGGAGCTTTTCGAGTCTTCGCCAAGTATCCAGTAGCATCCCCACCCCTTTCTCGGGCACAAGGCGACCGAGAAACAGGTAGTAGCCATCGTCCATAGTGGATACGCCGTTCGATTTGGGGGTCCAGCAATGGCGGAGCGTGGAGACCTTGTGTTCCGGGATTCCCGCCTCGATGAACTTTCCGCGCATGAAATCGGAAACCGCGATCCAATGATCCACCTTATCCAGCCAGCCGCTTGCCTTGAGCCTGTGAAGCTGGAAGGCCAGCAATGCGGTTTTCGTCAGCGAACGCTCCCAGGAACGCCCGATGACCTCGGGCCATGGGTTGCCATGCAGCGCCTCGTCCCGCACCCGCCCACCGTGCCAGAGCGTTCCGGATGGGCTGAAAGGACGGAAGTTGTGGATGTATTGGATCACAGGGACACCCAATCGCCGCGCCTCATCGATAGAGGCCGAAGGAAGCCACGGGGATGAGATTGTGAAAGAGCATCACGTCGGGATGCAGGGTGTCCGCTTCGCGCCGCAACCGCCGACGGGATTCGGGGTTGTCCCACATCCGCCAGGCCTGCGTGAGCCGTGAGGGCGCACCGCGCATTTTCCATGCCCGGCTCTGGAAGCGCAGCTCGTGGATCCTCAGCCGCTCGCCGCTCAGACGATGTCACCTGATCCACCCAGACCTCCTCGCCGCCTTGCTCCGCGTATTGGTTGAAAACCTGCAAGACCCGCAACGCACGTGCGTTTTCGTGCTCCGAAGACGCTGCATCCTTCGATGCACCGGGACGGAGAGGCCAGCGGCGATCCAGCGCCCGCTCGATCCTGCCGGTGAAATGCTCCGGACTGGTAACGACCTTCATAAAGCCGCCGCGAAGCTTCCCGCAAAAGCCGGGAAAATCGCTTCCGCCTGCCCTCGATCTCGATTAGGGCGTCGGCGTAACGTTCAGGACTCCTGGTCGGCAGCAGCCAGCCGGATTCGCAACCCTCCATCAGGGTGGGGATGCCCCTCCAGTTCGTGGTCACCACCGGCAGGCCGGCTCCCAGCGCTTCCATCAGGACGATGGGAGAAGCCTCCGACCGGTAGTGGGAAGGGAAAAAGAAGATGTCCGCCTCCCGGTATGCCTGCCACTTCGCCTCGCCCGTCAGCTCGCCCGCCAGGAGTACCGTGTCCCCCACACCCAGCGCTTTCACCAACCGCTCGGTCTCCTGACGGAACTCATCGGAAAACCACCTGCCAACCACCTTCAGGCGTATGCGATCCCCGTAGCCGCGCTCCTGCAGGACCGCCGCTGTCTTCACGATCTCCAGGATACCTTTGCCCTCCTGCAGGCTTCCGACAAAGAGCGCCTCGAGTCGCCTGCCGCGCTCCGGCGCTACGCGCTCCATGAACGGCACTTCGGCCGCGCACGGGCACCATTCCCACGCATCGGAGCGGAAAACGTCATGCGGTGCAATGGATTCAACAGCCACTTCCAGCGCGAAATCCGCCTGTCCATAGGCTTTGAGCGCCAACCAGCGGCGCAAACCGCTTTTCGAAACCCACTCCGCGAGACCCGAGGCATGGAAGATGAACACCGTGCCCACCGCCTTCTTCCGCACTCCCACAAAGGTAGGCGACATCCCGCAGGAACGGGATCCAGTTCGCGCTGGCCGGAGGATAGAACAGGATCGTGTTGGGATTTCCGGCAAGCAGCTTGCGCGTCGCACGGATCAGTCCGAGGAGATGGAAAATCTTCCTCGGCTCAAACCGCCCCACCGAGTGCATCTCATCGCTGTAGGCCATCCGCAGGGTCTCCACCTGGCGCTCACCCCAGTCATGGTCGAAGAGCATCTTCGTCGCCACCGCCTGGCCATGCCAGGGCGGCGGCGTCTGGCCGACGATCAGCAGGCGGGGCGGCGCGAGTTTTGGCGGAGCTTGGTTTTCCATCTTATGGGAGAGCCGTTTCAACGGCCGAGGAGGATGCGAAGGATGGGCGACACGCAACGGTATGGCCAGATCCATCCGGCATTGCGGCGGTTGAACTCAACCCATTCCTTCCAAGGTAATTCTTTCGGATTCTGTAGCGCGCGCAAACGTTCAAGCCGGGAAAGACTACGGTTCCGCCACATGCCGCGACCCAGATTTAGCGGGCATTCTCCGAGATAAGTGCCACTGGAAAGGATACGAATCCCGCACCGGCGTGCCATGAATCCATAATCGGTATCTCCCATCGCGTGCCGATAGCCGGAATGTAGCATGCCGATCTCTTCGAACACCGCCTTGGGAACGAGCACGCAATTTGCGTTGAAAGTGGCGCATTCGGCTGGGTGACCATTCGGCTGGGCAAGTTGTTGATTTGCCAAGACTCCGCCATAACTCATACGGTCGGTTGTTGGATCTACGATGGATGCGACGCCAATGACTCGGTTTCTCGGACTACCGCATATTCGTATGAGCTCGCCAAGCGCTTCGGGCCGGAGGAAGGTGTCATCGTTCAACAAAAGGTAACCGTCCGGGGCACTCTGCGCTGCATGACTCCAGGCGCGTCGCATGCCGCCGCACCAATAAAGCGAACCGTCCCCCCTTAGCACGGAAACTCCCGGAAATTTTGCTTCAACGGCGTTTCCGGTGCCGTCTGAGGATCCGTCATCAACCAACGTCACCTCGATTTTCAGTCCGCCCAGCCCGGTTTGGCTGAACAAGCGTGTGAGGCATTCCATCGTTAGATCCCGCCGGTTGAAACAGGTGAGCAACACCGCGACACGGCGGAATGTAGGCGAGACCTCCTTCGCTGCGGATTGACTGGAAATCGAGTCCATAGGTGTGTTGCCCACAGGCAGGACGGATTGAAAGTCTGAGGACAAAAGAATGGGTATTGGTGGAGCTTAATGATTTGGATCATCCTTTTCGGGCAAATAGCACTTCATGATTGGACGGTGAAACCCACGCCGGCAGGAACCCCGAGTCTTCCAGCTTTTTCAAGGCTTCTTTCGTGTCCTGGAGGCGGAACGCTGGCATCCAATGGTGGAATTCGATTAATAGGGCACCTATCCGTGCGATGCTCCCGTCCTGGATTATTCCTTCGATAACGGGATACTCAGCTCCTTCGATGTCCATTTTCAGTATATCCACATGATCGTGTCCGAGCTCTCCCATGATAGCAGTGACCGTTTTGGCCGCAACACGCAGCTTGACATCCGAATGGTTACGTGAGGGGCGGCAGCTGGCGGAAACGTGATCCGGGTTGGCGGGCAACCACAGGTCGATGAATCCATTCTCATGGGACAAAGCCAGAGAATGAATGATCATCCTAGGTTCGGATATGTTATTCTTCACCCATTCTAAGGATTTCGGAGTCGGATCGAAGCCGTGGACAGTGCAATCCCTCGCCGCAATCAAACCTAGATCCCACGAAGCGTCCTCTCCGATGCCGAAGGAGTACACCACCGAATCCTCCTTCACCGATCCCGCCGGAACCGACCATCCTCCATATTCCGTCCCGTAATGCTCCAGCGGAATCTTGATCTGGGGAGATATTCTGAGATCTTTGCCGACGAGGTTTTTGATAAACAGCTTCGATTGTTGCATATTCATGGATGATACTCGGTTTGTTGTAACTGGGTAAGCTGAAGCTAGTGCCCCACTGGATATTCGAGCGCTTTGACAATTCCATTCGAAAAATTTTCCACCATGGTCTCAATATCGTGATGTAATGCCGATTTGAGTGCGCCGTTCCGTAAAAGATCAAGTCGCTCTTGATCCCGCAGGAGGTTCACGACCTCTTTCGCATAAGCATCGGATGACTCGCCGCATGCGACCATCAAGCCATTCTTACCGTCGTTGAGATAAGCGATTTCCGGGCCATGTAGATGGGTTTTAGTGGTAACCATCGGCACCCCGAGAGCGAATGAATCGAGAATCACCAGGCCCACCCCACCAGGCATGAGAAGCACGTTGGACAAAGCCCAATAGGGCACTTTCTCTTCGTCGTTCTTTGATCCTATTACGTGAATCCAGGGATGCTTCTGCGAGGCTTCGGCTACCTGATGGAGTTCCGGCCCCGTGCCGATCACAATCAATTCGAAATCCGGCAAAGACTCACGTATCGTGATTGCCGAGCGTAGAAGGAAACCAATACGCTTGGTTGCATAGAGCCCTCCAGTATAAACAGCAATATGGGAGGACGTGGTTTTCAGTTCCGCTCGCACCTTGCGAAGGTCGTTCCCGGTGACTGCCTGCCTGAGCTGAATCAGGTGCCTAGTATCGATTGTGTTACCCACCGATGTGATGCGTTCCGCAGGGAACCCGATATCGCGGACGATTTCCGCACTGAGGTCGTTGTACGCGAACCACCAGTGAACTTGCCGGGATAGCAATTCTTTGATCCGCTCTGGAATGCTTCCAGCGTCGCTTGCCTGGAAATTCCGACCGTGCCCCCAGTAGGCGAAACGGGTGCCGGTCATGCGGCTTTTCAGCAGAAGCAGATGACAATGGAGATACTTCAGTTCCTGCGGGACGATTATTAAATCGACTCCATGCGCAAGACCTCTCAGGTGGTGCCAGGCGAGCGGACCTATTCTTGGAATACGGACTGGATGCGACCATACGAGAGAACCTTGAATAACCCGATCTAGCGTTTGACCACCATGCGCGAGGTCGAGCAAGATCCCCCGTAGCGCGAGATGATCCCTTAGGTCGTTGAAAAACCGCTTCCGGTAATGGGGAGTATGCTCCTGGATTATGAGAACCCTTTTTTTGAAATGTGAAGTGGATGGCATCAATCGATTGGCTGGCAGGTTGCCCGGATAACGAAAGCTCTCTCCGGTGAATCGCGCAAGCGCTTCAAGTTCCAGTCGCGGATGACCGTGCCACCACCAACAAGGAGTATCCTCCAAGAAATCGCGCGGTGTATTCCATGCTTAACCTTTGCAGGATCTTCCTCGGAATCTGCAGGATCTGGGCCTTGGTAGAAGTGGGGCGGTCCACTCCGTTCGGAGTGAAAAACCAATCGACGATCTCGTAACCCGAGTGCTTTAATGTTTCTATGGCGGTATCCTTGGAGAAAAAGTGAATGTGCCCTACGGTCTCGCGAACGTATTTGAGCGGATGGGCGCGCGCCACCATCTGGACGTTCATGTCCAGCGGGATATGGAAGATGAAGTCCCGTGACATGCCCGCCAGCTTGCGGAGAAACCCGTAGGGATCCTCGACGTGCTCAAACACATCAATGCACAGCATCAAATCGAACATTCGATCCACCATGAACAGATCTTGATTTGAAAAACCAATCCGATCTGATTTGCGCTCCAGGCACATCGAATATCCTTGCGGACTGAGTTCATAGCCTTCGAAGTGTGCGTCCGGCAGCGCCTTCGAGAGTTGGACAAGAATTTCACCGGCTCCACAGCCGATTTCACAAACCGACTTCGGATGCAGCCCCGTTCGTTGAATTCCCTTGAGGATTTGCTGTGCTTTCCACGGTGAATCCTCGACATGAAATGATGGATTCTTGTCGCTGTACTCGCCGTCCAGATACTGTTGATTGATTGACATCGCGTTTGGGTGGATTTGATCGAGCAAATACTTTTCAGCTTGATAGATAAGTTATATTTTAATATATACTTATTCGGTGATTCTTTATCGCCGCCTAGTTCAGGTTGACGCCACCCACGGGCTGATCACTGAAAATGAAATTGTGCCCAAGGATCGTGTTGGCTCCGCCCTCGGCAATGCATTCAATCTCTTCCATCAGGATTTCGCGAAAATCATCCTCCACCGAAAAGGCACGGTATCCCGCATCGTAAAACATCTTGAAAGTTGGTTTCAGGTTGGGGTTGCGTCCATCAGGGGTGGCGAAGTGTTCATCGATGCAGACTTCGACGAGCCAAATGGGTTTGTGGCCGCGGTTGAGCAGATTCACAGCACCTTTCAAGACTTCAAGCTCCGCTCCTTCGACATCCACCAGACAGAAGACTCGATGTTCACTGAAGCGATCGCAAATGACATCATCCAACTTAATGATAGGGACATACATTGGATTTGCGGTCGGCATTCCCGCCCATCCCTTTACAAGGGATGCGGCGGTACCGCCCCCGTAAAGTTCAAGGATTGAAGGCTTCGCCCCGCATGCAGCAGCATGAACCTCTGCGTTCCAACCATTGGCTTTGATGTTTTGAAGCAATATAGCAACATTCTCCGGGTGGGGTTCGAATGCGATGCATGTCTTGCCAGTATTGAGCGCATGGGCACAATAAAATCCGATGTTTGCCCCAACATTAAGAAATACATCGGTGTCATTCAGAACTGATTGAACAAGCGCTGTTTCCTTGGGTTCAAAAGCTCCAGAAATCATCCCCGGGTGCCCTTTAAACAAAAATCCCCATGAGGTCATTTCTGGTTGTTTTACAAGGGCGCGATGGTGACGGAGTGCCCGTCCAACGGTGCTTAGGAGTGGTGATTTTTGAATTGTTCTTCGGATAGCTGATTTGATCATATCGTGAAGGATGTAGATTGGCGTTTAGTTGTTTGTTTTTTTGCCTCTTCCGCAAAATCTGTGGGTTAAGACTGGCATCATAGCGCTGCGGAGCGGCGCGAGGTTCTTGGAAGTTGTCCACAACAGACCGATTCGAGAATGGGTATGAAACTCGTCGGAGAAGCGGTTTGTTGTGGGCAACTTCCTCTTCATCCGCATGGAGGGTTGATGAACTGGCGGAGGCTGGCAGGATCTGTTTGCGACAACAAAACAACCAGCGCACCGCCAATTCAAATCAAGACCCTACTCAACAAAATCCACCGACTCAAGAGCTTCGTTTACCATTCCGTGAAAATGTGCGGAACCGGAGACAAGGCGCGCCTCATCGCCGAGATCATACCCAGAGCCAACTCCCGCCCCGTCTGCTCCGGCTGCGGGATACGTCGGCCCGGTTACGACCGCATGCTCCCCCGCGAATTTGAGTTCATTCCGATCTGGAACATCCCCATCTCCTTCTCCTACAGTATGCGCCGCGTGGATTGCCCGAGATGCGGAGTCAAAGTGGAGAGCGTCCCATGGGCGCAGGGCAAGCATTCCTGCTGCGACGCCTACCGCCATTTCCTCGCCTCCTGGGCTAGGCGCCTGAGCTGGAAGGAAACCGCCGCCTGTTTCCACACCAGCTGGGACAACGTCTGCCGCTCGGTGAAATGGGTCGTCGATTTCGGCCTCAGGCACAGGGAGCTGGAGGGCATCACCGCCATCGGGGTCGATGAGGTCACTTACAGCAAAGGCCACAAATATATGACCCTCGTCTATCAGATCGACGGCGGCTGCCGTCGCCTCCTCGGTGTCATCAAAGATCGCGACACCGCATCGCTCACCGGTTTTTCGCAACCCTGGGTGCGGAACGTTGCGCGCAGATCAAGGTCGTCTGCTCCGACATGTGGAAGCCCTATCTCAACGTCATCGCCGCCATGCTGCCCGCCGCGCTCAACGTCCTCGACCGCTTCCACATCGTCAAGAAGCTCAACGAAGCCGTCGATGAAGTCCGCCGCCAGGAAGTAAAAAAGCTCGCCGCCGAAGGCTACGAACCCATCCTTGGGAAATCGCGCTTTTGTTTCCTGAAACGTCCCCGCAACTTCACCGTCGGGCAAGCCGCCAAGCTCGGAGACCTGCTCAAGTATGATCTCAAAACCGTCAGGGCATGGATGCTAAAGGAATCCTTTGACGCCTTTTGGCAATACAACAGCCCGCACTGGGCGAGGTGGTATCTGCGCAAATGGTGCACCCGCGCGATGCGCAGCCAGCTCGACCCGATGAAGAAATTCGTCCGCACCCTTCGCAACCACGAGGAGCTGCTGATGAACTATTTCAAGGCAGGCAAGCACTACAACAGCGGCATCGTCGAGGGTCTCAACCTGCGGATCAATCTGTGCATGAGAAAAGCCTACGGCTACCGCAGCTTCGAACTGCTGCAAATCACTCTATTTCATACGCTTGGAAAACTACCCGAGCCGAAATTCACCCACAGATTTTGCTGAAGAGCCAGTTAAAAGTTTCATGTGATGAGTTTTTTCTAAGAATGGTGACTTCAAGTCACTGAGCCTGCGAATTTTCACATTACTGTTAATTCGCGATAGATATTAGTGAATCTCCGTGCAGTCTCTTCCGGTCGAAAGTATCCTCGATCTTGCAAGTGACGTCGTGCACCCATTGCAATCGCTTTTTCTGGATCGCTCATCACCGAATCGAGAGATCTTGCCAGAAGCATTGGTTCCAGCGGGTTGACGATGACTCCGTTCACTCCGTCTTGGATGTATTCAGCCTGCCCACCGTGCAATGTTGTAATTACTGGCAGCCCGATGACTCGGGCTTCCTTCACGACGTTGGGGCTGGTATCTGCTCTCGTGGGCAATACAAGGCAAAGTGCATGAGCCAGTTGTTGTTGCAGTTCCGACCATGATTGCAAACCAAGCCAATCAACATTGTGGATACATTGCTGCTGAAAGTGTTCACGCAGCGGTCCATCGCCAGCTATGCGCAGTTTCCATGGGCGATTCCTCAAGCTGTTGGCTGCCTCCATGAGGACATCGACTCCCTTCCTTGTATCGATGGATCCCACATATAATGCATAAGGATTGATCAAATCCGGCTCCCAATTCACGTTATAGAAGCTGGGATGTACTCCGTATTCTACCTGCCTTATATCTAGTCCATCCACATCTCTCCGTATCGTTTGCATGCCCCATTGCGATTCGACAGTGACAATATTGGCGGATTTCAGGAACCGCGGCTCCCAAGCGGAAACTTTTTCCCAGAAACCATTGCCGGAAAAGGAGCCGATACGCATGTATTCCGTAAGAATGCCCTGCATGGAAAGTATCGTAGGAATTCCCGACCACCCGTTCATGATCGGATAGCTGCGCTCCGTGCCCCAAGTATGCAAAATATCGGGTTGAATCGTTCTGAGTGCATTTGAAAGATAAAGATAAGAAGGCATATACCTCAATCTAACGTCGAGACTAGCGCGTATGCCTGGAAATTGATGGAATCTCTGACCAATTGAATCTCTCGTACGCATCCCACCCGACCAGCGGGAGCGGTCAATCGACAACCAGTGGATTTCGAACTCCGAACTGTATTCCTGATAAGCCTCGGCAAGCTGAACTAACCAAGTTGATGACTGACCTCCGCCGCGCCCTTGCGCTCCGTGGTCGAAATACGTCCATGGAAAGTCGGCCAATATTGCGATTCGAGGGAGTCCCATGTGATTATAAGATTTGATGTAGCTCAACATCCGTCGAGGGTCTGGGACAAGATAGTGAGATTACTGAAATGCAACCGAAGGGAATGAACTGCCTGAATATCCCGGTTTCAAATTTCACTGCTGCATTATTCCCAAAAAATCGAAATATTATATCGGAGAGCACGGGGATTTTGACCGCATCAAAGCCCCATTCGACCAGTTCCAGTCTAGCATGATTTTCCGCAAGGTTTCTGAAGTGCGAGTGATCCCACGACTGGAGATGGCCTTCATTGACAGGTGTGTCCCAGTTTCTCCGTCTCAAACAATCACGGGGTCTACTCAAATTTGGAACAGCAACTAGAACATATTTACGTGCAATCCTGCGCAGATGAATCAAGGTTTCCAATGGGCGGGGAACATGTTCAAGGACGTGGAAGCAGGCAACGACATCAAATGATTTCTCGCCGAACTGACCGACCGGATCATCAAGATTTAAAATTTTCGCTTCTCCAAACTTGGAGGCAAGTTCAACACAGTAGGGATCCATATCGGTGCCTTGAGTAACCATTCCCATTTTATTGGCCATATCCATGGTTTCTCCGCGGCCGCAACCGTAGTCGAGCAATGATAATCCCTTAAGGTTAGCCTCGTGTTTCTGGAGCAAATCGAGCGCGGTCTGTTTCCAGAACGTTTCATAGTAGTGATTCCGGTTTGCGACTGGATCAATTTTGTAAGGAAGATGTTTGGAAATTTTCATTGATAACAATTATTTTGTGTGAGTGATAGCTTATTATTTGGAGGACAAAATTTGTATTGAATGTTTTGGTGGCTTTTTAAGGTTTTACTGTTATTTCTGCTTGCTTTGAAGCAGTATCGGAAGCAGTGTGCTTTCACGTGTTGTTATTAGCAATGGATCGACTCAAGGGTAACCCACTCTGGAGGGATCACCTCGTTACTGGAGAGGCTTGTCATCCATTGGTTTGGCGCAAGCACGATCTTGCCTGGGTCGGGATTTAGCCACGCACCCCACCAGGAATAGCTGCTGTTGACAATAACGTGGTCATGGCAGGAAGACATCAGGCGAAGATCGTGGAGAGGATCGGTTACGCCGGCAGGTAGTTCACAAAACAGGAACTCCGGTCCGGCGAAATGGTGGCGGCACCAGGCGATGTCATCGGAGAATAAGCAGAAGCGTGGGTCTTCGCGGCGCTCCTTGAACCAGAGTATGGCGCGTTCATGGTAGTGATTCCCGATGCAGTTGGTGGAAGGAATGGCTAGGTAGTCGCCACGGCGCACATGGATGGAGATGCAAGCTTCCTCTCTCAGCGAATCCTCGAAACGCCGGCTGTCCTCAGGGATCTCGATGGTAGTCAAATCGATCTCATTCCGCAGTTCGGCCTCTATGGAGGACACGTTGCTGGCGCTTTGAAAATAGCCATTGAGCACTTTCCCTCCATCACCGGGTTCAAGGTTTGGCAAACGATCCCCGGCCTCCTCGTCCACCAGCGGTTCGCGATGCCAGCACGAGGGACCGGCACCGAGCAGCTTGCGGCCAAGCCGTTTGGCGAGCGTGTATTTCCGCTCGTAACGGGCCTTGAGCGGCAGTTTTGTAAGGTGCTTGAAGTGGCTCGCGTGCCATTCGTCCATCCACGCGCCGTCGAGTACCAATTCCTGTCCCGTTGCTTGGGAAAGAGCGCGGCCGGCGGCGTATTGAAAGAGGTTGTTGCCAGTACGGCCTTGGAGGATGACGCGTATCATCAGAGGGCGGACGGAGCCGGTAGATCGAAGAGTTCGAGGATACGGAGCGCGACGCGATCCGGGTGCATGATGGCGGTCCACTCGCGGGAGATCCCCGCGGCATCGCGGTTGCCCGAGTCCCACTGCGCGAGTTCGTCGAGCAAGGCTCGTGAGAGAGCCTCCGCGCTGGGGGAATCTGCCAGTGTACCACTGGCGGAGCTGGTGTGCCACTCCAGAGCGCCGAGGAACGGCGACCGGCAAGCGACCACCGAAGTTCCGCAACACAGAGCCTCTGCCGAGGCGTTGTGGCAACCCTCATAGGCGGAGCTGACGAGCATGCAGCGGGCGGACTGATAGGCTTTGACCAGTTCGGTGTTGGACACCAAACCTTCAAGGTGGACGTTGGTGCGATGGCTTTCCGGCAGGCTCCCATGCCACGCTTCCAGTTCCTCCGTAACGCGCCCGAAAATGCGGAAGCGGATGCCCGGGCGTGTTTTGAGAGTTGCGGCGATGGTTTTCGTAAGGAGTGGAGTCCGCTTTTGCGCGGAATCCCAACGCCCTACAGCGATCACTTCCTCCTCTTTGGAAACCGAGGGATCATGCCGGAAATGGAAATTCACCGGGATGGGGGCGAAATGGATGCGCCGCGCGCTGTCGGCCATTCCTACCCGTCCCATGAAGCGTTGATAGCGTTCGGTTGCGCTTGGGGTGGCGGTTAGAAAAAGGTCGCTGGCGGCGATCGCCTTGGCCGCCGGCAGATCGCGAAAGGGAATTCTCAGGGTCGTGGAATAGGGCAGTTTCAGCAAAGTCCGGGCAACCCGCTTCCAGCGCGGGTAGTGCCAGTAGTGCGCTTCCTCGGCGCTCACATGGGCCGGCCAATCGGCGAGCGGGGAGATGAATCCCTGCTGGTCCGCGACCTGAGCCACCGGGATGCCGGCAGTCATCGCCGCCCGCACCATGTGACGGTATTGGGCATGACCCCACGTGTAGAATACCAGCCCGTCCAATCCGAGGGCCCGCCACCAGTCCGGCGATTCAAGCTCAGCCCGGGTCGCGCGTCGCATCATCGGCAGGTCGCCGGGTTTCGGCGGCCCCAAGGTGATGGAGGCGGACTCCACCCCGATGCGCTCGAAGCCCCGCGCCGTCAGTCCGGAATCCCTGGCGAAGAAGTCCTCCGTCCCGTCGAAGTTGCAGGGTGTGCCGGTGAAGATTCGCATGAGGTGATGAAGGCCGCACTTCAATCAAAGACGCACCAACTCCCAAATGCCGCATCCATATCGGCAGCCAAAGGAATCGGCGAATCCGGCATCATTGTTTGGCACGTCCTCGAACAGAATCCCTCGATCATCGATGTATGAGAAGCGGTCGATTTGGTAACCGTCGGAGAAATAATCCCGAAGAAAGTCCGATGAAAAAACCCGGTGGGCGTTGAACTCGATGCGCTGCGGTCCCATGGGCGTGGAAAAGTGGAAACGGCCTCCCGGTTTGAGCATGCGCCCGAGATTCCGCAGCCCCTTATCGAAGCCATCGAAGTCGATCGGGTCTCCGTAGCGTCCGAGTCCGAAATGTTCAATGGTATGCAAGCAGGAGAGGGAATCCGTGCAACCGACGAACTCGGCATCTAGCGCCATTAGGTCGGCCCGCCGGAAGGTCACATTGTGGATCGGAGTATCTAACGGGCGGATGTCGAACACTTCGATGGGACGGAACGTCGCGACGTGGGCGACGAAACCATCAATCCTTGATCCCACGTCCACATGCCGGAGCGGCTCGAGCTCGAATATCCTTCTGGCCACCCTTAGATCCTGTTGGAAATAGTGATCCTTGGTTCCGCCGCTTGGGTCGTAACGCTCCGTTAGGCAAGGCCAGGGAGTTGAGAAGGGGAAATCAAATCGACTCGCCCGGGACTGCTCCTTGAGCTGTTTCATATTTGAAATATACCAAGGCAGGTTGGATAGGGTATTCCATCCAGTCCGCGGACTGAAGCCCAGCATACCAGCTGCTTTCTCGACTTTTCTTATGATGCTCATAGGGTGGTTGAGTTTTGGATGTTCTAAATATTTTTGATTCGCCTGAGTTGGTTCCAAGCAATCACTGCGCCGGGAATTGCGAGAAGGAAGCCGCAAGTCCACTCCACGGGAATCGGCAACCGCGTGCTTCGACCCAACACTGAAATGGGCAGGTTTTGCACCGTTTCTTGCGAGATCCACCAGGAACCCATTAGAACGATAGCTACTCCGGCCAGTCCGGCAAAAAGAATCACGCGGACCAGCTTGATGGGCGAGAAGCCGCAGTTGCGGGAGCCTCTGAACAGCGCGTAGGGAGCCTGAAGGATCAGAGGCGTGAGCGCGAAGACCATCGCCAGGCCGGGCAGTCCGAATTGTTTGAACGCCCACCAGCTTGCTCCGATACCGACAAACACCTGAAGGCTCGTCAGCCATGCGACCTTGCCCATGGATCCGGAGACCTGAAGAAGGTTCATGAACCCCGAGACCAGCGGTATGATGATGACGCTGGCGGCCAGCCATGCATTGGTCCAGACACCCGCGTAGAAGTCCGCGCCCGCCAGCCACTCAATGAGCGAGCGGTTTCCGGCGAGAACCGCTCCAGCGCCGATCCAGCTGACGGCCATGGTGAGCAGGTTGACCTCCCTGTATTTCGCGCGGAAGCGCTCCTTCTCGCCGGAGACGTAAAGGCGCTGGAGATTGGGATAGAAGGCGTGGGATGTCCGTCCTGTCAGGGAGGAGACCATGGAAGGGCCGCGGGCGCTGAAATTGTATTGCGGAACCATCGCCACGCCGCCCATCCGCGCCAGCATCATCGATGGCAGGGACTGGAGGACGGAGGTGGCGATCCCGTTCAGGGCAATGGAGCCGCTGTAGCTGAAGAGGGAAACCAGCCTGCTTTTCTCAAAGCCGGCCATGTCCCACGAAAACGTTTCCCTGCCCCGGTGCACCTGATAAATGTAGAAAATCCATGCGAGGGAATAGCTGATCGACATGGCCCAAAAATAGGACCGTATGCCATGCCCGAGATGCAGGAAGAGGGCGAAACAGCCGAGCTGAATCGCTGCAGTGCCCCCCTGCACCAATGGCACCCAATGAAAGCGTTCCTGCGCAAGCAATATGCCCGGGTAGGCCCGCATCGGCATGCCGATGGCATACAACACCGCCGAGCCGAGAAACAACCAAAGCGCGTCCGCGGCCAGGGTTCCCGAAATGTTAAGGAAGAAGACCAGGAAAGGACTCAGCGCCAGCGCCAAGGCGAGCATCAAGACCCCCTGGATGGCGAGAACCACCATGGAGGAGGTCCACCAGCGGTTGATTTCCACCGCATCCTCTTTGGCAATGGCGTCCGCCATCTTGCGGCCCGCGGCATCCCCCACGCCCATATCCATCCACGTCAGATAGCCGACCAACACGTAGATGATCGACCAGATGCCGATCTGCGGCTTGTCGAGGAACTTGACGGCGATCGGTATCGAGATGAACCCGCAGATCGCGGTCGAAAGGAAGGCGAAATAGGAGGATCCGGCATTCCGCGCCGCGCGGCTATGCATCAGGCGTTTGAAATGAAACATGTTGGTGTGCCAGCGCTTGCCGGGAGGATCGGAATGCCTTAGGCGCGTTAACGGCTTTTGAAATCAGGGTGAGCCGAGCGGGCAAACCTTGGGCTACGCGATGCCGGTTGTTGGCGACGGACGGGTTGTGCGGGAGTGGACATGATCTCGCGATCGTTCTCCTGTGGAAGAGCAGCCGCGGCGGCCAGTTCCCGAATCCTGATGTTGTCGAGCATCTTCAGCAGGCCGGCGGAGACGAGAACAACCGGGAATGCGGTCCGGTAGTCTCCGAAGACAAGCATGTAGTAGAACGGATAGATCAGGAAAGGCATGCAGATGTAGATGACGTAGCCCCACTCGGCGTGGCCGCGGAAATGGCGGAGGAGTTTCAACGATTGTTTGTAGAAGATACCCATCGAGATCAATGCGAGAGCCAAGCCAAAGTACCCGGTGAAGCGGATCGTCTCGACGTGGAAACCGTGGTAGCTGCCACGGGTCATGAAGTCGTCCATGCCTTTGGCCTGGTTCTGGGCGCGCTGGTCCCCCATCACCGCTTCCAACATCGAGCGTTGTTCCGCCGCGCTGAGGCCGAAACCGTCGCCCAGCACCTTGTTGTTGATGAAGCGGTCGGTGGTCAGTGCCAGAGTCCACATCTCGACGCGGAAATCGGTGCTGGCTTCCGCATTCATGCGGATGTGATCCTCCACCTGAGCAAATGGCAGTTCGGAAAGGATGCGCTGTGCGCCGAAGGGTAGCTTGGTGGTCAAGCCGCTGACAATCAGCAGCGCCAGGGCCACGGCTCCTGCCGTAGCGGCAATCGCAAGCTGGTGGTATTGGCGGCGGATGAGGCATCCCACCACGAAGTAAATCATCACCAGACCCAAAGCGGAGCGGAAGCCGCTGAGAAGGATCACCGCGACCGCTACCAAGGTGAGGCCAAACCGGAAAATGTAAAGAGGGTTGATGCACGTTACGGGTGGAAAGAATGAGAACAGGGCGAGGCTAAGGTTCTGCCCGATCTCCTTGCCGCCGGTAAGGCGACTGTCTTCCGTTTGAAAAGTGGCTTGGGTTCCGGCTGCGTATGTGAAAACCACGTTGGAATAGATGGGAATGGTGGCGGCGGCGATGAACGGAAAGAACTGACTCAGAGAAGAGAGCGAGCTGTCAGCCAAAGCTACAAAAATCGCCAGGATCACGGACCAACGGATCATCCGCAGATTGGTGACGGTCACGGATAATAGGGCGTAAGCCACGAAGGCGAAACCGAAGATGAAGTAGGGTTTCCCCCCCGCCATTTCACCTCCCAGGATGAGCAGACCGGTGGGATTCCGGAAGTAAGCCTGGGCTATGGCAATGACCTGAAGGAAAATAGCGAAGTCCAGCCAAGTAATGCGGAAAACCATGGTTTCCGTGCGCCGCATTAGGAAGCGTAGGCCGTAGATGAAACCCACAATGGCCATGGCTCCCCACCATGGCGCAGGTGAACCGGGGATGGCGTTGATCACGCCTTGCATGGGAAGCATCATCGGAATCAGAATCCAGACGTGTTTTCCCAGCGCGAAGACGATAACTAGCGTCAACGCGCCGACGACCCAAGCGATGGCCTCCCTCTGCGCAGTGGCGGCGGCGATGCCGAGGTAGAGCGCGGCGAAAGCGGCGAATACCACGACGAGAATTACTTTGATTCTTTGGGAGTCCATATTATCGGCGAGATCGGAGGCGGAGGTCGGAGGTCGGAGGTCGGAGGTCGGAGGGCGGAGGGCGAAAGTCGAAAGGCGAAAGTCGAAAGTCGAAAGTCGAAAGTCGGAAGTCGAAAGTCGGAAGTCGGAAGTCGGAAGCGGAAGAGCTACACACTGGTAGCGCAGACCGCACGCGAATGGTGAGCGAATGGGGGACGGAAGATGGGACTAATGGGAGTTTCTTTATTAAAAACAAAAGCCTAACGATTTCGATAAGCTGTGTAGCTTTTTACGAAGAAACCAAGGAACCGCTCTTTGTAGATTTTGCACCCAGGAAATAGAATTTTCATTTCTTTATGAGTAAGTAGACGAATTTCATCGACTATCCCATCCACATCTTTTTGAGTGGGGCGATTTATAATACCCCATAAGCTGAAATTACGTACTAGCTTTTTTTGAATTTGCTTAGGAAACCAATGAATAAAACATGTCAGAAAATGCGGCTCGATGAAGAACTCCTTAGCAGGCGTTTGAATCCAAAGAATCTTTCCAAGGCGCAACGCCTCATGTGCGAAAGCCTGCTGGTCTTGCCAGTCGCCGACGTGTTCTATGACGCTATTTGAGAAAACGACATCATAATCCCCATCAGTAAACGGTAACGCGCGGGCGTCACCTTCAATCTCACTTATTTCGCATCCGTTTATATTAACAACCGTAGATTCTTTGACCCGTATGTTAATAATGTCAATTTTACGGCCGACTAGCTTGGCATTCTTCCAAAATATTGTAGTTCCGCCGATATCAATAATCTTGTCATCAGGCCTAGGCTTGCAAACTTCTAAAAAACGAATAAAACGACGTCCTCGGAAAACTTTTCCGTTAAACCGATAAATTTTCGATACTATATTACTCATGAGGGATATTGAATTACAATCATTAAAGTCTTAAGCTCTAAAAGTTAAAGGTCGTAAGAGGAATCGCTTCACACAAATAACACAATCTAACTCAGACCGCAGGAAAGCGGCTTCTTCATCATCTACGCTCAGCCCCCCGCTCAGATCATGAGCTGCGGGTGATGATGTGGGACTTGGGGATGATGCCGAGGAGGCGCTCGGTGTGAATCTGGCATCCGCGAAGGGGTGCGCACAGCCATTGCTGCGGATTTCCCGGACTTGGAGCCCGTTCTCGAGGACGCGGGCGGGTTTGCTTTCGCTTTCGCAGTCAATATTGACCAGGTCCACGGAGCAGCCGTGGAAGCGGGCATTCTGCCAGGTGGCGTGGTAGCCGCCGACATCGAGGATGCGCTCTCCGGGGCGGGGCTGGATGATGCGCTCGAAGTCGGCCATGCGCCGTGCACGCCAGTTTTTGAATAGCGTCGAGTAGATCGCGCTAACCAGGGAGTTCGAGCCTCCGGCTTGGAGTGGTTTCATGGTAGGGCGTGGTCGGCCTCGCCGCGCCCACTTTCCCGCCGAATGGCGGTGCGGCTGGGGGGGAAAGAGAAGAGGAAGGATAGCCTCGCGGCGTTAGAAGGTGATCAGGGCGGACCGGGCCGGATCCGCCCTACCTGAGTGGGGCGGTGCGGCTGGGGGGAAAGAGAAGAGGAAGGATAGCCTCCGGCGGAAGAAGGTGATCAGGGCGGACCGGGCCGGATCCGCCCTACCGGTTTACGCTTTCACGACTTGGTCGTTTTTGGTTTTCACACCGTTCATGGCGTTGCGGGTGTCGATGATGAGATCGGCGTGGGCGGCGAGGGCGGGGAGATCGAAGGCGGCGTGGTGACCCGGTGAAATATACTTCGTATTTCACGGGTCGAGGGTGGCGAAATACTCGACGAGGCGTGTTTTTAGGTAGCGTTTGCCATAAGCCGTTTTCAAGTATTGTTCGCGTTTGAAAGCGTCGGATGAATCCAAGCAGGCTTCATAGTATATCAAATCGAGAGGTATTCGTTTTGCCGTGGAGGGAACACGCCCCGCAGCATGTTGCTTCAAGCGTTCACGCAAATCGCCGGTGCATCCTGTATAAAGTTTTCCGTCTAAATGAGAATACAAGACGTAAACGTAGTGCATGGTTCAGGCTTGGAAATATTTTCGTGGCCTCTTCGTGGCGCAGTTGCGGGTATCGACCAAGGGGCAATCGAACTTAGAGAAGTCGAAGTCTGAGTAAACAGAGTGGTGAGTGGCAAGTAGGATGCAGTCGTAGGAGTCGGTGATTTCGACGGATTTACGTCCGGCATACTCGGCGTGCTCCCGCGTCCGGGGGATGACGGGGACATAGGGATCGTTGTATTCGACGGTGGCCCCACGGTCTTCGAGCTTCTGCATCAACACATAGCTTGGAGATTCGCGGTCGTCATCGACATTCGGTTTGTATGCGAGACCGAGGAGGAGTATTTTCGATCCATTGATCGGTTTGCGGTCTTCGTTGAGGGCGTCAACGACCTTGTGGACGACGTATTCGGGCATGGACCGGTTGATCTCGCCCGCCAGTTCGATGAAGCGGGTGTGGACGCCGAACTCACGGGCTTTCCAGGTGAGGTAGAAGGGATCGATGGGGATGCAGTGACCGCCGAGGCCGGGGCCGGGGTAGAAGGGGGTGAAGCCGAAAGGCTTGGTGGAGGCGGCTCGGATGACTTCCCAAAGATCGATGCCCATCTTGTCGGCGGCGATTTTCAGCTCATTGACGAGGCCGATGTTGACGGCGCGGTAGATGTTTTCGACGAGTTTCGTCATTTCCGCGATCTGGGTGGAGGAGACGGGGACGATCTGGTCGAATGCGGCTCCGTAGAGGGCTTCTCCGGCGGCAAGGCAGGCCGGGGTGTGGCCGCCGACGACTTTCGGGATATTGGTGGCGGTGAACTTGGGGTTACCGGGGTCCTCGCGCTCGGGTGAATAGACGACGAAGATGTCCTGGCCCACTTTGAAACCGGCGGCTTCGACCCGGGTCACCACTTCTTCCTCGGTGGTTCCGGGGTAGGTGGTGCTTTCAAGGCTGAGAATCTGGTTGCCCCTTAAGTGAGGAATCACGGCTTCGAGGGTATCGGTGACGAAAGAGAGATCCGGCTCCATGTGTCCGTCAAGCGGCGTGGGGACACAGAGGATGATGGCATCGCACTCCGCGATACGTGAGAAATCGGCGGTGGCATCGAGTTTCCCTGAGGCACGGGCGGCGGCAACCTGGTCGGACGGGATGTGCTTGATGTAGCTTTTGCCAGCATGGATGTGGTCGATTTTCGATGAATCGATATCGAAACCCATGGCCGAGATTCCTTTGGCGGCGTAAGCGAGGACGAGTGGGAGTCCGACATATCCGAGGCCGACGACGCCGATGATGGCGTCGCTTTGTTGTATGCGATCGATGAGGTTCATGGGGGTAAATGTTGAATGCTGAAATGCTGAAAGTAGAGGAAGACGCTTCGCGATCTGAAGTCGGGTAGGGCGTGGTCGGCTCGCCGCGCCCACTTTCCCGCCGTATGGCGGTGCGGCTGGGGGGTGGAAGAGAAGAGGGAGGATAGCCTCGCGGCGGGAGAAGGTAATTAGGGCGGACCGGGCCGGATCCGCCCTACCGGGCGAAAAGGTAGGGCGTGGTCGGCCTCGCCGCGCCCACTTTCCCGCCGTATGGCGGTGCGGCTGGGGGGTGGGAGAGAAGAGGGAGGATGGCCTCCTACGTCGCTGCGCTGTGAAGGACAAGTCCGGCGGGAGAAGGTGATCAGGGCGGACCGGGCCGGATCCGCCCTACCGGGTGTAAAGGTAAGAAGAGGGAGAGGTGCAGCGGTTAGAGGCTGGCGGCGAATTCTTCGAAGCTATTGCAGCACAACGCGGCGCGTTGTAGATCCGCTAGAGCTGCGGAATCGCACACGCTGCGAATCTCTTCTTCCAAACCACTCGGACTTTACCAAAGCGGATTTCGAGGGTCGTTAGGATGCCTTCTTGGCGACCTCTTTGGAGTCCTTCTGACGACCTTCTCGACGACCTTCCTGACGACCTGGCGTCCTTCTCGAGTCCTTTCGAGTCCTTCGAGTCCTTCTTGGCGTAGTTGTTCGGCGAGTGACATGGCGGAGGATCGAGTTTCTAGTTGCTGAATCGCATTCACCCCTAAGGTCGAAGTCGTTTTTGTCAACGTCGGCATTGAGGATGTAGCGGATGAGCATCTCGAAGATATTTTGCGGAATCTGACGAGCAGCGCTTCATCCCAGACAGGGTCGGCGAGTAAAGCGGCGGTCCGCTCGGCTTTCATGGTGCGCATGATCATGATTCCCTGATGGGGTGCCGCTGGATCGCAGTAGAATGGTAAGCTGGCCAACTGGATGAGCCGAAATGTGAAATCGGGGATGAATGTGCCGGAGGTCTTCATGGAGGTTAAGCAGGGACGTCGAGAAGAGCTGGCGAAGTCGCATGGCATCTGCCAGACCTCGGCATTTTGGGCGAGCACCACTGGGATGATCACAGGCAGACGTGGGCTCTCGGTGGTTTGGTTTTTGAGTTGCGTCTCCCAGATGCGAACCATGTAGCGCAGCAAGCGCAAAAGTAGCGTGGGGTCCTCGGTGATTTGATGCTCAAAAAGGACGTAAATAAAGCAATCGCTCTCAGCCAGAGGCGCGGAGAAAAGCAGGTCGCTCTCGTTGTGGCGGTAGTGTGAATCGATAAATGTGCCGGGCTCGAGGCGAAGTAGCTCCCAATCGATTTGCTTGAAATGGCGGTGGTATTACACTGCAACAAACCCGCGGCTGTCGCTAGATCGCTAAATCCGGTTTTAAACAGCTTGTCGTGCGGTTGATGAATCGGATCTTCGGGCATGCGAAGTTTTGTCTATCTTCAGTTTAGATTTCTTGAGCGATGTGCAGAAGACGCTTCGCGGACTAAAAGTCGGAGAGGAAGAGGAAGGATAGCCTCCTACGTCGCTGCTGCTGTGAAGGACAAGTCCGGCGGAAGAAGGTGAAGTGGGCGGATCAGGCTGAGTCCGCCCCTACCGGGTGTAAGCGTAGGGCGTGGTCGGCGCTCGCCGCGCTTCACTCCCGCCGTATGGCGGTGCTGGTGGGGGTGAGAAGAGGAAGATTTAGCCTCCGGCGGAAGAAGGTAATTAGGGCGGACCGGGCCGGATCCCGCCCTACCGGGTGTAAAGGTAGGGCGTGGTCGGCTCCGCGCGCCACTTTCCGCCGAATGGCGGTGCTGGCTGGGGGTGGAAGAGAAGAGGGAGGATAGCCTCCTACGTCGCTGCGCTGTGAAGGACAAGTCCGGCGGGAGAAGGTAATTAGGGCGGACCGGGCCGGATCCGCCCTACCGGGTAGGGCGGCTGGGGGGTGGAAGAGGAAGAGGGAGGATAGCCTCGCGGCGGGAGAAGGTGAAGTGGGCAGAGGGCGGAAGAGATTGATGATTGATGATTTTGGATGGGAAGAGGAAGAATGAAGATTCTTAACCACGGATTTCACGGATGGACACGGATGAGAGGGAGATTTTGGATTTTGAATGGTAGGGACGATCCGGCTCGATCCGCCCTGGAATCCGCCGGATGGCGGCAAGGGCACCTCGTGAAACGGAGAGCCCTTGAGGAGGAGAAAGAGGAAGATTTAGCCTCCGGCGGGAGAAGGTGATTAGGGCGGACCGGGCCGGATCCGCCCTACCGGGCAAAAGGTCGGAAGATGAAGAGATTGCTGAATGCTGAATGTTGATTTTGGAATGGGGAGAAGAGGATTTACCGCCAAGACGCGAAGGGCGCCAAGGGGATAGGGGGAGAAGGGGAGATTTCGGATCTGCCCTACCGGCTGCTTGTCCCTACCGGCCGTTGATCTCTGCTTTTCAGCTTTTTCGCTTTTACCCACTTGCGAGGCACGAGGAACAAGGCACGCGCCGCAGGCGCATCATTGTTTGGAGCTTGTGGAAGAGTTTGGTGGAGGAAACTTGGCAAATTCGCCGGCGACCCAGGCGGTGAGTTCATCAGCGAGGAAGAGGGCGTGTGCAGCTTCCTCATCCGATGGCTCGAAAACGTCGCCGGGGTAGCGGAACTCGCTGGCAAGTGGCGTGAGCTCCAACGCGTGGGATAGGAACCGTGAGAAACCGGGGGCAGTTGGGATGCAAAGGCGGATGAGGATTTCCAGAGAATGGGTTTTGATAAAGGTGACTTCAGCTGCTGTAAGCCACGCTTTAATGGCTTTTTCGGCGGCCTGTTGGCAATGGTAGCTGCCGGTGTCGAGGTAGCGTTCTGATCCCTTGATCAAAAGTCTCGCCGTCGCCAAGTCCGATTGGGCTTTCGCCAACCAGACTTTCGCTAGTTCGAGAGATTCCGGGCTCATGTTAGAGCGCGATTCCTTCCCTTGCCACGGTGCTGGCGAGCGAACTGGGAGCTTTCAGCTGCTTTTCCCATTCATCATGGGTTAGGATCACGATGTCCATAGGCACGTTGAAGTCGGATAGCTCCCGCCGAGCGGCAACGGCCCTTTGATAGCGTGAAACAGAAGAGTGGGGAACCACGGCGAGAAGGTCGATATCGCTATCGGCTGCGGCATTTCCACGCGCTTGCGATCCAAAGAGCCAGACCTGCTCCGCGCGAATGCCGCGTTTCAGGCGAGTTGCCATTTTGAGTGTAGTTTGCTCAATTGTCATGGGGATAAGATGGCACAAATCAGAGGGAATAGAAAGCGGTGATTCGGTGATCGGTGATTCGGTGATCGGTGATCGGTGATCGGTGATCAGGGATCAGGGATCAGGGATCGGGGATCGGGGATCGGGGGTTGATCGCGTAAAGAGCTTTGCCCCACGCGATTGGCGCGTAAAGGGGGACGGGATGGCGGTTCAAAGGCTTTTTCTTTCGTGATCTTTCCGCGTTCGGTTTCAGCGAAACCGCGCTACCTGCGGCCTGAGCCAGGCCGAGCTACCTGTGGCGGCGAGGCTGCCCTCAACGTGCAGTTCAAATGTTCGCCGCGCTAAGGATGTCGCGGACCACGGGCAGGGCTCGACAGAAGGCCTCCCGCAGCTCGGGCACGTCCGGTATGCGTACGGATGCAAAAGCGGCTTCCATCAGATTCGCAGTGACGTTGTCCTGCCGGTCGAGAGAAAGAAGGATCTCAGCGGGGTTGTTGGGAATCATGGCTGGGGGCGGATCCATTGGACGCGCATGTTCCGGCCTGTGCGGTCGAGGCCTGACATGGCGACAAAGCGTGAGGCGTGGGGCAGGATATCGGGGGCTAGGGGAGGCGGGACGGGAAGCTCCTGTAGCAGAGCCCGCCAAAGCCGATGGGCAGGCTCCACGGCGGCGGCACACTCCGCGATGTGCCTGACCACTGTTTCGCAGCGTTCCATACGCGCGAGGCGGAGAATTTTCCCGGCGGAGATTCCATCAGCTCCAAGCATGGCCGCCGCCATCCGGAGGCGGTTGAGCGAATAGGGAAGGGAAGGCGACATCAGGGCGATCGCCAGTTCCTCGTTCGGAAACTGCTCCGGCTGCGGGACGGGCGCCGTGCCATTCCCGTCCACCGGAGGGGCTGCGCACCCGAAATACCGCAATCCTCTCTCCAGCGCGATGCGTTCGAGATCTTCCGGTGCGCGCACACCCAGCCGCCTCGCTTTTTGCAGAAGCGGGGAAAGGTGCGTGGTTGTGCCCAGGCGGTGTGCAAGTGTGGATGTGGGCATGGCGGCAAAGGCTTTTTCTTTCATGATCCTTCCGCGTGCGGTTTCAGCGAAACCGCGCTACCTCGCAGAAAAGGGTGGGCTTTGGCGGACTCGATGAAGGGCTTATGCGGCGGCAGGAGGTGAAGTCGCGTAGGACGGAAAAGATTGATGATTGATGATCCGACTTCGCTGCCTACTTCGCTGAAGCTACGAAGGCCAGGAAGGCTACGACGGACAGGTTGTTGATTTTGGATTTTTGAATGGGGAGAACTCCTGCATCCTGACTCCTGATTGGGGAATAGGTAGGGACGATTCCGCCGTGGTTGTCCGTGGATTTCAGTGCGGCCTTATGCGTATCCGTTCGGGGTCCACAGTGACAATGGCTCCTGCGGTCAACTCCTCCGCGTAAGTGGTCACAATATGATGGATGGCAGCCGCCATTTGGGAGGCGCGAAATCCGGTCAACCGGATGATCCCGGAATGTGGCATTTCCTTGAGAATCGCGAGTTCACCGAAATCCTTGTCCAGTGTGACCAGAATCCTCTGTTCCGAGTGTGCGGTATTGAGAATCGCGGCATCACCCGGGTCTTTTTCCCAAGAGCCGCTCCAAATGACATCATGCCCCCTTCTTTGAGGACAGGTAACGCGCGCCGCCCCATACGCAGGTGTCCAAAAGGATGGGAGGCATCAGGATGCCAGTGCTGAGGGAAAGAGATCGATGCGCTCGTGGCGCGCCAAACGGGAAGCATAAACCAAGCAGGCCTGGATATCCTCGGCTTCCAGCCAGGGGTAGCCGGCGAGGATGGTGGCGCTATCATCCCCGGCGGCAAGCATATCGAGGATGTGTTCCACCGCGATGCGATGCCCCCGAATGATCGGTTTGCCGCTGAAAATATCGGGATGGAACGTGATGCGCTCGAGAAGTTGGTTCATTTTCATGATGGGAATATGCCGTGTATCTTGGAATCGGGCAAGGTTGGATAAATCGCAGTCGGCGGGGACGTTCGCTTAAAGGGCTTTGGCACACGCATGGTGCGCTGTGGGTAGGGACGATCCCGGTGTGGATTTCAGCGTATTGGGAAGAGAAAGCGCCGAGTGATCGGGGATCGGGGGTCAGGCAATGGTAGGGACGATCCCGCTGCGGTCGTCCGTGGGTTTCGGCGGATAAGGAAGCGCAAGACGGGATGAAGATTTAGCCTCCGGCGGGAGAAGGTAATTAGGGCGGACCGGGCCGGATCCGCCCTACCGGGCGAAAAGGTAGGGCGTGGTCGGCCTCGCCGCGCCCACTTTCCCGCCGTATGGCGGTGCGGCTGGGGGTGGGAGAGAAGAGGGAGGATAGCCTCGCGGCGGGAGAAGGTAATTAGGGCGGACCGGGCCGGATCCGCCCTACCGGGCGAGGTAGGGCGTGGTCGGCCTCGCCGCCGCCCACTTTCCCGCCGTATGGCGGTGCGGCTGGGGGGTGGGAGAGAAGAGGGAGGATAGCCTCCGGCGGGAGAAGGTGATTAGGGCGGACCGGGCCGGATCCGCCCTACCGGGCAAAAGGTCGGAAGATGAAGAGATTGCTGAATGCTGAATGTTGATTTTGGATGGGAAGAGGAAGAATGAAGATTCTTAACCACGGATTTCACGGATGGACACGGATGAGAGGGAGATTTTGGATTTCGAAAGGTAGGGTACCCGTCTCCTGACTCCTGACTCCTGAACTCTGCCTCCTGATTGCCGGTTGTTGATTTTGGATTGTTGAATGGGATCACCAGATTTCGACGATCTCGACCTCCTCTTGCTCGGCTGAGATCAAGAGGATTCGTTCCGCAGCGGCGCGGAGCTTGGCGTGGATTTCATCGACGGAAGCGTTGCCGCAACGTAGCCAGACAATCCGGGGTGGAACTCCGCGGATCTTGTTCCAATCCGCATAATCCGAATCTTGTGTGACGATCACGAGATCATGCCCCTTGGCGTGGTTCCAGATGGTGAGATCATCGGCTTCGTGCAGGCCGATCTGCCTGACATGGATGGAGTTCGGAAACAGGTCTTCCAGCAATCCGACCAAGCGGTGGCTGAGGTTCTGGTCGAAAAGCAGTTTCATGCGGTGGCGGCCACGAGATGGTGGTCGCGGTCGGCGGCAAAGGTGAGTGCGGCGAGGATATCCTCGGCCACAAGGTCGGGGAAGTCCGCCAGGATTTCCTCATGGCTCATGCCGGCGGCCAGCCAACCGAGGATGTCGTAAACCGTGATCCTCATATTGCGGATGCAGGGCTTACCACCCCGTTTACCCGGCTCGATGGTGATCCTGGAACGGTAATTTTGCATGGGATAACGGTGCCGGGGGTGGGACGGGATGTCAAGGAGGCGGGCGCGTAAAGGGTGATCGGTGATCGGTGATCGGTGATCGGGGGTCGGGGGTCGGGGGTCGGGGGTCGGAGGGCGGTGGGCTTATCCCTGTAATTCATCACCGGGGAGTGGTGATTGCGCGGGCACGGCTCCTAGGAACTTTTCGAAGACGGCTCTATTTCCTTGCGCTGCCTCTGCACGCAACCAATCCAAACTTCGCCATGATGCGAGCTTTTCTCCAGCGGCACTTGAAACAAACTGATCGACCGAGACGCCGGCTTCTTGGGCCGATTGTTGGATAGCGCTCAGGATACCTTCGGGAATCTGGAGTGTCAGTGTGCTCATGGGAATAGCTTCAGGAAGTTCGAGGGAGAAATTAGCTCAATCCCGAGAGTTCCACAACCTTTGAAATCCCGGAAATTATAGGTCACGATGTATTGGCAGCCCGCCGCAAAAGCCAGTTCAAGCACCATATCGTCTTCAGGATCCGGGAGAAAAGGCCGCCAGAGGAAGTGGATTTGCTGCAGGTGCGCAATGCTTGCCAGATATTGCAGGAAACCACGCGAGGCATTGATATCCTGCCCCGGAGGCAGGTTTTCAGGTCGGCTCATGACCGCCTGCCATTCCGCGTAGAGTGAGACCGAGAGGCAAATTTCAAACCCAGGGTTGGGAAGTTTGCCCAAGAGCGCATGGCTTGCGCCCAACTTTGAGCGCGCCGCCGCCACAAGGATGCAAGTGTCCAGGACAATACGCATTAGTTTTGGGATGCTCGGATTAACTTCAGAATAAGGTGGGACGGCGCCTCCACCCTACCGGGTTAAACCTAAAATCCGCAGTTCAAACGAAGATTTTCACCGCAAAGGCGCAGAGGTCGCAGAGGGAACGCTGAGAAGAGTTTGTGTTTCGGGATAGTGCAGGGCATTTTCACGGCAATTCCATTTCACCCATTGGGTGAACCATGCAGTTCCATCGTTTTTCCAAATTTTCTATCTTCCCACATGCAAGGCTCTGCGTTCCTTTGCGACCTCTGCGACTCTGCGGTGAAAAATTGATACCCAACTGCGGTATTTAGGTTAAAATGGTAGGGACGATCCCGCTGCGGTCGTCCGTGATTCCCGCCGGATGGCGGCAAGGGCTAATCGTGAAACGGTGAGCCCTTGAGGAAGAGGAAGAGAAAGAGGAAGATTTAGCCTCTGGCGGTGTCCGGTGATCGGTGATCGGTGATCGGTGATCGGTGATTGGTGATTGGTGATTGGTGATTGGTGATCGGTGATTGGTGATTGGTGATCGGTGATTGGTGATTGGTGATTGGTGATTGGTGATTGGTGATCGGTGATTGGTGATCGGTGGGCGGTGATCGGTGGTCGGTGATCGGTGGTCGGGGGTTCCTTCGTCGCTAAAGCTATGAAGGACAAGCAGGGGTCGGGGGCGGGGGTCAGGGGTGCGGGGTGCGGGGGTGCGGGGTGCGGGGTGCGGGGTGCGGGGTGCGGGGTGCGGGGTGCGGGGTGCGGGGTGCGGGTGCGGGGTGCAGGGTGCAGGAGTCAGGAGTTAGGGAAATGGTAGGGGCGATCCCGCTGTGGTCGTCCCTGATCCTCTGCCAATTACGAAGCTAAAACATAGAGGAAGAAGAGCCTCCTACGTCGCTGCGCTGTGAAGGACAAGTCCGGCGGGAGAAGGTAATTAGGGCGGACCGGGCCGGATCCGCCCTACCGGGCGAAAAGGTAGGGCGTGGTCGGCCTCGCCGCGCCCACTTTCCCGCCGTATGGCGGTGCGGCTGGGGGGTGGAAGAGAAGAGGAAGGATAGCCTCCGGCGGGAGAAGGTGATTAGGGCGGACCGGGCCGGATCCGCCCTACCGGGTAGGGCGGCTGGGGTGCGGAAGAGAAGAGGAAGGATAGCCTCGCGGCGGGAGAAGGTGATTAGGGCGGACCGGGCCGGATCCGCCCTACCGGGTAGGGCGGCTGGGGGGTGGAAGAGAAGAGGGAGGATAGCCTCCGGCGGGAGAAGGTAATTAGGGCGGACCGGGCCGGATCCGCCCTACCATTTGCCTGGTAGGGACGATCCCGCCGTGGAGAACTCTTTATTCTCTTTTGGCGATAACGATGATCCAATTGCGATTCAATATCTCTCTAAGTTGTTGGTCTTCTTCCGCTTCGATCAGGCGGCGGATTTTTCCACGGTTGATAAGCCGATATTTGAGTAATTCGCGAATGAACTCGATATCTTTTTCTCGGCCTGCGGCGAGCTTGCTGAAAGCGAAATGATCCGAGAATGGCTTGGCTGCCGATTACTACAAAGACTTTCTCGCCGGTAATGGAGGCAGCCGCTCGCAGGATGTGTCGCAGTTGCTCTGCGTTCATTGTGAGGCGGCCAGGATTTTCTGTCGGGATTCATCCGCAATGAGTCCGGCGAAGGGAGACGACTGTCGCAGTCGGATGGCTTCCTCGCCGGAACCGCTAAGGATTTCTGGAAGACGATGAGGTGCCAAATGAAGAATTTCCTCCCAAATAAGGAAGTCATCACAGTCCACCCCGTTTTGTTGCCAGCGTTTGAGATTCATTAGCCCGAAGCGAATCACTTCAGCGGGACTCTGCCGATAGCGATCCGCCACAAGTAGATGCATCTTCAGGCTACGCGTCTCATGGACTTGATGATTCGATTTCATGGGCTTGATATACAGTGATCCATTGATGGAATCAATCGAGGAAAGTGGTGGTCGCGTAAAGGGGATTGGCTCACGCGATGGTGGGCGGTGGGCGGTGTGCGGTGATCGGTGATCGGTGATCGGTGATCGGTGATCGGTGATCGGTGATCGGTGATCGGGGGTCGGGGGTCGGTAGGGCGGACTCGGCTCGATCCGCCCTGGAATCCGCCGGATGGCGGCAAGGGCTGATCGTGGAACGGAGGGGCCTTGGGAAGAGAAGATTTAGGCTTTGGCGGGAGAAGGTGAAGTGGGCAGAGGGCGCAAGAGATTGTTGATTGTTGAATGGTAGGGACGATCCGGCTCGGTCGTCCGTGATTCCCGCCGAATGGCGGCAAGGGCACCTCGTGAAACGGAGAGCCCTTGAGGAGGAGAAAGAGGAAGATTTAGCCTCCGGCGGAAGAAGGTGATTAGGGCGGACCGGGCCGGATCCGCCCTACCTGGGTGGGGCGGTGCGGCTGGGGGGTGGGAGAGAAGAGGGAGGATAGCCTCCTACGTCGCTGCGCTGTGAAGGACAAGTCCGGCGGAAGAAGGTGATTAGGGCGGACCGGGCCGGATCCGTCCCTACCGGGTGTAAAGGTAGGAAGAGGGAGAGGTGCAGCGGTTAGAGGCTGGCGGCGAATTCTTCGAAGCTATTGCAGCACAACGCGGCGCGTTGTAGATCCGCTAGAGCTGCGGAATCGCACACGCTGCGAATCTCTTCTTCCAAACCACTCGGGACTTTACCAAAGCGGATTTCGAGGGTCGTTAGGATGCCTTCTTGGCGACCTCTTTGGAGTCCTTCTTGACGACCTTCTTGACGACCCTTTTCGAGTCCTTTTTCGAGTCCTTCTTGGCGTAGTTGTTCGGCGAGTGACATGGCGGAGGATCGAGTTTCTAGTTGTTGAATCGCATTCACCCTAAGGTCGAAGTCGTTTTTGTCAACGTCGGCATTGAGGATGTAGCGGATGAGCATCTCGAAGATATTTTGCGGAATCTTGACGAGCAGCGCTTCATCCCAGACGGGGTCGGCGAGTAAAGCGGCGGTCCGCTCGGCTTTCATGGTCCGCATGATCATGATTCCTGATGGGGTGCCGCGGATCGCAGTGAATGGTAAGCTGGCCAACTGGATGAGCCGAAATGTGAAATCGGGGATGAATTGCCGGAGGTCTTCATGGAGGCCGGCAGGGACGTCGAGAAGGCTGGCGAAGTCGCATGGCATTTGCCAGACCTCGGCATTTTGGGCGAGCACCACTGGGATGATCACAGGCAGACGTGGGCTCTCGGTGGTTTGGTTTTTGAGTTGCGTCTCCCAGATGCGAACCATGTAGCGCAGCAAGCGCAAAAGTAGCGTGGGGTCCTCGGTGATTTGATGCTCAAAAAGGACGTAAATAAAGCAATCGCTCTCAGCCAGAGGCGCGGAGAAAAGCAGGTCGCTCTCGTTGTGGCGGTAGTGTGAATCGATAAATGTGCCGGGCTCGAGGCGAAGTAGCTCCCAATCGATTTGCTTGGAAATGGCGGTGGGTAATTGCCACTGCAACAAACCCGCGGCTGTCGCTAGATCGCTAAATCCGGTTTTAAACAGCTTGTCGTGCGGTTGATGAATCGGATCTTCGGGCATGCGAAGTTTTGTCTATCTTCAGTTTAGATTTCTTGAGCGATGTGCAGAAGACGCTTCGCGGACTAAAAGTCGGAGAGGAAGAGGAAGGATAGCCTCCTACGTCGCTGCGCTGTGAAGGACAAGTCCGGCGGAAGAAGGTAATTAGGGCGGATCAGGCTGAGTCCGCCCTACCGGGTGTAAAGGTAGGGCGTGGTCGGCCTCGCCGCGCCCACTTTCCCGCCGTATGGCGGTGCTGGTGGATGGTGGAAGAGGAAGAGGGAGGATAGCCTCCTACGTCGCTGCGCTGTGAAGGACAAGTCCGGCGGGAGAAGGTGATCAGGGCGGACCGGGCCGGATCCGCCCTACCGGGCAAAAGGTCGGAAGATGAAGAGATTGTTGAATGCTGACTCCTGATTTCTGATTTCTGATCCGACTACGCTGCCTACTTCGCTGAAGCTACGATGGACAGGAAAGCGGCGAAGGCCAGGAAGGCTTCCATCTACGCGTGAAGCTTATATAAACGAGAAGACGGACAGGTTTTGAATGGGGAGGGAAACGGTGGGCGGAGGCTGCGTTGAAACTACGCCGGGCAAGCGGGGGACGGCCTGCAACATCTCAGGAAACTCGCAGGCGATCCCCGAGTTGTTTTTGGCGCAGGATCAGGTCGCGGGCTATCTTTTGAAGGTCATTGTCGAGCCGTAATGCCAATTCGTGACGACTGTCGCGAACCTCTTTGACGATGGGATCCTCGAAAGCCAATGAACCTTCAGAGTTCTTCGGGGGTGCAAACATGGGGAAATTCATGGCCTTGGTTTTCACTGAACTTACGAAGTTGGCGGAGTGCATGAGCATTGGCGATGTGCTTGCAATTCCAAGTGAGTAGATAGTCCACTTTCCAGATGACCGCCACCGCAATGTGGAGGGCATCGCGAATTTCGCTTCTTGGAACATAGCCGCGTTCCAGATAAAGTTGCGCGAGTTCCAGACAGCTTTCGTTCACGGCGAGCGCAGCAAGTGAACCAGCTTCTTCCAAACGTTTCGTAGCGTGAACCTGATCCCCGGCTGAAATTTCGTCGAGGACGATCTGGGAAAGAACGCAATCGAAACCCGGGCGTGCAAGTCTCCACCATTCCCGCGTGAGTTCTTGTCGAGCCGCCACGATGATGTCCCTGCTTGGCCGGGAGACCAGATAACTCAGGATCGTGGTTTCGATGTAAACGGTTTCCATTGTCGGCATTACGGTGTGCGTTTGGCCTCATGCCCCGATTCTTGCAGGGTAGGCGGTGGTGGCAGGGCGGGAACGTTCGCGTAAAGGGCTATGCCCCACGCAATGGGCGCGTAGAGGGGGATCGGGGGTCGGGGGTCGGTAGGGCGGACTCGGCTCGATCCGCCCTGGAATCCGCCGGATGGCGGCAAGGGCTGATCGTGGAACGGAGGGGCCTTGAGGAGGAGAAAGAGGAATATTTAGCCTCCGGCGGGAGAAGGTGATTAGGGCGGACCGGGCCGGATCCGCCCTACCGGGCAAAAGGTCGGAAGATGAAGAGATTGCTGAATGCTGACACCCGTCTCCTGACTCCTGAATCCTGATTGCCGATTGTTGATTGTTGATGGGAAGAGGAAGAATGAAGATTCTTAACCACGGATTTCACGGATGGACACGGATGAGAGGGAGATTTTGGATTTTGAAAGGTAGGGACGATCCGGCTCGGTCGTCCGTGATTCCCGCGGAATGGCGGCAAGGGCACCTCGTGAAACGGAGAGCCCTTGAGGAGGAGAAAGAGGAAGATTTAGCCTCCTACGTCGCTGCGCTGTGAAGGACAAGTCCGGCGGGAGAAGGTGATCTAGGGCGGAGGGCGGAGGGCGGAGGGACTGATCTCTGCTTCCCGAGGTGCTACGCGCTGGGCTACAGCACGCTAAAAAGCCTTGTTGCTCCAAGGTATTAAGCCTCTTGAGCAAAGCATGTGCCGAAAAGGCAAAAGGGCACAAGGCGGTCGCCGCCCAATCAGGCATTCATCCCGCCTGGAGACATTTTTCCGCGAGTTGGGAAATTTCCTGTTTTGATTGCCTGAGCAATTTTATTTCGGATGCGTTCAGCTGCCGGGGTGTTGAGCAAGTAACGTGCTTCAGAGCGAGTAAGGCAGTCA
>JAGYIT010000005.1 GCA_018402445.1 Akkermansiaceae bacterium | reverse complement strand
CGATCATCCAGGAACAAGGCTGGCGCAACCCTGTCACCGTGTCGAAGCGGTCAGGGTTGATCGTGCGCGGGCATGGACGCTTGGAAGCCGCCCTCTTGATCGGCTGTGCCACCATTCCCGTGGACGAGCAGGACTACGCCAGCGAAGCGGAGGAACTCGCCGACCTGCTGGCCGATAACCGCCTCTCGGAACTCGCCGAACTCGACGAGGACGACCTGCGAAAAGTGCTCAAGTCCATCTCCGAGGCCGATCCGAATTTCGACATCGAGCTGACGGGATTCATGGAAGACGAAATCCGCAAGCTCATGGACGATGCAGGAAATCCCGAGGATGAGCTCGAAACGATCCCTCGGATGGAATGCCAGGCGTTCGAGCACCACGACTACCTCGTGTTCATGTTCCATGATCTGCGCGATTGGATGCAGGTGCTCCAGCTCATGGGGGTGGGCGAGGTTGACTACTCGATCAACCGCAGAACTCACAAAATCGGCCTCGGCCGCGTCATCCATGGAAAACGACTCCTCGAACTCTGCCGCCGCGCCAACATGGCCGGAACTCCGCCCGCTCTCGCTACGACTGGTGATCCTGTCCCGCAGCCGGAGTCACTCGATCACCAGCCACAAGCTGTTTCCGACGGCAACCCTACTCGTCCCCGTAAGCGAGGCTGAGAGATACGCCCACACAGGGCTTCAGATCGAAACCATTCCGGACGAGATCGCCGGCATCAGCGCGGTGCGGAACTGGGTGCTCAAGCACTTCAAAGAGGATTCCATCGTGATGCTCGACGACGATATTTCCGCGTGCGTCTGTATGGTGAGCCTCCGTTGCCGGAAACTCTCGGTCGTCGAAACCCTCGCCATGCTTGAAAACTCGGCATGGTCGGCGCGGGGGGCGGAAGCACGCTTGTTCGGTTGGCACCAGCGGAGCGATCCACGGCTCCTCCAGCGCAACGATCCGTTCGGTGTGAACCATTGGGTAGGTGGGGCGGTCGGTGTGGTGCGTGATGCCAAAGGCGGCGTGCCGAAGTGGGACGAACTGCTCAAGTGTAAGTGCGACATCGACGCCACCCTTCAGGAACTGTTGGACAACCGGCTTGGTTTGGAATGAGGCGCGGTTCTGCTTTGTCCAGGAGCGGGACAAGAACCTCGGCGGCAACAGCCTGTTCCGGAGCGAGGAACGAATCGCCGCTGAGAAGCGCTACCTGAAAAGCAAGTGGAAGGCGCACATCCGGATCGAAACTTACAAGAGCCAGGATCGCACTGCGATGGACGCGCCTCGTAGGCAATCGGTGAAGCTCTGAAAAAATGGTGTCCCAAACTGCTTTCATGCCGTGCCAATTACTGACACCCTAGTAGTTCATGAGTTATCACTTACATACCACTCGCGGATACAGCTTCCCTGCCGTGTCCAGCGCGATGCAAAAGGCAATTCGACGCGGCGACGCAAAACTTGCCGGATACTGGGGATTGGAACTATGGGCGAGCGGCTTCGGCCAATATGTCTGGCGGCGGCTGCTCACTGTCAGCGCGGAGGACTGCTGGGGCATAATCACGGCGGAGGTCAAGGCGCTGCACGACAGCTATACGGAGATCAATAAAACCACCACGGCCAAGAAGCCGAAGGGGCGCATCTTCATCTCCAAGGCGGTGATCTTGCTCTGCTTGGCCAAAAAAAGCCGCGATCCCGACCACCTGCAAAACTTCGTCTATGACCAGCAGGCGGGGCTGGAGCCGGAAACCCTGACCGACGAGCTGGAGCAATCCGGCGACTACATCCCCATCCCCGATTACGCCTACGACTGCCACACGCCGCAGGGGCGCAAGATGGGCAAGACCAAGGCGGACTTCTTCAAGGCGGAGCAGGAGGCACTCAGCCCATTCATCCCCGGCCTGTTCGACAATCTCATTGATTCCTAACCACCAACCCCAAGATCCCAATGCCCTACCAACTGATGCAACCCCGATTCCCAGTCGGGATGACCTACGCCACGCCCGGAGCACTCGCTCTCGAAGTGGACCTAACAAGATACCTGCACCGTCACCATTGCGGCGATTGGGGCGAAGAACTCTGCGCCGAAGACAAGGCAGCCAACGAGCAAGCCCTGAAAGACGGGAGCCGACTGCTAAGCTGTTATCGCACCCCCGCAGGCGACCGTCTCTACATCATCACCGAATGGAACCGGAGCATGACGACAATCCTGCTACCTGACGAATACTGAACCTGCCTGTCCAATCCGCATGCCAACGGTGAAATTCCGCGTCTAACGGCACGAAAATAAACGCGGATGGTGGATGTGAGGGCTGACCACATTGGCATCCCTTGTGAGGGGGTCGTGTGTTCCTATGGCTGATTACGCGGCAATTTCGTGGGTGCAAAAATGGTGCGGGATGGTGCGCGACAAACGCGAGGGACGGCTGGCAGGTATTAAGAAGTCGGAACTCACAACCCCTCCGGCTCTTTACATCAACATGAACGCCCAAATAACCAACTCAGCCTACAAATTGATCAGCATTGATAAAACAAAAGCAGCGCTCTTAGCCGCTGGAGCCAAGGTTCCAGATTTTTCCTTCAGTCCCCTTTGTATTCAAAGGGAAAGACTTGTGGAAATTTGCATCAGAGTTGGGGTTCAGCCAATTGCAATCAAGTAACTCTCACATCACCACGAAGATGATCACCAAGCCAATGCTCGCCTCGAAGTGCGAGAACCCACACCTGCTCCCATTCCCCGTGCTAGCCACGCCAAAACTTGATGGCATCCGCTGCCTCAAGATCGGCGGCAAGGCACTCACCCGCTCATTCAAACCGATCTCTAACCGGTTCGCCCGTGAGTGGATCGAAGACCATCTGCCCGACGGGGTGGACGGCGAACTCATGCTGCGCAACGGCACGTTTTCGGAAACCACCAGCGCGATCGGTCGCCGTGACGGTATGCCGGACTTCGTCTTCCATATCTTCGACTACGTCACCGAGTCCATCGCCACGCCGTATCACGAACGAATGACCCACCTCGCCGAGCTACCCGATTCACTGCATCTTATCAAGGTGCTGCCGGTGATGATCCATGACTCCGCTGAGCTACTTGCCTATGAGGAGGAGTGCATCACCGCGGGCTACGAGGGCGTCATGGTTCGCTCCATCCATTCACCCTACAAATGCGGACGGTCAACCGAGCGTGAAGCGTGGCTCCTCAAGATCAAACGCTTCGAGGACGCGGAGGCGGTGGTGCTTGAATCTTACGAAGGCATGACCAATCAGAACGCCGCCGAACTGGATAACTTTGGGCGCACAAAACGCAGCCTTGCCCAAGCGGGTATGGTCGGCAGGGGCGAGCTTGGTGGCTTCATTGTAAAGCACCTTCAAACGGGCGTGGAATTCCGGCTCGGTTACAACCATATCGTCGGCGGAATTGATCGGGTGACGCTGTGGATGGATCGCGATTCTCTGATCGGAAAAGTGGTGAAGTTCAGCCACCAGCCAAGCGGTGCCAAAGATGCCCCGCGGTTCCCGAAGTTCATCGGTTTTCGGGCGGCTTGGGACATGTGACTCACACGTGGCTCATTTTGAAACGCCCAACCGTCGACTGATGACATCCGCTACCGCGTAAAGCGTGACGACTATTTCCTCCGCAAGATCGCATGTGAGCATGTCGTTTCCTCTGAGGATGTTGACTAGCCATGCCCAGATCACCGGCTCACCTTGCTGTTCCATGGCTTGAACCCATGCCTTCATCATCTCGTCCTTACCTTGCGAGTCGAAGGTTTTGAACCAGAGCAAGGCTCGTTTCACCGACACGCTAAACTCCGGTTGTTTCACCGGTCTTGCCGCGTCCTTGGAGATACTCTCTGCAAGATACTGCAACACCGAGAGAAAGCCGATCAGCTCCGTGATTTGCGAATCCGTGGCTCCGTCACGTGCAAAGCTAGCAAGCTCCATGAACATGAACTGCTGAGTTTGAGCCAACTCGTCGCAACGGGCGTAGAGCGCGTCATTGGTCGTAAGCAGGTTCTGCATATCAATGGCAGCAGCCATCTTTTCTGGGGTGACGTTCGGCATGAGACGGTGATTTCAGATACGGCATAGACCCCTGTCAATGGTGGCCGTCCAATCCGCATGCCAACGGCCTTTTGGTGCGCAAAATGGCGGCAAAATATGGTGCGAACTGTCGTGCGGGATGGTGCGCGACAAACGACGCGGGTGGCTGGCAGGAAGGAGGATGTCGGAACGCGGGCACTCCTGCCCTCACCGGCCTCAGATTCCAACCAGATCCACCCATGAAACCGCAAGATACCCAAGCCGCCTCCATTACATTTGGAGTTGAACTCGAAACAACCGTTCCCGTGCTTTCCGGCCTCAGTGTCGGCAACTACCACAACGGCACCACTGTGCATGTAGCTGCCCTCAACGGCACCACGCAGCACCTCACCGCGCCCACCTTCAACGGCGCACATTGGAAGGCTGAACGCGATGGCTCCATCCGCGTCAACACGGGCCGCCTGCCATGTGAATTTGTCTCACCCATCCTCCACGGAAGCGATGGCGTTACCCATCTGATCGACTTCATCAAATGGGCAAAGGCAATCGGCGCGAACGTCAATGGTTCCTGCGGCGTGCACATCACGGTGGGCGTCAAATCCATCATTGGCACTGATGATCCACAAGCGATGAGCGAATACGCACGCAAGCTCGCCCACATCGTCAAATGGCACGCCACTGCCCTCTACGGCCAAACGGGAACGGGACGCCACCTGAACCGCTACAGCCACACTTTAAGCGATGACGTTGGCTCACTGGTTCGCCAGATGGAGCGCAACTCCAATCCTCAACGCAAAGCCGATGCAGCCACCCGATGTGGACGCGGCATGATCAATTTCCAAAAACTCTTCACCCATGGAGTGATCGAATTTCGGGTCTTCGCCGGTTCGCTCAATCAAAGCAAGGTTCTCCATCACCTAGCCACGGTGTTGGGGCTTTGCCGCCGCGCTCAGCAAATCGAATGCCTCGGTTCCTTCGGCAAAAACAAAGCGCAAGCCAAGCGCACTGCCACCGCCAAGGACGCCCTCCGCTTCCTTTGGGATTACCTCGGATGGACTGGCTCCAAGCGCCCCGTCGCACTGGGTCTCGTCGGCCCCTTGCACACGGAATTCAAGCACTACCGCAAAATAGCCGACCGGATGTGCCGCCGCTTCGATGCCCGCTTCCCCTTCGCCAATCTCTAACCAACCCCGACCAACTGATACCATGTGTGTGATACTTGTATGCCCTGCTGATGTGCGCCCCGACCGCGCCACTCTCGATGCCTGCCATGATGCCAACCCTCACGGGGCTGGTGTGGGGTGGCGGGAAGATGGCGAGGTGCGATGGTTCAAGGGACTCGAACCCGACGAACTCGAACCGCTCATTGCCCAGCTGACCGGGGAAATCGTGATCCACTTCCGATGGGCGAGCGTGGGGGAGGTGACGCCCAAACTCTGCCACCCGTTCCCGATCTCAGCCAAAGCCACCACGCGCTTGTCCGGACATGCTCGCGCCGTGCTCTTCCATAACGGAACGTGGAACCAGTGGCGCGACGCCCTGCGGCGTATGCCCAAATACCGTGCCCCCGACGGCGTGTTGTCGGATACTCGGGTGGCTGCCTCGATGGTCGATCTCTGCGGCACTGATGCTCTCAATATGCTGCCCGGTCGTTGGGTGCTATTCGAGCGCGACTTCACCGAACTCTACGGTGACTGGAGTAATTGGCGGGGGATGATGGCGAGCAACCTCGGGTTCACCTATGGCCTGCGCCCGTCCTTCCTAGCCCCCCGTAATAGCTACCACCAGCCCTTTTTCGATCTCACTGACACCTGCGGCTACACGGACACCTAAGTCCACCGCTCGTGCCCATAAACACGAAACCATGAACCCCAATACAGAAACCATGAAGACCATGATACAGATGAACGAAACCATTAGCTGCAACTTCCTGCCGGTGGTTGTTGAATCGGTTCCCAAGCCGTCGCCTGCCAGCACGGAAGGAATCAGTTTGCTCACCGAACAGGAGCTGGCCGGCCACCTGAAGATTTGCCGCCGCCAACTCTACAACTGGCGCGTGGCGGGCCTGATTCCCTACCTCAAGCTCGGTAAGGCGGTGAGATTCCGCCTCTCCGACGTCGAGCACGTCCTTCAAACCCTGACCATCGGAAGCAGAGCATGAAACGCACCTACAAACTGATAGCCAGCCGAGGGGATGACATTGTCTTTGATGACCGTGTGCATGCCGATACTCCGCGCCACGCCCGCCAGGAAATGAAGAAACTGCTCGGACTCGATAGCCTGAGCGGGATCGTCTATTCCATCACCGAAATTCCCATGGACCTGATCCGCAAAATTGTGGACACCCGATTCGCCGAACTCGCCTTCGGGGAGCCAATTCACTCATCTCCAGATTTGCTTTCTACCCCATTGCAAACTCTATGCCCCGCCGATGTGGAAGCTCTGGTGATGGAACGACTTCAACCGATCCTCCGCCGCCTAGCTGCACTTGAACAATTGCCCGACGCACCACCACGTAGCACCCGCTTTGATCCACTCGCCAACCTGCCAGAACTCACGCCCGAGCCGGATTGGAACCTCGTCAAACGCCACTTCCGCCGCTACGGGGATCCGCGCAAGACCGCCGCCAAGTATGGCCTGAATGTCCGCGCCCTGAACGCTCATGCACGATCGGAGGGCTGGGTATGATCGAGGTGATGAAATACCGGCAAACCCGTTTCTGGGCAGTGTATGTGAATGGCGAGCTACTCGCGGTGGTCGTCTACCGGAAAGGGGCTCAGGCCATTGCGGATCACCTTATTCAAGTTGCCAGAGGGAAGGGGACTGAGCATGCCGCGTAAGCAGGCACCCATCCCGCCCACCTGCTTCGTCCCGTCCTGTGCAGCGGACTTCGTGGGACAAGCAGGCAAGGTGGCCGAGGTGCTGATGCGGAAAGCGGAACGTCTTCGTGTGAACCCAGACCAGCCACTCAAGCTCCTGATCTCCGGTGCTCCCGGCATTGGCAAGACGAGTTTGGTGAACCTGATCGCACGCACGCTCGCCAGCCACCCCGCATCCATCGAGGACGTGAATGGCAAAGAAGTGGGGCTGCAACTCGCCCGCGAATGGACACGCTCGGTTGGCTATGGGTCGCTATTCGGGTCGTGGTCAGTCAAAGTCGTCAACGAACTCGACCGCTGCTCGAAGGACGCGCAAGACATGCTCCTCACCTATCTCGACCGGATGCAGCCCGGTCACGCGTTCCTCGGCACCACGAACCTAGACATCGGCAACCTGACCGAACGCTTTCAAACTAGGTTCCAATCCGTCCGCCTCCAGCCACCCGACAACGAGGCTCTCGCGGCATTCCTCGCCAGGCGGTGGGGCGCTCCCATCTCCACCACCCAGATGATTGCGGAAGGGGCGGCAGGCAATGTCAGAGCAGCGATGGCGGATCTGGAGATGTGGTTGGAATGAATAGTTGTATGAACATCGAGGTGTGGTATTCGCTACCGGGAGCGCCCCTCCGCTTCAGGTTGGGTTTGTAATCAAGAAAGTCATTTCGACTAGGGCTGGTAGCCGGTTGCCTTTCAAGTAGATCATGGTCGGGAAGATCGCCGTCTATGATCTGATGAATCTCATTAGAAGACCCTTAAGACGGGGAAAAGCGGGTTCAATGGATGCACACGGCATTCGACCAAGGGTGTGCCAAGTCGGCCTTGCCTAACATTATCTATGGCGAGCTAGAATTGAGCAGTAAATACGCCTGGCTCATTCCGTAAAACGGCAAGTCGGCAACTCATACTACTGCATATCTAGGGAGCTTTTTGCAATCATTAGAATTATGAGTGCTAGACCGGTATTTATGGCTGGGAGCACAGAATCTTTGCCGAAAAAGTGGCTAACAAGACTCAATATTACGAATATTATTATTCCAGGTAATACGCCAAACATGGTCACGGCCAGGATAGCTGGCAAAATTGAAATTACGGTGCTAATTGCGCTATTAACATTAGGTTTCATGACTGTATTTCGTATGTTTTATTGCAGATTTAATTTGCTTTCGCCAGCTATCCTAGCTTTCCAAGCCGTCTTGACAAGATTTTTTCAGCGATCTATTTCGCGCTGATGCCCGCAGGCCACGCATTCCTCGGCACCACGAACCTCGACCCGGGCAGTCTCACCGAACGCTTCCAAACCCGCTTTCAATCCGTCAGACTCCAGCCCCCTGAAAACGCGACTCTCGCGGCATTCCTCGCTAGGCGGTGGGGTGTCCCTATCTCCACCACCCAGATGATTGCGGAAGGGGCTTCAGGCAACGTCAGGGCGGCGATGGCGGATCTGGAGATGTGGTTGGGTTGAAGGCCGAACGATGAGTCGAGGCACCGGCGGTCTGATTGGAACCGCCCTTTACGGAGCCTTACGCAGGGTTGTGTGGGACTCTGGGGCTAATCACTCCCCGAGACCCGATTCGGCTTCTTCGATTATCGGGATCCACGGTCGAAGGTAAACTTCTGCATTGAATAGTCATTAGGATACTCGCGCAACGCTGATTGCTTGGCTGAGTTGTTCGGCTGTGCCGCCATGTAAGTCTTTGCGGAAAGTTGCTTATCGTAGGTGAACTTCTGCATCGAATAGTCTACTGGATACTCACGCAAAGCTATTCCCCTCACGTCTGCATCACGAACGGTATTCATGTAAGCCTTCGCTGCGACTTGCTTGTCATAAGTGAACTTCTGCATGGAAAAGTCGTCTGGATATTCACGCAGAGCGATACCCAATACATCGCGATCCGTGGCTTGTGCCATGTAACGCTTTGCGGAAAGCTGCTTGTCGTAGGTGAACTTCTGCATCGAGTAATCCTCGGGGTATTCACGGAGTGCAATCGCGCGAGCATCCTTGTCGGTTGCCGTCGTCGTCATATACCGATATGCTGCCACTTGCTTGTCGTATACGAACTCTTGCATTCGTGCGTCGGCGGGATACTCGCTTTGAGCAATCTGGCGGCACTTGGCTTCGCTTCCGGTCGCGATAGTTGATCCGGCAAGAGCTAATGCAAATAGGGCGGTGTGTAGTCGTCTCATATTTTTGTCGAACGTCTAAGGAATGGCGCGCCGGTGGGAAGACCGAATTTAATCAGACGGCTTCCTCGGCGTCGCCATCTCCGACTTGTTCTGCTTCTTCTATTTGGGATGACGCATAGAAACTTGGTTTTTATGTATGGGGGCAGTTAGAAGCTAAAACGCATTCCGACCTGATACATCACAAGATTTCCAACTATGTTATCAGAATCTTCTTGGATGTTGTAAGTCACTCCAATGTATGGCTGAAACGTCTCGCTCGCGGTAACAAAGAGCCTAGCATCCAAATTAGTAACTTGGACTGCTTCGAGAAGATCATCATCGTTCACCGGAATGTATTGGGTAATAGATGGGTGGAACTCAAGCCACTCAACGGGACTCCAACGAATTCCTATGTTGGCGTTGATGTGTCCAATGCTCTGGTCTGAGAACCCGCTTGCTTGCCAGTTACTGTAACGGTAGCCAACTGTGTATTGTAGGTCAACGTTCTGACCAAGAGGAACGTATCCGCCCAAACCCGCTGTCAATGCTGTTAGGTCGAGAGACCCGATAGCGTTCAAACTGATGTCGCCGTCTTGGTAGCTGGCGAATCCGAAGAAATTGTTAGCGATCTCAAATTGCCAGTCGATTTGGAATCCTTCGATGTCGAGATCTTGCGCCGCTCCCAAATACAAACTGGGTAGGTCTGCTGATCCGTTCAGGTATCCTGCTGAAAAGTTCGTGTAACTGAACTCTGAAGCTGAGGCGGTGAATGGCAACAAGGCCAGTAGTGATATGTAGTTTCTCATGTTTGTTTTTTGTTTCGTTTTGGAGATTGGTTGGCCGTGTCCTCGTGGAGCGTCAATGGCCGGAGGAGGTTGGTTCGTTTGGTTTTTTTGCAGAACAGTGGTATTAAGTAGCGTGCGGCATTTGTCCTGTAACAACCGCGTGCGGTTCAACCGGGACAAATACGGCACGGAAGGATAATTCTCTGGGAATTCCGTTCATGAAGCGGTTTTTAACCCGCCATGGAGGAACTGCCAAGCAAGAAACGCGGGGTTGTGGGGGAATGAGGAATTTTCGGCTCAGGAAAGATCCAGCGGACTTGGGCCGCCTGCACCGGGTCTTTTCATCACATGCAGGTAGATCATCGTTGTTTCGACACTCGAATGCCCCATGAGGCTTTGGACGGTGCGGATGTCGGTTCCGGATTCGAGTAAGTGTGTGGCGAATGAATGCCGTAGCGTGTGGCAAGTGGCGCGTTTCGGAACCCCGGCCTTGCGGACCGCATCCTTGAATTGGCGCTGCATGGATGATTCGTGCAGGTGGTGGCGGGCGATCCTTCCGGTGCGGGGATGCGGGCAGAGGGTGGCGGATGCGAACAGGTATTGCCAACACCACTCACGGGTTGCGTTTGGCCATTTGCGCATCAGCGATTCGGGCATGTGAACGTCCCCCGCGCCGACAGGGAGGTCCTGGAGGTGTTTTTCGCGGAGGCGGTCGAGGTGTTGCTGGAGCCGCTGCTCAAGGGCGACCGGCAGAGTGACCACGCGATGTCTTCCTCCCTTGCCGTCGTGAATGGTGATGGTGCCCTGGCCGAAATCCAGATCCTTGACGCGCAGGCGCATGGCTTCCATGAGCCGGAGGCCGCTGCCATACATGACCTGGGCGATCAATTTCCATGGGTCTTCCATGCGCGCGAAAACGGAGCGGACTTCCTCGCGGGTCATCACCACAGGCGGTCGTCGTGCGCCGCGGGCCGGGGTAATGTGGTCGAGGGTGAATTCCTCGATACCGAGGACATTTTTCATGAGAAAAGCCATGGCGTTGAGCGCCTGCTTCTGGGTGGCCGGGGAGACGTTTCGCTCCAGAGCGAGGAAGTCGAGGTAGGCGGTGATCGCGGGTGGCCCGATGATTTGCGGGGATTGGCCGAGCATTTGGAAGCAGAAGCGGATGAACCGGCAGTTCCAGTGGACATAAGTCTCCTCGGTAGCCATCACCATGTTCTTGATCCGGATGATGCGGCGGAGCGAATCAATGAGCCGCTTGAGTTCCGTTTCGGCATCGGCGACCTGTTCCGGTGACGGCGTGGGCGAAGGGGGCAAACTGGCCCTTACGCGTATTGTTTCACGGGCAAGAGTCCGGTGGTCCGGTTCCAAGGAGCGGGCCTGATCCGACAAGCCCCGCCAATCGAAGCCGGATGCCCATGGGACGGCGAGGACATCGCAGGCAAGAACACGGGCCGCATCCACTGCCTGGCGGAATTGCCAATCGGTCAGACGGGTGGAGCGTGTGAGGGCATCGAAATACGCATGGGTGCGCTCGGGGGAGTGGTGACCTCTGGCCTTCGTCCAAGATTCCGCCCACTGAATGTAGTAATCCCTAGCGGTGGGTTTGATGGGCAGCTCGGCTATGCGTTGGATGAATCTGTGACGGGCTTGGGAGATGTTCTTGCCCGATGAATCTAACTCTAGTTGGGACGACATGAGCTGTCTTGTAGATAGTTCATTTGAACAGTTCAAATAAAAAGTGGAAAAATGCGGCAATCATGAGCACTTGGAGGTCTCGAAACCAATTGATTTTCCCCAAAAATGGTGACAAAACACTTGTTTGAAATCGCGTGGAACGTATGTGGAACATGGAGGAAATCTATTTACGATGGTGACAAAGTTCTTGGGTCTGTGGACTTACCCTCAAATTCCATGAATATTCTTTTTTTCCATTTTACACTTTTTTCACATCGCGATTGGGGTCGTTTGGCGAAGTTGAACGCCCGCAAAGCCACATAACTACTAGGTTTTTTGAGTGGTGGCTGGGTTTTTCAGTGGCTTTTCAGAGGTGGCAATTCTGTAAAATGGAGGGTGTTTTTGTAGCGGTTTTGTAAAATGGGGTCATCCGCCAGTGAACGGGTGATGAGCGGTGAAGCCGAGCAGGTTTTGGGACTTGCGCGGATCGGCGAGGGTCTGCTGGACGTCGGCTGCATGGGCGGGGTGGTGCACGATGGTTGGTTCTTTCCCTGCCTTCACGGCGGCGTGGGCGATCATGTCCATCACGGAATGGTTTTGCCCCGTTCCCACGTTGAACGTCTCGAATCCGCCTCCCTGGAATCCGATGGCGAGTTCGATGGCGCGAACCACGTCGGATACGTGGGTGAGATCGCGGCGGTGGCTGCCGTCCCCCAGCACTGTGACGGGGCGGTCTTGCTCGATGGCACGCTGGAATGATTCGAGTGCCAGATCGGGACGTTGCCCCGGCCCCCAGACGGAGAAGAACCGCAGGGCGCACACCTGGATGCCGTGCTGGCGGGCGTAGAGGCGGCACCATTGCTCGGCGTGGAGTTTGGTGAGTGCGTAGGGGCTGCATGGATCGGTAAGTCCGTCCTCGGCGAAGGGAGTGGGCGAATCCGGTCCATAGACGCTGGAGGAAGAGGCGAAGACGAAACGCGGGATGCCATGGATGCGGCAATGGTCCAGGAGACGCAGGGTGGCAGTCACGTTGGTCGAGAGGTAGTCGAAAGGACGATCCATCGAGGGTCTCACCCCAGCTAGTGCGGCGAGATGGACCACAGCGTCGATTCCTTCATGGGGTAGGCGGGCGGTGCGGATGTCGCCACAGAGGTAGATGCTGCCGTCGGGAAACTTGTCCTCGGGCGGGATCAAGTCGTAGCCGATGACCTTGTGACCTGCTGCTGTGAGATGGCGGACGACGTGCGTGCCTATGAAGCCCGAGGAGCCGGTGACGAGGATTTTCAGAGAGTCCATAACCCGTATAGCAGTCAACTTTCTGTTGACATAGGTATCAGAATTGATACACTCGTGGCGTGTCACCACTCGCCGATCGTCCTCTGCGAACCGTCTTCTTTCAGACCGAAACCGGTAATGAACCGGTGAGGGACTGGCTGAAGGAACAACCGAGAGCGGATCAGAAGGCGATTGGTGCAGACATTCTCGCCGTTCAGTGGAAGTGGCCAGTCGGGAAGCCGCTGGTCGATTCGCTTGGCGGAGGGCTATGGGAAGTCCGCTCTTCGCTGGGCACGCGCATTGCCCGGGTCTTCTTTGTGGTTGTGAACGAGGAGATCGTCCTGCTTCACGGCATGATCAAAAAATCCCGGACAGCCCCGAAGAAAGACTTGGACTTAGCTCGCGGCCGACAGTCCACCTATATGAAAGGAGAAACGAAAAATGAAAAAAGAAGCACAAGCAAACATCCACCGAGGAAGTGATTTCAGTGAATTTCTGGCCGACGAAGGTCTGTTGCCCGAAGTCGAACTGCTCGCGTTGAAGCGCGTTGTCGCTTTTCAGATTCAGGAGGCACTGGAACAAGAGAATCTGTCAAAGACCCAGCTCGCCAAAAGGATGAAAACGAGTCGGGCGGCATTGGATCGTATTCTGGATCCAACCAATCCCTCCCTTACGGTAGCCAGCCTCGGGAGGGCTGCGGCAGCACTGGGCCGCAAGGTGGATCTTAAACTGGTTCCGGTATAGATGGTGAGACTGGCATGGATCGCACCAGGGAAACCAGGCAAACCAGCCGCCCGATGTGATCCAGCGTCAGTTCGTTCGGCCCGAGCCGCACCACCTTCCATCCAGCCAGAGTCGCTTCTAGGTATTTCTCCAGATCGGCAGCGAATCCCGCCCCGCGGTTGTGGCGACCGTTCACGTAGATGCCGCCTTCGATCTCAATCAGGGTCTTGGATTCGTGGTGCGCGAAATCCGCCCTCCAGCGGCGCACGGGGTGGAAGCGGAACTCCTTCTCCAACACAGGCCCACCCTGTGCCCGCCATAGCAACTCAAAGCGCGCTTCCAGCCTGCTTGGGGGCTTGGCACCACGGAACACTTTGCGGGCGCGTGTGGGCATCCTCAGAGCGGTAATTTCGGCTGATTAGGATCGTCGATGGAGCACTCAATCTCGTCGGTCGTCACCTTGGAGACGCGGCACGTCACCTTGAGCTTGGTGGGCGAGTGCGAGCGGTCGAAGGTGACTCGAAATCCGAGGCTGAACTTGCCATCCTCATCGGCGCAGTCCTCCGCGTCGTCGAAATGGAGATTGAGAAGTTCTTTGACCGCATCGACGGGAAGAATCCGCCAAAAAAGAAGCTGATATGTGCAACGTGTTCAGAGCCCGTAGCATTTAATGTGGCGAGGTTTTGCTGGCTCAATAAAATCAGGTTCGGAGAAAACATCTACTGCCGGGAATGCCAGCAAGCGGTTTAGCGAGACGTACAATTCGAAACGGCGTCGATCAGGGATTTGCGAACTCCAGATATGGACGGATATCGGCAAGCTTCTTGGGGCCGATGCCATCGACTTCCAACAGATCTTCGGGCTTCTCATAGGGCTGCTTTTCTATGATGAGGTTAGCGATTTTCTCTGCGACTCCGGGAAGTTTCATGAGTTCATCATGTGATGCGGTGTTTGGGTTTAAGCGGAAGTCTTCCGGCAATGCTTTTCCTCGTGCAATTTTGTCTTCCTCGTCTTCCAGTCGCTGAATGTCCCGTTCCGACGGGAGTTTATCCCAATCGGTGACAGCCCAGATGCCATTCCCTCGTTTGGCGGCTTGGAATTCGTAATCGGAGAGAATTTCCTTGTACCGCTCACGGGTTCGGGCACCCGGACCATCGGCGGACACGCCGTGTGCACGGGCGAGGCCGGCCCGGACGAGTTCGGTGGCTAGGTCTTTCTTTTCAGTAGTTTCGACAAAGGCGTAGAAACGTTCATGCTTACCATCACCAGGCGTTTTTTGCATACGGGTGTGAATGGTGAAAGGTTTCTGCAACTGCTGTTTTGTGTAGTCGGTCGCTTTGTCCCCGTATCCTTTGGCAATGGCGATGGATTCTTTGGCTGTGGGTGCAGCCTCAGTGATACCAAAGTAACGGCGTTGGGTGCGGAGGCGGCGTAGCTGCGTATCGTTCATTTCACCGGTTTCCAAGCAATCCACACCATAGAGGCGGATGGTCATCGTGATACCATCGGGTTTCTTGATCAAGAAGCTGTCTCCATCGGCCCAATCGGCGGCGACGAGTTTGCAGCCCTCGAACTTCTCAAGTTGCTTGGGAGCTGCCGTAATGGGAAGGACCAGGACACACAAGAGGACTAACCGGGAAAGGCTGTTCATGGCTGCAGGATGCTCGCACGCCCCTTGCAAGGTCAATGCCGGTGATGCCGCGTGTGCCAGGTGAGGTGGGCGGCCGAAGGCCGAAGGCGGCTTTGCTCATGGAAGTGGAGCGGCTTGCCGTTGAAGGCGGCTAGAAGTCTGGAGTGGGGCGAGCTTTCGGTGAAGCGGCTGGTGGCTACGTGGATCAGCAAGTCATCACCCTTGGGGATCACCGCCCACAGCCCGGCGTCGAACATCCAGTGTGCATCGGGGGTGAGGGCGAGGCCGTTGCGGGGATCGTCGTTGCCGCTTCTGGCGTGCTGGTGGATGTGGGCGGCCTGGACGATGTAACCCATTGTGGTTTGTAGGCAGTAGCCGGTCAGGGCGCAGGTGTATCTGTAGCCGGAGCCGACTTCGGCCTTGAAACGGTTGTCGCGGCCTTTTTTGCGGCTGGCCTTGTAGGCTTCCCTGTCCTTGGCGAACTCCGCCATCTCGGCGGTATCGGGAACCGGGAGGCGGAGGCGTTCGCAGAGACCGACCTGCTCGGCGGGAGTGAAGTAGGTGGCGTTCATGATTCGAGTTGGTTGTAGATGGCAACGATGGGTTCGAGGTCGCGCTTGAGAGCCTGCTTTTGCTCGTAGGTCGCGTTGATGTGAAACTGATCCGCCTGCATGCGCTTCCACCACAAGGTGAGCCGGTTCACGTAGGGGATGTGGTTTTCCACGCCCTGATCCGCCACGTCCGGTTCCATGTCCTTGGGGTGGCGACGCGGCCGAGGTTGAGCGATTTGCGCAGGCGGCGGGTGGACATGCGCGTGCCTGTTTGGTTTTCCGAAATGCAGGTTTCGATCCAGTTCGCCTGATCCGGTTCGGGGAGCTTGGCGAGCAGGCGGTGGTGCTCCCACGAGAGTTGTTCGGTGCGCAGCGGGTAAGGCACGTTCCGCGAGACGTAGGCAAAGTTTTGCAGCGTCTGCGTATCGATGCCGGTGTATTGCGAAGCGAAGTCGTAGAGGGCAGAGGCAACGCGCTTGTTGGGTGGGCCATCGGTGCCGAAAAGGCTGTCGCCATAGACCAGCCAGTCGCCGATGACGAAGGCCACAGAACGGGCGGCTTGACCGAGGGAGGGCGCGAGGCTCTTCCATTCGTCGAGGGTGAGGTCGCCGCTGAATTGGAGACCGACCGGGCTGATGTTAGCCTTGGGCGTGGGTAGTTGCAGAATTTGGTTCATGGGATCGGGTGGATTTGAGACGGGCGTCTCGGTAACGCTTGCGGGCTGTCAACGAGCGCATGGCTCGGGAGGGTCGGATGCCGAGTAGTTCGGTGAGTTCCACGCAGCGTTTTGAAACGGCGGCCCTGGTGATGCCGTGCTTGGCGGCGATCTGGGTCATCGAGGCTCCGGTGTAGTTCAGGCCGCTGACGATGGCGATGCACTCGGCGGTGAGACGGGCGTTGTGATGGCAGAGGATTTCTCCCAACACCCGGCGCACGGTGTCCCAGGTTTGTTCGGGGTTGGTGGGTGAGTCGTGATCCACTTGTGGCTCAGGTTCGGGCATCAGGGCGGGGTCGTCGCCCTCGCGCATGAGCGGGCTGTCGGCCGCATCGCCCTTGGCTGCCCCGTTGCCGTGTTTGGCGAGGGACGGGGAGGCGAGTCCCTGGGCTTCGAGTTGGCGGCGTTCAGCGGGCGGCAGGGAATTGATCCACGCCTTGTATTCGCGTTCGTATTCGGCGTCTCGGGACTTTTGCTTGTTGGTGTAATCGTCGGTTTTCATTTCTCGGCCCAGGTGGTGCAGGTGTTTCCTTCAACTTCGATCGGCACCTCGGGGAAGAGGGCGGTCATGGCTTCCACCATCGCGGTGGTGATGATTTTCAGGCAGTCGTCGGCGTAGTTTTCATGGCACTCCACCACCACCTCGTCGTGCACGGTCGAGACGATGCGGGCGAACTTCGGGAGGCGCTCGTGAATGAGAACCAAGGCGTGTTTCATGCCATCAGCCGTGCCGCCCTGAACCGGTGTGTTGACCAGCGCGGTGAAGCGTTCCCACTCGGAGGCGGTGCTCGGGATCAATCGGCGGCGGCCACTGCGGGTGCGCACTTCGGTGATGCCTGCTTCCGCTTGCTGATGGCTCAGGCCATGCCATTGACGGAGGCGCGAGTAGGTCTGGAAGAACGCCTTGCGGATGCGGGTCGCCTCGTCCTCGTCCATGGTCACGCCGTAGGAGGTGGCGGCGTAGCGAACGAGACCTGGGGCGGATTGGCCGTAGATTAATCCGAAGTTTACGGCCTTGGCCAACTGCCTGTCTGCCTTCTGCACCTGATACTTCCTCGGGCTTTCCGAGCACGGTGGCAGCGGTGAGTTTGTGAAGGTCGGCACCGGCTTGATAGGCCTCAATCATCCTACTTTCTCCAGCGATGGCGGCGGCGGCACGAAGCTCGACCTGCGAGTAGTCCGCCACGATCAGGCACTTGCCGGTTGGAGCGGTGAACGCCTCGCGAATTTCGCCTCGCCCGATGTTTTGCAGGTTCGGCTCCTTCGATGAAAATCGTCCGGTGGCAGTGCCGAGCGGTTCGAAGCGCCCGTGGATACGCCCGTCTTGTTGGATGTGGTCGATCAGCGATTCGGCTTGCTGGGCGCGTTTGCTCGCCTCGCGGTGGGCTAGCACCAGGGGAACCAAGCGACCGTCGTCGGCTTCCTTGAGTTTTTCCTCGGCGGTGGATTCGAGCTTGATGCCCTTGGCCCGCAACGCCGCGAGAAGCTGACTTGGACTGGCCGGATTGATGCTGGGATTTCCCAGGGCAACACGCAGGTCGTCGGAGGCTTGCTGGGCGAGCTTGAGGGCGTCGTCGGCGATCTTGCGGAGCTTGTCCCGCTCCACGTGCATGCCGGAGGCTTCCATCCCCACCACCACGGGCAGGAGATTGCTTTCGAGCGCCCACACCACGTCCAAGCCGGACGCCTCCAACTCGGATTCCATGGTGCCGAGCAGGTCGTGGAGGTGAGGCCACGTCACGGGCGGCGTAGCTGAGTTGGTCTTCGGTGAGCAGCATCGACGCCCAATCGGATCGGCTGTGGTCGGGGGCGGGTTGGATGCCGAGATACCGCTCCAGGCATTGGTCGAGGTTGTTGCCGGGTTTGGTGCCAGCCACGAGCAGACGGGCGGCGGTGAGCGTGCAGAGGACGCGCTTGGCGTTCAGCCCGCACTTCACCCGCAGCCAGAGCAGGTCGAACTTGGCATTGTGAATGATGATGCCGGATTCCTCCAAGATCGGCTTGAGCGGGCCGAGATCGTATCCGGTGGCGCGGAGGTCGATGGTCCAGATCGTTCCGCCGTGGCGGCTGAGGGTGAGCAGGCGGATGTCGCCCTTCCACGGGTCGAGTCCGTCGCCTTTGCGTTCGCCGTAGGTTTCGATGTCCAGCGCGATGCGGGAGGCTCCGGTCAGGTCGAGGGCGATGCGGTCGAGATCGCTGCGGAGGGAGCAGAAAACCGCCTTGTGGGATGTCGGGATGTCGGGGGATGTTTTCCTATCCCTTTCATAGAGAGCTTTTAATACATTCTCTTTTTTATTTTTTTCATGAGCATTTTTTTCGCCTACATTAGGAATAGAAAAACTTCCCTCAACATCCCGACATCCCTCGGGGTTAGTGGCAGGTTGTGGAATGGAGCGGCAAATTGGCAATTCGCCCTCACCGATCCGAAAAAAACGATAGGTGCCGGAGTTCTTGGAGGTCTGCTTGATGCGGAACGTGATCCCGCCTAATTCCCGCTTGTCGAACTTGGTGACGAGCTTGCCGAAGCTAATCATTCCCCGCCGCGCGGTGAAATCAATCCAGTCAAAGAGGTCGTGGACGCCCTCGTCCTGCTGAACGAACTCCTGAAATTCCTTCTTGAGCACCTCGCGGTCACCGAAATGATCGAAGGCGAGTTGGTAGAAATCCCGCATCGCACGGGTCGATTGGTCGCCCGATGACTGGCTGTCCTCGTGGGGCAAACACGGGTCAGGCAACCCGGCGCAGTGAAGGATGCCACCGACCACCTGCCCCCATTCAGGAAACGAGGTGAAGGGCGATGGGCCTGGCGGGCAGCCTTGCCGCACCCACTCGTTGACCAAGGCGGCCACTGCCGAAAGAAGCTCCGCACGGTGCTGCCTGACCCAGCCTTTGATGTCGGGGTAGCGGTAGCGGTGGCTGTTGATTTCCTCGGCGGTGAAGCGGAGGCGGATTCTTCGGCAACGACGCTCGATGTCCGGTTCCCAGGTCGCGTTGTTCGCCGAGAAAGAAAACTCCGTCTCGTTGGGAAGCGTGAGGGTTTCGCTCACCCCGAGGCGGCGATCCTCCCACACGCCTGAGTTGTCGGTGGCGGCTTCGAGTGAGGCGTAGCGGACGTGGCCTTTCATGTTCGCCAAGTGGAAGAAGCGACTGCCTGCCATCAGCGCGGAGGTGATCCGTTTGCGCATCTCGTCGTCGCATTCCTTGGAGAGTGGGGCGCAGACGATGGAACGGCCGGTGTAGGCGACGTGGGTGAGATCGGCGCAGGTGTCCTTGCCGCAGCCCTCGCGGTTGCCATCGAAGATCCAGAGCGGGGTGCGCTTCCAGCCCATCAGTCCCCGGCAGAAGGGCGTGATGAAGCGGGCGAGGGCGTGAACCCGTGCTTGTTCGTCGTGCCACCAGAACCCGCCATGTTCCGGTAAACCGAAAAGGTCGTTGAGTAGCCAGCGAATCGCCTCGCTGTGGCCCATGGTCTTGAGTTTCGGGGCGTGGGGATTCAACCAGGTGCCGAAGCGCTCGTCGTAGCCGGGGTTCGGGTAGATGATTTTCCCGTCGTCCGAGAAATGTGGAACCGGCACGTCGAGCACCCGTCGGATGCGGGGCAGGGCATTGCTAAATACGCCACTGACCAAGGTGATCCGCGCATCCGCCTCGCTCATGCTCTTTGGAATGAACACTTCGTCGCCCGCGTCGTCTTCCCGCAGCACGCCGGTTTCCACCGTTCTCTCCACCGCCGTGACCAGTTCCGTGGGGCGGATTGTTGAGATCATGTGACCGGGGATCGCGCCTTTGTTATCAGCAGCGGGCACGGTGGCGATTTCCACCACGTTGCTTGAGAAGCGGAATAGATCGAGTGCCGGGGCGATGTATCCACCCAGCTCCTTGCCGAACTCACTGTTGGAGCGACCGAGGGCGGGTAGGATGATGCGGGGTCTGCCGGTGGCGTTGGTGGTTCCCGGCGACCAAGCACGCAGGTTGGCGCAGCGTGAGGTGATGATCCCCGGCTTTTGTGCCTCGGCCCATTCGATGAGATCCCGGATGCCGTGTGACTCGCAATGAGAATGCAGGCACTTGAAACCGGGCATGGTTTCGGGCTGGTTGAAGATGATCGTGTCCGACCCCGGTGTTTCGGCCACTCCGCCGGTGTGATCTGCCTCCCACGGGCAACGCACCGACCACTTGTTGTGATCTGGGTCGAGGCACTCACCCAAGCGGTTGAGGTCTTCCATCACACCTGCGAGATCGAGGGTGCGGAGATCCTGCTCCCATTTCGACCACCACGGCTTTTCCTTACCGGGGCGTCCACGCTTCTTTGCTTCCGGGGCGGAAAATCCAAACCAGCGGCAGAGCTGCACCCAGCTCACCTCGGGGATGTCGCCGGTCACTTCCCAGGAATACAGGTGACCGCTTTTGTGAACCGATGGCGAGAGCACCAAGTTGAGGCCGTCGAGATAAAGCTCGGCGCTCACCTTGTCGTTGATCTGGCAGGTGGGTGCCTTTTTCGCCTTCATCACCACCTCGGGGATGTCGCGGCAGATGAAAGCGAGATGCGCTCCACCGCCCGTCCGTTCACGAGGCACGGTTGCCAAGTCCGCTTGCGTGGCGAGCCATGCCATCACCGAGGCGCCAGCGTCGGGTTTGCTATCCAGATCGACGTGGACGAAGGGCGGTCTGACAACGCAGCCGATGTTGTGGCTGGAGCCGTTGCCAAAATACTTGGTGAGGAAGTCGGGCGTGATCTCCGCAGCGGTGTGGTTGCGCCAGCCTTTGAGAAGCGGCTTCTTCCCGCGCTCGTGATGGTCGCCCCGGTCAGGTGCAAGCAGTGGGTGGATCGCCCAGCCGAGCGTGTTAGCGTAGAATTGGACGGCGGAGAGGCGGTCGAGCGAGTTGATGTCTGAAGGAATCGAGTGGTTCATGAAAATTTGGGTGAGAGGGGTGGGAAGTGGAAATCGAGGGCGCGTTGGGAGACGAAGATGCCTTTAGGCCAGTCTTTGAGATGGAGTCCGGCGAGGGTTCGGACACGCGATAGCGCGACGTAGGCTTGGCCAGGTTCTCTAGCGGCCCTCACGTCAACGAAGGCAGAGTCGAGTGTTAGGCCCTGCGCTTTGTGGATAGTGAGGGCGTTGGCCAATCGGAGCGGCAGTTGTTCAAGCCACGCGCTCGTCCTGTCGTTGGAATCGAAGCGCCAGCGGTAGGGACTCACCTCCAATTCCTTGCCTTGGGTGTGGACGACCACGGAGGTGAAGCCGATGGAAACCACCTCGCCCGTCTGGCCGTTGACGAAGCCTTCGTCGGGCTTGTTCACGGTGAACATCACCTTGGCTCCGGGTTTGAGGCGCAGCACCTTGGGCGTGAGGAGGTTCTTTTCGAGGAACTCAATCTGGTTGTGCGGTCCCCAAGTGTCGGCCTCGCGGGTGGACTCAGGCCCCGGTAGTTCGCCGAGGCAAAAGTCGTTCCAGCGATCGACCATCGAGTTGTGGGTGAATAGCCGGGTGATGTCCCTCGCGGGAAAGGTGGTGATCCGTGGGCGCAGCAGCTTTTCGGTGGCGGCATCAATTTCACCCCGGCGAATCTTGCCCAGAGCGGCCACGAATTCCGGCTCGTCCTGACGCATGATCTTGCGCAGCTCCACCTTGCAGAATCCCGCAACCGACCATGCCTCGGTGTCGAAGAACCAATCGTAGGGCAGTGTTTGATTGGTGCGCACCGGTGGTAGTTGCAGGGCGTCACCCGTCCCGATCACCTGGATGCCACCGAATGGTCGGTCGTCGTCACGCACCCTGCGGCAATGAAAATCGAGATAGCCGAACGCCCGACCCGCGAGCATCGAGATTTCATCAATGACTAGCCGCTCGCAGCGTCGCACCCGGTTGAAGGCAGCCCGCACGTTCGGTTTGGCGTCGCGGGAAAGCTGCGCAAAGTATTGCTCAAAATCCTGCCCTGGGGCTGGTCCGAGCAACATTCCGCTCCAACGGTGCACGGTCATACCCCCCACGTTGAGGGCGGCCACCCCGGTTGAGGCGGTGACGTGCGTGTCGGGATGACGTTTGAGGTAGTCCCGCACGTTGTGACTTTTCCCCGACCCCGCCGGACCCGTTAGGAAGACATTCCTACCGGTTTCGGCGAGATCACGGAATTGGTCAGCGGGGCTTCTGGCAACCAGGCTACCGCTCATGGAAGCCACGCGCCTCCGCCGCGAATCACCCAGCCCGCAAGCAGGCCGAGGAGAAAGGAGAGGACGATCATCGGCCAGCGGCGACGAGGGCGGTTAGGACGTTGGGTGAATCCCTGGATGGGGAAGCGACGATACGCAGACTGCGGATAAATGGGAGTGGTCATGGGTGTGGATCTGAATTTTTGATTTTGTTAGGCCGGAACCAGAGCGGTCGGCGGTGTCTCATCTCCTGCATCCGGCGAGTCCTTCACCGGGCAGTAGTTTTTCTGCCAGACCCACAAATCGCGGGCAGCAAGGAAGGCGCGGAAGAATCCCGCCTTGTCGGCATCGTCCCACACCTTCACCACCACGGGCATGGGTTCGGTGGAACCGATCACCACCGAGGCGATGGCGGCGTTTGCCAGTCCCTTGTCCCGACAGATCAAGGCCTGCCGATACGCTTCAAGCTGCAAAGGCCAGGTGTCGTGAAGGAGCGGCTTGAAATGGCCCGCCTTGTCGCGCCTGACTTTCTGCGTCTTGAAGTCGATGACCGTAGGACGCCCGGTGGATCGCAGCGTGGCCACCAAGTCCACCCGACCGGCGTATCCCCACTCGGGGTGACCCGTGGCGATTTCCACCGAGTGGACTTGGGTGACTTCCGCGTCAAACCACTGACGGGCGGGTTCGAAGAGCCGGGCGATTTCTTTGTCCTCCGGCAGCCAGCGACCCTGCGCGTATCCCTCGATGGCGGCATGCACGGCACTGCCACGGTCGGCGGCACTCTTCACCTCCGACGCCATGTCAGTGACGACCCGACGAGCGAAATCGTCGAGCGGTTCATCTTCGTGGCGCGGCAGGGTGAGTGCCGCAAGGATGGCTTGCTCCTGTTTCCATGCAGCGAGCCCAGGATTGGAAATCACGCCGAGCACGTTGGTCACGGAGGGAAACAAGCCGAGTTTGCGGGCGTCTCGCAGGCTGGTCGGGCGTTCGCCTTTGCCATCGGCACGCGGCACGTCATGGAGCGGGGTGCCGTCCGGGAAATACCAATGCGAGGCGGATTCTCTGGGTACGATGATCATGGTGGTGAGTCCTTGGTGATGGGGGTGATCAGAATGGGCAGTTGCCCTCTTTCCCGTCCTCGGAGGAAAGAGCCTCTTTGGCCAACTGAAGGGCGGCGATGAGTTCGCGGTCAGCCTTGAGCGGCTTTTCCATTTCGAGCGCTGTGGGCAGCCACTTCGTCGCCAATGCCTCCACCGCCTCGCGGTCGAGTTCGCCCAGATCAATGCCGCTGTGCTTGCCCACGTGCACCTTGACCCGACGCCAATCCGATGGGGTGGGGGACTCGTTGCTGTTGGACGCCTGACGGAACTTCTCGTCGCCGTTGTTCTGGCGATCCCGCTGACGGACATACTTGCCAGATGGCTTGAGCGGCTCACCGGATTTGTCGGCGCGGATCAATCCGATGTTGGCGAAGGTGGTGCCGTTGTAGTCGGAGTGCACCACCGATACACGCGCCGGGCGACCGATGAGCGATTCGGTGTCGAACTCATTCTGCTCGGCGGTGGTCAGGTCGCGCCCCATCCATTGTTTGAGGAATGCGCGGAGGGCTGCCTTCTCATGCAGAGACGGGGTGAAGCTGCGGGAGAAAAGCAGATAGGGGCTGCCGTTCTGTCGGAGTTCCGTGGTCTCAAATACGAGGCGGAAGGTTTCACGCTCGCCGTAGGCCGATTGGGTTTTCTTGAGCGGAGTCACATCCACGCAGACGGCTTGGCCGTCATACTCTGGGTGCGCTTCGAAGGGTGTGGTGGATCCAGTTGCTGATAATTTCATAGTGTTGATGTAGTTTGTTGTTTTGTTGGTTTGTTGAATTGGCTGCTTCGAGTGATCCCCCGCCGGCACAGCCCGACCGACGGAGGAAATCGGTCAGGGAGGGGAGGGAACTCGCGGAACGAATCCGCGATACAGCACTCGGCATTGTCCTCGTCCCCGGTGGCGGCGATGTCGGCGAGTTGGTTGGCGCGCTCATCGACTTTGGCGCGGGCGTATCCAGACCTGCTATGGGGGGTGTTTCTGCCTCGGTGGATGGCCAAGGGGGCTGCGGATTTGGTGTTGGTTTTCATCTCGGTGTGGGGGCTGGTGTCAAATGACCGCCCTTCATGGACATGCGGGGGACATGTCCCGTTGCCCGCCCCCGAATCCCGCCAAGCCCCCGCGTCAGCCTGAAAAAAAGTTGAAATTTTTTTCGGGAGGGGAATGGGACATGTCCCGTTTGTCCCGGTGCCAACACCCCCACATGTGGGCATCTAACAGAACGCAGGCAGCACAGCTAGAGGTGCCGAAAAAAATGCTTAACCAACCTTAATAATATGATGAGGCTAAGTCGGTTATGGTAAAAAAATCCGATTGATCCCGAGGGGCGAAAAACCAAATGTGGGGGAGTTTATGGATTTGCTATGCCCCATCTTGGGATAGCGCCAAGATCACCCAATTTGAAATATGCCTACCATCCGACGCCCCCGACTCTTGAAAGCCGGTGTCCTCAGGGACATGAAACCGGCTTCTCTTACCGCTTTGCTCTCCCCGCATGCCGGATATTTCCGGAGCAGAGAGATTTCCATCGATCAGGTTGGGGAGCCTGATTTCGACTTCGCCGCGCTGGCCGCCGTGCTGGCTTTTTGCACCGAGCAGACGCCCCCTGAACTCGTCGAAAACCTCGATCTGCTCGACCTGATTTCTGAAAGCCAGAGCTCCCTGAATTTCGAGGCGGAATACCACCAGATCGTTCAGAGCCTCCGTGACGACACCGATGGGCCAGCCGATGTGGCCGTGAAGATCTTGCTTCATGCTCCTGAGGTCGCGCTGCGGGAATTCAACCGCCAGTCAGTTCATGCCGACCGGTCGCTGGTGTCATTTCGCCTCAAGCCCGGCATGATGTCGCTTCCTGTAACAGGCGATGCAATCGAGCGTTTGAAATCAATCCTGTCGCCCTGGTTCAAGGAAAACGCTCGTTCCCCGACATGCACGATCCACCATCTTAAGGAGACCGACGGCGACGCTTTTGTGATCCGCCACGGCGACACGCTCAAACGCGTCGGAATTGTCGATGCCGAGGGCAATCGGGACTCACATATCTTCCGGCCTGAGCAGGTGGATGTGGCGAATTTCAACCGCATCACCGGCGAGTGGCAGGTTTCCGGGCGGGGTGTGAAACTCCAGGAACTTTACCGCGAGGCGTTTGGTGCCGTGTTCCACGGTTCTCCCGCCGCGCTCGGCTATTCGAATCGCTACTCCCTGGAGCCGCTGCGTGATGGCTCGTCGGCACTGAAATGCGACATGCTAGCTACCGTGCAGTTCGCCGAGCTGAAATCCCTCAAGCTAGGTTTGAACAGCGGGCAGCAGTTGACCATCAGCCGTGCTTCCGTGTTTGGAGCTTTGGAATACATGCCAGCAGGCCTTCTCGCCACCTCCACGCTGCTGGAAGCCACCATTTCGTTCAAGCTGGCGAACCGGCGATCCCGCGTGCTGGTCAAAATCCGGCCCGAGAGCGACACGATTCAGGGCAACACCTCCGATCCCGCTATCGACGCGTGGCTCATCGAACACCACTTCGCCAATGATGACGTCCAGCTTGTGGCAAGCGCTTGAGAAGCTCGGGGCAGGGGAGTTTGCCACCAGCGATTGGCGGCATCACCTCGGCGACGGTTGGGAATCCTGCCTTCCGTTCCTCAAACGGGTGTCAGGTCACGCCGAAACCGTGCTCGATCCGAAACGACCATCGCGGCGGCTTGATGTCGTGCCGGATGGGACGGATGGGTTTGTGGGGATTGTCGGCGACGACGCACCGGACGCTCCGCCACTGCCATTGACCGCCGAAGATGTCGCACCCCTCACTCCCGATTGGGCGGCCATTGCCACCGCGCTGAGCAAAGCCCTCGGTTTCACGGCCAACCGCTACGAATCCCAGGGCTTCACCCGACAGATCGGCACAGCCCAGAATGGCAGCGACCCCATCCGACCCATTGTGCTCTGCTTACCAGAGGGACATTTTGGCGATCACGGGCGAATCGCCAGCGATCTAGTGGCACGCCAGGATGCCACGGTGTTGTTGCCCTCCGCCCGATGGATCACGCCGCCCCTCCAAGCACTTGCCTCGGCAAACCGGCTGACGCTGGTATCCGTATCTGAGCAACTGGCGCAAGCTCACCACCGTCCCTGCGCTGGCCACTCCATTTCCCGTGGCTGGATCGAAAAAGCGCAAAAAACCGCTCTTTCTCGTCCAGTCCGGCTGGCGTTGGGACATGCTCACCATCGAGGTTGCCTCGGGTGGTCGGATCGTTGCCTCCTGCGACGGCCAGCGGAAGGATCACCGATTCCAGAAATCCAACGCCAGGACCCACGCCAAGGACTACGAGATCCTGATGCACCTTGCGTTGGAGCCTAGGTGGCGCAATCCGGCGACCGGCACACCCCAAAACGAGGCCGTGCGCAGGCAGTTCTACCGGTTCCGAAAAACCCTGGACGAGTTGATCGGAATCCCCGGCGAGGCGTTCGGCAAGAAAGGAGATGACTGGAAACCGAAATTCAAGGTGTTGATCCACAAGGATTTGAGTGGAGTTAAGAAGGCAATCGCCGCCGACAAAAAGGAGCCGGACGTATTCGAAGAATGGCATCCGCTCTCTAAAGCCGACTCCAACCTCGAATGAAACCCGGGCAGACGACGAGTCGATGGCTGATTAACCTTGAGAGAGCCGCCCCATATCTGCTGAACTGCGCCTGAGCTGAAATTTCGGGTTTTCAGGTAAATCTCAGTTTTCCGTAACCTGCCCCCGTAGATGTCCCACCCTATCTGTTATCACCAGCTTCAATTACCGCATCCTTAGCACTACCCTATGGGTCTTTTTTACCGCAAATCCGTCAATTTTGGGCCGTTCAGGGTAAACCTGAGCAAATCGGGCGTCGGCTATTCGGTCGGCGGTAGGGATTTCGCGTCGGTAAAGTGCTCGCGGTAACGCTACTCGGCTTTCAGCATCCCCGGCAGCGGTGTGGGCTACCGCAGCAGTAGCAAAGGCGGCGGTTGTCTCGTTCTCATCACGGCCATTCCGGCCTCACTCGCATTGTCTCACTGGATTCTCACCTCACTGACATGAACCTTACCTGGAAACGCACCCTCCGCACACCCTCGTCCGAACGTTTTCTCGCCCAGCGCGGCGGGAATGACGTCGCAGCGGTCGATCTCCACTACCTCACCAATGGCACGATCGCCGGCACGGTCATCATCCTCAAAGGCTCCGGCCTCGACGAATCCAACATCCAGCCCCTTCTCTCCGCCCTCGACGACGAGTTCCTCCCCGATGTAGACCTTGAGCACGACAACCTCACCTACACCGTCGTCCTCGGTGAGGTGCTGGGGAACTGGGAGGCGGAGAATAAATGAGCCACTCACCATATCTGACGACTTCATAAAACTAAAATGATCATCCTCGAAGACATCACCCCCGGCCTCGCTATCACCGGGCTCGAACCCGCCGCCATTGGCAGCGTCGTCGCTGTCGTTCCAATCGGCGATGGTGCGGTTCAGGTGATTTACAAGACGCCGGATGGCACGCTCAAAGACCGCCTGTTGAACCGCGCCGATGAGGAGAATATCAGCATTGCCACTTCGGAACGTCCTTGGTCCTTCGATGGCGACGGCGAGGCCTTCAAACTGGCGGTCGAGGCCAAGCGTATCGACCTCGCCTTCCTATTCGACCCCATGATGGCCGTCCACACGTCGAATGTGGAGCCGCTGCCGCACCAGATCACCGCCGTTTATGAATCCATGCTCCCGCGCCAGCCGCCTGCGCTTTGTGCTGGCAGACGACCCCGGTGCAGGCAAGACCATCATGGCGGGCCTCTCACATCCGCGAACTCATCATGCGGGCCGATTCCCGCCGCATTCTCGTGGTCGCCCCCGGCAGTTTGGTGGAGCAATGGCGCGACGAGTTGTTCGAGAAGTTCGGGCTTCAGTTCAATGTCTTCTCGGCCGCGCTGGAGGCAGCCACCCCCACAGGCAATCCCTTCGAGGATCTCGATCACCTGATTGTCCGGCTCGACCAGATGGCGCGGAATGAAGAGCTCCAAGAGAAACTCCTCGCCACCACCTGGGACCTGGTGATCTTCGATGAGGCGCACAAGCTCTCCGCTCATTTCTTCGGCAGCGAGGTCAAGAAGACTGGACGCTTCCTCTTTGCGGAAAAGCTTGGAGCACGCACCCGCCACCTTCTGCTGATGTCCGCCACGCCTCACAACGGCAAGGACGAGGACTTCCAGCTTTCCTTTCTCTGCTGGATTCCGACCGCTTCTACGGAAAATTTCGAGGCGGTGGCGATGGCGCTCACAGGTTGACGCCAGCGACCTGATGCGCCGCATGGTGAAGGAGGAAATGCTCCGATTCGATGGCACACATCTCTTCCCTGAGCGCAAAGCCTACACGGCAAACTACAAGCTCTCCGATATGGAGGCCGCTCTCTACGAGGCGGTCACCTCCTACGTGAAGACCGAGATGGGCAAGGCCGATGCCCTCAAGGTCCGCGCAAAGGCTCCGTTGGATTCGCGCTGACCGCCCTCCAGCGTCGCCTCGCCTCCAGTCCCGAAGCCATCTTCCAATCTCTCAAGCGCCGCAAGGAGCGCTTGGAAAACCGACTTCAACAGGACAAGCTCCTATCCAGAGGCCAGCAGATCACCGCCCAAGCTTCTAGAAGCTCCACCGGAAGACGACGACGATCTTACCGCTGAGGAGCAGGAAGAACTGGAGGAGAAGCTCACTGATACCGCCACTGCTGCGGCGACCATCGCAGAACTGGAAGCTGAGATCATCATTCTCGCTGACCTCGTCGTGCAGGCCCGTGGCGTGGTGGATTCAGGCATGGACCGCAAATGGGACGAGCTTTCCCAGATCCTCCAAAACAATCCCCACATGCGCGATGCCGACGGGCGTCAGCGCAAGATGATCCTCTTCACCGAGCACAAGGACACCTTGAACTATCTGGAACGGAGGATCGGCGGCGTGCTTGGCACCCCCGACGCCATCACCACCATCCACGGCAGCGTGCATCGCGACGAACGGCGCAAACGCCAGGAAATGTTCCGCTCCGATCCGGAAGTCCGCATCCTGCTGGCCACTGATGCCGCGGGTGAAGGCGTGAACCTCCAGAACGCCAATCTGATGGTGAACTACGACCTGCCGTGGAACCCGAACCGCCTGGAACAGCGCTTCGGCCGCATCCACCGCATCGGCCAACAGCAGGTCTGCCATCTCTGGAACCTCGTCGCCAAGGAAACCCGCGAGGGCGAGGTTTATCACCGCTTGCTCACCAAGCTGGAAACGATCAACGAAGCCTTCAATGGCCGCGTCTTCGACATCCTGGGCGAGGTCTTCGAGGAAAGAGAGCCTCAAGGACCTGCTACTGGACGCCATCCGCTACAACGATCAACCCGAGCGCCACGCCGAACGCCTCAAGAGCATCGACAACGCCCTCGACGCTGCCCACATCAAGAATCTGCTCGAACGCAATGCCCTCGCGCAGGAAACCATGAGCACCGAGCGCCTGTTCGCCGTGAAGGAACAGATGGAAATCGCCGAGGCCCGCCGCCTGCAGCCTTATTTCGTCCGCTCTTTTTTCGCCAAAGCCTTCGAAAGTCTCAGCGGAGGCATGTATCCACGCGAGTCCGGCCGTTTCGAGATCACCCACGTCCCAGCCCTCATCCGCGCGAGCGCGACCGCGCAGATCAGCGGTCGCAACCGCCGTGAGACTCGCTCCTGTCCTGAAACGCTACGAGCGCGTCTGCTTCACCAAGGAAGCCGTCCGCCCGCTCGATAAACCTAACATTGCTTTCGCTCAGATGATCCACCCGGGTCATCCGCTGATGCTCGCCGTCAGCGACCTCGTTCTGGAGCAACACAGCAATCTAATGCGCCAGGGCGCGATTCTGGTGGATCCCGCCGACGATGGCACGGACGCCTCCCTACTCTTCCTCATCACCCACGAGATCAAATCCGGCGACAGCACCGTCCTCTCGAAGCGGCTCCAGTTCATCCACGTCACGCCCGATGGCAAGGCCAGCTTCGCCGGTTGGGCACCGCACCTCGATTACGAACCACTCGCCGCTGGCGACCGTGATTTGCTCGTCGGCCTGCTCCAGTCCGACTGGATCCGCGCCAACCAAGGCAACGAGCCCTCGCCCTCGCCGCCACCACACTCGTCCCCGAGCATTACGCCGAAGTTGCCACGCGCCGCATCGCCCATGTGGACAAGACCCTCGCCGCTGTCCACGAGAGGTTGACCAAGGAAATCGCCTACTGGTCTGACCGATGGATGCGCCTCAAAGAAGATCAGGAAGCCGGCAAAGACGTGCGCCTGAATCTCGACAACATCCAGCGCACCATCAACGACCTCGAAGGCCGCCTAGAAAACCGGAAGAAGGAGCTGCAATCCATGCGCCACGTCACCAATGGCACGCCCGTCGTGCTCGGCGGAGCCCTCGTGGTCCCCATTGGCCTCCTCCGAGAACTCCGCGGCGAACCTGCCCCGGATGTCGCTACCGCGACCTTCTCCGCCGACCCCGAAGCCCGCTCCCGCATCGGGCTGCTTGCCATGAACGCCGTTCGCCTCGCCGAAGAAGCCCGTGGCTGCCGTGTGGTGGACGTGTCTGCGCAGAAATGCGGATGGGACATCACCTCCTACGCGCCTGCTGTGGATGGCAAAATACCCGAATCCCGCCACATCGAGGTCAAAGGCCGCGTCAAAGGTGCGAGCACCGTCACGGTGACCAGAACGAGATCTTCCACAGTTGGAATCAGGGAGCCAAGTATCACCTCGCCATCGTCCTTGTAGGAGAGGATGACAGCATCGACAGCCCACACTACATCTCGCACCCATTCAAACAAGAGCCCGGCTGGAGTGGCTTCCGTCAATTTCGATCTTCGCAGTTTGCTCGCCCACGCTACCCATCCAATTCCCTGACACCAAAGATAAACAAAAAAATGCATATATTCCTTTTCTAGCGTCGATTTAAAGGCATTATTGCTCTGAAATCGCCAAAAAAACGATGATTACCACCTTCCATATCCAAAACTTCCGATCGATTCTAGATCTCACTCTCGACTTCACCTATGCCGAGGGCAAGGCTCCGAATGGGCATCAGACATCAGAGAGAGTGGCGTTTTTCGATCATGCTGGCAAACGTCCCGTGCCTTGTGTTGCGTTCTTTGGCTCCAGACGCCTCGGGCAAAACAAATCTTCTCAAGGCGTTTTCCACGCTGCAAAGCAGCTCGTCGTCAAAGGCACGGAACTCAGCGATGCCTGCGAGTCAAACCTCCTCAACCCGAAATTCTCAGACTCCACTCTCACTCTTCAATTCGTGATCGGCGAGGATTTGTATGAGTATTGCATCTGCTTCAATCATCAGAAAATTGCAGCGGAGTCATTGCAGAAAAATGGCCAGCTTTTGTGTCAAATCCATGAGCTTGAATCCTCATTTTCGGCAAAAATTCTGTCGGAAAATTACTCAAATTCCAAGCTGGCAGACATCGTTCGTGTCGAGTGCTCGGATGGCGAGGGGCACCAGACAGAAACTATTTTTGCACCGCGTGGGACTGGCCTATCTTGGGCTTCATCCAGGACCTCCGCAGAGTATTTCTCTATTTTAGAGACCGTTTGGAATTTTATGCCAATCAACATGCCGTTGTTCTCCCCCACGCCGTAAATCACTTCGCATCGGCTCTCGGTGGCGATGAGAAAGAAGCGCTCGGGCGGATTACCGAAGTGGTGCGCAAGCTAAACATCGACATCACGGACATCGAGATCACCGAGCAAGAGCTTGCGGCTGGCGAAAAAAATCCGCCCTCGCATTATGCGGGTAGATTCAGACACCGGCACTCGTCATTCCGTAAATATCACCTCCCATCATCTGGACGTGAATGGCAGGCAAGCGATCTTTGACTTCATCAAGCACGAATCCGCAGGAACGCAGCGCGTAGCGGGTCTCGTGGGGCTGATCCTTCATGCCTTGGAAACGGGCGGCGTGGTTTTAGTGGATGAGCTGGAATGCTCTCTCCACCCGCTTTTGATGCGAGAATTACTTCTCATGTTTAAAAAACGCCGCACCAACCCCAAAGGCGCACAGCTCATCATCACCACCCACAATACCGATGTGCTAGATGACTCCATCTTACGCCTCTCGAAATTGCTCTCGTCCGCAAGACCCTAGCCAATGGCACGCTCATCCAGCGTTTGACCGATCTCAAAAACCAAGGCGAGGACATCCGCAACGTCACCAACTTCCGCAAGCAATACCTCGCAGGTTTTTATTCCGCTATCCCTCATCCCGCTCTCTGATCGTATCATGCCAACCCGTCGCCACATCATCGTTTGTGAAGGTCAGTCCGAGTGGGCTTACCTCCGGCGTTTGCAAGGCTTTCTGGATGATCTGCCGCTGGAAACAGGTCGCTTCCAGCCGCCGCTCATTTTCATCTCGCCCGAAAGCGCCATCGCCAAAAGCGGAGAATACAAAACGCTGGTTAAGAATTACCAAGCCAAGCGCAAGGAAAACAAAACCTCCTCCATCGAGATTTGGGCGGACTTTGATCTCTACCATCGCAACGATCAAAGCTGCGCGGACAATTACAAAAACAAACCTGCCGGCATTCCTCACTTTCTCTTTTCCTACCACAACTTTGAGGATTTTTTCGCGCTCCATCACGCGGGGAATGCACTCCAAGCATGGCTGGACTATGGCAATCCATCTGGCCGCCACCATTTCACGAATCCCCTACACTCCTCGGATTACCTGCCGGAAATGACGCGTCTCTTCCCAGATTACGCCAAGGGTGATCTGCCCGTGGATTTTGTGAACCAACAATCCCTCAAGAATCTCAAAGCAAATCTGCACCACCAGCCCACATCAATCCTCAATACCTGCAAGGCATCCGCAGCTTTGCGGAGTTTCTCATTCACGAAATCGAACAAGCCTACCGGCCACTTGGATTAGTTTTCCATTTTTATCTCTTCATGTCCGACTACCCCATCAAATCACCACGCAAGCTCATCGAAGTCGCGTTGCCGCTCGACGCCATCAACAAGGCTTGTGCGCGGGAGAAGTCCATCCGGCATGGGCATCCTTCGACGCTGCATCTGTGGTGGGCGCGGCGGCCGCTGGCGGCGGCGCGAGGCGGTCATCTTTGCGCAGTTGGTCAATGATCCCGGCTACCAGCAGGGCGGCGGGTTCAAATACGGGATGAACAAGAAGGACGCCGCCATCGAGCGGAACAGACTATTCAAAATTATCGAAGACCTCGTGCTGTGGGAGAACACCACCAACGAGGAAGTGCTGGAGCGTGCCCGCGCCGAGATTCGCCGCTCGTGGCGGGAGGTGTGCGAGCTGAACAAGGACCACCCGCAGGCCGCCGAGCTGTTCAATCCCGACAAACTGCCCGCCCTGCACGATCCGCTTTGCCGGTGGCGGAGCCATCCCGCTGGAGGCGCAGCGGCTGGGGCTTGAGGCTTACGCCAGCGACCTCAATCCTGTGGCCAGTGCTCATCAACAAGGCGATGATTGAAATTCCGCCAAAGTTTGCCGGGCGACCGCCGGTCAGCCTCGCTGCAAAAGGACGGAAGAAAGATTTAGGACTGGATAGGTCTTGGACTGGAGCAACTGGTCTCGGAGATGATGTCCGGCACTACGGCACTTGGTTGCGAAATGAGGCAGCGAAGACCATCGGCGACCTCTATCCTCTGATCGAAATTACTCCGGACATGGCGAAGGAACGGCCTGACCTAAAGCCACTCGTAGGACAGAAACTCACGGTCATTTCGTGGCTCTGGGCGCGGACGGTCAAAAGTTCGAACCCCGCATTTTCACATGTTGATGTCCCATTGGCCTCAAGTTTCATCATGCTCCAGAAAAGCAGGCAAGCAAGCCTACGTGCAGCCGGTCGGTGCAAGCCGGCGCCTATCGCTTTCGCCGTCAAGGCTCGGGAACTCCGCCGCCAGGAAGCGGAAGGGGAACAAGAGCTGTCTCGGGGGCGAAAGGTCCGCTGCCTGCTGTCCGGACGTGCCGATCGATAGGATTACATCCGAGCGGAAGGCAAGTGCCGGGCGTATGGGTCAGCCAAGCTCATGGCCATCGTTGCCACCCAGGAGCTACGCCAGGGCGCAGGTCTATCTCGCAGCCAACGGATGCAACTCAGGCGGAATCAATCGCAAGAACCGCAAAGCCGACATGGCGACCCGAAACGCCATTACCAGACGACCACCGAAATTTCTGGACCTTCAGCTACGGACTCACGACCTACGGCGAGCTTTTTACTCCACGACAATTGGTCGGCCTTACGACCTTCAGCGAGCCTAACTGGCGAACGCACGGCAGAGACGATCATCCGGATTTCCAATCGTTAGGAAGAAGCCCGCGTGCGCCAATTGTCAGCGATGGGACGACAGACGGCAAGGTCTCGCACGCCGCGAGCAAGGCGGCTCCAGTCCCCGTGCCTACGCAGAAGCCGTCAGCGTCTATCTCGCGTTCGCGCTCGACAAGATGGCGGACCTCGGGAACTCGTTTGCCGACTTGGGAGACCGATTGCTCCATGTGCACTCGCAGCACCTCTTTGGTCGGCAGGCCATTCCGATGGCTTGGGATTTTGCTGAGGCTAATCCGCTGGGAGACTCCTCGGGTTCGTGGGACGTTTTCGTCGATGGACTTGGCAAGAGGCGCACGCCAAGGTGTTCGCATCAGACTCCGAGTCATGGTTCCGGGGTATGCCGTGCGAGCCGGCGCACAAACGTCAGACACTGTATCGCAGGGTAAAGTTCGTCTCCAGCGATCCCACCCTACTACGACAACGTGGCCTACGCCGACGCTCTCGGACTTTTTCTACGTCTGAAGCGCCGCCGCGCGTCTACAGTCCCAGTGTATCCAGATCCTGTCTCGACCACGATTGCCGTCCCAAAAGCCGAAGGGCTGGTCTGCGAGCGCCATACCGCCACGCGGGCAAAGACCAGGCCGAAGTGTTCTTCCTCGACGGAATGACGTCTAGCGATGCGCGGGCTGGCATGATCAGGCGCACCCCGGCAGCCCCGATCTACGATCTACTACGCCTTCAAGCAGTCGGAGACGAGCAGCGACAGAGGCACGACATCCAGCCGGCTGGGTCACATTCCTCGGAGCGGTGCAGTCAATGCCGGTTACTGTCGTTGCTCAGCGGCACATGGCGCACTGCGAACAGAGAACGCTTCGCGGATGATTGGGCAAGGCACCAACGCCCTCGCCTCCAGCATCGTCCTCGTCTGCCGCAAAGCGCGCCTGCCGACGCCCCCTCCATTTCCCGCCGCGAGTTCATCCGCGAGCTGCAACGGCGTGCTGCCCGACGCGCTCGACGAGATGACCAAGGGTTCCGGCGACGACCGTTCGCCCGTGGCCCCGGTGGACCTTTCGCAGGCCATCATCGGCCCCGGCATGGCGGTCTTCTCGAAGTACGCCGCCGTGCTCGAGGCCGACGGCACGCCCGATGAGCGTGAAGACCGCCCTTCAGCTCATCAACCGCTTCCTCGCCGAGGACGACTTCGACGCCGACACCCAGTTCTGCCTGCACTGGTTCGAGCAGCACGGCTGGACCGAAGGCGTCTTCGGCGACGCCGACGTACTGGCCCGCGCCAAGGCGACCAGCGTGGACGGCCATGAAGGAAGCCGGCGTGTTGTCAAAGCGGCGGCGGCAAGGTGCGTCTGCGGAAGTTCGGCGAGTACCCCGAGACTGGGATCCGCGCACCGACAAGCGGCTGCCCGTCTGGGAGGCACTGCACCAGCTCATCCGGCGCCTGACGCAAGGACGGCGAATCCGCCGCCGGCGCAGCTCCTCGGCGCCCTGCGGCAGCAAGAGCCGAGGCCGTCCGCCAGCTCGCCTACCGCCTCTACACCCTCTGCGAACGCCAAGGCCGGGCCGAAGACGCCCGCGCCTACAACGAGCTCGTCACCGAGCTGGACCGGCATCGAGTCCGCTGCTGCTTCAATTCCCGAACCTGCGCAGGAGACCTATTTAGCTAACCCTCAATCCTATTAAATTTATGAGCCTAAAACCTTGGAGAGAAATCATCGTCCCACACCCAGACGTGCTCAACGGCACGTTCCAGCAATCAGAATTTGCGGCTGATCTGACCATGGTGCGCAGTGGCAAAGCAACGCCGGAATACGGCGACGCAAAGGCATTCTACGAGCGCACATTCATTACTGAAGGGATGGGGCGGCTGCTATCTCAAGTAGCTCAACGCCTAAACGGAAAAGGCGGCGAGCCCGTTATCCAACTTCAAACCGCGTTTGGTGGTGGTAAAACACACACAATGCTTGCCGTCTATCACTTGGCCACGCGCCAGTGCGCACTGGGTGATCTTATGGGCATCCCTGCGTTGCTGGATCAAGTCAGTTTGATGGATGTGCCGCAAGCACAGGTGGCTGTACTGGATGGGGTTACCCACGCTCCGGGTCAACCATGGAAGCATGGACAACAATCCATCCGCACCCTGTGGGGTGAAATGGCGTGGCAGTTAGGAAAGGCAGAAGGCTATGCCATGGTCAAAGAGGCGGACGAAAGCGGGACCTCACCCGGCAAGGAAGTTCTCGCTGCGTTGCTCTCTCGTTTTGCCCCATGCGTGGTTCTGCTAGATGAGTTGGTCGTTTACATTCGACAATTTGTGGAAAGCCAAGCGTTGAGTGGTGGCACTTACGACAGCAACCTAAGTTTCATCCAGTCACTCACGGAGGCTGCCAAGTTGGTTCCAAATGCGGTCGTGTTGGCATCCTTGCCTGAATCTGACAACCAGGTAGAGCGGTCCACGCGGCGTTTCCGCCCTTAAAGCGCTGGAAGCTGTTTTCAACCGAGTCCAAGCACTCTGGAAAACCGTTGCGCCAGAAGAGGCATTCGAGATCGTGCGCAGGCGGTTGTTTGAGCAAATCAAAGACGCCAAGGCACGCGACCAAGTCTGCCGCGCCTTTGCTGACGCCTATGTGGATGAAGGCGCCAAGGTGCCGCAGGAAACACAGGAGGCTCGTTACTTTGATCGGATGATCAAAGCTACCCCATCCACCCGGAAGTCTTTGCCCAGCTTTACGAGGAATGGACGACGATTGACGGATTCCAGCGTACTCGCGGCGTACTGAAGCTCATGGCCAAGGTGATTTTCCGCCTGTGGCAGGATAACAACAAGGATCTCATGATCCTGCCCGGCAGCCTGCCACTCTACGACGGCAGTGCGCGCAACGAGCTGATTTACTACCTAGGCGCTGGTTGGGATGCGGTAATGGATCGTGACATCGACGGTGAGAAGGCCGAGACCACCATGCTGGAAGCCAAGGAAACGCGCTTCGGCTCCGTGCAGGCCGCTCGTCGCGTGGCTCGCACGGTCTTCCTGAGCAGCGCCCCTCATCCACAAGCATGAGGCCCGGAACCCGCGGGATTGACCGGGCAAGGGTGATGCTTGGCTGCCTACAGCCAGGCCAAACCTCCTCGCTCTACACGGACGCTCTGAATCGACTCGCGGATCCAACTCCACTACTGAGGTTCCTCCGGCGACAAATCCCAGGATGCTACCCGCTATTGGTTCGACACCCGCGCCAATCTGCGGCGCGAAATGGAAGAGCGGAAGCAGCGCTTCGAGGACAAGAATGAAGTGCGCGGGCGCATGGCGGAGATCGTGAAAAAACTCGCCGTCGGGGCGACCTGCTTCAATGGCATCCACATCTTCACCCCGCACAGCGATGTGCCTGACGACAGTGCGCTACGTCTCGTTGTGCTGCCGCCCGAGCAGTTCCATTCCAAGGAGGAACCCCGTCTCGCCAACGATGCAGTGCTAGACTACATGCGGAACAATGGCACGAAACCAAGATATCGTGGCAATCGCCTGCTTTTCCTTGCCCCCGATCACGGTGCGTTGACGCGGCTACGCGATTGCATCCGCGTGGCCCTCGCGTGGAACTCGATCGTCGAGGATGTCGCCGCCATGCGGCTGGTGCTGGATAACCTCCAAGCCGAGCAAGCAAAAAAAGAGCTCAAGGGTGCCGAGGACGTGTTGCCGCGAGTGGCTCTGCGAATGCTTCCGTAACCCTCTGCCCGTCGCAGGACAGCCCCACTGGCAAGCCGAGCGTGGAATCTGTCGCCCTGAACACCAGTGGTGCGGCCTTAGGACCCGAGATTGAACGCGTGTGCATCGACAACGAATGGCTCATCGCCACATGGTCGCCCATTCACCTGCGCACCAAGCTCAAGGAGCTTTACTGGAAGTCCGACAAGCCTGCCATCAAAGCAGCGGACTTCTGGGAGGACACGCAGCGCTATCTCTATCTGCCGCGCCCCCTCACGGATCGTGGCGTGATCGCGCAAGCCATCGTAAAGGTGCTGGAACCCGCGATTTCTTCGCCACAGCCTACGGCGAACACGAAGGGAAGTTCGACGGCTTCAAGTTCGGAGACGCAAATGTCCAATTCGACGACACACTGCTGCTCATCGAACCCGAAGCGGCCAGGCACGAATGCAAGCTTTGGGCGAATCGTGCCTCGCGCCAATACGCCCAGCCCAACGCCACCGCCAGCCTGGGCAAAGCCGCCCGGCTACCCACGTGCATCCAGGGGAAGCCTCCCCCTCCGTCCGGCCATACACCCCCAAGCCCAGCCGCCATGCGGGAACTGCCGCCCTTTCGCCCAAGGCTGGGGTCATTTCACTGGCTCCGCCACAGTCTTTCGCCCCAGGCCGCAGCCAAGATGCGACTCGTTGCAGAGATCGCCGAAGAAATAATCGCAAACACTTACCGCCGGATCCAAATGCCGAGGTTAATGTCCGCATCGAGATCGAGGCCAGCCACGCCAACGGCAGCACAGGATCAAACCAAACGTGCTGTCGCCGAGAATGCAAAGACCCTGGGCTTTAACACCGCAGAATGGGAATAAATCAACTCCCCCGCTCGCATATACACCTCCATTCCAAGGCCGTGAAACATAATGATAATGAAGTCCCTCAGGACCTTGAGCCAATCCCCGAGCTTGGGTAGCGAAGAGCCTTGGGTAGAAACGCCTTTCCAAAAAGCCTGCATTGCCTTTGCTGAAGCGTTTGCGGGTTTTGAGCTTTCATCGAATAATTACACCTTCAACTCCGAAAATTACATCAGCATCCCTCTGCTGAGCGCCGAGAGAAGTCAGTTCCCGGCATGCGAAATCCCGGCCAAATGAAGCTACACATTTTGGTATGCTGATCGGCCCCCAGGGCTTCGCAGAGACAGCTTGGATGAATGAAGGCGTCATTTGGCGGAACGAAGATTCGCTTTATCTTCGTCATCCAGCCGAATTGGCGGAAATCATTCACGCCCATACCAAAGGACTGTTTTCTGAGAAGAGGGCGGATTTCAAAGATTTTTCAAGCCGTTTCACCCAAGAGGAAAACCTTAAAGCCTTTACTAAGGCTTCATTTGAGCGAACACGCCCACCTACGAAGCTGAGCTCGATCCACAATACACCAAAATTCATCAGAACCTCTCGGATCTGATTGAGGATGTTTTTGTTCTTCTGGAGGAGGACCCCTACAAGGGCCGACTCCTTCCGCTCGCCAAATTGAGCTCTTATCGGGGTGGTGCAAAGTTGCTCGGCGATCTGGAAGAGAACTTGTCCGGAGATTTGACCGTTTCGACAGCAGCCCAGGATTCCCCTTCTGGTGGATGCCTCCGTCCTGGGGCGACCCATATCGATGGGAGGGGGACCTTGCCGAGTTGCAGCTGCTAGCAAACCAAATTGCGAAAGATCTCGCAGGCGAACTTCCGCAGGTGTCCTACCATGATGTGGTGCTTGGTTTTAGATGCGAGCTCACGTCCGTTCAACTTCTTGGAGTCCTCCACGATCACTCAAAAGAAGCCCCCAAGTTCATTCTGCGCCCAAATCGCAACAAAGTCTCCCTGCTCCGCTTCCTTGATCTCCTCACAACCAATGTCGATCCTCACGAAGTCGTCGAACCGTTGGCTGGATGGCGAAAGAAGGCGCGAGATCACAAGACCGAGATTGAAGAATCTCCTCTTGATCAGATCCGTGCGTCCATTGGCTTCCGTCAGACGATCCAGCGCTACAGCATCCGTGCCAACGTGAAAGCCTATGACGCTTTGTGCATACACGATCCAGAGAAGGATGATCAGCGTCTTATCCTCACACTCGACGAGCATGAACGTCGCATTCACTCGCTTTACGAAGCTTACGCAATCTTCCACAAGTCAGGCTACAAGCAGTTGTTGGCACCTCCAGAGCCCCGTCTGCCTCATTTCCTTGAGATCGCTTACCAACGGTTCTCCGACAGTTCGAATGAACGCTCGGTGTCCGCTCATTGCAGGAACCTTCTGAATCTTCTTGGGCGCACTCTCCTATTCTTCATGCTGGAGGATGTGGCCGCTGCGGGTCTATCAAACAAAGAAAGCGAAGCGATCACAGAAGAGCTCCGGGGCAGCAAGGCTCCATCCGACGGGCGGCTTCTGGATTTCCAAATCAAACTGCTTCGCTCCATCGACTGCCGATGCGCGTTCAGCTCTTGTGACCGGCGACCTGATGACGATCTTGCCGGGCATCATCCAGAATCACCTTAATCCGGTCGTCACGAAACGGAATCGGGCCAATCACCCTCCGTTCGACGAGTGACGGCTTCATCGCGGGAAGCGAGGAAGCGGTTGCCTCTGGCAATCGAGGCAACTGAGGAAAGGATTTCGCACCTTGGAGCTTTTGGTTCCCGTTCATTTCACTTCGAAAGACGGTAAAATCACTGTCCGAGCGCAAACGCTCACCGGTCACCGCTTCGAGTATCCTGAGCGGGATTTCCTTTCCGAACTAGGGCACGAGCAAACTCCAAGCAATACTCTACTGCTATGCCGCGTGATTCCTACTCAAAGCCAACCGCATCGCAAGCTGGCTAAGCCGAAACACCTTGCAGCTTCCGAACCCTCCCCCGAGATGGACCAATTTGATCCGGTGCCAAGGGATGCCTCAAAGGTCGATTTAGATTCTAGCGAACATGCTAAAGAAATTGCTATCACCCTTTTCAAGGCTGCTGGAAGCGCAGGATATTTTATTTAGTCCTCGGATCATCGGCGCCGTGCCACTTGAGATCTTCTTCCACAAAAAAACGGGCTACAAGGAAGTGATCATGACCGGCGTGTTCGATCGCATATCCAAACAAGGGCCGGTTTTCGACTACGTTGAGGAAGATCTCTGAATTATCATCTTAACATTTCCTCCAGTTCCGCCCTATGCGAGGATTTGATCCATCTCTACCCAACCCTCATCCGCTCAATCGCCGCCGCCACATCCGCCACCCGGAACCGGACGGCCTTGCCCATTTTGAAGTAGGGGATGATTGAGTAAATCGAAATGTGTCAGTCCAGCAAATCCCCTGCTTCGTCGTGAGGTGGTGTAGGAGCTGGTTCGACTTCTGGAAAGTAGACGGTCGTCTCATAGAGGTCGTCCATATTCCTCTGGCGTTCCTCTGAGGATCGCGGACGATTTGCGATTTCCATCATTTCTTCTACGGATTTCAGGATTGGTTTCATCTAGAACTAGACTAGTTTTTCCCCTCGATATCGCAAACATAATCGCTAGAAAACCAGGCCATTTCACCCCCGAGAAATGCGACGCGAAGATTCAAGAATCATTCACCCGTAAGCTGAAGCACGCAATGCAGAACGTCTGCGCGAGAAAGGCTACGCGATATATTGAGGAAGGTAGAATCCCTTATTTGAGAATGCTGGCGAGAAGCAATCCTCCAGGGCTTTCGAACTCTGAATCCGCTTACTCACCCAATCCGCATCCGCTCAATCGCCGCCGCCACATCCGCCACTCTGAACCTGACGGCCTTAAACCCTTAATAGTCGGAGACATTCCTCCGCGCGAACAGGGAGTTGTTCTCCTAGAACACCGATTGTCGGGTGATTGAGACCTTCGGCATGGAGAGCGGAAACTACCCGGCCTGATGCGGCCGGCAGTGCGTTGGCAAGAGCAATCATACGGTCGATCAACTCGTTAGTAGGAATTTTCAGTTCCTTGGCAGTGGCCTCCCAGTGGCGGCGAGCTATTTCCTTGAGGCGATATTTGCTGCCGACCTTCATCGCCAGCTTGGCTTTATGCGGGCTAATTTGAAGCGGATAGGGCAAGGCGCTTGCCAGATCGTAGAGCGGGGCAAGGCGGACTTGTGATCCGGGAGCGATCAACAATGAATAGTTCTTCGCATGGGCGTCGGTGCCCGCAATCAACCAGTTGAAGGCCAGTGCATCCGCGAAGCGGCGGACATCTGTGCCAGGTTCCGAAGAGACATCCCAAAGAAGATTTGCAATATCCTTCACCGAAGGGCCTCCCTCGTTCTGGTATTTGAGCGAAGGAGGCACGCTCAGTGCCTGGCACAGATCCTCCTGATGGATACGAAGGCAGCGTCCCTCACGAAAGACCCGGTCATAACGCTGAACTACGATCACCGGATAACCGCCAGGGTGGATTACCGAGGAAACTGCTGCCCGCAGGCCAAGCCGCTGCGCAAGTTTCAGACAGAAATGCTCGTTTTCGGCATATCCATCAAACTGTCCGGTGGCGGGCTTCAGGATATGCGTGGTCGGGGTCGGTCCTTCAGGCACTCCCCATTGACCGCTCAGCGGGTTGCGGAAAAGTGCGGTTTTGGGTTGTGCCCCGGCTAAGCTGAACTGCCCGGTGTCGGTGCTGGTTCTGGTGCTACCGTGGTTTTCAAGCAACAACCTGATGCGCCCGGCAAGTTCCCCCTCGCTCAACCACGTCACTCTTTCCTCCGATGCCATGCCTAGCAGAGTCTCTTCCCGCCCGGGAGGAATAAACTGGATCGCCCCGGCGCAATCTTCTCCCACGTGCTCAAGGAGTTTGAACGGGTTCCGAGCTGAAACGTGGAAGTGCTTTGCCCACTGATCGATTACCTGGTCGCTGTCCGGTAGGAGTCCCCGCAGAAATGCGTCGATGCGGGAGTGTGGATGTTCCGCTGTCACCATGGGCATCGAAACAGATAAAGGAAATCCCCCGGACGACTCCCGCCATGATGGCTCATAGCGCAGGGTCAGTCGGTCACCCTGGCGAGTCACCGTTCCAAGCCGCTGGTCGGCCGCTATGATGATGAGTGTGTTGGTCATTGTTTTTCCTGATGATCCTCCAGCAGCTCATTGAGGTTAACCCGGCTCGGCGGATGGACTTCACTCGTCGAACAGAATTGGACTGTCAGCCCAAGGGATTTGAGCGCACGAAGGATCAGTCCGATTTCCGCCGTGGGTTTTCCTTTTTCCAGGCCGATAATCCAGTCCCGGCCAACGCCAGCCCTTTCGGCCAATTCAGACTGGCTCAGGCCGAGCCTCTTCCGCTCCGCCCGCACAGCAGCCGCAAGTTCCCGCATGTTTCTTATCTGCACGGCACAGTGATGCCAGTGTCGGCGAACGACGACAAGAATAAAATGAGGCCGAGCGGCGACATTGTAATTTGTAGTCGATCGGCAACAAATTTAAGCGACTGCATTTCCTTAGCCCAAGAACGAAACCTTGGCACAAGCCAGCGTGCAGATCACCCAACCCGCATCCTCTCAATCGCCGCCGCCACATCCGCCACCCTGAAACGAACAGCCTTGCCCATTTTGAAGTAGGGGATGAGGCCGCTCACACGCCAGTTGTAGAGTTGGCGACGGCAGATTTTCAGATGGCTGGCGAGATCCTGTTCGGTGATCAGGTCGAGTTCGGTGCGCAGCGGGGATGGGTGCATGTCCATGCACGTTGTTGCCGTGTCAACTTTACGGGGGCTGTTTGCATCCCACAAATGTGGTGACAAATGGTGACAAAATACCTTCCCGTGTGTGCCTAAACCTGCCTAAATGATCATGTCCCTGTTAAGAAAAAACGGGCTAACTAAAGCACTTACACGCATGACAGACAAAAAACATAGCTCAACCCAACTCTCAAGGAAGAGGGTAGCTACGCGATTCTTTGAAGGTTCGCTATCGCTCACAGGTCATTCAACATTTAAGAAAAAGACAACTATCACACGCGGTCAGCGCACTTCAATGAGTTTGTCCCCTCGCTCGATGAGTTCCACGACTTGGGGGATGAGAGGCTCGAACCACTGCAGCAACGCGCGACGGCTGGTGTTGCCGATGCGTAACCAAACGATGATGGGTGTCTCTCGGCTTTGGCTGAGACGGTGGGGAAAGTCCTCGTCTTTGGTAACGACGGCAGCTTCGTGTTTCAGCGCGTATTCCCAGATGGAGGAATCATCTGCATCACGCAGGCCAATGTCGGCGACATGCTCTGCTGTATGACCCTGCGCGGTGAGGAACCTTGCAAGAGCGGGAGGTAACTGCGCATCGACGATAAACCGCATTTTCACCGGGTTACGAGAACGGGGTGATCGGCTTCAGCGGCTGCGAATTCAAGGCAGGCGGCGATGTCCTCGGATTCGAGATATGGGTAGTCTTCTAGTATTTCCTCTTCCGGCACTCTGGCGGCCAAAAGGTCGAGGACATCCTTCACGCGGATGCGCATCCCGCGGATGCACGGACGGCCTCCGCATTGGTTCGGATTGAATGTGATCCGCTCGTTCATGCCGAACTTATAGACCGGATGGGGCGGCGGGTAAAGGATTCGGTTTTCCGACGGGCATGGAGCGCACAAAAAAGAGGCTCCCGTTTCCGGGAGCCTCTGGGTTGGTTTGATTCGTTGGAAGCGGATCAGGCGTTGGGGCGCTGCTCGGTTTCCTCCTCGGATACTACGGTTTCCGCTGTTTCGTGGAATTCCTCGGTGGGAATCTCGGCGTGGGGTTCCTCTTCGATGACTTCGGAAACCGGTTCTTCGGAAACCGGTTCCTCGGTCTCCGGTTCCTCGGTCTCCGGTTCCTCGGTCTCCGGTTCGGAAACGAGGTCGAGAACCTGCTCCTTGGGCGGTAGCGGGGCGAGGACGGGCATCGCCTGGCTCTTGGTTTCCCCGGCGGACTCTTCGCTTTCTGCGGCCTCGTGTTCCTGCGATTTCGCGCCGGAGACGGTGAGCTTGCGGCCCATGAAGAACTGGTCGTGGAGGACTTCCACGGTGCGCTTCGCTTCGTCGATATCGAGCATTTCCACAAACCCGTAGCCTTTGGAGCGGTGGGTGTTGCGGTTATAGACGATCTCGATGCGGCGGACGGCTCCCACTCCCTTGAAGAGTTCCTCGAGATCGCTCTCGGTGGTCTCATAAGAGAGGTTTCCGACATAGACACGGCGGTTCTCGACGGAGGACGGATCTCCACCACGGCGGCCGCCATCGCGTTCGCGGCGGTTGCCACGTCCTTGGGGTTCCCGGGCAGGCCGGTCTTCCGAGGACTCGGAGCGGGGCTCGCGGGAGTCGGTGCGCGCGTCGCGGGTCTGGCTGCGGCGCGGCTCTCTGGTCTTCGCGGGTTCCACCGCATCCGGACGGCGCTCGGGGCGGGGCGGACGGACGGGTTCCTTGTAGAGTCCGACGGTTTTCAGCAGCTTCTGCCACCAGTTGAGCTGGACGGGAGCGGGCATCGGGCGGCGCTGGGGCTTTCCGGTGTCCTGGCGACCGCCGGTGCGGGCGGCGCCTTCGCGTTTGCCTCCACCGGACTGGCGACCATCGGACTGGCGTCCTTCGGATCGGCGACCTTCGGTGTTCCTGCCTTCGTTGCTGCGGCGTTCGGAGTTGTTATTATTATTACGGCGGTTTTGCCCTCCGCGTGAGCGGCGGCGACGGCTATCTCCCGAATTGCGGGAGTTCTCTGTTGCGTTTGACATGGTTTCGCATGGGTCTGTGGTTTACGGACGGCCCGGCGCGGCGGGTATGGTAGCCCGGCGGTGCGGAAATGGATCCGCGTGCGATCGGTGGGGCTTCCGGCCGCCAGCGTTCTGGTGCTGGGCCAAGCCCCCGCAACGGTTGCGGAAAAGGTCTTGGTGGGGCCGGATGCCGGCGATTCGCGCCGCCGTCCGTGAGCGAGAAGGTTCCGTATTTCCTGGCAAGCCCTAAAGATCCGCGTTTCGGTGAGAAAAACGAATGTTTGGAGAGAAAGGGTGCCGGATGCGGACATCGGTTTTTCAGGAAACTCCTGCTCGGGCGGGAACGTAGGCCACGATACAGCTTTGGCAAGACCTAAGAGTATCCGTCAGGTAAGCGCTTTGAAAGCCTCGGCCATGGGGGAATTCTGGGCGAGGGCGGCGAAATCATCGTATTCCACCTTTTCCGCAGGGGGCCAGAAGGCGCGGTCGGACAGGCTGGCGGTGATCCAGTCCGTGCAGGCTTTGGCGGATTCCAGATCGGCTTCGGAAAAACCGTCCCAAGCGTTGAGCTTCACGTCGTCGCGGCTTTTCCCGAGGTGGATGTAGGCGGGGATGGGCGTTTCCCCGGCGCCGGGGCTGCGGGCGAGGGCGTAGAGGGGGAGCTGGAGGTTTTTCCAGAAATGGCCGGTGGTCTTTCCTTTGGCATCGGTGGTTTGCTGAAACATCGGGCCGCCTTCGGGGAAATGGGGCGGGATCTTGGTTTTTGCGGTGATCTTCCGGCGGTGCGAGGCCTCGACGCCATCCGCCTTGCCGGTCTTGTAGTCGATCACTCGGATCTGCCCGGTCTCGCGGTGGCGGTCGATGCGGTCGATCTTGCCGGAGATGTCGAATGCGCCGGACGGGATCGCGAACTTGCTCTCGATCTCGATGATTTCCCAGCCCTCCGCCGCGGACTGCGCCTGCACGGCGGCGAACCATTCGAGCCGCTGGCGGATGGCGTGGGTCTGGATGCGGATCGCCAAAGGAGGATTTTTCCCGAACTCTCGGAGCATCACCTCATCGAGCGTGGCGGAAAGGGACGCTGCGATCTTTTCGGGGTCGGTGAGGCGGTTTTTCTCCGGATCGCCGCCCCATGTCTCGACGACGAGGTGGGTGATCGAACCGAAATCCCGGGCGTTCATTTCCCGGCGATCCGGCTCCGGCACGCCCATGCGGACGAGGTGCTTGAGGTAGAAACGGAAGGGGCAGGCGAGGTAATCGCGCAGGGCGGTGACGCTGATGCGCTCCGGCAGATCGACAGCGGGCGGCTGCCATTTCCAATCCCGCGTCCAGATGAGATCCGCTTCCGGAGGCTCGATCTCGCGGAACAGGTTCTCAACGGCGGGGACGAGTTCCGCGCGCGGCACGCGTAGCAGCAGGCGGGAGGGGAGGAGGGTTTCGCCGCCCGGGCCGTTCTTGCCGCAGATGAGGTGGGCGGTGCCGGTTTCGCGCCGCATCATGAGCATGGCGTGGAGGAGGTAGGCGTCGCGGGCGTGGCGGTCGGTCTCGGCGGTGAGCTTGAGGGCGCGGCGGATGTTTTCCGAAAGCCACGGCTCGCCGCCCGGACGGGAGGGGACGAAGGTCTCGTTCATGCCGCAGATGACGAGGTGCGCGCCCGGCTCGAAAAGCAGCTCGAGCCAGCCCTGGACATCGATCACGCGGTCGGCGGATGGCTCGGCGGTGGGGGCGGGGAGCCATGAGAGTAGGGTCTGGAGCCAGAAGCCGTGGCTGCGATCCGTCTGCGGGAAAAGCGGTGCGGCCTCGGTGAGGAAATCGGCGATGCGGGCGGCGAGGGGGCTTTCGGACTTGGGGTCGAGCGCGTGGAGGTGGGAGGTGATGGCTTCAGGGAAATTTTCCGAGAGGAAGGAACGGCGCAGGCCCAGCAGGGCGGCGATGGCGGTGCGCAGGGCGGGGTCGGCGAGTTCGAGCATCGCCTCGGGTTCGATAGCGGCGTGGTTGTCGCGGAGCTGGTTGAGGGCGGCGAGTTTCTGGGCGCGGTTACCGGAAATGAGATGGGCGGACTCAGGTAGGGAGAGCAGGGCGGTGAGCTGGCGGGAGGTGGGTTTCGCCAGCCAATCCTTCCATGCCGTGAGCCAGCGGACGAGGGGCGGCATCGGCTGCGCGGCGGCGGGATGGAAGGCGGGCCAGCCGTTCTCCGAAAAGGCGCGGGCGACCACCGCCCCGCTGCGCTCGTCCGGGCAACCGAGCGCGATCTCCGTGGAAGGCGCGCCGGCTCCCGAAACGGCGGTTAGCGCGAGGGCGGCCTGCCCCGCTGGATCGGCGGCGATATCGACGACCACGTGCGGCGGCAGTTCGCGGGTAGCCCACGCTTCCAGAGGCAGACCCAGCGGCGAGAAAAGCTCCGCCTCCGATTCCGGCGCGGCGATGTAGGAAACGACATTTCCTCCGAACGCCATGAGCGCCTCCTCAAGGCACTTCGGTATTTCGGTGATGCCCGCAAGGATGATGTTCTGGGTTCCGGCGGGTAGCGAAAAATTTTCCCTCAGCGCGGTGGTGCGGGAGGTGTAGCCCCATGCGGAAAGCTGCCGCTCGGCCAGCGTTTCCAACCGCGCCAGGTTTTCCCAGCGACCCGCCTCCGGGGTGGACGCGAGGAACTTCGAGGCGGAGAACAGGTTGTGCCGGTGCTCCTGCAAGGTCGTGCGCAGGGTAGTGATCTCCGCTGCCAGCGACACCGCCCAGTCGGGATTCCCGTCCCCGGTTTCGGGGGGGACGGGGAAAAGCTCGGCGAAGTTTTCCCATCCTCTGGTAGGGATCGAGGTCAGCGCTTCCGTCCACGCGATTTTTTCGATCCAAGGCGGCGCGACAGACGCGACATCGATATGAAGAAGAGCGCCCGGTGTGGTGACGGCGGGAGCAAGGATCGCAGTAGTGGCGGATGCGAGGGACTCCCGCAGCAAGCGCCCGCTCTGCCCGGTCGGCACGATCACCAGCGCTTCCGCCAGCGCTTCGCGGTCGCCGAGTAACCGCCCGACGAGGAGCGGTAGGAACGGTGAACTGTATCCGAGAAAGATCCTTTCGGGCATGGGGAAAGGTTAGGTGTCAGGCGCTCGGCGGGAACGAAAAAAAGCGGATCCTTTCGGCGTCCGCTTTTTTGAGAGTATTGTGAGGCGGCGGCCGCCGTGCGAATGATCAATCGTTGGTCAGATCAACGGTCTCCGCAGGGGTGGCTCCGACGCTGAAACGCCAGCGGATCTTGTTGCGCTTGGAAGCGGTACGGAGCTTGCGTTTCGAGCGCTCGGTCGGTGTTTCGAAAGCGCGACGGCGGCGGATTTCCTCGAGGATACCCTCGCCGTCCAGTTTGGTTTTTAGGCGTTTGAGGGCACGGTCAACCGGCTCCCCTTTTTTTACGTTCACTCCACGCATGCTGATGATTTTCGTTGGTTGTATTCTTGGAAGATTGTTTGGGGCGCGGTGTATGGGCTAGTCGGTGTGTTCCGTCAAGCTTGAAACCGCGCAGGTGTGTCACTCTCCCAGTCCGAAGCGGACGAAGCGGGTAACGGTGAGAGTGTCACCGAGCTCCTTGCCTTTGGTTTCAAGGAGCTGGTTGATCGTGATGTCGGGGTTTTTCACGAAGCCTTGCTCTAGGAAGCAGGATTCCGCATAGAACTTGGCGATCTGTCCCTTGAGGATGTTCTCGATGATGTTCTCCGGCTTGCCTTGCTCAAGGAGGCGGGCGCGGAAGATATCCTTTTCCGCCTCGATGATGTCGGAGGGGATATCGTCGCGGGAAAGGCCTTTCGGTGCGGAAGCGGCGATGTGGAGGTTGAGATCCTTGACGAGTTCCTGGAAGTCGGGCTTCGCGGAGGTGGCGGCGTCGGTGGCATTGACCTCGATAAGGACGCCGACCTTGCCACCGAGGTGGATGTAGGAGGCGATATAACCGCCGGGAGCGGCGTCGAAGCGGACATACTTGCGGAGCTGGAGATTCTCGCCGAGCTCGACGACCTTTTCCTTTACGAAGTTTTCCATGGTGCTTTCGCCGTGCGTGAGCGCGAGGGCGGCGGGTTGGTCGTGCGCGTCGGAACCAGCCAGTTTCCCGGCGATTTCGGCCACAAAAGCCTGGAAGTTCTCGTTGCGGGAAACGAAGTCGGTCTCGCAGTTCACCTCAAGTAGGAAGCCGGAGGTGGCGCCATCGTTGACGCGGGCGGTGATGATGCCCTCGGTGGCGGCGCGGTCGGCCTTGGTGCCAGCCTTCATGATGCCGCGCTCGCGGAGGAGCTTGATGGAGGCTTCGAGGTCGCCGTTGGTTTCGGTGAGGACTTTCTTGCAGTCCATCATGCCGGCGTTGGTCTTGTCGCGGAGTTCTTTGACGATTGATGCTGTGATCATGCGGTGTGGGTAAAAATGATACGTTAGAAATTAGTGGGCAGCGGCTCAGTTTTTTTTGGCAGCGACCATGGCATTGACCAGATTCTGGAGGATGACGCGGATCGAGCGGATGGCATCGTCGTTGCCGGGGATGGGGAATTGAACCTTGGCCGGGTCGGCGTTGGTATCGACGATGGCGATAATGGGGATGTTAAGGCGGTGCGCTTCGGCGACGGCGATGGTCTCGCGGGCGGAATCGACGATGACGATGGCGTCGGGTTTCTTGTCTAGGTCGCGGACGCCGCGCAGGTTGCGGAGGAGTTTTTCGCGCTCACGGCCGAGGGCGGCGAGTTCCTTCTTGGACATAGCCTTGAACTCCGGCTGTTTCTCGATGTTCTCGAGGTAGCGGAGGCGCTCCACTGATTTGCGGACGGTAGTGGCGTTGGTGAGCATGCCGCCAAGCCAGCGGTGGTTCACGTAATGTTGTCCGGTGGCTTCTGCGGCCTCACGGATGGCGTCCTGTGCCTGGCGCTTGCAGCCGACGAAAAGGACGCTCTTGTTCTTGCTGGTGAGATCCGCAAGGAAGTCGGCGGCCTTGTCGAGTTGCTGGACGGTTTTCTCGAGGTTGATGATGTAAATTCCGCCTTTGTCCTTCATGAGGAAGGGCTTCATACGGGGATTCCACTTTTTCGTCTGGTGGCCGTAGTGGACGCCTGCGTCCACCATTTCGGCGATGAGTTCGTTGACCATGATGTTTATTCTCTTTGTCCCGTCTTGAATCAGATCGGGCGATTCTGGAGGCCTGCCGCTTTGTTTTACCCTGGGTCTCCGATGTTCTGTGGCAGCTAGTGGGGCAGTGGGGATATGGGTTGCGCCGGTGGATGGCAAGCATTTTTCCGGTGCGGTGCGGGAAAAATTACGGCGTTTGGCTTGAGTCTTTGGTTCCCTTGCCACGGCTTGGAATAAATTAGGGCTTAAAACCGACCGCTTTTGGCCGAAAGCTTCAGCGATCCGGAAAGCCACCACGGCACTGTTTTACAAAGTCACCAACTAGACCTGCGCGGGCGACACCAAGGACTTCTCCCAAGACCGCACCGACACTTGAAACACTCCGCTACCACCGCGCTGAAACTGGGAAAATACTTCGGCACCGCTCCCGAATATTGGCTCAACCTCCAGCACATGCACGACTTGGCCGCGGACTGGAGGAACAAGGTAAGGCTCTGGCGTGAATCCACCCCGTTACTGCCTGAACGCAATAAACCATTGCTTTTATGGGTGCACCTCTACCACCGGAGTCTATCAAGCAAATCCACGACGAGCTGGATGAAGCCGTCTTGGAAGCGTATGGCTGGCAGGACTTGGCAGGGACCGCTCTCCGCAGCGGTTCGGCGAATGAGATGCGAATGAATGATCCCCGCTCGCCCACCCAATCCCACCTCCCCGGCACCGAAACCGAATCTTCCCAATCCAAAATCAACAATCATCAATCATCAATCATCAATCCCTCTTCCCCCTGGCCTGATCGCCTCCCCGCCCAAGTCACTCTAATCCGCCAGCTCCTCACCACCGACCCGACCGCAACCCCCGAACAGCCCTCCAACAACTTCGGCCGTAAAAACCAAAAACGCACCGAGCAGATCGAAGGGATCATCGAGACGCTGAAGGGGCTGGGGCAGGTGTGAGACGCGCGGGTTCCGCCTGTCACCGGAGGGCTGAGATTTTATCCGGTAGGGCTGATCCGGTTTGGTCGGCTCATTTCCAAAATCAAACGCAACGCTCACTGGAGCGGGAGTGAGATCCCGTAACAAAAAGGCCGCCTCCCCGTGGTTTCACTACCTTTCCGGGATTACGGCTCCTCCGTTTTGATCAGGGCCGACCGAGCCGGATCAGCCCTACCGGTATGTGATAAATCGAGCCTGCGGATTAGGACCCATCACAAAGGTCTCATGCGTTTCCGTCGTTGTTCGACCATGTAGCCGAATGGCTTCTTTTGGACAGCAGTGAGATTCTTGATCTCCTCCCAGCGATTCACCACCTCGTAGATGATGTGCCAGTAGCTCCAACCGGCCTTGGGCGGCTTGAAAAAGAACAGGCCGATCTTATTTCTCCGGCACAACTCCCACTGAGCCGCAATGCGGTGGATGTTCAAATCCATCGTTAGGACGACTCCATGTTTCGAGGCGATCTGCGGAATCCATTCCTCATCGGCGGCACCGCGCCCGAATTCGTCCGGCACCCAAACGACAGTGACATCTTCGCTCCGGCGCGCCTGCTGGAACTCCCTCATTCCGAATGCGACGGATTGCGAGAAATTCTCGTCGAAGTAGATCCTCATGCGGCCTTCATTTGTTCAAAGGCCTTGGCGGCCAAGACCGCATCGGGATCGATCTGGAAGGAATCCGCGACATTTTCCACGGTCTCTCCGCCGCGGAGCAGAGACATGATGGTCTCGGTCGTGAGGTTCGTGCCCTCAATGACCGGACGCCCGAAGGCGCGGCGGGGATCGACCACCACGGGCTTGTCACGTCCGAGCGGAAAGTAGCGTTTGGCAAGTGAACTTGCCGCATCGAAATCCAAGCCGGCGCAGAACGGCTCCAGCACCTTGTTGAATGCCGTTTGGCCAGCCGTGCCAAGCTCCAGGAGGATTTCCTCGTTCAGGGATTTGATCAGCGTGCGCCCGGAGGTCATCAGCCCTTCGAGAGCGAACGGATGGGGTGTATTGAAGCGCTCCATCAGCTCCGCCCGCGCCTGCCGCACGGCGGTCATCGGAATTCCGCGCTGCCTCAGCTGGGCGATAGTGAAAAGCTCGATGAGGGAGTGGAATCCGAAATGGCGGTCTTTACCATCCCCTTCCGTGGCGAATTCTCCGGCGGGAAAGTACCGGCTGTTCTCGGTGGGTCGGCCGCTGATCCATGAGCGCAGCACGGACGCAGGCAGCCTCAGGATGCGGGCGGCGTCCGGAATGAGATAAACGCCCTGCGTCCACGGGGCAGTTGATGGTTTTGCTGCGATCACGGGAGCAAACTAGCACAGGCATGGCGTCATGGGCAACACCAACACTCGCCGCGTTAACTTTCCCGTTGCCTGGAAGGGAAATTCGGTGGCCAGAGAGCGAAGACTTTCTGCTTTGTGCATGTCGAATTCCCAAACCGCAGGATTCTGCATTTGGAAGGCTCGCGCTGTGATCCAGCTCACTTCTTCCGCTTTTGCTTCTTCCTGCCCGTATAGTCCGACCATTCGGGATGAACCTTCGGCTTGTTTTCGGACGCGACGGGTTTGAACTCCCGGTTCATCGTTTCCTTCGCGATGTCATGCCAGGCTTTGGACATGGCGGCGACCCGTTCGGGGTGTTGTGCGGCGAGGTTGTTCAGTTCCGTTCGGTCTTTCGAGATGTCGTAAAGTTCCCACGGCTGGCTTTTGAAGGAGACGAGTTTCCAATCTCCGTCTCGGAGGCCGCGGTCGGAATCAAAGAGGAGGTGGATGGGCGGGCGGGATTCCCATTTTCCACCGGCGAGGACGGGGGTGAGGGAGGTTCCGGCGAGCGGGGTCGGCTCGCGGCCGGGGAAGCTTGTTGGGATTTTTGCGCCGGTGATTTCGGCAATGGTGGGTAGGAGATCGACGAGGTGGGCGGGCGCTTCCGTAACCGATCCTTTGGGAGCCTTGATTCCGGCGGGCCAATGGAAGAGGCCGGGGGTGCTGGCTCCGCCTTCGAACTGATTCTGTTTGTAGAAGCGGAAAGGGGTGTTGCGTGCCCAGGCCCAGCCGGTGCTGTCCGTCCAGTGGCTTTTCGGGTCGTGGGGTTCGAGGTTCATCCCGATGTTTTTGCGGTCATAGGGGCATGCTCCGTTGTCGGAGAGGAAAATGATGAGGGTGTTGTCGAGTTCACCCTTGGCCTCGAGGTCGGCGATGATGCGTCCGGTCTCGCGATCCACGCGGTCGATCATGCCGGCGTAGGCGGCCATGCGGCGGGATTCCCATTCGCGGATCTCGGGGGAAAGAGAATCCCATGCGGGGATGTGGTTGGGGCGGCGGGAGGGTTTCGTATCGGAGGGGAGGAGTCCCACTTCTTTCTGTTTCGCGAAGCGTGCGGCGTTCATCTTGTCCCATCCGCCTTCGTAGCGGTGGCGATATTTTTCGTAGTCCTCCTTGAGCGGGTGGAGCGGCGCGTGGGGGGCGTTGAAGGCGATGTAGAGAAACCAGGGTTTCTTCTCCTCCCGCGCCTCGGCCATGAAACGGAGGCCGAAATCGACGTTGGCGGTCGTGGTGTAGAAACCTTCCTTGGGCACTTCCCATTTCTCGCCGTTGAGGCGGAAGGTGTTGTCGCCGGTGAAGAAGTTCGTGGCACCCGAGAGGTGCCCCCAATAGCGCTGGAAACCGAAGTCGGTGGGTTCCTTGTCGAGGTGCCATTTGCCGGTCATCATCGTCGAGTAGCCTGCGGGCGAGAGGACTTCTGGGATGGTGACCGCCTTTTTCATCGAGATGTCGCCCGCCTGGATGCACCAGCGCCCGGTGAGGAGGCTGACGCGGGAGGAGTGGCACTTCGCGGTGTTATAGAACTGCGAGAAACGCAGTCCGTTCGCGGCGAGGCGGTCGAGGTTCGGGGTTTCGATTTCAGAGCCGTAGCAGCCGAGGTCGGAGTAGCCGAGGTCGTCGGTGAGGATGACGAGGATGTTGGGTTTCTCGGCGGCGTGGAGGAAAGAGGCGAGAAAGAGGCAGAGGATCAGCGGGCGTATCATGGGGTTAAATATAAGGGTTTGGCGGTTCGCTCGGGGAGAAGTTGGGAGTTTGCGGGACGTGACCGCAAGGCATATCATCGCGCGCTGATCGCCGGATGGCGGTATCGGCGTTCATTCATCCCCCTCGTCTGCACGCAGGATGCCGGTTCGGTAAGCTTTGCTGATAGCTGCGGCGGCGTTCTGAACATTGAGCTTTTCGTAGATATGGCGGACATGTGTGGCGACGGTGGGTATGGCTACGCCCAGCTTGTCCGATATTTCCTTCTTCAACAGCCCTTCCCCAAGAAGCCCTAGTACTTGGAGTTCGCGCTCGGAGAGTTGGTTTTTCGCCCCGGGTTTCGGCGGGCTTTTCTCTAGGCTTTTCAGGATATGCCTGGCCATTCCCGCATCCAGGGCGGCGCCACCCGCCATGACGGTTTCGATGCTCTCCTTGATCTGCCCGAGGGGCGATGATTTCAGGATGTAGCCGGAGGCTCCCGACGAAATGGCGGCGAGGACGTCATCCTCGCGGTCGGACTGCGTGAGGATGATGATCTTGGCAGATGGCAGGCATATTCGGAAATAAGGAAGTGCCTCGATGCCGCCGATTCCGGGCAGGTTCAGGTCGAGCAGTATCACATCAGGTTTCGGTGTTTCCCTCCTGTCCTGGAGGTGGCGCAGGGCGCGCTCGGCTGTCCCGAAACTCCGGGCAAGGCGGATGCCGGGATCCGACTCCAGCGCTAGGGAAATCCCATCTCGGTATTCGGGATGGTCTTCTACGATCATGACACATGTCGGCGGTTTCATTCGTGTCGGTTGTGGGTTTTCATCAGTTTTTTGGGTTTGAATGAGAGGGTGATGATGACGCCGCCATCCGCGGAATTTCCGGCTGTCACCTGCGCCCCGAGCAGGTGCGCGCGGCGTTTCAGAGAGGGGGGGACGGCATCTTCGCCGGATTCACCGACGCCGCGCCCGTTGTCCCCGATGACGAGGCGGACTTCGCGTTTGTCCGCAGTGAGGCGCGTGTGGAAGCGGGTCGCCCCGGAATGCCTGCTGATGTTCACGAGGCATTCCTTGAAAAACAGGAACAGGTCGGCGCGCGCGCCGGGCGGGAGCCGCTGGAGGATGCGCCAGCCTTCGATGTCGATGGAGTGCTCCACGCTGGCAAGGATCCTGTCAGCCGCCCGGTGCATGTCTTCGGCGAGGTTTTCGTGGAGTTCTCCATCTTGGTGCAGGTTGATCATGCTCCTTACGGCGGCGCTGGTCCGCTCAATGATCTCCCGACTGCGGTTCAGGGCGATATCCAGGCGTTCCGGGGAATCGCGCGCACCGTGTGCCACCTCTCCGAGCAACCGGAGCGTATGGAGGTTCGCGCCGATCTCATCGTGCAAGTCTGCGGCGAAGCGTTCGCTCAGTTGCGAGATCTTGCGGATCTGCATCCGGCGGGAAATGAGGATCGTGAAGCCGATGCCTGCGGCAAGGATGGCCGACAACCATCCCAGCAATTTCAGTTTCTCCTTCTGGCTCAGATAGCGGCGGGCTAGCGTTTTAGCGATCATGAGCCGCTCGGCCTCCAGATCATGACGACTCGCAAGCTGGACCAGCCAGTCGCGGATCGTCAGGACGGCACCGTACATGTTGGCTCCGTCCGTCAAGGCGCTGAGCTTGCGTGACGCTTGGGGACTGGCGTGATTTGCGGTGAACTCCCGGCCAAGGGCGACATTTTCGCCCTTGGAGAAGATTTCGATTTCCGCCGCTCCGAACTGTGGCGTCGGGACGGCTCCGGTGAGATCAAGGTATGGCTCGACAACCGTGAGCCTCACATGGCGGCAAACCGTTTCCGGAAAGGGGATCATGATAATGGGGCCGGTGTCATAGATCGTTTCCGAGGAATAAACCGCAAGCGTTTCCGCATCCGAGAAATCAGCGCGCTCGGCACCCTCGATCATCATTTTCCGGGGAATACCGAAGTTCTGCTCGTTGGCCTGGGGAACGGTGTCGCTGAGATCCAGGGTGTGGAAATGGATCCGGTTCACCGGCTTCGCCTCGCCAAGATCGACCGTGATGGCGGTTCCGCGTTTCGCATCCGTATGCAGGAAGGCGATGCTATGATCGCCCCCGGAGGCATCCATCAGGTAAGGGGTGTGGCCATCGACCAGGAACCGCGGTCCCCTTGCCCCGTATTCCTGCTGGTTCGATGAGGTGAGAACGGGTCTCTGGAGGGCGATGTTCTCGTTTTTGTTGAAAACGAGGATTTCCGACAGCTGCAGCTCGTAATTCCCGTCCCAAGCGCGCGATGAGAGCTTGGTTGCCTCAAGGCGGATCCATGACGCCTTTGTGTTCGGGCAGCTTATGGCAAGGGGGGCGACCCTTGGCAAGAGCCTGTCGGAAGCCTTGAACGAGGCCACCTGGAATCCTGCACGATCGTCCTTGCCGCCCGCGAAGACCCGGAACTCCTCAGGAAACCCATCGGCGCGGAACCCGGTGTTCGCATCGCGCCATATCGTGGGGACGATGACGATGCGATCGAACACGCTCTCCTCCTCCAGCGAGATCATGATCCATTCGGTGTTTTCCGAATTTTGATGCACCTTTGAGCGGAAACCGATGGCGCCGACCCCGCTGCGCATGCTCAAGCGGGCGAGACTCCCCAACTCCAGATCGATTTCCGCCAACCGCCTCTCAAGCGCGGCGGTGGAAACCGTTTCCACCGCCCCTTGCAACGGGAAAGCCGCCGCGATCAGCGACAGTGGGAGCGCGAAGTGCTTAGAAATGGTTGGGGTTTTCAGGGCTTGTGGCTTGTTAGAATCATCCGCAATCTACGTAAGCTGTGCGTATTTGTTATAAACGTCAAATAAGCTGACGACTATCGTCTGAACGGATGATGGTGGGCACGGTATTCGGTCATTACAATCCACCAATGTTATCACGAAGAAACCCCGACGAGGCTTCCCCAGGACTTCGGATGTGGCGCAACGCCATCGTTGTCCTGCTAAGTTTATCTCCATTCGCAGCCGCAGAAGATCCATGGGTTCGGTTTTCCGGAGACGGCAGCAGGATTGTCGTTGAGAGGGCAGGGATCACGGAGTTCGGCGGCGTGTCCAGGGCTGTGTTCGTTGAAGGCGACAATAACAACGTTGTAGGCAACCGCAGCCACGCCTTGAACGGTGCGGTGCGTTTCAGCGAACGAGCCACGCCTTTCGGCAAGGCCATGGTCAGCGAGGCGACTTACGGGGAGCCGGGCGCGGAATTCCAATACACCTTGATTCTGAAGCGCCTCATCGAGATCGATGCGTTCACCATCGAGGCTGTTTTTCACAACCGCAGCGACAGGGATGTCCGCTTGCGGGCGTTCGATCTGCTCGATGCCCGCAAGAACTCCGGTGGTGCTTTCCGTGTCCCGGACAGCGACGCCTGGCTGGTCACGCCGCTCATGGAGGATGCGCCCGCCGTTTCCCTGACCCTAGCCGAGAAGCGACTGAAAGAGGCGGCGCTGCTCTATGACAAGGACGGCCACGGGTTCCTCGTCGGTCCGGTGGGGCCGGCGGAGGCATACACGAGTTTCCAGGCCGTTGGAAAAGAGTTCATCGCCGGGGTCGAGATGGATGGGGTGCTTGTCCGCGCCGGGGAGAGCCGCCGCAGCGAGGAAATGATCTTCTCCTTCGAACCGGTGGAGGCGGCGACGAAAATCTGGACGCGTTGGGTGGCCGCGACCCATGGCGCCCGGCTGCACCGCGGCCCGGTTTACGGCTGGTGCAGTTGGTATGACAGGACGACGAAAATTGACGAAACCCACATCACGGAAGTGACGCGCACCATCGCTGAGAATCCCGACGTGTTCGGGAAAGGGATCATACAGATTGATGACGGTTACCAGAAAATGGACGGCGATTGGAGCGCCAATGAAAAATTCCCCTCCGGCATGGAAGCGGTGGCGAAGCGGATCCGCGAAGCCGGCTGCACGCCGGGCGTTTGGTTCGCTCCACTGATGATGCACCCGGACCATCCGTGGCAAAAGAAGCATCCCGATGCCATGCAGAAGAACGCGCAGGGGATTTCATCCTTCAGCAATCCCAACCCGTTCCATCCCGCCGGTGCGAACTGGATCAACCCGTCCCATCCGGAATCGAGGAAATTCCTCGCCAACATCATCGGGGATGCCGTCAAGCAAGGCTTCGGCTACATCAAGATTGACTTCAACGGGATCGGCAACCAATTCGTCGATCCGACCAAGACGCGGCTCCAAGCTTTCCGTGAACTCTACGCCCTTTACCGCGAGGCGGCGGGCGAGGAAACCTATATCCTCTCCTGCCTCGGCAGCCCGACACGCGGTGTGGTCGGCTTCATCGACTCCGCCCGTGTCGGCCCGGACTCGCATCCGGGTGGATTTCCACATTGCCTGGATTCGGTATTGCGCTTCCAGATTTTCCACGGCGAGTGGTGGCAGAACGACGCGGATGTTTCCTACCTTGCCCGGAAGCTTGAGAGCCGCAAGGTCGGCTATACCTCGCAGGGTGAGGGCATGTGGAAAAGCTGGCACGGCATCGTCGCGCTGACCGGCGGCACCGCGATGATCAGCGAGCCGATCCAGATGCCCGATGTGAAAGAGGTATGGCGAAACTATGAAATCATGCGCCCGCCCGGCCCGGAGAAATCGCGTCTGCTGGGGCTGGGGAAATCCGCCGAGAACCAGGCCTTCGGCTTCGTGGCCAGCCGTCCGTACGGCGATTTCGCCGTTTTCAACCTCTACAACCCGGGAAGCCAGGCGAAGCCCATCGAGCTCGACCTAACGGCAGCCGGACTCCCGGCAGGGGTGAAGTGCGCGGTGTTCGATTTCTGGTCGAACGAACTCCTTGGTTACGCGACCGGCAGCTATTCGACCGGCCCGCTGGAGCCGCTTTCATCCCGGCTTCTCAGGTTTACACCGGTTGTTGATCCGAACGTGGATCTTCCGGTGCTGGTCGGATCGGATCTCCATCTGACCATGGGAGCCGCCGAGGTTGCTGACGTCCGGGCTGCGCCCTCCGAACTCACCGTCGAGCTTAAGGCCGGGGGGGCGCGGAAAGGTTCACTGACTTTCCTGAGCAACCGAACGCTCTCTGCGAAATCTTCCGAAAATTGCAAATTGGATTCGGTCGAAAAAATCGGGGAAAATCTCTGGAGGATCCATCTCTCGGGGCGCAAATGGGACAGCCCCCAATCATTCGTCCTAGGGATCGGCCCCGTGCCCAACGTTTCACAGCAATGAAGTCCATCAGGAAACCGATCGCCGCCGCTCTCATTTGCCTCGCGATCTCCACGGCGGTGCATGCGGAGAACTCCGATCCGATGATGGATTTCTGGGGTGCCTATGATCCGCACAAGGATGCGCTGAATTCCGAGACGATCCGCGAATGGGAAACGGAAAAGGGTGTATTCCGCATCGTCCGCTTCGATCTCGGCAAGCTGGAGGGCACGAACAGGAAGGCGAGCCCGAAGGTCGCCGCCTACTTCGGTTTCCCGAAAGGGGAGCGCAAAGTGCCGGGCATCGTGCACATCCATGGAGGCGGGCAGCGCGCCGATAAGACCCGTGTGGAGAGCTGGGTGGAGCTCGGCTTCGCCTGCGTGAGCATCAACTGGGGCGGGCTGCCGCTTGAGAATGACGGAGGGCGCAACACGGATTGGGACGGCTTGGCGGCGGGATTTTTGCGCGAGGGCGTCGCACGCGGAGCCGGGCTTGATCACCACGACACCGTGCGGCCTGACCCGCACACCCTTTACAAGGAGCCGCATCTTCTCAACAGCAGCTGGAACCTGATCGCTCTGGCTGCGCGCCGTGCGCTGACTTTCCTCGAAGGGCAGGAAGAGGTGGATGGCAGTCGGCTCGGCATCGAGGGGCACTCGATGGGCGGACGTTCCACGGTGCTTTCCTCGATCGATCCGCGGGTCAAGGCCAGCTCGCCCTCCGTGGGAGGGAGCGGATTCCTGACCGAGGATATCATGGGTTTGCCCGGCAGCAGGCGTCCGATGAAGGCCGAAGACGGCTTGTCTCTCTACCGGCAGGTCGTTTCCGCGGAGTCATACTGGCCGCATATCAAGGCTCCGATCCTGTTCCTGGGATCGACAAACGATTTCAACTCGCCGACGGAATTCGTGGTCAACGCGATGTCGAAGCTGCCCGCCTCCACGGAGCGGATGCTGGCGCTGGCTCCGCACCTGAACCACCGCTTCGACAAGGGTACGGACAGCGCCCGCTTCCTGTGGATGGTCGCGCACCTCAAGGGTGGATTCCGTTTTCCCAAAAGCTCACCGTCCGGACTCGAACTCAAAACCGAGGATCACGTACCCCTTTTCACGGTGATACCTGATCGCACGGCGGGTTTGGAAATCAGATCGGTCGAGATCTATTACAGCTGCGGCCGGGATCCGCGCGTCCGTTTCTGGAACAGCGCCGTGGTCACGGAAAGCGGCGGAACCTATTCCGCGCCGTGTCCGGTGTTCGATGTGAATGAGCCGCTTTTCGCCTTCGCGAACATCACCTACGCCAGCGGGCTGACACTGCCCCGGAGGCCGGGTGTCGCGGAATCGGACATCGTCACGGTGACTTCGGAATACCAGATCGTCCAAGCGGGCGAACTCGCCAAGGCGGGCGTGATCGCCACCCGCACGAGGGAACGCTTGATCGATGATTTTTCCCACGGGATGCGCGATTGGTATCAGCTCAATCCGGGAAATCCGGAGCATTGGTTCTATGCGACGCGGAAGCTGATCGATCCGGCGTTCATGGGGCCGAAGGGGGCGAAGCTCGCTTTCGATGTGGTCACATCCGCGCCGGGGAACTGCCTGGCGGTCGGGCTGGAGCTGAATACCTGGCAGAACTACACCGGAAGGAAACAGGACAGCTACCACGCCATCGTCAATCTCCCGGAGGAAGGGGTGAACAAGGTCGAGCTGTCGCCCGCCGATTTCAGGAACAAGGCAGGTGAATCGCCCGGTGATTGGGATGAGGTGACGGAGCTGACCCTGACGCCGTCCAGGCGCGTTGTCGATGTGCCGGAGGCGGAGTGGAAAGGCAATGCGCCGGAGCTGGCGAACCTGCGTTGGATCGGCGGTGAGGACGGCCAGCGCCCCTATCCCCACGAGTCCCGTGGCGGGAAAGCGGCGGCGGATGACCGGGAGGAATTCAACAAGGCGATCGAGCGATCCGTCGAGCGCGAGAACCTGGACAAGGAAGCGGGCGCGGCCATCACGCCTCCCGAACTTTGGGCGGGTTACGATCCCGACAAGGGGGATTTCAAGGAAGAGATCGTTTCCGAGAAAACGGAGGATGGCATCATGATGCGCGACTCCTACATCAGCGCCTACGTGTTGGGTGAGGAGATCAGGGTTTATTGCAGGTATGCGGTCAAAGCCGGAGCGACCCGCGTGCCGGGGCTGATGGATGTGCACGGCTGGATGTCGAAGCCCAATCCCGATCTTGCCTACGTCCGCAACGGCTGGGCGGTGATGGCGCACGACTATTGCGGCAAGACCGGCGACAGGCAGCATTTCACGAAATACCCCGCGCCGCTTCGATACGGAAACATGGACCAAAACGAAGGCCACCGTGTGAAATCCACCACGCCCGATGGCAAACAGATCACCGATCCGAGGCAGACCGACGACTACCTCTGGTACGCGATCCAGCGGCGGGTGCTCAGCTACCTGTTGGCCCAAAGGGAGGTGGACGCAGGCCGCATCGGCGCGAAGGGATATTCATACGGCGGCACGCTCATGTGGAATCTGGCGATGGACAAGCGGGTCAAGGCCGTTGCCTCCTATTTCGGCATCGGTTGGCTTGAATATTACCGGACGAAGAGGGTTTGGCTCTATGCCGATCCGAAAACCCATGCGGATAAAACCTCCGGCGAGAGGATCTATCTGGATGCGATCGCCCCGCAGTCCCACGCGCCATACATCGGGGCGGCGTGCCTGTGGCTGAACGGCAGCAATGACCATCACGGCGGCCATGAGCGGGGCGAACAGACATTCCGGATGTTCAGGAAAGGGGTGCCTTGGGACTTCGCCCACCAGGCTCGCGGGCATCACAACACCGAGAAGCTTGGCGACGGCTGTCGGCTGTGGCTGGAAAAACATGTCCTCGGGAAAGAACTGTTCTGGCCGGAGAGGCCGCAGGCCGAGATCCGCCTTGGGGCGGACGGCGTGCCGGAACTGAGGGTAACACCCGCCTCACCGGAGCTTGTGAAGTCCCTGGAAATCTATTTCGCCAAAAAGGACGTGGTGAGCTTTTCGCGGGTGTGGGAGGACGCACCCGCCGCCAGCGACGGCAAGGTGTGGGCGGCCAGCCTGCCGGTTTCCGATGTGAACGATTACGTTTTCGCCTTCGCGAACATCACCTACGAATCGGATGGATCGAAACTGGTGGTCTCCACGGATTTCCAGGCCGCAGTGCCCTCCGAACTCGGCGATGCGGTTGCGACTGCCGCTGCGGGGGCAAAAGCGGATTTCGGAGGCTGGACGGATGTGGCGCCCGTGGAGGGCGCGGGCGGAGTGCTGGGTTTCCGCGCCATGGATGAGAAGGCCGGGACAAGGAATCCGGATTTCGGGAAAGGCGAAGCCGCCCCTCAGGGCGCGAAGTTGGTCTTCCGGTTCTATTGCACACAGCCGCAAAAGCTGAGGTTTGTCGCCAACGGCAAGTTCGAGGCGGAGATCCCGATCGGTGCATCCAATGAATGGCAATCCGCGGAGCTGGATGCCTCCCGTTTCACCGATGCTTCCAATGGCGGGAAGATGGCCGGATGGGCGGACGCAAAGGAACTGGCGATCCTGCCCGGAAACGCCGCTGACATCACCAAGGTCATTTTCACCGGCTTCGGATGGAAGGCTCCCACAACGGGAGGCATACCCGATCCGGATGGGACAGGGCGTATCCATCTGACCGTGAAAATGGCCTCAGAGGCTACGGGTTTCTGGCGTCTGGTGGACAATGCCTCCGTCACCGGCGCGCCGGTCAGGATCGGGGGAAAAGAATTCACGAACGGGATCGGAGTCCATGCGGATTCCCAACTGAGGTTCGCCCTCGGAGGCCGGTTTTCCAAATTCCACGTCATTCCCGGGCCGGATGACAGCCATCACGGCGACCTTGAGATGAAAGTGCTCGTCGATGGAAAAGAGGTTTTCTCTACCGGAAAGACGAACAGCAGGGAAAAGGTGGAGCGGCGGCCTCTTGAGATCTCCGTAAAGGGGGCGCAGGAACTCACGCTTGCCGTCGGCAGCCTCGGGGATCGGGGCGGCGACCATGCCTCATGGGCGGAGGCATGGCTTGCCCCGTGATCCGGCTGCCCCAGCCGGCCATCACCCAAACGGATGATGGCAGGATTCGGATTCCGACCCAGAGTGACGGGTGTATTTCACCCTCAGCAAACGGCAATCCCCGAACCCATTACCCCCGCCATTCATCATGATCAGACACACCCTGTCCCTGCTCGGCGCTTGCATCGCCCTTGCCATTTCCGCCCTCGCGGCTCCAGCGCCGAACATCGTATTGATCCTTGTTGACGATCTCGGATGGCAGGATGTGGGGTGCTATGACATCGACGAGCCATGCCCGATGGAAACGCCGCACATCGACGCACTGGCGGCCCGCGGGGTTTTGTTCCGCAACGGCTATTCCCCCGCGCCGACATGCGCTCCGAGCCGTTGCGCGATCATGAGCGGGAACCATCCCGCCCGCGCCCAAAAAACTCATGTCGGGGGCGATCCGCCAGCGGCGCCGTTCAACGCGCGCCTGATCTCCCCGTGGTACAGCGGACGCATGCCGGAAAACGAACGCACACTCGCCAAGATTCTCCGCCAAAACGGCTATGCCACCGGGCACACCGGCAAATGGCACATGGCCAAGGACCATTTCTCGTTTCCCGGCCCCTTGGACCAAGGCTTCGACTTCACCTCGCACCGCAGCGGCTTCGATGTCCGGGGGGTGCAATCCGGCATGGAAAACCGCATCAAAGACTTCGCAACCGACCAACCGAAGGATCCCTACCGCCTCGATGCCGAGGGCTTCCCCACCGACCCGGTGACCACCGCCGCGCTGGATTTCATGGAGGCCAACAAGACCAAGCCGTTCTTCCTCTACTACGCGACCTGGCTCGTCCACACCCCGATCCATTCCCGCAGCAAGGCGCACCTGGAAAAATACTGCCGGAAGCTCGGCGTGGACTTCCCGGTCGATCCCGGCGAGTGGACGCTCGAGGGACAGAAAAACCCCTACTACTGCGCCATGGTGGAAACCCTCGACCACTATGTCGGCCAGCTCGTCGGGTTCCTCGAAACCACCGACGATCCGCGCAATCCGGGCCACAAACTCATCGGCAACACTTACATTTTCTTCACCTCCGACAATGGCGGCATGGAGGGCTCGGGCAAGGAGGTGATCACCGACAACGCCCCGCTCGACAGAGGCAAAATGTCGGCGAAGGAAGGCGGCGTGCGCGTGCCGTTCCTCGTCGCCGGCCCGGGCATTTCCGCAGGCAAGGAGAGCGACGTCATGGTCAACGGCCTCGATTTTTACCCCACGATCCTGTCGATGGCCGGCATCGCGAAGCCTGAGGGGAAAAATCTCGACGGCGCCGACCTGCTTCCGTTGCTCACCGGAGCGGTGGACAATCCTTCGCTCGTGCTTGACCAGCACGGCAAGCCGCGCACGGAGATGGTTTGGCACTATCCGCATCCAGGGGCCACATCCTACCAAAGCGCGCTCCGCGCGGGGGATTTCAAACTCATCCGCAACTACGAAACCCACAGCGGGCAAGTCCCGCCCCTCGAACTCTACAGGCTGGCCGAATCGAAAAACGGCAAGACGGCGCGCGTGGATTTCGAGGAGGCGATAAACCTCGCCGAGGAACTGCCGGAACAGGCCGCCGCGTTGGATGCCCGCCTGACCGTAATCCTCGCCGAAATGAAGGCCAGCCTTCCCTACTGGAACCCCGACTGCAAATTCTCGCTGCCCAACAAGGAAAAAGCCCCCTCGGTGACGGGGTATTCGGTGGACGGCCGCAAGCTCACGGCGACCTTCCGGGAAAACGGCGCTCGCGTCGTCCGCGCGGATGTGATCTACGCGATTCACGGCGGCGAAAAGGCCGAGGAGTGGTTCCGCGTTTTTGGCGAAATCGATAACGGCGTGGTCAAAGCCAGCCTCCCGCCGGAGGCCACCCATGCCTACATCAACCTGGTGGATGATAACCATTTCCTCGTCAGCCACCCGGAGGCGGTTCCGGCCCCTGACAAAGGCAATACCTTCGCCAACGCCGCCATCCCGCTCGGAGGCGTTGGCAATCCGTAAGCCCCCTCTCCGCCCCTCAGCGACCGGAAAATCACACCACGACATCTCGATAAAATGACGCAAAAGCCCGCAAAAACCGGCTGCCGTCCATCATCTAAACGGATGATGGACAGATTCGGATTCTGACCCAAAGTAAATATGTAACCGACCTCTCGCGGCAGCCTGAACCAGGCCTTCCAGGCAGGTTGGGATATCGGGACAGCTACCTTCCACAAACTAAAATCCATGAAAACCAAAACGAACAACTCAACAAGATCAGCAATCGTTTGCGGGGCGCTCCTGGCGGCCTCCATCTCCGCCCATGCGGCGACCGTCACTTGGGATGGCGGAGCTGCCGACGGCAACCTCTTCGCCACTGCCGCGAACTGGGATCCCGACAAAACCCCTACGAATGGTGATACTTTTATCATCAATACGGCGGTCACAGTAAATGGCCCCACGGCAGCTTCTAATAATCTGCCGTTGGGAGCCACGATCAATCTCAGCGGCGGCAGCACTTTGACGACCAATGGCGGGGTAATCCGGCTGAACAACAGCAACATCACAGTGGATTCGACTTCCTCACTGACAGGCGCCTTTTGGGATCTCAACCATGGCGATATCATCTTTGCCAACGGATCTGTCGCGACAATGGCTAACTGGGAACAGAAGGGCACCAATTCGTTCACTTACCAATTGGGGGCGGCCGGTTTCACAACTCTTACACCTGGGACGTTCAGACTTGGCGATGGAACAACCATGGCCAATGCGACCTACAATGTGGACATGGCGAATTATCTGGGCGGCATAGGTGTGATCACGCTGATGGATTTCACGACGGATTTCCCTGGCGTCGACAACACGAGTTTCCAAACGGCCACCCTCAACGTGCTGAACGCAGGCGGATACACCGCAAATCTCCAGTGGAACAACACCACGGAGGCGATCGAACTCAACGTCACAGGCATTCCCGAACCTTCGGCCTTTGTGATTTTCGGAACGGCTTCCCTGCTCACGGCGTTTCGCCGGCGGCGGAACGCCCGGATCTGAACCTAGCGCTCCCGCCTTGGAATCCGGACAGTCTTTTTATCGATTCTGTCCCGCCGATCAGCCGATCAACGTCAGAGTTACGTACTTTCGTACCGCTGCAATCATACCATGAAGCCCTCTGTTAAAACCCATCGGCGGCAAGGATTCACCCTTGTCGAGCTGCTGATCGTGATCGCGATCATCGCCGTCCTGTCGCTGGTATCGTTTTCCGTTTCGAAAAGGATGATTGCCGCATCACGGGCAGCGACATGCATGTCAAACCTCCGGCAGATGGCTGTTGTTGTGACGGCGGAAGCCAACGACAGGGGCGCGTATCCCCCTGTCATCAGCCAATCCACGGACGACAAAGGAGTCGTGAAAAACAACGGAAACGATCTCTATTCCATCCTCGGCAGGCAGCCTTTTTGCGGCTGCCCGGGGGCGAAGCATAGCGGCTTGCATCCCCAATACAAAAAACCGATCACCGCCTACGGGGCGAACCCGATGGTGATGGGCAACTCGCAGAACGGAAATCCACCCTTAGTCAGGCCAAGCCAGATCTCTCGCCCGGCCGAGGTGATCCTGTTGGCCGATGGGGCGCAATTCGGGCTGCCTAACCCACGCGCGATCGGTTTCGCGGCGGCATGGTATCTCTCCCGGAATGGCAACCCATCGAACCGAGACAAGAAGCTCACCACGGCGCAGATCCCGGCGAGCGGATTCTGGGGCAACGAGTCCCTGATGCCCATGCGCCACAACGGCAAGGCCAACGTGGTTTTCTGCGACGGACATGCCAGGGTCGTTTCGGGGATCGGCGACCTGAAGGAGAAGAACCTCTATTGGAACTATTGAATAATGACAGTTTTAAGCCGTTTGAACCTAATCCGCCGCATGTGCCTTGAAGAAAGTTTGCGCAACGGCCGGAAGGTTGGAAGCGGGTTGAGGATAATTCGGCAGCTGAGGCTTCCGATTCTCGCCGCAGGTTTGGCGGCGGGCTCCTCCGCAGCCGGGGATAATGCCACGCTACTCCCGCTCATGCCCCTGGAGGATGAACATACCTCCATGTGGTGGGCGGAAGGATTTCCGGGAGTGATTCCGGAGGCTCCTTGGATCCGCTGCATCCAGACGGGGAAATACGCGATGGCCATGGACACACGCAGCCTGGCGATCTCCCATCTGGGCCGTCCGCCCACTCCGGGCGAGACGCTCGCCGGAATGGCGGGAAAAATGCCAGCGATGATCGGCATGGAGATCTCCGTGGATGGCACTCTGTACCGCTGCGAGGGAGGCAGGGAATGGAGTAGGTTCGGCGGGCCGAGGGTCATTGAATCGGGTCGCTTTCTGCAGCGGAGCGATATCTATGGCTTGGATTTCAAATCGGATGAAGGGAAGTTGCTCAATGTCGAGGCACGGCTTGAGACCTCAGCTTGGCCGGATCGGATCGGATTTGCATTTGCGGCCCGTCCGGGCTTGCAGGCACTGCGGGCGGGCGAGGACTCGTTCGGACGCATCGGAGGGGGATATGGCCTTGATGGCACGAACGACCTGACCATTCCCCATTCCCCGGAACTCGATACGGAGACGTTCACCTTGTCCCTTTGGGCCTTCATCCCGGGCGATCATGGGACGAACAGCTGGCTGGTCTGCAAGAACCATCATGAGGCGGCCGATGGCAACTACGGCATCACAATAAGCAACGGGAAAATCTCGGGTCGCCTCAACGTGGGTGGAGGCTCGGACGGCGCATTCGCGGTGGTGGGTGACGTGGGGGTGGGGCGGGATGTGAAGCCGGACGCGTGGAACCATCTTGCCCTGAGCTATGACGGCGGGATCCTCAGGTTCTGGGCGAACGGCAAGGAAATCGGAAACCAACAGGTCGGACGGGCTCGTTCTCCCGGAAACAGGAGCCTCGCCTTTGGAAGGCGGGAGGATCATTCCGGCGATGGCTACCGTTTCCGCGGAGTGATCGATGAGGTCGAGTTTTACGGACGTGCCCTTGCCAAGGATGAGATTGTGCAGCTCAACTCGAAGCCCGGGGAGCCACTGCCGGGGGACGCGCCTGTCCGGAAATGGGCTTTCCGAAAGGATGGAAAGGTATCCATGGTTCTGCCGGGTGAGGTTTGGAAAGACGCTTCGATGCGCCTTAAACTCGCCGCCGGCATGGGCAGGGCCGAACTCACGGGTAAGTGGAAACTGGAGGAAGGCGGGGTTTGGACGCGCGACAGTTGGCAGCAGGTTTCGGTGGGTCTGGATCCCGTGGCATACGAAGAGCTTCCCGGAAGTAGCCCGATCGATGTCAAAGCCACGGTGATTGGCGGGGGCATCGAGTTGCCCGTAGGGTTTGACCCTGAGGTCGGATGGCACCGAATCAACCTCGATGCCTCTGAACCGGTTTTTCCGCCCGGCCCTAAAGGGCAGGGAAATGATGCGATTGAACGCGTGAATCTGAGATTCTCGAATCCATCAAAGGACGTGCAGACGGCGCGGATCTTGTTCAGCAAGGAAATGTTCCGGCAGAAACCGGGAACTCCGATTACAGGGATTTCCGCCATCTTGCGCGACCTGGATGGCAATCCAACCGGGATACCTGTCCAGTTGAGCAAGAATTGGCACAATCGTCCCGAGGGGGGCTTTCACTCAGGCACATGGTTCCACGGCATCACACAGATCAGGCTCCCCGCAGGACGGGTGCAGGAGCTTGAACTCACGATCGCATACGGTCATTGGGGCGGGGTATCCGCCGCCTCCCACTCCCAGCTTTCCCTGATCGGTTGGGGCGGGAACCAGTTTTGGGATCAGAGTGCGCTCGGTTCCTGGGGCGAGAGCATCTGTTATGATCCGGAACAGGCGCAGGCCAACTGCACGATCACGGATGTGCGTCCGATGATGGTCACATCGATGGACGGAGGAAAAGATTGGCGATGGACGACGAATGTGGGCGGTGGGGATTTTTTCCGCTTTTTTGATACCGCCGGCACCCGGATCCCACACTCATCCATGCGCACCGCCTACCGCCGTTACGGCCCGTGTCTTACGGAGGCGACCTACTCCGGCAAGATCGGCGGTGAAATCAACCAGGAAATGACGGTGAGCTTGTCGCGCACCGACGATCTGGTCAGGGGATGTTATCGTATCCGTATGGATGTGGTCGAGCCCGTGGATTTTTCCAGGTTCGTGGTCTTTCAGGTAGGCGCAGACACCTATAACTCCACCGCAGAGAGGAAAATCGGATTCGGAAACGAAAACGGGCTGATTAAGGAATTCGATGCACGCTGGGGCGGCGACACATATCGCGGCGAACCGATCGAGTGCACCGGGAGGATCCCGTGGGCGTCTCTCCACGGCGCTGTTGCGCAGGCTCACACGAAAGGGGGGGCGGTCGCCAACCGCGGCATCATCATTCGGAGCTGGAAGGCGAGGATCGGGGGGAAGGAGGCCAGCCCGTGGATGGCCGAACGCGGTATCACGCGGGGCAAAAGCGACTCGTCGATCATCGACGTGATCCCGCCGCCCGGTGTGAAGCGGTTCGAGAAAGGCGACTTTATCGAGGCCGTGATCGAGCATGTGGCAATGCCGCAATTTTCGAAAGATTATTACGGACCAAACGGAGTTCTGCGCGAGACGCTGGCAAGGGATGGCGATACGTGGAAAATGATCCGCCGCGAAGCGGTGGGGAACGACCGTGCGGTTGTCATGCGGAAAGGGGGGCTGTCACATGTCCGCCCTGATGTGCGGATACGTGCTGAGGGAGGGGAGGCGGATTTCACGCTAAAGGGCGGGCTCGGATACGTAGCTGTGACATTCTCCGGATTACCCTCGCACGATGGATGCCACCTTGAGGTAGATGGCAAGCCGCTCGACCAAAGCGTTCACGGAAACGATTTCTGGCAGACGGATCATGATCCCCAATCGCGCACCTGGAGCAGGACATACAACATCCCCATGGACGGGGTGAAAAGCAGGGAAGTCAGGCTGATTGCCTCACCGTGAGGGGCGTTTTCCTCAGCCGCGGCGCTTGCGGACGGCTTCGGCGAGGGTTTCCAATGTATCGACGGTGTTGTCCCAGTTGATGCAGGCGTCGGTGACGGATTGGCCGCGGGTGAGCTTGCTGAGGTCGGGGTTGAGCTTCTGGTTTCCCTCGACGAGGTTCGACTCGATCATCACCGAGGTGATCGTGCGCGATCCGGCGGCGATCTGGCGGGCGATGTCTCCTGCGACGAGCGGCTGGTTGCGGTAGTCCTTGTTTGAGTTGCCGTGCGAGCAATCGACCATGACGGAGTGGGGGAGGTTTTGCTCGGTGAGCATGGCCTCGACGGAAGCGATATTTGCTGCCGAGTAGTTTGGCCCGGTTTTCCCGCCGCGCAGGATGAGGTGGCAGGAAGTGTTTCCGGCGGTGGAAACGATAGCGGAGACGCCCTGTTTGGTGACGGAGAGAAAATGATGAGGGCGGGAGGCGGAGAGGATGGCATCGAGCGCGAGCTGGATGGAGCCGCCGGTGCCGTTCTTGAAGCCGACCGGCATGGAGAGGCCGGAGGCGAGCTCGCGGTGGATCTGGGATTCCGTGGTGCGCGCGCCGATGGCTCCCCAGGCGATGAGATCCGCGATGTATTGCGGGGAGATTGTGTCGAGGAACTCGGTGCCGGCGGGCATGCCCATGTTCGCGAGGTCGAGCAGCAGCTTGCGCGCGACGCGGAGGCCTTGGTTGATGTCGAAGGAGTTGTCGAGGTGGGGATCGTTGATGAGTCCTTTCCATCCGACGGTGGTGCGGGGTTTCTCAAAATAGACCCGCATGATGATCTGGATGTCGTCGCGGAGGCGGTCGGCTTCTACGAGGAGTTTTTCAGCATACTCGATGGCGGCGTCTGGATCGTGGATGGAGCAGGGGCCGACGATGGCGAGCAGGCGGTCGTCCTCAAGATGGATGATGGCGTCGGCCTCGGTGCGGGCGGTGTGGACGACGGAAGCGGCGCTCTCGTTGATGGGCAGGTAATAGGCGAGCACCGCCGGGGAGATGAGCGGGTTGATGCCGGTGATGCGGAGGTCGTCGGTGCGGTGCTTGGTCACGGGGCGGATGGATTAACGCCTCGGGCGCGGCATTGCCAGTGCTAAGTGAGTTCAAAGCGGCGGGATTTGGGCGAGTGCGGCTTCGAGTCGGTCGGTGGTTTTGTGGATGGCGCACCAGTTTTTGATGTAGGGCATATCGAGCCGATCCGTGCCCTGCACGGCGAGGATATCGGTGACATCGGCCAGATCCTTGTCGCGACCCCAGCGGAGTTTCTGGACGATGACATCCTCCGCCCTCGGAACCCAGCTCTTACGCTTGAGGATGGGTATGAAAATCTGCTGCCTTCGCTCGAACTCCTGAATCACGAAAGGGTCATCGAAAAGTTCGAAGAGTTCGATTTTCACCGGGGGAGGGGAGATGGTTTGTCCGACATGGCGTTTCCCCCAGGTGAGGGTATCGAAGACGGCCTGCTCCTCGAATATGACGATGTCGTGGAGAGCCCTTATGATCGCATTGACTCCGCCGCCGGATGTGACGGGCACGAGGAAATCGACATGACGGCTCGATCTTGGGATGCCGTGGGCACCGGCGGCGATCGCACCGACAAGCATGTAGGGCACCCCGGTGCTTTCGATCCGATCGAGAACCTGGGTCGCGATGTTTGCGATGTCCATCAGGCGGCGGGTTTGGTTTTGGAGTAGAAACCGTGCTCCCGGACGCGGTCGAGACGATCCAATCCTTTTCTCACTTCCTGCCATCCGAGGTGCTCGTCATCGGTTCCGAGACGAGCCATGGCTCCGGCAAGCATCAATCCGAATTGGAGTTCGGATTGCTCGATGACGGCGGAAATCCGTTCTTCCGTCGTCATCGCGCGTGCTCGCAGGACTTTATCCCGGTAAATGGAGTCCTGGAGATCCTTGAGGGCGGTCGGATGGTCGTGGGGATTGGGCATCGGAAACATGCGGAACCTACCTTGATCCGGGTCGCTTTCCAAGGCGGGAATCCGTTCTATTCCGCAGGGGCGTCATCAGGAGCCGCTTGAGGGGTGGGGCGTGTTGGGATCTCGACGGGTGGCGTGAAGGCGGAGATACCTTCGGGAACGGGAGGGGCTTCGGCTCCCGGGCCGGGACCTTTGTCCATGAAATCGGTGCGGCTTTTCAGCAATGCCTCCACGGTGAATCTGCTGACCTCGAAGGTGCGGCCTTCGAGAGCCTTGGATTTTTCAAGGCTCTCGGAGAGCGCCTTGAGCCGCTCGTCGAAGGCCTTTTGTGCGGCTTCGGCTTCCTCCTCCTTCTCGTCTTCGGGCTTCTTGCGCTCCTTGGGGAGTTGCGCATCGACGGTGACGGTCATGAGGTAGTTGTCGGATGCAGGTGGGGCATCCTCGCCCTCTTTGGCTTCGGCGGGTTTCGCGGGTTGGAGGGTGATCTTGTAGGTGAAGCCCTCGAAGGTGGTGATGACGGCTTTCTGGAGCTTGTCGGGTGTAGCTTTTGCCTCCACCTCAGCGGCAGGCAAGACATCGTCGAAGCGCGAGAAGGAGAACAGGGACTTGAGCGGGGCGGTGGCGGCGGCGTCGGTTTTCACGCCGGGGAAAGCCTCGGTGAAGGCGAAGTCAGCGTTCTCATCGGCGCGGGTCAGCTCCCATTCGATCTCATCGGAACCCGCCTTGGTGAGGGAGATGCCCTTGATTTTCTCGACCTTGATAAATTCGTCCGAGAGCCAGCTTTTCGGGTCGTCGGAAAGGATTCCGAAAACCTCGGACACTGCGTAGAAACCGGATTCGTCGGCATGGTTGCGGACGAAGCGCCCGGTCGCGCCGCCGCCGAAGGGCGAGGCGGACGCGGCGGAATCGAGGTTTTTTCCGAAGGATACCTTGGCGAGTTCCTTGCCGGTGGCGTCCTTGAAAAGGGCGGTGATGCCGCGGTCTTCGGGGTTGGAGGAGTTTTCATCCATCCCGAAGCGCGGCGTGAAGGTCGGGCCGGCCTCGATGCCCTGGGTGACCTTGAGTTCAGCGAGGGTGCGGAGAAGGTCGTTGACGTTGCGGTTATTGGCGGGGAAAGAGTCGCGCTGGGCGACCGTCCATTTGCCGTCCTTGAGGGCGAGGGTGACGGATTGCTGCGCGCCGGTGATCTCGATTTTGGAGGCTTTCTCGGCGGGGAAGTCGGCGAGCAGGGTTTGTCCGGGCGAGCGTTGGGTGGCGTCCTTGTCACCGGCGGAGGTGGCCATTTTCATGAGGAAGACGGATAGTCCGAGGCCGAGGGCGACGATCCAGAGGATGATTACGGTGCGGGGTTTCATGCTTTGGGAAAACGTTGTTTGTTAGAGCTTAATTGTTACGGCGGGGGTTACCGTGCACGTGTGGATGAGCGGCGTTTCAGGAAGAGGCCGAAGCCGGCCAGGATGACCAGGGCGGGCATGGCGGCGACGTTGAGGAGGGTGATGTTTCCGGCGAGCTTGTCCTTATCGCGGCGGAGTTCCTTTTGTTGTTCGCGGATGAGGCGTGAGTATTCGACCTGCTGTTCGCGCAGCTTGTTGATCTCCGCCTCCTGCTCGGGGGAGAGGAAAAGTTCTGACCCCTGCGCCTTCTGGGACTGGAGTTCCTGGAGCCGATCCTGCGCCTCGCGCTGCTTGGCTTGGAATTCCTCGATCTTGCCGCCGACCTTCTTTTCGAACTCGGCTTCCATTTCCTGCACCACGGTGAAGGGGCGGCGGGTGGCGGCGCGGGAGCGGGTGCCGATCAGGTATTTGGAGCCGACGGCTTGGTCGAGCAGGTTGAAGAGGAGGCTGGCGTTGCCGTTCATCGGGGTGGCCATCTGCATTCCACCGAAGTTCTGCACGTTGTAGGCGAAGCGGTCGTAGAAGGCGTCGATATCCGCGATGAGGAAAACATTGCCCGGTTTGGCGGCCTCTTTGAGGGACTCGTCTTTCGGTTTCTCCTCATCATCCTTTTGTTCCTCGTCGGGAGCCGCTTCGGATTCCTCCTCCACCTTCGGTTTGCCGTCGGGGAAAGCGGTTTTGAAATTTCCCGAGAGATGGGTAATGAGATCGAAGGCGGTGCCCTCTGCTTTCAAGCTGGTGTCGATGGAAGGGTCGAGGCGGGAGGCCTTGAAGGAATCCACGAAACCGGCGCCGGTAGATGAGCGGACGAGGGAGTTCATCGCAACCCCGCCGCCGCCCGTGCGTTTGAATGCGCCGGGGAGGTAGAGGGTGATGGAGTCGATGGCCTTGGTGATGATGTTGTCCTTCTGCGGCATCGCGCTCTGCGGCAGGCTGAGGACGGCGATGCCCTTGCGGTCGCCGCCGAGCATGGTGGCGTGGACGGGATCGGCCAAGACCCTGTCGGAAACGAATTCCAGGCCCCAGGCGGAGAGCAGGGTGGGCAGCGTGGAGGTGGTCGGCGCGCCGCCGGGCTGGCCGGTCATGGGGTTCGGCTGGCCACCGAGCATCTGTGCGGCGACGGAGAAGGCGTCGAGGCAGGCGACGACCGTGCCGCCGTTGAGCAGGTATTGGTCAACGAGGTATTCCGCTTCCTTGCTGATTTCCGCCGGGTGGAAAAGGAACAGAACCTTGATCTCGTTGGGGTCGATTTTTTCCGGGGTCATGCCGAGATCCCTGAGGTCGAAGGACTGCTGGAGCTGTTGGTAGATCACCCATGGCTGCTGAGGCTGCTGGCCGGGCATCATTGCGGGCATCCCGGCGAGATCGAAAGCGGACATGATGCCGATCACAGGTTTCACGGGTGTGGTCACCTCGGCGATGGCCTTGGAGATTTGGTATTCCAGCATTGTTTCCTCGTTGGGGTTGAGGAAAGGAAGGACGACCTTCTTGTCGAGGGCGGAGATGGCGAGTCCGAGGTAAAGGGAACCTTCGTTGTCGAAGGGGCGGATGCCGTCGAGGTTGGCGGAGTCCTCGGCGTCGGTGTCAGGCTCGGGGTTGATGTGCTCGATGCGGACTTTGCCACCGGCGAGGTTGCTGTATTCCTTGAGCAGGTCGTCCACGCGGCGGATGTGGAGCTTGAGCTGGCCGGGGAGATAATCGGCGTTACGGGAAGCATAGTAGCGGATCACGACCTTGGTGTCGAGTTCGCCGAGGATGGATTTCGTCCCATCGGAAAGGGTGTGGATTTTATTCCCGGTGAAGTCCGCGCCGCGGTTGCCGGCGGGGGTGAGAGAGACGAGCCAGTTCGCGAGGATGGCGATGGCGACGAGTGCGGCGATGCCGAGGGCGGCGCGGGTGATAGGGGCTTTCATGAGTTTCAAATTTCAAGGTTCAACTTACGAGGAAGAGATATGAACCGGAGGTGCTTGGAAATTTTGGGAGTTGAAGGTTGAGAGTTGAAGGTTAGGCGCGTTTGGCGGAGAGGATGGTGGAGGTTCCGACGAGGGAGAGGCCGATGAATGCGGCGAACCAGACGGCGTCCTGCAGGCGGAGCAGGCCGCGGTTGAGGGAGGAGAAATGATCCCAGACGCTGAAGGCGACGATGGCCTCGACGGTGCCGGGGCTGAAAACCTTGGCCAGCTCGCGGGTGACCGGATCGTATCCGCAAAGCACCATCAGGGTGCAGACGGCGACGGAGACGATGAGGCAGACGACCTGATCCCGCGTGAAGGCGGAGATGAGCATGGTGATGGCGATGAAGGTGCAGCAGACTAGGAAGGAGCCGATGTAGCCGGCGATGATGGCGCCGTTGTCCGGTTCGCCGAGGTAATTCACGGTGATGATGATGGGGAAAGTCAGCGCTAGGGCGGCCAGCGAGACCGTGGCGGCGGCGAGGAATTTACCGGCGATGGCGGCCCAGGTGGAGACCGGGAAGGTGCCGAGCAGCTCGATGGTGCCGTTGCGCTGCTCGTCGGCCCAGAGTTTCATGGCGATGGCGGGCGCGAGGAGCATGTAGAGCCAGGGGTGCCAGAAGAAGAAGGAGAATTGCAGCGTGGCGTCGCCGATGCGCATGAACTCGCCGAAGGTGAAGGTGAATCCGAGCGAGAGGAGTAGGAAAATGACGATGATCGCGTAGGCGGTGGGCTGGGCGAAGTAAGATTTCAGCTCGCGGCGGTAGATGGTTAGGATGGACATGGGGAAGAGTGGCTAGTGATCGGTGATCGGTGATCAGTGGAAGACTTTGCTGGTATCGATTCGTTATGCGGCGGTGTCGGTGCTTGTGACTTTGCGGAAAAGCTCGGTGAGCGAGCGGTTGGGGGCTTTTGCGATGAGTTCGGCGGGGGTGCCGTCCTCGACGATGCGGCCGCGGTCCACGATCACCGCGCGGGTGCAGGAGGCCTCCACTTCCTCAAGGATGTGGGTGGAAAAGAGGATCGCCTTGGTTTCGCCGAGCCGCTTGATGAGCTGGCGGACTTCGTATTTCTGGTTAGGGTCGAGGCCGTCGGTGGGTTCGTCGAGGATGAGGACTTCGGGATCGTGGAGGAGCGCTTGGGCGAGGCAGGTGCGGTGGCGGTAGCCCTTGGAGAGGGTGTCGATGGATTGGTGGGCGACGGTGCCGAGGAAACAGGTCTCGATGGCGCGTTCAACGGCGTCTTTTTTCGCGGAGCCGGAGAGTTTGCGGATCTCGGCGCAGAATTTCAGGAAACCGATCACGGTCATGTCGTTGTAGAGCGGTGCGGATTCCGGGAGGTAACCGATCTTCATTTTCGCTTCGGCGGGGTTGGCGGTGATGGAGATACCACAGATTTTCGCCTCGCCGGAGGTGGGGGGGATGAAACCAGTGACCATGCGCATCGTGGTGGATTTGCCCGCGCCGTTCGGCCCGAGGAAGCCGAGAACTTCGCCTTTTTGCACCGTGAACGAGAGTTCATCGACGGCGATCTTGCTTCCGAAATGTTTGCTGAGTTTTGCGACTTCGATCATGGATGGGATGTTTTTCGGGGAGGGAGTGGCGTGTTTAAAGCTGTCGCCTGTTTTGCGCCACCGGAATCGGTTTTTGTTTGGGAAATTTTGTGGGAGCGATTTTTAGTCGCGTGCGGAGAGTGCGGGGATTGGAAGCTTTGGGCTACAAACGATTGCCCATGCCCGGTGAGGAAAAGGATCAGGCGCGTTTGCATGGTGTGGATGGAAGCTCCTACCGGTCGAACAGCGCGAATTTGAGATCCGCCTCGGAGACGACCTCGCCGTTGACGAGGCAGCGGCAGGATGTTTGGCCGATGTTGCCGCGCACCTTGGTGGTAGTGGCCTCGGTGATGAGGGTGTCGCCGGGCATGACGGGCTTGCGCCACTTGACGTTGTCCGCGCTGAGAAAATAGCCGATCTTGCCGAGGTTTTCCGGTTTGCGGAGCATGAGGATGGAGGAGACCTGAGCCATGCCTTCGAGCTGGAGCACGCCGGGCATGATGGGGTGTCCGGGGAAATGGCCTTGGAAATACGGCTCGTTGATGGAGACGTTCTTGAGGCCGGTGCAGGAGTTTTCCCCGAAGTCGATCACGCGGTCCACCATCAGGAAGGGGTAGCGGTGCGGTAGGATGCGCATCACCTCGTTGACATCGAGCACGCTTTCGCCGTCAGGGATGGTGATCGGCGCGGGAACCATGGCTCTCATGCGTTCGTATTCCTTCTTCAAGCGTGGCGGCCATTTTGGTGTTCGGGCCGTGGCCGGGTTTTACGGCGATGACGTGGCCGAGGATGCGCTTGCCAGAGAGGATGAAATCGCCGATCAGGTCCAGAGCCTTGTGGCGGGCGAACTCGTTGTTGAAACGCATGGGTTCCTTGGACATTACCTCGTTGCCGCGGATGACGACGGCGCTTTCCAGCGAGCCTCCTTTGATCAGTCCTTTATCCAACAACGGCTTCACATCCTCGTAGTGGACGAAGGTGCGGGCGGGGGCGATCTCTTTCTCGTAAAGCTCCGGGGTGACCTCTGAGGAGAAATACTGGGTGAAACGCCCCTCGAGGCCGACGTTGGTGACGGAGACGCGGAAAGTCTTCGAGGGGACGATGGTGATGAGGGTTCCATCGCCCATTTCCTGGTGGATGGGTTCGCGGATTTCCCAAACCTTGCGGACGGCATCCTGGGACTTGATCCCGGCTTTCTTGATCAGTTCCACGAAAGGGCGGGCAGAGCCGTCGCCGATGGGTGGCTCGTTGGCGTCCATTTCGATAATCGCGTTGTCGATACCCATGCCGGTGAGGGCGGAGAGCACGTGCTCGATGGTGTGCACTTTCACCGAACCCTCGGCGAGTGTGGTGGCGCGCTCGACGGTCTGCACCTTGTCGGCGTCCGCGCTGATGAAGGGCTGGTCGGCGAGGTCGATGCGGCGGAACTTGAAACCGTGGTTCTCCGGCGCGGGCTTGAGCTTGAGGGTAACCTTTTCCCCGGTGTGGAGGGACGTGCCTTCGAGGGTGGCGGATTTTGCGAGGGTCTGTTGCTGCGACATAAAATTCAAATTTCAAATTTGCCTGATGGCTATGAGGTGTGGCTTCGCAAATTCCGTATGGTTCGCTATGCTCACACGTCGTTCAACCATCAAGGAAGAGGGTCTTTGGCGGGCTCTTCCTCGGGTTCGGGGGCGCTGGGTTCGGGCGATGGTTCCTTGGGTTCGGGTGCTGCTTCGATTTCAGAGGGAGCTGCCTCGGGTTCAGTGATTGCTTCGGTGATTTCAGACGATGTTTGCGTGGCTTCTGAGGTCTCTGGAGTTTCCGATGATGCTTCTTCCGAGGATGGTTTGGGTTCGGCTGGGCGGATGGAATTTGCGGGAGATGTTGGAGAGTGCTCCTGTCCGGCCATCTCGCTTTGCTCGGTTGCCGCCACGGCGGCCTTTTTCTTCGGCTGCTTGGGCTTTTTGGGTTCCTGGGGTTTGGGCGGATCTTGGACGACGAGGGTGTCGTCGGTGTAGAGGAGGATGTGGCCTTGTTGAAGGAGCCAGAAGAGATCGGCGGCGTAGCCCTGCGGCGGAGCGGTGGAGCCTTCGGGAAGCATAGCCTGCCAGAGGCCTTCGAGCTTGGCGGGCGGGTTTTCGCGGATCCATTTCACCATCTGTCCGGGGCGCTCGGCGAGGATGGCGTCTAGGGCGAGGGCGTGGGGGCGGGCGGGGCCGGTGAAGAGCTTGCCCTTGCGCTTGAAGACGGGCATGTGCTCGGACTCGAGAATCTTGCAGATGTCCGGGATAATGATGGCCGGGTGTTTGCGATGATGCGAGCCGGTGGCTTTCAGGCGGGCAAGCAGTCCGGGCGAGAGGTTCCGCGCGGGGATGGCTCCGGAAACCTTGGCCTTGCGGGTGATTTGGTAGGCCTTGCCGAGGACTTCGGCGACGAGGGCGCGCTCGAACTCGGCGCGTTCGGTGAACCATTTGACATCAGGGGCGGAGTGAACTTCGGCGGCGGGAACTTCTTTCGCTGCGGGTTCGGGTTCCGGAGATTCAGCGGCGGGCTGCGTGGTCTCGGGAGACGTATGGGACTCATCCGTCGTGTTTTCCGATTCCGGTGGTAGCGCGGGTTCGGGAGGGGCTTCCTCATCTTGGGCGGGAGGAATTTCCTCAGCGGGGGGTTCGGCTGCCGGGGTGGGTTCCTCTGTTGCGGGTACCGGCTCCGTTTTGGATTTTTGGGCTTGGCGGATTGAATCCGCCGCCACGGCTTTGGATTCCTCGTCGGAAAGGATGCGCCAGCGGGTTTGGGTTTTCATGGAGTCCATCCATGCGCCCACGGCATCCTCGGAGCGGTCGGTGCGGACTTTTGCGAGGTAGGATTCGAAGGGCATTTCCGGGAAAAACTCGCGGTGGACACGGCGGATCTCCGTTTGATAGCCGTGGTAGTTCGGCGGGCCTAGGAGCTTGCCGGAGATACCGCAGCGGGCGACGGATTGGAAATTCCCTTTCGGAGGGTCGGTCTCGACGGTGGTTTCCTCGATGAAGCGGTTTTTCCACGGTGACTCGAGCAGATGACGGAGCGCCTCCTCCTTGGTGAGGAAGATGGCCTCGTCGAGCTTGCAGCGGAAAAAGGGTTCGTGTTTCTCGGAGATCTCAAAGATCGCGCGGCAGCGGACGCGCTCGGCGAGGATGATTTCCGCGATGTCGAAGAGCGGATAGACGCGGGCGACCTGGTGGATCTCTTTGCAGACGAGCTGGATCGCGGTCTTTTCCGGGACGATGGAGACGGTGACGCCTTCGGTGGGGAGGATGAATTCCTCGCGGCGGATGATTTCCGGGCCGCGGCCACGGCCTTGTCGGGAATCTCGGCGATTGCCTCCGTCGCGCTGGCCTCTGCGGTCTCCTCCTTCATGGCGTCCTCCTCCTTCTCGGCGTCCGCGGTTTTCGCCCCGGGCCTCGCTGCGGCGCTGCGGGTGCTCGCGCTCGGGGGATTCGTGGGTGTGCTTCGCGGATGGCTCGGATTTCGTGCGCGCCCAGGAGGGGCCGAGCGCGAATTCGGTCAAAAGGCTGTCAAGGGGATTGGGTGGATTTTCGCTCACGTGCGGGGAGGGTATGGGCTTGGTTTCGGAAAGACAAACTCGCTTTGCGGCGGATTCAGGCAGATGTGCGGGCGTGTTGCAAGACCGAGAGATGGCGGCGCGTGGCACCGTGGTGGGCGGATAAAACGCGCATCGCCCGCTCGGTGAGATCGGCGGCGCACTGCGGATCGAGCGCGGCGCGGACGGCGAGTAAGACGGAGGTTTCGTCGTGGGCGGGGAGTGCTCCGCCTTGTTCCAGCAGGTTGCGGGCGAGCGGTTGGAAATTGTCCATGTGCGGGCCGAGGATGAGGGGTTTGCGGGCGAGGATGGCTTCGGCGGGATTCTGGCCGCCGGTGGAGAGAAAGGATTTTCCGATGATGACCGCGTCGGCGTGGCTGGTCCAGGTGGCGAGTTCGCCGGTGGTGTCTATGACGAAGGCTTGGGGCGAGGAGGAAGAGGGTTCTAAAAACGCGCTTCGCAAGGTTACGGCGAAACCGGCTTTGGAAAGCGCATTTGCCACCTCGGCCCTGCGTTCCGCATGGCGGGGGACGATGACAGGCAGCGCAGAGGAATCGGCTTCAGTGATGGCGCGGGCGAGCATTTTCTCCTCGCCGGGGAAGGTGCTGGCGGCGAGCACGACGGGTCTGTCTTTCCCGAAAGCGGCGAGCATTTCCGCGAAGGCGGGATCCTGCGCGGGCACGGGCGAGGACTCGGGGTCAAACTTGATGCTACCTGTCAGATGGATGTTTTCAGGGGAGATTCCGAGTGCCTGCCAGAGCGCGCGGTGTCCCTCTTCCTGGATGCAGACGGCGGAGAGTTTCGAGAAAAACGGGCGCAGGACAGGTGCGAATTTCATGAGCCTGCGGGCGGAGCGCGGGGAGGTGCGGGCGTTGGCGAGATCGACGCGGATGCCGCGCTTTTCCGCGATGCGGAGTAGGTTCGGCCAGACCTCGCCCTCGATGAGGATAATGCGCTCCGGCTCGAAGCGGTCGAGGTAACGGCGTATCATCCACGGAAAATCGAGCGGCGCGTAGGTGACGCGCAGGCCGGGGACGGCGGCGCTTGTCGCAAGGAAGTGGCCGGTGGAGGTGCCGGTCGCGAGCACGAAGCGGTCGCAGGGCCTCTCTGCGATCCAAGCATTCAGCAGCTTGAGCGCGAGCACCGTTTCGCCGACGCTGACCGCGTGGAGATGGATGGCACCGGAGGGTTCGCACTCGGCCTCGCCGAAATGGATGCCGATCCGTTCGTTGAGGGCTGTGCCGAAACCACCGCGCCGCAGCATTTTGACCACCCAGCCGGGAAAAGCGATAAGGAACAGCACCGGCAACAGCGCGCGATAGAGCAGGAGAGCGAGATGGCCTTTCATGACGGAAAAAAACCGCGAATGAACGCTAAAGAAGGGGGTGGATATGGAAACCCTACGGAGTGAAGTCCTTGGGCGCGATGAGGATTTTCTCGACGGGGTGTTTGGTAACGATGTTGCCCTGGCTGCCGCGGGCCTTGATGCCAAACTCGGCGAAGTGGATGGGTCGGGTGAGGTTGCGGAGGCGGAGGCCGGACTTCATGTGGACGATGAGCATCTGCGCGGAGCTTTCCTCGTTGGTGGCGTGCCATTTGAAATAGAGCACCTTGCTGCCGGGCGTGCCTTTGGTGAGATCGTATTCCTTGTCGCGGGTGGTGCCGCCGACGGTGAAACGCTTGGCCATGACGTTGCCGTCCTTCCCGTCGCGGTAAATCATGGAGTAGATCAGATCCTCGTCCTTGCGGAAAACGGCGACCCGTAGGGGGCGCGGGCCGACGAAGAATTTCTCGGCGACCTTGATGATCTTCATCTTGCCGTCGGCGGAGAAGACGATCACGTCGTCGAGCATGGAGCATTTCTCTAGTGCTTCCTCTTTCTTGAGGCCGGTGCCGGCGAAGCCGTTCTTCGCGTCGAGGTAAAGGGTCTCGGTGGCGGCGGCGACCTGGGTGCGATCCACGCGGTCGAAGCTGGAAATCTCGGTAAGGCGCTGGCGATCTTTTCCGTATTTCTTCCTGAGTTGCTCGTACCAGCGGATCGTGAATTTCGTGAGCTGCTTGAGGTTTTTCTCGGTCTCGTCGATGTCAGCTTCGATGGCGCGGATCTCCTCGTCGGCCTTTAAGGAGTTGAACTTGGAAATGCGCTTGATGCGGATCTCGGTGAGGCGGATGAGGTCGTCCTCGGTGACCTCGCGTTTCAGGAGTTTCTTGAAAGGCGCGAGGCCGTCGTCGATGGCCTTGAGGACGGCTTCCCAGGTTTCGCATTCCTCGATGTCGCGGTAGATGCGGTTCTCGATGAAAATTTTCTCCAGCGAGGAGAAGTGCCACTTGTCGCCGAGTTCGTTGAGGCGGATTTCCAGCTCCATGCCGAGCAGGACTTTCGTGAAATCCGTGGTGCGGCGCAGGATATCCGTGGCACCGAGGAAGGCGGGTTTGCCATCGACGATGACCCCGGCGTTGGGCGAGATGCTCAGCTCGCAATCGGTGAAGGCGTAGAGCGCGTCACGCATGTTTTCCGGGTCGGCGCCGGGCGTGAGATAGACAAGGATGTCGGCATGGGCGGCGGTGTTGTCCTCGATTTTCTGGATCTTGATCTTGTTCTTGTCGGCGGCGGCGACGATGGAATCCATGACCCCGCCGGTGGTGGTGCCGAAGGGAATTTCCGTAATGCGGAGGATGCCTTTTTTCTCGATGTCGATGCGGGCACGGACGCGGATTTTCCCGCCGCGTAGGCCGTCGCGGTAATCGCTGGCGTCCATGATCCCGCCGGTGGGGAAATCGGGGACAAGCTCAAAAGGTTCCTTCCGCAGGTGGGCGATGGCGGCGGCGACGAGCTCGTTGAAATTGTGCGGCAAAATCTTGCATGCGAGGCCGACGGCGATGCCCTCCACACCCTGCGCGAGGAGCAGCGGAAATTTCATCGGAAGGGTGAGTGGTTCCTGGTTGCGGCCGTCGTAGGAGGGCAGCCATTTCGTGGTCTTGGGGTTGAACGCGACCTCCAGCGCGAACTTCGTGAGCCGCGCCTCGATGTATCGCGGGGCGGCCGCGCCGTCGCCGGTGAGGGTGTTTCCCCAGTTCCCCTGGCAGTCGATCATTAGGTCTTTCTGGCCGAGCTGCACCATCGCGTCGCCGATCGACTGGTCGCCGTGCGGATGGTATTTCATCGTGTTGCCGACGACGTTGGCGACCTTGTTGTAGCGCCCGTCATCCAGCTCCCGCATGGAGTGGAGGATGCGGCGCTGGACGGGCTTGAGGCCGTCATGAAGGTGCGGGACGGCGCGCTCCAGGATCACGTAGCTGGCGTAATCGAGGAAATAATCGGAATACATCGCGCCAAGCGAGGCGTGTTGGTCCGGGGTGTTGCTCATGGGTGAAGCTTGCTAAAGGACGTGCTCGCGCCGCGCAAGCCCCGCGTGACGCATCATCCATATTTCAAATAATCAACCTCAACCGAGCGCAGCGAGATAGACGAACATCTTAAATCCAACAACGAGTCAAATAAACGGGATGAACGCAGATGGATAAAGAGGATTAGGGTCGGGTTTCACGCTCTTCATCTGCGTCAATCCTGTTCATCTGTGGTTAAAATCCCGAAATTGTGACCCGAACCCGGTGTCAGAAATGTCGCAAGGGGTGGCTTCGGGCGACTTGCGTCCGGGGCGGAGGCGGCTAGTTTCGGAAATGAACGAAGCGAAAATCGGTAGGCGGGATTGGTTGAAACTCGGCGGGTTGGGCGGCGCGGCGGCTTTGTTGGGCGGCACGGCAAAGGCGGCGGAGGACGGGAAAGGGGAGGTGCGCGGCATTGTTTTCCTTGTTTCCGACGGCATGAGCCAGGGCGTGCTCACCATGGCCGAGGATTTCTCCCGGCTTGTCCGCGAAAAGGGGACGCGCTGGTGGGAACTCATCGGCGACCCGGCATCCACCAGCGGATTGATGGAGTGCAGCTCGGCTGACTCCTATGTCACAGATTCCGCTGCCGCCGCCTCGGCGTGGGGCGGGGGAGTGAAGGTCAACAACGGCGCGATCAACATCCGCCCGGACGGCTCCGAATCCACGCCGATCTTGCGTCACCTGAAAAAGCTGGGCCGCCGCACCGGCCTCGTGACCACGGCCACCGTCACGCACGCCACTCCGGCCGGTTTCGCCGCCGTCACGGCGAAACGAGACGATGAACACCTCATCGCGCCGCAATACCTCGGCGTGGTCGATCTCATCATGGGCGGCGGAAAAAACTTTTTCGCGGCAGAAAAACGGGTCGATTTCGCGGACGCGCTCACGCCCTACTCGAAGGCCGGTTATGAGGTGCTCCACGACCGCGACGCCTTGCTGAAATCGAAGTCCGACAAGGTGCTCGGCCTTTTCAGCGGCAGCCATATACCCCACGAGGTGGATCGAATGAACAATCCCGAGGTGAAGGCGAAAGTCCCGTCGCTTTCCGAAATGTCGGAGGTGGCTCTGAAAAACCTGCTCGGGCACCCGGAGAAATTCCTGCTTCAGATCGAGGGTGCGCGGATTGATCACGCGGCGCACGCCAACGATATCGCGGGCTTGCTTTGGGATCAGCTCGCGTTCGACGACGCGGTGGCGAAAGTCCTGGAAATGACGGCGGGTCGCAATGACATCCTTGTGATCGTCACCAGCGACCACGGCAACGCGAACCCCGGCCTCAACGGCACCGGGAAAGGCTACAAGGGGACGAACAAAGTTTTCAAAACCATCACCGGCGTGACCTGTTCCTATGAGAAACTGTTCGAGGAATGGGGTCGCTCTAAGGAAAATACGCCTGAACGACTCTCCGCGATGATCAAGCAAAGGCTGGGTTTTTCCCTTTCGGAAAAGGAAAACGCCGCGCTATTCGCGAGCATCACCACGGGTGAGATTTCCGAGTGGAGCAAGCAACAAGCGAACACCTACGGCCTCCTCGGGCAGTTCGCGGGAAACCACACCGGCATCGGCTGGGCGGGCACCTCCCACACCTCGGATCCAACGATGATCTCGGCCATCGGCCCGCAGTCGGAGCGTTTCTCCGGCATCGTGCCGAACCACGAGGTGCACCGACATTTCATGGAACTGCTCGGGTAGCGCCTCGCGCTTCGTTTTCGCCCCCCTGTAGCGCATGGCATCCGCCAAAGCCTTCTCAGGGATATCAATCGTGATCTTCATGGATTCCAATTAATCGAGAAAACGGAATCCCGTAACTCGTAAATCGGAAGGACGCATCAATTCGTCAAATCACCGCATATCCCGTGATCCCGCCGGCTATCCTTGCCGTTTGGCTTCCGATTCGCTTGAATCGGATCGATATGAAAATAAAAAGAACCACTTTCGAGGCGTTGCAAACATGGGTGGATGAAACAGCGGCGCTCTGCCAGCCCGACCGCGTAGAGTGGTGCGACGGCTCCCAAGAGGAATGGGATCGCCTGACCCAACTGCTCAGTGAGAATGGCACCTTCACCCGCCTGAACCCCGAGAAACGCCCCAACTCTTTCCTCGCCCGCTCCACCACATCTGATGTCGCCCGCGTTGAGGAACGGACTTTCATTTGCACGAAACGCCCCGACGAAGCGGGTCCGACCAACAAATGGGCGGATCCCGTGGAAATGAGGCAACTCCTCACCGCGAAATTCATGGGCTCGATGAAAGGCCGCGTGATGTATGTGATCCCGTTCTGCATGGGGCCGCCGGATTCGCCGCTAGCGAAGATCGGCGTGGAAATCACCGACAGCGCCTATGTGGTGGTGAACATGCGCATCATGGCGCACATGGGCGCGAAAATTCTGAAGCGAATCGAGGATGAAATCTCCGGAGCGGTTCCGAAGAAACGCGACGGGCATGGCCAATACATCAAATGCCTCCACTCCGTCGGCGCGCCCCTTTCCGCAGGTGAAACCGATGTCCCCTGGCCCTGCAATGACGAGAAATACATCTCCCATTTCGTGGACACCCGCGAGATCATGTCCTACGGTTCAGGCTACGGCGGGAATGCCTTGTTGGGAAAAAAATGCCTCGCGCTGCGCATCGCCTCGAACATCGGGCGCGAGCACCGCTGGATGGCGGAGCACATGCTCATCCTCGGCCTGCACGCGCCGGACGGCACCACCACCTACCTCACCGCCGCTTTCCCCTCCGCCTGCGGAAAAACGAATCTCGCCATGCTGGAGCCGCCGAAGCTTTATGCGGATCTGGGCTGGAAGACATCCATCGTCGGCGATGACATCGCGTGGATCTGGCCGCATGAAGACGGCAGGCTCCATGCCATCAACCCGGAAACGGGTTTCTTCGGTGTCGCACCCGGCACGAACTGGGAGTCGAACCGCATCGCCATGGAGTCAATGACGGCGAACGCGATTTTCACCAACGTCGCGCTCACCGACGACGGCGATGTCTGGTGGGAAGGCCTCACCGAGGAGGCACCCGCCCACCTTATCGACTGGACGGGTCAGGACTGGACGCCCGGCTGCGGCCGCCCCGCCGCCCACGCGAACTCCCGCTTCACCGCCCCCGCCCACCAGTGCCCGACCATCGACCCCGAGTGGCAGAACTCCGATGGCGTGCCCATTGAGGGTATCATTTTCGGCGGACGCCGGGCAACTACTATGCCCCTAGTTTATCAGGCCTTCAACTGGGTTCACGGCGTCTATGTCGGTGCGACGATGGGCTCGGAAATGACCGCCGCCGCCGCCGGGACGATCGGCAAGGTGCGCCGCGACCCGATGGCCATGCTGCCGTTTTGCGGCTACAACATGGGCGCGTATTTCGGCCACTGGCTGGAAATGCAGCGCTATCTCACCCACCTGCCGCGCTTCTTCCACGTGAACTGGTTCCGCAAGACCCCCGAGGGGAAATTCATGTGGCCCGGCTTCAGCGAGAACATGCGCGTGCTCGAATGGATCGTGAACCGCTGCAAGGGCGGCGCGGCCGGTCACGAGACCCGCATCGGCTGGACTCCCGACTTCGCCGATTTCAACACCGACGGACTCGAAGGCTTCTCGGAGGAGAATTTCAACACGGTCATGAAATTCGACCGCAGCGAATGGCGCGCCGAACTCGTCTCCCAGGGCGAGCTCTTCATCGACCTCTACGACCATCTGCCCAAGGAGCTCATCTTCCAGCGCGAGCTGCTGGCGGCGAGGCTGGTGTGAACGTGGCGGCGGATTGCATCCGCCATGCCGAGTCACAAATCATTGCTTTTGAAAGGCATGGCGGATGCAATCCGCCGCCACAAATGATTTGTCACCACTAGGCTTGCGTTTCCGCATGAGCCTTTCCAAGCTGTCCGCCATGCATCCTGATGTCGAGAAGTTGGTGGAGGCCGGTAAGATACCGAAGCCTGTGGGAGAACGTCTGTCGCAACTCGCCCCGGGGAATTTTTGCCTCCACAAATCCTTTGGAGCGGGAAAAATCATCGGCTGGGACTTTGGCAACAAGAAGATCACGGTCGATTTCGAGCGTTCCAGCGCCCAAGAAATGGATCTCCAGTTCGCGATGCAGAAGACGGAATGGATCGCGCCGGACGATTTCCGAGCGGTGAAAATCGAGCAGATCGAGGAGCTGCGGAAGCTGGCGGGAGCCGATTCGGTCGCGCTGGTCGTCCACATCCTGGAAAGCCACGGCGGCACGATCACCGGCGATGCGATCGAAACCTTGGTGAGCGGCACGGTGATCCCGGAGAAGGATTACAAGAAATGGTGGGACGCCACGAAAAAGGCCGTCAGGGAGAGCCGCAAGGCGGTTGTGCCGACGAAACGCACGGAACCCATCGTGCTCCGCGACGCCAACATCTCCGCAGCGCAGGCGTTGCTCGCAGATTTCGAGGCGTCCAAGGACATCAAGGGTATGATCAAGGCGCTGGAGGCCATTGCGGCGGACATCGGCGCTTTCGAGCAGGATACAGCAGCCCTCAAGCAGCTCATCACCGATATCGACGACGGCGCGAAAAAGGCCGCCCGCGTCCAGCTCGGTCAGGCGATGCAGCTCATCGCCGCCCGTGACGAGGTCATCGGCAACAGCAAGGCGCTGGAACTCGATCCCGGTGCCGTCCGCCTCAGCGATCTCATCGCCGGTTCCGATCTCGGCAAGATCGCGGACGAACTCATCAACCTTCCCTCCACCCGCCAGCGCGCTGTTTACGAGGCGTTCGGCATCGCTTTCGGCGATGAATGGATCGCGAAAATCGTCACGGTATTCGACAAGGTCGGAGCGCGCGGCGTCACGGAGATCGCCCGAATCCTCGGGGAAAACGACGGTATCTCCGCGCTCATTGAGCATGTCGGCTCCGCCCTCGCGCGGCGCGCCCTCGGCCCGGACGCCCTGATCTGGGTTTGCCGCGAGCGCAAAGGCGCGGCGGAATCGGTGTTCGGCGCGGACGTCGGTGCCTCCATCCTCAACCTCCTCGAAAACGACCATCTTTCCGACGGACCGCGGAAAACCTCCCGTCTCCAGACCCTGCTTACCGAGGATAAGGCGCTGCTTTCCGATCTCGTGCAGGGCATGGATCTCAACGAGGCGCGCAACTTCGCCCGCCGCCTGCTTGATTGCCCAGTCTTCGGCGACCTTGAGAAAAAATCCCTCATGGCCCGCATCATCAAGGTGCGCCCGGAAACCGTGGAACTCGTCTCCGGCCAGAACGCCGCGAAGCGCGAGGAGCCGCTGCTTGTTTCATGGGATTCCCTCGACAAGAAGAAGAAGGAACTCGAGGAACTCATCCGCGAGAAAATCCCGCAGAACCTCCAGGACGTGAAGATCGCCCGCTCCTACGGCGACCTCCGCGAGAACTTCGAATACAAGTCCGCCAAGGACATGGAAAAATTCCTCGCCCACCGCCGCGCCGCGCTGGAGCGCGAGATCGCCCTAGCCCGCGGCACCGATTTCAAGGGAGCCGACACCAAGACGGTCAACATCGGAACCGTCGTCGTCCTCGCCGATGAAAATGGCGTGGAGCAGACGATCACCGTGCTCGGTGCCTGGGATTCCGATCCCGATAAAAAAGAGGTGTCCTACCTTTCCGAGGTCGGCAAGGCGCTGATGGGACTCACCGTCGGCGATGACGCGAAAGTCCGCGATGTCGAAACAGAGCAAATGCGAACGTTGACGATCCAGTCGATCTCCGCTTATCACGCGTGAGGGAGCGTTTTTCCCGTAATCAGAAACTTAACATCATGGATCTTACCACTATCGTAGAAATCAGGGGCCGCGAGGTCATCGACTCACGCGGAAACCCGACCGTTGAGGTTGACGTCCACCTCGAGGGCGGAGCAATCGGCCGCGCGGCCGTTCCTTCCGGCGCATCTACCGGCGAGCACGAAGCCCACGAGCTTCGCGACGGCGACAAAAAGCGCTATCTCGGAAAAGGCGTGCTCAAGGCTGTTGAAGCCGTAAACGAAACCATCGCCGCCGAACTACTCGGCTTCGATGCCACGGAGCAGGCCGCCATCGACGCCACGATGATCGAACTCGACGGCACCCCCAACAAGAAGAAGCTCGGCGCGAATGCTGTGCTCGGTGTTTCACTCGCCGTCGCCAAGGCCGCCGCCTCCCAGCTCGGCATTCCCCTTTACAAATACCTCGGCGGCCCCAACGCGAAGGTGCTCCCCGTCCCGATGATGAATATCATCAACGGCGGCTCCCACTCCGACGCGCCCATCGACTTCCAAGAGTTTATGATCGTGCCCATCGGCGCGCCCACTTTCCGCGAGTCCGTTCGCTACGGCGCGGAGGTTTTCCACGCGCTCAAGAAAGTCCTGCACGACCGCGGCCTCTCCACCGCCGTCGGCGATGAAGGCGGTTTCGCCCCTGTCCTTAAAGATGCCGACGACGCCCTCGCCACGATCTGCAAGGCTATCGAGAAAGCCGGCTACAAGGTCGGCGAGGACATCGCTATCGCCCTCGATGTCGCCTCCTCCGAGTTCTTCGACAAAAAGAAGAAGAAATACGTCTTCAAGAAATCCGACAAATCCATCAAGTCCGCCGAGGAACTCGTCGCCTACTACGCGAAGCTTCAGAAGAAATACCCAATCATCTCCATCGAGGACGGCTGCGATGAGAATGATTGGGCCGGCTGGAAAATCCTCACCGAAAAGCTCGGCAAGACCACCCAGCTCGTCGGCGACGACCTTTTTGTCACCAACTCGAAGTTCCTTCAGAAGGGCATCGATCTCGGTGTCGCGAACTCAATCCTCGTGAAAGTGAACCAGATCGGCTCGCTCACCGAGACCTTCGATGCGGTCGAACTCGCCAAGGAAAACGGCTACACTGCCGTCCTCTCCCACCGCTCCGGCGAGACCGAGGACAGCACGATCGCCGACCTCGCGGTCGCCACGAACTGCGGCCAGATCAAGACCGGCTCCATGTCCCGCTCCGACAGGATCGCGAAATACAACCAGCTCCTCCGCATTGAGGAAGAGCTCGGCGATGACGCGGTTTACGGCGTCTCCAAGCTCAAGGTGCTCAAGAAGTAACCGGTAGTGGGGGTGATCTTCGGTCGCCCCGTGTGATCTTCTCTTCCTCCATTAGCCACGGCTCGCAAAGCCGTGGCTTTTTTATCGGGGGCTATCGGGCGGCGACCGAAGATTGACTTCGTCCATGCTCGTATGCGCTTCGCGTTAGGACGAATTGCTCGCGCAACTCCTTACCGCGTTGCCGTCACGAGCCCACAAAAAACCACCGAGGTTTGCCCGGTGGTTTTTCAAATTTGATGGAATCGGAGAATTAGGCGAGGGTGCCTTCTTCTTCTTTCTCCTCTTCCTTCTTCTCTTCTTTCTTGTCACCTTTTTTGCATTTTCCGCAATGGGCGAGGAGGGTGGACTCTTCTTCTTCCTTGTCGCATTTCTTCTTGCACTTATCGGCAATCAGAGTGGCTTCGTCTTTGTCGCAATCTTTCTTGTCGTCGCACTTGTCCTTGCACTTGCCGGCAAGAAGCGTGGATTCTTCCTTCGCTTCTTCCTTGTCGCACTTCTTCTTGCACTTCTCGACAATGAGGGTGGATTCCTCTTTCTCCTTGTCGCACTTCTTCTTGTCGCACTTGTCGGCGAAGGCGAGGGGTGCGGTGATCATGGTTGCGCAGAACGCGGTCAGTAGTAATTTCATGGTCTATTTTTGTTTGGTTGGTTTGAGGTGGGTTGGATACCCAGACACACCGTAATCCATTGCTAGAGCCATTCCAGTGAATTTTATTCGGATATTTTGCGGAAATTTCCGAAATTTTCACCCGATCCATGCGAGAAATTCCTGGTTCCCATCCGTGCCGGAGATGCTGGCGGGTATTACGCCCTTCCATTCCCGCGCATAATCCTCCGTCACGAATTGCCGGATTTTCTCCACCGCCCGCTCCCTCAGCTCCTCTTCGCGGACGATTCCGCCTTTCCCCACATCCTCCCGCTCCAGCTCGAACTGGGGCTTGATTAGGCAAACAACCTCGCCGCCCTCCTCCAAGACACCGAACACGGCGGGCAGCACCTTGGTCAGGGAAATGAACGACAGATCCATCACCGCCAGCCGCACTTTCTCGCCGAGATCCGCCACCTCCATGTGCCTGGCGTTGAATTTTTCCCGCGAAACCACCCGCGGGTCGCTGCGAAGTTTCCACACGAGCTGGTTCGTGCCGACGTCGACCGCATGCACTTTCACCGCCCCGCGCTGCAGCAGGCAGTCGGTGAATCCGCCCGTGGATGCTCCCACATCCAGGCAGACCCAGCCTGTGACATCGATTCCGAAATGCTCCAGCGCGCCCTCCAGCTTCAGCCCTCCGCGCCCGACAAACCGCGGCTTTTCCTTGATTTCCACGACCGCCTCTTCGCCGAAGCGTACGGCCGGCTTGTCCACAACATGCCCGTCCACCTTCACTTCCCCCGCCAGCACCAGCCGCTTCGCCTGCTCCCGGGAATCGCACATTCCGCGGTTGAATAATAGGGCATCGAGCCGGTCTTTCCTCACAGGGAAATCCTTAATCACGCGCCCGCCCGACTCCAACCACAAACAATCGACCCGCCGACGGCGAGGGGCTTTTCCGGAATCCTTCCCATTCGGGCGCTAACTGCGCCGACGCCCCCCCTTGGGCGTTGCGTGCCGCCACTTTCGGCTTGCAAGGCTGTTGCCCGGGCTATAAAGATTCACCAACGAACAAGCTCTGTGAAACGGAGAGTGGGTCAAAAACCCACTCTTTTGCGTCTATGGAAGACTCGAAAAGAGTCCGCCGGAAACATCTGGAGCGATCGCCCCGAACACGCCCGCACCATGACCAACGACATCGTCGCACTCATCGAATACTACGAAAAAGAGAAAGGCATCGATCGCGACAAGATCATCGCCGCCCTCGAGTTTTCTTTTGTCTCCGCCTACCGTAAAATGGTGCCCGGCGCCGACGCCATCGAGATCCTGCGTGCCGAGGTGGATACGAAAAAGGGCACGACGAAAATCTTCGCATCGCTGACGGTGGTGCCGGACGACGACCACCAAGACAAGTTTAACGAGGTTCCCCTGAGCCTCGCCAAGAAAAAGGATCCGGCCATCGAGCTGGATGGCAAGCTGGAGTTCAACGTCACCCCAAAGGATTTCGGGCGCATCGCCGTGCAGACCGCGAAGCAGACGATGATGCAGCGCCTCCGCCAAGCGGAGAAGGAGATGATCTACGAGGAGTTCAAGGATAGGGCGGGGGATGTTGTTTCCGGGACGGTCCGCCGATTCGAGCGCAACGATGTGATGATCGACCTCGGGAAGTTCGAGGGCATCATGCCCAACAAGGAACGCGTACAGGGCGAGGACTACAACATCGGCGACCGCATCCGCTGCTATGTGCTCGCTGTCGAGAACGAAGGCCGCGGACCGGAGATTATCCTTTCGCGCAGCCACCCGAATTTCGTCCGCCGCCTTTTCGAAGCCGAGGTCAACGAGATCTCCGACCACACCGTCGAGATCCGAGCGATCGCCCGGGAATCCGGCTTCCGCACGAAAGTGGCCGTATGGAGCAATGACCCGAAGGTCGATCCCGTGGGCGCTTGCGTCGGCATGCGCGGGGCGCGGGTGAAAAATATCGTCCGCGAACTCAACAACGAGAAGGTCGATATTATCCGTTGGAGCGAGGATCCGGCGGAGCTTGTCCGCGAGGCCCTGAAGCCCGCCGAGCTGATCACCATTTCCGTCAACAAGGAGGACAAGACCGTCAACGTCACGGTCAGCGAGGAGGATCTTAGTAAGGCTATCGGCCGCAAGGGGCAGAATGCCCGTCTCTCCTCCCGCCTGATGGGCTGGGACGTGCAGGTGCGCCGCGACGAAACCAAGGAGGAACAGTTCCGTGACAAGATCGGCGGCGTCGCCCACTCGCTTGGCGAGCAGCTCGGCATCACCGACGAGCTGGCGGAGAAACTCACTCTCATCGGCGGGGTCAGCGCCGATATGATCATCGACATGCCCGCCGATTTCCTGACGGGCGCCCTTGAGATTACCGAAGAGGAGGCGGAAGCCATCCTCGCCCGCGCTAACGCCATCGTTGCCGGTGACACGACACCCGCATAAACATTCAGCCAACCACACTCATCACACCGCCCGCCACAAACACCTCAGAAAGCCGGATGCCTAAGAAAAGCGATAATCCCTCGGAAGAACCCAATAAAGTTCTCGATCTGCTCGACGACTCGAAGAAGCCGTCACGGAGGCAGCGCCAGAAAATCGTGGCGGAGATCGCCGTCGCGCCCAGCAAGCTCGACAAGGCCAAGGCAGACGCGCTCGACCTTTTCTCGGACGAGGGCAAACCGAAGGCGCGCAAAAAGGCGGGTGATCCCAAGAAGGTCATCGGAGGAATCTCCAAGATCCTCGAAAAAGAGGATCAGGATCCGTCCTTCGTGAAAGGTACTGACATCGCCCGGGTGGCAGCTCCCACGCCGGAACTCCATGCGGAGGAGCAAAACGAATCCGATGATCCCAAGCTGATTGTCATCAAGCCGCCCATCCTCGTTCCGGATCTCGCCGCCCGCCTCGGCCTGAAGCCGTTCAATGTGATGGCCGATCTCATCAAGCTCGGCGTTTTCCCAGCACCCAACCAGCCGCTTGAACCTGACATCGCGGCCAAGGTTTGCGAGATCCACGGTTTCATTTTCGAGCGCGAGAAACGCGACAAGGAAAAGGGTTTCCACAAGGTCGAGGAGGTCATCGTTGAGCCGGAGGCTCCGAAATCCGAACCGGAGGATCTGCTCAAGGTGCGCCCGCCCATCGTCACAATCATGGGGCACGTGGATCACGGCAAAACCTCGATCCTCGACTATTACCGCAAGAGCAAGGTGGTCAGCGGCGAGGCCGGCGGGATCACCCAGCACATCGGAGCCTATCAGGTCAATCACAACGGCCAGCTTATCACGTTCCTTGATACCCCGGGCCACGCCATTTTCTCGGATATGCGGGAGCGGGGCGCAAACATCACCGACATCGCGATTATCGTGGTCGCCGCCAACGACGGTATCATGCCGCAGACGACGGAGGCCATCAAGCACGCCCAGAAGGCGGGGAAAACGATCATCGTCGCGATCAACAAGTGCGATCTCCCTTCCGCGAACATCGAGAGGGTCAAGAGCCAACTCGCGGAAGCCGGGCTGCAGACCACGGATTACGGCGGCGACACCGAGTTCGCCACCATTTCCGCGCTCAAGGGCGAGGGCATGGATGACCTCCTCGAACTCATCGTCCTGCAGGCGGAAGTCCTAGAACTCCGCGCCAACCCGAAATCGACCGCCCGCGCGGGTGTCATCGAGGCGCGCGTTGTTCCGGGCCGCGGCACCACCGCCACGGTCATCGTCGAGTCCGGCACCCTGAAAATCGGCACCCCTTTCATCTGCGGCCCCTTCGCTGGAAAAGTCCGCTCGCTGATCAACGACCTTGGAGAGCATGTGAAATCCGCGCTCCCGGGAATGCCTGTGGAAGTGATTGGTTTCGAGGAACTCCCCAACGTCGGAGACCACCTCACCGAGATGAAGACCGAGCGCGAGGCGAAAGCACTCGCCACCGAGCGCCAGGAGGAACTCCGCCTCAAGCGCCTCAAGCCGCAGCACCGCAACCGCATGGAAGACCTGTTCTCCATGGTCAACGACGGCGGCGGCAAGAACCAGCTCAAGATCATCCTCAAGTGCGACGTGCAGGGCTCCGTCGAAGCGATCAGGAAGGCCATCCTCGCCATCGAGTCTGCGAAGGTGGACTGCCAGTTCATCACCGCTGCGGCCGGACCGGTCACGGAATCCGACATCGCCTACGCCGACTCGTCGGACGCGATCATCATGGGCTTCAACGTGAAAGTGGAGGCAAAGGCCGTGAAAGCCGCCAAGGCGGCGGGCGTCGAGATCAAGCTTTACTCCATCGTCTATGAACTCATTGACCAGGTGCGCGAGGCCATGCTCGGCCTCCTCGAACCGCTGACCCGCGAGACCGTCATCGGCCACGCCGAGTGCCGCCAGGTTTTCAAGGTCAACAAGGGCAAGGCCGCCGGCTGTTTCATCACCGACGGAAAGGTGCACCGCAAGGCGCACGCCCGCGTCATCCGCGGCGGCATCCCGGTGTTCGACGGCAAGATGTCCACACTCCGCCGCTTCCACGAGGAGGTCGAGGAAGTCCGCACCAACTTCGAATGCGGCATCCGCCTCGGGGAATTCAACGAATACCAGGAAGGCGACATCATCGAGTGCTACAAGCTCGACAAGGTCGCGCAAACCCTGTGATCGCTTCGCCCCGAAGTATTAAGCTCGAAGCACAAAATCCAAAACGAAGAAATCCACCCTTTTCGTTTAGGATTTAAAACTTAGAATTTGAAATTTCATTACAATGTCCCGCCGCATTGACCGAGTCAACGAATTGCTTCGCCGTGAAATCTCCACGGTGATCCAGCACGATTACGAATGGGAAGGTAAGCTCGTCACGGTGAGCGCTGTCGAGGTGACGCAGGATCTGAAGGAAGGCAGGGTCTGGATTGGCGTGATCGGCGGTTCGGCCGATCCGATCATCGACAAGCTCAACAGGGCGCACGGGGCGATCCAGAAGGAAGTAATGAAGCGCGTTGTTCTGAAATCGACTCCGGTGCTCCGTTTCAAGCATGATGCCTCGGCCGTCCGCGGGGTTGAGATTGTGAATCTCCTTGAGGAGGTGGATAAGCTTCCCAAGGCTCCTCCTGAGGAGGAACAGGGGGACTGAGCCTCCATGTATTCTCCGGTTCCAGCACGGAAACGCGGACGGTGTCAGCGATGGAGCGCGGGGAAGGGGCGCTCACTTGCGGTTGCGGGTCGCCTTTTTCGCGAAGTCAACGGCGGCGATATCGAAGGTGTCGGGGTCGTAGCCGGGATTGTCCCACTCGATCTCACCGGCTAGCGCCTGCATGAACTGGAAGGCTCCGCCGAAATCTTCGGGCGGGCACGCCCGCCCACCGTCGATCATCTGTGGCTCGCCCTCGCCTTCCGCGCGTTTCTCGAAGACGACCTCATGAATCCACTCGTCGGCGAAATCGTAGCGGTAAAGAATGCGCATCGGCAGGCGCTTGCGGCCGATGTAGTCGGCGACGGTAAGCACGGCCTCGTCCTGGAAATCGCCGAGCGTCTGATCCTGGAGGCCGACCGGGCCGATGACGTCGATGAGGCGTTTGCCCTTACCGTGGCGGAACTCGTGCGGGTGCTTGTTTTCCCAACCCATGGCGGCCTGGATGGCATCGCTGAGCTGGAGGAAGGTGACGGCGGAGGGGATGGAAAACACGCGCCAAACCTTGGGCTGGATGCCATAGGTGAAAACCCTAACCACCACGCGCTCGGCTCCGGATTTTTTAGACATGCCGCGACGTTAGGGAAAATAGGCGGGGATTCAATAGGGAAACGGAGATCACTCGCCGGCGCGGATCCTGTCTAGGATATCCGGGGTCTGGGAGAGGCCGGAGCGGTAGAGTTCAAGCTGTGCGGGGGTGAGAACATCTCCCAAAAGGGCGGCTTTTTCCTCGGCCTCGGCGCGACGTTTGCCGGCAAGCTTGTCGAGGGTGACGTCGCCGGTTTCCTGCGGGGAAAGCTGCCGGAGAAGGCGGATGGCGTCCTCGGTGAACCTCTCGTCGCCGATGGGCAGGATGGAACCGGTGAGGAGCAGCCGGGTGCTGGCGGGGATGTCCGAGGCGATCTCCTCGGCGCGTCCGCGCAGCAGATCGAGCGCTTGCTTGCGCTGATCCGAGGAGAGGTCGAGCTCGCCGAGTTCCTGCGCGTAGGTTTGCTGGGCGCTGACCTCGATGCGGTTTTCCATCGCGCGGCGCTGCAGATCCAGAAAGGCGGTGCGCTGCTCGGGTTCTAGCAGGGCGAGGATGGATCTCTCCAGTTTCGCGCCGGCCTCCGCGTAGGCGATTTCGGGTGGGGTGCCGTCGTCCACTTTCGGGCGCGATTCGCTCATGGCGGCTTCGAGGGCTTTCGCCTGGTCTTCATCGAGTCCGAGCACCTCGATAAGGCGCATCCATTTCGCGCGGTCGGCGCGCTTGGCGGATCCGGGGACGTCGGCGGTGCCGTTGGGCGTGCCTTTCGTCGGGCCGGTGTCGGACATGGGAAGCTCCGGGCGGTTTCGCTCCGGCGGGGCGTTTTCTGGAGCGGACGGGCGCGGGGAGGGCCGGTCGGGGGCGGACACCGTGACGATGCTGTCGAGTTCGCTGGACGCGGAATTGATAAGCCAGCCGAAGGTGAAGCCGATAAGGAGCGAGATGGCGGAACTGATGAGGATGGTTTTCAAAACGGTGGGGTGGGATCGGTCAGGCCTCGCGGATGGCAGTGATGGCGGCGGCCATGTCTTTCGCGCCGAAGGTGGTGGAGCCGGCGACCATGACATTCGCTCCAGCGGCGTAGGATAGCGTGGCGGTGGTGGCACCGATCCCGCCATCGACCTCGATGTGGTAGGCAAGGCCTTTTTCTTTCCGGTAGGCGGCGGCAGCGGCGACTTTCGGCATCACGGAATCCATGAAAGACTGCCCGCCGAAGCCTGGCACGACGGTCATGCAGAGCAATAGGTCGATCTTTCCCAAGAAAGGGATGACCTCCTCGAAAGGGGTGGCGGGGTTCAGTGCGAGTCCGGCGAGACAGCCCGCCTCGCGGATGCGCTCGAGCGTTTCCAAGACATCATGCTCCGCCTCGACGTGGACGGTGACGCAGTCCGCCCCCGCCGCGATGAAGCGCGGCAGGTAGTGATCGGGGCGGGAGATCATCAGGTGAACATCGAGGAAAATGTCATTGGACTCGTGGATGGCTTGGATGATGGCCGGGCCGAAGGAGATGTTGTCCACGAAATGGCCGTCCATTACATCGAGGTGAAGCCAATCCGCCCCGGCCTCAATGGCGCGGGTGGTTTCCTCAGCTACTTTCGAAAAATCAGCGGCGAGCAGGGAAGGGGCGATAACCCGGTCATGGAAGGTTCTTGCGATCACGCGGACAAACGAAGCACGGGGAGGCGGGATGGGAAGAAAAATCCGGGATGAGATCATGTTCACTGCGGAGCCGTCGCCGCAGTTCATACTTTTGGCGATTACCTCGTCTTCCATCCCCATCTCCACGTGCTCGTCGCTGACGACTTGTTTGCTCCCGACGGGCACTTTTCCTTGCCCATCGGAATCGTTGCCAGCACGACCCTGCTCATCTGCCTGTTTTTTCTGATGTTCAATCACCTATGACAACGGGCTGGAGTTTGCCATGCACGGGTTCGTCAACGACCTGCCGGCATCGGAAAGCTTCTTCTGCACGCCGTAATAATGCACGGTTTGCTGGCCCTTGGGAGTCAGGTGAAGGAGGGCGGCGGCGATGAAGTCGGGAGCCTTTAAAATTTCGAAATTGCGCTTGGGGGTTTCGCCAAATTCATTTCGTCGACGACATGTGCGCGAAGCGCCCTGGACTGCTACAGCCTGCTGTAGCTCTGGGCAATGCAGCCCTGCTGCGAGGCCGGCGGCATTGGCACGGGAAAAGCCCGATGAAACCTTCGCTTGCCCCGCTCGCAGCAGGCTGCATGGCGGAAAGCGGCAGCAGGCTGCCGCAGTCCAGGGCCTTCGTCAGCAATCTCGTTGAATTGCGGGTTTATTTTTGGCCGAGACCCTTGGTGTTGTGATGGCGCTTGGAGCGGTAGATGACGGTCTGAGTGCTGGCGTTCCAGATGATTTTCTGGAGGGAGAAGCGATGTCTTTGATGAAGCCCGCCAGGCGGGCTTGCGCGTGCGTGCGGTCATCGGCGTTGAAAATGGCGGCGATGTCGGCGGCGACCTTGCTTTTGAGATCCTGTCTGGTGACGTATTGCTGTGCATTTTGCTGTGCGTTTTGCTGGAGGTGGAACTGGCAGCGAGCCATTTTCCGAACTCGGCATCAAGCTCCATGGTGAGCTTGGACACCTGCGTGGAGGATACCTGGAAGCCGCAGAGTTTCTCCATGATTTTGGTGACCCTGCGGGTGCTCACACCTTTGATATACATGGTGGCGATGGCGGATTTGAGGGCGCGGTCGCTGCGTGCTCCCTGTTCAAGCAGGGAGGTGTGGAAAGGCGAATCGCTCTCCCGGACTTGGGGAATCTGGAGCTGGAGTTTGCCCAGGGCGGTCTGGTAGGAACGGGGCTTGAAGCCGTTGGCGTATCCGTTGCGACCTTCGACATTGCGCTCGTTCGGGTTGGCTCCGATGCGCCAGATTTACACTACCGAGATTTTTCACAGGTCGTGACATTTTCAGGGTAAGGACGGTAACAGGTGGTGCAATGACAGAGGCTTACCAATATCCGAGTCCGGTGGATTCGTCGAGGCCGTGCATGAGGTTGAAGCTCTGCACCGCTTGGCCGCCCGCACCCTTTCCGAGATTGTCTTCGGCGCTCATCAGGATCACGCGGTTCGTGCGGGAATCATGTTCCCAGCCGATGTCGATGAAGTTCGTGCCGGTGACCATTTTCGTATCCGCCGCCTTGCCGCGCCCGAGCAGGCGGACGAAGCGCGCGTCGGCATACGCGTCGGCGAGGGCTTTTCCGATGCGCGCCGGATCGGCACCCTGGCGGAGCTTGGCAGTGGTAGTGGTGGCGATGCCGGAGTTCACCGGAATCAGATGCGGGAGAAACGAGATGATGACCGTTTCCCCGGCGGCGAGAGAGAGCTCCTGCTCGATTTCCGAAAGATGCCTGTGCTTGGGCACGCCGTAGGCACGGGTGCTTTCGTTGCATTCGCAAAAGAGCAGGGAGAGTTCGGCCTTGCGTCCCGCTCCGCTCACGCCGCTCATCGAGTTCGCGACGATGGTGGTAGAGTCGATCAGGTTTTCCCTTAGCAAAGGCAACAGCGGCAACAGGATGCTGGTGGGATAGCAGCCGGGCGAGGCGATGAGGCTCGCGCCCTTGATCTCGGCAGCACGAATTTCCGGAAGACCATAAACGGCCTTTTCCAACAGATCTGGAGCGGGGTGGGGATGTCCGTAGAATTCCTCATAAACGGCCGAGCAGCGCAGCCTGAAATCCGCGCTGAGATCGATCACTTTAAGCCCACGCTCCAGTAGGGCGCGCGCGATCTCCGCAGCAACCCCATGCGGCAGCGCGAGGAACGCGACCTCGGCTCCGGTGGCTGCGATGGTGTCCGCGTTCGGTTCGGAAAAAGCAAGCGACGCGCCCGCCGCCTTTGAGAAGCGCGGGAACACCTGGTCGATGCGTCTTCCCGCCTCCGCGCGCGATGTGACCGCGACCAGCTCGACGCCCGGATGCGTGAGTAGAATGCGGAGTAATTCCATCCCGGTGTATCCGCTGGCTCCGACGATGGCTGTCTTGGTTCGTTTCACGGCATTTTCATCCCATGATTTTACGTGCTTGCCAACCCGCGAATCGGCTGCTTGTTTACCCGTCCGTTCGCGTAACGGGCTATGGCGCAGTCTGGTAGCGCGCTACACTGGGGGTGTAGAGGCCGTGGGTTCGAATCCCGCTAGCCCGACCACGAAGGTCGTTTCATCGAAAAACCTGCTGATGATCACTCCGCGCGAACACCCATTTAACGGGCTGGCGGGATGAGAACCCTGCGAAGCACCGGGTTCGAACGCAGGAGCGAGCATCGCGAGCAAACATTCCTTCCGCGCAGCGCAATATGGCATGGCCGCAGGGATGTGATTTTATCCGGTAGGGCTGATCCGGCTCGGTCGGCCCATTTCCAAAATCAAACGCACCGCTCACTCTGGCGGGCGTGAAATCCCGAAACAAAAAGCCCGCCACACCGCGGTTTCACTACCGTTCCGGGATTACGGCTCCTCCGTTTTTGATCAGGGCCGACCGAGCCGGATCAGCCCTACCCGCCACGGTCACAGAAGCGCGGCGAAGGCAGCTTCGTCGAGGACGGGGACACCAAGTTGCCGCGCCTTATCGAGCTTCGAGCCGGCGGCTTCTCCGGCGAGGACGTAGTGGGTGTTTTTCGAGACGGAGCCGGAGACCTTGCCGCCGTTTTTCTCGATGATCGTTTTGAAATGGTCGCGGTCTTGGGAAAGGGTGCCGGTGATGACGAAGGTTTTGCCGGCGAAGGGGAGGCGTGGGGCTTCGGCGGGTCTCGGGGCGTGGTTGTCGGAGGTGGGGTTGATACCGAGTTCGGCGAAGCGTTGCAGCGTGCGCTGGCCGGCTGCGGAGCGGAAGAAGGTGAGTGCAGATTCGGCGACGGCGGGGCCGACATCGCCGATGATCGCGTAGGGTTCGAGCTTGGGATTTTTCTTTTTCGCGTCGGCGCGGGTGTCGGTCAGAAGCTCGGCGAGGATTTCCGAAACAGGGAGGTCAGTGAGGCGCTCGTGGAGCCGGGAAAGCTCCTTCGCGGCGGATTCGCCGAGCTGGCGGATGCCCATGGCGAAGAGCCATTTGTTCAGGGGTTTTGCGCGGGCGGCTTCGAGCGCGGCGATGACCTTCGCGGCGTTCTTCTCGCCGAAGCGGCGCGGGGCGTCCTCGGAGCCAAGGTTGAGATTGGCCAAGGTTTCTTCGGTGAGGGAAAAAAGGTCGAGCGGGCTTTTCGCATGGCCGTGGCGGACGAGGGCTTCGGCGACGGTTCCGCCCAGCCCATCGATATCGAGGGCTTTGCGTGCGGCGAAATGGGAGATGGCGGTGACGGCCTGCGCGGGGCACTCGAAGTTCGTGCAGCGCCATGCGACGAAGCCTTCCTCTTGGGTGATGGGTGCCTGGCAGGACGGGCATTTCCCGGCGACGAAATCGTAGAGGGAAAAGGGCGGGATCGCGGGATCGGGATCGATGACCTTGACGATGGCGGGGATGATCTCGCCCGCTTTTTCGACGAGGACTTTCGCGCCGATGTAGATGCCTTTTTTGGAGATCTCGTCTTGGTTGTGTAGGGTGGCGCGGGAGACGGTGGAGCCGGAGATGAGGACGGGATCGAGCTCGGCGACAGGTGTCAGGACACCGGTGCGGCCGACCTGGATGGAGATGTCGCGGAGGACGGTTTCCTTCTGCTCGGGGAGGAACTTGTAGGCGGCGGCCCAGCGCGGCGCGCGCGATGTGTAGCCGAGCTGCTCGCGCTCGGCGCGGTCGAGGACTTTCACGACGACCCCGTCGGTGGCGTGGTCGATGTCGTGGCGGTGTCCGCTGAAAAATTTCACCCCGGCGAGGAGTTCGCCGAGGTTACGGGCGATGCGGACGGGTTCGTTGCGGGGAATGGAGAGGGAATCGAGGAGGGCGTGGAAATCGGTTTCCGTTTCCAAAAGTTCCCCCTCGTAAGCGCCGAGGCCGTGGGCGAGGAAGGCGAGCGGGCGGGTGGCGACGATTTTCGAATCGAGCTGTTTGAGGGTTCCTGCGGTGGCGTTGCGTGGGTTGGCGAAGGTGGGCAGGCCGGCTTCGTCGCGCTCCTCGTTCATGGCGGCGAAGGCGGAGTTCGGCATAAAGATCTCGCCGCGGATTTCCAGTACATCTGGAATTTTGAATTTTGATTTTTGAATTTTGAATTTTTCCCCCTCGTTGAGAACCTGGAGGTCGATGGGGATGAGTTCGCCATCGGAGGATTTGATGAGGTTGCCGGTGTGGGCATCGGCCACTTCCACGCCTGTGACGGGGTGGAACCAGCGGTTGTGGCCTTTTGATTCGTAGCCTTGGTTGGTGAACCAATCGTCGATTTCCCCGGAAGAAGGCTCGGTGCCATCGACGTAGGGCTGGGAAATGACGAAGGCGGGGCCTTGCTCGGTGAGGAGGATGCCGTGGAACCAGATGTCGTCGCCGAAGATTCGGTTGCAGGCGACGATATTGCGGAGATAACGGACGCTGCCCTGTGCTCCGAAATTCGGGGGGAGGGTGAACTTGACGACGCGGAGATATTTTTCCGCCAGGAAGACGGTGTGCTCGGATTGACCGGCTAGCTTTATCCAACCTTCTGTGAGGCGAGTAATTTCCTGAAGGTTGAGGAGTCGACGAGTGTGAGTTCCCCATTCAAGAATGGATTCGGTTTCACGTCGGATCCGTTGCGCCACATTGTCTCCATGATTTCCTGCGGAGTCTTCTTGAAGCCTTCGAGCCAGGCTTTGTGGCGAGCCTTGCGGATGTGTTCCGGGGACAGGGGCATTTTCTGCTGCGTGCTCATGTGTTGTTTCATAGGGGAGGATGGACTCGAAGTCAAGGCCGGTGGCTGCTCCGGTGCGGTATGGGGTGGGATCTTCGGCTAGGGAATGGGTGGAAGGTGGGGGGAGAAGTGGAGTTCGGAGATCGGCGACCGAAGATCGCCGCTACTGAGGGTGAGCGGGATGTTGCGGATCGTGCGGACGTTCTGCGTGACGTCGTCGCCGGTGGTGCCGTCGCCGCGGGTGGCTGCGTATTTCAGGGAGCCATTTTCGTAGAAAAGGGACACGGCCACGCCGTCGATTTTTGGCTCCAGGGTTACGGTGATTTCCTCGCGGCCCAGGTTTTTCTGGAGGCGTTTGTAAAAGGCGATGAGCTCGGCTTCGGGCGTGTCCGAGTCTTTCAGCTCGAACACATCGTCAATGCTGAGCATCGGGACGGGGTGCTGGATCTGTGAGAAACCGTCGAGAGGTTTCGCGCCGACGCGTTGGGTGGGCGAGTTGGGATCGGCGAGGGCGGGGTGGCGTTTCTCGATGTCTTCGAGTTCGCGGAAGAGCTTGTCGTATTCCGCGTCGGAGATTTCCGGCTCGGCATCGGTGTAGTAAAGCTGGTTGTGGTGGTCAATGAGCCGCTGTAGCTCCACGATGCGTAAATCGGGCGTGGGGAGTTTGGCGAAAAGATCCAGCTCGTCGGACATGGGAATTAGATAAGCGATGGCGGGGAGAGTGCCAAGCGGTGAGTGCGCGGAAGAGCGCGGAAGAGCGCGGAAGAGCGCGGAAGAGCGCGGAAGAGCGCGGCGGGCATACCGAAGGTTCAACCACGATTTTGAGGGTTCCCACGAATGGTCAGTTTGCTTCCCAGAATGATCAAACCATGTCTCATTGGTGACATTCGTGGTTCCCATCTCATCCTGGCAGTCCGTGTGCGGTCAATCCGCGCTTTCCAAAACTCCCTTCGCTTTCGGCCAAGCCTTCGCCGCCTCCACAAGGATCCAAGCCTCCAGAGCAAGTGTTACTAGACCTATCGTAGCGAGAAGGTAATTCGGGGTTTTCCCTGTCAGCCAGGCCGCGTCCCCCGCGAAAAGCTGCGCGACCATGGCGATCGCGGGCAGCACCAGCATGAAGGCCGCAGGGATCGCCACGAACCAGATCGGCAGCTTGCGCCTCCACATCCAGAACAAGATCACCAGGAAGGCCAGCCCGCCGAGAAGCTGGTTCGTCGCGCCGAACAGGGGCCAGAGAACGAGGCCGCCTTTGCCGAGATTTTCGATTTCGAAATCCGCGCCCGCGCCCGGCATCACCGCGATCACCCCCGCGATGGTGATCGCGAAAATGGTGGCGATATGCTTATTACGCAGCGGCTTGAAGCCGATGGCCGCGCCGAGCTCCTGCGTCACGTAGCGCTGCAAGCGGCAGGCGGAATCGAGCGTCGTCGCCGCGAAGGAGGCCACAAAAACGCCCATCAGCGCGGTCGCGAACGCCGCGCTCAGCCCCAGCGCCTGGATGAAATTTCCCGATCCGGAAACGAACGCGCCGACCGTCGCGGCCAGGCCGCCGGAAGCCTGCCAGCTCCCGTATTTCGAGTCATAAGCGGCCACGCCCGTCAGCGTCTCGCCGGTCGCCTTGCCATCGAGCATTTCCGGTACGCCCAGCCCGATCCCGGCCACGCAGGCCAGGATCACCAGCACGGCGAGGAAGCCCTCGGTCAGCATCGATCCGTAGCCGACGAATTGCGCGTCGGTCTCGCATTTCAACTGCTTCGAAGAAGTGCCCGATGATACCAGGCAATGGAAACCCGACACCGCCCCGCAGGCGATGGTTATGAAAAGGAACGGGAAAATCCACGGCGCTCCGGGCGGCGCGTTTTCGCCCACCCTCGCCACCGGCGCCACGATCTCCAGCGCGACCTTTTCCCCGCCGCTGCCGAATCCGAACAACGCCGCCACCACCAGCCCCACCACCACCAGCCCCAGCGCGGAAAGGAGCTGGAGGGAATTGATGTAATCGCGCGGCTGAAGCAGCGTCCACACCGGCAGCACCGACGCCGCGTAGGAATAAAGCAGCAGCACGACGACCCACGCGACGATGGGCCACTCGGCGAGCGTGGAGTTAAAGGCGTGCAGGAAACCCCAGTCCCCGAACGCCACGCTCAGATACATGACACCCAGCGCGAGGATCGACGGCAGCAGCAGCGAGATCCCCTTGCGGTGCAGCCACAAGCCGATGGCCACCGCGATGGGGATCTGCACGAGGCAGGGGAAAATCGAAGCCGGGAACATCCGAAACACATTCGCGATCACCAGCCCGAAGATCGCCAGCACGATGGTCAGCGCCATGAACAGGATGGAAAGGAAAAGGATGCGCGTGCGCGGTGCGAGCACACGTCCCGAGATATCGCCCACCGTCTGTCCTTTGTTCCGCATCGAGATAATCAGCGATCCGAAGTCATGCACCGCGCCGATGAAGATCGATCCGAACAGCACCCACAGCAGAGCGGGCAGCCACCCCCAGATCACCGCCAGCGCCGGGCCGACGATAGGTCCCGTGCCCGCGATGGACGTGAAATGATGCCCGAAAACCACGCCCTTCGATGTCGGTACATAGTCGCTGCCATCCTCGAACTCGATGGACGGAGCCTTGTTCGCAGGATCGAGCTTGAAAATTTTCCGCGACAGCCAGCGCCCGTAGGTGTGATAGGCGATCAGATAGGCGACCAGCGAGCCGATGGCGATGAGTAGGGTTTGCATCCGCCACGATGAAAACGGTAATCCCCGTAGATAAGAAGGAGATTTTCCTCCTTATCCGCGCCCTGTGAAAAATCGCCGTCGCGCCCTCTTTTTGCTTGTCAGCCCCGCCCCACGAAACCAAACATCCCGCCCCGCACAAGCGGCACCGGGTAGGTGGCCGAGTGGTTAAAGGCGGCAGACTGTAAATCTGCTCTCATTGAGTACGCTGGTTCGAATCCAGCCCTGCCCACCATCTTTCTTTTATAAGGATTTAATGGATTCTTATAGTATTTTTTCTGTTAGATACTCCCAAGCCGCTTCCGGCAGTATTCCGCAGTTTCGGCCCGGATCAACCCGCACCGAAGCGCTATAAAGCCTTCATGGGAACGCGAAATTAGACGAAGTTGCGCTGCCAAATAACGCAGATCGCGGTTGCCGGTTGAGAGATTCCCTTCCAAAGCCCTTTTTTTCCTGCCCCTCACTAGGATTCGCTGGCCATATCGTCATAGTCAGCTAACGTAAGTTTCATGAATCGACGTGAATGGTTGAGACAAGCGATGATGAGCACAGTGATTCCCGCGGGAATTTCGACATCCGCGATGGGGCAAGGCAATCGCGTCAAAGAGCCTAACGGAAAAAAGGGCTGGGCGGGTGGCGACGTGGGCCGAATTGATGAGTTCGGAGCGCAGTGGTATTACACTTGGTGGCATGGGGGCAAAAACGGCAGCCCTGCAGAGTATGTGCCGATGATCAAACGCGGGTCCGATATTGGAAATTTGGGAGCGGTGAAGGCAATGCCGGACATCAAGGCGATTCTAAGTTTCAACGAACCGGAGCGTGCGGATCAGGGAAACACTTCGATTGATGATGCGATCAAGTTGTGGCCGAGACTCGTCGAGGTGGCGGAGGCGAAGAATGTCCCGTTAAGCTCGCCGGCACCCTCGTCCGACGACAAAGGCATGCAATGGCTCACGGAATTCATGAATCGGGCCAAGCGGGAAAAGCTGCGCGTGGATTTCATCGCGATCCACTGGTATCGCAGTCGTGATGCTGATGCTTTCGCGACTTGGCTGAAGGAAATTGATCGTGAGTGGCGGCTGCCGATTTGGTTGACGGAGTTCAATGGCTGGGCTGGGACTGAGCGCGAAAATCATTCGTTTCTAAGATCCGCACTGAGAACGCTTGACCGTTCTCGCTCAGTGGAACGGTATGCGTACTTCGAGCCAGGCAAAGGAAAGGAGCACAGCTTGTTCAAGGCCGACGGTTCGCTGTCTCGCATTGGCGAATTGTATCGCGACGCCGGTGTCTGAGAAAACAAGAACGCCGGGTTCCGGAAGAGGCCCAGGCTTTGATTCGCTTCGCTCACTCCTGCGGGTATGTCGCGTTCGCTGCTGTCCATCTACGCTTCGCTACGGTTCCCAGCAGGAGCTCGTCCATTTCGAGCTGGAGCTGAGCGGGGTCGATCTTTTCGGAGCTGTAATGCCTCGGCGTGAAGCTTGATGCGGCGCTGTCCCGGCTCGCTAGGGGCGAGCCAGCTGAACCGGCCTTTTTCCAGCCGCTTTGTCGCGACCCAGAGGCCCGTGCCGTCGAAATAGAGGAGCTTGATGCGGTTGCGGAGCTTGTTGGTGAAGACGAAGAGGACATCTCGGGCGGGTGCGGTCTGGAACTCGTCGGCGGCGAGCGGGATGGCGGCATCACCCTCAAGTAGAAGATAGAGGCCTTCGCTAAATTGAATGATGAGGCGTGCTCGAAGCTGGCGTGGGAAATCGACTTCGGCGAAGCGGACGTCGGTGTAGGTCAGATGAGGGAATGGAACACGTGTTTCACGGGCGCAAGGCTAACGGTTTCGCAGCGGCGGGGAAATGATTTCCTCCGGGTCTCCGGCGACTCCGCTTGCCAACCCCGGGCGATCCGCCTAATCCTCCCGCGATGAAAAGACGTTACGCAATCCTATCGATGGTCGGCTTCGCCCTGCTGGGCGCCTGCAAGGCCGAAAAACCCGAGACCGCCGAACCCACAAAGGCTGCGGAAACTGTTGCCTCCGCCGCCGCTACAAAGGTGCGCCTGAAAACGAACAAGGGCGACATCGTGGTCGAGCTGAACCCGGATAAGGCCCCGATCACCGTGAAGAATTTCCTCAAATACGTCGGCGACAAGCACTACGACGGCACGGTGTTCCACCGCGTGATCGACGGCTTCATGATCCAGGGCGGCGGCATGGCTCTCGATAGCGGCAGGCTGGTTGAAAAGAGAACCGGCCCCGGGATCAAGAACGAGAGCAACAACGGCCTGAAGAACGACACCGGCACCATCGCGATGGCGCGCACGCCCGATCCGGACAGCGCCACGGCACAGTTTTTCATCAATGTGAATGACAACAACGGACTCAATTTTCCCACCGGAGGCGGTTATGCCGTGTTCGGCAAAGTCATCGAGGGCATGGACGTGGTCAATGCCATCAAGGCCGTGAAAACTGCGGCGGGCGATGTCCCGTTGGAGCCCGTCGTGATCGAGAGCGCGACGGCCGAGTGAGGCGGATTTTCCCCGATGCCCATGCAACTCTGGTTCTGCCCGCTACTGGCTTTCCTGCTCGGTTCCATCCCGTTCGGGCTGGTCATCGCGAGGGTGAAGGGCATCGATATCCGCCAGCACGGCTCCGGCAACATCGGCGCGACGAATGTGTTCCGCATCGTCGGCAAAAAGTATGGGATCACCTGCCTCTTCCTGGATGCAATGAAAGGCTTCATCCCTGTGGTGATCGCGGTGAACCTCGTTCGCATCACGGGTCGTGATCCGCAGTTTCATCTCGGCTTTTTCGATTCGTTTCACCTCATGCTACCCGCTGCGGAGCAGTTGAAAGGGCAGATGATCCACGTGCTCACTGCGCTGGCCGCCGTGCTCGGGCACAACTACTCGCCGTGGATCGGCTTCAGGGGCGGGAAGGGTATCGCGACTTCCGCCGGGGTGCTGATCGGCCTCATGCCCATGGCGGTGTTTTTGCTGCTTGTCGTTTTCCTCATTACCTTGCTGCTCACGCGCTATGTAGCGGTGGCGAGCATGGTCTCTGCGGTGGCCTTACCGATCATGACGCATCTCGGCGCGAGGTTCCACAAGACGGCGGAGGGAATCAGCCTCTGGGAGGCGGGCACTTGGAACAAGCCGCTGTTCTTCTTCTCGGTGCTCATCGCCGCGCTCGCGGTCTGGAAACACCGTTCCAACATCCACCGGCTCCGCCAAGGCACGGAGTCGCTTTTCGTCTGGGGTGGGAAAAGGAAAGCGGAGGGAATCGATCCATGAATTTCAACAGCATCGCCATCATCGGATCGGGATCGTTCGGAACCGCGATCGCGAAACTACTCGCCCCGAAGGTCGGTGAAGTGCTCATCATCGGGCGCGAGGAGGATGTCGCGCACGGCATCAACACCCTCCACCGCAACACGCGCTACCTGAGGGATATTGTTCTGCCGGACAACATCAGCGCTGGGACAGATCTCGCCGCTGCCACCGCACACCCGCTGGTGATTTTCGCCGTGCCGACCGCCGCGACCCGCGCTTGTGCGGAGGAACTCGCGAAAGCCGGACTACCCGCTTCCGCCGTACTGCTTTCCTGCGCGAAAGGGATCGAGAAAGACACAGGCGACCGGATGAGCCAGATCCTCAGCGGCGCATTGCCATCGAATCCCGTCGCCGTCCTTTCCGGCCCGAACCACGCCGAGGAGCTCGCGCTCGGCCAACCCGCCTGCGCGGTGATCGGCTGCGAGGATGGATCGGTGGCGGACGCCTTGCAGGAACTTTTCTCACTGCCGCAGTTCCGCCCCTATACCAGCGCCGATCTCGCGGGCATCGAGCTCGGCGGCGCGATCAAGAACGTCTATGCCATCGCGGCGGGCATCGCCCATGGCCTCGGCCTCGGCGATAACGCGGTCGCTGCGCTGGTCACGCGGGCACTCGCGGAAATGACCCGTCTCGGCGTCGCGCTCGGCGGTCGCATCGAGACCTTCGCGGGGCTTTCCGGGGTTGGGGATCTGCTTGTCACCTGCTTCTCCGAGCACTCGCGAAACCACCGCGTCGGCCTCGCGCTGGGCCGGGGGAAATCCCTTGAGGAGGCGATCCGCGATCTCGGGATGGTCGCGGAGGGCGTACCAAACACCCTCTCCATCTATGAGGCCGCGCACCGCGCGGGTGCCAGGACTCCGATCATCGACGCTGTCCACTCCATCCTTTACCAAAGCAAGCCCGCCGCCGAGGCGCTGATGGAACTCCTATCGCGCGATACCCGCACCGAGAAAGACTGACCTCGGTTTCCCCCAAATCCTCTTCAGCTCGTGGCCTTCATCCAATACCTCCGCATCGCGCTCATCGGTTTCCTCATGGGAGTGGCGGATCTCATACCGGGAGTTTCCGGCGGCACGATCGCCTTCATCTGCGGAATCTACGGACGCCTGATCGAGGGCATAAAATCCTTCGACCTCGAAGCCATGCGGATGGTCTTCCGCCTCGATTTCAAGGGGCTCTGGGAAAAAATCCCCTTTCTCTTTTTTATCCCGCTCGGCCTTGGCTTGGTCACCGCGGTCTTCTCCCTGTCCGGGATTCTCGGTTATCTTTTCCAACACCATCCCGTCGCGCTATGGTCTTTTTTCTTCGGTCTTATCCTCGGCTCCATCGTCCTCCTCTCCCGCGAGACATGGCAGTGGAAAGCCCGCGACTGGGCCGCCTTCGCCATCGCCGCCGTCCTCACCTACATCCTCGTAGGCCTGCCGGTCATGAAAACGCCGGATACCCTGCCGTTCCTATTTCTCTCCGGTGCCATCGCCATCTGCGCCATGATCCTCCCCGGGATTTCCGGCTCCTATCTTCTGGTCATACTCGGGAAATACGAACAGGTGCTCGATGCCATCAGCTCCCGGGATTTCCTCAGCCTGGCCGTCTTCGGGGCCGGCATTGTCACTGGCATACTCTCCTTCGTCCGCATCGTGAGCTGGCTCCTCCACTACCGCCGCCGCGTAACGCTCATCGCCCTCACCGGCATCATGACCGGCGCGCTGCGCACCGTCTGGCCCTGGAAGGAAACCCTCACCACCCGCCTCAACAGCAAGGGCGAATCCGTCCCCCTCCACCAGATCAACGCCCTGCCCGACGCCGATCCCGCACTCCTCTGGGCCTGCCTGCTCGCCCTCGTCGGCGCGGTCGTCGTCGTGGGCATGAGCCGTCTCGGCGGAAGCCCCGCTAAGCGCTGAAAGGGTTCTCCTTCCCTATCCGTGCCGTTCGGTTTCCCGTCCATTCGCGGTTAGGTCTTACAGGATTAGGTAGATCCCGCCCTGAGAAAGCATTCTGCAAGGATGGCCTTCTTGTCATCTCAGGTCGCAGGCAAACGGTGCCGAATCCACATTTCGTGCGGGACAGTCCCGACTGGAGGAAAGCCCGCGCCAACATCGAGTACATCTTCGCCTGCCTCACCACGCAGGGCCTCCACAGCTGGCAATACGGTAGATTTGAGATCAGGGCACGGATCAAGGAGCAAGCCGGTCTTTGACCCGCGATCTGGTTTCTCGGCGAAGAGGGTCGTTGGCCTGCGAACGGTGAGATCGACCTGATGGAATTCTACAACGGCAACAACCTCGCTATCGGAGGAAATAACGGAGACGCTCCCTCGAAAACGGCCTTTCCTACGCGCTACGAAATCGACTACGTTCGTGTTTAACAGAAGGAAGCGGGAAACTAGATTCCTGCCATCCGGGATGCATCCCGCTTCGCTATTACAAAAAAACCACCATGAAAATTCCTGCCATGCTATTCGCGTCAGCCATTGCCGCCACCGCCACACCCTCGTCCGCCATCGTCTATGAGGGCAATGCCGGCCCCGGCCTCGGAAAGCACATCGTCTTCCTCGCCAGCGACCACGAATACCGGGCCGAGGAAACCTGCCCTGCCCTCGCGCGCATCCTCGCCAAGAATCTCGGCTTCAAATGCACGGTCGTTTTCGGCGTGGATCAGGAAGATTTTATCGAGGCAGGCTCGTCCAAGCTATCAGGGCTGGGCGCGCTGGGGAACGCGGATCTGTTTTTCATCTATGCCCGCTTCTTGAACCTGCCGGATGAGGAAATGGCGCACATCGAAAGCTACCTGGAGCGCGGCGGCCCTGTCGTCGGCCTGCGCACCTCCTCCCATGCTTTCAAGATCCCGGCTTCCTCCAAATACGCGAAGTATGATTTCAAGTCGAAGGTTGCCGGTTACGAGAACGGTTTCGGCCACCAGATTCTGGGCAATACATGGGTCGGCCACTACGGCACGAACCACAAGCAGGGCACCCGCATCGTAACCATCCCGGAGATGCGCGGACACGTGATCCTCCAAGGTGTGGGCGAAACCGCCTTCTGCCATGCGGGGGGATACGTGGGAAAGGTCGGCGCAGACTTCACGGTGCTCACCACCTCGCAGCCGCTCGTCTCCATGGAGCCGGATTCCGATCCGGATCCAAAAAGGAACCGATGCCCTCCACATGGACTCGCGAATACGCCGCGAAGGATGGCGGCAAGCATCGCGTCTTCCACAGCACCCAGGGTGCTTCGCAGGACTTCCTCGATGAAAACTACCGCCGCCTCATCCTCAACGGCACCCTCTGGGCCATCGGCATGGAAGCCGCCATCAAGCCCGACCTCGACATCTCCTTCGTCGGCCCCTACCAGCCGAGCCGCTTCTCTATGGGCGGGCACGTGAAGAAAGTGAAACCCTCGGATCTCGCAGGTTGGGAAAGCCCCATCATGCCTGCGAAAGCTCCTTGATTTTCGCTACACCGCCAGCGTCTGCTTCCGGTCGGGGCCAACACCCACGAAGGCGATGGGTGCGTCGCAGAGTTCGGAGAGGCGGGTGAGGTAAGCTTTCGCGTTTTCCGGGAGGTCGGCGTAGCTGATGCAGGAGGTGGTGTCCTGTTTCCAGCCGGGAAGGGTTTCATAGATGGGCTTGGCGCGATCCCAGAAAGACCTGTCGGCGGGGGAAGTTCGTGGCGGGTGCCGTCGATGTCGTAGGCTACGCAAATTTTGAGTTCGTCGTATTCGTCGAGGCCATCGACGTTGGTGACGGCGAGGCCGGTGACGCCGTTAACCATGCAGGCGAAGCGGAGCAAGACGGTATCGAGCCAGCCGCAGCCACGCGGGCGGCCGGTGGTGGCGCCGAATTCGCGGCCTAGGTTGTGGAGGTATTCGGAAAGGCTCTCATCGCCGGTGGGGAAGGGGCCGGAGCCGACGCGGGTGGTGTAGGCCTTGCAGACGCCGATCACGGCCTCGATGGCGGTCGGCGGCAGGCCCGTGCCGGTGGTGGAGCCGCCGGCGGTGGTGTTCGATGAGGTGACGAAGGGATAGGTGCCGAAGTCGATGTCGAGCAAGGTGCCCTGTGCACCCTCGAAGAGGAGGTTCTTCTTTGCTTTCCAGGCCTTGTGGAGGACAGGGATCGTGTTCGTGACGTGCGGGCGGAGGCGCTCGAAGGCGGTGTAGGTTTCCTCGATGACGGATTTTGCGGTGAAGGTGGCGAGGTCGTATTTTGCGAGAATCTCGTTCACCTCGGTGACGCGGCGGGAGATTTGCGCCTCGGCGAAAGGACGGTCTAACAGATCCGCCATACGCAGGCCGCAGCGGTTCACTTTATCGGCGTAAGCGGGGCCGATGCCGCGTTTCGTGGTGCCGATCTTCTGGTCGCCGAGCGAGATTTCGCGGGCGGCGTCGAGTTCCTTGTGGAAAGGTAGCACCACGTGGGCGCGGTCGGAGATGAGGAGTTTCTCCGGCCCGATGGCGATCCCCTGTCCCTCGATGCGCTCGATCTCGATGCAGAGGCCGATGGGATCGACGACGACGCCGTTGCCTATGACATTGACCTTGTCATCCCAGAGGATGCCGGAGGGGAGGAGGTGGAGGACGTATTTCACGCCCTTGGCAATGACCGTGTGGCCGGCGTTGTTGCCGCCCTGGCCGCGGATGACCACGTCGGCGCTCTCTGTGAGATAGTCAACGATCTTGCCTTTGCCTTCGTCGCCCCATTGAAGGCCGGTGATAACTGTGTTCATAAAATTCAAATTCCAAAATTCAACTCTCAAGGAAGATTAGGATGCGTTTCCCTAATAACTTCTAACCAATAACTTTTAACTTTTCCCTGCCTCAATGAGCGCGGCGAACTCCTCGAAGAAGTAGCAGGCGTCGTTGGGGCCGGGGGCGGCTTCGGGGTGGTATTGGACGGAGAAGACCGGGAGAGTCTTGTGGCGCATGCCTTCGACGGTGTTGTCGTTGAGGTTGATGTGGGTGACCTCGATGTCGTTGGGCAGCGAGTCGGGATCGACGGCGAAGCCGTGGTTCTGGGAGGTGATGGTGATTTTCCCGGTGCGGAGATCCTTGACGGGCTGGTTGCCGCCGCGGTGGCCGAACTTGAGCTTGAAGGTCTTGCCGCCGTAGGCGTGGGCGAGGAGCTGGTTGCCGAGGCAAATGCCGAAGGTGGGGAGCTGGGTGATCAGTTCGCGGATCTCCTTATGGATGTAACCGAGGGCGGCGGGATCGCCGGGGCCGTTGGTGAGGAAAAGGCCGTCGGGCTTCATCGCGAGGATCTCGGCGGCGGTGGTGGTGGCCGGGACGACCTCGACCTCGAAGCCGGCCTGCCGCAACATGCGGAGCTGGTTGTATTTCAGGCCGAGATCAATAGCGACGACCTTGTGCTTCGCGGGCGGGAGTTCCTGGTAGGTCTCGGTCTCGCCGATGGAAGCGTTGGGCAAAGTCCATTTCCGCGATTCCTCCGTCCAGGTGTAGGTCTCCTTGGTGGTGACTTCCTTGACGAAATCGGAGCCTTCCATCGGGGCGGAATTTTCGCGGCCTCGACAGCCTCCGCTTCGGAAAGCTCGGTGGTGACACAGGCGCGCATCGCTCCGAGCGAGCGGAGGTGCTTGGTGAGCGCGCGGGTATCGATGCCCTCGATGCCGAGGATGTTGTGGCGTTCCAAATAGGAAGAAAGGCTTTCCGTGGAGCGGTAGTTCGAGGGGATCTCGCAGAGCTCTCCAATCACGAAGGCGCGAATGTGGGGGCCGGCGGATTCGTTGTCCTCAGGGTTGACCCCATAGTTTCCGATCATCGGGTAGGTCATCGCGACGATCTGCCCGCGGTAGGAGGGATCGGTGATGACCTCCTGATAGCCGGTCATCGAGGTGTTGAAACAGATTTCTCCGGTGGTGGTTCCGCTGGCTCCGTAGGAAATTCCGGAAAAGCAGCGTCCGTCTTCGAGGGCAAGGATGGCGGTGGTGGGCACGGGGCGGGAGGGTATGTACCGACCGCCGGGGAGGGAACACTAAATTTTTCGACTCACCTTGTCGCGATCACCTGGCAGGTGAAGCCTTTCAGGTAAGACGTTTCCGGGAGGGTGATGAGGACGGGGTGGTCGGGGCTCTGGTGGTGCTCGGCGAGGAGACGGAGGGATTTCTTGGCGTCCACGGAGGCGTCGGCGAGGTTTTCGAGGAAAAGCTCGCGGGAGGCGTGGTGGGAGCAGCAGAAGGTGGAGAGGAGGCCGCCCTTTTCGAGGAGCTTGAGCGAGCGGAGGTGGATCTCCTTGTAGCCGCGCATGGCGTCCATGAGGGTTTTCTTGTTTTTCGTGAAGCTCGGCGGATCGAGGATGATGAGGTCGTATTCCGGTTGGGCGGATTTCAGAAAATCGAAGACGTTTGCCTCGATGACCTCGATTTCGAGTCCATTCAATTCGGTGTTTTTACGGGCGGCGGCACAGGCAGAAGCGGAAATATCCACGGCGGTGACCTTGGTGGCACCGGCTTTCGCGCAGGCGAGGGCGAATCCGCCCTGGTTCGTGAAGCAATCGAGGACGCGGAGGCCTTTGGACATCTTCGCGACCTCCATGTGCGCCTGGAGCTGGTCGAGGTAGAGTCCGGTTTTCTGGCCGTCGATGAGGTCGATTTCGTAGGACAGGCCGTTGGCAACGACAGTGAAAGTGCCGGGGTTTTCGCCGTGGATCAGTGAAATGGATTGCTCCATGCCCTCGGCCTTGCGGGAGGGCGAGTCGTTGCGGAGGACGATGGATTTCGGGGCGAGGATTTCGATGAGTGCGTCGCGGATGAGATCGATCCGCATGTCCATCGCAAGGGTGGTGGTCTGGACGCAGAGGTGATCGCCGTAGCGATCGACGATGAGGCCGGGAATGCCATCGGACTCCGACCAGACGATGCGGCACAGCGTTTCATCGAGGCCTTCGGTTTCGGAGCGGAGATTGATCGACTGGCGGATGCGGCGGATGAAGAAATCGAGGTCGAGATCCTGGCGGCGGCGGGAAAAGCGGCGGGCGACGATCTGCGAGGCGGGATTGTAGATCGCAGAGCCGAGTGGGCGGTCGCGGAAATCCTTGAGCGTGATCACATCCCCCGGCTGCGGGTTGCCGAAGGATTTCTTGATTTCGGTGGCGTAAACCCACTCGTGGCCGTGGAAGATTCGGGCGCGTGGGGCGATGATGAGACCGGGCATTCTTCAACTTTCAACTTTCAAAATTCAAACTTCAAGGAAGATGTCCCGAAAGAGGGTGCCGGATTTTGTGACAAGGTGGAAGACTTGGGTTTTGGGAAGCTTGAACCGCCAAGCAAGATAAGTTCGCCAAGTCTTTCTCTTCATTGTGAGTTGAAATTTGAATTTTGAGATTTCTCGAAAACCAGAAAGTGCTGCCACGGCAGGCCGGGCTTGTTTTCCACGAAGGTGAAGCCGAGGGCTTTGAATTCCTTGCGCGCCTGGGCTTCGGACATCTTGTGGAGGGGCTTGATGGGGACGCGGGGGTCTTCGGCGCGGTATTCGAGAAGGTAGATTTTTCCGCCGGGCTTGAGGGCTTTGTGGAGGGAGGTGAGCATCTCGATGGGGTGAGAGAACTCGTGGTAGGAATCGACCATGAGGGCGGCGTCGAGGGTGTCGGGCGGGAGCTTGATGTCATCGATGGCTCCGAGGTGGGGCTTGACGTTGGTAACCTCGCGGTGGGCGGATTCGGCTTTGAGGAAATCGAGCATTTCCTGCTGGATGTCCACGGCGATAACTTTTCCGCGCGGGACGAGCGGGGCGATGCGGAAGGAATAATAGCCGGAACCTGCGCCGATGTCGGCGATCACGGCGTCCGGCGCGAGATCGAGAAGGGCGATGGCGCGGGAGGGGGCTTCCTCTAGTTCGCGTTCGTCGCGCTCCAGCCAGCGGAGGCCTTGGTGCCCCATGACATGGGAGATCTCGCGGCCCATGAAGATTTTGCCGATGCCATCCGGGGATGGGGTTGCGGTGGTGTAGGCGGGAATTTCCGCGACTGGTGATACGGCGGGTAGGGCTTCCGGGAGCTTGCCGGCTTCGTTGCGGACGAGAGCAAGAGGAATCAGCAGAGCGAGCAGGATGATGGGGATGAGGATGATGTAGCGGGATTTCATGGAACGGATTTTCGCGATGGGGGGGCATAAGGACAGGAGATAATGGTCGCGCTCCCGATGGAGGTTGACCGCTCCAAGTAGCGACGGTAGTTTTCAACCCAGTCGTTTGTCGAACCGCGGCTCATTATCAGTGGCTAACGCTTGTCCAATCAAAGTAGGTAAGTTTGAGGGTTTCAGTTGGATTCGCTGCGAAGGCAAGGGGTCGTTCCTGAACAGCCCCGCCGTCAAGGAGTTCGGCGAATCCCGGATCAAACGCGGGGAACTTTGCTTGGTGGTGGATCTGGAGGCGTGCACGGGGATGGATTCCACTTTCATGGGGACTCTCGCGGGGCTGGCGAACCGGCTTACGGAAAAAAGCGGCGCGCTGCAGGTGGTGGGAGCGGATGAGAAAAGCCGGCACTCGCTGGAGGATCTGGGATTGGATTTCCTGATGACGATCAATCCCGGAGAGGCGGTCTGGAAGGGCGTGGAAGATAAGGCGCGTGACCTGCTCAAGCTGAAGGTCGCTGGACTTAAGGCGGGCACGGTGCTCCACACCCGGCATATTCTGGAAGCTCATGAAATCCTTTCCGACGCGAACGATGAGAACCGGCAGAAGTTTTCCGGTGTAGTCGATTTCCTTGGGGAGGAGCTCGCAAGAAAAGCGCAGACCTACAGCTGAAGCGGTATGAACGAACTCACCACCGCATTGATGACTGGGATTCCCCTGATTGTCGCACTGTCTTTGCTGATCGCACTCATCAACCATCGGCGTCGGGCAAAACGCATGCGCCGCCAGTTCCGCGAGATGGCAGGGGAGGAGGAGCGGATGTTTAGCTTTCTGCACGATCTCGGGCTGGTGATCGGGCGTGAGCCGAGCGATGCGGCTCTGTCGCGAATGATCGTGGAAGGGGTGCTGAAAGTGGTCGGTGCCAGCGGCGGGGCGATCTATCAGGAATCTCATGAAACGGGATTTCTCAATCCTGCTTACGTTTCGGAAGATTGCCCTCCACTGGTGGAGGTGCCTGTGCAGGTCTTGGAAAAGGCGCGCACCGATCCGCGTGCGCTGGAGAGTCACCTGCGCTTGGCGCGGGTGGCGGTGGGGGATGGTTTAATCGGGAAAGGGTTCTCGATGCCGGAGGCGATCCGCGTGCAAGAGCCGGAGGACGGTCTGTCGGTGATGGTTTCGCCGCTGCGATACGCGGGCAAGGACATCGGGGTGCTGGCAGTGGCGCGGAGGCCTGGTGGTGAGTCGTTTACGGACAATGATTTCGCCGTGTTCCGCTCCGTCGCTGAGCAATCGTCCTTCGCGATCGGCAACGCCCGCGTGCACCGCGAGGCGAACGAGAAAAAGGAGATCGAAGGTGAGCTGAAGAACGCCCGTGAGGTGCAGCGGGTGCTGCTGCCGCAGGAGGATCCGGTGGTCACGGGATTCCGAGTGAACGGCACGAACCTGCCTGCGAGAATCATCAGCGGCGACTACTACGATTACATCGAGCTGCCTGACGGGAAGCTGGGTGTGGTGGTCGCGGATGTTTCCGGCAAAGGGGTTGCCGCCGGGTTGCTGATGGCGATGTGCCGCAGTCTGTTGCGCGCCGTCTCGCTGGCCAATGCCTCGCCTTCCGCGGTGCTCTCGGCGGTGAACCGCTACCTTTTCCCCGATATCCGCGAGGACATGTTCATCAGCATGATCTACGGCGTCCTCGATCCCGCCGACGGCTCGCTCCTGTTCGCCCGCGCGGGGCACGAACCTGCGCTCATTTTCCGCATGGCGAGCGGGGAGGTGGAGCTTTCCAAGCCGAAGGGGCTGGCGCTCGGCATCGACTCGGGGAATGTCTTCGAGCGTGTCACCGCCGACGAGCGTATCACGCTGGCCTCCGGCGATTGCGTGCTGCTTTTCACCGACGGTGTCAAAGAGGCGCTCAACGGGGTCGAGGAGGAGTTCGGTCTCGAAAGGCTCTCCGCCACCTTTCGCGAGGCGGCGCGGCTCGGTGCGGAGGCGGTGGTGAGGCAGGTGCAGGATGAGGTGAGATCCTTCACCGGCGAGGGACCGCAGATGGACGATGTGACGATCGTGGCGATTGAGAAACGTTGAGAGGCATCCGTTCGGGAAAGATCAAGAAGCCATGGAGGAGAGCGTAAGGCTAGGCAATGAGTCGTGACCAAACCCATCGGGAACCCGGTGGAGCGGATGTCAAACACATCAGGGTTTGATGCGTTGCCAGACCTCGTTGCGGCGCAGCGGTTCGGGTGTCCAGGGAGGATCGTAGAACGCAAAGAAAGGTTTGCCGACGGGCTTGAGCGTGGTCTCGGAGAGGAGTTTTGTGAGATCATCCTTCGCCTGTTCGCGCTTTACCTCGTCCTTCCAGCCTTTGAAACGGAGCACGGCGAAGGTGCCTCCGCTGATCTCCGAGACGGCGACTTCCTCGGCGGTGGGAGCGGGCGCGCCTTTTTCGGAAACCTTGGCGGGGATCATGAAGCTCATCCGGCCGGGCTTATCCTCCGCGGCCCCGTTTTCCATGAACACGGGCGAGGTCATCGCGATCTTCGTCTTGTCCGCGTTCGCGCCGCTGATGTAGCGGAACAGGGTGCGGAACGATTCGTCGCGTTTCCCCATGTCCTCCATCGGCGCGGAGACGACGGGGATGGCAGCGTATTTGCGGACTTCGAAGTTCCCCTCCTTGCGAAGGGATTCGAAGGCGGGTTCCTCGATTGCGCAGGAACAGAGCGGTGCGAGGAGGAGAAGGGCTAGGAATTTCATGACCTTAATAATCCTCCCGGATCGTCGCCGCGCAAGGGGGATGTTTTACTCCCCCGTGCCGTTGCGGATAATTTCTAGGAAAGACTGCGGATCGAGCGCCGCGCCGCCGATGAGGGCGCCATCGATGTCCGGGCAGGCCATGAGTTCGGCCGCGTTGTTCGGTTTCACCGAGCCGCCGTATTGGATGCGGATCTTGGCGGCGGGTTCGGAGCCGTAGAGATCGGCGATGAGGGAGCGGACGAAGGCGTGCGCTTCCTGCGCTTGTTCGGAGGTGGCGGTGACGCCGGTGCCGATCGCCCAGACGGGTTCGTAGGCGATCACGGTGTCGGAGAGATCCTTCTCGGAAACGTCCTTGAGTCCGTCCGTCACCTGGGTGCGGAGGACGGTCTCCAGCATGCCGCCTTCGCGCTCGGCGAGGGTCTCGCCGATGCAGAAGATGGGCTTGAGATTCGCCTCGCGCGCCTTGCGGATCTTCGCGTTGATGGTGGCGTCCGTTTCCCCGTAGATCGCGCGGCGCTCGCTGTGGCCGAGGATCACGTAGTGGACGAAAAACTCACGGAGCATGAGCACGCTGACCTCGCCGGTGTAGGCTCCCGAGTCGTATTCCGAGCAGTTTTGCGCGGCGATCTGGATCGCGTGGGCGTTCTTGCCGGGGTTCGAGTGGTGGAGAAGGTCGGCGAGCTTCGGCAGGGAAACGAAAGGCGGCGCGATGACGATGTCGGCGGGGAGGTTGAGGCCCTGCGTTTTGGAGAGGAAGGATTTCACGAAGTCCTCGGTCTCCGAGGCTCCCTTGTTCATTTTCCAGTTGGCGGCGAAGATCGGCTTGCGGGACATGGTGGCTGTTGGGTTGGGGTTGGGGAAATGGGATCAGGCTTCGCTGAGGGCGGCGACACCGGGGAGGGTCTTGCCTTCTAGGAGTTCGAGCGACGCGCCGCCGCCCGTGGAAATGAAAGTCATATGATCGTCGAGGCCGAACTTGTTGACGGCGGTCACGGAGTCGCCGCCACCTACGATGGTGACCGCGTCGGTAGCCGCCATGGCCTGGGCGATGGCCTTGGTGCCGTGGGCGAAGGCGTCGATCTCGAATACGCCCACCGGGCCGTTCCAGATGATGGTTTTCGCTTTCGCGATCTCCGCGATGAATTCCTGGATGGCCACATCACCGATGTCGATGCCTTCCCAGCCTTTCTCTACGCCGCCGCCCTGGCCGTAGATGCCGGAGAGCTTCGTTTCCGCGCCTTCCTTGAATTCTTGGGTGACGCGGGTGTCGGCGGGAAGCAGGAACTCCACGCCCTTTCCTTCGCCTTGGCGAGGATGCTCAGCGCGAGGTCGAGCTTGTCGGCCTCCACGCGGGAGTCGCCGGTCTCGTAACCCTGGGCCTTGCGGAAGGTGTTCGCCATCGCGCCGCCGATCAGGAAGGCGTCGGCCTTTTCCATGAGAGCGGTGATGACCTGGATCTTGTCGGAAACCTTGGAGCCGCCCATGATCACGAGGAAAGGGCGCTCCGGGTTCTCGAGTTTCACCTCAAGGTATTCAAGCTCGCTCTCGATCAGGAAGCCCATCGCCGCGACGGGAATGAATTTCGTGACGCCCTCCGTGGAGGCATGGGCGCGGTGGGCGGTGCCGAAGGCGTCGTTGACAAAAATTTGGGCGGATCCCGCAAGTTTCTTCGCGAAAGCGGGATCGTTTGCCTCCTCCTCCGCATGGTAGCGTGTGTTTTCCAGAAGCAGAACCTGACCGGGTTGCAGGGCAGCACGCATTTCCGCAGCCACATCACCGACGCAATCGGGAGCCAGCGCCACATCCTGTCCGAGGATTTCGGAGAGGCGTTTCGCGGCGGGGGCGAGAGAGTATTTCGGATCCGCCTTGCCGTCCGGGCGACCCATGTGTGAGCAGAGCACGAGCTTCGCGCCGCCTTCGAGCAGGTGCTTGATCGACGGAACCGCCGCCTGGATGCGGGTGTCGTCGGTGATCTGGCCGTCCTTGAGCGGGACGTTGAAATCGACGCGCATGAGGACTTCCTGCGAGGAAACGTCGAGGTGGCGGATGGAAAGCTTCGGCATGACGCGAGGGCAATGCACTAGCACTGCGGGGCTGTCAAGGGCGCGAGGTGCCAAGGATTGGTGGGTTCAATGCCCTGCCAGATGTAACATGGCTACGAAGGCTCCGTCGGTGCCGTGTTCGGTGGGGAGGATGCCTTTTATTTTCCTGGAAAATTGAGAGGAAAATGGTGGCTTTGCAATTTCACATGGAAACTTGTGATTGATTCAAAAAAACATCTGAGAGCTGATCGTATGCTTGGCAGTTTTGCTTGTGGAAATTTGTGGCGTTATTCATCGCGGAGTTCCGGAGGAGGAAAAGGCGCGGGTGGATTGCGTGGGCTCGTTGAGTTGGCGCGGCGCGAGATCAGTTGAGACTCGTGCCGAAATTGTTTGCCCGGCGCAACTCGGCGGCCAGGGCTTTGGCATCCTGACCGGCGATGTCGTTGAGAGTACGCTTGGCCCATTGGCGGGCGGTCTCGTTATTTTTCAGCGCGGCCTGCTCGATGGCTTCGAATTGATCGTCGGCGAATTCGAGGACGAGGTGATGGGATGGGCGGGCTTGGCTGGCGGCCGCGTCCTCCTCCATGAGTGTGCGGATGATGATTTGGGCGGTGGCGGAAATGGGCCGCGGTTTTTTTTCGCGGAGCCAATTCGAGACGGCCTGCTCGGTAACCGAGCATTGCTCCGCAAGCCATTTTTGGCTCCGGCGCTGGCGGTCGAGCCAGCGATTAACGGTATTTCGGTCGATGCTCATGCGGAAAATTATGACTCGATTGAAAAAAGTAAACAAAAAATCAACTTATTAGTTGACTTACCTAAACACTTAGTTGACTAAAATACTCATCACGCAGAAACCATTCTACGATATGAGCAGTATCGCCCTCGAATACACGGACCTGAGCAGCGTCGCTCTGGTGAAAATTTTTCAGGTGGCCGACATCCTCGGCATCACGCCCAGGGAGGCGGTCAAGTTCTACCTGGCCGCCAAGGCCAAGCCATCCCCCATTTCGCCAATTCCCGGAACTCCGATGCGACCATTGGCTTTTACAGCGACCTTCGCCCGAAAAGCAAATTCCGGAAACAGCCAGCCACCCTTTGGCTGTGACGCACAGTAACCAGCTCAAAATCCTCACCACCATACCCACATGAAATCACCTGCCTGTTTGATTCCCATCGTCTCCCTGATCGCCTCGGCGATCTCCGCGCAAGCCGTCACACACGCCGTCCTACCGGGTGCCTCCATCCAGGCGAAAATCGATATCGCTGTCGATGGAGACATCGTCGCGATCTTCGGCGGCACTTACAACGAGGACATCACCATCGATAAGGCAATCCGACTGGTGGAAGTGAGTGGTCAAGAGGTGACGCTGACCGGCAATGTCACCTTTTCCGGTGTCAGTGATTGTCCGCCCTTCGACGGTTTCACTGTCGGCTCGGCAGGTCGGGGAATCACGGTGACAAATACCACGGGCTTGGTCATAAGTAATTTGGACGCACGGGCAGCTTCGGGTGTATCTTCAAATGGCACCACGGCTTTTAAGATTACCGATAGCCAGATTTCCAACCTGACTTCATCGGGTGATTCTACTGAGGTAGCCAAAACCAGCATCACCGGAGGCATCAATCACACAGCTGGCACATTGAATGTGGCTTCAGTCACGGTTGGTGGAAATTTTGACACCCAGAGCGCCGCGCTGAAAACCGTGGCCTTCAGAACGATCGTCAGTGGTGACTGCAACTGGCGCTCGAAGAAGAATTGGTTCGGCTATTCGGAAACACGAAGCTTTAATTTCACCGACCAGAACGAAGGCAACCTTGTATTGATCGGGAATAAGATCGACCGGCAGGGTGGTGAGTTCAATGGGGTTTATTGTAATGTGAGTAATTCGAGGATTGTGGTTGCGAATAATCAAGTTTTGAGGGTTGGGTATGCTTCTAATTGGAACTCATACTATCGTAGATGGGACGGGCAGGGCGATGAAAACGGCATTGATCTACGTGGTGGAGGCAACGTCGCGCAAATTGCGAATAATTATTTTCAGATGCAACACCTCGGAGGCGATGGAGGTGTCTGGGGAGTAGGCATCTACGTCCGAGACTTCACCCAAGCCACCATCATCAACAACATTGTCGTCGGTGCAAGATATGGAATCTCTGCCCCATTCGGGGTCTTAGCCCACAACAACCTATACTGGGCATCGCCATGGCCAGACCACAGAGAGGCAAATGGCGTCATCGCCGAAGGGACTCTATACACCGATCCGCTCTTTGTAGAGAACGAAGCCCCAACGCTTCAACCAACCTCACCATTGATCAACGCCGGCACGACCGATCCCCGCTACAACAACCGTGACGGCACCCGCAACACCATCGGACCTTCGGGTGGCCCGTGGATCGATCCCGATGGCTGGACCACCGAAAACCCGGTGGTGATCTCCTTCGACCTGTCGCCAGACATGGTTCTCGAAGGCGTGGACACCGAAGTGATCCTCAGCGAAGGACAAGCCGTAAGCGCGCCGTGATTTCCTCCGCCGTCATCTTCGGGCTTAAGCTTTTTTGCCTGCGGCTCCGACGAGGCCTGCTTGGGGTGGTCCTTGTGTGCGCCACTTTGGGGGCAAAGGCTGCGCCGATCGTGGCTGCTGAATATTTCATCGGCACCGATCCCGGCGAAGGACAAGGCACCGCACTGGTGCTGGCCAATCAGGAATCGCTCGCAACCGGCTTCGAGCAGGCCTCTCTCAGCCTAACGGGCCTCACGCCCGGAACCTACAGCGTGGGAGTCCGGGTGAAGGACGATCAAGGGCGCTGGAGCAACCCATCTATCCGCCGCTTTACCCTAGGAGACGGTGACTTCCAACTCGCCGATGGACTGGATCGCGAGGACAATGCGATGCAGGGCATGGATGGCAGCGGCGGAATCGGACCTTTCGCAGGCGGAGCAAATGCTGAATATTTCGTCGGCACCGATCCCGGCGAAGGGCAAGGCACCGTCCTGGTGCTGGCCAATCAGGAATCGCTCGCAACCGGCTTCGAGCAGGCCTCTCTCAGCCTAACGGGCCTCACGCCCGGAACCTACAGCGTGGGAGTCCGGGTGAAGGACGATCAAGGACGCTGGAGCAACCCATCTATCCGCCGCTTCACCCTGAGCGACGGTGACTTCCAGCTCGCCGGTGGACTGGATCGCGAGGACGATGCGATGCAGGGCATGGATGGCAGTGGCAGCAGCGGAATCGGACCTTTCGCAGGCGGAGCAAATGCTGAATATTTCGTCGGCACCGATCCCGGCGAAGGACAAGGCACCGCACTGGTGCTGGCCAATCAGGAATCGCTCGCAGCTGGCTTCGAGCAGGCCTCTCTCAGCCTAACGGGCCTCGCGCCCGGAACCTACAGCGTGGGAGTCCGCGTGAAGGACGATCAAGGACGCTGGAGCAACCCATCTATCCGCCGCTTCACCATTCAAGCGGGGGACTACGAACTCGCTGGAGGGGTGAATCGAGACGGCAACGCGAATCAAGGCATGAGCGATCCATCCAATTCTGGGATCGGGAATTTCGAGGCGGCAGCAGCGGCCGAATATTTCATCGGCAGTGATCCCGGAACGGGAAATGGTATTTCATTACCCCTTCAAGAAACTCTTTCGCTTGCAACCAGCTTTGAAGAGGTTTCGCTGAGTCTAGCCGGCAGGGAACCAGGAACCTACACAGTTGGAATTCGCATCCAAGACGGACAAGCTCGTTGGAGCAATCCGGCTCTACGGCGTTTTACAGTCCAATCAGCTGGCTTAGTGCACAGAGACCACTTTGGCAGCAGAAGCCTACGTGACCGATGATCTGGATCCCCCCGTTGCCGCGCGCTGGTCGCTGGCACTGGGCTCGTTTTCTGGCAACAGTGTCACGCTTCAAGCAGGCGGCTTTCCTCTTGTCTTCACCCGTTTGAATGATGAATCCAATGCCGATTTCCTATCGCGTATTCAAACGAGTATGGCAGCAGACCTCTACATCTCCAGTCGATTCACTCTCAGCGCGATCTCGGCAGGGGCTTTCACGCTGACAGCTAAAGCAGCAGGGCCTGCAAGCGATTTCTTGTTTGCGTCTGAGGAACTTCAAGTCACCTCAGAGATTCAAGGATCTTTGGGTGCATCTGGACGTAAGATCATCGCAGCTGAATACTTTTGGGATCTGGATCCGGGCAAGGGTAGCGGTCAAGGCATCCCTATCTCATCAAACGGGAATGAGGCATTGGTCAGCAGCCAGACTCTGTCTTTGGCGGATTTAGCTGGGGGTAACCACCGAATCGGGGTTCGCTTTAAAAATGCTGCAGGGCGCTGGGGTAATCCCGTGTATCGAGGATTGACGAGCTTAGTGTTATTCGGCGCGCAAGATTTCGCGGCACCTGTATTGAATCTGATTGGAGAGGATCGCATCACGATTGAGCAGGGCTCCCAGTTCATTGACCCAGGCGTGAGTGCACTTGACACAACCGATGGAGACTTGACGCAGAAAGTGGTTGTGACTTTAACGGTTGACCCAACACGGGTGGGTGTTCAAACGGTCGAGTATGCAGTCGTAGACCGAGCAGGTAATATTTCACGGCTGCAACGCGAGGTGGAAGTGCTCGCCCTTGAATCAGGCGGAGGAAGCGTTCTGCCGGATGCTTGGCTAGAAGAACACTTTCCGGGACAGAATGTTGATCCTTATGCTGACCCAGATGGTGACGGTGCCACCAACTTCATGGAATATCTCACCGGAACCAACCCCAATGACGCAGCATCAGTCTTCCGACCGGCCGGTAGCTTTGTTGGAACGGTTTATACCCTTCCAATTCCGACCATTGTCGGCCGCAGCTACACGGTCTGGGCCACTCGTGACCTATCCTCTTGGCACATCGGTCAGACTTTCGTCGGCAACGGCTCAGTGCAAAACTTTATCTTCGACGAGAGTTCTATTCAAACTGGCCCGCTTTACACTCCAGACCAACCCTCTCGCTGTTTCTTCCGCGTGGAAGTGAGCATGCCCTAGTTACGGGTGGATTGCGTGGGCTCGTTGAGTTGGCGCGGCGCGAGATCAGTTGAGCCCGTGCCGAAATTGTTTGCCCGGCGCAACTCGGCGGCCAGGGCTTTGGCATCCTGACCGGCGATGTCGTTGAGAGTGCGCTTAATTCCTGTAAAATTCCAGGAAAAATAACAAAATTCCGTTGACTACCGGGAAAAGTTGGGCAAGGTGGGGGCATGTCAGGCAAGAAAGGAACGAAGCGTTGGCTCACTCCGTGGGCGGATTCCGAGGAAAGGCCGTCCGTTTACCACCTCACCTCTCGCGTGGTGGACCGGCGGTTCGTGTTCGGGGATGAGGAACGGGGGAAGTTCCGCATGTTCATGCGGATGATGGAGAATTTCAGCGGCTGCCGGGTGCTTTCCTACTGCGTGATGTCGAATCATTTCCATATCCTGCTTGAGGTTCCGCCGATGCCGAAGGCTGGTTTGAGCGATGCGGAGCTGCTCAA
>JAGYIT010000004.1 GCA_018402445.1 Akkermansiaceae bacterium | reverse complement strand
AGGCCATTGAGAAAATCGCGGCGGGCATGGGATCTAACAGCAAGGAGATTTCCTCCGCCGTCCATGTCCAGAACGCGCCCTCGTGTTTGTGGGCGTCACCGAATTGGCGGTGGCTGTCCGCGTCCTCGGCGGAATGGAAGGCACCGCCGGGATCGCGCATTTCGGAGATCACGTAATCGAGGGTGGACTCCGCCGTTTTCCGGAAAAGTTCATCCTGCGAGATCTGCCATGCCCCGATGTAGGCGAGCGCGAGCTGAGCCTGATCATAGAGCATTTTCTCGTAGTGTGGGACGTGCCAGTAGGCGTCCACTGAGTAGCGGTGAAAACCTCCGCCAAGCTGATCGTAGATGCCGCCCCGCGCGATCGCGCGCAGCGTGTTCTCCGCCATCTCCCAAGCCATGCCCCGCTCGTCGGATTCCGCAGGGAAGCGCTCGTGGAGCTGCATGAGTGTGATCATGAGGGTGGGGCGGGGAAATTTCGGCGCGTTACCGAACCCACCATGATGCCGATCGGACAGGCTTTCGCAGGTGTCGAGGTAATCGCCGAACACGGTTTCGGCGGGCAGCCCGCGCAAGGCGGTTTGCACGGCGGCCTCTTTCCGCAGATGCTCCATGACGCGCGCGGCACTGCCGAGCACCCTGTCCTTGTCGTCGCGGAAAGCTTCGCCGAGCTGTTCACAGATTTTTGGGAAACCCGGCCGACCGAACTTGTCCTCCGGCGGGAAATAGGTGCCGCCCACGACAGGCAACGCATCGGGTGTGAGCCAAACACTCAGGGGCCATCCGCCTTGGCCGCTGGTCGCCTGCACGAAGGCCATGTAGGTCGCGTCGATGTCCGGGCGCTCCTCGCGGTCCACCTTGATGTTCACGAAATGCCGGTTCATCACCGCCGCGATTTCATCGTTCTCGAACGACTCCCGCTCCATCACGTGGCACCAGTGGCAGGTGGAGTATCCGATGGAAAGGAACACCAGCTTGTCCTCCCGCTTCGCCTTTGCGAAAGCGTCCTCGCCCCATGGTAACCAATCGACAGGGTTCTCCGCGTGTTGGAGCAGGTAAGGTGAGGTTTCCGTGGCGAGCGCGTTCGGCATGGCGAACCATAGTTGCGGCAACGCGAGTCTCAAGGCCGATCCTTTAAAGAGGGAATCCGATATCCGCAGCCAACAAGCTGGCACAATGGAGCGGAGCCTGCTTTGATGTGTGAAGGGAGGAGTTACGCGCCCATGAATTTCAGAGTCAATTGCCAGCTACAATACACCCTCGACAGCCCCTCCAGGCACTTGGGAGCGCATCCACCTGAACCACGTCTCGCGCTACACGTAATCGCAGCCCGTGAAATTCTTTCCCCGCCGCCTCGTCCTGCGTCCCCGCGAAAGGTATGACATGCTCTGATTTAGGAATAAGGAAGTGGAGCGTAGCGGATTCGAACCGCTGACCCCTTGCATGCCATGCAAGTGCTCTACCAACTGAGCTAACGCCCCGTTACCGGGTGGCCGCTTGTTCAGCGACGGGGCGAAGGTTTAGGTGAGGACGAGGCTTACTGGCAAGGCGAAAAAGAGAAATTTCTGGCTCCGGCTTTCATCGGCAATCCGCGTGCCGCCCCACACCTCTTCCTTGAGTTTTGAAGTTTGGAAATTTGAGGTTTAGATCTTCATCAGATCCTCTTCCTTCGCGGCGGCGAGTTCGTCGATCCTTTTAGTGAACTTGTTGGTGAGATCCTGAATGGCCTTTTCGTGGGTCTTGAGGGTGTCCTCGGTGAGGATATTCTCGGACTTCATTTTCTTCGCCTCGTCGATGCCGGCCTTGCGGGCGCCGCGGAGGCGGACCTTGGCTTCTTCAGCGAGGGTCTTGATGAGTTTCACCATATCGCGGCGGCGTTCCTCGGAGAGTTCCGGGATGGGGACGCGGATCGAGCGCTCGGCGGCGGCGGGGTTGAGGCCGAGCTTGGATTCGCGGATCGCTTTCTCGATGTCGCGGGTGGTGGAGGGGTCGAAGGGCTGGACGTTGAGCATGCGCGGCTCCGGGGAGCTGATCACGGCGAGGCTCTTGAGCTTCTGCACGGCCCCGTAGGCGTGGACATAGACGTCGAGGTTGTCGATCAGGGCGGGGGAGGCTTTCCCGGTGCGGACGCCGGAGAAATCCTGGACGAGATGGTCGATCCCTGCGGACATCTGGGCTTCGACTTCTTTTAGTGCTGTGGCTGGGTCTTGCATGGCTTTGGTATTAAGTTTCAACTTACAAAGATCAACTTTCAAGTGGGGACGGAATCGAACCTCCTGCTCTTGCTTGAGAGTTGAAATTTGAGTTTTGAGAGTTTCATTCCCCGTGGACGAGGGTGCCGATGGGCTGGGAGCGGAGGGCGTGGGAGAGGTTGCCGGTGGGGCCGAGGTCGAAGATGACGATGGGGATGTCGTTGTCCATGCAGAGGCTGAAAGCGGTGGCGTCCATGACGCTGAGGCGGTTCTCCAGGCAGTACTGGAAAGTGACGGTCTCGAAACGTTTCGCATCCGGGTTTTTCCGGGGATCCGAGTCGTAAACACCATCGACCTGGGTGGCCTTCAGGATGATATCGGCACCCATTTCGCTGGCGCGGAGGGCGGCTGTGGTGTCGGTAGAGAAAAAGGGGCTGCCGGTGCCGGCCGCGAAGATGATCACGGTGCCCTTGTCGAGCTGGTGCTCGGCTTTGCGGCGGATGAACGGCTCGGCGACGTTTTTCATCTCGATGGCGGACATCACCGTGCAGTTCACGCCGATATGGGAAAGCGCGCCTTCCATGGCGAGGGCGTTCATGACGGTGGCTAGCATTCCGACGTAGTCCGCAGTGGCGCGATCCATGCCGCGGGCGGAGGCGGCGGCTCCGCGCCAGAAATTCCCGCCGCCCACCACAATGGCGAGCTGCAGGCCTTCATCGACCGCCTCCTTGATCTCCGAGGCGATGCGCTGGACGATTTCCGGCGAGATGTTGTCCGTCGAGCCGGGCTCGCGGAGAGCTTCCCCGCTCAGTTTGAGGACGGCGCGTTTGAAGGGGCGTGGGTCTTTCGAAGTGGCTGGCATCGAGCGACAGATTGAACAAGCCGGACGCAACCTCCAACTCCGAAGATGCGGGATGTGGATTTTTTTCTACGGGAGATCATCCAGCCGCCGGCTTGGCTCGGAAATGTGAATCATTTCGTCCCGGGAACGCTGGCGGGATGTGCGGAAGCCACTTCGACTTGTCGAATGATACGGCGACCCGAAGTCTCCTGTCGGGATCGCGCAGATTCGATGATCTTTTCGATATCGTAACCGGAACGTGCCGCATTCGCCTCCTTGAAGGTGCGAACTTCTTCCACAATCGAATGTTCCTTTTCAGCTATCATCTCCGATTAGATCCTCCGGCGTGCAGATGACTGTAGCCCGATATCCGAAATGCGCAACGCAATCCGAAATCCTGCGCCAGTTCCTGGGATTTGCCAGATGCTTGCAGTTCCATGTCACAAGGAAATCCGTGTGATGCACCGACGCGACGGCGATATGGATGGCGTCGTCCGCGGCTTTCGCGGGAATGATCTGCCTGTGAAGCAAAAGCTCGGCAATCCTTCGGACATCATCTGTGAGGTCGAGCAAAGGAATTCCGTCCAAGAGATTCAGGCGCGCCGTGGCCATTTCCGAATCCCCTTCGCCACATTCATCGAGCACTGTCTGGGAACACACCAAGTCGAATTCGTGGCGGTGCTCATCCCACCATTTTTTCGTTAGTATCTGACGAGCTGCTTCTACGAGGCGTGTGGAAGGTGTGCCTACATACAGGCTTGGAATTGTCGTTTCTATGTATGCGGTCGCCACTGATTCAGGTTGTAAGCTTTCGGCACCCGGTTTGAATTCAAGGCTTCGCCTCCAGCGTGAAAGTCACCTGGAGATCCATCAGGCTGGCGTTGTTCTCGCTGGTGCCGGTGATGGCGACGATGACGTTGAGCGGATCGGTCTGCGGGCGGTGGTATTCCTCGAGGGTGCGGCGGAGGGCGACGAGGGTGAGCCTCAGCAGCTGGCGGCTGGTGATGTCCACTTCCTGCGGGATGCTGAGTTCGCTGACATCGATTTTCACCAGCAGCCCCTCATCGGTCAGCTCCGCGCCGATGCCAACGTTGCAGAGGACGAGCAGGTTGGCTTCCCCGACGGTGTAGTTGGGGTTGTTGGTGGGCAGTTTGTGTGGAGTGCGTATGGATTCGATGAGGACTTCGGGAAACGCGCCGGTGAGAGCCATGGGGCGTGCGATGACGGTGGCCTGCAACGCCTCGCCGGTGTCGGCGATCATGCCGTCCACATCGGTGCCGTGAAGACTGATCGGCTCGTGGACAGGGACGACGGAGATCGTGGTGGCGAAGATCCGGGTGGTGAGGAGAAGGGAGAGGAGGGTGGTTTTCACGGAGTCAAATTGGTGGGATGTGGGGCTATTTGCGAGCCGGAAATTGTTGGGACAGGATGTCCCAACGACGGACTGGGACTGCAAGTCCCAGCCACGGCACGAAAAAGCCGCCCGGTGTTTCCACCGGGCGGCTGGTTTCATGTTTTTTCGATACGATCCCGGTTATGCGACGGAGGCGGCCTTCTTTTCGAGGGCTTGCTTCGACTGCGCGACGATGGCGGAGAAGGCGGCGGCGTCGGTGATCGCGAGATCCGAGAGGATCTTGCGGTCGGCCTCGATTCCGGCTGCTTTCAGGCCTTCGATGAAGCGGGAGTAGGTGATTCCCTCGGCACGGACGGCGGCGTTGATACGCTGAGTCCAGAGACGGCGGAATTGCCCTTTGCGCTTCTTGCGGTCGCGGTATTCGTATTGTTGCGCTTTGCGGACGGCGTCCTTGGCGTAACGGAAGAGCTTCGAGCGGAAACCGCGGAAGCCCTTGGCCCGCAGGATCGTGCGCTTGCGGCGCGCACGGCTGGCGGGAGAATTGGTCGTTCTTGGCATTGTGTTCTGTGGTTATGAGCAGGTCGTTTGTTGTCGTTCATCCCGCGGTCTCACCTGTTCGTGTCTCCGGATTTCCCGGATCAGGCCGTGTGGATGCCGTCCGTTACGCGGACGGGGTCGTGGCTATCGTTCAGTCTTCTATCTCAATGGAAGGGAAGGTTCTCCTTGACGTTCTTGATGTCGGCGGCCGACACGAGTCCGGCCTTGCCGAGAGCGCGTTTGCGCTTGCGGCTCTTGCACTGAAGCAAGTGGCGTTTTCCCTGGTGACGGCGGAGTACCTTTCCTGTGCCAGTGACTTTGAAGCGCTTGGCGACGGCTTTCCGTGTTTTTGCTTTTCCTCCAACTCTTGGCATGGGGCGCGAAAACTACGGAACCAAGAGTTCTTGGCAAGACAAAAGTGGGGCGAAAAACGCGGGATGTTCCGGGGAATGGGGGGGCGCAAGATCGGTTGATTCGCCGCACCTCCCGTGCCTAACTCTCCGGCATGGAAGAAAAGAATGTGCGCCGGGTAGCCAAGGAAAAGGGTTTTCCATGGTTCGGCCTTGGTTTCCTGATCCTGGTAGCGGCCTTGGTGGGTTCCTTTTTCACGGATATCCCCGCGAAGGTGGCACGCAACATCAAAGAAATGACCGCGCCGCCCAAGGCGCAAGCCGGACTGGATGAGGAAACGCTGGCCTTGCAGATCGAGCAGCGGCTGCGGGAGGAGTTCGAGGAAAAGCTGAAGCGCGAACTCGCCGAGTTGAAAAAGCCCGCGCCGACCCCTGAGCCGGAATCCGCGCCGGAGCCTCCGCCGCAGGTTCCGCTCGGTACGGTGACGGACGTGCGCCTGCTCCGCAGCGGCATTCCTTTCAAGACGGAGGTCACCTTCGGGGAGGGAAAAACGGCGGTGACGGAGAGGGTGGATCCGGAAAGCTACACCGCGCGATACGAACTGAACCTCCGCCTGCCCAAGGCCGCGACAACCATAGGCGAGCTTGAAAAGGCGAACCCCAAGCTCCCCGCGATCCTGCCGGGCCTGCCGCCGCTGCTGGAAAAGGCCAAGGTTTCCCCTGCATACGCCACGCTCTACAAGAACAAGGCCGACCGCGTGCGCCGCGACGCCCACTCGCTCACCGAACTGCTCACCAAACACAACATCTACGATTGCGAGACGATCCTGCACATGACGGCCGCGAACGGGCGGAAGGTGTTCTTCATGCAGGCGGAAATGGACGTGGTCTCCGATGGCTCCGACGGCGACCGCCTCGCCACGATGCCGGATGCGATCGTGAACTCCACTCATTACCAACCCTTTACCAGCTACGGCTGGCGCAAGCGCACCCCCACGCCGAACCCGATGATCGCGGGTTGGGAAAAGCGCATCGAGGCCGGCACGAAGGAACTGAAGGATCCGGCCACCCCGGCGGACCGCAAGAAATGGCTGGTGGAAAGGATCGCGATGCTTAAACGCGGCATCGAGGATCTCAAGGCGCGCAGCTACCTGATCGCCGAGTATGACCCTTTCATCGTGATCCCCGTAAATCTCCTGACGAACCGCTCCGATCCCTTCGCCCCGAAAGTGGGGGATTATGCGGTCGTGATTTACGGGGAGAAAATCTACCCCTGCATCGTCGGCGACGGCGGACCGACCTTCAAGGTGGGCGAGGCCTCGCTGCGGCTGGCGAAGGAGATCAACGAGCGGGCCAGCCCCTACAGCCGCCCGGTTTCCGATCTGACCGTTAGTTACGTCGTTTTCCCCAACAGCCGGGAGAAGGTGGCCGGGCCGCCGGATTACGAGGTCTGGCGGCAGAAATGCCACGAGCTTTTGCAGGAGATCGGCGGGCTGGGGGATGGATACCAGCTTCATCAATGGGTCGATCTTTTGCCGAAAACCGAGCCCGCCGAAGCCGCTCCCGCGCCCGAGTGACCACACGAAGGGTCGGAATGGCTTGTGGCGTGTGGATGCCCGTGCTAACCTTGGAACGATGGAGGTTAGAAAAAAAGTCCGGCTGTTTTGCTCGGATCTGGACGGGACGCTGTTGGGAAAGCCTGATTCTACGGCGGATTTTACGGAGGCATGGGATTGCCGCTCGCTTCTCGTCTATAGCACCGGGAGGCTGCACGACGACGCGGTGAAAATGGTGAAACTCTCGGGGTTGCCGCCACCGGATTATATCATCAGCGGGGTCGGCACGATGATCCACCACATGCCCGCCGGGGAGATGCTCCATGCTTTTTCGCAGACACTCAACGAGGGCTGGGACACGGAGCGGGTCGCGGAGATCGTCTCGCGGTGGGAAGGGATTTCCCGGCAGAGCCCGGAGCAGCAGCACGCTTGGAAGAGTAGTTGGTTTTGGCACGGCAGGTCACCGGACGAGATCAAGGTGCTTGAAAAGGAACTCATCGCCGCCGGGCTGGCCGCGCAGGTGATCTATTCCTCGTCGCGGGATTTGGATGTGTTGCCGGAAAAGGCCAACAAGGGCAACGCTCTCACCTGGCTTTGCGGGCATCTCGGTATCGGCGTGGATGAGGCGGTGGTCGCCGGGGATACGGGAAACGACTCCTCGATGTTTCTGCTCCCCGGAGTCCGCGGCATCGCGCCCGGCAATGCCGAGCCTGAGCTTATCCAATGCTTGGACGGAGCCGACGCCCATCTCGCCAACGGACTCTGCGCGGAGGGCGTGCTCGAAGGGCTGCGCCACTTCGGCGTGATTCCCGCCCCTATCAAATAAATTATGAAGGATGAAAAGGAAACCCCACCCGGGAGGAAACTCGATCTCCTCCACATCTCCATCCACGGCCTGATCCGAGGGGAAAACATGGAACTGGGCCGCGATCCCGACACCGGCGGGCAATGCCTCTACGCGTTCGAACTGGTGAAGGCGCTTTCCCGGCACGAACGCGTGCGCCGCGTTTCCCTGCTCACGCGGCGTGTCTTCGATCCGAAAATTTCCGACGATTACTCGAAGGCGAGCGAAGCCCTGGCCGACAACGCCGAGATCATCCGCATCGAGGCCGGGCCGCGCCGATACCTGCGCAAGGAGGTCATCTGGCGGCATCTCGACGCGTTCATCGACGGCACGCTTGCCTACCTGCGCCGGGAAAAGCGCGTGCCGGATGTGATCCACGCGCATTACGCGGACGCCGGTTACGTGGGCCGCCAGCTCGCGGCGGTGCTCGGCTGCCCTTTCGTTTTCACCGGGCATTCCCTCGGACGAGTAAAGCGCCAGCGGCTCATCGAGGGCGGCGTGGAGCCGGAGGAAATGGAAACCCGCTACAACCTCGCCGCGCGGATCGAGGCGGAGGAACTGAGCCTCGATGCCGCAAGCATGGTCTGCACCAGCACCCGCCAGGAGGTGAACGAGCAATACGCGCTCTACGACCAGCACTCGGAAAACCGCATGCGAGTGATCCCGCCCGGCGTCGATCTCACCCGGTTCGACGGCTCGGGAGACCCGGAAATTTCCGCCTCTATCGACGCCAAGCTCGCCCCGTATCTCCGCGATCCCTCGAAGCCCGCCGTCCTGACCATCGCCCGCGCCGACGAGCGCAAGAATCTCCCCGGTCTCGTCCGCGCCTTCGCGGGAAACGCGTGGCTGCGGGAAAACGCGAACCTGATCGTGATCGGCGGCAACCGCGATACCCTCGAAAAACTGCCGCCGCCGACCCGCAAGGTCTGGAACGAGCTACTCCGCGCATTCGACGACGCGGATCTCTACGGTGTCGCCGCGTATCCGAAACACCACAAGTCACCGGAGGTCGCGGGTCTCTACCGCTGGGCCGCCGAACGCAAGGGCGTGTTTGTGAACCCGGCCTTCACCGAGCCGTTCGGGCTGACCCTGTTAGAGGCTGCGGCGGCCGGCATGCCGCTTGTCGCCACCCACGACGGCGGCCCGCGCGACATCATCGCGAACTGCCAAAACGGCACCCTCATCGATCCGCTCGACGACAAGGCGATGGGCGACGCGATCGCGGCCATCCTTTCCGATCCGGAAAAATGGCGGGAACTTTCCGAAACGGGTCAAGAGGAAGTGCGCCGCCATTATTCATGGGGCGCCCATGTGAATACCTACCTGAAAGAGCTTTCCGGAATCCTGCCGCCGCAACCCGTGGTGCGCGGCAGCAAGTCGCGCGGAGCGCTGGTGGAGCGGGAGCGCTGGGTGGTGATGGATCTGCCGCCGCGCATCGAGGAGGAACCCCGCGAGCTTTTGGAAAAATGGCACGGCCTTTTCAACGAGAAGGATCTGGGCTTCGGGATCGCGACAGGGCTTTCCTTCGACGAAGCATGGGAAGTCATCCACCGCTGTGGAATGCCGGAGCCGGGCTTCGTGATCTCCGGGCTGGGCGCGGAAATCCGATACGGCGAAACCGGGGTTCTCGACGAGCGCTGGCGCAACCAGATCGGTGCCCGCTGGGATCGCGATGGCGTGATCCGCACGCTTGCCGATGTGCCGGGGCTGAACATGCAGAAGGAGAAATTCCAGCACCGCTTCAAGGTTTCCTACCTCATGGACTCCAAGCAGGCCACCGGTCGGCTTTCGCTGCAACGCCAGCTCCGGGAAAGCGGCGTCTCCGCCAAGGTGATTGTCACCGCGCGGGCGTTCGTCGATGTGATCCCGACCCGCAGCGGAAAAGATGTCGCGCTTCGTTACCTGCAGAACCGCTGGGGCATCGATGCTGAGCGCATCTATTATTTCGGCACCTACGGCAACGACATCGCGGCGGTGCGCGGCAGGAATTTATCTGCACTGGCGGGCGATGCCGACCGCGTCCTGCGCCAGCTCCACGAGAGGCCGAGGCTTTATCACGCCCGGGGAAAAGGCCTCACGGGGTTCTTCGAGGGGCTGGATCATTACGATTTCCTCGAAGGTGCCAAGCCGCCGAAGCCGCATGAGATCGAGGTCGCCGGTGAAGAGGACGTGCCCGCCATCGAGCTGCATCCCTAAACCGTGATCCCATAGCACCGCGCCGCGTTACCTGTTAGGAAGGCGTCGCGTTCGGGTGCGGAAAGGGAGGCGGTGAGTCCGCGCATGGTTTCCGCCCAGTCCCTGTAGCCTGTCCGCAGCAGGCATACCGGCCAGTCGGTGCCGAACATGACCTTGTCGGTTCCGAAGATTTCCAGGGTTTCGTGAAAATAAGCGGCGACGGTTTCCGCATCGCCTTCGCCCTCGGGGAACTCGGTGAGCAGGGCGGAGAATTTCACGCCGATCAGGTTTTCGCGCCTGGCGAGTTCCTTCATGCCCTCGCGCCATGCGGATTCGATGCGGCCGTTGCGGGCTTCCGGTTTCGCGAGGTGGTTGAGGACGATGGGAAGATCCGGCTGCCCGTCAACGAGCTGGATCGCGACGGAAAGCTGGCGCTGGAAAATGAGCAGATCATAGCTCAAGCCATACGATGGGAGCTGCGAGAGTCCGCGGTGGAAATCGTCGCGCAGGAAATACTCGTCAGGTTCTTCCTGAAGGACATGGCGGACAGCCTTGAACTTCGGATGCAGCGAAAGCCGCGCGAGTTCCTCGGAGACGTTTTCATCGATCAACGGCACCCAGCCGACGACCGCCTTGATGAGATCCGTTTCGTCAGCCAGCGAGAGCAGGAAATCGGATTCCTCCACGATCTGCCGGGCTTGGACTACTACGGTTCCCGTAACTCCGGCTCCGGAAGTGACGGCTTCCAGTTCGGGGACTAACTGGTCTTTCCCAAGCGGCGAGCCTGCGGGGATCCAAGGGTAATCCTCCTTCGAGTAGCGCCAGAGATGGTGGTGGGAATCAATCATCCAAACAGCGGCTTCATGTGGCGCTCCAGCAGATTCTCGGTGACGCAGCGGGAAACGGTTTCGCGGTTGTCGTGGAGGGCTTGGATGTAGGTTTCACCCATCATCGCGGCGATCTTGAAGCCGACGTGCAGGAGCTGGCGGACGTTGGCGTCGTAGAGCGGGTTGCTTGGGTCGTGGCGGAGCGCGCCAGTGAATTGCTCGCTCGTCCAGCCGATCACGGTTTCGACGGTGGGGAGTTTTGCGAAATCGATGTCGATCACCGTTGCGTAGAGCTGGCAGAGGGCTTCCTTTTTAGCGAGGGCTTGGGCATAGATTTCCTTGGCGAGTGCGAGGCCGGTGCCGCCGGATTCGGCGAGGCCGATCACTTCCTCCAGCCAGTTCGTGCCGGCGGTCTTGATGTGGAGGCCAGCTCCGGTGCGGGCGATGGCGCGTTTGATGGCGGGGTAGATTGAAAATTTATCGGAGCCGGAATGGACGGAGAGTTTCAGGGTTTCCGGCAGGCCATACGCTTTAACCGCGTGGGCGATCACCGCGAGGTCGTCGTTGAATTCCTTCTCGAACTGCGTGACATCGCCGACGTAATCGACGCCTTTGTTGAAACGTCCGGTGAACTTCGGCGCGATGGTTTGGATCGGGATGCCCTGGTCGGCGATGGCGGCGAGGATCACCAACAGCTCCGGCGGGGTTTGCGGGCTGTCGGTTTCGTCCATGGAAACCTCGGTCACGAAATCCTTGCCCTTCGCGGCGACGATGTGGTCGTAGATCGCTTTCGCTTTCTGGGTGGCTTTGAGGAATTGGTTCGCGGTTTTCGCGACATCCGCGCGGCTGATTTCAAAGGGTTGATCAATGCCCGCGATAGATACCGTGCCGATGAGTTCGGGGTGGCGTGCGATGAAAGCGGCAACGTCGGCAGGATCGGCGGCTTCACCGATGTCATCGGCGACATCGAGGGTGAAGAAATCGCAGGGCGCGATGAAGCGATCCACGGTCTTGAGATTGATGTGATCGGCGTCTAACAGATATTCGCCCGTCCAGCCGAGGTCGGCGACGGCCTTGTCGGCGGCGTCGCGGGTGGATTGCGGCTGGGAGCCGATGATGTCGTGCTCGCGGTTCGATTTGTTCCAGACCGGCGTGATGTCGATGCCGAGTTCCTTGGCGGCGATGAAGGCTTTGAGCTGGGCGTGCGCGCCGTTGGCGAAGCGGTCGCCGACTCCGAAGGTGTATTTGGGGCAGGTTTTCATGTTTGTAATGGGAAGATTTTTTTCACCGCAGAGACGCAGAGGACGCGGAGGGTCGTAGAGGCTTGGGTTGTGGAGATTTTTTAACCACGAATTTTACGAATCTCACGAATGAAGATGCTTTCTTGAAAGTTGAATTTTGAAGGTTGAGAGTTACTGGACTTCCATGACTGCCTTGATGGCTCCGAGGCTGGGGTCGGTGAACTGGGCGAATATTTCGGGGACTTCGTTGAAGGTGATGCGGTGGGTGATCCAGACGTCGGTGTTGATCTTGCCTTGGCGAATGAGGTTGATGATTTCCGGGAAATCGAAGGGCAGGGCGTTGCTGGAAGCTAGTAGAGTGAGTTCGCGGCGGTGGAAAACCGGGGCGTGCGGGAGCCTTCTAGTATCCACAGGGATTCTTCATTAGGGTAATGCCAGAAATGGTGGTGGGAATCAATTATGTTCGTGTTGCATGGTTAACGAAGCGTAGATGGACGGATTAGAGAACAGAAAAATTTCCGTCAAATCGCAACCTTCTCCATCCATTACACAGGCCTTGACCTTCTGCAAAACCGATCCATCACTCGATATCTTGCTTCGTATAAATACGTTCATATGAACGTATTTATGCCGTCCATCTATCAGCCGCGCCTCCCCCGTGCCTCACCTCTCTGGCAGCTTGTGAATCGCGGTTGGGGTGCCTTTTCCTCTGATTACGAAAACACGTAACGCCCTATACTCGGCTCTCTCAAATCGGCTACCATCGCCACCGTCGAATCCTTCCTCCGCTGCGGTGATCTTGCTTCCGATTTCACGCGCCTCGAATGTTCCGACTGCGGCCATGAACGGCTGCTCGCCTTCACCTGCAAGACCCGCCACTTTTGTCCCGCTTGCCATCAGCGACGCGTGCGATCCACCAGTGAATGGATCGCGGGATCTGTATGTCATCAAGTCCCTCATCGACAGGTGGTTTTCACCATTTCCAAAGTGCTGCGCGGTATTTTTCGCCATGCAGCCTGCTGCGAGCGGGGCAAGCGAAGGTTTCATCGGGCTTTTCCCGTGCCAATGCCGCCGGCCTCGCAGCAGGGCTGCATTGCCCAGAGCTACAGCAGGCTGTAGCAGTCCAGGGCGCTTCACGCACATGTCGTCGACGAAATGAATTTGGCGGAATCCCCAAGCGCAATTTCCAAATTTTCAAGGCTTCCGACTTCATCGCCGCCGCCCTCCTGCACCTGCCGCCCAAGGGCCAGTAAACGGTGCGCTATTACGGCGTTTATCCTAACAAAGCTCGCGGACGAGTTACGGCCTACATCGATTTGAATCCGGTGCGTGCAGGGATAGTTTCGGATCCGCCGGATTACACGACGAAGAATGAGGCGGAGTATCTGGAGGGGGCGACCGAAGATCGCCCCCACTTGCCGGAGCTGGGGATGCTTCGATTCACGCGATGAAAGCGGTTGCAGGGAAGGCGGGGTGAGCCTTAGCCTTTGCGCGTGCCGACCACGGAAGAGAAAGCTCAAGTTACCGATGTTTCCCCGGATGGGGATTTCCTGCGCTACGCCTTCCGCGCGATGCTCCGGGCGCGCATCCTTGAGAACAAGCTCTCTAGTCTCTATAAGGCGGGGAAAATCGTTGGGGGTGTTTATCTGGGTAGAGGGCAGGAGGCGATCAGCGCGGCGCTCGGGGCGTCACTGATCCGGGGGAAGGATTGCTACGGACCGCTGATCCGGGATCAGGCGGGGCGGACGGCGTTCGGCGAAGCGATGATTGATTGCACGCGCACGTATCTCGGTTCGGTCGAGGGACCGATGAAAGGGCGGGATGGAAATATTCATCGCGGTAGGCCATCGGAGGGGATGCCGGCGATGATTTCTCATCTAGGCGCGCAGGTGCCGGTGATCGCGGGTATGCTTTTCGCGAAGCGGCTGAAAGGGACGCTCGACGGCTGCGTGGGAGCAACTTCGGTGGGCGATGGAGCGACCTCGACGGGCGCTTTTCATGAGGGGCTGAACATGGCGGCGGTGGAAAAACTGCCGATGGTGGTGGTGGTGGCGAACAACCAGTTCGCCTACTCGACGCCGAACCACCGGCAGTTCGCGTGCGCGGATCTGGTGGAGCGGGCGGCAGGGTATGGGATTGGAGGGTTTTCCGTGGATGGTACGGATCTCCTGGCCTGTGCCCGTGTGGTGGGGGAGGCGGTGAAGCGAGCGCGTGAGGGCGGCGGGCCGCAGATGGTTGTCGCGCATCTGCTGCGTCTCAGCGGGCATGGCGAGCACGATGACGGCTCGTATGTGCCGGATTCCGCGAAGCACGGGCATTACGGCAGGGACTGCATCGAGGTGGCGATGCGGCAGCTCGTGGAGGGCGGTTACGCGACGGTGGAGGAAATCATGGCTTGGCAGGAAGACACATCGGAAGAGGTGCAAAGGGCGGTGGCCCAAGCGCAGCAGGAACCCGCGCCCGACCCGTACCGCGAGGACTGGTCGGCCTTATCAACCCGTTTCCCCCTCCACGCGCAGTGAACGGAGTGACCTACATCGACGCGATCCGCGAGGCGCAGGAAACCCTGCTGCGGGAGGATCCGCGTGTGTTCCTCTACGGCCAGGACATCGCGGGGTTCGGCGGTGCGTTCAAGGCGACGAAAGGCATGGCCGAGGCGTTTCCGGGTCGTGTTTTCGACAGTCCCATCTCGGAGGACGCGATGATCGGCTTGGCGGTGGGTGCGGCGATCGAGGGGATGCGGCCCATCATCGAGATGCAGTTCGCGGATTTCTCGTCGATCGCGTTCAACCAGATCGTGAATCAGGCGGCGACGCATTTTTACCGCACGGGGATGCCGATCCCGATCACTGCAGGCCAGCCCCCATAAAACACCCGGGTCTGGCCTTTCTAGATAGAGCTAGAGGCTGAGAAAAGAGTCATGGTCCAAGTTTCAGGTGGTGGTGATTTCGCCACATCACTTCTTGGCTTTCACACAGATGCTGGCTTGATCTCTAGAAACTGATGATCCACAATCTCGCCCGTGGCTTTCTGTTCCCTCACCACAGCCCAAGCACAGTTTACACCCACGCTTTATTGGCTGCCCATCAATGTGCTTGACCAAATAGAGGCCAGGGGTAAGGTGCCACAGCGGCACCAAGAGCACAGATGGTTCATAGAGAAGCAAGGGCAGCAGAATGAATCGTGCCTTGGTGGCAAAAGACGCTCAGAACCAGAGGTGGGACTCCAGAGCTCACAGAGCAAACCGCCTCTGATCCTAACCTTTTTCGCCTCTTCAAAGTGACGTAATGCCGGGCTGGAAGCTAAAAGGAGGCCCCAGAAGGCAAAGCACAAAAGAGATTGCTGTAGAAGCCCATGGCAGACTCAATCAGATATGCCATAACAACGTTCATAAGACTTTGTGCCTCCTCACACCTGAAGCCTTCAAAGCGTAATCGCCAACTTGAACTAAACTGGGACAAAATCACTGGCAACTCTCTTCTGAAGAGAACATTGTTTCAATCGTGTCCCCTGACTGACGCTTCGTAGTGCCTTCGATGAAAATCACAAGAGTTTCATCGTGATCCTACCCTGAAGCGCTGCTCTACAGATGCAAAAATATGATTAAAGAGAAACCACCATGTGATACTTAAACAAGTACATAAATTACTCATGCTAGTAAAAGCAGAGTAGGAATGCCTGAATTGTATGGAGGCACTCATATCCAGAGGTTGTAGACTGCTTCTGGCCCAGTTGAGGTCACCGAGAGAGGTCAAAGAGCTAAGCGGCATTCACCCAATGAGCATGAGGTAGCAGTTGCTATTATGGCTAAGTCGCTGTGAGTGAAAACCCACTTCAGCACTGCACTTGTGACCTCTGCCTGAGGTTGAGATACCGAACTCAAAGCAGTACAAACGCCGCCAGGCGTTTCGGGACTAAAGAGATGAAAGTTCAGGCCACACTCCGATGGCTTTCGCGACAATCGATAGCTTTCGCGCGATATTGACACTTCCGCGCTGGCTCACGTCAGCGCGCGCCATGGTAAACAACGCCTCGCGGACACTGGCTGTCCCGATTACTCAGTATACCCGCCTGTTAGAGTATTAGCTCCCCTCACACGCGCTTCCTTCCGAGGGCGGCCGACGCGATGCGGCGGAGTTGGACGAGGCCGCTGGCCACGGTCGGCCTGCCGGTGCTGTTGGACAGAGTGCTCGATCATCGCCGCGAGCAATCACCGAAGCCCGGGCCGACACTTTATCTTCTCCGCGCCCTTGCCCTGGCGCTCACCGAGCAGCCGATGACCGCCGGATACCTGATCGGGGAGAGGGTAGTGCATCCGCGTTCCTTCGATATCGGGGTGGCCGTGCAGGTCGAGGACGGGGTGGTGGTGCCGACCGTCCGCGAGGTGGACCGGAAATCGCTGAGCGAGCTGGTCGCCGAATACGACGACCTCGTGGATCGCGCCCGCCGCCGCCGTCTCACGGAAAACGATTCCAGGGGCGGGATCGCGACAGTGACGAACTTCGGCACCTTCGGACTGACGACCGGAACGCCGATCCCCTTGCCGAACGAGACCCTGATCCTCGGCATCGGCGCGGGGCGCAAAACCCCGGTGTGGAGCGATGAGGTGGAGGCTTTCATCCCGGCCACCGAAGCGCAGTTGTTGCTGACCTTCGACCATCGTGTGGTCGATGGCGGCGGGGCGGGAGTTCTTTTGAAAAGGGTTGCCGCGCTTCTGCAACATCCCGAAAACCTCTGAACGGAACTTATTTTGGCAGAGGAAACGGACAAGGGCGGTAGGACGGACATCCCGAAAAAGGCGATCTACCGCTTGTCTATTTATCACCGCTGCCTGCAGAAGCTCAGCGTGAACGGGCAGGAAACCGTCAGCTCGACGACGCTTGCGAAAGCAGCCGGGGTGAAGCCCGCGCAGTTACGAAAAGACCTCGGCTACTTCGGGCAATTTGGAACGCGCGGGCTGGGCTATCCGGTGGAGGGCTTGATCGCCACGATCCGCGAGGCGCTGGGACGTGAGCATTTGCAGCCGGTCATTCTTGTGGGTGCGGGCAATCTCGGCTCCGCGCTTTTGCGATACCAGGGTTTCCAAAAGGAAGGCTTCGAGGTCGTCGCGGCCTTCGATGCGCGTCCCGAGGAGGCGCGGGCGAGGGAGCTGAAAATCCCGTTGCACGATGCGTCCGAGCTGGAGGATTTCATCACCGCCAACGATGTGAAGCTCGCCATCCTCTGCGTCCCGGTCGGCACTGCGCAGGAGGTGGTGAACCGCCTCGTGGCGTGTGGAATCCAGGGGATACTCAATTTCTCGCCCATCATGCTAGAGGTGCCTGTTGAGGTCACCGTGAACAACGTAGATCTCGCCCTGGAGCTGGAGCATCTCGGTTATTTCATCCGATGAGCGTGGCGGAGAAAATTTTCCAAAGGAAATCCCGTTCCGGGACGTTCCGAAGTGGATCCGTGATTCCGAAACCCACCCACCGATGAAAACGAGCGAGTTCGAAGAGTTCATCGAGCGTGCGGTCGAGGAGTATGAATCCGCCCTCATCGGTTATGCTAAGACTTTTGTATATGATCTCGACCGCGCGCGCGACGTCGTGCAGGACACCTTCATCCGGCTGTGCAAACAGGATCCGGACAAGGTCGGCGAGCACCTGCGGAGCTGGTTGTTCACCGTTTGCCGGAACCGCTGCCTTGATGTGCTGCGGAAAGACCGCCGCATCGAGCCCATCGACGAGTTGCGCTGGGAGAAATTTGCGAGCAACGAGCCTGCGCCGGATCAGCGGGCGGAGGACGACGACCGCCTGGCGAATGTCATGCGCTTCATGGATCGGCTCCCGAAAAACCAAAGGGAGGTCATTTTGCTGAAATTCCAACAGGGTATGAGCTACGTTGAGATCCACAACGTGACCGGCCTGAGCCAGGGAAACATCGGTTTCCTGATCCACACCGGACTCAAGCGGCTGCGCGAATGGATGCCGTTGGCGACAAGAAACTGAAATGAAATTGCACCAGGAAGATCCAAGGCTTACGGCCTACGCGCTCGGCGAACTACCCATTGAGGAGGCCGCTGCGGTAGAGCGCGCGCTCGCCGCCGATCCCGCGCTGCGTGAAACTTTCGCGGAGACAGAGCAACTCCGGCAAGGCTTGATTGAGGCGCTCGGCGGGGAAAAGGAGCGTTTGCAGCCGCGCCAGCGGGACGCGATCCGCCGCGCCGCGCGGGAGGCAACAAGGCAAGGCAAGATCGAGAACCTCAGTTCCCATCGTACGGCGCGGCGGACATGGATGGCTCCCTTGGCGGCCGCGGCCGTGATCATCGGCGGGGTTTTCCTGCTTACCCTTTTCCCGAAACCGAACGGTGGCGGCAACGAAACCAGTCACCGCGAACAGGCATCCCGTAGAGGGCGGCGGGATCGAGCAGGGTGATGTGGTGCGTCCGGATCGCAGCGATATCCTCCACCTTCCCTTGAAAGCCGCTGGGAAAAGCCTCGCCCAGATCACCGACGCGATCCGTGGCGAGCGGCGCCTGCCCACGAAAAACGAAGTCCGCATTCCCGAAATCCTCAATGCATTCCCGCTCAAGGCGAACGGCTCCATCGCGTTGTGGGACGGCTGCAAGCTTGGCGCGGAAATCCTGCCTTCCCCGTGGAAGCCCTCCGGCAGCCTTGTCATCGTCGAGATTCAGGGCGCGAAGGACCGCTCGCGCGACCTTTCCGTCGAATACCGTGCGGAGGAGGGCGCGGTCATCGCCCACCGCCTGATCGGCTATCAAACCGGTGATTCGGTCGGCAAAACCGGCCCCGTTCCGAAGATAGAGGCGAATTCGGTCATGCTGCTTGTGATCGAAGTCGAGTCGCGGGATCTGCGGCTTGGCTCCCTGCATTGGAAGGTCGGTGGGAAAGAGGCACCGTCCATCCCACTTGTCCGCGATCCGGAACGCGAGCCCTCCGCTGACGCCCGCTTCGCTGCGCTCGTCTCCGCCTTCGGACTCTGGCTGCGCGGCGAGGGCGGCGGCATGATCGACGACACGCTCATGCTCGGCCTTGCCCGGGAGGTCGCCGCCGGGAGCCTTGTTGCCGACCGCTACGATTTCCTCAACCTCATCGACGAGGCGGTGAAGCTGCCGGAAAGGTGAGAGTCTCAGGGGATACGCCGCACCTCGATCTTCTCTTTCGTGAAGCGGACGGAGACTTGGTAGGTGTCGCCTAGGCGTGATGCGCCGAGCATCACCGTCCCGCCGTGGTCGATCCTCCAGAGGTGTGTGGCCAGCATCTGCTCGTTGGCCAGTTCGGAGGCGGCAGGCATCCTGACGGTTTGGAGGGGTTTTCCGTAGATTGGCCCGATGAGTTCGGTGAGCGCTTCCCAGCAGGGCTTGAGCGATGAGTTGTATTCGCCTGCCGACTTGTCCTCGGTGCGCAGGGTGATTTCCTTGAGACGGTCGCCCTCGTCCCAGTCGAAGAACAGGTAGCAGTGCAGCCCGCCGATCTGGTGGACAGTTCGGTAGATTCCGTTGATTCCCGTCCGCCCGAAAAAGGTGCTGTCGAGATTCGCTTCGACCATTTTGCTCGCCTTGAGTTTTTCGATGACGGTCTTGCGGTCATCCCCGAATTTCAGCGTGTCGAAAACGGCCGCGTCGTCGGGTATCTCCGCCGCCTTTGCCTCTGCCTCCGTTGGGTGATTCGTTTTCAGCCAGACATGGTCGTCCGCGTGGAGCTTGTCCATACTCAAGCTCAGCTCCCTGCCGCCGATGGGGCGGAGGGTCACGGAGTGATTATCGCGGCGGATGAACTCGGCCTTGAAAGTCTTGCTGCCGTCGGGGTTCGTCCACGTGCGGATCTCACCCGCGGTGAGGGGCATGATGAGTGCGAGTGCTAGGATGAGGAGGTGCGGCATATCGGTTGTTCGGATCTGTGGCTGGATTCGTGGTTTCCGCGCGTGGTGCTTTGACTTGAACCGGTTGCGAAATTAGTTCAAATTTCTCCAAAGTCGAAGCACTAACACGACCTGATGCCCGTATTTTCCAAAGCCACCGCCCTCGCCGTCTCCGCAGTGCTCGTCATGCCAGGTGCCGCCATCGGCCAGTCGCAGCAGGCTGGTGCGCCCCGTGTGGTGATCCCCACCGGTGCCCGCCCGGTTACTCCCGCTAGGCCGGTCGCCCCTGCCTCACGAGCCCTTTACCCCTGGAAGACGCATATCACAGCCACGATTTTCTGGTGCGGCGAGCAGCCAACGCCGCGCAACCCCACGCCTAATTGCAAGTCATCATGGGACACGCAGTGGGCGATCAACTTCGGTGGATACGATGATCCCAACCCCGCCAACCGGATCACCAACCACACCACCGGTGAGTTCCGCCCGAAGGGTTTCGTTCCGAAGCTAAACCCCTTCTACATTGCGCTGCCCTATAACGATGTGCTCAGTTGGAAGGCTCATAAGCCGGAGGCGTCTCGTGTCATCCCCTGGTTCGCCCGCATGAACCCCAAGCCGGGAAGAACCGTTCTCAAAGGCCGCTGGGTGCAGATTTTCTACAACAAGCGGAGCTGCTACGCGCAGTGGGAAGATTGCGGGCCGTGGGTCACGGATGACTGGCAATACGTGTTCGGAAACAATCCCCCCAAGGCCACCCAGAACGGTTCGGCGGGTATTGATATTTCCCCCTCCATCCGCGATTACCTCGATGTGAAATCAGGGCAGAAAGTGCACTGGCGCTTCGTGGAGGATAGCCAGGTGCCCTATGGTCCATGGAAGAAATACGGCAACGCCACCACCTTGCAGAACCACATCGCCGACACGGGGAACTCGCGCCCACAGGATGGCGAGAGTATTGAGGAACAACGCCGTTACCTCGAATACCTACGCAAGCTGCGTGACGAGCAATATCTCAAGAAGCCGCTGAGCGAGTTGTAACAAAGCCATGGTGAGTGGTGCAGCCGTCCCGTTTTTTCATATGGCAGACACCACGTTTTCGGTTTCCTTCCCGTCCCGGCGGGATTCGTTTAGGTTACGCTTCATGAGCAATAGATTGATACGCTGGGAACTACCACCTTTGGAGATTATCCGCCGAGCTGGAGGCGTAAGATCGCCCTCACGGGCAACTACGGCGAGTTCCTGCCCGCGTAGTCTGGACAAGCGCTCATGACCGCGGACGTGGATCAGGAACATCTTTATCTCGTCATGTCCGACCTGCTGTATGTGACAATCATCGGCTACGGCGATGATGTAACTCATCGCCCGCTGCGAGAAGTGGATCGACTTTTTTCTTTTGAGTAAGGCCTGCATTTCACCTGCAAGCTCATTTACGCGTTGATCCTCGTTTTTGGCATAACCATGCCGTTCTGATCCGAGGTGCTCAACTCCGCTGGGGGAATTTACGTTTCCAGATCCCCAGCGAGTCGCGGATCTCATCGGCCTCGCGGGTGGGGCTGAGTTCCCAGACGAGCGGGCAGCCTTGCGGGAAATGAGTGAGCAGCGCGTCGTAATCGAGCGTGCCGGTGAAGGGTGTGCGGTGGTCGCGGGCGGGCCATTGCACGTCGTGGACATGGCCGCCGATGAGATGCGGTGCGATCGTTGCTAGCCACTCGCTGTGGTCGAGCAGGCCGAGGTTGTGCTTGAGCTGCACGTGGCCGAAGTCGTGCCAGTAGCCGATCCAAGGATTGTCCTTGAAATGTTCCTGGAGCATTACCATCTCGCGCTCGTTGGGCATGTCCTCGAAGCGCGAGCGCGACTCTACGGCGAGCTTAACGCCGTATTCCTCGGCTTTGGCGGCGAGTTCCTCCAGTGCCTCAATGGCGCGTTGGTAGTAGAGGGGCGCGAGTTTCTCACGTTTCCTGATGAAAGCGATCTTGTCCTTGATGTAATCGGCGTCGCGCTGTTTTCCTTCTGACACCTTTTTCGTCAGCGGCTTGGTCAACTTCGCTGTGTCCATCGGCGCGGAACCCATGTGCAGCACCACGTAAAGTGCCTGGAACTCGGCGGCGATCTCCAGGGTTTTCAAGGTCATCTCCATCGCCCGCTTCCGGTCGAAGGGGCGGTATGAGGTGTATTCGTAGGCGTCGGGCGCGTCGATCATCACCTCCACGGGGGAGGGGAAATAGTTGTGGACGCCGGAGCAGGTGAACATGCCCGCCGCGAAGGCTTTCCGAATGCCGGGTATCTTGGCGACCGTCATCCCGTGTGATAGCTCGATGTTGTCGAAACCCAGCCCGAGGATCTCCTCGATCATCGTCTCGCCGTCGGTGTGGCGGCTGTTGTTCCAGCAGGTGGAGAAAGCGAGCATGGCTCAGTGATGGCTCGGGCCGGCATCGACCTGACCGAGTGCGGCGCGGGGGAAGCGGACGCTGTCCACCAGTTCCTCGATGTGCTTCGGCGGGCGCTTGGTGAAGAGCGAGACAGTGATGGCTACGATGAAGTTGAGCACCATGCCGACCGTGCCGATACCCTGCGGGTTGATGCCGAAGAGGTAGTTGTCCGGCGATCCCCTCATGCCCGCGGGAGCGAGGGTGAAATACCAGATGTAGGCGGCGGTGAAAACAATGCCGGTCACCATGCCCGCGATTGCTCCGGCGCGGTTCACGCGTTTCGTGAAAATCCCCAGCACGATGGCCGGGAAGAACGACGCGGCTGCGAGACCAAAGGCGAAAGCGACCACCTCAGCGACGAAGCCCGGCGGGTTGATCCCGAAGTATCCGGCGATGACCACGGCCACGCCCGCCGAGATGCGGGCGAGGAGCAGCTCGGCTTTGTCGGAAATCGAGGGGTTGAGCGTCCGTTTGACAAGATCGTGCGCGATGGAGGTGGAAATCACTAGCAGTAGGCCCGCCGCTGTGGAGAGCGCCGCCGCCAAGCCGCCTGCGGCCACGAGGCCGATGACCCAGCCCGGGAGCTGAGCGATCTCGGGGTTCGCCAGCACGATGATGTCGGGATCGACGTAGAGTTCGTTCGAGTTGTCCGTCGGCTCGTTGAGTAGCACTCGCTCGCCCGAGAAACCTTTCTCGTTCACCTTGTCGTTAGTAACGAACACCGGCTCGACCTTGGATTTCGTCGGGTGCCGCTCGAACGCGTTGCCGCTGCCGTTGTAGGTGATTTTTCCGTCCCCGTTCTTGTCCACCCAAGCGACCAGGCCGGACGTCTCCCATTTCTTGAACCAGGTCGGCATCTCCGCGTAGGATTTTTCGGAAACGGTGTTGAGCAGGTTAGTCCGAGCGAAGACGGCGATGGCGGGGGCGGTGGTGTAGAGGATGGCGATGAAGAGCAGCGCCCAGAACGCGGATTTGCGGGCGTCGCTGACTTTTTTCACCGTGTAGAAACGGACGATGACATGCGGCAAGCCCGCGGTGCCCGCCATCAGCGCGAGTGTGATGGCGAAGACGTTGATCATCGGCATGTGACCCGAGGAGTATTCCTTGAAGCCGAGTTCCTCGCTCAGCCCGTCGAGTTTCTGGACGAGGCCCGTGGATTCGCCGGCTGCGTCGGATACGAGGCCGATCTGCGGGATCGGGTTGCCGGTGAGCATGATGGAGATGAAAATCGCCGGGACGAGGTAGGCGAAAATCAGCACGCAATACTGAGCGACTTGGGTGTAGGTGATCCCTTTCATGCCGCCGAGCACCGCATAGAAAAGCACGATGATCATGCCGATGATGACTCCGGTGTTCACGTCCACCTCAAGGAAACGTGAGAAGACCACGCCCACCCCGCGCATCTGCCCGGCCACGTAGGTGAAGGAGATGAAGATCGCGCAGACCACGGCCACTAGGCGCGCCGTTCGCGAGTCGTAGCGGTCGCCGATGAAATCCGGCACCGTGAATTTCCCGAAGCGCCGCAAGTAGGGCGCCAATAGCAGCGCTAACAGCACATATCCGCCCGTCCAGCCCATCAGATACACCGCGCCGTCGCGACCCATCACCGAGATCATCCCGGCCATGGAGATGAAGGAGGCGGCACTCATCCAGTCCGCCGCCGTGGCCATGCCGTTGGCGATCTTGGGGACGCCGCCGCCGGCGACGTAAAAGTCCCCGGTGTTGCCGGCGCGAGACCAGATCGCGATGCCGATGTAGAGGGCGAATGAGAGGCCTACGAACAGGTAAGTCCAGGTGGTGACGTCCATGGTGGGGTTTTGATGGGGAAAAATTTCAGGAGCCTTCCTCGGCGCCGGTGCCTTCGAGCAGTTCGCGGTCGAGGCGGTTCATCACCCGCGCGTAAGCGACGAGCAGCAGTACGAAGCAATAGATGCTACCCTGCTGGGCGAACCAGAAACCGAGGTTAAGGTTGGTGCCGGGGAATTTAAACTGGTCGAGGAAATCGACGAAGAGGATGCCACAGCCGAAGGAAACGAAAGCCCAGATCCCCAGCAGGATGGCCAGCCAACGGAGGTTCGCCTTCCAGTAATCCCGTTTCGTTTGCTCGCTGGGTAGTTTGCTCATGGATTTCGAAAAGGATTAAACGGCATGGATAGGGGTGGGAAGGATAATGTGGACGAACGCCGCACGTTACGAAATTTCCGCGCATTGCGGGTTGATTGTTCCGCGATTTTTTGGAGAGTGGTATGAAATAGTCAACATGAACCCTATGTCCAAGCTGTCTTCTATCGTCGCCACCGTTGCGGCCGCCATTGCCTTAAGCTCCTGCGCCGTGCCCTTCAAGACGCCGGGCAGCGCGTTTTCCTTCGATCCGGAAGTCAAGCAGCCGACCGGCTCGGCTCCCGTGAAGATCCACATCAGCACGTCGGCGCAGCGGCTTTATGTGACGCAGGGGGACGTAGTCCTGCTGGCCACGCCGTGCTCCGTGGGCACCACCGCGAAGCCGACCCCCAAGGGCGAGTTCCGCATCCTCAGCAAGACGCGCCACCGCCGTCGCTTCAGCAATCCGGGCGCGGGTTACCCGATGACCTACTGGATGTCGTTCCACAGCCCGGCTTACGGGATGCACTGGGGTTTCATAAAACCCTATCCCTGCACCCACGGCTGCGTGCGCATGCCGCTGAACTCGGCGCGCAAGGTCTTCGATATGGCGAAAGTCGGCACCGCAGTCAGCGTTTCGACGAACAAGCCGTGGGACTCCACGATCGGCGCGAAGCTGCCGGTTCTCGATGACTCGCCACTGCCCAATCCCCCGAATTCCTACATGATGAGCCCGCAGGTTTTCTCCGATGCCGAAAAGGGTAAGATGTGGGAGTTCTGACCTCAGGGGCAGACGATCACGGCGGTCGGCGTGGCACTCGGGTCTAGTCGCTCGTTCAGGGAGGCTCGTATTGTCGCTAAGGTGCGGGTGGGGTTCGCTCTGAACGGTGCTTTGTCGTTGATGGAAATTTCCACGGGTTTGTCGAGACCCATCAGCTTGTCGGAAAGGAGGATCTGCGTGCCGGGCGGCACATCGCCGGTGAGCTTGATCTTACGTCCCTCGATCTCGGTGGTGATTTTCTGATCCTTCACGGCGCCGCCCTCGGGAAGGCGCAGCCAGTAGAAGCGGTGGTGGATGACATCGTCCTGGAACCCCACGATTTTCTGCGGCCAAGGGTTGCGGGTGAACTTCGCCATCCACGGCACGCCTTCCTTGTCTTTTCCGTTCATCCAGTGACCGAGGCCGGGGTAGATGCGGGAGAGGTGGACGTATCCGCCGGGATCGGCCTTATGAAGCTCGGCGAGCTCTGCGGACTTTGCCGCGGCGACTTCGCTGCGTTTGTGGGCGGTGTCCTTTTCCCCCATGAAGATGGCGAAGGGTAGGTTGCGGAGGCCGAAAAGTTGCGCCTCGTTGGGGTGGCCGGCCATCATCGCGGCGGCGGCAAAGCGATCCGCCATGCGCGGCGCGACCTGCCACACGCCATCGCCGCCCGCCGAGTAGCCCATGAGATAGACCTTGTCGGGATTCACTCCGCGCAGCGCGACCATGCTCTCGATGAGGTAAGCGAACATCGGGTCGATGTGCTCCTGGTGCCACATGTTCCATTTGTCGGTGGGCGCGCGGGGCGCGATGTAGATGCCTTCCTCCGGTTCGTAGAGGCGGATCTGGTTTTGCCACTGCTGGGTGTTGACCCGCTCCGGCGCCTCGCCGCCGCCGTGCATGGAGATCCACAGGGAACGCCCGTCCGCTGGGGCATCGCCGAAGGTTTTCTCCAGCCAGCGCATCGTCTTGTCGCCCATGTTGAACGACTTGGCTTTCAGCTCGGCCGCACGTTTCTCTTTCTGTTCGGCGAGCATCGTCTCGTAGGTGAATGCGATGGCGCGGGTGGCGTCTTTTTCGGAAAGGGGCGCGTCCTCGTCGCTGAAATCGGGGGCGGGCGAGAGGTCGGAAACGCGGGTGTCGAAAATGTCCTTGTCGCCCACGGTGAAGGGCGCGGACTCCATCGCCTTGCCATCGATCTCGAAACGAAGGCGGTAGCTTTTCCCCGGCGTGACGGGGAGGCGGGGCGTGTCGTTGAGATCGGCGGTGCCGCCTTTCGTTTCGAAACCACCTAGCACGAAGCCCGCTTCGGAGGTGAGCGAGCCTTTTCTAACAGCACGCACGTCGCCCTCGAAATAGCGGATGCCGATGGTGACTTCGGCGGGCGCGTTTTTCACGGCGTAGCTTTCCGTAACGTTCACACCGCCGACGGATGCGCTGCGCGGCGACCAGACCATGGGGAAAATGCCGCCGTCGCGTTTCCATGAGGTGGCGTAGATGGCGTGCATCGGATCGTCAGCGTGAGCCTTCGACGCGTGATCAATGAACCAGCCGTGGTTGAGGCCTTTCGCGTCGTATTCGTCCGCGCCCATGAAATGCCAGCCCTTGTCCCAGACCTCGACCCAGGTGTGGTTGCCGCTTTTGTTCCACCACATCGGCGTGCCGACCGCGCGAGCTGGTATCCCGACGGCGCGGCAGGCATCGACGAGGATGATCGAGAGGCCGGTGCAGGTCGCCCGGCCTTGCTCGATGGACTCCTTCGGTGATTGATTCGTGCGTTTCCGCTCGGTATGGTAGTGGGTGTTGATGAGCTTGAAGAAATCGCGATTGAGGATCTGCGCAGCTTCGGAGGCGGTCTTCGCGTCCTTTACGAGAGGAGCGGCTTTTTCTAGGAAATCGGCGCGCCATGGATCGCGCGGCTCGTCGAATACGGCGTAGGGCAGGACGTCATTGAGGAAAATTTCCTCCGGCACATCATTCGCCCACGGGAAGTCAGCGCGCGCCTTCATCGCGAGGTCGAGGTTCTCTGACAGAAATTCGGCGGTGAGCACTCCCTTGTCGGCGGTCGGCATATACTCGACGAGAAACCGCGCGGCCTTTTCGCCCAAGGCTCCGTGTTTGGCGCTGGCGGCGGCGATGAAATCATCGGTGGGTGCGGCGATGGTGCAGAGGGCGGTTGTTAGAAAGAGCGCGGCGGTTTTCATGGTGCGGGGCTAGGATGGGCTTTTCGCGCAGCTTGCGCAAGCGGGGAGGGAAAGCGCTTGGCAGGCGGAGGGCGGTTTGGCATACCTGCCGCATGCAAGCCGTCCAGTTCGAGCAATCCGTCTCATCGATCATTCGCCGCGAGAGTCGCTACGACGGGCACGCCTACTTTTTCCTCAAGGAATCGCTGGATTTCACGCTGAAGCGGGTCATGGAGGAAACCGGTGGGAAAGGCCGCCATGTCAGCGGTAAAGAATTGCTCGAGGGCTTTCGTGATCTCGCGCTCGAGCAATTCGGCCCGATGGCCGCCACGCTCATGGACGAGTGGGGCATAACCGAATGCCGCGATGTCGGCAACATGGTCTTCCTCCTCATCGAGGAGCAGGTGTTCGGCCGGCAAGAATCCGATAAACCCGAAGACTTCGCCGCCGTCTTCGATTTCCACAAGGCACTCAGAGAGCCGTTCCTGCCCGTAGGGCGCGAGTTGGCCGGGAAAGTGTGATGTCCTGCGAAGCGAAACCACGGACACCATGGATGGGTAACGCGGAGTGAAGTGTTTCCAATAAACCCTGAGGCGGTGGAGCCCTCCGCGATGCCGTCCTTGCGCAGTGACTCTGGATTGGTGATGCTGCGCGCGGATGATTTCGGTTTCTGAGAGCGGTGGCGGTGCGGGGTTGGCGGAGAGGGTGCGCGGGGTGTTCTCGGCGAAGGGGGCGCTTTCGGCCTCGAAGGATTTCGAATACCGACGGGAACAGGAGTTGCTGGCGGTGGCGGTGGCGGAGAGTTTCACGGAGGGTCGGCCGCTGGTGGCGGAGGCGGGGACGGGCGTGGGCAAGTCGCTGGCGTATCTGGTGCCGGCCGCGAAGTTCGCGCTGGAGACGGGGCGCAAGGGCGTGATCTCCACCCACACGATCAATCTCCAGGAGCAGCTTGTCCGGAAAGACATCCCCATCGTGCGCAATATCCTCGGCGAGGAGTTGCCGGCTGTGTTGCTGAAAGGGAGGGGGAATTACCTGTGCCCGGCGCGGCTGAGGCGGGCGTGGGAGCAGGCGGCGGATCTTTTCACGACCAGCGAGAGCGAGGAGCTGGGCCGCATCCGAACCTGGGCGGAGAGCACGCGCGACGGCACGCTGAGCGGGATGCCTTTCCAGCCGACGAACAAGGTCTGGCTGCAGGTTTGCAGCGAGGCGCATTCCTGCACGCAGCGGTATTGCGGGCCGAAGGGAAACTGCTTTTTCCAGGAAGCCCGCAAGGCGGCGGCGGACGCGAAACTGGTGGTGGTGAACCACACCCTGTTCTTCGCGCTGCTCAATACCGGCGAGCTGGAGGACGATGTGCCGGAGGGCGAGAAGATGCACGGCTTCCTTTTCCCGAACGACTTCGCGGTGATGGACGAGGCGCACACCGTGGAACAGGTCGCGGCGGTGCAGCTCGGGCTGCGCATCACCCAGGCGGGGCTGCGTTTTGATCTCCAGCGGCTCTACAACCCCAGGACGCGGAAGGGCATCCTCAAAGCCTACCGCAAGGCCGCTCCAATGCTGGCGGTGGAGCGGGGTTTGGTGGCGGTGGAGAAATTTTTCGGATCGGTGGGCGATGCGGCCAGCTTCGGCGATTGGTCGAAGGAATTCCGCGTGCGGCGGCCGGAGTTGGTCGAGAATTGCCTCGCCGCGCCTCTGCTGGAGCTGAGCGATGAGCTTTCCGAGCTGGCCGATGCGACCGAGAACGAGCCTTCGAAAAACGAGCTCATGGACGCCGCACGCAAGCTGCGCGAGACACACGGCGCGGTGGGCGAGTTCCTCGATCAGAAAGACGAGGGCTGCGTGTATTGGGTGGAGCGGAGCGGGCGCGAGGAGACGAATTACAGTTGCCACGGCGCGCCGATCAACGTGGCCGACCGCCTGCGCCCGCTGCTGTTTTCCGGAAAAAAATCGGTGGTGATGACCAGCGCGACGCTCGGTGTGGGCGATCCGGAGCTCGGTTATTTCAGGAAACGCGTCGGCGCTGAATCGGCGCGGGCGCTTAGCGTGGGCAGTCCATTCGATTACAAATCCCAGATGAAGATCCGCATCTACAAGTCGGTGCCGGAGCCGAACACGCCGAGATACGACGAGCTGATGGCGAAGGGGATCATGGACGCGGTCACGGAAAGCGACGGGCGGGCCTTCGTGCTTTTCACCAGCTACCGCACGATGCGCGACGCGGCGCAGCGCTGTGAAAAGTATTTCAAGAACAAGGGCTGGCGGCTGCTGATGCAAGGGGAGGGGATGCCGCGGCACACGATGTTGCAGGAGTTCCGCGAGGATCTCGACAGCGTGCTTTTCGGGACGGACAGCTTCTGGACGGGCGTGGACGTGCCGGGCGAGGCGCTCTCGAATGTGGTGGTCACGCGGCTGCCCTTCGCGGTGCCGGATCATCCGCTCACCGCCTCGCGGCTGGAGGCGATCGAGGCCGCGGGCGGAAATCCGTTCATGGAATACTCCGTCCCCGAGGCGATCCTGAAACTTCGCCAAGGCGTGGGTCGCCTGATCCGCACGAAGCGCGACAGCGGCCTCGTCTGCATCTTAGACAACCGCATCCTCACGAAACGCTATGGCAGCGCGTTTATGAAAGCTTTGCCGGATGCGCCGGTGGAGATTGTGCAATAATTCGGAAAATGAGACTGATTCTGCTTACTCTGACGCTCTGCGTTTTTTTCCTGCTCGGATGGTGGGCGTTCGGGGAGGGGTTGGAGGAGGCTTGGGATGTGGATGCTTTGGCGGAAAGGTTCCGCGAGGCGAGGGGGTGGGCTTGGCTGGCGGGGATCGCGCTGCTGGTAGCGGATCTTTTGCTACCGATCCCGGGGACGATCGTGATGTCGGCGCTGGGCGCGGTTTACGGGGTATGGCTGGGCGGGTTCATCGCGGCGGCGGGGTCGATGCTTTCGGGGATGTTCGGATACGGGGTCGGGAGGTTTTTCAAGGAAGAGACCGCGAAGCGTTGGCTGGGGGAGCGTGATTTCCAAAAGGGGAAATCGCTGTTCCGACGCGGCGGGGCGTGGGTGGTGGCGATGAGCCGCGCGCTGCCGATTTTCCCCGAGGTGCTGGCCTGCATGGCGGGTTTGCTGCGGATGCCGTTCGGGAAATTCTGCCTCGCGCTGGCGTGCGGATCGGTGCCGATGGGTTTCCTGTTCGCTTGGATCGGGGCTTTGGGCACCGATTATCCCGGGTGGGGCCTCGGTTTCAGCCTTGGCGCTCCCGCCGTGCTGTGGGGAGCGGCGGCTTGGTGGGGTAAGCGGTCACGTTGATTTCCGCTATCGCTTCCCCGAACACCACACCGCCGCAATCTCCCGGATCTCCTGGTCTGCACTCAGGATCTGCTCCAGTGTTGGATTCAAGATGGCGACATGCACCTCCATGCAGTGCGCCACGCAGCCCCAGATTTCCGGGAAACGGATCCCACCGGCACGGAAGCGCTCGACGGCGATCTCGTTGGCGGCGTTGAACACGGCGGGCATGGTGCCGCCGGTGTTACCAGCCTCACGCGCCAGGTTCAGCGCGGGGAAATCCTCAAGTCGCGGAGGGGCGAACTCCAGTTTGGAAAGCGTTGCGAAATCGAGCGGCTGCAGCGCGCCCTTCATGCGGGCGGGATAGGTGAGGGCGTATTGGATGGGGAAACCCATGTCCGTCCGCGAAAGCTGGGCGAGCACGGAGCCGTCCGTAAACTCGACCATGGAGTGGATGATGCTCTGCGGATGGATCACCGCCTCGATCTGATCCATGCCGATCCCGAACAGCCAGCGCGCCTCGATCATCTCCAGCCCCTTGTTGAAAAGGGTGGCGGAGTCGATGGAGATCTTCGGCCCCATGTCCCAAGTCGGGTGGCGGAGCGCTATGTCAGGGGTAACGTCCCAGAGGTCAGCGGCGGGCGTTTCGCGGAAAGGGCCGCCGGATGCGGTGAGGATGAGGCGGGAGATCTCGCTGTTCGCGCCGCGGTGGCCTTCGAGGCATTGGAAGATCGCGTTGTGCTCGCTGTCCACAGGCAGGATGCGGACGCCCTTTTCCTCCGCGCGGGCGGTGATGATCTCGCCGGCCATCACCAGGATTTCCTTCGAGGCTACGGCGATGTCCTTGCCCGCTGCGATCGCGGCCAGCGCCGGATGCAGACCTGCCGTGCCGACGATGGCGATCAGTACGATGTCCGCCTCCTCCAGCTCCGCGAGGCGGATCAATCCCTCCGGCCCCGCATGGACTTCCACTCCCGCGGGCAGCAGGGAGCGGAGTTCGGCGGCTTTGGTTTCATCGTAAATCGCCACGTGGCGGACTCCCTTTTCCCGCGCCTGTTCGGCGAGTTGAGTGACGCTCGATCCGGCGGCGAGTCCCACGATCTCGATTTCCTCCGGCAGGTTCGCGGCGACCTTGAGCGTCGAGAGACCGATGGAGCCGGTGGAGCCTAGGAGGACGACGCGGCGCTTCATGCGAGGTGGGGGATGATCCAGACGAGATAGAACCAGAGTGCGGGCGCGGTGAAGCAGATGCTGTCGATGAGGTCGAGCCCGCCGCCGATGCCGGGCAGCATGTTGCCGGAGTCCTTCGCGTGGAGGGAGCGCTTCACCACGCTTTCCGCGAGGTCACCAATGACGGCCAAGATGGCCAGCAGGAAGCCGAGAGCGCACACGTGCGGCCACGAGTGCAGCGCGGCGAGTTTACCCGGCATTAGCGCATAAAGCCCGCACGCCGCGAGCTGTGCGAAAAACAGTGCGCCGCCGAATCCTTCCCAGGTCTTGCCCGGCGAGATGTGCGGGATCATCTTGTGTTTCCCGATCAGGGATCCGGTAATGTAGGCTCCCATGTCCGAGAATTTCGTGACCGCCAGCAGCCACAACAGTACGAAAGCGCCGGGCACGTTGCCCTCGCCGGGGAGCCCGAAGGAGATCCGCGCCGCGAAATTGAAGAGGTAGGCGATGTAGAGGAAGCCCAGCAGGTTCGCCGCGACCGCAAGCAGCGCCTCGATGCCGCGGATCGAATAGCGGAGCTGGAGGGTGAAGGCAAAGGTGACCGCAAAGAACACCGCCACCGCGTCCAGCGCGGGAGGGATGTCCTTGCCACCTTTGAGGAAATGGAAATACGCGATCCCGCAATACGCCACGGCTAGGATCAGCCCAAAGCGCGGGAAGCATTTCACATCCGCGGCGCGGAGCATGCGGAAATACTCGATGGTCGAGATTACGGTCAGCACACCGATAAGGCCGAGGTAGGCGGCGGGGAACATGCTCGCGAAGATGGCGGCGACGATGGCCCACAGCAGCAGGGTGCTGCCTGCCCTGCGGACGAAGACCATGGCCTTGCTCGGGTTGGCGGGTTTGGAGTTTTGGGGCTGCACGACTGACGAGATGCAACCCCCCGCCGAGCCTTGTGGCAACTCATTCCCGCCCCGACGCGTGAAATCTCCACCGTCTCCGCAACTTCCCGGATGCCGCAGGGTTGATGGATGGCGTGAGAGCGACAGCCGCTCATCAATTCAAGCCAAAGAACAACACCATGAAAACCACCACACTGATTATCATCGCGGCCGCCATCGGCCTTTCAGGAGCCGCCCATGCCCAAAAGGGCAAAGGCGCAGGGGGCGAGCGCAAGCTGCCGCCCGAAATCCTTGAGAAATTCGACAAGGATGGCGACGGCAAGCTCAACGAGGAAGAGCGCAAGGCCGCCCGCGCCGCACGCGGCGAGATGGACGGCGCCCGCAAGAAGGAGATGCTCAAGAAATTCGACACGGACGGCGACGGCAAACTCAGCGATGAGGAAAAAACCGCCATGCGCGAGGAGATGAAAAGGAGAATCCTCGAGAAGTTCGACAAGGACGGCGACGGCGAACTCAACGAAGAGGAACGCGCCGAGATGCGCAAGTCGATGCCGCAGCGGCCCGGCGGTCCGAAAGGTCCCAAGGGCAAAGGCAATCGTCCCAACAAGGGCGGCGGCGATGCCGAGGCTCCCGGCGCCGGTGAGTGAATCCTGACCGAACCATGATTGTGCGGAGTGGGTGTGAATCCAATCCGGATGAGCCTTAGCCCAACTCTTCCTCGATGAAATCCATCACGAGGTCGATGAGTTCGTCCAGGCCGCCCGGGACTTCCTCTTCGATGGTGGCGAGGTAATCGGATTCCGTTTCGCTGTAGTCGCTGCGATCTTGGCTGCGGGTGCTGCACCAACGGCTGGCGTTGAGGGGATCGACCAGGGTGGTCGCACCGATGAGGTCGAAGGAGTTGATGATCCGCTGGTGATCGATCGGGCTTTGCCAGAATTCATGGAGTCCGTCCTCGCTTTCGAGCAAAGGAACGGTCTCATAGACATCCATCATGGCGCGTTCTTCGCGGGTGAGGGCACGCTCGGTGGATTCGCACTCAAGTTGGTCGATGAGAATCTCGACTTCATCCGGCCATTCGATGGGATCTTGTGGAAACATGTGGCGCGGGTCTAGAGTAGGGAAGCGAGGGATGCAAAGGGGAATCGGAGGTGAATCGGAGGGGAAGTGAAGATGGGGACGGGGAGAAGTGGGCAGTGCGGCTCGAAATGTAAAATGACGGATGCAACGACCAACCCCGATCGTGGTTGCGGATTCCCAGGCTAGGCTCCGCGAAGCCCCGCCAACCCTGTGCTGAAGCAGGCGAGCCTGCCGGGCCACTGAAGAGCTGTTTCGGAGACCACTCAGGTTTCAAGGTGCACCCATCAGCCGTTCCATTCGCCGAAGTTGCGGAACTTCTCGTAGCGTTCGTCGAGGAGCGTTTTGGTATCGAGCTTGCAGAGATGGTCGAGGTGCTTGGAAATGACCTCGCGGAAGGAGATGGCGGTGGCGGCGTGGTCGTGGTGGGCGCCGCCAGTGGGTTCGGGGATGACGTCGTCGATGAGCTTGAGTTTCAGCAGGTCGGGTGCGACAAGTTTCATGGCTTCGGCAGCCTCGGGGGCATGTTTGCGGTGTTTCCAGAGTATGGCGGCGCAGCCTTCGGGGGAGATAACGGAGTAGTAGGCGTTCTCCATCATGATCACGCGGTCTGCGATGCCGATGCCGAGCGCGCCGCCGGAACCGCCCTCGCCGATGACGACGGCGATGACGGGGGTTTTGAGGAGCATCATCTCGCGGAGGTTGAAGGCGATGGCTTCGGCGATGTTGCGCTCCTCCGCGCCGATGCCGGGGAAGGCTCCGGGAGTGTCGATGAGGGCGATGACTGGCATAGAGAATTTCTCCGCGAGCTTCATGAGGCGGAGAGATTTGCGGTAGCCCTCAGGGTGGGCGGATCCGAAGTTGCGCTTGAGGTTCTCCTTGGTGTCGCGGCCTTTCTGGTGGCCGAGGACAACGCATTTCCTCTCGCCGAGCATGGCGAAGCCGCCGGGCATTGAGGCGTCGTCGCCGATGTGGCGGTCGCCGTGGAGCTCGGTGAAGCCGTGGAAGGCGAGGGACACGTAATCGAGCATGAACGGGCGATGGGTGTGGCGGGCGATCTGCACGCGCTGCCATGGGGTTAGGTTTTCGTAGATGTCCGCGCGGGTCTCCGCGAGCTTCCGTTCCATGGTGGCAATTTCCTCGGACAGGTCGAGGTTCTGACCCGCAGATTTGGCGCGGAGTTTTTCGATCTCGCGCTCAAGTTCGGCGGCTGGCTTTTCGAATTCGAGGAGTTGCATGGGTGGGGAAAATTCAAGGTTCAACTCTCCAGGAAGAGGTTGTTTAGTGGAGGGTAAGGGGAATCGGGTGGGGATTGGAATGAGAAAACGGCAGTCATTTTTTCGGGTTGCGGATCTCGACCTCGTTGCCGGTGCGAGTGAGGAGAAAGAGTTCCTCGATGTCGGCTTCGCTGAGGAAAAGGCCGGAGGGCGGGGTGTCGTCGTGCTCGTCGAAGGGGAAGATCTGGAGGGGAGGGGACTTGAGCTGGATGGATTTGGAGGTGGCGCGGTAATCCTTCGCGGTGGGGGGGACGTTTCTGTCGCCGATGGTGGAGCGGCGGGAGGCGATCACGGTCTTGCCGCTGTTCGGAACGGAACCGGTGATGCGCATGATGGGATACTCGCAAATGAAGCGGGCACCCTCCCAGAGGGCAAGAGCCTTGCGCTGGGGTTCGATGAGGAGGCGGAAATGGAGTGGCAGGAGCAGGAGGTCATCGCCGGGCTGGAGGTTTTTCAGCTCCATCATGCCATTGAGGTGCATGAGTATGTCGAGCGAGGTGTCGTTGCGTCCCGCGATGGCGAAATAGGAATCCCCACGCTTCACCTCGTAGTTCGTTTTTCCTTCGGGGAAGCCGCTGGAGAGGATTTCGTCGAGGTTCATCTGGCCGACGATGCGGCGTGCGGTGGGTGCGGATGGGGAGGTGGGGAAGACGTTGACGATCGCCGTCAACTTCTCGCGGCCATCGTCGATTTTCCCCATGGCGATGAGTTCGTGGGCTTTCTGGAAAGCGCGGTCGCCGGGTTCGAAATCGGGCATCTCGGCGGAGTCGAGGTATTTCGCGAAATCCTCTTCCCTTTCCACACGGAGGACGGAACCGGCCTCGGGGATGATGCTCTCGAAGACGCCGCCGAGAGGTTTGACAGTGATGTGGTAGGCCAGCATTGCGGTGAAGGCGACCACGCCCGCGACGGCCAGACCGGCGATGATCTTTACGATGACCCAGAACCTCATGCGGAAGGATTAGCGTGAGGCCCGGATCAGATCAAACCCTTCCGCTTGAGATCGAAGGCATTGATCTCGTGGGAGCGGAGGATCATCTCGAAGGAGAATTTCAGGATGGATATCTCCCAGGTGTCATCGACGCCCTCGATGATTGCTCGGGAGGGGTTTCCGGTGCGGCGGATGTCCTCGAGGACGCGGGTGCGGACGGCTTCGATGGAGTCGTGGACGAGTTCCTCGTTCACCGCGCCGCGCTTGAAGCGGAAGCCGTATTGGAGGAAGGCGAGATCCTTGCCCTCGGATCTGAGCTTATCGACCAGCGCGTCAAGGCGGGCGCGGGCGTTGTCATCGAAGCCTTCCAGTTCGATATTGCGGTAGGGTTCTGGACGGAGGATCCGGGGTTTCATGGCCTCTACCTCGCCGGTGCGGATGCGGACTTTCCCCACCTGATCCATCGGCTCGCTGAGGAGCTGGAACTCGAAACGGGTCTCTCCGAAGGTCTGGATGCGGTGATCCGGCTCGTGCAGGACACGGGTCGTCTCCATGGCATATTGGATATCGTCTTGTGAGGGCATGTTGGGTGGAAACTTTAAACTCTGAATTCTAAACTCCAAATTTCGGATGCAGGGCACTGCACCTAGGTTGGAGTGTGCGCCGGGAACGGGGATAAAGCAAAGAAAAGGGCGGGAACCTTTCGGCACCCACCCGATTCGGTAGAGGAAAAACCAACGAGGCGGCGAATTAGCCCTTCTTGCTGGTGATGAAAGCGACCACGTCCTTGACGGCCTGGAGTTTCTCGGCCTCGTCGTCGGGCACCTCCACATCGAACTCCTCCTCAAGTGCCATGACCAGCTCGACGGTGTCGAGGGAGTCTGCGCCGAGGTCTTCGACAAATTTGGCATCCGCTGTGACCTGGTCGGCGCTGACGCCGAGCTGATCCACGATGATATCCTTGACCCGTTCTTCGATTGATTTGTCTGACATTTGGTGTGAGTGGTTGTGTTGTTGGTGTTGGAAACGGTTACCGCTTGCGCGCATAGCATGGCAACAACGAAAAAATCCCAAAGGAAAAAAGCGTCCGTGGCCGAAGATTCTGGGCGTATGCCGCGCAAAACCGGATGTGGCGGATCAATGGGGGGGAGAAGATGGCCGCCCGCCGTGAGAAACCCGCGAAATGCGGGGCACCTGTGGGCTTTTCAGGATTCCCTCAGCTCTCCGCTAGCCGGGCCGTGACGGGGATTCCGGAACCGATTTGCCCATCTCGCCGGTGGGAATTCCCCTTTTCCGCACGCGCGAAAAACCGGAACCGGTATTCTGGCGAAATCCGCTTTCAGACCCGTGATTTGGGATTGTCCCGAGTCGAATGTCAGCGGCGCATTGGGATGGCATGCTAATCGGATGGAGGGATATCCATTCTTAGGGTGGTAGGAGAAGAGATCACTTCCATCCGCCGCCGAGCGCGCGATAGGACTCCACCACCGCGAGAAGGCGGTCGCGTTTTGCGTCGGCCAGCGCCAATTCGGAGCCGAACAGGCTGCGCTCTGCGTCGAGTACCTCGAGGTAGCTGGAAGCACCGCCCTCGAAGCGCTCGCCAGCGACGCGTGATACCTTGAGATTCGCATCCACAAGCCGCGACCGTTCGGTGATGATTTGGCCGGTTTTGACGTGGGCGTTGAGCGCGTCCGCCGCCTCGCGGAAAGCTTGTTTTGCAGCGCGGTCGTGGGCGGCGAGCGCTTCGTTGGCGCTGGCACGGGCGGCATCCGCCCGTGCTTTTCCACGACGCGCGTCGAAGATGGGGCCTGCCAGCCTTGGTCCGACCGAATAGGAGCCGGATTTACCTTCCAACAAATGATTTAACTCTCCGCTTACGACTCCACCACTTCCGGTCAATGAGAGGCTGGGCAGCCGTAGCGCCTCGGCCACGCCGATTTCCGCAACGGCGGCCTGATAGGATTGATCCGCGGCGGCGATGTCCGGACGGCGTGCGAGCAGCGTGGAGGGCAGGCCGCCCCTGATGCGGAGCGAGCCATCAAGCTTGTCGAGGCTGCCGCCACGCGTAAGCGAGGAGGGATAATCGCCTAACAAAAAGCGAATCTGGTTTTCCCGTGCCGCAATGGCCTGCTCGGTGATCGGAATGGCGGTGAGGGCTTCCTGCAGCAATGACTCCGCCTGGCCGACTTCGAGATCGGAAACGTTGCCGCCATCACGCAATGAAGTGACAATGCCAAGCGAATTGCGGCGATTCTCAGCAGTGCGCCGGGAAATGGCTAGGCGTTCGTCGAGCCCCTTGAGTTCGATATATGCCGAAGCGATGCTGGCGACGAGGCTGGTTTGCAGGGCATCCCGGAAATACTCGGCCTCCAGCAAGCGCGCACGGGCGGCTTCGTTGCTGCGGCGAATGCCCCCCCATAAGTCCACTTCCCAGCTCAGTTGCGCGGTGAGATCGTAGGATTCGGAACCGCGGTCTGCAGCAGGTGTGACTTGTCCGGTATTTTCGGAGCGGTAATTCGTCGAAGCCCCGGCGCTGCCCCCGACTTGCGGAAGCCAGTCGGAGCGGGCAACCACGACACGGGCGCGGGCTTGTTCGATCCGGTAGCTCGCGGCGACCAGGTCGGGATTGGCCTCAATGCAGCGTGCAATGAGCGAACGCAAAGTGGGATCGGTAAAAACCTGCCGCCATGCCTTGTCGCCGAATGATGATCCGTGCGGCGTGGAGTCCCCGCGAATCGAGGCAGGGGTTTCGGAGTTCGGCGAGGAGGGCTGCGGCCCCAATACACAAGAGGCCAGCAATGTCGTTGAAGATAAGGCCAAGAGTTTGCGCATGGTGTGGCGTAAAATTTGAAGCCCCGGATTACAAGGCAAGAAACATCGTTTTCGACGAATTGAGCTCGGTGAATGTCAGCACCTTGGAGAGCGAATTAGCCAGGCATCGGATCTCACATGCGGCTCCTGAGGTGGAACCCTTGCCTAAAGTTTAAACGCACAAGGATACGTTAAGCGACCGGCTGCTACGCGCCCACCGAAGGTTGCGGCGGGTCGCTTTCCGGTTCCACCACAGCGTATTCGATGATTTCCCCGGAGAAACTCCCACGAATCAGCGCCATCAGCTTCTCGGCGGGTTCGCCGTTCTCCTTCTTGAATCCGCCGTAAGTCAGGCCGTCGATGCGGGCGCGTCCGTCGCGGGTGGCTCCTCCGTAGTCGATGAGGGCGATGCCCTTGGTGTCCCATTTGCGGAGGTCGAGGGTTTTCATGTCCGCGTAGGGGATCGTTTTCCCGGTGGCGGTGGTGAGAGCGGTGGAGTCTGCGGAGACGGTGCGGCGCATCGTGCGGATCAGGTAAAACAGGGTGATGAGGGCGAGGGCGAGGCAGATGTAGAAGACGATGATCTGCTCGCGGATTTTACCCGGCATCGAAAGGTTTCTTGGGCGGGGTTTTCGCCATGCGCATTTCCCCGGAGTAGTCCTGCCAGAGCAGGTGCGGCTGGCCGGGCTTCATGCGCTCGAAATCGGTGAGCAGCGTCGGCCAAGGCATCGGATTTTCGGTTCCAACGGGCAGCAAGGAGGGATCGGAGGGCAGTTTGACCGTCTGTTTGGCGGCAAATTCCTTCCAGGATTCCGGTGAGAAGCCCTCCTCGGATTTCATCCTCGAATAATCCGTTCCGGCCTGTTGGAAAGCGGCGTGGAGGTAGTATTCCACGTTTTTCTCGCGGTATCCCGTGGTGCCGTCGATGTAGAACAGCACGGTGAAAACGCTGAACATCGCGAGCATGGCGAGTGCGCGGAGAATGAACCACGGGGTGGGCTTGCAGACGATGGTTTCCTGTTCTTGCTGCATGGATGGAACTAGGTAAGGGAGGAAAGAAAGCGATGGCAAGCGGCTTCGAAAACTCCGGTTATTTGAAGCGCTCCGCCAGCCATCCGTCGAGCAGATCCGGCCATCCCGCCAACGAGCCTTTGCCCTTAAGACCGTAGCCGTGACCGCCTTTCTCGAACATGTGTAGCGTCACGGGAACCTTATGCTCTCGGCATGCGGTGGCGAACAGCAGGCTGTTGCGGCAATCGACTCCGTCGTCGGACGTGTGGACGAGGAAGGTCGGCGGGGTGTCGGCAGATACGGCCTTTTCCGTGGATATTTTTTCGAGGAGCTCCGCCGGGGGATTGTTTCCCGCTAGGTTGTTGCGGGAGCCGGAGTGGCCGATCGGTTCCATGGTGATCACCGGGTAGCAGAGGATCGCGAAATCCGGGCGGGCGGAGAGATTGTCGATTTCGTCCGATGTTTCTTCGGGAAAGGTATCCTTGAAGCGGGTTGCGCAGAGCGAGGCGAGGTGTCCGCCGGCGGAGGAACCCATGACGCCGATGCGGTCGGGTTTCACGCCCCATTCCGCGGCCTTGGAGCGCACGGTGCGGATCGCGCGGCGGGCGTCGAGGAAGGGAATGGGATATTGGTAGCCGAGACCCGCGCCGACGCGGTATTTCACCACGATGGCGGTGAAGCCGCGCTGCGTGAGCCATTCCGCGTATTCCGTGCCTTCGTGACCTGCGGCTAGGATGGAGTAGCCGCCGCCGGGAAAGATGACGACGGCCGCTCCGTTGGCTTTTCCCGCCGCGGGCTTGTGGAGGGCATACTGCGGGACTTCGACGCCGGTGATCCTGCCGCCTTCCTTCACCGTTTCCGTGCCGACGGGAGGTCGTTTGGCGCCGGGCGCTTCACCGGGCCAGAGATTTTGCCACTCGGCATGGAGCGGGGAAACGGCGAGCAGCAGGAGCAGGAAGGTTCTCATGGCTGCTCTCCCGCTTTCTTGAGTTCGAAGCCGCGGTTGGTCGCCTTGTCGGCGGAGGGGAAGTCCTCGGGGATGGGCTGGGTGACTTTTCCGGACGCCGCCCACTCGGAGCCGCGCAGGAATGTGGTGATGAAGCCGACGCCCTCGAAGGCCTCGGTGTCGTGGCCGAGGGTAGTGTGGAAAACCCGGCCTTTCCCGTAGTCGATCACCATGAGCATGGGTTCGTTGCGACCGGCCTTCTTGAGTTCCGGGGTGTCCGCCGCCGTGGCGAGGATGGTCATATTTTCCGCCGGGCCGCGGAGATTCGCGTAGCACTCGTCCTTGGTGTGCATCCAGAAATTAGGGACTCCCTTGGTGATCGGGTGCTCCTTGTCGCGCATGGTGATGAGGAACTCGTTCTGCGGGCCGTGGCCGCCGCATTTTCCCGGGCCATCGTCGCGAACGATATTTCCTTCCGCGTCATAATAGACATACGGCCCGGCTTTTTCGTTGCGCCCGCCCCAGCCGCCGAGGCCGATCATTTTGTTGAACTCGACCCAGCCGCCCCAACTGTTGTTCGCGGCGTGGACGGCGACGAGTCCGCCGCCCTCCTTCATGTAGTTCTCGAAATTCGTGCGCGTCGCCTCCGGCCAGTCCGCGGCGGCGTTGCCGAAGTTGCTGATGACGACGGCGTATTTCGAGAAGTCGGGGGAGAAATCCGGATCCGGCAGGATCTTGTCGGATTTCTCGGATTCACCGGCTCCGGCGAGCGGCAGCCAGCTTTCCTCGCGCTTGTAATTGTTAATGAATTTCACCCTTGCCACATCGACCTCAAACAGGCCGCTGTCCTCGAGATACTGCTTCATCATCACCGTCGATTTCGGCCAGACGGCGTGGTTGTTCTGGCCATCGACGATGAGCGCCTTGAGTTTCTCCGCCGCCGAAGCGGGCAGGGAAATCAGCAGGGATGCGAGAATGATGCGGGGAATGGTTTTCATGCGGCGGAAGATACGGGATGGGCTGGGGGGATCGATCATAAAAAATCATCCGACTTCTTTCCCTGCCACAATGAAGTCGATGGGATGGATTTCACCCGTGGAGTCGGCGACGAGGGCGTTTTCCGGACGGATATCGGTGGCGAGAAACCGGCCTTTTTCCAGGTGAGCTGATCCAAGGTGTCTCCGAAGCAGGGTTCCTTGTGGGGCGACCAGCCGTGTGATCGCATGTGGCCGTGAAGCTCGGAGGCTGTGGGGTGACGACCCAATATGAAAGGCTGCCGGAAGACGAGAAAGGCGTCGTTTTCACCGATGGAATTGAGGGAGATGCCGGATGGAAAAAGCGCCTCGAAAAGGGAAAGGCGGTCGAGGATCTCGTCGAGACCGCCGGGGGCGAGGGTGAGCGCACCGCCCGGACCGCGGCGGATGACCCAGCCGAAACCGCAGCGCGCGGGCGGGCCGCAGAGCTTGATGACTTGTTGGTTTTCCGGATCGCCGAAAACCGCCGCCTCACCGCCCGCTCCGATCAGGGTGAGCGGGCCGGATTCCTCCGTTTCGAGAAATGGTGAGAGCCGATGCGCGAGGTTGCGTCCGAACTCAGGGCTTTCCCGAAAGAGCGCGTCTAGCTCGCCTTCGACTTGGCGGGTGTCGAGACGGGCGCGGAAATCCGCGAGGCTGCATACGGGGATTCGATCTCGTAAGGGCGATCCCTTTTTTCCAAAATCCGGGCTTCTTGGCGGTTGCGGCGGCATTGCTCTAGCATTTCTTCCGCGGTGACCTTGCGGTTGTTTTTCGGAATCATGTCGGGGAGCCTAACGGTGCTTCGCAAGGATGTCGAGTTGGGAATCCCATTTCAACGCAACCCGCGCAGGAGGAATTCCGCGTTGGTCTTGGTGGTCTTGAGGTTGTCGAGGAGAGTGATAAGGGCGTCGCCGATGGGAAGGCCGGCGAGCTGTTTGCGGACGTCGATGACCTTCCTGAACTCGTCGGGATGGTAGAGGCGGTCGTCGTTGCGGGTGCCGGATTGAGGGATGTGGATGGCGGGATAGACGCGGCGCTCGGCGAGTTCGCGGTCGAGGCGGACTTCCATGTTGCCGGTGCCCTTGAACTCCTCGAAGACTACATCGTCGAGGCGGGATTCCGTTTCCACGAGTGCGGTGGCGAGGATGGTGAGCGAGCCGCCGTCCTCGATGTTGCGGGCGGTGCCAAAAAATTTCCGCGACTTCTGAAGGGCCGCGGGGGAAACGCCGCCGGAGCCGATCGGGCCGCCTTGCATGGCGGAGTTGTGGCCGCGGGCGAGGCGCGTGAGGGAGTCGAGCAGCAGGATCACGTGCCTGTCCAGTTCCACCAGGCGCTGGGCGCGGGCGATCACGAGATCCGCGACCTGGGCGTGGCGTTTCGGCGTTTCATCGAAGGTGGAGGCGAACACGCGGCAGTTCACGGTTTCCTCGAAATCGGTGACCTCCTCGGGGCGCTCGTCGAGGAGGAGGACGACGAGTTCGACGCCGGGGTTGTTCGCCTTGATCGACTTGGCGATCTGCTTGAGCAGGATGGTTTTCCCGCCGCGCGGCGGTGCGACGATCAGGCCGCGCTGGCCTTTTCCGAGGGGAGCGATGAGATCGATCACGCGCACGCCGAGGAATTCCGTGCCCTCGCCCTCGAGGTGGATGCGGCTGTCGGGGAACATCGGGGTGAGCTTGTCAAAATCCTTTGGCTCCTCCCATTCGGCGGCGGGCTTGCCCTCGATTTCGAGGATCTCGGCGGTGGTGAGATATTTGTCACGCTGCACGGGCGGGCGGACTTTCACCTTGATGAGCTGGCCGTTGCGGATCTTGGCGTTGTTGAGGACGGGGCCGCCGATGTGGATGTCGTCCTGGGAGGGGCGGAACGAGCGCTCGGGATCGCGAATCATGGCGAAGTGTTCCTTGCCGAATTCCAGCACGCCCTCGCAGGTCACGTTGGAGCCGTTGGCGACGAAGAAACAGATGATCTCGTAAACGAGCTGAGCCTTGGTGAGTCCGCCCTGGATGCGGGCGGGGATCTCGGCGGCGATCTTCTGCAGCTCGGAAAGCGGCTTGAGCCGGAAGGCGTTGAGATCGATGTGCTCGGGCACGGGGAAGGGGGCAGGCGCCTCGGCGACGGCTCTGGATTGCACGGCTTCGGTGGCTTCGGAAACGGGAGCCTCGGGGATTGGTTCGGTGGTGTCTGACATGGAGATGGGTGGGAAAGTTTCGCAGTATCGCTGGATTTGCGCCCTGAGGGTGTCGGGGCGGCCGTCGTTCCAGAGGACGATGTCGGCGCGAGCCTCCTTTTCCCCAAGGGGCATCTGGGCGGCGAGGATGGACTCGATCTGGGCATCGTCCCAACCGTTGCGGGCCTTGAGTCTGGCGACCTGGGTGGCGCGGGAGGTGGAGACGGTGATCGCCCGGGTCTGGCCGAAATCGAAGCCGTTTTCGAAGAGTAGCGGGACATCCGCTAGGAAGCACCGCGCCCCCTTATTAGCCGCCTCGTCGCGCAGGGCAAGACATTCCTGCCGCACCCGAGGATGCAGGATTTCCTCTAAAAGCGCGCGTTTCCCGGCGTCCGCGAAAACGAGGTCCCGCAGTTTCGCGCGGACGATGGCTCCCGTTTCCACATCGAGGATGCCTTTGCCGAAATGCCCGGCGAGTTTCATGGCGATCTCCTCCGTCTCTAACAGGCGGCGCACCGCGAGGTCGCAATCGAACACCACGATGTCCGGCAGGAACTCCCGGAAATGGCGGACGGCGGTGGACTTGCCTGTGGCGATACCACCGGTGAGGGCGAGGATGAGCATGGGGGAAACCTTTAAATTTCAAATTACAAACTTCAAGGAAGACCGCAGGTTTCTTCCGGGCTGAAGCCATGGAGCCTTGCGTTACCGCCTCGTTCGGTTATTTGCGCCCTATGGCCATAACCGTTGACCGGGTTTTGGAAGATGCCCTTTGTCTAACCGAAGAAGGCAGGATCTTGCTGGCGGAGCGGCTGTTGGAAAGCGTTCCACCAGACAAAAGCATTTTCGAGGCACAGGTCGCCGTGGCGGTGAGCAGGGCGGATGAGATGGAATCAGGTGCGGTCGAAGGCATCCCAGGTGCGGAAGTGGGCGAGGAAAGTTTCCAACGAATCCCCTGCGGAGATGTAGTCGAGTAAAGTCTGGGCTTTCACGCGGGTGCCGCGGAATACAAGGGTGCCTCCGAGGACTTCGGGATCCGAATGGACTGGGCTGTGTTCCAGAACAAGCATGGCGAGAGCCTATGGCGGATGGGCGGCTGATTCAACGCTAAGTTTCAGCTCAACTGTGTCTCCGCCAAAAACCGGTAAGTCCCGTTCGCAGCCAGCAGTTCCTCATGCGTTCCCTGCTCGACGATTTTTCCTTTCGAGAGGACGAGGATGCGGTCGGCGTGGCGGACGGTGGAGAGGCGGTGGGCGATGACGAGGGAGGTGCGGTTCGCCATGAGGCGTTCGAGGGCTTCGTTGACGAGGCGCTCGGATTCGCTGTCGAGGGCGGAGGTGGCCTCGTCGAGAAGGAGGATCTTGGGATCGGCGAGGACGGCGCGGGCGATGGCGATGCGCTGGCGCTGGCCGCCGGAGAGTTTGGTGCCGCGCGGGCCGACGAGGGTGGCGTAGCCTTCAGGGAGATCGGCGATGAAGGCGTGGGCGTTGGCCATGACGGCGGCGGCTTCGATCTCGGCCTGGGTGGCGCCCTCTTTGCCATATGCGATGTTTTCCGCGATGGTGCCGCCGAAAAGCATGACTTCCTGGGGGACGATGGCGATTTGTGAACGCAGGCAGGCGAGAGAGATTTCGGCGGCGTCGGTGCCGTCGAAGAGGAGCTTGCCGGAGCTGGGATCGTTGAAGCCGAGGATCAGGGAGAAGAGGGTGGATTTCCCCGCGCCGGAGGGCCCGACGATGGCGGTGCGCTGGCCGGAGGGGAGGGATGACGGTTGAGATTTTCCAGCACGGCGACTTCCGGGCGGGAGGCGTAGCGGAAAGAGAGATCCCCGAAGGCGATCGCGCCGGAGAGGGTGAGATCGGAGCGGCCGGATTCGCGCTCGGCGGGCATGTCGAGGATTTCGCGCAGGCGCTCGGTGGCGCCGGCGGTCTGCTGGATCTGGGAGATGATTTCCGGGAACGATCCGAGCGAGGCACCGACGAAGATCGAGAAGATGATGAAGGCGAAGAAATTTTCCCACGAGATTTCGCTCTTGGCATACATCTGCGCTCCGTACCAGACGACGAAGGCGATGGTGCCGAAGAGCACGAAGATGATGAAGGAAAGGAACGCGCCGCGCGCCTTCGCACCGCGCAGGGTGACGGCTAGGAAGGAGGCGAGGGAGCTTTCATAACGGCCGCGCTCGAAGCCCTCGTTGGTGTAGGCTTTCACATCGGCGATGTTCTGGACGGATTCCTCGATGACCGTGGAGGCCTCGGCGAGGGATTCTTGTGCGGCCTTGGAGTGGTTACGGACTTTCCTGCCGAAAAACGCGATGAGCAGCACGACGACCGGGATGCAGCCGAGCATGACGAGCGAGAGTTTCCAGGAGGAGATGAAGATGAACACCAGCCCGCCGATGAGGATGACCGTCTGCCGCACGGCCTGGGGCACGGTGGTGAGCAGGGTTTCGCGGACGAGCGCGAGATCGGCGGAGACGCGGTTGCTGAGGGAGCCGGCGCGCTGATCCTGGAAGTAGGGGACGGGCAGGCCGAGGAGGTGTTTGAAAAGGTCTTTGCGGAGGCGGTTCAGCGCGGACTCGCCGGAGCGGATGAAGCCCTGCACGCGGAAATATCCGATGGCGGCCTGCAGGAAAAGGACGGCGATGAGCTTGAGGATGATCTCGTTCGTCCGGGCGAGGATTTCCGCGGGCGGGACGGCGTTGCGGAGGGAATCAACCGGGGAACCGACCAGTTCCTTCAAAAAATACGGGAACGCGAGGGCGAGTCCGGCCGTAACGAAGAGCGCGACGAGCGAGGGGATGAAGACCCTTTTTTCACGCAGCAGGTAGGATAGGATCCAGCGGTTTGATGAGATGGGAGATTTTTTCTTTTCCGCTACGGGCATGCCCGATGGGAAACGATGTGGCGGTGCGAGTCAATGGCGGGGGGTGGATGTGTTTTGGTAAATTCCGGGAAAACACTATTGATCTGAATCCGAAAAAGAGTTAAAAATTCATCAAATCCAACTGTCATGTCGCGACCATCCTTTATAACGATCACGCTTTCGGTGAAAGTCGCCACGGGAATTTTTCTTACCGGCCATGTCCACGCTCAGTTGAATGCTACCCAGAAAGAGGATGTAGGTTTCACTGCTCTCCAAACGCAACTGGGTGCGTCGATGCCCACGGGTGCGGGGATCTCGGTTTCTCAGGTCGAGGCACCAGAGGGTGCGGCTAGTAATTACCGTCCAGACGCTTCGATATTTTCTGACAAAAATTTCATCTACGGCTCCGCAGGCTCCACCGCAGCGTCAAATCATGCGACGACGGTGGGTCGTTATTTCTACGGATCCTCATCGCTATCACCGGACATCGGCGTTTCCCCTAACCGGGTCACCTCCTACGAGGTGAACAGCTATCTCGGTGCTGGTTTCCTGAATTTATTGAATACGGGGGCGCTGCCGTCGGTTGAGGGTAACGATATCCAGAATCACAGTTGGATCGCGAATTTGAACACTGAAGCGCAGAATGTGGATGCGATGCGTCGCATCGATTACGCGATCCAAAGGGATGATTTTGTAGCGGTGTTCGGCCTGAATAATGGTAGCGGCACGTCTGTTCCGGCACTGATGGCGGGAGCCTACAACGGCATCACTGTCGGGCTTTCTAACGGTAACCACAGTAGAGGTGGTATCACCTTGGACGGTGGCCTTAGAACCAGACCGGATATTGTGGTTCCTACGACGGCTACAAGTTGGGCGACGCCTACCGTGGGAGGTGCGGCGGCCTTGCTCATGGAAACGGCGCGCGGAACATCCGGACTTGGGAACGCAGACCGCTCGATAGTGGTGAAATCGCTTCTTTTCACGGGAGCAACCAGAGACGAATCCGAATTCGGTGGAGCGTGGACGAATAGTCAGACGCAGCCTCTCGATGTGGTATATGGGGCGGGCGAACTGAACGTGCTACATTCCCATGACATCCTCGTGGCGGGCGAACATGACGCCAACGCTGCGGATACGGTCGCAAACACGGGGTGGGATCTCGGAACCTCCAACGCGACTGTTCCCCAACTGTATTTCTTCGATCTCAACACGCCTGGCTTCACCTTCGAAATCGCCGCTAGCCTTGTCTGGAACCGGAATATTGCGGTGACGGATACCCAGCCCGGCTCCGGTCTCAACTATGTTTTTACCCCGTCTTTGGCGAACCTGAACCTCAGGTTATTCAGCGCAAATGGGTTCACCTTGGGGACGGAGATCGGTGCGAGTCTTAGCGAAGTTGACAACGTAGAACTGATTCTAGCGGATGGGCTTGGGCCGGGTCGCTACGCTTGGCAGGTGACTTCCAACACGAGCGGTGTGGACTACGGGTTTTCTTGGAACGTGGAAGGGCTTACATTGGTTCCCGAACCCTCGGTTTTCGGGCTGGGCCTCGTCAGTTTGATGCTTCTTGTCCGCAGAAGCCGCTAATCGCAGTCCCAATGCCTAAAATCATTGCCGTGGCGTTGGCTTGATCATACAAGACGTTCGTGAAACTGAAATATTTCCTTTTCCCTCTTTGTGCGATCCTCACCGCCTGCACGCCCACCGGCACCGGCCCGATGGGCGACATGAACGGCGGCGACGACGGCTCGGTGGGGGGCATTTCCGAGGTGCCGAATCCCAGCGCCTCGATGGCGAAAAAAAGCGGGAAGCCGCTGGGTCAACTCCAGCGCGGGCATGAGGTATACATGCTGAAATGCGGCGAGTGCCATGCCTACCAGCTCCCGGAACAGGTGGACATCATGGATTGGGAGGACGCGATGCCGAAAATGATCGGGCACGCGGGTCTTCCGAAATCGGATGAGAAGGCGGTGCTCGATTACGTGATCGCGGTGAAGAAGGAAAAGGGTCAGGAATATTAGGTGGTGGTTGGGACTGGGCTTGCCAACGAGGCGGGCGCGTCGAAACTATCGCGGTTCATCGCGTGAAAAGTTATTTCCTAAGGCGTTTTCTGCTGATCCCCCCCACTTTGCTGGGGATCACCTTTCTCGTCTTCGCGATCACGAGATTCGTGCCCGGTGGGCCGATGGATCGGATGCTCCAGCAGGCGGCGGGCAGCGCGGACGCGGGAGGGGCGAAAAAAGCCTCCAGCGACGCGGGCGGCGGTCTCAGCGAGGAACAGATGGAGGAACTGGAGGAGCAGTTCGGCCTCGATAAAGCGATGCCTGTGGCTTACCTCCAATGGCTCGGTGCCCTGCCGCGTGAAGTGAGGCTTTCCAAGGGCGAGTTCGGCGTGACCGGTGACGGGATCATCGGAGGCGGCGGCGATGATCCGGAAAACACCGCGACCCTCGTCCTGCGCGGCGACGGGCGATTGGTGGAGGTGAAAAAGAAGGGCGATTCCATCATCTCGGCGAAGTGCCGCGTGGACGGGGCGGACATCCTGCAGGAGGGCTGGAAAATCCGTTATGAAAGCGCGACGATGCGCGAGGATAGGTTCAAGCGCCGCAGCCAGGAGGCTGCCGTAGTGCCATCCTACTCGCCGCGGGCGGTGGCTTTTCGGACGAATTTCAGCGGCCTCTTGCAGGGAGATCTCGGGCGCTCCACGGTCTATAACGATTCCGTCGGCCAGATGATCCTAGAGCGCGTGCCGGTGGCGCTTTATTTCGGCCTGCTCACCGCGTTCATCACCTATGCCGTCTGCCTGCCGCTGGGAATTTTGAAAGCGCTCAAACACCGGACGTTCATCGATAGCGCCAGTTCGGTGCTCATTTTCATCGGCTACTCCATCCCTGGCTTCGCCCTCGGCGCGATCCTGCTCGTCCACCTCGGCGCGCGCATGAACCTGTTCCCGCTCTTCGGCCTTACCAGCCCGGACTTCGCGGAAATGGAGCGGTGGGATCAGATCAAGGATCTCGCGCACCACACCGTGCTGCCTTTGCTCTGCTACCTCGTCGGCTCCTTCGCGATGCTTACCATGATGACGAAAAACAACCTCATGGATCAGCTCTCCGCCGACTACGTGCGCACGGCGGTGGCGAAGGGTGTGGGTTTCCGCAAGGCGGTCTTCGGCCACGCTTTCCGGAACTCGATGATCCCCATTGCCACGAGCATGGGCAGTCTCGTGGAAATTTTCATCGGAGGGTCGATCCTGGTGGAGACGGTGTTCGACATCCAGGGCTTCGGTTTGTTGCAGTATCAGGCGGTCATCGCGCGTGATGTCCCGGTGATCATGGGGACGCTGACGATCGCGGCGTTCCTGATGTTGTTGGGAAAAGTGCTGTCCGACGTGATCGTCGCGATGGTAGATCCGAGGATTAAATTCAAATGAGCCGCCGTTCGATAGGGATATTCATGCTGATCCTGGGGGTGCTCGCCGTCATCGGGGAACTGCGCGGCATCGACTTCCCGACGGCGCGTTGGTTCTTCGAGGCCAGCCGCGATGTGTTCGGGCTGAAATGGAAAACGGCGGGCGGGGAGTTCTTGTGGTTCGGCTGGTTGAGTTCGCTGATCCTCGTGGTCGGCGGGGCTTTGCTTATCGTCGCTTCGTTCACCGGCGGGCCGCCGAATCCGGTGACCTTGCGGCGGATCCGGCGCTTCAAGGAAATCAAGCGCGGCTACTACTCTCTCATCATCCTGCTCGGTTTGGGGGCGTTCGCGGCGCTCGATCAGGTCGTCGTAGGGAAAGAGGCGCTCGCCGTCCGCTACAACGGCAAATGGTATTTTCCGGCCTTCACTCCGACACCCTTCAAGGGCTCCGATTTCGGGATCGAGGGCGAGCGGGTGGATGCGCCGGTGAATTACCGCAAGCTCAAGCTTGATTTCAAGAAGGGCGATAACGCCGGGCGCGGGAAAGTGATCATGCCACTGATTCCCTTCGGTTCGACGAACGACACCCTGCAGCCGCTTTCCAAATCCCTGATTGAGTATGAGGGAATCTACCACGAATCCGGCGCGAGGAACCCCTACTTCGGCCTCGCTTCGAAATTCCACGATGTGGAGGAAGGGAAAATCCACATGAGGTTCACACTCCGCGGCGGCAAGCTCAGCGGCCCGGTGGACGGTTGGGATGCCACCGGCGAGCGGGTCTATTCCGCCGAGTGGGTGCGGGGCGAAAAGACGAGGGAGAAATACAGCGGGAGCGGCACGCTTGAGGGTTTCCTGGCCATGGAAAGCAGTGAACTCCGCGCCATGAAATACCATCCCGCCCCGCCCATCCCGGAGGAGGGAAATTGGCTCGGAACGACATCGCAGGGTTACGATGTCCTCGCCTATCTCTACGGCGGTTTGCAGGTGAACTTCAAGGCGGCGCTCATTTTCCTACCTATCGTCTATTCGATCGGGATCATCCTCGGGATGCTCATGGGCTATCTCGGCGGATGGTTCGATCTCGCGATGGACCGCCTCATCGAGGTGTTCTCGAACATGCCGTTTCTCTTCGTGGTGATCATTTTCTCGAGCATGGTGCCTGTGCAGTTCAAGGGGCTGCCCATCATCCTAGCGATCCTGATCCTGTTCGGCTGGATGGGGATCACCGCGCTGATGCGGACGGCGGCCTACCGCGACAAGGAGCGCGACTACATCGCCGCCGCCCGGGTGCTGGGCGCGGGCACGCCGCGCATCATTTTCCGCCACCTCCTGCCAAACACCGTGGCTATCATCGTGACGCTGGTGCCCTTCACCATGTCCGGCCTTGTCTCTTCGCTAACCGCCCTCGATTACCTTGGATTCGGCCTCCCGCCGGAATACGCCACCTGGGGGCGCCTCCTCAACGACGGCCTTTCCAACCTCTCCGCGCCATGGCTCGTTTCCTCCACCTTCTTCGTCCTTGTCGGCCTGCTGGTGCTCATCACTTTCATCGGAGAGGCCGTCCGCGAGGCCTTCGACCCGAAAAAACACAGCTATTACCGTTGATGCGATATTTCCTCTCCATCCTCCCGCTGGCCCTCGCGGCCTTCCTGCTCTCCGGCTGCGGCCGCGAGGAGACGAGGGCCACGCGCACCTCCGGCTACGAGGACTTCGTCCAGCAATACAACCGCCACATCCGCAACTGGCTCACCGAGCAGCAGGCGGCGACGGTGAAGATCGTGAAAGAGGCGGAGGCCAAGGTGCTCGCCTCCGAAGGCGAGGAGCGGGAGGCGGCGGAGCGCAACCTCATCGCGCTGAAACGGGAGGAGGAGAAATGGGATTTCCGGCTCGGGTTGGGGGATTATTTCCGCTTCGGGAAACCGGAGGACATCCCCGCCGACCTCGTCTGGGAGGACGGCTCGGAGCACGAGGAGATCGGCGATGCGCGCGCGAAAAAGGGCGGCACCTTCCGCCAGTTCATGTCCACTTTCCCGCCGACGATCCGCCCCTTTGGCGATAACTCGAACAACGGCTTCCGCGGCACCCTTTACGACGATATCGACATGCCGCTCGTCGGCCTGCATCCGAAGTCCATGGAGATGATCCCCGGCCTCGCGAAGCGCTGGGCGGTGTCCCCCGACGGTCGCACGATCTATTTCGAGATCGACGAGGAGGCGCGCTATTCGGACGGCGTCCCGGTGCGGGCGGGGGATTTCCTTTTCAACACCTACGTCCGCATCTCCGACGACATCGTGAACCCCTACGCGAAGCAGTTCTACCGCGAGAACATCGCGGGCTTCGCCGCTTACGGCGAGCGCCTGCTGTCCATCTCCCTGCCCGAGGCGCAGCTCTACGCTCCGGCGATGGTCGGCGCGGTGACCCCTTCGCCGCCGCACTTCTACGCGGATTACGGCCCGGACTACACCGAGCGATACCAGTGGGAGTTCCCGCCGACCACGGGAGCCTACGAGGTCTTGCCGGGGGATGTTGTGAAAGGCGTCTCCATCACCCAGACCCGTGTAAAGGAATGGTGGGCGAAGGACAGGAAATACTACAGATACCGTTTCAACCCCGACCGCATCGTCCACACCGTCGTCCGCGACGAGTCGAAGGCCTTCGAGCTGTTCCGCGCGGGGGAACTGGATTCTTTTTACCTGACCCGCCCGGAATACTGGTATGAGAAATCCGAGGTCGATCCCGTCTTCAAGGGCTACATCGAGCGCTACACTTTCTACAGCCAATACCCGGCACTGCCGCGGGGCTTCTACATGAACGTCAGCAAGCCATTGCTCGACGAAAAGGAAATCCGCATCGGCATCCACCACGCGATGAACTGGCAGAAGGTCATCGATGTGATTTTCCGCGGCGACTACACGCGGCTCGACGCCTTCAATCAGGGTTACCTCCTTTTCAGCGACCCGACGATCAAGGCGCGCGCCTTCTCGGTATCGAAGGCGCGTGCCGCCTTCCGCGAGGCGGGTTTCACCGAAGCAGACCGAGACGGCATCCTGCGCCGCCCCGACGGCACGAGGCTCTCCATAAACCTGAGCTACCGCGCCGACCCGACCTTCGACCGCATGTTGACGATCCTGCGAGAGGAGGCGAAGGCCACCGGGCTCGACCTCCGGCTCGACTCCAACGAGGCGACCGTGGACTACAAGAAATCCATGCTCAAGCAGCACGAGATGACCTTTACCGGCTGGGTCATCACCCCGCCGACACCCGATTACCATCAGTTCCTGCACTCCTCGAACGCCCGCGATGAGCGCGGCAACCTCAAGCCGCAGACAAACAACCTCTTCGCATGGGGCAGGGCGGACACTGATGTCCTTTCCGAAAAAGCCCGCTTCGCGCGTACCGAGGAAGAACTGCGCGAGACCTCCTTCGAACTCCAGCGCATCATGCACGACGAGGCCTTCTTCCTGCCCGGCTACACGGTGGACTTCATGAGGCTCGGCTCGTGGCGCTGGGTGCGCTGGCCGGATTGCGAGGAAACCCGCTTCTGCCCGCCCGTCGTTTACGAACCGTTCGAGGCTCACGTGCTCTGGATCGATGAGGACATGAGAGACGAGACCATGGAGGCGAAACGCTCCGGCAAAACCTTCGGCGAGGTGAACCGCATCTTCGACGACTACCGCTACCCCGTCACGCCACCCACCACTGACGAGGAGGAGCCCGCCGAGGAGGAAGTGTCCGAGGAGGAAATCACCGAACCCGAAACCCCGGAAACGGAAGAACCAGAAATAACGGAGGTGGAGCCGTGAGTGAGCACAAGCTACTGGAGGTGGACAAGCTGATCACCTCCTTCGACACCGAGCGGGGCATGTTGCGTGCCGTGGATCAGATTTCCTTTTCCATCCCGGCAGGGAAAACGGTGGGCATCGTCGGCGAGTCGGGCTGCGGGAAAAGCGTCACCGCCATGTCCATCGTGCGCCTCCTGCCGCAGCCTTCCGGCAAGGTGCTGGGCGGCGAAATCCGCTTCAAGGGCGAGGATCTGCTCCACGCCTCCGACAAGCGCATGCGCCAAGTGCGCGGCGGCGAGATCGGCGTGATTTTCCAGGAACCCATGTCCGCCCTGAACCCTGTCCATCGCATCGGGCGGCAGGTGGCGGAGGTGTTCCGCATCCACAAGAACATGTCCAAGAAGGACGCATGGGACGCCGCCACGGAAATGCTCGCCCTGCTCCGCATCCCTGCGCCCGAGAAGCGGATGATGGATTACCCTCACCACCTTTCCGGCGGCATGAGGCAGCGAGTCGTCATCGCCCTCGCCCTCGCCTGCCGCCCCTCGCTGCTCATCGCCGACGAGCCGACCACCGCCCTCGACGTAACCGTCCAGGCGCAGATCCTCGATCTTTTGGAAAACCTCCAGCACGACATCGGCATGTCCGTCATGCTGATCACCCACGATCTCGGCGTGATCGCGGAGACCTGCGACGAGGTCGTCGTCATGTATGCCGGCCGCGTCGTGGAAAGCGCGCCCGTCGATGAGCTTTTCGGAAACCCCCTCCACGCCTACACTCAGGCACTGCTGCGCTCGATTCCCACCCTCGAGACCCCGCCGAAATCCGTCCTGCCCACCATCCCCGGCACCGTCGCCGGCCTCGGTGACCACACCTATGGCTGCCGCTTCTGCCAGCGCATGGGCCGGAAGTCCTCTCGCACCCGCGAGCGGCCCAAGTTCAAGGAAGCGCAGCCGGGTCATTGGCTGGAAATCTGCAAAGAATGCTCGAATCTGTGACCACCCACCCTCCCAGTGTGACCACCCACCCTCCCAGTGTGACCACCCACCCTCCCAGTGTGACCACCCACCCTCCCAGTGTGAACGACCAACCTAACATGCTCACCGCCCAAGACCTGCGCGTGCATTTCCCCGTGCGCACCGGCCTGTTCATGAAGCAGACCGGCGCGGTGAAAGCCGTGGACGGCGTTTCCCTCCGGCTTGGAGTCGGCGAGACCCTCGGCCTCGTGGGCGAGTCCGGCTGCGGGAAATCGACCCTCGGCAAAGCTCTCGTCCGCCTCCTCACGCCCACCTCCGGGAAGATTCTTTTCGAGGGCCGCGACATCACCCACCTCGGCCAGGGTGCGCTCCGTCCGCTGCGGCGGGATTTCCAGATGATCTTCCAAGATCCCGCCGAGTCGCTCGATGCGCGGATGAGCGTCCGCGCCCTCGTCGAGGAGCCGTTCCGAATTCACGGCATGGGCAGCGCCGCCGAGCGGAAGAAGTGGGTGGACGGGCTGCTGGAAACCGTCGGCCTCGCCGCCTCCTCCGCGGAGAAATATTCCTTCGAGTTCTCCGGCGGACAGCGCCAGCGCATCGGCATCGCCCGCGCGCTCGCTCTCAAGCCCAAGTGGCTGGTCTGCGATGAACCCGTCTCCGCCCTCGACGTCTCCGTCCAGTCCCAGATCCTCAATCTCCTCGTGGATCTCCAGAAGGAGTTCGGCCTTTCCTACCTCTTCATCGCCCACGACCTCTCCGTGGTGAAACACGTCAGCGACCGCGTCGCCGTCATGTATCTCGGGAAAATCGTCGAGCTGGCGGATTCGGAAACAATCTACCGCAACCCTCGCCACGCCTACACCAAGGCGCTCCTCTCCGCCGTCCCCAGCGCCGATCCCAAGGTGAAGCGGAAAAGATCCTGCTGGAGGGCGACGTCCCATCCCCCATCGATCCCCCGGAAGGCAGCGCCTTCGGCCATCGCATGAAACACCCCCGCTATGCCGAAACCATCGGCATGGATCTCTCCCTCCGCGAGATCGCCCCCGGCCACTACGTCGCCGCCGACCCCACCTGCCTCGAGCCGGGCGATTGGGCGAAGCTTTCTGGGTGAAGAGGGCACAAGAAGAGGGCTTCCTCCGGCTGCCCGGCACTTCGACGAGCATCTACTCTTCGATGCTATCCTCTCTTTTTCCTTTTCCCGCATGGGCGGATGCCGCCAAGATGCGCCCGCAACCCAACCACCAACATCATGTCCAGACCTGTCACACTCTTCACCGGCCAGTGGGCCGATCTTCCGCTTGAGAAACTCGCGCCGCTTGCGGCGGAAATGGGCTACGACGGCCTGGAACTCGCCTGCTGGGGTGATCACTTCGATGTCGATGCGGCCGTCTCCAAGAAATCCTACGTGAAGGAGAAGTGGGAGCTTCTTTCCGATCACGGCCTCACTTCCTACGCGATCTCCAGTCACCTTGTCGGCCAGGCGATCTGCGATAACATCGACGAGCGCCACAAGGCGATCCTGCCGCCGGACGTGTGGGGCAACGGCGAACCCGAGGGCGTGCGTAAACGCGCGGCGCAGAAGATGATCAAGACCGGCAAGGCCGCCCGCCTTTTCCTCAACGCGAAGCCCGGCCGCAAGAACAAGGACGAGTTCCCCGCCGTGGTGAACGGCTTCACCGGTTCCTCGATCTGGCATGGCCTCTACGCGTTCCCGCCGACCAGCCAGGCATTTTACGACAAGGGCTTTGAGGATTTCGCGAAACGCTTCACGCCCATCCTGAATGCCTTCGATAAGGAGAACGTGAACTTCGCCCTCGAGGTGCACCCGACGGAAATCGCGTTCGACATCGCCACGGCGCAACGCGCGCTCAAGGCGGTGAAGAACCACAAGCGTTTCGGTTTCAACTACGATCCCTCCCACCTCGGCTACCAGGGAGTGGACTACATTAAGTTCATCCGCGACCTCGGCTCCCGCATCTACCACGTCCACATGAAGGACGCATGGTGGGGTCACGGCGACGGCTCGGTCGGCGTCTTCGGCGGCAGCACGGATTTCGGCGACTCCCGCCGCTTCTGGGACTTCCGTTCACTGGGCCATGGCGACATCGAGTTCGAGGACATCATCGTCGCGCTCAACGACCTCAAATACGCTGGCCCGCTCTCCGTGGAGTGGGAGGACATCCGCATGGATCGCGTCCACGGCGCGACCGAGGCGGCCGCCTTCGTGCGCAACGTCGATTTCCCCGGCTCCAATGTCGCGTTCGACGCGGCGTTCGATAAGAAGAACCAATAATTTATCACGATCATGTCACTAAAAGTAGGAGTCATCGGAGCCGGTTGGATGGTGAAATACCACGCGGAGGGATTCCGCAAGGCCGGGGCGGAGATCGTCGCGGTGGCGGATCCCGCGCCGGGAGCAGCGGAAAAGGCCGCGAAGGAATGGGGCATCGCGGGTGTTTTCACCTCCGTGGAGGAAATGCTCGCCGGTGCGCCGGATCTGGACGCCGTCAGCATCATCGTGCCGAACAAATTCCACGCCCCACTCGCGCTGCAATGCCTGCGCGCCGGGAAGCATGTCTTTTGCGAGAAACCGCCCGGCCTCAACGCTGGTGAGGTCGCGGAGATGGTCGCCGTTTCCAAGGAGACGGGGAAAACCCTGATGTTCAATTTCAACAACCGCGCCCGCCCCGAGTCGCAGGCGATGAAGGGTTACGTGGATGACGGCACCACCGGGAAAATCAACTCCGCGCAGGCAAAGTGGATCCGCCGCACCGGCATCCCCGGCTTCGGCGGATGGTTCACCACCAAGGCCATGGCCGGCGGTGGAGCGACCATCGACCTGCTCCACATGATCGATCTCGCCCTTTATTTCATGGGCTACCCGGAGCCGGCATACGTGCTCGCGAACACCTTCCACGACCACATCACCGACCCCGGCTTCAAGGGACCGTGGGGCATCCCCGACCGCGAGGGCGGCACCACGGATGTGGAGAACGCCGTCCATGGTTTCGTGACCTTCAAGACCGGCCAAGTGCTTTCCCTCCAGGTCTCTTGGGCGGAGATGGTGAAACGCGAGGAGGTCTCCGTCGTGTTTCAGGGCATCCGAGCGGGCGGCAAGGTCGAGCGCCTCTTCGGCCGCGACGGCCTCGATGACACGGCCATCGATACGTGCGAACTCTACGTTCAGGAAAATGGCAACAGCGTGAACCGCAGCATCATCACGGAGGCCTGCGAGGACATGGGCCGGATCAACTCCGCCGCCAATTTCATCGACACGATTAACGGCAAGGCCGCGCCTTTCAATACCCCGGAGCAGGCGCACAAGCTCATGCTGATCATCGATGCCCTCTACGAATCCGCCAACACCGGCGCGCCCGTGGCGGTCTGAGGAGGAGCCATGCTTGTCGTGCTCTCCACCTTCCCCGACGAGGCGACGGCGCGGACGATCTGCGCCGCCCTTGTCGCGGGAGGTTTTGTCGCTTGCGCCAACATCCTGCCGCAAGTCACCTCGATCTACCGCTGGCAAGGCGAGATGAAGGAGGAAGGGGAAATCCTCGCCATCTTCAAGCTCCCGACCGAGGGCTTTCCCGCACTGGAGGAGAAACTCACCGCCTTGCACCCCTACGACGTACCTGAAATTGTCGCGATCCCGGTCGCGGCGGTGAACGCCGGTTATCAGGAATGGGTGGGTGACACGGAGCGGTTGCCGCCAAAAGCGTTGCAAAAGCGAACTCCCTGACTTTCGCTTCCTCTATGGATGGATCGCTACTGCTGATGGGGGTGAAGGGGCTGGAGCTTTCCACTGAGGAAGCTGCCATTTTCCGGAAACTGCGGCCGGCGGGGTTCATCCTTTTCACTCGGAACATCGCTTCCCCGGAGCAGGTGCGGAAACTGACGGATGATCTGCGCGGGCTTTCCTACGATGATCCCATCCTCGGTATCGACCAGGAGGGCGGGCGGGTGACGCGGACGTCGGGGATCGCTCCGGCGTGCCCTTCGGCGGCAGCGTTCGCCGCAAAGCCCGAGGAATGGCAGATCGCGGCGGCGGGTGCCGCTACCGCGGAGCTGCTGCTCATGCTCGGGCTGAACCTGAACTTCGCGCCGGTGCTGGATCTCGACCATTTTCCCGGAACGCAGAACGCGCTGCGGCAGCGCTGCTGGGGGCGGGACGCACAGGATGTGATCGACCGCGCGGGGGTGTGGAACCGCTGGGCGCGTAAACGCGGGATGCTCGGCTGCGGTAAGCATTTCCCGGCGTGTGGGCGGGCGATGAGCGATCCCCACGAAGACCTGCCCTTCTCCCACGCGACCAAGGAGGAACTGATGCGTGAGGATGTGATCCCTTACACGGCTCTTATGCCGGAGCTGGACGCAGTGATGCTTGCCCACGTGATGTTCCCGGAAATCGACGCGGAGTTCCCGGCCTCGCTTTCGAGACGCATCATCACCGGCTGGTTGCGGGATCAGCTCGGGTTCGACAAACACCTTGTGATGACCGACGACCTAGACATGGGTGCGATCATGAACCGCTACGGGCGCGGCGAGGACGTGAAGCTGGCGATCGCGGCTGGCAACGATCTGGCGATGATCTGCCACCGGACGGAAACAGCGGAGACGGCCGCGAAAGCCCTCGCGGAGCTGCCTCTCAGCGTCCGCGACGACGCGCGAGAGCGGTTGGAGGGTTTCCGTAAAAAACTCTCCGCTCCCACGGCGTTTGCGCGCGGGAGATGGGATGTGATGTGCGCGAAGATCGAGGCGATCCGGGAAGCGATCCCGGAACCGGAGGCGGGGATGACCGGAGCGCGGTGACGCGTTATTGAGGTTTCACCGCCCGTTTTAGGGATTCCATAGGGCTTGCAGGGGCGGGCTGGCGGGGCCAGAGTCTCCCTCATATGTTCGAGCCTGCCTGGAAAAAGAACGCGAAACTGCTCGCGAAGGGTGCGAGGAAGTTCGTGGACTACAAGCGTGATCTGTTGACCGATGAGCGACTGGCGGAAATCGATTCCCGCCGCAAGGATCTGCTCAACGCGATCCAATCGAAGGACAAGGTGAAAGTGGAGGAGGCCTCGAAACAGCTCCGTGCGACCTGCGACAACGCGCTGCCGCGGCAGAAGCCGCAGGGATGGTTCGAGGAGAACGTAGAGGTGATGTTCGTGGCGATCGTCATCGCGCTGGGGCTGCGGGCCTATTACCTCCAACCGTTCCGCATCCCGACCGGCTCCATGCAGCCGACGCTCAATGGCATCGTGGGGACTCCGTTGAAAAAGGAGGAGTGGCCGAGCTTTCCGCAGCGCTGGCTTGAGTTCGCGCTGAAAGGCCGGAGCTATGAGAAGGTCATCAACCCGCAAGAGCGCCGGGTGGCGGTGGGGACGATGATCACACCGGACGGGAAGCTGCGCGTCGGCGGCGATGTGCGCGACAAGATGTGGTGGCGCTTTTTTAGCAAATCACAACTTCATAGTCTCGACTCGAAGCCCATGTGGCTGCCGGCTCCGGCCAGCCAGGTGTATGAGATCGGGCTGGAGAACGCGTTCCGCGAGGCGATGGCGAACGGCGGTATCCTGAAAAAGGGGCAGACGCTGATCGAGGGGTTCATCGACACGGGGGATCTGGTGCTGGTGGACAAGGTTTCCTATCATTTCCGCAAGCCGAAGCGTGGCGAGGTCTTCGTGTTCGACACGCTGGGCATCAAGGGCATCAAGGAGCACAGCGGGCCGCAGGGCGGGGGATCGCATTACATCAAGCGCCTTGTCGGGGTGCCGGGCGACGAGCTTTCCATCCGCACCCCCTACCTGATGGTGGACGGGAAAATCGCGCAGGAACCGGGGATTAAACGGGTGATTCAAGGCGAGCCGCCTTTCATGGAGGAACATGAGGGCTACGTGCTTGCGGACGCGAGTGCGAGCCAGCGCCGCTATCTGGTGAGCGAGGACGATGTCCTGAGCCTGAAGGGCAAGAGCGCGCGGCAGGGCTTCCGAGAATACGCGGCGATGGGCGACAACACGGCGAACTCGCTGGACTCGCGTTACTGGGGGACGGTGAAGGAATACAACCTCGTCGGTCCGGCGCTTTTCTCGCTGTGGCCGATCACCACCGGGCACTGGGGTCTCATCAAGTGATTTCCCGTGTCCTCCGCCTCCGAGATCACCCGCAAGGCGAAGTCGAACCTAGCCTTCGCGCTCCAGATCCTGCCGAAGGACAGGCGCGAGGACATGACGGTTTTCTATGCGTTCTGCCGGACGGTGGACGACACGGCGGATGACGTATCGGTGCCGAAGGCGGCGCGGCGGGCGGCCTTGGCGAAATGGAAGGAGGGCTTGCGGAACGGTTTCCCGGCGGGCGATGCGTTCGGTGCGGAGGTCGCAGAAATGATGGCGCGGCGTGGCATCCGCGCGGAGTGGCTTTTGGAAATCATCGAGGGCTGCGCGATGGATCTGGAGCCGCGGACTTTCCAGGGCTGGGACGAGCTTTCCCAATACAATTGGAAAGTCGCGGGCGTGGTGGGATTGGTCTGCACGAGGATTTTCGGCTGTGTCCACGAGGATTCCGACAGATACGCCGCCACGCTCGGCAACGCCCTCCAACTCACCAACATCCTCCGCGACGTCGGCGAGGATCTCGCGAAGGGTGGGCGCATTTATCTACCGGTCAACGACATGATGCGCTTCCAATACTCCGAGCGCGACCTCGTCGGAAAAGTCTATGACGGTCGTTTCCTCGCGCTGATGGCCTACGAGGCGGAGCGCGCGCAGCATCTTTTCGAGGAGGCGGAGAAACTGCTGCCGGAGATCGACCGCCGCGCGCTCGTCCCCGCGCAGATCATGGCGGAGATCTACCGCAACCTGCTCGACAAGATGCGGGCGGGGAAATTCAAGGTTTTCGACCGGCGTTATTCCGTTTCCAAAACCCGGAAACTCGCTATCCTCTCAAAGTATCTGCTCGCAATGAGGCGGGCCGAGTGAATTGGGAAACCCTCTTGAAGTTTGAAGCATATAATGAAAATGAAATTGATCAGCTTGGCGGCATTGATTCTCGGAGCGGTGGCTTGCAAGCCACTGCCCGTTTATCCCCAAACCGACGGCCCGCGCCGCCCTTACCCGGAGCGTCCTCACAATCAGGGTGATCCGCGTCCGCCCTACTACGGCGACCAGGAAACAATTCCCCCAATTTCAATCCGCCCTACGGCACTCAGCCCACACCTCCACCGGCACCGCCCGTGCCACCCCGTGACCAGTATCCGGTAGCGGAGCGCACCAACAATCCGAACCGCGTCCTCAGCCCCTACGCGCCCTACAACGTGATCGATGTCGAGGGCTTCCGCTCCGGACAACTCGCAAAAGACCCTTCCAACGGAAAAATCTTCCGCATACCTTAGAGTTTACGGATTTTCTTACTGCAAATCGTTTGCGAAGGAATTCACATTCATGCCCACCGTTTTCAAAAAGGATGGATTTAGGTTCTTCTTCTACAGCAATGATCACCATCCGATTCATGTACATGTGAGGCATGGAGACGGGGAGGCCGTGTTTGTAGTTGAGGGCGATATCGTTTTACGTGAGTCTGTTGGCATGAAAACCAGCGAAATTGCAAAGGCGGAATTCCTTGCTGCCGAGAATCAACAACTTATCATACAAAAATGGCATGAGTACTTTGACTGACACGCCTGCATCCGCCGTGCATTTGGACGGGAAAATCGTTATTAGCATGGAAAGCGGGATTGTATTCTCTTTCCCCTGCGAAACCTATCCCAAGTTGGCATCCGCCACACAGGAGGAGCGCTCGCGGATGGAGTTGTCCCCCATGGGTATCCACTGGCCGCTTATCGATGAAGATTTGTCCATCCGTGGTCTTCTGCGCGACCATGCCCTGCGCGGTTAAAACTCTCTCCCATCCGCAGTTCGTTCTTCCCTATCATGATCGTCGGTATCGACCTAGGCACCACCCACTCGGCCATCGGGGTGGTGGATTCCGGATTTCCCATCCTGCTCGCGGATGAGGAGGGGAAACGCATCATGCCCAGCGTGGTGTGGTTCGGCGCGGATGGGGCGGTGGAGGTCGGGCGCAAGGCTCTGCGGCGGCGGTTGACGGATGCGAGGCGCGTCATTTCGAGTGTGAAGCGGTGGATGGGGCAGGATGTTGTTTTGGATGCCGTCGGAAAATCGCCCGAGGAGGTGAGCGCGGAAATCCTTAAAGAGCTCAAACGGATCGCGGAGTGGCGGATCGGCGCGGAAGTCACGAAAGCGGTGATCACGGTGCCCGCGTATTTCAACGACGGCCAGCGCGCGGCCACGAAGCGGGCGGGAGAACTCGCCGGGCTGGAAGTGATGCGCATCATCAACGAGCCAACCGCCGCTGCGCTCGCCTACGGCCTCGACAAGCTCAAGGACAAGGCGCGGGTCGCGGTCTATGATTTGGGCGGCGGCACCTTCGACCTCACGATCTTGGAAATGGAGGGCGGCGTTTTCCAAGTCCTCGCCACCCACGGCGACACCCGCCTCGGCGGCGATGATGTGGACGCGATGATTTGCGATACCCTGCTCGAAGCGGCGGGCGAGGTGCCGGAGGAAATCTGTTGGCGTTTTATCGGAGGAGGCGGAGAAGGCGAAGCGCGCGCTTTCGGAGGCGGATGAGGTTACGGTTCGGATACCGTTCTACGATGGAAGTAGTAGTTTAGAGAAAACGATCACCCGCGCGGAACTCGATGCGATGACGAAGGGCTGGATCGCACGGACTTTAAAATGCTGCCAACAGGCGATGCACGACAGCGGGCTTTCACTGGGCGATCTCGATGCCGTGGTTCTCGTCGGCGGCAGCACGCGGATGCCTGCGGTGCGTGAGGCGGTGGCGGAATTTTTCCAGCGCCCGGTCGATGTCACGCAGCATCCCGATGAGGCGATCGCTCTTGGCGCGACGATCCAAGCGGGCGTGATGAGCGGCGCGATGCGGAAGATGGTTCTGTTGGATGTCACGCCGCTGAGCCTGGGACTCGAAACCTTCGGCGGGCTGATGAACGTCCTGATCCCCCGCAACACCACCATCCCCTGCAAAGCCGGCGAGATGTTCACCAACGCGGCGGATGGGCAGGAAAAAATGGCGATCCGCGTCCTGCAAGGCGAGCGCGAGATGGCGCGGGATAACTGGGAACTGGGCAAGTTCGAGATATCGATGGAGTTGCTGCCGAAAGGCCAGGCGCGGATCGGCGTGCAGTTCCGGATCGATGCGGACGGCATCCTGGAGGTGCTGGCGCGGGACACGAAGACCGGCAAGGATACGGTGATCAACATCGCCAGCTCCGCCGTGAACGTGGACGACGCGGCGGTGGAGGAAATGGTCGGCGCTTCCGTCGAGCACGCCTTCGAGGATATGTCGGAGCGAATTTTCACTGAGGCGAAACTCAAGGCCGACGAACTGCTGCCCGCCGTGGAGATGATCATAGGGCAGGGCTTGGTGGAGGAACACGAGCGCGAGGAAATTGAGTCGGCGGTGAAAGAGGTGAAAGCCGCGATTTCATCCGGCGCCGCGAATACGCTGAAAGTGGCGGTGCAACGGCTCGACAGCGCCACCGAAGCCGCAGCGGCTAGACTCGTGGAGAAGGCGATGGAAGAGGCTTTGGAAAGGGAGTTGGGACTATGAAATCGGTTCTCGTGACAGGGTGCGGCAGGATTTGTGGGCGTGCATCTCGTCCGCAAGCTTTTGGCGGACGGCCACAGGGTTCTTTCCGCCGATGCGCTGACCTACGCGGGCAGAAAGGAATCGCTGGGCGAATGCCTGTCGAATCCTAGGCATTCGTTCACAAAACTCGACCTCACCGATGAAAAGGCGACCGCCGCTACGGTCATGGATTTCTCGCCCGACTGGATCTTCCACCTCGCCGCCGAGTCCCACGTGGATCGTTCGATCTCCGGGCCGATGGATTTCCTGAAGACGAACGTCCTCGGCACCGGTTCGCTGTTGCAGGCCGCGCTGTTGCATTGGAAGTCATTGGAGCCAGCGCGGGCGGATGCTTTCGTTTCATCCACGCTTCCACTGATGAAGTGTTCGGATCGCTTGAAGATGGCTGCGGAGGTTTCACGGAGGACTCGCCGTATCGCCCGAGATCCCCCTACGCGGCGAGCAAAGCGGGCAGCGATCACATCGTGCGGGCGTGGGGCGTCACTTATGGACTTCCTGTCATCGTTACGAATTGTTCGAACAACTACGGCCCCTACCAGTTTCCCGAAAAGCTGATCCCGACGGTCATCACCCGCGCGTTAGATAATCAGAAGATCCCGGTGTATGGCGATGGCAGGCAGTCGCGTGACTGGATCCATGCCGAGGATCATTGCCGCGCCCTGGCTCGGGTAGTGGAGGCGGGCAGGGTGGGGGAAACCTATCTGATCGGCGGGCGTAACGAGTGGCGGAACATCGATCTCGTCGGCCTCCTCTGCGATCTCGTGGCGGAGGTCGCGGGCACGGGGGATCGGCGCGGGCTGATCGAGTTCGTGACCGACAGGCCGGGCCACGATTTCCGATATGCCGTGGATGACAGCAAGACCCGCGCGGAACTCGGATGGGAACCGACATGGGATTTCGCGGAAGGACTTAGGGAAACGGTGGAGTGGTATTGCTCGCATCGCGAATTTTGGGCTGATACATCAAAGCGATGAAAGTAATGCAGAACGTGGGGGCGATCTTCGGTCGCCCCTTCATTGTAGCAAACGGAGGGCGACCGAAGATCGCCCCCACGATGACCAGAAACGCCTACCCCACATGAAAGTCCTACAAATCCTCCCCGAACTCAACTCCGGCGGCGTCGAGCGCGGCACGCTGGAGGTGGCGGATTTCTTCGTGAAACAAGGTCATGAGGCGCTTGTCGTTTCCAATGGCGGCAGGCTCGTGGTAAAATTGCAGGAATCCGGCGCGCGCCACATCGCCATGCCGGTGCACCGCAAGAGCATCGTCTCGCTCTTTCAGGTCAGACCGTTCAGGAAATTGTTAGAACGCGAGAAACCCGACATCCTCCACATCCGCTCAC
>JAGYIT010000003.1 GCA_018402445.1 Akkermansiaceae bacterium | reverse complement strand
GCGGCCGTCGTTGCCGCCCTGCACCATGGGCGTGCGCCCGAACTCGCCGCCCCAGATGATGAGCGTCTCATCTAGGAGGCCGCGCTGCTTGAGATCCTTGATGAGGGCGGCGCAGGCCTTGTCCACGTCGAGGCAGTTTTTCTGGAGATCCTTGGTGAGGTTCCCATGCTGATCCCATGACTCGTGGAAGAGCTCGACGAAGCGGACACCGCGCTCGACGAGGCGGCGGGCGAGGAGGCAGTTGTTGGCGAAGGAGCGCTTGCCCGGCTCGGCTCCGTACATTTCGCGGACACTCTCCGGCTCCAGCGAGATATCGGTGACTTCCGGGGCGACGTCCTGCATGCGGAAGGCCATTTCAAAAGCGGCGACGCGGGTGTTGATCTCGGGATCGCCGATGGATTCGAAGCGCTTGTGGTTGAGGAAATTGACGGCGTCGATGGTGCGGCGCTGCGCCTCGCGAGTGACGCCTTTCGGGTTGGAGAGGTAGAGGACGGGATCGCCGACGGAATTGAAAGTGACGCCGTCGTGGACGGAGGGGAGGAAACCGGAGGACCAGTTCGCGTTGCCGCCGGAAGGGCCCTTCTGGCCGGAGGACATCACGACGAAGCCGGGCAGGTTCGCGTTTTCCGAACCCAAGCCGTAGGACACCCAGGAGCCGAGCGAAGGACGCCCGAACTGCTGCGAGCCGGAGGACATCAGGATCTGCGCCGGGGCGTGGTTGAAGGCGTCCGTGTGCATGGAGCGGATGAAGGCGATATCATCCACCATGGAGCCCGTGTGCGGCAGGATCTCCGCCATCTCCATGCCGCTTTTTCCGTAATGCTTGAAAGCGAACTTGGAGCCGAGGAGCTTGTTCTCCGGGCGGATGAAGGCGGACTGGTAGCCTTTCAGAAGCTCGGCGGGCGGGTTCTTTCCGTCCATGCGGATCAGCTCCGGCTTGTGGTCGAAGAGATCGAGGTGGCTGGGCGCGCCTCCCATGAAAAGGAAGATGACGTTCTTCGCCTTAGCGGGGAAAGGCGGGGCTTTCGGTGCCTGCGGGTTCACGGCGGGCGCGGCGGCGGCATGGCTTTTCCCGAGCATCGAGGCCAGCGCAACCGAGCCGAGGCTGAGGCCGCAGTCTTTCATAAACCAGCGGCGTGAGTAGGAGCGCTGGATGTCGGTGAGTGTGGATGAAGGGAGCATGGGTCAGTTCTTGGTTGGAGTTGCGGAGCTTTGGACTGCGGCAGCCTGCTGCCGCTTTCCGCGAGACAGCCTGCTGTCAGCGGCGGACGATGGGGAGTGATGGTGCGGCGAAATGCCAATGCCGTCGGCTCGCAGCAGGCTGCATTGCCAAAAGCGGCAGCAGGCTGCCGCAGTCCAAGGATATGCTGGGATTGTCATGACTTCTCAGTTCTTGGTGATCGTTTCGTCGAGGTTGAGGAGGACGCGGGCGACGGCGGCGGCGGCGGCGAGTTCCGGCAAGGGGTGGGCGGAGAGATCGAGGGTGACGGGCTTGTGGTTTTCTAGGAGCGCCTTGGCGTCGGCGGGGTCGGTGGCGAGGGAGGCTTCGTAAACGGATTTCAGGGCGGCGTTTTCCTCCACGTTCGGCACTCGGGAGGTGGTGCGGACGAAGGCGCGGGCCAACCTTTCCTCGACGCTGCCGGTGTCTGTTAGAATGAGGTGGGCGAGGCCGATTGCGGCCTCCACGGAGACCTGTTCGTTGAGCGTGACGAGCGCCTGCATAGGCGTGGTGGAAACACCGCGCCGCGCGCAGGAGACGCCGCCGTCGGGCGCGTCGAAGGCGACGAGCATCGGGTAGGGCACGGAGCGGAAACGGAAGGTGTAGAGGGCGCGGCGGTAGCGATTGGAATCCGTCTCCACGTCCCAGGTTTTCGGGCCATAGGAGACGGGTCTCTGGAAAAGGTAGCCGGGCGCGGGCGGGAAAACGCTGGGGCCGCCGATTTTCCCATCCAACAGACCGGAGGTGGCGAGCTGGATGTCGCGGACGGTTTCCGCCGGGACGCGGAGGCGCGCGCCGCGGGCGAGGAGGCGGTTGTGCGGATCCATATCGCGTAGCGCCGGGGAGGCGGGGGACGCCTGGCGGTAGGTGGCGCTTTGCACGATGAGGCGGTGGATGTGTTTCATGTCCCAGCCGTTTTCCATGAACTCCACGGCGAGCCAGTCCAACAACTCCGGATGCGACGGACGCGCGGCCTGATGGCCGAAGTCTTCCGATGTTTCTAGTAGTCCGATGCCGAAATACGCCTGCCAGAGGCTGTTCACCATGCGGCGCGCGGCGGTGGGCGATTTCGGATCGACCAGCCATTTCGCGAAGGTCAGGCGCGACTCGGGATCGCCGGGCGGCAGCGGATGGAGGAAGGCGGGGACGTGGGGTTTCACGACGTGCTTCGGATCGGTCTGGATGCCGCGGTGGAAGAGCCGTGTCTCGCGCGGGGTGGCGGTTTCGGCGGCGACGAGGGCATAGGTCGGCATCGGGACTTGGGCGTAGAGCTTCTCGATTTCGGCGGTCTCGGCGGCGAAGTCTGGGTTATTTTCCCGCCAATGCGCGAAGAGGCGGGCGGACTGTTCGGTGGTGCGTTTTTCCTGCGGGGTTTCGAGGACTTCGCGGACGAGCGGAGGCAGGGAGTCGAGGGCGTTCGGTGCGGTGGCGGTGACGGAGAGGCGGATGCGGCCGAGGTTGTAGGTCTGGTTGTCGTCGGAGTTGAAGCCGCCGTGGCGCTGGATGAGGTTGTAGCGGAAATGGGCGGTGCCGCCGGTTTGGTAAGGCTCGGCGAGTTCGAAGACGAGGACGGCGGGATCGTGGTTGCGGGCGGGGTCGCGCTCGTTCGTCCAGGCCGTGTTTTCGTCGCCGTCCAGCGCGAAGGAGGCAGGGCCGGTGGTGCGGTTGTCGGGCTTACGTTCCGCGTTGGATGGGAAACGCATGGGGTCGAGGGGCATGACGGGCGGGTTCACGCTGGCGGTGGCTTTCGTGAAAGGGAGTTTCTCCGTCTTCTCAGGATCCACGCCCGCCCTAAGAACAAACTCGGAGAGCGCGCCGGTGCCGCGCGTGGAGCGGCCAGGGCCGTTCATGGGGAGGTAGGGATCGTTGAGCAGTTCTAGACGCGCTGCGCGGATTTCCGGGATCTCCAGAGAGGAGGTGAAAAACTCGTTCCCGCGGGTGTTCGCGTAGCCCATGTTCATCGCGGACTTGTCGGGGAGCGGCCAGTATTTCTGCCCGGAATCGCCGAGCTGATAAAGCTCCAGGGCGTGCCATTCCGTGCGCGGCAGGGCGAGCGTTGCCTGCTGCCATTCCGCGAAGGCGGCCTCCGCATCCGGGTTTTTCTCCCTCAAGTTCATATCGACGGCGGCGATCTTCGCGAGGATTTCATCGGTGCTCATTTTCTCCTCCGGGGTGAGGGCGGCGAGGGAGGTTTCCTCGATGCCGTTGAGGAACGCATACATGCCGAAATACTCGTCGTGGGTGAGCGGGTCGTATTTGTGGGTGTGGCATTGGGCGCACTGTGCGGTGAGGCCGAGCATGGATTTCCCGATCGCGTCGATGCGGTCGAAGACTCCCTCGATGCGGAACTGCTCGGGCTTGGCGCCGCCCTCCTCGTTCGTCATCGAGTTCCGCAGGAAACCGGTGGCGATGCGGTCGTCCTGGGTGGCTCCCGGCAGGAGATCGCCGGCGAGCTGTTTGATGATGAACTCGTCGTAAGGCATATTGGAATTCATCGCGTCCACCACCCAGTCCCGGTAGAAATGATGGATGCGCGGCAGATCTTTTTCGTAGCCCGCCGAGTCCGCGTAGCGCGCCGCGTCGAGCCACTCCCGCGCCCAGCGCTCGCCGAAGCGGGGACTCGCGAGGAGGCGGTCGGTTTCCTTATTGAAATCGAAGGGTGCAGAAAGTTCCTCCGGGGTCGGCGGCAGGCCTGTTAGATCGAGGGAAAGGCGGCGGAGGAGGGTGGCGGAGTCGGCCTCCGGGGAAGGCGTGAGTTTTTGTTCCTCCAGCTTGGCCAGCACGAAATGGTCGATGGGATTTTTCACCCACGCGGAATCCATCACAGCGGGCACAGGCGGGCGCTCCGGTGTTACGAACGCCCAATGCACGCCCCACTCCGCGCCTTCCTCGATCCATTTTTTGATGAGCGCGACCTGCTCCGGCTTGAGGCGCTCTTTTTTATCCGACGGCGGCATGAGCTCGTTGGGATCGGTGTGGAGGATACGCTCGATGAGGAGGGATTTCCCCGCATCGCCTGGCACGATGGCCTTGCCGCTGTCGCCGCCTTTCAGGGCGAGATCGCGGTCGTCGAGGCGCAACCCGCCCTCCACCGTCGCCTCGTCCGGGCCGTGGCAGGCGTAGCAGTTTTCCGAGAGGATGGGCTGGATCTGGGTGTTGAAATCCACCTTTTCCGCGCGGGCGAAAGGGGAAAAAACCAGTATGGAGAAGAGCGCGGGGATTCGCATTACGGATAGAGATAAATCGGGAAGGTGAAAATGCCAATGAATCATCATTACGTGAAATATCCTCGGAATTTTCAGGCGGCACCGAATTTATTTGCCCGCATCCCAGGTTGAAGAATCGTGAGCATGAAAGCCCTCCCCTTTCTACGCAGACAACAGCCACGCCGTCGTCATCACGGAAGGAGGGCATGAGAAGTTCTACCGCTTCGCCTACGGGGTGAACGTGGATTGAGTCCGGCTGTTTGGAAATTCGAGGCGGGAAAATCCCGATGCCATGGATCGAGCTGCGGCAGCATCCTAGCGAACTGCGACCATCCCGTGATCACGGCGAGAATGGCGAGCACAACGGCGACGACGCACACGGTAAGGGACATCCAGACTAGGCGGAGCCGATTTTTTTGCTCAATTTCATGAGGGCTACTGTTTCAGATGCGAACGGAGGATGCGGCGGAGTTCTTCGAGGGTTTCAGGAAGTTCGACGGCTCCGTGCGGACCGGGAACGATTTTTTTGGACTGCGCGGTGTCCTGAACGGAACTCCAGTATTCGACCACGCCGTCCGAGCTGTTGGGTGAGTCGCCCTTGCCGCGGTCGCCGATGATCGAGTGGTGCGTGGCTTCGATCGGGCGGGAGCCGAGCACCTTGAGGGTCGGGTTGCGCGGTGAGAGCCCATCGACACTGGTGGGAAAGCGGTCCGGACTACCGGTGATGGCGGCGACCGAATTTCCGAGGGTGTTTGTGGTGGTGAAGAAGATGTCGGCGGGCAGCGAGATCAGGCGGTTGGCGAGACCGCCTAGGGTGCCCACGGCCATGTTGCTGCCGCGGTGAGGGGTGCAGATGAAGATGGTGCGGTCGATGTGGGGATTGGCCTGAAAAGTGGTGGCGCGTGCTACCAGATCGCCAGGCTTGACGTTCTTGAAGAGAGCTTTGGCTTTGTCCTCGCCGATGACCTCCCAATGATGCCGCTCGACGGTGGCGACCTGTGCATGGGACAGGATACCGCCCATGCTGTGGCCGATGAGAACCATGGGTTTGGAGTTCGGATAGATACGCTTTAACTCGGCCAGCTCATCACGGAGTCGCATGGCGGAATAGAGAGGCGGGTTTCCGGTGGGATAAGCGAAGACCCAGCATTGGTATCGGCGGCGGAGCTCGGGGTCGGTTTCGATCTCGTTGATGGCGTTTCGCCACATCCGGGGGGTGGAAATGAGGCCGTGGACGAAGATGACAGGGATGCGGTCGGGATCGTAGGGCTGGAGCATGTAGAGCCCGGTGATACCCATGTGGTTCTGGACATTGACGGCTCCCATGAAGCCTTCCCACAACTCGCTTTTCTGCGGGTAGTAGGCGAGCGGGGCGGAGAAATCGGCGTCGAGCGCACGGTCTTTCCCGGCCACGCGCGAGCAGGTTTTCACAGTGGGATCCACGAGGGTGAGCGTGGCGTCATTGCCCTTGAAATCGAGCACGGCGGTGACGGGTGCGGTGACGCCGACCAGCGGTGAGAACGGTTCCCGGGGGGATGTCTTGCGCACGCCGACCAGCGCACCGCCGATTCCGTCGAGACGGTTTCTGCGCTTGATGGTTTTCAGATCCACATCCTCAGCCGGAGTGAAACCGGTGAATTTAGCGGGATCCCATTGACCGTCGCGGGATTTCCCGGCGAAGCGGATGCGGTAGGTGGTGCTGTTGTCGGTGAGTGTGAGCGGTTGGTTCCAGAACCGTCCTTGCTCGACGCTACGCAGCAGGACGGTAAGATCGGCGGCAGCCTGATTGTATATGACGCGGGCGGCACCGCCGGACTCGGGGTGTTCCAGTAGCTCGGATGACTGCTTAGCGGAGGCAAGATAGCACACGGCGCGTTGCTCGGGGGTGAGGGATTTTGCTGCGGCGTCCATCAGATGGATCACCGCATCGCGGTGGGAGCTCACGGCGGGTGGCAGTTTGTTCGGGGTGCAGGCGGCGAGGGCAAGGGCGACCCCGGTTGTGATGGGTGTGATGTGTTTCATGGATTGATCGAGATGCGGCTCTCAACGGGCAAAGCCATAAGAGACGGGGGACACGCCGTAATGGTTGGATCCGAATGCGTCATACCATCCGAGCGCCGCGTAGAGCTCCCTTTGCTTCTCGGCTTCCGGAGTCTTCACGCAAAATCCGGCGGCGGTGAGCATGGTTTGCGTGTTCATGCTATGGATGAGGAATTGAGAGACGAATCGATGATGGCCTAGGGGTAGGGAACAGCGGCTATTTTCCAACCAGCGGCGGTGAGGCCGTGGGTGGCCGCCTGCGAGAGCCTGCCGGTGTGGAGCAGAACTTTGGGCGTGGTGCCGAGGTCATCGCGCCCGGCGAAATGCGCGACTTCCTCCGCCCATGTCACGTGATCGACGGGTGCGGGGACATGGAGTTCGCCGTTGGAGCTGATCGCGCCGGGCAGGCGGCCGAGCACTTTTAGCGAGCCGTATGAGGCGTCTCCGGAGCGTTGGCGTTCCGCCAGGATGGAGAGCGCGGCGATTAGGAAATCCGCCTGCTCGGGCGTTTCGAGGGCGTTGACCTGCCGGATGATGAGGCCGCGGCCTTTGGCATCGGCCAAGGTTTCCAGGGCGAGCACAATGCGGTGGCGGCGGGTGGTGCTCAGCGGGCCGTAGAGCTGGAAGGTCTTGATGTCCTCGTCGCTGATGCCCATCGCGGCCAGCGAACGCCCGTCGCGGAGGGCGAGTTCGGATTCGGTAAGCGCGTAGGTATCCGCGGGGATTCCGATCATGTTGGTTGCGGCCACGGCCACCCCTGCCGAAGCCACGGCAGCCCCTACGCGCAGGGGAAGTCCGCCCGCGAAGAATGCCCATGTAACCTTGTCCATTTCCTCCTGGAGGCGCGTGTTGTCGGAATACGGATCGACGCCCAGCTGACGGGCGGTATCGAGCTTCGCTTTGTCGAATCCGGCGGCGTTCCTGGCAGACTGGCCGATCTCGGATCCGGAGGGGGGCGGCCCGTCATTCTCGATGCTGTCCTTCACCTTCCCGCCCGCACGCCCGATGGCGGAACCCACCTTGGTGAAAAAGTGACCGACGGTGGCGGGCGCCTGTTTGACGGATTCCACCGGGTGGGTGACGATGTTTTTCACGGCATCGATCGGTTGCTCGACGGAGCGCCTGAGACCCTCGGCGAAAAGGTCGCCCTTGCTGGTTTCCACCAGTTTCTTGATCGCTGCGATCTCGGCGATGCGGCGTTTCGCCTGTGGCACACCGATGGCGTCGAAGGTTCCGAAATCACTGTCGATCTCGAAGTGGGCCAAGTAGCCGTCCGTCGCCACGTGATCGCGCACGCGGTGTGATTCCCCTCGCAGGAGGTCGGCGGGAAGCAGGACGGAGGCGTTGAGCAGCACGCCGCTTTCATAGCCAGCATCCGCTTGTGCGGATGCGCACTGGAGAAAAGCGAGGGCCGCGAGAGCCGGTAATTGCATGATTTTCATGGAGCTGGATTATGTCATTCTTTCATGAAATCAAGGCCGGGATCTCCATCGGGAGCCCCAACGAGCGCGAAGTGCATCATCTTGTCCTTCTTCATCTCCACAGCGGAGACCATCTGGGTGTCGTCGCTGGTGAGCACGAGCAGTCCCTTGTCGTCGAGGCCGTAGGTTCCGCGGAGTTCGCTTGCCTGGCCTGCGTTCAGGAACGCCCAGGTGTAATCACCGGCCTCGGTCATCGTGAAAGTGACTTTCCCGTCCGCGCCGCGCTGGCTCACCCAGGTGCCGACGAGTTGATCGGGAGCCACGGGTGCGGGTCTGGCCGGAGGCTCGGCATCGGCCGCCCCGGCATTGGGGATGGAAGCTGCGGTGAGATCGCGGAGCTGGCGGGAAATGTTGTCCGCCGGTTGCAGTTCCGCCGCTTTGGAGAACTCGGCGTTGGCCTGTTCCATGTGCCCGCAGACCATGTAATGGTAGCCTAACAGGAAACGGGCATCCGCCTTTTCGGGAGCGCTTTTGGCGTATGCTTCCAGTTTGCCGAGCTGATCGCTGTAAGTTCCGGAGCTTGTGTAGAAGCCGACCATGGTGTCCCAGCCCCAGCCGGGGCCGGACGCGAGCACGGGATTGAGAACGCCCGCCGCATCCGGGTATTTTCCCAACGCGAAGAAAACCAGCGCGCGGTATTCGTGAAGGGTGACATCGCCCGGGGTATGGGCGATCGCCTCGTCCACGGCCTTGGAGGCGGTGAGGTAGTCACCTTTCCGGAAGGCGGCGCGTGACCGCACGAGAGCTTCGTTGGACTTGGTTTCGGCGAGTTCGGCTGCCTTCTCATCGCCGGGAGGGTTGGCGGCCGCGGCCACCGATACCGGCTGCGCGTAGGTGATGTAGGTGTTCTGCACAGGCGGCGCGGGATAGGGGTTTTTGTAGGATTGGTAACCCATATCGTAGATCAGGTTTCCCAAGCTCCAGACCGCGATGCCCCACATGAAACCGGAGGCGAAATCATTGTCGGAATAATACCAGTGGCGGCGGTAATAGCTGCTGTTCCAGCCGTATCCCCAATGGCCGTGATGCCAGGTGTGGCAATGGCCGGCTCCCCACCACGGGCTGGCGCCCCAATGGTTCGGGCGGTAGGAGAAATTGTTGTTCTGGCTGAAGTTGTTGTTGATGTTGATGTTCACGTTGTTGCCCCAGACTCCGTGGTTCCCGCCCCAGCGGTTGCCGTCCCAGTCGCGGCGGTTGGCCGGAAGTGTGGACGGACGGTTGAGTCCCATGTTGCGGCGGCCGATATTGACCTTGTCGATATGGATGTTATTGCGATCCCCGATATTGATTTTATCGCGGTCTATGTTCGGGCGATTGTCCGGACGGTTCGGATAAGTGACCATGCCCGGCAGTGTGTTGGGGCGAGTGTGACCCGGGCGCTCTATGGACGGGCGCGTATCCGGCCTGCGATCGGGCAGCTTGCCGGGGAGCGTTTCCGGGCGCTGCACCGAGGGTCGCTCCGCAGGGCGGGTTTCCGGTCGAAGGGCGGGGCGCATTTCCGGGCGTGGGGCAGGGCGGGTTTCCGGTCGAAGGGCGGGGCGCATTTCCGGGCGTGGGGCGGGGCGGGATTCTGGTCGAAGGGCGGGGCGCAATTCCGGGCGCGGGGCGGGTCTGCCTTCCGGGCGGAGTGCGGGTCTTGGGGCGGGCTTGGGAGCGGGACGGGCGGCCGGGCGTTCGATTTTTGAGCCCGTCATCGGGCTACGTTTGGGAGCCGGGGCACCTCCGCGATCCCGGCGGTCACCGATCGCATGCGAGGTTGGAACGAGCAGGACGCTCCCGATGAGGAGCACAAAGAATGCGGGGATTCTTTTCATGGTGGGAATCGGTTAGCGTTTATTCATTGGCGGGTTCCGGGGCTTGGCGCACCCACCTCAGGATTTTGTCGGGTGCTTTCTCACCATCGACGACGCGTTGGCTGACGGCCCAGATCAGGGTATCCGCGCCTTGCGAACTAAGCTGTTGGATGGCGCTGAGGGACTCGCCATCGCCGGTGGTTCCCTGCGAGCGGATCATCCAGCCATCGTCGGAGCGGATCCATGCGCCATGGTTAAAACCTCCCGCGGCATCGAACATCCACGAGACGATCTGTTGCTTATCGGCGTCCCAACCGATGCGGATGCTGCCTTTCTGCGGCTCCGCGTCGGCGGTGGTGGCCAACATTTCGCCGATGACAAATTTCCCTCCGTCATCCCACCCAAAAGCGAGATCCAGCCGAACGCCGTCGGGGGTGCGACATGTCCACTCGCCTTTGAGCACATCGGCAAGGTCGGAGAGTTGCCCTGCGGCATCGGTGACATCACCGAGGGTGCGGGTGCTGGCGATACGCCAATCAGGCGCGGATTCCTCTTTCACCATAACGGTGGTGAAGGAGGTGGACCGGGGCGGAGCCGTTTCGTCATCCGCCGGAGTGAGGTGAAAGACGCCGTCTTCGATGGCGACGTTTGGAGCCACGAACCTGACGGAGCCAACTTCGATGGAAATGTGGCGTGGTTCATCGGCGAAGATTTGCTCGTAGCGAGCTTGGATTTCTACGCGCCCACTGGTGAGCTGGTCGCCCGCGAGAACGGTGATTTCGCCGTCAGCAGTGAAGAGGGTGGCGAGCGCGGCGGCATCCTGATCGTTGTATGCCGTGACAAATTCCGCTGCGGTTTTTTGCAGCGCGGCGATTCTCGGATCCAGTTCCTCAGCGCCGGGCAGGGCGCTGCCGAGCAGGGCTGATGTGATGATACCAGCGAAGAGGGGATTACACGTTTTCATGGGATGGGGGTTGGATCAGAAACGGTAGCTGAGCCCGATGACTGGGCCGTGGGCGACGGTATCGACGAGGAAGCCGCCATCAGTGTAATCCACACCAAGGCCGCGATAGCCGCCGAGAAGCGAGAGGCGCTCACTCATGCGGTATCCAAGGGCGAGATTGGCCTGCCAGATGAGGTCGGAATTCACACCGAAGCCGCCGATATCGCCTCCGCCGTGAAGGAACCAGCGGTCGTTGAGATCCCAAACGCCATGCATGCCGATGACAGGATCAACCCATGATTTACTGCCATCGGCAGTAACTGGCGGAGCACCGCCGCTGAGAAAGATCTCGGTGGAGAGGTAGCTGTAGCGCATGCCTAGAAAGGCGGTGAGTCGCGCATCCTCCTGTTCGATCACCTGATAGCCGGCGTGGATACGACCGAAGAACTGGTCGAAATCCAAGTTGCCCCGGGTGAACGGAGCGGCTTCGGCGGGCAACGTGGCGCTGGAGGACGAGGCGCCGTAGATGGCGTCGATGCCGAAGACCCAGCGATCGATGCCCGCCTCGGCGACGATCATAAAAGCAAATTCTAGCTCCTCAAGGGTGTCCTCCATCGAGATGTCCACGGATGCGACCCGGCCCGTCACGCCCATGTCACCCTCAGTGGCGGTGACCCATGCGTAGGGGGCGATGGTGAACCACCAGGCGGAAGACGGCTTGTCCGGCGTTTGAACGATGGATTGCTCGACGACTGTGGTGCCTGCCAACGCATGGCAGGTGAGTGCGATGGGAATGATGGCGGAACAAAGGTGATAAGAATATTTTCTCATAATCATTGGTTGTTAGATTGATTAGCTCTTGGGGAAAAGGAATGTAAGTCCTAGGCGTAAGCCCCACTCGGCCCCACCGATAGGGCTTTCAAGATTGTAGCGAACACCTGCGAAAAACTGAACTGGTTGATCTCCCATTTTTACCAGTTGACTGACCACAAAGTTGATAGGCACGTTCCACTCGTTGTTCTGCCAGTTGTAGGTATTTTCCAGATTCAGCGAATAGGTGGTGGCCTGCGGCGTGGTGAAGCTAACGAAAGGTTGCAGGAATGTGGCGTTGACCGAGCCACGGCTATCATCCCCGGCGACATCCCAGATATGGTTGGCAAGCGCGCCGTAAGTCCACGGCCCATGTTGTTTTAGTACGACAGCGGTGGGGCCTAATCCCCATTTCTCCGTTCCAAGGATGGCATCCGTAGCGGTGGGAATCAGGAAAACAGGGCCGACGCCCCAGATTGGATCGCTGGATTTCGGTGAGAAGAAAAAGCTCTGCACAACATCGCCGAGACCGAACTCGTCCGCCGCACCGCCGGGTAAGATGCCATTTTGTTCGATCACCGGCAGGATGGTACGCGAAATCAGGTTCCAATCCTCATTCAGGCCGATGGGAATAACAGGCTGGATATTTGTCGTCCACCGCGTGCCGTCCCCGGGGCCGATGCCGAAGTCGTAGTTGCTCTGGATCGGCACGCTGATGAGATCAGCGACCGGATTGGAGAGCTTCTGGGCGAGATCCGCGTCTTCCGCATGGAGGAGCGGCGTGCACAACGCGATGGCAAGGTATGGGATGCAGGGTTTCATGGGATGAGTGCTGATTTCAGGAACTGGAGAGGATGTGGCAAGGTGATGGAGTGAAAGGCGGCACCACTCCCAGGGGGCGGAGCCGCCGGATGGGTTCAGGATTTTTTCCCGCCGGAAATCAGCGGATAGACGATGCCCGCAAGCGCCGCACCGATGATCGGGGCGGCCCAGAACAGCCAGAGCTGCGCAATGGCCCACCCGCCGACGAAGACCGCGGGGCCGGTGCTGCGGGCGGGGTTCACCGAGAGATTGGTGACTGGGATGCCGATGAGGTGGATCAGGGCCAGTCCGAGGCCGATCGCTATGGGAGCGAAACCCGCAGGGGCGCGCTTGTCGGTGGCACCGAGAATGATCAGGAGGAAAAAGAACGTGAGCACGATTTCCGCGACGAGGGCGGCAACCATCGAGTAGCCGCCGGGCGAGTGCTCGCCGAAGCCGTTCGACGCGAATCCACTTTCAGAAGCGCTGAAACCTTCCTTTCCGCTGGCGATCAGATAAAGAACCGCTGCGCCCGCAATGCCGCCAATGACTTGGGCGACGAAGTAAGGAATCATTTCCGACTTCGGGTGACGCCCGGCAACCACGAGTCCGACGGTGACCGCCGGGTTCAGGTGGCAGCCCGAGATATGTCCGATGGCATAGGCCATGGTCATCACGGTGAGGCCGAAGGCCAGTGAAACACCGACAAAGCCGATGCCGAGTTGGACGGGATTATCTCCCGAAGTCAGGAACATCGCCGCAAGGACTGCGCTACCGCAGCCGCCGAAGACGAGCCAGAAGGTACCGAAGAACTCGGCGATCAGTTTGTTTTTCAGTGTCATGATTTTTTGGTGTTAGGTTATTTCGGAAATATTTTTATCCAGTCGTTTTTCATGTTGATCATAGTCCAGCCGCGTTTCGGGCCTTCATCGAGGCCTCTATCGAGCTTGCCGATATGGCTTTCGCGGTCGTAGGCAAACTCGCGTTCGGCGTCGGTATGATGTATGATCATTCCCAGGCGCGCGCCCTTGCCACTGGTAGTCCATTCGAGCATTTCGAAATCGCCGTCGGAGTTGCCCGCGGCGAAGATCGGCCGACGGCCGATGTGATGGTGAATACCAACCGGTTTCCCGCCCTTGTCGTCGATGAAGTTCAGTTCCGGCAATTTGACGATGACCGGATTGCCGTCGCGTATTTCATATTTCGCCTTGATGCTAGAGCCGATCACCTGTTCGGGCGGTATGCCATAGGCTTTCTCCGCCCAAGGACGTATGAAGTCGATGCCGCCGCCGGAGACGATGAAGGTTTTGAAACCGTTCGCGCGGAGATAGGTGAGCAGTTCAAGCATGGGCTGATAGACCATATCGGTGAAGGGCATACCGGTTTTCGGATGCTTGGCGGTTGCGAGCCAGTCGGTGACGGATTTGTTGAATTCTTCGGATGTCAGGCCGGCGTGGGTGGCCATGGTCATTTCAAGCAATCCCTTTTCTCCACCCGCAAGGGCGGCTTTCAGATCGCCTTTGAGAACGGAGGCGAAGGGTTCCCTATCCTTCCATTCGGGATGTCGGGGGGCGAGCTGCTTGATGCGATCAAAGATATAAATCGCCTGGAAATACATCGGCTGCTCGGCCCATAAGGTGCCGTCGTTGTCGAAGACGGCGATGCGCTCGGGCGCGGGAACGAAGTCCGTAGAGCCTTCCTTGGTTACGCTTTCGACGAAGCTTATTATGTCCTGTTTCGGTGCGGCATCGTTCCACGAGGGAAGAGGATCGGCAGCCAAGGTGGTGACCGAAAGCAGGGCACATGCGATGAGCGTGGTGAATGTGTGTTTCACGGTGGTTCGAAGTGTGAAAAAAGGGTTAAGTTTTGAGTTGTGGGAAAGAAGGCAGGGTATCGGCCTGTAAGCCGATACCCTGCGAGCGAATGAGAAAAGATTACCTCACCGGAGGAGACATCGACTTGATCTGCTTTTCTAGCGTTTCAAGGCTCCAATCTCCCGGAGTCTGGCTGGGTGGAAAGTCCTTCAATGTCATGAGGAAGCGGCTTGCCACTCCCTGTAAGGGGACGAGAACAAATGCGCGGTCGATCATCCAGTCGTGATAGGTGTTCGAGTTGTGCTGTGCTTTCTCGAACGGATCGCGGCGCAGGTTGGTCAGCAAGGGCAGGCGCAGGTGGACGAAAGGTTCGCGCCAGACTTGCAGTTGCTCGGCGCGGTTTTCGAGATAGGTGGCCTTCCAGTCTCCGACGCGGATAGCGACGACTTCTGCGGCGTCATTCAGGTAAATGAACTCGTTGCGCGGGGATTCCTCTGCCTTGCCGCTAAGGTAATCGAGCATGTTGTAGCCGTCGATGTGGTTCTTGTAGGTGCGACCGTTGAGTTCGACTCCGCCCTTGAGTAGTTTCTCCTTGATGTCAGGCGCGCCGGCGGCGGCGGCGAAGGTGGGCAGCCAGTCTTCGTGGGAAACGATGCCGTTGAGGGTGGTTCCGGCGGGAAATTGTCCGGGCCACTTGATGAAGCAGGGCACGCGGAAAGCGCCTTCCCAGTTCGAGTTCTTCTCGCCGCGGAAAGGCGTGGTGCCGGCATCGGGCCAGGTGTTGTAGTGCGGGCCGTTGTCGGTGGAGTATTGGACGATGGTGTTGTCGGCGATGCCGAGTTCATCGATGAGCTTGAGCAGTTCGCCGACGTGCATGTCATGCTCGACCATCCCGTCGTGGTATTCGTCGCCGCTTTTGCCGCTGATGCCGATGTGCTCGTCCTTGACGTGGGTGCGGAAGTGCATGCGGGTGCCGTTCCACCAGCAGAAGAAGGGTTTGCCCTCCTTGTGCATGCGGGTGATGAAGTCTTTGGCGGCAGCGAGGGATTCCTCGTCGATCGTTTCCATGCGCTTCTTGGTGAGCGGGCCGAGGTTTTCGATGGTCTGCCCGCCCTTGCCGTCGGCTTTGCAATGAAGTACGCCGCGGGGGCCGAAGGTTTCAAGGAAGGTTTTGCCGTTTTTCAGGATCATGTCGCGCGGATAGTCGCGTTGCTCGGGTTCCTCCTCGGCATTGAGGTGATAAAGGCTGCCCATGAACTCGTCGAAGCCATGCATGGTGGGCAGGTGCTCGTCGCGATCTCCCTGGTGGTTCTTGCCGAACTGTCCGGTCATGTAGCCTTGGCTCTTCATCACGGTGGCCATGGTGACGTCGGTCTTCTGCCAGCCTTCCTTCGCGCCGGGCATGCCGACCTTGGTCATACCGGAGCGGATCGGGGAGGAGCCGCTGATGAAGGCGGCGCGGCCAGCGGTGCAGGATTGCTGGGCGTAGTAATCCGTGAAACCGACGCCTTCCTTAGCAATCCGGTCGATGTTCGGCGTCTTGTAACCCATCATGCCGCGGTTGTTGTGGCTGATGTTCCAGGTGCCGATGTCATCGCCCCAGATGACAAGGACGTTGGGTTTCTTGGTTTGGGCAGATGCGGCGGCCGTTAGTGCGACCAGGCCGCACAATGCGGTTCTTATCAGGTGTGTTGGTTTCATATGTTTCGGTTGTGGTTCAGTATCGTGAAAAAAAATCAGGCGATGGCGGAGGATAACGCGTGATTGGTCGCCCACCGGATCACGTCCAGAAGCGCCTGGGTATCCACAGGCTTGCGGAAGTAGCCCACGGCTCCGGCTTCATGGGCGGCGGCGCGCGTATCGGCGGTGTCGTTGGCGGTGAGAAGTATGACCGGTATTGGTTTCCGCGCGGCGTTCAGGTGTAGTTTGAGTTCCAAGCCGCTCATGCCGGGCAAGGTCATGTCAGTGACCACACAGCCGGGAGGCATGTCGCTGCCGGTGTTGAAGTGTGCGAGGAAGTCCTCCGCCGTGGCGAAGGAGAGTGTATCGAGACCCGCCGACTCCATCACGCGGATGAGGGCGCGGCGGACGCTGTTGTCGTCGTCGATCAGGAAAATGGTGGGCGTGGCGGCAGGCATAACCGTCCTCATCATGACGGCTGTGGAATCATTCCGCTATTGCACCTTAGGGAAACAGCGGCACGTCTCACGAACCAGGCTGCGGCCGCACCGCCGGCGCGAACGCAACCGCATCGCAAAGCCGCACAAGCTCGGCCACCGAGACGACCCTCATCTTTTCCATGACCCGTGCGCGATGAACTTTCACGGTCCGCTCGACGATCCCCAGTTCGGCCGCGATCTGTTTGTTCAAGGCACCTGTGATCACCCAGGACATCACCTCGCGCTCACGCTCGGTGAGTTCTCCGATACGCGCGGCGATATCATTCATGCCCGCATCCGCCGCGATTTGTTTCCGGCACTTTTCCAATGCCTCGGCGATCGCACGCAGCAATTCGGCAGGTTCGAAGGGTTTCGTTAGGAAGGTCACCGCACCCTGCCGCATCGCCCGCACCGTGGAGGGAATGTCAGCATTTCCACTGATGAAGATCACCGGGCGCTTGTTCAAGCGGCGGGCGAGTTCGGATTGCAGATCGAGTCCGCTGAGTCCCGGCATCTGCAGATCGACCACAAGACAAGTGGGTTGCTGCAAGGGCTTTTCACGCGAAAGGAGATACTCCTCCGCCGATGCGAAATCCCGGGCGTCCATACCGGCCTGGCGCACAAGCCGCGAGAGGCTGCGCCTGACCGATGCGTCGTCATCAACGATGTAAACTGTAGCTACCGCCGGATTCATGAGGGATCACCCGCAGGTGATGATTCCTTATGTTTACCGGAAACCGCAGGCATGGACAGGCAGAAAACCGCGCCGCCCTCCGGGTGGTTTTCCACCGTGAGATCGCCGCCGAAGCGCCGTGCGATGCTGCGGCTGATGGCAAGGCCGAGTCCGAGTCCGCCCGGCTTGGTGGAATTGAACGGCTCGAACAGACGAGCCCGGATGTCGTCCGGAATACCCGGCCCGTAATCACGCACAGATACCGTAACCCGACCCCTCTCGGCACGGGTGGTGACCTGGATGTGCCTGCTGCCCGGAGATCCGCCGTTGCCCGTCGCGTCGAAAGCGTTGAGCAGCAGGTTGATCAGGATTTGCTGAACCTCGACGCGCCCGGCGATGGCACTGACCCTCCCGGCGGACGAATGATGCTCCACCGTCACCTTGCGTGAAATGATCTCGCTCCGCAGCAGCGAAAACACTTGGGTGACGCACTCGTCCAGATCCACCGGCTGCGGATTGATCGGCGCGTCCTTTTTGAACATCGCCCTCATGCCGTGGATGATTCCGCCGGCGCGTTTCGCATCCGCGGTGATATCCTCGAGAATCTCCCGCATCTCCTTCATGTCAGGAGAAGGAGCGTCAAGGTGGATCCGGCCGACCTGCGCGTTGCTCAGCATCGCGGAGAGCGGCTGGTTGAGCTCATGGGCGATGGAACCCGCCAGCTCACCCAGAATTCCGACGCGCGACAGATGCGCCAGTTCCATGCGGTGCGCGGCGACATCATCCTCGGCCGCCTTGCGGTCTGAAATATTGATCGATACTCCGCGCAACAGGAAGGGCGTCCCCTGCTGATCGCACTCGGTCACAGCGCTGGCGGCGATCCAGCGAACCTTTTGATCCGGCAGCACGACACGGTGCTCAACGTCATATTTTCCGACAGCCAACGCGCTGCTGATCGCCGCCGACACCACTCCGCGGTCGTCGGGATGCACGGTTTCGGAAAAACGGTTAAAGTCGATGCGACCTTCGTCGGCCACCCCATACAATTGCCGACCTTCCATGGAAACCTCGATCTCGCCACTTGGGATGTTCCATTTCCAGATGGAGAACTGCGCGGCGTTAGAAGCCAATGCCAGCCGGTCTTCCGACTCCCTCAGATCCGCCGCCAACTGTGCGGAGCGTATCGTATCGCGCATAAGTTCATACCCCATCCCCATCACCACCGCCAGGAAAGGCAGGCTGACGACCAAAGGCAGCCGCATCCCGTAAATCACCATCAGGCCAGCGTGGAGCGAAACGTAGATTCCGAAGGCCATCAGGCTCACTCCAATCAGCAACACCCTCCGCCGCCGATCCCATCCGCCCGAGCACCAGAGCCTCCGCGAGGCGTCCGCCACATAGATGAGCTGGAACAAGGCGGCGAGTTGCCCTAATTTCACCCATGGGTTCACGATCAGCTCTCCTAGAATTGTCACCTCCTCGCCGAGAAATATCACCGTCCGCAGGCTGTGAAGTTCCTGTATGTGGAGGTTCTGGCCGGTTGTGAAATTGGCGATCACCGCAAGCACCCTCAGAACCACCGCTACACCTAACAGCCACATCCGCCCGGTGTTGAAATGGAAGTGGACGAACATAAGGCAAGCGACCATCGCCACACCGTTTCCCAGATGCTGCCACCGCGCGATGTCGGCGTAGCTCTCCGGGGTGTCGGCCCGCATACCGGCTAACTCCCCGGCCGCCAGCCACACCACACCCAGCACAGCGAAAACGAAGCAGAGATGCGCCCATGAGCGCAGGCTTCGCGCCCAGATCAGGAAATGGATCGAGGCCAGCAGCAAGCCAGCGCCCGCCACCGCCGACCATATCACCGTGACCCAGTTCATGCCCGAACTTCCATGAAAGTTCGACCGAGGTCAATCGGTCGCATTGGTGGTTCTCACCGTCATCAGTAATACGGGAATCGAAACCGCAAAATTTTCCCGTTGAATAAACCCGCCGCCGCGTTACCCTGTGGCTCGCTTGGCGAATGGGGGCGTTCTGGTTTCGACGGAATGTCTGAAGCGCTGGCTGCACGTAGAGGTTGGTCGGTTGGCCTCTTAAAAAAGCCGCCCAAAACAAATAAATGCAGACTCCAACGAGCTCGCATTGGCCGCTTAATTGACGGTCACGTCAAATCCCTGATGTCTGTTAGGGGAGGAGGCGAAACTTAGCAGACTGGATCGGGAGCCGGGGAAACGGGCATCCGGTCGAGACACAACAGGATCCTAGGAAAAGCAACGCGGCGGGTCGGCCCAGCGTTTCCGAAACATCAGATGATCCGCTAAACGTGTAGAAGCCTGCGTAGATGGCGTTCCGGACAGGGGTTCGACTC